>OY770029.1:5342500-7402077 GCA_963669445.1 Rhodospirillales bacterium
GCGGTGCTGTTGACTCAGCCGCAGAGCGGTGAGGAGGCAGGCTACCTCTTGATCGCGAAGGACCTGGAGGCGCAGCCCGCCAGCCTGAACAAGCTGGTCACGGACGGCGAAGATGGCGAGGCCGCCCTTGAGATCATGGATCCGCTTCAGGCCTTGCCGGCGGTCTTCAGCAGTGTCAGCGGCGACATGGAAAGCCACATTCCAGCCCGCCACTTCAGCCTCTCGGCCGGTGCCGCCGAGGAAGGCCTGAACGCCGAATCGCAACCGATCTTTTCTGCTTGGGAAGGCAAGGTGCGCAAAGGCGAGAACCTGGTCGGTCTGCTGCTGGCCAAGGGGGTCTCGGCGAGGGATGCTGAGGCTGCTGCAAAGGCGATGGGCAAGGTCTTCGACAGTCGCAAGCTGAAGGCCGGCCATGTCGTCGAACTGGCGATGGTGCCAAGCCTGGAAGGCGACCTCAACAAGTCGCAGCATAAGCTGGTGTCGCTCACCCTCAGCCCTTCGGCCATGGCCGATCACATCGTCAGCCGCGGCGATGGGGGCTTTACCGCGACCAGCATCAAGCGGCCGGTAACGCGCCAACTGGTCTATCGCTCCGGTGTGATCAACGGCAGCTTCTTCGGTGCCGGCAAGCGGGCAGGCGTGCCGCACAAGCATCTTGCCCGTCTGGTCAAGGGCTTCAGCTACGACGTCGACTTCCAGCGCGACCTCAAGGCCGGCGACCGCTTCGAGTTGGCGTTTGAGGCCTTCGTCAACGACGAGGGCGAGATCGCCTACACCGGCGAGGTGGTCTACGGCGCCCTGGTCCTAGGCAGCAGGCGCAAGGAGATCTATCGTTTCACGCCGAAAAGCGGCCGTGCCGATTTTTTCAATGCCAAGGGCGAATCGGTGCGCAAGGCCTTGCTACGCACGCCGGTCGACGGTGCACGCATCTCCTCGCGCTTCGGCATGCGAAAGCATCCCATCCTAGGCTATTCCAAGATGCACAAGGGCATCGACTTTGCAGCCTCTCGCGGCACGCCGATCTATGCCGCCGGCGACGGCACCATCAAGGTGGCCAAGTGGAACGGCGGCTATGGCCGCTACATCCGCATCCAGCACGGCCGAGGCTATCAGACCGCCTATGCCCACATGACGCGCTTTGCCAAGGGCATGCGCTCTGGCAAGAAAGTGCGGCAGGGTCAGGTCATCGGCTATGTTGGCACCACCGGGCGTTCGACCGGACCGCATCTGCACTACGAAGTGCTGAAGGGCGGCCGCCAGGTCAATCCCCTGAGCGTCAAGCTGCTGCCCGGCGAGAAGCTGAAGGGCGGCGATCTGAAGGGCTTCAAATTGGTCCGCGCCCAAGTCGACGAAGCACGGCGCCGGGGTGGTCAGATCTTCATCGCCAAGCGGAACGAGAATTAGGGAGCCGACCTGGCGCGTGATCCCGACCAGTGACCTCTGACGGACAGCGGGGCTCTGCCAACGAGACCATCAAGAAGCCGTTACCGTCCGGATCGACCAGAAGATCGCAATCGCCTGGCCAAGAAAGCAGCCCGCCTTAGGACTCGAGCTCGCTGTCCCAATAGAGGTAATCGCCCCAAGACTTGTGCAGGTGGTTGGGCGGGAAGGCGCGGCCGTTCTCCTGCAGTTCGTGGGTCGAGGGTTGGCGCGCCGGCCTAAGCGGCAGCATTCCGCTTTCGCGCGGAGTGCGATTGCTCTTTTCCAGATTGCAGCCCTGGCAGGCGGTGATGACGTTGTCCCAGGTGGTTCGACCGCCGCGCGATCTGGGCATGACGTGATCGAAGGTCAGATGCTCGGCCGGTAGATTGTCGCCACAATACTGGCATTGAAAGCGATCGCGCAGGAAGACATTGAAGCGCGTGAAAGCCGGACGCCGATCGAGATGGACATACTCCTTCAGGGCGATCACCGAGGGTAACTTCATCTCGTAGCTGGGCGAACGTACCACCCGGTCGTATTCGTTCAGGATGTTCACACGGTCCAGGAAGACCGCCTTCACGCTGTCCTGCCAAGCCCAAAGCGACAGCGGAAAGTAGCTCAGCGGACGATAGTCCGCATTCAATACCAAGGATGGGAAGGCACCAGCGGTCATCGCCAAGGCAGCCGTCTCCTTACTCGCTTGTTCCCGATCCATCGCCTGCATCGGGTGCGACATGACATAGCGCAGGGCTTCGCTTCGCGACAAGGAGTGGTGAGGAATCGAAGGGCAATCTTCATCGGCTTGTCACCTCGGCAAAGACCAGGTTCCGGAGCTGTCGGTGTCGGGACAGCAAGGCTCCTGTGACCTCCAGGCACGGCAGCGCTCTATCGTTTGCCCGAAGCAGCGGCTAGGTAGAGGGGTCCATTCCTATGGAGGTCAAGAAACGTGAGCGAGAAGCCCCAAGCCGGCGGAGCCATGCCGGCAATCACCTTGAAGACCCTGGCCGGCGATGAAATCACCACCGGCGGCAGCGGCGCCTGGCGCCTCTTGGTGGTCTACCGCGGCAAGCATTGCCCGCTCTGCAAGACCTACCTGGCCCGGCTCGAGGAGGTGAAGGGCCTCTATGACGAACTGGAGACCGAGATCCTGCTGGTCTCCGGCGACCCTAAGGAGAAGGCGGCGTTCTGTCAGCAAGAGTGGGGCATCAATTTACCGGTGGCCTATGGCCTTTCGGTCGAGCAGATGCGGACGCTTGGCCTCTATGTCTCCGAGCCGCGCAGCCCGCAAGAGACCGACCGCCCCTTCGCCGAGCCCGGCGTGTTCCTGATCAACCCGGAAGGCAATATTCAAGTGGTCGACATCTCCAACGCGCCCTTCGCACGGCCCGACTTGGAAGCCCTCTCCAAAGGCTTGGCCTTCGTTCAGAAGAACGGTTATCCGGTACGCGGAACCCTGGCCTAGTGATCCGCTCGCTCAAGCCTAGCCAACACTGCGGGCCAGGACCTGACTGATCTCGGTGAGCGAGCGGCCGCTTTCGTCAGACCAGCTGTTGAAGGCGGCCTGAACCTTGGCGAGTGCACCCTTGGAGGTTGGCGCCTTGTCGACCACAGCTTCGCGGATAAGCGCAGCCGTCACGTCGCGCGACAACACGAAGGCCGGCTTGCCGAGGAAGCGAAGGCTGTATTGGGCGGTGCCACCGCCGAGCCGGCTGCCGCGCCGCTTCAGCAAGTCCAGCAGTCCGACAAAATCCTGATCGGGCCAGTCGGCAATGACCTGCCCGGCCGGTCGCCCCTCCTCCCTGGCCAGCTCGGTGAGGAAGATCGCGTTCCCGAACACCGCGCGGATCTTGGCGGCATGGCGAACGATGCGACGATCCTGTAGCAGACGGTCAAGATCCTCGTCGGATGCCAGCGCCCAGCGACCGGGTTGAAATCCTTCGAACGCGATCTCGAAGTCGGGCCACTTCTTCTCGATAACCGACCAGTTGAAACCGGCTTGAAAGACCCGCTTGGAAAACTCCGACAGCCAGCGATCGTCTCCCAGCGCGCGCAGTGCCGCCGGGTCGGCCGGCCGCGTGATCAAGGCCTCCAGCGATGCCTCACCGCCTGCATGCTCGGCCGCCTGGGCGTAGATCTCGGCAAAAGATCGCATGGCTCCCTCCTCATCCTTCAATCTGCCGCTGCAGGCTGCGCCAGACCAAAGCGCTGAGACAAGTGCGGGCCGCTGTAGCCGACGGTCAAAGCCTTGTGACCCTGGGCTTCGAAATTCTTCTCATGAAAAATTGTTTCTTCTGCTTGATTAGAGCCTGGGACTGCGCTACCTCTGCTGACGAGATGCAGAAAGAGGATGTGTGAAGCATGTGCGGAATCGTCGGACTCTATGCAAAACGGCCTGAGTTTCGGGAAAGCCTCGGCGCGCACCTGGCGACCATGCTGGTGGAGATGAGCGATCGCGGGCCGGATTCCGCCGGTGTTGCGCTCTATCGTCCAAACGATACGGCCGGCCGGGTCAAGCTGGTGCTCTACGGGGCCGCGAACTTCGACTGGCAGGCCTTGCGCCTGGCGCTTGCCAAGGACTTGGACAGCGATGTCAGCCTGGAACAGCGCGGGAACCATGCCGTGGTGACCCTCAGCGGCGGCCTGGATGAAGTTCGTGCTTGGATCGCCGCACACTACGGCGAGCTTCGTCTGGTCTCGGCCGGTGAGAACATCGAGATCCTCAAGGAGAAAGGTCATCCGCGAGACGTCGTGCAGCAGTTCGGCCTGGAGGGGCTCAGCGGCAGCCACGGACTGGGCCATACGCGCATGGCAACCGAGAGTGCGGTCACGACCGAGCACTCGCATCCCTTTACCACGGGTCGCGACCTCTGCCTGGTGCACAACGGCTCGCTCTCCAATCACAACCGGCTGCGCGCCCGGCTGAAGAAGGTCGGCATCGAAATCCAGACCGATAACGACAGCGAAGTCGCGGCCGGTTTTCTTGCCTGGCGGCTGGCCGAAGGCGATGAGTTGGAAGAGGCCTTGGAGCGCGGCATGCGTGAACTGGACGGCTTCTACACCTTCGCCATCGGCACCAAGGAAGGTTTCGCCGTGCTGCGCGACCCCATTGCCTGCAAGCACGCGGTGCTGGCCGAGACCGACGACTGGGTTGCGATGGCGACCGAGTACCGGGCAATCGCTCCGCTGCCGGGTGCCGAGCAGGCGGAGATCTGGGAACCGAAACCCGGCCGCATCTACGCCTGGGGCGCCTGAGGGCAGACGCTAAAGGAGAACGCGATGATCGAGATCGACTTGGCGGAAGCCGCGCTTAGGGACGCCAATCGGCGTATGCAGGGCGTGCAGCCCGATGACAATGCCCGACGCTTCCTGCTGCACAATCCGCGCGGCGCTCACGCCGTTGCGGCCGGCCTCAACGCCCCGATCGAGGTGACGGTCGAGGGTCATGTCGGCTTTTACTGCGCCGGCATGAACAAAGACGCCGACGTGACCGTGCGCGGCCACGCCGGTGTCGGCCTGGCCGAGAACATGATGAGCGGCACCGTCAGGGTGACCGGCAATGCCTCCGAATCGGCCGGTGCGACCGGACACGGCGGGCTGCTGGTGATCGAGGGCGACACCTCCTCGCGCTGCGGGATCTCGATGAAGGGGATCGACATCGTGGTCGGCGGCTCCGTCGGGCACATGAGCGCCTTCATGGGCCAGGCCGGCTGTCTTGCCGTGCTGGGCGATGCCGGCGGCAGCCTGGGCGATTCCCTCTATGAAGCGCGCCTCTATGTGCGCGGCAGTGTCGAAAGCCTGGGCGCCGACTGCAAGGAGAAGGAGATGACCGCGCATCATCTGGACAAGCTCGGACGGCTGCTCGAACGGGCCAAGATCTCCGCCAATCCGCGCGACTTCCGCCGCTACGGCTCTGCCCGACAGCTCTACAACTTCAAGATCGACAACCTGGGGGCCTATTAGACCGATGAGCCAGAGTCCCAAGACCCCACGAACGACGCCGCGTACTTCCTCGATCTTCGATGCCTATGCACTCTCGGAGATCAGGCGCGCGGCCGCCACCGGCGTTTATGATATCCGCGGCGGCGGCGCCAAGCGGCCGATGCCGCACTTCGACGACCTGCTGTTTCTCGGCGCCTCCATGTCGCGCTACCCGCTTGAGGGCTATCGCGAGACCTGCAACACGGCGGTCACCTTGGGCGACCGCTTCGCCAAGAAGCCGATCGAGCTGAAGATCCCGATCACCATTGCCGGCATGTCCTTCGGCTCGCTATCGGGTCAGGCCAAGGAGGCCTTGGGCCGCGGCGCCTCTACCATGGGCACCTCGACCACCACCGGCGACGGCGGCATGACGCAGGAAGAGCGGGGGCATTCGACCCAGCTGGTCTACCAATACCTGCCCTCGCGCTACGGTATGAACCCCGACGATCTGCGCAAGGCCGATGCCATTGAGGTCGTGGTCGGTCAGGGCGCCAAGCCTGGTGGCGGCGGCATGCTGTTGGGGCAGAAGATCAACGAGCGCGTGGCTGAGATGCGCACCCTGCCGCAGGGTATCGATCAACGCTCCGCTTGCCGTCACCCCGACTGGACGGGTCCCGACGATCTGGAAATCAAGATCCACGAGCTCAGAGAGATCACCGGTGGCGAGAAGCCGATCTACTGTAAAATCGGCGCATCCCGGCCCTACTTCGACACGGCCCTCTCGATCAAGGCGGGCGCCGACGTCGTGGTGCTGGACGGCATGCAGGGCGGCACGGCAGCCACGCAAGAGGTCTTCATCGAGCATGTCGGGATCCCGACCCTGGCGGCGATCCGTCCGGCCGTTCAGGCCCTGATCGACGCCGATATGCACCGCAAGGTGCAGCTCGTGGTTTCCGGCGGTATTCGCAACGGGGCCGATGTTGCCAAATGCCTGGCGTTAGGCGCCGACGCCGTCTCCATCGGCACCGCCGCCTTGGTGGCGCTGGGTGACAACGACCCACGCTGGGAAGAGGAGTACGAGGCCCTGGGCACCAAGGCCGGCTGCTACGACGACTGGCACGAGGGCTTGGACCCAGCCGGCATCACCACGCAGGAGCCGGAATTGGCACAGCGCCTGGACCCGGTTGCGGCCGGCCGGCGCCTGGCCAACCTGCTTGCCGTCATGACCCTGGAATGCCAGACCATTGCCAGAGCCAACGGCAAGAGCGACGTGCGCAATCTAGAACCCGAGGACCTGGTGGCCTTGACGGTCGAGGCCGCAGCCATGGCACGGGTCCCCTTGGCCGGCACCGAGTGGATACCGGGGCAGGGCGGGTACTAGGGTTTCCGGGCGACTCGATCCAGGCAAAGGCTTGGAGGCTCGAGCGACACGATCGAACCTCCGGCTAAGAGACAGAACAAAACGACAGGGAGCAAGCGAGCATGACAATCGATCTGGCAAAGGCGGCCAAGGACCAAGGCATCAAGTACTTTCTGATCTCCTTCGTCGACCTCTTTGGCAATCTGCGCGCCAAGCTGGTGCCGGCGAGCGCCATCGGCGCGATGCAGGAGACCGGCGCAGGCTTCGCCGGCTTTGCGGCCTGGCTGGACATGACGCCGGCCGACTCCGACATGTTCGGCAAGCCCGACCCGGAGAGCCTGATCCAGCTGCCCTGGAAGCCGGAGGTGGGATGGCTCGCCGCCGATCTCTGGATGGATGGTCAGGAGGTCGAGGCCAGCCCGCGCGTGGCCTTGAAGCGTCAGATAGCAGCCGCGGCCGACAAGGGCTGGCGCATGAAGACCGGCGTCGAATGCGAGTATTTTCTGGTCAATGCCGACGGCAGCGCCATCGCCGACGAGCGCGACACCCAGTCCAAGCCCTGCTACGACCAGTCCGCGCTAATGCGGCGCTATGACGTCATCACCGCGATCTGCGACGCCATGCTGGAACTGGGCTGGGCGCCCTATCAGAACGACCATGAGGACGCCAACGGCCAGTTCGAGATGAACTGGGAATACGACGACTGCCTCAAGACGGCCGACCGCCACGTCTTCTTCAAATACATGGTGAAGAGCCTGGCCGAGAGCCACGGCCTACGCGCCACCTTCATGCCCAAGCCCTTCGCCAACCTGACCGGCAACGGCTGCCACGCGCACGTCTCGCTGTGGAACGCCAAGGGCAAGAAGAACCTCTTCGACGACCCCAAGGGCGAGCTCGGTCTCTCCAGCCTGGCCTACAGTTTCCTTGCCGGCATCATCCACTCCGCCCCGGCGCTGGCCGCGATCTTCAACCCCACGGTCAACTCCTATAAGCGGATCAATGCGCCGCGCACCCTCTCCGGTGCCACCTGGTCGCCCAACAGCGTCTCTTACGGCGGCAACAACCGCACCCACATGGTGCGCATCCCGGAGCCAGGCCGCTTCGAGCTACGCCTGATGGATGGTGCCGCCAACCCCTATCTCATGCAGGCAGGCGTTCTGGCCGCGGGTATGGACGGTGTCGCCAACGAGCGCGACCCCGGCAAGCGCTTGGACATCAACATGTACGAGGAAGGCCACAAGGCCCGCGGCCTGAAGAAGCTGCCGCTAAACATGCTGGATGCCATCCGCCTCTTCGAATCCAGCAAGATCCTGAAGGAGGGGCTCGGCGAACCGATCTGCAAGGCCTATGCCAAGCTGAAGCACCAAGAGTGGAACGCCTACACCAGCTCCATCAGCCAGTGGGAGCGCGATAACACGCTGGATTGCTGAGGGCTTAGCTCTAGCTCTCTTGGCCCTGGTTCTTGGTACCCTCGCGCCCCTTCTCGGCGAAGTTGCGCTTTAGGACGATCTCGTCGTCGCTCGGGTTGGGCTCTACAAGATAGAGCCCGATCAGGATGAAGACCACGGCAGCCCAAGCGACAACCGAGAGTTCCTCGTTCAAGAGCAGCATGCCCCAAACGATGCCGGCAATGGTCATGGCATAGGCGCTCTGGCTGGCGAAGACCGCGCCGGCGGTGGCGATCAGATGGAAACAGAGCAAGAGAGAGCCAGCACCGCCGATCCCCATCAACAGAACCAGGATCTCCAGGCGGGTAACGCCGCCGTCGAACAGGGGCATCAAATCGCCGGTGTAGATCGCCATCGGGGTCAAGAGAATGGCCGACAGCAGCATCATGATGCCGACGGCAGCGAAGAGATCGATGTGTTCGGGGCGCTGCGAGGCCAAGAGGATGCCCTCGACGGCGAAGAAGAAGGGCAGCAGCAGCGCGATGAAGAGCCAGATGTCCTCGGACTGGCCATCGACCTCGAAGCGGGTGTAGAGCACGGCTGCGACTCCGACCAGGCCGACCAGAAGACCGGCCAAGCGTCTGGGCGTGGCCTTCTCCAGTTTCATCATCGCGGCGAAGGCGAAGACCATGAAGCCCTGCAGGGTGACGATGAGGGAGAGTACGGCGGCCTCGACATGCTCGGTCACCCAAAAGGTGGTAAGCCTTTGGAACACGCCGGCAATCACGGCCCAAGCCAGGAAGAAGCGCAGCTCGCGCCAGCCCAGCTTCGGCAGACGGCCGCGATAGGCGGCGACACCCAAGCAGAAGACGGCGGCAATCCCATTCACCCAGATCGCCAAGCCGATCGGGTTGGATCCGAGCCCCGAGGCCATGCGCGAGAGGGCTGGAGTCAGCCCCCAAACCACACCGACGGCAATGACCAACAGGCTGCCTTGCAGCATCTGGACCGCCCGACGCAGTCTCAGTTCGCGGTCGTAGATTTCCTCCGCCATACCGCGAAACACGGCGGCAAGGCGGCCCAAAGCGTCGTCGCGTCGGGCAAGCTGATCCAGTTCCAGGTTCTCGGGGCTGAAACGGCCGGTCTCCACCACCTCAGCCGCTTCGGTTAGCCGCTCGACGCGCCTGAAGTACTCCAGCTCCTGATCGCGAAAGCGCTTCTTGGTGAGCGAGGCACCCAGGCGGGCATTCAAGAGGACAGGGTCGAAGTCCTTCGGCAGAAAATCTTCCGCGCCCAGCTCGATCGCCTTGACGACACTCTCGGTCTCATCATCCAGCGCTGATATCACGATTACCGGAATATCGCGCAGCTTCTCGTCGGCTTTCAGAGCGCGGAGCACGTCGAAGCCGTCGAGACCCGGCATCAAAATATCGAGCAGAACGGCATCGAAGGGCTTGGAGCGCAGAGCCGCCAGGCCGGCCTCGCCGTCTTCGGCAACCTCGGCACGGTGCCCCAGATTGCGGACGGCCAGGCGCAGCTTGATCCTATTGGTCGAGTTGTCGTCGACGACAAGGATCGAGGCCGGCTGGTCGGCCGGCGTCGGGGCATCCTCAGTCTTAGCCGGACCCAAAATCTTCGACTTTCACGCCCGCCAAGGCCTCGCGGGCCTCCAGCTCTTCTCGCTCGATTCTGGCGACTGCAATCTCCGGGTCCGCGGGAACCCCCTCCTTGCACTGCTGCTCCAGCTCGGCGCAGTGGTCAGCCAATTGGGTGGCACCGAAGTCCCGCGCATTGGATTTCAAGCTGTGCGCGGCAATCCTGACGGCATCCCAGTCACCGGCTTCACTGCCGGTCCTCATCTGCGCGGCCAGCTGCGGCGCATTCTCCATGTAATCATCTATCAACTCCTGCAGATCTTCGCTTTCGCCGCCGATCACCTCCAAGAGCCGCTCCAGCGCTGCCGTATCGATGGGTGCCTGGCTCATTCTGCGGGCTCCGCAGTTCCCTTGGCCGCTGCCGGCTGTGCATTGCGGAACTCCGCAGCAGCACGCAGGCTATCCGACAGCGCTGCCACGTCGATCGGTTTGCTCAAGTAATCGTCCATGCCCGCGGTCAGGTAGCTCTCGCGCTCAGAGGCCATGGCGTTCGCGGTCAAGGCCACGACGTAGGGCCATTCCTCACGATCGATCTTGTCGTGGATGATCCCCGCTGCGGTGATCCCATCCATCTCAGGCATCTCGATATCCATCAGCACCACATCATAACTGCCCGAGAGACAAGAATCGATTGCTTCTGCACCGCTACTAACCACGTCACAGTTGAAACCCAGACGCTTCAGAATCTTCTTCGCGACCTTCTGGTTAATCATATTATCGTCGACCAAGAGGATAGATAGACTGGCAACGTCGGTTGTTTTTGCGATACCGACATCTTCGCCGCTGGGTGTGCCGGCCGCCGCGTCTCCGCCAAGCACGGACACCAACGCATTCAAGAGGTGCCCGGACTTGGCCGGTTTGGTGAGAACAGACGAGAAACCGATCTCTTCAACGCCGGCACGGAACTCTGGCTCGACCGAAGATATCGAAGAAAAGAGGATGAGCGGCGGGGCCTTCTCCGCCTTCATGGTCCTGATGCGCCGCGCCAGCTCGAAGCCCGACATCTCCGGCATCTTGTAGTCCAGAATGCAAACATCGAAGATCTCATCGCCCCCCAGCCACTCCAGGGCTTCGCTGGGCTCTGCCGTGGCGCGGGACTGTAGCTCCCAGCTCCGCAGCTTTTCGTTCAAGATCAGCCTGTTGGTACGGTTGTCGTCGACCACCAGAACGTGGCGACCCTTAATCGCGG
Organism: Rhodospirillales bacterium; assembly: GCA_963669445.1. Lineage (GTDB taxonomy): Bacteria > Pseudomonadota > Alphaproteobacteria > Kiloniellales > JACOMY01 > JACOMY01. The sequence continues at coordinate 5,353,433 of OY770029.1, forward strand.
CGAGCTGGCGCTGACGCAGGGCCAGATCAGGAAGCGCTGCTTTTTCGCCTGGCAGGGTGAAGGAGAAAGTGGTGCCGCGACCGATCTCGCTTTCGACCTTGATCTCGCCTCCCATCAGCTCGACCAAGCGCTTGGTGATAACCAGCCCTAGACCGGTGCCGCCGTAGCGTCGCGTTGTCGAGGCATCGACTTGGCTGAAGGATTTGAACAAGCGGTTCATCCGATCGGCCGGAATGCCGATCCCGGTGTCGCGAACCGATACCGTCAGCAGGGTCGATTCCCCTGGCTCCAGTGTATCGGCTGCAACCATGCTGGAGACGGTCAGCAAGACCTCGCCCTTGTCGGTGAACTTGACCGCATTGTTCAGGAGGTTGAGCAGAATCTGCTTGAGCCGCGTGGGGTCGCCGATGATCGCAGACGGCACGTCCGGATCGATGCGACAGGCAAGATCTATCCCCTTCTCTGTGGCCTTGGAGGCAACCAGCTCAACCGAGCTCTCGAAGGTCTCGGCCAAATCGACCGGCATGCGCTCCAATTCCAGGGCACCGGCCTCGACTTTCGAGAAGTCGAGGATGTCGTTGATGATGGTCAAGAGGGTATCGGCTGCCGTGGCGATGGTGGTGGAGAACTCACGCTGCTCGGCATCCAACTCGGTGCCGTTCAACAGCATGGACATACCGATGATGCCGTTCAGCGGCGTACGGATCTCGTGGCTCATGGTCGCCAAGAAGGCACTCTTGGCCTCGTTGGCGGCCTCGGCGGCATCCTTGGCGCGTTTCAACTCGTCGGATATGCGCTTGATTTCGGTGATGTCCGAGTGCACCGCGACGGTGCCGCCCTCGTCGGTTCGACGGTTGCTGATCTGCTGCCAATGATTGCCGGCGATCTCCTGGATGAAGGGTTCCGCTGCGCGCCGGTGGCGCACGATCTGCCGCTCGATCCAATCCTCCGGCTTTTCCTTGGCATTGGGAAAGCGGTTGGTGGTTACGGCGCGCTGGGCAATCTCGGTGAAGGTGGTGCCAGGCTCCAATTCGGCAGAGCCACTGCCGAACATAATCTCTCGGTAGCGCTTGTTCGCGACAACCAGGCGATCTTCTTTGTCGAAGAGAGCAAAGCCCTCCGATATGCTCTCAATGGCATCGGTCAGGAGGCCCCGTGCCGCCTGCGCCTCGGCCTCGGCCGAAGCAAGCTCCGACGTTCGCTCCTTGACCCGGATCTCCAAGTCGTCGCGAGAGGCCCGCAGCCGCGCCTCATAGGCGTCTTGGCGATCCTGCATTTCGTTGAAGGCAATGACGACCCGCCCGATCTCGTCATCGCTCTGCCACGCCACGGCCTGCCTGGGGCCGGAGGATTGGGAGCGGTTGATCGAGTCCAAGAGCAGGGCAAGCGGGCGACCGATCGTCTTGCGGTTGGCCACCACGGCAGCGCCGATCACCGCAATCAAGAGGATCGTGGCCAGTACCACGGCGAGGGTCAGACGTTCGCCGGCCAGGGCCGTCAGACGGGCGTCGGTCAAGGCGATTGCCAAGACCCCGATCGGCTCAGCTTCGTCGTCAACATCGTAGGTGATCTCGGTCTGGGCAAAGAAGGGTTGCCGGTCCAGGTTCTCGATATCCCCGGCCGAGGCGACCAGCAGGTTGCGTTCGTCATAGACGGCGGCACCGACGACGTCCTCGTCGGTCATGAGCGCTGCCAAGGTTAGTTTGATCTGCTCGTCGTCGACATTCCACAGCGAGTCGGCGACGACTGCGCTTTGAATGTCGACCAGCTTCTGCAGCTTGGTTTGCAGCTGTTGTTCGGCCGAGCGCCGCGCGTTCAATTCGAAGAAGCCGAAGACCACGACGGTCGACAGCAAGACCAGCGGGACCACATAGGCAAGAAACTTGCCTTGAACGGATTTGAATCTCAGCCACTGGCGACCGCGAGGAGCATTACGGCCCTTCGCATCATCTTGGCTTGCAGCGTCAGCCGCAGCCTCCTGACTGTCCTGTTGCATTAGAACTCGTTTGCAAAGTAGTCGCTCAGCACCTTCTCTGTGTCGACGTTCTTCAAGGCTTGATTGAAGGTATCGCGCAATGTCATGCCACGATCATCGTTGTTAAAGCACAAATACAGGGTTTTTACATCCAATGGCCGCTCATCGAATTGAATCTTGTCGGACTGTCCGCTGAGCGCAGGTTCCGTCGCCAAGAGGTAGGAAAGGACCAGCTTGTCGATGACTGCCGCATCGATCCGCTGCCGCATCAGCTTCTTCAGGTTGGTCAGATCGTCGTTCGCAGGCAGTGCCTGAACCCAGCCGGTACCGGCCTTCTCGTCGAACTCATCGGTGTTCGCGTAGCCCAGCACCGTACCGATCTTCAGCTTCTGGTCGCCTAGGTCGTCGATGCTGCTCCAGCTGATCGGATTGTCGACATTCTCGGCGAAGCCGAGTGGGCCAGTCCCAATCGGATCTGAGGCAACGAATCCCTCGACGTGACGGCAGTGATAGCCGGGGAAATAGGCGACTGCGACATCATCATTCTTGGCCATAGCGATGGCCCGCTTCCACGGCAGTACCTCGACCTCCACGTCGATGCCGGCCGCCTTGAAGACTTGCCGCACGACCTCGGTCGTAGCCCCATCCTTCGGTAGCGAGTTGCCGGTGTAAGGCGGCCAATCCAGCGTCGTCACCACCACCCGATCCTGGGCTTTGACGGCGGTGCCCAAACTAAGGGTCGCGAACATCGCCACCACTAGACCAGTTAAGATCCGTTTCATGCTTGCTCCCCAACGTTGCCCAGGCGCCATTCTGCGTCCCCTGACAAAACCCTAACAGCCAAGCTTCTAACGGGCAACGCTTAACGCCGATGATCCAAGCTCTGCGTGATTAATCAAACCCTTATTCCATACAGCATAAACAGACGCAGAGAGTCATAGTCAGCGTCATTGCCATCAATCATAGCTGCGCAGATCGTCAATCACCTTGCCGTCGTTTGCGAGTGTTCCTGCGGCAAGGAGTTCGACCTTGCCCTTAAGCTTGGTTACCTGCACCAGACTATCCGCGACTGCCGCTGCCAAACTCTCGTCGGCACCGACAACCTCACAGCGTAAGGTCATCGCATCCTGTTCACCTTCGCGCGTGACGTCCAGGCGACCTTTGATGACATCGGGATGGCGGGCCAGAACCTCGGCGATCTGCTCAGGCCGCACGAACATGCCCTTGACCTTGGTCGTCTGGTCGGCGCGGCCCATCCAGCCTTTGATGCGCTGGTTGCTGCGCCCGCAAGGACTGGGCTCGCTCATCAAGGCCGAAAGATCGCCGGTGGCCAGCCGGATCATCGGATAGCCGGTGTTGAAGGAGGTGATCACCACCTCACCGACTTCACCCTCCGGCAGCGGGTCGCCGGTCCCAGGACGCACGATCTCGAGAATGAGGGCTTCGTCCATGACCATACCAGGATTGGGACTGCCGTCGGCAGCCGCGGTCTCATAGGCGATCAGGCCAAGCTCCGCGGTTGCGTAACACTGGAAGCAAGAGACGCCACGCTCGCCATACTCATGCCTGAGCGAGGGAAAGAGGGCACCGCCGGAGACCATGGCGCGGCGGATCGAAGAAAGGTCGTGGCCGCTCTCAACCGCCTTATCCAACAGTACCTTCAAATAGTCCGGTGTGCCGCAAAAGGCATCGGGCTTCAGGTGCTGGATTGCCGCCACTTGTTGTTCGGTGTTGCCGATGCCGGCCGGGACGACACCGCAGCCAAGGCTCCTGGCGCCCCAGTCCAGCATCCAGCCGCCTGGCGTCAGGTGATAGGAGAGCGCATTGTGCACCAGCATGCCGGGGCGAAAACCGGCCGCGAAGAGTGCACGGGCAAAACGGGTATAGTCACTCTCGCGCTCATCCAGTTCATAGATCGGGCCGGGCGAGGAGAAGACACGCCCGACTTCACCCGCCGCCCGGGTACTCAGCCCGCCAAAAGGAGGTGTCTCCGTCTGCAGCGCCAGGACCTCGCTCTTGCGCAGAAGCGGCAGCTTGGCGAGCGCGGCTCTGTCGGTGACGCCGGCTGCGTCGATTCCCGCCAGGCGCTTGGCGTGAGCGGGGGCGTGGGCCTTGGCATAAGCAATTTGGGCGGGCAGCGCTGCAAAGACTGCTGCCTCGCGCGCCGCAGGATCGCGGGTCTCCAGGCTGTCGAAGTTATCCATCTCCGCCATGGCCGGAAGCCCTCCTGCGTCTGTCAGTTCGTTCCAGGATCGCGCATCGTCAACGGCCGTTAAGCCAGCCAGCGCTTGCGCCGCTTGTAGTGCTTGACGTCGCGGTAGCTCTTGCGGCCCGAGGCCGAGAGCCCGAGGTAGAACTCCTTGACGTCCTCGTTGTTGGAGAGCGAGGAGGCCTCGCCATCCATCACCACCCGTCCGTTTTCCAAGATGTAGCCGTAGTTGGCGTACTTCAGCGCGACCGAGGTATTCTGCTCCGCCAGCAGGAAGGTCACGCCTTCCTTCTCGTTAAGGCGCTTCACGGTCTCGAAGATCACCTCGACGAGTTGCGGGGCCAAACCCATGGATGGCTCATCTAGCAGGATCATCGAAGGACGGCTCATCAGCGCTCGGCCGATGGCACACATCTGCTGCTCACCGCCCGAGGTATAGCCGGCAAGGCTGCTGCGCCGTTCCTTCAGCCGCGGGAAATAGTGATAGACCATCTCCAGGTCCTTGTTGACCGCCGCCTTGCCGTCGCGGCGGGTATAGGCACCGGTCAGCAGGTTCTCTTCGACGTTCAGGTGGGCAAAGCAGTGCCGCCCTTCCATCACCTGGATGACCCCCTTCTGCACCAGTTCGTGCGGGGTCTTGGCATCGATGCGCTCGCCCTCGAAGTGGATAGAGCCCTTGGTCACCTCGCCGCGCTCGGCGCGCAGCAGATTGGAAATCGCCTTCAAAGTCGTAGTCTTGCCGGCGCCATTGGCGCCCAGCAGTGCCACGACACCCTGCTTGGGAACACTCAGCGAGACGCCTTTCAGAACCAGGATCACGTGGTCGTAGATCACTTCGATGTTCTGTACGCTCAAGAGCGCATCTTGCCCATTGGTCGCCTGAGCCGCCTCAGCCATCGCGCCCGCCATTCTCGTCATTCGACAGATAGGTAAAGAGACGAGGGGAGCGGAGCTCCCCTCGCCGTAACCAGAGCTATTGGTTCTGGTCGCAGTTGCGGGGCGTGATGCCCTTCTCTTTTGCGTACTGATCGGCCGAGGCCTCGTACTCCGGCCAGAGCGCATCGCGGTTGGGATCCATGAAGCCGGTGATCGCCACCCACTGTTCGCCGTCCCACTGCTGCACCAGGGCGGCACCGCCACCTTCGTGATTGGCGCAGGTGATATCGACTGGGCTCATCAGACCTTCGAGGCCAGCTTCTTTGATCCGCTCGGCGGTGATCACAAGGTGGTCGAAGCCCCACTGGACTTCTTCACCCTTCAGCGGGCGCTGGCCGAACTTGCCCTGCGCGGTGCGCACGGCCTCGGTCACCAGGAAGCCATTGACCACGGCACGATTGTAGAGCACCGAGCCGATGTTGGCCTTGTCGGCCAGGCCTTCGCCTTCCTCATGCATCTTGATCATGTCCTGGATGATCGGGAAGTCGGTGCCCACGCCGGTGATGTTCAAGGACTTGTAGCCCTTGGCCGCGTCCTTGGCCGGGATCACGTCGGCCTCGGCACCGGACCACCAGATGCCGATGAACTTGTCCATCGGGAAGCCAACCGAGGCTGCCTCCTTCACGGCGGTCGAGTTCATCACGCCCCAGCCCCACATGAAAACATAGTCCGGCTTGATCTGCCGACCGATGCGCAGCCAAGTGGCCTTCTGCTCAAGACCCGGATGGGCGACCGGGAAGAGGCTGAGCTCATAGCCTTCTTCTTTGGCCAAGCGCTCCAAGGTCGAGATCGGCTCCTTGCCGTAAGCACTGTCGTGGTAGACGAGCGCGATCTTCTTGCCTTCCAGGCTGCCGCCTTCCTGCTGTTTGGCGTACTGCACCATCACGTCGGCGCCGGCCCAATAGGTAATGGGCGCGGTATAAACGTAAGGGAAGACAGAGCCATCAGAGGCATCGGCGCGACCATAACCCATCGAGAGCACCGGGATCTTGTCCTGGGTAGCCCGACCGATGAGCGCGTAGGTGATGCCGGTGGAATAGGGGTTGAAGACCGTGGCGCCGGAGGCGCCCTTGTTCTTCAGCCGCTCATAGCACTCCACGCCGCGGTCGTTGTTGTACTGCGTCTCGCACTCTTCCCACGAGAGCGGCACACCGCCGATGCCACCATCCTTCCAGTTGACGTACTTGAAATAGTCGACGAAGCCGTCAGCCAAGGGGATGCCGTTCGGGGCATAGGGGCCGGTGCGATAGATCAGCAGCGGGATGAATTGGTCGCCCTCGGCCGAAGCCGTGGTGACTGGGGTCGCCGTGGCGGCGACGGAAAGCGCGACGGCAGCAGCCGCCAAGCGCAGGGACTTACTAAGACCCATCGGTGTTGATCCTCCCATGGTCGGACACAGCCCCCTGTTTCAGGCTGTTCCGGTCACGACGCCGAAGGCATTTGCTTGGCACGAGGTCTCGGCGTCCTTTGACCCCTGCATGCATTGAGGCCCAATCCTAATAGGGAAAAGGCCAAAGGCGAAGCTTCTCTTTTCCGATCTGCCAAAGCCGCGCCAGCCCGTGCGGCTCGACGATCAGGAAAAAGATGATCAGACCGCCGAAGATAACGAGCCGGAGATGCGAGACCATCTCGATCGACAGCGGAATTCCCAGCAAAGCCGGAAGATTGTCCAGCAAGATCGGCAGCAGCACGATGAAGGCTGCGCCCATGAAAGAGCCCATGATCGATCCCAGCCCGCCGATGATGATCATGAAGAGCACCTCGAAGGAGCGGTTGATGTCGAATGCCAGGGCCTCGACAGAGCCGGTGTAGGTAAAGGCCCAGAGCGCTCCTGAGATACCGATCATGAAGGAGCTGACGGCAAAGGCCGAAAGCTTGGCCAGCATCGGGCGGATGCCGATGATCTCGGCCGCGATGTCCATGTCGCGGATCGCCATCCAGGAGCGGCCGACGCGGCTGCGCACCATGTTCTTGGCCAACAAGGCCAGGAAGGAGACCAACAGCAGCAGGAAGATGTACTTGTACTCCGGCGGCGCGCTGGATCCGGTGACGGTGACGTTGCCGAAGACCTCGCGCGGCGGTGCCGAAATCACGCCGGAGGGGCTGTAGTTGGTCCACCAGCCGAACTTGTTGAACATCCAAATCAGGAAGAACTGCGCGGCCAGGGTCGCGACCGCCAGATAGAAGCCCTTGATCCGCAGCGACGGCAGTCCGAAGAGCACACCGACCATGGCGGTCCCCAGGCCCGCCAGCAGGAACACGACAATGATGTTCACTTCGGGAAAGGCGATCGTCAGCTTGTAGCTGAAGAAAGCGCCGCAGGCCATGAAGCCGCCGGTTCCGAGGCTTAGCTGTCCGCAGTATCCGGTCAGGATGTTAAGGCCGAGCGCCGCCAGCGAGAAGATCAGGAAGGGTATCAAGATCGAGTTCAGCCAGTAGAGCGGCGCAATGAAGGGCACGATCACCAGGGCAAAGGCGAAGAGGAGCAAGACCCCGACCTTGTCCTGGCGAATCGGAAGGATGGCCTGGTCGGCTGCGTAGCTGGCCTTGAACTGTCCGGCCTCGCGGTAGAACATGTCCTAGACCCTCTCGATGATCTTTTCGCCGAACAGCCCCTGCGGCCGGAACAGCAGGAACAGCATGGCCAGCATATAGGCGAACCAATCCTGGATGGCGCCGCCGACCAGCGGGCCGAGGAAGACTTCGCCCACTTGCTCTCCGGCACCGACGATCAGGCCGCCGATGATGGCTCCCGGGATCGAGGTGAAGCCGCCCAGGATCAGCACCGGCAGTGCCTTCAGCGCAATCAGCGACAAGGAGAACTGCACGCCCAGGCTGGATCCCCACATGACGCCGGCCACCAAGGCGACGATGCCGGCAACCGACCAGACGATGGCCCAGATGGTCTTCAGCGGGATACCGACGGAAAGTGCGGCCTGATGGTCGTCGGCCACCGCGCGCAAGGCCCGACCGACCTTGGTGTACTGAAAGAGCACAGCCAGCAAGGCCACCATCAGCGCACCGACGACCGCTGCCACCAATTCGGTCGGATCCAAGAACATGCCGTTCGGCAGCAGGCTGCCTTGGAAGGCGACGATGGGCTGGCGCGAGATACCGATGTCCAGCGCCTTGACGTTCGAGCCCCAGATCGTCTGACCGACCCCGTCCAGCACGAAGAAGATGCCGATCGTCGCCATGAAGAGAATAATGTGCGGCTGGTTCACCATCGGCCGCAGCACCACCTTCTCAATCAGGAAGGCGACCAATACCATGACGACCCCGGCCAGCAAGAAGGCCAGGATCCAATGCACACCCCACTCCATGAATCCGACCATGGCCAAGGCGGCAAAAAGCACCATGGCGCCCTGGGCGAAGTTGAAGATGGAGGAGGCCTTGAAGATCAGTACGAAACCAAGCGCCACCAGGGCATACATCACCCCCTGAAGCAGCCCCTTGACCACCACCTCAGCATAGAAATCCCAGGCGAAGAAGATCGCCGAATCGAGCTGCGAAAGGCCTTGAATGAGAAAACCGACGGCTGGGATCGCCAAGAGGCCGGATCCGATACCGATGATAAGGGTGCGTGGGTTCATGATCCTGTTTGTCCTCGTCCGCGCCTAGTGGGCCACGCCCAGATAGGCGTCGATCACGCCCTGATCGCTGCGCACCTCGTCCGGCGTACCGTCCGCCAGCTTGCGCCCATAGTCCAGGACCACCACCCGGTCGGAGATGTCCATCACCACGCCCATGTCGTGCTCGATCAGCGCGATGGTCATGCCGAACTCGTCGTTCACATCGAGGACGAAGCGGGACATGTCCTCCTTCTCCTCCACGTTCATGCCGGCCATGGGCTCGTCAAGCAGCAGCAGCTCCGGCTCCATCGCCAGCGCGCGGGCCAGCTCGACGCGCTTCTGTAAGCCATAGGGCAGGCGTCCCACCGGCGTCTTGCGGATATCTTGGATCTCCAGGAAGTCGATAATCTCTTCGCAGTAGGTGCGCTGACGGATCTCTTCCTTCTCGTTCGGCCCCCAATAGAGGCACTGGGTCACGAAATCCAAGGCCCCGGCGCCGAAGGAGAGCACGTGATCCAGCCCCCAGACGCCGGTCTCCGGCGCACGCACATTGTGCATCTTCAAGAGCCGACCCGTCATGATGTTGTCCAGGGTCGACATGCCCTTGAACAGGGCGACGTTCTGGAAGGTGCGGGCGATGCCCTGCGCAGCGGCCATATGCGGGCGCATGGCGCGGCGCACATTGCCCTTGTAAGTGATGGTGCCTTCCTGCGGATGGTAGAAACCGTTGATCACGTTCAGCATGGAGGTCTTGCCGGCACCGTTCGGGCCGATGATGGCGCGGATCTCATGCTCCAGGATGTTGAAAGAGATGTTGGTCAGGGCCTTCACGCCACCGAAGGAGAGCGAAATGTTGTCCACCGTCAGCATCGGCTCGCCGAAGCTGCGCTCGGGCGGCGCCTTGGGATCCTTTTCCGCCATTTCGCTCGGCGCGGTTTGGTTCATCGCGCGATCTGCCTTCCCTGCTGTACCACTGCTAAGCCGCCTGCTTCCGGCCTTCGCCGGCCCGCAAATCGACGATCGTAAGGTCCGCCTTCAAGGCGCCCTCGCGCCCGTCCTCAAAGGTCACATGCGTCTCGATATGCGCCTGATCTGAGCCATCGTAGAGCGCCGTGATCAGCGTCTCATAGCGCTCCGAGATGGTGCTGCGGCGCACCTTACGAGTCCGCGTCAGTTCACCGTCGTCGGCATCCAGTTCCTTGTGCAGGATAAGGAAACGTTGAATCTGCGTCGGCGCCATCTGCGGGTCCTTCGCCAGATCGGCATTCACCTCGCGGATATGTCCCTCGATGATCTCCAGAACCCGCGGGTTGGTGGCCAGTTCCTGATAGCTGGCATAGGAGACGTTGTTACGCTCCGCCCAGCTTCCCATCGCCTCCTGGTCTAGGTTGATGAAGGCTGTCACATAGTCGCGCTGATGGCCGAAGGCCACGGCCTCTTTGATGTTCGGATAGAACTTCAACTTGTTTTCCAGGAACTTCGGCGCAAAGAGGCTGCCGTCGTTCAGCTTGCCCACATCCTTGGCGCGATCGATGATCCTAAGGTGCCCCTCGGGCGTCATCATGCCGGCATCGCCGGTATGGACCCAGCCGTCGGCTGTCTTGGTGCTGGCCGTGGCCTCCGGATTCTTGAAGTATTCCTTGAAGACCCCGGGGCTGCGGAAGAGCACCTCGCCATCCTCGGCCAGCTTCAGCTCGACACCGGGAATGGCCTTGCCGACGGTATCGGCGCGAATTTCGCCGTCGGGCTGGATGGTGATGAAGACGCTGGCCTCGGTTGAGCCATAGAGCTGCTTCAGGTTGATCCCGAGCGAGCGATAGAATTGAAAGATCTCCGGCCCGATCGCCTCGCCGGCGGTATAGGCCAGGCGGATGCGGCTAAAACCCAGCACATTCTTCAAGGGGCCGTAAACGAAGAACTCACCTAGGCGGTACTTGAAGCGATCCGCAGCCGACACCGACTCTCCGTCCAGGATCTTCTCGCCAACGCGCTTGGCCAGATCGAGGAAATACTTAAACCAACGCTGCTTGAAGCGGCTGGCATCCTGCATCCGGATGGTGACCGAGGTTAGCAAGTTCTCGAAGATGCGCGGCGGTGCGAAGAAGTAGGTCGGGCCCAGTTCGCGCAAGTCGTGCATGACCGTCGCGCCACTTTCCGGGCAGGAGACGCAGAAGCCGGCGACATAGGACTGGCCGAAGGAGAAGACGTGATCGCCGACCCAGGCCATCGGTAGGTAGGCCAAAACCTCTTCCCGATCGGTCAGCTTCTCGAACTCGACTCCGGCCTTCGCCATGGTGAGGACATTGTCGAAGGTCAGCACGACACCCTTCGGCTTTCCCGTCGTGCCAGAGGTATAGAGCATGATCGACTCGTCCTGGCCTTTGCCGACATCGACCTCCTTGTCGTAGCGGCCGCTGTCCTTGGCCAGCACCGCACGCCCTTCCTCCAAGACCTTGGCATAGCTCTTCAGAAAGGCCTGCTTATAGTGCCGCAGACCGCGATCGTTCTGATAGACGATGGTCTCCAGGCTGGGGACCTCGCGGCGAACCTCCATCAACTTGTCGACCTGCTCTTGGTCTTCCACAACGGCGACCTTGGCGCCGGCGTGCTCGACCACATAGGCCATCTCGCGCGCAACTGAGTCTTGATAGACCGGCACTGGAATCGCACCGATGGCCTGCGCGGTCACCATGGTCCAATAGAGTCTCGGTCGATTGTCGCCGACGATCAGCACCTTGTCGCCGCGCTGCACCCCGAAGGCCTGCAACCCCAACGCAAATGCCTTGACCTCATCTTGTGCCTGGGTCCAGGTCCAGGTCTGCCAGATCCCCAGATCCTTCTCGCGCATCGCCGGGCGATCACCGCGCACCTTTGCATTGTGCCGCATCAGCTTTGGAAAGGTATCCAGCGCATTCGCGTCGGCCATGGCTAAGCCGTCCTCCCATTCGTCTGGCGTCGTCGCGACATTGGAAGGCAAAGCGCCTTTTCGAAACAGACAAGGGTGACGGACCCGGGGCTCAGCCCAGTGACCGCTGCAGATCTCGTCAGCTTCAGCGCGGCTTGAGCCTCCCAAACACTCTTATTTTTGTGCCGCATAAGCTAATCTAGGTTGCTAGCGACAAAGATGCGGGCGGTCAAGCGGCCCCGGAGATGCGCGACCTAATTGATCAAGACGTTAGTTACCTCATCTAGACGGCAATTCTTGCCCAGCACCCAGGGTACAACTCGGCGATCTCACGAAAGACTGAACGGGCAAGGGCGCAGTCCGACGGCTGCCGCACTGCGCCCCTCAGGCAAATCGTTACACGCGATCGGTTCTAGGAGAGCAACCGATTGCGGTAGCGGGCCGCCAAGATCTCTCGCACTTCGCTGACATCGCCGTGCAGGTAGCTGATGTCCTGCAAGGTCCTGCTGTCCAACATCGCCAGGCTGTGGAGCCGCGCTGATCGCACGCGTGCATCGTGCCACCGGCGCGCCAAGTTACTGACCCATGCGAAGACCCGGCGTTTGGCGCTGACTTCGCCCCTAGGTGCTGCCCATTTGGCGACACGGAGTGGCGCATCACGGCAGGTGGAATAGAGGCTGCCGGATCTCTCTAGGCTGTCGTGAACGATGGTCATGGTCCAACTCCTTCCGCACTGCTCGGCACCGGATCGCCCGGCGCTCCATAGCTAGGGAAGGTGCGAGACTGTGGCTAGAAAGACTAACGAAAGTGCGGCAAGGCGGCTTGAACAAGTTTCAAGTCACATTATCGCCAACGTCGAGCGGGCGTTCGGCCAAGTGTTTTAGCCAGCGCGCCACCGCGCGGGCCGCAGCGGTTTGCTCCACGTCGCTGGCATGGCAGAGGTAGTAGCCGGTGTCCCCGGGCGTCGGCAGCCCGAAGGGCGCGACCAAGGTTCCGCGCTGCAGTCGGTCGTCCGCCATCGGCCGCCAACCGATCGCCAGACCCAGACCACGCTCGGCCACTTCAAGCACCTGTTCCTGCCCTTCCAAAGCCAGTGCATGAGAGATATCGGGTGCCGGAAAGCCATGCGCTGCCGCCCACTCGCCCCACTCCTCCTTGTGGTAGCGATTGACGATCAAGCGCGACTTGGCCAAGACCTCCTCCGGCGGCAAACCGGCGAACTTCTGCATCGCCTCTGGACTGGCCACCGGCATAGCCGTCTCACGCATAAGGAAGCTGGCCTTGACTTCGGGCCAATCGCCGCCGCCGTGACGGATCGCCAGATCGATTTGCTCGCGCCGCAAATTGCTCAGCCTGGCGGTCGTTACCAGCTGCAAGTCGACCCCCGGGCAGGCCTCTTCCAGTCCGCCCAGATTGGGGATCAGCCATAGCATCGCCAGAGAGGGCGGCAAGGTCAGGGCAACACGCTTGCGCCCCACCGTTCCGACCAGAGCCGCCGTGGCCTCTTCGATCCGCCGCAATGCGGGGTCGATCTCCTCAAAGTAATGCTGACCCTCCGGCGTCAGAACCATGCCGCTACCCTGCCGCTCGAAGAGCGCCAGGTGCAGAAAGTCTTCGAGCCGCCGCACCTGATGAGAAATAGCCGACTCGGTGACGCCCAAAGCTTCCGCCGCGTCGCGAAAACGATCGTGACTGGCCGCGGCGTGAAAGGCACGGAGCGCCGGGAAGGGGGGAATGGGCATGGCTCATCACTCCAATTCAACTTGAGCACAGTTCAAGTTCTCTTGCCTCAACTTCAATAGTAAATGCAATTGTCCATGTCAATGTGAACTGCAGTTGGGAATGATCAGTCCCGTGACACGCCACCGAGGAGGCTCTGATGAACAGCACCCAGACATGGATGGAGGCCCAAGCCGCACCGCGGTCCTATGCGAGCCAGGGCGGCAACACCCTGGGTAAAGTCGGCTATCTCTTGCGCGGCGAGACGCGGCCGGTGAGCCTGCTGCCGCCGGAAGACAGCGGCGAGAAACGCCAGCGCCTTGCGCAGTACGAAACCCACACCATCTCGGTCGAGAACCTGCGCCCCTTCGCCGAGGACCTCAGCCTCGACGGCGACGGCGTCATCCTGCGCGAGCGGCCGACCGCAGCCGGCGATCTTTATGACGACGTGGCGATCGCGGAGACCTACTATCCCGAGATCGAAGCGCTCTTGAAGGCGGAGACCGGCGCCAATCGCGTTCTGACCTTCGACCATACCCGCAGAGTCGAAGGCGAGAGCGCATTGGAGGCCAAGTGGAGCCGTCGACCGGTGCGCACGGTGCACAACGATTACACCGATCGATCTGGGCCGCAGCGCGTCCGCGACCTCATGGGCTCAGACGCCGAGACTCTGCTTGCCGGCCGCTTTGCCGTCATCAACACCTGGAGGCCGATCCGCGGACCGGTCTTGCGCGCACCACTGGGCTTCATCCATCCCGAGAGCCTGGCGCCGGAGGACCTGGTGGCCGCCGATCTCGTCTATCAGGATCGCGTGGGTGAAATCTACGAGGTGTCCTATAACCCCGGGCACCGCTGGATCTATGCTCCGGAGATGACCCGTGAAGAGATCCTGATCTTCAAGTGCTTCGACTCGGCAAGCGACGGGCGGGCTCGCTTTCTGCCGCATACCGGCTTCGATGATTTTGCCACGCCTGAGAGCGCACGCACCCGCGAGAGCATAGAGACCAGGAGCCTGGTCTTCTTCTAGCCGGACCCTTTGGCAGCAGCCACGCGAAACGCCAGGCCGATCACGCGCCTGGCGTTTCTGCCTATTCGCAACTGTTCGAAACGACGCACATGACGCAGGCGCGGCAAGTAGCGACGTTTGGATGATTTCCCGCCCCAGTCGTATGCGGCACTCTCAGCCTAGAAAAGATTCACAAAGCGGCGCCATAGCGCCGCTTGGGCTGGGGAACAAAGAAGCGTGATACAAGAAAAAGCCGGCATACCGCTCGATCCCGTCCCGCAGTGGGGGATCGAGGGTGACGATCTCGATCAAGTCCAAGCCTTGCTGTGGCAAGCCTTCCATGCTGTCGCGACGCGGCGCAACCCAACCGTTCTCAGCCTGCTGGAGCAGCGGGAACAGCCGGCCGAGACTGGTCGGAGTGCGCCAAGAAACGGGGACCTCCAGGCGATTGGCATCTGGTTCCAGCTGCTGGCGATCGCTGAGGAAAACGCGGCCATGCGCGCCAGGCGGCGGCTAGAGAAGGACGGCGGTCCGGACGCTCTTGTCGGCAGCTTCGCAGCCGTCATGAAGGACATCGCCGCCCTGGACGTGCAGGCCGACGAGGTTGCCGCGAGCATGGCCTCAGCCCTGGTGATGCCGACCCTGACCGCGCACCCGACCGAGGCCAAGCGGGTCACCGTCCTGAAGATCCATCGTCGCATCTATCGCCTCTTGACCGAGTTGGAACAGAGCCGCTGGACGCCGCGCGAGCGCGATCTACTGGCGCAAGCCTTACGTCGCGAAATCGACCTGCTCTGGCTCACCGGCGAGCTGCGCTTGGAACGACCCGGCGTGGAGCAGGAGGTCGCTTGGGGCCTGCACTTCTTTTCCGAAGTGCTCTTCGAGGCGACGCCTCAGCTGCTGGAACGCTCGGAGGCGGCGCTGGCAAGGCACTTCCCGGAACGACCGCCGCGGCAGTCCATGGTCCTGCGCTTCGGATCTTGGATCGGCGGCGATCGCGACGGCAATCCCAATGTGACCGTCGAGACGACGCGCTTTGCCTTGACAGCGGCCCGCGACCTGGCCCTGCAACATCTGCTGGACCGGCTCGGCCAACTGACCGAGCTGCTGTCGCTCTCCACCGAAGTCGTCGCCCCGCCAAAGGCATTTCGAGAGCGCCTGGATCGCCTGCTGTTGCAGAGCGGCAAGGCCAGAGAGATCAGGAACCGCAATCCGAACGAGCCCTTTCGCCAGTTCTTCATTGCCTGTGCGATAAGGCTGAAACCTCTGTTGCAAAGCCGCCTGGGAGAAATCCTTCCCGCTACCTATCGCAGTCCCAGAGAACTGGCCGAGGATCTGGCGCTGGCCGAGCGGAGCCTGCATGACCTGGGCGCCCGCGATCTCGCGATCAGCCTGGTGCGGCCGCTGCGGTGGGAGGTCGAGACTTTCGGTTTCCGCACCGTGAGCCTCGACCTCCGGCAGAACACTACGGTCATCAACCGCAGCCTGGCCGAAGTCTGGAAGACGCTTGGCATCACAGAGGCCGAAATCGCTAGCGACGACTGGTCTAGAGCGCTGCGCGACGCCCTGCGCAGTCAAGCAGCCACCTTGCCGGAGCGCTCGGCGCTTTCCGGCGAGACTCGCGAGACCCTGGCGCTTTTCGCCCTGATCGCCGAGGTCTATGCCGGCCCCGATCCCGACGCGATCGGCGCCTTCGTCCTTTCGATGACGCACAGCGCCGACGACCTGCTGGCGGCTATGGTTCTTGCCCACTATGCCGGCCTCTCGCCGGGTCATGAGGGACCACAGGCCATCCCGCTGCCCATCGTGCCCCTGTTCGAGACCATCGAGGATCTGCGCGCAGCACCGAAGATCCTGCGCAGCCTTGTCGAGGTGCCGACGGCCAAGCACAGCCTGCATGTCCGAGGCAATCGTCTGGAAGCCATGTTGGGCTACTCCGACTCGAACAAGGATGGCGGCTTTCTCTGCGCCCAGTGGGAAGTGGCCAAGGCACAGAAGTCGCTGCTGGCGGCGGCCAAAGCAGTCGGGCTCTCCGTCCGCTTCTTTCATGGCCGCGGCGGATCTGTCAGCCGCGGCGGCGCGCCGACCGGCCGTGCGATCGCCGCCCAGCCGGCCGGCACCGTCGCCGGACAGCTGCGTATCACCGAACAAGGCGAGGTGGTCTCGGCCAAGTTCGCCAATCGTGGCACGGCGCTTTACAACCTGGAGCTTCTGACCGCCAGCGTCTTTGCCCACAGCCTGAAATCCGAGCGCGAGATCGCCGATCCGCCCGAATACGGCGAGGCGCTGGAGGCCCTTTCGGGCGTGAGCCAAGCGCGCTTCCGCACTCTGGTCGAGCTGCCAGGCATGCTGGGCTACTTCACCGAAGCCAGCCCAGTGGAGGAACTGGCGCGCCTGAAAATGGGGTCGCGCCCAACGCGGCGCTTCGGCGCCTCCAGCCTCAGCGACCTCCGGGCCATCCCCTGGGTCTTCGCCTGGAGCCAGAACCGCCATCTCATCACCGGCTGGTATGGCGTCGGCACCGCGCTGGAGAACTTCACGCGCGTCCGGGGGCCGGAGGGTCGCGCCCTGCTGCAGCAGATGTTTCGAACCTCGCGGCTCTTCCGGCTGATTCTGGATGAGGCGGAGAAGACACTCTGCCTGGCCGACATGGAGATCGCAGCCGGCTACGCCGAATTGGTAAGTGACCGCGCGGCCGCCGAAGACATCCTGAACCGCATCAGCCGCGAACACGCCTTGAGTCTGCAAGCCATAGCGGAGATCAGCGGCGAAGCGCGACCAGGCCAACGCTTTCCGGCCTACCTGCGACGCCTCGAAGCGCGTCTGCCGCTGATCGATCAGGCCAATCGCTGGCAGGTGTCGCTCTTGCACGCCTGGCGTCGGCGCGATCCCGATGCCGGCGAAGACAAGAAGATCCTGGAGCCCATGATGCTGTCGATGAACTGCATCGCCGGCGGGCTGGGCTGGGTCGGCTAGCCGTCTGGCTCACATCCCATCAACTTGTGTGACTGAAGATTCCCTCTCGCCGTGTTCTCCTCTAACGTAGAGACATGATGGGGAAACCGGGTTTCTTGGGCTGGACTGTCGCCCGAGAAGGGGGAAATGTGACGAACAACGGTCGGCGCCGATGAGCGCTCTCCAAAGGCCTCTCGATCAACCGCGGTCGATGCGGCTGTCGCTTTCGCGCGGGAGCATCCTGGTTTCTGTCGCACTGACGATCACGACGGCCTTGTGGCTCTGGTGTCGCATCAACCAGCCTTTGCCCACGGGCTTCGTATCGTGGATGGCGCTGTCGCAGATCGTGATGCTTTGGTCCTTCACCTGCGCTGCCATTGCCCTTCTGTCCGTTGTCCGTGCACAGGCCTTGGAGCCCTTGTTCGGCGGCTTGGATCGCGCTGTCCGCCTGCACCGGCGCCTGGGACTCTCCGCCTTCCTGCTGCTGATCGTTCATGTCATCGCCCTGTCGCTGCATGCCTGGCAGAGCGGCAACTCGGTGGGCAGCATGCTGGTGCCCTTCTGGTCGGAGGAGACCAGAAGCATCGACATTCTGGTCTTTTACGCCCTGATCGGCCTTGGCCTGCTGGCCTACGACAAGCGGCTCAGGCACGAACGATGGTTGGCCTTGCACAGATTGATCGGCCTTCTGTTCCTGTTGGGCACGGCACACGCCTCGATCGAGCCTGGTACGATTCACTCATTCGAGCCGCTGCGCACCTGGACCGTCATCCTCCTGCTGATGGGCTCGGCCGCCTGGATCTATCGCGTCTTCCTCTTCTCCTCCTTCGGTCCGCGCTATTCCTATGAGGTCAAGGAGGCAAAGTCGACGAGCGACGATACCGTCGATCTCTGGCTGAAACCCTATGACCGGCGTATGATGTATGAACCTGGGACCTTCGTCTTCCTACGCGTACCCTCCTTCACGGAGCAGGCGCGCGAGCTGCATCCCTTCTCGCTTTCCAGCACACCGGTGGCACGCGACCTGCGCATCTCAGCGCGGCAGGTCGGCGACTTCACCAAGCGGCTCTCGAACCTGAAGGCCGGCAATCAGGTCGATGTCTTCGGCCCCTTCGGCAGCTTCACTCCGCAGCGCTTCCACCCCTATCGCCGCATGGTCTGGATCGGCGCCGGCATCGGTATCACGCCCTTCCTCGGCATGCTCAGCTTCGAACTCTCGAACGACGACTTCCGCCGCATCTGGTTTTACTACATCGCCCGCAGCGAGAAGGAAGCGGTCTACGACGCAGAGATCCGCGACCGTTTTCTCAAGGCTGATTCCTTCATCGACTATCACCTTTGGCTGACCGGTGAACAGGGGCGCCTCACCGCCAAGCAAATCGCGGAAGAGGTGGCGCCGTTGGACGACTATGCCGTCATGATCTGCGGCCGTGCGCTCTTCGCCAACGACATGCGCCGTCAGTTCCGCAAGCTGGGCCTGCCGCGCGAAAAGATCATCATGGAAGAGCTGCAGTTTCGCTAAGCCGAGAGAAATGCCTCGGTTTGTCGGAAAATCTCAGGCGCTGCCTTCTCTGCCATGGCGAAGTGAGAGGCCTTGGGGACGACCCGGTAAGAGCGCTCCTTTGCGCCCAAGGCGTCATAGAGGCGGCTTGTGTCGCTATCGGTGCTGGTCGGGTCGTCGGCGCCGCGGATCAGCAGCGTCGGAAGCCGGATCGCCGCTGGATCGTAGAGCGGTTGGCCGCTGAAGACGGAATGCAGGTCGGCCAAGGTGCCGTTGGGCACACGGAAGGCCGGCGGATCACGAGTCGCCCATAGCGGATCGGCTTCCAAAGCGCTTCGAAACAGCGCCTGGAAGACGGCTTCTTCGCGATAGACTGCCTTGTCGGCCGTTGGAATCTCGCCATCCCAGCGTTGACGGATCGTCGCCTCCTCGACCCAGCGATAGGCGCCGAGGTTGGGATTGAGTCGTCCCGGATCGTCCGGCGCGCCGCAGATCGAAAGCCAGGGCCCATTCCATTCGCCATAAAGCGGGGCATAGAGTGCCAGCCGCCGAACCTTCCGAGCATTCGGGCTGCAGACATAGAGGCTGCAGGTCACCGACCCCCAGGACCCGCCGACAAGATCGATCTGGGAATCGCCAGTCCGTTCACGCACGGCTTCGACCGCACGGTCGATATCGACCAGGACGTCGAGAGCTCTGGCATAGGGCGGATGCTCGGCCGCCGGCCTGTCAAAGCAAGGAGGTCGCTCGGAGAGCGCATAGCCGCGCAGATCGACGGCAAAGGCATCGCGCCCGGCTTCGGCCGCGGCCTCCATCCAGGAGTAGCCGGGTAGTGGAAGGTCATAGAGCTCCGAGGCAAAGGTGGCACCATGGACGAAGAGGACGGCACCGCGCCGCAGCCCCTTCGCCGGCCGATGACGCAGCGCCAGACGCGGCCCGCCGCTCTCTAAGAACGCAATATCGCTCTGCTGCACCTGAACTCCCTTCAAAACTTCTGAGGCAAGCAAGTCATAAGGCCGGACCAGAGCGCAAGCGGGACGTTGTCCCGTACGAGGAGGGCCCAGACACATGTTCCTGCCGTAACCTTCACCGCCTTCTCCCCAAGGGCTGCGACGAGCGGAACCACAGCGATGCTCATAGCCTGCAGCCTTACCCCTGCACCGGTTCCCACTCCGGCCTCCACTCTGCTCTTGCTGATCGTTCGGAAAATTAGTAACGCCTGGAACTTAATGATAAGGTTCCATTCGGAACGAATCATGCGATAAAGAGATATGATCGAGGAAACAACCGAGAAAGCGGGACCCACTGGCGGCAACCTGCGCGCTGCCCTACTGAATCGCTCGCCTGTGCTGACGGCCTATCGACTGAGTTTCGTGGCCAACGCTTTCGCTGCCCGGCTCTTTGACCGAATGGAAGCGGAGAGTAGCGTCACCCACACCCAGTTCATCGTGATGCTGTGCCTCTGGGTTCGCGACGACACAACTGCACAGGAAATCGCCGAGGCCACCCAACGCCCGAAGAACAACCTCTCACGCGCGGTTCGCGCCCTGGAGGCAAAGGGCCTCATTGAGCGGCGCCGAGACCCAGTCGATCAGCGCCGCCAACCGATGGGCCTAAGCCCCCAAGGCAGCATAGTTTTCCGCCGCCTGGAATCCCTCGCTGCCGAACAGGAAGCGTCCATGCTGGCGCCTTTGACTGCAAAAGAGCGGGAGACGTTGACCGGATTGCTGATGCGGATTGCGGCAACGTACTGAGGATCCAGGACACCTCATTGAGGCAATCCAGGCGATACATGGAACGCTCTGCCTGATGCAACGCATCACCGGTCGCAGAAAGGACGTGAGGGCGCCCTTGACCTAGAAAGGGTGTGCAATCTTCCTGAATTAGTGGTATTGTGACGGCAGCACTCTTCTTTGGAGGATGGCATGGCTGTTCGATTGAGTATTCGCGGCGCGGAACAAATACCTGGCGAAATAGAAAGAATCCGTCAGGCTTATGCGCGCATGCAAGGCGTTGTTGATGATCGCGGTTACGACTTCTTTGCGGCTTTGCATGGATTAAGCGCACCAATCTGGTGTCAACACAGCACAGCGCTGTTTCTCCCCTGGCACCGCGCCTTTCTTTACTATTTTGAACTGGCTCTACAAACACGCCTTGGGCAGAGGTTCACGGTTACCGCTCCACAAGATCCATCTCTCGCCGATGTTGGATTGCCCTGGTGGGATTGGACTTCCTCAACGTCACAAACTGAAGGCATACCAATAAGTTTCATGGATCCCAATCCGCCCAATCCACTTTCTGACGTAGTCATTCAAACCGCAGTCTCGCCATCTCAAGCTCTGACAGGCGTGTGGTCTCAATGGCTTCTTGCTGCGGTTCGAAGCAGTCCTAATCTGTCCGGCACCATTACGAACAATGATCCACCACGAACTTTACGCGATCCCGATCCGCCGAGCTGGCTACCGACTGAGCAGCACGTCAAGCAAAACGTTCTAAGCGAGAACACTTACGACGGCTTCTGGAACAAGCTGGAGGACGTCCACGACAGCGTTCATGGGTGGGTTGGAGGTGCGATGAGCCAAGTACCGACATCCGCCTATGACCCCATCTTCTGGTCACATCATGCGATGATCGACCGGCTCTGGTACATTTGGCAATCGAGTTCGCTGGGTGTAGATCCTCCCAACGCACTACTGGCTACGGTTTTGGCTCCCTTCCCTATGACAGTGGCAGACACGCTCAATGTCACGAACATGGGCTATGAATACGCTGTCCAGCTGGGCGTCTGAAGGAGCGTGAGAAGATGACTGTTTCTACTCAGGCCGAACGCACCACAACCCGTTCTGACGGAGGCATGGTGCTTTCCCTTGGCGCGCGTTTCGACGGGGGTGATGAGGCCGCCTTCAATCGTGCAGACCTGATTGTAAGCGGGATCCCGCATGAGGGCTCAAGCTATCGTGTGCTGCTTTTTCTCAATGCACCGGAAGCCGACATTGAAACGCCCTGCACACCAGAACACGGTTTTGTCGGACAATTCTCCATCTTTGGTCACGGCGGTTGTTTTGGAGGAGTCGCTCACTGCGATATCTCCGGAGCGCCGACAGACACCAGCGCTGGTGCCGTCGCCGCCGACCGACCACATCCCCTAACACCTAAGCGAAAAGTCGTAACAATTACAAATTCGCTGAAGCACATCTTGGACGCGCATGGATCTATCGACTCCATCACTTTCGTTCCAATCAGAGCGGCTCCAAAGCGTGAAGACTGCGGGCCAGCGATTGGCTTGTTTCAATTCGAGGAAGCTATGATTCAAACCTACAGATGAGCCGCCAATCATCGGATAACTTGGTCTTCATCTAAATCACCAGCATGCGACCTTGGCGAAGAGCCAAAGAGTTGAGATGCGATCTCTGCATCATTGAGGCCGCTTTCTCATCGCACTGCCCCGTACCCGAATTCGACCCTTGCCTCTCCCCCTAGTCCTTCAAGCCTTCCTGCTGTTCCAAACACCGAGTGCCCTCCACGCGCTCCAGCCAAGGTGGGGAGGAGCGGCACCAGAGTTCCATCTGGGGTTGGAGCTGGGCACGCTGTTTGGCCGTACCCAGGCGCAGATTGAAGAAGCGGGAGCCCGAAGAGGCAGCGGTCGAATAGAGCGGCGAGGCGCAGTCCGGGCAGAAGACCTGGTGGTTGGTGTTCCCGCTGTCCGCCGTCTTGACGTAAGTTCTGGGTTGGCCGGAGAGCAGCTGGAAGGCCTCTGCCGGAATGGTCACGGCCCAGCGGAAGGGTGAGCCGGAGATCGCCTGGCAGTCATTACAATGGCAGAGATAGACACCATTGGGATCGATCTCTGCCTCATAGGTGATGGTGCCGCAGTGGCAGCTTCCCTCGACTTTCATCGCTTGTCTCCTCAACAGCCTGCCACACAGGCGCCTTCGCCGTCGAAGCTCATGGTGCGGCCACTAAGCGGTAGGTGTACCGGAGTCTTGACGGCCTGGATAAAGGTCTCCGTCCGGGTGCCTGGCAATACCTTGCCTTCCCGCGTGGCCTCCTCGTTGGCGTGGCTTGGAATGACGGCCTTCGGTCGTACCAGATCGTCGATGACGTAGATGGCCTCCAGAGGACCGGTGGTGAAGGTATCGCCGATGTTAATCACCGCAAGCTCGGCACCGTAGTAGTCCCGCACCACCTTCTCCTGCTCGGCGGTGATGCCGGTATCGCCGGAGAGATAGACCACAAGCCCGTTGGAGAAGGTCAGAACATAGCCGGTCGGCGGGCCGACATAGGCGGTGATGCCGGCAGCCTTCATGTCCGCGCCAAGCTGGCCGCCGACAAGGAAGGGCGAGAGGCCATTCGAATGGGTGGCTGGCACCGTGGTGATGGTGACCCGGCCGACCGCAACACTGGCGCCAAAACGTACGAGGATAGAATTTTTGGGGTCACCGCCGCCGGCCGCGAGCTTACCTGCGAAGAAACGCGGCATCTCGCTGCCGGTTACGATCTTCGCACCCTTGGCAAGTGCGATCTGGACCGAGTTCGACAGTGGCGTTGCCACAACCGAGAAATCGGGTTTGGCACAGGTTCCGGCATTTGGCGCCGCGGCGTGCCGATCGCCGATGTGATCACCGTGGACATGGCTCACCAGCACAATATCGATGTCGCCCAGGCGTGGATCCTCGGGACCGGCCACCGTGCGGCCGGCGTCGTAGAGCAATCTCGTGCCGTCCGGATCTTCCAGAATCATGGCGCGGTCGAGACGACAGAACTCTCCCTCCTGCCCGCCCAGCGGGGTGATCTTGACCAGCCCTTGCGCGACGGCCGTGCTCGCAATCAGCAGTGTCGCCAGCAGTGCGCCCAATCCGAAATTTCTGTGCATGATCTCTCGGCCTCCCTTGCCGTCTCCTCTTGCAAACATGCGTCCAGAGGCCAACAAGTGCTGTTCGTACGACTCCCACCTCTACCACCACTGCAGGATGGCCGGGCATGACGTGACAAGAGTGCCAAGCCCGCAACGCAACGACACTTCTTCTCGCACAGCCCGCTGGTACCGCCAAGTGCAGCCGATCAGACGTCCAGGTTGGCCACGCTCAGCGCGTTCTGCTGAATGAACTCGCGACGGGGTTCGACGACGTCGCCCATCAAGGTGGAGAAGAGGGTTTCGGTTTCGTCTGCATGCGCGATGCGAACTTGCAGCAGCGTGCGGGCCTCGACGTCCAGGGTGGTTTCCCAGAGCTGCTCGGGATTCATCTCGCCCAAGCCCTTGTAACGGCTGATGGTGATACCCTTGCGTCCGGCCTGGAACACAGCATCGGCTAGGTCGATCGGACCGTGGATCACCCGTTCCCAATCCTTGCCGGTCAAGGTCGCCGGACCGTCGTAGATCGCCGCCAGGTCGTCTGCCCGGTCAGCCAGACGCCGCGCCTCGCTCGAGGTCAGAACCGCGCTGTCGATCTCGCGCCGCTCGGTCACGCCGCGCAGCACACGTTCGACCAGATAACCGCCACGCTGCTGGTTGGCCCGACCACGCCAGCCGCGCTCATGCTCCTCGGCCACCCGATCTAAGCGTGTCGCCACCCTGGAAGAGGCCGCCGTCGCCAGGCCGGTGTCGCGGACCAAGTCGACCGAGAGGGCGCCGGCAATCGCCGCCTGCTCGACCACCTGAGGGTTGACCACACGCAGAGCCAGGGTCATGAGAAGCTGGCGGAAGAGCGCGGCTTGGCGCACCAAATCGGCCAGGTCGTCCCCCGCATGCTGCAGACCATTGCTGAGGGTCAGCACCGCGTCTTGCAAACCGCTGCCGATCAGGAAATCCTCCAGCGCGCGCTCGTCCTTCAAATAGGTCAGGCGGTCGCCCTTCTTCGCGCGGAACAGGGGCGGCTGGGCAATGAAGAGATGCCCGCGCTCGATGATCTCCGGCATTTGGCGATAGAAGAAGGTCAGCAGCAGCGTGCGGATGTGGCTTCCGTCCACGTCCGCATCGGTCATGATGATGATCTTGTGGTAGCGCAGCTTCTCGATGTTGAACTCGTCGCGGCCGATGCTGGTGCCCAAGGCCGTCACCAGGGTGCCAATCTCCTTTGAGCCCAACATGCGGTCGAAGCGCGCCCGCTCCACGTTCAAGATCTTGCCGCGCAGCGGCAGTATGGCCTGAAACTTGCGCTCGCGCCCCTGCTTGGCCGAGCCGCCGGCAGAATCGCCCTCGACCAGGAAGAGCTCAGACAAAGCCGGGTCCTTCTCCTGACAATCGGCCAGTTTGCCGGGCAGCGAGGCAACGTCAAGCGCGCCCTTGCGCCGGGTCAGCTCTCTTGCCTTGCGGGCAGCCTCGCGCGCCAGTGCCGCCTCGACGACCTTGGAAACCACGCGTTTGGCCTCGTTGGGATGCTCTTCGAAGAAGATCGCCAAGCCATCGCTGACCACCTGTTCCACCACCGGGCGCACCTCGGAGGAGACCAATTTCTCCTTCGTTTGGCTGGAAAACTTCGGATCGGGCACCTTGACCGAGAGAACGCAGGTCAGACCTTCGCGGGAATCGTCACCCGAGAGCGAAACCTTCTCCTTCTTCAAAAGGCCGGAGGCCTGGGCATAGGCGTTGACCTGCCGGGTCAGCGCGCCGCGGAAGCCGGCCAGGTGGGTGCCGCCGTCGCGCTGCGGGATGTTGTTGGTGAAGCAGAGCGTGTTCTCATGATAGGAATCGTTCCACTGCAGCGCGCAGTCCACGACAATTCCCTCGCGTTCGGCACGCACCAGTACCGGCTCCGGCAGCAGCGGCTGCTTGGCCTTGTCCAGCCAAGCCACGAAGGCAGCAACGCCCCCCTCATAGTGCAGATCGACCTTCTTCGCTTCGGCGTGGCGCTCGTCGGCGAGCAGCAGGTGCACGCCGCTGTTCAAGAAGGCCAGTTCTCGCAGGCGATGCTCTAGGGTGGAGAACTCGAACTCGATCACATTGTGAAAGACGTCATGCGAGGGCGTGAAGGTGACCTCCGTCCCCTTCTGACCAGGCTCGGCCGGACCGACCTCGCCCAAAGGCGTCACCGTCTTGCCGTCGGCGAAGCGCATCTCATAGCGCTTGCCGTCACGCCAGATGACCAGCTGCAGATCGGCGGAGAGCGCGTTCACCACGGAGACGCCTACGCCATGCAGACCGCCGGAGACCTTATAGGAGTTCTGATCGAACTTACCGCCGGCGTGCAGGTGGGTCATGATCACCTCGGCAGCGGACACGCCTTCCTGATCATGGATATCGACCGGGATGCCGCGGCCATTGTCGCGCACCGTGACCGAACCGTCGCCATTCAGAATTACCTCGACCAGATCGCAGTGGCCAGCCAAGGCCTCATCGATGGCATTGTCCACCACTTCGTAGATCATGTGGTGCAGCCCGGAGCCGTCATCGGTGTCGCCGATGTACATGCCGGGGCGCTTGCGCACGGCCTCCAGCCCGCGCAGCACCTTGATGGATTGGGCGTTGTAGGCCTCTTGCTGGCCGCTCGCCGGAGTATCGCTCATAGGGTCCAGTACCTTGTCATCAGTATGTCGAGGGACCCGTTGGGTCCCGCAAGCTTAAGCTTCGTTTCGATCCACCTGCCCCTCGGCGACCTCGAAGGCCTGCGCCGCGGCGACCAGAGGGTCGAAGACGGCGGGCTCCGTGCCGGTCAGCCAGGCCTGCAGCCCGAGTGTGAGAATCTCATCATAGAGGGTCTCGCGCCGCGTCGCATCGAGATGCGCGGCAACTTCGTCCAGCAGCAAGAGGGGCGGGCGTCCTCTTTCTATCGCAATCAGACGGGCATGCGCCAGCACAAGACCGACCAACAGAGCCTTCTGCTCCCCGGTCGAGCACAGCGCGGCCGGGGTGTTCTTCTCCAGATGCTCAGCTGTCAGGTCGCTGCGGTGCGGCCCAAAGGCGGCACCGCCCTGCTGCCCATCGCGTTCGCGACTGTCGCGCAGGGCCTTGCGCAAGCGCTCTTCCACCGAGAGCGCGCTGCCTTCCTCAAACCAACGCTCGAGATCACCGGCGAGGCGCAGCCCGCAACGCGGGAAACCACTGCCAGCTGCCCCCTGAATTGCGCGATTGAGGCGCGCCACCAAGGCCCTGCGGGCTGCGGCAATCGCCACACCGCGCTCGGCCAGGCCCTCCTCAAGGGCAGAGAGCCAATGCGGGTCGGCGCGCCCTTCCTGCAACAGCTTGGATCGTTGGCGCAGGCTGCTCTCATAGCCGCTCACCCGACCGGCATGGGCCGGATCGAAGGCGAAGACGAGGCGATCGAGAAAGCGCCGACGTTCGCCGGCACCGTCGCGCCAAAGGCCGTCCATCTGCGGCGTCAGCCAAACGATGTCGAGGATGTCTGCAAGCGCAGACTGGGCCCGCTCGCTGCGTCCGTCGATGCGAACCAGGCGGCGCTCGCTGCCACTGCCGTTCGGGTCGCGCCCGGTGCCAATCTGGCGGGAACCCTCCGGGCTATCGACCCGGGCTGCCACCGCCCAAGGCTCCGCCGCGCCCAAACCTTGCAGCTCCACCGCCTTCGCACGGCGCAAGCCGCGACCGGGGGCAAGCAGCGAGATGGCTTCCAAGAGGTTTGTCTTGCCCGCACCGTTGGGCCCAGTTAGCAGCACCGGACGGGGCTCCAAATCCAGGCTGGCCGCGGCATAGTTGCGAAAGTGCGATAGCGAGAGGCGCGCCAGCCAAAGGCCCGGCGCCTCGCTCCGCCGCTGGTGCGTAACCCCCTCAGGCGGACGGGTCACGGTCGGGAGAGGGACACTCGTCGCGCGCGCTCCTAAACACGCATCGGCATCAGGACATAGAGCGCTGCCGGATCCTGCGCGTCCTGAATGACCGCCGGCGAAGCGGAATCGGCCAGCGCAAAGGACATAAGCTCGCCGGAGACCTGCTGGGCAACCTCCATGAGATAGCGCGAGTTGAAGCCGATCTCCATGCTTCCCCCGCCATAGTCGACCTCCAGCTCCTCTTGCGCTGTGCCGCTGTCGGGCGCGTTGGCCGAGAGCACCAGTTGACCATCACTCAGCGCCAACTTCACGGCCCGGCTCTTCTCCGAGGAGATGGTAGAGACACGATCGACCGATGCGCGGAAGGCCTTGCAGTCAACCTCCATCATCCGATCGTTGCCGCTGGGGATGACACGCTCGTAGTCGGGAAAGGTGCCGTCGATCAGCTTCGATGTCAGGACGGTATCGCCGACGACAAAGCGAATTCTGGTTTCGGAGAGAGAGACCTCGACGCCGGCCTCAGTCTCTTCCAGCAGCTTGCGCAGTTCGTTCACGGTCTTGCGCGGGATGATCACGCCCGGCATCTCGTCTCCGCCCTCGGGCAGCGGGATCTCAAAGCGCGCCAGACGGTGACCGTCGGTCGCGACCGCTCGTAAGAGAGCCACCTCCTCGACCTTGGCAGCATGCAGATAGATGCCGTTCAGATAATAGCGCGTTTCTTCCATCGAGATGGCAAAGCGCGTGCGGTCGATCAGATTCTTCAGGGCCTCAGCCTGCAGCGAGAAGCTGCACGCGTACTCGCCCTGGGTCGAAGCCGGAAAATCCTCGCGCGGCAAGGTTGCCAAGGTGAAACGCGACCGCCCTGCAGTCAAAAGCAGCTGCTGCTGATCGCCTTCCGCCTCAAGGGTGACATCCGCACCCTCTGGTAATTTGCGGACGATGTCGTAGAGCGTATGCGCCGAGGCAGTGACCGCGCCATTGGTGGCGATTTCACCCGGAGTGACCTCTATGATGGTCAAGTCCATGTCGGTCGCCGTCAAAGCCAAACCTTCGGGCCCTGCAACCATCAAGACGTTGGACAAGATGGGAATGGTGTTGCGCCGTTCGACGACGCTTTGCACATGGGCCAGTGCCTTCAGGAGCACTGCGCGTTCGATCGTGAGCTTCATGACACTGCTTTTTTGCTTTGACGAATGGCCGGGACGACGGGCTTTAGCACGAAGGCGCCCGCCCCCGCCCAGTCACCGGATCGTCGGCAGCGAAAGCACCACGACGATCCAAACCCGAACGGGAAGCGGATCATAGCGGGCTCGCTGCGATTAGGGAAGCATTACAGCGGCTTTGCCGATATTGAACGGCGCCAATCGGGCCTGCCGACCAGAGACTGTCGGCAGACGGCCTCTGGGGTGTGGCAGTCTCGTCTAAATCAGCGACAGTCGAGGCGCACGCCGTGCGCCCCAACCCGCTCAATTCAGGCGTCCAGCATGCGCCGCAGCAGCTCAACATCCTCGGCGAAAGTCGGGTCCGACGCCCGCAGCTCTTCGACCTTGCGCACGGCGTGCATGACCGTGGTGTGATCGCGGCCGCCGAACTTCCGGCCGATCTCGGGCAGAGAGCATTGCGTCAGTTGCTTGGACAGATACATGGCGATCTGGCGTGGGCGTGCGACGGCTCGAGCGCGGCGTGGCGAGGACATCTCCGACAAGCGGATCTTAAAGTGCTCAGCCACCTTTTTTTGGATGTCGTCGATCGAGACACGGCGGCTGTTCGCCCGCAACAGATCCTGAAGCAGTTCCTGCGCCGATTCCAAGGTGATCCGGCGTCCTACCAGCGAAGCATGGGCTGCGATCCGGGTGAGCGCGCCTTCCAGCTCGCGCACGTTGGAGGTGATCCGATGCGCCAGAAACTCCAGCACCTTCATCGGGATGTCACCCTGGATCTGATCACGCTTGGCGGTCAGGATGCCAAGCCGCAGCTCGTAGGTCGTGGGATGGATATCGGCCACCAGGCCATAGCCCAGGCGCGAGCGCATGCGCTCCTCCATCCCCTCCAGATCGTGCGGGGACTTATCGGCAGAAATCACAACCTGGCGGTTCTGATCGACCAGGGCATTGAAAGTATGGAAGAACTCTTCCTGCGTTGCCTCGCGTCCGGCGATGAACTGAACATCGTCGATCATCAAAACGTCAATCGAACGAAACTGCTCTTTGAAGGCCATGGTGTCGCGCGTGCGCAGCGCGCGCACGAACTGATACATGAACTTCTCGGCCGACATGTAGATGAGGCGCCGGGAGGGGTGCTGTTTGCGGATCTGCCAGGCAATCGCGTGCATCAGATGCGTCTTGCCTAGGCCGACGCCGCCATAGAGGAAGAGTGGATTGAAGGGCACGATTTCGGCTTCTGCAACGCGCCTGGCCGCAGCATAGGCCAACTCGTTCGGCTTGCCGACGACGAAGTCGTCAAAGGTGAAGCGCGCGTCCAAAGGGGCTGAGAGCGCATCGACCGGTGCGCTAGCTGGCACGGAGGTGCGCGCCTCAGACCCGCTGGGAGCAGGGTCCTTGATAGCCTTGCCTGCGCCTGCCCCTGCGAAAGGTTTGGCCTCGCCACCCTTGCAGGTACCCCCGATATGCGGATCGCCGGGCTTTGCGGCTGGACGCTGCGGCGGCTGAACGATGATTTCAACCTGTTTGATGTCCTGGGCGGCCTCGACCAGCAGCTCGGTCAAGAGTTCCAGATAGTTGCCACGTACCCAGTCACGCATGAAGCGGCTGGGAACCGCCATGCGCTGGACCCCTTCGCGCTGGCAAACCGGCTCTAGCGGTTCTAACCAGGACGCAAAGGCGTTCTCTCCCACCTGCTCGCGAAGCGAGCGCCGAACTGCCTGCCAAACCTCTTGCGAAATGCCGGTATCCGGCGCCTCCGATCCCTCGCTTGCCACCTTTTCGTATCCCCTCCTATCTTCACCTGCATCAGCCACTGCGTCTCTCCGTTCCGACGTTCGCGTCACCCCTGTGTCGAACGCCGGACCGCTGTCATCCAAGTCCCGCACCGCTCACATCTCCCTAACTGCGGCCTGGGGTCCCCCCACCAAGCCGCATTCCGCTCCCGCGATTTTCTGACCCAAAAAGGGCTCTCTGGCGATCGCACCACCTCGCCAGATACAAGCAACGGACCACCACCAAACCCTCGGATGTGCCGAGGGGTGATGTTTGCACTGCCCTAAATGGATGGTGAGATTCAGCGGCGGCAAACCCTTAGAAACACGTCACCGACTCTCCTATCGTGACGCCCCTGTTGCCTCTTAGCCGTACGCTGAAAGCCTGCCGTTACAGGCAGTTACGGACTGTACTGCTCCCGAAAAACAAAAACTTCATCTTGAATTGGATCAAAAATCTCCGCGCCCGAAACCATAACAAGCCTCCGTCCCAGAAAGCAAAATTCGAATATTTACATCCCTAAGGCGCTATTACACTTTTTATTGTTGTTTTGTTTGATCGCCGCCAACGCCTTCGATCACTATCTAGCCACAGCTTGGATCGATAGACAAGCGATCACAGTTGGTCAAAGGCCACTTAAATTGCTTGACTCGAGGGCCGAGCCGACTCCCGGACGCGCACCTGGTGCGCCAGCGCACCAGGTGCGCAAGACACGTCAAAAGGTGCCGCGACCGAGCGGTCGCAGCACCCTCTTGAAACACACTGGGAAGAAGCGCCTGGAGGGTTAACCCAGCGCCTTGATCTGCTTGGACAAGCGAGAGATCTTACGCGAGACCGTGTTGCGATGCATGACACCCTTGTTCACGCCGCGCATCATCTCAGGCTGCGCCGCGCGGAGGGCCAAACCGGCAGCCTCCTGGTCCCCAGCTTCGATGGCGTTTTCCACACGTTTCACATGGGTGCGGATCCGCGACAAGCGGGAGTGGTTGATCAAGGTGCGTCGCTGCCGGCGCCGGTTGCGCTTCTCTGCAGACTTGTGATTGGCCATGTGTCGAGCGTTCTTTCACTCAAGGATTACGATGGGGTCGGAAGCCGGCGGATATAGCCAGGACGGCCGCTCCCGTCAAGCCGATGGGCGGCCGCTATGCGGACTCCGCAAGACTGACCCAGTTGGGCTCGACGGCAGCGAGCAGGTGCTTTGCCGTTCTTCGGGAGGGATCCTCAGACCGGTCAGACCCCGGCCGGCGTCGCCACCCCAGCCGCGATTGGATCCAAATCCTAGCGGTGCTTGAAGTCGGCCTTGCGCTTGTCAGCGAAGGCCTCCATGCCCTCCTTACGATCGTCCAGAGCGAAGGTGGAATGGAAGAGGCGCCGCTCGAAAAGCACGCCCTCGCGGAGTGTCGTCTCGAAGGCGCGATCGACCGATTCCTTACAGATCGCGACGACCGGCTGCGACAGGGCCGCAATCTCCGCCGCGGCCGTCATCGCCGTCTCCATCAGGCTTTCGGCCGGAACGACCCGTGCCACCAGCCCGGCGCGCTCGGCCTCCTCTGCTCCCATCATCCGGCCAGTCAGGCAGAGATCCATGGCCTTTGCCTTGCCCACCGCACGGGTCAGACGCTGGGTCCCGCCAGCTCCGGGGATGGTGCCAAGCTTGATCTCGGGCTGGCCGAAGCGGGCGGTGTCGCTGGCGATGATCATGTCGCACATCATCGCAAGTTCGCAGCCGCCGCCGAGCGCAAAACCGGACACGGCAGCGATCACCGGTTTGCGGACCTTGGTTGCGACCTCCCAGTCGTCGGTGATGAAGTCCTCACGCTGCACGTCCTGGAAGCTCTTGTCCTTCATCTCCTTGATATCGGCACCGGCAGCGAAGGCCTTCTCCGACCCGGTGATCACGATACAGCCGACACTCGCGTCGGCATCGTAGGCCAAGAGCGCCTGTCCGATTTCGTCGACCAGCTGGGCGCAGAGCGCATTCAGCACCTTCGGTCGGTTCAAACGGATGAGACCGACGCCGCCCTCCTGCTCGACTTCAATCATCTCATAGCTCATGCCAGCCTTCCTCTCCTTGGTCTGTGTGGGGTCTCTGTGGGGTCTCTGTGGGATATGACGCCGAGGCCTCCCTCAAGCAGGGCCGCCCTATATCACGCCGCTAGCCGTACGACTATCGTTGGCATCGCGGACAAAAGAACGTGGAGCGAGCGGACTGGACCATTCGACGCACACTGCCGTCTTTACAGCCGGAACAGGCCTCACCCTCACGACCATAAACCGTCCATTGGTGTTGAAAGTAACCCAGCTCGCCATCGCTCTGCACATAGTCGCGCAACGAGGAGCCACCGGCTTCGATCGCTCGGGTCAAGACATCTTTGATTGCCAGGGCCAGAGCCTCGGCCCGGCGGCCTTGCACATTGCGCGCCAGACGCTGCGGCGAGAGGCCGGCAAAAAAGAGGGCTTCGCAAGCATAGATGTTGCCGATTCCGGCCACCACGCGCTGGTCGAGCAGCGCCGACTTGATCGGCGTGATCTTTCCCGCCAGCGCCTCGGCCAGATAGGCGCCGTCGAAGGCCGGGTCCAGCGGCTCCGGGCCCAGGCTGGCCAGAAGGCGATGATGCGGCATCTCCGCCGCAGCGACCAGATCCATCATGCCAAAGCGGCGGGCGTCGTTGAAGCGCAGCTCCATGCCCTCCTCGGTGCGCAGGACGATATGATCGTGCTTCTCGGGCGGCCGGTTGCTGCCGCGCGGCAGCACGGTCATCCGGCCACTCATGCCCAAGTGCACCAACAGCACCTCATCGCCCTCCAGCACGATCAGGATGTACTTCGCCCGTCGCGAAAGGCTCAGGACGAGACGTCCGGTCAGCCGCTCTGCCAAGTTCCGAGGCAGCGGCCAACGTAGCGCCGGGACCCGAACCTCGGCCTGGACGATCCGCTGCCCCATAAGCGGCGTTCTCAGCCCACGCATCACCGTTTCGACTTCCGGCAGCTCCGGCACCTGCTGCATCTCCCTTCCGCATCCTTAGGCGAGACGCTAGTGGAGGATGCCGTCAAATCGAAATGATTTGTCGTCTCCCCACTCTAGCGATTTGAAGATGGAGCGGTTTCACGCGCGCAAGTATGCCCAGATGATCGCGATCGGCTCTAGCTCACCCCCCCGCCAGTCGCTATCTTTCTGCATAGTCATGCAGAGCCATCACCCTCCCCAAAGCGCCAGGCCCGTCGACGCGGCCGACCCGCAGCCCCGCGACCCGGCAAGCAGAGCCGAGGAGACAACCACGCATTTCGGCTTCGACGAGGTCCCGGCCGCAGAGAAGGGGGCGAAGGTGCAGGCGCTCTTCGGCCGGGTGGCGGCGCGCTACGATCTGATGAACGACCTCATGTCGGGCGGCATCCATCGTTTGTGGAAGGACGCCATGATCCGCCGCCTGGCGCCGCGCGACGGCGAGCGCTTCTTGGATGTTGCCGGCGGCACAGGCGACATCGCCTTTCGCATCGCCAAGCAGGCACCGCAGGCGCAGACGATGGTACTGGACCTGACACCGGAGATGCTTGCTGTCGGTCGCGACCGGGCGCTGGACCAGGGCCTGGTCGACGGCCTGACCTGGATGGCCGGAGATGCGCAGGCCTTGCCGCTGCCGGATCGTTCAGTCAATGCCTACACGATCGCCTTCGGTCTGAGGAACGTAACCGACCCCGGTTTGGCGCTGGCCGAGGCCTATCGCGTGCTGAAGCCCGGCGGGCGCTTCGTCTGCCTGGAGTTCTCGCAAGTGATCCTGCCGGTCCTGGATCGCCTCTACGATCTCTATTCCTTCCGTGTGCTGCCGCTTCTGGGCGCGGTCGTTGCCCAAGACAGGGCAGGCTATCAGTACCTAGTCGAGTCAATCCGCCGCTTCCCGCCACAGGCTGAGCTGGCGCAGATGATGCAGGAGCAGGGCTTTCGCCGGGCGCAGTGGCGCAACCTAAGCGGCGGCATCGCCGCCTTGCACTACGGCTGGCGACTCTAGAGTAACTCGATGCTGCTCTCGCTGCGCATGATTGCCCGCTTGGTCGGCATTCTTCGGGTCTTGGCGCGCCACGACGCCGCCGAGGCCTTCGAAAGCCTGGGACTACGCGGTTGGCCGCTCTGGCTGATGCAGAAGCTGGGGCGTGGACGCGGGAACGGTAGACCCGGCGAGCGCTTGGCAGCAGCCCTGACGGCGCTTGGACCCAGCTTCATCAAACTGGGGCAGTCGCTTTCGACACGTGCGGACATTCTAGGCG
Organism: Rhodospirillales bacterium; assembly: GCA_963669445.1. GTDB lineage: Bacteria > Pseudomonadota > Alphaproteobacteria > Kiloniellales > JACOMY01 > JACOMY01. The sequence goes on from OY770029.1 coordinate 5,388,128, forward strand.
ACGAGTTGGCGGCCGATCTCTCGGCACTGCAGGATCAGGTTCCGCCTTTTTCTTACGCCGAAGCCAAGGCGGCCCTGGAAGCGGAGCTCGGCGCCCCCTTGGACAGGCTCTTTGTGTCGCTCGAGGAAGAAGCGGTCTCGGCAGCTTCGATCGCGCAGGTACACCTAGGGCTGGTTCATGCGGTGCATGGCGCGGACGAGGATGCCGAGGACGAAGACTTCACCGAGATCGAACAGCCAGAAACACGACTGCCCGAGCCGCGCGCCGTCGCGGTCAAGATCCTGCGGCCCGGCATCGAGCGGGCTTTCGAACGCGATCTGCGCCTCTTCTTCTGGCTTGCCCGGCTGGCAGAGCGCACGCAGCCACGCCTGAGGAGGCTGAAGCCGGTGGCGGTGGTGCAGCTCTTCGCCGACCAGGTGGCGCTGGAGATGGACCTGCGCTACGAGGCGGCAGGCATGAGTGAGATCGCCGAGAACTTTGAGGGCGACGACAGCTACCGCGTGCCCCAGGTCGACTGGCAGCGCACCGCCAAGCGCGTGCTTACCATGTCCAGGGTCGGTGGCATTCCCATCGACGACCGCGACGCCCTGCTGGCTGCGGAATTGGACTTGAAGGAGGTGCTGCGGACCGCGGCCACTATCTTCTTCAAGCAGGTCTTCCGCGACGGCCTATTTCACGGCGACCAGCACCCCGGCAACATGATGATCGATGCGGAGGGCCGTGTGGTCGCAGTCGACTTCGGCATCCTCGGCCGGCTGGACCAGGAGACGCGCCTGGTGCTGGCCGACATGATGATCGCCACTCTGCAGCGCGACTATCACCGACTGGCCGAGATCCAGGTGCAAGCAGGCTATCTTCCCAGCGACCGTTCGTTGGATACCTTCGCCCAGGCCCTGCGCTCGGTCTGCGAGCCGATCATCGACCGACCGCTGCAGGAGATCTCTTTCGCCCAGCTCCTGGCGCAGCTTTTCCAGCTGACCGAGTCCTTCGCCATGCCGGTACAGCCCCAACTGCTGCTGTTGCAGAAGAACATGATGATGGCGGAGGGCATCAGTCGCAGGCTGGCGCCAGAGCTCAACATCTGGACCTTGGCGCAGCCCTTGATCGAAGAGTGGATCTTCCGTAACCGCAGCCCGGCGGCCAGGTTGCGCGACAGCGGCCGTACGCTGCAGCGCTTGCTGCAGCGTGGCCCGCAGGTGCTGAGCGATATCGAAGCCATCGCCAAGGAGGTGCGCGAAGGCGGCCTTCGCCTGTCGGTGGCCGAGGCAGAGCGCTCCGAGGGTGCCACCACGCGCCGTTTGGCCTATCTGGCCATTGTCCTGTCGGCCTTGGCCTTTTTGACCCTGCTGTTGGATTAAGGGCGATCGCCTTCTCTTTTGGCAAGCTCGCTTGAGACTCTGCGCCCAGAGCCCTAAGTTGCGATATTGGGCGCGGGTTGATGCGAGAATAACGAGAACCAACGGGCGAGGCGACCGGGGAGAGGTTTTGGCCGCATGCTGGCCGGCAAGCGCATACTCTTGATTGTGAGCGGCGGAATCGCTGCCTACAAATCACTGGAGCTCATTCGTCGCCTGCGCGAACGCCAGGCGGCTGTGAGCGTCGTGTTGACTGCAGCTGCAGAGCAGTTCGTGACGCCTCTGTCGCTTTCTGCCTTGAGCGAGGAGAAGGTCTATCGCGATCTCTTCTCGCTAACCGACGAGGCCGAAATGGGACACATTCAACTCTCCCGTTCTGCCGATTTGGTGGTGGTGGCACCGGCCAGCGCCGATCTCTTGGCGAAGCTTCGTGCCGGCTTGGCGAACGACCTGGCGTCCACCGTGCTGCTGGCAACCGACAAAGACGTGCTGGTGGCGCCGGCGATGAACGTGCGTATGTGGGATCATCCGGCAACGCGCGAGAATCTGGCCTGTCTGAAGGCCCGAGGCGTCGGCGTGGTTGGACCCAACGAGGGCGCCATGGCCTGCGGCGAATTCGGCTTCGGCCGCATGGCCGAGCCGGCGGAGATCCTGCAGGCCATCGAGACGCACCTGGGGCAGGGAGGGCCGCTCGCCGGGCACCGCGCTTTGGTGACCAGCGGACCGACGCATGAGGCCATCGACCCGGTGCGCTACATCGCCAACCGTTCGTCGGGCAAGCAGGGCCACGCCATTGCCGCCGCGCTATCCCGCGCCGGCGCAGCCGTTACTCTGGTCTCCGGACCGGTACAGCTGCCCGACCCGCAAGGGGTGACGGTGGTTCATGTGCAGTCCGCGCGCGACATGCTGCAAGCCTGCCAGCACGCAATGCCGGCCGAGATCGCTGTCTTCGCCGCCGCCGTTGCCGATTGGCGGGTGGCTGCCGAATCCGGGCAGAAGATCAAGAAGCAGGACGGCAGTGCGCAACCGGCCCTGGAACTGACCACCAACCCCGACATTCTGGCCCAGATTGCACAGCTGGAGAACGGCCGGCCCGATCTGGTTGTCGGCTTTGCGGCTGAAACCGAGCGCGTGGTGGAGCAAGCCATCGCAAAACGCCGGCGGAAGGGCTGCGACTGGATCCTGGCCAACGACGTTTCGCCCCTGGAGGGCGTCTTCGGAGGCGACAGCAATCGCATACATCTGATCGACGAGGCCGGCACCGAGACCTGGCCGCAGATGGATAAGACCGCCGTCGCCGAACGGTTGGTCGCCAAGATCGTCGGCATATTCGCGAAGGAAGGATGAAGAGCCCCTATGGCCGATAGAATGATGCCGCTGGAGGTAGAGATCCTACCCTTGGCCCATGCCGAGGGCTTGCCCTTGCCGCGCTATGCCACCCAAGGCAGTGCCGGAATGGACCTTCATGCAGCAATCACCGACGCGCTTAACCTGGCCCCCTTGCAGCGGGCGCTGGTTCCTTGCGGCTTCTCGCTAGCCCTTCCACCGCAGTGGGAGGCGCAGGTGCGGCCGCGCTCGGGCTTGGCACTCAAGCAGGGCGTCACACTGTTGAATGCACCGGGCACGATCGATTCCGACTATCGGGGGGAGGTGTCGGCGTTGCTCATCAACCTGGGCGAGGCAGCGGTTAGCATCGAACGCGGCATGCGCATTGCCCAGCTTGTCATCGCTCCGGTCGCCCGCGTGGGCTGGTCGGTTTCCCAGTCTCTGTCGGATAGCGCGCGCGGATCCGGCGGCTTCGGCTCCACCGGACTGCGTGCAGGCGGAGAGGTTTAGGCTTATGCTGCGTCTTTCAAAGAAGCTGCTTTTTGCCATCGAAGCCGTGGTCGACATCGCATACTTCTCGGTCGACCAACCGGTGCGCTCCAGTGATATCTCCGACCGTCAAGGGATTCCGCGACGCTACCTGGAGCAGGTGCTGCAGGAGCTGGTGCGCAATGGCATCCTGGCCGGACAGCGCGGCCCGCGCGGCGGTTATCGACTGGCACGCCCGGCGAATGAAATCGCGCTGGGTGAGATCATCCGCATCGTGCGCCGTCTTGAAGGAACACCGGACCCTATGGCCGACAGTGGAGGTTCGGAGATCGGCTTGCGGGTCGTGCGACCGATCTGGACCGATATGCAAGGCCAGATGATGGCGCACCTGGACAGCCTGACCATCGAATCGCTGTGTGAGGACGCCCGCCGGAAAGGGATTAGGGCCGCCAAGGAAAAGCTTGGCAGTGGCGAGCTGCGGTGAGGCTTGCTACCTAAGCCACAGGCGTGACGCTTCTTGCTAGAAATGAAACGCTACGGGAGATCGACACAGCGGTACAGCCAGTGATGACAAGAGAAATCGAACGCGACCTGGACGACCAGGAGATCGAACGCTATGCCCGCCACTTGGTACTGCCGGAGGTGGGCGAAGAAGGACAGCTGCGCCTCTTGCAATCCCGCGTGCTGATCGTGGGGGCAGGCGGCCTGGGTGCGCCCTTAGTGCAATACCTGGCAGCGGCCGGTGTCGGGACACTGGGGCTTGTCGATGACGATGTCGTCGATCTAAGCAATCTCCAACGCCAGCCCCTCCATGGTGGTCGGGACCTTGGACGGCTCAAAGTCGATAGCGCTGCTGATTCTGTCGAGGCGATCAATCCGCAGGTGCAAGTGATCCGCCACGCCGAACGCCTGACGGCGGATAATGCGCTCGACCTCATTTCATCCTACGAGCTGGTCGCCGACGGCAGTGACAATCCGGCGACCCGCTATTTGATCAACGATGCGGCCTATCTGGCCAAGCGCCCACTGGTCACGGCTGCCGTCATGCGTTTCGACGGGCAGATGACCACCTTCAAAGCTTATCGGGAAGGCGCGCACGGCCCCTGCTATCGCTGCCTTTTCGGCAGCGAGGTCGGCGACGCCAAGGACAGCTGTGCCGATGTCGGCGTGCTCGGCGCCCTGCCCGGCATCCTCGGCAGTCTGCAAGCCATGGAGGTGATCAAGGAGCTGCTTGGGATCGGTGAGAGCCTGGATGGACGACTGCTGCTCTATGATGCGCTGACCGCCAGTTTCCGCTCGATCCGGGCTCAGGCTGATCCCACCTGCCCACTCTGCGGCCCGCAAGCCTCTATTCGGGAAATCAAGTACGACCAGTACATCGCTGGCTGCGCAGCTTAGAGTCCTTCTGCTTAGACGGAGCGCGGAGCGTCCGCTTGAGCATAAGGCGGGCGAGGTGAGGTCGGTGCCGAGAAGTCTCGGCGAGCGCTAAGCAGAGCTGGCGTTGCCGCCGCGAAAGCGCTCGAGGAGCAGTTTGGCGGCGCGTCCGGGCAGGATCTCGCCTCTCGAAACCTGCGCCTCCATCTCCGGCAAGGCTGCTGCAACACGGCCATCTGCCTGGAAAGCTTCCACCAAACCCGCCTGCAGCTCGCGCCAAAACCAGGCATGAGCCTGCGCTGAGCGGCGTCCGGCCAGACCGGCCTCACCCATGGCCGCGCGATGTGCGGCCACCGCTTTCCAAACCTCGTCCAAACCACGCTTCTCCAGGGCCGAGGTCTGAATCACCGGCGGGATCCAGTTGGCAGCCGCGGGTCGAAGCATGCGCAGCGCGCTCTGATACTCGGCAGCAGCCCGGCGCGCCGCCTCGACCAGCGCACCGTCGGCCTTGTTCACCACCACCAGATCGGCCAGCTCGACGACGCCCTTTTTGATTCCCTGCAGCTCGTCGCCGCCCGCCGGCGGCAGGATCAGCAGGAAGGAGTCGACCAACTCTGCGACGGCAGTCTCGGACTGACCAACACCCACGGTCTCGATCAGAATCACGTCATAGCCGGCGGCCTCGGCTAGCAGCATGCAGTCGTGTGTTCGCCGGGCAACGCCGCCCAGAGTGCGGCCGGCCGGCGAGGGACGGATGAAGGCGCCGGGTGCGCGCGACAGCTCTTCCATCCGGGTCTTGTCGCCGAGGATGGAACCGCCAGTGCGTTGCGAAGAGGGATCGACCGCCAGCACCGCCACCCGGTGCCCCTGGTCCAGCAGATAGAGCCCAAAGGCTTCGATGAAGCTGGACTTGCCGACGCCGGGAGCGCCCGAAAGGCCCAAGCGCACTGCCTTGCCGCTGGCGCGCATCACGTTGGCCAGAAGCCGCTCGGCCTCATCGCGGTGGTCGGCGCGCAGGGACTCGGCCAGAGTGATCGCGCGTGCCAGGGCACGGCGCTCTCCGCGTAGAAGGGGCTCGGCCAGTTCGCTCATCGCGCCTTCACCTCCGTCTCTCGGCTCTGTTGCTTTGCCCAAAGTGCTGCGTAGTGTCCCCCGGCCTCCAAGAGATCCTGATGGCGACCGCGTTCCACCACGGCACCGCGATCCAAGACCAGGATCTGATCGGCTTCGATCACGGTCGAGAGTCGATGGGCGATGATCAGGCTGGTGCGCCCCCGCGACACCGCGGCCAGATCGGCCTGCAAGGCCCGTTCGGTCACCGAGTCCAGCGCCGAGGTCGCCTCGTCCAGAATCAAGATAGGCGGCGCCTTCAGAAGCGCGCGAGCAATGGCAACACGCTGCTTCTCGCCGCCTGAGAGCTTAAGACCCCGTTCGCCCACCTTTGTCCGCCATCCGTCGGGCAGCTGATCGATGAAGTCGGCGATGCGGGCCAAACGCGCAGCCTCGCGGATCTCTTCCTCGTCGGCATCGATGCGGCCATAGCCAATGTTGTAGCCGATCGTATCGTTGAAGAGGACGCTGTCCTGCGGCACCACGCCGATCGCGGCCCTCAGCGAACTCTGCGTCACCGCGCGAATATCCTGCCCGTCGATTAGGATGCGGCCGTGGCTCACGTCATAGAAGCGGAACAGCAGTTTGGCGATGGTCGACTTGCCCGAGCCGGTCGCGCCCACGATCGCCAGGCTCTGCCCGGCTGGAACCTCGAAGGAGAGGTCCTGCAGCACGACGCGGCGCGGATCGTAGGCAAAGCCGACATTCTCGAAGGTGACCGTGCCGCCATGGACGCGCAGTGCCGGTGCGCTTGGCGCATCGGCCACCTCGACCGCCTCGTTGGTCAGCATGAAGAGGCGCTCGAGATCGGCCAGGTTCTGGCGGATTTCGCGATAGACCGTGCCAAGGAAATTCAAGGGGATCGTGAGCTGAATGAGGTAGGTGTTGACCTCGACAAAGTCGCCGACCGTCATGTCGCCGGCGACCACGCCCTGGGCGGCCACCAGCATGATCGCGGTGACGCCCAGCGCGATCAGGAGGGCCTGGCCGGTGTTCAGGAAAGCCAGCGACGTGCGGCTCTTGATCGCCGCTGCCTCATAGCGGGCCAAGGCCTGATCATAGCGCCGGGCCTCGTGCTCCTCGTTGCCGAAGTACTTCACGGTCTCGTAGTTCAACAGGCTGTCGATGGCCTTGGTGCCGGCTTCCTGATCGCTCTCGTTCATCGCCCGGCGCAGGCGTATGCGCCAGTTGGTGACCAGAGAGGTGAAGACGACATAGACCGAGACAGTGCCCAAGGTGATCGCGGCATAGACCCAGCCAAAGGCGAGCCAGAGCAAACCGGCCACCAGGATCACCTCGACCAGGGTCGGCAGAATCGAGAAGATGACGTAGAAGAGCAATAGCTCGATGGACTTGGTGCCACGCTCGATGGCGCGGGTCATCCCGCCGGTCTGGCGTTCCAAGTGAAAGCGCAGCGATAGGCGATGCAGGTGGCGAAAGACGCCGAGCGCCAGATTGCGCATGGCGTTCTGCGCCACCTTGGCGAAGAGCGCATCGCGCAGCTCGGTCCCTGCCATGGCCAGCACACGCGCCGCGCCATAGGCCAGAATCAGGCCCAAGGGTATGGCAAGCGGAGTGACAAGCGCCTCGGCCTCCGCCGGCGAGAGAGCATCGACTGCCGAGCCGAGGAGAGCCGGCACCGATACCAAAAAACCCTTGGCCACAATCAGCAAGAAGCCGCCGGCCAACACCCGCGCCTTCAGGTCGGAACGCCCCTTCTGCCAGACGTAGGGAAGGAAACGGCGCAGAACGGTAAAGGCTGAGAGGCCTTGCCAGGCGGGGCCATCCTCCGGCGGCGGTCGGGCCATGGAGGCGGTCACGCGCTGCGCACCTCATGCAAGGTTATTGCCATGCTTCAGTCCAGATAGTCCGTCTCGCCACGACCCGTCTCACCGGCCAGCACGAGGTAGAGGCGCCCCAGGTCGGAGGTCACGAAGAGCGCACTCATCCCGCCGGTCGGATCGGCCTCGCGGCTGTCCTCCAACAGAGCCTCGAAGCCCTCCATGAAGCGGTCGGCAACGGCCTTGAACTGATCGTCGTGGCGATAGTGCAGGACCAGACCGCGCAGGCCGGAGCGATCTTTCAGCCGCGGCAAGCGGCGCAACAGCAGGCCGTAGTCACCGGCCCGTAGCGCCTCTTTGACGTCCGCGGGCGTCTCCACTTTCATCAGGCTGTTCAGTTCTACCGCCTTGTCGTTCAGATGAGCCACGACGTCGCGTGCGTCAGCCAGAAAGTCGACGCGGCGAAGCCCTCTGGCCTCGATCTGCCGGGCGTCGGTCAACCTCGGTGGTGCGATCTTCAGGTTACCGGCCTCGTCGCGCAGGTCGCGGGCTTGGCGTTGCAGGCTGGAGACGGCCTCTTCCCCGCTCTCGGTGAGCTGGCGAATCGCCTCCAGCAGACGCCGCTGCTCTTGCGTCAGGCGATCGTCGAGCTGCATCAATGGCTCTGCTGCATCCTTCAGGCTCGCGACGTGACCGACCAGGGCCCGCAGCGAACCCTCCGTGCTTTCTACCCGCTCGCCGAAAGACCGCATGTCGCCCAGGACGCCGTGCAGATGACCGGCCAACTCCGCCATCGGTTCGGCCACCTCGACCAACTCGCTGCGTCGAATCTCGGCGGCCGCGGCTGCTTCGCCAATCTGGCGGGTGGCCGTCTCGGTCGCCTCGCGCAGCGCCACGATCTCGGCCTGCAACTGTTCCTGCTGCGGCTTCTCTTCCTTCTGGGCTGCCTGTTGGGCCTCTTGCGTAGCCGTGACCTTGCCTTCGATCTGCCGCAGCAGCTGCGTGAAGCGGCGGCTGCGCCATACGCTGGAGGCCAGCAGCCAAACCAGGACCGGCACCAGTGCCACCGCTGCCAGCGCGCCAACACGAACTGGCAGGGCGAAGCGATCAGGATCGACCACGCTCCAAACGTCGCCCAGCAGGTAGGCGGCCGTCGCCAACCAGACCAATGAGATGACGATCGCCAGAAGGATCGCCAGACCAACCATGACCCACTTGCCCAAGCGCGCCACTCCTCATGATATCCGCCTGCGCCCCGCCCCTTCACTGGCACGAAAGGCGGCCGGGGCGCAATGGTGAGGCCGCCACAACGGCTCCCGCACTACCAGACGAAGCGGTGCACGGCGGCCAGTGGCGACAAGCCGAAATCTCTTGCCAGTCGATCAAGTTCCGCCGGATCGACCGTGCCGTTGTCCTCGGGATCCAGCTCTTCGCGGTGAATGCCGTCGACGACGAAGAGAGAAGCGATACCGGCGTTGGCGGCCCCACGAATATCGGTCGCCATAGAGTCGCCGATCGCCAGGCAACGCTCCTTGGGCACGCCCAGCATCGCCATAACCGGCTCATAGATCGCGGCGTGAGGTTTGCCGTGATATCTGACCTGACCTCCCAGCGCCTCGTAGCGCTCGGCGATGGCGCCGGCGCACTCCTGCTTCTTGCCGGCCACGACCACGATCTTGTCGGGATTGGCGCAAACCATCGGCAGGCCGCGCTCGACGGCCCGTACCAGCGGCCGCTCGTCGATCGGCGAGCTACCGTCATTGTGGGCGGAACCGGTGTTGAAGATGAAGTCGGCAGCTTCGATGTCGGTGACGAAGTCGAAGTCCAGGCCGTCGCGGGCCGAGATATCGCGCGCGCCACCGATGTGCAGGCAATGGCGGCCGAGCCCGCGGTAGAAGGCATCCGGCCGAGATGAGAGGTGCTGCCAGGTCGCCTCGCCCGAGGTCATGAGGCCGTCGACCAAGCTGCTGTCGAGCCCCAGACCGGCATTGCGCTCTTCGGTGACCGCGACACGCCGCGGCGCATTCGACAGCAGCACCACGCGCTTCTCGGCCTGCCGGAGTTGCGCCAGGGTGTCGTTCACCCAGGGAAAGATGGTTCGGCCATCGTGGATCACGCCCCAAAGATCCAGAACGAAGCCGTCATAGCGCTCGACGAGGGGGCCGATGCCCGCAAGGATCGGTATCGACATGGTGTTTTCTCTTCACTTCCTGGCTTTAGGATGAGCCCCTTGTGACAGAGACCGCGGCCATGCGCAGCAGGCGAGACGACGCGGTATTGCCTCTTTACCGGCCGGCCGCTTCGACGCAAGCTCGTCGCTAGATCCATGATTGGGGAGTAAATCCATGGGACTCTTCCGCACGTCACTATCCCTTGCCGCCATAACGGCTTTGGCGCTCGCGCCCGGGCTCGCGGCGGCGCCGTCAGCCCAGGCGCAAGATGCCGCCATTTTCTCCTCCATGGATCGGATGCATCCGGTCTGGGCGGAGCACGGCATGGTCGCCTCGCAAGAGGCGCTCGCCACAGAGATCGGCGTCGCCATCCTGGAGCAAGGCGGCAATGCCGTTGATGCAGCAGCGGCGGTCGCCTTCGCCCTTGCCGTCACCCTGCCGCGCGCCGGCAATCTGGGTGGCGGCGGCTTCATGCTGGTGTACGACGCCAAGAGCGGCGAGACGGTTGCCATCGACTATCGTGAGATGGCACCGGCCAGCGCACACCGCGACATGTACCTCGACGCCGACGGCAATGCGGTCAGCAAACTCTCGCGGTTTCACGGACATGCCGTCGGTGTGCCCGGTACCGTCGCCGGCATGGAGCTGGCGCTGGAGCGCTACGGAACCATGAGCCTGGCGGAGGTGGTGCAGCCGGCCATCGCCTTGGCCGAGGGTCTCACCGTCACGCCCGACCTCTCCGAATCCTTGCAGGGACTGGAAAGCCGTCTGAAGGCCTGGCCCAGCTCCGCTGCGATCTTCTTCAAGCCAGATGGCAGCTTCTATCAACCCGGCGAGACTTTGGTGCAAGCCGATCTGGCGGCGAGCCTGCGGCTGATTGCTGAGAAGGGGGGCGAGGGATTCTACAAGGGTTCGACGGCCGAGAAAATCGCCTCTGCTGTACAAGCGGCCGGAGGCAGCATGACAGTCGAGGATCTGGCGAACTATGTCGCCAAGGTTCGCGATCCAGTGAAGGGCGACTATCGAGGCTACGAGATTCTTTCAATGCCGCCGCCGTCCTCTGGCGGCACTCACATCGTGCAAATCCTGAACATGCTGGAGGCCTATCCGATCGGCTTCCTGGGCCTCAATTCCGCCGACACCCTCCATCTGATGGCCGAGGCGATGAAGCGAGCCTACGCCGATCGCAGCGTTTATCTGGGCGACAGCGACTTCGCAGATGTGCCGCTGGCCGGCTTGACTCATAAGGCCTATGCCGCGGAGCTGCGCGGTCAGATTTCCCGCTTCGATGCCACCCCTTCGACCGCCATCCGCGAAGGCGCTCCGCAGCCCTACGAGAGCAATGAGACGACCCACTTTTCGATCATCGACAAGCACGGCAACGCAGTCTCCAATACCTACACCATCAACTTCTCCTACGGCTCGGGCTTGGTGGCGGAAGGAACCGGCGTCTTGTTGAACAACGAGATGGACGATTTCTCGGCAAAGCCCGGCGTGCCCAACGCCTATGGCCTGATCGGCGGTGAGGCCAATGCGGTGGAGGCCGGCAAGCGCCCGCTCTCGTCCATGAGCCCGACCATCGTGATGAAGGACGGGCAGCCCTTCCTGGTGACCGGAAGCCCGGGAGGCAGCCGCATAATCACCACGGTGTTGCAGGTCATCATGAACGTGATCGACCACAAGCTAAATATCGCCGAAGCCACCGCCGCGCCGCGCATTCACCATCAATGGCTGCCCGACGAGCTTCGTGTGGAGGAGGGCCTGAGCCCAGACACCCTGCGCCTCTTGGCAGCAATGGGCCACGACATCGCGCTGAAGCGTGCCATGGGCTCGGCCCAGTCGGTGATGATCGACCCGGCGACTGGTTACCGCCTGGGCGCGTCGGACACCCGCCGGGCCGGCGCCCTGACGGCCGGACATTGATCGGGGTTTAGCGTGATGCCCGAGCAGTCGGATGCAGCTGCTCAGGCTCTCGCTCAGCGATCTTCGATCCAGTCAATGGCGGCACCCACCCACTCGGCCCGGATCGAGTGGCCGCCAGGATGAAGGCAGAGCGCCACTGGTGCGTCGCTGCTGCAGCCCCGCCAAACTTGGCAGCTTAAAAGGCCCTCCTCGACCAGAGCGTCGGGCTTCATCGTGCAGCCATTGGCGGCGCGGCGGATTGACAAGGCCTTAAGGACATCGCCTTGGCGCCAGCGAGCGCCAATGGAGCGTCCGGCCATCGGTACCACGCCATCGCTGGTGCCGTGTACGTGCCGCAGGGTGACCGGACCTGCCGGACAGTCCTCAGGCAGGGGATTCCAGAAGGCACCGGCGATCGGTGCAAAGCCGGTAAAGCGCCCGCCGCGATAGCAGGCCAGATCCCAGGCCATGGATCCGCCTTGGCTAAAACCGGAGACGAATCGCCGCTCGGCCTCCAGCGGCCAGCGCCGCTCGACGTCGGCTATCACCTGATCGATGAAGGCAAGCTCGTCGCGCGCCTGACTGGGAGAGCCGCGATGAGCCCAGCTGTTGCGGCCGCCGGGATTGGAGGGGATGCCATTGGGCGCAACCAGCAAGAGGCCGCGGTCGCTCGCCTGCTTGAGCAGTGCCGGGTTCTTCAACGGCGAGGCGCCCGAGGAGGAATAGCCATGGAAAAAGAGCAGCAAGCCCAGCGGACTTCGGCCGTTCCAACCTTCCGGCGGCTGGGCGTGATAGCTGCCCATCTCGAGGGTGCAAGGCTCCTCAATCCCGCCGCAGGCCTCTGCGGTCGGGGCTGCGGCCAGGATCGGGGCGAGGAGGCAAAAGAAAAGCAGGTGACGCATGCTTCGCAGCTACGCCACCTGCTTTCTCTTGGTCAATTCACGGCTTGCTGAAGACTCCTCCAGCGAGCACGAGGTCGCTTGATGTCGTCGTTAGGCCGCGCGGAAGAAGGCGCGGTTGTGGTTGGCGACGGCGACACGCTGGTCGACGATGTTGGTCTCCAGGTCGGCACGGGAGATGCCGACGTCGGAGAGCAGACGATCGTTCAGGCGCTGCAGGTCGTCCAGGGCCTTGAAGCCCTTGCGAACGACGTGACCTGCCTGGCTCAGGGCACCATGGTTGTCGCGCTGATAGCTGGCATTGCGCTTTGCCATGGTCGCCTCGACGGTCTCGACCAGAGTGCCGGGCTCCAGTCCGATGTCGCGCAGTGCGGAATCATCGAGCTGGGACAGCTGCTTCAAGGTGACCCGACGAGCACGGGCGACACGGAGGCTGGTGACTAGCTTCGAGAGCAGGCCCTTCTTGGCCTCTTCCGACCGAATCACACCACGTGCCTTAACAGCCTCGACACCGAAGGAACGTGCGGTCTTGGGCGTGTCTGCAGTGCTCAACAGCAGGTCCGACTTCATAACGCCGGTCATCTCTCTAAACTCCTTACAAAGCGGCTCTAAGCCTGTGTAGTGCGACGCCTCTCTGGTCGCCGCTGTCATGAGGCGGATTTAGGCCTGTCCGAGCCCCCGGAGAAGAGGGCTTGCTGCACCGCAGAAATGCAGCGATGGCATATCTCTAGACCCTTGTTTTCCAAGGCTTGCCACAGTGTCGCTTTCGCGGTTAGCCTGCTCGTCATGCCACTCGATTTCTCGGCCCAGAGCGGCCGCATTGACGCCCTTCGCAAAGCTCTCCAACGTGAGGGGATCGACGCTTTCCTGGTGCCCCGCGTCGACGAGCACCGCGGCGAGTACGTGCCACCGGGCGCCGAACGCCTGCAGTGGCTCACCGGCTTCTCCGGTTCGGCCGGACAAGCGGTCATCTTGGCCGACAAGGCCGCCCTCTTCGTGGACGGCCGCTATACTTTGCAGGCTTCGAAGGAGGCATCGGGGGCGCTCTACGATATCCTGCAGACACCAGAGCACACGGCGGAGGGCTATCTGGAGGCGGCGCTGGGCGACGGCCAGGCGCTCGGCTATGATCCCTGGCTGCACAGCCTGGCGGAACGACGGCGCTTGCAGGCACTGACGCAGCGTTGCGGAGCCCGGCTCGTGGCCTTGACGGAGAACCCGCTTGACCGCGTCTGGAGCGACCGCCCAGCCCCGCCGCGCGCTCCGGCCAACCCTCACCCCTTAGAGTTCGCCGGCGAAGACAGCCTCTCCAAGCGCCGTCGCCTGGCAGTTGGCCTGGAATCCCGGGGATGCGCCGCTGTCGTCCTCAGCCTGCCGGACTCGATCGCTTGGCTGCTGAACGTCCGTGGCCAAGACGTAGCGCGCACCCCCTTCGTCCTCTCCTTTGCGATTCTGAGGCGGTCCGGCGACGTCGACTGGTTTGTTCATAAGGACAAGATCACGACCGCAGTCACGGAAACTCTGGACGAGGGCGTGCAGGTCAGATCGCCCGAAACACTCGGCGCAGCGCTGGACGAGCTCGGCGGTTCCAAGGTCCTCTTGGAAGCGAGCAGCATCCCGGCCTGGATCGCCGCGCGCCTGGAGAGTGCCGGCGCCGAGTTGCTGGAAGGCGACGACCCCTGCCAGGCACCGAAGGCGGCCAAGAACGAGGCCGAACAGCAGGGCGCACGCAACGCGCACAAGCGCGACGGTGCGGCACTGACCCGCTTCCTTGCCTGGTTCCATCGCGAGAGCTCCCAGGGTGCTGTGCAGGAGCTCTCCTGCAGCAACCACCTGGAGGCTCTGCGTCGACAGAACAATCATTTCCGAGACCTCTCTTTCGATACCATCGCCGGGTCCGGTCCGAATGGCGCCATCGTCCACTACCGGGTCACAGAAGAAAGCGACCGGACGATCGGCAGCGGCGAGCTAATGGTGCTGGATTCCGGCGGGCAATACCTGGACGGCACCACCGACGTCACCCGCACCCTGGTGGTCGGCACGCCGGGCGCGGAGGAGCGCGACCGTTACACCCGCGTGCTGCAGGGCCACATTGCCCTGGCATCTGTCCGTTTCCCGCCCGGCACAAGCGGCTCGCAGTTGGACGTTCTGGCTCGGCGACCGCTCTGGTCTGCCGGCTTGGACTACGATCATGGCACCGGCCACGGGGTTGGCAGCTTTCTCTCCGTGCACGAAGGCCCGCAGCGGATCTCCAAGCTGCCGAACCGCGTTGCGCTGGAGCCCGGCATGATCGTCTCGAACGAACCCGGCTACTACAAGACCGGCGCCTACGGCATTCGTATCGAGAACTTGGTGATGGTGATCGAGAGCCCTGCGGAAGAGGGGGAGGAGCGGCCCATGCTTGCCTTCGAAACCCTGACCCTGGCGCCCCTGGAGCGACGTCTGATCGAGACCGCGCTGCTATCGGCAGAGGAGATCGCCTGGGTCGATGGCTACCATGCGCGCGTCCAGGAGACCCTGGGAGCGGCGCTGGAGGGTGAGGATCGCGCCTTTCTGGAAGAGGCTTGCCGGCCGCTCGATACCTGAGCGCAACGCAGGCGGACCCGTTAGCCCTTGCATGACGGGTCGGCGCCAAGCTGCTCTATGGTGCCGGCCATGTCTCTCGCCACCTCAGAAGAGTCGGCCAGCCAAACGCGGGGCTACCTGCTGCTGATCGCCGGGGTCTTCTGCTTCTCACTTCTCGACACCACGGCAAAGGTGCTGGTGGTCGACTATCCAGTTGGTCAGCTGGTCTGGGTGCGCAACCTGGGCGGCCTGATCTTTGCCCTGGCCTTCGCCCTACCACGCCATGGAAGCTCGGTCTTCCGAACCAATCATGGCTTTCTGCAGTGCCTGCGCGGCCTGCTGCTGGTGGGTTCGACCGCCGTCAACTTTGTCGCGCTCAGTTACCTGCCGCTGGCGACCAACGCGGCAATCCTCTACACCGCCCCGCTGCTGATCTGCGCGCTCTCCGTCCCGATCCTGGGCGAGAAGGTTGGGTGGCGCCGCTGGTCTGCGATCTCGGTTGGCTTTCTGGGGGCGATGATCGTCGTGAGGCCAGGCTTTGCCGGCTTTCATTGGGCCGCACTCTTCTCCTGTACCGCAGCGCTTTGCATCGCCGTCTACAGCCTGGCCACCCGGCAGGTCGCCGCCAGAGACTCCTCCCACACCTCTCTGGTCTACGTCTCCATCGTCGGGACGCTCGCCGCGACGCCCTTTGCCTTCTTGGAATGGCAGACTCCGCAGGGCTGGGATCTGCTGCTCTTCTGTCTACTGGGTGTTTTCGGATCTTTGGGCCATTACCTATTGATCGTCGCGCACAGCCTGGCGCCGGCCTCGGCGCTGGCGCCCTTCACCTATGCCCAGATCATCGCCGTCGCGCTCTTGGGCTACCTGGTCTTCGATCACGTTCCCGACGCCTGGGTTTGGCTGGGAGCCGCAGTGATTTCCGCTAGTGGCCTCTACCTCGGCTACAGAGAGCGTAAGGTTAAGGGTCTGGGTTAGTTTTCTTCTGTGCCGGACCGCGCCAGGCGTAGTTCGGGAAGCTGCGGAAGTGATAGGGGACCCGACCCAAAACCCGGTCGTCGCTGGGCGTCACCGAGAAACGCTGGCGGTAGCAGCGCGTCATGTACTCCGGATTGGTAAAGCCGCAGGCGAGCGCAATCTCCAGAACCGAGAGGTCGGTCTGCGTCACCATCCCGCGCGCCCGATCCAAGCGGCGATCCAGATAGTAGCGGAGCGGCGAGACGCCGGTGTAATCGCGGAAGAGCCGCAACAGCTGACGCTGCGAGAGTCCGGCTGCCTCGGCAATGTCGCCGATCGGTAGCGGCTCTTCCAAATGTGCCTCCATCAAGCTCAAGGCGCGACGCAAGCGATCGGGCAGGCTGTATCCCAAGGGCTCCTGCAGTGAAGAGACCTGCGCCTCGCTCGCCGGGCGCAGCCGGTCATGAAAGATGTAGCGCGAGACGGCATTGGCCAGGCTGGGGCCATAGCGATGGCGAACGAGGTGCAGCGCCAGATCCCCCGATGCGACACCCCCACAGCCGGTCAGGCGATTCCGGTCCACGACATAGAGTGCATTGCTGACCTTGACCTTCGGAAAGACCTCTTCGAAGGCCTCCAGATGTTCGTAGTGAACCGTCGCCTCGTAGCCGTCCAAGAGACCCGCATAGCCAAGCACGAAGGCCCCGGTATCGATCCCGCCCAGGGCCGCGCCCAAACCTGACTGACGACGAAGCCAGGCGTAGAGGGCCGGATCGCGATAGCGCTCGGGCGCCCAGCTGGCGCAAACGAAGACGGCGTCAAAGCCGGTGCTTCCAACCTGAGAGATTGGGGTTGCGACGACACTGAAGCCATTGCTCGCGGCGACCATCTGCGGTGCGCTGCCTTCGCCTAGGGTCAAGCTGCTCCAGGAATAGAGCGAGCCGGGATCAGCCTCGGGTCCGCGCAGGTAGTTGGCGGCGCGAAAAGGGTCGATCAGCGCGGTCGCCGCCAGGGCATTGAAGTTCGGCAGCACTAACAGGGCGATACGAGTGGCACTCTCGCAGCTAAAGGCATTCATTGATGGATCCCTCGGGACACCGACGCAGCAACGCAAGCGGCTTCAAGATGAATACATATGGCGGATTTTTTCGGAAGTCCGGCGAAAATCTACCGATCCTGTTTGCTAAAACATTGGATATTGCGCTCAAGCACTGCAGGAAGGAGGGCGCCATGACCGCCATGCTCACTCACAGCGACCTTGCCAAGGTCGGACGAGGCTATGACCCGGAGCCCGGTCGCTCTTCGTCCTTGGGTGCAGACAGCTACACCGATCCGCGTTTCTTTGAAATCGAGCGCCAGGCCCTCTTCTATCGCTCCTGGCAGTGGGTCTGCCATATCGAGAAGCTACGCCAGCCGGGCGATTACATCGTCACCGACGTGCAGGGCCGTTCCATCCTGGTGGTGCGCGACCGTAACGGCCAGCTCCAGGCATTCTACAATGTCTGCAAGCACCGCGCGCACGAGCTCTTGAAGGGCCACGGTCGAACCAACCTGATCCTCTGCCCCTATCACGCCTGGAGCTACGACCTGCAAGGCCAACTGCGCGCCGCACCCAACACCAAGCATTTGCTCGACTTCGACAAGCGAGAGATCTGCCTGGATCGGGTACAGGCAGAGGCCTTCTGCGGCTTCGTCTACGTAAACCTTGACCCCAAGGCCCCCAGCCTTGCCAGCCAGTCCGGTGCGTTGAGCAACGAGATCATGGCCTTTGCGCCCGATGTCGAAAAGCTGACTCTGGCCCACCGCCTGACCTTCGACATCCGCTCCAACTGGAAGAACGTCATCGACAACTTCCTGGAGTGCTATCACTGCCCGGTGGCGCACAAGGACTTCTGCACGCTGCTGGACATGGAGACCTATCAGGTCACCACGCATGGCATCTATTCCAGCCATATGGCAAAGGCTGCCAAGGGCGCCAACTCGGCATACAGCATCGAGGGCGCTACGGTGGACGACCACGCCGTCTGGTGGCTTTGGCCCAACACCTGCCTGATGCGCTATCCCGGACGCGGCAATTTTCTTGTCATGCACGTGACCCCGGTCAGCGAGACCCAGACCTTGGAGACTTACGACTTCTATTTCGAGACGGCAGAGCCAACCGCACAGGAGTGGGAGGCAATCAAGTACGTGAACGAGGTGTTGCAGGTCGAAGACATCGATCTTGTGGAAAGCGTGCAGCGCGGGATGTCGACACCGGCCTTTGAGAGCGGCCGCATCGTCAACGACCCCTCGGGCTCCGGCAAGAGCGAGCATGCCGTCCATCATTTCCACGGCCTCATGCTCGATGCCTATAGAGCGGCCTTGGGTTAAAGGACACTTGCCATGAGGGATCGAAGCTTGGCCGGCAAGGTGGCAGTCGTGACCGGCGGACGCGGCGGCATCGGCAGCGCCATTTCTGCGCGCTTTGCCGAAGAGGGCGCCAGGGTGTGGGCGGCCGACATAGCAGCCGGCAGCGCCGACTTGCCAGAGGGCGTTCGCTTTCACCAGCTCGACGTCACCAACGAGCGCGCCAGTCTGGGTCTTGCCGAGGTGATCGAGGCAGAGGCCGGCCGGCTGGACATTCTGGTCAATGCCGCCGCCATCGAGATCGAGAAGACCATCGAAGAGACCAGCCTGGCGGAGTGGAACCGGATCTTCGCGATCAACGTAACCGGCACCTTTCTGGTCTCAAAAGCACTGCTGCCGCTGCTGCGCACAGCCGGCGGCGGCTCGATCGTCAACTTCGGCTCCTATGACGGCTTCATCGCCGATCCGGGGCTTGCCGCCTACTGCGCGACCAAAGGTGCCGTGCATGCACTGACCCGCGCCATGGCCTGCGATTACGGGCCGGAGAACATCCGAGTGAATGCCATCTGCCCTGGCTTCATCGACACCCCCATGCTGCAGAGCTTCTTCGGCAGTTCCGGCGATATCGAGAGCCTGAAGCAGGAGGTGCGCGACATTCACCCGATGCGCCGCTACGGCACGCCGGAAGATGTAGCCGGCCTGGTGCGCTGGCTGGCCAGTGACGAGGCGCGCTATGCCAGCGGCCAGCTTTGGGTGCTGGACGGCGGGCTCACCGCCCAAGTGCAACAGATGAGGCTCTGAGGATGACCGGTCGCCTTGAGGGAAAGCGCGCCGTCGTCACCGGCGGCGGCCGCGGCATCGGCCTGGCCATCGTCGAACGCTTCTTGGACGAGGGCGCAAGGGTGGTGACCTGCGGTCGTGGCACGCGGCCGGAAGCTCTGCCGGCAGCAGTCGCCTACGAACGGGTGGATGTCTCCGACGGCGCAGCGGTCACGGCCTTCGCCAAACAGGCGGAGCGCCTGCTGGGCGGCATCGACGTGCTGGCCAACAATGCCGGCATCAGCATCGAGAAGACGGTGCAGGACAGCAGCGACGCCGACTGGGACGCGTTGATGGGTGTGAACGCCAAGGGCGTCTTCCTCTGCTGCCGCGCCTTCATGCCGATCATGATCGCCGGCGGCGGCGGCAGCATCGTCAACACCGGCTCGATCAGCGGCCGCGTCGCCGATGCCTCCATGGCCCTCTACAATGCCTCCAAAGCCTTCGTGCATGGTTTGACACGGGCGATTGCCGCAGACCACGGCCACGAGGGCATTCGCTGCAACGCGGTCGCCCCGGGCTGGATTATGACCGAGATGGCCGATGTCGCTTTCGAACTGGCGAACGATCCGGCCGCGGCAAAGGCCGACGCCTTGCGCCGCCACCCAGTCGGGCGCTTCGGCCGGGGCAGCGATATCGCGGCAATGGTGAGCTGGCTGGCTTCCGACGATGCCGGCTTTGCCACCGGCCAAGTCTATGTCGTCGACGGCGGCCTGACGGCGGCTTCGCCTCTGCAACCCGGCTTCTTCTAGACAGCACCAACGAGCAAGGAGTTTGGCGATGAGCAGCAAGGCTGCGGATCTACCCAAGACCGTCGCCATCGTCGGCGGCGGCACCATTGGAGCAAGCTGGGCCGCCCTCTTCGCCGCTGCCGGTATGGCGGTCAGGATCTACGACCCGGCAGAGGGTGCCGCGCAATCGGTTCGCGCCTACGTCGAACGGGCCTGGCCGAGTCTAGAACGCTTGGGTCTAGCTAAGAGCAGTAGACAGGAACTGCGGTTCTTCGCGCATCCCGAGGAAGCCGTGGAGGGGGTCGGCTTCGTGCAGGAGAGCGTGCCGGAACGATTGGAAATCAAGCACGCGATCTACCGACAAATCGAGCCGGCTCTCGACCCGCAAACCATCGTCGCCACCTCTGCATCGGGACTGCTGCTGCAGGACATGCAGGAAGGCTGGAGTGATCCCGGCCGGCTGATATTGGGACACCCCTTCAATCCACCGCATCTCATTCCTTTGGTCGAACTCCTGGGCAACGCGCGCACGGCTGACGGCGTGCTGGATCGCGCCGAAACCTTCTATGCCGCCTGCGGCAAGGTCACGATCCGAGTACAGAAAGAGGTTCCGGGCCACGTCGCCAACCGTCTGCAGGCCGCGCTCTGGCGCGAGGCCATTCACTTGGTGGTCGAAGGTGTGGCCAGTGTCGAGGATGTCGACAAGGCCGTTTCCGCCGGCCCGGGTCTGCGCTGGTCGGTCATGGGTCCGCACCTACTTTTCGCGTTGGGCAGCGGCGGCTCCGGCCTGGAGACCTTCTGCAAGCGCTATCGCGCGTCCTTCCACACCTGGTGGGACAGTCTGGGTCAGCCGTTGCTGGATCAGCGGGTCCGCGAAACGCTGGCCAGTGGCGTGAAGGATGAAGAGGCGGGTCGGACCTTCGAAGGCCTCTCCGCCGAACGTGACGAAAAGCTGATCGCCGTCATGCAAGCCCTCGCCGAATCTGCTTCGCATTAGAGCAGATCGAGCCCGGATGGAATCGTTCGGGCTCGCGAATCTGCTCGCGGTTTCAGAGATGTAGGGCGGATCGTGGCCAGTATTTTCCAATTGGGCGCGATCCGCCCTAGCGCGCCCCCAGGAGGCGCGACAGGCGCGGCAAGAGCGCGACAACAAGCAATGCGGTTGCCAATCCGGCAATACCATAGCCCAGGAACCAGCCACCGAACGCACTTTCACCGGTGATCTGCTGTGGTACTGCCAGCACGCCGGCCAGGTAGACCGCGGCAGCGAAGGAGAAGGACCACATGCCGACCGCATAGCCGGCGAGATGCTGCGGAGCTAGGCGCGCCGTCAGCGCCAACCCCAAGGGCGCCAGCAGGATCTCGCCGAAGCCCAGGAAACCGTAGAAACCGACAATCCAGATCATGGAAGCCTTGCCGGCCTCGTCGGTCACCTCGACCACCACGGCCAGCAGAAGATAACCCAGACCAAGGCCAACCAGGCTTAGGGCCAGCTTGCCGAGGTCGCCGAGATGAAAACCGCGCTTGGACAGCCAGGGCCAGAGCAGGGTCAAGAGCGGCCAGAGCAGCAGCAGCGCCATGGCCCCCAAGGCAGTGGTCGAGGAGGAGGGCAGCACCCAGCCGAAGAGGCTGCGGTCCACATCCTGTTGCGCGTAAAGCAGAACAGACAGGGTGTATTGCTGATAGATCGCCCAGAAGATCATGGCAAAGAAGAGCAGCGCCAAATGCACCAGAAGGCGGCGACGCACCTGGCCTTCCTGGCGCAGGATCACGGCCAGGTAGGCCACGACCACCAGGAAGCCGAAGGCCCCCAAGATCCAAGCCGTCCAGGCCTGATTGCGCAGCAGCAACGCACCGACGACGGCCGAGAGCAGCACGGCGCCAATGGCCAGGCCTTGCGACAGCATGGGTCGCTTCAGTCCCGGCGGCGGCCCGTCATGCATCGAGACCAGACGGCGACCGGCCAGGTATGTAGCGACAGCGATCAGCTTGCCGGTACCGGCGACGATAAAGGCGGCCTCATAGCTATAGGCTTGCGCGATCATGCCAGCGAAGAGGGAGCCCGCCAGCACCCCAATGTTGATGCCCATGTAGAAGAGCGTGAAGCCGGCGCCCCGCCTGGGATCCTCCTCATCGTAAAAGCGCCCCAGCAGGGCCGCGACATTGGCCTTGAAGAGACCGTTGCCGGCCGCCAGCAAACCCATTGCCCAATAGACCCAGTGGGGATCTGCCAGACCCAGCACCAGATACCCGCCGGCGATTAGCAGGGCGCCGAGCAGAATGGCCCGGCCGAAGCCCAAGGCCTTGTCGGCCAGAATGCCGCCGCCCACCGTCACCAAATAGGCGAAGGAGACATAGGTCGAGAAGATCAAGAACGCCCGATCACTCGGCAAATCCAGGCGGTCAGTCAGGTAGAAGGCAAAGATCGAGACCAAAGTGTAGAAGCCGAAGCGCTCCCACAGCTCGGTCATAAACAGCAGATAGAGCGCCTTGGGTTGCCCTTTCGCCATCAGCGCCTGCCCCCGATTCTCACTTCGATCGGGCGTCGAGAAGGAGGTGCGGAGCAGTGCCGATCAGTTTGGATGGATTAAGTCCTAGCGTTCCTTACCGCCGGAAAATGCCGTAACGCGCGGTTCGTCGGTCGAGGCTGCCAGCCGCAGTGGCTTGTCTTCGGACAGACGCCCGAACAGCAGATGGTCGCGCCATTCTCCATTGATGCGCAGATAGGCACGCGCAAGACCCTCCTCGCGAAAGCCGACACGTCTGAGCAAGCGCTGGCTGGGCTCGTTGGTCGGCAGGCAAGCGGCTTCGATGCGATGCAGCCCCAACTCGCGAAAGGCGAAGTGCGCCACCAGTTCCAGGCTTTCCGTCATATAGCCCTGGCCGGCATAGGGCTCACCCATCCAGTAGCCAAGGGTCGCCATCTGCGCCACGCCGCGACGGATCTGCGCCAAGGTGATGGCGCCCATCAGCATCTCGTCGTCCTTGTGGAAGATATGCAAGGTATAGCCTTGACTGGCGCGCCCTTCGTGATTGGCAAGCTTGAGACGCTGGCGATAGGCGCCGCGGGTCAAGGCATCGGATGGCCAGGTCGGTTCCCAGGGCGTCAGAAATCCGCGACTCTGACTGCGCAAGCGCGACCACTGGCGCCAATCCTTGCCGCGCATGGGACGCAGCAGCACCCGCGCGCCCTCAAGCTGAAGCTGCCGCAGATAGCCGGCACGGAAGGGAGGCATACGCATCAGCCCTCTCCCTAGCGCAAGCGTTCGACCAGCTGCGAGAAGTCGGGCAGACCGCCGCCCGGACCCATCACGGCCAAGCTAGGAGTTTCCTCCAGGAGACGAACCATAAGCCTCTCGATGTCTTTTGTTTCCACAGCCTCCAGTTTAGCCAGCAAGACCTCCAAGTCCAAGGCCTCGCGATAAACGAGAAAATGGTTCGCCAATGCCTCGGCGCGGGCGAAGCTGCTCTCCCGGCTCATCACGATGGCCGCGCGTGCTTGCGCCTTGGCCCGTTGCAGTTCGTCTTCCTGAACACCGGCTGCCATATTCTTCAACTCTTCGGCCATCAGGTTCAAGGTCTCGGCCGCCTCCTCTTCGCCAGTTCCGGCATAGAGGGTCAGCAGACCAGAATCGTCGAAGTGCGAGAAGAAGGAGTAGACGGAGTAGACTAAGCCGCGCTTCTCGCGGATCTCCTGGAACAGCCTGGAAGACATACCTCCGCCGAGGATCGAACCCAGAAGCCCGGCCGTCGCATAGTCGGGATCGCGAACCGAGACGCCGGGCAAGGCCATCACCAGATGCACCTGCTCCAACGGCCGTTCGACGCGAAGCTCGCCGCCCTTGTAACAGGCTGCCTCGTGCTGCTTGCTGCCACCCGCAGGCAACCCGCCGAGACAGTCTTCCGCCAGGCGCAGGAGTGCCGCGTGCTCCACGGCGCCAGATGCCGCGAGCACGATGCGCTCGGCCCCGTAGTGCTGTCCGACAAAGTCCTTGAGGTCGTTTTGCCCGAAGGAGCCAACCGTGCCCTCACTACCCAGGATCGGCCGGCCCAAGGCTTGGGCGGGATAGGCAGTCTCCTGCAGGTGATCGAAGACGATGTCGTCCGGCGTGTCTTCGGCCAGACCGATTTCCTGAAGGACGACGGCCTTCTCGCGCAGCAGCTCCTCCCGGTCAAAGAGTGAGCGCTGCAGGATATCGGATAGGATATCGACGGCCAGCGGAACATCTTCACCCAGGACACGCGCATAAAACGCCGTCGATTCGCGCGAGGTATAGGCGTTGAGCTGACCGCCAACCACTTCGATCTCTTCTGCGATGTCCCTGGCACTGCGGCTCTCGGTGCCCTTGAAGGCCATATGCTCGATCAGATGGGCAATCCCGTTCTCGGCCTCGCGCTCGTGCCTGGCACCGACGTCAAGCCAGAGCCCGACGGACGCACTGCCAACCCCAGCCATCGGGTCGCTGGCAACCGTCAAGCCATTGGGCAGGGTGGAAATCTGGATTCCGGTCTCGGCTCCAGGGGTTAACTGGACGGTCATGAAACCTCGCTGGAAACGTGAGCGCCGACGAAATCCTTCAGGGCCCCGGCATCATTTGCCATGGTGGAATAGCGCTCCTCTCGTTCATAGAGATCGCCGAGCCGCGCCGGCAGGGCTGGGTGCAGGCCCGTGGCCTTTTCGACTGCGTCTGGGAACTTGGCCGGGTGCGCGGTCGAGAGAACCACGGTGGGTCCAGCCCCGGCGGCCAAACGGCGTCGGGCGACAGTGACCCCCACGGCCGTGTGTGGATCGAGGATCACGCCGGTCTCGCGATGGGTGCGTCCGATCTCGTCCAACGTCCCCTCGTCATTCAGGCGATCGCCGGCAAAGCCAGATCGAATCATCGCCAGCGCTTCCTCGTCAAGCGTCGCTGTGCCCTCAGCCCGGAAGCGCTCCATCAAAGACGTAACTGCAGCGCCGTCACGGCCCATTGCCTCGAACAGCAGACGCTCGAAGTTGGAGGAAACCTGGATATCCATTGACGGGGAGAGGGTCGGTGCAACGCCAGCCATCGTCATCGAGCCGCTCTCCAGAATGCGCGGCAGGATGTCGTTGCTGTTGGCGGCAATGACCAGCTGACCCATCGGTAGACCCATCTGCTTGGTAACATAGCCAGCAAAGACATTACCGAAATTGCCGCTGGGAACCACGAAATCCAGGGCCCGTGCCGGGCCGCCCAGAGCCAGCGAGGCATAGGCATAGTAGACGCTCTGCGCCAGAATGCGCGCCCAGTTGATCGAGTTGACGGCCGAGAGGCGATGGCGGTCGCGGAACGCATGGTCGTTGAACAGCGCCTTCACCAAATCCTGGCAGTCGTCGAAGGTGCCCTCGATCGCCAGATTGTGGACGTTGTTGGCCGAGACCGTAGTCATCTGCCGGCGTTGAACCTCCGACGTCCGGCCCTTGGGATGCAGGATGAAGACTTCGACTGCTTCGCGCCCCTTCAAGGCCTCGATGGCGGCCGAGCCGGTGTCGCCGGAGGTTGCACCGACGATGGTCAAGCGCTCGCCGCGCGCCTTCAGCACTGCGTCGAAGAGCTGACCCAACAGCTGCATGGCCACATCCTTGAAGGCCAGGGTAGGTCCGTGGAAGAGCTCCAAGAGCCAAAGATTGGGCTCCAGCTGCACCAACGGCGCCACTGCCTTGTGCGCAAAACTGGCATAGGCGCGCTGCAACAGCTCCGGCAGAGCCGCAGAGACCTCCGAGCCAGCCGTGAAGGGCGTCAGCATTCGCTCTGCCAGGGTGCAGTAGTTCGCGCCCACCAAGCTCCGCCAGGTCGAAGTCGAGAACGCTGGCCACTGGCTAGGCAAGTAGAGACCGCCGTCGCGCGCCAAGCCGGTAAGCAGAACCTCTTCGAACCCCAAGATCGGGGCCGAGCCACGGGTAGATTGATAGTGCATGTGGAAAACCCTTTGAGCCGCGGCGCAATCTAGACGCGGAGCCCACCAGCCCACAAGATCTCTCGTTGTCGAGTCTGCCCGGATCCGAATGCATTGCCGACCTCAGAGCGCTAGACGATCGGCAAGACCAGCCAAAATCAGGGAACGAACCTAGGGATAGGGAGTCCTCAAGGTCGCGAGCGGAACCCGCTCGGCCAGCGCAGGTGCGGTCAGACAGGTGTTCGGGGCTAACACCAACACGACAAAACGAAACAAGTGTGCCGCCCGCCGAGAGACCCATTTCCGCAACCGATCGCTGCCAGTCTACCCTGCCATCGAACGATCTGCTAACTGGCAGGCAATAGAATGCGTAAAGGAACAGCTTAGAGATGCAGGAACTCGTTCTTGGAGCGGCCCCGCTCACCATCGCCGATGTCGCAGCCGTCGCTCATCGTCAGGCAAGGCCGATCCTTGGCCAGAAGGCGATCTCGCAAGTTCAGGCAGGCCGCGATCTGATCGAGCGGTTCCTGGCGGAAGAGAGGCCGGTCTACGGCCTGACCCGTGGCTTGGGCTCCCGCGCTCTTACCTCGGTCGATCCAGCCGAACGCGAAGAGATGAGCCACATCATGCTGCGCGCCAGAGCCTGTGGGTCCGGCCCCCTCTTCGCCGAGGAGCCGGTCAGGGCTTTCCTCCTGGCGCGGTTGGCATCGCTCTCGCTCGGACATTCCGGCGTGCGGCCTGTGGTGGCCGAGACCCTTAGTGCCATGCTGGAACGCGGCGTGCATCCGGCTGTGCATGAGGTCGGTGCTCATGGTGCTTCGGATCTGCCGCTTACCGCCGAACTGGCGCTTCCCGTCATGGGGGAGGGGCGCGCCACTTATGATGGCGCTCTGCTGCCGGGCGCCGAAGCGATGCATCGGGCCGGACTGAAACCTCTAGCCTTGAAGGAAAAGGAAGGCTTGGGGCTGTGCAGCGCCTCTTCGATTTCGGCCGGTCTGGGCGCGCTCGTCATCGACGAGGCCAGAAGGCTGTTGTGCCTGGGCGAGGCCATCGCCGTGCTGAGCTTCGAAGCCTTTCGTGCCAACCTCTCGCCGATCGACCCACGGGTTGCGGCCCTGCACCCGGTGCCCGGTCAAGCCAGCTCGGCTGCACGGCTACGCGCGCTTCTAGGTGAGAGCGCGCTGACGGAACCCGATGCCGCTCGCCGTCTGCAAGATCCCATCTCGCTGCGCTGTGCCAGCCACGCCTTTGCCGGTCTTCGGGCGGCATTGGATTTTGCCGAGCCGCCAGTTCTGGCCGAGATTAACGGCTCCGGCGACAACCCCTGCGTCCTCTTCGACGATCTGGAAATCCTCTCGACCGGAAACTTTCAGACGATCGGCCTGGCACAAGCCTTCGATCTGCTGGCGATCGCCTTGACGACAGCTGCCAACATGGGCGCCCAGCGCTGTGGCAAGCTGATGCGCAAGGCTTACAGCGACCTGCCGGACGGTCTATCGCCGCTGACCGAAGGCACGGTCAGGATCGGCATGGGTCTGCTAGGCCACAACGCCCGCCATGTGGTGAAGGAGATGCGCCTGCTGGCAACGCCGGCAAGTCTTGACGATTCTTCCGGCTACGAGGTCGAAGATCATGAGCCGATGACGCCGCTCGCCGTACGCAAGGCCTGGACCCTGTTGCCGCTCTGGCGGCGGGTGCTGGCCTGCGAGTTGATCGTCGCCGCCGAAGCCTTCGATCAACGCAATCCTGAGCGACCGGCGCCGATCGCCGGCGCCTTACGCGATGCGGTCCGTGCCGTCGTGCCCAGCCAGGCGGACGATCGCAGCCACTCCGACGATATCGAGGCAGCCGACAGGCTCTTGGCACGGGAGAGCCTTCCGTCCGCGGTCTCGGCGCTGCTCTAGGTTCCCCCAAACCACCATGCTAGTGTGCCGCCGAGCGGAAAGAGGGCTGACAGATGCAGATCAGCAATAGCTCGTCGCCCCTCTCCGGGGGCAGCGGTAGCGAGTTGTACGCGCCGAGCGCGCTAGCCAGCTTGCCCAGTGACAGTAACTTCGCCCAGCAGTGGCATCTGAACAACACGACACCCGGCGAGCTGGATCTCAATCTGCTCGAGGTCTGGCCCTCCTACAGCGGCAGTGGCGTCACCGCCTTCGTAGTCGACGACGGCTTCGACTACAGCCATCCCGATCTCGCGCCCAACTACGATCCCAGCCTAGACTACGACTTCGAGGAAGCCGACGAGGACCCCTTCGGTGATCCGGTCGAGGATTCGCACGGCACCGCCACCATGGGCATTCTGGGCGCAGCCAGAAACGACAGCGGCGTGGTCGGCGTTGCTTATGATGCCGATCTGGTCGGCCATCGCGTCTTCTCCTTCATCAGCGACCGCTTCATCACCCAGATCGCAGACGCTATTGAGACGGCGGCTGACAAGGGTGGCGATCTCGTCTCCATGAGCCTCGGCAGCCAATACTCGTCGAATTTCTTCGACCGGGCGCTCGATCCTGCAGCCATGGCGAACCTGCAGAGCGCCATCGATCACGCAGTCGACGGCGGTCGCGACGGTTTGGGCACTGTTCTGGTCAAGTCGGCGGGCAATGGGCGCCACCAGACCCCACCGCACAACGCCAATGCCTCTTCTTGGAACGCCGACTTCAAGACCCTGTCGGTGGCGGCAACCGATGCAGAGGGCCTCGTCACCTTCTATTCGACACCCGGTGCCAACATCCTGGTTTCCGCCTTCGGCTCTCTGGTGCCGGGCAGCGTGGTCACGAGCGACCGCGTCGGTGCAGCTGGCTACGACCCCGGCGACGTCACCTCCACTTTCAACGGCACCTCGGCCGCGGCCCCCATGGTCAGCGGGCTCGTGGCCTTGATGCTGGAAGCCAACCCGGACTTGGGCTGGCGTGACGTACATGAGATCCTGGCGAACTCTGCCCGCCAAGTGGACGCCACCAATAGCAACTGGGTGTGGAATGGCGCAGACAGCTGGAACGGCGGCGGCCTGCATCACAGCGTCGACCATGGTTTCGGATTGATCGACGCCCATGCGGCCGTGCGTCTGGCCGAGTACTGGCAAGACCAGTCGACCAGCGCCAACCTGGCACAGCACAGCATCGGTGGTCTGGCCGCGCCGCAGGTCGTGCCCGATGCAGATCCGAACGGCCTGCAGCTGAGCTTGGTGCAGGACAACAGCATCGGCCGTATCGAGTACGTGACCCTGCAGTTGGATCTGCCGCACACCCGGGCGGCTGACCTGATCATCTCTTTAACCTCGCCCAGCGGCACCACCACGCGGCTGCTCGATACCAATGCCGGCCTGGCCGACCACCCCGGCACCTGGACCTACACGGCAAGCGCCTTTCGCGGCGAAGTCGGTCAGGGCACCTGGAGCGTGCAGATCGTCGATCAGTTCGCCGAGCGTCTCGGCACACTCTCGGACATCTCGCTCACCCTTCTGGGAACGCCGCCTGAAAGCGACGACACTTACATCTTCACCGAGGCCTTCTCCGAACTGGCGGGCGGTAGTGGGCACTCTCCCACGATCTTCGACGACGACGGCGGTCATGACCTGCTGAACGCAGCCGCCCTCACGTCCGACAGCAGCCTCGACCTCACTGCAGGCAGCGGTCTTCTGGATGGAGTTCCGGTAACCCTGAGCGGTATCGAGGATCTGGTCGGCGGCGACGGGAATGACAGCCTGATCGGCAACGATGCCGACAATCTCTTCTTCGCAGCGCGCGGCAGCGATTCCTTGTCAGGGCTTAGCGGCGCGGACAGTCTATATGGTGGCTCCGCAAATGACGTCGTCCGTGGCCAATCCGGCGATGATCGGCTCTACGGCGACAGCGGGTCAGACCGCCTCTTGGCCTGGTTCGGCGAGGATCTGGTTGCCGGCGGCGCCGGTGACGACCGCCTGGGCGGAGGCTCGGGACAGGACAGTCTTTACGGTGGATCTGGAAGCGACTTCCTGAATGGCGGCAGCGGCAGCGACCTCATGGCAGGCGGCAGCGGCGGGGATACCTTCATCGTCGACCAACTGGGCGACTTTATCATCGAGTTTGCTGGCGAGGGCGATAGCGATTTGGCGCTTTCCAACGCGGCCGACTTCACCTTCAGCGAGGATTCCGACCTGGAGCGCGGGCGCATCAACGCTGCCGCCGGCAGCGCCAGCCTCACCGGCAACACGGTCGCCAACAGCTTGCTGGGGAACTCCGCGGCCAATGTTTTAAGCGGTGAAGCCGGCGACGACATTCTGAATGGACGCGGCGGAAGCGATACCCTGACCGGAGGCCTCGGCAAGGACACCTACGTCGTCGACGATGACGGCGATCAAGTTCTGGAACAGGCCGGCGGCGGCCGCGATCTCATCCGCGCAGAAGTCTCCATCGGAACGCTGGCCGACCAGATCGAAGACTTTCGCGCCCAGGGCGATCACGGTGCGATCGACGGCATCGGCAATAGTCTGGACAACCTGATGCGTGGAAACAGCGCGACCAACAGCTTGACCGGCGGGTCGGGTGCGGATCGGCTCGAGGGGCGCTTGGGAGACGACTGGCTGACCGGCGGCAGCGGCTTGGATCGTCTGACGGGCGGCAGCGGCGCTGACTGGCTGCTGCTGGGCAATGGCGATCTTGGCTTCGGCGGATCGGGTGCCGATGCCTTTGTAATCGGCTCGCAGGTTGCCGACCCCGCCAGCTTGATCTTTGCCGGCCAGCTCTCCACTGGAACGGCAGCCGACACCCTGGTTCTGGGGAGCGGGCTGGAGGTCGGTAGCTTCGCCTACATCGGCGCCGCGGCCTTCGATGGCCTCGGCAACTCACAGGCGCGTTTCTCCGATGGCCTCCTAGAGGTTGATCACAATGGCGACAGCGTCGCCGACTTGGGCGTGCAGCTCACAAATCTCTCGCAAGAAAACCAACTAACAAGTAGTGATTTTCAGTGGTTATGATAATTACTCATAGTCATAAAGTTCATTCATTCAGAAATGATCCTGCCTAGCATTGTTACTACATAAACGATTACTTTCTGCTTAGTTTTCTTTTGCATAAACTTTCGCATCATTCGAAGACAAAGTAAATTGTAAACTACGGCATAATTGCAC
The DNA here is from genome assembly GCA_963669445.1 of Rhodospirillales bacterium. Taxonomy (GTDB): domain Bacteria; phylum Pseudomonadota; class Alphaproteobacteria; order Kiloniellales; family JACOMY01; genus JACOMY01. The sequence goes on from OY770029.1 coordinate 5,418,979, forward strand.
ACAGGCGATTCGTAGAGCCTTCCTTTGCATCGTTCCTCAAGCGTACACTATTTGGCAGACAATTTTTTTACTCAACGATGTTTGACATCAGAAAACCTTACCCTTAGCCTACGCGGGCTTCCCATGAGAGCAGTGTCGGTTGCAAGAGTGCTGTAGCCGAAACTCGCTTGGAATGTCGAACCAACACACACTGACCCGACAGATACCCATTTTCCCGGATGAGCAAAAGGAGAGATGAGCAATGGTTGTGCGCTATGGCGGTAGCGGAAATGATCTAATTACCGGAACCAATGCCGTTGATACAATTTTCGGCCTGAATGGTAACGACCGCCTCTATGGATTGAGTGGTAACGACTCCCTCTTTGGCGGAAGCGGCTCGGACACTCTCTTTGGCGGTGAAGGCGCGGACACGCTCATCGGCGGTACAGGAAATGACCAGGGTCGCATCCTGTCGGATGGCGCAGACTCGAACTCTCCTCGGGTGCGCTTCTTTGGCGAAGATGGGGCCGATACACTCTTCGTCTACAACACCATAGAGAACCTTTTCTTCTTCGGCGGCGAAGGGAACGACCGCCTCTGGGGCTATGTGCAAGGAAGCGTCGATCTCGATCTTGCCGGCGGAAACGACAATGTTACCATTTTTGGCAGCATGTCCGACTTCGCAGCATCACCCGGTAGCGGGTTTGACTTCATCAGGGCAGGCGACGGGGCAGGCGGCGGTGCCAACATTCCTTCGATTGAACTCCTCCATGACGCGACCGGCGACCAGACCCTCTGGGTTTATCAGACGACAGATGAGCTGACCTTTCAGGGCGGTAATGACAGCGACAGCTTCTTCGGCCATATCCACGGACCTGCAACCCTGGACATGCGTGATGGAGCGGATCGCGCGACGATTTTCGGAGAGGCCGATTTCGATCTCGATCTCGGGGGCGGCAACGACGTCATCGCACATTTTGGTACCGTCACGGCGCTGACGATCGATCCGGGAAGCGGCTTCGACTTCGTGCGGCTCGGTGTTGGGTCAACGGCTGGCGACAACATTCCAACGGTCCAGCTTCTGCACGGAAGCACGGGCGACCAATCGCTTTGGGTCTACCAGACCACCGATGAACTTATCTTCCAAGGCGGTGACGACAGCGACAGCTTGTTTGGGTTTGTCCAAGGGCCGGCATCCATAGACCTGCGCGAAGGATCGGACCGGGTAACGATTTTCGGAGAGGCCGATTTCGATCTCGATCTCGGGGGCGGCAACGATGTCATCGCACATTTTGGAACCGTTACGGCGCTGACGATCGATCCGGGAAGCGGCTTCGACTTCGTGCGGCTCGGTGTTGGGTCAACGGCTGGCGACAACATTCCAACGGTCCAGCTTCTGCACGGAAGCACGGGCGACCAATCGCTTTGGGTCTACCAAACCACCGATGAACTTATCTTCCAAGGCGGTGATGACAGCGACAGCCTCTTCGCCGCTGTCGCAGGCGACGTGAGCCTCGATCTGAATGGTGGATCGGACCGTGTTTCGATCTTCGGCAGTCTGACGGATCTGACGATCAACTCTGGCAGCGGATCTGAATTCATCAGAGTTCAAACGGATGGCAACGACGGCACGGATCTGCCCCAGGTGATCCATCGACACGAGGACACCGGCGATGCCACGCTCTGGGTCTATCAGACCTTCAACGATGCCATTTTCGAAGGCGGCCATGAGAGCGACAGCTTTTTCGGCCCGCTGCAGGGCTCTGCAACCCTAGACTTCCGAGGGGGCTCTGATCGTGCCTCCATTTTCGGCAGCTTCACTGACGTCACCATATTCGGAGACAGCGGCAGTGATTTCGTACGTCTCGGAGAAGATGGTAGCGCCGTCAACGCCCTCGCGAATGTGACTGTGACCAACAGTGACACTGGCGCAGGAACTCTCCTCCTCGAAGACACGGCAGGCGAGCTGTACTTCGAAGGGGGCGATAGTAACGACACGGTCTTCGGTGCGCTCAAGGGCGACGCGACCATTATCGGCAAAGATGGCAACGACAGGCTCGAAGCCAACGCGAGCCTCACCGGCTCGGCCACAATCTTCGGCGGATCCGATACCGATCGGATATTTGGCACCGATGGAGATGACACAATTCGGCCTGGCAGCGGCGTCGATACGGTCGTCTATGGCCAGAGTGGCAACGATCTGCTTCTGGTTGGCTCGGGCGAGGCGATCGCCGGAGACGTACTGAACGGCGGCAGCGGCGTCGACACCTTGGGCCTGATCCTCACTGCACAGGTACCAGGGAGTGCGACCCTCATCAGTGTCGAAGAAACCATCACACTTGGCACCAGCGCCAATGATACCATCGTCGGCGACAACGCCGAGAACACCTTCTTCGGGCTCAGTGGCAACGACAGCATTTCTGGCGAAGAGAGCAACGACCGGGTCTATGGAGATGCCGGGAATGACGAGCTCAACGGCGGCGACAACGGCGACCGTATCTTTGGCGAGGCCGGGCTCGATCGCCTTTACGGCGACAATGGACTGGATCGACTCTATGGTGGCAATGGCAACGACACTCTGCGCGGCGGCAGTGGGCGCGACTCTGTCTACGGCGGCAATGGCAGCGACCTGATCCTTGTTCGCGCGATCGACGCAGACGCCAACGAAGTTGCCGACGGCGGTGGCGGCACCGATACGCTCCGCCTCTTTACTGGCGCCGTTCTGCCGACCGAGGTCACCAATGTCGAGGCCCTTTGGGTTGACGGTGGAAATGCAGCAGACGACATCACCGGCTTCGATGGCAACGACCGACTGAACGGAAACGGCGGCAATGATACCCTTGCCGGTATCTCCGGCGATGACCGGGTCTATGGCGATGCCGGGTCGGATCGCCTCTTCGGAGGAAGTGGCGTCGATCTTCTCTATGGCGGCAATGGACAGGATCGCTTCTATGTAGGTGCGGGCGAGCAGGAAGGCGGCGACAGCTACGACGGCGGTGCCGGGAACGATACCTTGATTGTTGCCACCGGCGTGGCCGTTCCAAGCGCCGGGGCCTCTACTTCCATCGAGAGCCTTTCTGCAGTCGGCAGCAATGGCGCCGACGACATCACCGGTTTCAGCGGATCCGACAGCATCTCCGGTGCCGGTGGGAGTGACGACCTGCGCGGGGCCAGCGGCGGGGACTCGCTCTATGGTGACAACGGCAACGATCAGGTTCGTGGCCAAGACGGCGACGACACGGCCGAGGGTGGGTCTGGTCTGGACAACCTCTTCGGAGGTACCGGCGACGACCTGTTGGTCGGCGACACCGCCAACGACCAACTGGTCGGCGGCACTGGCAGCGATATCCTCTTCGGCGGCCAGAACCGCGATCGCCTGAACGGAGCCTCGGGGGCGGATACGGCCTACGGCGGCAACAACAACGACACCTTCATCATCGATACCGAAACCGACCTGATCTTCGACGGTGTCGGACAGGGTGAGGACGTCCTACGCTCCAACGCGGCCGATTACACGCTTGGCACGGCCGCCGAGGTCGTGATCGAGCGTGTGAACATCAACACCGCGGCCGGTGATGCCAAGATGGTGGGCAACGACAACAGCGACATCCTGATCGGAAACTCCTTCGACAACATACTGTTGGGCCGAAGCGGTGATGATCGTCTGAACAGCCGCGGTGGTACCAACACCATGACCGGCGGGAGTGGCGACGATACCTTCGTCGTGACGAGCTCGGCCGATGTCGTGCGCGAGTTCTCCGGCCATGGTGTGGATCTGGTGCGGGCCGAAGTGGATTACACACTGCCCAATGGTTCGGCGACGGCCTTCGTAGAGAATCTCCGTCTACAGGGCGGCTTCGGAAACCTGGACGGCGCCGGCAACGGCTTGGATAACACGATTGAAGGCAACTCTGGCTCCAACACGCTCAGAGGCCTGACCGGCGACGATATCCTACTCGGCGGTCAGGGCAACGACGAACTCTTCGGCGGCATCGGTGCAGATCGCTTCGAAGGTGGTGCCGGTGCCGATACCCTGCGCATGGCCACAGGCGATATCGCCTTTGGCGGTGCGGGCATGGACGAGTTCCGCTTTGGTGCCGCGCCGCTGGGCAACAACGACACCGGCGGCCCGATCATCCGCGACTTCAACGGGGTCTCGGCGAACGGCGCCAACGGCGAGGACAAGATCGTCTTCAACACCGGGCTAGAGACCGGCAGCTTTGCCTACATCGGTGGCGCTGCCTTCTCCGCAAGCGGCAACTCGGAGGCCCGCTTTGCCGGTCCCAGGCAGCTTCAGGTCGATCAGGACGGCGACGGCACCACCGATCAAGCCATCCTGATAGACGGTGTCACCGCCGCTAACCTGCTGACCGCAACAGACTTTGTCTGGCTCTAGTTCGACCGGGGGTCCGCGGCTTGAACCGCGGACCCATTCCGACAAGACCACACCCAAATCATGATTGCTCTGAGCGGCAGGAACCCGCCTATAGAAAGAAGAACCCATCTTCTTCGTTGACGGTGATATCGATGTGAATATCGCCTCCGCGCCCGCCGTTAAAGAATTGAATCGGGTTGACGTACAAGAAGTTGACGGTGCTTTGGGCGTTGTCCGTCAAGAGGATAGCCGCATTGTTTCCAATCACGTTGTTATTGAATTGGTCGGCATCGCCAAAGTCTTCGGTTATGACATCGAGTACATCGCTCGCGCCGTTGTCCTGAAAAAGCGACTCCTCCGAAATGCCGAACCCATCCAAAAGGCTTAAGGGTTCGGGGGCAATCAAGGTCTCCAGGACGCTAAGGTCATCGAGGATGTCCAAGGCATCTGCCGACCCGGCGGCATCCTCGAGATGCCGACTTTCCAGAAGAGCCGACTCTGCCTCCTCAGAGTGACCTTGCCGTTGCTCTTCGCAATGCGGCTTCGATGCGTCACCGGCCAGGTCCTCAAGGCTCCTGCTCTCATCGCCGCTCTCTCGAGGGCCAACATCCTTGCTCAGCACCTCCGTCGAAGACTCTTCGGAGGGTGCGGCGTTGAGATAAATGTCGCTGGCCCGTCCCTCGTTAAAAAACTCTATCGGATTGATGTAGGTGAAATTGACGCTGCTCTCGCTCTCGTCAGTGAGGAGGATGGCATTGTTGTTGCCGATAAGGTTGTCGTTTATCTGCTTACCAACCGCGGCGTCGTCCTTACTCTCCTCGTCATTCTCTGTCAGGCCTTCACCTTCGGGAAAGATCTCCCCAGCATTCTCAAGCACGTTGGAAAGGTCGAGCGTTTCGGGAGAACTGCCGTCGTCGAGAATGGTCTTGTCGCCGAGGCTCCCGAGCTCGTCTGCGTTTTGCGATGTCGGCGCTGGTCGTTGCGTTTGTGTTGCCGAATCGACTCCGCCAAGGTCCTCAGGCGTAGCCTCGGCCAGGCTCTCTGTGCGCCCCTCTCTCTCTCCCGCCGCCTCCGCGGACGATCCACTCGATAGGTCCAGATCGAGATGGATGTCGCTGGCGCGCCCGTCGTTGAAGAACTCAATCGGGTTTACGTAGAGAAAATTGACGGTGCTTTGGGCGTCGTCGGTGAGCAGGATGGCACTGTTGTTCCCGATCACATTGTCGTTGAACTGATCGGCATCGTCCAAGTCTTCCGACAAGACCTCGAGGATATCGCCCGCAGCCTGGTCTTGGAAGAGAGACTCTTCGGAAATGCCGAAACCGTCGAGGAGGCTCACAGGCGCGGGAACATCCAGGTTCTCCAACAAGTCCTCAATGAGGCTGCTCTCACCCAGGAGGGCGGAGACCGGTTCCAGATCGGCTGACGCATCATCGCCAACCCCGGCACGCTGATCGGCGGACCCGCTCACCTCTTCGCTCTTCGCCTCACCAAACGAGTCACCGGACTTTGAATAGTTTATGTAAATATCGCTGGCGCGCCCGTCGTTGAAGAACTCAATCGGATTGATATACAGAAAATTCACAGTGCTTTCAGCATCGTCGGTGAGCAAGATAGCGCTGTTGTTACCAATCACGTTGCCGTTGAACTGCGTAGGACTGCTGGTGTTGCCAGGAGACGTGTTTATGCTTTCTGTCGACTCAGCCTCAAGCGACACAGATCCCCGATTGCTGGTCTCCGTTGTCGTTTGACTGACTTCCGTGATGTTGATGTAGATGTCGCTTGCACGCCCATCATTGAAAAACTCGATAGGGTTGATGTAAAGAAAATTGACGGTGCTTTGTGCGTTGTCCGTCATGAGGATAGCAGCATTGTTTCCGATGACATTATCGTTGAATTGGTCGACATTACCCAAGTCCTCCGACAGAGCGGCCATAATGTCGCTCGCTGCATTCTCTTGATAGATTTGATCTTCGTCGAGCCCGAGTGAACCGAGAAGGTCAAACGGCTCGGGAACGCTCAGATCGTCAAGAATCCCCAGGTCGCCTACAGCATGCGATGGGGCTGAAACCGCTGTCGGAGTATCACTGGCAGCATGGCGCTCAGGGCTGTCGTCGCTGTCGGCCTTCCGGTCGATACGACCTCCGACATCCTCGTTCTCGTGAGGACGAACCGCCTCACGCTCTACTCCCGTGGCGGTCTCACCAGCGAGCGTGATGTCCAAGTGAATGTCCCCAGCGCGCCCATTGTTGAAGAACTCAATCGGGTTTACATAGAGGAAATTGACTGTACTTTGCGCATTGTCGGTCAGCAGGATGGCGCTATTGTTTCCGATAACATTGTCGTTAAACTGAATTGACTCATCCAAAACAGGCTCTTCATCCTGAACAGACTCTAGAAAAATCTGGTATTGGTCAGTAAGTTGCTGCTGTAAGAGGGTCGTAGTGTGCTCGCTGTTATCTAAGATGGACATTTCTGTGCGCTCCTGTGTTGAGAGATCAACGCGTGCGCATCAGGATCGACAGAGTTTCGATGCGCACTACTGCAACACAGTGACAATCGCTACCTTCTTCGGCAAGGATTTATCGAAGAATAATCTCTCTATAGTAGCATTTTTACTGACCCATTTTCGGACGAGATTGCTCTTTACACCAGGTGGCGTTGAGTGATCCTCATCGTTGCTTGGCAAGCGCGACAAGACATCCCCAGCAGAGCGAGGACAAACCTGCTTAGCGTTTGAACGCTATGAGCACTTAACCGCTTGGAACGACTTGTATCCAAGAGCCTTCGGCGACCGCTACACCGTCACCGGCATCTTCTGCGTGAGGCAGATGGTGCCGCCGCGCCTGGGGCCGGTCTCAAGGTGTAGCGCCACGGCCGAAACCTGCGCACTCTGCTTCCAAAGGGGCCCGACCTTTGCCGGGCCCCGTTTCGACTCGCGACTAAGCCGCCATCAGATTGCGTAGAACGTAGGAGAGAATGCCACCGTTCTTGTAGTAGGCAACCTCGTCGGCGGTATCGATTCGGCAAAGGAGAGAGATCTCTTGGCTGCTGCCGTCGGAGCGATGGATGCGGCAAGCAATATCCATGCGCGGCGTGATTTCCCCGGAGATGCCTTCCAGATCGAAGGTCTCCTCGCCGGTCAGGCCCAGGCTCTTGCGGCTGTCACCCTCCTTGAACTGCAAGGGCATCACGCCCATGCCGACCAGGTTGGAGCGGTGGATGCGCTCGAAGGATTCGACGATGACGGCCTTGACGCCCAGCAAGGCCGTGCCCTTCGCGGCCCAGTCGCGTGAGGAACCAGTGCCGTACTCCTTGCCAGCTAGGATCACCAACGGCACGCCCTCGTCGGCATAGCGCATGGCGGCCGTGTAGATCGGCATCTCCTCGCCTGAAGGCTGGTGCTTGGTGACGCCGCCCTCGCTGCCGGGCACCATCTCGTTCCTGATGCGGATGTTGGCGAAGGTCCCGCGCATCATGACCTCATGGTTGCCGCGCCTGGAGCCATAGGAATTGAAGTCGATCGGGCGCACCTGATGCTCGGTCAGATAGTCCCCGGCCGGGCTGTCGCGCTTGATAGATCCCGCCGGCGAGATGTGGTCGGTGGTGATGGAATCGCCCAACACCGCAAGTGGACGCGCGCCCTCGATATCGCTGAGCGCTTCGGGCTCCGGCTTCATACCCTGGAAGAAGGGGGGAAAGCGGACGTAGGTGGAGCCGTCCTCGAAGCTGTAGGTCTCGCTGGCGGAGACTTGAACGGCCTGCCACTGCGCGGGCCCTTCGAAGACATTGGCATAGCGGTTCTTGTACATCTCCGGCGACAGCGTCTCTTCCAGCAGATCGTGAATCTCTTTGCTGCTGGGCCAGATATCCTTCAGGTAGACCGGCTGGCCGTTGCTGCCCTTGCCGAGCGCATCCTTGGTCAGATCGAGATTGGTGCTGCCGGCCAGTGCGTAAGCCACCACCAGCGGCGGTGAGGCCAGATAGTTCAGTCGGGTCAGAGGATGGACGCGCCCTTCGAAGTTGCGATTGCCCGAGAGCACGGCGGCGACATGCAGGCCATTGGCTTCGATCGCATCGTGAATAGGCTCGGGCAACGGCCCGGAATTGCCAATACAGGTGGTGCAGCCGTAGCCGACCAAGTCGAAGCCCAAAGCATCCAGATCGTCCTGCAGCCCGGCGGCCTCCAGGTAGTCTGTGACCACCTGGGAGCCAGGCGCCAAGGAAGTCTTGACCCAGGGCTTCACCGCCAGGCCCCTTTCGCGTGCCTTTCGCGCAACCAGCCCGGCGGCGACCAGCACCGAGGGGTTGGAGGTGTTTGTGCAAGAGGTGATGGCGGCAATCACAACATCGCCATGGCCCAAGTCGTGGTTCCGGCCGCTGACGGCCACCCGGACATTGGGATCGCCGATCCCGCCGGAGGTCATGGCACCCTGCGCATTCTCCTTCATCGCAGAGAGCGCAACCCGGTCTTGCGGCCGCTTGGGGCCGGCCAGGCTGGGTTCGACCGTCGAGAGGTCCAGTTCCAGCACGTCCGTGAAGTGCGGATCGGGTGCCTCGTCTTCGCGCCACATGCCTTGCGCCTTTGCATAGGCCTCGACCAGCGCAACGCGGGCTTCGTCGCGCCCTGTAAAGCGCAGATAGCGCAGCGTTTCGGCGTCGATCGGGAAGAAGCCGCAAGTGGCGCCATACTCCGGCGCCATGTTGGAGATGGTGGCGCGATCGGCCAGCGAGAGGGCGGCCAAGCCGGGTCCGCAGAACTCCACGAACTTGCCGACCACACCCCGGGCGCGCAGCATCTGAGTGACGGTCAGCACCAAGTCGGTTGCCGTCGCCCCTTCGCACAGCTTGCCGGTCATGCGGAAGCCCACGACCTCCGGCACCAGCATGGTGACCGGCTGGCCCAGCATTGCAGCCTCGGCCTCAATGCCGCCGACCCCCCAACCCAGCACCGCCAAGGCATTGACCATGGTGGTATGGCTGTCGGTGCCGACCAGGGTATCGGGGTAGGCCAGGGTCTTGTCCCCGACTTCTTTGGTCCAGACGCTCTGCGCTAGATACTCGACATTGACCTGATGGCAGATGCCGGTGCCGGGCGGCACCACGCGGAAGTTGTCGAAGGCGCTCTGGCCCCAGCGCAGGAAGGCATAACGCTCTCCATTGCGCTCAAACTCGCGCTCCACATTGGCGTCGAATGACTTGGCCGTGCCAAACTCGTCGACCATCACCGAGTGGTCGATTACCAAATCGACGGGAGAGAGCGGATTGATCTTCTGCGGGTCGCCGCCGAGATCCTGCATCGCGGCGCGCATGGCCGCCAGGTCGACCACGGCTGGCACGCCGGTGAAGTCCTGCATCAGAACGCGGGCCGGGCGATAGGCGATCTCCCGATCCGCGCGGCGCTCGGCCAGCCAGTTGCCCAGCGCCGTGATGTCGTCGACAGTCACACTGTGACCGTCTTCATGGCGCAGCAGGTTCTCCAGCAGGACCTTCAAGCTGAAGGGCAAGCGCGACAGATCGCCGAGCGTTTCCTCGGCAACGGGAAGGGAGTAGTAGTCATAGCTTCGGCCGGCTGCTTCCAAAGTGCGGCGCGTGCCGAGCGTGTCTTGACCGAGGGACATATCTTTCCTCCTCTTGGGTTGAGACCTGAGGCTCGTCGAACGCGAGCCTCGCGTTCACGCGCCGCGGGCGGTAGCGACCGAACCCGCGGTCGGCGGCCGAGACCAGCCGCCGCCCTTCTATTAGGAGGTTCGACATGGGAATGGAAGAGCAGCCAAGCCGCAGCCGGGTCTGCGGTCTCAGATGAACCGCCCGGATCGCGCCTGGCAGATCGATCAGATCTGTAGCAACGCTTGGCCACCACTGCGCCAAGTCGTGACCGGCGACTGGGTCATCCGGCTGTCCGGCGGCCTGACGCGCCGGGCCAATTCGGTGAATCCCATGATAGCGCAAGCACAGAATCTGGCGCCCGCCCTGGAGCTGGCCACCAAGCTCTTTGCGGCCAACGGGCAGCCTGTCTTCGTTCGGGTTCCCGGCTTTCTTGACCACCGCGTAGAGCGGCATCTGACCAACCTAGGCTACACAGCTGAGGCGGAAACCCTGTCCCTCTTCGGCTCCCTAGACAGCAGCTTTGAGCGAGACGGCGCCGTTACTCTGCACGACTGCGCCAGCGAAGACTGGCTTGCGTCCAAGGCCAGACTAAGCGGCCTCGACAGCGAGCAGACGGCGCTCTATTCCCGCATCCTCTCCGGCATTGGATTGCCTGTCGCCTTTGCAGCCCTGCGCCAGGGCGGTCGGACCCAGGCTTTGGCCTACGCCGTCGTGCAGGACCGAATGCTATCCATCGACTCGGTGGTGACAGAGGCCTCGCAGCGCAATCGCGGCTATGGCAGACGCACACTCCAAGCGCTCCTGGCTTGGGGTCACGCTGCGGGTGCTAGAGAGGTCTGCCTGCAGGTCGAGGCCGACAATCCCGCAGCGATCGCCCTCTATCGCAAACTTGGGCTCAAGGACGAGGTCTACCGCTACCACTACCGCAAGGCGCCCACACCCACCAAATCGGCAAGCGTCTCGTAACAAAAGATCGCTTCTCCACCGGCGCGTCGCGCGCTAGAGAGCGGGGCATGACACGCGATACACTCCCGCTCCCGATCACTCAGCCGGTATCCGGCCTGAAGCTGTCGGGCATCCACGAGGTCTTTCTCGAAGGTTACGGCCAGAAAGACGTGATCCCTCTTTGGGTCGGCGAGGGCGACAAGCCCACACCCGGTTTCATCGCCGAGGCTGCCAAGCGCGCGATGGATGCCGGCCACACCGGCTATCCGCCCAAACGCGGGATCCAGCCGCTGCGCGAGGCCATTGCCGCCTACGAGAGCCGCCTGCACGGCGCCGAAGTCTCCGTCGACCGCATCAGCCTGGTCTCTTCTGGCATGGCCGGGGTCGCGACCTTGATGGCCTGCTTTGCCGAACAGGGCGACCGTGTGGCTATCGTGACGCCGATCTGGCCCAACGCCATGGCCGCGGTCGAACTGCAGGGAGCCGAGGTCGTCGCGGTTCCCTTGAGCCAGGCAGCCGACGGGGGCTTCCATCTGGATATGAATCAGGTGGAAGAAGCCCTGGAATCCGGGGTGAAGGCACTCTTCTGCGCTTCACCCGGCAATCCTTCCGGTTGGGTTGCCAGCCGCCAAGAGCAGACCGACCTTCTCGCACTCTGCAAGCGCCACGGCGTCTGGCTGATCGCCGACGAAGTCTACACCCGGCTCTACTACGGCAGCGAGCCAGGACCAGGCGGGGCTGCGCCCTCCTACCTCTCTCTGGCCGAGGCAAACGATCCGATCGTGGTCCTGCAGTCCTTCTCCAAGACCTGGGCCATGACCGGCTGGCGCATCGGCTGGCTTGTGCATCCCCCCGGCTTCGGGCCGGTCCTGGAGAAGCTGATCGAGTACACCACCTCCGGCACCTCGCACTTCTCCCAGTATGGCTGCCTGGCCGCCATCACTGAGGGCGAGGCCTTCGTGGCCGAGCAGGTCGCGCATTGCCGCCAGCAGCGCGACCGCGTGGTCCAGGCTCTCGCCTCCCTCGCCGGCATCGCCTTGAAGGCCCCCGAAGGCGCCTTCTATGCACTCTTCGCCGTGGAAGGCATGGGTGACAGCTTGGCCGGTGCCAAGGAGATCCTGGCCAAAGCCCGCGTCGGCTTGGCGCCCGGCAGCGCCTTCGGTCCGGGCGGAGAAGGCAGCCTACGCCTCTGCTTCGCCTCCAGCGCAGAGACCGTGGGTGCCGGACTGGAGCGCCTTGGCAGTTACTTCCAGAACCGCCAATGAAGGTCGCGATTGACCAACTCTCCGGCGAGGAGCAGCAAACCATACAGGCGATCGAGGCCGGCCTGCAGGCCAGCAACCGAGCCAAGATGCAGATGCAGGGCTTGGATCTCGGCCTGGTCGAACGCCATGACATCTGCCTTGCCGCCAGAGGGGGCGAAGCGCTCTTGGGCGGGCTACTCGGCTATGTCAAATACAGCTGGCTCTACGTGGCCACCCTTTGGGTCGCCGACGCGCAGCAGGGCAAAGGCATCGGCGCAGCCTTGCTGGGCGAGGCCGAGCGTCGAGCGATCGCACTGGGTGCCAAGCGCTCCTGGCTCTTGAGCCTCACTTTGGAGGCACCGGACTACTACCTCAGGCACGGCTATCGCGTCTTTGCCGAGCTGCCCAACTATCCCGGTGACCACGTTATGCGCTTCCTTGAGAAGACCCTGGCCGAGTAAATTCAACCAGGCCCCCCAACGCGAAGTTGCGTCACGAGGCAGGGAAGCCTCTTAGTGCGTATCGCGCCAAACTGGAAACAATTGGCCTCGTGCATCTGCCCTACATCTCTGAAACCTAGAGCAGATTCACGATCCGAACGACCCCATTCAGGATCGATTTGCTCTATGCGACCGCCTGTGACGCGGCCAGCAACTCTGCGTTCCGCTCGACAAGCGTTCCTCGGGCGGGTTCCTCCGCCAGGTTCAGAACCGGCATCACAGCCCGTAGCTCATCGTGATAGGTCTTGACGCCGTATTCCAGGTCGCTAAGCAGGACGCCGTCATAGCCGCTGGATTTGGTGGCTTCATAGGACCAGATGGTCAGCTCTTGATCCTCGGCCCCGGTAATCGAGTCGATGCGGCCGCTGAGGTAGCGCGCAGCGCGCATTGCACGGGATTCCTCCTTATGGCGGTAGACCTGACCGCGCAGCCGGGCACGGCCGACGCCATCCGGGACTTCTTGATAGAAGACAACAGAATCGGGATAGAGGCCGATCACCGCATTGGGGAAGAGGCCGAGGTAGATCCAGGCCTGGCGATGACTCTCCGGTAGCCAGCTAGCCTCCGGCAGGATCGAGCGATAGGCACGTACACTCCAGTGCCGTCCCTGTCCCGGATTGAAGGGGCCGTAAGATCGTGCAGCTCCGCCGCGGAAGGGCTCATCGCGATATCCCTTGCCATAGAGATCCTGCAGGGCGGGGTGTGCCTTGGGGACGTGATAGCCCTCATTGTCGACGTCGCGTACCGACTTCCAATTGACCGCTGTCTCCCCGGCCCAATTGACCGGCTCTGTGGGCACCAGATCTTCGATGCCATAGGGGGCAACCTCATCCTCGAAACGAGCCAAGATCTGCGACATCGGCGGCTGAGCGCTGGGCTTGAAGCGCAGGAAGACGAAACCGTGCCAAACCTCCATCTCTAGCGGCTTCAGGCCCCAGGCGACAGGGTCCAAGGGCGGAAAGGAGCGCGGATTGGCTGCTCCGCGCAAGGTGCCGTCCAGATTGTAGGCCCAGCCGTGGTAGGGACAGACCAGAGCCGAGCGGCAGTTCCCTTGCGCATCGCCGACCACGCGCGAGCCACGGTGGCGGCAAAGGTTGTGAAAGGCCCTGATCACGCCCTTCTGGTCGCGCAGAATGAGCGCGCGCTCGGTGGCGACGTCGTAGGTGGTGTAGTCGCCTGGGTTGGGAATGTCGTTCACATGGCACGCCAGCTGCCAGCGCTTGCGAAACAGCTCTTCGATCTCGAGCTCCAGAAGCTCTTCGTTGAAATAGGCCCAGCCGGGCAGACCGCTGCGGTCCCACCCCTGCGGCGGTGAGGAAAAATCCATGTCTTTCGGCATTTCAGCCACTCTCTATTTGTTGAGCGTTCAGTCAAGTTAGCACAGTTCCCGACTGCTGGCAAGAGCTTGCCAGGAAGCTTGCTCAGCGCATAGCCGATAGGTCTGTGTCCTACGCCGAAGCGACGAACGCCATTGGGCCAGCACCCGCCGTAACCCATGCAGAGTGACTCTACCCACGTGTCCCTTGACATCAATTCAATGATTGCTTAATTGTTCAAGTATGAGGAATGTTGCTGTTCAGCCTGACCAACTGGCCCAGCTTGCCGAGACCTTCGGTTTGCTAGCGGACCCAACACGCCTCTCGATCGTTACCACCTGCATGGAGCGTGAGATTGCTGCCGGCGACATTGCTGACGAACTGGGTCTCTCCGCCTCGCTGGTCAGTCACCACCTGCGCCTGTTGCGCGCCGCACGAATCCTTCGTGCCGAGCGACAAGGTCGGAAGGTTTTCTACTCAATGGCGGACGTCTGTGTTCAAGAAGTCCTAAACACGATGATCGACCACCTCTTCGCGCCCGAACATGATGCTCGGGCCAAACAATGAAAGGATACCTCCAATGGTAAACGTCACTCAGCAGAAGTGTGCTTGCGCGGATTGCGTCTGCATTGTCGACATGCGGTCTGCAATCAAGAAAGAGGATCGCAACTATTGTAGCGCCTCCTGTGCTGATGGGCACCCGAAAGGGGCAGGATGTGAGCATTCGGGCTGCGTGTGTATGGGCTGACAAAGAGAGCGAACGACCGATTCCTCGATTACGCTAGGCCCGGTCAGATGCTCCGGACAACCTTGAGGCTAAAGCTCCGATAAAGCAGGATGATGCCAAATCGCTCCGGTTTGGCGTCATCCCGCTGCAGGTACTCGTCTCAGCAGTGTGGATCAGCAGGCTTCCTTTGCCAGAAGCAGCCCACTGCGAAACTGGTACCAGATCTGGTTCGATCGATCCCGTCTGGAGCGGGCACAAACGCGCCCTGATCGTTCAATGGCAAGACTTTCCGGGTTTTGATCCGGATTTTGGTGGGTTCGATTCCCCCTCAGGGCGCCACTCCCTTCGGAATGGCGCCCTGCTTCCTAGATGAGAGTTCGAACTTTGTTCGAACCGGCGCAGCGAAGGCTCTGGCGCACCAAACTCCAACAGCCAAAGCGTTGATTGCACTGGACAGGTCGCTCCACGCCAGTTCGCTTGCGAGCGGCGCTCACTGCCTTCAGACTGTCGAGGACAATGAGCGCCCTTGATCTCTCAGAGAGACCCCCTCAGATCAAATGCTCGCGGAACCAAGCGCTTTGCTGCGGGGCGGAGGTCGCGAAGGCATCGCCCACATAGGCATCGAAGTGGCCGCCGGGAAGAAGGAGGAGCTTCTTGGGCTCCAGCGCGCGCTCATAGGCCTCCAGTGCCAGGTCGGCCGGAGTCAGATGGTCGTCCTTGGCCACCACCAGCATCAAAGGAGTCGGCGCGAGAGACGCAACGTAGGCGCCCGGATTGTACTCCGTAAAATACTCGACCGAGCGCAGGGTGACGGCGTTCTCCCAGCGGGTCTCGCGCGCCTTGATTATGTTCGTGAAGAACTCGGCTGAATCCGCGGTGGGCAGCACGCAGGCGCCCATGGGGTCTTCCGAGATGACCGGGATCATGGCAGCTGCTTCGCCGCGCCAGCGTGCGGCACGATCGCCATCCAAGCCCTGACGCAAACCGGCCCAGAGGTCGGAGCGGATCAGCCGGCGCGCATTGGCCAAGCCATCGATCAAGGGTACCTGCGACACCACGCAAGCCACGCGTCGGTCGATGGCGCCGACCACCAGAACATGTGCGCCGCTGTAGGAAGATCCCCAGATGCCGATACGCGCCGGGTCGACTTCCTCAAGGGTCCCGGCAAAGGTAATGGCATCGCGGTAGTCGCGGATCTGCTGCCAAGGATCGATCTCGCCGCGCAGCGGGCCGTCGCTATCGCCCAAATTGCGGTTGTCGTAGACCAGGACGTTCAGGCCGTCGGCGGCGAAGTGCGCCGCGAAGTCGTCCAGATGCATCTCTTTGGTCGCGGAGAAGCCATGCGCCATCACCACGCTGGCTGCCGGTCCTGGGCCCCCGCCGTTGTAGAACCAGCCTCTCAGGGTCACGCCGTCTTCGGTCTTGAACTCGATGTCACGTCTCATGGGCGCTCTCTCCTTTTCCTGCATCGCCTGACTTGCCAAGTTAGGGCCAACGAGATGCGCTTGCTTGCCCGACGGAGAAGCCAGGCTTGTCCGAGAGGGAAGCGCGGTAACGATCAGTCTGTGATAGGATCGAAGGCGATGGTCAGCGATGCTCTGGAAAACTGGCAGACGGCCCCTTTGCCGACGGCGGCGCGCTGGGATGCCTGGCGCGACGTCTTGAATGCCACGCACTTGCCCTGGTCGGTCGAGCCGCGCACGGCTGACGCACACTTCGATGCCGCCATGACCTGGAGGCAGAATCAAGGTCTCTCCTTCGTTGCCTGTCGCTGTCAGCCCTGCGCCGGCCGTCGAAGCGGCGCCGAGATTCGCGCAACCGAACAACCCAGTTTCGGCCTGTTGCTAATCGTGGACGGCAGCGAGGCAGTGCGCCAGGG
The DNA here is from genome assembly GCA_963669445.1 of Rhodospirillales bacterium. Taxonomy (GTDB): domain Bacteria; phylum Pseudomonadota; class Alphaproteobacteria; order Kiloniellales; family JACOMY01; genus JACOMY01. Next base: position 5,435,554 of record OY770029.1, read on the forward strand.
AGAGGTCTCAGCGCTGCTTCGGCCAGGCGACCTCTTCCTTTGGGACAGCGACAAGCCGCTTGAGTTCGAAGTCAGAGCCCCACTCAACAAGATCACCCTGATGATCCCCAAGGAGGACGCAGCCCACCTGCGCTGCGGCCGCCTGGCAGCCCCGCTGCACCTGTCAGGCGATCAGGCGGAGGCGCTGCTCTTGAGTGGCTTCCTGACGAGCCTCAGCCACACGATGGCGGCGCAAGCCGCCGCATCCTGGCAGGCCTCGCAACGTTCCGCCCTGGATCTGCTGGCGACTGCCATCGCCGCCAAGCCGGCCGCGGATCCCTTGACGCGACGAGAGGTGCTGCGCCGCGCGGTTGAAACAGATATCGATCGCCTGGCCCGCGACCCGGCTCTGTCGCCCTGTCGCTTGGCAGAGCGGCAAGGCGTCTCGACCCGCTATCTACACATGCTCTTCGAAGGGGAAAGGGAGAGTGTGGGCGCCCGCATTCGTGCCGTTCGCCTGGATGGTGCCCGTCAAGATCTCTTGACCACGCCGCAGCGCGACGTGACCGAGATCGCTTTCGCCTGGGGTTTCAACAGCGCTGCGCACTTCTCGCGCTGCTTCAAACAGCGTTTCGGTCGGGCGCCCAGCTCTCTGAAGTCCAAGAGGAAGAGCCCTCGGTGATCAACACTGACAAAGGGTATCAGTAGGGCATTGCCTTGTAGGAACCGCCGACATCCTTGGCGATGGTCTTCAGCACCGTCGCCAAAATCTCTTCGCTGGCCATGCCCGCCACGGGAAGGCGCGCCTCGACCTCCTTCAGGATGCTGGGCGGTGCTTCTTCGATTGGCAGCTTCTTGTGCAGTGCCCACTTCTGCAGGTGATTGAGAAAGCGCGGAGCAAGCAGGGGCGCAGCCTTGCGGTGCAGAGGGTCGGCCATCGCGTCCGCCAAGGAGACGAAGATAACCCCGGCGGCCTTGAAGGCGGCCAGGATGTCATAGAGGCATTCGCCGGCAAGCGCGGTCGCGTGAATGCGCCAGATATAGATCGGGTCCCTGTTGAAGACCTCGCGCGCCAAACCAACCTGTAGCTGCAACTGTTTCAGCGCCGTTTCGACGAAGCGCTGCCGCAACCAGGCCATGGCATCCTCGTCGCCGGCACGCGCGAACCGCACCTGTGCCGCCAAGAACTCACTGTCATAGAAGGAAAGATCGACTGGGACGACCTTGTAACCCTGCTCGGTCAGGTAGGTCGCGACGGCATCTCTCTTCGCTTCGCTGTCGCCGCAGCTTTCGCTCGGGTAACGGAAGTACCTAGGGGCGCCCTTGTCGATCCAGGGTGCCAGCACAGCGTCACCCTCTTCGATATCCTTGATGAAGCGGGCTTCGTCGACCCAACTCAGGTTCGTCAGGTTGTGCGTGTGGTTGCCGAGGCGCTGACCAGCGTCCTGCCAATGCTCGAAAATGGTGCGCAGGCTATCGGCATCGTCGGCCGGAGCGGTCGCGGAGAAACTATAGATCCCGGCCAGCTCGTGTCGCGCCAGCGCCTCGGTAATGGCGGGTACCACGGTCTCCGGGCAGCAGCCCGGCGGCCAGGGAACGCCTTTCCACAGGAAAAGGTCGTCGATGGTGACCGCAAGCTTGATTCTCGGGTGAAGGGAAACCTCTGGCATTGGGACCTCGTCAGCGAGAACGAGACGATCGACCCTGCCCCTCTTCCTGTATGCCCGAGTTGGCGCGGAGTTTGTCTTCGTTCAAGCGGTCTTCTCGTTAATCGGCGCGGAACCTAGCCCCCGGCCAAGCGCGGTAGGAGCACGACTTCACTCTCCGGCTTGAGGGGAGTAAACCAGGCGTCGCGGTAGATGTTGCCGTCGACCGAGACGGAGACGCCGCGGGCCAGCTGAGGTTTCAGACGCGGGTGCGCCTCCCCCAGCCGGTCCAGCATCTCACGAATGTTCTTGGCTTCGACCTGGAGCTCGTCTTGGCCGCCGGCGGCAGCCTTCAACGAGCCCCAGATCTTGACTGTGATCGGCATAACGACCGCGGTCCTAGCTGCCGGCCTTAATCGCCTTGCGGATCCGTGGCGGCGACATCGGCAAATGGGTGAGACGGACGCCCGCGGCAGCCGAGACCGAATTTGCGATGGCCGCAAGAGGCGGCACGATCGAGGTTTCGCCGACGCCGCGCACCCCATAGGGATGGCCCGGGTTAGGCACCTCGACAATCACCGCATCGATCATCGGCAGGTCGGAAGCCACGGGGATGCGATAGTCCAGGAAGCCCGCATTCTGCAGCCGCCCGTCCTCGCCATAGATGTACTCCTCATTGAGCGCCCAGCCGATGCCTTGCACGGCACCGCCCTGGAACTGCCCCTCGACGTAGGAGGGGTGGATTGCCTTCCCGGCATCCTGGAAAACGGTGTAGCGCAGGATCTGCACCCGACCGGTTTCGGGATCGACCTCGCTGTCGACCAGATGGGTGGCGAAGCTCTGTCCGGCGCCATCGGCGTTGATCTCGGTATGGCCGGCGATCGGACCACCGGTGTTGGCCGCGACCGCAGCGATTTCGGCGAGCGACATGGGCTCAAACTTGCCCGCATTCTCACCGGCCGGCTTTGCACAGCCGTCTTCCCAGATGACCGCATCCTCGTCGATGCCCCACATCTGGGCAGCCCGCCCACAGAGCTTTTCGATTGCGTCGCGAGCGGCCTGAATCGTGGCCATGCCGCTGGAGAAGGTAACCCGGCTGCCCTCGCTGATGTCGTTATAGCCCAGCGATGCCGTGTCAGCGACGATGGTGCGGACCTTCTCGTAGGGGATTCCCAGCTCCTCGGCAGCCATCTGACCCATCGAGGCGCGCGAGCCGCCGATGTCCGGGGTGCCAACCGACAGGGCGACAGTACCATCTTCCTGGATGTTCAGCGACACGCAGGTCTGGCCGCCAAAGTTGAACCAGAAACCGCAGGCCACGCCACGGCCCTGGTTGGGCCCAAGCGGCGCACTGTAGTGCGGATGGTTCTTGGCTGCCTCCAGGGTCGCGATCAGGCCGATCTTGCCGAAGGCCGGGCCGTAGGCAGCCGTGGAGCCGTCACTGGCGGCATTCTTCAGGCGCACTTCCATTGGGTCCAGATCGAAATGCTTGCACAGCTCGTCGATGACGCTCTCCACGGCGAAAGCGGCCATCGGTGCACCGGGCGCACGATAGGCGGCCTGCTTGGGACGATTGGTCACCACGTCCCAGCCCACCGTCTTCACATGCTCCAGATCGTAGGCCGCAAAGGCGCTCATCGCGCCGAACTCGACCGGAGATCCGACGAAGGCGCCGCCCTGATAGCGCAATTCGGCATGCGCGGCGGTGATCCGTCCGTCGCTGTTCATGCCGATCTTGACGTCCATCGAGGTCGAGGAGGTCGGTCCGCTGGCGCGGAACACCTCTTCGCGGCTCATCGTCATCTTCACCGGGCGGTTGGCTTTACGCGAAAGTGCCAGCGCCACGGGCTCTATGAAGACCGTCGTCTTGCCGCCGAAGCCGCCGCCGATCTCGGACGAGGTCACGCGCAGATGGCTGACGTCCATGCCGAGCAGGGCCGCGCAGACATTGCGCACCGCGAAGTGACCTTGGGTGCAGACCCAGAGATCGCCCTGGCCGTCCGGGCCCAGAGTTGCCAAGCAGGCGTGCGGCTCGATATAGCCTTGGTGGGTCGCTTCGGTCTTGAAGGACTGTTCGAAGACGACCTCCGCGGCGGCGAAACCGGTCTCGACATCGCCATGTCCGAATTCGTAGCGCCGAACGACATTCTTCGACATGCCCGCAGGAACCGATTCGTCGGCGGCATTCTCATAGAGCGCCGGAGCGTCCAAAGCCATGGCCTCATCGACGTCGGTGACGTGCGGCAGAACCTCGTAGTCGACCTCGATCAGTCTCAGAGCCTTGCGGGCGACAGAGGCGCTGGTGGCGGCGACCGCAGCGACGGCGTGGCCGTCATAGAGCGCCTTGTCCTGCGCCATGCAGTTCACCATGACGTCGAGCAAGCTCTCGTCCACCGGACCAAAGTCGTCGCGGGTCACCACGGCCTTGACGCCAGCTAGAGCCATGGCCTTGCTGGTGTCGATCGAGCGGATGCGAGCATGGGCGTGCGGGCTGCGCAGGACGCGGCCAACCAGCATGCCGGGCGCATTCATATCGGCGCCGAAGCGCGCGCGGCCCGTTACCTTGTCGATTCCGTCCGGCCGCAGGGGGCGCTGGCCGACGATGCGAAAATCTTTCTCGTCTTGGTCGATTTGCTGATCGAGAGGCATGACTTAAGCGCTCCTCATTTCCTGCGCGGTGTCCAGGACCGCGCGAATGATCTTATCGTAGCCGGTGCAGCGGCAGAGATTGCCGGCCAGCCAATAGCGAACCTCTTCCTCGCTGGGATCGCTGTTGCGCTCCAGCAGAGACTTGGCAGCAACCAGGAAGCCCGGGGTGCAGACGCCGCACTGCAGTGCCGCATGCTCCAGGAACTTCTTCTGCAGCGGATGCAGGGTCTCGCCGTCGGCCACGCCTTCGATGGTGGCGACCTCCTGGCCCTCGGCCTCAGCACCCAAGACCAGGCAGGAGCAAACCAGGCGGCCGTTGACGGTGACGCTGCACGCGCCGCAGTCACCGGTGCCGCAGCCTTCCTTGGTTCCGGTCATGCCCAGGCGATCGCGCAGCACGTCCAGCAAGGTCTCGTCCGCCTCGCAAAGGTACTCGGTCGCATCGCCGTTAATGGTGGTTGAAACGTGAATCTGGCTCATCGGCTACCCCCGGCCCGCGTTTGGGCAATCTTGGCGGCGCGCTTAGCCAACACGCCGGCTACATCGATGCGGTACTCGATGGTGCCGCGTTTGTCGTCGATCGGATCGCAGGCCGCCGAGGCAGCTGCGGCCAGCGCATCGAGCGCGGCCTCATCCAGGTTCGTTCCAACGATGGCATTGGCGGCGGCCTCGACGAGCAAGGGCCGCGGCGCCACCGCACCCAAGCCGACGCGGGCAGCAGTGATCCGCCCGCCCTCGTCCAGGGTCAGGCTGACCCCGGCGGAGACAACGGCGATGTCCATCTCGGTGCGCGGGATGAAGCGCAGGTAGGCATCGCCCGACCGCTCCGGCCTGGCCGGCAGGTAGAGCGACTCGACGATCTCGCCCTTCTCCAAGGCATTCTTGCCCGGCGAAAGGACCATGCTCTCCACCGCGATCTCGCGGCGCCCGTTCGGGCCGGCGATTGCAACCTGTGCACCAGCAGCGATCAGCGCCGGTACGGCATCTGCGGCCGGCGAGGCATTGCAGAGGTTACCGACCATGGTGGCACGCCCCTGAATCTGGGTCGAGCCGATCAGATTAGCCGCCTCGACCACGCCAGGCCAGAGTGCCGTTACGCCCTCATGCTCGCCCAGCGCGGCACCGGAGACCGCTGCGCCGACGCGGAAACCACCGCGCTCTGCCGTGATCGCGGACATGCCGTCGATCCGCTTGATGTCGACAATCAGATCGGGTTCGATCCGCTCGGAGCGCAGCTGGACCAGCAGGTCCGTTCCGCCGGCCAGGACTCTGGCCAGACCGCTCTCTGCGCTCAACAGCTCAACCGCTTGGTCGAGCGTGCGAGGTGCTTCATACCGCATGTTTTGCGTTTCCGTCTCCACTAGGGCTTCGTTTCTCCGCCTGGTCTTCCTGTTCCTCGGCGTCGAGACGTTCGGAAGAAAGGCTTGCGTTTCCCATGACCGTTCCAACCTGCAGCCGCTGCCGCCTACCCCTCTCTCTCATCACGACAAGGGGTCCCCGACAAGCCACTGCGGAAGGGGTCGGCCCAGAGAATGCCTCGCCCGCGCAGAGAAGGCAAAGCCCCTTTTGCAAGGCTGCGGCGCCGTAGCAAGCGCGTGTCGTCTGTAAGAGTGCTCTATCGCCCTGCCAACGAGAGTAGCCCGTGGGTCAGCCAGAGCGCCGGATCGACAATTACAAGCGTCAACGGATCGAAGCCCAGACCGAGTTGGCGATTGAGCAGGGGCCACAGCAGGAAGAGAAAAAGCAGCAGCAACACGCCCTTGCGGCTGAAAGCCAGCAGTTTGGCGCCGGCAGCCGGTGGCAGCAGTGCCACCAAGATCCGACCGCCGTCCAAAGGCGGGATCGGCAGCATGTTTAAAATGGCAAGCAGACAGTTGATGTAGACCATCACGATCAGCATTGAGGGGACAAAGTGTCCTGACTGCTGGTCAAGCCCGGGCAGCAGGCTGATCAGGAACACGGCCACCAGGGCCTGCAGCAGATTGCTGGCCGGCCCAGCCAAGGCCACCCAAGCCATGCCCCAACGGGGATCGCGCAGCCGCCGCGGGTTGACCGGAACCGGCTTGGCATAGCCGAAGACGATTCCCGCCTGCAGCAGCAAGAGCAGGCCTGGCAACACGATGGTGCCGAAGGGGTCGACATGCCGCAGGGGATTGAGGCTCATACGCCCCAGTTCCTGCGCGGTGGGATCGCCCAACTCCTTGGCAGCGAAGGCATGGGCCGCCTCGTGCAGGGTGATCGCCAAGATCAACGGTAAGGCCCAGATCGCAAGAGTCTGGAGGAACTGTTCTATTTCTGGCACCAAGGGACTCCTCGTCGGGCTGGGCCGCGTGTCTGGCTAGACTTAAGCCTGTTTCACTCGGGGAGCCACCCAGACATGCGCCGTCTTCTTCCACTGCTGGCCCTGTTGTTTCTGGTCGCTGCGCCGGCTACTGCGCAGGTCAAGAGCCCCTTTGCCAGCGGGCTGACCTTCACCCAGGCCGATATCGACGCCATCCTGGCCGCCACCAAGCCATTCTTCGAGGTCGAGCCGGCGGAGATCGGCGCCCAGCGCAGCTGGAACAATCCGGCAAGCCAATTGAGCGGCACCGCCCGCTATGAGGGCGAGAACGAGATGAACGACCGCCCCTGTCGCAAGATCCACCACCTGGTGCGCAACGAGAGAACCGATCGGGTCTACGAGTTCCGCATCGATCGTTGCCGAGCAGCGGACGGCAGCTGGCAGGTTGTCGCCGGCGCCTGGATGGCCAGTTAGGCGCTGCACCCTCGCCCGGCTTGGCAGGAAATTCGGGCCTTCTTCTTAGCCTCAATTGACACTGCGCGGCCTGGCAAAATCGGATCTGCGTAAACTGCATAGCCGCTGCAGCGTCGAACCCTTTCAGCATTCAAGCGCGGCTCCGTATATCTTGTATGCAAGCGTCTATCGAAAGGGTCCAAGCGGACACACGCTGAAGACCTGGAAGGATTCCTGTTATGACTTATCGCCCATACATCGCCGATCGTACGATTCCCGGAATGGCAGAGGTTGAAGTGCAGCGTTTGGTCGAGCGACGCGATCGCAACGGCCGCGGGGTCAGCCGCCGCCTACTGCGCGACCTCGGTCTCGACCGCGACGCCTCGTAAGAGATCTGCGCCGGGCAAAAAGAGATCTTCGTTGCGATCCACAGACCGACAGGTGAGGAGCGGCAGCTCCTCGCCGCAGTACGGCCATGACCGTCAACGAGACGGCAGCAGGGGCTAGCGCCGAAACCAAGTCTTCGATTGCCAAAACTGAAGTAGGGCCGCTTTGGCTCGGCTATGCTCTGGCTCTCTTTATAACCTGCGTGTGGACCGGCTGGATCCTGGTCTCACGCCATGGCGTGCAGCAAAGCCTGACGATCTACGACATCGCGCTGTTGCGCTGGGGTGTCGGCGGCACCCTGATCTTGCCTTTTGCCATCAAGTGGGGCTTCGGCGGGCTCCCGCTGAAGCGCGCGCTCTTCCTCATCGCCTTCTTCGGACCGCCCTACGCTCTGGTGGTCTACGCCGGCTTCCAGTACGCGCCAGCCTCTCATGCCGGCGTCTTGATGAACGGCCTCTTACCCTTCATCACCCTGATGATCGGCGCCGTCTTGCTGGGCGAGCAGGCCAACCGCACCCGGCTCTTGGGTGTCACCCTCATTCTCCTCGGCTCGGTCTTTATGGCCGGAGACGGTTTGTGGCTGGCACCACCGGGCACCTGGATCGGCGATCTGCTTTTCGTCGGTACCGCCATCATGCTTGCTAGCTACATGGTGGCCGCGCGGGCCTGGAACATCACTCAAAAGCAGGTGCTCTCCGTCGTTCTGGTCGGCGGCTTCCTCACCTATCTGCCGGTCTACCTGATCGCGCCGCTGCCCAGCACCTTGCAGACACTGCCGTTTGCCGACTGGCCGTGGAACGAGGTGCTGCTGCAAGGCACCTACCAAGGCATTCTGGTCTCGATTGGCGGGGTTACCTGCTTCACCCTGGCAACCCGCATCCTGGGATCGGCGACCATGGCCGCCTTTATGGCAGCCGTTCCTGCCTTCGCCCTGATCCTGGCCTGGCCGATCCTGAACGAGATGCCCACGATCCTGGCAATCGCCGGTGTCGCCGTGGTGACCGGCGGCATTCTCTTCGCTTCGGGGATCTTGCCTTGGCGGAAAGCGGCTTAACCCCGGCGCCGCAGCAGCATCAGGTTCAGGCCCTGCAGCGCCTCATAGGTCGCTTGCATCTCCTTGGCGAAACGCGCGTCATCCACTGCAGGATTGGCGGCCTGCAGGTCTTCACGGATCGCCCGCAAACTCTTCTCCCCATCGATGCGCGAGAGCAGTGCCGGACCCAGCCGCGGCAGACGCCGGCGCAGCTGCGTGCCTTCGATCGTTGCCTTGATCGAGAGGTCTTTCTGTGCGGCACGGGCCAGTTCTGCACCCTTGTGCTTGGTCAGCAAGGGGATTGCAGCATCGTCCAGAACAGCTTCGCAGCCGGTGTTGGAGAGCCTGACGGCATAGAGCATATGGCTCTTCATGTTGCCGGCCAGATCCTCGGCAACCTGCAGACGCTCGTCCGCCTTCAGACCCTCGAAGCGCTTCGCCAACTCTGGGTCATGGACATAGCTCTCGGGCTCATAGAGCGCGCTCGGCAGGAACCCGACCAAGCGTAGCGCAGCATCCTTCAGCAGATCCAAGATCTCTGTCACGCTGTAGGCTCGGTCACGGCGATTGAGCAAGAGATCGACCAAGGCAGCATCACTCTGGCGATGATCGAAGAGGTAGGGGTTTCGCCGAAAGCGGTTGGTCTCCGGCAGCTTGCCCAGAAGGCGGCGCGCAATGGCAACCTGCTGGGCCAAGGGCTGCGCGCCGCAAAGCTGGCGCAAGACCTGCTGCAGTTCGTAGACGCCGCTGCGGCCGAGATGCGCATAGAGCATCAATCCGATCCCGCCGCGCTCCGACAGAGCCGCCGTCAATGCGCGCAGACCGGCCGGCGGGTCGGGCAGGTGGTGCAGCACGCCGCAGCAGTCGATGTAGTCGTATGGCCCCGGCGCCAGACGATCCAAGTCCTCGAGACGGCCGGTGACGAAGGTGAGGTTCTTCAGCCCGCGCACCTTGGCCCTGGCTTCAGCGACTGCGCGGGAGGCGGCGGAGAGATCCAGATAGACCACTTCGGCCTGCCCAACACCAGCGTCGGCCAGCTGCTGGGCCAGCATGATCGCCGCATCGCCCGTTCCGCCGCCGGCGATAAGCGCGCGGAAAGGGGTCTTGGGGTCGAAGCGACCACCCAGGAGGTAGTGCACGATCTCTCTAAGATCGCTTGGCGAACCGACGACCAGGCGCTTGCGTTCCTCGGCCGGATTTCGCGTGGGATAGGGGTAGGCCTCGTACTGTGCGGCCAGGGGATCCTCGCTCACCGCGCTCAAGACCCACCCGGCGTAATGACCACCTTGCCGGTCGCCTTGCGTTTGCGCAGCAGATCCAGCGCGGCTTCGCCCTCCTCCAGCGGCAGACTGTGCGACACGCGCGGCTGCAGGCGTCCTTCCAGGAGCCAGGTGAAGAGGCTGCACATCTGCTCGGCAACGCGGGCCGGCGCACGGCGTCGGTAAGCACCCCAGTAGAAACCCACGACGGAGATGTTCTTCACCATCACGATGTTGGCCGGCGCTTGCGGAACGCTGCCGCCGGCGAAGCCCAGGGTCAGCAGCCGTCCCTCGAAAGCCAGGGCCCTGAGAGAGGCTTCGAAGACCGATCCGCCAACCGGATCGATGACCACGTCCGCACCTTGGCCAGCCGTCAGAGCCTTGATCCGCTCGCGCAGATCCTCCTTGCGATAGTCGATCAAGGCGTCGGCACCATGCGCGGCCGCGACCGCCAACTTCTCCGGCCCGCCTGCCGTTGCGATCACCCGTGCGCCCAGGGCCTTGCCGACCTCGACCGAGGCCAGACCGGTGCCGCCGGCAGCACCATGCACCACCAGCCACTCCTCCGGCTCCAGCGCAGCGCGCCAGACCAAACTGCCGTGCGCGGTGCCATAGGTTATGCCAAGCGCCGCTGCGGTCGCATCCTCGACCGAGGAAGGTAGGGCGTGCAGGTCGTTGGCGCGCGCCACAGCGTAGTCGGCAAAGCCGCCGTGATCGAGAAAAGCAAGAACCCGGTCGCCTTCCTTCCAACCGCTAACCTTGGCACCGACCTCCACGATCTCTCCGGCAACCTCCAATCCCGGCGCGAAGGGCGCATCGGGCATATCCTGGTAGCGCCCGGCGAGCATCAGGGTGTCGGCGAAATTCACGCCAGCAGCGCGAACCTTCAACAAGACCTGACAGGAGGTCGGAACCGGACGCGGCACCTCCCGCAGCTCGATACGACCTTCCGAACCCGGATTGGCACAGATCAGCGCTTGCATCACACTCACGCCCCGGCTCCCGCCTTGCCGGTCCAGTCCTCTGGCCCGCGGGCGCGCTGTTCTCCGACATGCAGGCCGACACGATTGGTCACCGGCGGCGCCAGGCTGTCTTGCAGGTCGCTGACCTCATTCTCGGTTAAAATCCCCAACGATAGGAGAATTCGACCCATTAAGACTTGGGCAGCGCGCGAGGCACCGTCATCGACCTTCAAGGCTAACCCCAAACCGAGCTCCGGAAAGGAGGCGCAGAAGACCCCTTCGGCGCCGTTCTTGATCAAGGCTCGGGTTCCCAGCAGGGCCATGGCGTCGCTGACGAAATCATCGGTGCCACCCAGCAGGAAGGGTTCGGCCGCCACCGCCTCGCGGACGATACGACAGGCCGCTTGGCGGGCGTCGGGCTGATCGTCCGGGTTGCCCAGCCGTGCCATGGCCAAGGCCCAGTTTGCCAAAGGCAAAGCCAAGGTCGGAATGCCGCAACCGTCGATGCCGACCGGCGCGCGGCCCAGATCGATGCTGGTCATCGATTCCAGGACACCGATGATCCGCTGTTGCACGGGATGGTGTATCTTGAGGTAACACTTGGTCGGCGCCTTCAGGTGCAGGGCTTGCGTCAGCATCCCGGCGTGCTTGCCGGAGCAGTTGTTGTGCAGCTGACTGGGCTTGCCGCCCTGCCCATAGAGCACCTCGAGACTCTCTTCACGTGCGGGCAGCTGCGCACCGCATTCCAGGTCGCTTTCGCTCAGCCCAATTCGTGCCAACCAGGCCGCAACTGTGTCAGCGTGGCGTGCTTCGCCCTGATGGCTGGCGCAGACCAAGGAGATCTCGGCCTGCGATAGCCCGAATGCCTCCGCTGCGCCGCTCTCGATCAGAGGCAGAGCCTGCAGCGACTTGATGGCAGAGCGCGGATAGACCGGGCGCTCAATGTCACCGGCCCGATGCACCACCCGGCCGGCGGTATCGACCAGGGCATAGGTCGCGCGATGGCGGCTTTCGACTATGGGTCCGCGGGTGATGTCAACCAACAGCGGGTTGGCGTCTGGGTCGCCTGAAGCCTTCTTGTCCATGGTGCCTCTATGACCGTTTGGGGTGGCTGTCTCTCGCGATGAACTTGCCCCTTGCCAGCCTCTGCTGCAAGCTGCGCCGGCCATGAACGAGCTACGCGGATACTTTGCAATCGGGGTCGAGCGCATCAGCAAGCCCATGAACTTGGGCGCCCTGCTGCGCACGGCCCACGCCTTCGATGCACGCTATGTCTTTACCATCGACGCGGCTTTCAACAGCCGAGAGGTGCGTCTCTCCGACACCGCCGATTCGGCGCAACACCTTCCGATCTTCAGTTATGAGAGCGTTGGGGAGATGGATTTGCCTCGCGGCTGCCGTCTGGTCGGGGTCGAGTTGACCGACGAGGCGATCGATCTGCCCAGCTTTCGCCATCCGCTGGCGGCAGCTTACATCCTAGGGCCAGAGCGCGGCAGCCTTTCACCGGAAGCGCAAGAGCGCTGCAGCTTCATCGTCAAGATCCCGACCCGCTTTTGCATCAACGTCAGTCTGGCCGGCGCCTTGGTCATGTACGACCGCTACGTCAGCCTCGGCCGCTATGCCCCACGCGCAGCCCGCGCCGGCGCCCCGGTCGAGGTCCTGCCACCCCATGTCAGCGGAGGCAGGAAAACCCGGAGTGCTTGAGACCCAATAAGGTGTATGACCGGCCGCTTACCCTTGTAAAAAGACCCTTCATGAAGCGTCCTTCGCCTCTGCCCGGACAGGAATGTCAAACGGTGAACTCAAGTGTCTCGGCCAGAAAGTCGAGGAACAGGCGGACATGGCGTCCAAGGCTCCGCTCAGAATAGAAGACGGCATGGATCGGTATGGCGTGCGGCAAGATCTGGTCGATCAATAGAGGAATGAGCGCAGTCTGCTGCAGCTCTCTCCTTACCGTGAACCTTGAGATGCAAGCGATACCATTTCCGTAGAGAGCCAGCTGCTTCAAGATCTCGCCACTGTTGGCAGTCATATGGGGCTCAATCGTAACCGGCGATCCCGTGTCACTCTGCAAGGGCCAGGTATTGAGGGATCTCGGGCGTGTAAAACCGAGGCATCGGTGGCGCTTCAGGTCCGCTGTCGTGTAAGGCTCACCGAAACGCCGGAGATAGTCCGGCGAAGCATAGAGTGCCCTTTCGGTGTGACCAATCCTTATTGCCTTTAGGCTGGAGTCGGTGAGTGCTCCAATTCTTATGGCGATATCGACGCGGCCGGCGATTAGGTCCGCTATCGTCTCGTTACTCTCTATTGCAATCTCGACTTTGGGATAGCGCTCCGCGAACCGGGAGATCACAGGGGCGAGCGCATGAGTGGCGATGGGTGAGGCAGCATCGATGGTGAGCCTGCCCTGCGGTTCACCCCTCTTGTCGATGAAGCGTGCGGTGACGGCATCGAGAGTTTCCATCGTCTTGCTGGCCTGGGCGAGCAACCACTCACCCTCGCTGGTGATTGCCATGCTGCGTGTTGTGCGGTTGAAAAGCGTGGTGTTCAGCTTGGTCTCCAAGCTCTTGATGGTCTTGCTGACGACAGAGGGTGCAACCCCCAGCAAATCGGCCGCCCCCACGAAACTGCCGGCCTCCGCCGTGGTGATGAAGACCTTCAGTTCATCAAGCTTCAGCATAGGCGCCTCATTAACGCTCAAAAGGAATGAGACTAATCTCTATTCATGCATTTTTGTCAAGGATGCCTGTCTCTAAGAAGGAGCCGTTCTTGACAACCACTGGAGAGACAGGTGGCACGAATCACAATGCACAAGAGCCTGCCGGCCGCCCATAAGGCTTTGCTGACTTTAGACAACTACTTGAAGACAATCGACCTTCCGCCCCGGCTGATCGAGCTGATCCGAATCCGGGCGTCGCAGATGAACGGCTGTGCTTACTGCCTGAGCATGCATTCGAAGTCAGCCCAAGCGCTAGGAGAGCGCGTCGAACGTCTACTGGCTCTCTCCGCCTGGAGGGAATCGCCTCTATTCAGTAGCGATGAGCGCGCCGCTTTGGCTCTGACCGAAGAGGTCACGCAGATCGCTAGTCACGGCGTTAGCGATGCCGTCTATGCCGGTCTCGACGCACACTTTTCCGATGTGCAGAAGGCTCAATTGATCATGCTGATCGCCACGATCAATGCCTGGAACCGAGTCGCCGTCTCCACACAAGTGCACTGAGGGAGATTGCGATCAGGTGGGATCGCCTAACCGCGAGACTCTGCAATTTTTTGAAAGCCGCAAACCGCAGCTTAGGAAAGGATCAAACCGATGAGAAGACATCTTTCCCTCTTTCTGGCCCTGGTGACCCTGGCGCTTACATCCGCCCCTACCACCCGCGCTCATGATGCCGCTCCGGGCATAGTCCGTCAGCTTCTGACAAGCGAGGTACTGCCCAATGTTCCCGGTCACAGTCTAACCGCCTTGAAGCTGGTGCTGCCCCCTGGTGCGATCGCAGCGCCCCACAGACACGAGGCCTTTGTATTCGTTTATCTTTTGGAAGGTCAGGTTCGCAGTCAGTTGAACGAAGAACCGCCAATGGACTACGTTACCGGAGAAAGTTGGGTCGAAGCTCCCAATGCACTTCATACCCTCACGCAGAATCTGAGCGAGACGAAGGCAGCGACCCTCCTGGTCGTGTTCGTGGCGCAGGAGGGCGCAACTTTGACGACCTCGGGTGCTATAGATCAGTAACCAGCCGGCAAACTTGAGCCGCCAGGACGCAGCTAGAGAGTCTGGCGTCAGGCCGTTTGGGTTGTTCCTCTTAGTAGCGGATGAAGCGGTTCAGCAGCCGGCCGAAGCGTCCGGTCAGTCGGATCGGCGCTTGGGTGACGACCAAGCAGAGGCAAGCTTCACCGCGCTCGGCGATCGGACTGTGGTCAAGCGATCCATCGGCCAGTTGCAAATCGCCGGGGCCATAGGTGCCGGTCGAATCGCTAAACGCCCCTTCGAGGACGAGGGTCATCTCCAAGCCCTGATGGGTATGGGCCGGCACCTTGACGCCGCTTCTGACCCACATGAGACGCGCTGTGCCGCCACCCTTGGTCGGCAAGACGGAATCCTTGACGCCGGGCATCACACGACGCCAGTTGAGACGCTCCACATCCTCGCCGACAAAACCCCAGAGCGGTGCCGGCACGCGTGCATCGCCACGCGGCGGCGTTCTATGCGTTGTCGGCTCCTCCTGGTCGAGAAGCGACAGGACTCTTGTACGAAGCTCCGGCGAGACATCGCTTGCCGCGCAGTCTTCCAGCAGCGCGCCGGCAACCGCTTCATAATCGCCGATAGCGCGCCCAACGTCTTTGCGCAGCGCAGCCTGTGCAGCAACAACGAGACTAGGTGCTTCCGGCAGCATACCTGCCGCATAGGCGATCAGAAGGTCGTCTCGCTCAGTCGAAACAGCCATTAACCCTTACCTCAGTCCTCTTCTTCCAAAGCACGGCGAAGGCGTTTCATCGCCAAGCGCAGCCGTGATTTTACCGTACCCAACGCAATCCCAGTCTCGTCTGCGATGGTCGTGTGAACCTTGTCGCCGAAGTATGCCATTCGAACTAGGTCGGCTTGCTCTTGCGGCAAGTCCGCGATCGCGCGACGCAAACGTTCGCCCTGTTGGCGTTGGTCCACCGCCTCGTCTGCTGCCTGCATCTCAGGATGAAACAGCGGTTCATGCGGGTCCAACTCCGGTTTGTTCTCCCGGCGCAGGCGGTCGATCCGCTTGTTCCGGGCGATGGTGAAGATCCAGGTCGCGACTGCTGCCTGCCTTGGATCGAAAGTCTCGGCCCGTCGCCAGACCGTCAACATGGTCTCTTGCACCACCTCTTCCGCAGCCGATGCCTCGACACCCTGCCGCATCAAAAAGCCCTTCAGCCTAGGGGCATAGTGGTCGAACAGAGAGGCAAAGGCCGCACGGTCTCGCCGACCGGCAACTGCCGCCATCAATGCATCCTGTTCTTCCCGCTCTTCCACCCTAGGTGTCCCCGCAGTGAGCCGTCGTGGCCAGCGCCGCGCATGCGACTGCCAAGTCTCCAGCGACTGCTGCGGTTCGAGCAAGGACGAAAAGCTCATATCGCAGCACTCTACGCAGGCAAACGGCGCGCAGATCATCGCATTCGCCGAAATCAGAGAGATTTCTGTCGATGTCGATCAGGTCGCTAGAGCTCTACGGCTGGAGGGAGCGGCCTCTTGGACCGAGGACTCTTGCGTAGACAACTCATCAGGCGGCAAGACCGCTGCGCGCAGGTGCACGGTGAAGACGGAGCCCTGCCCGGGTTCACTCTTGATCTCAAGCCGACCGCGATGGCGATTGACGATATGCTTGACGATCGCCAGCCCCAGACCAGTGCCACCCAGAGCCCGCGAGCGGGCCTTGTCGACCCGGTAGAAACGTTCTGTCAGTCGCGGCAGATGCTCGCGCGGAATGCCTCCGCCTTGATCGATCACCGAGGCAGTGACACTGGTCCGGCCGGGACGCGAAGGCATGTCCGTGGGACCTGGCGCCTCTGCTTCGATGGTGACGCTGCTGTTCGCACGGCCGTACTTGATGGCGTTTTCGACCAGATTGCGAAAGACCTGCTCCAGCTCATCCTCGTCGCCATAAGCAGCCAAGCCCGCTTCCGCTTGTACGACCAAAGCAATCTGCCGTTTCTCCGCCTCGATCGAAAGGGCAGCGGCGACCCGCTTCAGCAAGGCTGTCAGATCGACCACCTCTCTGGGCGGCGTGTGCTCGTGCATCTCTATGCGCGAGAGGGAGAGCAGATCCTCGATCAGGTGCGCCATCCTAACCGACTGCTCGGCCATGATCGGCAGAAAGCGCGCGCGTGCTTCGGGATCGTCGCGGGCGGCCCCGTCTAGGGTCTCGATGAAACCCATGAGGCTGGCCAGCGGGGTTTTCAGCTCATGGCTGGCATTGGCGACAAAGTCGGCGCGCAGCTGTTCGGCCCGCTTGAGCGCGGTGACATCCTGCAGCACCAAGATGGCAATGGTACCGTCGGGTAGTGCGAAAGGCAGGCGTCGGATCTGCGCCACGAAGTGCTGCATCAGCCCACCGGCGATGGTGAACTCCAGCGTCTGGCTCTCTTCACCGGCCAGCACCGATTCTGCAGCGGAGAGCAGCGCCGGCTCACGCAGGACGGAGATCAGATCCAACCCCTCGACGGGGCTGTCGAACAGCGCCTTGGCAGCACGATTTGCGCGGGTGACGCGCCGTTCGGCAGTGACCGTGACCAGGGGATAGGGCAGGGCGGCCAGCAGCGCTTCCTTGCCGGCATCGGAGGAAATCAGGGCGATGCGAGCCTGCTGGCCAGAACGCAGTGCGTCGAAGAGGCTGGCGACCAGAGTGCCGGAGATAAGGCTTCCCGGCGGCGCAGGTGGTACCGTGATGGTTTCGTCGGGATCGGCGGCATGGCGCCAAAGGTAGGTCGAGAGGGCCGCAATCTGGGTCCGGTGCCGCCGCAGTAACAGGTAGGCGCCGAGTAGGCTGGCAGCCGACACCAGTAGGAATCCGGGGAGAGTGAGCCACCCCAGCGCGACAAGAAGCAGTGCCACACATCCGACCGGCAGGCCGATCAGAAGGTAGGTGATAAGCGTATCCAGTCGAACGCTCGGCGAGGCCATCGCTTGTTTTTCATCGTCTGCCGATGCCTGGACCGTAGCGCTAGCGGGGGTCGCGGCAATTGTGTCGTCTAGATCACTCTCATGACGCGGTGATGTCGGTTCTGTTTCGCTTTTGGGTGACGAGGCATCGCCGTCGAACGGCCAGCCCTCCAAAGGGTCGACCAGGATCGGCTGCGCCGGTTCTTGCGCCGAGTCCTGGGTCGGCACGCCCTGAATGGGCCGCTCTTGGTCCAGCGGCTCCGTTTGCTCCTGCGAGAGATTTCGCTTGGTCATGACGCTTGACAGTCTAGCCGCTGCGCGCCTTCAGGTGAATGGCTGGCTCGTAGCGCCTCGATTGCGACCAACAGAGGCGCCAAGGGGTTAGCTGGGCTCCTCGGCTGCAGCCTCGCCATTGGCAGTCTCGGGTGCCGCTGCATTGCCCGCCGCCTTGCGCTGGTGGAAGAGCTGTTCGAAATCGATCGGCGTCATCAGGAAAGGCATGAAACCGCCATCCCGACTTAGGTTTGCGATGATGGCGCGGGCGAAGGGGAACAGCATGCTCGGCGCCTCGATCAGGAAGCAGCGTTCCGTGTCCTCGGCATCCATCTCCACCTGCAGATTGACGATACCGGCATAGTCCAGCTCGATCAGGAAGGCGTTCTTCTCACCGATCTTGGCCTCGACCCGAAGTGCGAGGATGACCTCGGCCAGGCGATCCTGAATGGCGTTGACCCGAACATCGACCGAGATCGTGATCTTCGGCTGATTCTGGGTTTGCCCGAAGATGACCGGCGAGTTCGGGTTCTCGAAGGAGAGATCCTTCACGTACTGTGTCAAAATTATCAACTTGGGCTGCTGCACGCCGGGCTGCGGCGGGACCGGCGTCTGGCTGTCGCTCATTCTCTCTATCCCTTCGGTGAAGTCGCGCCTCTAGCATGCCGCTGCCCTCTCCGGCAAGGCGTGTGCTTCGCTCCTGCAGCGCTTGGGGACTTTCCAAATGCGCATTTCACCGGCTTGGACATGTGCATGTCTGCCCATTCCCAACAGGCCAACTAGAGCCACCGCGGCGGTAAGAGATCCTCCTCATAAGGAAACCGCGAGAGGCGTTCCACGCCACGCTCGGTGACCAGGACCTGCTGCTCCAGCTTGATGCCCTCGTCGCCGCCGACCTCACCGACATAGCTCTCCACGCAGAGCGTCATGCCGGCCTCGATCACGCCGTCATAACCGGCCGCCTCCCAGTCTTCGGCATAGAGGATGCTGGGATACTCATCACAGAGGCCGACGCCGTGCATCACGACAGAGTAGCGATTGGGCGTGCAGGAGGCCGGCAGTTTCCAGCCCTTCTCGCTCACCTCGCGGAAGGTGAGCCCCGCCCGCAGGAGTGCGATGTTGGTCTCGATCTGCTCATAGGCCAGACCGTAAAGGCGACGCTGATTCTCGCTGGGTTTGCCCGGCCCGCAATGGAAGGTGCGCGAGATGTCGGCGCAATAGCCGAAGGGTCCGATCAGATCGGTGTCGAAGGAGACCAGATCGCCCGGTCGGATCAGATGCGCCGAGCACTCTTGGAACCAGGGGTTGGTGCGCCGCCCAGCTGCCAGCAGGCGGGTTTCGATCCACTCGCCACCACGGGCGATGTTCTCGCGATGCAAGATTGCCCAGAGCTCGTTCTCGCTCATGCCCGGCCGCAAGGCCTCACGCATCCGCTCGATACCGATCTCGGCGACGGCAATCGCGTGGGTCATTGCCTGCAGCTCAAGGTCGGACTTGATCAGGCGCGCCTGCTCCAGCACCTCCTGCCCATCCAGGATCGTCACGCCGCGCTCCTCAAGCGCCCAGGTGCCGGCCGGATCGCACTTGTCGATTGCCAAGCGGCGATTGTCGCCACTGCTTTGGCGCAGCAAACTATCGATCTCGTCCGCCCACTTCTGCACCTTCTCTTCGACCCGCCAGCCCGCACTGAAAAAGTACCAACTGGTACTACGTCGGATTTCGTCGATGGTTTCCAGCGCTTCGCTCAGGTGATCGCAGTTGTGATAGTCGAAGAGCACGACCGGCCCCTCGGCAGGCACGAAGCAGGAGCGCGCGGCATTGTGCAAGGTCCAGACCGACATGTTGCGGCTGCCGGTGGCATAGCGAATGTTGATCGGGTCGTAGAGTAGGACGCCAGCCAGGTCACGCTTCTTTACCTCGGCGCGTACACGGGCAAGACGCTCGCGCCGCAGGGCGACAAGATCCAGGCCGGCCTCGCTATCGCTGCGGCCCATGGAGATGCTAGCCGCACGACGCTGGTCGGGGGAGGGGACGAAGGGGGATTGCGGCGCTTCGGGTGCCATCGCTTGCGTCCTTCGTTAAACCCAACGTGCCGGCAACAAAGCGGCCTCGAAGCGGTAGGTGGAGAGGTTGACGGGTGCACCGTCGGTGATGAGGATCTGTTCTTCCAGCTTGACACCCTCGGTGTCGCCCGGCTCGCCGATATAGCTCTCGACGCAGATCGTCATGCCTGCCTCCAGCACGAAGTCGAAACCGCTGGCGGCGAAGTCGATATCGTGGGCGATACGCGGATATTCGTCGCAGAGACCGACCCCATGGGCCAAAGACCCATAGCGATAGGGCAGAAAGCGATCGGGAATTCGCCAGGCGGACTCTGCCACCTCACGCGCGCTGTGCCCGGCCCGGAACAGCGGGATGTTGGTCTGGATCTGATCGTAGGCCAGGCCATAAAGCTCCTTCTGCCGCTCGCTCGGCTTGCCGGGGCCGCAGAAGTAGGTCCTGGAGACGTCGGAGCAATAGCCGAAGGGGCCGATCAGATCGGTATCGAAGGCAACCAACTCGCCCGGCCGAATGACCCGGTCGGAGGATTCCTGGAACCAGGGATTGGTGCGACTGCCGGCCGTCAAGAGTCGGGTCTCGATCCACTCCCCGCCTTTGGCGATGTTGGTTTCGTGCAGCAGTGACCAAAGCTCGTTCTCGCTTAAACCGGGCCGCAGGGCTTCCTGCATTCGTGCCATCCCGGCTTCGCAAACCACCATCGACTGGCGGATAAGTTCCAGCTCTTCGGGTAGCTTGATAGCGCGCAGCACCTCCATCAGCGCCTGACCTTCCTCGAGCACAATCCCTTCGTCGCGAAGTGCGAAACTGCCTGGCGGGTCGCAGCGGTCGATCGCCAGTCGGCTGTTGCCGCCGCCGTACTGACGGACCAGATCGGCCAACTCCGCTGCCCACTGCCGCGCCTTCTCCGGGCCGCGTGCACCGGCGCCAAAGTAGAACCAGGCGATCGCCGGCCGTACCTCGTCCACCGTGCCCAGGCCGCGGCTCAGGTGCTCGCAGCCGTGAAAATCGAACAGGATGACCGGTCCCTCTGTTGCGATAAAGCAATAGCGGACGGCATTGTGCAGGGTCCAAACCGTCATGTTCCTGCTGCCTGTGGCATAGCGAATGTTGATCGGGTCGTAGAGCAACAGGCCGGCAACGTCGGCATCGCGCAGGGCCTGACGCACCTTTTGCAGGCGTTTCTGCCGCAATGGCGTCCACTCCAAACCGCCCATAGTGTCGTCGGGACTGGGCGGAAGGGCTAGATCGCGTGGAAGGGGACTGTTGGGCATCGGTGTCTCGCTTGCGCAGTGGCTGCTGGCCTCGGTTCGACCAGGCTCTCCTGCGGTGCTTTGACCTGTCTGGTCAAAATTCGACGGGCAGAGTCGTCTTCTGTGCAAAGCAGGCGAAGAAGAGGGCTTTGCAGAGGGCCGGGTCTCCGCCTATATCTCTGCGGTTCCCGGACAAGACTTTAACCCGCTTGCCCTAAGCGGTAGGTGAAGCGGTAGGTAACGGGCGCCGAAGCCGACCGCTTCGAGCGCGCCGCGCATAAGGAGTTTATCGATGTCTCAACCCTTGATGCCGAAGGCGACGGCCGTCTGGCTGATCGACAACACTGGCCTCTCCTTCGAGCAGATCGCCGAGTTCTGCAGCCTGCATGTCTTGGAGGTTCAGGGCATCGCCGACGGCGAGGTGGCCAAGGGCATCCAGGGCTTGGACCCGGTGATGAACAACCAGCTGACAAAGGAAGAGATCGTCCGCTGCGAGCAGGACACCAAACGCCGGCTGGTGATGCGCAAGCAGGATCTGCCTGAGCCGCTGAAGCGGACCAAAGGACCACGCTACACGCCGGTCGCCAAACGTCAGGACAAGCCCGACGGGGTTGCCTTCCTGCTGAAGCATTTCCCGGACCTGAAGGACGTGCAGATTTCCAAGCTGATCGGCACCACCAAGAACACAATCCAGGCGATCCGCGAACGCACGCATTGGAATACCCAGAACATCAAGCCGCGCGACCCCGTCCTACTGGGCCTCTGCACCCAGACCGAGCTCAATGCCGCGGTGGATCATGCCGAGACGCTGAAGGCCCGGGAAGCGCAGAAGCACGCTATCCAGGAGGCCCATGAGGCCCGCGACGAGAGCGATCTCGACGATGAGGGTCCAGAGGAGATCCAGGACAACCAGGACAGCGAAGAGATCCAAGAGAGCGAAGCGAGCCGTCCGGTGGAGCAGTCATGATCGTCATCACCGGCACGGTCCGTATCGGCGAAGGGAAGCTTGAGGCGGCTCGCCCGGTCATGGAGAAGGTGCTGCGCCTGTCGCGCGCCGAGAAGGGCTGCATCTCCTACGCATACGCCGTCGACGTTCTGGATCCTACCCTCATTCGCATCAGCGAAGAGTGGGAGAGCCTGGAAGATCTGAAGGCTCATGCCGCCAGCGCCCACGTCGCCGAGTGGCGCACCCACTGGCCAGATCTGGATATCGGCGACCGCGACCTGAAGCTACATACGGTCAGCGAGAGCAAGGCGCTTTAGCTCTCTTTCTTCGCATAGCCAAGTCCACGCAGCGCCGCGCCGATCTCCTCCAGGATGGCGGGATCGTCAATGGTGGCCGGCACCTTAAAGGGCTCGCCGTCGGCAATGGCGCGCATAGTGGCGCGCAGGATCTTGCCCGAGCGCGTCTTCGGTAGGCGCTTCACGGCCGCTGCCTGCTTGAAGAAGGCCACAGGGCCGATGCGGTCGCGCACCATGGCCACCAGTTCTTTGCCCAACACGGCCTCCTCGGTTTCCGCCCCCTTCTTCAGGACGACGAAGCCCAAGGGCACCTGACCCTTCAGGCTGTCGGCGACGCCGATGACCGCGCATTCCGAGACGTCGGGGTGGGCCGCCAAGACCTCTTCCATCGCGCCGGTGGAGAGGCGGTGGCCAGCGACATTGATGATGTCGTCGGTCCGCGCCATGACGAAGACATAGCCGTCTTCGTCGATGATGCCGGCGTCCCCAGTCTCGTAGTAGCCGGGGAAAGTCTCCAGATAGCTTTTGCGGAAGCGCTCTTCGGCTTTCCAGAGGTTCGGAAAGGTCCCCGGCGGCAATGGCAGACGGGCTACCAGAGAACCGATTTCTCCCGCCGCCTTCTCTTTGCCGTCGATCCTTAAGACACGCATGTCCCAACCGGGGCCGGGCACGGTGGGCGAGCCTGGCTTCACCGGCAGTTCCTCGACGCCCAGGAAGTTACCGCAGATGCACCAGCCGGTCTCGGTCTGCCACCAGTGATCGACCACCGGCACCTGCAGTTTGTCTTGCGCCCAGGCCAGCGTGTCGGGGTCGCAGCGCTCTCCAGCCAGAAAGAGATAGCGAAAGTGACGGAGGTCGTACTTGCCGATCATCTCGCCGTCAGGGTCTTGCTGGCGGATGGCGCGAAAGGCCGTCGGTGCGGTGAAGAGGCTGACGACCCTGTGCTCTTCGATCACCCGCCAGAAGGCACCGGCATCGGGCGTGCCGACCGGTTTGCCCTCGTAGAGCACCGAGGTGCAGCCGGCCAGCAGGGGCGCATAGACGATGTAGCTGTGCCCAACCACCCAGCCGACGTCCGACGCCGCCCAGAAAACCTCGCCTGGCTTCACGCCATAGAGCTTCTCCATGCTCCAGGTCAGCACCACGGCATGCCCACCGGTGTCGCGAATGATCCCCTTGGGCTGCCCGGTCGTGCCGCTGGTGTAGATGATGTAGAGCGGATCGGTGGCCGCGACCGGCACCGCATCGACCGGCTTGGCCCCGGCCAGCAAGCTTGCCCAGTCCAGATCGCGATCCAGCATCTCCGCCTCGTGCTCGGGGCGCTGCAGAATGATCGCATGGTCCGGTTTGTGCACCGCCATCTGGATCGCCGCATCCAACAGCGGCTTGTAGGCGACGATCCGACCAGGCTCCAGACCGCAGGAACCGGCGATGATCACCTTGGGATTGGAATCGTTGATCCGGGTCGCCAGCTCGTTGGCGGCAAAGCCGCCGAAGACCACGGAGTGCACGGCCCCGATCCGTGCGCAAGCCAGCATGGCGATTGCCGCCTCAGGCACCATTGGCATGTAGATGATAACCCGGTCGCCCTTGCCGACACCCAGTCCGGCAAGCGCACCGGCAAAACGGGCGACTTGGTCCAGCAGTTGGCTATAGCTGTAGGTACGCTTCTCTCCGGTCATGGCGGAATCGTAGATCAGCGCCGCCTGATCCCCGCGCCCGGCGGCCACATGGCGGTCCAGGCAGTTGTACGCAGTGTTCAGTTCGCCGCCGACGAACCAGCGCGGTACCGGCTGAGCGTCTCGGTCGAGGACCTTGTCCCAAGGCTTGCTCCAATCGACGGCGGTGCCGGCCTCGCCCCAGAAACCCTCCGGGTCCTCCAGCGAACGACGATGCATCTCGGCATAGCCTGCCATGGTCTCCATCCCTCCTAACTAGTCTCTTCTTGTCGGTGAAGGAGAGCCTAGCTGGGTTCCGCCTGCAAGCCTTGAGGCAGATCAAGCCTCACCCCTTGCCAAGCTCAACCCCGGCCGACCACAATCGCGACCAGGATCCAAAACACCTTTAGGGAGGCAGCGGCAGCGGGATGACCCTGCACAATCCTTTTGAAGAGAACCTGGAGGCGGGCCCGGCGAATCATGCGCCGCTCACCCCGCTCACCTTCCTGGAGCGCGCTGCAGAGGTCTTTCCCAAGCGCACCGCCGTTCTGCACGGGCCGGTCAAACGCAGCTGGTCGGAGGTGCTGGAGCGCTGCCGCCGCCTAGGCTCGGCGCTGAAAGCGCGCGGCATCGGGCGCGATCAAACCGTCGCAATCATCGCCGCCAACACGCCGCCGATGTTCGAAGCCCACTTCGGCGTGGCGATGGCAGGCGCCGTCCTGAACGCCATCAACACCCGCCTGGATGCTGCGACGATCGCCTTCATCCTGGAACACGGCGAGGCCGAGGTCTTTCTGGTCGATCCGGCCTTGGTCGAGGTCGCCAAGCAGGCGCTGGCCGAGTGCACACACCAGCCCCTGGTGGTCGCCCTGGACGACCCTTTCGTCGCAATGACGGACGGGTTTGGCGACATTACCTACGAAGACCTTCTAGCCGAGGGCGATCCTGACCAGCGCGGCGACTGGCCGAGCGACGAGTGGCAAGCGATCTGCCTCAACTACACCTCCGGCACCACCGGCAATCCCAAGGGCGTGGTCTACCATCACCGTGGTGCTGCTTTGCTGGCCTACGGCAACATCATGACCTGGGATATGCCGCCGCATCCGATCTACCTCTGGACCCTGCCGATGTTCCACTGTAACGGCTGGTGCTTTCCCTGGACCATCACCGCACTGGCGGGCACCCACGTCTGCCTGCGCGCCGTCGAACCGGCGGAGATCTATCGCCTCATTGCCGAGGCCGGCGTCACTCACCTCTGCGGCGCCCCCATTGTGATGCAGATGCTGATGAACGCCGGCGAGGATGTGCGGCGCGACTTCGGCGGTCGCACGGTCGAGTTCATGACCGCAGGCGCCGCCCCGCCGGCCGCGATCCTGGAGCGCATGACCAGCTTCGGCTTCAACGTGACTCACGTTTACGGCCTGACGGAGGTTTATGGCCCTGCCGTGGTCTGCGACTGGAAGCCGGAGTGGAACGGTCTCTCGTCGGAGGAGCAGGCGCGTATCAAGGCCCGCCAGGGCGTGACCTACCCGGTCTTGGAAGACATGATGGTGGCCGATCCCGAGACCCTGGAGCCTTGCCCGCGCGACGGCGAAACCCTGGGCGAGGTGATGCTACGCGGCAACGTGGTGATGAAGGGCTATCTGAAGAACCCGCGCGCCACCGAAGAGGCTTTTGCCGGCGGCTGGTTCCGAACCGGCGACCTGGGAGTCTGGCACGCCGACGGATATGTCGAGCTGAAGGACCGCTCCAAGGACATCATCATCTCCGGTGGCGAGAACATCTCCTCGATCGAAGTTGAAGGTGCCCTCTACCGCCATCCAGCCATCGCCGCCTGCGCCGTGGTAGCCAAGGCCGACGAGCGCTGGGGCGAAACCCCCTTCGCCTTCGTCGAGCTGCGCCAGGGCGAGAACGCCACGGCAGAGGAGTTGACCGAGCACTGCCGCCGCCATCTGGCCCGCTTCAAGGTACCCAAGGGCTTCGCCTTCACCGAAATCCCCAAGACCTCGACCGGCAAGATCCAGAAATTCGCACTGCGCGAGCAGATCAAGGCCGGGGTTTCCTAGAGCAGGAGGGAAACAGAGAGCAGATCGACAGCAGGTAAATCCACCTGATCGCTGATCAGCTCTAGACCCTATCCCATCTGCTCGGGCAGCCAGAGCGCCATCGAGGGTGCCAGGATCAGGATTGCGATCAATAAGACGAGGGCAGCGATGAAGGGTAGGCACCCGATGATGACATCGCCGATCGAGACCTGCCCTCGACCGATCGATTGGATGACGTAGAGATTGAGGCCAACGGGCGGCGTCAAGACCGCGATTTCCATGGTGATTGTGTAGACCACGCCGAACCAAATCAGATCGAAACCGGCCGCGCTCATCAAGGGATAGATCGTCGGCAGGGTGATGAAGGTCATCGACACCGGCTCTAGGAACATGCCCAGGATGATGTAGAAGACCAACACGATCGCCAGCACCAGATAGGGCGAGAGCTCGAACGAGAGGAAGAGGTCCGTGAACTGCTGGGGGACGCGGTAGTAGGTCAGCACAAAGCCGAAGAGAACGCCGGCAGACAGCAGTAAGCCCAGATAGCCCATGGTCCGCATGGTCGAGAAGAGTGCGGCCTTGAATCCCGCCATCGTCAAACCGCCACAGGTAAAGGCAAGCAGGATCGTCAGAAGGGCGGCAACCGCCGCAGCCTCGGTCGGGGTGGCGATTCCGGCATAGATCGCAACGGTGATCACCAAACCGATCAGCAGGATCGGTCCGACCGTGGCCGCAATCTGCAGCAGGGTCATCTTGATGGCGGCCTCTCGCTCTGGAATATCGGCGGGCTTCAAGAGGCCCCAACCCAGAACGACCAAGACGAAGAAGCTGACCAGAATGATGCCCGGCAGGACGCCGGCGATGAAAAGGTCACCAATCGACTGATCGGTAACAATGCCGTAGAACAAGAGGATCAGGCTCGGCGGAATCAGCACGCTCAAGGTGCCGCCGGCTGCCAAGACGCCGCTGGAGAGGCGGCGACCGTAACCCAAACGCAACATCTCTGGCAGGGCAACGCCGCCAATGGTGAGCGCACCGACCATCGACGATCCGCAGACCGCACCGAAACCGGCCGAAGCGCCGATGCTGCCATAGGCGGCAGACCCGCGTATCCGCACACCTTGGTGCAGGAACTGGTAGAGATTTGGTCCTATATTGGACTTTCCTATCAGCTCTCCCAAAAAGACGAACAGCGGCACCGCCAACAAGATGTAGTCGATCCAAACGCCCCACAGCTTTAGTTCGGCAGAGACGATCGAGGTGCTGAAATCTTGGATTCCCCAGAGGAAGGGGAGGGAGGCAGCGGCAAGCGCAAAGGGGATCGGCAATCCGATGGCGATGAAGATCATCAGAAGAGAGAGCAAGCCTAGGCCGACATGATACCATTCCATGTTACTTCTCCTCCGCGACGCTTGGCGTGACGAACAAGAGCGCCAGGCGTAGCGCTGCGTAGAGTGAGAAAACGATGAGTGCGACGGCTCCCGGCGCCCAGAAGAGATAGCGCGGCCAAAGCAAGATCTCAGAGGCGGCACCCGATTCAAAAGAGCCGAAAGTGGCGCTGATTGCGGCTAGGGAGAAGAAGAGGCCGACAGCCAACATCAAGGCCATGTTCACGCGGTCGGCCAGGCGTCGCAGCCCCGGCGGCAGCACATCGGTCAGCATCGTGACCTTGGGATTGGCATCCTCCTTCAAGGCATAGGCAAGACCCACGAAGGCCACCGGAAAGAGCAGCAGGGCAGTGGCCTCCGTCACCATCCGATCTGGTGCTCCCAGGATGTAGCGGGCAAAGACGCCATAGGAGATCCAGAGGATCTGAATGATCACGATGACGCCACCCAGGCCGGCCAGCCAGACGACGCAACGTTCCAACACTCGGCGCGCCTGGATCAGTTTCTCGGTCATGACCTCTCTCCTCCCCGGCAAAGCAGAAGGGTCGCCGATCTGGCGGAATCAGCGACCCTTCCGGACCAGAGCAGACCGCGATCAGACTGACGTAGCTGTTCGCGAAGCTCTGCCTTCCTATTCATTACCCAGTGAGCGAAGGAGGCGATCGATCATCTCAACCGACCGTCCCTTCGCCCTCAATCCTAGGGTGCATGGTCTTCGAAAAGGTCGCGGATGTTGTCGGCCAGATCTGCGCCGCAAGCCTCGTCCACCTGCTTGTTCCAGTTATCCTGAACGCTCTCGATCAAGGCCAAGCGCTGATCGTCAGGGATCGAGACAGCAGCACCGCCGCCGCGCATGACCGCGTTGCCGACCCGTTGGTCGACCCAGTCCTCATAACGCGGCTTCAGCCACTCTTCGGTCTCGCGTCCGGCCTCCAAGACGGCCTTCTGCTGATCTTCGGTGAGAGAATCGAACTTGTCGCGATTCATCATGTACTGGATGTTGCCGTAGAACAGGCTGGCGTTGACCATATAGGGCATCACATTCCAAAGCTTCCAAGAGCTGTAGGTTGCCACGCCCATATTGATGCCATCGACGACACCGCGCTCGGCCGATTGAAAGACCTCCTTGGGCGCCACGAAGACGGGTTGCCCGCCCCAGGTCTCGATCATCATGCTGACCAGCGGGCCGATCGAACGCACCAGCTTACCGTCGAGCGTGCCGAGATCCTCGATGCCCTCCTCGAACCACCATTCTTGGTCGTAGGAGTAATTGGAGTTGAAGACCGGGATCAAACCGACCTTGGCGGCCTCTGGATCGATCAACTCGGCATAGCCGGCATCGAGTTCGACCTGACCTTCCAGATCGATGTCGACCGGATAGAGGGAGGTGACGCGATAGCAGGGCAAACGCTTGTCGGCCGAGATCCAGCTGATGTCGGCCACACCGCCTTGAACGGCATCGACCCCTTCGCTCCAGCCATGCAAGGTGGCGGAGGGGAAAATCTCCACCTCGACCTCGCCGTTGGTCTTCTCGGCCACCAGTTCGGCGAACTTCTTGAAGCCGTCATAGCGGACATCGGCCTCGTTCACATATGTGGAAAGTCGTATTGTCGTCTCCGCCATAACTGGAGCCGCCAAGACGAGTGCGGCTGCAGTCAAGACTCCCGTCATTCCCATTTTCATTGCGTTTCTCCTTGTTCGAGTCACAGTTTTTGAGGTTGACCGTTAAGCGGCCTTGTGTCCTGAAAAGAGGTGTTGGTAGGCAAACAGCGCCGCCGCGCCGCCGGTGTGGAGGAACACCACGGTCTGGCCCTTGGTCAGAATTCCGCGGCGGACCAGCCCGATCAGTCCAGCCAAACCCTTGCCGGAATAGACCGGGTCCAAGAAGATCCCCTCCTCGGCTGCCAGAATGGTGATGGCCTCGACCATCTCGTCCGTCGGCTGTCCATATCCCGGCCCGACGTAGTCGTCGTAGGCCACGACCGCATCGCGCGGCAGCTCTCCGCGCGCGCCGATAAGCGCCGCCGTTTCGCAAGCCAATTTATGGACGTTGCCGATCTGCTTCTCGCGCGGCGCGCGCACCGAGATACCGATGACGTCGATGGGCGTGCTCATGGCAAAGAACCCGGCCAGCAGGCCGGCCTGGGTCCCCGCACTTCCGGTGGCGTGTAGCAGGGTGTCGATCCGAAGACCTTGGCTGTCTGCCTGAGCCACAAGCTCGGCCGCACAGTTCGCATAGCCCAAAGCGCCGATCGGATTGGATCCGCCGCCGGGGATGACATAGGGCTTGCGCCCGGCAGCGCGCAGCTCATCGGCCAAGGCCTCGGCCTCGGCGTTCATGTCCAAACCGGCTGAGCGATAGCTGTAGCGGCATTGCAACATGTCGTCGAGCAGGACGTTGCCGGCGCCCTCGTAGTCAGAACCCATGTTGGTAACGCGGCGCTCCAGCAGCGCGTGGCAGGCCATGCCGACCCGGCGCGCGGCGGCAGCCGTCTGGCGCACATGGTTCGACTGAGTGGCGCCCTGCGTCACCAGCGTATCCGCGCCCCGGGCGATCGCATCGGCCACCAGGAACTCCAGCTTTCTGGTCTTGTTGCCCCCGGTCGCCAGCCCGGTGCAGTCATCGCGCTTGATGTAGATATCCGGGCCGCCCAGGCTGCGGGTCAGGTTGTCCAGCTTCTCGAGCGGCGTTGGGAAATGTCCCAAGGAGATCTTTCTGAAACGCGCCAGATGCATGTTCGTGGAGCCCCCTGCCCCGGATCGCTTTGTTTCGACACAACAACGGGAAGCCTAACGAGGGGATGCGGACGCGGCCAATTCATAGTACTCCTAAGGTTATTCCGATTCTGCATCGCCTGGATTGGGCAAGCGGAGCGGCGCTTGGAGGAAGGATCTTGGATCTCAATTGGCTGCAAGACTTCAGCTGTTTGGCGCGAACCCTGAACTTCACCCAGGCCGCAGTCGAACGCTGCATCACGCAATCCGCCTTTAGCCGACGGATCAAATCTCTGGAGATTTGGATCGGAGTTCCCTTGATCGACCGGAGTAGCTTTCCAATCCAACTCACCGAAGCCGGCCAGCAGTTTCTCCCGATCGCCAAGCAGACGGCCTTGCAGTTGATCCAGGCACGCGACGAGCTGCGCGCCCAGGATAGCGGCGATGGCCGCTTCTATCGCTTCGCCGCACAGCACACGATCTCGGTCAACTTCTTAGCCGAGCGAATTTGTGCCCTGGAGGAGGTCGATTCCTCGCTCAGGACCCGCGTTGTCTCGGATAACCTCAGTACCTGCTGCCAGCTTCTGTCGGAGGGAAGTTGCGATTTTCTGCTCTGCTATCGCCATCCCGGGATCGCTCTGGCCTTGGACGAACAAATCTTTGCCCGAATCGACCTCGGCCTGGACCGCCTTATTCCCGTTGCCGCGGCCGCTGCAGTGGAACGCTACGGCTGGCGCCTGCCAGGCACGGTGGATCGCCCTATTCCCCACCTGGCCTACGACCGGGGATCCTTCCTGCGTGCAGTCGTCGATCAGCTACTCGGCGAGCGACCCGGCGGGCTCGACGTGCGTCACATGGATGCCTTCACTGAAGCGCTCAAGAGCCTTGCCCTGCGCGGCCAGGGCATCGCCTGGCTGCCAGAAAGCGCCGTCCAACCACAGATCGAAGCCGGCCTTCTCGTGCAGCTGAGCGGGGCCGAGTGGACGGCAGACTTGACCCTCTCGCTCTTTGCAGCACCGGATTTTCTCGATGAACAAGGCCAGCAGATCTGGCACGCCTTCGGTTCGGCCAGCGCCAAGACATTCGGTTGACGGTGCTCTCGGCTGCCGGGGCACCGCCTCTTCCAGCATCTGGATCTAGGCGACGTTCTTCTTGCCGCGTCGCATTTCAAACTGACAGACCAGCCGCTCTCCGCGCAGGCAACGAACCTTGGTCGGCAGCTCCGTCAGGGTCTCGAAGACGGAGGCCATGAGGAGGCAGCCGCAAGTATCGACGCGAACGACGGATCCGATCGGGCAGGTGAAGCTGCGCAAGACATAGGCGTCCTCCATCACCTCAATCTCTGTGGCCCCTCCCATCTCGTCGGCGAAAGCCTTGGCTCTGGCAACCCGTTCTTCCTCGGTCTCGTTGGCAGCTTGCGGCAGAGCCTTGGCCTCGTCTCGACCCATCGAGCGATAGAAGGCCTTCCGCTCTTTCTTGCCCAAGCTGCGCTCGAGGGCGCGCACCAACATGACCGAGAGATGGCGGTAGGCATGTGAGCCTCGATCCTCGTGCCCAGCGACTGCAGTAAAGATCGTCGCAGGCTTGCCGACCTTACCTTCCCTGCGCGCGCTGCTTGGCGCAACCAAGCCGGCCGACACAAGCTGATTGATTTGCACAACCACGGCATTCCTGGTCACGTCGAAGCGCTGGCAGAGGTCTGAGACCGACAGACTCTCCCTGCTGAGCGCGTTGAAGATATCGTCCTTCAAGGACATCTGCGTTCGTTTCCCATCCCGACCGAGGGGTCCATCTAGCACAGCGGTGCGTGGGATCAAAATCGATAATTATGACAATATCTATTGATGTTAATGTCGTTAAAGCTTAACAAGACAGCGTTTCACGCTCACTGTGTCCCTGCCAATCCAAGCCAGAAGGGAAAAATCGACCATGTTGAGGAGCATCGCTGCCATCCTGTTGGGCCTTTCCCTATCTGCGACGGTTCTTGCCGAGGATGCGAACATCCGTTTTCCAGATAACTACAGAGAGACGTTCACCAACTATCTGAATCTGGACCGGACGCAGAACCACGATCAGATCATCCATCTTTGGGCCAACGACGTCGCGCTGAAGGGTTTGAACGAGACAGGTGTCTTTCCCGACGGCTCGGTACTGATCGGCGAAGTCTATAAGGCAAAGAAGGATGGAGAGGGCGCGGTCATCGAAAGCATCCTAGGACAGAGAATCCGTGGGAAGTTGGCGCTTGTTGCCGTTATGGAAAAGCAGGAGGGGTGGGGAGATTCCTTTCCCGAGGAGTTCAAGAACGGCGATTGGGACTTTGCGGCCTTCAAGCCCGATGGGAGCGTCAACACCAAGAAAGATCTGAATGCCTGCCGGGCTTGTCACGTCCCGCTCAGCGATTTCCAGCACGTCTTCTCAATCGAGCACATGCAGTAGCACGCGTTCGGGACCGTCCTGCTGCGCTCGTCGCCGGACGCGCTCTATCCTCGGACCGAGAGGGCTTCCCGAAGCACCTTTGCCTCGACCAACGGCAGCGAGCAAACCGGACCATGACAGACGTAAGCACTCGTCCGGCCTTCGACTTGTGTCTTTCCGCTCGCGGGATGGCCAGGCGGCAGCGCGTCGCCCGGAGCTACGACCTGCAGCACCAACCAGGGGTTTCCGACCTGCCAAGCCGTCGCGATCAAGGCTTCGGTCTGGGGATCGCCGCGCTCGCCGATGATCGCTACCTGGACCGCACGCTCCAGGAACTCGGCTGCATTCAGAAGCGTCGCCAGAGGAAAGAAGTTGTGCTCGATCTCGCCGGTGAAGGCAGCCGCCGTACGCTCGGCACGATCCCGATGGGCTGGATCTCCCGTCAGATAGTAGAGACGAACCAGGACCTCGACCATGACGCCATTGCCTGACGGAACGGCGGAATCCTGTACCGACTTGGCGCGGACCAAGAGAGCTTCTGCATCCTTGGCCGCCACATAGAAGCCGCCGCCCTCGGCGTCCGCGTAGTGTTCGATCGCCAAGGCCACCAGGCTCTCGGCAAAGGAGAGCGCCTCGGCGTCTCCCGTGGCCTCGTGCAACAGCAAGGCCGCCCGTGCGAGGTGGGCATGGTCGTCCAGCGTGGCCTGATGCTTGGCCACACCGCGGCGCCAGGAGTGGTGCAAACGCCCGCCCGCCATAAGCTGGTCGCGAAAGAAGAAGAGGGCGGCACCGGCGGCCTCCAGCCAGTCCCTGCGGCCGAAGCAGCGGCCAGCGTGCACCAGACCGGCGATCGCCATGCCGTTCCAGTCCGACAGAACCTTGTCGTCCCAACCGGGCCAGATGCGCTCGGCCCGAGCTTCATAGAGGCGCCGGCGAAGCGGCGTCAGGCGGACTTCTTCTTCACGGTCCACATCCGCGCCGGCGTGGCGACGGTTCAAGATCGTTTGACCCTCGAAGTTGCCGTCGGCGGTCACGCCATAAGCGGCCTCAATGATGCATGCTTCCTCTTCGTTCAACACCGCCCGCAGGCTGTCCGGAGTCCAAAGATAGAAGAGACCCTCTTCGCCCTCGCTGTCGGCATCGTAGGAGGCAGCAAAGGCCGCTACGCGATCGTCCAGCGGCCGGCCGCGATCGGTGACGCCGGGCGTGCCTGCTGCCGCAGTCATCTCGGTCAAGAGCCAGTCGACCGTTTCCTCCGTGCGCTGCTTGAAGAGCGCGCGCGGCGCAATCGCAAAGGTGCTGGCCAGCAGCTCCAGTATCTGGCCGTTGTCATAGAGCATTTTTTCGAAGTGCGGCACCAACCAGATGGCATCGACGGCATAGCGGGCATAGCCCCCGCCTAGGTGATCATAGATGCCGCCTTGGCTCATCTTTTCCAAAGTGAGACTCACGGCCTGGCGATAGTCTTCTCCCTCGTCGCGCCAATAGGCACGACGGAGAAGCTCGAGCGTGGGTGGATTGGGAAACTTGGGGGCATCGCCCAGGCCGCCTTCTTTGCGATCCATGGCACCCAACAGCTTCCCGGAAACCTCGCCCAACACTGCTGGGGTCACCAAGCCGCCGGGTTTGCTTTGTGCCCAGTCAGCCAGACCCTTGGTCAACGCCGCGACATTCTTGGAGACCTTATCTTGACTCTCTGTCCAAATCTGATTGATGCCTTTCAGCACATTGGGGAAGCCTGGGCGACCATAGCGGTCGGCTGGGGGAAAGTAGGTGCCTCCCCAGAAGGGCTCTCCGTCCGGTGTCAGAAACATGGTCAGCGGCCATCCGCCGTGCTCGCCCAAGAGGTGGAGGGCTTGCATATAGAGTGCATCGATCTCAGGGCGCTCTTCGCGGTCGACCTTGACGTTGACGTAGAGCTGGTTCATCAGCGCCGCGATCTCGTCATTCTCAAATGACTCATGCGCCATGACGTGGCACCAGTGACAGGCGGCATAACCAATGGAGAGCAGGATCGGCTTGTTCTCCGCCTTGGCTGCGGCCAGAGCTTCCGGCCCCCAGGGCCACCAATGGACCGGGTTGTCGCGATGCTGCAGCAGATAGGGACTGGTCTCTTCACCCAGGCGGTTCATCTCACTCTCCTGTCGGCTGGAAGTCTTGTCTCGATTTGACGGTCATCTCGGGCCAGCGAGACTGCTTCCGACATCCTCGCCCGCCAAATCGGTTGCCCGCCCGGCATGCTAGACTAAGGTGAGGGCGCAAGAGCCTGGCCTCAAGTGCAGGTTTTGCCAAAAGGAGACTTGCGGCGATGAAGATCAAGGTCGATATCGATTGTACGCCTAAGGAGGTTCGCGAGTTCTTCGGACTTCCCGATGTGGCACCAATGCAGGAGCGCCTGATGGGGGAGGTCGAAGAACGCCTGCAGACCGCGCTGAAGCAGATGGAAAGTGGAGAACTCTGGCAGACCTGGATGCCGATGGCATCGCCGCTGACCGGCAAGGCAGGTCTGGAGAGCCTTGAACAGATGCGCCGTTTTTTCTGGCCGGGGATGGCGCCCTCGGCGGACGACGACAAGGAGAGGTCTTGAATGGACACCCTCGATGCCCTGTTGAGCCGTGAGTCGGTCTCGGCCAAGTACCTGATGGAACCCGCACCGAGTGCCGAGCACCGCCGCCAGGCCTATGAAGCCGCCATGCGGGCGCCCGATCACGGCGCGATCAGGCCCTGGCGCCTCATCGAGTTCGAGGGCGAGGGCCTGCAGCGCCTAAGCCAGCTTTACTATGAGTCGGCAAAGCGTGCGCAGCCCGAGGTCGATCCGATCGTTTGGGAAACCGCGAAGGAAAAGGCGCTGCGCTCACCACTGATGATCGCGGTTGCCGCCGTGGTGCGCCCGAACCATCCCAAGGCACCGGTGGTGGAACAGGTGGTGGCCGCAGGCTGTGCTTCGCAGATTCTGCTGACCGCCTTTCACGCCCAGGGTTACGGCGCTGTGATGGTGACCGGAGCGCGTGCCTATGATCCCGAGTTCAAGAAGGCGCTGGGTCTGGAAAAGAAGGACCATCTGATCGGTCTGATCCATGTCGGGACGCCTCAAAATGAGCGCCCGCCCAGCGGCAAGGTCCGGCCAAAAGTGGACGATCACCTGGTCCGCTGGAGCGCCTAGAGCGAGATGGCGTCAGATCAATCGCGCCTTCTGCCTGATGCCAAGACTAACTTATTGAAAAACAGAGAAGATCGCGGACTGACAGTTTGGTCGAAACGCGATCTTCACGCACTCTGATGGCCCATTTGGAAACCATCTATGCCCCCGCCACAGCGCGGGGGCGCTCTGCCTTGGCGGTGATCCGGATGAGCGGACCGCAAGCCGGCGTCGCCTTGGATCGTCTCACGGCTTGCAGTCGCCCAAGACCAAGGCAGGCCAGCCTGCGACACTTGAAAGACCCAACGACGGGGGAGGGGCTGGACCAAGCCCTGGTGGTTTGGTTTCCTGCCCCCAGAAGCGCAACCGGTGAAGAGCTGGTAGAGCTGCATCTGCACGGCGGTCCGGCAGTCATGGCCGGTCTCCTCGAGACCCTAGGTGCCGAGCCAGGATTGAGACTGGCCGAACCCGGCGAGTTTGCCAGGCGTGCCTTCGCCAACGACAAACTAGACCTGACCCAAATCGAGGGACTGGCCGATCTGGTTGCCGCCGAGACCGGAGCACAGCGCCGGCAAGCCCTGGCCCAGGCCGAGGGTGCTCTTTCGCAGCGATTGGCAAGCTGGCGCCAGGATCTCTTGCGGGCCGCCGCGCTGCTGGAGGCGCAGCTTGATTTTTCCGACGAAGAATTACCCGATGATCTGGCAGGGCACGCAGCCGAGACAGCGGCCGGCGTTGGCGAAGAGATTCGCAGTGTGCTGACCCGTGCACCCTGGGGCGAGCGCTTGCGCGAGGGCATCGCCTGCGCCCTCCTGGGGGCGCCGAACGTCGGTAAGTCCTCTTTGTTGAACGCCTTGGCGGGCCGCGACGCTGCCATCGTCACCGATCGACCGGGTACGACGCGCGATCCTATCGAGGTCTCCTTGGACCTGGCCGGTTTGCCGGTCACCCTAATCGATACCGCGGGCATCGCCGAAGGAAGCGACGATCCGGTCGAACGAGAAGGGATCCGCCGCTCACTGCAACGGGCCGAGCAGAGCGACCTCGCACTTGTGGTCGTGGACCTCTCTAGGCCGCAGGCGCTTCCGGACGCTTTGCACGCAATCCCGTCCGAGCGACGTCTCCTGGTTGGCAACAAGGCCGATCTTGGCGGTCGTGAGGTGCAGGGGCTGGATCTTCGTATTTCAGTCCAAAGCGGTGCGGGTTTGGAGGATTTGCTGACGCTGCTTACCGGTCGCGCACAAGCCTTGATGGGCTCTTCGGAAGGCGAGGCCGCTCTGGTGTCGCGCGCGCGCCAACGATCTGCTTTGCAGGAGGCTTTGGAGGCTCTGGATCGTAGCAAAGACGCGGAGCTGCCCGAACTCCTTGCCGAGGACCTTCGCCTCGCCTTGCGCGCTTTGGGCAAGCTCGCCGGCCGTGTGGATGTAGAAGAGGTGCTGGATCGGCTCTTCGGGGAGTTCTGCATCGGCAAGTAGCTGTTTCACGTGAAACAGCAGAGCAGCTCCGCGGCATCCATCCTTTGCTTTGCTCCCGAAGCGGCCTTATAGAAGCGCCATGACACGCACTCAGACAAGCAGGTGGGACGTCCTCGTCGTCGGCGGCGGGCACGCGGGCTGCGAGGCAGCAGCCGCAGCTGCACGCATGGGCGCGCGCACGGCGTTGGTGACGCACAAGCCGGAAACAATCGGGGTCATGTCGTGCAATCCGGCAATCGGCGGTCTGGGCAAGGGCCACCTGGTTCGCGAGATCGATGCTTTGGACGGAGTCATGGGTCTGGCCGCCGACGCCGCCGGTATCCAGTTTCGTGTCCTCAACCGCAGCAAGGGTCCGGCCGTCCGCGGCCCCCGAGCACAGGCCGACCGCGCCCTCTACCGAACTGCCATCCAGGATCTTCTACGTGCCCAGCCCAATCTCGAAATCCTGGCAGGAAACGTTGAGGACATCCTCTACACCCCCAACGCGGTTCGAGGGCTGCGCCTGTCGGATGGGCGCGAGCTGGCCGCTGCTGCGGTGGTCATCACCACCGGCACCTTCCTGAACGGCATAATTCACATCGGCGAGGAGCAGCGCGCCGCCGGACGGGTCGGCGATGCTCCGGCCATCGGACTGGCGAGAAGCTTCCGAGATCTGGGTTTCGTCCTGGGACGCCTCAAGACCGGTACGCCGCCGAGGTTGGACGGTCGCAGCATCGACTGGGCAGTGCTGGATGAGCAGCCGGGCGACGATCCTCCGGAACCCTTCTCCAGTCTGACAAGGAAGATCACCACACCGCAGATACCGTGCCACATCACCCATACGACGGCAGAAACGCGTGCCCTGGTGCAGGCAAATCTGCATCGCGCGCCGCTTTATAGCGGACAGATCGACTCGGCCGGCCCACGCTACTGCCCCTCTTTCGAAGACAAGGTGGTGCGCTTTGCCGAGCGCGAACGGCATCAGATCTTTCTCGAGCCGGAGGGCTTGAAAGATCACACCGTCTATCCCAACGGCATCTCGACATCGCTGCCGCGCGACGTGCAAGAGGCCTTGGTCGCTTCGATCCCGGGTCTTGAGAAGGCCCGTATCTTACAGCCTGGCTATGCCGTCGAGTATGACCATGTCGACCCGCGCGAGCTGAACCGGGCGCTAGAGGCACGACGCCTGCCGGGCCTCTTCCTAGCAGGGCAGATCAACGGCACCACCGGCTATGAGGAGGCCGCTGCCCAGGGCCTGATCGCCGGCATCAACGCCGCAAGGCGCGCTGCCGCTTCGCCCGAGTCCTTCGAACTGGAACGGACCGAGGCCTACATCGCAGTCCTGATCGACGATCTGGTCTCTCGCGGGGTCAGCGAGCCCTACCGCATGTTCACCAGCCGAGCGGAATTCCGCTTGCGCCTGCGCGCCGATAATGCAGAGGAACGTCTGACCGACCGTGGCATCGCCCTGGGGCTCGTTGGCAACCGACGCAAAGCGATGTGGCAAGAGAAGAAGGGAGCGCTGGCGGACGGCCTGCACCTGCTAACCACACTGGAGGCCACCCCGCAGCAGCTGGAGCAGTCTGGCATTCGGGTCAACAAGGATGGTCAGCGACGCTCAGCCTTTGCGCTTCTGCGCTATCCGCAGATTGGGTGGGAGGAACTGCACCGCCACTGGCCCGAACTGGGGAAGATTGCGCCGTCCATTCGGGCAAAGCTGGAGATCGACGCGGCCTATCAGGGCTACCTCGAACGCCAGGATGCAGATGTGGCCGCCTATCGCCGCGACGAGGGCCTGCGCCTTCCAGCCGATCTGCCGCTCGCCGAGATGGCCGGTCTCTCGACCGAGGTGCGTCAATTGTTGGAGCACTCGCGACCGGAAACCTTAGGGCAGGCAGCCCGCCTGCCCGGAATGACCCCAGCAGCGCTGACCCTCCTTTTGCGGTACGTGAAGCGGCGGCGCGCCGGACGGGAAGCCGCATAGTCGATGGTGCAGAGCGATCCCGGCTTGACGGCCTTGGCCGAGCGCTTTGGGCTCTCGGCTTGTCAGCGCAAGGCCCTAGGTAGCTTCGCGGCACTTCTGCTGGAGTGGAACCAAAAGGTCAATCTGATCTCGCGGCGTAACCCGGGCGATCTATGGCAACGCCACATACTGGATTCTGCACAGCTCTTGGAAGCGCTTCCGCCTAGACCGGAGGGTCGGGCCTTGCGGCTAGCCGATTTGGGAAGTGGCGGCGGATTCCCCGGGTTCGTGTTGGCAGTTCTGGGGGCAGGTGAGGTGCATCTGGTGGAGTCCGATGGCCGCAAAGCGGCCTTCCTGCGTGCTGTTTCACGTGAAACAGGGATCCCAGTCACGATTCATGCCGAGCGAATCGAGACCTTGCCGCCACTCAAAGCCGATTGTGTGACAGCCCGCGCCCTGGCGCCCATGCCGAAGCTGCTGGGTTACGTGGCGCGGCATCTGGTCCCAGGCGGGCGGGCTCTGCTTTTGAAGGGGCGAGCCCGAGAAGGTGAGTTGACCTTGGCCCGCAAGCAATGGAGCATGAGCCTCCGCGAGCGACCCAGCCTGAGCGATCCCGAGAGCGCCCTCCTGGTGATCGAGGACATCGCCGTCAAAGGCAGCACGAGGGCAGGGGAGAGTGAGAGCCTATGAACAGCACCTCTGCACGTGTGATCGCCATTGCCAATCAAAAGGGCGGTGTCGGTAAGACGACGACGGCCGTCAACCTGGCGACAGCCTTGGCCGCTTGCGAGCAGCGCTGCCTGCTGATCGATCTGGATCCACAGAGTAACGCGACAACCGGTTTGGGCCTACAGCGCCCACCTGCCACCGACAGTGTCTATGGTGTCCTGATAGACCAGCGACCGCTCTCTGAAATCCTGGTGGAGACGGAGGTGCCACGCCTCACCTTGGCGCCTGCTACAGTCGACCTTGCAGGCGCGGAGGTCGAACTGGTGGCCGGCGCCGGCCGCGAACGCCGCCTGATCGGCGCGCTGGCCGCCGTTGTGCAGAGCTATGACTACATCCTGATCGACTGCCCGCCTTCTTTGGGTTTCCTGACCTTGAACGCGCTGGTCGCCGCCAACGCCGTCCTCGTGCCTCTGCAGGCCGAGTACTACGCCCTGGAGGGCCTCTCGCACCTGACCCGCACCATTGAGCGGGTGAAACGCAGCCTCAACCCGCGACTGGAAATCCACGGCATCGTGCTGACCATGGTTGACCGCCGCACCTCGCTCTCGGAGATGGTGGAGGCCGATGTCCGCGCCCATATGGGGGCTTTGGTCTACGAAACCACGATCCCGCGCAATGTGCGGGTGTCCGAGGCGCCGTCACATGGTATGCCAGCACTGCTCTACGATCTGCAGTGCCGGGGATCGCAAGCCTATCTGAAGCTGGCCAGCGAACTGCTGCGCCGGGAAGGAGACCGTCAAGCCGCATGACGAGCAGCAAGAAACAAGGCCTCGGGCGCGGCCTCTCCGCCCTCTTCGGGGAGGAGGATGCGAGCGCCGGCCAAGAAAGCGAAGTCGCAGGAAGCGGTACCAAGAGCCTGCCCATCGACCTGCTGCAACCCAACCATACGCAGCCGCGTCGCCATTACGACGAAGAAGCCTTGGAAGCCCTGGCGCAATCCATCGCTCAGCAAGGCGTCCTACAACCTCTAGTGGTTAGACCGCACCCAAGCACGGCTGGTCAGTACGAAATCGTCGCCGGAGAGCGACGCTGGCGCGCGGCGCAACGTGCTAAGTTAGACGCACTTCCAGTGATTGTCCGCGACCTGGACGACCGTACGACCCTGGAAATCGCATTGGTCGAGAATGTCCAACGCGAAGACCTGACCCCGCTGGAAGAGGCCGAAGCCTATCGCCGCCTGATCGAGGAGTTCGGGCACAGTCAGGGCGATCTGGGCAAGGCCGTCGGCAAGAGCCGCAGTCACATTGCCAACACCCTGCGCCTCCTGGCGCTGCCGGAACCGATCAAACGGGCGTTGGAACAGGGCCGCCTTTCTGCCGGGCATGGTCGTGCTCTGCTGACGGCAGAAAACCCAGTGGCGCTCGCAGAAACCGCAATGTCGGAAGGCTGGTCGGTGCGCGAGACCGAACGCCGGGCCCAAGCAGCCAACAGCAGCCCGACGCCGCGGCCGCGCAGCGCTTCGAAACCTGCGGACAAGGATGCCGATACCCTGGCTCTGGAGCGCGACCTCTCTTATGCCTTGGGCCTGAACGTGGTTCTAGAGCATCGCGGCGAGGCCGGGCGGCTCTTGCTCCACTACACCAACCTCGATCAGTTGGACGACCTCATCGCCCGCCTACGCGGCCCCGGCGGTATCTGACCGCCGCAGACCCGTCCATTCCCATCGGCCAAGAAAAAAGCCCGGGCGTTTCCACCCGGGCTTTTCTTCATTCAAGCTCTATTCGACGTCATTCTCGCATCATACCGAGGATGGAGAGGATGTAGATGAACATGGTGATGAAGCTGCCATAGAGCATGTAAGCGCCGAAGATGGCCTTACGCTGGGCGCTGTCGCCCATGTCCTGCTCCAGGTACATGTTCTTGATCATCTGGGTCTGCC
This sequence comes from Rhodospirillales bacterium, assembly GCA_963669445.1. Lineage (GTDB taxonomy): Bacteria > Pseudomonadota > Alphaproteobacteria > Kiloniellales > JACOMY01 > JACOMY01. Next base: position 5,477,042 of record OY770029.1, read on the forward strand.
AGGCGGTGATGCCCGAGAAGATCAGAACCACGGCCACCGAGATCAGCAGCGACATCATGGAACTACCGACGAACAGCCAGTTCACCACCAGCGCGATCAGCAAGCCGATCACCGCCATGGTGAAGAAGGTGGCAAAGGCGGAAAGATTCCGCTTGGTCGTATAGCCATAAATGCTGACACCGGCGAAGGCACCGGCCGTGATCAAGAAGGCGCGAACGATCATGAAGGGATCAAGCTGGCCGTAGTAGTAGAACATCGGCGCCAAGGCCACGCCCCAGAGCCCGGCATAGGCCCAATAGGCCACCTGAGCTGCGACGATGGACTTAGTCATGATGATCTTCGGCGCGATGAAGCCCATGGCCAGAATGCCGATGAAGAAGACAATGGACATTCCGCCCAGGCTCATCACCAGCTGCTCGTTCGAGGCGATCAGGAACGAGAGCGCGCCGGTAAAGGCCACGCCCAAGGACATGTAGTTGTAGACCCGCAGCATGTAACTGCGCAGGCCGGCGTCAAGGGCCTCCGCCGACTGCGTGCGGGTATAGACCTGCTGATTGGGTCCTACCATGTGGTTTGCACTCCCTTCCAAAATGGTGTTGCCGAAGTCTAGACACGGTTCGTGTCGATATATTGGCCAAGTGTCAGCCAGGATCAACTAAAACCGCACGAATCGAGTGGGAATTCACAGCGCGGCTACGGATATTAGAGCAGAGACTCCATCCAGCTGTCGTGCATGACCTTCATTCGTTGCGCAGCAGTGGGGCTGCCGGCGTGCCCAGCGCGCGCCAGGTGCCGGCCAGACCGAAGACCAGGGTCATCAGCAGGCCGGCGCCGAGGGTTAGTGCCAAAGGTCCGACCAGCAGCGTAAAGTTGGCGTTCATCACCAGGGTGATCACGACCCAGGCGGCCAATGCACCGATCACGGCGGCAATCAGCACGCTGACCAGGCCCAACAACAGGAACTCCAACGCCAGTCCGCCGGCCAACACCGGCCGCGTAGCGCCCAGCACCTTCAGCACCACGGCGTCATAGCGCCGCCGTCGCTCGCTGGCGGCAATCGCGCCGGCGAGCACCAGCAGACCGGCCAGCAGGGTAACACCGCCGGTCGCACCGACCGCGGCGGCGACGCTGTCCAGCATACGGGTAAAGCTCTCCAAGGCGGCCCGCACGCGAATGCCGGAGACATTGGGAAAGGCGTCGGACACGGCGTCGGCCAGCGCACCCTCTCCGGCCTCGTCGATCCGCACCGTAGCGATGTGCGAGGCCGGTGCCTTGTCCAGCAGGCCCGGCGAAAAGACCATAATGAAGTTGATCCTGAGGTTCTGCCAATCGATGCGACGCAGGTTGGCGATCTCCGCCGTCACGTCGCGGCCATAGACATTGACCGTCAAGTTGTCGCCGACCCCCAGTCCGAGTTCTTGGGCGAGTTCGTCACTCAGCGAGACCTTAGTCGCGCCGCGATAGTCTTCCGGCCACCAGCTGCCGGCCGTCAGTATCATCCCAGGTTCGGGCTCCGCCGCCCAGGTGAGTCCGCGATCGCCCTCGAAAACCCAGGCCGCATCGGGCGGGATTTCCAGCTCCGCCACCGGAACCTCGTTCACCGCTGTGATGCGCCCGCGCAGCATCGGCACCCGCTCGACCCCACTGGCCTTGTCGAAGCCGGCTACCAGCGCGTCGAAGGCATCGACCTGATCGTTCTGGATGTCGATGAAGTAGAAGGTCGGTGCTTCCTTCGGGATCTCTTCATTGACCTGGCGGCTGAGGTTGGCCTGGATCAGGGTGACCGCGGCCAGGACGGTGAGGCCGAGACCCAACGACAGCAGAATGCCGACCGTCGGCGCGCCCGGGCGATAGAGGTTGGAGAGCGCCAGACGCAGGGTCGTGTGTCTGGGCCGCGGCAGGGCACGGGACGCCCAGATAACGGCTGAGGCGGCCAGTCGAAAGAGCAGCAGGGCAGCTGCAGCACTGCCGACGAAGCCGAGTGCGAAGAGCTGGTCGGTCGCGCCCAGCACTGCGAGTGCGACCAGCAAGCCCGCGATCGCCGCCATAGCCGGCCAGAGCCAGCCCGGCCGCGCCACGCGCCGCGTATCGATCTGCCCGCGGAACAGGCTGGCCGCCGGCAAGCTCTGGGCGCGAGCCAAGGGCAGCAGCGCGAAGAGCAAGGCCGTCAGCAGACCCATGGCCGCGGCACGCAGCAGCGGCAGTAGGTCCGGCGGACCGCCGAGACCGATGTTGAAGAGGTCGGCCAGGAAGGGGGCCGCCATCACTGGCGCCAGTCCGCCGACGAACAGTCCGATGGCGATCGCGATCAACGAGAGCAACAGCACCTGGATCAGATAAAGTTTGAAGATGAAGCTGCCGGAGGCGCCCAGGCACTTCATTGCCGCAATGGTATCGCGGCGGGAATCCAGGTGCGCGCGTACAGCGTTGGCCACCCCAACGCCACCCACGACCAGAGCCGTCAAACCCACCAGGGTCATGAAGAGACGGACTTGCGATACGAAGCGCGCCACGCTCGGCGCGGCCTCGTCCAAGCCGCGGACCCGCCAGCCCGAGTCGGGAAAGGCTGCGTTCAGGCGCGCCTCCCAGTCGACGAAACTCTCCCCTTCCGGCAGCACCAAGCGCCAGTGGCGATAGACCAGGCTGCCCGGTTGAGCCAAACCGGCTGCCTCCAAGCGCTCTAGGGGGAGCAGGAGGCGCGGACCCAGGGTGATGGCGCGCGCCGCGCTGTCGGGCTCGATCAGGATCTCGCCGCGCAGTTCAAAGACCTCGGTGCCGACCTTCAGCGCGTCGCCGACTTCCAGATTCAGACGACGAAAGAGCTCCGGCGCGGCGAGGGCACCCCAGGTGCCTTCGCGCATCTCGAGGCCTTCTGCCGTTGACTGGGGTGGCTCCAGCTCCAGGGTACCGTAGAGAGGATAGGCATTGTCGACCGCCTTCAACTCGACCAGGCGCCGCTCGCGGGTCTGGGGATCGCTCGCCATGGCCCGCATCTCCGCCGTTGCGGAGAAGCCTTTGGCATTGGCCAAGAGCCAACGTCGTTCCTCGCTCGTCAGGTCGCGATTGAAGAGGCGCAGGTCGACCTCGCCGCCCAGCAGATTGCGAGCATCGCGCTGCAGACCATTCAGCAGATCTGCCGAGATCGTGCCGACGCCTGCCAGGGCCGCGATTCCCAGCGCCAAGCAGGCCAGAAAGATACGGAAGCCGCCCAGACCGCTACGCAGCTCGCGCCGCGCATAGCGCCAGGAAAGAGCCCAGTCGCCCATCAGGCCACGGCCGCCGGCTGCCGCTTGTCCGCGGCTATGCGTCCATCAGCCAGACTGACCTGTCTAGAGCAGCGCTCGGCCAACACGGGATCGTGCGTAATCAGCAACAAGGTGGCGCCATTGTCGGCGCGGAGGCTAAACAGCAGGTCGATAATATGTTGACCGGTCTGTCCATCAAGGTTTCCGGTCGGCTCGTCGGCCAGCAGGATGGAAGGCTTGGCCACAACCGCGCGGGCCAAGGCCGTGCGCTGCTGTTCGCCGCCGGAAAGCTGACCTGGATAGTGGGTCAGACGATGCCCCAGGCCGACGCTCTCCAAAGCCGAAGCGGCGCGCTTCCAGGCATCGCGCGCGCCTGCCAACTCCAAGGGAATGGCGACATTCTCCTGCGCCGTCATGGTCGGCACCAAGTGAAAATCCTGAAACACGATCCCCACGGAATCGCGCCGCAGACGGGCCAAATCGTCCTCGCTGCGGCCGGCGTAATCCACACCGCCCACGGCAACACGGCCATTGGTCGCGCGCTCCAATCCGGCGATCACCATCAAGAGCGAGGTCTTGCCCGACCCAGAGGGCCCAACCAGGCTGACGGTCTCTCCGGCCGCCACCTCCAGACTAATCCCTTTCAGAATCTCCACCGGCCCGGCCTGAGAGCCCAGGGTCAAGGTCACGTCCTGCAAACCGATCATGCCGTCACTTGGCCTTTCGCTGAAGCCGGAAAGAATAGGGTAAGCCCGATAACTCCGATGCTGCAGCAGCGATATGGCGTCATACGGGCAACGATCAACCCAGGCTGCCCAGAAGGTGGCGACGAGGAAGCCGTCTTGCGGCGGAGTCATGACATCTAAGGCCATGCGCTTGACCTGTCACCGCGGGCGCCCACATTGCAGCAGATGACGACGCGATTCCTTTCGCGGCGAGCGCTCGCCTCTGCCCTGGCGCTCCTGGGCATCGGCTTGACATCGGCCGCACACGCTGAAAGCCCCCAGCTGGTGCTGGCGGCCTACGGCGACAGCTTGATCCACGGCTATGGATTGCCGCCCGGTACCACCGTGCCGGAGAAGCTGCAGGCTGCGCTTCGGGAAGAGGGCTGGAACGTCACCGTGCTGAACGCCGGGAACTCCGGCGACACCTCGGCATCGGGTCTGGCGCGTCTGGATTGGACCCTTGCCGACCCGCCCGATGCCCTATTGCTGGCCCTGGGCGCCAACGACGGCCTGCGCGGGCTGGAGCCTTCCGAGACCGAGACCAACCTGAGGGCCATCATCGAAGAGCTGCGCAGTCGCGGCGTGCCGGTCCAATTGGCAGGCATGATGGCGCCGCGTAACCTCGGTCCGGACTATGCCGCAGAGTTCGACCCTCTCTATGCCACCTTGGCGGAGGAATATGAGCTGGTCTTGACGCCCTTCCTGTTGGATGGTGTTGCCTTGGTGCCGGAACTGAACCAGCAAGATGGGATCCATCCCAATGCCGAAGGAGTAGAAGCCGTGGTCGAAACACTCCTGCCGGGCGCGCGCGAGCTGATGCGTCGCGCCGTGCATGAAAAGCAGCTGCAGGGCGAGTGACCCGCCGTTACTCCATTGGCCTCGGCGAGGCAGAGCAGGCTGAAGAGGCGCTCGCGCGCGCCCTTGCCGCCGGGCCACCACCACCAGGTGCCAATCTGGCGCTGCTCTACGCCAGCGATCACTTCGCCGACGATTTCCCAAGCCTGGTCACGGCGATCAAGACCGACTGTAGCATCGCTGAGGTCGTGGGCACGGTGGGGATGGGAATTGTCGACCGTAGCGGCGAGCGTTTCGATCGCCCTTGCCTTTCGCTCCTGACCATGGCGCTGCCAGAGGGCTCCTTCCACAGCTTCGGTCCCTTCCAGAACGGCTGGGAGGAGGCGCCGAGCGAACTGGTGGCCTGGACGCAACGCCAAGCCCTGAACCTGGCCCTGGTCGCCGCCGACCCCAGAACCATGGACCTACCGGCCATGCTGGGCGACTTGGCTGAAGGCGGGCATGCCTATTGCCTGGGCGGGCTTACCGCCTCCAGGCGCGGCCAAGCCGCCGCCGGCGCCACAACCAGCCACGATCCGGGCCTGAGCGGCGTCTTCCTGGGCGACGCCATCCCGGTCTCCGTCGGGCTGACGCAAAGCTGCGTGCCATTGACCGAGCCCATGGTCATCACCGCAGCCGATGGCCAGGTGATCAAAGAAATCGAGGGTCAGCCGGCGATGAACGCCATCCTGGACCTGATTGAGCGCGACTTCGACAACGACCTGGCGGCGGCCTGGCCAAAGCTGCACCCAGCCTTTCCGGTATTGGGGGCAGAGCGCAGCGACTATCTGGTCCGCGACTTCGTCGGCCTGGACCCGGATAAGGGCTGGCTGGCGGTGGGCGAACTGGTGGAGCCGGGCCGGCGCCTCCTGTTTTGCCGCCGCGATCCCGATGCAGCAGCGACAGACCTGGCCCGCATGGCAGATGTTGTGCTGGGACGCGCCAAACAGGCACCTCAGGCGGCCGTCTATGTCTCTTGCGTCGCCCGCGGCCCACAGCTCTTCGGTGCCAAGGGGGCGGAGCTGAAGATCCTGCGCGAGCGGCTGGGCGATATTCCGATCACCGGCTTCTACGCCGCCGGAGAGATCGCCGGCGAACGCCTCTACGGCTACACCGGGGCCTTGGCGCTGCTGTCCTAACTCGGCTATAGCCGACCAAGCGAGAGACACGAGAAAAAGGGGGCTGTCCCATGGAGAAGCGCCGGCTGGGCCGCACGGACGACGAGGTGACGGCCATTTGCCTGGGCACCATGACCTGGGGCCTACAGAACAGCGAGGCGGAAGGCCATCAGCAGATGGACCTCGCCCTGGATCGCGGCGTCAGCTTCTGGGACACGGCGGAGATGTATTCCGCCCCGCCCAGCGCCGACACCTACGGCCGGACCGAGGAGATCATCGGCACCTGGTTCGAGAGCAGAGGCAGACGGGATCAGGTCTTTCTGGCCTCCAAAGTGGTCGGCCCCGGCGCCCGCTTCCCCTATATCCGCGACGGCAAGACCAGGCTGACGGCGCGATTCATGGAAGAGGCACTTGATGCCAGCCTGAAGCGCCTTAAGACCGACCACATCGACCTCTACCAGCTGCACTGGCCGGATCGCGCCACCAACACCTTCGGCGCACTGGGTTATCACCCCGATCCTGACGAAGAGGTAACGCCGATTGAGGAGACCATGGTGGGGCTGGAGCGCCTGGTGGCCAGCGGCAAGGTCCGCTATCTCGGCGTTTCCAACGAGTCGGCCTGGGGCACCATGCGCTATCTGGCAGAAGCCGAAGCTGGCCGGGGTCCGCGCATCGTCTCCATCCAGAACGCCTACAACCTCTTGAACCGGAGCTTCGAGGCGGGATTGGCCGAGGTCGCTTGCCGCGAGAACTGCGGATTGCTGGCCTATGCTCCGGCAGCTGCCGGTGCGCTTTCCGGCAAGTACCTGGAGGGCGCCAGGCCGGAGGGTGCGCGCATGACCCTCTTCCCAAAGAACCGGCGCTACTTCACCGAGAACGGACCCAAGGCGACGGCAGCCTATGTGAGGCTGGCGCGCGACCACGGCCTAGACCCTGTGCAGATGGCCACGGCCTTCGTCCTGTCGCGACCCTTCACCACCTCCGCAATCGTCGGCGCCACCTCGCTGGCCCAGCTGGAAAACCAAATCGACGCAGCTCAGGTCACCTTATCGCAAGAGGTGCTGGACGGCATCGAGGCAGTTCATAGACTCTATACCTATCCTTGCCCCTAATAGAGGAGCAGGGAGGGAAGCGCTGAACATCTAAAGGGAGCGATGGACGCCATGCTGCGCCTCTTTGTAGCCCTAAGCCTACCCGACGAGGTGCGCGAGCACCTGGGCACCATAGCCGACCGCCTACCCGGCGCGCGCTGGCTGGACGAAGACAACTATCACATCACTCTGCGGTTTATCGGAGAGGTCGATGGCGGCCTGGCAGACGACATCGCCCATGAGCTGGCGACCCTGGACGGACGTGGCTTCGAACTTTCGCTCTCCGGCCTTGGCCACTGGGGCGAAGGCCACAAGGCGCGAGCGCTTTGGGCCAAGGTAGAGAAGACCGAGCCGTTGTCGCGCCTGCAGCAGAAGGTCGAGAATGCACTGCAACGGGCGGGCTGCAAGCCGGAGCGGCGACGTTTTTCCCCGCATGTGACCCTGGCACGGCTGAAACACACCCCGGCCGAGGCGCTCCACCCCTTCGTGCTACGGCACAGCCTGCTCAGGGTTGGACCTTTCCCGGTGGAGGATTTCGTCCTCTACCGCTCTTACCTAACCGGCGAGGGCCCGATCTATCAGGCCGAGGCGATCTATCCCTTGGCGGCGGCGGCCTGAAGCGCCTGCTTCTTAAGGCGCGCCTCGCGCTGGGCGATGTAGAGGCCGGCAGCGGCGACGATGACGGAGCCATACCAGACCGAGGGCTCGGGGAACTGCTTCCAGCCGATCCAGCCGAAGAGCACGGCCCAGATCAGGGCCGAGTATTCGAAGGGCGCGATGACGGAGGCTGGTGCATTGCGATAGGCCGTGGTCAAAAGCAGCAGACCCAACCCGCCAAGGATCCCCATCAGGAAGAAGAGAATCAAGGCAGTCATGTCCGGCGTGATCCAGACGAACGGCAAAACAGCTGCCGAGGGCAAGAAGAGTCCCAAGGTCGAATAGAGCATGATCGCGGAGGAGGTTTCCGTGCGGGTCAGCAGGCGCGTGGTCAAGCTCGTCAGAGCAAAGCAGAAGGCCGACGCGAGGACGTAGAGCGCCTCCAACTGCAGCTTCTCGGGCTCGGGCCGCACCATCACCAGCACGCCGACGAAACCGACCAGAACCGCCGACCAGCGACGAACGCCGACCTTCTCTCCCAAAATCGGCCCGGCCAGCGCGGTCATGAAGAGCGGGGCGGTGAAAGCGATCGCCAGAGCTTCGGCAAGATGCAGATACTTGAGACCCAGGAAGTAGAAGGAGAGCGCGCCGAAGATGAAGACCCCGCGCAGCGCGTGCATCCAGGGACGCTTCGTCCTCAGCTTCTGCACGCCGCCCTCGCGCCAGGTCACCACGGCTACGGGAATGAAGCCGAACAGCGAGCGGAAGAAGACCAGCTGCGCCACGGCATAGCTGGCGCCCAGCCACTTGGCCAGGGCATCCATGGTGGAGAAGAAGAAGAAACAGCCGATCGCCGCCAGAAGGCCGAGGCCAAGGCGCTCTTCCAGTGCTTTGGCTTCCGCCTCCTTCGACATCCCTGCTGTCATGGCAATGAGGGTTCCCGTTCCGCTCCGCTCTGCTCTAGCATCGCGCGTAACGAAGGAGCAACGCATGGCGCCTGTGCACTGGCCGCCCTTGAAAATCGTCGTCTTGACCGGCGCTGGAATCTCCAAGGAGTCGGGGTTGGACACCTTTCGCGACAAGGATGGGCTCTGGTCCAAGGTCAGCGTCGATGAGGTGGCGACGCCGGAGGCTTTTCGGCGTGACCCGGTAAAGGTACAGGCCTTCTACAATGCTAGGCGGCAAGGTGTGCTCGACCCGGCGATCCAGCCCAATCAGGCGCACGCAGCCCTGGCCCACTTCGAGGTGCACTATCCGGGCGAGCTGCTGTTGGTTACGCAGAACATTGACGACCTGCACGAGCGCGCCGGCTCCAAGAAATTGGTGCATATGCACGGTGCCATGCTGGAGGTCGCTTGCCTGGCTTGCGCGGCGGTCAACCCCTGGCGGGTCGACATCAAGCCCAAGAGTACCTGCCCGTCCTGCAATCTGCCCGGACAACTGCGTCCCAACGTGGTTTGGTTCGGCGAGATGCCCTATCAGATGGAGCGGATCGGCGAGGCGCTTTCCGCCTGCGATCTCTTCATCTCCATCGGCACTTCGGGCAATGTCTATCCGGCCGCCGGCTTCGTCTCTGAAGCCAAATTCGCCGGCGCACACACGGTCGAGCTCAACCTGGAGCCTTCGGAGGGCTCGCACCTCTTCGCCGAAGCCCATCACGGGCCCGCCAGCCAGGTTGTACCCGACTACGTGAAGAGCCTCCTCGACGTCCTCGACCGCGGCTAGCCTTGTGGCCGCTCCAACCAGCAACCAGCCGCTTTGGCATTGGCTGGCACCGCTTCTCTTCGTCGTCCTCTGGTCATCGGGTTTCGCCTTTGCCAAGCTGGGCTTGGAAAGCGCCGACCCGCTGACCTTTCTGATGCTACGCTATGCCGTGGTGCTGATCATCCTGGCGCCGATCGCGCTGGTAATTCGCCCACCCTGGCCGAAGGGAAGGGCCGCCTGGACGCACATCGCCGTCGTCGGCTTCCTGATCCAAGTGGTCTACTTCAGCTTCTCCTATCTAGCAGTGACCAAGGGCCTCTCGGCCAGCGCCAACGCATTAATTGCCGCCATGCAGCCGATCCTCGTGGCCCTGGCCTCGCCCCTGCTGCTGAGAGAGCGGGTGGGCCTGGCGCGCTGGATCGGCCTGGTCTTGGGCTTGGGCGGCGCCGGCCTGGTGATCTTGGCGCGTGCCGAGGTCGAAACCACCGCGACACTGGGCGTGATCCTCTCGGTAGCAGCGCTGTTGGGTCTGACGGCCGCCACCCTCTACGAGCGTCGCTTCGGCGCCGAGGCGCATCCGGTCTCGGCCAACATCATCCAGTTTATTGTAGGCTTCGGTCTCTTGCTGCCCTTGGCGGCCATTCTGGAGCCGATGCGCGTCGAGGTCACGGCAGACTTCGTCATTGCACTGGCCTATCTGGTGATCGCCAATTCACTGATCTCGGTTACCCTGTTGTTGGCCATGCTGCGACGCGGAGAGGCGGCGCGAGTCTCTTCGCTGTTCTTTCTGACGCCGCCGACGGCCGCATTGGTCGCCCACCTGGTGCTTGGCGAGGCTCTGCCGCCGCTTGCCTGGGTCGGAATGGCGCTCGCCGCCGGCGGCGTTGCGGTCGCAACACGCGCGCGCTGATTTGAAGGAAGACGCTGAAATGAAACGAGAGTCCGAGATGGGCTTTGCCCCCTTGGTTCCGGAACTGCTGGTAACGGACATCGCGGCCAGCCGTCACTTTTATTGTGCGGTCCTGGGCTTCGCCATGGCTTATGAGCGACCCGAAGATCGGTTCCTCTATCTGGACCTTGAGGGCGCACAGCTCATGCTGGCTCAGCTGGCGGAGAACGAGAGCGACGACTGGCTGACCGGTCCAATGCAACCTCCTTTCGGCCGCGGCATCCATCTGGAAATTGGTGTCTCTGCCTTGGACCCCATGCTGCAGCGATTGCAGGCTGCGGCGTGGCCGCTCTTTCGCCCGGCTGAGGAGAAATGGTATCGAAAGGAGCAAAGCGAAGTCGGTCAGCGCCAGTTTCTAGTGCAGGACCCCGACGGCTATCTCCTCCGCTTTGCCGAAGACCTGGGCGAGCGACCGCTCTAGTCGGGCTTCGCATTTCAGCGGGGGAATGACGCGCATGCGCTTGCGCGTTCGACCCCGGCTCTGCGATGGGTGCTCAACACTCAAGTCCAAGGAACGGAAGCGCTATGGCGAAGATCAAAAAACTGCTGGTCGCCAACCGCGGCGAGATCGCAATCCGCATCCTGCGTGCGGCCAACGAGCTGGGCAAACGCACCGTCGCCCTCTATGCCGAGGAAGACAAGCTATCGCTGCACCGCTTCAAGGCCGACGAATCCTACAAGATCGGGGCCGGTCAGGGGCCGGTTCGTGCCTACCTCGACATCGACGAGGTTATCCGCGTCGCCAAGCATGCCGGTGCCGACGCGATCCATCCGGGCTATGGCTTCCTTTCGGAGAAGCCGGAGTTGGCGGAGGCTTGCGCCAAACACGGCATCACTTTCATCGGTCCGACGCCAGAGACCATGCGGATGCTGGGCGACAAGGTCTCCGCGCGTGCCGTCGCAGTTGCCGCCGGTGTTCCGGTGGTGCCGGCGACCGACGTGCTGGGCGAGGACATGGCCGAGGTACGCCGACTGGCCGAAAAAGTCGGCTATCCGGTGATGCTGAAAGCCAGCTGGGGCGGCGGCGGGCGTGGCATGCGTGCAATTCGCGAGCCCGAAGCCCTGGAGAACGAGGTGCTCGCAGGCCGCCGCGAGGCCGAGGCCGCCTTCGGCAATGGTGCGGTCTATCTGGAGAAGATGGTCGAGCGTGCACGCCACGTGGAAGTGCAGGTCCTGGGCGATGGCGCCGGACATCTGGTGCACCTCTTCGAACGCGACTGCTCGGTCCAGCGCCGTAACCAGAAGGTCGTAGAACGAGCGCCGGCGCCCTACCTGGACGAGGAGAGGCGCCAAGAACTCACCGGCTACGCCCTGAAGATTGCCGCGGCCGCGTCCTATAGAAACGCCGGCACTGTCGAGTTCCTAATGGACGTCGACAGCGGCGCCTTCTACTTCATCGAGGTCAATCCGCGCATTCAGGTTGAACACACGGTGACCGAAGAGGTCACCGGAATCGACATCGTAAAGGCCCAGATCGGCATCGCAGAGGGCGCCCAAATCGGCGACCTGGAAGGCTGCGGCGTCCCCCTGCAAGAGGATATCCAGCTGCGCGGCCATGCAATCCAATGCCGCATCACCACCGAAGACCCGCTGAACAACTTCATTCCCGACTACGGGCGCATCACCGCCTACCGCGGCGCCACCGGCTTCGGCATTCGCCTGGACGGCGGCACAGCCTACTCCGGCGCCGTTATCACGCGCTACTACGACTCGCTGCTGGAGAAGCTGACCGCCTGGGCACCGCGGCCGGAGGAGGCGATCCAGAGGATGGACCGCGCGCTGCGCGAGTTCCGCATCCGCGGCGTCGCCACCAACCTGGCCTTTCTGGAGGGCCTGATCGGCCATCCCAAGTTCCGCGACAACAGCTATACGACGCGCTTCATCGACAACCACCCGGAGCTCTTCGATCTGGCGCCGCGCAAGGATCGCGCAACCAAGATCCTGCGTTACATCGCCGATATCTCGGTGAACCAGCATCCCGAGGTCGCCGAGCGCCCCGAGCCGCCGGACCATGCCCTGGCCCCGGTCGTGCCGAAACTGCATGCCCCCGATCAGCCGGTCCTGCCGAAGGACATTCTGGATATGAAGGGCGGCAAGGCGCTGTCCGACTGGATGCTGGCGCAGAAGAAGGTGCTCTTCACCGACACGACGATGCGCGACGCCCACCAGTCGCTGCTAGCGACCCGCATGCGCTCCTACGACATGCTGCAGATCGCTCCGGCCTATGCAGCCAACCTACCTGGGCTCTTCAGCTTGGAGTGCTGGGGCGGTGCGACCTTTGACGTCTCCATGCGTTTTCTGCAGGAGTGCCCCTGGGAGCGCCTGACCAACCTGCGCCGCACCCTGCCGGACAGCCTGTTGCAGATGCTGCTGCGCGGCGCCAACGGGGTCGGCTACACCACCTATCCTGACAATGTCGTTCGCGCCTTCGTGCGCCAGGCCGCCGCCAGCGGCATCGACATCTTCCGCGTCTTCGACTGCTTGAACTGGGTCGAGAACATGCGGGTCTCGATGGATGCGGTCCTGGAAGCCGGCAAGGTCTGCGAGGCGGCGATCTGCTACACCGGCAACCTCTTGGATCCGAATCGGCAGAAGTACGATCTGGCCTACTACGTCTCGATGGCCCGCGAACTGGCCGACGCCGGCGCCCAGATCCTCGCGATCAAGGATATGGCCGGTTTGCTGCGACCGGAGGCGGCCCGCCAGCTGGTGAAGGCGGTGAAGGAAGAGACCGGGCTGCCGATTCATCTGCACATGCACGATACCTCCGGCATCGCAGCGGCCAGTCTGTTGGCAGCCGTCGATGCCGGGGTAGACGCCATCGACGCCTCGATGGACAGCTTCTCTGGCCTGACCTCGCAGCCGAACCTCGGCTCCTTGGTGGAGTCCCTACGCCACACGCCGCACGATAGCGGGCTGGATCCGGGCCGTGTACGCGAGATTTCCGACTACTGGGAGGCCGTTCGACTTCAGTACACCGCCTTCGAGAGCGATCTTCGCGCCGGGGCCAGCGAGGTCTATCTGCACGAAATGCCGGGCGGACAGTTCACCAATCTGAAAGAGCAAGCACGGAGCCTGGGCTTGGCCGAGCGTTGGCACGATGTTGCCCGTGCTTATGCCGACGTGAACCAGCTGTTCGGCGATATCGTGAAGGTGACGCCCAGCTCCAAGGTCGTCGGCGACATGGCTCTGGCCATGGTCTCGGGAGGCTTGACCGCCAACGACGTCGTCAATCCGGAGCGCGAGATCGCCTTTCCCGAATCGGTGATCGGCCTATTCCGCGGTGAGCTGGGCCAGCCACCGGGCGGGTTCCCCGAGGCCTTGCAGCGCAAGGTGCTGAAGGGTCAGGCGCCGATCGAGGGTCGTCCCGGTGCGGCCTTGGCCGATGCCGACCTGAAAGCCAAACAGGAGGAAGCGGAGGCGGCAATCGGACGACCGGTGACCGGCGAAGAGCTGAACTCCTATCTCATGTACCCCAAGGTCTTTACCGACTATGCCCAGCGTGCCGAGGATTACGGCCCGGTCTCAGTCCTGCCCACACCGGTGTTCTTCTATGGCATGGAGCCAGGCCAAGAGATCGCCGTGGATCTGGAGCCGGGGGTCACCTTGATCGTCCGCTGCCAAGCCATCGGTGCCCCAGACGACGAAGGCGAGGTGCGCGTCTTCTTCGAGCTGAACGGACAGCCGCGCACGGTGCGTATCGCCAATCGTCGCGTCGCAGCCCAAGCCCGCAAAACCCCGAAGGCGGAGGAGGGCAATCCCTGCCACGTGGCTGCTCCCATGCCCGGCATGGTGGCCTCGGTCGCGGTCTCCGCCGGACAGCGGGTCAAGGCTGGCGATCTTCTGCTGACCATCGAGGCCATGAAGATGGAAACCGCCATCCACGCGGAACGCGATGCCACGGTGAAGGCGCTGGTAACGCCTGCCGGCACCCAGGTCGATGCCAAGGATCTCTTGATCGAGTATGCGGCATAACCCTTGTCCGCTTGTGTGAATTACCGAAGACTGCCGCTTGGAGGCGGCTCACCAGGGGGATCAAACAGCAATGTGCGAAGAACATGGACAGAGCAGACGGAAGTTTCTGACCGCGAGCGGCGGCTTGGCCCTATCGATGGCCGCTTTCTCCTCGGACCGCCTTGTGAGATCGGCACGGGCAGCCGACGCGCCAGTCAACGACCTGGACGGCGAGCAGGCCCTGGCCGAGCTCATGGTCGGCAACGCGCGCTACGTCGCCAACGGCAACACGGTGTTGGAACGGCTGGCCGAAAAGCCGCCGCTTTCGGCTGGTCAGGCGCCCTTCGCGACGATCCTTAGCTGCTCCGATTCTCGTGTCGTACCGGAAATCATGTTCGATCAGGTGCCAGGCGCGCTCTTTATCGTGCGGGTCGCCGGCAACATCCTGACGACCGACGGGCTGGCGAGCATCGAGTTTGCCACGAAAGTGCTTGGCTCCAGGCTGGTCATGGTCGTGGGGCACGAATCCTGTGGTGCCGTTGCGGCGGCCATCGAGGTGGTGCAGTCGGGCCTGGAGCTACCGGGCCACCTGCCGCATCTGATAAGCTCGATCAAGCCGGCCGTCGACGAAGCGAAAGGGCATGAGGGGTCCCTGCTGGAGAATGCGATCGACGCGAACGTGAAGCTGGGTATGCGGCAGTTGGCTAACGCCAAGCCGATCCTGGCCGAAAGCGTCGCCTCCGGTCAGGTCAAGCTCGCCGGCGGTGTCTTCAACTTCGAAACCCGCGAGGTCGAACTGCTTGCCTGACGCACTGCAGGGCCTGAGCCGTGAGGCGAGGGCCTGTACTCTTTGTGCCGAGAGCCTACCGCTAGGGCCGAGACCTGTGTTTCGGGTCTCGGCCACCGCGCGCCTTCTGATCGTCGGGCAGGCGCCGGGAACCCGGGTGCATGAAAGCGGTGTCCCTTGGGACGACCGCTCCGGCGAGCGGCTACGCGACTGGCTCCAGCTCGATCCCGAAACCTTCTACGACGAGAGCCGGATCGCCATTCTGCCGTCCGGCTTTTGCTATCCCGGGGTCGATTCTCGCGGTGGCGACAAGCCCCCGACCAAGATCTGCGCGCCAACCTGGCATCCGCGCTTTTTGTCCCTGATGCCTGCTGTCGAACTGACGCTGCTGGTCGGACTCTATGCCCAGGCCTACTATCTGGGGAAGGAGCGTCGCGGCAGCTTGACGGCGACCGTGGAAGCCTTTCGGGATTACCAGCCCCGCTTTTTGCCTCTCCCGCACCCCTCGTGGCGTAACACCGCATGGATAAGGCGCAACCTCTGGTTCGAAGAGCAACTGCTACCGGTGCTTCGCCGACGCGTCGAAGGCCTGATAGGATAACGAAACCCGTGATGACCCATCGCAGTGACAGAAGTCCTGCCGTGAAGGAGACACGCTCGATGCGCGCAGTCAGCGCCCTGGTTACCGTCTGTTTTGCCCTCATTGTCTTTGCTGCGCCTTCACAGGGGAGCGGCCAGGTCGCCAAGACACTGAACCTTGACGGCTACGAGATCCAATTCATCGCCGATCCGGAAATTCCCTTCACCGCGCGCCTACGGGTGAAGCAGGCCGGCAAAGAGATCTACGACGGTCCCTTCGTCGCCCACTTGGGCTCTCTGGACGAGGCTCCGGGCAGTCGCAACTCGGCCTTTCCGATCGCGCCGGGTACCGATGTTACCGGCGACGGGACGCCGGATTTGGTGCTGCTTTCCTTCTCCGGTGGCGCGCACTGCTGTTTCACCCTGGAGGTCTACTCACTGGGATCCACATTCGCGAAGCTCGCCTCGGTCGACGGAGAGAACTCGCCGCCGCTGTTGCAGCAGCGCGAGGGCGAAGCGGCCTACGTCGTCGAACTGGTCGACTGGACCTTTGCCTACTGGCATGCGCCCTTCGTCGAGTCGCCCTCGCCGCTGGTCTATCTCCGCTGGTCCGCCGACGGCTACAAGCCCGCACCCGATCTGATGCTGGCCACCCCTCTGTCGGAGAACGATCTGGAACGCAAGATCACCGCGCTCGCCAAGGAGATCGCACAAGCCGGAAAGCCGGTGCCAGAGCTTTGGCGCGAAATGCTGTCGATGATCTACCAGGGGCAGGCGGCACAGGCCTTTCAGCTCTTGGATGGTGCCTGGCCGAAAGACCAGATCGGCCGTGCCGCCTACCTCACCCAGTTTGGCGCACAGCTGGGCCTCTCGCCCTATTTTCCAGCGCTGATCACTCTCAATGGCTGGCCGGATTTTTAGCCGTTTCCCCTAACCAGCCGCAGCGTCGGCTTCGATCCGTTCCATGTCTTCGTCGGAGAAACCGACATGGTGGCCGATCTCGTGAACCATGACATGAGTGATGAGACGCGTCAGATCCTCACCGCTCTCGCACCAGTAATCGAGAAGCGGCCGGCGGTAGAGAAAGACGTGATCGACATCGTGAGGCTGCGCCCCGGAATCCTTGTGACCCAAAGAGATCCCGCGATAGAGCCCCATCAGCTCGAAGGGCGACTCCAGATCCATCTCGTCCAGGGTATCTTCGTCGGGAAACTCCTCGACATGGATCACCAGATCGCCGAGGAATCGCCGGATCTCACTGGGCAGCGACGAAACGGCTTCGTCGGCCAAAGCTTCCAGATCTTTCAGGGTCGGGGCAGTCGAAAAGAGACCGCTGCGCAAAAGGCTAGCCATGTATGCCTAGCTAAGCATCCTTGACCTTGGCGCCAAGGGATAGAGACTGCCGGTAATCGTCACGTGGCCGGCAAGCGACCGCGGCTGAAGGTCGCGACAACGAATTGGAGGAAGAAGGATGGCGGAGAAACTAACGCCCAGCGAACGTGAGGCGCTTTTGACCGGCTTGCCGGACTGGCAGCTGGTTGAGGGTCGCGACGCCATCGCGCGCGACTTCAAGTTCAAGGATTTTAAACAGGCCTGGGCCTTCATGGCCCAGGTTGCTTTGGCGGCCGAGCAACTGGACCATCATCCGGAATGGTCCAATGTCTACAACCGGGTCCAGATTCTCTTGACCACGCACAGCTGCAACGGCCTCTCATCGCTGGACGAGGCGCTAGCCCAGCAGATCGATGCCTTTGCTGCCGGCTTCGCCGCCTAGCGCCATGCAGATCGACGCCGTCACGCCGCACCTGGGAGCAGAGGTCACCGGCTTCGACCCGCGCGACGCCAGCGAAGAGGCGTGGAGTGAGGTTCGCGAGGCCTTCACCCGCCATGCCGTACTCTTCTTCAGGGATCTCACTTTGACGCCCGAACAACAGGTGGCCATGACTGCCCGTTTCGGGGTGCCCTTTCGCGTGCCCTTCATTGAGCACTTGAAGGAGCATCCGGACATCATCGCCGTCCTGAAGGAAGCCGACGAGCAGCGCATCTCGACCTTCGGCGGCACCTGGCACAGTGATTTCTCCTTCCTGGAGCATCCTCCAATGGCGACGCTGCTCTATGCATTGGAGCTGCCGCCGGCTGGCGGCGACACGCTCTGGGCCGATCAGTACCTGGCCTTCGAGGCGCTCTCACCGGCCTATCGGGCATTCTTGCTGGGACTGCGCGCAGTCCAGACCGGCTGGCCGCATGGCACCAAGGGGCCCAAGGGGCAAGACGGGCTAAGCCGCTCGGTCAAGATGGTGCGCGGCGATCCGGCGGCCGATCGGGAAATCGCCCACCCAATCGTGCGTCGCCATCCTGAGAGCGGTCGAGCCGCCCTCTTCGTCAACCCGGTCTACACGCACCGCATCGAGGGCATGACCGAGGCCGAATCGGCACCGATCCTGCGCTTCCTCTACGAGCACGCCGTGAAGCCGGAGTTCACCTGTCGCTTACGCTGGCAGTCCGGAACTCTGGCACTCTGGGACAACCGCGCGACCCTGCACCTGGCTATCAACGACTATGACGGCCAGCGCCGCCTGCTGCACCGCACAACAGTGGCAGGCGAAGCGCCGATTGCCGCCTGACTCCGGGCCCATCCAGTAACCCGATGCAAACGATAAGAGGACGAAGGTCCCCTCTAGTTCTCGAAGCTGGGGATCAGGCTCTCGCTGTCGTCGCCCATCAAGGGTGTGTTGAAGAGGTCGTCCAGCGATTCCGGTTCGCCGTCGGCGCCGATGCTGGCCGCACGCTCGACCGAATAGACCTCGCCCGGCAGCCAGGTTGCGATCTCGGGCAGCAGCCAGAGGATTACGATGGCAAGGATCTGCACGCCGACGAAGGGAATGGCGCCGCGGTAGATCTGCACCGTGTTGATCATCTTGCCGGCCACGCCGCGTAGGTAGAAGAGCGCAAAACCGAAGGGTGGCGTTAGGAAGGAGGTCTGCAGGTTGACGCCGATGATGACCCCCAGCCAAAGCGGATCGACCCCCATCTTGATCAGCACCGGGGCGGTGATCGGCACCATGATGAAGATGATCTCGAAGGTATCCAGGAAGAAACCCATGAAGAACATCAGCGCCATGACCGCCAGGATGGCGCCGACCTGACCGCCGGGAAGGGCGCCCAGCACGTCCTCGACCACCTTCTCACCGCCGAGGCCACGGAAGACCAACGAGAAGACCGAGGCACCCATCAGGATCACGAAGACCAGGCAACTCACCTTCAAGGTCGAGCGCATGACGTCTTGCAGGACCGTGAGGTTGAAGCGTCTGGAGCCAATCGCCAAGAGCATGGCACCGACGGCGCCAACGCCGGCCGATTCCGTCGCCGTCGCCACGCCGGCAAGGATCGATCCGAGCACGGCAACGATCAGGGTCAAGGGCGGCACCAGCACGAAGAGCACGCGCTTGGCCAGTCCCTTGCGAGCATCCTCGTCCATATCCAGAGGCGGGGCCGCCTTGGGGTCGGTGTAGGCCTTCAGCAGCACCCAGCCGATGTAGAGGCCGACCAGCATCAGACCGGGCAGGAAGGCGCCGGTGAAGAGCTGCCCGACCGAGAGTGGATCGGGCGTCAGGTTGCCCATCTCCAACTGCGCGGACTGGTTGGCGTTCTGCAGAAAGTCGCCGACAAAGATCAGCACCACGGACGGCGGGATGATCTGCCCCAGGGTGCCGGAGGCACAGATCACGCCGGCGGCCAGCTTGGGATCGTAGCCGGCCCGGATCATCGCCGGCAGCGATAGCAAACCCATGGTCACCACGGTGGCGCCGACGATACCAGTGGAGGCTGCCAGGAGGGCTCCGACCAAGACGACGGAGATGCCAAGCCCACCGCGCAAAGCGCCGAAGAGCTGGCCCATGGTGGTTAGAAGCGCGTCTGCGATGCGCGAGCGTTCCAGCATCACGCCCATGAAGACGAACAGCGGTACGGCCACCAGTACCTCGTTGGTCATGGTGCCGAGATAGCGTTGCGGCAGGGCGTTAAGGATGGAAAAGTCGAAGACGCCAAGCAGGTTACCGATCAGGCCGAAGATCAAGCCGATCCCGGCCAGGGTGAAGGCGACGGGATAACCGATCAGGACAACACCGATGGTGCAGGCGAACATCGTCAGCGCGACGATTTCTCCAAGAAGGCTGCCGTGCATGCTCTCGTTCCCCCGCGCCTAGTGGCTGGTCGCTGGGGCGAACTCTTCGCGCCCCTGCAGGACCAAGATGGAGCGTGCAATCAAGGCCAGGCCTTGCAGGCCGACCAGCGCGCAGAAAATCCACAGCGAGGTCTTCATGATGTAGAGCCCCGGCATGCCGCCCTGGTTGGCGGAGGGTTCCAGGATTGCCCAAGAATCCAGGATCGGCTTTGCCGAGTAAGTCGCGATCACGATCAGCCAGGGCATTAGGAAGACCAAGGTGCCGAAGATATCGACCCAGGCCCGTTTCCGGGCGGTCATGTTGGCATAGATGATGTCGACCCGCACGTGGCCGCCGTGCTTGAAGGTGTAGCCGGCGCCGACCATGAAGACCAAGGCATGCAGCCAGACATAGAGGTCGGTCATCCAGATGAAGCCGGTGGAGAGGGCATAGCGCATGAATACGACGGAGAAGGTGACCACGACACAGCCCAGGGTGAACCAGGCAAAGACACGCCCGACCCCTTCGTTCAGCAGATCGACCGTCTGCACAAAACGTTCCAACACCGCTCCCGGCTCCTTCCCGTCCCTGCTCTCAGCCCCAGATCGCCGCGCCCTCTTGCGCCGCTTGGCCCTCTGGGTCACGCGGCGGGGCGTCTTTGCATTCTCGGCATAGCGCCTATGCGTGGGCGGACCCTAACGCAACTCTATCGGATTGAAAGGGGCTAGAACGCCGCGGCGTTCTCTTCGCGTCCGGTGCGCCAGGCAGTCAGCAGGGCGGGAGTCGCCACCAGGATGCCGACACCGGTCAGGGCCAGATGGCTGATGCCGATCCAATCGCCTCCAGGCGCTGCACAGAAGAGTCCGCCGACGACCAGCAGAAGCTTCAGCGCGTGACCGGTGACACTGTCGGGCAAGCGTCCCAGCAAGGGCACATAACCCTGCAGGCCGGATCCTAAAAAGGTCACGCCGATCAAGGCCGTGATCAAGGTCACCGTCACCTCGATCGTGGTGCCCTCGCCGATCAAGGCGGGGTTCAGCACGAAGAAGAAGGGGGCGACGTAGATGACCCCGCCCAAGCGCATTGCCGTCAACCCGACCCCCATCGGACCGGTCCGCGCCATCGTTGCCGCCGCAAAGGCGCCCAGCGCCACCGGCGGAGTGATGTAGCTGACCATACCGAAATAGAGGATGAAGAGGTGCACGGCGAGCTGATTCAGGCCGGCCTGCTCCAGGGCCGGGGCCAGCACAACCGCCAAGAAGATGTAGCAGGCCGTCACCGTCATCCCCATGCCGAAGATGAAGGCAGTCACCGCCCCCATCAGCAGCAGCACGATGGTCGAATCCCCGGCCAGGAAGACCAAGTCGTTGACCAGAGTGCCGCCGACCCCGGTCTGCGAGAATGCACCGATGATCAGGCCGACGCCCAAGAGGATGGCGGTCAGCTCCGCCAAGGCCTTGCCGACGCCGACGATCATATCGACGAAGCTCTGCCAACTCAGGCGATGGGCGGGCACCAGCTGATTGATGACCAGCAAGAGCCCGGTTGCATAGAAGGGCGCCCAGGTGTCGATGCGCCAGACCACCATCATGAAGATGAGGACGCCGAAGACCAGCAGATACATCCAGCCGCTGCGCAGGGTCGGCCCCAGGCGCGGCAGCTCTCGCCGCTCCATTCCAACCAGGCCGCGGCGGGCTGCGTAGGCGTCGATCTGCACGAAGAGTCCATAATAGTAGAGCAACGAAGGGATAGCGGCTGCGACCGCGATCTCGACATAGGGCCGCGCCAGGAAGGACGCCATGACGAAGGCGGTGGCGCCCATGATCGGCGGCATGAGCACGCCACCGGTGGAGGCGCAGGCCTCCGTCGCCGCCGCATAACGCGGCGAAAAGCCGGTCTTGCGCATCGCCGGGATCGACACCGCACCGGTCGTCAGGACGTTGGAGATGACTGAACCCGACATGGAGCCCATGAAGCCGGACGCGAAGATCGCCACCTTTGCTGCGCCGCCGCGAAACCCACCGACCATAGCCAAGGCCAGATCATTAAAAAAAACACCGCCACCGGTGCGCTGCAGCACCGCTCCGAAGAGGATGAAGCCGATCACCAGATTGCCGAAGGCTTTCATGGGAATGCCGAATGAGGCTTCGGAAGAAAGGATGTTGTAGGCCATGGCGTCCCAGAAGGGCGATTGGGCGCCGGAGATCAGCGGCATGTGCGAAGCAAAGGTTGGGAAGAGCGCAAAGAAGAGAACGAAGAGGAAGATCGCGGTCCCGCCTGCGCGCCGCGTCGCCTCCAGAATGAGAAGCACGAGAATGAAGGAGGCATACTGCGCCACCTCCGGCGCCGCGTACTCCCAGCCGTATTCCAGCGAGGTTTCGGCGGTCCAGGCGAAGTAACCGATGGTCACGATGGAGAGCAACGCCAGAAAAACATCGAATAGCGATATCCGGGGGCTGCTGCCCCAACCGCGAAAGGTCAGGAACGCCAGGCTCAGAAAGAACCCGGCCAAGAGGTAGAGGTAGCGGCCCTCCACCATGACGATGCCGAAGAACTGCAGATTGAAGAGCTGGTGGATCGCCAGGAAGACGGCGGCAAGGGTGAAGAGGATGAAGATCAGCCGAACCAGGCCTGTCGGCTGGCGCGCCCTATCGACCGTGGCCTTGCGCAGATCTCCAGTTGCCTCTGTTTCTTGCGTCATCGCTTAATCCAGCGGTCGGGAGAGGTAAGAAACGAGAGGCGACCTGCCCTCGCGAGCGGCCGCCTCTCAGGACCAGTCGAAGTTGTGCTCGCCTTAGAAGACGACCGTGAACCCGCCGTTCTTCAGGGCTTCGCGTCGAGCGACATCCCAGGCACCGACCCAATCACCCTCGGCCGTGCCGCTGTCCGCCAGCTTCTTCCAGGCCGCCATTAAGGCCTCTTGGCGAGCGATCAGACCGTCATTGTGGGCTTGCGCCGCATCGCTCCACTTGCCGATCTCCTTGAAGTAGCGAATAGCGCCATCGTGATAGGGCACCACCCACTCGAAGTTCTGCACATCGATCGACCAGCCATTGATGCCGGGTGCGGCACCCTCGTAGTCGGGGAAAAGCTCCACCATCGCCTTGGTCATGTTGTAGACCAAGTCCGCATCCTGATCGGCCATCGATATCAGGACCGGATAGGCGTAGGTGGCACCAGGTGCGGGGTCTTCGGAAGTGATGTTGGCGCCGACGGTTGCCGTGTTCGGCCGGAAGAAGGGTGCGATCGCCAACATGCGATCGATCCCCTCCTGATTGCCCGGGTCGATCGGCGGCCAGGTCAGTCCGCGCGGCGAAGAAGCGGCCTCATAGGCACGGCCGGAGTTGGTGGATGCAAAGGCAGCATCGACCTGATCGTTGACGATGCCCTTCCAGCTGTCGCCAAAGCCGCCGAACTCGACCTTCTCGACGTCTTCCCAGGTTAGGCCGGCGTAGGCAAGGTAGGCTGTGGTGTTGACGTTGAGCGCCGGGGCGCCCTTGATCCAGGCGACCCGCTTGCCCTTGAGGTCGCCATAGCTCTCGACACCGATGTCACCGGCAACGCCGACCGCCAGATTGATCGCTCCGCCGTTGTTGGCCAGCAGCACGCGAACCGGCTGCGGTCCCCAAGTCTTGGTGCCGAAGACGAAGACGCCTTCCTGCGACATGAAAGAACCGCCGACGCCAGTGGCGGAGAACTGCACGCGGCCGCGACGCAGCGGCTCGGTGCGGGCTACGTCGTTCTTGCCCGGCAGGACACGCAAGTCGGTCCCAACCACATTCTTCAAAGCCGAGCCGATGGCGACCGACTGGTTGTAGCCGGCGGAGCCGGTGCCATAGGCGGTCCACGTCAGCTGTTTAGGTAGAGTGATCTCATCGGCGAAGCTCACCGCAGAAGCGGTCGTGACGGCGAGTGCGACCGCGCCTAGGAACCTTGCTACCATCGATTTTCCTCCCGGATCCTGTGCCTTTGTGTCAAGCAAAGCGCCTGCTTGGGGCTTGTGAAACTCAGTTTCGCAGAGCAAGCTAGCGTCATCCACACTGCCCTGACAAGCGGGTCTCGTCACGAACCCCGAAAGGATCTCTCTATGAAGCGTGCGGCCGATCTTCTGGTCGACTGCCTGGTGGCGCATGGCCTCGATCGCCTGTTTTGCGTGCCCGGCGAGAGCTATCTGTCCTTCCTGGATGCCCTGGTCGGGCGTCCCGAGATCGAAGCTCTGGTGTGCCGCCAGGAAGGCGGCGCGGGCTTCATGGCGCTGGCCGATGCCAAGCTGACCGGCCGCGCCGGACTGGTCGCGGTCAGCCGCGGACCCGGTGCCACCAATGTTTCAATCGCCATTCACTCGGCCCAGCAGGATGCCGTTCCCTTGCTGGTGCTGATCGGACAGGTGGCGCGTTGGGAGCGCGGCCGCAGTGCCTTCCAAGAGGTTGACTACGTCAAGACCTTCTCCGACATGGCCAAGGGCGTCTGGGAAGTGGAGAACCCCGACCGCCTGCCCGAGGTCGTCGCCCGCGCGCTGCACTGTGCCTACGCCGGCACGCCCGGCGCTGCGGTGGTGGTGTTGCCCGAGGACATGTTGGCCGAGATGACCGAAGCCACAGTCGAGGCACCGCTTCCGGTCGCCCGCGCCGCCGCCAGTGCGGAGGAGATCGAGGTCGCGTTGGCGCTCCTGACAAAGGCGGAGCGGCCGCTGCTGATCGCCGGCGGTCTGCTCGACGCTGCCGATGGCCGCCGCGCGTTGGCCGCCGCCGCCGAACGCCACCACCTGCCGGTCGCGACGACCTTCAAACACCAAGAGATCTTCGACAACGCAAGCCCGCTCTACGCCGGCAACCTCGGTTTCAAGATCCCCTACCCTTTGGTCAGCGCTCTAAGCGATGCCGACCTGATCCTGGCCGTGGGCACGCGCCTGGGCGATGTGCCTTCTCAAGGCTACCAGCTCCCCAAGGCGCCACAGCCGGAGCAACCCTTGGTCCACGTCTATCCCGACCCGGAGGTGGTCGGCCGCATCTTCCGCACCGATTTGGGCCTGGCCGCAGATCCATCGACCTTCTTGTCGGCCTTGAGCCGTAGCAATGCCGCGGTTCCCGATGCGCGCCGCGACTGGGCGGCCAAGCTGAGCCAGGTGAGCGGCCAGTATCGCGGCTGTGCGATCCGCGACTTCGACGACGGTCTGGACTTCGGCGCGGTGGTCCAGCCCTTGGCGCAAAGGGCGCCGAAAGACGCCATCGTGGTCACCGACGCCGGAAACTTCTCCAGCTGGGTGAACAGCCTCTGGCCCTGGGACGGCAGCCAGCTTGCCGTCGGTGCGGTCGGCGGTGCCATGGGCCTGGGCGTACCCGGCGCCGTGGCGGCCTGCCTGCGCTACCCCGAGCGTATGGTGATTGCCTTCACCGGCGACGGTGGGCTGATGATGACCGGCAACGAGCTGGCCAGTGGCATTGCCGCGGGGGCCAAGCCGAAGATCGTGGTCTCCGACAACGGCAGCTATGCCACCATCCGCCTGCATCAGGAGCGCGACTTCCCACACCGCACACTGGCGACCGACCTGGCCAACCCCGACTTCGCCCGCTGGGCCGAGGCCTTCGGTGCCAAGGGGATCTCGGTCACCGAAGCATCCGAGGTCGAAGCCGCGGTCGAGGCCTTTCTTGCCGAGCCGGGGCCGGTTCTGCTGTCGGTTGCCAGCAGTCTTGAGGGGATAAGCGCCCACACCACCATCTCGAAGCTGCGCGGCGCCTAGACGGATGAGCAAACTGGACGACTTTCTGGCGCCCGGCGCGGTGGCAATCATCGGCGCCTCCGATGACCCTTCCCGGATCGGTGGACGGCCGATCCACTATATGCGTGCGGCCGGCTTCCAAGGCGCGCTCTACCCGATCAATCCGAAGCGCACGACGATCCAAGGCCTACCGGCTCTGCCTTCGATTACGGAAGTCGAAGGACCGGTCGACGTCGCGCTCGTCGCACTACCGGCCGCTCTGGTCAATCAGACGCTGGAAGACTGTGTGGCCAAGGGCGTGAAGACGGCAATCGTCTTCTCCTCCGGCTTCCGCGAAGAGGGGGCGGAGGGAGCAGCGCGGCAAGAGGAGATGCAGGCGCTGATCCTGCGCAGCGGCTTGCGAGTGATCGGCCCGAACTGCATCGGTTGCTTCAATGCCGACAACGGCTTTACAGCCACCTTCTCCACCACCCTGGACCGCGGCCCGCCAAAGCCCGGCGGCCTTGCGATCGCCAGCCAATCGGGAGCCTACGGCACCCACATCTACTTCACGGCTCGGCGTCGCGGACTTGGCGTCGGCAAGCTGGTGACGACCGGCAACGAGGTCGATCTGCATGTGGCCGAAGCGATACAGTTGCTGGTCGAGGACGAGAACACGCATGCCATCGCGGCCTATACCGAAGAGATCAAGGACGGCCCGGCGCTTATCGAGGCACTGAAATCGGCGCGCAACGCCGCCAAGCCAGTGATCTTCATGAAGGTCGGACGCTCGGCCATCGGGGCCGCAGCCGCGGCCGCGCACACCGCCTCTCTGGCCGGCGAAGACCGGGTCTACGATGCGGTATTTCAGCAGTATGGGGCACATCGGGCCGAGACCACGGAAGAGATGCTGGATATCGCCTATGTCGCCCGGCCCCGCGTCTATCCGGCCGGCCGCAAGCTCGGCATCGTTACCATATCGGGCGGTGCCGGCGTGCTGATGGCGGACGCCGCCGAAAAAGCCGGCGTAGAGGTGCCGGCAATGCCCGACGCCGCGCAGGCCGAGTTCAAGCAGCGCCTGCCCTTCGCCACGGCCCGCAATCCCGTCGATGTAACGGCCCAGGCCTTCAACGAGATCGACCTGATCAAGGACGGCATGCGCATCGTGGTGAACCAGGGCGGCTATGACGCGATCATTGCCTTTTGGACGTCCGTCGCAGGCTCAACCCTGATGGCCGATCGCCTGCGGGCTGCCTGTCATGCTGGCGTCGGCTCGCGTCGCGACATCCTGCTGGTACAGTCCATTCTGGCCTCGCCCGAGATCGTCGCCGGCTATGAAGCCGATGGCTTTCCCGTCTTCGAAGATCCCAGTCGTGCGGTGGCAGCCATCGCGGTCCTGATGCGTTTCGGTGAAGCCTTTGCGCACGCGGTAGAGCAGGGCGTCGAGGCCGGTTCGCCCCCGCCCCTTCCCGAGGGCGCACTGGGCGAACGCCAGGCGAAGGCTTTTCTGGCGGCCGCCGGTCTGCCGATGGTCGAAGACCGTCTGGCGCGCAGCCGGCAGGAAGCCGCATATGCCGCGACGGCCTTCGGCGGTCGGGTTGCGATGAAGATCACCTCGGCGGAGATCGCGCACAAGACCGAGGTCGGCGGGGTTCGCCTTGATGTCGAAGGCGCCGCAGCAGCGACTGCTTATGAAGAGATACGCGCTGCGGTCAAGGCCGCCTTGCCGGAGGTCGATCCCGACGGCGTTCTGGTTTCGCCGATGGTTCCCGAAGGCCTGGACTGCATCCTGGGTGCCAAGGTCGATCCGGTCTTCGGCCCTCTGGTCCTCTTTGGACTGGGCGGAATCTTCACTGAAATCTTCGATGACGTTGCAATCCGTCATGCACCGGTCAGCGAAACTGAAGCGCTGGCCATGCTGTCAGAGCTGAAGGGGGCGGCATTGTTGCAGGGAGCACGCGGCCAGGCAGCGGCCGATCGCGACGCTCTGGCCGCCGCGATCGCCAAGGTCTCGCAGCTGATCGCTGCCTTGGCCGACCAGGTCCAGGCGCTGGAAATCAACCCTCTGCGCGTCACCGACAAGGGAATCCTGGGCCTCGATGCCCTGATCGAGAAGAAGGAGCAGCCGGCGTGAACGAGCAGGCCTTCCGTACCCGCATTACCGAGCTTCTAGGCATCACCCATCCCATTCTGGCCGGCGGTCTGATGTGGTTGGCCGATGCGCGCTATGTCGCCGCCGCAGTCAATGCCGGTGCGATGGGGTTCATCACCGCCAAGACCTTCCCCGACCCGGAACGCTTTCGCGAAGAGCTGCATCTTGCAAAGCGCCTGACCGGCGGCAAGCCCTTCGGCGTCAATCTCTACCTGGCTGTACACGGTGGCGACGACGCGGTGCTGAAAAGCCATACGCGGGTGATGCTGGACGAAGGCGTGCGTTTGGTCGAAACGGCTGGACGACCACCCAAGGCTCTGGTCCCGATCCTGAAGGAGGCCGGCTGCATCGTCGTCCACAAGGTTGCGTCCGTCCGCCACGCCGTCTCGTCGCAGAAGCTGGGTGTCGATGCCATCACCGTGGTCGGGGCCGAATGCGGCGGCCACCCCGGTCTGGATCTGATCGGCACGATGGTCCAGACGCCCTTGGCGGCACGGCAGTTGACGCTTCCCTTTGCAGTCGGCGGTGGGATCGGCTGCGGCCAACAACTGGCAGCGGCCCTGGCCATGGGCGCTGACGCCGTGGTCGTTGGCACCCGCTTCACCGTCGCCGAAGAGATCTGGGCGGATTCCGCCTACAAGGAGCGGGTGCTGGCCGCCGGCACCACCGGCTCCCGCCTGGTGCTGCAGTCCTTCCGCAACACCATGCGCGTCGTCGACAATGAAGCCGCGCGCCGGGTCGCGGCGATGGAAGCCGAAGGTCTCGACGACTTCGAAGCCTTCCGGCCACTGGTCTCCGGCAAGGAGGCCTACGCCGCCTATGAAGAGGGCGATGTGGAACGCGGCCTGCTCTCCATGGGTCCCTCGGCCGCCTTTGCCGAACGCGTCGAGCCTTTGGGCAGCATAATCGCGCGTATGGTGGAAGAGGCAAGCCAAGGGGCCGACCGCCTGCAGGCCGCCCGCCCCGCTGCTTTGTAAATCGGGTTACTTGGCGTTGCGGGCCGGCATGGCCCTGGCGACACCCCCGAAGGCATCCAACATACGATCACGCCAGGCGGCAATGGGATCGCCAGGCTCCAGCAGCTCTTTGGGGCTGGACACTCGCGCCCATTGGAAGGCGCCGAAGACGGCATAGTCGGCATAGCTGGAAGTCTCGCCGCCGAAATAGGCCTGTCCTTCCAAGGTCGCGCGCAGCGGGTCGAGCGTTGCGCGCAGCGCCGGCAAGGCAGCGTCAGCCGCTTCGCTCAAGCTCTCCAAGCGCGTGCCGAAACGCTTCTCTCGTGACTCGCGGAAATAGGCTTTGTCGCCCTCGTCGATGAGGGTGAAGAGATCGCCGATGATCTGCCTCAAGATTCCAGGATGCAGCACCCGCGAGACCCAGGTCTCGATAAAGCGCGCATGGGCCCGCGACTGCGGGCTGTCGAACAAGGGGCGATCGGGATAGTGGCGATCCAGGTGATCTGCGATGCTTCCCGAATCGGCGACCCAGGCCTTGCCGTCCACCAAGACCGGAACCAGTCCTTGACCGCTGGCGGCGATCCTTTCCTTCTCGGTAAAGCGCCAGGGCTGAAAGTTCGCTTCCAGGCCTTTGTGGGCAATGGCCATACGTGTACGCCAACAATGCGGACTGAAACGAATGGCCGGGTCGGCCGCGGCGAGTTCGAAAACATTGAGATTCATGGATCGAGATCCCTCCTTCTTTGATTGTATAGCCGCCTTCAAGCAGGTCCCGGCGCACTGATCGAGTAAAGATGACATCATCTTGATCACGGGTCTGCGCTGTGCCGTGAAAGGTCCTATGAAGTCGAGCAGCCCTCAGCGTGAGAGATCGGGCCGATAGGCCGCCAAATCCTCGTAAGCGATAAACTCCAGGACATTGCCCTCGGGGTCGCGAACAAAAGTCAAGCGGCTGCCGGCTCTGATCGAGACCGGCTCCACCCCTTTCAGGAAGCTGGCACCGGCGGCTTGCAAGCGTTCGATCATGGCTTCCAGATCGTCGACGATAAAGGTGATGTAGGAGGCATTGCGCCGGGCCAGCAACGATTCTTCCACCGGCGTCGCGCGCGGCGGCTCCACCGGCTCCAACAGCTTCAGCAGTTCGCCGAACGGCGTCTTGAGGCGCGCCACCCGATAGCCGGTCAGACTAAGACCCGTCGCGGCGGCACGATCGGCCATCACCTCGAGCGTGCCGATATGCCGACAGCCCAGAACATCCCGATAGAAGGGCAGCAAGCGATCGAGATCGCTGCAGCAGATCCCCAGCTCTAAGGGGGCAAGCATCTTCATGGCCGGTCCTCTTCGCCCTCTCGCAAGGGGCGCATCTTGGACTGGCAAGTCTTGCAGATTGACAGACTCTGCGTCCATTGCTTTTGCAGCTGCCGGAAAAAGCCGCCACGGTCCTGTAAATTCCCGCTTGCCAGCGCGCGCGCCGCCGCACAGTCTGTGCGCCAATCATGCTAAGTACGATATTCGACCAAAATCGAACCTGGGCTGCGGAGCGACTCTGCAAAGACCCCGGCTTCTTCGAACGCCTGGCAGCACAACAGGCGCCGGATTACTTATGGATCGGCTGTTCGGACAGCCGTGTCCCCGCCAATCAGATCTGCGGCCTGGATCCTGGAGAGGTCTTCGTCCATCGCAACATCGCAAATCTCGTCCATTCGAAGGATCGAAATTGCCTCGCCGTCTTGCACTACGCCATCACCGTTTTGAAGGTGCGCGAGATCATCGTTTGCGGACATTACGGCTGTGGCGGGGTCAAAGCCGCGATCGGCGAACCGCAGGAAGAAGTCTTGCAAGATTGGCTAAGACCAATCCGCGATCTGGCAGCCAGCAACCTGAACCAGCTGGCACGCGTGGAAGGCGATGAGGCCCGGGCCGATCGGCTGTGCGAGTTGAATGTGATCCGCCAAGTCGGCGTGTTGAAGAAATTGCCAGTGATTCGCCAGGCCTGGGAGAAGCGCCAACCGCTCGCGATCCATGGTGTGGTCTATGGGCTGCACGACGGTCACCTCAACGATTTGCGCTGTAGCGTATCCGGCCTTGAGCAGACCTAAGAACCACGAGATGGCGCGCCCCATGCAAATAACGAATGAGACCGCGCTTGCGGAGATTATCGAGCGGGCCAAGGGCTACCTGCCCGACCTGTTGGGGATCGAGTTCCTGAGTGCCGACACTGAGGAACTGACGGCGCGTCTGGCCGTCACCAAGGCCGTGATGGCACCCAACGACTATCTGCACGCCGCCAGCGTCATCGCTCTGGTCGACACCCTGGCCGGCATCGGAACGCTGCTCAACCTACCGAAGGGCGCTCGCAGCTTCACCACCATAGAGCTGAAGAGCAATTTCACCGGAACCGTCCCGGCCGGCGGCATGGTCCTGGGACGTGCAACGCCCGCCCATCGTGGGCGCACGACGCAGGTCTGGGATGGCGTTGCGGAAGACGAGGCGAGCGGCAAGACCATCGCCCTCTTCCGCTGCAGCCAGATGATCCTCTGGCCGAAGCCCGGCGGCGCATAGAGCAGCCCAGGTGGTTCCGAGCGACTTACCCCGTCAGCGGCCGGATCGCCTGGTTGCGATCCACCCGGTCCCGGAATACTTGGCCGACGCTGCCTTGGCCGCACGCTACGAGGAGATGAAAACAGCTTTCGCCGTGCCCTGGATGGGTGTGGTGGCTATGGCCTTTGCGCATTATCGCAACTTCTACGACCGCCTTTGGGATGGCCTGAAGGAGATAGCAACCTCGGCGCTTTTCACCACCGCCTGTACGACCCTGCGCTGCGAGACCGAAGCGGCAGTCGCGACACTGCCACCAGGAGCGCTCGTCGATCGCTTGGGCCAAAGCGGTTATGCGCCGCGCGAGATCGAAGAGATCAGGGGTACGCTCGAGATCTTCTCGGCCGGGAACTATCCCTATCTGCTGCTCGCTAGCGTTGCCCGACTGCTTCTGGCCGGCGGCGCACTCGCCGGCCCGGCGACACTCCCTGCGGGAGACCGCGCCCCACGGAAGGCCACTGCCAAACCTCTGGTGCTAATGGAGGCCCACCACGCGAGTGCCGAGACCCAGGCGCTCTACCGACACATCAAGGCGAGACTGGGCCTGCCCTTCGTCAACACCGACTATCGCGCACTGGCACGCTGGCCGAGCTACGCCGAGGCAGCCTGGGGCGATCTCGATCCTCTCATCAGAACACCGGCACACAATGCCATGACCGAGCGCCTGCACCGGCGCGCTATCGAGACCGTTGCCGCATTTCCAAATCCGAAAGGGCTGACGAGCGACACGCTGCTTGCCGCGGCAAGTCGTGACGGCAACCCACTGGAGATCGCCGATCTGGTCGCTCTGTTCCAATGGTTGCTGCCGGAGCTCTGCGTCAACGTTGCAATTTTGAGATCGCAACTTACATAACAAACTGTTAGCGAATTCGATGTACATTCGTATATTAATTGTCTATTGTCTGCCTAGCGTTCAGTCTCACCCCGATTGATCTTTGGGGGATCGTGACGGACCGGCGAAACGGCACGCAGTGCGAGGCCGGCTTTGGCGTGTCCGCTTCAGCGACTCCCCTCAATGATCAAGGCTTTGAAAGAGGGAGTGAGGCCGTGCAGCAGCGGACTGAGAGCTTGCGGACTTTGCGCAAGCAGGACAACAGGAGGAAACTGATCGAGGCGACGATTTCCCTCATCGCTGAAGAGGGAATCTCGGCAGTGACGGTATCGCGGGTGGTAGAGCGCGCCGGTGTCTCTCGCGGGCTGATCAATCTGCACTTCGAGACCAAGGAAGCCATGATGATCGAGGTCATGGACAGCCTGAACTTCGAATGGCGGGACGCGGTTCGCGACACCTACAATGATACAGAACGCCCGGCAGCCGAGGTCTTGATGGCGAGCATGATGGTCAGCCTGAGCCCGCCAATCATGGAATCGCAGAAGATGGCGGTATGGTATTGCTTCTATGCCGATCCCTGGTATCGGAAGGTCTATGAAGAGCGCTACTTTGAGACCGACCAGGAGACGCTGGAGGCGATCGCCGGCTTGATTGAGAGCATGGACCGGGAAGCCGGTTATGGCCTTGGCGCCCCGCTGATCATGGCGCGCGCGCTCAGGGCTCTGACGGGCGGCCTATGGCTGGAGCTTCTGACCGAGCCGGACAAGACCAATATGGAAGAAGCCAGAGTGGCCTTCAAAGCTATCCTCGTCAGGCTCTTCCCCAAACACTACGGACCTGAGGCCAGCCTGGCCTAGTCGTCGAACGTTCCACCGGGCCTAAGGCCCACCCTAAAACTCCCAGGAGGATCTCTCATTCGAGGAGAAGCACGATGAGCAAGCTGGCAATCAACAACAAAGCCCCCTTCACGGCACTGGATGCCGACGCCGCACAGTCCTTTACCCTGCCGGGCTACCTCTATAGCGATCCGGCAACCTTGGATCAGGAGAAGCAGAAAGTCTTCTTCAAGGAGTGGCAGCTCGTCGGACACAAGAGCCAGCTTCGCAACCCCGGCGACTATGTAACCTGGGAGATTGCCGGGCAGAAGATCTTCGTGGTCAAGGGACGCGACGAGGTCAATCGTGCCTTCTTCAATGTCTGCCAGCATCGTGCCCATCAACTGCTGGAGGGCCAGGGCAATGCGCGCAGCGCCATCGTTTGCCCCTACCACGCCTGGACCTATCGCGTCGACGGCAGCCTGCGCACCGCGCGGGGCACCGAAAAGCTACCGAACTTCGATCCCACCAACTTCGGTCTGACGCCGGTGCGCCTGGAAGAGGCGCTTGGATTCCTCTTCGTCAATCTGGACAACGAGGCAACAGCGGTCACGGAGGTCTATGCAGGACTCTTCGAGGACATGACCCAAGCCATGCCCTGGATCGAGGACGCGGTCATCCTGCCTCATGCCAAGCAAGGCGAGTTGGACGAGGCGGTCATGCCGGCCAACTGGAAGGTGCTCGCTGAGAACTGTCTGGAATGCTACCACTGCACCCCGGCGCATCCGGCCTTCGTCGACTTGATCTCCGTCGACAGCTACAGTTGTACCTCGCACGGTCATTGGCAGAAGAGCCATGGCGAGATCAGGCGCTACGAGAACAGGGCCTATCCGGTCGACAAGGATGCGCCCATTCAGGATTCCAACTTCTGGCACCTCTTCCCCAACACGCAGTTCGGCTGCTTGCCTGGCGACAAGGTGATGACGGCCTTTTCCTTCATGCCGCGCGAACCAGGACGCACATTCCTGAAGATGCACATGCTGGCAGCGCCCGGGCATCTACCCTCGGAGGAGCGCTGCAACTATGTCGGCGACATCCTCTGGCCGGAGGACGAGGCGCTCTGCAAGTCCGTGCACGAGGGTCTGCAGTCGCTTGGCTATCGCCAGGGCCGCTTCGTCATCCATCCAGACAAGCCCGGCATTAACGAGAACGGCGTGCATCATTTCCAGAAGACCTATGCGAGCAGCATGGCTTTGGATCTAGCGCCCTAGGGCACGATTGAAACATAGAGCAGATCGCCATGACCGCAGGTTGCACGACCTGCGGTCAATCTCTCAGTCATCTTTTCTTAGCTGCAAAGAGCCGAGGAAACGGGGCCGCAATGGCCGCCCATTGGCGTCAGCTATCTAGCCGCAAGCGGCATCGATCGCTCTCAGCGCTGCCGTGAAGCCACGCAAGGAATAGGTATCGCTGACAACGGTGCTGCCGCTCTTCACCTTTGTGACCATCGAAATACCGCGGCGCATGGCGCTGATGAAAGCAGCCTCATTGCGCGTCGGCAGCCAGAGAATGCCAGAGGGGTCGGTCGCCATCTTGTGCGCCCCCTTATCGATATCGACGTCGGCAAAAACATCCGATGCGATCGGAAAGCCGGTCTGGATCACCACCTCACCCTTCACACGCTCGCTCGGTCGATTGACGACGGTCGCGCGCACGTTGGAAAGCTGGCGGTTGGCAAGACGCCGATCCATTTTTTGCGGGCGGCTCTCGATGAAGCAGATCTTCTTGCCCTGGTACTGACCCTCGTAGGCAACCCAGTCTCGAAAAACGCCCAGCTCTTTGTAATTGTCGAACTCGGCCGCGCGAGACTGAGCCGCGCCTGCCAGCAGGACGAGGCAAGAGAGCAAGAGCAAGAGAGGCAAGCGGAGATAAAGAGCAGTCGGCATGGCTGGTCCTCTAACCGAAAAGGCAACACGTGATAGCCTGCTTCGGGGCCGCGTGCCAACGCAAAGGCGCGCGACCAAGGGTCTTACTCTCAGCGTAGCATGTGCATGATGGACCCAAACCCCGGTTGGAAGCCTCAACCACGCGATCTTGGCCGCTGGCCTCCAAGGCTCAGTCGGTCGCTTCCCGACACCCTTTATCCTAAGCAAGAACAGGCGGTCGCTTCGCCGCCGCCAGGATGTGGCCGCTTGCTAAATCCTGCAGCAAAATGGCCTGTCCGTGATCGCGATCGGGGCCGTCCGGCAGGGGAACCATACGCTCTTCTCCACCCCAGACCGTCAGGCGTTGTAGGTCGCGCACGATGTTGCGCTCGGTCAGAGTGCGGCCGGCATTCTCCCCGCGCTTGACATGGGTTGTGGCTTCACGCAGATAGCGCAGTGCCAGAAGAGCAGCACCCTTAGGCCCCACCTGCGCTGCGGGAAGCGCAATCGAAGGGCCGACGTGGCTCTCCATCACAGTCATCGCCACTTGTGGCAAGCCCGACGCCTCTTCGATACGCTCGGCGACCTCGTCACGCCGAGAGCCGACCACATCGAAGCGGCCGCCGATCACCATCTGTGGAGTATAGAGGAAGCGGGTCTTGAGCCAGGCCCGATAGTTCTCCTGCCGCTGCTGACAGCGTGGGTCGCCATAGGGATCGCGCCACCCGATGTGGTCCCAGTACTGCACGTGGTAGCTCAGGGCCACGATCTCGCTATGATCGGCCAGCTCGGCCAGCAGACGTTCCGCCGGCGGACAGGAACTGCAGCCTTGCGAGGTAAAAAGCTCGACTGAAACCCGAGTTTCCTGCGCGAGCGCGGCGCGCGCCGGCAAGGCGGCACCCAAGGCGACCATACCAAGCCCGGCCAATACGCGCCGCCGTTCGGGACTGCCGAGTGTCATCGAGGAATCAGCCATAACCCCTATGGTCCTTGAGAACGGCCTCAAGTGCCAATCACCTTGGGGTGAGACCCTTCGGAACCGGCCTACCTCAATCGCGCCGCATGTTGCTTGGCATCGGGGTCCTGCCCGAAGGCATCTTCCAGCTCCAGACGTACGGTCGCCAGATGCACCGTCATGGCTGCATGGGCGGCAGCTGCATCGCCACTGAGGATCGCCGAGAAGATCCGGGCGTGCTCGCACTCGGCGCGCGGCCGGGCCAGGGAGAGATCGATGCTGCGTTGCAGCTGCGGCCAGAGCTGACCCTCGCTGCGCATGCGCCAAAGGTCCTCCACCGTGGACAAGAGCACGGAATTCCCACTGGCCTTCGCGATCTCCAAGTGAAAGTCGCGGTCTCCATACTCAGTCAGAAATCCGGTCTGGTTCTCGGTGTGCATGCGGTCCAAAGCCATCGTCATGGCTTCAAGGTTGGCGGCACTGCGGTGCTGCGCTGCTAGCAGGGCGGCTTGCGGCTCTACCAGGCGACGCACTTCGATCTGCTCGAAGGGCCCACCTTCACGGGTTGTCAACACATCGGACAGCTTGCGGTCTGGATCGCGCACGATGGCTCCGGCATTGCGCCGCATCGCCAAGGTGCCGCTGACCTCCAAGGCGACCAAGGCCTCCCGCACAGTGGCTCGGCTGACATCCAGCAGGGTGGCCAGCTCCATCTCGGTCGGCAGGCGATCGCCCTTCGACAGGCCGCGCGCTTGCATCAGCAGGCGAACCCCTTCAGCCGCCTCGGCATAGAGCCGCCGGGCCGGTCTCTCTTCGCCGCGCTCCGCCTTGTCAGGCAGACCGACGGCGGTGTGTTTGCTGGCAACCATGCTCCGCCTCACCTCCTCCAATTAAAGCAGCTTTTTCCGGTGGTTTGCCAGTCTTGCGCAGAGGTAAGCAGCCGATTAAGCTCTCGCCCAGCCAAGATCGTCAGGCAATCTCAGGCATGACCCGCGATGAGAGACACGAGACGGCGGCGACACCATGAACGGCTGGACGCTGAACGCCAGCGACGAACGGGAGGATAAGTATGTCAGTCAGAGCAACCCTATTGGGGCTCATAGCCTCGACCGCCCTGGTTGGTGCAGCCAGCGCGCAGGAGCATACCTTGCGCATCCAAACGCACTACGCGCCCGAGACCGTCTCCGGCAAGCTGGCCGCTCAGTTCGTCGACGACATCCAGGTGATGTCCAACGGCGCACTCGCGGTGGAGATGTTCTACTCCTCTTCGGTGGTGAAGTCGGTCGAGACCTTCGATGCGGCCGCCAGCGGCATTCTGGACTGCGACATGACCGGTGGCGCCTACCAGACCGGCAAGAATCCGGCTTTCCAGTTCGTCGGCGACATCATGGGCGGCTACGACACGCCCTGGCAGCAATACGCTTGGCTCTATCATGGCGGCGGCCGGGAGAAGGCCAACGAGCTCTACAACGAGCACAACATGCATCTGGTCGGCTGGTGGATCTACGGCCAGGAGTCCCTGGCCTCCTCAAAGCCGATTGCGGGGCCAGCGGATCTGAAGGATTGGAAGTTCCGCTCGCCGCCGGGGCTGGAGACCGAGATCTTCGCGGAGCTGGGCGCCAAGCCGATCGTCATGGACTTCACCGAGATTTTCACCGCGCTGGAGACCGGTATCATCGACGGCGCCGACGCCTCGGGCCTGGCCAACAACGTCGGCCTCGGCCTCTATGATCTGGTGAAACACGCCAACTATCCGGGCTTCCATTCCATGCCCTCAGACCATCTGGCCTGCCGGACCGATGCTTGGGATGCGCTGCCCGAGTATCTGCAGCGCATCATCGACGTCGCCATGCAGAAGCTGGCCTTCCAGACCGCGCTGATCTTCGAAGTGAAGAACAACGAGGCCGCAGCCATGCTGAGAGAGCAGGGTGTGACCCTCTACGACTGGTCGCCGGAAGACCGCGCCACCTTCCGCAAGGCAGCGCAAGCCGCCTGGCAGCGTTGGGGCGATCGGACGCCGGAGGCGCGCGCTCTGGTTGACAGCCATGTTGCCTTCATGGGCCAGCTCGGGCTGGTCGAGTAGAGCGAAGGACTTCGGGGTCCGCCACTGAAGAAGGCGGACCCCGATTCGCATCTACGGGAGGGGGCGATGGTCGAGCACGAGATCACCAGCTGGATGGATCGGCTGTCGATCGCGATCAGCAGAGTTGCGATGTTCCTGACCGCAGTGATCGTGGCGATCATGTTCTATGAAGTGGTGATGCGTTACCTCTTCGAGGCACCGACGCTCTGGGTCAACGAGATGTCGCTCTGGATCGCCGGAATGATCTATCTCTTGGCCGGCCTCTACGTCATGCAACAGCGCGGCCATATCCGCATCTTCATCCTCTATGATGTCATGCCGCGCAATCTGCAGCGGCTTTGCGACTGCATCTCCACCCTATTGATCGTCGTTTTTGCCGCAGCCATCGTCTTCGGCGGCTTCAATGAGGCCTGGCAGAAGCTGCTGCGTTGGGAAACCTTCGGCACCGCCTGGGATCCACCGATCCCGGCCACCATGAAGCCCTTGCTGCTGATCACGGTCGTGCTTGTAGCACTACAGGCAGTCGCTAACCTGATCAGCGACTGGAACAAGGAGCCGGAAGTGCACACTCCGGCCGACGAGCTCTAGAGCTTTAACGCTTTAGAACCCAAGCCCGAAAGGCAGCCGATGGAAGAGCTCTTCACCATTCCCATGGCCATCGGCCCCCTGTCGCTTTGGTTGCTGATCGGGATCTTCCTGCTGCTGGCCATCGGCATGCCGTTGGGGTTCGCCTCGGGCATTCTGGCCGTCATGGTCTTGGTGTTGAAGTTCGGGCCGGACCTGTTGTTCCGTATGCCCGGCGCCGGGCCACTCAACATCCTGGCTCAGCGCATGTACGGCCTGATGACCGACTACGTCATCATATCGGTGCCGCTCTTCATCTTCATGGCCTGCCTCTTGGAACGCTCCGGCATCGCCAAGGACATGTACTCCAGCCTCAACGTCTGGCTGGCGCGCACTCGCGGCGGCATCGCCATCGTCACCGCGATCATGGCCATCATCATGGCCGCCATGTCCGGCATCATCGGCGGCGAGGTGGTGCTGCTGGGCCTGATCGCGCTGCCGCAGATGTTACGATTGGGCTACAATCAAAACCTGGCGATCGGCACGATCTGCGCCAGCGGCAGCCTGGGCACCATGATCCCGCCCTCCATCGTGCTGATCATCTATGGCCTGGTGACGGAAAGCTCGATCAAAGCGCTCTTCACCGCCGCTTTCCTGCCTGGCTTCATCCTTGCCTCCTTTTTCATCATCTACATCATCATCCGCACCCAGCTGCGCCCGCACGAGGCCCCGCTGCCGGAACCCGAGCCCGGCGACCCCAGCAGCCGCGAGAAGATGCTGCTCTTCGGGACGCTGATGGCCATCATCGTCGGCGGAGCTTCGGCAATCCTCTTCCTGCGAGCGTTGGCCGTAACCCTGCTGGGCCAAGCAACACCGGAAGAGGGCGTGGAGCGAATCGCACTGGTGTCGACGGTGCATCTGATCGTCCTGGGCGGTATAGCGTTGACCTGCGGCCTCTTGCTGGCCTTCGCCGTGACCCACGAGCGGCGCAGCCTGGCCTGGACCATGGGCAAGGGCTTGATTGCGCCCTTGCTGGTCGTCGGCACCGTACTGGGCTCGATCTACGGCGGGATCACCGGCATCACCGAGGCTGCCGGCATGGGCGTGGTCGCAGTCCTAATCTTGACCCTGCTGCGCGGAGAGCTTTCCTGGGAACTGCTGCGCGATTCCCTGCAGCGCACCTTCAAGTCGACGGGCACCATCCTCTGGGTCACCTTCGGCGCCACGGCCCTGGCCGGCGCCTACACGATCGCCGGCGGTCCGAACTACGTCGCCGGCCTGATCGTCGGCACCGAACTTCCGACTATGGGCATTATCCTAGTCATGATGCTGATCTTCCTGGTGCTGGGCGCGCTGATGGACTGGGTCGGCATCGTGCTGCTGGTCATGCCGGTCTTTCTGCCGATCGTGCTGCGGCTACCCGTCGAGGAACTGGGCTTTTTCGGGTCCATCGATCCCAAGTGGGTGGCGATCTGGTTTGGGGTAGTCTTCTGCATGAACATGCAGGTCAGCTTTCTTTCGCCGCCCTTCGGGCCGGCTGCCTTCTATCTGAAATCTGTGGCACCTGCGCATATCTCGCTGACCGACATCTTCCGCGGCTTTCTGCCCTTCATTGCCATCCAGCTGATAGCGCTGGCATTGCTGCTGGCCTTCCCCGGTCTCACCACGGTCTTCTTATAGCGAGGCGTCATGACAGCATCGATCCGCCTGAACCCCGCCGACAACGTCGTCATCGCCAGCCGCCCACTGGAGGTCGGCGAGACGGTCGAGGGCACTGCCGTGAAACGCCTGATCCCGCGCGGCCACAAGATTGCGACCGAGACGATTCCTGCCGGTGCCGCGGTCACAAAGTATGCCCAGGTCATCGGCTATGCCATGCAGGAGATCGCGGCCGGCGAGCATGTGCACGAACACAACCTGGCCTTCCGCAACACCGATCACGACTATGAGTTCTGCGTTGATGCCCGCCATCCTGCTCCGCCGCAGCAGGAACGCAGCTTTCAAGGCTTCCGCCGCGCTTCGGGCCGGGTCGGCACGCGCAACTACATCGGCGTCTTAACCTCGGTCAACTGCTCGGCCACAGCAGCGCGCATGATCGCCGATGCCTTCGGCCCGGAGGAATTGGCGGCCTATCCCAACGTCGACGGCGTCGCCGCCTTCGTGCATGGCACCGGCTGCGGCATGGCCGGCGACGGCGAGGGTTTCGCCGCCTTGCAACGCGTGCTCTGGGGCTATGCCCGTCACCCCAACTTTGCCGGCGTGCTGCTGGTCGGTCTCGGCTGCGAGGTCAATCAGATCGACTTTTTGTTGGAAGCCTACGGCATCGAACGCGGGCCCCTCTTCCGCACCATGAACATTCAAGACGTCGCCGGTTTGCGCCGCACCGTAGAGGCCGGCATCGCCCGCGTGCGCGAGATGCTGCCACATGCCAACGAGGCCCGGCGCGAGCCTTGCCCTGCCTCGGAGCTCAGCCTGGCGCTGCAATGCGGCGGGTCCGACGCCTTCTCCGGTATCACCGCCAATCCGGCGCTGGGTCATGCGGTCGACCTGATCGTCCAGCAGGGTGGCACAGCAGCACTCGCCGAAACACCGGAGATCTACGGTGCCGAACACCTGCTAACCCGCCGTGCCGTCGACGAGGCCACCGGCCGCAAGCTCGCCGACCTCATCCTCTGGTGGGAGCGCTACACCGAGCGCAACGGCGGCTCAATGAACAACAACCCCAGCCCCGGCAACAAGAAGGGGGGGCTTACCACAATCCTGGAGAAGTCCTTGGGCGCGGCGGCGAAAGGAGGCACCACGGCACTCA
The DNA here is from genome assembly GCA_963669445.1 of Rhodospirillales bacterium. Taxonomy (GTDB): domain Bacteria; phylum Pseudomonadota; class Alphaproteobacteria; order Kiloniellales; family JACOMY01; genus JACOMY01. The sequence continues at coordinate 5,518,175 of OY770029.1, forward strand.
CCGGCGTCTACAAGTACGCCGAACCGATAGAGGCCAAGGGCTTCGTCTTCATGGATTCCCCAGGCTACGACCCCTGCTCGGTCACCGGCGAGATTGCCTCGGGCTGCAATCTGGTCGCCTTCACCACCGGCCGCGGCTCCGCCTTCGGCTCCAAACCCGCGCCCACCATCAAGATTGCCACCAACACGGACCTAGCGCGCCGCATGCCCGAAGACATGGACGTCAACGCCGGCCGCATCCTGACCGAAGGCGCCAGCGTGCAGAAGGTCGGGCAAGAGATCTTCGATCTGCTGCTCGACGTCGCCTCAGGCCGCAAGAGCCTGTCTGAGGCCCAGGGTCTGGGCGACTACGAGTTCGTGCCCTGGCAGATCGGTGCGGTGATGTAGGCTTCCGCATCATCGCCTCGCGTGCGCGTGTCCACCGCTAGGGATACTGCACCCGATGCCAGAGGAGCCGGCGGCCGCCGATCCAGCGCCGGCACTGTGGAACCCGTGCATAGGCTGCGTTAGTCACAAGGATCCGCTTGGCACACCGGTCTCCTCGAAGCGGGCGTGACCTTCGAAGCCGGATCGGCGATGATTGCTCACGCGATGAATTGAGAAACCTAGGGGAGACCGGGATGACCGACACGCCAGACACCAAGAAAATGAATCGCCGCAAGGCTTTAACCGCAATCGGCGGCGGCGCTGCCCTGGGGGCCGCAGGCCTGGCTACGCCAGCGATTGCGCAGGATGTGGTCGAGTGGAAGATGGTGACCTCTTGGCCGAAGAACCTGCCGGGGCCGGGTGTGGCCGCACAGATGCTGGCCGATCGGATCACCGCGCTCTCGGGCGGACGGATCAAGGTGAAGCTCTATGCGGCCGGCGAGTTGGTGCCGGGGCGCGGGGTCTTCGATGCGGTCTCGGAAGGTACGGCGGAGCTCTATCATTCGGTGCCGGCCTACTGGGGCTCCAAGTCCAAGGGGATCTTGCTGTTTGGTTCGCAGCCTTTCGGTCTACGCGCGGACGAGCAGGTGGGCTGGCTGGAACATGGCGGCGGCCAGGCGCTCTATGACGAGATGTACGGCCGCTTCAAACTGAAGCCCTTCCTCTGCGGCAACTCGGGACCGCAGTGGGCCGGCTGGTTCCGTAAGGAGTTGACCTCGGTCGATGACCTCAAGGGCCTGCGCTTCCGCACCGCCGGGCTGGCGTCAGAGATGTGCGCCAAGCTGGGGATGGCGGTGCAGGCGATGGGCGGGCGCGACATGTTCCAGGCCCTCCAGTCCGGTACCATCGACGCCGGCGAGTTCATCGGCCCCTGGTCCGATTCGGCACTCGGCTTCTATCAGGTCTGCAAGCACTATTACTGGCCGGGCGTCGGCGAGCCCTCTTCGGCCGAAGAATGCTCGGTCAATGCCGACGCCTATGCCGCCCTGCCCGCCGATTTGCAGCAGGCCGTCGCCTTCGCTTGCCAGTCGCTCTACAATCCGGTCTGGACCGACTACACCACCAACAACGCCAAGGCCTTGGTGCAACTCGTGGCCGAGCGCGGTGTGCAGGTGCACCGACTGCCGGAGGAGATCATCGTCGCCATGGGCAATGCGGCCGGCGAAGTGATGAGCGAGCTTAGAGGGGATTCCGACGAACTGGTGAAGCGCATCGTCGAGAGTTTCCTGACCTATCGCGCCTCCATGGTCGACTACATGGTCTATGCCGACAACGGACAAATGAACGCCCGCGCCTTGGAGTACGACTACGGCAAATAGGGGCTGGGAGGGGCCCTGGCTCCTCCTCATCCCATGCTGGAGCTTGCCGATAGACTGGACACTGTCAACCGCTGGACCGGGCTGGTCGTGCGCTGGCTGGCGCTCGCCATGGTGCTGGTGCAGTTCCTGATCGTGCTGCTGCGCTATGTCTACGGCATCAGCGACGTCTTTGCCTCGGAGAGCGTGCTTTATATGCACGCCGCCCTCTTCATGGCAGGCGCCGGTTTCACGCTGCTGGTCGACGAGCATGTGCGCGTCGATATCTTCTACGCCCGCTGGGAGAAGCGCCGGCGGGCGCAGGTCAACGCCGCTGGCGTGCTCTTGCTGCTGCTGCCCTCCATGGGCCTGCTGGCCTGGGTCACCTGGCCATTCGTGCGCAACTCCTGGGGCATCTTGGAGGGGCCGATCTCGGTCGGCGGTATCCCAGCCTCTTTTCTGTTGAAGTCGCTGATCCCGGCCTTCTGCGGGTTACTGATCGTGCAGGCCTTAGCCTGCCTGCTGCGCGACCTGGTCACCGCTCGGGCGGAGCGTCGGCAGCCGTGAGCCTGCTGGTCGATTACCTCGATCTGGTCATGTTCCTGGTGCTCTGCGCCGCGATCCTGATCGGCTATCCCGTCACCTTCACCCTGGCCGGCGTCGCCACAGCCTTCGCCGTGCTCGGCTGGCTTCTGGGTGCCTTCGACTTCAGCCTCCTGGGCGCGCTGTCACAGCGGGTCTTCGGGATCATGACGAACAGCACTCTGATCGCGATCCCCCTCTTCGTTTTCATGGGCGTGGTGTTGGAGCGCAGCCGCATCGCCGAGGATTTGCTGGAGGAGATGGGCAGGCGCTTCGGCGGCCTGCGTGGCGGTCTTGCCGTTTCCGTCACCCTGGTCGGTGCGCTCCTGGCCGCCTCGACTGGGATCGTCGGCGCCACCGTGGTCACCATGGCGCTGATTGCTTTGCCCTCCATGCTGCGCAACGGCTATGCGCCCAGCTTTGCCGCTGGCACGGTCTGCACTGCCGGCACGCTCGGCCAGATCATCCCGCCCTCAACCCTGCTGATCATCCTCTCCGACGTCATGTCCTCCTCCTTCCAGCAGGCGCAGTATGAAAAGGGTCTCTTTACCGTCGAGACCATCTCGGTCGGGCAAATCTTCGCCGCCGCCTTGCTGCCGGGCCTGGTGCTAGTCGGCCTTTACATCCTCTATGTCCTGCTACGCGCCTGGCTCCGGCCCGGCGACGCTCCGGCCCTGCCGCGAGAGACGAGGCTGAGCGACGACCGCCTGGCCGTGCTGCGGGTCCTGGTCCCACCCATCGTGCTGATCGTCGCCGTTCTGGGCTCGATCCTGGGCGGCATCGCCACGCCCAGCGAGGCAGCCTCGGTCGGTGCCGTGGGCGCCGTGCTCTTGGCCGGGCTGCGCCTGGAGAAGAGTCGTTCCAAGCGCCCCATCCTGCTCTCGCTGCTGGCTCTGGCAGCCTTGGTCGTCCTGGTGAACCTGACCAGCATTCGCGTTCAGCGCTCCGACGCCGGAACGGCCGACTGGCTGCTGGCCGGCCTGGCGGCCGTACTGATCGCCATCGCGCTCTATGGCATCTGGGTCGCACTGAAGCGCACTGCGCGGGCCGGCATCCTGGGCGAGGTCGCAACGCGGACCATGACCATCACCGCGATGATCTTCGGCACCATCATCGGCGCCAGCATCTTCTCTCTGGTCTTCCGCGGCTTGGGCGGCGACGAACACATCGAACTCTTGATCCAGCAGATGCCCGGCGGCGAGGTCGGCGCACTGTTGTTCGTCATGATCCTGATTTTTCTGCTGGGCTTCGTCCTGGACTTCGTCGAGATCTCGGTGATCATCCTGCCGATCGTCGCCCCGGTGCTGATGGTCATGGGCTTCGACCCAATCTGGCTCGCAGTCCTGATCGCGATCAACCTGCAGACCTCTTTCTTGACGCCGCCCTTCGGCTTTTCCCTCTTCTATCTGCGCGGCGCCGCCCCGGCCGAGATCTCGACTGGGCAGATCTACCAGGGCGTTCTGCCCTTCGTCGGCCTGCAGGCGCTCGGCGTGTTGGTGATCTGCCTCTTGCCCCAGCTCGCCACCTTCCTGCCGCGCTGGCTGTTTGGCTAAGCGTCGGCGTTGAGGCTCGTCAGCCAGCGTAACACCCTATGCATGGATCGAAAGGAGGCAGCGCCGAGACGCTGCCCCCAGCACATCACGCCGCCAGTGCGCCTCGCGTCCTAGCGATCATCAGCGCAGCCTCGCCGGCTTCGCGGCCCTTCTGTACGAAGTGCTCGCGGAAGATGGCCGTATGATGCTCGGTCTCTTGGTAATGGTGCGGCGTCAGCGAGATCGAGAGGATCGGTACGCCGGTCTCCAGGCCGGCTTGCATAAGTCCGTTCACGACTGCCTGAGCCACGAAGTCGTGGCGATAGATGCCGCCATCGACGACCAGCGCTGCTGCAGCCACGGCAGCAAACTGCCTGGTCTTTGCCAGATCGCGGGCAAGCAACGGCAACTCGAAGGCGCCGGGCACGTCAAAGACCTCGATCTGATCGGCCGGCACGATCTGTCGGAAACCCACGAGAGATTGCTCGACGATCTCTGCGTGCCAGTTGGCCTTGATGAAGGCATAGCGGGTGTGTGTCATGATGATCTCCTTTCGCAACGACACGTCACCCAAGGCGATCACATACGGAAGAGCCCACGCCGAGACAGCGTAGAGACCTTGCGCACGTTCTCTTCCATCCGGACTGTAACCGTCGGCTCAGGAATCTCACCTGATCTGCTTGACCCTTCCCGAATGGGAAAGCGCTCGCGGGCTTTACGGAGCTACACCCCGCTCACCGCCGGTGGGGAATTTCGCCCCGCCCTGAGAACAGGATCTTCGTCGCAGGAAATCGACAAAGACGCAAGTTGAGGCTGGTCGCACACCCGAGCAATTGCCCCCGTGGCCCCCCTGTGATCGGCGATCCATGAGCCGCGACAGCTTGACGACACGCGCCCCTAGACGCTAGTGCCAGCGCTAGTTTCCAGCCATAGCCTGCAATCAGGATTCGTTTCAGCATGACGCCCCCGCTCGATCTGCGACCGCTCAATCCCTTCGTTCGCTTGAACAGTCTGCTCGATGGTTTGACGCCGGGGCACTCGCCCAAACCCGACGGCGCGCCGCTGAACCTGGGGATCGGCGATCCACGCACCGGCGTGCCGGGTTTCGGGCTGGAAGCGATGCAGGAAAGGGCTGCGGGTTGGTCCTCCTATCCGCCCTTCCAAGGCCATCCGCGCCTGCTTGCAGCAGCAGCCGATTGGCTGACCCGCCTCTATGACCTGCCGGCGGGCTTCCTGACAGAGAAGGGCCGCGTGCTACCCTGCTCGGGTACACGCGAAGGCCTCTTCTTCCTGACCATGGCGGCGGCCACTTCCAAACGTCACCAACTGGGCGCGGCGAGGCCCTTGGCGCTGCTGCCCGATCCCGGCTACCACGTCTATGCCGGCGCCGCCCTGGCAGTGGATATCGAGCCTCGATATGTACGGGTCGATGCGGCCGGCGGGCACCTGCCGGACTTCTCCACCTTGCCCGAGGCCGACCTCAACCGAGCGGCCATTGCCTTCTTCTGCTCGCCGGCCAATCCGCAAGGCGCTGCGGCCAGCCGCGAACAGGTGGTCCAGACCATCGCTCTGGCCCGCCAACACGGCATCCTCTTGATGGTGGATGAGTGCTACGCCGATCTCTACTTCGGCGAAGCCCCGGTCGGTGCGCTTTCAATCGCTGCCGAGCAGAACGACCTCAACGGCCTGGTGACCGCGCATTCGCTATCCAAGCGGTCCGGCGCGCCGGGCCTACGCTGCGGTTTCCTAACCGGCGACACCCAGGTTCTGAACCAGGTCGAGGGCCTGCTGCGCTTCGGCGGCGCCGGCGTGCCGCTGCCGGTGCAGGAGGCCGCAATCGCCCTGCTGGCCGACGAGAGCCATGTCGAGGCCAATCGCGCCTTTTACAGCCGCAACATGGATTTGGCCGCGCGCCACTTTCGCCAGCCCTTCGGCTGGTCGATACCAGCCGGCGGTTTCATGGCCTGGCTCGACGTCTCGAATACGCGGCACGGCAATGGCGAAGCCGCTGCGCGGGCCTTGTGGCTGGAAGCCGGGATCCGGACCCTACCAGGCGCCTACATGAGCCTCTCGGGTCACGAAGGTGCCGAGAATCCAGGCCATCCCTACCTGCGGATCGCACTGGTCGACGAAGCGGATTTATTGGACAGAGCCCTCGCCCGGATCGTCGAGGTTCTGCTATGACGACGCGCAAATGAGCAGTCGAACCGATAGCGACGACCTGATCGTCCAACGCCATAGCCACGGGGTGCTGCCTGCCGGGACCGGCGGCTGGGCGCGACGCCGACTGGGTGACCTCTTCGCCCTAGTGATGCTGGCCGCCGCCGGCGCCTTCATCGCCATGCTGGTGACCTACAGCCCGCAGGACACCTCGCTGAACACCAGCGGAAGCGACGTCTACCAGAACGTTTTCGGCAAGTACGGCTCTTATCCAGCCGACTTCTTCATGCAGCTCTTTGGCATTGCCGCCTATCTGATCCCGGTGATTTTTCTGGGTTGGATGTGGCGCACGCTTCGCCGCCGCTCCCTCGCACCTTTCTGGTTGCGTGCCGCAGCGGCGCTGACCGGGCTCTTCCTGATCTGCATGGTGCTGGCGCCCTTCGAGGCCTGGCCCGAGCTGAAGCTGCCCGGCCCGCTGGGCGGCGCGGCAGGGGCATTGTTGAACCTCAAGCTTGCCGAGGCATTGATGTTGGAGCCGGGCCTGATCGCTCTGGTCGCTGCACTTCCAGCCGGCATGCTCTTCATCTACGGCTCCGGCCTGCACTGGCGCGAAGTTGCAGCAGTCTTCGGCTGGCCGCTGGGTCTGCTGGGCCTGCTGGGCGGCAGCCGCGGACGCCTGAAGAAGCCGGCCGAGCCCGAGAAGCTGGCGACCGCAACCCAAGACCAGGCTGAACCTCGGGATTACGACATGACCTGGGCCGGTCCCAGCGACAGCCCACCGCCGGAGCCGGCCGGGAACGGACGCCTGCGCATTGAGGTTCCTGCTGCGATGGCCGAACAGGCTGCGCGCGCCGAAGCGAAGACCGCGCCAAAAGCAGCACCGCCCAAGGAACCGCCACCACTCGCAGCCGAGGGCAAAGAGAATCAGAAGCGAGGCCTGCCGAAGCCGCGTCTGCCGAAACTCTGGCCCGGTAGCGGTCGCAAGGGCGAGCGGCGCGAACCCAGTATGAACCGCGGCCAGCAAGAGGCCCCCTCGGCGAACGAACCCCATTTCTTCTCGGGCCGAATTGAACCGGATGACGATACCCCGCTCTCGATCTCGATACCCGATTCGACGGAGGCCGCGCCGCCAGCCCGCCGCGCCGAACCTGTTCCTAGCGCTGTTCCCGTCCCTGGGCCGCGCGTGGCTCCGCCGGCACCGGCCAGCCGTCCGGCTCCGAAGGCACCGCAGCAAGAGCTGGACCTGCGCCGGCAGGGCGAGTATCGCCCGCCCAGCCTGGACTTCATGGCCAAGAGCGACCCCAACGCCGGCCCCAGCCTGGAGAGCCAGGACGCTCTGGAGAAGAACGCCCGCCTGCTGGAGGGCGTGCTGGAGGACTTCGGCGTACGCGGCGAGATCGTCACGGTCCGCCCCGGCCCAGTGGTCACCCGCTACGAGCTGGAGCCGGCACCAGGCACCAAGACCAGCCGCGTGGTCGGTCTGGCGGACGACATCGCGCGCTCCATGTCGGCGCTCTCGGTGCGCGTTGCCGTCGTCCCAGGCTCCTCCGTCATCGGCATCGAGCTGCCGAATGCGCGCCGCCAGACCGTCTTCCTTAGCGATATCATCGCCGACAAGTCCTACGCTCAGGCGAAGTTTCGTCTGCCGCTGATCCTGGGCAAAGACATCGGCGGCGCACCACAGGTCGTCGACCTGGCACGCATGCCGCATCTGCTGGTCGCCGGCACCACCGGGTCGGGCAAGTCGGTGGCGATCAACGCCATGATCATGTCGCTGCTCTACCGCCTCTCGCCGCAGCAGTGCCGCCTAATCATGGTCGATCCCAAGATGCTGGAGCTTTCGGTCTACGACGGTATCCCGCACCTGCTCTCGCCTGTGGTGACCGATCCCAAGAAGGCGGTGGTCGCGCTGAAGTGGACGGTGCGCGAGATGGAGGACCGCTATCGCGCCATGTCGCACCTGGGCGTGCGCAATATCGACGGCTACAACGAGCGCCTGGCACAAGCTCAGGCCAAGGGCGAGGTGCTGACGCGTCGCGTCCAGACCGGCTTCGATCCCGATACCGGAGAACCGGTGATCGAGCAGCAGCCGCTGGACCTGAAGCCGCTGCCCTACATCGTCGTGATCGTCGACGAGATGGCCGACCTGATGTTGGTCGCCGGCAAGGAGATCGAAGGCGCCGTCCAACGCTTGGCGCAGATGGCGCGGGCCGCCGGTATCCACATCATCATGGCAACCCAGCGCCCCTCCGTCGACGTCATCACCGGCACCATCAAGGCCAACTTCCCCACCCGGATCTCCTTCCACGTCACCTCGAAGATCGACAGCCGCACGATCCTGGGCGAGATGGGTGCCGAACAACTTCTGGGTCAGGGCGACATGCTCTATATGGGTTCGGGCGGGCGCATTCAGCGTGTCCACGGCCCCTTCGTCAGCGATACTGAGGTCGAGCAGGTGGTCGAACACCTGCGCACGCTGGGTCCCAGCGACTATGTGACCGACGTCACGGAAGAGCCGGAGGAACTGGTGGCCGCTGCCCTGGCGGAGGCTGGCGACGGCGACGATCTCTATGTTCGTGCCGTCGCTCTGGTACGCGAGCACAAGAAGGCCTCGACCAGTTTCGTGCAAAGGCATCTGCAGATCGGGTACAACAGGGCAGCGCGCCTCGTAGAACGCATGGAAAGCGAAGGGGTGGTGAGCGCCGCCAACCACGTGGGCAAACGCGAGGTCTTGGGCGGTGAATAGGGCGGGAGTCGGTTAGCAGTTCCCGCAAAATTGCCCCAAAGCGAGGTCAGGGTCACCTTGAAGACCCGCGAAAGATACCGAGTTAAGAGCCCAGAGGGCGGCGGTCCGCCCGAATTGAGGAGCCATGCCATGTCACGAGAGCGATCTTTGCTGCAGCGCCCCTTGGGACGGCGTCCCTTGCTGGCCGGCTTGGCCGGTGTGGGATTGATCGGCAGCTTGGGCGGCCTGGTCGGCCGTGCCAAGGCGGCCACCGCGATTGCTTTGAACGAGAACGACAAGCGGATCGTCCGCAAGGTAGAACAGTACCTGAACGGCCTAAAAACGGTGAAGGCCCGCTTCGTGCAGTCCGCCTCCAACGGCAGCTATGCGGAAGGCGTCGTCTATGTCGAGCGGCCGAGCCGCATGCGCTTCGATTACGACCCGCCGGTGCCGATGCTGATCGTCGCCGACGGCTATGCCGTGGCCCTCTACGACCGCGAACTCAAGCAGGTGACCCAGCTGCCGATCTGGGAAACGCCGCTCTGGTTTCTCTTCAAGGACCCGATCGTGCTGGACGACAAGCTGGTGCTCACCTACCTGACCCACGGCCAGGGCAGCATCGTGATGACCGTGCAGGAAGAGCAGGCCGAGGGCAATCTGGCCTCGGTCACCTTGACCTTCAACGAAGACCCCGTGGAGCTGCGCAAGTGGGAGGTCGTCGATCCCCAAGGCGTCATCGTGCAGACCGGCCTGATCAACCCCGAGTACGGTATGCGGCTCAGCGACGACCTATTCGACCTCCGTGAGTTGGACGTTTTCAAGCATCAGGGACCGGCCGGGCGTTAAGGACCGTTTTAGAGCGCACGGTAGAACGGGTCGCGCTACTGCGCATTGCCCCTCACATTCGACGTAAGTCGTGAGGCCGAGGTCATAAGGACTGCTCCGGCCTCACAAGTCCTTTGGGTCCGCTCTACATCTCTGAAACGTAGAGCTGCTTCACGATCCCGAGTGCGTCCATTCGGGATCGATCTGCTCTATGACAGCCAGAGGAAATCGTTGGCAGTGAGCTGGCCGGCCTGGCTCATGCCGCTCACACGGAAGACGATGTCGGCGCTGCCGTCGCCGTCCTGATCGACTTGGATCCGGCCTTGGCCGGCATGCCGGGCCTCGCTGTCGCCGCTGCCGGTAAAGGTTTGGCCGCCGCGATAGTCGAAGCTGCCGCTCTCCAATCCGGTCGCGAAGGTCAGGCGGTCGCGGTCGGTGGTCACATTGAGCCTCAAGCCTTGGAAATCCTCGATCACCGGCCCGCCGGAGCCATTGCCGTCGCCCACCTCGTCGCCGTCGAAGAGGAAGCGGTCATTCCCGGTACCGCCGAAGGCGGTATCGCCCTGGCCCAGCCAAAGGGTGTCGTTGCCGCCCTGACCTTGTAGAAGATCCTGGGCGTTGTCGTCGCCGCCCTTGATGGTATCGTCGCCGGCACCTCCACGCAGCGTGTCGGACCCCAGTCGCCCACGCAGCAGGTCGTCGCCGGCTTGACCTGCCAGCGAATCGTCGCCCTGCGCCCCATAGAGTTCATCGCTCCCGCTGCCACCAAAAAGGCTGTCGTCGCCGCTGTTGCCCAGCAGGCGATCATCGTCCTCGGCGCCGAAGAGCGTTCGGCCGACACCGTCTTGGGCGTTGCGCAGAACTTCGACATTCGTTGCGATGACGAAACCGTCGACCTCTGCTGTGATGCGGTCATGCCCACCGTCCGTGGCTTCGTAGATCTGATCACCAAGGGAGTCGACAAAGATCTGATCGTCGCCCGAGCCGCCGCTAACGGCATCAACTCCACCGCCACCGTACAAGGTGTCCTTACCCGAGCCTCCGTTCAGGCTGTCGCCCTTGCCGCGCCCGAAGAGGACATTGTCGCCTTCGTTGCCGAAGAGCTCGTTCGAACGGCTGTTGCCCTCGCCGTCGATGTTGCCGGCCCCAGTTTCCAAGGTCATGTTTTCGACGTGGGTGGAGAGCGAGTAGTCGACCTTGGCGCGAACCAGGTCTTCACCCTGATTGGCGAGCTCGACCACGACGTCGCTACTGGCCTCGACCACGAAGGTGTCGTTGCCGCTGTTGCCGATCAGCGTATCGTTGCCTTCGAAGCCGTTCAGCAGATCATCGCCGTCTGCGCCTGCCAAGACATTGACAGCCGAGTTACCCAGAAGGGTGTTGTCGAAGGAGTTGCCGGTGAAGTCGGCAGGGCCAATCCCCTTGTTGATGTTGACCCGCTCGATGACGGCCATATCGGACAGGGTGTAGTCCGGAGCATCCGAGCGCAATACATCCAGAGCCCCCTCAAAGGTCCCCTCGAAGACGGCGTCCGTCTCGGTGTCGACCGTGATGGTGTCGTTTCCATTGCCGCCAAAGGCTGTGTCGCTGCCGCTGCCGCCGTCCAGGCGATCATCCGAGTCTCCGCCATAGACGTCGTCTATTCCCGACCCACCCAAAACCAGATCCTTGCCCGTCGCACCATCAGCACGGTCGTCTCCATCTCCGCCGAAGAGCGTGTCTCGGTTCTCTCCGCCGTCCAGAAAGTCATTCCCGGACTGACCTCGCAGGGTGTCCTTGCCAACGTCGCCGAGCAGCGTATCGCTACCCGATCCGCCTCTGAGATCGTCATCTCCGCTCTTCCCGAAGATAAACTCCGGGATCACGAGGTTCAGGCCGTGCAGGCTGTCGTTGCCGGTTTTTCCTTGGGTGCTGACCAATTCGATGTTCGTCAGATCGACCAGGCCGACGAGCCCGACGCCGGACAGGGCAACAACTATGTCCTGGCCGCTGCCTCCATCGATGGTCTCCCCGAGGGCCACCTCACCGGAACCCAGGAAGACTGTATCGTTCTGATCGCCGCCGAAAAGACTGTCGCGCCCGAGACCGCCGAAGAGGCGATCTACACCCTCCCCGCCATAGACCTTGTCCTGACCCTGGCCGCCATAGATGCGATCGCTGCCGCTGTCTCCGAAGAGGGTGTCGCTGGCCGATCCGCCGGAGATCGTATCGTAGCCCTCACTGCCGTAGGCCTTGTCGGCCTGCGCGCCGGCGGTAATCGTATCGTCGCCAAGACCGCCGAAGATGAGATCGGAACCGGAGGCGCCTTCGAGCAAATCGTGACCGCCGATACCAAGCAGAATGTCATCCTGGTCGCCGCCATAGAGGGAATCGTTCCCGGTGATCCCCCAAAGCGTGTCGTCGCCGTTCGATCCGTAGAGGGAATCGTTTCCGTCGTCCCCGAAGGCCGTATCGTTGCCGGGGCTGCCCTCCGCTCGGTCCTCGCCGTCTCCGCCGTAGAGGACATCGTCTCCTCTGCCACCGATCAGGTTGTCGAGACCGGTGTCGCCTTCAAGGCGATCATTGCCGCTGTACCCGCTGAGGAGATCGTTTCCGCCGCGACCTTTGAAAAAGTTGCTGCCGCTCTCGGACCCAACCAGCCTGTTGTTGCCAGGGGTGCCCAGCAGGCTAGCGCTGCCGCCGGCAATTGCCCCTTCGAAGTTAAGAATGACGTCGCTTACAAGAGCCAAGGGCGCCGACACCAAGCCAGCGGCCAAGTCGATCGTGACTCCGCTGTTGAAGGCGTTACCGCTCATGTCCAGCGTATCGATACCAGTTCCGCCGTCGAGCGTATCGCCGTTCAGGAAATCGCTGTCGGCGATCACATCATTACCCTCGCCGCCGAAGACCTTATCGGCGCCGCTACCGCCATTCAGGCTGTCGTCGCCGCTGGTTCCGAAAACAGTGTCGTTGGCGCTGACGAACAAGGTTGGTGCAGCGGCAGCGGGATTGGAGAGGCTGTCCACTGACGAGCCTGGTTGCCCGAGGTCAATCCACTGGGTGCTGGTCATCACTTCTATTCCTTTTCTTATCGTTGTGCACTTGGGAGCCGTCTTGCCGTCTCGGTACCGGCCCACACCCCCGCCAAACCACCCACGCCAGTGTCTATTGGACGGTCAGGCGGAGGTGCGGATCGGTACGGCTACAAAGGAGAAACGCCCGAAGAACGTGGCCGGTCTCCGGAGTAACGAGATCGGCTCCACACCTCCTAAGGCATCTTCTATGACAGCCAGAGGAAGTCGTTGGCGGTAAGCTGGCCGGCCTGGCTCATGCCGCTCACACGGAAGACGATGTCGGCGCTGCCGTCGCCGTCCTGATCGACTTGGATCCGGCCTTGGCCGGCATGCCGGGCCTCGCTGTCGCCGCTGCCGGTAAAGGTTTGGCCGCCGCGATAGTCGAAGCTGCCGCTCTCCAATCCGGTCGCGAAGGTCAGGCGGTCGCGGTCGGTGGTCACATTGAGCCTCAAGCCTTGGAAATCCTCGATCACCGGCCCGCCGGAGCCATTGCCGTCGCCCACCTCGTCGCCGTCGAAGAGGAAGCGGTCATTCCCGGTACCGCCGAAGGCGGTATCGCCCTGGCCCAGCCAAAGGGTGTCGTTGCCGCCCTGACCTTGTAGAAGATCCTGGGCGTTGTCGTCGCCGCCCTCGATGGTATCGTCGCCGGCACCTCCACGCAGCGTGTCGGACCCCAGTCGCCCACGCAGCAGGTCGTCGCCGGCTTGACCTGCCAGCGAATCGTCGCCCTGCGCCCCATAGAGCTCGTCGCTACCGCTGCCACCGAAAAGGCTGTCGTCGCCGCTATTGCCCAGCAGGCGATCATCGTCCTCGGCACCGAAGAGCGTTCGGCCGACACCGTCTTGGGCGTTGCGCAGAACTTCGACATTCGTTGCGATGACGAAACCGTCGACCTCTGCGGTGATGCGGTCGCGACCGCCATCGGCGTCTTCGAAAACTTGATCGCCCAGCTCATCGACATAAATCTGATCGTCGCCGGAGCCTCCGGTCACGGCATCGACACCGCCGCCGCCATCCAAAGTATCCTTACCCGAGCCTCCGTTCAGGCTGTCGCCCTTGCCGCGCCCGAAGAGAGCATTGTTGCCCTCGTTGCCGAAGAGTTCGTTCGCGCGGCTGTTGCCCTCGCCGTCAATGTTTCCGGCACCGGTCTGCAGATTAAGGACCTCGACGTGGGTCGAGAGCGAGTAGTCGATCTCAGCCCGAACCATATCCCCGCCCTGATTGGCGAGCTCTATGACCTGATCGGCGCTATCTGCGATCACGAAGGTATCGTTGCCTGAGTTGCCTCTCAGGGTGTCATCGCCGCCACGACCATTCAGAACGTCATCGCCGCTTCCACCGGCCAGCTCATTGCCGGCCGAGTTTCCGAGAATGGCGTTATCGAAGCGGTTGCCGGTGAAGTCGGCCGGACCTATGCCGTTGTTGATGTTGACCCGCTCTATCATCGCGGTGTCGGCCAGCGTGTAGTCTTGGGCTTCGGAGCGCAGAACATCCAATGTCCCGTCCAACGTGCCTTCTACGACGATGTCGGTCAGGGTGTTAACAGTGACGGTGTCGTTGCCGATGCCGCCGGTGACCTTGTCGGTACCGCTGCCGCCATTCAAACGGTCATCTCCATCGTCACCAAAAAGGTTATCGACGCCAGAACCGCCGGCTAACAAATCCTTGCCGCTTGCGCCCGAGCCTCGATCGTCACCTTCGCCGCCAAAGAGCGTGTCGTTTCCCGAGCCACCATCAAGCGAATCATCGCCGGACTGGCCGCGTGCGATGTCTTTTCCCTGCTCGCCTTGGATCGTATCGCTACCGGAAGCACCCCTGATGTCATCGTTGCCGCTAGCACCGAAGATCATCTCGGACACGACATCATCAAGGCTCAGAATGCTATCGTTTCCGCTTGTACCGTAGCTAAAGACCCGCTCGATCTCCGAGAGTTCGAGCAATCCCGCGAGCGCGACACCCGAAAAGGCTTGCACGATATCGAAGCCGCTGCCGCCAACGATTTTCTCTCCAGCTACGACTTCGCCGGAGTGCAGCCAGATCGTATCGTTCTGATCCCCGCCATAGATATCGTCACGATTGCTTCCGCCCTCGATGGTATCGACACCGCCGCCACCAAAGAGCTTGTCTTGGCCCTGGTTGCCGAAGAGCCGATCGTCGTTGCTGCCGCCATAGATGAAATCGCTTGCCGAACCGCCGTGGATCTTGTCGCCACCCGAATCGCCAAAGATCTTGTCACTCTGCGCACCGCCGAAGGCCTGATCGCCATCGCTGCCGGCAAACAGCAAATCGGAGCCAGGACCGCCGACCAAGTGATCGATATCGGCTATGCCGATCTGTGTGTCGTTCCCCGAGCCACCATAGAGCTGGTCGAAGCCGTCTGCGCCCCAGAGCAGATCGTCGCCGCTGAGGCCCAAGAGGGTATCGGTTCCTTCTGCGCCATAGGCGGTGTCGTCGCCATCACCGCCATCGACGGTATCGCCGCCGCTGCCCCCTGAGAGTGTGTCGTTTCCGCTGTCCCCGTTCAGGGTGTCACTACCCGAATCACCGAAGAGCTTGTCAGTGCCGCTCTGGCCGACGATGAAATCGTCACCGTGGCGGCCATAGATATGATTGTCACCTTGTTGAGAGCCGAAAAGCCTGTTCTTGATAGCGTTGCCGAGAAGCGTTGCATCGCCACCCGCCACCGCATTCTCAAAGCCAAAAAAGGTGTCACTCACCACGGCCAGAGGTGCGAATGCGAGCCCGAGTGCCAGGTCGATAGCAACGAAGCTGTTGAAGTTGTTGCCCTCCATATCGAGCAGGTCGATACCGGTGCCGCCGAAGAAAACATCAGCGCTTAGGAGGTCAGAGTCGATAAGCGTGTCGTTGCCATCGCCCGCATAGACAAGGTCCGCGCCCGTCTGAGGATCGAGGGTGTCGTTTCCGCTGGTCCCGAAGAGAATATCGTTGCCGCTGCTGGTGCCATAGGACATGGCCGCCGCTGCGGGATCCACCAGGGTCTCGGTCGTTGCGCTGTCGTGTGGGCTTGCAGGCTCTCCGAGATCGCCCGGAGAGGTGGTGCTCTTGGTCATCCCTTGCGTTCCTTTTGCTGTCCTAGCTGCTGTCGCCTTTCGACGGCGAGAGTCGGTTTGGTGACATTGAAAGGATCGATCGCTTTCCTGTTCGCTTCTTCTTGCTTGCTCGAAGGCAGTCGACTGCGCGCTTCGCCAATCCACCTACCGCCTCGGATCTCACGAGGAGCTCACGGTGCAGTGAATTGGTGGAGGATTACGAAAGGCTTGGAACAGGTCTTTTCAAGGATTGGCGTGCCGCCACGGTAGAGAATCAGATTCATGTGACGGAATTTGTCATACAACGGTGAAGGATCATCCGCTCGCAAACCTTTGCGTCATGACTCTCGCGCGCCTAAGCATCTATTGCATCGATACAATCTCGATGTGGTATAGCAGCTGCGATGTTCACGCATGCCTTAGCCTCCGCGTTGTGATTCCCCGAGGACACACGCGCTTTCGGGTGGGCGCGGTACGCGCCTTGGGTTGTGATAGACAGCGCCCATATTAGGCTCAAAGCCACGTCAGATCGAAGGATTTGTCAGCACCAAGTCTAGGTGGAAGGGGTAAATCTGACCATGGATAACGCCGACTTGATCGAAGCCGGTTTGCGCAGTGCCGAGATTGGTCTGGACGCGCAGAACCGAATCTGGTGCGAGCATAGCGACGAGAAGCTTGACGACGGGCGAGGGCTGATGTCGGCACTCCGCGTGCTGCACAGGCTGGTGCCGGTGGGCAAGTCCCTGTCAGGTCTCTCCATCGGCTCCAGCGAAGCGCCGCAGCTGCCGCTCATGCAAGCCGCCTGTCAGAAACACCTGCTGCTCTACGACATTGATCGTTTGGCTCTGGAGCGGCTGCAAGAAAGACTGCAGCGCCAGTTCCTGACCCACGTCACGCCCGTTGTCGGCGACTACACCCTCGACTTTAGCGACGGGGCCGCGGCGAGAGGCACCCTGCGAGAGAAACTCTCAGAGCGAGCGATGGATCTCGTCATTCTCCACCACTCCCTCTACTACGCGGATTTCAGGAGCTGGCCGGCGCTTGTAGAGGCGCTTTACCAGGTCGTGATGGCGCCGCGTTCGATCCTGCACGCAGTGATGATGTCGACGACCGCCAGCGAAGAACACACAACGACTGCGCTCTACAATCGCTTTGTCGGCCGCTACTTCGGGCAGTCGACGGATCAGGACCTGGTGGCCTTCGGCGCGTCCCTGCGCAACCGGCCCGGTTTCGAGACCGCAGTCGTCGGACAGGCCACCAGGGAGGTGCGTTTCTGGGCCGATGACTTCCATGACTTCATGGCACCGGTGTGGATGATCATGCTCTACCCGCACGTCTATTCCTACACCTTGGAACAGCGCCGCGAGATTACCGCCTACATGCTTGAGACCTTCTGGCGTCCGCGGCAGCCGCTGATCCAAGTGCAGGACTATCTGACCCTGGTCAAGGGCGCGGACCCGAACACCCTAGGTTTCGACCCGGCAGTCGATTCGATTGCTTGAGTGCGGAGATTGCGGTCGGACCCGAAAGGGCTTCTGAAGCGACCACCCCTACTGCCTGAGGGCCGCCCGCTGGACCGCCAAACCCAGCCTAGTAGGGTCCACCCTCGTAGACCTCTTTCAGCCCCGCTTCCAGTTTGCCGATGCGTGCGTCATAGGCCTCCGCGATGCAGTGCTTCTTGGCACCGCAGTCCGCGCGGGTCTTTAGAAAGCTGCGCTGTGCGTCCTGAATGTCCCCGCGCTGGCCCATAGCGACCAGGTTGGTAAGAACGTCATAGAGGGTCGCCATCTTGACGTCCTTCTGCGCCAAATTGCAGTCGTCGCAGACCGCCTTCTCGTCTGCGCTGGCCGCCTTTGCACAGTCGAAGGACGCAGCAGCGACAGGGCCAATTGGGCCAATCACCAGCAATGTCGTCGTCAGCAACAAGGCAGCAAGACTCTTCATGAGATGTTCCTTCATTGTCTCAAGTCGTTCAGGCCGCGCGCTTGGCCTTTGCCGTGGTTGGCTTTGTCCCGTCGATCGCCTCGATAAGGCGTTTGCGCACCCGGCTCAGCTTCTGGCGGTCGGTCACCTTCTGGTTCAGCGCATTTTGCACATAGAAGCTGTCCACCACCTCTGCCCCGAACGTGGTGACCACGGCCGAGCGGATGATCAAGTTGTTCCGGGTCAAGACGTAGGTCAGATCGTGCAACAGACCGGGACGGTCACGACCATTGACCTCTATTAAGGTGTAGTCCTTGCTGGCCCGATTATCGACCAAGACCCGTGGCGGCACTGTGAAGACGGCATAGCGCGACGGCCAGGGAGTCGGCGCTTGGTCAAGGTCGCGCCAGGGCTTCAGCGCGCCCTCAAGCGTACCTTCGATGAAGGTCACCAGGCGCGCCAGGCGCGAAGCACGAGAGAAGGCCTCGCCGGTCTGGCGATCGCGCAGATAGAAGACGTCGAGTGCCATGCCGTTGGCCATAGTGAAGATCTTCGCAGCCTCGATCTCGGCACCGCCAGCGGCCAGGGCTCCGGCAACACGGCTGAAGAGGCCGGGATGGTCGGCAGTATAGACCGTCAGCTCCGTCACCCCACGATAATCGTCGACCTTGTGGGTCACAGTCAGCGGCGCGCCGCTGGCTTCCGCGTCACGCACCATCCTGGCATGGCGAATGTGAGTATCGCGGTCGAAACTCAGCCAATAGGATGCATAGCCGCGTGCAATGTGGGTCTCCAGAAACTCGCTCGACCAATGTTGCAGCGACTCGCGCAAGGCCTCCTTGGCTGCTGCCACCCTGACCTCCCGGCCTTCGGTTGCATGACCGCCCGACAGCACCTCTTCGGTGCGCCAATAGAGATCGCGCAACAAGGACGCCTTCCAGGCCGTCCAAACCCCCGGCCCCACGGCGCGGATGTCGGCCACGGTCAAGACTAGCAAGAGCCGCAGACGCTCCATCGACTTCACCCGCTCGACAAAGTTCTGGATGGTCTGCGGATCGCCCAGGTCGCGTTTGAAGGCCGTATCGCTCATCATCAGGTGGTTCTGCACCAGCCAGGCCACGCTCTCGGTCTCTTCATCCTTCAAGCCAAGGCGCGGACAGAGGTGTAGCGCCACCTTGGCGCCGGCATCGGAGTGATCCTCGCGCCTGCCTTTGGCGATGTCGTGCAGCAAGGCGGCAAGGTAAAGGACCCGACGCGAGATCACCTTGTCGATCACGTCACTGGCAATCGGCGCCTCCTCGACCAAAAGGCCGCGTTCGACCCTACCCAACACGCCAACGGTCTGGATCAGGTGCTCGTCGACCGTAAAGTGGTGGTACATGTTGAACTGCATCTGCGAGACAATCCGGCCGAAGTCGGGCAGGTAGCGACCCAAAATACCGGCCTCGTTCAAGCGCCGGAGCGCTTCCTCGCCGCGCTCTTTGTGGCAGAGTATCTGCAGGAACAGCTTGCTTGCTTCCGGATTCTCCCGCAGTCCGTCGATCAATCGCAGGTTCATCGCAACCCAGCGCAGCGATTCCGGGTGGATCTCCAGATCGTGCTGTTGGGCGACGCGAAAGAGGCGCAGCATTTGCAGCGGCTCTTTGTTGAACAAGAGCCTTTCGCTCACCGTCAGGCGACCGGCCTTCATGCTGAAGCAGTCGTAGCGTTTGCGTAGCAACGGCGGCAAGCGGTCGCGCAGCCGACGATTGCTCTTGGCCTGCAGTTCCGCGCAGATCAGCCGGGTCAGGCTGCCGACATCCTTGGCGACCAGAAAGTAGTGCTTCATCAGCCGTTCGACCGCCTTGGTTCCGGCATGGCGCCGATAGCCCATGCGCGGTGCGATCTGGGTCTGCAGATCGAAGGTCAGCCGCTCTTCGCCGCGGCCGGTCAGATAGTGCAGATGACAGCGCAGGGTCCAGAGGAAGTGTTCGGCCTTCTCGAAGGTTCTGACCTCCAGTCTGCTCGCCAGACCACGCTCCTGCAGTTCGGCGAAACTGGCGACGCCATGGGCGAACTTCGCAATCCACAGCAGGGTCTGCAGGTCGCGCAGACCGCCCTTGCCGTCCTTGATGTGCGGCTCCAAAGAATAGCGCGAGCCGCCGATCTTGAGATGACGCTTGTCGCGTTCCTCCAGCTTCGCCTCGACGAAGCGGCTGGCTGACTCCTGCTGCACCTCTTTGGTAAAGCGGGTCTTGAAGTCCAGATAGAGGCTTTGCGTTCCCCAGAGGAAGCGGCCATCCAGAAGGTTGGTCGCTATCGTCTGGTCCTTCTTGGCCATGCGGACGCAGTCGTCGATCGAACGGGTTGCATGCCCGATCTTAAAGCCCAGGTCCCAGAGGAAGATCAGGATCGTCTCGACCATCTGTTCCACCCGCGCTGTGCGCTTGTAGGGACAGAGGAAAAGAAGGTCTAAATCCGAGAAGGGCGCCAGCTCAGACCGTCCATAGCCGCCGACCGCCACCACCGCGAGATGCTCACCGGAAGAGGGGTTGTGACTGGGATAGAGGTCGTCGGCCGCATAGTCGTAGAGAACGCGCACGATCTGATCGACCAGGTGCGCCAAGCCGCGGGCAGTCTCGATCCCACCGACACCGTCTTCAAAGCGCTGCCGCAGTCGCGCGCGCCCCTGCTCCAGCGCGGTCCGCAGCATCGCCAGAACGGCTGCCCCTTCCGGCACGCCACGATCCGAAGCCTGGCGCAGCTCCCTCAATTGTCGCAGCAGCACGGAGCGGCGCACGATCTGGCCTCGTCGCAAGGGCAGGGCCTTGGCAGCGTCTCGCCCGTTCTTTGACTGCCTGTCGCTCATGACCTTAAGGGTCCTCCTCACCGCCCCTCTTGGCAATACCTATAGTGCTGCGCTCCAGGGGGGAAACTGCCGTGCCAAGCGCTTGCATGGACGGTTCGATTGCGGCACAGCTGGTCACAGTCGGAGCAGAAATCCAGAGCAGCAAGCAATGAACGTCAAATTGCTGCCCGCTTCTTCGTGCGAAGTAAGGTTTAGCCCTTCTATCGTGTATGAAGAATAGGACTGGAACGCGTATAGGAAAGCGATAGCGCTGCGGTCAGCGCCTGCGAGGGACCCTGCCGGCAAGACGGTAAAGCGGGTATCTCGCACGCAGCAGGAGCAATTCGGTGAGGTCGGACGTGCAGTCGATGACAGGCAGGATGGTTCCGCTTTGCCTGCTGATCACCCTGGCGGTGGCGATCGGCGTCATTCTTGCGGCCTATTTTTCGATCGGCAGGGATACCGATGACCTGGTCCTAGACCTCGAACAGGTGGGTCCTTTCGACCGCAGCGACCAGGTAAGAGTGGTTGCTACTCTGACCGAGAACCAGGCACCGGCCGGGCTGAGCTATCGTCTGGAAGACGGCCGGCTCCATGACTTCAGCTTTCGCCCGGCAGATGTCGTTCCCGCTTTCACGCTGACCTCGAGAGAGGTCGAGATCGTGACCTTGGACGAGGCCCATTGGCCGCCCTATTTCGGCGACCTGCGTCTGCACGATTTCGAGTTGGTCGTCGAGGATCCGGAACTGCCTAGCTGGCTAAGGCAACTCAAGGGAGACGCGCTTCTCACCTATCGGCTCAACCCTGAAAGCGGCACATTGGATCTGCCGCAGATCGCAGTCCAAGTGCCGGGCCTGGGCGTGGCCGAGGTTGCACTCTCGCTCGACTCTATCGACCCGCAGACACCCTTCGCGTCTCTGGACCGCAGCGCTATCAGCACCCTCTCGGTCAGCGTGGAGGACGAGGGCTTGCTGAGGCTGGGTCTTGCCTATCTGGCACAACGTGAAGGGCTCACCGAAGATACCTTGCGCAGAAATCTCTCCGCGCTTGCCAGCTTTCTGCAGTCGGAGAGCGGCTATCCCTTCCTCCGCGAGTTTCTGCAGGCCGTCAAGACCGTGGTGGAGCATCGCGGCGAGGGTCTGATCGTCAGCCTTTCGGCAACGCCGGAGAAGAGTTTCCCCATCTCACAGCTGTCGAAACTGACTTTCTCACCTTTGCCGAAACTCTCTGTCCTGCAAGACTTGAACCTGCGCATCGATACGCGCTGAGCCCAACTGCGCGTGACCTAACCTATCTAAGTGCCATCAACTCATAGAGCAGATCCAGCGCCTCCCGCGGGCTCAGGCTGTCGGGGTCGATCTGTGCCATCCGTTCCCTCAGGGCATCCAAGGGCTCTGGCTCCGCCTTGCGCTGTGCAGCGGAGAAGAGTGGCAAATCGTCGACCAGCTGAGCCAGAGCGCCGGCCTGCTCGCTGGCCTCCAATTGCCGCAGGATTTCCTCGGCACGCAGCACCACCGCCTTGGGCAGACCTGCAAGGCGGGCGACGTGGATGCCATAGGAGCGATCGGCCGAACCCGAAGTGACCTCGTGCAGGAAGACGACTTCGCCCTGATACTCGCTGACCCGCATGGAACGATTGGCCATGCGTGGCAGACGCGCCTGCAGCCTTGTCAGCTCGTGGTAGTGGGTGGCGAAGAGCGCGCGGCAACCATTCACCTCGTGCAGCTGTTCCAGGCAAGCCCACGCAATGGAGAGGCCATCGAAGGTCGCAGTGCCGCGACCGATCTCGTCCAGGATGACCAGGGAACGGGCGGTGGCCTGATTGAGGATCGCCGCGGTCTCGACCATTTCCACCATGAAGGTAGAGCGGCCGCGCGCCAGATCGTCGGCTGCCCCGACACGGCTGTAGAGACGATCGACCAGACCGATCTCTGCAGCAGCCGCCGGAACGAAACTACCCATCTGCGCCAGGATGGCGATCAAGGCATTCTGCCTCAGGAAAGTCGACTTGCCGGCCATGTTCGGCCCGGTCACCAGCCAAAGGTGCTGCTCTGAGGAGAGGTCGCAGTCGTTGGCGACGAAGGCCTCGCTCTGGCTGCGCAGCGCCTGCTCGACGACGGGATGGCGGCCGCCCTTGATCAGAAAGCAGTCATCCTCGCGCAAGGTCGGGCGGACGTAGTCGTCGCGTTCGGCCAGCACCGCCAGCGCACTGGCGACATCCAGGTCGGCCAACAGCTTCGCGCAGTGCTGCAGGACCTCGGCGCGGCCCGCGACTTCTCCCACCAAGTCCTCGAACAGCGCCAACTCGATCGCCAATGCCTTCTCGTCGGCGCCGGCGATCTCGCGCTCCAGCTCGGCCAGCTCGGTCGTGGTGAAGCGCATGGCCGAGGCCAGAGTCTGGCGGTGGATGAAGGGCGGATCGCTCAAGCGCTCCGCCTGCGCCGGATTGATCTCGACGAAATAGCCCAAGACGTTGTTGTGCCTGATCTTGAGGGTGCCTAGTCCGCTTTCCTTGGCATAGCGGGCTTGCAACTCGGCAATCAGCTTCTTGGTATCGCTGCCCAGGCTGCGCAGACGGTCCAACTCTTCATGATAGCCGGCCTTGATGAATCCGCCGTCGCGTTGCAGCAAGGGCGGGTCGCCCGCAATCGCCCGCTCCAGGCGCTCGCACAGGCCACGCTGGCTGCCCAAGGTCTGCAGTGAGCCACCGAAGAGCACGGCGCCTGAGGCCAACAGGGCCGGCAACTGTTCGGCAACCGAAAGCGCCCGCCGGACGGCTGCCAAGTCGCGTGGACCGCCGCGTCCCAAGGTCAGGCGGGCCAGGGCGCGCTCCAAGTCCGGCAGTCCCTTAAGGGCCTCGCGCAGCTCCTCGCGCAAGGGCGTTTCCTCCAGGAAGTAGCTGACTTTGGCCAGCCGTTCCTCAATCGCCTGGCGATCGGTCAGCGGCGATGCCAGACGTTGGGCAAGGGCCCTCGCACCGGCACCGGTGACGCTGCAATCGATGGCAGCCAAGAGCGAGCCCTTGCGCCCGCCGGCCTGTGCTTCGAAGAGTTCCAGGTTGCGGCGGCTGGCCGCATCGATTGCCATGCGATCGGAAAGCCCGGTTCTGAGAGGCCGTGCTAGATGCGGTAGAGCGCCCTTCTGGGTCAGAGCCGCATAGTCGATGAGGGTGCCCAGTGCGGCGATCTCGGCCCGACCGAAAGCGCCGAAGGCAGCAAGATCGGCCACCTCATAGTGTGACTTCAGCCGCGTCTCGGCATTGCGACTGTCGAAGCGTGCCGGCGGCAGCGGCGACAGCTGGCCGCGCCATTGGGCAAAGAGCTCGAAAAGGCTCTCGCGTTGCAGCAGCTTCTCCGAGACCAGCAGTTCGCGCGGATCCAAGCGTGCCAAGGCGGCTCCCAGCTCGCTCTCGCTCAAGGCTTCGGCCAGAACCTCACCGGTCGAGAGATCGAGCCAACCCAATCCGTAGGTTCCACCGACCTCCGCAAGCGCTACCAGATAGTTGTTGGCGCCGGCCTCCAGCAGATGATCCTCGGTCAGGGTGCCGGCGGTTACAAGCCGTACCACGCCACGCTTCACCACCGACTTGGAGCCGCGCTTCTTCGCCTCACTTGGCGATTCCAGCTGTTCGCAGACCGCGACCTTGAACCCCTGGCGGATCAGCCGCGCCAGATAGCTCTCGTGGGCATGCGCAGGTACGCCGCACATGGGAATCGACTCGCCGCGCTGCTCGCGCTTGGTCAGCACGATGTCCAGCGCAGCGGCAGCCTGTCTGGCGTCCTCGAAAAAAAGCTCGTAGAAATCGCCCATGCGGAAGAACAGCAAGGCATCCTGATAGTCCGCCTTCAGGGCCAAGTACTGCTGCATGAAGGGTGTCTGGCTGGCTAAGGTGCCGGCCTTTTTGGATGTATCGGGCATGTGGTCGGCACCCTAGGCAAGGCCGGCAGGGCTCGGCAAGATGGATAGAGGCTGCGCTGGCTCTAGAAGACGGCGCCGCGCGGTACAAGCAAGCGGGGACAGGATGGATACCACACGGCGCATCACCGATCGTGAGGCCTTGGAGTTTCATGCGGCCGACAGGCCCGGCAAGTTGGAGATTCGGGCGACAAAGCCGCTGACCACGCAGCGCGACCTTTCGCTCGCCTATTCGCCGGGCGTGGCCGTGCCTTGTGAGAGGATCCACGCCGACCCCGCTCTGGCTTATGACTACACAGCCCGCGGCAATCTGGTCGCGGTGATCTCCAACGGCACCGCGGTCTTGGGCCTGGGCAACCTGGGCGCACTTGCCTCCAAACCAGTGATGGAGGGCAAGGCGGTCCTCTTCAAGCGGTTTGCCGATATCGACGGCATCGACCTGGAGGTCGAAACCGAGGATGTCGACGCCTTCGTCAACTGCGTGCGCTACCTCGGCCCCTCCTTCGGCGGCATCAACCTGGAAGACATCAAGGCACCTGAGTGCTTCATCATCGAGGCACGCCTGAAAGAGCTCTTGGATATCCCCGTCTTTCACGATGACCAGCACGGCACCGCCATCATCGCCGCCGCCGGGATCTTGAACGCGCTACATTTGACCGGCCGCGACCTCAAGACCACGCGGCTGGTGATGAACGGGGCCGGTGCTGCGGCCATCGCCTGTGCCGACCTCTTGAAGGCGATGGGCATGCCGCACGACAACCTGCTGCTCTGCGACACCTCCGGCGTCATCTTCGAGGGCCGCACGACGCGCATGAACCAGTGGAAATCGGCGCATGCGGCCCGCACCAAGGCCCGCAGTCTTGCCGAAGCTCTGGAGGGAGCCGACGCCTTCTTCGGTCTCTCGGTCAAGGGCGCCGTAACGCCCGAGATGGCGGCCTCGATGGCCGACAAGCCGATCATCTTCGCGATGGCCAACCCCGATCCGGAGATCACGCCGGAAGAGGTGCGCAAGGTGCGTGACGACGCCATCATCGCGACAGGGCGCAGCGACTACCCTAACCAGGTGAACAACGTCTTGGGCTTCCCTTACATCTTCCGCGGCGCCTTGGACGTCCGTGCGCGCACCATAAACATGGAGATGAAGATCGCCGCCGCCGAGGCGCTGGCCGCCCTGGCGCGCGAGGATGTCCCCGACGAGGTTGATCGCGCCTATGCCGGCCGCCGCCTGCGCTATGGCCCCGAATACATCATCCCCGCCCCCTTCGATCCGCGCCTGATCGTGGCGATACCCAGAGCCGTGGCCATGGCGGCGATGTCCAGCGGTGTCGCCGGCCGCCCCATCGAGGACTTCGACAGCTACGAAGCCACCCTCTCTGCACGCTTGGATCCCACGGTCTCGGCCATGCAGGCCGTGGTGGAGAAGGTACGCGAGCATCCCTCCCGCGTGGTTTTCGCCGAGGGCGAGGAGCCGCGGTCCATTCGCGCCGCACATGCCTTCTGGCAAGCAGGACTGGGTCATCCCATCCTGGTGGGCCGTACCGAGCAGGTGCAGGATGGCCTGCGGGAGCTAGGCCTGCCGAACGACTTCTGCGAGATCACCAACGCCAGCATCGCCAACACCAGCGAACGCTATACCGAGTTTCTTTACAACCGCCTGCAACGCCACGGCATGCTGTTCCGCGACTGCAAGCGCATGGCCAACCAGAATCGCAACGTCTTTGCCGCCTGCATGCTGGCTTGCGGAGAGGCCGATGCCCTGGTCACTGGCCTGACCCGCAACTTCAGCCGGGTCTACGATGACCTGACCCGAGCGCTGGACCGCAAGCCCGGCAAGCGCGTGTTCGGTCTGGCCTTACTGGTGGCGCGACAGCGCTCTGTCTTCCTGGCCGACACCCTGGTGCATGAGTTACCGAGCGCCGAGGTGCTGGCCGACATCACCGAGCAGACTGCCGAACAGGCCCGCGCCATGGGCCAGGAGCCGCGCGTAGCTCTGCTTTCCTTTTCGAACTTCGGCGATCCGCCGGGCGAGCGCGCAGTCAGGGTGCGCGAGGCCATCGAGATCCTGGACCGCCGGCGGCCCAACTTCGAGTACGACGGCGAGATGCAAGCAGACGTGGCGCTCAACTACGAGCGCATGCAGGAACTCTATCCCTTCTGTCGCCTCTCCGGCCCGGCCAACATCCTCATCATGCCGGCCCTTCACACCGCAAGCGTGGTCACTCGCCTCTTGCCGGAACTCTCCAGCGCGCACATCATCGGTCCGCTCTTGATGGGATTGACCCGACCGGCACAGGTTGTCTCTCTCAGCGCGACGGTGAACGACCTGGTGAACGCCGCCGCCCTCGCAGCCTACGAAGCCATCATCGACACGCATTACTAAGCGACAGGCAGGTCTGCGGGTCAGGCGGCTTACGCCAGATCGTCGATCGCCAGATCCATGCGCTTCTCCAAAATCTCAGGATCGGGAAGCGCCGTAGTCAGCAGCCGTTCGCAGTTCACCAGGCGACCGCGGTTCGAGAGGCTGTCGAGGTGGCGGACGTCGCTCTGACTCAATAGCAGAGCTTGGTCCTGGTCGGGCGACAGCGGATTGGGCTTCTTGGTCAGTAGGTGGCGGAAGGCCTCGACGCGCTGCCACGGTTTGGCATAGCTGGCCGAGATCTCAGCCCCCTTCATGCGCCACCACATGGCAGCAGCAGCGGTGACGTGGAGGCAGGCATAACTGGTGCCGTCGCCATAGTCGTAGCCCGGGCTAGCCGCATCGCCGCGCAGGATCGGCTCGGCCGGTGCCCAGCAGTCCACGCGGGCATAGGTGTGATAGCGCTGATAGATCCCATTGCCGGAGTTGCTCTTCTTTTCCAGGCCGCCGACGGCGATGGAACGCGCGTGCTTGGCGGGATAGACCACACGATCGATGATCTGGCCGGCAGCGCAGACCACGATCACGCCGGCCTCGTAGGCCCGATCAAGCGCCGCACCCAAGCCGGCATGGCCGAAGGGCCAACCCAGCGAGATGTTGACGATGGGCGCCATCTCTCCGGCCTCGACCTTCTGCACCACCAGATCCAAGGCCTTGGCAACCGCATCGGCCGCCGCACCGTAGAGCAGCGAGTGATTGGTGACGCGGAAGGGAATGATCGGCAGTCCGGGCGCGATCCCGCTGAAGTCCGTGCCGGCGCCGGACAGCGCCGTTGCCGTCCGCGTACCATGACCGGGCGTCATGGCCTTCACCTTCGTCAGCGGATCCTTAGGCGTAGCGCGGCGCGGCTGCAGACAATCGCTACCCTCGTCCGCGCAGAGAAACGCACTCTCGCCGTTGGCCCCGAAACCAAGTCCCGGGTGCGCCGTGTAGCCGGTATCCAGCTGCGCCACTTTCACACCCTGCGGCTCTCCCGCCTGCCCCCAGTCGATGCTGCCGTCGCTTCTCTTCGGCAGCATGGCAAGCGCTTGGGGCGCGCGTACCAGATCGTGATTCCATGCCATGAGACCCCTCCGTTCGGCCGTCTGCCTGCGTCTCCTTTGCCGCCTCCCTTGCGGGGAGGAGGTCTCCTCCTTTATAGCACGCGGCGAGACTTCTCCCCTAACCCCTCGGTAGATCCATGTCAGACATCAAACGCGTCGTCCTCGCCTATTCCGGCGGCCTCGATACCTCAGTCATCCTGAAGTGGCTGCAAGAGGCCTATCGCTGCGAGGTGGTGACCTTCACCGCCGACCTCGGTCAGGGCGAGGAGTTGGAGCCGGCGCGCCGCAAGGCAGAACTGTTGGGCATCAAGCCCGAGCACATCTTCATCGAGGACCTGCGTGAGGAATTCGTGCGCGATTACGTCATGCCGATGTTCCGCGCCAATGCGCTCTACGAGGGTTGCTACCTGCTCGGCACTTCAATCGCCCGCCCGCTGATCGCCAAGCGGCAGATCGAGATCGCCCGTCAGGTCGGCGCCGACGCGGTCTCCCATGGGGCCACCGGCAAGGGCAATGACCAGGTGCGCTTCGAACTCGGCTACTACGCGCTCAATCCCGAGATCAAGGTGATCGCTCCCTGGCGGGAGTGGGATCTCACCAGCCGCGAGCGCCTGATCGCTTTCGCCGAAGCCAATCAGATCCCGATCGCCAAGGACAAACGCGGCGAGGCACCTTTTTCCGTCGACGCCAATCTGCTGCACATCTCCGCCGAGGGGAAGGTCCTGGAGGACCCCTGGGTCGAGCCCGAGGATTACGTCTATTCCCGCAGCGTCTCGCCCGAGGCAGCACCGGACCAGCCGACCATTATCGAGATCGATTTCGATAAGGGCGATCCCATCGCCATCGACGGTGTGCGCCTCTCGCCGGCAGCCCTATTGACCCGCTTGAACGAACTGGGCGGCGCCAATGGCATCGGTCGTCTGGACCTGGTCGAAAATCGCTTCGTCGGCATGAAGAGCCGCGGCGTCTACGAGACGCCCGGCGGCACGATTTGGCTAGAGGCCCACCGGGCGATGGAGTCCATCACGCTGGATCGCGGCGCGGCCCATCTGAAGGATGAGCTGATGCCGCGCTATGCCGAGCTGGTCTACAACGGCTTCTGGTTCGCCCCGGAGCGAGAGATGCTGCAGGCCCTGATCGACAAGAGCCAGGAGGCCGTGACCGGCCGCGTGCGCATGAAGCTCTATAAGGGCAATGTCACTCCGCTCGGCCGCCAGTCTCCCAACTCACTCTACAGCTTGGAACATGTGACCTTCGAAGAAGACGCCGTCTACGATCAGCGCGACGCCCAGGGCTTCATCAAGTTGAATGCACTGCGGCTCCGACTGCTCAATCGGCAAAAGGCGGAGCGCTAATCGCGCTCCAACCTTCAGTCCTTTCGCCGTCTGGCAAGCCTTAAGGCAGCAATACGGTCGAGCCCGTGGTCTTCCGGCCTTCCAAATCCCGATGCGCCTGCTCAGCGTCGGTCAAGGAATAGGTCTGGTCGATGCGGATCTTGATGTCGCCGTTGCGGACATGGCGGAAGAGGTCGCGGGCCATGGTCTGCAGGCGGACCGGGGTGCCGGCATAGCTCATTAGGGTCGGGCGGGTCACGAACAAGGAGCCCTTGGCGGCGAGCTGGCCGATGTTGACCGCTGGGACGGCGCCAGAGGCATTGCCGAAGCTGACCATCAGGCCAAACAGCTGCAGGCAGTCGAGAGACATGTCCCAAGTGTCGGCACCGACACCGTCATAGACCACCGGCACGCCCTTGCCTTCGGTCAGTTCCTGGACGCGCTCGACCACATTCTCTTCGCGGTAGTTGATGACGTGGTGGCAGCCGTGCGCGCGGGCCAAGGCGGCCTTCTCGGCACTGCCGACCGTCCCGATCACGCGTGCTCCCAAGGCTTCCAGCCATTGGCAGGCGATCAGGCCGACGCCGCCGGCTGCGGCGTGAAACAGCACGGTCTCGCCTTCCTTCACCTTGTAGGTCTGGCGAATCAGGTATTGCGTCGTCAGCCCTTTCAGCATCATCGCCGCGGCGGTTCTGTCATCGACCCCTTCGGGCAGGCGCACTAGGGTCGCCGTCGGCATGACTCGCGCCGAGGCATAGGCGCCAAGCGGGCCGGTGCAATAGGCGACGGCATCGCCGACTGCAAAGTCGCGGACGCCCGCGCCGACCGCCTCGATGGTACCGGCTGCCTCCAGCCCAATGCCGGAGGGAAAGTTCACGGGATAGAGGCCGCTGCGGTGATAGGTGTCGATGTAGTTCAGACCGACGGCGGTCTGACGCACCAGGACCTCGCCTTCGCCCGGCTTCCCCAGACTTTGGCTCTTGGCCTCCAGTACCTCAGGCCCACCGGCTTCGCGGGCGACGATGACGGTCGCATCCATGGCGCTCTAACCTCCCAGGTTCTGCTTGAAGAAAGCGGCACTACGGCCATTGGCAAGGTCTGCGGCCGCTGCATCGAAATGTTCGCCGCCTTCGCGCGCGAAGGCATGATCCTGCCCCTCATAGACATGAAAGGCGATGGTGGGCCGCGAGGCCAACCCCTCTTGCATCGCTGCCTGTGCCTCCGGCGGTACGAACTGGTCCTTGGAGGCGACATGGAGCATCAGCGGCTTCGCAATGTTATCCGCCTCGCCGAGGAGCTGGTCGATCTGGACCCCATAGTAGCTGACACTGCAGTCGGCATCGCTGCGGGTTGCCATCAGGTAGGCGAGCTTGCCGCCCAGACAGTAGCCGACGCTGCCGACCTTGCCGTTGCCGGCCGGATGCTGGCGCAACAGCGAGAGTGCAGCTTTAAGATCCTCGACGCCTTGGTCGACGTCGAAGCGCCCGAAGAAGTCGAAGGCCCTGGCCCACTCGGCCTCGGTCTTGTCGGTCAGCTGCACGCCGGGCTCCATCCGCCAGAAAAGGTCCGGACAGGCGGCGACATAGCCCGCCGCCGCCAGGCCGTCGCAGATATCCCGCATCACCTGATTGACGCCAAAGATTTCCTGAATCACCAGAATCGCCGGTGCTGGCGTGACAGTCGGCAGAGCCAGGTAACCCCCCATCTCTCCTGCGTCGGTCGTGAAAGTCATCTCCGGCATGCGTCTTGTCCCTTCTGTGCGCCTTCCCTTGAAGCGACAGACTGCCAAAGCGCCGGCAGAAGAACAATTGCCCAGCAGGACAAGGGGCCTGGAATTCGCCCTTCGCAGTCAGGTAAAAAATGTTTCCTAGAATGAAGAAGGAGCCGGAGGGTCGTTTCGCCCCCTCGGCTCCTTCATCTGTCGGCCCCCTGTCAACTTGCCGAGCCGATAAGCTACTCATCCAAGTCCAGAAGGCAAGGCAGAATCGCGTCTGTCGGTCGTTTTTTACGTAGCAAATCGAGGCACTTGCCGAATCTCAGCTTTTGAACAGCTTGGCCGCATCGCCGAGATAGGACTGCTTTCCCGCTTTGGTAGCTTCAACACGCTCCAGCTCGGCTCTTAGGGCAGCCGCATAGTCATCCAGCTCTTCGACACCGAAACTATAGAGATCGCAACCCAGGGTCCAGCGCTCGGCCGCCGGCTTTTCATCCTCTTCCATGGCACCCTCCTCTCCTCGCAGACAGCTGTCCTCTTCCCGGCACCCCTTGTCCTGGGACCGGGAAGGCCGTTAGATCATGCCCCAACGGCAGCGCAAGTTGTGCAGCCAAGTCAAGGGAGCAAAGGCCAGTGGCTGTAGTCGGCGACATGAAGGCGATCGAGATCCGAGAGGCCGGCGGACCGGAAGTGCTGCAGGCTTGCCGGCGACCCATTCCCCAAGCAGGCGAGGGCGAAGTACTGATCCAGGTGGCCGCCGCCGGCGTGAACCGACCCGACGTTCTGCAGCGCAAGGGCGGATATCCACCGCCGTCAGGCGCCAGCGATCTGCCTGGCCTTGAGATCGCGGGAGAGGTCGTGGCACAGGGTCCGAACTGCACAGCACCGGCGCTGGGTGCCAAGGTGACGGCCTTGGTCACGGGTGGGGGCTATGCGGAGTATTGCGTCGCACCGGCGCGCCAGTGCCTGCCGGTACCGCAGGGTCTGTCACTGGTCGAGGCCGCGGCACTCCCGGAAACTTACTTCACCGTCTGGTCCAACGTCTTCGATCGCGCTGGCCTTCAGGCCGGGGAGACTTTGCTCGTACAGGGCGGCAGCTCCGGCATCGGTACGACGGCGATCCAGATGGCTAAGGCCTTTGGCGCCAAGGTTCTGGCGACGGCGGGCAATGCCGAGAAGTGCGCTGCCTGCGAAGCCCTGGGTGCCGACCGCACCGTCAATTATCGTGAGCAAGACTTCGTCGCCATCGCCAAAGAGGAAACCGGCGGCAAGGGCGTCAACGTCGTGCTCGACATGGTCGGCGGCAGTTACATCGAGCGCGAGATCGCGGCTCTTGCGCCAGACGGACGGCTGGTCTTCATCGCCTTCCTGGGCGGCAGCAAGGCAGAGATCAACTTCTTGCCGGTCATGCTGAAGCGCCTGACCGTGACCGGCTCGACCCTGCGCGCACGCTCGATCGACTTCAAGGCGGCAATCGCCGATAACCTGGCCAAGTCGGTTTGGCCCCTGTTGGAGTCAGGCCGGATGAAACCGCTGCTGCACGCCGGCTTCCCGCTGGAAGAGGCCGCAGAGGCCCATCGCCTGATGGAAACTTCGACGCATATCGGCAAGATCATGCTGACGACCTGAGCAGAGAAACAGGAGTCGGAAGGAGAAGGACCCCATGTCCCGTCCCATCGTCGAGGGTCGCCAAGAGCTCTCGACCACCTGGCCAAAGGCCGCGGACGAGGTCGCCCGCTGGACCGACCACTATTTCAGGCGCACCAAGGCAGTCGTCGAGACCTTCGGCGACTGCACAGTGACCTATGCCGTCTTCATGCGCCGACCGGTTATCTCCGCGCCACGCTTGGCGCTTTCCTGGTTGGAAAACGTGGCTGCCGAGCGCGGCGCCAAGATCGAGATCGAGGTGACCCATCCCGAAGGTAAGTGGGTGGGCGCGGGCGAGCCAATTCTCTATCTGACCGGACGCTTTGCCCAACTCGTGGATCTAGAAACCCTGCTGCTGCAGAAGCTGGGCCCGGCCTGCGTCGCAGCCTTCAATGCCTATACCATGTGCGCCGACCTGCCGAAGGTCTCCTTTCTCGCCATGGATGCGCGTCACTGTGCGGGTACTGAGATGGCTGAGACCATGGCTTATGCCGCCTCGGTCGGCTCCAAGCGGGCTCAGCGCAAGGTCGGCGCCATCGGTTTTGTCGGCAATGCGACCGACGCCACGGCGCATTTTTTCGATCGCGAGAGTGGTCTTGGTACCATGCCTCACGCCTTGATCGGCTATGCCGGATCTACTCTACGTGCCTCAGAGATGTACGATCAGCTCTATCCCGACGAGCCGATGACTGTCCTGGTCGACTATTTTGCCCATGAGGTAACCGACAGCCTGGCCGTCGCACGGCGCTTCCCAGAACGCGCAGCGGCCGGAACTCTGGCGGTCCGTCTGGATACCCCGGGCAGCCGTTACGTCGAGGGCCTGGATCCCACGGTTTCCTACGCGGTTCTGGAGCGCAATGCACCGGCAGCCATTCGCGGCTATCGTAACGAAGAGGAGCTCCGTTATCTGGTCGGCGCCGGGGTCACGGCCGCCGCTCTCTGGTACATGCGCGAACAACTGGACGAGGCCGGGTTCGAGAAGGTGAAGCTGGTCGCTTCCTCCGGCTTCGATCCGCGTAAGTGCCGCTTGATGGCAGACGCTGGCGTTCCAGTGGATATGATCGGCAGCGGCAGTTTCCTGCCGGCGCGCTGGGGCGAGACCTACGCCACGGCCGACATTGTCGCCTATGACGGCGTGCCGCGGGTCAAGGTCGGTCGCGAGTTCCTCTTGCGCAAGCCGGACGGCAGTTAGACTGGCAAGGCCGATGCCTAAGTGCGGTCGGATCGATCGAGGGAGTCCGCCTTGGATTTCAGGCTAATCGGCCATGTCTTCGGATTACTGGTGATGGTGCTGGGTCTGCTCGGCTTCTTCCCGGCACTGGCGGACTGGGTCGATCGTGGGCCCGATGCCTCGATCTTCCTTGGCAGTGCTGCCGTGACGATCTTCTTGGGCGGCGGTCTAGCCCTAACCTTCCGTGTTAGCAGTCGTAAACTGACCTTGCCCCAAGCCTTCGTTCTGACGCCGCTCTGCTGGTTTGGCCTGCCGCTCTTCGCCGCCTTGCCCTTGGTTTGGGGCCATCAGGATCTCAGCTGGGCGGATGCTTACTTCGAAGCCGTCTCCGGGCTGACGACGACGGGCTCGACGATCCTAACGGGACTTGACGCCATGCCGCAGGGCATCTTGTTGTGGCGCGGTCTGCTGCAATGGGTCGGAGGCTTGGGCGTGATCATGATTGCGATTGCGGTTCTGCCCCTTCTCAAGATCGGCGGCATGCAACTGATGCGCACGGAGTTCTCGGATCGCTCCGACAAGGTGCTCCCCCGGGCCTCGCAGTTGGCGGCAACCATCGGCCTGATCTACCTCTTGCTGACCGTTGCTTGCCTTGTCGCCTATTGGATGACCGGCATGCAGCTCTTCGATGCTGCGATCCATGCCATGACTACTGTGGCAACCGGGGGCTTCTCGACTTCCGATCTCTCCATGGGCGCCTTCAATGCCAGGGCACAGTGGGTCTGCGTTCTCTTCATGATTGCCGGCAGCCTCCCTTTCGTCTTGATGGTGCGCGCGGTCTACGGACGGCCGGGAGCCCTTTGGCAAGACAGCCAAGTCCGTGCCTTCATCAAAATCTGGGCCTTTCTGGTTTTGGCCGCAGGGCTGCTTCTCTGGCAGGGCGAGGTCTATAGCGAACTCGAGCGCAGTCTGCGCTTTGCCGCCCTCAACATTACCTCGATCGCGACCACGACCGGCTATGCCTCCACCGACTTTCAGCTCTGGGGAAGTGTGGCGACGCCCTTCTTCTTCTTTCTGATGATGCTGGGCGGCTGCACCGGCTCGACCACCGGCAGTCTCAAGGTCTTTCGCTGGCAGATCCTGGGCCTCGAGGTGAAACGGCAAATGGCCCAAACCCTGGACCCCAAACGCGTGGTCACCCGGCGCTACAACAGAAAGCCCCTACCGGCCGAGGTCGCGCAATCGGTCTGCGTCTACCTCTTTATCGTCCTTGCCCTGATCGGTCTCGGTGCGGCTGCCTTGGCATCCACCGGCATCTCCTTCATCACCGCGCTTTCCGGGGCTGTGACCGCAATCACCAATGTCGGACCCGGTTTGGGCCCGACCATCGGTCCTGCCGGTACTTTCGGACCCTTACCGGATACGGCCAAGTGGATCTCGTCACTTCTGATGGTGTTGGGCCGCTTGGAGATTCTGACGGTCTTGGTCCTCTTCGATCCGCGCTTCTGGAACCGCTAGAGCAGCACCAAACGGCTACTGGTTCATCGAATCGAAGAAGTCCGAGTTGTTCTTGGATTGCTTCAGCTTGTCCTGCAGGAACTCCATGGAATCGGTGACGCCCATCGGCATGAGAATGCGCCGCAGCACCCACATCTTGGTCAAGGTCGCCTTGTCGACCAGAAGCTCTTCCTTGCGGGTACCGGACTTGCCGATATCGATGGCCGGGAAGTTGCGCTTGTCCGCCAGCTTGCGGTCCAGCACGATCTCTGAGTTGCCGGTGCCTTTGAACTCTTCGAAGATCACCTCGTCCATGCGGCTGCCGGTGTCGATCAGCGCGGTACCGATAATCGTCAGGCTGCCGCCCTCTTCGATGTTACGCGCAGCACCGAAGAACCGCTTCGGCCGCTGCAGTGCATTGGCATCCACGCCGCCGGTCAGCACCTTGCCCGAGGAGGGGACGACGGTGTTATAGGCACGAGCCAGGCGCGTGATGGAATCCAACAGGATCACCACGTCTTTCTTGTGTTCGACCAGACGCTTGGCCTTCTCGATCACCATCTCAGCGACCTGCACGTGGCGCTGTGCCGGCTCATCGAAGGTCGAAGAGACCACCTCGCCCTTGACCGAGCGATCCATATCGGTGACCTCTTCTGGTCGCTCGTCGATCAACAGCACCAAGAGATAGATCTCCGGGTGGTTGGCAGCGATCGAGCGGGCAAGATTCTGCAGGATCATCGTCTTGCCGGTGCGCGGCGGCGCAACGATAAGCGCACGCTGGCCCTTGCCCAGGGGCGACACCAGGTCGATCACGCGCGGGGTCAGATCCTTTCGGGTCGGATCATCGACCTCGAGCGAAATCTTCTCGTCCGGATAGAGCGGGGTCAGGTTGTCGAAGTTGATCCGATGACGCGCCGAATCCGGACCGTCGAAGTTGATCGTCGCCAGCTTCAGCAGAGCAAAGTAACGCTCCCCATCCTTCGGCGAGCGGATCTGCCCTTCGACCGTATCGCCCGTGCGTAAGGCAAAGCGGCGTACCTGGGAGGGCGACACATAGATATCGTCCGGTCCGGGCAAGTAGTTCGCCTCTGGCGAACGCAGAAAGCCGAAGCCATCCGGCAAGATCTCTAGCACGCCT
The DNA here is from genome assembly GCA_963669445.1 of Rhodospirillales bacterium. Lineage (GTDB taxonomy): Bacteria > Pseudomonadota > Alphaproteobacteria > Kiloniellales > JACOMY01 > JACOMY01. The sequence continues at coordinate 5,554,447 of OY770029.1, forward strand.
CCGCCGGAGATTTCCTGCCCATTCTCAGCAAGCTGCTTCAGAATGGCAAACATAATATCCTGCTTGCGCAAAATACTCGCATTCTCGACATCCAGCTCTTCAGCCAGAGAGAGTAGTTCTTGAGGAGTTTTGGTTTTTAGTTCTTGAAGGTTCATGCCAGCATCCTAGCAGCCCTGTATCGACGCCGAGTGGCGGATAGTGAAGAAATGAAGCGGTTCTCGTAGAACGGCGAGTGCTCGCCCGCCAAACAGTCCCACCACGCTGAGGCGGTGCAGAGTGTGTCGTTCTTGAAAGAAACCTGGATAGGTGGGTTGGACGTCGCGGTCCGTGTCAGAGTGCATGTGGGTAGCCCGGCCACTCTTGGCAAGTCAACAGAAATCGATTTGCCGTGTCAGTCGGGTTGTCAACCGATCAGTTTGCGTGAAAGTCGACCTCCAGCTCCCGCCACTGAGCATACTGGTCGCCAGGGAGTTGATAAGGCCCGCAGCGCAAGAAGGCAGCTTCTGCGCCTCTCGCCAAGGCCCGATAGGCTTGGTCGCTCTGGGCCCGTTGACGATCCTTCAGCACGGTCTTGCGAATGGTACCGTTACGATTGAGGGTCACAAGCACCACGACCGATGAGACGGCAGCCGTCTGTCCGGGCGGCGAGCGCCAGCAAGGCTCTACCTGTTGTTGAATGGACCTGACCAGATCGATCTCCCCGATCTGCTGGCTTACCGGATTTCTCGGTTGGCTAGGCACGGCAGCGACTTGCGGCGGTTGGACCGGTTCGGACACCGCTTCCTGCTGCGCTACCTCCCGCGGGACCTCGGGCAAAGTGACCTCACGATCAGGTTTGGACTGAGGCGTTTCCCGGCGGACCAACCGTGGTTCCGGATCCGGTTCCGGAGGTACAGGTTCAGCAACCTCAGCCAACTGCGGCGGCTCCTCAGGCAGAAGGATGTCTTGATCGGCTGGAGCGACCGGCGGCACCGGAAGTGGAGCCTCGGCAATTTCCTGCGGCTCTACCGGTGGCGTCTCGGGTGCGCTATCTGGCTCTAACAGCTGTTCCACAGGCAGGGGAGCTGGCTCAGGTGCTTCCGCAAGCTGCTGAGGCTCTACTGGCAGGGGAACAGGGGCAGCGGCACGTTCTGGCTCCGGCGGGAGGTCAAGAGGCGACGGCTCCGGCGCTGTGATCTCGGCAACCTCGGGAGTTGCCGGCTCCGGCCGTGTGACCTCCGGCGGTACGGTCTCAGCCAATTCGGGCAAATCTGGAACATCGAGCGCTTCCGGGGTTACATCCAGCACCTCACTATCGGGTGGCGTACTCTCGGCCAACTCGGGCAGGTCCGGAGCGTCGAGCGTATCCAAAACTTCGGGTACGGGTACTTCCGCCAAGGGCGATGGCGGTTCTGGAAATGCGTCCTGGACCTCGACGTCCGGTTCATCCAAATCTAGCGCCGCGGTTTGATCGACAATTGAGTCAAGATTTTCGTCCGGTTGGGCCGGATCGGGTGGTCGTTCGGCCAGCTGTTCCGGTGATTCCTGGGCAGCCAGATCTTCTGGCGTCAAAGGCACGGGCGGCTCAAGCTCGCCACCCTCTGCTTCGCCGGGCTCTGAAGAAGTCGGCAGATAGGCGATCTCGAAGGCTACCTCCTCCGGTTCCAGAAAGAGTGGTGGCGGCAAGGCGAAAAAGACGAAGACGACGATCGCATGCAGCAGCAATGAGAAGACGAGGCCGCGAGAGAGCATCTATCAGCGCCCCGAGCCTGGTGGAAAGATCGGCACATACAGTCGATTGCTGGGCGATGCGGACACATTCTCGTATCCACGCTTCTCCAACAGCTCAGAAATCGAAAGACCCTTGGCAGCGGCGTAAAGTTTGTCGCCTTGCACCGGATTGCCTTCGATGTAGGCCTCGAAGAGATCCGCACTCTGTTTGTTCAGATCAAGCCCGTGTTTGCGCGCAAAATGACGCCAGGCCTGGACCGCTTCCAGGCAAGGATTAACGGCATAGTAGTTGTTCTCGCACTCGCCAACCTCCATCCCGCTCCTGCGCTTCACACCATAGGTGCGAACCTCAGCCACAAGCTCGTTGTCTGGCTCTTTGTCCTTGCTCTTCTTGGCTGAGGCGAAGAGGCGATCGGCTTCTCGCGTGCGGCCTTCGACATAAGCCTCGAACATCCGTGCCGACTGTGCATTCAGCGCCAGGCCATGTTCCCGGGCAAAGGCTTTCCACGCACTCACGGCCTTTGGGCAAGGCTTGGCCGAGAGCGGGTCGTTGGAGCAGGCCACATCGCGACCCTCGGCGCGTCGAACACCAAGTTTGGTTACCGTGGAAGCCACGCCGCTGGGCACCTGTAGCTCCTCCGGCAGGCTATAGCCCTTGGTCTGTGCATAGATGCGATCAGCGGTCTTGAAGTCTCGCTCGATGTAGGACCGCAGCATTCTCGCGGTTTGCGCGTTGCGCGGCAGATCATGCTTGCGGGTAAAGCTGTACCAGGCCGATACGATCTCGGGGCAGGGGTTCTGGGCGAAGACATTGTTGACGCAACCGACATCCCGACCCGTCTCGGGGGCGATGTTGAGGCGCGCCACATCGCGGGCAACTTCTTCGTAGTAGGAGCCATCTCGATAGGCTTCAGGTACCTGAGCATAGGCTGCCGTTCCGCTTATCAAGCAGGCAACCATCAGGCACAGGCCCCATACGCGCATTGCCTCGCTCCAGCCGAAACTCCGGCTGCTCCGCCCCGATCTGGAGAAGAGGTAGCCGCTTAAGATGCTGTGATCCTAATGGCTTAAAAGATCAGTTGCAATCTCGAGCCAATATGAGGCTGTAGGCTTAGAAGGGTTTCACTATGACGAGGATGACGATGCCGATCATCAGTAGCGTGGGAACCTCGTTCAGCATGCGGAAAAACCGCTGAGAGTGTCGGTTGCGGTCTTCGGCAAAAGCCCGCCTCCAGCCGGCCATCATATGATGGCTGATCTGCATGAAGACCACCAGCAGGAGCTTGGCGTGGAACCAGCCGCTGCTCCAGGCATCGATGGCGGAAGCAGTTAGGAGGCCAAAGACCCAGGCAGCGATCATCGCCGGGTTCATGATGAAACGCATCAGCTTGCGTTCCATCATCTTGAAGCGCTCGCTCTCGGCCGTACCCGGTGTGGTCTCGCAGTGGTAGACGAAGAGCCGGGGCAGATAGAGCAACCCCGCCATCCAGGCGATAATCGCAATCACGTGGATCGCCTTGAACCAAAGAAATCCGTCGGTCAGAAAACCGTCCATCGGCTAGTTCCCTCCGATTTCACAAGGGCAGCCTGACCAGTTTGCTGCGCAAATGCGCGTCCCGATCCCTGAATTCAGGATTGGACCACGCGCAATCGCCGCACGCACCGTCTTGGCCAAACCTCGGATGAAAGCATCGCCTGCATCGACCGTCGGCACTCGCAGATAGAGCGGTACCCCGCTAGCCTTAGCGACTTCTGCCAGCTCGATATCAAGCTCCACCAAGGTCTCTGAGTGTTCGGATACAAAGGCGACGGGCGCGAGAACCAGAGGTTTCTTGTCGGCCCCCGCTCGCTTCACCTCGTCGATTGTCGCCGGACCGATCCACTTCATCGGCCCAACACGGCTCTGGTAACAGACAACGAGATCCAGATCCTCCAATCCAAGCGCCTGGCGAATTGCCTCAGCCGTACGCTCGACCTGCCATTGGTAGGGATCGCCTGAAGTCACGATCTTCTCCGGCAAGCCGTGTGCTGAAAGCAGCAGACGGGGTTTCCCGAGCGCAGAAGCTTTCTGAAGGCGCGGAGCAATAAGGCCTGCCACCTCTGCGATGAAACCTGGTTCCTCTGGATAGCAGCATACGCTGTGGGTCGGGATTCCAGCCAAACCAACGGCCTTGGCCTCCTTCTCCCACTCCTGAAGGGAAGAGCCGCTGGTGGTCGTCGAAAACTGTGGATAGAGCGGCAGCAAGACCAGGCGGTCAGGCTTCAAGGCCGCCACGTCTTCAGCGACCTGACTGGCTCTTGGATGCCAGTAGCGCATTGCCGGAACGACATGAACATCACCCAGATCGCTCAGCCGCGCTTGCAGCGCTTCCCCCTGTGCCAGCGTGTTCGGAAGGATCGGCGAGGAGCCACCCATTTCTGCATAGATCTCGCGGGCAATAGGCGCACGCTTGGAGGAGATGAGCTTGGCGAGGAGCATCCGAAAAGGCCAAGGAAGCCGGATGATTGCCGGATCGCTGAAGAGGTTGCGCAGAAAGGGCTGCACCGCCTCCAACGAATCGGGACCACCAAGATTGAAGAGGACAACGACAGTTCGGAGGCTTTGCTGCATGGCCTCAAGACTTAGAGCTGCGAACCTGCTCGACAAGCGCGGCAACATGTTCCGGCGGCGTGTGCTGCAAGACCCCATGGCCAAGGTTGAATATGTGCGGCCCTTTGCCCAAGCAGCGCAGAATTGCGTCGGTCTCGTCTCGTAGCAGTGCGCCCCCGGCCTTTAAGCTCTCAGGCGCCAAGTTTCCTTGGAGAACGATGCGATTCTGCAGGTTCTTCGCTGCCCAATCCAAATCCTGTCCCTGATCCAAGGAGACACCGGCCGCACGACCGTCTTCTGCGATTGCCAAGAGTCCTGCTTGGCCGATTTGCCTGGGAAAGAGGATCACCGGAACGCGGGGGTGCAAACGCGCTATTTCACCGGTGATCCGCAACAGCGGCGCCAGTGACCAGTGGACGACTTCCTCGTCGGTTAGGAGTCCTGCCCAAGAATCGAACAGCTGGATCACCTCCGCACCGGCATCGATCTGTCGCGACAGGTGCAGAACGATGGCCTCGACCAAACAGTCGATCAGTTGCCCAAAGTAGGTCGGACGCTCGCGCATTACCGCCTGTGCGTTGGGAAAGCCGCCGCCACCCTGCCCATCGATCATATAGCAAGCCAAGGTCCAAGGCGCGCCGGCAAAGCCGATCAAAGCGGTTTCTCGATCTAGTTGGCTGGCGACCAGTGCCAAGGCCTCGTAGACTGGGTTCAGTTTCCCGGTGAATGTTGCCTCGTCAAGGCGCGGTAGGTCCACGAGAGGCCCGAGCTTCGGTCCTTCTCCCTCCTGAAAGCTTAGTTCTTGTCCCAGCGCCTGTGGAATCACCAGGATGTCTGAGAAGATGATGGCCGCATCCAGATTGAAGCGCTGCAAGGGCTGTAGGGTCACTTCTGCAGCCAGTTCTGGGTTGTAGCAGAGGTCGAGAAAGCTCCCAGCCTGGGCGCGTACGCGCCGATACTCGGGCAGATAGCGGCCAGCTTGGCGCATGAGCCATATCGGCGGTCGGGGGCCACGACCCTCCAAGAGGCAAGAGAGGAGCGGTTTCTGGTTAGCGGTGTTCGTCATGCCTCCCTACCTGCCACGTCTTTTCCAGGAAACCAAACAGAGACTCTAAGGGGTTTATTTGTTTGTAGTTGTAGTTGGGAGCGGGGATAGCGGGGAGCCCCGATTTGTCCACGAGTTTACCCACAGAACGGCGAAGCTGGTGACCAGCTGTGGGCTGAGTGGGGATCTATGTCGCATGAATCCCGCGGGCAAGCACGTCGATCGCTGCCTGCCTGCAGACGTGAGTCTTGGGGATAGTTCGTGACCATCCCAGCTGTCCGCGTGGCATTCTTCCCAGGTGGATGAGCCTGTGGAGATTGCGGCACCTTGCGGTGATAGTTAATCCTAGGGTCCCAGCGGCACCCGAGATATCCACGCAATGCCTCAATCAATCCACCATCTGCACCTGGTGTCCGACGCTACGGGAGAGACCATCGCCTCCGTGGCGCGGGCCTGTCTGGTGCAGTTCGACGGGGTCGAGCCGGTAGAACATGTCTGGTCCTTGATCCGCACCGTCGGTCAGGTCGACCGCGTTTTGCACAGCATCGAGGCAAATCCGGGCCCGGTCCTCTTCACACTTGTTAACGAAGGGATGCGCAGGCGCCTACTGGACGGCTGCGAACGGCTGGAGGTGCCGACGATCGCCGTGCTGGACCCGGTTATCCACCTGCTGGCCGGGCAGTTCCGTGCGCCAATCAAGGGCCGCCCCGGCCTGCAGCATGTGATGGACGAGGACTATCGCAAACGCATTGACGCAGTGCACTTTTCACTGGCGCACGACGACGGGCAGGCGACGGAGGACTATGAGTTTGCCGATGTGATCGTGATCGGTGTCTCGCGTACGTCGAAGACACCGACCTGCATGTATCTGGCCAATCGCGGGGTGAAAGCCGCCAACATTCCCTTGGTGCAAGGAATGGACCTTCCGCCCTCGCTTCTGGCGCAAAGTGGCAAGACTGGACGGCCACTGGTGGTCGGTCTGACCACAGACCCAAGAGTCCTGACGGCAATCCGCCGCACGCGGCTTAGGCATCTGGGTCAAGCGGAATCGGAGACGGACTACGCCGATCTCGAGCGCGTGCAGGACGAATTGAAATGGGCGCGCCGTCTGTTCGTAAAACATGGATGGCCAATGATCGATGTCACCCGCCGTTCGGTCGAAGAGACGGCGGCTTCGATCTTGAACTATCTGCAACAGATCGATGGAGGGGTCTCCCGTGTCTGATGAGCTGATTTTGGCGTCCGGTAGCGGCACGCGACGGCGATTGCTGGAGGCGGCCGGGATTGCCTTTCGCCAGGTTCCTCCCGCAGTGGACGAAAGCGAGGTGAAGGAGAGTCTGCAGGCCGAGGGCGCGGATGCGATGGACGCAGCCGAAGCACTGGCCGAGGTGAAGGCACGTCAGATCGCGCTTCGCGAGCCGCAAGCCCTGGTGATCGGAGCCGACCAGATGCTTGATTGCGAGGGCGAATGGTTCGACAAGCCGATCGATGCGGCTGCCGTGGCAAGGCATTTGGAGCGACTGCAGGGGCGCCGGCACCGGCTTTCGACGGCGGCGGTGGTTTGTCTGGGAGGCCAGCGGATCTGGCATCAACGCGCAGAAGCCTGGTTGACCATGCGTCCGCTCAGCCCGGATTTCATCGCCGGTTACGTTGCAGCCTATGGCGAGCGCGCCAAGGAGAGCGTTGGCGCCTATCAACTGGAAGCTGAGGGCGTGCAACTCTTCACCGCCGTCGAGGGGGATCACTTCACCATTCAAGGTCTGCCTTTGCTTCCCTTGCTGAGCTTTCTTAGAGATCGTGGGGTCCTGCAGCGATGAGGGTAAGCGGAAAGGCAAGTTTGGCCGGTGTGATCGGCTGGCCGGTCGGGCATTCGCGCTCGCCGCGGCTGCATGGCCACTGGCTGGATCGCTATGGCATCGATGGCGCCTATCTTCCCCTGGCCGTGGCGCCGGGTCGCTTGGCCGCTGCTCTGGATGGTCTTCTCGCCCTCGGGTTTCGTGGCGCCAACGTCACCATCCCGCACAAGGAGGAAGCCTTACGGCTCTGCAGCCGTTTGACGCCGCAAGCGCGCGCCATCGGTGCTGCAAACACACTGGTCGTCGAAGAGGGAGTATTGCTAGGCGATAACAGCGATGGCTTCGGTTTCCTCGCCAACCTCGAAGAAAACGCAGCCTGGAATCCGGCCGGCAAGCGCTGCTTGGTGCTGGGCGCCGGCGGCTCGTCGAGAGCCGTGCTCTGGTCGCTGATCGATGGCGGGGCAGCGGAAGTCCTTGTGACGAACCGGACCGCGGAGCGAGCAGCTGCATTAGCATCGGAGTTCGGTGCGCAGAGCTGTCCCTGGGAGGAGCGCGCCAGAGCGCTTGAGGGGATGGATCTTCTCGTCAACACCACCAGCCTTGGCATGGACGGCCAGGCAGCGCTCGATCTACCTCTCGACAAACTCCCCGGCCGGGCTGTGGTGACCGATCTTGTCTACGCACCGCTGGAGACCCCGCTATTGGCCTCCGCGGCAGTAAAAGGGAACACGACGGTCGATGGATTGGGGATGCTGTTGCACCAAGCAAGACCGGGTTTCGCCGCCTGGTTTGGGGTCGAACCCCAAGTCGATCAGGCACTGCGGAGCGCTGTGTTAGACTAGGCTCATGCGGATTCTGGGTCTGACCGGCGGCATCGCCATGGGTAAGTCCACGGCGGCGAAAGCCTTCCTACGCAGAGGTATTCCCGTCCATGACGCGGATGCCGCGGTGCATCGCCTCTATCGACGCGGCGGTGCTGCCGTTGCACCGATCGCTGCTGCCTTTCCCGATGTCGTCGTGGATGGAGCGGTCGATCGCGGACGCCTGGGGGGCCTGGTCCTGGGTCGGCCGGATCAGCTGCGCCTTTTGGAGACCATCATGCATCCGCTGGTCCGCCAGGCGACGCGTCGCTGGCTAGCGGTAATGGCCCGGCGGCGCCATCGGCTCGTCGTGCTCGACATTCCGCTGCTCTACGAGACCGGTGGCGAGCGGCTCTGCGATGCGGTGCTGGTCGTCAGTGCACCTGCCTTTCTGCAGCGCCAGAGGGCTCTGTCGCGCCGGGGGATGAGCGAAGAAAAGCTGGCGGCGATTCTGGCACGACAGGTAAAGGATGAAGAGCGTCGCCGGCGCGCCGACTATCTGATCCTGACCGGCCTTGGCAAAGGCCAGGCGCGACGCCGTCTGGGACGGCTGATCGCTAGGGAGCGCTGCAAGGACGGCAGGGTCTGGGCTCCGGGCTTCGGCCATGAGATAAAAGGAAGAGGGAAGCGATGACCTTGCGTGAGATCGTGCTCGATACCGAAACCACGGGTTTGGATCCCGCTTCCGGCCATCGCATCGTCGAAGTGGCTGGCATCGAGATGATCAATCACCTTCCAACCGGAGAGACCTTTCGGCGCTACATCAATCCTGAACGTGACATGCCGGAAGAAGCCGAGCGCATTCACGGTTTAAGCGAAGCTTTTCTGGCCGATAAGCCGGTCTTCGCTGAGGTCGCCGAAGAGTTGGCGGCCTTTCTGGGCGATGCCACGCTGGTTATCCACAATGCCAGCTTCGATATGAAATTCCTGAACGCTGAGTTCAAAGCAGTCGGCTTTCCAACGCTACCAGCCACACGAGCCAAAGACACGGTTGAGATGGCCCGGCGGCGTTATCCAGGAGCGCAAGCCAGCCTCGACGCCCTCTGCCGACGTTTCGGCATCGACAATTCGGCCCGCACCTATCACGGTGCCTTGCTGGACTGCGAGTTGCTGGCCGAGGTTTATCTAGAGCTGATCGGTGGACGCCAACCGACCTTTCTTCTGGCAAAGCAGGAACAGGCAGCGGCGCAGGCGAGCGGGCATGTCATGCAAGCCAGCAAGGAGGTACGTCCGCCGCGACCGCATGGGCCGTCCGAAGAAGAACTGGCCGCGCACGATGCCATGCTGAAGAAATTGAAAGACCCGATCTGGTCGCGTGAGACTGAAACGGGGTAGCTAGCGGATTAGAGGCGCTTGAAGGCAGCCCGAATCTCTTCCGCGTCGCTCATGAATGAGGCGACGAAGCGATGGCCGCCGGCGCCGGCGGCCGGCCAAGGATAAAAAAGGAAACCCGCGGCCAACAGGCGTTCTGCCAGATCGTCCGGCAGCTGCGCGAAGACCTCGTTCGCTTCGTTCGGATAGGCCAGGTTCGCGCCAAGCCTCTGCAGCTCTTCTGCCAAGGCCTTGGCAGCGGCATTCGCCCTTTTGGCGTTTCTGATCCAGAGGTCTTCCTCCAGATAGGCCAGCAGCTGGGCGGAGAAGAAGCGCATCTTGGAGAAAAGGTGGCCGATGCGTTTGCGCCTGAAACCCAGAGTCTCGGCCAGATCCGGGTCGAACACCAGAAGCGCTTCGCCGGCGATGCAGCCGTTCTTGGTGCCGCCGAAGGAGAGCAGGTCGACGCCTGCCTTCCAGGTGATCTCGGCCGGGCTGGCATTCAAGCCGACCATCGCGTTGGCAAAGCGCGCGCCATCCATATGCAGCTTCAATCGCGCGGCCTTGGCCAGCCCCGACAGCGCCGCGATCTCCTCAGGGCGATAGACCGTTCCGGCCTCGCTGGCTTGCGTGATCGAGATACCGGCCGGCTGTGAGGCATGCACGAAACCCGTACCGACGATCGCCGTCTCCAAGAGCCCAGGTTGAAGCTTGCCGCCCTTGCCGTGCAGCGGAGCCAGCTTGGCGCCGCCCGACATGAACTCCGGTCCGCCGCATTCGTCGACTTGAACATGGGCGTCCTTGTGGCAGTAGATCACACCCCAGGGCGGCGCCATGACCGAGATCGCCAGGCCATTGGCCGCGGAGCCGGTGCCGACCGGAAAGACCGCGACCTCCCGCTCGAAGACCTCGGCGAAGCGGTCCTCCAGCGCTTTGGTCCAATCGTCGTCACCGTAGGCCCCGGCGCTGCCGTCGTTGGCGGTCTTGAGTGCTTCGAGGATCTCTGGCGACGCGCCCCAGACATTGTCGGATCGGAAGTCCATGTCTTTGCTGTCCTACTCTATCGTGCGGTCGCTCTTGCCCAAGGTGATGCGTCCGACCTCGCGCCCGGTTTCCGGATTGACCAGCATGATTGCCGCACAACGGTTGCTATCCGGCCCGGTGAGGCGGATGTAGAGCAGTCCATCGGCGCTCCAGGCATCGGCGAGGCGGCAAGCAGGATCGGCATCCACGGTGACCGTACCCAGTGTTTCAGTAGGGCTGTCGCCGCCGACCCGGCCGACGATGGTGATCACGACGAAGGCAAAGCCCGCCACGATCAGTATGCCCATAAAGATGACCGTGGCTTTCAAAGCCCGCATGGCGCCACCACATAGTCAAGACCAACACAGAGCCTCATGACCTCAGCCCACTCTATTCTCATCACGGTGACCGAAGAAAACGCCGGCCAGCGGATCGATCGCTTTCTGGCGACGGCGCTGGCGCAGCATCTGCCAGCCATCTCGCGCAGTCGTGTGCAGGGACTGATCGCGGAAGGCTGCGTCAGCGACGCGGGCCGGACCTTAGGCGAGGCCTCGGGCAAGGTCAAACCGGGTCAGCAGTTGACCGTGGTTATCCCGCCAGCCGCACCGGCCAAGCCGCAGGCTCAAGCCATTGCGCTGCAGGTGGTCTATGAGGACGAGGCGCTGATCGTTATCGACAAGCCGGCTGGCATGGTCGTGCACCCGGCACCCGGAAGCCGCGAGGGAACTCTGGTCAATGCCTTGCTGGCGCATTGCGGCGAGAGCCTGCAAGGCGTCGGTGGCGTGAAGCGCCCCGGTATCGTGCATCGCTTGGACAAGGACACCAGCGGCCTTCTGGTCGCGGCCAAGACGGACCGGGCCCATCAAGGCTTGGTCGAGCAGTTTGCGGCCCATAGCGTGCAGCGCCGCTACCAAGCAGTCGTTTGGGGATTACCTGGCGCGATGGAGGGACGCATCGAGGGCAACATCGGCCGTCACCCCAAGCAACGGCAGAAGATGGCGGTACTGGCGAAGGGCGGACGGCCAGCCGTCACCCACTACAAGGTTCTGCGCAGTCTGGCCGGCGGGGCAGCCGCACAGATCCGCTGTCGTCTCGAAACCGGCCGAACCCATCAGATCCGCGTGCATATGGCGGAGCTGGGCCATGGCCTGATCGGCGATCCGCTTTATGGACGCATCAGCCCGGCGCGACGCAAAGCCCTGTCGCCAGACGCCCGCGACTTGGTGCAGTCTTTCGCTCGTCAGGCGCTCCATGCCGAGGAATTGGGCTTTCTTCACCCTTTGTCCGGAAAGTGCCTCACTTTCCTCTCATCCGTGCCTGAAGATCATCAATCTTTGCTGGACATACTCAGCAAGATGAATTTTAATGTAGAGTGATCTGGTCTGATTTGGGCCAGGATCCAGGTGCCGCTCTTCGGGCCTGGAAGACTGTAAGGAGGCCACGATGGCACGTACTAACATTCCTTTGGCAGTTGGAGAGGGCAACCTCGGCCGCTATCTGCAGGAAATCAGGCGCTTCCCAATGTTGGAAGCCGATCAGGAATTCATGCTGGCCAAGCGCTGGCAGGACAAAGAGGACGTGGATTCGGCGCACCAGCTGGTGACCAGTCACCTGCGCTTGGTCGCCAAAATCGCGATGGGCTATCGCGGTTACGGGCTGCCGGTGTCAGAGCTGATCTCCGAAGGGAATGTCGGCATGATGCAGGCGGTCAAACGATTCGATCCCGACCGCGGATTCCGCCTGGCCACCTATGCCATGTGGTGGATTCGCGCGGCGATCCAGGAATACATCCTGCACTCCTGGTCCTTGGTGAAAATGGGAACCACGGCAGCGCAGAAGAAGCTCTTCTTCAATCTCCGCCGCCTCAAGGGCCAGATGCAGGCCATTGAGGAAGGTGATCTGAAGCCCGAGCAGGTGAAGAAGATCGCCGAGACCCTTTCGGTGCCAGAAGACGATGTGGTGCAGATGAACCGCCGTCTGGTGGCGCCCGACCACTCGCTGAACGCACCTTTGCGCGTCGACAGCGATGGCGAGTGGCAGGATTGGCTGGTCGACGAGAATGCCGTCGACCAGGAGCAGCAGCTGGCCGAGACCGATGAGCTGGGCAAGCGCCGCGAGCTCTTGATGGCCGCTCTGGAGACGCTTACCGATCGTGAACGGCACATTTTGGAAGAGCGCCGCTTGAAGGACGACCCGACGACGCTGGAAGACCTCTCGCAGGTCTACAATATCTCGCGTGAGCGGGTACGTCAGATCGAGGTTCGCGCTTTCGAGAAGTTGCAGCGTTCGATCAAGAATGCAGCCATTGACAGAAAGCTGATCGGGGCCGGTTAAGTAAGAAGGTTAGATCGGCTGCTTGGGCTGGCCTTTTCCCGCGTGGTCCGGATAGACTCCGCCAAGAAGACTGCGCGGGAGGGAAGGCCTTCATGCCCCAACGGCAAGTAACCATCGTCAATCGGCGCGGCCTGCATGCGCGCGCAGCCGCTAAGTTCGTCAAACTTGCCGGAAACTACGATGCCGAGGTGGTGGTGGAAAAGGAGGGCATGCGGGTCTCGGGCCTTTCCATCATGGGCTTGCTGATGCTGGCTGCGTCACCGGGTTCGCAGGTCCAGATCGAGACCGACGGCAGCGCCGCGCCAGAAGCGCTGGACGCCTTGGCCGGCTTGGTGGATGGCGGCTTCGACGAAACCGATTGAGGCCTTTGTCCTAAAGCGCTGCCAGGAAAGCCAAGAGAGCCTCTCGATCCGATAGCGGTAAGCGAGAGAAAGCGTTCTTGGCAGCCTCGGCTTCGCCGCCGTGCCAGAGAATGGCTTCGGCAAGACTGCGTGCGCGGCCATCGTGCAAGAGGGCCAGAGCACCGGCAACCTGTTCGGCCTTGCCGAGCGCCCAGAGGGGCGGTGTGCGCCACAGCCTAGCTTCGGGGTGATCGGAGACTCGACCGTCGGCCCGCCGGTCGGCCAGACCGGGGCCCATGTCATGCAGCAGAAGATCTGTGTAGGGCCGGATCTCCTGATTCGATAGCGCAGGAACGCTGTGCGGACCCGTCTTCATACTTGGCCGATGGCAGCTGCCGCAGCCCAGTTCTGTGAAGAGGACTGCACCACGTTCCTGTTGCAGCAGGTTCTCGGCCAAGGGAACGGCCAGGACTTGACTGTAGAAAGTGAGATCGGCATGCGCCGTCTCGCTCAACTCCGGAAGTTGGCCTCCATCGGGGTAGACCCTGGAGGTGAGACCCATATCCTCCCACGCTGCCAAGGCCACTTGATCGGCGATGCTGGCTTGCTCTGCCTTCCAGCCGAAACGGCCGAGGGCACCGGAAGCAAGACGCCGGGTCCGACCGGGGCTAGTTTGGGAATAAGACTCGATCTCGGCATCCGGCACAGCCTCCAGGAGCCCTAGACCGCTGAGCGCCGGCGGTAGGCGCAGCGAGAGGCTGTCTGAGGGTTCCAGTGTTGTGTCGCCAAGCGTTAAGATAGGGCGGCGAAGCCGATAGATGCGGCCGTCCGCGTAGCGGCCGCGGATCTCCTCCCATGCGACCTGAATGCTGCCTTCTCCCCGCCCCTTCGTCGAGAGTGGCTGCAGTTGCCGGCCCAGATCGGGATGCGGGCTCCAACCCTTTTTGGCTTTGCGCGCGATCTGCAGGGTGGAAAGCGACACGGCCTGCCCGCCTTCCGGTGCCGGTCCGCGGCCGTCGTTTTGGTGACAGGCACCGCAGCTGGTCGCATTGTAAAGTGGCCCAAGGCCCACCCCGGCTTGCTCTTCGGCTGGCGCTTCGCCCCAAGGGGCGTGAAACAGCAGGAAGCCGCGAAAGAAGCGCTCGGTCTCTTCAAAGGTGAGATTGGCGGCAGGGAGTGATAGCGCGGCCAGACCACGTGTCGCGCGGCTGGTGTCGCCGCCGAGCGCGGTTGTCAAAGAGATCTCGCTTGCGCCGGCGGGTGCGCCGAGAAGCAGAAGGAGCAGTAGAAATCTGCGCATGGCCGTGAGGGCTAGCATGGCTTGTTGGGCGATCCCAAGGCGTTGCCGCACGGCAAGGAGTCTGGCGTCCAGGTAATTCTCACGGCCGCTATGCGGTTCATCTGCTTGTCCCGCGGGCAAGTCACTGCTAGGTCTGCGCCGAACGACAGCATTTTGATGAAGGGTACAGAAGGCATGGCCGCTGAGGACTTTAAGGTAAAGGACCTTTCGCTCGCCGAGTGGGGACGCAAAGAAATCGAACTGGCCGAGGTAGAAATGCCCGGTCTCATGGCTTTGAGGGAGCGCTATGGCGCCGAGAAGCCTCTGAAGGGCGCACGCATCGCCGGTTGCCTGCACATGACGATCCAGACCGCGGTTCTGATCGAGACCCTGACCGCCTTGGGTGCAACGGTACGCTGGTCGTCCTGCAACATCTTCTCCACCCAGGATCATGCCGCAGCTGCGGTTGCTGCTGCCGGTGTCCCGGTCTTCGCCTGGAAAGGCATGAGCGAGGAGGAGTTCTGGTGGGCCATCGAAGAGACCTTGACCGGACCTGACGGTTGGAAACTGAACATGGTTCTGGACGACGGCGGCGACCTGACCCAGATCCTGCACGAGAAGCACCGCGACCTCATGGCTGAGGTCCAGGGCATCTCGGAGGAGACCACGACCGGTGTGCTGCGCCTCTATGAGATGGCAAAGAAGGGCAGCCTTATGGCTCCGGCCATCAATGTGAACGACTCGGTCACCAAGTCCAAGTTCGATAACAAATACGGTTGCCGAGAAAGCCTGGTCGACGGCATTCGCCGCGGCACCGATGTGATGATGGCTGGTAAGGTCGCCGTGGTCGCCGGTTATGGCGACGTCGGCAAGGGATCTTGCGAGTCGCTGCGCAATGCCGGCTGCCGTGTCATGGTAACGGAAATCGATCCGATCTGTGCGCTGCAAGCTGCAATGGACGGCTATCAAGTCGTCACCATGGAGTCGGCCGCACCCCAGGGTGACATTTTCGTGACCGCCACTGGCAACAAAGACATCATCACCATCGAACACATGCGGGAGATGAAGGACCGGGCCATCGTCTGCAACATCGGTCACTTCGACACCGAGATCCAGACCGAGGCGCTTCGGAACTTCAAGTGGACCAACGTGAAGCCGCAGGTCGACGTGATCGAGTTCCCCGACGGTAAGAAGCTGGTTCTGCTGGCCGAGGGTCGTCTGGTGAACCTTGGCTGTGCCACCGGCCACCCCAGCTTCGTCATGAGCGCCTCTTTCACCAATCAGGTGCTGGCGCAGATGGAGCTCTGGAACAAGCCGGATGACTATGAGCGTCAGGTCTATGTCCTGCCGAAGAAGCTGGACGAAGAGGTCGCGGCCCTGCATCTGGCCAAGATCGGGGTCGAGCTGACCAAGCTCTCCAACGAGCAAGCCGACTACATCGGCGTCTCGCAGCAGGGCCCCTTCAAGGGTGAGCACTATCGCTACTAGCGGGCACAGCCTGCGTTGAGGCGAGAGGGGTCGGAACATTTGGTTCCGACCCCTCTTTTTTTCGATTGACGGCCGGTCTGAAGCCGAGATGCGACAGTGCTCTGCGTCCAGCGAGTTAGCGGGTTGCTCGTCGTCTTCGCGCTATGTGCGACCCGCCAGTGCTATTGCAGGCTGGCGGTAGGGGGAAGGGTTGCCTCCATCCGGCGCGTAAGGTCGGCCACGTCGCCGCCATTGTCGCGCAAAACGGCGCCATACTCTTCCTGCAGCGAGGTGGTCAGGCGAATGCCCTCGGCCGAGAAATCGTAGATCAGAAGACCGCCGCCAGCCTTGCGCAAGAACCACTCGATCCGGGCGATATCGCCGCCTGGAGTGATGACGTTGGTGACGGCGCCGACCACATTTGGATTGCGGGTGCTGGTGCGGGTACTGACGACGTCGAAGGTTTCGCCTTTGTAGCCGTCGAAGATCGGTAGGAAGCGCACGATCAGGGTCTCGCGCAGCGCGATCGTAAACTCATTGCGCTGCTGCTCGGTGGCAGCGCGCCAATAGCGCGCCAAGACCTGCTGGGCCACTAGCCGTAGATCGATGCTCTCGTTCAGCAGAGTGCGAAAGCTCTGTACGCGCTGGGCTTCGCCGACCGAGCTGTCGGCCAGCTCTTTGATCGCGCGCGTGCCCATCTGCGTCAGAAAGGCATCGGCTTCGCTTTCGATGTCGGCGCGCGCAGGCTGGGCGCCCGAGGTGGCCAGCAGGAAGACGCCGGCAAGGGCGGCGAAGAGGGAACGGCGCTTGCAGGTGAACATGGACAGTGCCTTCACGCTAATCAGTCATTCCCCAGTTGGTCGTCGAAATCTGGCAGGGGAATCTCCGCAGGGCGACCGTTGCGGATCTCCGCCTCTCGATTCTGGCGGTAGAGAGAGCGCAAACGGACATAGTAGTCGATGGAATCGGCCTTCAGGGTATCGATCACCTCAATGTTGCGCGCGCGCAGGTCAATGCCCTCAAGTGCGCGGCGGCCGATGAAGATGTAGGTGATCTCCGCATCGCTGAGATTGGTCGCGAAATCCAGAACGTAGGGCCAGGGATCGATAAAGCCGTCGACCACGAGGCCGACGGTGTCGCGGGCCGTCGAGGGTCCCAGCAGGGGCAGAACCAGATAGAAGCCTTCGCCCACACCCCAGACCGCCAGAGTCTGTCCAAAGTCCTCGTCGTGGTACTCGTAGCCCCACTCGGCCGCTACGTCGAAGATGCCGGCCACACCCAAGGTGGTGTTGATCAGGAAGCGCATGGCCGTTGTCTCGGCGCGCTCCCACTCACCCTGGAAGATGTCGTTGGCGAAGACCACGGGTGCGCCGAGGTTGCGCATGGCGTTGCGCACACCGTCCTGCACCGGATCGGGCAAGAGGAATCGGTAGGTGGCGGCCGCAGGTTGGAGCACCAGAGCATCCAGTGCCCCGTTGATCGCGAAGGTGAAGCGATTGACGAATTCCAGCGGGTCGTTGTCGTCCCCGAAACCACCACTCTGGTCCTGGCTGCTGGCGCAACCGCCAAGAAGGGAGAGCGCGACCGCGCCCGCCATGCAGGCCTTGGCCGGTCCCCGAAGAAAGCCGTCCCTCACCGCTTGGAACTCCAGCCGTTCTTCATGACTTCCCACCCCTTGCTACCTTGCCGCTCGGGCACTTAGACCAGCATGCCTAGCGGGTTCTTGTGGGGAAAGACAAGCCCTTACGTTGCTTGACTTTGTCCCACGACGCGAACCCCGGCTGCTATAACGGCGGCACACTCGGGCAGTCTTATACCTATTCGTGGGCCCAAGGGCGAGAGGCCAAATGTGTCGTTCGGATGATCAAAAGATGGTGTGATCTTGATGCCACCCTGTGGCAAAGACGCCAGATCCATGCGGTTAGAAGGGGATAGAGGTGCAGACGTTGCGACTAGAGGAAGGCCAGGGGGCGGAGCTGGTCACCATCACCGGGCTTACGGTCCAGCCCGCGTGGATCGATTACAACGGCCATATGAACGTGGCCTACTATGTCTTGGCCTTCGATCTGGCGGTCGACGAGGTCTTCAACCTCTTCGGCTTGACGGAAGCCTACCGCAGCACCAACGGCCGCAGCAGCTTTGCTCTGGAATCCCATGTCACCTGGCAACGCGAGCTGCATCTGGGCGATCCACTGCGCGTGACCGCACAGTTCTTGGGTTTCGACGGCAAGCGCGTCCACACCATCTATCATATGTATCATGCCGAGAGCGGATTTCTGGCCGCAACCTCCGAGTGGCTGCAGATCTCGGTCGATATGACGGCGCGCCGCAGTGCGCCCTTCGAGCCGCTACTGGCGGACAAGATCGCCTCGCTGGTGGCGCGCCACCGGGATCTGCCGCGGCCGGCTGAAGTCGGCCGTGCGATGGCGGTCAAGTCGCGCGGAGAGAAAGCAGTACCGTGAGCCTTCTGCTGCCGCGCAAACCGGTCGGGCTGGACCCACTCGCCGGTCTGCCTTTGCCGCAGCTTTGTGGAATTGGGATCCTGGCCGGCGGCTTGGGTGCCGGCGGCGCAATTGCCTTTCGGGAAGCCTTTACCGCGCTCAACCATCTCTTTTACGGCGTCAGTTTGGAGCTGCGGGCCAGCGCCACCACGCTGCTCGATTGGTGGTGGCCGCCGCTCGTCCTGGGTATTGGCGGCCTGCTCGTCGGCCTCTTCGTGCGCTACGTCCTGCCCGACGGGCGCCCGCAGGGTGTCGCAGAAGTGATCGAGGCTGCCAGCTCGCGCCAAGCCCGCTTGCCGCTTCGCCATGCCCTCCTGGTGGCAGTCGGCAGCATCGGCAGCCTTGGTGTCGGGGCCTCGGTCGGTCGTGAGGGACCGGTCGTTCACTTGGCGGCCGGCCTCTCTGGAAAGCTCTCCGCCTGGCTGCGCGTCAATGCCGCTGCAAGCCGCCTGATCATGGGGGGGGCGGTTGCCGCGGCCGTTGCGGTCTCCTTCAATGCAACCTTGGCCGGAACGCTCTTCGCACTAGAGCTGGTTGTTCGACGCTATGCCTTCTCAGCCTTCGCGCCGGTCGCAATTTCCGCATCCATTGGGACGCTGGTCGGTCACTTCGTCTATGGTGACGATCCCGCTTTCGAGATACCGACGAATTGGCACATCGTCAGCTATACCGAGCTTCCGGCCTTTTTCGTTCTGGGTTTGATCTCGGCGCTAGCTGCAGCAGCCTTCCTGTGGAGCATCTTTCGCTTCCGTCGGATTTTTCTCTGGACCGGCCTGCCGCGCTGGTCCTGGCCCGGACTGGCCGGTGTCACCCTCGGTCTGGTGGCGATTTGGCGCCCCGAAGTCCTGGGCGTGGGCTATGAGGCCACCTCGCATGTATTGGCCGGCGAATACCCGCTCTTCGTCGTCGTGCAGATTCTGGTGCTGAAGCTGGCCATGACTGCGCTTTGCATCGCAGCGGGCTTTGTCGGCGGTGTCTTCTCGCCCTCCATCGTGCTCGGTGCCATGCTGGGTGCCGCTTTCGGCATGGCGTCTGCCTATGTCTTCCCCTTCGAGCTTACCGATGACGGCGCCTATGCCCTGGTCGGTATGGGCGCCGTCGCCGGCGTGGTGCTCGGCGCCCCGGTCTCCACCATCGTCATGGTGGTTGAGTTGACCGGCGGCTTTTCCATCACCTTGGCAGTCGCAATTGCCGCTGTGGTGGCCTCGGTCGCGACGCATCAGATGGGCGTCATGTCCTTCTTCCAAAGCTTGAGCGAGGCCAGACGCCAGCAGGGGATCAGTTCGCCTGGCAAGGAAGAGCGCGACAAGAAACCGGATCCCGGCTAAGGGCGGGAGAGGCGATCAATCCTCGCCACTGTAGGCCAGGTGGGCGGCCAAGGCCTCGGTGCCGGCGATTTTGGCAATGGGGTGATGGGCCAGCACGTAGCGGGCAGCCATCAGGGTGAAGACCAGTCCGGGTGCCTCGGCGCGAATGACCTGACGCTCGGCGCCGGGTGCGGCAGCCGGGTCGATCATCTCGGCGATCACTTGGCCGGCTGTGACCTGCTGCCCCAGCTCGACTTGGTAAGCGAGAATGCCGGTCGCCGGAGCGCGTAGGACGGCACAGGCCTCGATCTTGGTCATCCCGCACTTCAGCGTCGGCTTTTCCGCAGCCGCGCCGGCGATCAATCCGCGCCGCACCAGATAGCGGAACAGGCCGCCTGCATCCTGGCTGCCCAGCGCGTCGGAGACATCGGCTTCCCCGCGAAGCTCAACCGTGGTCGAGAAGCAGGCGGCTGGAATGGGATGGTCTGGATAGCGCTGTTGTAGGGTGACCCAGGGCCGTGCGTTCGATTCGTCGAAGGCACCGCCGGCATTGCCTTCGTCGACCAGCACGACGGCGGCGCCCAGTTCGGCCGCCAGGTCGCCGATCTCTTCCCAATGCTGTGGCATGGTGTAGAGGTGCACCAAGGCCTGGTCGTCGCAATGCAGATCAAGCACGTAGTCGGCGGTCAGCGATTCGGCCATCAGGGTTTGCTTCAGGGAATCGAGTGTGTGGCGCGTTCGGCGCTGCTGCAGGGTCGACAGCAGGGCTGCGCGGATCAGGGCGACATTCTGCTCTGGGTCCTGGGTCAGTTTTCCCTCGACCGCTGCGATTGTCGCGGCCTCCAAGTCCGGCCAGTCGCGATTGAAATTGCTGCCCCCGCGCAGCTCGTGACGGCCCAGGTGGTCCTCGTCGATCCACTGTGCCAGGCCAATCGGATTGGCGAAGGGAACCAGCACGATCTCGCCGGCGATCAGGCCGCCCTTGTCGGCCTCGGCCAAGAGCTGCAGCAGATGGTGTGCAGCCATCATGGCCGGGATCTCGTCGGCATGTAACGAGGCTTGGATATAGGCCTTGCGACCGCTGCCCGGCGTGCCGAAGCGATGCAGGATCACGCTCTGACTGGTTCCAGGAGCAGGCGACAGAAGCGTGCGTTCTTCGCGGCGATAGGTCATGACGATGGCTTTCCCGATTGTGACCCTGGACTTGCGGCAGCACCAGCGATGCGCTTTGCCAGGGCGGCAATGTATGAAACCGTTCCCAATGAGAGGGCGACGGCCAATGTGAAGAGGTAAATGCCGGCGTGCAAGGCCACGTCGGACACGATAGAGATCTGCAGTGCGACGACAATAAGGGCCACCACGAAGACGTCCAGCATCGACCACTTTCCGATGGTCTCGATCCAGACCAAGGTGCGCAAGAAGCCGGGCCGGGTCACCGGAGCCAGGAACCAGAGGTAGAAGGCCGCGACGAGCTTGGCGATCGGAAAGAGGATCGAGAAGATCGTCAGCACGACAAAGAGGAAGACCTCGCCACTTTCCAGCAGGCGCCAGACCGAATCGAGGATCGAGACCTCATCGCCGATGAAAACGAAGGCCTCTACGGTCATGATTGGCGTCACCCAGCCGGCGATCAGCATGACCAGCGAGGCGAACAGTAGCAAGCCCACGATCCAGCGGCGGTGACCGCCGCTGAGATGCGCCAAGGACTGTCGCTGCGAGTGCTGCTTTTTTGCTTCTGCGGCTGTGCGATCTGAGACCACGCTCACCTTTCCCTTTGCGCTTGTGGGCTTGCCCTGGCTATCAAGGGCGCCGCGCCCCGTTTGTCACCCAGGCTGCACGCAGCGGCAAGGGGTGGCCGACCGCTAACCCCTGTTGGAAGGGCAGGTCCGTCATGTCCGAAGAACGTCAGAAGGCTCTGCTACCGGCCGGGCTCTCCGATCTGCTCGCCCCCACGGCACGCGCAGAGGCAGAGGCTGTCGAACGCCTGGTCGCCTGCTGCGAGGGTTATGGATACGAGCGGGTCAAGCCGCCAATGCTGGAGTTCGAAGAGAGCCTGCTGGCCGGTGCCGGCAGTGCGGTCGCCGGCGAAACCTTCCGGCTGATGGATCCGGTAAGCCAGCGCATGCTGGGCCTGCGCGCCGACATGACCCCGCAGGTGGTGCGCATCGCCGCCTGTCGCATGACGGCCGCACCGCGACCACTCCGCCTCTGCTATGCCGGCCAGGTGCTGCGCCAACGCGGCGATCAGCTCCGTCCGGAGCGACAGTTTGCCCAGGTCGGCGCCGAATTGATCGGCAGCGAGTCTGCCGCCGCCGATGCCGAGGTCGCATTGCTGGCGGCTGATGCGCTGACGACGCTGGGCGTTCGGGGCCTCTCTCTCGATCTCTGTCTGCCCGCCCTGGTCGGTACGGTGGGCAAGGCTCTCGGCCTGCCCGAGCGCCAGCTGCGTCTGCTTGGTGCCGCATTGGATCGCAAGGATGCCGCCGCGGTGTCCGACCTCGCCGGCGACAAGTGCCAGCCCTTCCTCGACCTGCTGGGCTCGGTCGGGCCGCTGGAGACAAGCCTGCCGCAACTGGCCGCACTGGACCTGCCGCCGGCGGCTGCCAAGCAGGTGACGCGGCTAAGCGAGGTCGCAGCCATTCTGGTCGAGGCGGCGCCGGACCTGACCCTGACCATCGATCCGGTGGAGCACCGCGGCCATGTTTATCAGATCGGTCTGTCCTTCACCCTCTTCGGGATGGGGGTGCGCGGCGAGCTGGGCCGTGGCGGTCGCTATCTGGCCGACTGCCTGGACGGCGGCAGCGAGCCCGGCACCGGCTTCACGCTCTTCACCGATACGGTGATGCGGGCGATTGAGGCGGGTAGCGGACCGGCGCGGCTCTACCTGCCCTTCGGCGCCCCGCGCGCGGCTGCCATCGCGCTAAGGCAAGAGGGCTGGGCGACGGTCAACGGCCTCTCGGCGCAAGAGGATCCGGTAAGAGAGGCGCAGCGCCTTCGCTGCAGCCACCTTTGGCGAGAGGGTCGCGTCGATGCTCTCCCCTTCGGCGAGGAGAGTGAGCAATGAGCAACGTGGTGGTCGTCGGCTCCCAATGGGGCGACGAGGGTAAAGGCAAAATCGTCGATTGGCTCTCTGAACGGGCCGAGGTCGTGGTGCGCTTTCAGGGCGGGCATAATGCCGGCCACACCCTGGTGATCGACGGTACGGCCTATAAGCTCTCGCTGCTGCCCTCAGGGGTGGTGCGCAACAAGCTCTCGGTGATCGGCAACGGCGTGGTGGTCGATCCCTGGGCCCTGTTGGCCGAGATCGAGCGGCTGAGCCATCAGGGCGTCATTGTCACCGCAGAGAACCTGCGCATCGCAGAAAACGCTGCCTTGATCCTGCCGATCCACGCTGCCCTTGATCAGGCGCGCGAGGCGGCCGGCGGTGCGGCCAAGCTGGGCACCACGGGTCGCGGCATCGGTCCGGCCTATGAAGACAAGGTAGGGCGCCGCGCCATACGCTTCTGCGATTTGGCTGAACCCGCCTATCTGGAGCAACGCCTCGAGGCCTTGTTGGCGCACCACAATGCCTTGCTGACCGGCCTGGGCGCCGAGACCTGGAACCTGGCGCAGCTGCTGAAGCCACTGAAAGAGATCGCGCCCAAGCTGCTACCCTTTTCAGACTATGTCTGGCGCATTTTGGATGAACATCGCCGCCGCGGCAGCTGGGTGCTCTTCGAAGGCGCCCAGGGCGCAATGCTGGACATCGATCACGGAACCTATCCCTTCGTGACCTCGTCCAACACCGTCGCTGGACAGGCCTGGGCTGGGGCCGGCAGCTCACTGAGTGCTGCGACCTATGTGCTGGGGATCACCAAGGCCTATACCACGCGGGTTGGATCGGGACCTTTCCCCACCGAATTGCACGATGCCTGTGGCGAGCGTTTGGGGCAGCGCGGTCACGAGTTTGGCGTGGTCACCGGGCGAAAGCGACGCTGCGGTTGGTTCGACGCTGTGCTGGTGCGCCAGGCGGTCAAGGTCGGCGGCATCGACGGCATTGCACTCACCAAGTTGGATGTGCTGGACGGTTTCGAAGAGATCAGGATCTGCACCGGCTATCGCATCGATGGGGAGGAATTCGACCATCTGCCGGCCCAGCCGGCGCTGCAGGCGCGTGCCGAGCCGGTCTACGAGACCCTGCCGGGCTGGAGCGAGAGCACCGAGGGTGCGCGCAGTTTCGGAGCGCTACCGGCTGCCTGCATCAAGTATGTGCGCCGAATCGAAGAGCTGATCGAGGCACCGGTCGCGCTGCTGTCCACCTCGCCCGAACGCGAAGACACCATCTTGGTGCGCGATCCCTTCCGGGTCTAGCCCTGGCCAGGCACGGCTTTGCCACGTTGCCGTGCTATGCTAGGCTTCTGTTGCGGGCGTGTGCAGACGTGGTGTCTACCTGCCCCCGCAGCAGCATGACGGGCGCCCATGTCGATTGGCACAGTGCCATCTGGTACGACGAGTGCGAGTGAACTCTCTCCGAAAATCTTGGCGGCGGCAGCCAGCGGGATCGAAGAGCTAATTGCCCGCCATGGCGGCGACATTGACGCCATCTTCGGCCGCGCCACCATCTCGACCGATCAGCTGGCCTCGCCGATCAACGAGCTGAACCTGCTGCAGTTCTGTGCACTCTTTGAAGAGGCGGCAAAACAGACCGGCTACGACAACTTCGGCCTGCAGTTCGGCCAGACCTTTGCGCCGCAGCGGCTGGGCGCGATCGGCTATATCTCGATCACTTCGCCGACCCTGGCGGCCGGCTTGCACAATCTGGTTCGCTATTTTCCGGCACATCAGGATTCCTCGGTTCTGTCGCTGGAGGCGGACCGCGACCTGCTGTGGCTGACCTATCAGATCCTCGATCCGCGCATCGAGGCGCGGCGTCAGGATGCGGAGCTGTCGCTGGGCATGTTCTGCAACATCTTCCGCAATGCCTTGGGTCCTGATTGGGCGCCTTTGGAGGTGCACTTCGAGCACAGCAAACCCGACGGCGGCGGCGAACACGAGCGTCGCTTCGGTGCGCCCACCCTGTTCGGGCAGAAGACCAACGCCCTGGCCTTTCGACGTGAGGCGCTGAGCCAGCCGATGAGCGCTTGCGACCCTTACCTCTTTGCCGTGATCGAGCCCTTCCTTGCGCAGCGTGCCGCCAACAGACGCGCACCGACCGACGTCGTCGCCGCCTTGAAGCAAGAGATCAAGCTTCAGCTCGGTGAGGGCTCCTCTACTTTGCGCAGCCTGGCCAGACGCATGGGTGTGGAGACAGCGGATCTGCAGCGCCGTCTGCGCGAACTGGGGGTGAGCTACAACGATCTCCTGCGCGCAGTGCGTCAGGATCTGGCTTTGCACTACATCCGCGAGAGCGACTTGCCTTTGACCGAGATTGCCTTGGCTGTCGGCTACTCAGAGCTCTCGGCCTTCTCCCGTGCGTTCCGCGCATGGACCGGAGTCTCACCGCAGCGCTACCGTAAGACTGTCATGGACTGACATTTCTTGTCTTTTTTCTGCCATCTTGCCCTTGTTTTATTGCCCTGTCGCTGCAAGGGAATTAGGCTAGCGGCGTTCCAAGCAAGAGAGGCCGTAAAATGGCCCCCGAGAGCCGGGAACAGGGACTGTAACAAATCTGCGTTAGGTTGGGAGCGAGCGATCAAGGCTCGGGAAGTCAGGGTGTTACGACAGCTGGTTCTTCTGAAATGAACGACCATATGGTAAATAGCCTGATGTCTGTAGGCCTTGCCTGCGCGGGCATTGACCGAATGCAGACCTAGAACAGGATAAGGAACAAGAGAGGCCTCATGTCTAATCAGATCGACACACTCAGCCGACGACTGATCTCTGGTGAGATCGGCCGTCGCGACTTTATGCGCGGTGCCTTGGCGCTGGGCTTGACCGTGTCTACGGCCAGCCTGCTTGCCAGCAAGGCAGAGGCGGCAACGCCGAAAAAGGGCGGGCGCTTCCGTCAGGGTCTGACGGGTGGTGCGACGTCGGACGACCTGGATCCGGCAACCACGCTCGACACCTACATGATCAATGTCAACTTCAACCAACTGCGCAACTGCTTGACCGAGATCTCGCCCAGCGGTGAGCTGATCGGCGAGTTGGCTGAGAGCTGGGATGCCTCGCCGGACGCCAAGACCTGGACCTTCAAGCTGCGCAAGGGGGTGGAGTTCCACAACGGCAAGACCCTGGATTCGACTGATGTGGTAGAATCCCTAAACCATCACCGCGGCGACGACACCAAGTCGGCGGCCAAGGGCATCATCGCGGGCATCACCGATGTGAAGGCCGACGGCAAGGACACGGTCGTGGTCACACTGGGCGACGGCAATGCCGATCTGCCCTACCTGATGAGCGACTATCACCTGCTGATCTGTCAGGCCAAGGATGGCGGCGGTATCGATTGGGAGAGCGGAAACGGCACCGGCGGCTACGTCCTGAAGAGCTACGAGCCGGGCTTGCGTACCTTTACCACCCGCAATCCCAACTATTGGAAGGAAGGCCACGGCCACTTCGACGAGGTCGAAACCCTCTTCATTCCCGATACCGCAGCGCGCACCGTGGCGCTGCAGACCGACGAGGTCGACTGCATCAATAATCTGGAGCTGAAGACCATTGGTCTGCTGCGTCGGGCCGGCGGCGTCAACATCATCGAGACGACGGGCAACAAGCACTGTTTGATGCCGATGCTGACCGACACCGCGCCCTTCGATAACAACGACCTGCGCATGGCCTTGAAGCTGGCGATCAACCGCGATGAGTGCTTGAGCCGCGTGTTCAAGGGCCACGGCCAGGTCGGCAACGACTTCCCGATCGGCCCGGCCAATCAGTTCCGTGCGACCACGGACGAGATCCCGCAGCGCGAATACGATCCGGACAAGGCCAAGTTCCATCTGAAGAAGGCGGGCTACGATTCGATCAATGTGAAGCTACACCTGGCCGAGACCGCCTTCACCGGCGCCCTGGACTTGGGTCAGCTCTATCAGGAATCGGCGCGGCCGCTGGGCATCAACATCGAGCTGGAGCAGGAGCCCAACGACGGCTATTGGTCCAACGTCTGGCTGGTGAAGCCCTGGGTCGGCAGCTATTGGGGCGGACGTCCGACCGAGGACTGGATGTTCAGTCAGGTCTATGCCGCCGGTGCCGATTGGAACGAGACCAAGTGGGCCAATCCGGAGTTCAACAAGCTGTTGAAGGCCGGCCGGTCTGAGCTGGACAACGACAAGCGTCGCCAGATCTACGTCGAGATGCAGCGCCTGGTCCGCGACGACGGCGGCGCCGTTATCCCGGCGTTCCTGAGCTATCTCGATGGCACCAGCGACAAGGTCGCGACACCCGAGGTCATCGGCAACAACTGGGAGCTTGACGGCGAAAAGAGCTGCGAGCGCTGGTGGTTCGCTTAAGCGCCACCTGAGGTAAGAACGAAGAGGGCCTTCGCTCCCCGGAGCGAAGGCCCATTCTTTATGGCGGTTTGGGCCCTACTGCCCCGCCTTCTTCTCCGGTTTCCCCCCGCCAGCCTCGGGGAAGCACCAGAGGCCCAGCAGCATGATGGCGCCGATCGCGACGATGATGTAGCCAAGGCCGCTCTGTGGCCCGACGAATTCGCCCCAGGCGATGATGCCGGCGACGAGGATGACGACGAGCGAGAGCCCGATCTTGATGTTCGTGGGCATCGCGCGCGGCTCCTTACTCGGCCGGAACCGTCGGTGCAGAGCCGACCGATGGGCTGCGCGAGACCTTGCGCATGTCGGTCTTCACGTGGGCCGTGCTGTAGCCGTTGAAGAGGTGGCCCAGAAGGCCGCGGTTCAGGTCCGAACTGCCGAAGAGCCAGTCGGCGATCGGGAAGGTCAGGTTCATGTTCCGCTCCATCATGATCGACTGACTGTGATGGGCGGTGTGGTGGCGACGAAGTGTGTTCACGAAGGGCACATAGCGCACGAAGGCGTTGTCCTCCACGTGGCAGCAGAAGTGCATGAATTCGTAGAGTAGGTACATGCCGGTCGTGGTGCAGATAAAGAGCCAGCCGACATTGGCACTGACCAGCCACTGCAGAACCAGAACGCCGGGGATCGACATCAGGATGAAGACGATCAGGGCATAGGGCGGGAAGAAGGTGACGCGCCAGTCGTTGTCATTGGCGAAGCGCATTTCTTCTTCGGTGAAGAACTGGTGGTGCTGCAGGGTGTGGCGCTGATAGATCGCGCGTGCACCGGGGAAGCGGATCGGCCGGTGCATGATGTACTTGTGCAGCGCCCATTCGAAGATGTTGCAGGCCAGGAAGGTCAGAGGAACAATCAGCCATTCCCACCAGCTGACGGCGTGGATGTGGGAAATGTAGTACCAGAGTGCCAAGCCGCCGATCGCATAAATGATCGCAACGTGCAGATAACCATTGTACCAGCCGTTGATTCGCGAGCGATAAATCTCTCGATACTGCCGCTGGCGCGGCTCCATCGGGCTCTTTGCCAGTTCCATCCTCTCTCTCCTTGAGGCCGTTTAGCCTTCTCAGCGTTGCCTTCGTACTGATATATCACTTATACATCACGACGGGGTGCCGGGTCAATTGCCGGCTTCCTGTTGCTGGGTCTGAAAGATCGAGCCATAGCCGCCGCTCCAGTCCGGCGGCAAGCGGAAGCGTCCGGGCTCGTGATGCGCACTCGCGGCCGGTTTGCCTCGGACGATCGCGGCCTCGTAGCGCGAAGGAAGCGGCTGCGGGGTGTAGGTCATGGCGTCTGCCGCGCTCAAGACATAGAGCAGCAGCGGTCGCGCGCGCTCTGAGTTGTTCGGCTTGGAGCCGTGGACGGTGCGATAATTGTGCACGGTGACCGAGCCAGCCGAGCCAGTGAAAATCCGGCTGTCATCCGTCTTGAGTCCGCGGCTCTCTTCCGGGCCGATCTGACCGCGCCAGGCGCCAGTCTCGTCATAGTGGTCATAGAGCTGCTGGCGATTGCTGCCAGGCAGGATCTCCAGCGGTCCCTGGGCCAGATCGCAGTCCTCCAGATAGACGCCCATGGTCAAGACAGCGTGGTTGGAGTGCGGGAAGAAGGGCGCGTCCTGGTGCCAGGCGACCTCGGTCCCGCCGCGCGGCGATTTGAAGTTCAGCTTCGACTGATAGTACTTCACGTCCGGGCCCAGCAGATCGGCGGCCAGATCGCCCAGCGGCCCCTCGGTCAAGAGCCTCCAGAAGGCTTCATCTTGATCGCAGGGGCTGGAGATGCGGCGCAGGCGCGGGTTCTCTGCACAATGGCCGGGTTCAAGGTCGAAGACCGCGTCGGACTTGGTCTTCCTTCGACTCTCTTCCAGCAGGCGAGCGACGGCGGCCGTGCAGCGCTCGATCCAGTCTTGGCCGACCAGCGCGGGCACCACGATGCCGCCCTCGTCGAAGTAGCGCCGACGGGTCTCTTGATCGAGGATACGGGGCGCCTCGCTTAGGATCTCTTCGGGTGTCATGACGGGTCTCCTCTATTGGAATCCCAGCAGTTGCTGCGGTAGCCAGAGTGCGGTCTGGGGGAAAGCCATGACGATCCCCAGAGCGATAAGCTGGATCGCGATGAAGGGCATCACGCCCTTGTACATATGGCGCAAGGTAATGCTGTCGGGCGCCACGCCGCGCAGATAGAAGATGGCCGGCGCCATCGGCGGCGTCAGGTAGCTGGTCTGGATCATCACCAAAAGCAGCATGCAGAACCAGACCGGCTCGAAGCCACTCTTCAGCACGAAGGGCATGAAGATCGGTACGAAGATCAGCAGGATGGAGATCCACTCCAGGAAAAAGCCGGCGATGAAAACCAACCCTAGGAAGATCAGCAGCAAGCCCCAGGAACCGACATCCAGCACGCTGATGATCTCGCGCATCATGCGCATTCCGCCGGCACCGACGAAGACCCCGGTGAAGAGGCTGCCGGCCAGCAATATGAACATGATCATCGAGGTGATAACGATGGTCTTCACCAGCGCCTCGCGGAAGGTGCCAAGCGAAAACTTGCCGTAGAAGATCGCCAGCAGGAAGGCGCCTAGAGCGCCGATGGCTGCCGCCTCGGTCGGTGCGGCCCAGCCCAGCATGATGGAGCCCAGGACGGCGAAGATCATCAACACTGGTGGCACCAGCGCTTTGGCGGTGATCAGCACCTTCTCGGCAAAACCCGGATCGTCGGGCGAGGGCGGAACGCGTGGCGCGGAACTGGGATTCAGAATGCAGAGCGTGACGATATAGATGATGTAGAGGCCGGACAAAATCAGGCCTGGGAAGACCATGCCGACCATCAGGTCGCCGATCGAGACATTGGCAATCGGTCCCAGCACCACGACGACGACGGACGGCGGAATGATGGTCCCGAGCGAGCCACCGGCGCAGATGGTCCCGGAAATCAACGGCTTGGAGTAGTTGTACTTCATCATGGCCGGGATCGCCAGCAGGCCGACCACGGTCTCGGTGGCGCCGATCACACCGGTCGAGGCGGCGAAGATGATGCACATGATGACGGTGCCGACTGCCAGTCCGCCCGGCAGCCGCTTGGTCCAGAGGTGGACGGCGTTGAAGAGCTGCTCGGCAATGCCGGAGCGCTCCAGCATGGCGCCCATGAAGACGAAGAGCGGGACTGCGGCCAGCACGAAGTTGGAGGCCACGTCCTCGATCTTCTGGGTGAATTGAAAGAGCACCGCATCGCCGAAAACGATCAACCCGAAACCGAAGGCGACACCCAGCAACGAGAAGGCAACGGGGAAGCCAAGGAAGATCAGAACGAACAGCGCCGGGAACATGGCAACAGCCATCATCGGGGGACTGCTCCTTCCGATTGGGAATCACGACTGAGTGCCTGCCAGCTCTTCAGGCATTCGGCGACGACCTGCAGAGTCAGCAGCACGAAGCTGAAGGCGATGACGACCCTGAAGGGCCAGATCGGCGGATTCCATGCCGATTGGCCGGTGGTCTCGCCGGACGCATAGGCCTCGGCTGCATACTCGGAGAGGCGCAGCGCCACCAGGACGAGCGCCGGCAGGATCAAGAACAGATAGAGGGTCAGGTCAATAATGGCCTTCTTGCGTCGCGAGAGCTGACCGTAGATCAGGTCGATGCGCACATGGCCCTGGCGTTTTAGGGTGAGGGCACCGCCCAGCAGAAAGTGCACGCCCATAAGGGTGTAGCCCAGCTCGAAAGCCCAGATCGTTGGCGCGCCAAAGACATAGCGCGCAAAGACCTCGTAACAGGTCGCCAACACCAGCGGGATGACGACCAAGGCCGCCAGAAATCCCACCCCTTCGGTCAGGCTCTCGATGGCGCGCACCACCCGGTTCAGGGGGCCGACTGCGGCGCGGCTATGCGAAATCGACAAGGGACAGGCCTCCGGCGACCTTGGACCAGATCGGCCTTACTGCGGCCGAACCTTCACGTTGCGATAGCGCACGGCATCGCTCCAGAGCTCGCCGAAGGCAACCTGGCTATCGAGGACGCGGCGGAACCAGGGGTTCTCGGCCGCTACCTTCTCAGCCCAGGCCAGTCCGGCCTCTCGGGCGGCGTACTGGACCTCCGGGTCCAGCTCGATGATCTCGTTGCCTTGCTCTCGGAAGAAAGCCAGCGCCTTGGCATCCTCCTGTCCGATGGTCAGCCAAGAGTTCATGGTGACCAGGAAGGCGGCATCGCGGATCAAAGCCTTGTCGGCGTCGGAGAAGGCTGCCCAGGTGTCGGGGTTGATCACCAACTCGAAGGGCGCGGTGGGCTGATGCACGCCCGGGATGATCACGTACTTGGTAACGCGGTGAAAGCCGGGTGCGATGTTCTCATAGAGTGTACCCCACTCGGTCGCGTCGATGGCGCCGCGCTCCAAGGCCGGATAGACGTCGCCGCCCGGCATAGTGACCGGTGCGGCCCCCATGTTCTTGGAGATCTCGAGCCAGGCGCCGGCAGTGCGTAGCTTCAGGCCGGCCAGATCTTCGAGGGTGCGCACCTCCTTGCGCGAATGCAGAAAGGCCTCTGCGGTGCGCACGAAGAGCGGCATGGAAACCAGATCGAACCTCTCCTTGCGCCACTCCGCCTGCAGCTCGACGCCGCCGTCGCGGTAGAGCCAATGCAGCATCTTCTCGGTGTCGAAGGAACCGGCATATCCGCCGAAGAGCACCGCGGTGGGGTCCGCACCCCAGTCGTAGCCGATCCAGGTGTGGCCCATGTCGGCGACCCCGTTCTTCACCGTTTCGGAGACCTTGAGGCCGGGCCCCAAGGTGCCGGCTGGGAAGACCTCAATGGTGATGCGGCCGTTCGACATCTCCTTGACCTTGTCGGCGAAGGCCTGTGCGCCGATCTCCATCAAGGGTCCGCCGCCCCAAGAGGCCGCCATCGATAGATCGTGCGTGTCTTGCGCTATGGCCGGAGTGCTGAATGCGATGGCGGGCGCCAGCAAGGCTCCTGCCAGGGTGGCCCGCATCAGGCCTCTGCGTGTCTCGTTACTCACTCTCTTCCTCCCTTGGTTTGGCGCAGCACGCCTTCATTGGGTTTTCAGGGCTGCGAGTGCGGCCTTGACCTGCGCCTCGCTCAACTCCCATTCGTTGTCGAAGTTCGCCACGATGGTGCGCATGAAGGCATCGGCCAGTCGCAGCGCCGTTTCGTCGTCGGTCGCATCGGCCAGGATCGCGAGCGCCAGCTGGCTGGGCTCGCGCCCCTCGAAGCTCCACTCGAAGCCGTTCTGCGAAAAGACCATGAGGTCGAAGCGCGGATCCAAGGCTTCGCCGTCGACAGTGACCTCCAGGCCATCGAAGGCCCGAACACCTGCGTAAGTCTTCATGGGCCTTCGTCCTCAGACCTGCCGGCGCTTCTCGACCAGGTCGAGAAAGCGCTCGTACTCGCCGTCCTGAACGCCATAGCTGTGGTCCGCGTCCGGGAACACACCGGATTTGACCTCGTCTACGTAGCGGCTGAGGCCGGCGACTGCGACCTCGGTCAGATTGGCGTAACGCTTGGTGAACTTGGGCTTGAAGTCGGTGAAAACGCCCAAGAGGTCATAGGACAGCAGGATCTGGCCGTCGGTGCCGGCACCGGCACCGATACCGATAGTCGGGATCTCCAACTGCTCTGAGATCACCTTGGCAATCTTCGACGGCACGGCTTCGAACTCCAGCATGAAGCAGCCGGCGTCCTGGATCGCCAGCGCGTCCTCCAGGATCTTCATTGCGCCCTCGGCGCTCTTTCCCTGCAGCCGAAAACCGCCGAACATAGCGATGGTGTGCGGGGTCAGTCCGATGTGAGAGGCGGTCGGGATCCCGGCATCGACCAAGGCTTTGAGGATGTGCGCCTGCGACTTGCCGCCTTGCGGCTTCACCGCGTCGCTGTCGGCCTCTTGCATGAAACGGGTGGCATTGGCCAGCGCGCGCTCCACCGTGTGATAGCTCTGATAGGGCATGCAGCCCAGCACGAAGGTGTTGGGGGCGCCGCGTCGCACCGCCTGGGCATGCATCACCATCATCTCCATGCTGGCCGGGATGGTGTTCTTGTGCCCATGGGCGATCATCGCCAGGCTGTCGCCGACCACACAGACATCGACGCCTGCAGCCTCTGCCCACTGTGCAGAGGTGTAATCGGGGACCGAGGTGTAGACCATCTTCTCGCCGGTCGTCTTTGACTGGCGAATCTCCTCGATCGTCCGCTTTTTGCGTTCTCCCTGCGCCATCGCTCCCTCGCTTATGGCTCTTAGGTATGACTATGGTTCGGTGGCTTGACGACCACTCGTCGACATCTGATATGTCAATGGATGATCAATTGCTGCACAGTTGTCAAGTGCGCGAACCTACGGCATGACTGCGACGGCCTTTCACGGAAGCGGACGGCAATTGGACCCAAGAGGTTGTGGCGAGCGGTGAAGGAGCAGAGCGTGATCGATTGGACGTACCGTGGCGCTATGCCGTGTGGGACGAGGTAGGCGGCTTGGATCAGAGCGACACCACAGCGCAGTCCGAAGGCAGTCAAGGGGCGCCGCAATCTCTTACCGACAAAGCCTATGCGGCGCTGGAGGAGCGGATCGTGACCCTGGCGCTCTCCCCTGGCTCGGTCTTGTCGGAGAGCGCGCTGGCGGCCTCCTTGGGCATCGGTCGCACGCCGATCCGCGAGGCCTTGCAGCGCCTGGCGCGCGAAAGCTTGGTGGTAATCATGCCGCGACGCGGGGTCATGGTCTCCGAGATCAATGTGCGCGACCAGCTGGAAGCGCTGAAGGTGCGGCGTGTGTTGGAGTGCCTGATGGCCGAGTTGGCGGCCAGCCGCGCATCCGCCGCCGAGCGGGCTCGTTTTGGCGAGATTGCCGATGCCATGCGTCTGGCCGCCGATCAGGAAGACGACGTCGGTTTCATGCGCCTCGATCGCGAACTCAATCTCCTGATCGCGCAGAGCTGTCACAACCGCTATGCCAGGCGGGCGATGGGCCTGCTGCAGGGCCTCGTTCGCCGCTTTTGGTATGTGCACTACAAGCAAGTTCTGGACCTGCCGCTTTGCGCACGCCTGCACGCCGACCAGTCGAGCGCGATTGCCGAGGGCGATCCGGAAACCGCCCGCAAGGCGACCGTCGCGCTCCTGGCCTACACCGAGACCTTCACCAGGGCGGCACTGGACTCTCCTTTCTAGGATCGTTCAATCTATCGAAGCCGCCTGGTCCGCGCAGTCCGCTCGATTGCACGCTCCGGTCACGTAGAGTTCACTGCCGTCGAGCAGGAAAGCCTTTAACAGACCGCGAACGGCCACATTTCGGTGAAGAATGCCGCCTATCGGCAACGCCTCCGACTCTGCTAGAGCGGGCCTTGCGCCCATCGGCGCCGATGCTTGTCCAAAAACAGCCGAAAGCGGCACTCGAAAGGATCCTATGCCGCCTCGTCTCGACAGATGACCGACGCACGGCCGACACAGCTGATGGGCGAGGAACGTCCGCAGGTCGAAATCAGTCCAAATCGCGGCTGGAGAGAGACCTGGGCGATGGTCATTGCCTCGGTCTTTGCGCTCGCGTTTCATGCCGGCGTCGTCCTGATCTTGGTCGCCAATTTCTCGCTCTTCGAACTGGACCCGCTAGAGGACGAGGAGGATCTCGAGCAGCAGGTCATCGCCATCGTCGAGATCGCGCCGCCTCCGGAACCGCAGAACGCAGCGATCGACATCGGTCTGGTCAATCAAGGCTCGGATGTTGGCGACGGCGAGGCCGCTGCGACCGGTGATCTAGCAGCGCTTGAGCCGGAGCCTGGCTCGCTCGAACCTGCTCCCAGCGAATCCGAACCTTTGCCTGACGAGGTGCCGCCGGCGCCGGAGGAGCAAGCCGCCGGGGACGAGCTGCCCTTGCCGAACGAAAGCGCGTTGATCGATCCTCTATCTCCACCGGAAACGCAGCAACAAGAGGCAGAGGCGGAACCGGTCGAGGCCGTCGCCGAAGTGCCGCTTGCGGACAGTCCCGAAGTGCCGCTTCCCGAAGCCAGCCAGGCGACCGCTCCCCAGGAGCAAGATCTTGCTCCGCCGCCGTTGAGCGGACCGCCAAGCGAGCTGCCGGAGTTCGCGCTGTTGGAGCAACAGGCGGATGCACGCGACATCTCCGCCGAGGTTCCCAAAGAGCCGGCCGAAGATCTGACCTTCGACACCACTTTGACCGAGGTCCTGGTGACCGCTGCAATCGAACGCGAGGCGGAAGACAGCACACCCTCGGGCCCGCTGGCCGTGCCCCCCGGCAAGCCGGAGCGAGAGGTAACCCTGCCGCCGGTACCCCGCCCGGTCACGCCGCAGCGGCAAAGGACCACCCGCGCCAAGCCCAGCGACCGCGAGAGCGGCCGTCAGGCGCGAAACGACAGCCAGGAGTCCGGAGAGGGCGGCGGATTCGGCGGTGGATCGGAAGCGAACTATCTGGGCCAGGTTGCCCGTGTCCTGAACCGGCAGAAGGTCTATCCGCCGGAAGCGAAGATCCGTGGTGAGGAGGGCAGGGTCATCGTTCGCTTCACCCTGGACGAGGAAGGCTGGGTGATTGCCAGGCGTGTGCTGCGCTCCTCCGGGCACACGCGGCTTGATGAAGAGGTCATGGACCTGCTGATCAGGGCAAGTCCCCTACCCCCTCCACCTGGCCGGCAGGAACGCTTGACCCTCACCCTGACATTGCGCTTCTACGCAAGCTGAGTCTCGCGCCCGACACAGTGTCTCCACGAACTGCCCGCAACTTTCCACGCTCGACC
This sequence comes from Rhodospirillales bacterium, assembly GCA_963669445.1. GTDB lineage: Bacteria > Pseudomonadota > Alphaproteobacteria > Kiloniellales > JACOMY01 > JACOMY01. The sequence continues at coordinate 5,590,211 of OY770029.1, forward strand.
CGCTCTTCTCTCCACAGTTCCCACCCACGTGTGGTGCGGATCAATAAAGTGCCAAGGAGATGAGAGATGAAGCATGCGGCAATCGGCATTGCCACATTGGCCGGCGTGGCTCTGGCCACCCCGGCCGTCGCCGGTCAGAGCGACCTGCGGGACCAAATCATGCAGGCCTATCATGAGATCAACCGGGCATTCTCGGACAACGATGCCCAGACTCTGAAGCGGATGACGAGCGACGACCATGTCGCCGTAACCAGAGGCGGTGTCTCGAACACGCCGATCTGGCAACGTGCGAGCAAGGAAAACCTCGTCGGCTTCAATCGAGAGATCGTTTCCGATGTCGTGGTCGAGGAGATTGCGCCCGGCGTGGTGATCCAGCGATTTGATGCGGAAATGCAAGGCTCCTACAACGGCGTGCCGGTGCCGGAACGCGCGGCCGTTACGATCATCTGGCATCAGCAAGATGGGGCCTGGGTCGAGCGCCTCTACCAGCATACGCCCTTGCGAAGCTGATCAGTAGGCCGGCAAAGCCTCCGGTGGCAGGGTCAGGCGCGCGAAGTTCTCCATGGTAAAGGGAACCGAGCGGCCGCTCTGCCACTCGAAGAGCCGGCGCTCAATCTGCATCAGCGGGCCAATGTAGACATGCAGAGCGTGGCTCTGCCGGTCGCCGTCTGCTGTCACGCCATGGATGGCATTGCGGCCGAGCGAGAGCACCTCGCCCGGCTGCACGACCTTGGAGCTGACGTGCACCAAGCGCCCTTCTTCTTCGCGAAAGAAGATGTTCTTCTCGCCGCCAGTGACGACGCCGATGTGCACATCCATAAGGTGCTCGTGCGGCGGCATGACGACATCGGGGTCGAAGCGGCAGGACCAGATCGAGACTGTTTCGTCCTCGAACAGATGGATCTCGCCCTCGTCCTGATCGGGTAGGCCGGCCGTCTGCAACGCCGGATCCTGCACCGTCTCCGACAGAAGCGCGCGTACCGCCTTGCTGGGTTCTTCGCTCGCCGCTGCTGCTCGAGCCGCTTCGACGAAGCTGTCGTACGAGAACATTTCCGAATCCCCCAATTGCTTGCCAATCTGGACGTTCTACACTGGCAACCTATGCATACTGCTCCAACCTGAATTGGTTTTGTTTGCAATATGCGAGGTTAGGATTGCGCTCGACAAGGCTTTGTCCGCTCAAGCTCAACCATCCCCCGCGCCAGTCTCTGGCAAGGTCAAGCGGATGACCCCCTTGATCGGTGCGTGCGGATCCTGGCGTTCGCCACGACGCAGGATGTCGATCTGACCCTGGCGGGCCAGAAAGCGGGCCTGCTCGCGCACAGCCTGAAGGTAGCGTCGCCAGAGTTCCGGTGGATCGCCCGGACGCCGCCGCCGTTCTGCCACCAGTCGCGCGACATCGGTCGGGCAAGCGCTCTTACCGACGCCTCTATCCTGGACGACTTCGAGGATCGCCGTTGCCACGGGATCTAGCGCATTCTTCTCGTCATTCATAAACCAAGCGGGTAGCAGACTGCTAACGGCTATGGAAGAGCAGAGGCGGAGAAGGCAAGATGGAGTTCTCTGGCGGCATTGGAGACCTGCAACGGCGGCTGGCAGAGGGACCGGCAGGACTGGCGCGCCGCAGCGCTGCGAAGATCACCCTGTGCCCGCGCCCCGGCGGCCACTATCTGGACGTCGGTTGTGGCGGCGGTCATCTGCTTCGCGACCTGGCAACCGAGATGCAGAACCGGGGCAGCGTGGTTGGCATAGACATCAGTGACCAGCAGCTGGAAGCGGCGCGGCAGCATTGTGCCGCCTTTCCGATCGTCGCCGCGCGTCGAGGCGACGTCACGGATCTGGACATGGCCGACGCCAGCCTGGATGGTCTGGCTTGTATTCAGGTTCTTGAGTATGTCGAGGATCTGGATAGGGCTTTTGCGGAGATCGCGCGCGTGGTGAAGCCGGGCGGGCGGATCGGTCTGGTTTCCGTACTGTGGGACGCCTTCCTCTTCACCGGACCCGAAGCGGACCTAAACGCCCAGATGAACCTGGTCTGGCGCGCGCACTGTCCACACCAGATGCTCCCGGCCCAGAAGCCCAAGCGCCTATCCGAAGTCGGGTTCGAAGAAGTGGTGCAGTCGCCGATTTCGCATTTCGAGACCGCCTATGAGCAGGATTGTGCCGGCTATTCGGTTGCCAAGGTCATGGCCGCCTTCGCTGCCGCACAAGGAGTGGCCGATGACGTCATCCAACAGTGGCTCGATCAGCTTGCGGCGGCCTACGAAGAGGGGCGTTACGGCTTCTTGAGCTCTCCTGTCCTCACGGAGGCAGTTCGGAGAACTTAACCACTACTCTGCCGCCGCAACTCTCTCTGCCTGCTGCGGGAAGCTGTGGCGAAAGATGTGCTGCTGGATGTCGCCCAGATGCGCCTGCATCAAAGTGAAGGCGGTTTCGCCGTCGCGTGCTGCGATGGCATCGGCGATGCGGCGGTGGAAGGAGACATGCACCGATTGGCGTTTGTAGCAGTGCGCATTCTCGCCAAGCCGTCGCCAGGCCGGGTCCTTGCGGCTATGCGCCAGGGCGTCGGTTACCCGCAAGGCCAGCTCGTTGCGCGAGGCGGCGATGATGGCGCGGTGAAAGGCGGCGTCGGCTGCCTCATAATCTGCTTCTTCCTGCGCCACCTCGCTGGCTTCGGCCAGCTCCTGCAGGCGACGGATGTCGCAGGGCGAGGCGCGCAAGGCCGCCAGGCGCGCGGTAAAGGGCTCGATCGCCAGCCTAAGCTCGATCACTTCAGGCGGGTTGGAGAGGTCGACCATCTGCGCCAGCTCTGCCGTCGCCGCATCGCGCAGTGCCGATTGTAGAAAGGTGCCGCGCCCTTGATGGCGCGAGATGCTGCCCTCTTCCTCTAAACGATCGAGCACCCGCCTCAGCGAACGGCGACCGACATGGAGGCTGGCGGCCAGGCTGCGTTCCGGCGGCAGGCGCCCGTCTGCAGCCAGCTCTCCATCGGCAATCATCTGTCTTAGTTTCTGCAGCGTTTCGCTGTCTTCTTCCATCGCGTCTCTCCTGCCAGCTGGCGCAAACAAAGGGCCAAACGACTGTGCCTCAATGCGTACCAATCTGACTAAATGGTTCGGGTGTAGCTCGTCAAGTCCTCATAACATCAATATTTTTCTACAGCTGAAGCGAAGAGCGGCTTGACCATTGGTCCGCAGCCTCGTTAGCCTAGCTCGAAATCAACGAAAACCCGGAACCTATTGTGCACTTTGGTTCGCAATAGTGCCCTACGGAGGACTGCGGAAATCGAGATGACCACTGCACCGCACACCGGAAGCGAAAGCAACCATCAGGCCGCGCTCGACAAGCTGCACGAAGAGGTTTTCGAGCGGCAGATGGCGCCCTTCTGGGCAATGGATCAGAGCAAAAAGAACGACGAAGATCGCCAGGTCATGGATCAGAAGAAGGCTGTTCCCTTCCTCTGGAACTATGCAAACGACATTGAGCCGCTCTTGCAGCGTTCGGCCGAGCTGATCACGATGGAAAGCTCGGAGCGTCGCTCGCTGATTTTGGTGAACCCCGGCTTGGCACCGCGTCGTGCCTCGGTCAGTACCATGTACACCGCCTATCGCCTGAACGATCCGCGCGAGATCATGCCGCCGCATCGCCATTCGCCCAATGCCATACGGCTGGGGCTGACCGGCGCTGAGAACTTCACCGGAGTTGAAGGCGAGAATATCACCTTCGGCCCGGGCGACATGGTGCTGACCCCGCACGACACCTGGCACAACCACGGCAACCAGGGCGACGAGCCGGCGGTCAACCTCTCGGTTCTGGACGTGCCCCTGGTCGAAACCCTGAACGCGACCTACTTCGAGCACGACTATCGCGAAGAGGTCGACGGCGAGAAGGTGCGCAAGACGGTCCAGTCCGAGCGCTTTCCCGCCGACTATTCTCAGCGTGTCTATGGTCATGGCGGACTGACGCCGCGCTTTCTTTCTCATGATCGCGGGACCGGCCAAGCCTCACCGATGTATGTCTACCGCTGGGAGATGATGCAGGAGCTGCTGGACCAGTTCCGCGACTGGGAGGGCGATCCCTACGAGGCCTTGCTGGTCGAGTACACCGACCCGCTCACCGGCGGCCCGGTGTTCAAGACCATCACCTTCTTCGCCCAGATGTTGCGGCCCGGAGAGCGCACGCGTCCGCTGAAGCAGAATGCCAGCCTGCTCTGCGCGCCGCTCAAGGGCAGCGGCCACTCCTTGGTCGGCGACACCCGTCTGGACTGGAGCCAGTTCGACACCCTTGCGGTGCCCGGCGGTCATTGGTGCCAGCATGTCAACGACACCGACAGTGACGCGATCCTCTTCGTCGCCAGCGACGAGCCCACCCTAAAGGCCCTCGCCCTCTACCAGAAGCACGGCAAGCTGGAGAGCGGCGAAGTGGTTCGATTGGTCTAGCACATGGCACAATCACGGAACTGCAAGCAGGTCGGCCACATCGACTGCCCCGGCGGCGGTCAGGTCTGGGTCGAAGGCACGACGCTTTATGTTGGCCATATGCGCAACCCAAGCGGCACCTCGATCTACGACGTCTCCGATCCCACGAAACCCAAGCAGCTGGCGCGCCTGGATTTGCCGCCCGGTTGGCACTCGCACAAGGTGCGGGTCGCAGGCGACATCATGATCGTCAATCACGAACGCTTAGGGCCCGACGAGACCCCGGATTTCGGCGGTGGGCTGGGCATCTACGATGTCTCCAAGCCTAGCGAGCCCAGGCTGATTACCAAGTGGCGGACCCATGGCAAGGGCGTGCACCGCTACGATTTCGATGGCCGCTACGCCTATATCTCGCCGACTGCCGAGGGCTTTATCGGCAACATCGTGATGATCCTAGACCTCAAGGATCCGGCCAAGCCGGAGGAGGTGGGCCGCTGGTGGATCCCCGGCCAGTGGGAGGCCGGCGGCGAGGACTATCCCTGGCGGGAATGGACTCCGCCCCGCTGCCACCACCCTCTCCGGGTCGAGAACCGCCTCTACGTCAGCTACTGGCATCACGGCTTCTATATTCTGGACATCTCCGATATGTCGAAGCCGAAGGTGGTTTCGGGGAGCAATACCTCGCCGCTCTACCCGCACCCCACCCACACCTGCCTGGTATTGCCGGAGCTGCAGAAGGGCCGGCGCGTCATGGTCGTTGCGGACGAGGATGTGGCCAAGCTTTGGCCGGCGGCACCGGCCTTCACCTGGGTTTACGACATCACCGAAGAGCGTCTGCCGACCCCGATCGCCACTTGGCAGGTGGAGGGCGTGGACGAGGACGGTAGCCCGCAGGCGCCGATGACTGGTTGCCATCAGCCCTCGGAGCGCTTCTCCGGCTCGGTCATTCCATTCGCCTGGTTCGCCCAAGGCTTGCGGATCTTGGATTTTGCCGACCCCTTCCGACCGAAGGAGCTGGGATTCTACGAGGCCGACGCACCGCAGGGTTTCGATCGCGCCTCCTCCAACGACGTCACTCTCGATGCGCGCGGGCTGATCTATTTGATCGACCGACAGCGCGGTGTCGACATCATCGAAACTTCGGTCCTCTAGGGAGCCTATGACATGGCAGGCAGCAAGGACGCCATCACACCGGTCGGGAACAAGAACCCCAACCTTCCCTTCCACCCGGGCGTGCGTGTCGGCGACTTTATCTTCGTCTCCGGCCAGGTCGCCAAGGATGACAAGGGGAACATGTGTGTGGGCAACATCGAAGACGAGACCCGCTGGACCATCGAGTCCATGCGCCGCGTACTTACCGCCGCCGGTGCCGACCTGGAGGATGTGGTGAAGGTAACCACTTACCTTGAAGATACCCGCGATTTCGGTCGATACAACCGCGTCTTCGCCGAATTCTTCCCGGAAGGCCGCATCGCTCGCACGACCGTGGAGGCTCGGGCCGTCATCTCCTGCAAGGTCGAGATGGACTGTATCGCCTACAAACCAGAGACGAGGGAGGGTCACTAGATGCTGCGACTCTTGGGCCGGGCGACCTCCGGCAATGTGCAGAAGGTGCTCTGGGCACTCGAAGAGTTCGGATTGAACTATGCACGAGAGGACTATGGCCGACAGTTCGGCAACACCGGCGGCGAGTATCTTGCGCTCAATCCCAACGGCAAGGTGCCGACCCTGGTCGATTGCGAGACGGTGATTTGGGAAAGCAACACCATCCTGCGGTATCTCTCGAACTGCAATGAGGGACGTTGCTACCCGGCCGATCCGGTGGCGCGTGCCAAGGTCGATCAGTGGATGGATTGGCAGCTGGCCAGCCTGAATGGCCCCTACGTCGCCATCTTCAAGGAGTCGAAGAAGCCGGAGGGGGAACGCACTGCCGGTTTTGCCGGCGATGCCAAGGCCCTGCGCGGCCTCTTGGACATCCTGAACGCTGCAATGACGCCCGAAGGTCTGCTGCCCGGTGAGGGCCTGACCCTGGCCGACATCTGCCTTGGCCCCATCGTGAAGCGCTGTCTGGCCTTCCCGATCGAGACCAAAGGCCTAGACACGCTCAGTGCTTGGCATGCCAACTTGCAAAAGCGGCCGGCTTTCACCAAAGCGGTTATTGGTTAGTATTGAGACGAAAAGGAGCGATTGAGATGGCTAAGGCAGCAGTGGTCGGATTGGGCACCATGGGTCCTGGAATCGCGGCCACGCTCGCGCGCGGCGGCTTGCAGGTCGCAGCCTATGATCTGAGTGCCGAGCAGCGTGAGAAGGCGCCGCCGATGGTGTCGCTCGCCCAGAAGGTCCTGGGTGCGATGGGCAAGGAAGACAAGGGCGGAACGGTGGAGATCGCCGACAGCCTGGAAGCGGCACTTGCCGGCGCCGAGGTGGTCGTCGAGACCGTGCCGGAGAAGCTGGAAATCAAGCAGCAGGTCTTTAAGGAGATCGACGCGCTGGTCGGTCCCGACTGCATCTTGGCTTCCAACACTTCCGGCATTCCCATCGGCAAGCTGCAAGAGGGCAACAGCAATCCTGCGCGGGTCGTTGGTATGCACTGGTCCAATCCTGCGCACGTCATTCCCATGATCGAGGTGATCGCCGGCGCCGAAACCAGCCAGACCACCGTCGACTGGATGTGCGAGACCATCAAGTCGCTGGGCCTGCTGCCGGTGGTGGTGAAGCGCGACGTCCCGGGATTCGTCGAGAATCGCATACTCTATGCCCTGCTGCGCGAGTGTGTCGATCTGGTCGAGCAGGGGGTGATCGACGCCGAGGGCCTGGATACGTGCGTTTCCTGGGGCATCGGCTATAAGCTCTCGGTCATCGGGCCCATGGCGCTCTTGGATGTCGCCGGGCTCGACATCTACCAGGCCGTCGGCAGCTATCTGAACGCCGACCTCTGCACCCGCGGCGACGTCAGCCCCTATGTCACCGAAAAGACGGCTGCCGGTCAGCTGGGTATAAAGACCGGCGGCGGCATCTTCGACTACACTCCTGAGCAAGCGGCCGCCCTCAGGGATGAGCGTGCAAAGAAACTGGTGGCCGTACGCAAGGCACTCGAGGCTTGACCTCGGCACCGCCGAAGCGGGCACAATCCAGAACAGGAAAACTGGCTTTCGAAAGAGGGAGGCATGAGGAGAGATGATCATGATGACACGTAAAGGCTTCATGCAGGCAAGCGCAGGCCTGGCTTTGGCACTCGGACTGGGTGTCGGGGCCGCTAACGCCGAAGAGGTCAAGGCGATCGCCGTCTTGGTGCCGGAGCAGGGTACCGACTATGGCTGGAACCAACAGGGCGTCGACGCTGCCCGCGCCGTCGCCGAGGCCTATGGCCTGGAGTTCATGCCGGCGGAAGGCCTGGGCTACGGCGATGTGCGCCCGACCCTGCGTGAGCTGGCCGAGGACGGTGCTAGCCTGATGATCGCGCACGCCAGCGGCTACAACACTGCGGCACCGGAGATTGCCGCCGAGACTGGTGTTCCAGTCGCCATCGTCGACAGCCCCGACAAGCTGAAGCCGGGCCTGGTGGCAGACTACACCTTGAGCGGGCATGAGGGCGCCTATCTGGCCGGCATCATGGCGGCGGAGATGACCCGCACCGGCACCGTCGGCATCGTCGTCTCCGGTGAGCCTCCGTCCTGGAATTCGCAGTCGGCCGGTTTCGCCCAAGGCGTTCAGGCCGGCAATCCTGAAGTCAACATCATCTATGCCGTGATCGGTCCGGCTGCCTATGCCGATGTGGCCGGCGGCCGTCGCGTCACCGAATCGGTGATTGCCGCGGGTGCCGACATCATCTTCGGCCAGGGCAACGGTTCCTCCTTCGGCATGATCGAGGCCGTCGAGAACACCAAGGCGACGGACGGCGGACCGGTCTGGTTCATCGACGTGATCGGCGACAAGTCCTCTTTGGACAAGGGTCACCTCTTGACCTCGGTGATGTGGAATATGGTGCCGGTCTATAGCGCCATGGTCGAGGATCTGAAGAAGGGCGACTTCGGCAAGAACCGCTACAAGATCAGCCTCAGCGACGATTCGGTTGCCCTCCTACAGACCGATCACATCCCGGCCGAGACCTGGGCCCAGATCATGGAGCTGCGCGGCAAGATCGTCGACGGCAGCCTGGTGGTCGAGCCGGTTTTCGATGCCGTTGAGGTTCGTAAGCTCATGTCTTCGGTTGACGCGGAGTAATCTTCGTCGCCTCCCCGAGAGCGGCCTCCCCTGTCGGCCGCCCTCGGGGATTTTCCTTTAACATTGAGAATCCGGTCGAGAAGCTAGTTTCGACGATGTCCGTACCGGCGCTTACGCTCACAGCCCTGACCAAGCGCTTCCCCGGCGTCGTGGCAAATGACGCGGTCTCACTAGAGATCAACGCCGGCGAAGTGCACGTTCTGCTGGGCGAGAACGGGGCTGGCAAGTCGACCCTGATTGCCATGCTGGCCGGTATGCAGCAGCCCGACGAAGGCGAAATCCGTGTTGCGGGGCGTGCAGTCAGGATCGGTTCCCCGCGCGAGAGCCTCGCCCTTGGCATCGGCACGGTCTTTCAGCACATGCTGCTGGTGCCCAGCCTCAGCGTCATCGAGAACCTGATGCTCGGTGGCCCCTGGTGGCAGCGCCTGCACCGTCGTAAGGCCTTGGCGCGCTTCGAGGAGTTGTGCGCCGTTCTCGGCATCACTCTGGATCCCGACAGTCGCCTGGGTCGTCTCTCGCTCGGTCAGCAGCAACAGGTCGAGATTATGCGCGCGCTCTGGCGCGGCAGCAAGGTGCTGATCCTCGACGAGCCCACTTCGATGCTGACGCCGCAAGGCGTGCAAGACCTGGGTCGCGTCATGCAGCGCCTGAAGGCGCAGGGAACCGCACTGATCTTCATCACCCATAAGCTGAATGAGGCCTATGCCTTCGGCGACCGGATCTCGGTGCTGCGGTTGGGCCGCCGCGTGGGCCAGCTGCTGCCCGAGGCCCTGGAGGCGATGAGCGAGGAGCAGGTGACCGAGGAGGTTATTCGGCTGATGTTCGGGGTCGTGGAAGGTCACCGCGGCGAGGCCGAGGCGCTCTCCGGCCATGGCCACAAGGCCAAGCGCCAGGCCCGCTCGGCAGACGGCCCCCCGCGGCTGCAGGTCGAGGCGATCGCGACCAGCGCAGAGCGCGGCGAGTGCCCGTTGGATGCCGTTTCTTTTGATCTGCGCCCGGGCGAGATCTTGGGCATCGCCGGCGTCGATGGCAACGGGCAGAAGCATCTGGCCGAAGCCCTCTCCGGCCAGCGCCCGTTGACCGCTGGCCGCGTCCTGATCGAGGGTGAGGACGTGAGCCGCAGCGGTGTCGCCCAACGCCGCCAGCATGGCCTGCGCTATGTCACTGACGAGCGGTTGGGTGAGGGCACGGTCGGTGCCTTCTCGGTGGCGATCAACCTGGTGATGAAGGAGACCGGGCGGGCGCCGCTGTGGCAAAGCGGCTTCAGCCGCTGGGGCCGCATCCACGCCCATGCCCGCGAACAGATCGACAAGCACGACGTACGCACGCCCAATGAGCGTACGCCCATCGCCAAGCTCTCCGGCGGCAACATTCAGAAGGTCCTGCTCGCGCGTGAGCTGGACCAGGGCGAGACCAAGATCGCCATCTTCAACAAGCCGACCTACGGCTTGGATCTGCAGAACATCCGCTTGGCGCGCGAGCGCATCGTCCAGGGCGCCGAAGCCGGCCTGGCGACGCTCGTCATCTCCACCGAGCTGGACGAGCTGTTGGAAGTGAGCGACCGGATCGCCGTCATGTTCCAAGGTCGCATTGCCGGCGTGGTCGAGAACGAAGTGGGCGCCGAACAGCGCATCGGGCTTCTGATGACGGGGGCCGAGGCGGCGTGAACGGCGAATCCCTAAGCGGCGTGGCGCGTATCCTGTTGCCGATCGTCTTGGCGCTGCTGGTCGGCGCCCTGATCCTCTGGATCTTGGGCAAAGACCCTCTGGCCTATTACGGCTATGTGATCGAGCGCGGCTTGCTGCGGTCAAGCGGCCTGCAGGCCACCATTACCCGTGCTGCCCCTTTACTCATGATCGCTGCCGGTCTGATCGTCGCCTTTAGGGCCGGCATCTGGAACCTGGGCGTGGACGGACAGTTCCTGCTGGCTGCCGTCTTCACTGCAGCACTGGCCCCGGTGCTGGTCCAGAGTTTGCCCGATTGGTTGGCTTGGCTGATCTGCATTGCCGTCGCCGGACTGATCGGCGCTGCTTGGTCGCTGCTGCCGGCGCTTCTCAAAGCGCGCTACGGCATCAACGAGATCATCACGACCTTGATGATGTCTTTCCTGGGTATCTCGCTGGCCAACGTCCTGGTCAAGCTGCTGTTCAACGACGCCAGTACCACGGTGCCGCAGACCCTGACCTTGGCCGTCGACGATCGCCTCTGGCGCCTCTTCGGCACAACGGTGAACGTTGGCATTCTGCTCGCTTTGATCGTCATCTTGGCCGTGCACCACATGATGACGCGCACTGCCTTCGGCCTGCGTCTGCAGATCGTCGGCGCCAATCCGCGCGCGGCCATTCATGCCGGTCTCAATGTTGGCGCCTTGACCTATGCAACCTTCGCGCTCAGTGCCGCTCTGGCGGGTATCGGTGGCGCAGTCGATATTCTGGGTGTCTATGGCAACGTTCGCGCCGATTGGAATCCCGGCTATGGCCTCTTGGTGGTGCCTCTGGTGTTTCTGGCGCGCTTCAACGGCTACGGTACGCTGCTCTTCGTGTTCTTCTTCTCGGTCCTGGCGATCGGCGGTGAGAGCGCGGCGCGGCGCTTGGGTGTGCCCAACTTTTTCGTGCTGGTGCTGGTCGGCCTACTGCTGATCTTCTTGGCCCTGGTCGAGTACCTCGATCAGCAACGGCGCCACAAGCGGGCCCTGGCATGACCGGCCTTTTGAGCGAACTCTTCCTGACCACCCTGTTGGCGGGGGCCATCACGGCAGCCGTACCGCTGTTGCTGGCCGGTCTGGGCGAGCAGATCTCGGAGAAGGCCGGCGTCTTGAACATCGGCCTGGAGGGCATGATGCTGCTGGGGGCCTACACCGGCTTCTGCGGTGCCTACTTCGGCGACTCGATCTGGCTCGGCTTCCTTACCGGGGCGCTCGGCGGCGCATTCGTCGCTCTGCTGATGGCCTTTTTCTGCGTGCGGTTGGGCATGAACCAGATCGTGATCGGGATCGCTTTGACCCTGTCGATGGACGGCCTGACCGCGCTGCTGCATCACTTCCAGTTCGCCCGCGCCCGACCCAGCCTCGAGCAGGCCGTCAGTTGGCCTCTGCCCGGTCTGTCGGAAATCCCGGTCCTGGGGCCGGCTCTCTTCGACCGCACAGCGCTGGTCTATCTCGCGGTCCTGCTGGTGCCTTTGCTGGCTTGGCTCTACCGCAACAGCTATCTGGGCCTCAATCTAGAAGGCGCCGGCAACAAGCCGGGCGCGCTGGATGCGGCAGGCGTCAGCGTCGCTGCGACCCGGACGGGGGCCGTTCTGGTGACCGGCGCATTGGCGGGTCTCGGCGGTGCCTTCATGGCCAATGTAGCCGCCGGCCTCTTCGTGCCTTTCATGACCGGCGGTGCCGGCTTCATCGCCATCGTGCTGGCCATGCTGGCGCGCGGGCGGCCGCTCTGGGTGCTCTTGGGCGCCCTCCTCTTCGGCCTCAGTCTGGCGCTAACCACGGCGCTGCAGGTCGCCGGTCTCAACATTCCAACCGACGTGGTGCAGATGCTGCCCTTCGCCATGGTGATGCTGGTTCTGGTGATCTTCGGGCGCCATTCCCTGCTGCCGCCGGCCTTGGGCCTCCCCTACGTCCGCGGAGATCGTTAGACTGTTGTTCCAACAGGCGGCACCGGCCCGTGCCGCTTCGGCAAAGAGCCAAAAGCAGAACAGGGAGTGGTGGGGTTATGAGCGATACGAAGGTCTATCTCTTGGATGGCGGAACCTTAGTGATCGACGGCTTTCATGCCTTCTGGAACCGGGGACCCGGCGGCGAGTTGCGCTTTCCCACCTATTCCGTGCTGATTGAGCATGCCGACGGGCGCTACATCTTCGATACCGGCTACGATTACGACCATGTGCAGCGCGTGCTGCCCTTCGAAAAGCCGCTGCAGACGCCCGAGCAGACTATCCCCGGCCAGCTCGCCAAGCTGGGGCTGAAGCCCAGCGACATCGATTACGTCATCAATTCGCACTATCACTTCGACCACTGCGGCGGGAACAAGCACCTGACGGAGGCCTGCACCCTGTGCCACGCCAAAGAGCTGGAGGCCTGCGGTTGCCCGCAACCCTTCGAGGGCTTGGGCTATTCCGACATGACCTTCGCCCCGGAGATCGCCAAGGAGCGCGGTATGGAGCTGCCGGCCGAACCGGCGCTCGACATCTACACGCCCAAGTTCGAGACCCTGACCGGCGACCAGGAAATTGCCAAAGGCCTCTGGCTCTTCGAGACGCCTGGGCATACCGCCGGCCATTACAGCATGATGGTCGAGCTCGGCGGGCGCAAACCCATGCTCTTCACCGCGGACGCCTGCTACAGCCAGAAGAACATGGACATGATGTGCATCTCCTCCTTCCACCTCGACCCGGTGGCTAGCGTCCAGTCAATGCAGCGCCTAAAGGACCTGGCAGAGGCCTACGATGCAGAACTCTTCTACTCGCACGATCCGGAAAGCTATCCAGATTACCTGCTGTCGCCGGGCTTCTATAGCTAGGCGGCACCGGATCGATCCTTCAATCCGCCATTGTCCTGATCCAGCGGAGTTCGATGAACGTGCGCCTTGCGGTTTGATCGCGATAGCAGTGCACCACACACGTCATTTGCCGCTCGCTTCCGTCATGCATCATGCCTGCGTTCCTATCCCGCACATCGGGCCTACCTAGGCTCAACGCGTTGGATTCTTTGCCCACTGCTCTGCCAAGCCTCACATTACCGTTTGGCGCAAAGGAAGCATTGCAGGCTTGGCCGGCAGAGGCTACACCCCATTGCCTTTGTTATGCTGGTGAGCCGGGTGGCCGCGACCGAGCGGCTTTGGCAAGGAAGAGAAGGGGATGTGAGCGATGGGGATGAAGCAGCAGGATGCCGCGCGGGTCGAAGCCTACCTCCGTCGGCTCTTTCGCAACGATCTCCTGAACGTGGTCTTTCGTCCGAAGGACGGTTCGGCCGAGGTCTTGATGGACGAAGAGTTCATCGGTGTCATGTTCCAGGACGACGAGGACGGTGAGATCTCCTACAGCTTCACCATGGCCATCCTAGAGGAGGATCTGCCCTCCCTGCGTCGCAGGTAGGCGGTAAAGCATGCTTTGCCTCGCCCTCCCTTGGCTCTAGACTTGTGGCGCTCCGAGAAGGAGAGGTCACTCTTGAGACCGCGGCACAGAGAAGCTCGACGGCGAGCGGGAGGATGCCACTGGTGGCCGACCTGCTGAAGACGGCACGCTTGAACGGACCGGGTATCGGCTTGGCTCGCGCTGGGTTCTGTACAGCGCTTTGTCTGGCATTGCTGATGGCGATGGGATCGCTGCTGCCGGTCGGCGCTGCGGATATACAGTTGCGCTGGCAGATGGTTGATGAGACCGGCGAAGACTTTGCTGCCGCCGACCGCCAGGCTCGTGCCTCGATTTATCGCGGCGATCATATGCTGGCGCTGCGCTGCCACAGCAATGGTGAACGCAGTTGGTTGACCTTGGTGTTTTCTGCCACCTGGTTCGTGAAACCCAAAGAGCGTCCGCGCTTCTCGCTCTCGATCGATCAGCAGACCGCACAGGAACTCTTCTTCGAGCGTGAGACCGACTATCGCTTCGTCGCAGCGGACCCGCCGCGCGCGCTGTTGGAGCGCCTGGCCGGCGGCGTGCAGGCAGAGATCTCCGGCCCCGACTATGAAGGTGCTCCCGTGGCGCTGCCTTTGGAAGGCTCGCGCACGGCCATCGACAAGGCCTTGCTGCTCTGCGGCGAGGAGCCGCTGTCGAAGTCGGAGTAAATCGTCGCTCCTCAGTGAAAGAGAGCGCTACTCCTCGCGCGCGGCTCGTCGTGCCAGCCAGTCGCGCGAACCCTCGATCAGAGTCCAGCCGACCATGTCTTTAAGAACGGAGCCCAGGGCAATGTCGAAGGCCTCGACCACGCTCACCACATCGTCGATCTGGCTTGGCGCAAAGCCTGTGAAGTCGCGGGTGGCAACGATCGTGCGTTGTGGCGTGTAGATCAGCTTGGCGTTAATGATGACATCGACACAGACTGGGGTTGCCGCGCAGCTTTGCGGCTGGCCCGGGTGCTTGTAGTACTCCGCCTGGAATTCGCGTACGTCGGCTCTAAGCTCATAATCGGAGCGCAGACCGATGGCGCGACGCCCGACCGCCACGATGCGATCGGAGTTTTCGAAGGATTCCAGGATCAGGGCCTGCAGCATCAAAGGCATACGATCGGTCCAGCCGGCGTCGGCATAGTACTCGATCCTGGTCGCACTCGGCGCCAGCGCGATGCGGGTGGTATCGATCGCCCCCTGTGCGGCCGGGGGCGAGATGACCAGCTGCCAATCGACGGTCGGTATGTTGGGTTCGAAGGTGCTCTTCGGTGTCAGACGGTAGAGCTTGGGCGGCGGCCCGCCGCCTGGCAAAAGTCCACCACAAGCGGTCAGCACAAAGGCCGAGAGCAGCAGGACCAGGACAGAGCGAAACGCCAGATTGGTCGGGTTATCGACGCGGGTCATAGCCTTCCTGCGAGTTGCCGAAGAAGAAACGCGAGGGATCGCGTTCCACGTCGGTGGTGATGGTCTTCAGATTGCCGATCAGCTCTCGCGCCTCGGTCAGGAAGCTGACGAACTCGAAGAGGCCTTGCGAGGTGAAGTCCAGGATCGGCTCGCGATTTTCCTCGATGATCAAGGCCACCTGGTTGGCGGCCTTCACGAAAGAGGCGGTGCCGCGTTGGGCTTGGTCGGTAATGCGTCGCAGATCGCCGGCAAACTGTGTGGCCGTGCTGTTCAGCGTGTCGGCCAGCTGGTCGATCTTCACCATGGTGATCTCGGCCTTGTCGATCAGCCGCTGACCGTCCTGTTCCAAGAGAGAGGCCAGGCGCTCGACCGAGGCTGCGGTGTTGTCGAAGCTCGCCAGCGCCTGATCGACTCGCTTGATGATGCTGTCGATCTCGTCGCGATTGTCGGCCAGGGTGTCGGACAGCGTGCCGACGTTGGCCAGGGTCTTCGAGAAGTTGTCGACATTCTCGCGGCTGAACAGGCGATTGGCATTGACCAGCAGTCGATTGATGTTGGCGACCACGTCGGGCGCGTCCTGCAGCAGCTCATCCAGCGACGAGGGCCTTGAGGGGATCACGGGGTAGGGTTCGTCGGGTGGCTTTTTGACCGGCGGTGCCGCGGTCGTGCCGCCGGCCAGCAGCACATAGCGACCGCCGGTAAGGCCCTCGAGCTCAAGGCTGGCAACGGTGTCGGTCTTGATCGGGATGTCGGCAGCGATATCGATCTCGATACGCACGCGGCCCAGCTGCTTCAGATCCAGCTTCACCGAGTTGACGCTGCCGACGCGCACGCCGTTCAAGCGCACGGAACCGCCCTCGCGAAGGCCGGTGACCGAACCCTCGTAGAAGACGAGATAGCGCGCCGTCGCTCCGCTCTGCTGCGCGCCGATTAGCCAAATAACGAAGCCCAGCAGTCCGACACCGAGCACGATGACAAAGAGACCGACCAGAAGGTAGTGAGCGCGGGTTTCCATTGTTTTAGCCTGCGGCTTCCGCCAGCGCGCGGCGGTCTTCGGCTTCCTGTGCGGCCCGGCCACGCGGACCCAGGAAGTACTCCTGGATCCAGGGGTCGTCGACCTGCATCAGCTCTGGAATGGTGCCGACGGTGACCGTCTTGTTCAGCAGGGTAGAAACCCGGTCGCAGGTGGTGTGCAAGGTGTCCAAATCGTGAGTCACCAGGACGACGCTGAGATCCAAGGTCGCCTGCAGGGTACGGATCAAGGCATCGAAGGCAGAGGCGCTGATCGGATCCAGGCCGGCTGTCGGCTCGTCCAAAAAGAGGATCTCTGCATCGAGCGCCAGCGAACGGGCCAGACCGACCCGCTTGCGCATGCCGCCAGAGATCT
This sequence comes from Rhodospirillales bacterium, assembly GCA_963669445.1. Taxonomy (GTDB): domain Bacteria; phylum Pseudomonadota; class Alphaproteobacteria; order Kiloniellales; family JACOMY01; genus JACOMY01. The sequence continues at coordinate 5,606,746 of OY770029.1, forward strand.
CAGAGGGGTACTTCATCGCTGATTCGGGCGGCAGGCCAACCAAGGCCAGTTTCAGCGCGACCAGGTCATGGCGCGTCTGTGCGCTGAGCTTGGTGTGTTCGCGCAATGGCACCTCGATGTTCTGACCGACGGTGAGAGAAGAGAAGAGGGCGCCGTCCTGGAACAGCACGCCCCAGCGTCGCTGCACCTCGGCGCGCTCCTTCGGCCCGATGCGGCTCAGCTCCTTGCCCAGCACCACGATCTTACCAGCCTTAGGACGATTGAGGCCGACGATGGTACGCAACAAGACCGACTTGCCGGTGCCCGAGCCGCCGACCACACCCATGACTTCGCCTCGCTTGACGGTAAAGTCCAAATGGTCGTGCACAACCTGGCGACCGAACTGGTTCACCAGCCCGGTGACCTCGATCACCGTCTCTCTTTCGTCTTGCATGCGGGGTTGCGGCACCGCTCTCCCCTATCGGCCCATCTGTCCCGGCAGACTTTGCAAGGCTTTAGCAGGATTTGCAACGGAGGAGCCATGCGGTGCCTAGACGCCGATCAGCTGGAAGAAGATCGAGAGCACGGCGTCCAGCACGATCACTAGGAAGATCCCCTCGACGACGGCCCGGGTGGTGGCGTGTCCGACCGATTCCGCGTTGCGCGACACCCGGAAGCCTTCGAAACAGCCGACCAGCGCGATCAGGAAGGCAAAGGGGGGCGCTTTGACGAGACCGACGAGGACGTCGTTCACGCCAACCGCCTGGCGCAACTGGGTGATGAAGTCGCCCAGCGAGATGCCCAGCACCAGGTCGATCATCACCGCCCCGCCCAGCAAGCCCATGAGGTCTGCATAGAAAGCCAGAAAGGGCATGGCGAAGACCAGGCCCAAGACCCGGGGCAGCACCAAGACCTCCATCGGATCGAGCCCGAGCGTTCGCAGGGCATCGACCTCCTCGTTCACCTGCATGGAGCCGATCTGGGCTGTAAAGGCACTGCCGGAGCGGCCGGCGACGATGATGGCGGTCAGCAGGATCGCCATCTCGCGCACCACGCCGATGCCGACGATGTTGACGGTAAAGATCTGGGCGCCGAACTGTTCCAGCTGGGCGGCGCCCTGATAGGCCAGCACCAGCCCGATCAGGAAGGAGATCAGGCCGACGATCGGCAGGGCGTTCAGACCTGTGGTCTCCATGTGCCGGATCACGGCCCGCCAGCGTATGCGCCAGGGTCGCAAGAGCGCCAGGCCGAGGATAACGATGGTGTGTCCCAGAAAGTTCAATAAGAGCGCCGCATCGCCGGCAACCCGAAAGGCAGCCCGCCCACAGCGCTCGATAATCGCCACCAGGCTCGGTGCAGGTTTGGGTTCCGGTGCCGGCCGGCAGGCCTCGGCGCGCACGGCGGCGATCAAGCGCTCCTGCTCGCCATGCGCGCCGGCAATCTCATGGACCAAGCCGGCCGCTTTAAGGCCAGCCTCGAGCTTGAGGACGAAAAGCACTCCGGCAGTGTCGAGATGCGTGACGGCAGTAAGATCGATGCGTGCTGCCTGGGCACCGCGGGCCAGACTGGCCAGCTTCAGCTTTGCGATTGTGCGCTCCACGCGCACCAGGCTGCGCGTACGCCAGGCGCCGGAACAGGCCAGCACCAGAAGATCGCCATCCCGAAAAACAGCAAGATCCGGTTCCACCTCTTCGTCGACGGCGCGCAGCTCAAGGCTCATGGGCTGAGAGGCTGCCGAGAGTTTGGCTGATGCGCAAGCGCCTTGCTGTCGCCCTCTTGCTGCTTCACATGACCCGCTGCGGCTGGCATGAAGGTGCCGCTTCGAAGAAGAGGAGGGTCCGGCGCTTGACCGCCAGTTTGCAGCTAGACGGTCTCGGCAAGCGCTTCGGGCCCTTTTGGGCGGTGCGCGACATCAGCCTCAGCCTACAGGCCGGAGAGGTCTTGGGCTTCCTCGGGCCCAACGGTGCCGGTAAGTCCACCACCATGAAGATGATCGCGGGGTTCCTGACGCCGAGCCAGGGCAGCGCATATGTTTGCGGCGCCGACGTGGTGCGCCGGCCCCTGGTTGCCAAGCGCGCGATCGGCTATCTGCCCGAGGGTGCTCCCCTCTATGGCGAGATGACGCCCTCGGGCCTCTTGAGCTTCGTGGCGGGTGTTCGCGCCATGGGCCGTGCCGAACGCCGCCAGCGTCGTGCCTGGGTCGCTGAGCGCCTGGGTTTGGCGGCGGTGTGGAACCGTCCGATCGAGACCCTCTCCAAGGGTTACAAGCGGCGAGTCGGCCTGGCGCTGGCGGTCTTGCACGATCCGCAGGTTCTGATTCTGGACGAGCCGACGGATGGCTTGGACCCCAATCAAAAGCACGAAGTACGCCTCCTGCTGAAGGAAATGGCGGCAGAGAAGGCGATCATCGTCTCGACCCATATTCTGGAGGAGGTAACGGCGGTCTGTACTCGCGCGACCATCGTCGCCGAAGGCCGCATGTTGGTTGACGAGAGCCCGGAAAAGCTCTTCGGCGCCGAGCCGCCGGATCGGGTTTTTCGTCGCCTGACCTTGGGCGTCGAGAGCTGAGGCCGCGATCATGACCCTTTTGCGCATTGCCAAGCGCGAGTTGCTGTCCAGCTTCGTCAGCCCTCTGGCCTACGTTTTCCTCTGCCTTTTCTTGGTCTTGGCAGGGACCTTGACCTTCTATCTGGGCGGCTTCTTTCAGCGGGGGCAGGCCGATTTGGAGGCCTTCTTCGCCTTTCATCCTTGGCTCTATCTGCTGTTGATACCCGCACTCTCCATGCGGCTCTGGGCCGAGGAGCGGCGCAGCGGCAGCATAGAGCTCTTGATGACCCTGCCGCTGACGACCGCGCAGGCGGTGCTTGGAAAGTTCCTGGCGGCTTGGATCTTCACCGCACTGGCCTTGGCTCTGACGGCGCCGCTTTGGGTCACCGTCAACGAACTGGGGCGGCCGGACAACGGCGTGATTGCTGCCGCCTATCTGGGCTCATGGCTCATGGCCGGTGCGTACCTGGCCCTGGGCAGCCTGGCCTCGGCGCTTACCCGCAATCAAGTGGTCGCCTTCCTGCTGGCTGCGGCACTCTGCTTCCTCTTCCTGATGAGCGGGCTGGAAGTGGTGCAGGGACTTCTGCGCGGAATACTGCCGTCGAGCCTCGCATCGGCACTGGCCGATCTCTCCTTCCTCACGCGCTTCGAGCCGCTGTCGCAAGGAGCCCTGGAGGCCGCCGATCTGGCCTTCTTCCTACTCCTTATGGCCGCTGCGCTGACGATCAACGTGCTGCTCATCGACATGAAGAAGGCGTCTTGACGATGGCCACGCACAGAGAAGGCCTCTATGCCCGCATTGCGATCGTCTTGTTGGTGCTGCTGTTCCTCTTCACGGTCGGACTGGCCGATCGTTACCTGGGCCACCTGCGCTTCGACCTGACCGAGGACAAGCGCTTCACGCTGAGCCCGGTAACGGAGGAGATTGTGCTGGGGCTCCAGGAGCCGCTGCAGTTGCGCCTCTTCGTCTCCAGCCGCTTCACCGACATCAACCCGGCCTATGCCAGTCATGCAGAGCGTATCGCGGGCCTCCTGGACCAAATGGCGCGCGTCGGCGATGGTCGTCTGCAGGTCGAGCGTCTGGACCCCCTACCGTTCAGCGCCGCGGAAGACTTGGCCCTTGCCGAAGGGCTTGAGGGCCTGCCGCTGGGTGGCCGTCCCGACGAGCGCTTCTATCTGGGTCTTAGCGGCCGCAACAGCGTGGATCAGCAAGAACTGATCCCCTTCTTCCCGCTGCAGCGTGCCGCGACCCTGGAGTACGAGTTGGCAGCCCTGCTTGCCGCACTGGCTGAGGTGCGGAAGCCAAAGGTCGGTCTGGCGAGCAGCCTGCCGCTGGACGGGAACGCCGTTCTGCGGCAGCCGCCGCAGGCGATTCTGGGTCTGATCGAATCGCATGTTGAACTAAGCGACGTCGATCTTGAGCGCGGTTTCGTTCCTGCCGAGCTGGAAGCTCTGATGCTGATCCAGCCCATTGGCCTCTCGCCGGTGGCGGCCTACGCACTGGACCAGTTCGTCCTGCGCGGCGGTCGCGTCTTGCTGTTCATCGATCCCTATTCCGAGCAGCAGGCCCTGATGGACCGTCAGAGGCGCTTGCCGCCGACACCGCCCGACTTCAGTGCGATGGCGCCGCTGCTGCAGGCCTGGGGCTTTGCCCTGCCCGGCGACACGGTGGTGGCCGATCGTCTCTCCGCCCGGCGCGTCCAGGTCGGGAGTGTCGGCCGCCAGAGCACGATCGACTATGTCGTTTGGCTCTCCGTGCCGGCAGCGCGCATGGCCAAGGACGATGCGATCGTCGCCCATCTGGAGAAACTCAACCTCAACACGGCCGGCGCGTTCCTGCCGGAGGACGGCTCCGGAATCGCTCGTGATCGCCTGGCCTGGAGCAGTGCCGAGGCCGAACAGATCCTGATCGAACGCATGGCCGTCAATCCCGATCCCACGGCTTTGCTGGCCGACTATAAGCCAGGCGGCAAGGAGCTGACCTTGGCCGCTCGCGTCCGTGGTCGGGCGAGGACGGCTTTCCCCGAGGGACCGCCGCAAGGCTGGTTGGAGGCCATCGGCGCCGAGGGAGAGACGCTGCGGATCGGGCATCTGTCCAGCGCGCAACAGGACCTGGACGTCATCCTGGTCGCCGACAGCGACCTGCTCTTCAATGCCGCCTGGATCGGCGCTGGCGAGGACGGCAGTCCGGCGGCCGTTGCCGGCAATGGCGACTTTGTCGTCAATGCCTTGGAGAGCCTGACCGGAGGCCCAGCACTTGCGAGTCTGCGCGGTCGCAGTGTGACCGAGCGTCCCTTCACCCTGATCGAAGAGATGCGACGCGAAGCCGAATTGGTCGCCGCCCAGCGCGAGCAGGCCCTGATCCGCAGAATCGAGAGCGTGCAGGAGGAAATTGGCGAGATTGAAGAAAGTCTGGATGGTGGCCTCACACTGACGGTGGAACAGCAGGAAACCTTGGCGACCTTGCGCGGCGAGCTGCAGCAAGCCGAAGTCGACCTGCGCGCTGTTCAGCGTGGCCTGCGCGAGGATCTGGACCGTCTGATCGTCGAGCTTCAGCTGGTGAATATTCTGGCCGTTCCTCTGGTTTTGGCGCTGATCGGCGGACTGGTGATGGTCTGGCGGCGACGCCGTGCGTTGGGCGGTGCCCAGCGCCTGCGTGGGTGAGGGGGCGAACCTTGCGAGCGTCGCGCTTCTATATCCTATTGGTCCTTACGCTCTTGGCTGGCGCTGATCTGCTCGTCTTTGCTTTGAATGTGGAGCGTATCGGCGAAACGCCGGCCGGTGCGGTCCAAGCCTTCCCCCTGCTGGCGGAAGATCCGGGCGCCGCGGCGCGCATCGTCATCGAAGAGGCCGACGGCGACATCGATCTCGCACGCAGTGCATCCGCCAGCCTCTGGTTGCTGTCGGATAAGGGCGGCTATCCTGCCGAGACGGCTCGGGTTGCCAAGCTTGTGAACGATTTAGCCGGCATGACGCTTTTCGAGGCCAAAACCGCAGCGGCCGACAGGCTCGATTTTCTGGGGCTAGCTGGTCCCGATAGCGGGCCGCGGGTACAGATCTTCGACGCTGCCGGCAAGCCGCTGGTGGACGCTGTGATCGGTGCGTGGCGCGAGAATCTGGGGCGAGTTGGCATCACCGGGACCTATGTGCGCTACAGCGATGCAGAACAAGCTTGGTTGGCGCTGGGTGCCCCGGTGCTGCCGAAGTCTGCCTTGGCGATGGTGAACCAAACCCTGTTGCGTCTGCCGGGATCGGTGATCGCCAGGGTCTCGGTCACGCCGCCGGAGGGGGGTGAACCCTTGGTGGCCTTGCGTACTACGCGTTCGCAACAAGGCTTTAGCCTGGACCCGCCACCGTCGGGTGGGGTCGGTGTCAACCAGGCCAGCCTACGCGCGCTGGTTGGCGTCCTGCAGCTTCTGGTGTTCGACGATGTAACGCCGGCCGAGGATCTGCCTTTCGAGCAGGCTTGGACGGCCGTGTTTACCAGCTTCGACGGCATCCAGATCACGCTTGTCTTCACGCAGGATCAAGGCGCTCTCTGGGCGCGAGTCTCGGCTCAGGCCGTGTTGCCACCTGGCGGCGCGACCTCTTCTCCCCGCCAGGACGCTGTCGACTTCGCTGCCGCTCTGGCTGCAGAGACCGACGGCTGGGCCTACCGCCTGAACCCGCAGCTCTTCAGCAGCCTGGCCAAACGGAGATCGGCGATCACCACCGCCCCCGGCGAGTGATACTTGCGAATCTTGCGTCGGCAACGTTAGATCGTACTTGTTGGGGTGGTCGCATCGGTCGGCCGTATAGCCACGCCGGAGGATCTATGCGCGGCCAGGACTTCAAGAAATGGCGACGAAGCCTGGGGTTCTCGCAGAAGGACGCAGCCGAAGCCTTGGGTCTCAAGCGCCGTGTCGTCCAGTACTACGAGAAGGGCGAGCGCGGCGACAAGAAGGTCAAGATCCCAAAGACAGTACGCCTGGCCTGCTACGCCCTGGCTGCCGGCATCCGCGACTATCAGGGCCCCGACGCCAAGGTCGAGTTCGCCGAGGATTGAGTTCTGCCCCGTCCGTCCAGGTTACATTGCCGGGCGGTATAGCGAGCGTGCGCGCCATGTCCCAAATCGGCATTGGGAAGGTCAGGCCTGGTCTTGCCTTCGCCAGTAAGCCGTGGCCGCATCTCGCTCTTTGGCATAGTGGCTGGCCGCTTCCGGACCGCTGTCGGCGCCGGCATAGCGGCCGAGGTCGCTCAGGAGCTGAAAGAAGCCCCGTCCCGGTAGACCGAACTTGCCGACCGCCATGGCAGCCAGCAAGGGGCGTCCGGCTGTATGATCGAGCTTGACCCGCTCTTCCAGCGCCAGGGTCAGGCGATGGATGCGGTGCGGTGCCTGCAGTCGCATTCGCTCGGCCAGTTCTGCATAGCTGGCGGTCATTCCGGCCTTGGCCTGTTCCAGCAAGGCGGCATCGAGCGCTGCCCGCTCGGCTCGCTCGAAGGGCTTTGTCATACTCTCACCTCTTCTCTGCCGGCTCTTCCCTGTCTGCCCTGCCCTGGCGCATCTTGAAATCAAGGCTTTCGGTGTCGACGTCTCCGTCCCGACATTCGGCGAGAGGCAAACAGTGCGGTAGCACTGCTGTGGCGATGCCCCTTTCTTATAGGCGGCGACGTGATACCACGTAGGATTCGTCGTTGAACCAAAGACCGCCATGCCGGTGCAGTACCTCGCGTACCGCTTCAACATAGCTACCGTCCAAGGTCTTCTCCTCCAGGCGATGGTCTTCGACTTGAGCGACGTAGACGGCGGCATTCCAGGCAGCCAATAGGGTCGAGGTGCCGATGGTCCGTTCGATTTCATTCGGCAGAGTGTGCATGTCGTAGCGAAAGATCGAACGCTTATCGCTGCCGGCATTGAAGTTGTATTTGCGCGCTTCGCTGCCCAGCTCGGCCTTGGTGGCCTGCATGAGTTCATGGCGGTCGGCCACGAAAGGCTCGTCGTCGGGCCAGACGCTGCGCACGATTTCCATGCCGGGATCGCCGCCCTTGGAGTGGATTCCGATCAAGCGACCGCTGGGTCCTAGGGCACGGGTCAGGGGGGCGACCACCTTCTTCGCCTTGAACGCGGCAGACGCGCGGGCACGATAGGGCTGCGAGGCGACCACCAGATCGAAATCGGCGCGCGCTGCCCCCAGTTTCGGTATCACGGGATCCAGCAGAAAGCGATGATCGTCGCGATAGATCACCAAGACCACCGGCCGCTCGTAAATGGGATTGCCGTTCTTGCCAATCCGGGCTTGCCAGTTCTCCGACAGAAAAGGCTCCAGCTCGACCATTTGCTGGGCGAAGTCGTGCGAGCAGTTGCCCTGCAGGGCAACCTCCTTCCAGACGAAGGCGCCGGCGGCTGCGGTCGAGTGCGTCGTCAGCCAGGGCGATTCCGAATAATAGAGATTGGTCAGGACCAGCACGGTCGAGGGGTGCTCGAACAAGCGGTCAGGCATCTTCTCCAGAGTGAGGCGCACATCTTCCAGACTGACCTCCTTGCCCACGACATAGAAGGGCATGGTGGTAAAGCGCGCATGCATGGCGCGCAGCAGACGCGAGAGCACAGTGCCGTCGCCGACACCGGCGTCGTAGAGACGTACCGCAGGTGGCGAGGGGCGCAGATTGGCCAGCTCTTCGCTCACCCGATTGGCGATCACCCACTTCTCGCTGCAGGTGTTCACGAACAGCAGGTATTTTTGTCTGTTGTCGAAGAAGCGGAAATTGTTTGCACCCTCGCCTCCGGGCGTCTGAGCCCGCGTGGCTTCCAACGCCTCTGCCTCGGTCATGCCAAAGATCCCTCCGATAACGTCTCTCAGCAGACTAACCGCTCTCGTCGGACCCGCAAGCGGCTTTCGGAAACAAGGACTTCGCCGCCATGCTACGAAGGCCGAGGTGATCACGTACCACCTGTCGCCTCATTTCTATCGCAGAACGAGCAACACCTGAGATCCTGGAGGAGAGCATCTCATGTCAGCTTCCAATACCCGACGCAGCCTTCTGATTGGCCTTGGCGCGCTTGCTCTGCCGTTCCTTGGAAGCGCGGCCCTTGCCAACAACGGCAAAGGCAAGGGTAACAATAAGAACAAGGGGAATAACAGCGGCGGCACGACCGTGGAGTTGGACGGCAGCGGTCTCTCGATCCGCTTCTCCAACAGCGAGATTCGTATCATCAACGACTACTACCGGCGCTATCCCGCCACCAACGTGAAGGGTCTACCGCCTGGCATCGCAAAGAACTTGGCGCGCGGCAAGCCGCTACCTCCGGGCATTGCCAAGCGATACCTGCCGAACAATCTCAATGCCCTGCTCCCTTCCCCCTACGCCGGCACCAACCGCCTGATCGTCGGCAACGACATTCTCTTGGTGCAGGTAACGACCGGCCTCATCTTGGATGTCTTGAACAACGTCCTGAATTAATGGGTGGTCGGGGTAATCGCTAAGGCGCTGTCCAGGCTGGTGTCTTGCCAATCTTCTCTAGCAGGAAATCGATTAGAGTTCGCACTTTTGGAGAGAGAACATTGGCCTTCGGATAGACCAGCCAGAGCATGGAGTGATCGTTGACCTCATAGTCCTGCAGGACCCTGACGAGGCTGCCCTCGCGAAGTTCTTGGTGAACGCACCAAAGCGCATTCATTGAGATTCCGGCTCCTCCTAAGGTCGCGAGTTTCTGGTTGATGCCATCGTCGATCACCAGTCGACATCCGGCCTCAACAGGGTCGAAAGTGCCTGGTGCCCTGTTGGGTGCGATCAGTTCTCTGGCGGACTGGTTCCGAAATGCGATTAACTGATGCTTGGACAGCTCATCTGGATGCTGCGGGGCTCCATGGCGCTCGAGATAGGACGGTGCGGCGCAGAGGACGCGCGTGTCGTCTGCCAGCTTTCGCGCCTTCAAGCTCGAATCCTCTAGCGCCATATCGCGCAGGGCCAGATCGAAACTGCCCTCGATCAGATCGAACTGTGTATCGGAGAGCCTGAGATCCAGGCTGATGTCGGGATAGCGCGCTAAAAAGGCCGGCAGAAGCGGGACGATGTAGAGTTGGGCGAAGGTGCTAGGTGCAGCGAAGCGCAGAGTGCCCGATGGCCTTGCGTTCTCCAAACCCAAGGCCGCTCGTGCAGCGCCTTCTTGGGCCAGGATCTCCTTGGCAAAGGGCAAGAACTCGACCCCCTCGAGCGACAAAGAGACCTTCCTCGTGGAGCGGTGCAAGAGATCGGCCCCGAGGGCCCTCTCCAGCTTCGAGAGCCTGGCGCTGGCCACTGCAGGGGCCAGACCTAGCTCTCGGCCAGCCGCGCTGATGTTCAGCCGTTCGGCTGCGAGCACGAAGAGTCGCACGCAATCGGTGTCCATAGGGTCTTGTCCAGTTTCCGAAGACTGCGGCTCAAGCTGCCTCAATAACCTACCGTATTCAACAAGCTGACGCGCGATTGGGCCACTCGGGAGCGCCCTCTTCATCGCAATCGCGAATTCTGAATTCGGCACTGCTTTCTTTACACGCGCCGCCTCGCCAGTAGGCTGTTGAACGAGGGTCGGTTCTGCCCGAAGCGCGTAAGGTTCTGGAACCCGGCCCCAAGGCGATGACGCTGCGGCCGCGGCTAGAGTATGGCGGAGACGCGGTGTCGATTGCTTCTTCTCTAGATTGGGAGGTAGGGACGATGAGTGAAAAGATGGGTGGTGTCGGCTCCGAAAAAGTCTTCGAGAACGACAAGGTGGTCGTGTGGAATTTCGAGCTAGCCCCGGGTGCGGAAACCCCGATGCACAAGCATGAGCATAGTTACATGTGGTATTCGATATCTGGCGCACCGCTGCAAGTCTATGACGAGCAAGGCAAGGACCTGGGTATCCTCGAAGTGCCGACCGGCGCTGTCTTCCACTTGAAGGTCGATGGCGACGAGATTGAGGTCTTGTCCGAGCCGGGCAAAGGCATGCGTGTGCCGGCAACGCACAAGGCGAAGAACGCCGGAACCAGCACCTATCGTGAGATCCTGGTCGAATTCAAGTAGGCGTCGCCTACGGCGTTTAGCATGGTGGCAGGGCTGTGTGATTGGCCGACCCTGCTAGGGTGACCGAGTGGATTCGAGCGGACGCCTCTGCGGCGCGAGGTACGGTGTCCGCTGCCAGATTATATGTGAAAACCGAATTCTGTTGTTGTTTCTCAAGGGTTTTTATAGGAATTCCCACAGCTATCTTCTCCCCAGGCCTTGTTCAAGCCAGGGCAGAAAGCACGCGATGTCGTTGCTTGCTCTCGCCAAGAGCTGTCTCGCCAAACCCAAACGTCGGAGAAAACTGGGATATGACCTACTACTCTGTACTCGCCGTCACGCCTAGGAGCCAGGACTGGATTCCTGAATACATCGCTCCCGCCAACGCGCTGGTCGCCAAGCATGGCGGGCGTTATCTCGCGCGCACCGGCAACCATGAACGCCTCGAAGGTTACGGCGACGCTATCGCGTTGAGGATCGTCATCGAATGGCCTTCGAAGGCAGCCGCCGAAGCCTTCATGAGTGATCCGGAGTACCTACCTCATCTCAAAGCGCGCACTGCCGGTTCTGACAGCCATCACGTCCTGATTGAAGGCAAGGACGACCTTGCCTAATCGCCGTCGCCGTCAAACGAGAATCGGCAAGACCATTGTTGGGTAAGGGCACAGGCATGAAGAAATCCATACTGATTACCGGCGCAACGGATGGCATCGGACTGGAGACCGCAAAGCTGCTCATCGCTGCGGGCCATCGCCTTTTGCTGCATGGGCGAAGTCCGAGAAAGCTAGCGCAGGTGGTTGAGGACCTCTCGAATACGCAAGGTGGCGGCAAGGTCGAAGGCTACTTGGCCGATCTGTCCAAAATGGCGGAAGTGGAAGCGCTAGCAGGGGAAGTCGCTGAGAAGCATGCTAGGCTGGACGTCCTAATAAACAATGCTGGAGTTTACAGCGCGCACGACAGCGTCACCCCAGCCGGGCTCGATCTGCGCTTTGCGGTAAACACGCTTGCACCCTATCTCTTGACCAAGATGCTCTTGCCGCTGCTCGGGTCTTCCGGGCGCGTGGTCAACCTCTCCTCCGCCGCGCAGGCTCCAGTCGATCTCAAGGCGCTGGCCGGTGGGGTCAAGCTTTCGGATCACAGCGCCTATGCACAGAGCAAGTTGGCCTTGACCATGTGGTCACGCGACCTTGGGCTTGCGTTGCAGAACAGAGGTCCCATCATCGTTTCCGTCAATCCGGCCTCGATGCTGGGTAGCAAGATGGTCAAGGACGCCTTCGGTGTCGCCGGTGGCGACATTCGCATCGGTGCCGAGATCCTGGTCCGAGCGGCCTTGTCGGAAGAGTTCCAGGCTGCGTCCGGCCAGTACTTCGACAACGACCGGGGCTGCTTTGCGCCCCCGCACCCGGACGCATTGGATCCGCGCAAGACTGATCAGTTGGTTCGCGCTATCGAAGAGGTTCTGGCGTAGACCGAGCGATAGATGCGATCGCGTTGGGCTTAAAAACCCACGGCGCGATCATGTCTTGGGTCGCGCGCCGAGCCCTTGTAAACAATCTGCTCGATGACTGCATTCGCCATCCGCTGCCGATCCAAATCCAACGGGTGGAGCAATCCTTGGGGTGGGTCCATTAGGTCGAAGTGCCCATAGCGGTCTTTGCCGCGGACCAAGCTTGCGATCGGGCGTTCACCCCCGGCCTGGCGCATCGAAGTGGCAATGTAGCGGATCACCAAACCTATCCGGCGATGTTTGCTGTGGTTCGGGCGCGAAGCATGCAGCGTGCGGCCGTGGTGTAGCGACATCTGACCAGGTTTCAGCAGCACGTCGACTGCCTTTGTTTCTTCGGGACCCAGAGCTACCTCTTGCCCGCGGGTCAGCATGTTGTCCTCGGCGAAGCTGTCATTGTGGTTGTATCTCTGACGATGACTGCCGGACAGGAAACGCATGCAGCCGCTCTCGACCGTCGCCGGCGAGAGGGCGACCCAGGCAGTCACCTCATCCTCCTGGTCCAAGCCCCAGTAATGCAGATCCTGATGCCAGGAGACATAGGCCTCGGTCTGGGGTTCCTTGATGAAGAACTCAGCCGAATAGACCAAGAGGTCAGGGCCGAGCAGCACCTCCACGGGATCGAGGATCGCCGGCAGGCGCATCACCCGGTCGATGAAGGGCAAGACCATCTGCACATAGGTCTTGATCGCGCTGGCGACAGCAGGCTCCTCGGCGGCGCGGGCTTCCAGGACCTCATAGGCAGCCCGCACCTCCTGCGCCTCCGCAACGGTCATGACACTAAGCGGAAAGTCGTATCCTTTGGCCTCGTAAGTCGCCTTCAGCCCCGTGCTGCTAACAGCATCCATGTCCCTGTCTCCCTAACAGACGACCTCAGCCTAAACCTGCGCCCTGTGAGAGGCAGAACGCTAATTTCTCCCATTCAGGGTAACCTGTGGTTAAGCTCGAGCAATGCCTGCTCGCCGTATTCCTTCGCTCAACTGGCTGCGTGTCTTCGAAGCGGCGGCGCGCTTGGGCAGCTTTGCCAAGGCCGCAGACGAGCTGGCGATAAGTGCGCCGGCGGTCAGCAAGCAGATCCGCGCGCTGGAGGGACATCTGGGCAAATCGCTTTTCCTTCGTGGGGCGCACTCGGTCACCTTGAGCGATGAGGGGTCGGCCTTCCTTCCCAGCGTCCAGCACGCTCTGCAGTCGATCGAGGTCACGGCCACAGCCCTTTTCGGTGCCAAGAAAAGCGAGCCTTTGAGCGTTCAAGCGACGGCCATCTTCGCGAACTCTTGGCTGGCGCCTAGGCTAGGCGAGTTTCGCGACCGACACCCGGAGGTTCAGTTGCGCTTGCTGGATAGTGTCGAGCCATCGATTGAGGCTGCGCCGGATCTCGCCATCGAATTCGGCGCCGTTCCACCAGCCATGGAACATGACCGCCTGTTCGGCGAAGTGCTCTACCCGGTGGCCACGTCGGCACTTTCGTTGGCCATTCAATCTGCCGAGCAGCTTTTCCAGCAGACCTTGATAGAGATTCCCTTTCATCGCACCTCCTGGATGCAGCTCCTAGCGGAGGCTCCGGGCATTGACGCCGCGCGTGCTCGCTTTACCTTGGTCGACACCACACAGTCCGCTCTGGCTCTTGCCGCGGCCGGCTATGGCATAGCCCTTGCCAGAGCACCAGCGACCGACTTCCTCGTCGAGGCCCTCGGCTTGGAGCCTTGCTGGCCGGCGCTCTCCATCAGCGGCAGTCAGCACTACCATCTCGTCTACGCCTCGCGTCTGGGTCTCACCCCGGCGGCCGTGAAATTCCGAAGCTGGCTCTTGGAAGCGACGAGTGACGCCTTGCAGCAATAACAGCCGGTCTGAGAGGCTTGCGGGAGAAGCGCGCTACCGGCACTCGCGGCCGCCCCAGCGATCCCCCATGAAGCGGCCCAGTTCATGTTGCTCTCGTCGGCAGACTAGCTGGAAGCGGGCTCATCTTGCATGATCGGATCGGCGACAAACTTGCCACCCTGATAGACCGCTTCGACCGCGTCGGAAGCCGGACAGCTCATGGCTGCGTCGATCTTGGCGCGGAAGACCTCCGAGTTGTCCTGCGGCCGCCAGCCGATGTAAGCGGCAGCGCTGTTGTCCCACCAGCGGGCTTCGTTGTCGGAAACGCCCCAGATAACGGGGCAGCCGAGGCGCGGTATTCGGAAGACACAGCCGATCAGCGACAAAAAATCGCGCGGGCTGAGCCAGGTCGAGAGCATGCGATGATCGACGGGCTCCGGGAGGCAGGAGCCGATGCGGAGCAGGGCTGTCTCGATCCCGAACTTGTTGTGATAGAGTGAGGCCATCTGCTCGCCGAAGCACTTGGAGACGCCATAAAGACCGTCGGGCTGCAGCTTGGCGGAATGATCCAAGTGCTGATCCTGCTTGTGAAAGCCGATGGTGTGGTTGGAACTCGCGAACAGAATCCGCGGTTTGCCTTCCAGGCGCGCTGCTTCATAGAGATTGTAGAGCCCGACGATGTTGGCGTTCAGGATCTTGGAGAAGGTGTTCTCCTTTGAGATGCCGCCCAGGTGGACAATGCCGTCGCAGCCGGCGACCAGCGCGCGCACGCCTTCTAGATCGCCCAAATCGCAGGTGATTACCTCTTCTCCTGCGCCGGCGGGTTCCATCGCGGCGATGTCCGAAAGGCGCAGCACCTCTGCCATGTCGCTTAGGCCGCGGCGTGCCAATGTGCCAAGGCCACCGGCTGCTCCGGTAATCAAGAGTCGTTTCAACATCTGTGGACGAGGCCTCCCCTTCTTTGCCGATGCGACCGGCAAGCTAATGGTCCGCGCGCTGGAAGGCGAGCTTACTGGACAGGGGCTGCTGCCGATGGGAGGTTTGCGCCCATGAAAATCGCTTCCGTCACTGCGCACCTGTTGGACCATGCCTTGGACCGGCCCTTTGAGAGTGCTTCCACCCGCTTTGATCGCCGACAGCATTGCCTGGTCGAGATCGCCTGCAGTGATGGCACCGTCGGTTGGGGTGAGTGTTTGGGTCCCGCAGCACTTAATGCTGCCGTGGTCGCAGCCTACGGCGAGATGCTGATCGGGCGCGATGCTTTGGCAAGCGAGCTGCTCTGGCTAGAACTCTACAACGCACTGCGTGATCAGGGTCAGCGCGGTCTGACGGTGACAGCGCTCAGCGGCATCGACATCGCGCTCTGGGACATCAAGGGTAAGCACTTCGGGGTCTCGGTTTCCCGCCTTCTGGGAGGCCGCGTGCGCGAATCGGTGCAGGCCTATGCCACCGGCGCCTTCTATAGCGGTCAGCCGGACCGGCCGGCCGAGATCGTTGAGGAAGTCGCCGGCTATGCCGCCGAGGGCTTTCGTGCCGCCAAAATCAAGATAGGCCTCGACCCGGAGGAAGATCTGCGGGTCATTGAGGCCTTGCGCCGGGCGCTTGGTCCCGAATTTGCGCTGATGATCGATGCCAACCACGGCTATGACGTGCTGGAGGCCGTGAGCTTGGGCAATGCCGCGGCGGACTTCGACATCGCCTGGTTCGAGGAACCGGTCTTGCCGGAGCAGCTTGCCGCCTATCGGGCGGTTCGCGAGGGGCAGAGCCTGCCAGTCGCCGGTGGCGAGACCTGGCATGGGCGCTATGCCATGCACAAGGCCTTGAGGGCGGAGGCGGTCGACATCCTGCAGCCCGACATCTGCGGTACCGGCGGTTTCACCGAGATGCGCCGGATCGCCGATCTGGCCAGTCTTTACGCTGTACGCTTAGTGCCGCACGTTTGGGGGACGGCGGTGCAGATTGCCGCCAGTCTGCAGTTCATCGCCGCCCAGCTGCCCAACCCGCCCAGACGCAACCCCTTGTCGCCACTGCTGGAATTTGACCGCACGCCCAACCCTTTCCGCCAAGCCATCGTGACCGAGCCGCTGGAGCATAAGGCTGGGATCGTCGCCATACCCGACAGGCCGGGCCTGGGCATCGAGATCGACCGCGAGGCTCTGGCTCGCTTTCGCGCCAGCTCCTGAATTCTAGAGCTTCGAAAGAAGTCCACGATCCTGACCGCAGATCGTCCAAACCTGCGACCATCACCGTTTAGGGCTTTCGCGCCACGCCTACTCGTGCTGGGCGAATCAGGCGGCCGTGCAGGATCCAGCCGGGCTCGAAGACCTGGACGATGGTGCCGGGCTCGGCCTCCTCGTCGGGAATCTCGATCATCGCCTCGTGGCGCTCCGGGTCGAGTGGCTCTCCTGCGGGGTCGATCTTGGTGGCGCCGTGGCGGTTGAAGGCCGCCAGCAGCTCTTTTTCGGTCAAGGCGACGCCGTCGCGCAGCGCCTTCGCGCCGGCGCTTTCTTCCTCCTCCTCGTTGCCGCCGTGTGCCAAGGCGCGGGACATGTTGTCGGCCACCTTCACAAGGTCGCGCAACAGCGGCAGGCTGGCATACTTGATGGCATCGTTCTTGTCGCGCTCGGCACGGCGGCGGGTGTTCTCCGCATCCGCCATAGCGCGCAAAGCCTGATCCTTCAACCTTGCCATCTCGGCGTTCAAGGTCTCGATCTCGGCCTGCATGACGGTTAGAGGATCCAACTCCATTTCGCCTTCTGCGGCCGCGTCTTCCGCTGCGGCCGCCGCCGCTTCTGCGACCTCTGCAGCGACACCGGGTGCCTCGCCAAGGTCCTCCGGCGCCGGCTCGGTCTCTGCCGCGGCCTCCTCTGCCGGCTTCTCCTCGGGCATGTCGCTCGGTTTCTGGTTCTGCATTGTCGTAAGGTCTCTTTCCTGTACGGGAGCGGTCGACGGCGCTAGCTGAGCAGGCGTCCGACGACCTTTGAGGTGTAGTCAACCATGGGAATGATGCGGGCGTAATTGATCCGGGTCGGTCCGATCACGCCGATCGCACCTACGATCTGTCGCGAGGCGTTGCTGTAGGGGGCCAGCACCAGAGAGCAGCCGGCCATGCCGAAGAGTTCGTTCTCCGCACCGATGAAGATCTGCACGCCCTCGGCCAGATCGGTGAGGTCGAGGAGGCGCAGCAGAGACTCCTTGGCCTCCAGCGCTTGGAAAAGCTGACGCACGCGCTCCAAATCGGCGACGGCGGTGATGTCCTCCAGCAGCTGCGACTGGCCGCGCAGGATCAGCGCGCCGTCGCGGCCATTGCCCGACCAGACCGCAAGCCCGGTCTCGACCAAGCGCTGGGTCAGGCTGTCGAGCTCGCTCTTGTGGTTCTCGAGCTCGCGCTGAACCTCGGCTTCGGCCTCGGCCAGGGTGCGTCCGACCAGGTGGGCTGCCAGATAGTTCGAGGCCTCGACCAGGCTGGAGGCCGGCAGGCCGATCGGCAGGTCGATCACCCGATTCTCGACATTGCCCGAGGCGGTCACCAAGACGACCAGTGCACGGCCCGGTCCCAGCGCCACGAATTCGATGTGCCGAAGCGATTCCTCCATCTTCGGCGCCACCACGAGGCCGGCGCAGCGCGACAGGCCGGAGAGCGCACCGGTGGCCTCATTCAGGATGTCGGTCGGGTTGCGGTTGGCGGCTGCACATTGCCCGTCGATCCGGCTGCGCTCGTCCGCGGTAACGTTGCCTTGCTCCAGGATCCCATCGACGAAGAGGCGCAAGCCCTGTTCGGTCGGCAGGCGGCCGGCTGAGGTGTGCGGGGCGAACAGCAGGCCCAGGTCTTCAAGGTCGGCCATTACGTTGCGCACCGTCGCTGGCGAGAGATTGAGGCCGATGCGACGCGACAGCGTGCGCGAGCCGACCGGAGCACCGGTTTCTACATAAGCCTCCACGATCGCCCGGAAGATGGTTCGCGAACGGTCGTTTAGGGCGGCAATGGCGCCACCGGGTGGAGGCGGCTCTCGATTCTGCATGATCGGTCGGTGCTTGCTTCGCTTTTTAAAGTAGGTGCGTGTCCGGTCGTCACGTGATGCGACCGGGCTCTGCGTCTCTTATGTAATCAGCCCCCCCTAGGCCGTCAATTCGAGCTGCTTCGGTTAGACAGCGGTGCTGGACTGTGCGGCCCGCCTTCTCTATAGCGCTGTCACACCCAAATCTCCCTAACAACTGGGACCAAGGAGAAAGCCATGCGGCCCACGAAGCGGCATTCCGGCCGCGCGCCCGATCAAATGCGTGAGGTGGCCTTCGAGATTGACGTCAATCGCTATGCGGAGGGGTCCTGCCTGGTCTCTTTCGGACACACGCGAGTGCTCTGCACTGCGAGCGTGGAAGAGCAGATCCCGCCTTGGCTGCGCGGCAGCGGCAAGGGCTGGGTGACGGCAGAGTACGGCATGCTGCCGCGCGCCACGCATACCCGCGGCGATCGCGAGGCCGCTCGCGGCAAGCAGAGCGGCCGGACGCAGGAAATACAGCGTCTGATCGGTCGCTCGCTGCGTGCGGTGACCGACCTCACCGGCTTCGGCGAGCGGCAGATCAAGGTCGATTGCGACGTGATCCAGGCCGATGGAGGGACCCGTACGGCCGCCATCACCGGGGGCTATGTAGCGCTCAGGTTGGCGTTTCAGCACATGTTGGATCTCGGCGCGGTCAAGACTTTGCCGCTGAGCGATCAGGTGATGGCGATTTCTTGCGGATTGGTACAGGGCCAAGCGTGCCTCGATCTGGACTACGAAGAGGATTCGAGTGCTCAAGCCGATGCCAACTTCGTTCTAACTGCCGGGGGCGGCGTCATCGAAGTGCAGGCGACGGCAGAGCAGGAGCCCTTTTCGCGCCAGCAGTTCGAACTGCTGTTGGATCTGGCTGAGGCCGGCTGCCGCAGTCTGGCGGAGGCGCAGCGCGCAACCTTGGCCGCGGCGGGATGAGCAGGGTGCAAGAAAGGCCTCTGCGCCTAGTCCTGGCGAGCCACAATCCCGGCAAGCTGCGCGAGATTGCAGAGCTGTTGCAGCCCTACGGGGCCCAAGTGAGCTCGGCCGGCGATCTGGGGCTGCCGGAACCGGAGGAAACCGGCGAGACCTTTGCCGAAAATGCTTTGATCAAGGCCCATGCCTCGGCTCAAGGCAGCGGTCTGATCGCACTCTCTGACGATTCCGGCCTCTGCGTCGAGGCCTTGGCCGGTGCACCGGGCGTGCGCTCGGCACGTTGGGCTGGGCCCGACAAGAATTTCGACCTCGCCATGCAGCGGGTTGAAGAGGCCATCGCCGGGCAGGAAGACCGCCGCGCCTACTTTGTCTGCGCCCTGGCGCTCGCCTGGCCCGACGGCAGCGAAGCGGTCTATGAGGGGCGCGTGGACGGCCAGCTGGTGTTTCCCCCACGCGGCAGCCGTGGCTTCGGTTACGATCCGATCTTCTTGCCGGATGGTGAAAGCCTAACCTTCGGCGAGATGAAACCGGCCGCCAAGCATGCCATGAGCCACCGTGCTCGTGCCTTCGCCAAGCTGTTCGCGGCTGTCTTCGCCTAGGAGTGTCTCGTGACTGCAGTCCGGGAAGCGGAGCTCGCCCTCTACGTCCATTGGCCCTTCTGCCTGTCGAAGTGCCCCTATTGCGATTTTAACAGCCACGTGCGCGAGCGGGTGGATCAGGAGCGCTGGCGTCGCGCGCTGTTACAAGAGCTCGGCTTCTATGCCGAGCGGCTCGGTCCTCGCCGCTTGTCCTCAATCTTCTTTGGCGGCGGAACGCCATCGCTCATGCCGGCCGAAACGGTGGCTGCGGTGATCGATACGGCTTGCGGTTTCTGGCAGGCCGAGGACGGGCTGGAGATCACGCTGGAAGCCAATCCTACCTCAGTCGAGGCTGCCCGCTTCGCCGGCTATCGCGCAGGCGGGGTCAATCGCCTGTCGCTCGGCGTACAGTCCTTGGATCAGTCGGCCTTGCAGTTCCTGGGTCGGCAGCACTCGGCGCAGGAAGCGCGGCACGCGCTCGACCTGGCGCTTTCCACCTTCGACCGGGTGACCTTCGATCTGATCTATGCTCGCCCGGCGCAGAGCCAGGCGGCCTGGCGGCGCGAATTGGAAGAAGCCTTGGCGCTTGGAAGTGAGCATCTGTCGCTCTACCAGCTCACTCTGGAGCCCGGAACACAGTTTCATGCCGCGGCGCGGCGCGGTGAGTTGCGGTTGCCGGACGAAGAGGAGCAGCGCGCCCTCTTTGACCTGACCCAAGAGATGACCGCGGCGGCGGGCCTCAAGGCCTACGAGATTTCCAATCACGCCAAGTCTGACGCTGCATCGCGCCACAATCTGACTTACTGGCGTTATGGCGACTATCTGGGGGTTGGTCCGGGGGCGCACTCGCGCTTGAGCCTTGCCGGGGAACGCTGGGCGCAGCGCCAACACCGCGCTCCTGAAATCTGGTTGGCGCGCGTCGAGAGCGCAGGTCAAGCAGAACAGGAACGCGAGGTCCTACCACTGGATCGCCAGATCGAAGAGATGACCATGATGGGGCTGCGTTTGGCCGAGGGCGTCGCGCGCTCCAACTTCGAGCAGAGGCTAGGGGCTTCCCCCGAAGACCTGCTGCCTACCGAAAAACTCGACGCCTTGGAGCGCGAGGGCCTCTTGCAACTGGACCGACACGGCCTGCACGCCACAGCCGAAGGCCGGGTTCGGCTGAATGCACTCCTGGCCTACCTCTTTTCCGAGGCCTAGTTGGTCACCGCTTGGAAGGAATTGGGTGCCGGCGCGATCATGGTGAAGCCGCCGGCATCGACCTGCATGATCGCCAAGCCGCGCTGAACCGCACCGTTCTGCTGAAAGCGGAAGATGCCGTCGGCGCCGCGGAAGCCGGAGGGGTTGAGGATCGAGTTTCGATCCAGCCCGACCCATTGACCAGGTGTCGTGGTGGCCGCGTTCACTTGGCCCGAGAGCGCCTGGCGTGCCAGATAACCGGCCAAGGTCACGGCATCGAAGGCCACGGCGGCGATCGGCTGCGGTGTCGTCCCGTAAGCCTCTTGATAACGCGCGACGAAGTTGTTGTAAGTCTGGGGGTTCACGCCGGGGAACCAGGCGCCGCGCAAGTTGGGTTCGCCGGTCAGCGCACCGTTGTTCCACAGGGTCGATCCCAGCAGCTTCGTCGTTTGCGGGGTGATGCCTTCCGAAGCGAGGGTCGAGCCGAGGATCAGCATGCGGCCATGCGCATCCGGCAGGAACAGCGCCTGATAGGGACCGGTCAGCGCACGAATTTGGTTGGTGATGTCCAGCTGCTGTGCCGGGTAGAAGACGGTGGAAACCACCTGTCCGCCGGCCGAGCTGGCACCGTTTTGTGCGCCCTGGGCAGCCTGACGGCCAAAATCGGTATCGGGTGCTAGGATGGCGACCTGGCCGAAACCCTGCCCGACTGCGTAGGAGACCACGCGTTCGGCCTGCGCCGTCGGGGTCAATCCCATAAGGAAGGAGTAGCCGTCGAGCTGGCGTACGTCATTGGAGAAGGCGACCAGATTGACGTTGCCGCCGCGTGCCACATTGGCGGCCGCGCGCACCTGATTTCCGAAGAGCGGACCCAAAGCCAGTTGCGCGCCCTCATTCAGCGCCTGCTGCATCGCTTGAGCTGCCATTTCCGGCGTATCGCCGCTGTCCTTGATCAAGAGCTCCAGCGAATTCTGCGGCAGGTCGAAGAGTGCCAGCTGACTGGCATTCATCAGCTGTTGCCCGATCTGCGGCAAGCGACCGCTCAAGGGCAGCAGCACCGCCACCTTCACCGCTTGTCCGGCCGGCAGCACGCGCCCTTGGGTTGCTACCGAGCCCGAACTGGAGCTTGTTGCGCTGGGTTGTGCGGTCGCACTGACGGATCTACTCTGTTTGGGCGCGCAGGCGGCGAGCGCCAGCGCGGCAGTGGCAACCAAGACGAATCCAAGCGAGGCTCTGCTGACAGCGCGCATCCTAAGCGGTCCCCTTTTCCAGTGGCGAGAACGATGCCCGAGACTAGCGAGCTTGAAGCGAACAGTAAACGTGAGAAGCTGCCTGCCGGGCTTTATCTTGTTGCGACGCCAATCGGTAATCTTTCCGACATAAGCTTGCGGGCCCTGGAAGTCCTGAAAAACGCGGACATTGTTGCCTGTGAGGATACCCGCATTACCCGCAAGTTAATGACACACTTCGGCATCGCAACGGCTGGAAGACTACGCATCTATAACGATCACGCTGCCGATCGTGACAGAGATCAGATGTTAATGCCTGTGCAGCCGGCAAAGCCGTGGGCTTGGTGTCGGACGCAGGTATGCCGCTGCTGTCCGATCCGGGCTATTCCCTGGTTCGATCCTGCCGCGACCTGGGCATCCCGGTGACCACCCTGCCCGGTGCCTCGGCACCGCTGGCGGCGCTGCAGCTCTCCGGCCTGCCCGCCCATCCTTTCTTCTTTGCCGGATTCCTGTCGGCAAAAGCAGCTGCCAGGCGGCAGGAGATTGCGCAGTTGGCATCGGTTCCGGCCACTCTGGTCCTCTTCGAAGCGCCGCATCGTCTGGCCGCCTGTCTGAAAGACCTCTCGCAGGTCTTGGGTCCGCGCCAAGCCGCCGTGGTTCGAGAGATCACCAAGCGCTTCGAAGAGGTGCTGCCGGGCCGACTGGACGCGCTCGGCGAGGCGATTGCGACCACGCCGGTGAAGGGAGAGATCGTCATCGTCGTGGCGCCGCCCGAGCGTCAGGAGGCACCGCTGGACGATGGCGAGTTGAAGGCGCGTCTGACCGAGGCCCTGGGTCGACAGTCGCTTCGCGACGCCGTCGCCCTGGTCGCCGCGGCCAGCGGTGAGCCGCGCCGTCGGATCTATCGCCTGGCCCTCGACTTGGCAGCCGCCGAACCATCCTCCGATGGCACGGACTGATCGGCGCGTGGCACAGCGAAGCGGCCAGCGCGGCGAACGCCTGGCGGCTTGGTGGCTGCGCCTCAAGGGTTACCGGGTCTTGGAACGTCAATTGCGCTTCGGGGTCGGTGAAATCGACCTTGTCGTCCAGCGTGGTCGCACGCTGGCCTTCGTCGAGGTGAAGCGTCGCGCAGACCTGGCCGCAGCCGCTGAGGCGATACGGCCGCAACAGCGCCGGCGCATCGAACGCGCAGCGGAGCAGTACCTCTTGCTCAACCCACAACGCCGGACCCTCACCTTGCGCTTTGACGCGCTCCTGCTGGCCCCGGGGCGTTTGCCGCGCCATATCCAGTCTGCTTGGCGTGTCTAGCAGGGCGAATTGGGGAGAAGCGACATGAGCCAAAGCTGGGCGCCGGCGGCCGGGCGCCACGAGGTTGAGGCGGCCTTGGCGGTCATGGGGCGCGGGGAAGACCGGGACATTCAGGTGGCCGAGGCGGCTCTCCTGCTGGCCGCCCTCGATCGGCCGCGGGTCGGGCTCGATCGCTACCGCGCCCATCTGCAAGAGATCGCCGACCTACTGGCTGCGCGTCGAGCCAAGGGCTTGGGAGAACAGCACCAAGCCATAAACGAAGTGCTGTTCGACGAGCTGACCTATGCCGGGGACAGTGCGACCTACGACGACCTGCAGAATGCCAATCTGATGCGCGTGATCGACCGCCGTCGCGGGCTGCCGGTGGCGCTTGCCATCCTCTATCTGCATGCCGCACGGGCGCAGGGTTGGAGGGCCGATGCCCTGCGGTTTCCCGGGCATGTCGTGGTGCGGCTCTCCGCACCGGAGGGGCGGCTGATCGTTGATCCCTTCAACGCGGGCCGGAGCCTTGATCCGCAGGATCTGCGCCAATTGGCGAAGGCAATCGGCGGTGCCGATGCCGAGCTGACGCCGGAGCACATCGATGCGATGAGCAATCGCGAAATCCTGCTGCGACTTCAGAACAACATCAAGGTTCGCCGTCTGCAGGCAGGCGATCTCGAAGGCGGGCTCACCGCCTTGGAGACGATGTTGCGTCTGGCACCGGGCGAATGGCGCCTCTGGCGTGAAGCGGCCGCGCTCAACCTGCGTCGCGGGAATCTGCACGCCGCTAACTTGGCGCTGGACCAGGTGATCGATCTAGCAGCGGAATCGGAGGCTCGCTTCGAGGCCGCCCAAGCCAAACAAATGATTCAAGCCAAGCTCAATTGACTGACAGGTCTGCTCACGGCCTTTGCGTCGAGCAAGCCGGCGTGCCAAGAGTGTGTCGACCGACACCCTCCTCAAAGACCAGCGAACAGAGCCGCCATGCCCTTGAACGTCGCCATCCAGATGGATCCCATAGAGAGCGTCGATATCGACGCCGATTCCACCTTTGCGCTTGGCCTGGAGGCCGAGCGGCGCGGCCATAGTCTCTGTCACTATCTGCCAGGCGACCTGGCCTTCAAAGATGGTGCCGTGAGCGCCAAAGTCCGCCCCATGACCCTGCGTCGCGAGAAGGGCAATCACGTGAGCCTGGGGGCGTCTCAGCGGATTGCACTGACGGAGATGGACGTGGTGCTGATGCGCCAGGACCCGCCCTTCGGCATGGGCTACATCACGGCCACTCATATCCTAGAGCATATCCACCCCAAGACCCTGGTGGTGAACGACCCCGTCAGTGTCCGCAATGCGCCGGAGAAGCTCTTCGTCACCCATTTTCCGGAGCTGATGCCGCCGACCCTCATTACCTCTTCCAGCGAAGAGGTCATGGCCTTCCGCGAGGAACAGACAGACCTAATCGTCAAACCGCTCTACGGCAACGGCGGCGAGGGCGTCTTTCATATCCCGCCGGGGGACGAGAACCTGAAGGTCGTGCTGGAGCTCTTCGCCAAGCTCTACCGCGAGCCGGTCATGGTGCAGCGCTATCTGCCTGAAGTGCGCCAAGGCGACAAGCGCATCATCCTGGTCGACGGCCGTGTCGCCGGCGCCATCAACCGCGTGCCGATGGCGGGTGAAGCGCGCAGCAACATGCACGTCGGTGGCCGCGCCGAGGCTTCGACCCTGACCGCGCGCGAGCAAGAGATCTGCGAGGCCATCGGCCCCAGCCTGAAGCAGCAAGGCCTGATCTTCGTCGGCATCGATGTGATCGGCGACTATTTGACGGAGATCAACGTGACCTCTCCGACCGGCATTCAGGAGATCGACCGCTTCGACGGCAGCAATCTCGCCGGTGAAATCTGGGATGCCATCGAAGCAAAGCGCTAGGAGCCTTTTCGAAGCCTCACGGTGCCGGCCCACAGCCTGAAACATGAGGCGAAGCGTCACGCCCCCCGTTGCCAGGGTGATGAGGCCGGGGCTAGCCTCCTTTCCCGTCACAGAGGGACGGGGTGTCTGCTTGAGCGAGGCGAATGCAATCGAGGCCATGGGCCTCACCAAAGTCTTCGGCAGCGGCCCGGATCAGGTGACCGCGCTGGATCGCGTGTCTCTGCAAATCAGGCAGAACGAGTTCTTTACGCTCCTAGGGCCCTCGGGTTGCGGCAAGACTACCTTGCTGCGTCTGATTGCTGGTTTCGAGATGCCGACCGCCGGCGACATTCTGTTGAATGGACGCTCAGTCGTCGACCTGCCGCCCAACCAACGGCCGGTCAACACCGTGTTTCAGTCCTATGCGCTCTTTCCTCATATGACGGTCGCCGACAACGTTGCCTTCGGGCTTGAGATGCGTGGCCTGAGCAAGAGCGAGATCGGCAGTACCGTCGAAGAGATGCTGAGCCTGGTACAGCTTGGTCACTTGGCGGCCAGGCGTCCGACGCAGCTCTCCGGCGGTCAGCAGCAGCGCGTAGCCTTGGCACGTGCGCTGGCCAACCACCCCCAAGTGCTGCTGTTGGACGAGCCGCTATCGGCCCTGGATCTGAAGCTGCGCCAAGGCATGCGCAGCGAGTTGAAGGCCCTGCAACAGCGCACCGGCATTACCTTCGTCTTCGTGACACACGACCAGGAAGAAGCGCTGACCATGTCGGACCGCATCGCGGTCATGAGCAATGGCGAGGTGCAGCAGCTGGGCGGGCCGACGGACATTTACGAGACCCCGATGAACCGTTTCGTCGCCGACTTCATCGGCGACACCAACTTCGTGATGGCGGAGGTGCTGGGACGCGAGGGTGAGCTGCTGCGCTGTCGCGGCGATGGCGGGCTCGAGGTGCTGGCCAGCGCCGCCGGCGACCCCAAGAATGGCGAGCGCGTCACCCTGGCGATCCGGCCGGAAAAGATCCGTCTAGCCGCCGGTGGCAGTGCGGACGCGACAGCCGACGGCGGGGCCGAGGTGACTGAGATGACCTACCTTGGCACCGACACCAGCTATCAGCTTCGCCTCGGCGGCGACCTCTCGCTGGATGCGCGCGTGCAGAACCGCATGCAGGGCGACGAGCACTTCGAGCCGGGCCAGCCGGTTTCGATCTCGGTTCCCGACGGTGCCGCCCGGGCATTGTTGGACTAGGATGGTGGGATGACAGACGCCGTCCAAGGCCAAACACTTGCCGACAGCGATCCCATCCGACGGGTTGCGGCGGCGCAGGCGCGGGTCGAGCGGCGCGGCTTTCGTGCGCGCTGGGGCTTGATTGCACCGGCACTGGTGATCATCGGCATCTTCGGCATCGGCCCGCTTCTGATCACCATCGTCTATTCCTTCCTGGAGGCGGCGACCTACGGCGGGGTGATCTGGAACTTTAGCACCGATGCCTACGTCCAGTTCCTCTTCGAGCGCGATATCTTCGACGAGACCCTGCACTTCTCCTGGGCCTATCCGCAAATCTTCGGCCGCTCGATCCTGCTGGCCCTGGTCACGACGATCTTCTGTCTGCTGGTCGGTTTTCCGACCGCCTACTTCATGGCGACCCGGCCGGCGAACCAACGCACGCTTTGGCTCTTCCTCGTCACCCTGCCGTTCTGGACCAACCTGCTGATCCGCACCTATGCCATGTTCATCATCCTGCGCGACGACGGCTTGGTGAACAACACCATGATCTGGTTCGGGATCATCGGCGATCCCTTGCGCATCATCCACACCGATTTCGCGGTCTGCCTGGGCCTGATGTACTCCTTCCTGCCCTTTATGGTGCTGCCGCTTTACGCCGCTTTGGAGAAGATGGATTTCCGCTTGGTAGAGGCCGGATACGACCTCTATGCCGACCGTTGGAAGGTCTTGCGGCGGATCATCATTCCGCTGGCAAAGCCCGGTATCGTCGCCGGCTGTATCCTGGTCTTCATCCCCTCGATCGGCGCTTATGTGACGCCGCTGCTGCTGGGGGGCGGTAAGGAGTTGATGATCGGTAACCTGATCGCGCTTCAGTTCGGCAATGCACGCAACTGGCCATTTGGCAGCGCGGCGGCCCTGATCCTCATGATCATGGTGCTGATCTCGCTGCTCTACTATGTGCGCAATACCGGCGCCAAGGCGGGTATGGGCCATGGCTGATACCACCCTGCCGACACCCAGGCGGCGCAAGTCGCTCGATATCAAGCGGCAAGGCGGCTTCGCTTCCGTCGCCATCTTCTGCGTGGCCTTCCTCTACGCGCCGATCCTGGTGCTGATCGTCTATTCCTTCAATGGCACCAAGTCGACGGCGCATCTGGAGGGCTTCAGCTTCCAGTGGTATGCCGCCGCCTTTGCCAACGACGATATGCAGCATGCCGCCTGGATCAGCCTGCAGGTCGCCGTGGTCGCGACCATTCTGGCCACCATCATCGCGACCTGTGCTGCGCTGGTTACCACGCGTACCAAGCCTTGGCGGGGCATGACCGGAAGCTACATGGTCGTCAACATGCCGCTGATGGTGCCGGAAATCGTGACCGCCATCGCCACCCTGATCTTTTTCGCCCTCATCTCCAAGGCGCTGGGCGTTCAGATCGGCATCGCCAAGCTGATGATCGCACACACGGTCTTCTGCATCCCCTTTGCCTACATGCCGATCCGCGCGCGCCTAGAAGATATGGACAAGACCCTGGAGCAGGCCGCCGCCGACCTCTATGCCACGCCCTGGAAATCCTTCCGGCGCGTGACTCTACCCCTGCTCAGTCCCGGCATTACGGCTGGCGCGATGCTCTCTTTCGTCGTCTCCTTCGATGACTTCACCATCTCTCAATTGCTGGCCGGGCCTGGCGAGACGACCTTGCCGATCTACATCTATGCCTCGATCCGTCGCGGAATCACGCCTGAAATCAATGCGATGTCATCGCTGATCCTGGTGGCCTCGATCATCCTGGTGACACTTTCCTTTCTCGTCTCGCGCTCGCGGCGTTAAAGTCCAATCCGAAGGTCAACAAAGCAAACTTGAGCAGGAGGTAATGATGCGTTTTCTGAAGGGTCTTCTGACGACCGCAGCGGTCGTCTCTTTGGCCGGTGCCGCCCTCGCCGAGGGCGAACTCCACATCTACAACTGGGGCAACTACACAAACCCAGAGTTGGTGAAGAAGTTCGAAGAGGCGCACGGCGTCAAGGTCACAATCGACGACTACGACAGCAACGAAACCATGCTGGCCAAGGTGCGTGCCGGCAATCCCGGATACGACATTGTGGTGCCGACCGACTACACGGTCAAAATCATGATCGACGAAGGGCTGCTGGCCGAGACCAACCCCAAAACGATGGACAACTTCAAGAACGTCGATTCGAAGTGGGTCGATGTCTATTTCGACGAGGGCCGGACCTATACCGTTCCTTGGCAGTGGGGCACCACCACCTTTGCCGTCGACACCGCCGTCTATGACGGCGACATCAACACCTACGCCATCCTGCTGGACCCGCCGGAAGCGCTGGTCGACAAGATCAACATGCAGCCGGACATGTACGAGGTGATGAACGCTGCGCTGCGCTACCTCGGCAAGCCGCTGTGCAACGGCAATCCAGACGATCTGAAGGCTGCCTACACCCTATTGAAAGACGCCAAGCCCAAGTGGCGGACGATCGAGTACGGCATGATCCAACCGCTGGTCTCCGGCGATATTGCCGCTTCGCAGGGCTGGAACGGCGCCACCATGCGGGCACGCGAGCAGAAGCCGACGATCAAGTACGCCTATCCCAAAGAGGGTTTCAGCGCCTGGATGGACAATGTCGCGGTCCTGAAGGATGCACCCAACATGGAGAACGCCAAGCTGTTCCAGAACTTCATCATGGATCCTGAGAATGCCGCGCTGATCTCGGACTTCGCCAAGTATGCCAACGGTATCAAAGGCAGCGAGAAGTACCTGCCGGCAGAGTTCATCGCCGCACCTGAGATCACCATTCCCGAGGGTGCGCCGACCCCGGTATTTGTGCCTCTTTGCCCCAAGGAGGTGCAGGACAAGTACAGCCAGATCTGGACCAACCTTCTGAAGTAGGTCCTGGATCTTCGACGTGAGTGAAGGCGGGCCGGGCGCTGTCAGAGGCGTCCGGCCTCGCTCTGTTCAGAGGAGAAGAAAAAGCCATGCGCGTTATCTATAGTGACGACCACCGCCTGCACGACGGCGGCAAGGAGTTGATCGGCGGCGAACTGGTGCCGCAGTTCGAAAAGCCCTCGCGCATGGACATGGTCTTGGGTCAGCTGGAGGCGCGCGGCTTCACCGACCGGGTCGATCCCGAGCCAATCGGCCTGGGTCCAGCCAGGCGGGTCCATAGCGACGACTATCTGGATTTCCTCGGCGCTGCCTGGGATCAGTGGGCCGCCGAGATGCCCGATCAGGACTTTGCGCTGGCCTTCACCTTCGGCATGCGGCGTCTACGCCAGGAGCCCGGCAAGTCGATCCATCAGCGGCTGGGCTGGTATGCCTTCGATGCCGCAGCGCCGTTTGTTGCAGGCACCTGGCAGGCCATTCAATCTTCGCTCGACTGCGCCATGACCGGACAGCGGCTGGTGGCCGGCGGCGCCCGCGCGGCCTTCTCGCTCTGCCGACCGCCCGGCCATCACGCCATGCGCGATATGGCGGGCGGATATTGCTACGTGAACAACGCTGCCGCCGCGGCGCAGGCCTTCCTTGATGCCGGCGCGGAACGGGTTGCCATCCTGGATGTCGACTATCACCACGGCAACGGCACGCAGGATATCTTCTATGATAGCGACCGCCTGGTTTTCGTCTCGCTGCACGGTCACCCGGACCAAGAGTATCCCTACTTCGCCGGCCACGCGAGCGAGACCGGTGCTGGTGCCGGCGCAGGCTTCAACCACAATTATCCAATGCGCTGGGGCACGGCTTGGGATCGCTACTCCGAATCCCTGGACGACGGCTTGGCCAAGATCAAGGCCGCTGGCGCGGAGGTCATGGTGGTCTCTTTGGGTGTCGACACTTTTGAGAAGGACCCGATCTCGCAGTTCAAGCTGAAGAGCCCCGACTACCTGGAGATGGGCCAGCGCATCGCAGCGGCCGGCCTGCCGACCCTCTTCGTCATGGAAGGGGGCTATGCGGTCGAGGAGATCGGCATCAACACGGTGAATGTGCTGCAGGGCTTCGAGGACGAGACCTAAAGCAGATCGATCCCGAATGGGATCATTCAGGGCGGTGGTCCCGCGTTAGTCCCTAAGCGAGATGCCGTGGCGTTGCACTTCCTGTTCCAGCTTGCCTTGGCAGAAGAGCCAGAACATGCGCAGGTCGCTGACGAGGGACCAGAGCGGGTAGGTGAAGGTGGCTGGTCGGTTCTTCTCCACCATCATGTGCGAGATCCAGGCAAATCCATAGCCGCTGACCAGGGCCGCCAGCAGCAACCACCAGCTCTGCGTAATGATCGACAGCAACAACAGCAGCAGGCCGACCCCGGTTCCGGCCACGTGGATCAGGCGCGTCAAGCCGCGGCTGTGTTCGCCCAGGTAGAAGGGCCAGAAGTCCCCGTAGCTCTTGATTTTGCTCGCCATCGACACTCCGGCCTTCGTTCCGAATGGCCGCCTTGCACGCTTAGCCCCTTGCCAAGCCGGCCTCTATCCCCCTAGTTGCTGTTCTGATGTAGGGACGAGCTCAGTCCGGGTCCATAGCCAAAGGATCCGGCAAGGCGGAGCCTTCATCTTTGTTTTGTAATGGCAATCAGTGGCATAGGCAGTCGATTCCGACGAAGGACGATGTCGTGCCGCGCAAAATATGGAGGAGTTGGAACGATGGGCTATCGCGTTGCCGTAGTCGGTGCGACCGGGAATGTCGGCAGGGAAATCCTGCAGACCCTGGCAGAGCGCGACTTTCCGGCGGACGACGTGGTGGCGCTGGCATCGTCGCGCAGCGTCGGAGCAGAAGTCTCTTTTGGTGAGGATGACATCCTGAAAGTGCAGGACCTCTCGACTTTCGACTTCAAAGGCACTGACCTGGTTCTCTCTTCTCCAGGCGCCAAGGTTTCGGCCGAGTACGCGCCCGGCGCTGCCCGCAAGGGTGCCGTCGTGATCGACAACACCTCCTTCTTCCGCATGGACCCCGATGTTCCGCTGGTGGTACCGGAGGTTAACGCGCATGCCCTGGGCGGCTATGAGCGCCGGCACATCATCGCCAATCCCAACTGCTCGACCATCCAGCTGGTAACCGCCTTGAAGCCGCTGCACGACATGATGCCGATCGAACGCGTCGTGGTGGCCACATATCAGTCGGTCTCCGGCGCGGGCAAGAGCGGGATGGACGAGCTGTTTCGCCAGACCCGCGCGATCTATGTGAACGATCCGGTGCAGCCCGAAACCTTCCAGAAGCAGATCGCCTTCAACGTGATCCCGCAAATCGACGTCTTCATGGAAGACGGCTCGACCAAGGAAGAGTGGAAGATGACGGTCGAGACCAAGAAGATCTTGGACCCCTCGATCCGGCTGACCGCAACCTGCGTTCGCGTGCCGGTCTTCGTCGGTCATGCCGAGGCAGTGAACATTGAGTTCGACGGTTCGATCGACGTTGAGGAAGCCCGCGCTGTCCTGCGTGAGGCTCCCGGCGTCGCAGTAGTGGACCACGGCGCCGATGGCGGCTATGTAACCCCGCAAGAATCGGCGGGCGAAGACAAGGTCTACGTCAGCCGCCTGCGGCAGGACCCGACCATCGAGAACGGCTTGAACCTCTGGGTGGTCTCGGACAATCTACGCAAAGGAGCCGCGCTCAATACGGTTCAGATCGCCGAGACCTTGGTCAGCGACTATCTGAACTGAGGAAGCAGCGCCGGCCGAGCGAGGACAAGAGAGGGGCAAGAGCATTGCCATGAGTGAGGCCGACGAAGATTGGGCGCCGCCGCCACCGGACGCAGGCGCAAAACCAGCTCCGCCTCCGGTCGCTCCGGCCAAACCGGCAGCACCGGCTGAGGCGCAACCTCAGCCGGCCGCTGGCGAGCAGGCTCAAGAGAGCGATAAGCCAAAGACGCCTAAGCTCTCCGGGCCCAGACCTTCGGCACCTCCAGCGACGAAGCAGGCGAGCGGAAAGGTCGCGCGCGAGGCCCTCCAGGCTTTGCGCGACCGCTGCCTCTCCCTGCATCGTCAGGGCGATCTGGAGGCGACCGTCAAGCACTACCGGCGCTACCTGCATGTGCAACCCAAAGACCACGCCGTTTGGTCGAACCTGGGTGCGGCCTTGCGCTCGCTCAGCCTTTTCGAAGCCTCGATTGCCGCCCAGCACCGCGCGTTAGAGCTGCAGCCCAAGGCAGCCGGCTATTGGAGCAACCTGGGCAACGTCCTGAAGGACCTCGACCGGGTCAATGAATCGGTCGAGGCGCACGACAAGGCTGTGAAGTTGGACCCGCGCAACCCGGCCTGGATCCACCACCGCGCCGTCGCCAAGCGCGAAGCCGGCATGTTCAAGGAGTCGCTCGAAGACTTCGACCTGGCGATCCGCCTGGCGCCACGCGAGCTGAGCTATCGCTGGGATCGCGCAGTGGTGCTCTTGCACCTTGAGGACTTCGAAGAAGGCTGGATGGGTTACGAGTGGCGCTATCGCCTGGATCAAGCGCCGCCGAAACGGGCCCGCGTGCCGCGTTGGTTGGGTGAGGACTTTAAGGGCAAGCGCCTGGTCATCCATCCCGAGCAGGGTTTCGGCGACACCATCCTCTCGACCCGCTTTCTGCCGGAGGTGAAGTCGCGCGGCGGCGAGGTCGTGCTCTTGGCGAAGACGCCCCTGCTGCGTCTCTTCGACGGCATTGAGGGTCTGGACAAGGTGCACCCGATCGAAGAGCCGGCACCCTCCATGCACTATGCCTGCTCGCTCTTGGATCTGCCGCGGATCTTGGGCATCACCGACCAGAACATGCCGCCGCTGCCGCGCCTCAACATTCCCCCCGATGCGCGGGCCAAGGCCAAGACCATCCTGGGCCCGGCTGGCAATCGCTTCAAGGTCGGGGTGATCTGGTCGGGCAGCGTCACCTTCAAGAACAACCGCAAGCGCTCCTCCACCGCCGAGCGCTTCCTGGAGTTCGGCGAGACCCACGGCATCCAGATGGTCAGCCTGCAGAAGGGTCCGCGCGAAGACGAGATTGACAGCAGCGGTGCATCCAGCGTGATGATCGACGCCGGTCGCCTGGTAAACGATTTCTCCGAGACCGCAGCCGTGATCGAAGAGCTGGACCTGGTGATCATGACCGACAGCTCGGTGGCCCACCTCTGTGGCTGCTTGCGCAAGCCAATCTGGAACCTGCTGAACTATGTCCCTTACTGGATGTACAGCTGGGAGACCGAGGAGACCTATTGGTATCCCTCGATGAGAATGATCCGCCAGCCCGAAGCCAACGACTGGGACAGCGTCTTCGACCGCGTCAAGCACGACCTACCCTTGGCCGTCCAGGCCAAGAAGGAAGGCCGCTGGCCAAAGTTCATCAATAAGGGCGATGCCTGGCCGGTCTTGGGCCAAGCCCCCGACGACGAGATGCTGAGCGCCGACGATCTGCTGGGTAGGCCGGGCCTTTAGGGCGGATCACGAGCCGATCGCCAGCCTCGTCCTTGCCGAACGGGCTGCAAGAACGCGCTCTTTTGGTAAGCTGCGCCCAGTCCTTAAAGATGCTGATGGACCCGCTTTCCTTGGCTAGATGCGGAGATGGTTGCTGCATAGGGCTGGAACTCCATGCCAAGAGGGCCCTCCCGATGTCTGTGTTCTAGGGGAACTCAGGAGCTAACCACACCCTCATCGGTACGACCCAAGAGAATACGATTATTGGTTTCAATGGAGACGAGCGCGCATTCGGCCGCTCGGGAGATGGCAGCATCGACGGAGGTTGTGGCCGCGATACCCGCTTGTTTGGATCCAGTGGTGCCGACACGATCCACGGTGGCGAAGACGGCGATCAGGTTAGCAACAAGATTTTCGCGGGTCGTGGGAACGACAACGACTTCGCAGGCGACATCCGTGAAGTGGGCTTTGATGACGGTCTTTGGGGTAGAGCGGTCGACGATAGCAGGTTCTATGGACGCAAAGGCGACGACAGCCTCTGTGCCGACGGTGGGAACGACACCAACTTCGACGGCGGCGCTGGTCTGCCAGCAGACGTTACACTTACCAACATAGAGTTCATCGTCTACGGTTGATGCTGGACCAAGATGGTCTCAGGTCGAGAGATGCCGCGCTCCAGAACTTAATCATTTTGCAAGATGACAGAGCGCTTACTCGGTTGGCTAGCTTCTGACCGATACCGCCGCTTGATGCCCAACGAACCCATTCTGCTCTAGTAGAGGAAGAGGGTGGTTTCGATGCTGGTGAGCGTGACACCGGCAGGGAGACTGACCCCCGTCGCCAAGACCAGCGTATCGACACCGGCGCCGCCGTCGAAGATGTCGCCGGCCTGCAGCTCTCCTTGGCTCGCCACGTTCAGGGTGTCGTTGCCACCTTCGCCCATGACCGTGTCGATGCCGCTGCCACCAAAGAGGAAGGCGTCGTCCTGGTTGCCGCCTCGCAGGAGATCGCGGCCACCGCCACCATAGAAGTAGGAATCAGAACCCAAGCCGCCGAAGAGGGTATCGCTGCCGCCGCCGCCGACGAGCGACCCGTCATCGCCGGCAAGCCCACTCAGCCCGTCGCTGCCCGCACCACCGATAAGATAGGAGTCGCTGCCGGAGCCGCCCCGGAGCAGATCATCGCCCTCAGCGCCCAACAACGAGAGGTCCGCACCGCTGCCGCCGTAGATCCGGTCTCCACCACTGTCGCCCGAGAGGGTCAGGTCTGATCCGCTGCTGCCATAGATGCGGTCACCGGCGTCGCCGCCAAAAAGGCCAACGTCGGCACCCTCGCTACCATAGAGGCGATCCGGACCGAAACTGCCGTAGAGGCTGTCGGAGCCGCTGCCACCGAAGAGCAGGTCGCTGTTGTTGCCGCCATCGATCAGATCGCTGCCGCTATTGCCCTGAAGCGCACTGTCGTCGCCACCACCGCCGAAGAGACTGTCGTTCCCCATGCCACCGAAGAGCTGCGCATCATCGCCAGCGCCGCCGAAGAGGGCATCGTCACCATCGTCGCCGAAGAAAGAGGAATCATCGCCGGCCCGACCGGACAAACCATCACTGTCTGAGCCGCCGTAAAACAGAGCATCACTGCCGCTGTCTCCAGCAAGAAAGTCATCGTCTGCGCCGCCAAAGAGAGAGCTGTCGTTGCCGCTGCCTCCGAAGAGACTGTCTTCGGCAGATTCACCCTCTATGCTCCGATCGTCGCCGTCGTCGGCAAACACGCTATCGGCTCCGGACCCGCCGGCGATGTAGTGGTCGTTGCCGACGCCTAGATCGATGACATCATCGCCAAGTCCTCCAAATATTTCCTTGTCATTGCCGCTACCAAGGCAAAGTAAGTCGTCACCGTCATCACCATTCACGAAATAGTCGCCACCGCTACCACCGAAAATGCGGTCGTTGCCTGCCTCTCCGTCCAGGTTGTTATCGTCTCCATCTTCGGCATAGATGCTGTCATCGCCGTCACCGGAGAAAACCTCATCATCCCCGTCGCCTCCATAGACGATGTCTTCACCGTCCTCGGTAAAGAGAAGATCACTGCCAAGACCGCCATACACAGTGTCGTTACTCGATTTTCCATTGAAATAGTCATTCCCGCTGCCGCCGAACGCGACATCTATACCCGAACCACCGTCGAGGACGTCAGCGCCGTCTTCGCCGTAAAGAAGGTCCACACCGTCGCCGCCATATCCAATATCGCGCCCAGAACCGCCGAAGATGACGTCGGAGCCACTGTCGCCTCGAATACTGGAATCGGCGCCCTGGCCACCGAACAATCTGTCGTCGCCAGACCCTCCGAAGTGCCGGCGGTCGTCGCCGCTCCCGGCATAGAGGGTGTCATTTTCCTGGCCGCCATAAAAACGCCTGTCCATCCCGCTGCCGCCATAGAGCGTATCCCCAACATCGGTGCCCAAAACGGTCACCGCATCGCCGAAGAAGGAGATGTCGTCGCCACTGCCGCCGAAAAGGCTGTCAGCATCGACACCGCCATAGAAGCGCGAATCGTCCCCTTCGTCTCCATAGAGGCCGTCTTGGCCGGTGTACCCGAAGAGGCCTGTGTCGTTACCATAGTCGCCAAGGAGTAAGTCGGCGCCGTCATAGCCCACTAGGTAGGAATCGTCACCGCTGTTACCAGCGACGACATCGTCGCCATCGTCGCCAAAGAGAAGAGCATCGCCGCCGCTGTTGCCGTAGAGCCGGTCTGCACCATCGCCGCCGTAGAGGTAGACGTCGTCACCATCCCCGCCGTAGAGACGATCATCTCCGCTATCGCCGGAGAGTTTGCCATCCTGACCACTGTCGGCGAAGAGAGTGTCGTTACCGGAGAGCCCGCTGAGTGTGTCGTTCCCGCTGAGCGCATAGATCGAGTCATCCAGGCTGGTTCCCACCAGCACGTTATTGACACCGGCGGTTCCGACAATCAGCGCCATCGCTCCTGCTCCCATATCCGCGAGGTGATCCCGAGACCCAGCATTGAGGGTCTCTTCGTCAAAAGCGATCTGTATGCTTGTATATCACCTAACCACCACTCTCAGATCAAGACCCACGGAGCAAAGCAGACGGCGGCTCTTGGCGCAGATCCTTGATCTGCCGCCGTTGTTTGGTTGCAAAAAAGGCGATGACGCCACGGATGATTGCACGCCGTGCGCTTCGGCGTTGATATCTGCGTAGAGAATAGAGCGTCACATGATCGGTGGGTACGAGCTGATCATGTGACGCTCCCGCTGCCTTGAGGTGATCAGGCTGCCTTTGCGGAAGCCTCATGCGGGAGTTTCAGGTTTGCGGCTTCCGCCATGGCATCCCAGAAGGCCGCCTCATAGGCCTGGATCAGGCGCGCGGCGCGCTTGATACGAAGGGGCGAGGCGCCCTGCTCCAGGTCATCGGCGACAATCTCGACCGCCGCTCCGTCCAGGTCGGGAAGCGCGGCGAAGACATCCAGGAAGGCGGTCTGCTGCGAAGAGAAGCCGTAGGCGTGTCGTAGCCCGCTGCTGACGGCACCGCAGTTGTGACCCCAGGCGGCGAGATTGACCGCCAGCCCGCAGGCGACCTCCCCAGCAGAGCCGAACTGGCTTAGCCAGGCGAAGTAAGAGGCGTAGGCGAAGCCCTTTGGCGACGGCTCGAAGGCCTCCAGATTCGCTTCGGTCATGCCAAGAGCGGCAGCCAAGTCCCTGATCGGCTCCTTGGCAGTGACTTCGGCATTGAGAACGCCCAAGAAGAACTGGGCATGGGGACCGCCGCCGAAGCGCTCGACCAGATGGGCGGCTGAGCGCAGGTCGCTCTGCCACATGTGATACTGGGTGCCCGGCAGGGCGCGAAGCGCCTCACACGAGACGCCACCGGCCTTGACTGCAGCGAGATAGGGGTGGCGTCGGATCTCAGCCTCGATCGGCGCCAAGTCCTGGCGCACCTCTGCCAGCAATTCTGATGCAGTGCTCATAATCTCTCTCCGCAAATCTGCTGTGATAACCTGTACGTGGTTCTCTGATCGTGGCAAATCCAAGGAATCGGCTGACGCAGAAAGGTTTCGGTAGCAGGGCAGCCTTGTTGCTGGCGTGAGCTTGGTCAGCATCGCGTTCACTGTATAGGGTTCGCTCAATTCGTGCCGATTGTACACCTAACTCGGTGAAATTGCGACAATGATTGATGGTATGAGGTATGAAGATTTCCCTTAACTTATCAGTAACAGAAACCTGTCCGACAATATTTTAGGAACTAGAATCTCTACACCCCTTCGGCTAAGGTGATCCCTAGATTCGGTCTGGGGGATTGTGACACTAGAGTCGCTTGGAGATCGAATTTGCGGATGGGTGTTGAGGGGGTGTGCGGCCAGTTCCTGGCGTGACTCGGCTTTCTGATACTCTGGATATTCACTGTTCCTGGCCGCCCTTGTGGCTGCCAGGTAGCAAAAAAAAGGGGTAGGACGATGGCGACGATCGATGGAACCTCATTGCCAGACAGCCTGAACGGGACGACGGCAGCAGATCTCATCCGCGGCTTCAGCGCCGACGACCAGCTCTTCGGCCTCAATGGCGATGACACGCTGCTCGGCTTCACGGGTAACGATCGGCTTTACGGCGGCAGCGGGAAGGACTTCCAGCTCTATGGCGGTTCTGGCGCGGATACTATCTATGGTGGATCTGACGCGGATTCCCTGCTCTCAGGCGACAGTGGGAATGACACCCTCTATGGCGGGCTTGGTGGCGATTTCGACCTTAGGGGCGGCGATGGTGACGATCGCCTCTATGGCGACGAGGGTGATGACAGCCAGTTCAACGGCGGTGGGGGAGATGATGTCATCGACGGCGGCCTCGGCGACGATGGCGCGTTCGGCGGTGGACTGAGCGGTGGGTCGGGGAAGGACAGGATCTTCGGCGGGTCCGGGGCCGATCGCCTCTTCGTGGCGGGCAGCGGCGATGATACGCTCTACGGCGGTTCAGGGGACGACTCCTTCTTTCTCGGCAATGCTGGCGACGACATCCACCGCGGCGGCGATGGGAAGGACCTGCAGTTTCAGGGCGGCAGTGGCGACGACCTGCTGCTGGGTCAAAGCGGCGATGACGGCTACCTGATCGGCGAGTCGGGCAGTGACGGAATCTATGGTGGAGATGGCAAGGATCTGCGCCTTGAGGGCTACGATGGGGCCGACAGCGTCTTCGGGGGCAGCGGCGATGATGTCTACCTAACGGGGGGCAGTGGCGTCGACTCCATATTCGGTGACACCGGCAACGATGCCAGCCTTATTGGCGGCAGCGGGGCTGACACCCTGTTTGGTGGAAGCGGGTCCGACACCTCTTTATCCGGCGGTGATGGGAACGATTTGATCAATGGGGATTCGGGAGAGGACTCCAACCTAGATGGCGGAAGCGGTGACGACTTCATTCTTGGCAGCGATGGCGACGATACCGCTCTGATCGGCCGTCAGGGTGCAGACACGCTCTACGGCGGTAGTGGCAAAGACAGCTACTTTTTTGCCGGCAGCGGCGATGACTTTCTCTATGGCGATAGCGGCGACGATTTCTACTTCTACGGTGACTCGGGCAACGACCGCCTCTACGGCGGGGATGGCAGGGATGTGTCGCTGCTTGGCGAGAATGGCGACGATACCATCGTCGGCGGCACAGACGAGGATAGAATCCTGGTGGGCGGCGATGGCGACGACGCGATCTTCGGCGGTGGCAAGGACGATTCCAGTCTCGACGGTGAAGACGGTGACGACCGGATCTATGGCGGTGACGGCGATGATGACCTGATCGAGGGGGGATCCGGAAGCGATAGCCTCTATGGCGGAAGTGGAAACGATAGCGAGCTCTTCGGCGACAGTGGCAATGATAGAATCGTCGCGGGCTCGGGATCCGACTATGCCCGTGGTCGTGATGGCGACGACAAGATGTTCGGTGAGGCTGGCGACGACACCTTCGCCGGTGGTGATGGCCTGGATGGGTTGTACGGTGGCGATGGCAAGGACGACCTGGTGGGACTCGCCGGGAACGATAGCCTCTTCGGCGATAGCGGCGATGATGTCTTCATGGACGGCGGATATGGCGATGACACGCTCTATGGCGGCGACGGGTTTGATCGAAAATTCTTAGGTCGCAGCGGGGCCGACCGAGCCTTTGGCGGAACCGGAAATGATCTTTCATTCCTAGGCGATTCCGGAAATGACATTCTGGCTGGCGGTACCGGTGACGACACTTCGTTTCGTGGCGGTGACGGCGACGATACGCTGAACGGCGATAGCGGTGCGGACAGCATTCTCTCAGGCGAAGGCGGCGACGACATCGTTGCTGGCAACGATGGCGACGACGTCTCTCTCTTCGGTGAACTTGGTGACGACACCATCTTCGGCGGTCGCGGGGACGATAGCTTCCTAGTCGGTGGGAGCGGCCTTGACGTTCTCTTTGCGCGGATCGGCGAGGACACCTCGCTCTTCGGCGGGTCCGGCGATGACCGTCTCTATGGCGACGCCGGCGACGATAGCGCGTTGAGCGGTGACGCCGGCGACGACAGGCTCTATGGAGCGACCGGCGCCGACAGCTTTCTATTCGGCTCGCTTGGTGACGATTCCCTTTTCGGCGGCGATGATGTCGATCGTGCGTTCCGGGGCGGCAGCGGGGCCGACCTGATCGACGCCGGGTCTGGCGACGACGGTGACTTTAGAGGACAAAGCGGAAGCGATCGGATCGTCGGCGGTGCTGGAGACGACGGTACCTTCTATGGCGGGGATGGCGACGATAGTCTCTCCGGCGGCAGTGGAAACGACGGCACCTTGATGGGCGAAGCCGGCAACGACACGCTCAGCGGTGGTTCTGGTGACGACGTGAGCTTGCGGGGCGGGGCCGGTGACGACACGATCAATGGCAACTCAGGCGCGGACAGTCTTCTTTCGGGCGACAGCGGTACCGACATCGTAGCCGGCAACGATGGCGACGACGGCACTCTGGCCGGAGACCTCGGTGACGATACCATCTTTGGCGGCCGCGGCAACGACACTGGTCTCTTCGGCGGCAGCGGTGCAGACATCCTGAATGGACGTGGCGACGAAGACGTCTCGCTCCTGGCTGGTTCGGGCAGCGACCGCCTCTATGGCGCCGACGGCGACGACCGCACTCTGCGCGGCTATGACGGCGAGGACACGCTCTATGGAGGCAGCGGGGCCGATAGCGTTCTCTTTGGGGACGCCGGCAACGATCGGATCTTCGCCGGCAATGGCGCCGACTATGCTGCCTATGGCGCCGATGGCGACGATCGTGTCTATGGCGACGAGGGGGACGACGATCGCTTGCGCGGAGGTACCGGCGAAGATTCCCTCTACGGTGGCAGTGGCAGCGATAGCCGGCTGTTCGGTGATGCCGGGAATGACAGGGTTTCGGGTGACTCGGGAGATGACTTTGCCTATGGAGCAGCTGGCGTCGATCAGCTCTTCGGGGGTCTGGGCGAGGATCATCTTGACGGCGGTGCTGGCAATGATGAGCTGCGGGGCGGTTCTCAAGCCGACTCGGCATTCGGTGCAACCGGTAGCGATGCGCTCTATGGCGAGTCCGGATCGGATAGCCTCTATGGCTCCGCTGGCAGCGACACGCTGTTCGGCGGCGCTCAAGATGACTTGGTCTACGGCGGGCAGGGCAGCGATAGCTTGAGTGGCGGGCTTGGATTGGACCGACTGTTCGGCGGCTCCAGCAGCGATCGCTTCAACGTGAGTACGGGAACATCTACCGCCGGGGAGACTTTCGACGGTGGACAGGGAACCGACACACTGGCGTTGGCGGCCGGCGTCAGCCTGGCCTCGGGTGTCACCTTGATCTCGATCGAGGGCCTCTCGGCGGTTGGCACCAGCGGCAGTGATGCTATTACCGGCTTCAGCGGTGCGGATGACCTCTCCGGCGCCGGCGGAAACGATGATCTGCGGGGCATCAGCGGCGACGACATCCTCAAGGGTGACGAGGGCAATGACCAACTTCGCGGTCAGGATGGCGATGACACGCAGTACGGCGGCAGCGGTCTGGATACTCTCTTCGGGGCGACAGGCGATGATCTGTTGTTTGGCGGAACGGCCAACGACCAGTTCGTCGGCGGAACCGGCAGCGATATCCTCTTCGGCGCCAAGAACCGCGATCGTTTGAACGGGGCCTCGGGCACGGACACGGCCTACGGCGGGGCCAACAACGACACCTTCATCATCGATACCAAGACGGACTTGATTTTCGATGGCGCAGGAGAGGGCGACGACGTGCTGCGTTCCAACGCCGACGACTACACCTTGGGGACTGCTGCGGAGGTGGTGATCGAGCGGGTGAACATCAACACCGCCGCCGAAGCGGCCAAGATGGTCGGTAACGCAAACGACGACCTTCTGATCGGCAACTCTTTCGACAATGTTCTGTTGGGACGCAGCGGTGACGACCGTCTCAACAGCCGCGGCGGTACCAACAACATGACCGGCGGTAGCGGCGACGACACCTTCATTGTGACGACCTCTGCCGATATCATGCGGGAGTTCTCGGGTCACGGCACCGATTTGGTGCGGGCTGAGGTCGACTTCACCTTGCCCAGTGGCACCGCCACGGCCTTTGTCGAGAACCTGCGCATGCAAGGCGGCAAGGGCAATATCGATGGTGCCGGCAACGACCTGGACAACACCGTCGAAGGCAACAGCGGTAACAATGTCCTGCGCGGTGTCGGCGGTGACGACGTAATCATCGGCGGTGAGGGCAACGATGATCTCTTCGGCGGACCGGGCGCGGATCGCTTTGAGGGTGAGAGCGGGGCCGATACCCTGCACCTGGCCTCGGGCGATGTGGCCTTCGGCGGCTCCGGCAAGGACGACTTCCTCTTCAGTGGTGCGCCGCTCGGCAATGGCGGCTCGGGTGGCCCGGTTCTACGCGACTTCGACGGGGTCTCGGCGAACGGCGGCAACGGCGAGGACAAGATCGTCTATGCCACCGGCCTGGAGGTCGGCAGCTTCACCTACATCGACGGCGCCGCCTTCTCCGGTGGCGGCAACTCCGAAGCGCGCTTTGCCGGGGCGCGGCAGATCCAGGTCGACGAAGACGGCGATGGTACGGTCGATCAGGCCTTCCTGATCGACGGCGTCACCAATGCCAACCAACTTACCGCCACAGACTTTGTTTGGCTATAGGGCCCGCACCTCGACCCAGGAGAGGTCGGGTTCGGCGGCGAAGCTGTCTTGCGCCTCGACCATGATGAGTTCGCGGTTGTCCTTCTCCGCCGTGGCGCGCAACAGACCGTGCAGGCGCGCCAAGGCGTAGCGCGCCGCGTCCAGGTAGCTGCGGCCGGCCAGGACCTCATAGAGCCAGAGGGCTGCAAGCAGATCGCCGGAGCCGTTGGGTTCTATGGTGAAGGAAAGATGAGCGGTCGAGAGCAGCCAGACGGCATCGGCCGTCACCAGCAGCACCTCGGCCCGAGCGGGCGCGCTCTCTTCGGTATCGGCTGAGGTCGCGAGGATCGCCTTGGGGCCGCGAGCGATCAAAGCCCTGGCCGCTGCGACGGCATCGGATCTGGTCGCAACCTCTCGGCCCGAGAGGGTCTCCAGCTCGAAGAGATTGGGGGTCATCAGCTCGGCGTGCGGCACCAGGCGATCGCGCATGACGCTCACCACGCTCTCGGGCATGTAGAGGCCCTTGCCGCGGTCGCCGAGGACGGGGTCCAGACAGAAGGGGGCATCCGGGCGGGCTGCCTTGAAAACGGCGGCTGCCTTGGCCGTGGCCTCCGTCGCTTCGGGCGTGCCGAGAAAGCCGGAGAGCAGGCCCTCGCTCTCTGCAACCACACCCAATTCGGTCAGGCCGTCCAGCACCTTGGCCACCATCTCGCCGGGCAGGATTTGACCGCCATAGCGCTCATAACCCAGGTGGTTCGACAACAGCACCGTCATCACCGGCACGACCTCGACCCCCAGCCGCCACAGCGGGAATGTCAGAGAGGCATTGCCCACGTGTCCATAGGCGACATGACTGGAAACCGAGACGATCTGCATGGCCGGGGTGATCCGATTTTTCGTTGTGACGACACCGAGGCAGGCGGGCAAAGCCCTCCTCCTTAGGATCTGGGCTGCACTCTGGCAACGCTTTTTGCACTGCAATGCTTGCCTTGCAGCCATCTCTGCCTATGATCTGGCCGCCGAACGAGATGACACCCTAAACTGAAAGCGAAGAGCCTGCGCCGTATGTCAGATCATGCCCGTCCCCGCCGTTCCGTCCTCTATATGCCGGGCTCCAACGCCCGGGCGCTGGAGAAAGGCAAGTCCCTCTCCGCCGATGCCCTGATCCTCGATCTCGAAGATGCCGTCGCGCCCGATGCCAAGGCCTTGGCGCGCCAGCAGGTTGTGGACGCCGTGAAGGGCGGCGGCTATGGGCATCGCGAGCTGGTTATTCGGGTGAACGGGCTGGATAGTCCTTGGGGTGCCGAGGATCTGGCCGCAGTGGCGACCGCAGGGGTCGATGCCGTGCTCTTGCCGAAGGTCGAGAGCGCCGAGATGGTGGCCGACGCCCAATCGCATCTGGATGCAGCCGGTGGCGCCTCCGATCTGCCTGTTTGGTGCATGATGGAGACGCCGCTGGGCATCCTGAATGCCAAGGAGGTGGCCGGCGCCAGCCCGCGTATCGATTGCCTGGTGATGGGCACCTCGGACCTGGTGAAGGAGCTGCAGGCCGCGCACACGATCCAGCGTCTGCCGGTTCTGGCGTCGCTGTCGGTTTGCCTGCTGGCGGCTCGGGCCTATGGACTCTCTATCCTTGACGGTGTGCATCTTGATCTGGCGGACGACGCCGGTTTCCGGGCTGCCTGCGAGCAGGGTAAGGAGCTGGGTTTCGACGGCAAGACCCTGATCCACCCCAAGACACTG
This sequence comes from Rhodospirillales bacterium, assembly GCA_963669445.1. Taxonomy (GTDB): domain Bacteria; phylum Pseudomonadota; class Alphaproteobacteria; order Kiloniellales; family JACOMY01; genus JACOMY01. The sequence continues at coordinate 5,651,255 of OY770029.1, forward strand.
GGGCCGGCGAACGAGGTTTTTGCGCCCAGCCAGTCCGAAGTCAGCTTCGCTCGCCGCATTATCGAGGCCTTTACCGCTGCGACCAGCGAAGGCAAGGGTGTGGTCGTCCTCGACGGCAAGCTAATCGAGAACCTGCACGTGGAAACGGCGAAGCGCACCGTGGCTCTGGCCGATGCCATCGCCGCACAAGCAGCCTGATCTAGACTCTTCGAAACAGGATGCAGGGCCAGGTTAATCGCGAATGCGCCTGCCCCTGCTTGGCAATAGGGATCTGCGCAGAATGAGCGCCAAGACGAGCGGCGGAAACTTCTTCGAGGACTTCTCCATCGGTCAGGTGATGCGTCATGCCACGCCGCGCACCGCCACCGAGGGCGACCGTGGCCTCTACCAGGCCCTCTATGGCAGCCGCTTTGCGTTGCAGAGCGCAGACAGCTTTGCGCAGAGCCTGGGTCTAGCGGGGGCGCCCTTGGACGATTTCCTGGTTTTCCACCTGGTTTTCGGCAAGACCGTCAGCGACATTTCGCTGAACGCCATCGCTAATCTTGGCTATGCGGAGGGGATCTTCGGCGTTCCGGTCTATCCCGGCGACAGCTTGAGCTCCGTCAGCGAAGTGATCGGTCGCAAGGAGACCTCCTCGGGCGACAGTGGCATCGTCTATGTCCGCACTGTCGGCACCAACCAGCGTGGCGAAGAGGTGCTGCGCTATGTCCGTTGGGTCCTGGTCCGCAAGCGCGACAAGGCGAGCCCGGCGCCGGACCCGCTGGTGCCCAGCCTGGCCAAGGCCGTGATCCCGGCCGACTATCGCATTCCCGAGGCCTTCTCCTTTGCCGGCTATGACGAAGTCCTCGCCGGTAGCCCGCACCGCCTGGGCGACTACCGGGCCGGAGAGCGCATCGACCATGTCGACGGCATGACCATTGAGGAGGCCGAGCATCAGCTGGCCACGCGCCTCTACCAAAACACAGCCCGGGTGCACTTCAACCAGCATGTCGAAGGGCAAGGTCGCTTCGGCCGCCGCATCATCTATGGCGGCCACATCATCAGTCTGGCTCGGGCCTTGAGCTTCAACGGTCTGGCCAACGCAGTGCGCGTGCTGGCGCTAAACGGCGGCAGCCATACCGCCCCCTGCTTTGCCGGCGACACGGTCTATGCCTGGAGCGAAGTGCTGGAGACGCACGACTTGCCCGACCGCGACGATGCCGGTGTACTGCGCCTGCGGACGCTTGCCACCAAGGACAAGGCTTGCGCCGACTTCCCCGACCGCGGGGCAGACGGCAAGCGCGATCCGGCAGTCGTCCTGGACCTGGACTACAGCGTGCTGTTGCCGCGATAAGCCTTTCGCCTTCCTCCCTTGCACCCTAGGGTGATCCCATGCACGTCGATCTAAACGAAGACCAGCGCGCTATTCAGGAGGCAGCCCGTGCCTTTGCCGAGGGCGAGATGCTGCCGCATGCTGCCCGGTGGGACGAGGAGAAGATCTTTCCAGAAGAGACCCTGCGCCAGGCGGCAGCGCTTGGCTTCGGCGGCATTTACTGCGGCGAGGACGTGGGCGGCTCTGCGCTCACCAGGTTGGATGCGGCCATCGTCTTTGAGGAGCTGGCAGCAGCCTGCCCTTCGACTGCAGCCTACATCTCAATCCACAACATGGCGTCCTGGATGGTCGACCGCTTCGGCAATGATGTGCTGCGCCGGCGCGTGCTGCCAAAGCTGATGACGATGGATCATTTCGCCAGCTACTGCCTGACCGAGCCGGGTGCCGGCTCCGATGCGGCCTCCTTGAAGACGCGCGCCGAGCGCAAAGGCGACCACTACATTCTGAACGGTTCCAAGGCCTTCATCTCCGGTGGCGGGCGCTCGGACATCTATGTCGTCATGTGCCGCACCGGCGATGCCGGCCCCAAGGGTATCTCCACCCTGGTGGTGGCGAAGGATACGCCGGGGCTCTCCTTCGGGGCGCAGGAGCGCAAGCTGGGCTGGAACAGCCAGCCGACCGCGATGGTGACCTTCGAAGATGCCGAGGTGCCGGCGGAAAACCTGGTCGGGCAAGAAGGCGACGGTTTCAAGTTTGCGATGATGGGGCTCGACGGCGGCCGGGTGAACATTGCCGCCTGCTCGCTGGGTGGTGCGCGGGCCTCGCTGGAATCGGCGCTGACCTACATGAAGGAACGCAAGCAGTTCGGCAAGGCTTTGGCCGACTTCCAGGCCTTGCAGTTCCGCCTGGCCGACATGGCGACGGAGCTGGAGGCAGCCCGCCTGATGGTGCTGCGCGCTGCCGCCAAGCTGGACCAGGACGCAGCCGACAAGCTGATGGCCTGCGCCATGGCCAAGCGGCTGGCGACCGATCGTGCCTTCGATATCGTGAACCAGGCCCTGCAGCTGCACGGCGGCTATGGCTACTTGAAGGACTTCCCGATCGAGCGCTACCTGCGGGACTTGCGAGTCCATCAGATCCTGGAAGGCACCAACGAGATCATGCGGGTCATCATCGCCCGCCAGCTGTTGCGCGACTAAGTCCACCGCGACCCCGCTCGGCTGCGCCGCGGTCGCCTGTAGGTTGGGCTCCGGGGATCACTCTCCTTCACGCAGTCTCCCATAGTGCATGTCGAGGCGGCGCAGCGCTTGGCCATCTATCGCCAGGCGGTCGGCTGCTTTGTGCAGGTGATCGGACATTGCATTGGCCGCGGCGTTGGGGTCTTGATCGCGGATCGCCCGAAACACGGCATCGTGCTCTTTCCATGCCTGATCCGGGTCACCATCGATCGTTGCGCTCTTGGTGTTCGAGCGCAGCATCTCGACCTTCAGCGTGGACTGGATGAAACGGCCCAGCGCGACGAAGTGTGCATTCCCTGAAGACTTGGCGATGGTGCCGTGGAAGGCTGCCTGGGCCTCGTGGCCGCCAACGCCGCTCGTCATCGCCTTTCTCAGAGCCTTGAGATGACGCTCCAGCTGCTTTAGTTCCGCGGCCGAGCGGCGCTGCGCGGCAAGCGCCGCTGCGGTGGGTTCCAAGGCCAGTCTCAGCTCGAAGATCGCTGGAATGCGTCGCTTCTTGGCAATACTCTCGGAGTCGAGGCGGGCGTGGGGCAGGCTCTCGGCGACGAAGGATCTCAGGCCTTGCCGCGTGTCGATCAGACCCTCGACCTTGAGACGCGATATAGCCTCGCGGATCACCGTCCGGCTGACCTGGAAGGCCGCCGCCAGTTGTTGCTCGGACGGCAGGCGGTCGCCCGGCGACAGCTGCCCGCTGGAGACCCGTTCGCGCAGCGCGCCGGCAATCTCGTCAGTCAGGGTCAAACGTCGCTTGACGGGTGAAAAACTCGATCCCTTTTCGCGACCCAAGGCTTTGCTTTCTTCTAGGGAATGATCCGCATCTCTTGCAGGCTCTTGAACTTGCCCAGGAACATCTCCTCGCTGTCGATGCAGTGATGGAAGCCAAGCTGCCGAGCCTTGATCGTGCTGGTGATGTTGTCATAGGCGGCATTAAAGATGAAGTCGCCGAACCGCCAGGACGCGATGGCGTCGTAGTCGTAGGGCTTCAAGCCGTGTTCGGCGGTGATCGCTTCCCAGACCGCGCGCTTGTCGGACATCATATCCTGCAGATTGATTGGGATCGATGGCGCCACCTCCATGCCGAAGAACGCGGCGAAACGCGGCCACATATGGCACCAGCGAAAATAGTCGCCATTGGTGATGTTGAAGATCTCTCCGGCTGCCTTCGGCTCTTGACCAGCCCATAGAGTCGCATCGGCCAGAATGTCGGCGTCGCTGACCTGATAGAGGGCGTTGTAGGCTGCGTCGGTGCCGGGAAAGCGCAAGGGCTGGCCCAGATGCTTGGAGATGGCGGCATAGACGGCAATCACCATCAGGATGTTCATGGGGTTGCCGACGGCGAAGCCGCAGACCGCCTCCGGCCTCAGTGCCGACCAGGTCCAGTTCTGCTCTGCGCATTCGGCGCGCAGAAAGTCCTCTTGGTCGTAGTAGAAGTTCGGCGGCATGTGTCGTGGGTCGGACTCCTTGCCCGGCGTCTTGAAGGGTCCGAGATGACAGCCGTAGGCCTTGCCGCCCTGGAATAGGGTCACGTGGCGCAGACTGGGTGCAATCTCCTGCAGGCAGCGCACCAGGTTGGTGATCAGAGCCAGATTGGGTGCCACCTGGTCGGCCAGACGGAGCTTCTCGATGTAAGCGGCGAAGGCGATGTGGGTGACGTCGGTCAGCCCGCTGAGCTTGCGAGCGCAGTCCTCAGGGTCCAGCAGGTCGACCGAGATATGCTGCGCGTCACTCTCGTAGTCCGGTGTTCGCCGTGACAGCCCCACCACGTCCCAATCCGGGTTTCCAGCGACGCGCTCAATGACTGCGCGGCCGATGACCCCCATTGCGCCCGCGACCACCATTTTCTGCTTGGCCATCGTTCCTCTCCCGCCTCGCTGGCTTCTCCTGGGCCTTCACGGCCGCTTCCCTACACATCGCACCGTTTGCGGGGCGCTGTCGGGGGACTGCCGGGGGGCTGTTGGGGTGTGATTGACAGTTTCCAGACTGTATGGCAGCCTCGCACTATTATCAATCCATCGCGGAGATCTGCATCATCGCTTCATGACGCGTCATTGCTTGAAGCGTTTGGCGATTTTTTGTGTGTCTCTAAAGCATGAATTGGGAGGGAGAAAGCGATGAAACTTGGCTTGTTCATGATGCCGCTGCACAGCCTGAGACTCAGTTACAAGGAGATGTACGATCAGGACTATGCTGCAGTCTTGCACGCCGATGCCGTGGGCTTCGACGAGGTCTGGATGGGCGAGCATTTCTCGGCCAAGGTGGAGCCGGTCTCCAATCCGCTGCAGTTCCTCTCGGCCTGCATTCCGGTGACGCAGAAGGTCAACTTCGTGACCGGCGTCTTGAACCTGCCGCATCGCCACCCGGCCCAGGTTGCAGCCGATGCCGCCCTTTTCGATCACATGTCGAACGGCCGCTTTCAGATGGGAATCGGCCCCGGCGGCCTGGCCTCGGACTTCGAACTCTTCGGCACCATGGAGATGAACCGTGGTGCCATGATGATGGAGTGCGCCGACATGATCCGCGAGATCTGGGCCTCCGACCCGCCCTATGAGATCGCTGGGGAGTTCTGGAACATTAAGATCAAGGATACGGTGCAGATGGATCTGGGGATCGGTCCCATTCCCAAGCCTTTCCAAGATCCCTTTCCGCCCTTCATCACCTCGGCGATGAGCCCCTTCTCCGGCACTGCCAAGATGGCCGGCAGCAAGGGTTGGCATCTGGCATCGGCGAACTTCAACCCAGCCCCGATTACCAAGTCGCAATGGCTGGCCTACAGCAAGGGCGCCGAAAGCAGCGGTCTTGAGGCCGATTGGCGAACCTGGCGCGTGGCGCGCAGTATTCTGGTCACCGAAAGCGATGCCCAAGCCGAAGACTATCTGGCCCGCCCGGACAACACGATCACCGACTACTACAACTATCTGCGCACGCAGCTCTCGCGCGCCGGTCTCATCGGTATCTTCAAGTCGGATCAGGAAATCCCCGACGAGGAGATCACCAACGAACGCTGCCTGGAAGAGATGGTGATCGCCGGCTCGGTCGACACGGTCGTCGCCAAACTCGAGACCTTCATCGAAACGGTCGGCCCCTTCGGAACGCTGCTCTCGGCCTTCCACGAGTGGGATGACGAGCCGCTTTGGCGCCGCTCCATGGAGCTCTTGGCCAATGAGGTGATGCCCCGCATAGACGCCGGCATGGAACGGCGCTTTCCCAAGGCTGCGGAGTAGACCTCTCTATTGGACGACCGGGGAGCCTTCGGTGACCCGACGGCTCCCCGAGACCGACGTCAAGCGGGCTTGTACTCCTTCGACTTGAAGGAGAGGTGCCTGACGGCAGCCGGCGCATCGGAGATTTTCCTGATATCGCCCCAGGTCTGTTTGTAGTTGGGCAGGATCAGGCTATTGGTGCCGTTGTTCACGACATTGCCTTGCGCCCCGCTCGGCGCCGCGAAGAGCATGAAGGTCTCCTTCGGCCTGGCTGTCGGCGTTGGATAGACCATGGCCTGGGTGGCGCCGGCATCGTTGACAACCTCGACCAGATCGCCCTGCTTCACACCCAGTTCCGCCATGTCGTCGGGATTCATCTCGATGAAGGGATAGGGATAGCGATCGGTGACAAAATCGTTGTCCTGGTCCAGGAACCAGTTCTGCCAGTTGATGTTCGAGCGGCCGTTGTTGATGAGGTAGGCAAACTTGGCCTTCTCGGCGTCCTTGCCCGGCGCTTCCAAGCCGCGCCAAGCGCCGGCGCAAAAGCGCGCCTTCTTGTCGGCCGTGCCGAAGTTGCCGTCGCTGTAGAGGCGTTTGGTGCCGACCAGCTTGCCGTCCTCATAGGCCGTGACCGGCTCTTGCACGCCGTTGTTGCCCATGGCCCGCAGCCGGTCGTAGGTCACGATCTCTCCGGTGTTGGCGTAGTAGCCGTCCATGAAGGCGTCTTCCTCGCTCTTCCAGTCGTAGCCATGGAATTGCTTGGCATAATCGCCCTGGCCGGCAGCCGCCAAAACGCGTTCCAGATGCTGCGCCAGGGCGGCTGCGATCAGGCAGTCCGGCATCGCCGCACCCGGCCCGTCCATGTACTTTTCGGTGAGCCGCATGCGCCGCTCGCCGTTCATCGAGGTCAAGTTCATCTCTCCTGATTCCACGGCAGGCAGAATCACGTGGGCGGCCTGCCCGATTTGCGAGTGGATGATGTCCACGTTGACCGAGAAGAGTCCGCCGGCCTCGATCGCGGCGACGATGGCATCGACCAACTCGGCACGGCTCTTGCCGGCGGCCGCGTCCATCGCTTCCTTCACTAAGTTACTGCGGCGGTTGTAGACGCGCTTGAACTCGGTCGCATTCAAGGTCGTCTTGTAGTGGTCGCAGGCCCAGACGTGGTGCACCTTGCCCTGACCCTTGATCAAGAGGTCGTCGATATAGGGTGCCGGCCGACCAATGAAGCCGTCCGAGGGGCGCATGTAGCCCTCCTGATGGCCGCCCAGGCGGACGACACCGCCACCAGGCCGACCGAGGTTACCGGTCAAGAGGCCGATGTTCACCAGAGCGCCGATCGTCCGGTAGTTGTCGTTGCCCCAAATGATTCCCTTCTCGTAGGGGAAGACACAGCGACGGCGCGCGCCGCCCTCCTTTGGTTTGGCGATCCACTCCGCGGCTTTCACGATATCCGCTTCGGAGAGGCCGCAGATCTTGGCGCCGTCGGCGAGGGACATCTTGCAGGCATCGCGTGCGAGATCGAAGCTGCCGAGTGCGCAGGGGTGGGCGGCGTCCTCCGGCTGCGCCGTGCCGTCCTGGAAGGTCGAAGCTGCGATGAAGTCGCTGTCCACCCAGCCCTGATCGGCGATGTAGGTGAAGAGCGTGTTGAAGAGCGCCAGGTCTGTGCCGCTGTTTAAAGCCAGGTGCAGCACGTTCTCCTTGCCGGCCGCATCCTCGCAGGCGTTGACGGTGGTCGTGCGGCGCGGGTCGACGATGATGACCTTGGCGGCCGCGTGCGCCTCATCCGGCAGTTCCTGCTGTTTCTTGGCCAGGCTGTCGCCGCGCATGCCCGGGATCATGTGGTTCAGGTAGAGATTGGTCTGGGTCTCCAACGCGTTCGCGCCGACCATGAAGATGGCATCGGTCAGCTCATAGTCTTCATAGCAGTAGTTGAGCTCGCCGACGCCCATGTCTCGGGTCGAGTGGACCTCTGAGTTATAGGCCGGTCGATTGTGAATGCGGCAGTGCTTCACCTTCATCGAGCCGAAATAGAGCTTGCCCGTGCCCCAGGTGTTTTCGTAGCCCCCGGCCGAGCCGCCATGATCGAACATGGAGACGTAGAGCTGGTCTTCATTGTCCTTTTGGATGAAACGGGCGGTCACCTGGGCCACCAGATCCAGGGCATCGTCCCAAGAGGTCGGCTGCCAGGTGCCGTAACGCCAGACCAGAGGATCGGTCAGTCGCTGCTGCTGTGTCCCGGTGACGTCGGAGCGTCGGTTTTCCGCCATCCGCGCGCCGCGCACGGAGCCCAGGCCACTGTTCACCACGCAGTTCTGGTCCGGCTTGATCACCAGATGCACATCTTGGCCGTCTTGCTTGACGATGTTGTACATGGAGGGCGCATACCAAGCGTCGGTCTCGGCCGGCTGCTGCTCGGCCAGATCGACCCCGAAGGCGTTGTCTCCGGGCGCAGTGCCGCCCTGCTTGTTCACCGGCCAGCTGTAGGCGTTGTAACCGCAGCCCACGATACAGTAGTGGCAGGTGACGTTCTGCTTCTTGGCGTCCGCCGGTATGATGGGTAGACGGCCGATCTGTCGCTTGTAAGCCATGACTAGTTTCCTCCCAGCACGTTTGACAGCCGCCCGTAGAGCAGCTCGTCCACGCCCTCGGCGTAGATGTCGCCCTTGTCGTCGACGCGCAGCACATATTGCGGCAGGTTTTGTGTGGCATGACCGAAGGTCTGCTGACCGCCCGCCTCGACGTCGAAGACTGAGTAGTGGCCGGGACAGTTCAGGGTCTTGGCCTCGCTATTGAAGCTCAAAGGGAAGCCCTTGTGCGGGCAGACGGTAGAGAAACCGACGACGTCGCCCTCCGGCCCGACCCCGCCCTCGACGGCCTTGCCGAGCTTAATCAGCACACCGGGCGCATCCTGGTCGGGATAGGCCACGTCCAAGGGCGCGTCGGCCTTGAGATCCGCCAGGTTGGCAAGCCGGTTCGAGGGGTAGTCCAAGAGGGCAGCGTTGCCCGCCGCCGCACTGGTCTTGCTGGGCAACACGGCTGCCGTGACGGCACCTGTTGCCGCCAAAGAGCTGCCGCGCAGAAACTGACGACGCCCCACCTCCACCATCTTCTGACACCGTTTCATGAAGTCCTCCCTTCGTCGGTTTGTCGTTCGCCCAACTAGGAAGCAAGCTTCATGCCAGAAAAGGAATCGTCGTCAGGTCAATAGGTTAATCCTAGAATGCCGTTCTGAGGTAGGTGATGTGTTCGGGAATCCGAACAGCCAATCGGGCTTCGTTCGTAAAGACGAACGTCACTCGACAAGAATGCCTAGCCTTGTGATCTTCTCCCAAAGCGTGGTCCGGGAGACTCCGAGCAGCTTGGCGGCGGCCTGCATCTGGCCAGCCGTCTCGGCCAAGGCCCGTTCGATCTGACGTTTCTCCGCTGCGTGGCGCGTATCGGCGAGTGAAGCGAAAGGCAGCTCTGCCGGCGGGGCTGCTTCCGGAAAGAGGTCGGCTGAGCCGATCCAATCCCCCTCTGCCAATGCCAGCGCTCGATCAATGCGATTGCGCAATTCTCGAACGTTGCCGGGCCAGGCATGTGCCAGTGCTCGTTCTTCAGCCGCGGAAGTGAAGCCGAGTGGCATGCGGTCCTGCCGGTCCGCGGAGGCCGAGAGAAGGCGCCTCATCAGCCAAGGGATATCGTCGGGGCGTTCACGCAGAGGCTTGATCGTTACCGGCAGGACGGAAAGCCGGTAGAAGAGGTCGGCACGGAAGGACGATGGGCCGCCGTCTGCCTCGAGGTCACGATGCGTCGCCGCGACGATGCGGCCACGAAAGGCAAGCGGCGCCTCGCCGCCTACTCGGTGAAACTCTCGCTCTTCGACCAGCCGCAGGATCTTCGGCTGCAGGGCCGGTGGCATCTCGCCGATCTCGTCGAGGAAGAGGACGCCCTCTTCTACCCTCTCGGCATAGCCCAGATGCCGGCGCACAGAATCGGTAAAGGCGCCGCGCTCGTGCCCGAAGATCTCGCTTTCCAGCAGCTGATCGGGGATGGCCGCACAGTTGACGGCCATAAAGGGTCCGCTGCTGGAAAGCCTGTGCAGCAGGCGTGCTGCAACTTCCTTACCCACGCCGGTCTCACCGGTGACGAGGACCGGCAATTGGGTGCGGGCATAGCGCCCCAGCATACGCTCTGCCTCGACCATATCGCGCGATACGCCGAGCACTGCGCCGCCGTCTTCGGCCTCCAGCGTCTTGCGCGCATAGCGCGTGAGGCGCGAGAGAAAGTCCGAAAACTCGAAGGGCTTGGTGATGTAGTCGCAGGCCCCCAACCGCATAAGCTGGACGGCCTGATCGATCTCGCCGTAGCCGGTGACGAAAAGGAACGGCGGGGCGGCGCCCTCGAGGTTGGTCTTGCGAAAGACCTCCTCGCCGTTCAAATCCGGCAGCCGCAGGTCGCAGACCACGATGTCCTTTTGCGCCAGCCGCTCCGAGGCCAGCGCATCGCTGCCTCTTTGCCACCACTCGACGCTATGGCCCTCGATCCCCAGACGTTGAGCAACGGCGGCGCCCATAATGGGATCGTCTTCAACCAGCCCTATCCGCAGCGATTGAGGCTGCATTTCTCGGTGTCTCCAGACTGCCTAGGGGGATTGCAAGGGCAATCCTGCTTCCCTTGGGTTCGTTTCCTTCCACCGCGATCTCGGCGTTCAATCCATCTGCGACCTGGCGGACGACCCAAAGCCCCAAGCCAGCAAAGCCCTCCGGTGGGCCCTGCATCTCGGCCGAGGTCAACATCTCACGCATGGCCGCAGGTAAACCGCTTCCCTGATCCTCGACCCTAACGCAAAGGCCTTTGTCGGTCGAACCAATACGCAAGGTGATGACGGAACGCGACGGCGACGCAGCGCTCGCATTCAGCACCAGGTTCATAACTGCCTGACGCAGCGGTCCGGCCGGAAAGCGGCCGAGTAGGCTATCATCCACTGTCACATCGATGACCAGAGTTTGCGCCTTGCGAGTGAGTTCGGGATTGAGCAACAGGGCCAAATCGTCGATGTCTTTTCCGGTCATGGCCCGACCGGAGCGCTCCGGTCGATGGATCGCCAGGGCGGCCTGGACCAGATCGCGGATCCCGAGCAAGCCGCGGCGCAGAAGTGCGATCGACTGCTGGCGCACCTCAGGCCGCGCACCATGCTCTTGCAGCGTATCGGTGGCGGTAAGGAGGCCGCCCAGCGGGTTGTTGATCTCGTGTGCCATGCCGGATGCGAGGCGCCCCAGGCTGGACAAGCGTTCCTCCTGTGCCAACTGTCGCAAGAGTCGCCTGCGCTCTTCCTCGGCATGAACCAGAGAGTTGAAGGAAGAGAACATGCGCTGTGCATCGCGATTGAAGGGCGGAAAATCCGCTTTCGCGACCGGCTGCAGGTCGCCAGCCGCGGCCTGTTCCATGTGGCTTTGCAAGACCTGCATCGGTCGAACCATGCGCCGTACCGCCAGGAAGCCGATGATTGCGAGCAGTGCGGTCAACAGCGCATTGGTGCCGACCAGAGCCCAGAGCACCTGCCGTCTCTCGGCCAACAGAGAGGAGGCGTCGAAGACCACATAGACGGTCCCGATGGTCTGGCCTTGATGGGTAATCGTGCGGGCCTGGTAGCCACGCTTGGCTTGCGTATCCAGATTGACGCCATCGCCGTGAAACCGTGCCAGATAGGCCTCCGGCAAGGCGTGCAGGATCGGGTGTAGCAGGGGCTTGTCGGATGCGAGGACCAGGCCCGCAGCGTCGGTCACGACGGTTTCGCTCGGCACCACCGGCGCGTCCTTCGGCGTCATGCGCTCCAAGGTGTCAAAGACCTCCCAGCTGTCCTTGCGCAGCACCGAAGGGGAGATCGAGGCGGCCAGTGCGTCCAGGTAGGAGGAGGCCAGACCCTGCAGATAGCTCTCTTGCGTGCGCGACAGGCGGTCCAAGACGCGCTCTGAGATGACCAGCGAGACAACGACCATCAAGAGGATCACCAGCAGCGGTATCCGAAGCGTCGAGGGTAGTCGGGCAAACCAGCGAAAGACGGCCCAGCGCAACAAGACTAGGCTCCCTGCACGGCCTCGACCTTCTTGGCGACCAGGTCGAAGAGGCCAGGCTCGTGCTCGCGAAAGCCGGTCAAGCGCAGAAGTGCGAGCATCGCGCGCCCCTGGTCCGATTGCGGAGAGGAGAGCAGGGCCTGCTTCAAGGTGCGGATACGGTCGCTGTTCGCAAGCGCTTTGCTTGTGGCCACCGGCGGAAAGCCGAACCACTCCGACTTGCGCAAGATCCGGGTCTTGGCCACCAGATCCGGTTCTATCTCCTGCATCACCTCCCAGACATAGCCGTCGACGCTGCCGGACTGCACCAGGCCGGAGGCCACCGCGCGAATGACGTTGCGATGGGCATAGGTGAAGAGGGTTTTACGGAAGAAGTCTTCCGGGATTCCGCCTTCCTCCAAGAGCAGGGCTCGAGTCACCAGATAGCCGGAATTGGAGTCAGGATCGGAATAGGCATGGATATCTCCGCGCAGATCGGAGACATCCGCCGCCTGCCGCTCTGCGGGCACGATGATATAGGATTGGTAGAGCGGTTTGCCGTTCCACTCCGGGACAGCGATCAAATTAAGCTGGCTGCGGTACTGCACGTATGGAAAGCCGCAGATCCAGGCAGCATCCAACTGCCCGGATACCAGCAAGGCCGTCACCTCCTGATAGGTGCGCCGCGTCACCAGTTCTATGTTGTAGTCGGTAGCACCCTCCAGATAGGACTTGATCGCCTGCAAGAGCTCTAGGTCATCGTTCAGAAAGACAGGAGTGAGGCCGAAGCGAATGAGCCTCTCTTCGGCCGCCCCTGGGCGCGTAGCTATCGTGAGGGCGATGCCGCCCGCAACCAGGGTGCGTCGCGAGATTGACCCTACGGTAGCCTTGCTCTCCATCGCCTCCTCCATCGGGGGGCTTGGGAAGCACCCCCTCTTGCCTAACCGGAGAGGATGACCCTTAGCGGGGCTCCCGTCAATTCTCAGGCCGGCCGCGCAATTGAGACCGGGCGTCACCACGCGTCTAATAGCTCAGTTTCGGGAACCAGTCCTCGCCTCGACCCTCGGGCGTTAGATCCAGCAGATTCCAGATCGGCCAGAGGCGGTCGACGTGGTGCGGGTGGCCGGGCTGATCTACGTAGAGCTGCTCGGCATTGTAGAAATGCCGGATTTCGCCGTCCTGGCGGGTGAAGACGTTGAAGGCCGGGATCTGTTCACCGGCTTCATTCTCGGCGCCATAGTCTTGATTGTAGCTGTTGCTGGAGGAGGAAAGCAGACGCAGTCTGTCCCAACCTCGCGAGGCAGCAAGAGCAGCAAGACGTTGGATCGAGGCCTTCCCAACGATCGCTAGGTTCACCCGATCCTGCAGGTGTTGGGCGATCCCGCTGAAACCGTCGATCAGAGAGGTACAGGCGGGGCAGGGTGATTCCGCTGCCGGTGGGAACATGAAGCTGTAGAGGATCAGGGTGTCCTTACCTTCGGCAAAGAGATCGGACAACCGCACCTGGGTGGTGGCCCCGGCGTCGAGTTGTTCGAAGATGTAGTCTTGCTTCAGCGCCCCACCCGGAGGCAGGGTCTGGCGTAGCTTGGCCACGGAAAGGAGATGACGCTCGAGATCAAGCTCTGCCTGCAGCAAGGCGTTGCGGGCTTCGCGGTAGGCCTCGTCTTCACCGGGCCATCGCCGTGTGTGCAGTTCTTCCATGACTTCCATTTTTTTATCTCCTTGTGCCGTCATCGGGGCCTCTCGGCCGGGCTCCTGTCTCCTAAACGCAAGGGGCCGCCCAAACAGGGACAGAAAACAGCAGAACCGGGACCGCTCCTGGTGCGGCGACCCTAGGTCTTGCATCCTTAAGCGTCGCAGGAAACGACGCGCTAGATCGATCCTCCGGTTCCCGCCACGAGGCAGTGTATCAGCTATTCCGTGCTAAGACTTGACCGGAATGAGAGCGGGGGCATAGGCCTTTGCCTATGTTGATCGATACGCAGACTCTGCTGGTGTTTCTGCCGGCGGCTCTGGCGCTCAACCTGACGCCGGGCGCCGATATGCTCTATTGCTTGGGCAGTGGCTTACGCAACGGACCAGGCGTCGCGATGGCCGCCAGCCTCGGGATCACAACGGGATCGTTGATCCACATCCTCTTGGCTGCCGTCGGCCTCGCCGCACTCCTGGCCGCCAATCCGGCTCTCTTCGAGGTGTTGCGCTGGGCCGGCATCGCCTATCTCGTTTGGCTAGCCGTCCAGATCCTGCGCAGCCCGCCCGACCTCACACCGCAAGCGACGCCCAAGGGTGGTCGCATGCTTGCTTGGCGCAACGGAATCCTGGTCAATCTGCTCAACCCCAAAATTGCGGTCTTCGTGCTGGCTTTCATTCCGCAGTTCGTCGATCCCTCGCGTGGGTCCCCATTCCTTCAGTTCCTAATTCTGGGGGCGTTGCTCAATCTCGGCGGATTGCCGATCAACGCTGCCGTCGCCTACTTCGCAGGCAGTCTCGGCCGTGTTCTCATGCAGAGCCGGAGTGCAACGCGTGCCTTGCAGTTCGTCAGCTCGGCGATCTTTCTAGGTTTGGCGATGCGCCTCGCGTTCGAGCGACGCTGAGGTATAGCGAGGCTTGGCGGATGGCCGCGGCTCTGCTAACCCCAGCCGCCGTAACAGCCGGAGTATGCCAGTGAGCGACGAGATATCTTTCGAGGTCCGAGGGTCCTTGGGCCTGATCACCCTGACGCGGCCCAAGGCCTTGAACGCCTTGACCCTCTCGATGATCCGAGAGATGCAGCCACAGCTCGATCGCTGGGCCGCCGATCCGGAGGTTTTGGCCGTTGCGATCCGTGGCGAGGGCGAGCGCGCCTTCTGTGCGGGCGGCGATGTGCGGGCGGTTTGGACGGCCGGCCAAGACGGCGCCTTTCGGCCTGGGATCCGGGGGCATCTTGCCGGTGACTTTTTTCGCGAAGAGTATCAGCTCAACCGCTGCATCCACACCTTCGAGAAGCCCTACATCGCGCTGATCGACGGTATCACAATGGGAGGCGGCGTCGGTCTCTCCATCCATGGCGACCTGCGGCTTGCCGGCCCGAAGACGCTCTTCGCCATGCCCGAGACGGCTATCGGCCTCTTTCCCGACGTCGGCGGCTCCTTCTTCCTGCCGCGGCTTCCGGGCGCCCTGGGCCTCTATCTGGCACTGACCGGTGAACGCCTGAAGGCCGCCGACTGCCTCTACAGCGGCATTGCCACCCACATAGTCGCCGGCGGTCAGGAGGAGGCGATTATCGAGGTCCTGGCCCAAGCAGACTGGAGCCGGGGGCTGAGCGCTGCCGCATCGGCGCTGACCGCCTTCCAGGCCGAGCCGGAAGAGCCCGGGCATCTACCGGACCGGCGAGCCGCTATCGATCGTTGTTTCGGCGACAAGGGGAGTGTCGAGGCGGTGGTCGAGGCATTGAAGGCCGAGGGCGGCGACTGGGCCGAGGCCGCCTTGGCGACCTTGGCCAAGCGATCGCCCACCTCGCTCAAAGTCAGCTTCGAGCAACTTCGACGCGGTGCTGACTTGGACTTCGATGCCTGTATGACCATGGAGTATCGCATGGCACAGGCGGCCATGCGCCCTGGCCGCGACTTCTACGAGGGCATCCGTGCCGTTCTTGTGGACAAGGATCACGCACCCAAGTGGTCGCCGGACAGCCTGGAAGAGGTCCATAGCGCCGCTGTGGAGGCCTGGTTCGCCTCACTGGGCGAAGGAGACCTCCGCTTCTAGAGCAACGGCCGAGTTGACGGACGCATCAGTGACTATGTTGCTCTGGCAAAGGTCCCCCACTGGAGGTTAGGCGAACCACCAGCGCTCGGCGGCACGATAGCCGTCGAGTGGCCAGGTGCCGGTCAGGTGCGGCCCGTGCTGGACGTTTGAGCGGCGTGCATAGACGTAGTTCTTAAAGAAGGGAATGACCACGCCGCCCTTCTCATTCAGGATGATCTGCAGCTCTCGGTAGAGTTCAGCGCGCTTGTCCTTGTCCAACTCGGCGCGGGCTTCGACCAGGATCTTGTCGAACTTTGCATCGTCGAATTGCGATTCGTTCCAGGCCGCCGTGCTCTGATAGACCAGCGAGAGGATCATGTCCGGTGTCGGCCGTGCGCCCCACTGCGCCAGGCAGAAGGGTTTCTTGTTCCAGACGTTGGACCAATAGCCGTCGTTCGGCTCGCGCACGATGTTGATGTCGATGCCGGCGGGGCGGGCTGCTTCCTTATAGAGGGCGGCAGCGTCGACGCCGCCGGCAAAGGGCGCATCGGAGGTATGGAAATCGACTTCCAAGCGCTCGAGACCGGCCTTCTTCAGGTGGAACTTCGCCTTGTCGGGATCATAGGGGCGCTGCGGCAGGTCCGCGGCGTGGAAGGGCATGGTCGGACCGACCGGATGGTCGTTGCCGATGCTGGCATGCCCACGTCTGATCTTGTCGACCCACTCTTGCCGGTTCATGGCGAACTTCAGCGCCATGCGCACGTCGTGGCTCTGAAAGGGATCCATCTTGATGCGCATCGGCAATGAGGCATAGGAGCTGCTCTTGGCAGTATCGACCGCGACACCGTCTGAGCGCTTCAGCATGGCCACGGTCTTGAGATCCACCTCGTCGACCACATCGACGTCGCCGGACAGCAGCGCCGTCTGCCGCGAGGTCGCATCGGTCACCGAAGTCATGCGCAGTGCGTCGAAATAGGCGGCATCCTCTTTCCAGTAGTTGGGATTGCGGGTGAGGCCGGTGCTCACGCCCGAATCATGATTGTCCACCACATAGGCGCCGGTGCCGTTGGGCGAGATCTCCACGCCGCCCTCGCCGTTCGACGGTAGGATGCAGAGGTGATAGTCGGTCATGATGTAGGGCAGGTCGGCATTGCCGCCGGAGAGCGTGACGGTAACGCGGTTCTTGCCGTCGGCCTTAACCTCCGTTACCGGCTCCAGCAGCGAGGCGACGGCCGAGCCGGTCTCAGGATTGCGGTGATAGTTCAAGGTGTCGACCACGTCCTCCGAGGTGAAGGGCTTGCCGTTATGGAAGGTAACGCCTTCGCGAAGCTCGAAAGTCCAAGTGGCCGCATCCTTGCTCGAGTCCCAAGATTTCGCCAGCTCCGGACCCAGCGTGTTGTCGGGTGTGATCTCAGTCAGGAAGTTCCGGTTCGTATGGTTCATCTGGATCATGTAGCGGGTGTTGGTGACCGCGGGATCCCAGTTGTCGCTGACAGCGCCGTCGGCCATGCCGATGCGCAAGGTCCCACCCCGCTTAGGGTTAGCCTTGGCCTGACCTGCAAACAGCCCGCCAGCGCTCAACGCCAGGCCGGTTGCGACTGTCCCCTGGAGGAACTGGCGGCGATCCGGTCTTGCCCATTGCTGGCTGTCGCCCAAGCCCAGCCGATCGGTGTTTGTTCTCTTCTCGGTCATTCTGATCTCTCCCAGCTTTTGAGCCTCGCTTACGGGGTTGCGGTTGATCTGCCGTCCCGCATGTTCGCGATCTCTATAGCAAGAATGGATCAATTGATCCAACATTTTTCTTTACTCTGACCAAACGAGCCAATATCCCTCTGTCGTGACACGCTCTGGAGCCTCGTTGTAGAGGCCAGGGTGATCGCGCTGGGAAACCTGCGAGGAGGACTGCATGATAGTGGATCAAACGATCCAGGCCGGTGGTGGGTCTCTGCCGCCAACGGCTTGCGCCAGCTACAAGATGGACGACGCGATGCAGGGTTACCGAGACCTCCTGGACCACATCACAAGGCTCTACCCCGAACTCAGCCCGCAGCTGCGCAAGGCAGCCGGCTACTTGCTGGAGAACCCCGGCCAGGTCGCGACCCTGTCCATGCGAAAGGTCGCCGCCGCAGCGGAGGTGCCGCCGCCGACCTTGCCACGCCTGTCGAAAAGCCTGGGCTTTGCGACTTACGAGGGGTTGCGGGAAGTCTACCGCCGTCAGTTCCAAGAGCAGGCCCTTGGCTACTCGCAGCAAGCAGGACGTCTGCAGGAGGGGCGCAGCGATCAAGACCCGCAGACCCTTTGGTCGGCCTTCCGCCAATCCAGCCTCGACAGTGTCTCGGCCCTCTTCGCTGCTCTGGACGGTGAGGAGATTGCACAGCTTGCCGATCGTCTGCTGGCTGCCAGACGGGTCTATGTCGTCGGCATGCAGGCCTCTGCCGCCTTCGCCAGCTATTTCCATTATGTTGGCCACATGGCCAAGGCCAATTGGATCCTGGCCCGAAATCGCAACGGCGTCATGGCCGACGGTGTGGTGGAAATGGGGCCGGAGGACGTCCTGGTGGCGCTTTCAATCCGACCTTGCGCGCGCGACGCCGTGCGTATGGCGCAGATGGCGCAGGATCGCGGGGCCTTGGTGATCGGCATCACCGACAGCCGCACCACCTCTCTCGCCGCCCGCTCCGACATCTGCCTGACAGTGCAGACCCAGACACCGCAGTTCTTCGAATCCTATCTCGCGACCACAGCGCTCTTCGAAGCGCTCTTGGGTTTCGTGGTGGCCCGCAGCGGTCAGGAGGCTGTCGACAACATCGACCGCGTTGAGCGCACCCGGCGCGAACTGGGCGAATACTGGGACGAGGAAGAGCGGAGCCGATGAGCCGAACGCTTAGCCTGCTCGCTTGCCAGATCGCAGTTCCGGAGATTCGCGCTCCCGCCGCACGCGATCGCCACCTTACCGCGACAGCCGAGCGCATCGCTGCTCAGTTGGAGCAAGCGGCCACAGACCTGGTGGTGCTGCCGGAACTGTCCGGCCAAGAGTATTCTCGTGCCGCTTTCGATTGCCTGGATGTCTTGGCCGAGCCGTTGGAAGGGGCCTCTTTCCAGATCTATCGAAAGCTGGCAAAGCGCTTTCGGGTGGCTCTCGTCTATGGCATCGCTCGGCGTAGTGCTGAGGGCTATTGCATCACCCAAGTTGCGCTCGGCCCG
The DNA here is from genome assembly GCA_963669445.1 of Rhodospirillales bacterium. Lineage (GTDB taxonomy): Bacteria > Pseudomonadota > Alphaproteobacteria > Kiloniellales > JACOMY01 > JACOMY01. The sequence goes on from OY770029.1 coordinate 5,669,970, forward strand.
GACGGCGGCTTGCTGGGTGCCTACGACAAGATCCACCTGGCGCAATACGGCGCCTCAATCGAAAAGAACTATTTCCAGCGAGGCCGGAAGGCTTTCGCCTTCGAACTCAAAGGCGTTCGGATCGCGCCGATCATCTGCTACGATATCCGCATTCCAGAACTGACCAGGACTTTGGTCCTGCAAGAGGATGTAGAGCTGCTGTTGCACTGCGGCGCCTATGCCAGGGACGAGTCCTTCGACAGCTGGCATGACTTCGTGGTCACCCGCGCGCTCGAAAACCAGATCTACCTGCTCAGTCTCAATCGCGCCGGCAGTGCATTCGGGGACTCCCTCTTCTGCGGACCCTGGACGGATCGCAGCCATCCGCCGTTCCGCTTCCCGCAGACCGAGGAGGCCTTTCTTCGCCTTGAGGTCGACTGTGCCGAGATCGCCAAGGTGCGGGCGCGCTATTCCTTTCTGGCCGATCGTTTGCCCGCCTACAGCGTTCTCACTTAGCGGTAGGCTCCCTGGCGGCAAGATCAGAGACACAAGTCATCGGTGATCGACGGCTGCAGCGTTTGCGTACAGAAGGAGGTGAAGAGCCGCGCGGAGAAGCCGAATGACCCTTGCCATCATTTGTGTGATTCTTTTTCTGACGCTTGCCTATGGTGTGCGCTGGTGGGTCATCCGCGGCGCCATCGCGCAAGACGGTGCCTACGACAACAATCATCCGCGTATCCAGCAGGCCGGTCTGACCGGGCGGGCGGCGCGAGCCCAAGCGGCGCACCATAACTCGCTGGAGGCCTTCGCCCCCTTCGCCGCCGCTGTGTTGGTCGCCCAGGGCTACTCCGACCTGGATGTTTGGCGCGATGGTCTGGCAGTTGCCTTCGTCGCGGTGCGGTTGGTCTACGTTCAGGCCTATCTCGGCGACTGGGGGAATGGTCGCTCTCTGGTATGGAGCCTGGGTTTCCTGATCATCATAGCGCTCTTCTGCTTGCCTCTGGCCGGCTGACCGTGCCAAGCCTCCAGGCCTGACGTTTAGGCTAGGGAGAAAGACAGCATGGCACGCATCGGCTTCATCGGACTGGGCAACATGGGCGGCCCCATGGCGGCGAACCTGGCAAAAGCCGGGCACGAGGTTGCCGGCTTCGACCTTTCTCAAGAGGCCATGCAGCAAGCCCAGGCGGCAGGCGTTCACCTTGCCCAGGGGCCCAACGCGGCTGTGGCAGAGGCCGAAGTCGTGGTGACCATGCTGCCCGCAGGCGAACACGTGCGAACCCTCTACCTGGGAGAGGAGGGTCTGCTGGCTCGCACGCCAAAAGGCAGCTTGCTGATCGATTCCTCCACCATCGACGTTGGCTCGGCGCGTAGCGTGCACGAGGCTGCGGATGCGGCCGGCCAGGCCTTCGTCGATGCCCCAGTGTCAGGCGGCGTGGCCGGTGCCCAGCAAGCCACCTTGACCTTTATGTGCGGCGGTGAGAGGGAAGCTTTCGCGCGGGCCGAGCCCTTTTTGCAGCAGATGGGACGCAACGTGATCCATGCCGGAGGAGCCGGCAATGGACAGGCGGCCAAGGTCTGCAACAACATGATTCTCGGCATCTCCATGCTGGGTGTCTGCGAAGCCTTTGCGCTCGCCGAGAAACTGGGCCTGGACGACAAGGCGCTTTTCGACATCTCTTCAAAGTCTTCCGGCTCCTGCTGGGCGATGGTCAATCACCTGCCGGTTCCCGGCATCGTCGAGGGGTCGGCGGCCAATCGGGATTATCAGCCGGGATTTGCTGCTGGCCTCATGCTGAAGGATCTGCGCCTCTCGCAGGAAGCCGCCAATCAGGTCGGCGCGGCCACACCTCTCGGTGCCGAGGCCACGGCCCTCTTCGGCCTCTTTTGTAACGCAGGCCAAGGTGGGCTCGACTACTCGGCCATCATCAAAATGATCAAGGGGGCGTGAGAGGGGCCGTTGGTTCTTCGGACCTGGCCCTAGCTCCGCGAGAAGCCGCCGACCTGGTTCATGTAAATCGGGTTCAGTGGCCCCAGCGCCTTCTTGACCTCTTCGTCGGGAGAACCGAAGACGACCATCTTGGTCGGCTTGAGGATCGAGACGAAACGCTGAGCATACTTCTCGCCGAAGGTGGTCATATGCACCATGACGGCGGCGGAATCGGCATAGCGCTCGTAGATCGAGCAGAGCTTCCCGCTCTCATCCAGGCTCCATTCGTAGGCCAGAGCACCAGGTTCGTTCGCCTCCGTCGCCGCAACCATCTCGGCCATCAGCGCACGAAACTCTTCATCTTTTCCCGCACCCAGTTCCAGGTCCAGCACCCAAGACACATAGCCCGACATTGCATTCCTCCCGCTATCGTTATTGCCCGTTTGGCTGATCACAGCCTAGCCCAGGTCCAAGGCCGGACACGAGGATAGATGACGCCCTTTCCAGTCTGCGACATTCTGTTCATGCAGGTCGAACCAGACAATCGGGGCTTGCATGCTGCCACGGATAGCGCATAAGGCGCGCCACAATCGGAAACAGACAGCGGCCGTTGACGGACCCATCACACAGGAACATCGCCATGCAGTCTTTCGATCTTCCCACCGCCGTCCCCGTCGCCTTCGGGATCGGTCGTTTGAATGACTTGGGCCGCGTGGTCTCAAAGCGACTGGGGCCCTCGCAGCGCTTGCTGCTCGTCGCCGATCCCTTCGCCGTCACCTCGGGTCTGGCAGGCCGGGTCAGCGAGGGGCTGACGGCTGCCGGTCACGCGGTCGCCCTCTTCAGCGAGCTTGCCAGCGATCCGCGGGAGGGCCAGATCGACGCCTGTGCGCAGGCTGCCCGCGACCATAACGGTACGGCGGTCATCGCCCTGGGCGGTGGTTCTGCCATGGACGTGGGAAAGCTTGCGGCAGCGATCGTCGGTAGCGATGAGGGCTCTGCTGCCTTTGCACTTGCCGTCAAACCCTTCCCCGCCGGCGGTTTGCCAGTGATCGCCATTCCGACGACTTCAGGCACGGGAGCGGAGATGACAGCAGTCTCGGTCTTCTCGCTGGCCGATGGCACCAAGGTCTGGTCCTGGGGGCTGGAACTCTTTCCCAAGCTCGCCCTGCTGGACCCTGAGATTACCGTCAGCCTGCCGGCCGGACTCACCGCAGCGACCGGCGTCGACGCCCTGGTCCACGCCATCGAGTCCATGACCAACTGCAAGGCCCATCCCCTGAACGACCCGACGGCGATGCGGGCGATCGGTCTGGTGCGCCGCTGGTTGCCGCGCGCAGTGGCCGACGGCAGCGATCTCGAGGCACGCGGCCAGATCCAGATCGCGGCCTGCCTGGCCGGCGCCGCAATCGCCGTCAATGGCTGTGCGGTGGCGCATGGTCTGGGGCATGCCTTGGGCACTGTGGGTCACGTGCATCACGGCCGCGCCGTCGGCCTGTCACTGCGGGTCGCGCTTGCCGGCAATGTCGCCGCCACGCCGGAACGTCACGCCCTGGTCGCTGAGGCCTTCGGGCTAGAGCGTCGCGGCCGGGACGATGCTGCGCTGGCCGCTGCCTTGCCTGAAGCCTACGACGCCTTCCTGCGCGAAGTCGGTCTAGAGATCAGCCTGGCAGGCGACGGTCTTGGACCGGCCGACGAGTCGCGATTGGCGGCTGCTTGCGACACGCCGGAGAACCTTCCCATGTTCGAGGTGACCTGCCGCGAGTTCAGTCGCGCCGACGTCGAGAGCCTCTGCCGGGATATCTTGACGGCAGCTTAGGGTCTGCCAAAGGCTGGGGTGCTGCCCAGCCTTGCCGGTCGGCATACTCGGCCGATGGTCCTAAGTCTCCCTAGGATTGGCGCCGTTCGCCAGGCGGCGCATCGAGGGGATGTCCAGAAAGAGGATGCGGTTTGCTTGTTCGCGCGCAGTGGCGATCATGCCGGCCGACTGCAGGCGCTTGAGTGCGCGCGAGATGGTTTCCGGCTTGATGCCCAGGTAGTCGGCGATGTCTTTGCGCAGGATCGGCATCATGAGCGACTCGCCGCCAGGGTCGATCGCCAGCACGTCCGGCCAGCGGCGAAACTCGAAGAGGACAGAGGCCAGACGCTCCAAGGGTGTTTTCGCCGCCAGATCAGCGATGTGGTCGCGCGTTCGGCCGGATTGATCGGCTGCATGATGCAGCAGGGTCTTGCCGAGTTTGGGGTCCTCTTGGACGGCCCTATCCAAAGCCTCGGCGTCCAGGGTCAACAGCAGGGAATCGGCCAAGGCCACCAGTCGGCCCTGCCGCGGACGTTCCTCTCGACGAAGATCGATCAAGTCACCGCCATGGAACAGGCTGACCAGCACACGCCGACCGTTGAAGAGCGAGCGCTCCACCCCGAGCGCGCCGTAAAAGAGGATGGCGATGTCGGTTCGGATCTGATCGCCACGTCTGGCCCGAACCACCGCGGAAGAAGCCAGCAGCGCCTTCAGACTCTCGTGGTCGATGTCGCTCCAAGGCTCGAGCTCGTGGACGCTGACTGCATCCAATGGCGCCGCAATGCTCATGTCGTCCATGGCTGCACTCCCCAGACTTTCTTCTTAAGGACAGCTCTAACACCTCTCGAACCGGCCGCATTGATCTGCAGCAAGAAACCACAAAGCGCGCGCGTGCAATCTCGAGCTGCGACAAAAAGGCTTGCTTGACCACAGTCAAGGAGCCCCTTGCCGGCACCGACGAGGCTCCTCGCCCAGTCAACGGTAGCTATCGCCCGGTGAGGAGCGGTCGTGCCGTCCGACCGCACGAGGGAGATAGCCGATGCGTTTGCGTACCTTGCTGCTCGCCACGACCCTTGTTGTAGCAGTCCAGCCGGCCGCCGGGGCCGAGCCCGTCCCGGCGATCGAGGTCGATCCGGCCTTGGCCGAGTTAGGAAAGCGCATGTTCTACGACACGCGGCTTTCCGGCGACACGACACTGGCCTGTGCGAGCTGCCACCTGCCGGAATTGGCCTTCACCGATGGATTGCCGCTGGCTGCGGCCTACACCGGCGCCAGCCATTTCCGCAATACGCCGACCTTGGCAAACGTCGGTCATCGCGCCGCCTGGATGCACGACGGGCGTCTGGGCACGAACTTGAACGACGTTGCCCGCGAGATGATCACCGAGACCTATCTGATGAACATGGACATGCGGGTCATGCAAGAGCGCATAAAACGGGACCCGGTTTATGTCGAGATGTTCAAGACGGCCGGCATGAAGGAACCCTCAAACGGCGGTGCCCGCAAAGCCCTGATGGCCTTCATGCAAACCATCGGCTCGCGCGGCGCAGCCTATGACGAGGGCAATCTCTCGGCAGCCGCCCAGCGCGGTCAGAACCTCTTCGAGGGCAAGGCCGGCTGTTCTTCTTGCCATTCCGGCAACCGCTTCACCGACGACATGCCGCACAACACCGGGGTACCGGACAATCCGGAGATCTGGGCCGACCCCATGCGCCACTCGGCCTTCGTCACCTATGCCAAGTTCATGGGCGTCGAGAATTACATGAACCTGCGCGAGGACGTCGGCGCCTACATTCGCACGCACGAACCGGCGACAGCGCGCAGCTTCCTGACGCCAACCCTGCGCGAGCTGACCTGGACCGGCCCCTACATGCACAACGGCACCTTCGACACGCTGGAAGAGGTGGTCGATTTCTATAATGCCGGCGGCGGCGACGATCCCCTGAAGGACTCCAGGTTGAAACCCTTGAACCTGGTGCCCAGCGAGAAGGCCGATCTAATCGCCTTCCTGACCTCTCTCAGCGGCGACAGCTTCGATAGCGGGGCCTTCGTCTGGACCAAAGACGACTACGACTACGCGCCGATCGAAAACTGGCGCGAAGCCACGAATTAGGGGAGGTCGCTCATGTTCGAACGTCCCATTGCATTGACCGCGGCTATGGCTGCAGTCCTGGTGGTTGCCCCGGCCCTCATGACGGGACAGGCGTTGGCCGACAACCCGCGGCCGGAGGGCTTGGGCTCGCTCGGCCCGCCACCAATTCCGGCCGACAATCCCATGTCGGATGCCAAGGTCGAATTGGGCAAGATGCTGTTCTTCGATCCGATCCTCTCGGGCAACTACGGCATGCCTTGCTCGGCCTGCCACCTACCGGAAGCAGGCTGGGCGGTGCAGGACAAGATCAGCTTCGGCTATCCGGGCACGACGCACTGGCGCAACAGTCAGACCATCGTGAACGCGGCTTACTATCCAAAGCTCTTCTGGGCCGGTTCCTCCAAGTCTTTGGAGAGCCAGGCGCGATCGGCCGCGCGCGGTGCGGTCGCCGGCAACGGCGAAGACGACATGATGGAAGCGCGGCTCGCCTTCGTGCCGATCTATCGCGAACTCTTCGGCGAGGTCTTCGGCGACGACTGGCCGAAGATCAATCACGCCTACATGGCGATCGCCGCCTTCCAACGAACCCTTGTGCAGACCGATACGCCCTTCGACGCCTATATGCGCGGCGACGATGCTGCCTTGAGCGATCAGCAAAAGCGCGGCCTGGAGCTCTTCGCCGGCAAGGCGGGTTGTATCGCCTGCCATAACGGCCCGCTTTTGAGCGATCAGCAATACTACAACCTGGGTGTGCCGCCCTATGACGGCTGGAACGACGACCCGCTGGCCCAGATCACGTTCCGCTTTGAGCTCTATGCCAAGGGCTCGACGGAAAAGCTCTATCGCCACACCAAAGACGATCCGGGGGCCTACTTTCGAGCCAAAGACAAGCAGCATATGGGCAAGTTCCGTACGCCCAGCCTGCGCTACACCGCCTACACCTACCCCTACATGCACAACGGCATGTTGGAGAGCCTGCGCGACGTGGTGGAGTTCTACAACGCCGGCGGTGGTGAGAACGAATTCGCAGCGACCAAGAGCCCACAGATCAAGCCTCTGGGCCTGACCGAAGGCGAAATCGATGACCTCGTGGCTTTCCTCGAAAGCCTCTCCGGCGAAGAACTCCTGATCGAGGAACCTGAGATCCCCGAGATGGAACCCCTGCCGACCCTGCAGAATTGAGAGGAAGTGATGCTATGACCGAGGACTCTCAAGCTATCCCCGCCGTCAATGGCGCAGCGGGAGAAGCAGCCGCGGCTGGGACCCGCCCCTGCCTGATGAACCGCCGCCAGTTCCTCTTGAGCGGCGGCATCGCGACGGCGGTGATTACCGTCGGCATTCCGGGTTTGGCCGAAGCCGAGACCCCGGCCGTGGTGGCAACCTACCCCCGCAAGCTAGTCGCCAGGCTCTCGGAGCTGGAAGTCGATCAGCCGCTGGACTTCAGCTATCCCGACGAGGGCGACTACTCCGAATCGATCCTGGTGAAGCTGGGGCGCGAAGCTGGGGGCGGGCTGGGTCCGGAGAAAGACGTGGTGGCCTTCAACTATACCTGCACGCATCAGGGCGGGCCGCTGCAGGGCACCTACAAACCGGCCGACAAGGCCTTGGGCCCCTGTCCCCTGCATCTGACCACCTTCGATCTCACGCGTCACGGCATCTTCATCTCCGGCCAGGCCTATCAGTCCTTGCCGCAGGTGCTGTTGGAGCTGGAGGGCGACGACATCTATGCCGTCGGCATGTTCGGTCTGATCTACGGCCGCTACGACAACCTTCAGGGATAAGGAGAGACCTATGTCCACCCCCTATTACATCCCCGAAGAGCAGGTGCCCTTGCCACCGCCCGACGCCGACGTCATCTCCACGGCTTGCGACTACTGCATCGTCGCCTGTGGCTACAAGGTCTATCGTTGGCCGGTTCGCGGCGGCAAGGTCGGCGGCCCCAGTGCCGACCAGAACGCTTTCGGCGAGGACTTTCCCGTTGCCCCACTGGGCCCTTGGGTTGCGCCAAACCAGCACAACATCGTGCTGCACGACGGCGAACCGCATCACGTCGTCATCATCCCCGACAAGGATGCCGAATTCGTCAATCCGCTGGGCGATTCCTCGATCCGTGGCGGCGCGATTGCACAGAAGGTCTACAATCCGCAAACCCCGACCCGCGATCGCCTGAAGTCGCCGATGGTGCGGATGTTCGGCGTGCTGATGCCGGTCACCTGGGACTTTGCCATGGATATCGCGGCCGAGGTCGGCCGTTACGTTCTGGATCATCACGGCACCAATGCCTATGGCGTCAAGACCTTCTCCTACGGCTACATGGAGAACACCTACGCGATCACCAAGTACGCGCTGGGTAACGTCAATACGGCCAACTTCACCTTTCACGACACGCCCTCCGACGTCACCTCGACCCCTGGGTTCCGCGATGCCGGATTCGACAACTTCGGACCTGCCTACGAAGATTGGCGGGACGCCGAGACGCTTCTGATGTGCGGCACGGATCCCTACGAATCGAAGACGATCCTCTTCACCGATTGGATCATGCCGGGCATTCAGGCCGGCCAGAAGGCGATCTTCCTGCTGCCGCGGCGCACCGCCGGCGTGGCCTATGCCGAGAAGAACGGCGGTCTGCTGATCGACATCCAGCCGGGCACAGACTTGCCGGTCGTCCTCGCCATTGCCCGCGTCATCGTAGAAAACGGCTGGGAAGACAAGGAGTGGATCCAGAACTGGGTCAACAACAAGTGGGAAAGCTCCTCGGGCTTCGGCCAGGGCACCCGCAACACGCCCTGGCAGTGGCGCACCACCTGGGGGAAGTTCCAGACCGACGGCTTTGAGGATTGGAAGACGTGGCTGCTGTCTCAGGACTATTCCGAACCTGAGAAGGCGGCCGAGATTGCGCAGATCGATGTCCAGAAGATCTATACCGCAGCTGAGTGGATGGCTAAGCCGCGCGCCGACGGAAGCCGGCCAAAGACCTCGATCATGATCGAGAAGGGCTTCTATTGGTCGAACAACACCGGCAATACCAACGCCATTTCGGCCCTGGGAATCGTCTGCGGCAGTGGCGGCAGGCCTGGACAGGTGATTGGGCGTGCCGGTGGGCATCAGCGCGGCGGCCTGCGCGGTGGCAAGTATCCGCGCAACAAGTCGCCGGAGAAGCTGCCGGGCAGGCGTCGCCGAGCGATGGATACCGACCGCTATCTCATGTCCGGCCACACGCGCCTCGCCCATGTGATCGGCACCACCTGGGTGCAGGCCATGTGCGGCTCACAGTCCCTGCAGGCCAAATTCGACGAGCTGACGACGCGCAATCCCCACCAGGTGCAGAGCTTCACCAAGGACGATATCGTCGATACCCTAAAGCGACGTGTGGACTCCGGCGGGATGGTCGTCTGGAACCAGGATATCTATCTGGTCGATCCCATCGGTGCGCGTTATGCGGATATCGTCTTTCCAGCCTCTGGCTGGGGCGAGGATACCTTCACCCGCGCCAACGGCGAGCGTCGCATCCGCCTCTATCCCAAATTCTACGATGCACCGGGCGAGGCCAAGCCGGACTGGTGGATCATCGGCCAGCTGGCCACGAAGATGGGCTATGAGGGTTTCGACTGGAAGAACAGCAACGAGGTTCTGGAGGAGGGCTCGCGCTTCTCCCGCGGCTCGCGCAAGGACTTCCATATGGTCAAGGTCGTCGCCCATCGTGAAGGCAAGACCCTGCACGAAAAGCTAGGCGAGTTCGGCACACGCGGCATTCAGGGGCCGGTCTTGATGCTGGCCGACGGCAGCCTGGAAGAGACCAAGCGGCTGCACGACGTAAACCGTGTCTTGCCGGTGAATGGCCCCGCCGGCGGAACGGTCTTCAACAAGAAGCTGACCCACTTCAATAGCCAGACCGGCAAGTGCAACATCCAGAAGGCACCCTGGAGCCTCTTCTCCAGCTATTGGGAGTGGCTGAAGCCGCGCGAAGGCGAGATCTGGATGACCTCGGGCCGCATCAACGAGCGCTGGCAGTCCGGCTACGACGACCGTCGTCGCCCCTATATCGTGCAGCGCTGGCCGGAGAACTGGGTCGAGATGCATCCCGACGATGCCGCAGTCTACGGTGTCGAATCCGGCGACTATGCGTTGCTCTACTCTGACCGCATCCCGGTGCAGAAGGACACCATCGTCGGCATCGAGGGCGATGACTTCGACTTCGCCAACCTGCTGCGCAGCGGCCATATCGAGCTGACTCGTGCCTCGGTCACCGCCGTGGTGATCGTCACCCCGGCCGTGAAGAAGGGCGTAGGCTACATGGACTTTCTGCACACCAGTCAACCGGCCAATGCGCTGGCCGGTCGGGTGGTCGATTGGATCAGCGGCAACTACAATTACAAGATGGGTGTGGGCAAGGTACAACGCTTGGGTGAAAGCCCCTACAAGCGCCAGTACCGCTCCATGAGCTTCGCCCGCCGTGACATTGCCTAGAGCGGTTCGCGCCCAATTGGAAACAATTGGCCGCGTGAATCCGCTCCACATCTATGAAACCCGGCACCCCGCTTTCTAGTGAAACAGGCCGAAATCTAGGGATAGCGGTGCGCTATGGGGCACCGCCATCGTTTTTCGTTTAGAGGAGATCGCTCCACGATGGGTGAACTTGCGGCTAAGGACGCGGTCTTGGAGCACCTTTGCAGCGCTCTAGAGCATGCGGATTCGCTTGTTCGCTGCGCTGCTGCGCGTTGTCTGACCGCCTATGCCGACCCGCGTGCGTCGGAAGCTCTGGCCGCGCGACTGCTGGACGAGGATCCAGACGTGCGAAGCGACGCCATGGCCGGGCTTGCCGTTTCGGCGGTCCCTGGGCAGGCCGAGGCGATCTTGGAGTCGCTGGCTGGCGACCCTGTAACCGAGGTCAAGACGGCGGCGGTTCGGGCCTTGGCACGCCTCGGCGACGCCCGCGCCCTTCCGCAGATTCGCAAATTGGCGCGCGACCGCTGCGAAGAGACGGTCGCTTGGGAGGATGAGGCCGGCGTCTGGGACGACTGGCTGGTCGTACAGACAGAGGCCATTGCGGCCCTGGGCGCAATCGGTCATCCGGACTGCATCCCTGATTTGCTGCAGATCCGCTCCGACGAGTTTGGGCAAGACTTGGACACCCCGGTCTTCCACGCTCTCGCCGAGATCGGAGAGGCCGGTGCCTCCACCCTGCTAACCTTCGTCCGCGACCCGGACGCCAAAGTTCGCGCCCGTGCGCTTGCTGCCTTGGAAAAGAGCAACCCTGCGGTCCTGCGCAGCCTGCAAGAGCTGTTGCTGCGCGATTCGGCGGGCGAGGTGCGTAAGCTGGCGCTGCGGGTGCTTTCGGCCGACAGCGACGCGATTGCCGAGCTGATGCTGCAGGACAGCGATGTGGAGATCCGGCGCTGCGCACTAGCGCGCTTCGGTGCGGCGCGACCCGAGATCGCCCGCAAGGCCCTGCGCGACCCCAACGAGAGCGTCAGGGCCGCGCTGCTGACGCTGGCAGTCGAGGGACAGGTGCCCCTGGCGGAGCCGGATTTGCGCGAGAACCTGCTGGCGTGGATGGGCGGTGCAGGTGCGGGTCTTGCGGGCGTCGCCGCGCAGGCTCTGGGTGTTCTCTTCCCACGTGAGGCGATCGCACCGCTCTTCGCGTTGGCTGGTGCCACCGAGCGGCCCATGGAAGCCCGGCTGGCGGCGTTGCAAGTTCTATCGGATGTCAAGCTTGTGCTGTCACCAAACGAGGTCGTGCAGCTCGGCACCTTGGCCCGGGATCCCTTGCAGCAGATCCGTGTCGCAGCGCTGGTCGCCCTCGTAGCACGTTCGGGAACTTGCGAGGCAGCCGATGGGCTGCTGGTCCAAGCGATCGAGGGTAGCCTCGGGGCTGACTTGGAGCCGCGAGCGTCCGAAGCATGCTCGGCCGATGACGCCTCCGCGCCGAAGCAGGATGAGACCACTGGCCGAAGCATCGAGATCATGCCCGACGGCGAGATCGTCACCCGACGGGAAGCGGCTGCAACGCTTCTGCGCGGCGGCGCGTCTCGGTCGACCTTGGACTCCATCCAACAGGAGCCTGATAGGCCCACTCCAGAAGCGAAACCCCTGGATCGCAAGGCACGCCGCCGCGTGGCGGTCGACGGCCCCGACGATATTGCCCAGGATCTGCGCAAGCAGGCCATCGTTCTTGCCGGTGCCTCTCCCAGCACCGCCGTTGTCTCGGCGATCGAGGCTAGCCTCTCGGGGACTGATCTCGATCTCAAGCGTGCAGCCTTTAAGGCCATTGCCGGATGGTGTGAGGCGCCTCCTGAGACTGTCCTCGCACAGGCCGAAGCCGCTCTGGGCGAGAGCGATCCGCTCTTGCGCGGCTATGCGGCCGACATTCTGGTGCGAGGAGCGGGTGAAGAGGTCTTGCGGCCTCTGCTTTCCGACCCCGATCCCTTGGTTCGTACGGCGGTCTTGCCGGTCATGGCAGCGAAGGATCGCTCGCTTGCCTGGATCTGCTTGGAGGACGCGGCCGCTCCGGTGCGTCGAGCTGCCGGCGAGGTGCTGCTCGCCGCAGGAAGGGATGAGGATGTGAAGACATGCCTCCGCCGTCTGGCCGACAAAGGTTATGGCAACAGCCTCTTTGACCTCTGCCGCTCTAGCGAGGACAGGTGCGGCATCCTGGGAGAGCTTCTTCTCGAACCCGATTGCCCACGGCAGCGCACGCTGCAGCTGATGGGCTGCCTTAGCGCGATGGCGGGGATGGGAATGCCAGATCGCCCGGTGTCAAGGGTTCCGCTCAGGAGTGTTGCCTAGCCCCGCCCTAATGGTCTCGCTATGACCGGGAAGACTGGTTGTCAGAAAGTCGGCGACGACGTCCAGGGCCTTCTCCGGCGTCATACTGCCTTCCGAGAGGTAGAGGCGCCACCAGAGGCCGTCGGTCAGGGAATCCAGCCCGATCGCCAGATTCTCGGCTTCCTCTTCCGGCCGCCCGGCCGCGTTCAGCAGGGTTGCACAGTGCCCGCGCAGCACGGCAAAACGGGGTGCCTCGAAGATTTCGGTGATGGCGGCATAGTGTGGACGCGAGCCTGCCTCGCCCCAGAAAGCATGCCAGATGAAGAGCGAATCGGGCGTACAGACCGGTGGCTCGAAATCGACCCGCAGCATGGCCAGGACTTGGTCCAAGGGCTCCGGGCCGGCACGCTCCACGGCGCCCCGCCAAGCAGCCTCATAGTCTTCGTAGAGCTGGCGTAGAACCGCTGCGAGCAGCTCCAGCTTGGTGTGGAAGTAGAAGACGGCAGACCCCTGCGACAGGCCTGCCTCCTTGGCCACGCTGGCGAGGGTCGTCCCCGACAGGCCCTGCTTCACGATCGAGCGCATCGTCGCTTCGACGATCTGCTGACGCCGTTTGGCGGCCTTCGGCGAAAGCTGCTTCTTCTGCGTGGTTGCATCGAGGGCTGCCACGTCTTCTCCTTCTCGCTCCTCCAGCGGGGCGTCGAAACTCGACTTGAGCGCACGCTCAAAAATCTGCTCTGCTCGCACGAAAAGGGCTATGCGCAGATCAGCGATCGGGCTTAGCCTTCTTCCAGGAGCATTTTGGAGAGATGCGATGCCTGACGACAAGTCCTTGATGCAGGGATACAACGGTCTGGCTGCGGCCGAACCTTCCTTGCCGGTTTCCTGGTACAGCGATCCTCACCATCACGCCAGAGAGATGGCCGAGATCTGGGGCAAGAGTTGGCTGCTATTCTGCCGCTCAGAGGAACTGGCGGAGCCCAAGAGTTGGCGAGCGGATCGCCTGGCCGGCAAGAACGTGCTGGCCTTGCGCCAGGCAGACGGAAGGCCTGCTGCCTTCCACAACGCTTGCCGCCATCGCGGCGCAGAGCTCTGCCCGGCTGGCGCCGGCGCCCTGGAGAGGCCGCTGCTGGTCTGCCCCTATCATCAGTGGTCCTATGCTCTCTCCGGCAAGCTGATGGCGACCGGCAAGGCGCGCAAGGTGCCGGGATTCGAGCGCGACCGGCACGGCCTGGTCCCGATGGGTGTGGCCGAGTGGGGCGGCTTCCTCTACGTCAATCCCGCCGGTGGTGATCAAGCCGATTTCGAGGCCAGTCTGGCGGAGGAACTGCGGCCGCTGTCGAACTGGCCCCTGGCCGAGCTTCGCGTTGCTCAGCGCGACGAGATCGAGATTGCCTGTAACTGGAAGGTCTTCTGGGAAAACTTCAACGAGTGTCTGCACTGTCCGTCGATCCATCCGGAGCTGAGCGATCTGGTACCGATCTACAAGCGCGCCATCATGGTACGCGAAGACGATCCCGATTGGCGCGCCCATGCCGGGGAGCCGGATCCCCGCATCCAGGGCGGCTTGCGCGAGGGCGCCCAGACCTGGGCCGATGGTGGCACCGCGCAGTCCCGCCTGGAAGGGCTCTCCGAAGCGGAACGGGCGCGTGGGCACACCTATGCCGTCACCCTGCCCTCGGCCTTTATCGTTGGGCACATCGACTATGTCCGCTCAGTACGGGTCGATCCACTGGGGCCGGAAAAGACCCGTCTCACGGTCGATTGGCTGCTGCCGCCGGGCCGGAGCGAAGCGCCGGGATTCGACCTGGATCGAATCTTGAGGTTTGCCCGTCGGGTCCTGGACGAGGATGCTTCGGCCTGCGAGATGAACCAGCGTGGGCTTAGCACCGCTCCCTTCGCTTCGGGAACACTGATGCAGGAGGAGTACGAGGTCTTTGCCTTCCAGCGCTGGGTGCGGTCGCAACTAGGAGAGGCCGAGGCCCCACTGGCAAGCCGCTCCAGTCGGCGTAAATAGCGACGTTAAGGTGGACCGACAAAGCCCAACCATCACGTAAGGGGCATCAACCCGACCTCAAGCCTGCTCTGCGACCCGTGCGCTCTTGCGCAGACGCTCGCTGGCACTCTTCAACTGCCCGCAGGCGGCCATGATGTCCTGGCCGCGCGGCGTGCGCACCGGGGCGGCCAAGCCGGCGTCGTTCAGGATCCGGGCGAAGCTGCGTACGCGCTCCGGCGTCGAACAGGCGTAAGGCGCGCCGGGCCAGGGATTGAAGGGGATCAGGTTGGTCTTGGCCGGGATACCCTCGATCAGCTTGGCCAGTGCGCGTGCATCTTCGTCGCTGTCGTTCACGTCGCGCAGCATGACGTATTCGAAAGTGATACGCCGGGCATTGTGGACGCCGGGGTAGTCTCGGCAGGCGGCGATTAACTCGGCCAGCGGATACTTGCGGTTCAGCGGTACGATCTCGTTGCGGATCTCGTCGGTGACGGCGTGCAGAGAGACCGCCAGGTTGACCCCCAGTTCCTCGCCACAGCGCTGCATCATCGGCACCACGCCGGCGGTTGAGAGCGTGATCTTGCGCTTGGAGATACCCAATCCTTCGCCGTCGCGCAGGATGTTAATCGCCTCTGCTACGTTCTCGTAGTTGTAGAGCGGCTCGCCCATGCCCATGAAGACCAGGTTGGTGATGACCCGTTCCGGCTTGGAGGCCGGCCATTCCTGGAAATGATCCTTGGCCAACATGACCTGCCCGACGATCTCGGCGGCCGAGAGGTTGCGCACCAGGCGCTGTGTCCCGGTGTGGCAGAAGCGGCATGTCAGGGTGCAGCCGACCTGGCTGGAAACGCAGAGCGTGCCGCGCTCCTCGTCGGGAATATGCACCATCTCGACTTGATGCCCGCCGGCCAGACCCAACAGCCACTTCCGCGTACCGTCTTCGGAGAGCTGATCGGTGGTCACCCGCGGCCGCGACACGCGGTGGGTTTCGGCCAGTCTGGCGCGAAAGCCTTTCGACAAAGAGGTCATGGCTTCGAAGTCGGTGGCACCCTTGTCGTAGAGCCACTGCCAGAGCTGGCGCGCGCGAAAGGCCGGCTCTCCGTGTGCCGCCATCTCCTCCGCCAGCGCCTCGCGCGAGAGTCCGATCAGATCCTTTGCGCGCGCCTCCTCTGGCGGCGCAAAGGCCGATGCATGTGCCGTCTGTGCCATGGGGCTTGATAAGGGGCAGGAGGGCCACAAAGCAAGAGGCCACGCAGCAAAGCTGCCGTGTTCGTCGATAAGCTCTAGCTTACTCTGTCGGAAGACGCTCCGAACTACCGCCGCGCCACCATCAGCTTCTTGATCTCGGCAATCGCCTTCGCCGGGTTCAGGTGCTTGGGGCAGGCCTTGGTGCAGTTCATGATGGTGTGGCAGCGATAGAGCCGGAAGGGGTCTTCCAGGTTGTCCAAGCGCTCGCCGGTGGCCTCGTCGCGGCTGTCGGCGATCCAGCGGTAGGCCTGCAGCAGGATGGCGGGGCCCAGATAGCGGTCGGAGTTCCACCAGTAGCTGGGGCAGGAGGTGGCGCAGCAGAAGCAGAGGATGCACTCCCAGAGGCCGTCCAGCTGCTCGCGGTCCTCCGGGCTTTGCAGGCGCTCGCGACCGGGCGGCGGGGTCGTGGTCTTCAGCCAAGGCTCGATCGAGGCGTGCTGGGCATAGGCATGGGTCAGGTCTGGCACCAGATCCTTCACCACCGGCATGTGCGGCAGCGGATAGACCTTCACGTCGCCCTTCACCTCGTTGATGTATTTGGTACAGGCCAGCGTGTTGGTGCCGTCGATGTTGAAGGCGCAGGAGCCGCAAACGCCCTCGCGGCAGGAGCGGCGGAATGTCAGGGTCGCGTCGACCTCGTTCTTGATCTTGATCAGCGCGTCCAAGACCATCGGGCCGCAGTCGTCCATATCGACCTCGAAGCTGTCGAGGCGCGGATTCTCCCCGCTGTCGGGGTCGAAACGATAGACCTTGAAGGTCTTCACGTTCTTGGCCCCTGATGGCGCCTTGTGAGTTTTACCGCCGACGACCTTGGAATTGGCGGGAAGCGAAAATTCGGCCATTGCTGACTCCCTGTAACGGTCGTGCGGCTTAGTAGACCCGCGCTTTGGGCGGGAAGGACTGAACCTCGTTGGTCATGGTGTTCAGCTTGACCGGGCGATAGTCGAAGCTGTGCTCGCCCTTGTCGTTTACCCAGCAGAGGGTGTGCTTCATCCAGTTGACGTCGTCGCGGTCGGGGAAATCCTCGCGGGCGTGGGCGCCGCGGCTCTCCTCGCGATTGGCGCCCGAGGCCATGGTGGCTACGGCCTGCGCCATCAGGTTCTGCAGCTCCAGGGTCTCCATCAGGTCGCTGTTCCAGATCATCGAGCGATCGGTGACTTTGATGTCGGGCATCTTCTTCCAGGAGCCCGACAGCAGCTCCACGCCTTCCTTCAGGATATCGCCGGTGCGGAAGACCGCGGCGTGGTTCTGCATGGTGTGCTGCATCTCCAACCTCAGCTCTGCCGTCGGGACACCGCCGGAGGCATGGCGCGTCTTGTCCAGGCGATCCATGGCCAGCGAACTGGCCTCGCTGTTCAGCGGCTTGTGCGCCATACCGGGTTTGACGATCTCTGCTGCGTGTAGGCCGGCGGCGCGGCCGAAGACCACCAGATCCAGCAGCGAGTTGGAGCCCAGGCGGTTGGCGCCGTGCACCGAGACGCAGGCCGCCTCGCCGATCGCCATCAGGCCGGGCACCACGACGTCGGGATCGCCGTCCTTGGCGGTCACCACCTCGCCGGTGTAGCGCGCCGGGATGCCGCCCATGTTGTAGTGGCAGGTCGGCAGCACCGGGATCGGTTCCTTGTGGACATCGACGCCGGCGAAGATGCGCGCGCTTTCGGAGATGCCCGGCAGGCGCTGGTTCACGATCGCTGGATCCAGATGCTCCAGGTGCAGATGGATGTGATCGGATTTTTCGCCGACGCCGCGGCCCTCGCGGATCTCCATGGTCATGGCGCGGCTGACCACGTCGCGGCTGGCCAAATCCTTGGCCGAGGGGGCATAGCGCTCCATGAAACGCTCGCCCTCGCTGTTGGTGAGATAGCCGCCTTCACCGCGCGAGCCCTCGGTGATCAGGCAGCCGGCGCCGTAGATTCCGGTCGGGTGGAACTGCACGAACTCCATATCCTGCAAGGCCAAGCCGGCGCGCAGTGCCATGGCGTTGCCGTCGCCGGTTTGGCTGTGTGCGCCGGTGCAGGAGAAGTAGGTTCGCCCATAGCCGCCGGTGGCGATGATGGTCATATGGGTGCGGAAACGATGCAGCTTGCCGGTCGCCAGATCCCAGGCGATCAGGCCGCGGCACTCGCCGTCCTCCATCATCAGGTCGATCGCCAGGTACTCGATGAAGAACTCGGCATTCTGGCGCAGGGACTGCTGATAGAGGGTGTGCAGAATGGCATGGCCGGTGCGGTCGGCAGCAGCGCAGGTGCGGTGCGCGATGCCTTTGCCGAACTCCGTCGTCATGCCGCCGAAGGGGCGCTGATAGATGCGACCGGCCGGCGTCCGGCTGAAAGGCACGCCATAGTGCTCCAGCTCGATGATGGCCGGGATGGCTTCCTTGGTCATGTACTCGATGGCGTCCTGGTCGCCCAGCCAGTCCGAACCCTTGACGGTGTCGTACATGTGCCAGCGCCAGTCGTCCGAACCCATGTTGCCAAGCGCGGCAGAGATGCCGCCTTGGGCCGCCACGGTGTGGCTGCGGGTCGGGAAGACCTTGGTGATGCAAGCGGTCTTCAGCCCCGCCTCGGCCAGGCCCAAGGTTGCGCGCAAGCCCGCACCCCCGGCGCCGATGACGGCGACGTCATAGTCGTGATCGATGATTTCGTAGGCCGGTCCGGCCTTGGTTTCAGCCATCAGTCTCTATCCTTGCACCAGCAGCACGATCACGGAGAGGGCGCAGGCCAAGCCCAGCAGCAACAACAATCCCTTGACCGCAAGAAGCAAGGCGATCTTCATCGCCTCCTTATGGACGTAGTCCTCGATCACCACCTGGACACCGAGCATGGCGTGCCAGAAGGTCGCGACGATCACCAGCAAGGCGATCGCGGCCGAGAAGGGCGACGAGATCCACTCCACCATATCGGCGTGGTCGGCCCCCGCCATGAAGATGATCGAGATCACGAACCAAAGACCCAGCGGTATCAGGGCCAGCGCCGTCACGCGCTGCACCCACCAATGCTGCACGCCTTCCTTGGCGCTACCCAGACCGCGGACTTGACCGAGAGGGGATTTGAGGCTCATGGCAACTCTCCTTGGCGTCTGGCTATTTGACCGCGTAGGCGATGATCCAGGCCAGGATCGTCAAGACGCCTGTCGATACCAGGACGGCCATGCCGGAACCCTGAGCCGGACCCAACTCTAGCATCCTGCCGCTATCCCAGATGAGGTGCCGAACGCCGTTCGACAGGTGGTAGAAGAATGCGACCGACCAGCCGAACAGCAAGATCTGCCCGATGAAAGAGCCGATGAAACCCTGTGCGGCCTCGAAGGCCGAGGGACCGGCCGCTGCAGCGACCAACCACCAGACCAGCAGCAAGGTCCCAACGACCAAGGCCATCCCGCTGGCGCGATGCGCGATCGAGAGCGCCATGGTCCACTGCCAGCGGTAAATCTGAAGATGCGGCGAGAGAGGCCTGGTAGGGCCGTCCGTCTGATCCGTCATGGCAAGTTGATCCCCAAAGGACGTGTTGCTGACTTAAGATAAGTCGATGACGAGACATAGACTGACGGCACCTGGAGCGTCAATGTTGCCCGCATCGGCCGCTACCTTCTGTCCGCGCGGCCCAGCTGGCAGCGGATAGTGAATAAGTATCGGAAACAGATCTGTTTTTCTATCCGGTACAGACCCTGTTATCGGCTCGTTTCGGCCAATGTGATCCTTGCCTTGTGATCGACTGGCAGGTTCAGGGAGTTGGCAATGAAGCATTTGGCGTTGGCCGGCCCGTGCAGAGCCTCCGCGGTCGCGACATCGCCGCCGGCTGCGATGGTGACCTGAGGATGCAAGGTCAAACTGGTGAAGCGCCCGCCGCCGTCGGCGTCTAGGGTCATGGATCCTTGGGCCTCGTCGCGATAGGCCAGGACCGTTACTCCGGCCTCTGAGCAGAGGTGCAGATACCAGAGCATGTGGCAGGTCGAAACGGCCGCCAGCAGCATGTCTTCGGGATTGTGCAAGGTGGCGTCACCGCGAAAGGCCGCGTCGGCGGAGCCTTCCAGGATGGGCTTCCCCTCGATCTCGATCCGATGGCTCCGGGCGTAGCTGCGGTAGTTGGCTGTGCCCTCTCCCAGGTTACCGGTCCAGGTGATGGTGGCCTCATAGGAATGCTCGCGCGCCATGCTTCAGCTCTCCGGTCATACGAAGGATCCAAACCCTAGACCCAAGACGAAGCCGCGGCCCGCGTTGCTACGGCAAAGCTCCTATGCCGGCCCTTCCAGGCTGTAGTGGACAGCCTTTGGCTGGCGATCGGGTCCGTTGATTGGCGTGATGTCCATCGGGCAGGCGGAGAAGACCAAGGTCAGCTCCCTCTCGGCGCGCAAGAGCACGTGGTCGCCAGACCGGCTGAGCGGCGTGGTCACGTCGATCGCCTCGCCGCTGACCGGCACGTTCATCCAGAGATTGACCGGGTTTGGGACCAAGGGAGGCTCTAAGCCAAGTGACCGCGTGGCCTCCAGGAAGTTACTGTGGCAGCTTCGATGGCCTTCCGGGCAGTCGAAATGGCGATAGAGCCAGGGGTCGCAGCAAGCGATCAGCATGTCGTGCGTTCCCGGAAAACTGTCTTCCTCCAGGGTCAGCATGCGGTTGCGTCGATTGCTCCAATAGGACTGACCCTGGCGTACGAAGAGGCCGGCATTCATCCGCCGGGTCTGTTCGACCGAGAGGTACTCGCTAGGGTCGGCGGCAGAGAGCGCCCAGGTGTCCACCACCTGCGAGCCGAAGGTATTGCGCAGACGCAGCGCCTGACCAGCCGCCAGGGCCACGGCGCGCCCTTGGCCACCTGGAATCTCAGTCCAGTGGGTCGCACTCATAAGGCCTGCCTCCAGACAGTTGGAAAGAGGTCGTCTCGTAGCGGATCGCCGTCCTCGAAGGTAAGCCCGGGATAAGGTGGCGAGGTGGTGCCCAGTCGCTTGCGGAAGCGCACGTCATCGCCCAGCCAGCGGGTAGAGAAGCCGCGGCGGCGGCCTTCGCCCTTGTTGCCGGGGGCTGCATGCAGGGTCAGATAGTGGAACGCGATGGTGTCCCCCGGCTCCAGGTCCCAGGCGAGGATACGTTCCCCCTCGCGGTCGATCTCCGGTACCGTCTCGTAGCCTGCGTCCTTGTAGTCATAGTCCGAACCATCGTCGAAGAGGCGCGGGAAGTAGAGTTTGCCCCAGCGATGCGAGCCGGCGAGGAACTCCGGACAGACCGCCTTGGCGACGGGATCGAGCGCGGTCCAGAAGCTGACGGTCTGCTGCCCCTCGACGGGGTAATAGGGCATATCGTGATGCCAAGGCGTTTCCTTGGTGGTTCCCGGCTCCTTGATCAGCACATGTTCGTGAAAGAAGCGCACCGTCTGCGAGCCCATGAGCGATCCGGCAAGCGCCGCCGCAGGGCTCTCCTCGACGAAGGCTCTGTAGGCGGCAATTCGTTGCCAAGAGCAGTAGTCTTCGAAGAAGCGGCCTTTGCCATCGTCCAGACGGTGATTGCTGGCCAGTTCGCTGGGCGCACGCAGGTTCTCTTCGACGCCTTCGCGCAGGCGCTCCAGCCAGCCGGGGAAGGGATTGCGCAGGCAGACCGCGCCGTCACGGCGGTAGGCTTGGAACAAACTGTCTTCGACCATAGGTGAGCTCCGAATTCCAACGAGACAGAACTATCTCAATCGGAGGATCGACGCCTAGAAAAAGAAAGAGGGCGACACCCGGAAGCGCCGCCCTCTCGAACAGGCTTGCGAAAGCCTGTGAGACTTAGACTTAGGCTTCCGCCGCAGCCTCCTGGGCCTCCAGGTCCGCGCCGCTCTCTTGATCGACGCGCTTCATCGACAGTTTGACCTTGCCGCGGTCGTCGACGCCGATGCACTTGACCTTGACCATCTGGCCTTCCTCGATCACGTCGCCGACCTTGCCTACGCGATGTTGAGCCAGCTCGGAGATGTGCACCAGACCGTCGCGGGCCCCGAGGAAGTTCACGAAGGCGCCGAAGTCGACGATCTTCACGACCTTGCCGTCGTAGATGGTGCCGACCTCGGGTTCTGCGACGATGGAGCGGATCCAATCGATGGCGGCCTGGCCGGCATTGCCGTCGACCGCTGCCACCTTGATGGTGCCGTCGTCTTCGATGTCGATCTTGGCGCCGGTCACCTCGGTGATCTCGCGGATCACCTTGCCGCCGGTACCGATCACTTCGCGGATCTTATCCTTGGGGATCGAGATCGTGGTGATGCGCGGCGCGGTGTCGGAGACGCTGGAGCGTGCGGAGACCAGGGCCTTGCCCATCTCGTTCAGGATGTGCAAACGCCCATCCTTGGCCTGGCCCAGGGCCTGCTCCATGATCGCCGGCGTGATCGAAGTGATCTTGATGTCCATCTGGAGAGAGGTGACGCCTTCCTCCGTACCTGCCACCTTGAAGTCCATGTCGCCCAGGTGGTCCTCGTCGCCCAGGATGTCGGAGAGCACGGCGACGCCCTCGTCTTCCTTGATCAGACCCATGGCGATGCCCGCACAGGGCTTGGCCAACGGCACGCCGGCATCCATCAGGGCCAGCGAGGAACCGCAGACGGTCGCCATCGAGGAGGAACCGTTCGACTCGGTGATCTCCGAAACGATGCGCACGGTGTAGGGGAAGTCTTCCTTGGCCGGCATCAGCGGGTGGATGGCGCGCCAGGCCAGCTTGCCGTGACCGATCTCGCGACGGCCGGGGCTGCCCATGCGGCCGGCCTCGCCGACGCTGTAGGGGGGGAAGTTGTAGTGCAGCATGAAGTGTTCGCGGTAGCTGCCTTCGAGCGCGTCCATGAGCTGCTCGTCGTCGCCGGTGCCCAGGGTGGTGACCACCAGGGCCTGGGTCTCGCCACGAGTGAAGAGGGCGGATCCATGCGCCAGCGGCAGCAGGCCGACCTGGCAGTCGATGGGACGCACCTGGGTGGTGCTGCGGCCATCGATGCGCTGGCCGGTCTTCAGGATGTTGCCGCGGACGATGTCCTGCTCCAGGCCTTTGAAGACGCCGCCGGCGAGCGCCAGCAGATCGGCTTCCTCGGCCAGGCTGGCCATGGCTTCGGCCTTAACGGCTGCCACCTTCTCTTGGCGGGCCTGCTTGATCGGCTCCTGATAGGCTTCGGCCAGCTTGGCCGAAAAGCCCTCGCGTAGGCGGTCCTTCAAGGGGGCCAGTTCGGCCGGCTCCGGCGTTAGTTCGCGCGGCTCGCGCGCACACATCTCGGCCAGCTCGATGATGGCGTCGATGACAGGCTGCATCTTCTGGTGGCCGAAGTTAACGGCGCCCAGCATGACCTCTTCAGACAGCTCTTTGGCTTCGGACTCGACCATCAGCACGCCCTCGGAGGTGCCGGCGAGGATCAGGTCCAGCGCGCTCTCTTCCATCTCGGCAAGCGTGGGGTTCAGCACGTACTCGCCACCGATGTAGCCGACGCGCGCACCGGCGATCGGGCCCAGGAAGGGCAGGCCGGAGATGGTGAGTGCGGCAGAGGCACCGACCATGGCGACGACGTCCGGGTCGTTCTCCATGTCGTGGCTGATAACGGTGCAGACCACCTGGGTCTCGTTGCGGTAGCTCTTGTGGAAGAGCGGCCGGATCGGACGGTCGATCAGGCGGGAGGTCAGGGTCTCTTTTTCCGACGGGCGGCCTTCGCGCTTGAAGAAGCTGCCGGGGATCTTGCCGGCGGCGAAGGTCTTTTCCTGGTAGTTGACGGTCAGCGGGAAGAAGTCGATTCCGGCCCGCGGCTGCTGTGCGCCGACGGCGGTGCAGAGCACGATGGTATTGCCGAGGCTGGCCAGAACGGCCCCGTCGGCCTGGCGGGCGATGCGCCCGCTCTCTAGGGTCAGCGTGCGCCCACCCCAGTCGATCTCTTTTTTGTAAACGGTAAACATGTCTTTCGGTCCTTCGTATTCCTATGTGGGCCGGATCGATCAAAGCCGGACCCAAGTAAGCGGGGCGCTGGTCGTGCTCAGCCTCCGCTTACTTCGGCCCGGCCGATCGAAGCGACATACCGGCCCGGTTCTGTCGCTTCGTATCAGCAAGCGTCTCTTAAACGACGTCTGACCGACTGCCGCCTTAGCGGCGCAGGCCTAGACGCTTGATCAGGCCCTCGTAACGGCCCTGATTCTTGCCCTTTACGTAGTCAAGCAGGCGCCGCCGCTGGCCGACCATGATCAGGAGACCACGGCGGGAGTGGAAGTCGTGCTTGTGGGTCTTGAGGTGCTCGGTCAGGTTCGAGATGCGCTCGCTTAAGATGGCAACCTGCACTTCGGGGGAACCGGTATCGCCGTCTTTGGTGGCGTACTCTTTGATCAGTTCAGCCTTTCTGGCCGCGGTGATCGACATCGGGATATACCTCTTTAACTACTGGTTGATAACGCGAACCGGGTGCACTTCGCCCGCCTCGTATCGTGCCAGCGCGACCAGCCGTCCGGCGGTCGTGGCACATACGATGCTTCCTTGTGAAAGGTCGCGTAGGCGGTCGCGATGCACGCGGGCCATGAGTGAGACGGTCTGGCCGCAGCGCAGCCGCCTGGCTTCTGCCTCCGACAGGGCGAACGCCGGGATGTCGTCCAGCGCCGTCTCGATCGGCAGCAGTTGCTCGTTCAGCGCCGGGCCTTGGCCAAGCGCTTCCAGCGACTCCAGGGGAATCGCCATATCTTCGTTAAATGGGCCGACGGCCGTGCGACGCAAGGCCACGACGTGCGCGCAGGTGCCAAGCACCCTGCCCAGGTCGCGAGCCAAGGCCCGCATGTAGGCGCCCTTGCCGCAGGTCACCAGGAAGCTTGCCCGATCGTCATCCCCTTGGTCGTCATCCCTTTGACTGTCGAGGCGCAGATCGTCGATGCGCACTTGGCGCGGCTGCAGGGTGACGGCCTCGTCGCTGCGTGCCAGGTCGTAAGCACGCTGACCGGCAATCTTGATCGCCGAGAAGGTCGGAGGCGTCTGCTCGATGATCCCTCGGAACTGCGGCAGGACCGCTGCGATCTCTGCGGCACTGGGCCGTATCGGGCTCTCTTCGATGACCGCGCCTTCGGCATCGTCGGTGCTGGTTGCCTGACCCCATCTGAGCGTAAAGCGATAGCGCTTCACGCCATCCATGACGTAGCCGACGGTCTTGGTGGCTTCTCCCAGCGCGATCGGCAGGACGCCGCTGGCGAGCGGATCCAAGGTGCCGCCGTGGCCTGCCTTGCGGGCGTTGAAGAGGCGGCGCACGCGACCGACCGCCTGGGTTGAGGTCACCTCAAGGGGCTTGTCCAGGATGATCCATCCGTTGACGACCTCGCCATTTCTACGTCGTGCCATCGTCCTCGCCCCCTTCATCTTCCGGGGCGTGGTCTGCGGGCAGGTCCTGGCGTACGCGCGGCCGTCGCAGCAGACGATCGATGGATTGAGCTTGATCGAAGGAGCGATCCGCCTGGAAGGAGAGGCGTGGCACGACCCGCAGGTCGACGGCGGCAGCAATCTGCCGGCGCAGAAAACCGCTCGCCCGATTGAGCGCCGCTACGGTTTCCTCCAAGGCTTCCCCGCCCAAAGGGGTGACGAAGGCCGTCGCATTGGAGAGGTCGGCGGAAACCCGAACCTCGCTCACCGTCACCGAACGGCCGGCAAGTACCGGATCGTCCAGCAGATCGCGTTCGAAGGTGGCAGCCAAGGCGTGGCGCAAGGCCTCGCCGACCCGCAGCTGTCTTTGGCTGCGCCCCTGGGGGGAGCGCTCGGCCCCATATCTTTGCTTCATAGCAGTCGTCCGAGCGAGGGACGGAGGTGCGCGTCCTACTAGAGAACGCGCGCCACCTCCTCGACTTCATAACACTCGATGCGGTCGCCGACCTGGATGTCCTGATAGTTCTCGAAGGCCATGCCGCATTCATAGCCCTGGTTGACCTCGCGGACCTCGTCCTTGAAGCGACGCAGAGTCTTCAAGGTGCCGTCGTGAATGACCACGTCGTCACGCAGCAGGCGCACCTTGGCGCCGCGCTTTACCATGCCCTCGGTGATCATGCAGCCAGCCACCTTGCCGGACTTAGTGACATCGAAGATCGCTCGAATCTCCGCATAGCCCAGGAAGTTCTCCCGTGCTTCCGGCGAAAGCAGCCCCGTCAGCGCCACCTTCACGTCATCCACCACCTCGTAGATGATGGAGTAGTAGCGGATATCGACGCTGTCGTTGCGGGCTTGTTCGCGCGCCTGCGGATTGGCCCGCACGTTGAAGCCGATGATCAGCGCACCGGTGGCCTGTGCCAAGGTCACATCGCTCTCGCTGATCGGACCCACTGCGGCATGCAGGATCTGCGCCTGTACCTCTTCGTTGCCCAGCTTCTCCAGCGCGGTGACGATGGCTTCCATGGAACCATGCACGTCGGCCTTGATAACCACCGGCATATTCTTGGCTTCGCCCTCGCGAATGCGCGACAGCATCTGTTCCAGCGTGCCGCGGGACTGTCGGGCCAGACCCTTCTCGCGTTCCTGCTCCTGACGGAAGCTCACGACCTCGCGGGCGCGGCCCTCGTTCTCCACGACCAGCAACTGATCGCCGGCCGTCGGCGTGCCCTGTAGGCCCAAGACCTCAGCTGGCATCGAGGGGCCAGCCTTCTTCATCGGCTTGTTGCGATCGTTCAGCAAGGCGCGCACACGGCCCCACTCCGACCCGGCGATGAAGATGTCGCCCTGGGCCAGGGTGCCGGAGGTCACCAGCACGGTCGCCACCGAACCGCGGCCCTTCTCGACCTTGGACTCGATTACGATGCCCTCGGCCACCTTGTTCGGGTTGGCCCGCAGCTCCAACAGCTCGGCCTGCAGAAGGATTGCCTCTTCCAGCTTGTCCAAGCCGGTCTTCTTGGTGGCCGAGACCTCCACATTCAGGATGTCGCCGCCCATCTCCTCGACCACCAGTTCATGATGCAGGAGCTCTTGGCGGACGCGGTCGGCGTTGGCGGCCGGCTTGTCCATCTTGTTAATGGCCACGATGATCGGAACGTTGGCCGCGCGGGCATGGCTGATCGCCTCTGCCGTCTGGTCTTTGATGCCGTCGTCGCCGGCCACGACCAGCACAACGATGTCGGTCACGTCGGCACCCCTGGCCCGCATTGCTGAGAAGGCGGCGTGGCCAGGCGTGTCGATGAAGGTGATCTTGGCACCCGAGGCCAGCTCGACCTGATAGGCGCCGATGTGCTGGGTGATGCCACCGGCCTCGCCCTTGACGACGTCGGTCGAGCGCAAGGCGTCCAACAGCGAGGTCTTGCCGTGGTCGACGTGACCCATGATGGTCACGACCGGCGGACGCGGCTGTAGATCCTCTTCACGATCCGGTTCTTCGCTCTTCAATCCCAACTCCACGTCAGCCGCCGATACTCGCTTGATGCGATGGCCGAACTCTTCGACCACCAGCTCGGCCGTATCGGCGTCGAGGACCTGATTGATGGTGGCCATGATGCCCATTTTCATGAGGGCCTTGACCACCTCGCCGCCACGCTCGGCCATACGGTTGGCCAGCTCCTGCACGGTGATGGTCTCCGGCACCACGACTTCGCGGACCACGCGGCCCGGCATCTGGCCTTGGCGCAAGTCCATCATCTGCTTCAGCTTCTCGCGCTGGCGGCGGACGGACGCCAGAGAGCGCTGCCGCTCTTCCTCGCTCTCGCCGTCCAGGGCCTGCGCAATGGTCAGTTTGCCATGGCGACGACGCGGCGCCTCGCGGGTGCGCTGAGCGGGCTTCGGCAGGTCGCGCTTGCGGCGCTTGATGCGTCCGCCCAGCTCGTCCAACTCGCTCTCGACACCTTCTTCGGCCGGGCCGGTGCGCTTGGTCGCTTCGCCTTCCTGGGTCTCGCCTTGAGCCGCTGCCTCCTCGCCGCCGGCCTCGGCCTGGCCGGACTCGCTTTCCTGCTTGGCTGCGACTTCGGCTGCCTTGGCTTCCTGCTTGGCCTGTTCCTCGGCCTCCAGGGTCTGGCGGGCTTCTTCCTCGATCCGGCGGCGCTCTGCCTCCTGCTCGGCAAGCTTGCGGGCCTCGTCTTCGGCGGCCCTGCGGCGCTCCTCCTCGGCGGCGCGGCGGCGCGCCTCAGCCTCGGCCTCAAGCCGCTTCTGCTCGGCTACCCGACGCGCCTGATCCAGAGCCTTGGCGCGAGTCTCGCGCTCGGCCTGAGTCAGACCGACGTTGGCGGGTGTCGTGCTCTTCGAGCGTGAGCGATCGCCGCGACGCTCGCCTGAGCGTCCGCCGCGGGAGGGCTGACCCCTGTTCTGCGGCGTGCGCGGCGTTGCTGCCGGCTGAGCTGTCTGCTCGCTGCTCTTTGTCGGTGCGACCTGCTCGCCCTCGCTGCCCGCGGTCGGGCCGATGGCCCGCTTGCGCTTGACCTCGACCGTCACAGTCTTGCTGCGACCATGGCTGAAGCTCTGGCGAATCTGGCCGGCCTCGACCGTCTTCTTCAACTCCAGGCGACCCGGTCGATTGAGGCGGAGCTGCGTCTTGTCGGTCTCTTTCGTCATATCCTACCCGTTACCCTCACGCGGCGCTGCCCTGCTCTAGGGCCAGCGCCAAGGCTGCGCGCTGGGACAGCCGATCCGCCCAGCGCTGTTCTGTCACTGCGAGATGCACAGCAATGTCTCGTCCCAAGGCTTGCCCCAAGTCGGCAGCCAAAAACGAGCCGATGCTCACGACATCCCTACCTGCCGCCGCCAGAAGCCGCTGTTGCGCCTGCTCGGCGCCGTCCGCGGCTCCTATCAATAGCTTGACCTGATGGTTTGCGACGGCAGCACGTACCGCCTCGTACCCACTCACCAAAGCCCCCGCCCGTTTGGCCAAGCCGAGCTCTGACAAGAAACGCTTGCGAGCCGTCCTGACCAAATGCTCGGGCAGATCGGGAGCCACAGTGACCTGCTGCCGTGCCGCCTTGGCAAAGACCTTCTTGGCCAAGGCTACACGGACTATAGACCCCTCGGCCGTCAACCACAATCCGCGGCCGGGCAAGCGACCGGCGAAATCCGCTACAATCTCACCTGTCGGCGACACGACGAAACGCAGCAGCTGCTCCGGCGGTAAACGGCGGCCAGTCACCAGGCAGCGGCGCAGCGATCCTCGCTCCTCCGCTTCCTCGATCGGAACGCGCGCGTCTTCCTCTTCCTGATGCAGCATATACCCTCTCGTCAAACCCTTCCAATTCAGGCGCTTAGCTGCGCGGCTCCTCGGTCGGTGTCTCCTCGTCGTCTGCCGACGTTTCGGCTTCTCCGGCATCCGGGATGTCGGCGTCAACCTCCACCATAGCTTCAGCTTCCTCGTCATCCTGGGAGTCGGCCTCAGTGTCTACCGCTGCATTTGCGTCGTCGTCGGTAGCAACTTCCACCTCCAGCTCAGCCGGCTCACCGTCGTCAGCGCCGCCAGTATCGTCTTCTGCGCCCGCTTCGGCGTCGGCAGGCTCCTCATCCTCGAACCAGTGCGCCCGCGCTGCCATGATCACTTCGTTGGCTTCGTCCATCGTCAGCGACTCGGCACCCAAGATCTCGATCAGCTCGTCGCTGGCCAAATCGGCCAGGTCGTCCAAAGTCTTGATCCCAGCTTCGCCCAATGCGACCAGCATCTCGGCGCTGAGGCCGCCGACGGACGCCATTTCGTCGTCTACGCCCAGTTCGCGCCGCTGCTCGTCCTGCTGACGCTGGCGTTCGTCCAGCCAGGTCTGGGCCCGAAGCCGCAGCTCTTCCGCCACGTCCTCGTCGAAGCCCTCGATCTCGGCCAGCTCCTCAAGCTCCACGTAGGCCACTTCGTCGACCCGCGTGAAACCCTCGGTGACCAGTAGGTGGGCGATTACGTCGTCGACATCCAAGGCCTCGATGAAGAGCTGCGAGCGGCGATGGAACTCTTCCTGGCGGCGCTGCGATTCTTCTTCCTCGGTCAGAATGTCGATGTGCCAGCCGGTGAGTTGCGATGCCAGCCGGACGTTCTGTCCACGCCGGCCGATCGCCAGCGACAGCTGCTCGTTCGGCACCACCACTTCGATGCGGCCGGCCTCCTCGTCCATCACCACCTTGGTGACTTCAGCCGGCGCCAAGGCATTGACGACAAAGGTCGCAATGTCCTCTGACCAGGGAATGATATCGATCTTCTCGCCCTGGAGTTCCTGCACGACAGCCTGCACGCGGCTGCCGCGCATACCGACACAAGCACCGACCGGATCGATCGAGGAATCGGAGCTCACGACAGCGATCTTCGCCCGGCTGCCGGGATCGCGGGCCACCGCCTTGATCTCGACGATGCCATCATAGATTTCCGGCACCTCCTGGCGAAACAGCAGGGCCATGAACTGGGGATGCGCACGCGAGAGGAAGATCTGCGGTCCGCGCGGCTCTTCGCGCACGTCCAAAATGAAGGCGCGCACGCGGTCGCCGGTGCGGAAGCTCTCGCGCGGCAGGCTTTCCTCGCGGCGCAACATGGCCTCGGCCCGACCCATGTCCACGGTCACATTGCCGAACTCGGCCCGCTTGACGATGCCGTTCACCACCTCGCCGGCGCGATCCTTGAACTCGTCGTACTGGCGCGAGCGCTCGGCTTCGCGCACCTTCTGCACGATCACCTGCTTGGCGGTCTGGGCGGCGATGCGGCCCAAATCGATCGGCGGCAACTCTTCGGTAATGAAGTCGCCGATCTCAAGCTCAGGATCGATCATGTTTGCGTCGCGAAGGGCGATCTGCGCCATGTCGTTCTCGACCTCGGCCTGGGTCTCCACGACCTGACGATAGCGCGCCAGCTTGATGTCGCCGCTGCGCCTGTCGATGGCCGCACGGATGTCATGCTCATGGCCGTACTTGGCCCGTCCGGCCCGGCCGATCGCCTGCTCCATGGCCTCCAGAACCTCGTCGCGCTCAATACCCTTATCGCGCGCCACGGCGTCGGCGACCTGTAGGATTTCGGTGCGCGCAAGCGCCAGATTATCCATCCCTCTTCATTCCCTTTCTTCCCGCCCGCTTAGGGGGCTCCCTGTCCCGATCTGCTTCGTCCCGATCTGCTGCCGCTTCACCACCACTGTCGGCATCATCGCTTGAGGATGCGGTGTCGGCTTCTTCAGCGGCCTGGTGCTCGGCGATCAAAGCATCCGTCAGAACCAGTTTGGCCTTGGCCATTTGGGCAAAGGCCAAAGCCTTGGGTCCCTCCTCGCAATCGAGCAAGATGGTCTCTCCCTCGATTCCGCGTAGGGTCCCTGAAAAGCGTCTGCGCCCCTCCTCCGGAACAGCCAACTCAACCTTTGCCAGATGGCCGGAAAAGCGCCGAAAGTCCGACAAGCGGGTCAGTGGCCGATCGATACCTGGTGAGGAGACCTCCAGTACATAGGCGGTCGATATGGGATCCTCAACGTCTAGGATTGCTGCCGTCGCCCGGCTGGCCTTGGCACAGTCGTCGACATTGACCGTGCTGCCGTCCGAGCGCTCGATCATCAGCTGAAGTTTCGGCCGGCGATCCCCGCCGAAGTGAACGCGCACGATGTCGAAGCCCAGATCGGCCATGGTCGGCGCGATCAAGCGCTCCACCTCGGCGGCAAGCCCCTCGCTGGTCTTTCGCAATTGCAGATCACCTTCGTCGGCGGTCACCACTGCGCGTTCCGTCCCCAAGTACCACCACGCCAGGCGCTTTGCCCTGGTCCCAAAAAAGAAAAAGGCGGGCTCCGGAGGAACCCACCATCTGGCAGTAAACCACTGTAACAGCCGCTTACTCTATGGTGGCGCAGTTTCTACGCGCTTGCAGGTGGCTTGGCAAGAGCCGATCGGTCGGCTCGGCCGCTTAGCGCCGCCGCCAAATCATGTAGACAGGCTTGCGACCTGCCGCCAAGGCCTTCTGCTCGTAGCGCGTTTCCGGCCAGTCGAGCGGGCGTCGGCGCCAATCGGTGGCGGTGCTTATCGGCCATGCAAATTCCGGGTGGCGGTCAAGACAAGCGATCATCCATGCCGCGTAGTCGGGGTCGTCGGTGCCCAGGCGCAGCTCCGCTCCTGGTTCTAGCAGCGCTGCCAGCAGATCCAAAGTTTCCGGCTGAATGATACGGCGCTTGTTATGGCGTGCCTTGGGCCAGGGATCGGGGAAGAGAATGAAGGCGCGCGAAAGGCTGGCGGGTGCCAGACTGTCGAGCAGGTCGCGGGCGTCTCCGGTGTAGATCCGGACGGCCTCGCTGTCCTGATCGCGGAGTGCGCGCAATGCCTTGGCGACGCCATTCAAGAAGATCTCTGCGCCCAGAATACCGACGTCCGGGTTCTGTCCGGCCTGCCAGGCCAGATGCTCGCCGCCACCGAAGCCGATCTCCAGCCAGATCTCGCCCGGCGGTGTAGCGAAAAGGTCACGAGGATCCAGAGTCTCGCCCTCGTCGGGAAGCGAGACCGCGCGCCGCTCCAGCTCTTCATCCAGCAGGAGTTTCATACCGTCGCGCAAAGGGCGACCCTTGCGACGACCATGCACATGACGCCGCAATGAATTCTCCGTCGACGGCATAGAATTCAGAATACTGTTGGCGGTGGAGACCTTAGGACAGCGCCTTCTTCAGGTCCTCGGCCAGATCCGTACGCTCCCAGGAGAAGCCGCCATCGGCCTCGGGCTCGCGGCCGAAGTGGCCATAGGCTGCCGTGCGGGCGTAGATCGGTCGGTTGAGGCCCAGGTGTTGGCGTATACCGCGCGGGGAGAGGTCCATGACCTCGCCGATCGCTTCCACCAGGCGGGCTTCCGAAATGTTGCCGGTGCCGTCGAAACTGGCATAGACCGACAGGGGCTTGGATACGCCGATGGCATAGGACAGCTGGATCGTACAGCGCTCTGCAAAGCCTGCTGCCACCACGTTCTTTGCCAGATAGCGTGCAGCATAGGCAGCCGAGCGATCGACCTTGGTGGGATCCTTGCCCGAGAATGCGCCGCCGCCATGCGGGGCTGCACCGCCATAGGTGTCGACGATAATCTTGCGACCGGTTAGGCCGGCATCGCCGTCGGGTCCGCCGACCACGAAGCGGCCGGTCGGATTGACGTAGAACTCATCCTCCGGGCACATCCAGCCTTTCGGCAAGACGTCCATCACGAAGGGGCGCACCATCTCGCGCACCTCGGCCTGGTCCAGCCCTTCGGCGTGCTGCGTGGAGACCACGATCGAGGTGGCCGCCACCGGCTTGCCGTCCTCGTAGCGCAGAGTGACTTGGCTCTTGGCGTCGGGGCCGAATTGCGGCTGGCGGCCGTCTTTTCGTGCCGCCGCCATCTCCTGGAGAATTCTGTGCGAGAGATAGATAGGAGCCGGCATCAGTGCTCTCGTCTCGCGGCAAGCAAAGCCGAACATAATGCCCTGGTCGCCCGCGCCCTCGTCCTTGTTGCCGCTGGCATCCACGCCTTGGGCGATATCGGGCGACTGCGAATGGATATAGTTGTCCAGGCTGGCATGACGCCAATGAAAGCCGTCTTGCTCATAGCCGATGTCGCGAATCGCATTGCGCGCCGCCTCGTCGACCAGGGACCCGTTTATCGAGTCCGGCCCACGAACCTCTCCGGCAAGAACGATTCGATTGGTCGTCGTCATCGTCTCTGCAGCGACCCGCGCCTCGGCGTCGTGCGCCAAGTAGAGATCGACGATGGCATCGGAGATTCGATCGCAAACCTTGTCGGGATGACCTTCCGACACGGATTCGCTTGTGAAAAGATAAGTCCCTTGGCGCACGGCCCCTCCAAAAGATTCTCTAGAATCGCCAGCAAAATAGCACAGCCGATCAGCGGACAAAAATTGATTCTTCTCCGTCCAGCCGCCGACGCATGAGGCATATCGGGTGCTGCCGTGGCTTCGTCAAGCGTCGCGTGTGCAGATCACACATCAGCAAAGAGCGCAAAATTGGTGATAGCGTCTCAACTGATCTGTCTCCCTCAAACCGGCGAAGGGCCGGCCTGATCTGCACCGCTCGCGCTTGTTGCGCACCCTAAGGCTGGGTGCGGCTGCTCCTATTCGTTGTCGCCGGCCGAAGCCAGGACTTTGCACATCTCGAAGAGACGCTTGCGAACCTGGGGATCACGAATGCGATAGTAGGCGCGAACTAGTTCCAGAGTCTCACGCTTTGCCATGGGATCGAATTCGTACTCGGCCTGCTCTTCGGCGAACTCGTTCAGGGCCGTGATGCCGCCCTTCTCACCGGGAGCCATATAGTCGGTCAGCTCTTCGAAGAAGAAACCCACCGGAACATCCAACACTTTTGAAAGGTCATAAAGGCGGCTGGCGCCAATGCGGTTGGTGCCGCGTTCGTACTTCTGAACCTGTTGAAAAGTAAGGCCAATCGCCTCACCCAGTTTCTCCTGACTCATTCCCAACAAGGTCCGTCGCATACGCACCCGACCACCTACATGCACATCTACTGGATGCGGTCGTCCAGTGCCGCGTCCATATTCCAAAACCGGACGTACTGCTGCCATGATTCTCTTCTCCCTTTTTTGATTCGTCCTTACCCTAGGACGTGAGTGCCTCCAGACATACTCTAGAATTCTCAGCGGTCAACAGTCCGCAGGTCCAGGGTTCTACAATTCGTTGGTGTAGCACAAATTGCTACCTCTGTCTGCGTCCCTGTCCAAAAGCGTAGGCCAGCAGTCCAAGACCGACTGACATTGGAAGCAAAATCCAATTGCCCCAGCGCGCGAAAAAGGTCGGCTCCAGCGCGACCGGGAGTGGAGCGTCTAACACCGCAATCTCATCAAGATTCAGCTGTCCCAGCACCCGGCCGTAGGGGTCGACCATTGCCGAGATGCCATTGTTGGCGGCGCGCACCAGAGGCAGGCCTTCTTCGACGGCGCGCAGTTTGGCACTGGCGAAATGTTGGAAGGGACCACTGGAACGTCCGAACCAGGCATCGTTCGTCAGATTCAAGAGGAATCCCGGACGCGGTCCGTCAGGGTCGGTCACGGCGCCTGGAAAGATGATCTCGTAGCAAATGAGGGGAGAGGCGGAGGGCATGCCCGGCAGATCCAAGGTGGTCAATCCAGGGCCGGAAGAGAGGCCGCCGCGGGCCACTGCGATGTTCAGGTCACCCAGAAAATCCGAGAGCGGAACATACTCGCCGAACGGCACCAGATGGACCTTGTCATAGGTTTTCTTGATGCTGGCGTCTTCGGCGATGACGTGTAACGCGTTAAATCCTTCTCCTTCTGGCGTGTAACGCGGCGCGCCAGTCACTAGATAGCCGCCCGCCGGCACTACTGAAGCAACTATCCGCAGCAAGTTTGGATCACGCCAGAGATTAAAAGGCACAGCTGTTTCCGGCCAAACGACAAGATTCACATCTTGGAAGCCGGCACTTTTTGACAAAGTGATCAATCGATCAATATGCTCTGCAGCGCGACTTGGATTCCATTTCAAGCTCTGGGGAACGGAAGGTTGCACCAGGCGGACCACTGGGCCGGCGTTCTCGACCTCGGCAGATGACAATCGCCAGCTCCCGAAGACCAAGACGGCAACCAAGAGCCCCCAAGAAAGACCGATCAATCCGAGGCCGCTGCGAGCGCGCTCTGGCTCGCCAAGTGCGGCAAGCGACACTGCCGCAAGCAGGCTGATAACAGTGAGCCCCCAGACCCCTGTGAGGGAGGCCAGCTGCAGCATCACGGGAAATTCGGACCAGGTCGTTCCAATCAGATTCCAGGGAAATCCAGAGAGCACCCAAGAGCGCAACCACTCGGCAATGAGCCAGAGGAGAACGAAGGTCACAAGGCGCCGTGGTCCAACGAAGCGGCTGCGCCAAGTGGCCCAGGTGACCGCACCGACGAAGAGCGCCAGGCCGCAAGACAAGCCGGCAATCGAAATTGGCAAGAACCACCAAAAGCGATCAAAATCGACCGTCATGGCGATGCCGACCCAGTAGAGGCCGGCGAGAAAATGCCCTACACCAAAACACCAACCAATACCGAAAGCGTTGCGCGCAGAGGTTGCCGCGGCCAATTGCCACATAAGTGTCACAAATGCCGGTACGAGGCAGAAAACCAGAGAAACTGGTGGGAGTGCAGCGGCGGATAGCAGACCAGCGCCGAACGCAAGGGCCAATCGGCGCCATCCTCGCAGTGCGGCGATTCCTGCTGCGAACCGCGAGAGTGCCGGCCAGAGGGGCGGCGTCATCTCACTCGCGGGTACGCTCACGTCTGCGCGTCCTTGCTCTCCTCGGCCGGTGCGCCACGCAAGCGCAGGCGTTTCAGGCGGCGCGGGTCGGCTTCGACCACTTCGAAGGTGACGCCGCTGGCTTCGTGGGGGATGAGTTCGCCGCGGGCCGGTAGGCGTCCGGCCAGAGACACCACCAGGCCGCCCAGTGTGTCGATATCGGCCTCGCGCTCTTCTTCGGTGATCAGCGGTCCGATCTCTTCCTCATAGTCTTCGATCAGGACCCGGGCGTCGGCCAGAATGGTTCCGTCGCTGCGCCGAACCAGCCTTTGCGCATCGTCCAGATCGTGTTCGTCCTCGATCTCGCCGACGATCTCTTCCACCAGGTCCTCGATGGTGATCAGCCCGTCGATGCCGCCATATTCGTCCACGACCAAGGCCATGTGCCGCCGCGAAAGGCGCATTTCCAGCAAGAGGTCCATCGCCAGAACCGAGGGGGAGATAAAGAGTGCGGGTCGCATGATCGACTCGAGGGAAAACCCGGTCGGATCGGAGGCGAAGTGGATCGAGTCTTTCAGATGCACCATGCCGACGATGTTGTCCAAGGCCTCGCGGTAGACCGGTAGGCGGGAATGACCACGCTTTGAGATCATCTCCAGGAAATCGGCAAAGCCGGTTTCCACCTCGACCGCATCGATATCGGCGCGCGGTATCATCACGTCGTAGGCCGTAAGGTCACGAAGGTTGATGATGTTGGACAGCAGCACGCGCTCGTGGCTGCCGATCACAGGCGTCTCGCCGTCTTCGCCCTCTTTCTGATCGACCTGGCCGATGATCTCTTCGATGGCTTCGCGCAGAGCGGCCTCTCCGGCCTTTGGGCGCAGCTTACCGATCATCCGGCGCAGCATGCTGCGCTTTCCGTCGTGCCCGTTGCCGTTCTCGCTCATGGTCTCAGTCCATTGCCGGGTTTGGGCAGCGGGCCGGGCAGGCGGTATGGGTCCGGCACCGCCAAGTCGGCCAGGATTCTGCGCTCGCGCCACTCCATGCGTTCGGCCGACAGTCGGCACTCATGATCAAAACCGAAGAGATGCAGGATGGCATGTACCACCAGATGTGCCAGATGCTGGCGCGGAGTCTTGCCTTGTGTCGCTGCTTCGCCAAGCAGGGTTTCACGCGCCAGGACGATGTCGCCGAAGCTGCCCGCGTCCGGCGCATCGGGGAAGGAGAGCACATTGGTGGCCTTGTCGGTTCCGCGGAATGCGCAGTTCAGCGCCCGGACCGCGGCATCGTCGCTCAGCATCAAGGTCAGGCCGCCAGGCGGCGCGCCGATGTCGGAGAGCGCCCTGCGGGCGGCCCGACGGGCCGTCGCTGCGGCCCCCGGTACGGTCGAGCGCCAGGCGCGATCCTCGATCAGAAGGACAATCTCCCAGCGCAGCTTGGGCCTGTCCCCAGCGACAGTGAAACCGCATCCGCCCGCTGCCGGATCTGCGTCAACGGACAAGGTTCTAGGTCGTGGTTCCAGCATCGGGTTTGCGCGGGTCAGGACGGTCGTTCGAAGAGGTCGCCGGCCTGCTGGCTCTCCTCTTCTGCACGACGGTAGGCGCGCACGATCCGCAACACCAAGGGATGGCGCACCACATCGGTCTCTGTGAACTGCGTAAACGCGATGCCGTCCAGGCCGGCCAGAAGCCGCTGTGCCTCGCCCAAACCAGACTGAACGCCCCGCGGCAGGTCGATTTGGGTAAGGTCGCCATTGATCGCCATACGGCTGTTCTCGCCCAGTCGGGTCAGGAACATCTTCATCTGCATAGGCGTGGTGTTTTGCGCCTCGTCCAGGATGACGAAGGCATTGCCGAGCGTGCGCCCGCGCATGAAGGCCAGCGGCGCCACTTCTATCTCGCCGCTCTCCAGACGATTGGCGACCTGATCGCCGGGCATCATGTCGTAGAGGGCGTCGTAAAGCGGGCGTAAATAGGGATCGACCTTGTCACGCAGATCGCCCGGCAAGAAACCCAGGCGTTCGCCGGCTTCCACCGCCGGACGCGAGAGGATCAGACGCTCGACCTGGCCTGCCATCAGCATCTCCACGGCGACCGCGACGGCCAGATAGGTCTTGCCGGTTCCAGCAGGACCGATGCCGAAAGTCAGCTCGTTTGCGCGCAAGGCCTCGATATAGCGGGCCTGGGCCGGCGTACGCGGCGAGATCTTGCGCTTGCGGGTCTGGACCAATGCCTCGACGCTGCCGGCCGTCTTGGCCTCTCCGGCCAGGGCAAGGCGTGCGGCCCCGTCCACATCGCCATCGCCAACCGGTAGGCCCCGCTTCAGACGGCCGTAGAGGCTCTCGATCGCAGAGACCGCAGCTGCCGTCGCCTCCGGCGCGCCGGAGACAGCCAGGCGATTGCCGCGTGCGGCCAGGGTTACCTGTAGCTGACGTTCCAGCCGCGCCAGATGTTGATCGTGTTCGCCGTAGAGCAGCGGCAGCAGCGAATTGTCGCCGAACTGGAGGAGTGTCGGGTCGCTCTTGGCGCTCTCGCTCACGCGGCCCCCAGCTGTCTATCCTCGGCGGCGCTCTCGCCGGCCAAAGAGTTGTCACCCACACCGACCACCTTCACCTCGTGGATCTGGCCCATTGCACTCTGTGGCAGTAGCGCGTGTACGGCCTGCATCCAAGGACTGCGCCCGACCAGTTGCCCTGCTTTGCGACCAGGCCGGTCGAAGAGAACCGGCAGAACGTGGCCCAGCTGGGATTGGTTGAAGTCACGCTGCTGTTGGTTCAAAAGCGCCTGCAGACGCGCCAGACGTTCGCTCCTGACGACGTCAGGCACCTGACCCGGAAGCGCAGCTGCCGGCGTTCCCGGTCGTACGCTGTACTTGAATGAATAGGCCTGGGCAAAGCCGATCGTCTCGACCAAGGCCAGGGTCGCTTCGAAGTCGCGATCGCTCTCGCCCGGAAAACCGACGATGAAGTCCGAAGAGAGGGCCAGGTCGGGGCGGGCGCTGCGCAGGGCCGTCACCGTCCGGCGGTAGTCTTCCACCTGATGGCGGCGGTTCATGGCGCGTAGGATTCGGTCCGATCCGGACTGCACCGGCAAGTGCAGGAAGGGCATCAGCACCTCGAGATCGCCGTGCGCCCTGATCAGGTCTCCATCCATGTCGGAGGGATGCGAGGTGGTGTATCGCAGTCGCGTGATGCCCGCTTGCTCTGCCAAGGCATAGAGCAGCCTGGCCAGCCCCCAGCTGCGTCCGTCCGTGCCCAGGCCGTGGTAGGCATTGACGTTCTGCCCCAGCAAGGTGATTTCCTGTGCGCCGCCGGCAATCAGGTTCTCGGCTTCCGCCAAGATATCCGCCACCGGTCGAGAGGCTTCCGCACCGCGGGTGTAGGGAACCACGCAGAAACTGCAGAACTTGTCGCAACCTTCCTGAACGGAGAGAAAGGCCGAGACGCCTTGCGGTCCGCGCGACTTGGGCAGCAGGTCGAACTTGCTCTCGACAGGAAAGTCGGTGTCGGTCAATCCGCCCTGACCACGCTCGACCTGGGCAATGAGCTCGGGCAGCCGGTGATAGGTCTGCGGTCCGACCACCAGATCGACGACCGGTGCGCGCCGCTGCAGCTCTTCGCCCTCTGCCTGGGCAACGCAGCCGGCAACGGTTACGGTCATCTGCCGTCCGCTCTTGGCCGCCACCGCCTTAGCCTGGCGCAGCCGACCCAGTTCGGAATAGACCTTCTCGGCCGCTTTTTCGCGGATGTGGCAGGTATTGAGTATAACCAGATCCGCCTCTTCGGCCTTGCTGGTTTCGGCATAGCCGAGCGGCGCCAACAACTCCGCCATGCGGGCGGAATCGTAGACATTCATTTGGCAGCCGTAGGTCTTGAGAAGCAGCTTCTTGGGCAAGGGCGTTACCGGCAATGGAAAAGGGACCGGGCCCCAAAGGCCCAGTCTTCGCGGTCGCAAGATGTCAGCAACGACAGCTTCATATCGCAAGCAAGTCTATCATCGCGGTAGCGACAGCGGCAATCGCGGAGGTATGACATCTTTGCGCAGGTCTGTCGCGGATCAGGCAGAGGCGAGGGCGTCATGCCCGGTCTTGGCCTCGGCGGTTCTGCGGCGGCCGGAGAGCGCATCGTTCAGACCGCGCTGCACGGCCCTGTGGCAGTGCTGCGCCAAGGCCTTGCGCGAGCCTAACTCGGCCAGAGTGATCGGCGGATGGAACTCCACCGTGACGGTCACCTTGCCGAGGCCGCAGGCGTCCCAGATGTGGGGCGCCAGCTCCATATCGCCATACCAGGCGAAGTAGGGGCGCAAGAAACGGCCCATCGGCATGCCGTCCAAATGGCTGTAAGCGATCGAGACCGGCTGAACGACCAGATCTTCGCCATTAGGCTTCAACTGGGCAGCGGCGAAGAGCGCCGACTTGAAGGGGAGCACCCGATTGCCATCGCTGCTGGTTCCCTCGGCAAAGAGAATGAGACTGTCGCCGGCCTCCAGGCGTTCGCCCATCTCGTCGCGCGCATCGGCGGTGCGCTGCACCCTGCGCTCGACGAAAACCGTGCGCTGCAACCGCGCCAACCAGCCGAACACCGGCCAGGAGCGCACTTCGGATTTGGCAACGAAACTGCCTTTGATCAGCGAGCCCAGCACCTCAATGTCGAGATAGGAGACGTGATTGGAAATATAGAGCGTCGGATGCTTTCGCGACTGCCGCCCGCGTCGCTGCACTCTGAAGCCGAAGAGGCGCAGGATCTGTTTGTGGAACCACAGCGGGAAGCTTTTGGCGAAGGACAGCTTCAATGTAAGTGCTACCAACTGCACCAACATGGCCGGGGGCAGCACCGCCAGATAAACCACAAGCCGCCATATCGCGCGAAAGCGAGAGACCATATTCTGCCGAAACGCCCCTATCGAACTCAGCTCTGACCGGAATCCGCTTGCGAGCGATAGTGGCGCAAGTACTTCTGCGTGACCCATTCGGTCTTCACCACGACAGCCACATCGGTCGTTCCGAAATCGTGGTCTACGACAGCGCCGTCGCCAACGAAGCCACTCAGGTGCAAGTAGCCGCGCATCAGCGGTGGCAGCTGGCGTCGTGCATGTCGGACGTTGATGGCGTCGGGCGGACTTAGATTCATATCGACATAGCGCTCTTTGACCGCGGTCGGACGCAGCGCCGGCGGGGCCAAATGATGGTGATAGAGAAAACTCAAGGTATCCTTCAACCGATTGGGATCGGTCGAGGGCAGGCTCGCACAGCCGAACATAATGTCGATGTTGTAGAAGAAGACATACTCGGCAATGCCGCGCCAAAGCAGCTGCATGGTTGTGCCGGTGCGATAGTCGGCTGCCACGCAAGAGCGCCCAAGTTCCAGGATCTCGCCCGGATAACGCAGCAGTGGCGAGATGTCATATTCATCGATGGTGTAGAACTGACCGCGCCGTAAAGCCTGCTCGCGCCGCATCAGACGATAGGTTCCAACCACCGCCTCGTTGCCGCGCTTCTTTCGGTCGAAGACCAGCAGGTGATCGCAATAAGAATCGAAGCTGTCGTACTCGCGTTCCTCAAGGCGCTGCTCAATGGTCGGCGTCGCCGCCATCTCGTCGCAGAAGACGCGGTAGCGCAAACGTTGCGAAGCCTTGATCTCCTCCGCGGTCTCGGCCAGACGGATGTGCAGATCGCCGGCAACCACATCGACCGGCTTTCCGGCGTTAGCCTCCATCAAAACCATCGCAGCTCCTCCTCCATGAGATCAGCCCCGTCAAGTCCAAGCTTCTGCGCACTCTGAAGAGCACACACCCCCTGACTTATGCCTCAATGTGGGATCGACATGGCCTTGCACCAACCGAATTCTCGCAGAATCTAGCGGAAAATTATGCCCTGACATGCCGATCAGCTCTTTTCTTCATCGTTCTTGATCTTGACAGCATAGAGCTCCATGCGGTGATCGACCAGACGATAACCCAACCGTCTGGCCACTTCGATCTGCAGGCGTTCGATCTCGTCGTCGACGAATTCGATGACATCGCCGCTCTTCACATCGATTAGATGGTCGTGGTGATCGTCACTACGCTCTTCATAGCGTGCGCGCCCTTCGCCGAAGTCATGCCGATCCAGGATGCCCGCCTCCTCAAAGAGCTTGACGGTTCGGTAGACCGTCGCGATCGAGATCTTCGAATCGATTTCCGAGGCACGTTCGTGCACCTGCTCAACGTCTGGATGATCGCTCGCCTCCGAGAGGACACGGGCGATCACGCGCCGCTGGCCCGTCATCTTCAACCCCTTCTCGATACAGAGTCGTTCGAGGCGATCGGGCATCGCAAACATCTCCCACTATGTCTTTGCCGACAGGGCAACCAGTGCTTCGGTTCCCCCTTGCTTCCCTTCTGCTCTTCGCCGTCGCTCCAACAGGGTGCGGACAGCCTGGACGTTACCGTTTCCCTTCCCGTCCCAGCCGATTTGGCTGTCCTCTTTTGGGCACAGGAGGGATAGGCTTCGCGTTTGGGTGAGAGTATTCAATCCCCCACTGTTGTCATTGCCGCGATTCTTGTTCGCCCAGATTCTTTTTCTAACACTTTCGTATCGTGCCAGGTAAGCCCAATGCGCAGCCAGCGACTCCTTGAGCGCCGCAGACGTGATGATAGAGCGGGGCCTTGACGCAAGAAAGGGGGCAGCGGTCGAAAACCGCTGCCCCCTTTGTCGCCGGTCTTGCCGTTGGTTATCGAAAGCGAAGCACCGAAGTGGACCGACTTCGCCACCTTCCCTCGACGACCGAAAGCGCGACTCTGTGCCAGCCTCTGTCCGGGGACAGAGGTGATGGCTGATTGACTAACCGCGGCGTCGAGCCTTGGTGCCCAGACCGATCTCCTTGGCCAGCTGCGAGCGCTGCTTGGCATAGTTCGGCGCCACCATGGGATAGTCCGGTGCCAGACCCCAACGCTCCCGATACTGCTCGGGTGTCATGTCGTAGGCAGTCTTCAGATGCCGCTTCAGCATCTTCAGTTTCTTGCCGTCCTCAAGACAAATCAGGTAGTCCGGGGTGATCGAGCGCTTAATCGCAACCGCAGGATTGGGCCGCTCCGGCTCGACTTCCTTTGGCTCGCCAACAGTCGAGAGCGACTGATAGACATCGCGAATGAGGTTCGGCAAGTCTTGGGCCGACACCGAGTTGTGGGTAACATGTGCCGCGACAATCGCGGTCGTCAGGTCAAGCAGCTTGTCGCCGCTCTCTTGCTCCGACATGATTCTTCCTCCAGAAGTTACGTAGCATGAAGATGTATAGGGCGTCGTCGTCGCAAACGCAAGAAAGGATTATTTGGTTTGTGCATAGCTGTGTTGAAGAGAATAGAATTTCTCTTGAGCTAATCCCTTCCAACGACCAATTCTCTGGAAAGCGACCGGTCTGTCTACGTTCTCGCACCCTTGGAACTGTTTGTCTCCGCGATTTTGTCAATCGCAAGCCGCATAATGACGGCGTCGGCTCCGTCTCGATAGTAATCCTTTCTGATTCCGACCGACGAAAAGCCGAGGCTGCTGTAAAGCGCCGCAGCCGAACCGTTGTTTCGCGCCATCTCCAAATAGAGCACGCCCACGCCGCGTCGGTGCAAGTCATCCATTAGGGTCATCATCATCAACTTTCCAAGACCGCGGCGCCGGAATGTGGTATTGACCGCCACCGTTAAGACCTCAGCTTCCTCTCCTGCCTGGCGCGCCAGCAGAAATCCAAACGCCTTCTCGGCGTTTCGGACGTGCCAGGCCAGGCTTCCCGGCATCGAGAGGAGTTTCTCCAACTCTTGCGATGACCAAGGTTCTGACGGGAAACAGCGGGCATGTAGTTCGGCTGCGGCTTGCGTTTCTCCCAAACCCGGGTAGATCTTGATCCTCATCTGCCGATCGATCGGTCAGGCCTTGGCTTTGGCCAGGGTTGTGTCGGCGCCCCGCAGGTAGATCGGCTCCGGCAGTGGCCAGGGTCGGGACGGTAAGGGTCGTCCGGCGGCAAGCCTTGCCACCAGGGTTGCTGAGAGGTGCTGCGGCGCCCGGCTCACACAGGCGCGATAACCCGCGTTGTGGAGAGAGGTGAGGCGTGTGGCGGCGGCGTCACCGGCAAGGATCAAAGGCTGATCCGGGAGCGCTCTCAGGATCGCGTCTTCTCCCATCAGGACCGGCCCCAGACAAAGCCTGCCCTGCGGATCGAAGAGCTGCAGATAGACCTCGGCCCGCTTGGCCTCGATCAGGAGCAGCAGCCAGCGGTCTTCCAGCTCATCGGCGGCGAGCGATGCGCGGAAGGCATCGAAGCAAGACACGGTCACAACCGGTAGATCCCAGGCAAGCGCCAAGCCCTGTGCGGCGGCCAGTCCGATGCGCACGCCGGTAAAGCCACCGGGTCCATTGGTCACGGCGATCGCATCCAAGGTGTCCCAAGTAATCTGGGCACGTTGCATTGAGCGCCCTACCATGGGGACCAACTGTTCTGACTGTCCGCGCTGCATCGGCCGGGTTTCTTCGGCCAGCACCTCGCCCCCGTGCCATACGGCGACGGAGCAGGAGGCGCCGGCTGCTTCCAGCGCTACTATAGTACGCGGCAGAGCGCCGCTTTCCGCCACGTCCGCCTCT
The DNA here is from genome assembly GCA_963669445.1 of Rhodospirillales bacterium. Lineage (GTDB taxonomy): Bacteria > Pseudomonadota > Alphaproteobacteria > Kiloniellales > JACOMY01 > JACOMY01. The sequence goes on from OY770029.1 coordinate 5,714,440, forward strand.
TTCTTTTACTATTCGAAGCGGCAGGCCTCTTCGGCAGCCAGACGCGGGCCGCGCGAATGCAGGCCAGCCGGATCGCCGAAGCCTAAATTGCAGATGAAATTGGACTTCACTGCCGTCCCGGCAAAGAAGGCCTCATCCACCTTGGCATTGTCGAAACCCGACATGGGTCCGCAATCCAGGCCAAGTGCGCGAGCCGCCAGGATGAAGTAGCCGCCCTGCATAGAGCCGTTGCGAAAGGCCGTGGTCTCGATGTGTTTGGCCTTGCCGACGAACCAGGAGCGCGCATCGGTGTGTGGGAACAGCTTCGGCAGCTGCTCATAGAACTCCAGATCGAAGCCGATGATCGCCGTGGCCGGCGCAGCCATTGTCTTTTCCAGGTTGCCCGCAGCCAGAGCCGGACGCAGCTTCTCCTTGGCCTCCGGGCTGACCACGTAGACCACACGCATCGGCAGGCAGTTGGCGCTGGTCGGCGCCCAACGCGCAACCTCGTAGACCTTGGCCAAGAGTGCTTGTGGGATGGCTTCGTCGCGAAAGCTGTTGTGCGTGCGCGCATCGTAGAAGAGTTGGTCCAGCGCTGCCTGCTCCAGTTCTTGCGCCATCGGCACTCCTTTCTATTTCATCCGTGTTCGTAAAGAGGCCGCGCCTAGAGAGTTGGTCGCACTTCGACGACTTCGGGAATGTAGTGCTTCAGCATGTTCTCGATACCCATCTTCAGGGTCGCAGTAGACGAAGGACAGCCGGCACAGGCGCCCTGCATGTGCAGATAAACAATACCCTTTTCGAAGCCATGGAAAACGATGTCGCCGCCATCTTGCGCCACCGCCGGGCGCACGCGCGTGTCCAGAAGCTCCTTGATCTGGGCAACGACCTCGCTGTCCTCCTCGGCATGCTGCGTCTCGGCATTTGGGTCTTCCAGCAGCACCGGACGACCGGCCGAGAAATGCTCCATCAGGATGCCGAAGACTGCCGGTTTCAGCGCGTGCCAGTCTTTCGCCTCCTCCTTGGTTATGGAGATGAAGTCGCCGGCGAGAAACACGCCGACGATGCCGTCGACGTGGAAGAGGCGCTGTGCCAGAGGCGAACGCTCGGCGCCCTCCGGGTCACGAAAGTCGGCCGTTCCACCAGCCAGGACTTCGACGCCTGGGATGAATTTCATGGTCGCCGGGTTCGGTGTCGCTTCGGTTTGGATGAACATGGACTGGCTCTCCGCAGGCTGCTCGTCTACTCGTCTATCGCTCAATCATCTGGTGCTTGCCTTGTTGGGCCAGCGGGTCTTGCTAGAACAGGTCGCGATCGAATGGCCCGACTTGCGCGTCGCTGCACTACTCGAAAGCAAACCAGAGTGCGTTGACATGGGGAGCGAAGATCTCCCTGGCAAGCGGTCCAAACGGCACAAGACCATCACGATATCGCGTCTATCGCCGCTTCGCTCAGGTTACCCGGCACCACGGTCAGGGGCACGGAAAGGCGGCTTAAGAACTTTCCAGTCAAGGCTTGGATCAGCGGGCCGGGAGAGCCGCTCTGCGTGCTGGCTGCCAGCACGAGGATCGAGATGCTGGATTCTTCCTGCACCAGTTTCAGGAGCTCGTCGCGGCGTTTGCCCTCGCGCAGATAGACCACCGGAAGCCGACCCGAGATGTCCTTCACGTGGCCCGCCAGACGCTGCACCAGCTGTTCGGCTTGCTGACGTGCCTCTTCGGCCAGCAGATCGCCGACTCCCATAAAGTGCTGGAACTCCGTCGGCTCGATAACATAGAGCAGGGCCACGCGGCCGTCCGTGTGGCGCGCGCGTCGACAGGCAAAGCGCAGGGCAATCGGCATCTCGTTGCTGTCGTCCACGACGACCAGGAACATGCGTCCGGGTTCGGCTTCGACCTCTTCTTCTTGCGGTGTCTCGTTCATTGGCTGGGACTCCCGGTAAGGGTTTCGCCCTATCGACGTCGGAAGAGCAGGTGGGCAATCCAACCGACCAAGAGGGCGATGAGGATCGACAGAAGACCATAGAGCGCCGAGTGCTGGTGCGCCAGCGCATAGATCTGCGCCTCCACGCCGACCTTGCTGACCGCCAGCGGCAAGCTCTGGGCGGCGACGTTCAGCCCATCGCGAAACAGGTAGACGTCGATCAGGTAAGAACCTGTGGGCACGTTCGAGGGCATCTCAATGGAGCTTCTGAAGAGATTGCCGCCCAGGATGGTGATTTCTGAGGGTTCGCTGATGTAGAGCCCCTGACGCTGCTTGGCCCTGACCAGTCCTGCGCGCCACTCGGCCAACAGGTTGGGCGAGGCCCGTCCGCTGGGTCGAAGATCGAGATCCTCCAGACCCAAGCGCAAGCGCTCGCGCTCGTGGGGATCCACGATCTGGTCCAGCGGGGCACTGCTGGCCACTGCGTAGTAGGAGGGGGCGGCCGGGAAGGTCATGGTGGCCGTGTTCACCCAAACCCCCGCGACCGAGCCCTTGCGATGCATCACGGTTGGCCTGGCCGGGCCGCGCACGACAATGGCCAGATCGGTGTTCTTGGGTAGCATGCCGAACACCAGGATGTTGGTGCCGTCAAATCCGGTGTGAATTGCCACCAGATGTTCGGCCAGGTCGGCCAGCACAGACTGCGCGCGCGCCTCCCGCCCCGTCAAACTGCCAAGCGTCAGACTGCCAAGCGCCAAACTGCCGAGAGCCAGCAGGGTTACGAGTAGGCGTAGGGTAAGGCGGGTCAAAAGCCTGACCCCAGGACATAGGTGTCGGCCGGCGGGGTGAAGAGGTCGACGGTCAGATTGACGCCGACGCCGACGACCAGCAGGGCGAGCATCAGACGCAGCGCATCACCCTGCAGCTTGGCGCCCAGGCGCGTGCCAATCTGGGCGCCGACGACGCTGCCGACCAGCAGCAGCAGCGCCAGCACGATGTCGACCGTCTGGTTCTCCCAGGCTTGCAAGAAGGTCACATTGATCGAGACGAAAATGATCTGGAAAAGCGAGGTTCCGATCACGACGCTGGTCGGCATGCCCAGCAGATAGATCATCGCCGGCACGATCATGAAGCCGCCGCCAATTCCCATGAGCGCCGAAAGCATGCCCACAGCAAAGCCGATCGCCAGAGGCATCAGCGCCGATATATAGAGCCGCGACTTGCGGAAGCGCATCTTGAAGGGCAGACCGTGGACCCAGTGATGTTTGTGCAGCTTCTTGCGGGTCGGCAGTTTGCGCTTGCGACGAAACACGGCGCGGCTCGATTCCAGCAGCATCAGGCTGCCGACGGTGCCGAGCGTGGCCACGTAGATCAGCTTGATGGCGAAATCGATCTGGCCCAGCTCCTTGAGCCACGAGAAGACCACGACGCCAAGACCGGAGCCGACTAGGCCGCCGGCCAGCAAGACCAAGCCCATCTTGATGTCGACATTGCCCCGCGGCCAGTGCGCCATCACGCCGGACACCGAGGTGGCGATCACCGAATTGGCCTGCGTGCCGACCGCAACCGGGGCCGGCACGCCGATGAACATCAAGAGCGGTGTCATCAGAAAGCCGCCGCCAACGCCGAACATGCCCGAGAGCACACCGATGATGCCGCCCAAGCCCAAGAGCAGGAACACATCAATCGAGATCTCCGCCACCGGCAGGTAGATCTGCATTGCCCTTAGTGCGCCTCCGTCTCCGTTACGCCTGCCGTCTGCTGCAGAGACTAGCGCCTTGCCGGGCAGCGCCGCAATTAAGCTCGCTGCCGGGGAGTGTTTGTTCTCTAATGCGAAACCTCAAACGCTGCGAAGGAAGCCGACGGCATCATAGACTTCTGCCATCACCGGTGCTGCCAGTTCGCGGGCACGTGCGGCGCCGTCAGCCAAGACCCCGTCCACATAGCCAGGATCGGCCATGAGCCGTTTCATCTCATCCCCCACGGGCCCCAGTTTCGCGACCGCCAGCTCCGTTAGGCTCTTCTTGAAGTCCGAGAAGTTGGCACCGGCATGTTGGTTCAGCACCTGGCCTAGGGTTTGCTCGGCCAGGGCGGCGTAGATGCCAAGCAGGTTCCAGCACTCCGGCCGCTCATCGCGCGTGCCTTCCGGCAAGGCGCCGGCCTCGTCCAGCACGTCCGGGCCGGGCAGGGGATGGGGATCGGTGGTCGCTTTGCGAATCTTCTTCGCCACTTCGTCAGGTCCGTCCGTCATTACGATCCGGCTCATGCCGGACGGATCTGACTTGGACATCTTCTTCTTGCCGTCGCGCAGCGACATGACCCGCGTCGCATTGCCCAGGATCAAGGGTTCGATCAGCGGAAACAGCTCGACCCCGTAATCGTGGTTGAACTTCTGCGCTATGTCGCGTGACAGCTCCAGGTGCTGTTTCTGGTCCTCGCCGACCGGCACGTGGGTTGCCTTGTAGACCAGGATGTCGGCTGCCATGAGGTTGGGGTAGACATAGAGCCCGGCTGAGGCCTTTTCGCGGTCCTTGCCGGCCTTGTCCTTGAACTGGGTCATGCGGTTCAGCCAGCCGAGCCTGGCAACGCAATTGAAGACCCAGGCCAGCTCGGCATGAGCTGCAACCTGGCTCTGGTTGAAGACAATCGCGCGCTTGGGATCGATGCCGGCGGCCAGATAGGCGGCAGTCACCTCCCGCGTCTGGATCTTCAACTCGGCCGGGTCCTGCCAGACGGTGATAGCGTGCATGTCGACTACGCAGTAGATGCACTCAAAGCGCTCTTGCAGCGGCACGAAGTTGCGAATGGCACCCAGATAGTTGCCGAGATGCAGATTTCCGGTCGGCTGAACGCCGGAGAACACGCGGGCCATGGAAGCGGCCTTTCACCTTACTATGGGAGGAACGAGACGGAGGCTTATCGCTCCTGCCATACGGCGGGTCAAGCGCAAGGCCGCGCCTGCGCAGCCAAGTCCGACGTCAATCCGCCTTCGGCCGATCGCGTGCCGCGCGTCTGTCTTTCAGTCGGCGCAGGCCTTGATTCAAGACTTCGCGAGGCAGGGCCCCGACCAGCAGGCAGAGAATCAGATAGCTCGCCAAGCCACCCAGTACGAGTAGCCCCAGCGCCGTTGCCCGCAGCAACTCGCCCTCGGCGAGCCAGGGCTGCAGCGGCGCCAAGGCCAGATAGAGGCAAAGCCCCATACCTGCGGCGGCCAGAAACTGGCGCCAGAGGCGACGGCGTTTCTCCTTGGCGATCTGCAGCAGGCCGCGGCCGGCAAGGCTGCGCCAGAGGACGGCGACATTGACGAAGGCGGCAATCGTGGTTGCTGCGGCCAGACCCAAGTAACCCAGGCCATGGTCGCGGAGTGCGAAGAAAAGCAACAGCGAAAGCAGAATGTTGATGCCAACGCTCCACAGCGCGGCGCGCAGCGGCGTCGTCATGTCTTCACGTGCGTAGAAGGCTGGTTGGTAGACCTTGACCGCGACATAGGCGGGCAGACCCACGGCATAGGCCAGGATTGCCATCCCAGTGGCTGCTGCTGCGGCGGAGTCGAAGGCGCCACGCTCAAAAAGAACACTGGCAATGGGTTCGGCCAGCACCGCCAATGCCACGGCAGAGGGGATCGTCAGAAAGAGCGCGAATTCCAAACCCTGGGTCAGACTGGCGGCTGCGGCTGCTTCGCCCTCGCCCTTGAGCCGCCGCGTGATTTCCGGCAGCAGGACGACGGAGACGGCGATGCCGATCAATCCCAAAGGCAGTTGGTAGACGCGGTCGGCGTAGTAGAGCAGGGCGGCGGCACCTGGCTGCAAGGTCGCGATCATCGTGCCGATGAAGAGGTTCAGCTGCAGTGCGCCCGCCGAGATCAGACCCGGCACCATCAACACCAGCAAGCGGCGTACGGCTGGCGTGAGGCGGGGTCGGCGCAGCCGCAACACAAAGCCCGCGCGTGCTGCGGCGACGATCAGCAGCAGAAACTGCGCCGCGCCGGCGGCGGCGACAGCCCAGACCAGCACCCGGCCCGGCTGACCGGTCAGCGGCAGAACCACCAGTATGGCCAGGATCAGGAAGATGTTCAGCAGGACGGGGGCTGCTGCTGCCGCTGCAAAGCGGCGCAGCGAGTTCAAGACGCCGGACAGCAGGGCTGCGAGCGCCATGAACAGCAGATAGGGGAAGGCAATCTGCGCCATCTGGGTCGCTTCGCGGAACTGCTGGGAATCCTCCAGGAACCCCGGTGCGATCACTGGCATTAGCCAGGGCATGCAGGCCATGGCGAGTGCGACCAGGGTCAAGGTGACTGCCAGCAGCACGGCCAATGACTCTTCGGCGAAGCGTTGGGCCTGGGTCGGGCCCTGCTGTTCCAGTCGTCCGGCAAAGAGCGGTACGAAGGCCGCGTTGAAAGCGCCCTCGCCCAGAACCCGGCGAAAGAGGTTTGGCAAACGAAAGGCGACCACCCAGGCATCTGCCGTCGGCCCGGTCCCCAAGGTACCGGCAATCAGTATGTCCCTGACGAAACCCAGCAGGCGACTTGCCAAGGTCCAGCCGCCAACGGTCGCCATCGCCTTCAAGAACCGCATGGCTCTAGCTCTTAGGCCAGAGCCGCGGCGCGTTGAAGGCGCAAAATCGACGAGGCTGGGAAGTTGGCGGACAGAGTTTAGGCCAACATCAGCGTTCGATTGTGAAGCGGAGGTGGGTTTAGAGTGCTGGGCGCCGGGCGCGGAAGGCTGCCGTGAGGGTACCTTCGTCCAGGTAATTGATCTCGCCGCCCAAGGGAATACCCTGGGCAAGGCGGGTAACCGCGATCGGCTCTGGTAACTCGGCCAAACGCTCGGCGATGTAATGGCCGGTGGTTTGACCGTCCAGAGTCGAGGGCAAGGCCAAGATGACCTCTGTGATCTCAGATGCGGCCGCACGCTCTATCAATCCAGAGAGGCCGATCTCCTCCGGTCCGCGTCCATCAAGCGCCGAGAGCGTGCCGGAGAGCACGTGATAACGGCCGCGGAAGGTCGCCGCTCGCTCCAGGGCCCAGAGGTCGGCAACTTCCGTCACCACGCAGAGCAGCGCTGCATCCCTTTCGCCGTCTCGGCAGATGCCGCAGGGCGATTGGGTGTCGAGGTTGCGGCAGATCTCGCAATTCTTAATCTCGCGCGCGGCTGCGGCCAAGGCTTCGGCCAGCGGCAGCATCACGGATTCGCGCTGCTTCAAGAGCTGCAGCACGGCGCGCTTCGCCGATCGTGGCCCCAGGCCCGGCAGCCGCGCCAACAGCTGCGTCACCCGCTCAAGCGCAGACTCTGCCATGCCCCGTTCCCTGCGAGCACCCTAGAACGGCAGCTTCATACCCGGTGGCAGAGAGAGACCGCCGGTCAGCCCCTGCATCTTCTCCTGCACCTCGGCTTCCATCTTGGTGCGGGCGTCGTTGGCAGCCGCGACGATCAAGTCTTCCAGCACCTCAACCTCTTCCGGGTCGATCAGAGCCGGGTCGATCTTCACCGACTTCACCGCCTGCTTGCCATTGACCGTCACCTGCACCATGCCGCCGCCGGAGGTACCGGTTGCCTCGCTGGCCTCCAGCTTCTCCTGCATTTCGGCCATCTTGCTCTGCATCTCTTGGGCCTGCTTCATCAGCTGGCTGAGATTCTTCATCACGTCTGCTCCTTTGTGCTGAGGGCCCGCACTCTGGCCTTGCTCTAGTCGTCCGGGGAGACACCGGCCAAGAGGGCGCGGATCTCGGAGGAAACTTCTTCGGCCTCCTCCTCCTCGTCGGTTTCGGCATCCGGATCGGGGGTAACACCACCCTCGCCCTGCGGCAAGGCGAGAGGTTCTTCGCGGCGATGTCCGATCAATCGGGCGTTGGGGAACTGTTCATGGAAGGCTAGCGCCAGCGGGTGCTGCAAGGCGGCCTGTTGGCTCTCCGCCTCGGCTGCGCGGACCTGCTGGCGCAAGGGGGCCTCACCTTCTTCCTTCGAAATCACGATGCGCCAGGCCGATCCAGTCCATTCGCCGAGCAAACGCGCCAGGCGGGTCGAAAGATCCTTCGGCGCGCCCTCCAAGAGTTGCAGGGTGAGCTGACCGCTGGCGAAAGCCACCAAGGCCACGTCGCACTCCAGGTGGTTCGCTAGGCGCTGCTCGCCCTGATCGCGGACCAGAGCAACCAAGGCCGGGAAAGAGGCGATGGCCAGACTGCCGGGTCTAGCGGGCTTTGGCTGCGTTCCGACAGGTGCCGGGGCAGGTGCCGGTGCCGGGGCAGGTGCCAGAGCTGGGGTGGGTGCTGGGGCGGGCGATGGGGCCGGATCTGCCAGAGCCGTTGCCTGTCGTGTCGCGCCTTGCGGCTGGCTCACGCTTCGGTTCGCCGGCGGCGCTACGGCGGAAGGGCCATTGTTCTGCGTTGCCGATGGCCTGCTTGCGGGCGACCCCGCCGGCGTCTCTCGGCGGAGTTGGCGCAGCAGGTCGCCGGGCGGAGGCAAGGTGCTGGCATGGGCAAGGCGGATCAGGACCATCTCGGTGGCTTGCAGCGGCAAGGGCGAGACCTGTGCTTCGCCATATCCTTTGAGCAGGATCTGCCAAGCCCGCGCCAACTCGGCCAAACCTAGGCCCGTGCCCAGGGCTTGTCCGCGGGTGCGTTCCAGGTCCGGCAGAGCGCTGTCTTCCGCGCTGGCCGGCGAGAGCTTGAGGCGGGTGGCGCCATGCACGATTTCCATCAGATCCTGCAGCACGATCAGCGGATCGCCGCCCAGGCTGTAGAGCTCTTCCAGGATCGAGAGACCTTCCTCGAGGCGGTTTCCCAAGGTGGCTTCCAGCAGGTCGTAGAGACGGCCGCGATCGGCGATACCCAGCATCTCGCGCACGGCCTCGCCGGCGACCTTGCCGTCGGTGAGCGCGATTGCCTGATCCAGTAGGGAGAGGCCGTCGCGCACGCTTCCGTCCGCGGCCCGGGCGATCAGGCCGATGGCTTCTGCCTCTGCCTCTGCGCCCTCGGCCTCGGTGATGCCGGAGAAGTGCTGGGCCAAGAGCTGAGGCGAGACGCGACGCAGATCGAAGCGCTGACAGCGCGACAGCACAGTGACCGGCACCTTGCGGATCTCGGTGGTGGCGAAGATGAAGACGACGTGGGGCGGCGGTTCTTCCAGGGTCTTCAGCAGCGCGTTGAAGGCGCTGGTGGAGAGCATGTGGACCTCGTCGATGATGTAGACCTTGTAGCGCGCCTCGACGGGGCGGTAACGCACGCTCTCTATCAGCTCTCGGATATCGCCCACACCGGTCCGGCTGGCGGCGTCCATCTCGATCACATCGACATGGCGGTCTTCGGCGATGGCCTGGCAGATCGGGCAGTCGTCGGTCGGGCCGGCAGTCGGTCCCTTGTCGCCCGTCGCACCGCGGTAGTTCAATGCCCGGGCCAGGATACGGGCGGTCGTGGTCTTGCCCACGCCGCGGACGCCGGTCAGGATATAGGCCTGCGCGATGCGCTGGGACTCGATCGCATTGGTGAGGGTTCGGACCAGGGCTTCCTGGCCGATCAGGTCGGCGAAGCTCTGCGGTCGGTACTTGCGGGCGAGGACCCTGTAGGCTGCCGCGCTGGCTTGAGCTCTTTCCTCGGCCTCGGCCACGGCCCCTCCGTGCGTCCTGGTCGGCAAATCGGCGGGAGGCTGACGGGGCGACCCGAAGCGAAACTCGTTACGGCTGCTTCCTTCCGGATCTGACCGGGTTGGCGAGGACTTCGTCCGCTGCCAACCTCCCTGGCCCCAATATTCGCTCTCGCAAGGCGGAGCGCAAGGGGAGTCTTGTCGGGCGGCGCGTCGCAGGGTCGGTCGTTCGCCCTTCACCATCGCGGCCGGTCAGCACAGGAGATTGGATGCTGAGGCAAAGCCCCGGCGTTGATCCGGCCGAAGCGGAGCCATATCTCCCTGCCCACACCGCTGCGAAGGGGGTGGCCGCGTTCTTGGCCAAGCTCCGGCAGAACAAAGCGAGAAGAGATCATGCAAAAGGTCAGCGACTACGAGCCTCCCAAGGTCTGGACCTGGAACCAAGAAGGTGAAGGAACCTGGGCCAGCATCAATCGGCCGATCGCCGGCCACACGCACGAGAAGGAACTGCCGGTCGGCGAGCACCCGCTGCAGCTCTATTCGTTGGGCACGCCCAATGGGCAGAAGATCACCATCATGCTGGAGGAGTTGCTGGCGCTGGGTGAGACGGGGGCAGAGTACAACGCCTTCCTGATCAAGATCGGCGACGGCGAGCAGTTCTCCAGCGGTTTCGTCGGCGCCAACCCCAACTCAAAGATCCCGGCCTTGCTCGACCGGTCCGGCAGTAAGCCGGTTCGAGTCTTCGAGTCAGGGGCCATTCTGCTGTATCTGGCCGAGAAGTTCGGGCATTTCCTGCCGAAGTCCGGAGAAGCGCGGGCCGAAACGCTGTCCTGGCTGTTCTGGCAGATGGGGTCCGCGCCCTACTTGGGCGGTGGATTTGGGCACTTCTACAGCTATGCGCCAATGAAGCTGCAGTACCCGATCGACCGCTTTGCTATGGAGGCGAAGCGCCAGCTCGACGTGCTGGATCGCCAACTCGGCGAGCGCCCTTTCATTGCCGGATCGGACTACACGATCGCCGACATGGCGATCTGGCCCTGGTATGGAGCCCTGGTGCGCGGTTCACTCTATGACGCCGGCGAGTTCCTGGACGGTGCCTCCTACAAAAACGTCGTGCGTTGGGCCGAGGACATCTGGCAGCGCCCTGCGACACAGCGCGGGCGCATGGTGAACCGCACCTGGGGCGAGCCGGAGACGCAGCTGCACGAGCGCCACGACGCCAGCGACTTCGAGCTCAAGACCCAAGCGCAGCTGGAGACCAACGAGAGCTAGAGCGGTCTTAGCCGCGCGCGAGGTAGCCCGCGAGCGCTGCTCGATAGAGCGGCGCGTCGCCGTAAATCTCGGCTTCTTTGCGCGTCGAGTAGAGCAGCTTTATCTTGTGGTCGTCCTGCGAAGCGATGGCGGCGGCATGGAGCGGCCGCCAGTCGCCTGGGCTATCGGCGCGCAGTGACGCCAAGGTCGTCTCATGCGGCAGCTGGGGTGCGCCGATCGTGACGTAGGCTGCCGCAAGGGCGCGCCAAAGGCTGGCCAGAGCGCAGTCCGGCGCCGTCATCCAGGGTTTGAGCACGCGAAAGGCATGGGTCGCGGTCACCGCGTGCAGCGCCGTAAAGTCACCCGTCGCAGCCAGAAGGGCCACGGACATCTCTGCCAGCTCCGGCAGGCTCGCCACCTGGTGGCGATCAAGAACTGTCGAGAAGGCCTCGTTCCGTGCGACCTGTTCGAGGCGCTGGAAAATCAGTCCCTCATGAAGTTGGGTGCTGAGAGGCCGCCCGACTTCGGCCACGGCCTGCAGGGCCTGGCGCCAACTGCAGGCTTCGGCCGCGCCGGGTTGGGCTCGGCCAAGATTGCCAAAGGCCATCACCCAGTAGGCGAGGCCGGCGGCCAGCTCGCAGCCGTCATCTGCTTCGACCGCGTAGGCCGTGCGGATCATGGCGTGAAAGGCGCTGGCGCTGAGACCCGGTAGGAGGAAAGGCAAAGATTCCCTCAGAACGCTGTCTCTTCCCTTGTTGTTGATCTCGGTTTCGAAAAAGCGCCGCAGGCCCGCTTCCTCGCGCTGCTGTCCCAAAAGGTCTCCGATCGGAGGTGTCGGCGATAGGTTTGGAGCGTTCGGCAGGGGGACAAGAGCCCGTTCGTTTCTGTAGGCAGTGGCGAAGGCATCGATCTGCGACATGTCAACGCCCATACGCCAAAGCGCCACGACTGCCATCGAGAAGTGGTTCGAGAGCTGCCCCCCGAACTCCGCACTTTGCTTTCTGTTCTCCGCAAGGAGCGCGGCGATGGGATCCATGGCGGTGCGCTGCGTCAGACTGCTCTGGCGAAGACCAGCTGGCGTCCGCGTTCATCCGGTTGGGCAAAGCGCAGCAAGGTACAGTCCGCATCGTACCAGAGGGAGCAGGGAAACTCGCCGCGCAGCTGCCAGCCACGAGCCGGCAGGTCCTCGCGCCCCAAGCGAATGGATGTCTGGGGAAGCGGGTTTGCCTGCACCACCTTGACCAATCCGTCGATCACAGAGAGCAACGCCTGGGCGTAGGGTGTGTCGCGATGCCAGAAGGTGGTGGCGATCACGTGGCCGGACACGTTGAATTGCAAGCGGCCGGCCCGCCCGGCGAGACCGCCGCCATGTCCGCCAGCCAAGGGGTTGCTCTCTTCGGGTAGGGCGGCGCCGCCCTGGCGTTCGGCGCGCAGCTGGTAGTGCCGCCCATCCTCCCAGGTGTCGGCCGTCAGATCGACCAGCCAGCCGTCCTGCCAGATCTCTTGCACCTTCTGGCGCAGGCTGCGGCGTGGTCCCAGGATCAGGTCGCTTTCGCTAAGCACCAGCAGGCCGCCGCCTTCGCGGAAAAAGGCGATGCGCCGCCAGCCCATGGCGCGCCCCTGCTTGACTGCCTGGAACTCCATGGCTCTGGCTTGCGGATAGAGGCCGCAGAGGGCGGCTGCCTCATCGGCAAGGCTCATCGTCGCCAAGCCGGCCCCGGCCATTGCCAGAAAGCCTCTGCGACTCGCACGACCGTGACAGAGGCTAGGGCCGCTACCGCGCAACTCCAAAGCGTCTCTCATGGGGTCTAGCCTGATCCAGGGGCGTCTAGGGAGCAAGTCAAACCCGCATGAGCGCTGACCGGGTTGCGCTGCTGCCTCCCGCATTTGTGCGATTGTCTTGGCGCGCCGGGCCGTGCCACTCTCCCGCCCCGCATGAGACAAGCAGCCCTGAATTTCTATGCCGGTGCCGGCCTCGACCGTGTCGACCGGCGGCGTCGTGATACGGCCTGGATCGAAGAGCGTCTAGCCGATCCCGAGACCCGGTTCCTGCCCGTTTGGCGCGGCCGCAATCTGGTCGCCGATCCTGAGCGGCCGAGTCTGGCTTGGCTGGGTGCCGCCGAAGCCCGCCATTACCGAGAACGCGGTGCGGTCTGGGCTCTGCTCGGGTTGGTCGGCGATGTCTGCTATGTCGCGCTCGACGTTTCCATGGAGGAGACGCCGGACCATGCCCCGCTGCTGGTGGGGCGCGGCCACTTCAGCGACCTGCGCGTGGTCGGCCCGCTGCTCGGACATGCCGAGGGCTCGATCCTGGCCTATGCGCGCGGGCTGGTCTATTGGCACGGACGTCACAGCTTCTGCGGTGTCTGTGGAGCCGAGACTCGGCTGGTTCAAGGCGGACACGTGCGCCGCTGTAGCAATGAGTCTTGTGCAACCCAACACTTTCCGCGAACCGACCCGGCGGTGATCATGCTGGTGCACGACGGCGGCGAACGCTGCGTCATGGGACGGCAGAAGGTTTGGCCGCCGGGCATGCACTCGACCCTGGCCGGTTTCCTCGAGCCCGGTGAGAGCCTGGAAGAAGCTGTGGCGCGCGAGATCGAGGAAGAGGCTGGCATCAAGGTGCGCGACGTCACCTATCACTCCTCCCAACCCTGGCCCTTTCCCTCTTCGCTCATGGTCGGCTTCTATGCCCGCGCCGACTTTGGCCCGCTGACCATCGATCCCGAGGAGCTGGAGTCCGCCCAGTGGTTCGATCGAGAGACTTTACGCAACGCGCCGGAGGATGACAGCTTGCGTCTTCCGCGCCGCGATTCCATCGCACGGCGCCTGATCGACGATTGGCTGAGGGAGGCGTGATGGCCATGCGGATCGGACTGCTCGCGGTTCTCACTCTATGTGCGCTGTTCTACGGGCGTACCGTAATGGCTCAAGATAGCCTCTATGGTCATCAATCCTACCCCGAGGCCGCGCCTGAAGATCTGATTGCCGTCTGTACAGGCAACAGCGCCCGGCTACACCAGGACGTGGTGCAGCCCTTGCGCGTCATGATCGAGGCAGCCCGCGCTGAGGGTGTCGATCTGCGGGCCTTGTCTTGTTTCCGCTCGGTGCGCAAGCAACGCTATCTCTTCTGTAGGCACGTCTGCGATGCCCGCGGGCCGGTCTGTGGCAGCGGTTGTGAAGGCCGCAAGCAGAGCGAGCTGCAGCGGGCCGCGGTTTCGGCCCCGCCGGGTTACAGCGAGCATGCCACCGGCTATGCCGTCGATTTTGCCGATGGCCGCAACCGCAAATGCGACTTCGAGGTCTGCTTCGGCGAGACCAAGGCCGGGCAGTGGTTGCTGGCCAATGGTGTGGCTTTCGGCTTCGAGCTTTCCTTTCCTGAAGGTAACGAGCAGGGTGTCTCCTACGAGCCTTGGCATTGGCGTTTCGTTGGCACGCCGGAGGCCATGCGCCTCTTCGAAAGGGCTCGACAGCTGCACCCGGCCAAGCCGGCCGTGAAGTAGATCGCCAGCCGTCTCATGTTCTAAGAACAAGCCCTGTCGCAGACCGTTTGAGGTCCCTTGGGACCGCTCCCCGGCTTGCCAAACGAATTGAAACCTGTCGCAACTAAGCGATAGGCTATCAAAGTTTGTTGATTCAGACGCTCATAAGTGTCTCGGTGGGGAGGGGTAAATGGCAAAGTTTGGCAGGCGCTTGGGACTACTGGGAGCGATCTCGACCCTTCTCCTTTGGCCGTTCTCCGCCGTCGCCGACTGCACGATCTCCAACGGGACGGCGACCTGCACCGGCAACCTGACATCCGGGGTCGATTTCCAGAACGAAGTCACCGCGGTCATTGTCGAGGACTTGACCAGCAACATCCTGCCGACCGGTGGCGACGACGGCGTCGTCGTGCTGAACATAGGCGACGAGGAAAAGTCCGGAGACCCGGTGGACATCTCCTTCACCGGCGGGAGCTTTGCCATCATCGGTGACGGCGATGGCATCGTTGGCCTTTCCGAAGGAGGCGAGGGTAAGGACGGCGAGGAAGACGAAAAGTTCTTGGGCAACGCCACTGGCGACAATGGCAAGTCAGGCGGCGACGGCGGCGCAGTCACCATTGCCTTCGAGAGCGGTGCGATCACCGGCACCGCTGGTGGCACCCTGATCGTTGCCGAGAGTGTCGGCGGTAAGCCTGGCAATGGAGGCGAGGGCAAGACCGACGGCGGGACCGGTAGAGGCGGCGATGGCTCCAAAGGCGCTGCGGCCGGAGCGACCAGTCTTTCCGTCGCCGGCGGGACCTTCATGGTCCAAGGTGCCGCTGGTCATGGCTTTCAGTCCTTTTCTATCGCCAATGACGGCGGCGACGGCGGCGAGGGTCGCAGTCTTGCCGGCACGACGCACGGCGGCGATGGGGGGAATGGCGGGGCGGCGTCACTTGCCACGCTCACCGTGTCGGGTGGCAGCCTGAGCGGCGCCAGCGACACCGACCGGCTGATGGAGGCAGCTTCGGTCGCCGGCAAAGGCGGCGAGGGCGGCTTTGCCGAGACCGATACCACAGCTGGCGCGGCCAATGGCGGCGATGGCGGAGAGGGCGGCGATTCGGCTGGCGTGGCCATGACCTTCGATGGTGGAACCTTCTCCTACTCGGGCGATCAGATCTTGCTGTTCGGCACCTCCGAGGGCGGCGATGGCGGTAAGGGCGGCGAGGCGGAGAATGCAGCGACGGACGCGACCGGCGGCAAGGGTGGCGATGGCGGTAGCGGCGGGCCGGTCACCCTGGCGCTAAACGCCGGGACCTTCACTGTGGGCGCTGACGGCTCGTCTGCCATCTTCGTGCAGAGCACTGGTGGCGATGGCGGTGACGGTGGCGAAGGCAAGGTCACGATCGTCGACAAGAGGGCCGAGGGAGGCAATGCCGGTAAGGGTGGTGACAGCGGTACGGTGACCGTGACCTCGACAGCGCCTGGCGTCACCATCTCCACCACCTCGACCACGCTAACGCAACACGGGTTGCGGGCCGAGAGTATTGCCGGCAGTGGCGGCGACGGTGGTGAGGGTGATTCCAAGACCTTCGGCGACGGCTTCGGCGGTGACGGCGGTCAAGGAGGTGCGGGCGACAGCGTCTCTGTTCAGTTGATCGCAGATATCACCACGGCCGGCCCCGGCTCGCAGGGCGTCTTTGCGCGCTCATACGGCGGTGACGGCGGTGACGGCGGCGACGGCGATGCCAATGCCGGCAAGGGCAAGGGAGGCGCCGGAGCCGGCAGCGGTCCGGCTGGCGCGTCCAGCGTGACCTTCACCGGCTCCATCACGACCTCGGGCGACGAGGCCAATGCCATCATCGTGCAGTCGGTCGGCGGCTTCAGCGGCGATGCCGGCTCCAGCGAGGGCTTTCTGGCATACGGCGCCGGCAGTGAGAGTGCCGGTGCCGGTGACACCGTGGTCGCGACGGTCCAAGCGGAGAGCACGATCGTCACCAAAGGCAGCAACGCGACAGCGGTGATCGCACAGTCGATCGGCGGCGGCGGCGGTCGCGGCTCTTCGGCGGCTTCGATTGGCGATTCGATCGGCGGCAGCGGCTCGGCCGGCGGCGACGGTGGGATCGTGACTCTCTCCTCCGCCGCCTCCAGCATCACGACAGACGGACAGGGATCGCGAGCGTTGCACGCCGCCAGCCGAGGTGGCGGTGGCGGCGACGGCGGACCCGCCGTTGGTATCGAAGCGGTCGGAGGGTCTGGGGGCAGCGGCGGCAGCGGCAGCACCGTGACCGTCACCAACACGACCGATCTCACCACGCTTGGCGACCAGTCCGATGGCCTCTATGTTTCCAGCCTGGGCGGCGGAGGCGGTTCTGCACACTCTACCGTTGGTCTCTTCGCCATCGGCGGTTCGGGCGGTTCGGGTGGCGATGGCGGTGAGATCATGGCCGATTCCAGCGGCAACATCTCGACCGCCGGCGCAGATGCCGACGGCATCTTTTTGTCCAGTATCGGTGGCGGCGGCGGCGACGGTTCCTCTGCAGTCGCGATCTCGGGCGCCGTCTCGGTTGCGATCGGCGGCAGCGGCGGCAAGGGTGGTGCCGGCAACGACGTCACCTTCGACGACACAGGCGCCAGCGACTATACAATCCAGACCAAGGGCGAACGTGCTCGCGGACTCTATGCCAAAAGCGTGGGTGGTGGTGGCGGTGACGGCGGATTCTCCGTCTCTGCTGGCGGTTCGCCCATCTTCTCCGTGACCATCGGCGCCAGCGGCAGCGGCGGCAATGCCGGGACCGGCGGTGCAGTCAAGGTGACCACGGGCGCCGACATCTCGACCATGGGCAGTAATGCCGCTGCCTTGTTTGCGCATTCGGTCGGCGGTGGCGGTGGGAACGCCGGTACCAGCATCTCCTCTGCCAATGCGCCGATCGGGGTCAGCACCTCGCTTGGCGGCAGCGGTGGCAGCGGCGGCGACGGCGGCACGGTTGCGGTGGACGCCAGCGGAAGCCTCTCCACAGAGGGCGATCTCTCGAGCGGCCTGAGTGCGCTCAGCCATGGCGGCAGCGGCGGGACCGGCGGCACGGCGGTAGCCGGCAACGCAATCGGTGCGGTCTCTGTCACTCATGCCGTCGGCGGTGCCGGTGGTGCTGGCGGTGCTGGTGGCATGGTCTCGGTCGGCGGCAGCGGCGACATCACCACCATGGGCAACAACGCTCCCGGCCTCTTCGCGCAGTCAGTCAGTGGCAGCGGCGGCGTGGCCGGAACAACTGTCGCAGCGACGGCTATTTCTGCTGTCACCGTCAACGTCGGGGTCGGTAAGGACGGCGGCAATGGCGAGGCAGCCGGCACGGTCACCGTCGATGTCGATCGCAGCATTACGACCACAGGGCACATCTCGCCCGGTCTGACGGCGCAATCGCAGGGCGGCACGGGTGGGCACTCCGGCGTCACTGTCTCCGGCAGCCTGGACAGCTCGCTCGATGTCAACGCAACGGTCGGCGGCAGTGGCGGCAAGGGCGGTGCCGGCAACACGGTGACGGTTACCTCTCAAGGTGCGATCGCGACCGAGGGGCATTCCTCCAGCGGGCTGGTGGCGCACTCCGTGGGCGGTGGCGGTGGCGCCTCGCACTTCACCGGAGGATTCAGCGGCGAATCCCAAGGCTCGGTCTCGGCCACGGTGGGGGGGAGCGGCGGCACTGGCGGTGCCGGTGGTGAGGTCAGCGTCGACGTCTCGAACAGCATTTCCACCATGGGTCACAATGCGCCCGGCATCACCGCAATGAGCATCGGTGGTGGCGGCGGCGACAGCGGCACCACGGTCAGCGGCGCGCTTGCCAGCGGTGCCGCGGTCGGTGTGACCGTAGGCGGCAGCGGCGGCTCCGGTGGCGACTCCGCTGCGGTCGCGGTCTCTTCTTTCAGCGATGTCACCACGACGGGCAAGCATTCGGTCGGCATCCGTGCCAAGAGCGTGGCGGCAGGCGGCGGTAACGCTGGAACGGTTGCCAGCGGATCCGGCGTCTCCGGCGGTGACGTCAACGTTTCGATCGGCGGCAGCGGCGGTAACGGCGGCACCAGCAGCACGGCCAGCCTGATCAGCCAGGGCGACATCACAACCAGTGGCGGCTTTGCCAACGCGCTGGAAGCCCAGTCGATCGCGGGCGGCGGCGGCAGTGCCAAGGGTTCGATTTCAGCCTCTGCGCTCTCGATGGGCAATGTCAGCGTGACCATCGGCGGTGCCGGCGGCAAGGGCGGTACGGCTAACGACGTCTCGCTCACCAGCACCGGCGATCTTAAGACCAGCGGCCATCACTCGCGCGGAATTCTGGCGCAAAGTCACGGCGGTGCTGGTGGTGAGGGCGGCTTTGCCGCGGAAGCCAGTTTCACGGCCGGCGAGGTTTCCGGAGAGCTCGGCGTATCCGTCGGCGGCGACGGCGGCGACGCCGGCACCGCCGGCAGCGTCACGGTGGATGCCGAGTCCTCGATTACCACGGCCGACTTCGGCGCTACCGGTATCCTGGCTCAGTCGGTCGGCGGCAACGGCGGGGCCGGCGGCAATGTCTATACCGGCAATCTCTCCTTCAGCTCCGATGGCTCGGCGCAGGTCAACATCAACGTTGGCGGGACCGGTGGCGGGGGCGCCAAGGCCGGCAAGGTGACGATCAGTAATGCCGCCGAGATCTCCACCGACGGTTTTTTGGCCAGTGGCATCCATGCGCAGTCGATCGGCGGTAACGGTGGCAATGGCGGCTCCACCTACTCCGTTGTTGGCGGCATATCGGCCTCTGCTTCGGCCAACATCGGGGTCGATGTCGGCGGCGGTGGCGGGACCGGTGCCACCGCCGACACGGTGATGATCACCAACACCGGCGACATCGGCACCGCAAAGGGCGGCTCCAACGCGATCTATGCTCAGTCGATCGGCGGTGGCGGCGGCGACGGTGGCTCGGCCGCGAACATCAATCTGGGTCTCTCCCCTTCCGCGCCGGAGGGCGACAGCGTCAGCATCAATGCTAGCTTCGACGTCGGTGGATCAGGCGGTAGCGGCAACGACGGCAACACCGCGATGATCAAGAACAGCGGTACCATCGTGACCACGGGAGAGACTTCCAAAGGCCTGGTGGCGCACAGCGTTGGCGGCGGTGGTGGCAATGGTGGGGCAGCGTCCAGCACCAACATCAGCTTCGCCGGCATCTGCAAACTGGCGACCTCTCTCTCCGAGTATAGCTGCAGTTCTGAGGAGAACCCGGAGGAGAGCACCACGGTGAAGGCCTCGCTGACCGTGACCGTCGGCGGCAATGGTGCCGGCGGCGGTGACGGCGGTATGGCCGAGGTCGAGAACGAGGGCGGAATCCTGACCTCCGGCGATGTTGCCCATGCCATCGTGGCGCAGAGCCACGGCGGCGGTGGCGGCAACGGCGGCGAGGGTGACCTGGGTCTGGCCGGCTGGACCACCAACTCTACGGCCGAGTCGATCGCCAAGCTGAACTCGGCCTTCACCTCGGTTCCCAGCTTCACCAGCATCTCCGCAGCAATTGGCGGCCAGGCTGGGGCGGCTGGCGACGGCGGCAAGATCGAAGTGACCAATGGCGGCGACATCGCCACCCTGGGCGATCATGCCTTCGGCATTCATGCCCAGTCGATCGGCGGCGGTGGCGGCAATGGCGGTGCCGGCAGCAGTGGCCTCTGGTCGGTGGCGACTGTCGGTGGCCTTGGCAGCGGCGGCGGTGACGGCGGTGCCATCGAGATCATGCATTCCGGCTTCATCGGTACCGATGGCGAGGGCGGCGTGGGCATCTTCGCGCAATCGGTCGGCGGTGGTGGCGGCACGGCCGGTGACGTAGAGAAGGGCTTCTCCGCCTCCTGGCTCGATCTCAATATCGGTGTCGGTGTGGGCATTCAGGAGAACGCCGGCGACGGCGGCGACGGCGGTGCCATCATGGTCACCACCAGCGGCGCAATCGAGACCGAGGGCACGCGCGCGCATGGCATGATCCTGCAGTCGGTCGGCGGTAGCGGCGGTGCAGTCGGCATCACCGGAGCGCTCGCCAGCGCCAACATCGACAACTTCATGGGCAATGCAGGCGATGGCGGCAACGGCGGCGCCATCATGGCCACCATCGGCGACTCCATTCTGGTCAGCGGCGAGGAGGCGCATGGCATCTTCGCCCAGAGCGTTTCCGGCACCGGCGCCTCGGACACCAGCGGTACGGTCACCCTGGACGTGAATGCCGACATTCGCGCAACCGGCAAGAAGGGGCGCGCCATCCTGGCACAGTCGGCCAACAGCGATGGCACCAACGCCAAGATCGAAATCACCATTGCCGAAGGGGCCACCGTGCTGACCGCATCGGATGGGCACGAGACCATTGGCCTCTTCGACGGTGCCGACAACGTCATCACCAACAACGGCCGGCTGCTACAACAAGGCGGGTTCGACGCTGATGGTTTTGTCATCCGCACGAATGGCACCGCCGCCTTGACGGTAGAGAACAATGGATTCATCGAGGGCGCGATCCAAGCGGCTCTGGACTCCACCGCCGTGCCCGCGGGTGCTTCGGCGAGTGCAACTCAGGCAGCTACGCCACTGAAGCCGATGGGCATCACCTTCATGAACAACAGCGGCGCGACCTTCGCTTTGGGTTCCGAGGTCGCGCTTGGCGGTTCTAATGGAGCGCTGATCAACGCCGGTAGCATGTCTGCCGGTGGTCAGGGCGTCATCGGAAACTCCCGGGTGCGAGGAAAGGCGACGCAGACGAGCGGTGGCGAAACTTGGATCGACTTCAACTTCGACGGCGGCAACGACCTGATCAGGGTCGTCAATGCCAGCGGTCACAGCTTTGCCGGATCGGTCACGCCCAACCCATTAGGCGGTACGCCGAAGAGCGGCGACGACGGGTCTTTCGCGATCCTGAGGGTCAGCGGCACCTTGGACAGCAGTGCGCTCTCGGTCGAGAGTACTGCGACGGTCGACTACAGCCTGAGCCAGCGGACCAACCAGGGCGGCAAGCAGGCGGTCTTGCTGAGCTACGACGTGAACTACACGCCCTGGAACGGTTCGGCGACGGCGCAGGCCAAAGTTCCCGATGCGCTCCGCAGCATCATCAGCCCGAACCACACGGCGTTTGGTCAGTCGATGAACGGCATGATCGACATAGAGGCGCCGGGGGCGGAAGACTTCGTGCAGGAGCTGAGCAGCTTCCTCTTGACCACCGAAGAGGTGGCCGATTTGGTGGATGCCTACGACCGCTTTGCGCCTGGCGAGATCTTTGCTCTGACCGATGCCGCGCTCTTCTCCAGCCTGCGTTTTGCCGACGACCTGAACTCCTGCCCGGCGCAGGGTCCCGATGGCAATGTGGTCTTCACCCGCCAAGGCAGCTGCCTGTGGCTGCAGGTCAACGGCGGCGGGATCGACCGCCAGCGCACCAGCAACTCCGTCGAGTACGACGAGAGCTTCGTCGGCGTGTCCTTCGGCGGCCAGACGGCGGTCGGCGATGGTTTCTTCCTGGGCGGCGCCTTCGGCTATGAGGATAGCAACCTCTCGAATGCGCGCTTCAGCGGCGACGGCTCGCGCTTCCAGGGCGGTATCGTGGCGAAGAAGGAGATCGAGGCGACGACGATCTCGGCCTCCTTCTCTGGCGGGGTCGGGATCTACGACCTCTCGCGTCAAGTGATCACGCCGGGTGGCACGGTGACGGCTGACTCCTCGCCCAACGCCAACTGGATCTCGGGTCATGCCCGCCTAGCCCATGTGGTCGACCTGACGGAGGAGCTTTACGTGAAGCCCTGGTTCGATGTCGGGGTGGATCATCAGTGGCAGGGCTCCTACAGCGAGACGGGTGCCGGCGACTACGGCTTGGACGTGGAGAGTTTCAGCCAGACCCTGGTGACGGTGAACCCGATGCTGGAGCTGGGCAGCGGTTTTCAGCTCTTCGGGGCGGAGGCCAACGCCAGCGCGTCTGCGGGCTTGCTGGCGATCGTCAGCGGCCTCGACCGTTCGACCGGGGTGCGCCTGCGCGGCATGGGCGGTTTCGGTCCGACCTACCAGGTGAGCGACCAGGCCCGCCCGCTCTTCGCCGACATCGGCGCCAGCCTGGACGTCAAGGTGCACGAGCGCGCGGTGCTAAGCTTCGGCGGCCAGGCGCTACTCGCCGGCAACCAGCAGGAG
This sequence comes from Rhodospirillales bacterium, assembly GCA_963669445.1. Lineage (GTDB taxonomy): Bacteria > Pseudomonadota > Alphaproteobacteria > Kiloniellales > JACOMY01 > JACOMY01. The sequence goes on from OY770029.1 coordinate 5,736,798, forward strand.
TACGGCGGGACGGGTCGGGTCTCGATCTTCTTCTGAGGGGGGACCCGATCAGGAATGGCCTAGGGCAGGATGACCACCATTCGTTTTGATTGGCAGGCGTCCCGCTCTATTTGTTTGAAAGAGCGCACGGAATCGGCCGATTGGATGATCCTACCGCTAACCACTCGCTCACGATTCGCTCTCAGGGACACGATCCCTCAGAACTTGATTGAAGGAAGCGCCTCTTCGCTCTCTTCTGCCGTTGAGATGATCTCTTGGCGTTGGCCTGCCTTCTCGTCCAGGACCGCGTCGTAGTTTGCTTTGGCCCGGTCGATCACCTCCTTGAAGTTTGCAATGTAGAGAAAGAGGTCGTCGATCCGCTCTTCACCGTGTTCCCGAAACAAGCGAACGACGAGAACCTCGTTGTCGAAGTTCTCTCGGCGAACGTTAAGCGCGTTCCCGGTGAAGGGATAGGCACCCGCCGGCAACATCCATGTGCTGGCCGAGCGCCGTTGTGGCCACTGATAAGACCCCGCCGGACCGGTCCATAGCTCACCGGATTCCTCCGGCTGCAGTCCGAGATTGGAGTCGCAATGCTCTGACTGTCGCTGGGTTTGGACGAAGATGGGGTCGTCACCGGATGCGCTTGAGACATCGTCTGGTCGTTGCGTTACCCAGATCAGAGACTTGCACTCGCGAATGTTAGCGGGGTTGCGCCATGTGGATTCAAATCCGGGCGCTCCATACTTTTGCGTCAACAGCTGGAAGACCTGTTGTTCCGTCGGCCTCTGGTTCTTTGGAAAGTGCAGGTGACGTCCGATCACCGTCACCTCATCAGAGAAGAGCGGTCCTTCGCCGGTGAAGGTGATGGCGTCATTTCCAGACGCACTCACCAGTGCGACACCCTGCGTAAAGGCCTGCAGTTCGCTCCAATCCGCCACCGGAGCGACATTTGGTCGGCTGAGCGTGTAGCGACGCGCGTCGCCCATGGCGGTCTCGGCCTTCTGAACGGCTGCTTCCATGTCATCGCCAAGGCGTACGCCAAAGACGTCGAATGCCCCGACCAGGCGCTCTCGCTCTGCCTCCTCCATCGGGCGCCCTTGATAACGCAGGGTCGGTGGCGCCTTGAATGTCGTGCCACCGGTGCCTTCGTCCAGGATCTCTATTTCTATGATTTCGAAGGCCAAACGCTTGTCGTCCGCATAGACTGGAAGGACTTTGGCACGCAGATCGAAGTTCGGGTAAGAAGCCAGGCTACTCGTCCAGCTGTCGGCCGTCTGATCCTCTTCCAACCAAACTCTCGGCGGCAAACCGCTTTGAGCGAAGCTCAGTCTCAAGCGGTTGCTCCATTTGTTGCTTCCTTCGGGGAGGGTCAAGACGGGACCGAGGCTGATGTCCGTTGCAAAGCTGTGCGTTGCCGGATCGTAGGTCCCGAGCTTCCCCTTGCCACCGACCCAAACGCCGTCCTCGCCGGCACCCGACTCACGATAGGTCTTCGCCTCCGACAGCCGGTCGGTAGCCCAGGAATTGGGCACCCTGTCGGGTGCGAACTTCAGCGCGACGTCCATCGGCCGCAAACCTGCCAGGCTGGCATAGGCGTCGATGAAATAGCCCAGTGGAGGATGGCGAATCGCGTCCGCACTCATTCCTCCTTCGGCCGAGAGGTCTTGTTCTTGCAGGGTCTCGCCGAACTGGTCGACCAGGCGCGCAACCACGGGCGTCAGGGTGACGATGGGGATCCCGCTAGTGCCGTTGGAGTAGGCGATGGAACTCACCTCGACATCGACCTGCATCGCCAGGTTGCCGCCGTGAGGATCCGCAGCACGGATCTCCTCCGTGTTCGCCATGACGTACTGCTGCATCGCCACAGGCAAGATGATGGCGATGTGACGGTCACTCACCTTGAGAGGTGGCGAAAAGACCTGATCCATGGAGACTTGCAGTGCCTTGGCAAGGCCGCGTCGATCGGAGTCACTCAAGACACCCTTCTTGTAGCGTGGAAAGACTGGTATCCACTCAGACTGAAACACCCAGTTGGAGAGCGGCGCCTGGAAAGTCTGCAAGGAGGCTTCGTTGCCCACGAAGGCCAGTCTCTGCTCGTTCCACTCTTCGAACGCGCGCTCGAACTCGGAGCTGAGGGCACCGTCGTTGCCTTGGTCGAGACTCTCGATGCCCAAGGATGAGAAGAAGGGAGACCAGGGGTGACTCGGTTTCCCGGCTTTCTCGAGGCCGGCGACGACAAGGCCCCATTTTTTGTTGCTGCGGTAGGATGGCAGGCCGCTCTTCAGCATGTAGAGACCGATCCAATCGGCATTGATGACGAGCCGCTCAGGACGTTCCGGAGCCAATCCGGATAGGTAGCGGCGGACGTTCCAACGGTCGATCAGCTCGCTAAAGCTGTACTCCTCTCGCTTGGCGTAAACTGAGACGCTGCCGCTGTAACTTGCCTTCAGTTTTTCGGGCCAACGTTTCTTTGCTTGATCATAAACGGGAAGTGACTCTAAGGAACCCTCGAAGATGAAGTAAATCGCGTTGTCCCGCCCCAAGCCCTGTTTAAACGACTGTGCGCGATCCTCTGGCACAGAGTAGAATTTGGGGAATCCAGTGGGCGACGGAAACTGAACTGGAAGCTTTTTAAAGCTGCCTGAGGTGGAGCGATCGCAAGTGGGCCGGAGCAAAGGAAAGGCGCGCTCCTGGAAGTCATAGGATCCCAAAGTTGCCATGCAGACAGCAGCAATGGGCAGTCCGGATTGAAACTTCGGAACCTCGCCAAATCGCGCGTCCATGTAGGCCCGATAACTGTTCTCGATACGCCGCCAATCGAACTCATCGACCTCGCCGGTGCGCCTGAAGCGACTTTTCCTGTAGTCGTCCGCGGCAATCTTCCAGTTCTCGCGCTCGAAGGCTTTGTAAAGCTCTGCCGAAAGGGGCCGCCCATATCCCTGCGTGATCAGTTCGCGACGCTTCGCCTCCGAAGTCAGGGCATTGATGATCTTGAACGCGCCATAGCGGTCGATCAGGCGGCTGTCGCTCTTAAGGGTTAGGGCTGCCAGATAATCGCCGAGTTGAGGCGACCCGATCAAACGGCCTTGAAACCTTGGAACCTTCCAACGCTCGGCATAGCTCATCAATGCCGCATAGCGAGGATCGGAGACGGGATCGACTTGATTGGCCGGTGCGCTCTTCTTTTCGAAGCTGCGCTCGAACAGGGTCAGACCATTTTTCGGATCGACCAAGGACGCCTTGGATACATGGGGCCGAAAAACCCCCGTGATCGACTTGTATGAGAGGTTGGTATCGACCAAGCGGAAGTCCGCCAAATCGATCTCCAATTGGAAACGTTGGTCGGCTTCGCCCGCGTTGATGAATTCTCGTGCCGCTTCGGTCGACATTGGAACCGCCATGGCCTCTGTGTCGGTCGGCAGCCGGACGGTGAAATGCTCGGGAAAACCACTTTCCTGCACTGTCTTTGTGATCCACAGCGAGCGATCGCGTTCCAATCTTTTTGTCGCTTTGTCTTGTGTTTTTCGGGGTGGGCAGAGGTATTTGCGCGGCCTCTCAACTCTGAGATTGCCGAGGCGAGAGGCGCTGTATTTGTCGATCGGGAAGACCCGCTTATCCAGATCGTAGGAGCCAAGGGTGACTTCACGCGAAACCGACGAGACGATCCCGGCCATGCCGGGCAGAGCACTGGCTTTCTTCAGAATGCGTTGACGATTCTCGGCAACAAACTGTGGCAGGGCGACCTCGTTCCCGACCACATCCAGCAAGGCGTCGCACTCGCCAAAGTAGGCCAGGAGCGCAATCACGAAGGTGTCGCTGTTCATGATCGCCGCGTTCTGTCGGAGGACATCCCCCAGAAGGTAGTCAAAGGTCTCGTCGATCGGAAGGAAACGCCCGTTGGCAAGGGTGGCGGACCGTGACGACCCTGACGCGGCTTCGTTGTTCTGGCTGACGATAGCCCCCTTTGGCTCGGTGCCCGGCTTCAACAATGATGCCGTGTGGGCAGACGCTTTTCCCTGTTCGGCTCGCAACCTAGCCAAGAGCGTGGGCGAGAGATCTCCGTTGGCGGGAAGTCCACGCGATAGTTGGTACTCGGTGATCGCGCGAAAGGTACGCTGGCCCATGACACCGTCGATGGGACCCGGTGCAAAGCCCAGCGCGGTCAGACTGGACTGTGCTTCACGAATCTGAGCGCGCTTATCGAGCGGTAAGCGCCCGTCTGCTTGCGGCGGAGCAGCATCTTTGACGGTCCCTTCGCGGAGACTGGCGACACCGCCAAAGCTCGCCTCACCATTGACCAGCCCGACGATTGTCAAAGACTCTGCCGCAGGGCAGATCCCCGCCATGATGTCCCGCAACATCCCAACCATTCTGCGGACCGGAAGCTTGTCGCCCGTGAAGGGCAGGCTGTCGGGAGATCTGATTTCTAGATAGACCCGCTCGCCGCACCAACCCTCGTCCGCCACGTGGGCTTCCAACGTGCCGTCCTTCAGCAAGCGCTTGGCCTGCGCTGCCTCGCTCAGCCCTACCGCAGCAGCGAGGAGCAGCAGCGAAAGCCAGGCGCAACGTCCTCTCATCAGATGGTCTCCGTATAGTATTCCCCATCCTTCTCGCAGAGCTTGTAGGACGTCGTGGAGGTTTCACCGTTTTCCAGTACAACCTTGGATTCCTGCACCTTGCAGGTAGCCCCGGACGATGCCTCCTGTACTGCCACCGTCTTGACCGAGCCGGAGTTGCCGGTGTTCGGGTTGCTCCAGGTCTTGGTCTGATTCGATTCATAGCTGGACGCTGCAGCCTGCTCGTTCATCGACTTGTCGACAGGATCGAGGTAGCGGCCGATTTCAGACCCGATGACCGCACCTAGAGCGACGCCCAAGCTTGTGGCGAGTATCTTGCCCGTGCCGGAGCCGAACTGCGATCCGATCAATCCACCCACGGCGCCGCCACCGACACCGCCGACAACCTGCCCAGTGGATACGCCTCTCGAACAGGCATTCCCCAGAAGAAGAATTGCCGCCAGTGCCAAGACACAACGAAGACCCCTGCTCATCGCGCTACCCCTTTTTCTCAGAACGTTTGCCGTAAGGGGGCGGACTTGCACTAACAGCCCGTGCTTTGCAGGCCCTCCCTCCTACACGCTTAGAGAGTGCCATCCAAGGCGAGCAACTGCAACTGACGAGCCCTGAGAGACTTGGTCTTCAATGACTATCCCGCGGAACCGCCGCCCCGCGCCGCCCCTTAAGGAAGTCGAAATCGGCGCCTCTGTCCGCCCCCTCGACGTGATCGTGGAACAGCTGGGCGTAGCCACCCTCCGGCCGCAGTACTTGGGGCTTCCAGGCAGCCAGGCGGCGCTCTAGTTCCTCATCAGTGACGTCGAGGTGCAGGCGCCGCGCGGGCACGTCTAGTTCGATCATGTCGCCGGTCTTGACCACCGCGAGCGGTCCGCCGACCGCGGCTTCCGGGGCTGTGTGCAGGACGACGGTGCCGTAGGCGGTGCCGGACATGCGGGCATCCGAGATGCGCACCATGTCGGTGATGCCTTTGCGCAGGACCTTGGGCGGCAGGCCCATGTTGCCGACTTCGGCCATGCCGGGATAGCCCTTGGGGCCGCAGTGCTTCATCACCATGACGCAGGTCTCGTCGATCTCGAGCGCCTCGTCGTTGATGCGGGCCTTATAGTCGTCGATGTCTTCGAAGACCACGGCACGGCCGCGGTGGCGCATCAGGTGTTCGGAAGCGGCCGAGGGCTTCAGCACGGCACCGTTCGGCGCCAGGTTGCCGCGCAAGACCGCGATACCGCCGCTTTGGGTCAAGGCCTGGTCGAAGGGGCGGATGACTTCCGGGTTCCAGTTCTGCACCTCGCGAACCTCCTCCCAAAGGCTGGCGCCGGAGACGGTGAGCGCCTCGCCCTCGATGATCCCGCCTTCGCAGAGCTGGCGGATCACGACCGGCAGGCCGCCGGCATTGAAGAACTCCTCCATCAAGAAGCGGCCGGACGGGATCAGGTCGACGATGGTTGGCACGTCTCGGCCCAAGCGATCCCAGTCGTCCAGGCTGATCTCGATGCCGACCCTTCCGGCGAGCGCCAGCAGGTGCACCACGGCATTGGTCGAGCCGCCAAGCGCGCCGTTTACGCGAATGGCGTTCTCGAAAGCACGGCGGGTCAGGATGTCCGAGGGCTTCAGGTCGTCCTTCACCATCTGGACGATGCGCCGCCCGCTCATCTGCGCCACCACGCGCCGGCGGGCGTCGACGGCGGGAATCGCGGCATTGCCGGAGAGCGCCATGCCCAAGGTCTCGGCCATGCTGGCCATGGTGGATGCAGTCCCCATGACATTACAGGAGCCGGCGGAACGCGCCATGGACTGCTCCGCCGCCATGAACTCGGCCGTGGTGATCGTTCCGGCCTTAACGGCTTCGGTCATCTGCCAAATCGCAGTGCCGGCGCCGATGCGCTCGCCGCGGAACCAGCCGTTCAGCATCGGCCCGCCGGAGACCAAAATCGCCGGCAGATCGACGCTTGCAGCCCCCATCAGCATGGCCGGGGTGGTCTTGTCGCAACCGGCCAACAGCACGACCCCGTCGAAGGGTTGACCGCGCAGGGATTCCTCTAGGTCCATCGAGGCCAGGTTGCGGAACATCATCGCAGTTGGGCGCAGCTGCGATTCGCTGGTCGAGAAGATCGGAAACTCCAAGGGAAAGCCGCCAGCCTCAAAGATACCGTGCTTCACCCGTTCGGCCAGCTCGTTCAGATGCGCGTTGCAGGGATTGGCTTCGGAGAAGGTGTTGCAGATGCCGATCACCGGCCGCCCGTCGAAGAGGTCGTCGGGCAGGCCACGGTTTTTCATCATGGAGCGGTGATAGATTTGATCGCGCCCGGTGCCGCCGAACCAGGCCGCCGAACGGAGCTGCCGGGGCCAATCCTTGGGTGTGAAATCGCTCATAATATGGCTCCTAACTGGCCTTGTTCTTGTTGTAGACGTCGAAGACCACGGCGAAGAGCAGCACCAGGCCTTTGATCACCTGTTGCCAATCGATGCCGACCCCCATGATCGACATACCGTTGTTCATCACGCCCATGATGAAGGCGCCGACCACGGCGCCTACGATCTTGCCCACGCCGCCCGACATGGAGGCTCCGCCGATAAAGACGGCGGCGATCACGTCCAGCTCGAAGGCAACGCCGGCCTTGGGGGTCGCGGTGTTCAGCCGGGCCGCAAAGATCAGTCCGGCCAGCGCCGCCAGCATGCCCATATTGGCGAAGGTGAGGAAGGTCAGGCGCTGCGTGTTGATGCCCGAGAGCTTGGCCGCCTTCTCGTTGCCGCCGAGCGCATAGAGCCGCCGGCCGACGGTCGTCGAGTTTGTGAGGAAGGTATAGGCGGCGATCAGGATCGCCATGGTCACCAGCACGTTGGGCAGGCCGCGGTAGGTGGCCAGCAGATAGCAGAAGTAGACCAGAGCTGCGGCCATCACCCCGTTGCGCGCCCAGAAGAAGAGCAGCGGCTCCTCCTCCATGCCGTAGCGCAGCTGCCGCAGGCGACCGCGCACGGCCACGGTGATCATCAGCCCGGCCGCCAAGAGACCCAGAACAATGGCTGTGTAGTTGGGTTTGTCCGGACCGAAGACGTCGGGGACGAAGCCGGTCGAGAGCAGCTGAAAGGTCTTGGGGAAGGGGCCGACCGACTGGCCTTCCAAGAGCCAGAGCGTCAGGCCGCGGAACACCAGCATGCCGGCCAGGGTGACGATGAAGGAGGGGATGCGCCAATAGGCGATCCAATAGCCCTGGGCCGCGCCGATGGCAGCTCCGGTCAAGAGGCAGACCGGCACCGTCAGGATCATCGGCAGATCCCACTCCACCATCATGACGGCGGCGAGCGCCCCGACGAAGGCGACGACCGAGCCGACTGAGAGGTCGATGTGGCCGGCGACGATCACCAGCAGCATGCCAAGTGCCATGATGACGATGTAGCTGTTCTGCAGCACCAGGTTGGTCAGGTTCACCGGTCGCATCAGCGTGCCGTCGGTGATGATCTCGAAGATCACGACGATGGCGGCGAGCGCCACCAGCATGCCGTAGTCCCGCATGCGGGTCCTGAGGTAGGCCCCGGTGGTGATGTGCTTGTCGTCGTCCAGGCTCATGGCAGGCTTATGCTCTCACGATCATGGCCATGATGGCCTCTTGGCTGGCGCGGGCGCGCGGCAGGGCACCGACGAAGCGCCCCTCGCGCATTACGTAGATCCTGTCGCAGAGGCCCAGCAGCTCCGGCATCTCCGAAGAGATCAGCAATACGCCGCGGCCCTGCTCTGCCAGCTGGTTGATGATGGTGTAGATTTCGAACTTGGCGCCGACGTCGATGCCGCGCGTCGGCTCGTCCAGGATCAGCACTTGAGGATCGGCAAACAGCCACTTGGCCAAAACCACCTTCTGCTGATTGCCGCCGGATAGGTTGACGGCTTTCTGCGCCACATGCGGCGTGCGAATGCCCAGCGCTTCACGAAAGCGCTCGGCGACGCTGCGCTCCTCGGTCGGTTCGATCACGCCGCGCGTGGCGATGGCGGACAGGTTAGCCAGCGGCGTGTTGCGTTGGATGCTGTCTTCCAGGATCAGGCCCAGCGCCTTGCGGTCTTCGGTGACATAGGCCAGGCCGCTCGCCACCGCCTTGGCGACCGTCGAGGTATCAATCTCCTGTCCTTTGAGGCGGACCTTGCCCTCGATGCGGCTGCCGTAGGAGTGGCCGAAGACACTCATCGCCAACTCTGTCCGCCCGGAGCCCATGAGGCCGGCGATCCCCACCACTTCTCCGGCGCGGACAGTCAGGTCGATGTCGTGCAGGACGCGACGCTCAGGTGCGTCCGGCCGGCTCGCCGACCAGCCCTCGACTTCAAGCAAGACCTCGCCGATCGTGGCATCGCGCTCAGGGTAGCGATGCGCCATGTCCCGCCCGACCATATCGCGAATGATACGCTCCTCGCTGACCTCGCCGGCTGCGGCGTCCATCGTGGAAACAGCCGCACCGTCGCGCAGCACGGTGATGCGGTCGGCAACGCGGCGCACCTCATTTAGTTTGTGCGAGATCAGAATGGCGCTGACACCGCGCGCCTTCAGCTCCAGCAGCAGATCCAACAGGGTCTCGCTGTCGGTCTCCTGTAGGGCCGCCGTGGGCTCGTCGAGGATCAGCAGCTTCACTTGCTTGGACAGGGCTTTGGCGATTTCCACCAGTTGCTGCTTGCCGACGCCGAGACGCCCGACCTGAATCGTCGGCGGTTCCTTGAGGCCGACCCGCCGCAGCAGTTCTTGCGTCCGCGACAGGGTTTCCGGCCAGTCGATGACGCCCCGCCTGGCGATCTCGTTGCCCAGAAAGACATTCTCGGCGATGGAGAGGTGGGGAACCAGAGCCAGTTCCTGATGGATGATGATGATGCCCTTGGCTTCCGTCTCGGCAATTCCGCGGGCCTGAAGGGGGGTGCCGTCGAAAAGGATCTCGCCCTCGTACTCGCCGTGGCGATAAACCCCGCTCAAGACCTTCATCAGGGTCGATTTGCCGGCGCCATTCTCGCCGACCAATGCATGGATCTCGCCACGTGCGACGCTCAGGCTGACGGCATCCAAGGCCGTCACGCCCGGAAAGGTCTTGGTGATGGCGCGCATCTCAAGGATGGCATCCATGGGACGGGTTCCAGCAGCAGGGCCCGGCGCAGGCGAACGCCGGGCCAAGCAGTCTTACTGAACCTGATCGGCGGTGTAGTAGCCGCTGCCGATCAGCACTTCTTCCCAGTTCGCCTTGGTGACCGGAAGCGGCTCCAGCAGGTAGGAGGGCACGATCTTGACCCCATTCTCGTAGGTCGTGGTGTCGTTGATCTCCGGATCGCCACCCTGCAGCATGGCCTCGACCATGCCCACGGTGACGCCCGCCAAAGAGCGCGTGTCCTTGAAGATGGTGGAGTACTGGTCGCCGCGCAAAATGGCCTTGACCGAGGGCACTTCGGCGTCCTGGCCTGTCACGATCGCCATCGGCAGATCGCCTGAGCCGTAACCCACGCCCCTCAGCGAGGAGATGATGCCGATCGAAAGCCCGTCGTAGGGCGACAGCACGCCGTGGACAGGCTGTTCGGTGTAGTGGGCGGACAGCAGGTTATCCATGCGCGCTTGTGCAACGGCACCGTCCCAGCGCAGGGTTCCGACCGTATCCATGCCTTCCTGGCCGGAGACCACCTTGATCTTGCCTTGCTCGATCAAGGGGGTCAGCACCGACATGGCGCCGTCATAGAAGAAGTAGGCATTATTGTCGTCGGGCGAGCCGCCGAAGAGCTCGATGTTCCAGACCTCGGCATCGGGAAAGCGCTCTTCCAGCCCGGCGACCAGGGTGCCCGCCTGCTGCACGCCCACTTTGAAGTTGTCGAAGGTGGCGTAGTAGTCGACATGCGGGCTGTCGCGGATCAGGCGGTCGTAGGCGATCACCTTGATGTCCGAGGCATGCGCGTTCTCCAGCGCGTTTGACAGGGTGGTGCCGTCGATTGCGGCGATCACCAGCACGTTCACGCCCTTGACGATCATGTTTTCGATCTGGGCGAGCTGATTGGGGATATCGTCCTCGGCATATTGCAGATCGGTCTCATAGCCGGCGGCCTCGAACTGCTCGACCATGGAGTTGCCGTCCGAGATCCAGCGCGCCGAGGACTTGGTCGGCATAGCGATGCCGACATAGCCCTTTTCGTCAGCCAGGGTCGGCGCCGCCGGTGCCAAGGCGAGTACCAGGGCCGCGCTCGCGAGACCCGTTCCAAGTGCTTTGAACAATGCCATTTTCTCCTCCCGCTCAACTTTGGCCATTGGGTTGCATCCCGCGGCCGTCACGTCGCTATTGCAGCGCTTCTTCCAGGCTGAGCCTAGAGAGGGCTTTGCATATCATTCAATTGAGATTATGGCTGATTGACATAGCAAATTTGGAATGTCTTGATGATGATGGAGTCCGCGCCTGCCCGCTATCTGAAGCTGCCGCACTTTCGCTTGATCGCCGCCATCGCAGAGCAGGGTAAACTCGGCTTGGCGGCAGCTCAGCTCTCGATGACGCAGCCCGCGGCCTCGCGCATGCTGGCGGAGATCGAGAGCTTGGTCGGCGCGCCTCTCTTCCGCCGGCACCCGAAAGGCATGGAGCTTAGCCTGATCGGTACCGCTTTGGCCCGGCGCGCGCGCAATCTCTTGGCCGAAATCGGCGATCTGGATCGAGAGATTGTGGGTCTGAAGGAGGGGCAGTTGGGCACGGCCCGGGTGGGCGCGGTGACCGGCCCGGCCGTCGGCTATCTGGTGCCGGCGATCCAACGCCTCAAGCGCTCCGCGCCGGAAGCCGATATTCATGTCGACGTGGCGCCCAGCGAACAGCTGCTTCGCGACCTGGTCGCCGGACGCTTGGACTTCCTCCTCGCCCGCTTGTCGCCACCTGCTTCGTCGCGCGACTTCGATGTCGCGGCCGGGCGGAGCGAGACGGTGGATCTGGTGGTGCATCGCGAGCACCCCCTGGCGGTCGCCAAGCGCCTGTCGTTGCGCGATCTGGGCCACTATGCCTGGATCATGCAGACCGCCGGCGCGCCGATCCGCGAGGCCCTGGAGCAGGCCTTTCTGGCCGCGAATGCACCACTGCCGAGCAACATCGTCCACACGCCCTCGCTGCTCTACATGATTGCGACTCTGGCCGCTTCCGACAGCATCGCCCCCTTGGCGCGCGAGGTGCACGAGCTGCTCTGCGGCCCGCGTATCGCCGCACAGCTCAAGGCCCTGCCCTTGCAAGAAGAGATCGTGGTTCCGCCCTACCACCTCATCGTCCTGCGTGGCCGCAGCCTCTCCCCGCTGGCAGAGCGCCTCCGGGTCTTTGCCTTGTCCGAGATACGCGGCGAGGCACAACGACCTTGAGAGCAGACCGGCAATGACTGGCTCTCTGGACGAGAAAGTGCCGGCCGTGAGCCGAGTCTAGAAATGCCTGCTACCTATCTGGAAGAGGTCGGCGCATTTCGGTGTCGCCCCTATGTTTGTCCCGTCGCGAGCAAACGTCCGGCCCCGCCCAGGAGCGCTGCCGCCTGGGTCACCATCTCCTCGACGATCACTCCAGCCGGCTTCACCGCGTCGATCAGATCCACGACCTCGCCGCCGATGACCACGCGGATCTCATAGTCTTCTTCCTCGGCTGCGTCGTAGCGTTGCCGTTCGGCGGCGCCAGCTGCTTGCATCGCCTGGATATCGTCGTGCCAGCGCTTGGCATAGGCATTGTTCAACACCCGGCCAGTGAAGTGCCAGGGCCAGTCCACATCGCGGGCCACGTCGAAGACCTTGGTGCGCAGGGTCTGGTCGCCGCCGGCGGCCACCAGACGGGCCTTGGCGCTGTCCGGTCCCGCGGCCTCCTCGGCGGCCCAAAAACGGGTGCCCAGCATGACGCCGTCGGCACCGAGCATCAGGCTGGCAGCCAGACCGCGTCCATCGCCGATGCCACCGGCGGCGACCAAGATCTGCTGCGGTCCGGCCAGGTCTCGGATTGCCGGCAGCAAGGCCATTAGGCCGCGATCCATGCCGTGGCCGCCGGCCTCCTGGCCTTGCACGACGATGATCTCGGTGCCGGCCTCGAGCGCTTGTTTGGCCTGCTCCAAGCGTTGCACCTGCCAGAGGCTGGGCACGCCGGCCGCCTTGCAGCGCGCGACGTGATGACCGGCTTCGCCGAAGGAAAACATCACGGCCTTGGGCTTTCGCGCCAGCACCAGGTCCAACAGCTCCGGCTGTTTCTCCAAGGACCAGGTGATGAAACCGGCGCCGACGGCCTGATTGCCGACTTCATCGAAGGCCTGGGTCAGCCAGTCGGCCGCACCGTAACCGCCGCCGATCAGGCCCAGGCCGCCGGCCGCAGAGACGGCGGCTGCCAGCGGCCCACCGGCGATCTTGTCCATCGGCGCCAGCAGCACGGGATGCTCGATCCCCAGCGCCTCGGTCAGCTTGGTCCTAATCATGGCGACAGCTCCTCGATTGCGGTGTTCTCTTGATCGCGATCCCCTTATCGCGATCCCTGACGGGCGATTGCAAGAAACTGACGGTACAGGTCGGACGTCTTACGCCAAATCTGCTTGATCCAGCGCATGGCGCCCCCAGCTGACCGCGGGTCTTCTGGGCACGGACAAAGAGCGCTCACTCCCGTCGTTCCAACTGGTCCAACAATCGAGGAGGCAAGCGATGCGCATCGAAGCGGCAATGGCGCGGCGCCTGATCGGGTCGGCGATCACGGCACCGTCAAGCCACAACACGCAGCCTTGGCTCTTCCGGGTCTCGCAGGACGCAATCGCCCTGCTGGCCGATCGGACAAGGGCCCTGGCGGTGAACGACCCCGAGGATCGCGAGTTGACGATCTCTTGCGGGGCCGCTCTCTTCGCGCTGCGGGTTGCCGCGGCAGAGGCCGGTTTATCTATTCGCGTCACCCGCTTTCCCGACGCTGGCACGCCGGACTGCCTGGCACTGATAGAGCCGGGTGGGGCGGAGGAGCCGGAGCTTGCCGCCCTGGCCCCCGCGCTGGGGCAACGCCGCACCTGCCGCAAGCGCTTCCAAGACCGGCCGCTCGCCGAGAGGGGACCGCTGGTTCAAGCCGTGGAGCGCGAGGGCGCTTGGATCCTCTGCCTGGAATCGCAGGACCGGCACCATGTAGCGGCTCTGGTGGCCGAGGGCGATGCGGTCCAGTGGGCCAACCCCTCTTGGCGCCGCGAGCTTGCCGCCTGGATGCATCCACGCCGAAGCGGCGATGGGCTCAGCCTGCCGAGCCTGGTGTCACCCCTTGCCCGGATGGTGGTGCGGTCCATCGATCTGGGCAGAAACATCGGCGCCAAAGACCGCGCGCTGGCCGAGGGCGCGCCGCTGCTTGCCGTGCTGGGGACGGCTGACGACACGCCCGCTGACTGGCTGCAGGCCGGCGAGGCCTTGCAGCGCCTGCTGTTGAGCGGTTGCCTGGCCGGTCTGCAAGCCTCCTACCTCAATCAGCCGATACAGGTCGCGGCACTGCGCGCGACGCTCCGGCGGCACCTCGGCGCTGACGGCTTCCCGCAAGTCCTGTTGCGCTTGGGTTACCCCCGAGAGCCCGTCCCGGCCGCGGCACGACGCCCGCTGGAGGCGGTGCTACTGTCCTGACAGCCAAGAGCCCCCTACATTCATGGTCGATCGCTCGTCAAAGAGGATGCGCATGCCCGAGAAGACTCCCGACCTGCAGACCGCCGCCCTGGTCGTCGGCGCCGGTCCCGCCGGTCTTGCCGCCGCCCTCACACTCTCGCGCGCGCTGCAGGACACCCTGGTCCTGGACAGCGGCGGTTACCGCAATCGCGATTCGCCCGGCGTCGGTGCAGTCCTGGGCCGCGACGGAGTGATGCCGGAGGATCTTCGTGGGCTCGGCCGGCAAGAGATCGAAGGCTATGGCTTCGCCCGCTTTCGGCAGGACGCCGCCCTGACGATCGCCGGCGCAGCGCCCGATGGCTTCCTGGTCACCACGGCGAGCGGCCAGCGGATCGCTGCCGATATCGTGCTGCTGACCTGCGGCATGGTCGATCTCTTTCCCGAGCTGCCCGGCCTCTCCTCCTTCTGGGGCTCCAGCATCATCAACTGCCCCTTCTGCCACGGCTTCGAACTGCGGGGGCGGCCCTGGGGCATCTTCTGCGACCGCCCGGAAATGCTGGCTGCCGCCGAGATCTACGCCACCTGGACCGACGACCTGATTTTCTACCTGCAACCCGGCCAGGAGATCGCTCCGGAACGCGAGCAGGCCCTGCGCGCGCGTGGTTTCGGGATAGAACGGCGCCCGATTGCCCGCTTCCTGGGCGACGAGGCCGGCCTCCAGGCATTGGAACTGGCCGACGGCAGTCGGGTCGAACGGCGGGCCATGGTGCTCTGGCCGCGGCAAAAGCAAACGGATCTTCTGTCCGGCCTGGGCTTGGACCTCGACGAGACCGGCTCGCTTCCGGTCGACGAGGGCTTTCGCACGGCGCGGCCGGGTCTCTATGCAGCGGGCGATCTCCTCTACCAGGGCCATCAGAACGTCAACACCGCCATCCACATGGGCAACCTGGCGGCCTCGACTATGGTCTTCGATCAGGCGCAGAGGGGCTGAGCGGCGGACTGCATCTGGCGATCATGCCTTTGGGAAGCCTTCGAACCCAGGTTACCTTGGCTCCAGGTCACGACGGTCTATCGGATACGAGAGGGACGCATGCGATCGGCTGAGAGCGAGGAGACCTTGAAGCGCTTCCTGCGCGGCCTGAAGAAGCGCAATCCCTACGAGACGGAGTTCCAGCAGGCGGTCGAAGAGCTGGCCCACGCCATCATGCCTTGGTACCTGGATCACCAGGCCTATCGCGATGCCCGCATCCTCGAGCGCATTTCAGAGCCCGATCGGATCATCACCTTCCGCGTCACCTGGGAGGCCGACGATGGCAGCGTCCGCGTCAACCGCGCCTGGCGCGTGCAGTTCAACAACGCGCTTGGTCCCTACAAAGGGGGCTTGCGCTTTACGCCCGCCGCCAGCCAAAGCGTGCTGAAGTTCCTGGGCTTCGAGCAGACCTTCAAGAACAGCCTGACCGGCCTGCCGATGGGCGGTGCAAAGGGCGGCTCCACCTTCAATCCCAAGGGCAAGAGCGACCGCGAGGTCATGCGCTTCTGCCAGGCGATGATGCGAGAGCTGCACCGTCATATCGGCGAGGACGTGGATGTGCCCGCCGGCGACATCGGCGTCGGCGCACGCGAGATCAGCTACCTCTTCGGCGCCTACATGCGGCTGGAGAACCGTTGGTCGGGCGTGCTCACCGGCAAGGGCCTCTCCTTCGGCGGCAGTGCGGTCAGGAAGGAGGCCACGGGCTACGGCTGCGTCTACTTCTGCGAGCGGGTGCTGGCCGACCGCGACCAGGGCTTGAAGGACAAGTCCCTGGTCATCTCCGGCAGCGGCAATGTTGCCCTCTATGCCGCCGAGAAGGCCCTGGCCAAGGGCGCCAAGGTGCTGACCCTGAGCGATTCCGACGGTTTCGTGCACGCGGCTGAGGGCTTGAACGACGAGCAACTGGCCTTCGCCAAAGAGGTGAAGGAGGAGCGGCGCGGCCGCATCAGCGAACTGGCCGAGCGCTTCGAGGCCATCACTTTCCACAAAGGCGAGGCCCCCTGGTCCGTCCCTTGCGAGGTCGCCATGCCCTGTGCCACCCAAAATGAGCTGGACGAGGCCGCGGCCGACGCCCTTATCGCAAACGGCGTCCGCCTGATCTGCGAGGGCGCCAACATGCCGACCACCGCCAAGGCCGCCCACCGCTTCCGCGACCTCGGCATCGCGCATGCCCCCGGCAAAGCCTCCAACGCCGGCGGCGTCGCCGTCAGCGGCCTGGAACAAAGCCAAAACGCCATGCGCATCAGCTGGTCGCGCGAGGAGGTCGACCGCCGCCTCCAAGACATCATGGCCGACATCCATGGGCGGTGTCTGGCGTATGGGCGTGGCGAGACGGGCGCCATCGACTATGTGAAGGGCGCGAACATCGCCGGCTTCAAGAAGGTCGCGGATGCGATGTTGGCGTATGGGGTGGTTTGAGCTTTCGATCTGATTTTTTTGAGAAAATGCCTGCGTGTCGATGATTTCGTTTCACTTTCCGATTTCAAAGACGGCCGCTTCTGCGGTATACCGAAAAAAGGTATCTGCTATTGACTCTTCCAAAAAAGGCACAATTTAAAGAGCTAAGTGTTTGTTACGGCTTAAGTGCGTATAGTGAAGCTGGTTTACTGTGATTTTTATTTAGGAGTGAGCATATGTTGAAGGTCGAAGTGGTGAGAGCGCCGACATAGCCGGACGCAATGAGCATACTCCGCAAGATACGTCGGAATGATCGGTGATCGGCATTACGATCCGACGGCGATCGAGACTGAAGCAGAGCGCCAACCAATGACGTGACCGCTACGGGCATTCAGGGCGGGGCGCGTGGTTGCATGCCGCCACGGCGCCAGAGGAGGCCACGCTGTTCAACTGCAACTTGGCTCTGACCAGTGTCACCAATGAATTTGACGAGGGCCGATGAGCGAGAAAACCAGCCTGCGCCGACAAGTAGCCCAGTTTCAAGGTCCGATCCTGCGCAAGAGCCTGTCTCAACTGCTGACGTCGTTCGGCGGCTTCTTTGCCAGCTGTGCGGCGATGTATGCAGTTATTGACCTGTCCTACTGGTTGGCGATCGCGTTCGTGCCGCTGGCCGCCGGGTTCCTGGTGCGCATCTTCATCATCCAGCACGACTGCGGACATCTGGCGTTCTTCCGCTCGCGGCGCGCCAATGATGTCATCGGATTCGCCTGCAGTCTGCTCACCCTGACCCCCTACGCATCCTGGCGCCGACAGCATGCCGGCCATCACGGCGTTTGGAACAATCTCGACCGTCGCCAAAGTGGCGCTGATATCTATTCTTCCTGCATCACGGTGGCGGAGTACCGGGCCCTGAGCCCTCGGCGGCGTTGGTGGTATCGCACGACCCGTCATCCGCTGGTCGCCAACGTCCTGCTCCCGCCCTTGATCTTCATCCTGCTCTATCGTCTGCCGTTCGACATGCCGCGGTTCTGGCGGCAAGAGCGGCGCATGGTGCACCTGACAAGCCTGCTCGTCCTCTTGACGCTGGCCGGACTTGGCCTGCTGCTCGGCTACGAGCGTGTGGCTGCCGTCCAGCTCCCGGTTCTGGTTCTTGCTGCGATTATCGGCGTCTGGCTGTTTTCGGTGCAACATCGCGGCGAAGAA
Organism: Rhodospirillales bacterium; assembly: GCA_963669445.1. Classification (GTDB taxonomy): domain Bacteria; phylum Pseudomonadota; class Alphaproteobacteria; order Kiloniellales; family JACOMY01; genus JACOMY01. Next base: position 5,754,539 of record OY770029.1, read on the forward strand.
ACGCAATGGCGCCGCCACGCTGTGTGGGAGCCCAGATTAGCGGCGCTGCACAGCTCGAACTTTCTGCGCCTGCCCTCGGTGTTGCAATGGTTCACCGGCAATATCGGGTTCCACCACGTGCATCACCTGAACCCGCAGGTGCCGAACTACCGGCTTCAGGAGTGCCACGAGCGCGTCGCCGCATTCCGCCAGGTGCCGGTACTGTCCTTTTGGGGGGCACTCCGCGCGATGCGCTTCCTGCTTTGGGACGAAGCACGCAACACCATGGTGACCTGTCGCGGATCGCTGGCGCGGGCCATAACGTGAAACTGTTCGAGTGCCAATCCTGTGACCAACTGCTCTACTTTGAGAACACGCACTGTGAGCGATGTAGGACACAAGCAGTTTCGGGCCGGGCTCTAAGATCGTGTGTTACAAACAATTGGCACAAGAGGCTTTGCTTTCCTGCAGAGTGAAGAAATGGGGTCTGGCCAGGCGAAAGCGTCACGCGGGAAAGGCGCTGGCGAGATAGGAACCATCAAGTGGATTCGGCTGGACGATGTCGCTCGCCGCGGTATCCGACTGATGGTGCTGCTCCACAGGGATGCTGCTTTCTGTTTCGGACGACTTGTTGGCATAAAGCCAGACAAGGGCAAGGAGGACGACGACGCAAAGCCCGGCACCCATCACCCAAATGGAGAGGCCAGGAGGGTTGCGTGGAGCAGCGGGTCGCGGCTTCTCGACAGGGCCGTTGGTGCCGGCTTGAGCGGGCTGGGCTGCAGGTTCACCGCGACGGGGCAAGCAATCGACCAGGCGGCCGGCGATCGCCAGCTTGTCCTGAGGCTGTGTGGCGCTCTTTTTGGGGAGGTTGGCAAGGGTCTCCGCCAGAGCCCGGACCGCAGCCTCCCTTGGCATTTCAGAAAGGCGTGCCGCCTCTCCCCAGGGATCGAGACCACGTCGCGCTAGCGCGGAAAGGACCGTGAGCTCTTGCCCGCTCTTCTCTTCACCGACGACGGCATGCAGAAACGCATTGAACTTGGACTTTCCAAGCGAATACTCGCGGCGCAGGGTCATCGGAGACATCCTTTATCAAGCGTAGACTGCTTGAGGCCGCAGGATAGAAGCGGACCCAAGCGTGGTGTGACAGCGGTACACTGCGGTCGGCCCAAGGCCCAGAATCCCCGACCTCTGAGCGGCTGTTTAAAACCCGGCGAGAGTGCCTGTTTTCACGGCAGCGTCGGTCTTTTTGGAAACCGATTTTTTACTCAGTATTCCTGAACTGCAAGTCGGTCAACAATTAGACTTATACATATCAATAAATGGGACGAATTCCCGAAATTGCAATTTTATTTGTAGAAATTCGAAGAGACGAAAGGAGCGGCGATAATGAAGGGGCAAGAGTCGGCTCGCTTCCGATGGCACGCCAATCGCGCCACGAACCGGATCGGCTCGCTATCGTCGCTCAATAACCAGCTGAGGTACCTCTAGATTTATCAATATCAATCTGCACTATACAGTCTAAAAACTTCATATATATTCTGCGATTTCGAAAGTCTAGAACTAATTTAGTGCCGTAGTCAAATTATCGTTGCGCTTTTGCTTTGGTAACCCCATGTAGAGTCCAGCGGCAAATCATTGTCCGCGCGCACCCGAAAGGGGTTCCGATGTCCTTCATGAAATTCTCCACGTCACAGACCGCAGCTGACAAGAACAAGCAGGACGGCAAGGCGAAGACCACGCCGGCTGAAGAGGTCGCACCGGCAAAGCCCGTCAAGAAGACGGGACAAGTGGCACCGGACCCCAGGTAGGTCGAAGCCGACGGACGACCCTGCCGATTTCCCCCGCTTCCGGCCTGGCCAGCGTTCAGGCATTTGCCGTCATAGACAAGGGTGAATGCTCTGGGCTCTGCGCCTGTCTGGTTTGGCGGCGGGTCCTCGAATAAGGAGACACGACGTGACCGGGCGCACGCTGAAGACGACCGTGACCTTTCGCCGAGCCTTCCTCCTCCCCGGCCACGACGAACCGCTCCCGCGCGGCCTCTACCGGGTGGAGACGGATGAGGAGCTGATCAAGGGCCTCTCCTTTCCCGCCTATCGCCGGGTCCTGACCGTGCTTCACCTGCACCCCAGCCCCGCCCATCCCGGCCGAAAAGAGACCTTGACGATAGAACCTGGTGAGCTGGACGCAGCGCTGGAACGCGACCGCGCCCCTGACCCGCCACATCCGGCTCCCAGTGTGGGTGATTGATGGCCGGGAGATCTTGTCTGAAATTGGCTCCTGTTTCTCACCGGAACAGGTGCATCGCGGATCCAGATCAGTGAAAATGTATTCTTAAACAAGCGTTTACGCCGAATTTGGAGGAACCCAGGATGCACCTGTTCCGGTGAGAGATGTGGGCTGGGTCGCCTTCGTCATCGCTCCACCCTCTCAAACTCTCGAGCCGCCGACAAACACGGCGAGGTTCAGTGCGGTTCACATTGAGGCACAATCAATCAGAGTGCACTGTTTGTACAATCTCTTTGTTCCGTGTTGGCACTGTGGATTACTAACTGGGTTACTACCGCCCTTCCCGCCTCCAAGCCCAAACCGCCGCGCCCAGCGCCATGAGCAGAAAGGCCCAGGCCGGCAGCAGGGCGGCCTCGCTGACTCCCGTCACCCGGAAGCGCTCCTGTCTCACCAGCCCGACCCAGTCGGCGCCGTAGCGGCGGCCCTCCTTGGTGACGGTGCGGAGGCTGGGGTCTGCGGTGTCTTCCAGCCAGATGGCGCCGCCGCCGCTGGCGTCGACCAGGTGGCTGAGCGGGGTTGGGCTGCTGCGCAGGTCGGCGAGTTCCAGAGGGTTCAGGGGGCCGGCGGCGGCCAGGGTGGCGAGATCGTCGTGGCGGATGGTGTAGAGTCCGGTTTCGGTGAGGCTACGGCGGCCGACCATGAGGCCGGGGCGCTCTTCGGCGAGTTCCAGCTCTTCGATGCTGCCGTCGGGGGTCTCGACCGTGACGGTGACGGGGTCTTGCGCGAGCGAGCGGCGCTCAACGATCAGCTGGTCGCCTTGGACCGAGGCGGAAAGGTCCTCCTCCTCCAGATCGGGTTCCTGCATCAGCCAGTGGGCGACGCGGCGCAGCAGCTCCGCTTGTGGGCCGCCGCCTTCGAAGCCGCGGGCCCAGAGCCAAACGTGGTCGGACATGAGCTGGGCGACGCGGCCTTCGCCGACCCGTTCCAGCACCAGAAGCGGGCGCCCGCTCGGGCCCTCCATCAGCATCTGGCCGCCTTGCTGTTCGGCCTCGACCAGGCGGAACCAGCGGCCCCAGTCCGGGTCCTCTTCGGCCGAGGGATTGGCGCCCGGCAGTCCGGCGGTGACGGGGTGGCGCTGGCCCAGATCGGTCAGCTCCGGCCGGTAGCCGCGTTCGACGATCTCGCCGGTGGGGGCCAAGGGCATGACCATGCCCAAAGGCGTGCCGTAGAGCGACTGACTGGTGGCGGAAGCCGGCCCGGCGCTCTCCAGCAGGGCGCCGCCTTCCTCGACGTAGCGGGCGATGTTCTCCAGATAGAGCCGGGGCAGGACGCCGCGCCGGCGGTAGCGGTCGAAGATGATGAGGTCGAACTCGTGCAGCTTCAACGAGAAGAGTTCTCGGGTCGGAAAGGCGATCAGCGACAGCTCGTGGATCGGCGTGCCGTCCTGTTTCTCCGGTGGGCGCAGGATGGTGAAGTGCACCAGGTCGACGGAAGGATCGCTCTTCAGGATGTTGCGCCAGACCCGCTCGCCGCTGTGCGGCACGCCGGACACCAGCAAGACGCGCAGGCGGTCGCGCACGCCGTTGACCGAGACCACGGCGCGGTTGTTCTCCAGGCTGAGTTCGTCCCGGCCGGGCGAGACCTCCAGCAACAGCAGGCTTTCGCCGCGGCGCGAGAGGGTGAAGGGCACCTCGACGTCGCGGCCGACGGGGACGCTCAGCCGTTCTTCGCGTCCGCCGTCCTGGCTCAAGGTGAGGGTGGCCTGACCCTCGGTGCCGGGGTCCTCGACGCGTACCGTCAGGCTCAGCTCCTTGCCGACGATACCGAAGCTGGGGGCCTCGACCACGACCAGACGGCGGTCCTGCGCGCCCTCGCGGCCGGTGATCAGGTGGTGCAGCGGTGCCGAGACGGCAAGCTGCTCATAGCTCTCGGGCACGTCGTGGATCTGCCCGTCGGAGATGACGAAGATACCGCCCAGCTGGGCCCGCGGCATGTCGGAAAGGGTCTCTTCAAGCGCGCGGAAAAGGTTGGTGCCCTCGCCGTTGGTGCCGGCGCGGATCACCTGGGTCTCGACCGCCGGCAGGGCGTCCAGCTGCTTCTGCAGCGCGGCCAGCGCGCGGGCGCCCTGCGCTCTGCGGCTCTCGACGCCTTGCGAGGGGCTCTCGTCGAGCAGGATGATGGCCTGTTCGGTCAGCGGCTGGCGTTCCTCGCGGATCAGCGAGGGGTTGGCCAGGCCCAGCAAGAGCAGCGCGAGCGCCAGACCGCGCAGCGGCCAGCCGACGGCGCGGCGCCAGGCGGCAAACCCCAGCAAGAGCAGGGCGAGGATCGCCAGCGCCAGCAGGATCGCCGGCGGAATTAGTGGCGCGAAGCTCAGCGTGGCGCTGCTCACTGTCCCAGGCGCTCCAGGATAAAGGGCACATGCACCTGATCGGCCTTGTAGTTCCCGGTCAGGCTGTAGAGCACCAGGTTGATGCCGAAGCGGAAGGCCATCTCGCGCTGCCGCTCGCCGCCCGGCACCACGGCGAAGTGCGGCCGGCCGGCGCGGTCCAATGCCCAGGCGGCGGCCCAGTCGTTGGCGCCGATCAGCACGCGGGCGACGCCGTCGTTGGCCACCGTGCCCTCGGTATCGACCCAGAGCGTGCCGCCGTTGTAGCGACCGGGATAGTCTTGCATCAGATAGAAGGCCTTGGTCAGCACATGCTCCGGCGGCACCGGTGCGAGTGGCGGCACCTCCAGGTTCTGGGTCAGACGGCGCAGGTTCTGTGTGGCGCTGGAAGCCGGGCCACCACCTGCCGGATCGCGCAGATCGAAGAAGATGGTGCCGCCGCTGGCCAGAAAGGCATTGATCCGCTCGATCGCGGCCGCGCTGGGCGGTTGCTGCTGCGCCGTCACCGGCCAGTAGAGCAGCGGGAAGAAGGCCAGCTCGTCACGTTCCAGATCGACGCCGATCGGTGGGCCGGTCTCGACCGCGGTCCTGCGGTTCAGCATCCGCGACAGGCCATCCAGACCGACGCGCGAGATGGCATCGACCTCGTCGTTTCCGGTCTCGACGAAAGCCAAGCGGGTCTCGCGCGTCGCCTCCATCGCCAGGCCGTCGTCGACCGCCAGCGCTCTAGACTGCGGCAGCGAGACCAAGACCAGAGCCACCAGGGCCGCCGTCACGGGACGGACCAGCAGGCCGCGCAGCAACAGGGCCAGCAGCAGATCGGCCAGCAACAGCAGCAGGGCGGCGCTCAAGAGCCAGGGTTTCAGCTCGAAGGCCGGCTCGCTGCTATAGACCTCGCGACTGACGCCGGTGATCTCGGGCATGGGCAAGAGGCGCGGCACGGCGGACTCCAGGTTGAAAGCGCGACGGGTATCCCGGTTGCCATAGTAACCGGGGGGATGGCGCGGGCCTACGGCATTCTCGGCAACGACCTCGGCACTGAGGTCCAAGACGGCCGGCGAGGGCTCGCCCAGCTGGCCGAAGGCATCGAGGCTGGAAACCGGCGGCAGGCTAGCCTCACCGATCAGCGGCGTCAGGCCTTTGGCCGTCTCGACCACCCGGCGCAGCATCTCGACGAAGAGGCCGGAGAGCGCCAGGTTGCTCCAAGAGGGGCTGGCCGTGGTGTGCACCAACACCAGAGTTCCCGCACCGCGCTCGCTGGCGGTCACCAGAGGCGTGCCGTCGGCGAGCCGCGCCCAGGTGCGCTCTGCCAATTCCGGCGAGGGCTCGGCAAGAACTTGGCGGTCGACCGTCACCTCGTCGGGCACGACCAGGCCGGCGAAGGGACCCTCGGTCAGGGGGGCGACCGGAACCGGATCCTCCCAGGACATGACACCGCCCAGGCGGCGGTCGCCGCCGCGCAAGGGCACGGGCGTGAAACCGTCGGGGCTGCCGGCCAGGCGCGGGCCGGCGAAGCGGAGCACCAGGCCGCCGGCCTCCAGAAAGTCGTCGAGTTCGCTCTGCTCCTGCGGGGCGAGTGCGCCTCGGTCGGGGATCACCAGGACGGAAAGCTGGCGCTCCAGCAGATCCTGAAGGCTGCCACGGGTGATGACCGAGAAGGGGGCCAGAGCCTGCTCGACATAGTGCAGCTCGCTCAGAAGCGGCTGGACGGCGACCGTGCTGCTCTCGTCTTCGACCAGGCCGACGGCCAGGCGTTGGGCGCGCCCGTCCAGCAGCAGAGTGGTGGCGGCCGTGCGCTCCTCGATCAGAGCCAGGCGGGCGATGGCGTTGCGCAGTTCCAGCGGCAGTTCCAGTGCCGCCGTGGCTTCGTTGGCTTCCTCCTCGAAGGTCACCAAGGTGCGGCCGACCTCGCGCCCGTCGTCGCGCAGGGCGCGCAGGGTCAAAGGCACGCTGGGCGCCGCCACCGGCCGCTCCACCACCACCAGCAGCCCCTTGTCGATATCGCGCGGCGGGCGCAGCAGGCGCGGCAAGTCTGCAGGCTCTGGATGCAACTCGGTCACCGGTCCCAAACCGGCTAGGGCGCGCCCGAAAGAGGCCGTGCCCAAGGCGTCAAGGCCGTCGCTGGCCCAGATGACCTGGTGATCGCGGCCCTGCAGGCTGCTCAAGGCCTGGGTCGCCGCTTCGCGGTCCAAGGGCCAGGGGCGGGGTTGCATGCCGGCCAGCTGGCTGCGGGCTTGGGCCGCCGTCATGCTGCCGGAGACGCTGGGCGCCTCTCCGGCCTCTCCCGGCGCCGTGCGCAGCAGGCGGACCGGTACGCCGGAGCGTTCGGCCTCGGCCAGCTGAATGTCCAAGGCGGTCTGCCGCTCGCGCCAGTCCGGGGCCGCCGACCAGCCGTCGTCCACCACCACCAGCAGCGGTGATTGGCTGGAAAGCGTTGCCGCCGCATTCAAGAGTGGGCGCGAGAAGGCGAGAATGACCAAGGCGGCCACCAGAAGACGCAAGAGCAGCAGCCACCATGGCGTGCGCTGCGGCGTCTCCTCGACGGGGTGGAGGCCGAAGAGCAGCCGGATTGCCGGAAAGCCCAGTCGCTTGGGCGCCGGCGGCGTTGCCCGCAGCAGCCACCAGAGCAGCGGCAGCAGAGCCAAAGGCAGCAGCAGCCAGGGCTGTGCGAAGGTGAGGCCGGCCAGCAGGTTCATGTCGTGCTCCGAAGCCCAGGCGCCAAACCGGCATGCAGTGAGGCCAGCGCGGCTGCCGCCGGGCGATCGGTGGGGAGCGCTACGAAGCGCCAACCCAGGCTCACGGCCAGACTGGAGAGGGCCGCCTGATGATCGCGAAAGCGTTCGATGTAGGCCGGACGGAGGGATTCGACGCGCGGCGCCAGCCAGCGCCCCTCGCCCTCCAAACCCTCGAAACGGACCCGTCCCTCGAAGGGCAGGGCGGCTTCGGCCGGATCGTAGACCTGCACCATCAGCCCGCGCGCGGTGCGCGCAGCCAGGGTGCCCAGTCGGCTTGCCAGCTCATCCAAGGGGCTGAAGAAGTCGCTGAAGAGAACCAGATCCGACTGACGCGGCAAGGGGCCTTCGGGCGGCAGGCTCTCTTCCTTGGCCTGGCCCAGGACTTCGGTCAGGTGCGTGAGAGCACCGCGTCCCTGTCGGCCGCGCCGGTCCAGCCCCAGGATCGCGACCTGCTCTTCGCCGCGGATTGCCAAAGCTGCGAGGCTCAGCAGCAGCAGGTCGGCACGCTCCTGCTTGCTCGGCCGATCGCGGGCGCCGCGCCAACGCATCGAGGCACTGGCATCTCGCCAAAGATAGAGACTAGCAGCCGCCGACCACTCGCGCTCACGAATGAAGAGTTGGTCGCTGCGGGCCGAGACCCGCCAGTCGATGGTCTGCGCCATGTCGCCTTGGACATAGGGACGGAACTGCCAGAAGGCGTCGCCCGGTCCGGCGCGCCGGCGGCCGTGGGCACCGCCGGCTACGGTGTCGGCAATGCGCAAGGCTTCGATAACGAGCGGTGGCAAACGCCCTGCGAGCGCCTGCGCCGCACTAAGGCTTTGCGCAGGATCGCTGGCGTTAGCTCGGCCGCGCCTGGCCAGATTAGTCAAGCGTGCCAAGAAGGCGCTCCAGAATATCCTCCAAGCGAAGGCCTTCCGCACGTGCGGCAAAGCCCAGTGCCATACGGTGGCGCAAGACGGCCGGCGCCATCGCCGCCACGTCGTCGAGCGAGGGTGCCAAGCGGCCTTGCATCATCGATCTGGCGCGCACCGCCAGCATCAGGGCCTGGCTGGCACGCGGTCCCGGTCCCCAGGAAACGTGCGCCTGGACGTCGGCCAGCCTGCTGGTCTGTGGCCGACCATCGCGCACCAGGGCGAGGATTGCGTCGACCACCTTGTCGCCGACCGGCACTTGGCGCACCAGGCGCTGGGCAGTCTGCAGGGTCGCGGCATCGGTCACCTGCCGCGGCGGTGCTTCCTCCAACCCGGTGGTGGCGATCAGCATGCGCCGCTCGGCCTCCAGATCGGGGTACTCGACATCGATCTCCAGTAGGAAACGGTCCAGCTGCGCCTCCGGCAGGGGATATGTCCCCTCCTGCTCGATCGGGTTTTGGGTCGCCAGTACGTGGAAGGGGCGGGGCAGGTTATGGGTCTCGCCGGCGACGGTCACGCGATGCTCCTGCATGGCCTGCAGCAGGGCGGACTGGGTGCGTGGGCTCGCCCGGTTGATCTCGTCGGCCATCAGCAGCTGAGCGAAGACCGGCCCGGGCACGAAGCGGAAACGGCGTCGGCCGTTCTCGTCCTCCTCCAGCACCTCGCTGCCCAGAATATCGGCGGGCATCAGGTCGGGCGTGCACTGAATGCGTTTCTCGCTGAGCCCGAAGACGCTGCCCAGGGTCTCGACCAGCTTGGTCTTGGCCAGACCAGGAAGACCGACCAGCAGGGCATGCCCGCCGGCCAGCAGGGTCACCAGGGTCGCGTCGACGACGCTGTCTTGACCGAAGATCACCTCGCCGATGGCGGCGCGTGCGTCGGTCAGCTGTGCTGCGGTCTCTTCCATGGAGGCCGCCAGCGCATCGGCCGTCTGCTCCACCCTCATTTCGCTCTCTAGTATGACCACTGTCTGACCTCTTGCTGTTCGCTCACGTTGGGTCGCGCCCACGTAAAAACCGCTCATTCTCTCTCGGCAGCACTCTTTATCTAGGGCGCCGACAGACTTACGTTAACCTAACCTCGTTCTGCGGCCGTGACGCTGCCCCCTCAAGCTGGCGAGAATGTGATCCTGCTATGACCAAAAGCGCGACTGATTCACTTCTTGACACTCTAGGGCGACAGAGCACGGGAGGCCAGACGGCAAGGCCGGAAAGTCAACAAAAGAACGGGAGGACGCTCGCTGGAGATCGCGATCTTCACATGAGGATCGCGGCCGACGGCACCTGGTTCTATCAGGGAACGCCGATCAACCGCCTGCCTCTCGTTAAACTCTTCGCGACCGTGCTGCGCCGTGAGGCGGATGGGCGTTACTGGTTGGTGACCCCGGTGGAGCGCGGGCTGATCGCGGTCGAAGACGCCCCTTTCGTTGCCGTCGACTGCTGGACCGAGGACAGTGGTGCGCAGCAGGTCCTGCATTTTCGCACCAATCTGGATCACGAGGTGGCGGCCGGTGCCGAGCATCCCTTGAGGATCATCGAGGACCCGGACAGCGGTGAGCCGCGGCCCTACGTGCTGATACGACCCGGCCTGGAGGCGCTGATCAATCGCCCGGTCTTCTATCGATTGGTCGAGCTGGCGGTACCCGCGGACGGCGATGCAGAGCAACTGGGCCTCTGGAGCGATGGCCTCTTCTTCCCACTTGGGAGGACCGTCTAGTCTATGACGAGTCTGACCTTCGAGGATCTGAGTGCGCGTCTGGCCCGCCTGCCCGAACCACAACGTCGCGGCGCACCCAAGGGCGTTAGCGAGAACGGGCAGCCGCGTGGCGACCATGAATTGAACCCAGAGCTCTACGATCCGAATCAAGAGCTGCGTCAGGCCGCGGTTCTGGTGCCAATCGTGCTCAACCCAGCCGGACCCAGCTTGTTGCTGACCCGGCGCACCGCGCACCTGAAGCACCACTCCGGCCAGATCGCCTTCCCGGGCGGTGGCGCGGAACCAGGCGACGGCACGCCGGAAGAGACGGCCTTGCGCGAGGCGGAGGAAGAGGTCGGACTGGATCGCAGTCGCATAGAGGTGGTCGGCAGGCTCGACACCTATGTCACGCGCACCGGCTTCGACGTGACCCCGGTCATTGGCCAGCTGCAGCACCCCTTGGGCCTGACCTTGCAGGAATCCGAGGTTGAATCCGCGTTCGAGGTGCCGCTGGATTTCTTCCTCGACCCCGCCAGTCGCAAGATCGACAGTCGCCTCTACGCTGGGGCCACGCGCTTTTTCTACGCCTTTCCCTACAACAACTATTACATCTGGGGAGCCACCGCTGGCATGATCAACAACCTGGTCGAAGTCCTAAGCGACAGGGTGGAGGCCTAGTATGGCCCGCCTTCTGATCGCCGTCCTGGCCGTCATTCTGCCGATCCTGGTCTACCTCGCCTGGATGGCTTTCGAGCGCAAGCGCGACGTGGCGTTGGTGCGCGGCGACCAGGCCGGCTGGGCCAGACTGCCTTGGGCTTGGCTCATCCTCTCGAGCATCGCGCTCATCATTCTCTCCTTTCTCGCGATGTGGTTCTTCGACCTTGACCCCGACGGTTGGATCGGCGCGCCCAGCCTCATTCAACGCGACCAGTCGGGAAGCTGAGGTCGCCTAACAGTCATGTCCCCCCTCGCACCCGCCTGGGCCGAGGATCCAGCGGTCCGTCAGGTCCTCGACGCCCTGGCTGCGGCCGGTGGCGAGGGGCGCTTTGTCGGCGGCTGCGTGCGCGATTTCCTGCTCGGCCGGCCGATCAAGGACATCGACATTGCAACGCCGCTGCTGCCCGAGACTGTCATCGAGGCGCTGAAGCGGGCTGACCTCAGCGCCATACCAACCGGTCTGAAGCACGGCACGGTGACAGCGCTGGTAGACCATAGACCTTTCGAGGTCACCACCTTGCGCGAAGACGTGGAGACCGACGGGCGCCACGCCCGGGTCGCCTTCACCAACGACTGGCAGCGCGACGCCCAGCGCCGCGACCTTACCATGAATGCGCTCTTTCTGGATTCTGAGGGCCGGCTCTACGACTTCGTCGGTGGCCAGACCGATCTCATGGCCGGTCGCGTGCGCTTTGTCGGCGATCCTCGACGGCGCATCCAAGAAGACTTCCTGCGTATTTTGCGCTTTCTTAGGTTTCACGCCTTCTACGGGCAGGGCAATCTGGATAGGCCGGCACTGGAGGCGGCAAGGGACCTGGCCGCTGGCCTCGACCAGATCTCCGGCGAGCGCAAAGCGCAGGAGATGCTGCGGCTGGTGGAAGCGCCCGATCCTCTGCCGGTCCTGCGCGTCATGCAGCAGCAGGGGATCATGGCCTTTGTCCTGCCCGACAGCGATGGGACCGAGCGTTTGGCGCGCCTGCTCGAGATCGCACCTGAGAGCGATGCTCTGCAACGCCTGGCCGCTCTTGTTTCGCCGGTGTCCGGGCCTGAGACGGCCAGAGCTTTGAAGCTGTCGAAGCGGCAGAGCCGTCGCCTGATCGCTATGACCGCCGCGGCGGCTGCGCCCTCCGACCTGGGCGATGACGCGTTCCGGCGACGCCAGCTCTATCTCCATGGCCCGGAGCAGCTCTTGGACCGCTGCCGCAGTGCCGTGGCGGCCGGGCGACTGGATCTCGACTTGCTGGCGACCATCGATGCCGAGGCAGCGGATTGGCAGCCGAAAGTCATGCCGATCGACGGGCGCGACCTGATCGCGCTTGGCGTCGAGGGCCCGGCGTTGGGTCGCTTGATGCGCGCCTTAGAAGATTGGTGGATCGACGCGAGCTTTCGCCCCGATAGAAGTGCCCTGATAGCGGAAGCCGAGCGGCGCCTAAGGCAGTAGCCATTGTTGCACTGGCGGGACAGTGATTTCCACAGCGGCCAGATTGTCCCTATCTGCAGCAGCGCCATCTCTAGCAGGACGATGGCCAGGCGGTATGCGTCGAGGCCTCAATTTAGCAATGGGAGTATCATCATGATTGAGCTGCGCCCCTTCGACGGCCTCGGCCACTTCGAGAACGATTGGCTGAATGCGCGCCATCACTTCTCCTTCGGGCACTACCACGACCCCAGGCGGATGGGTCTGGGAAGCTTGCGCGTTTGGAACGACGATACCATTCGCCCCGGCACGGGCTTCGACCGGCATGGCCATCGCGACATGGAGATCATCACCTATGTCCGCAAAGGGGCCATCACGCATCGCGATCATCTGGGCAACGAGGGCCGCACACTCGCGGGCGACGTTCAGGTGATGTCGGCGGGAAAGGGTATCCTGCACGAGGAGCACAATCTGGAAGAGGGGGAGACCCAGATCTTCCAGATCTGGATCGAGCCGGCGGTGATCGGCGTGAAGCCGCGCTGGGAAACCCGCAGCTTCCCGAAGGAGACTCGCAGTGGCTTGGTTCCCCTGGCCTCCGGTCGTACCGGCGACGCGGGCGGGCTCGCGATCCATCAGAATGCGGCAATCCTGGCCGCCACTCTGCAGCCGGGCGAGAGCGTCACGCACCTCCTAAGCGAGGGTCGCGGTGCCTATCTGGTGGCCGCAAGCGGTGCCTTCACGGTTAATGGTCAGCCAGTAGCAGCTCGAGACGGCCTTGCGGCCAGCGGCCAGCAGAGCCTGGAGATCGAGGCCAGTGAGGCGACGGAGCTGCTGATCGCAGATGTGTCCTTGGCTAGTTAGCAACCGGAGCTTCGGCACCCTTCGAGAGGATCAACTGCGAGAGGGCCTGCGCGCTCAGGCCCTCGGTCGCCAGGGTCTCGACCGTGCTGCCCGCGGACAGCAGGGTGACGCGGTCGGCGACGGCCACCACGTCGTTCATGTTGTGGCTGACCAGGATGACGGTGACGCCGGTCTCTTTCAGTTGGCGGATTAGGGACAGCACCTGTTCGGTCTCGCGCACGCCCAGCGCCGCCGTCGGCTCGTCCATGACGATGATCTCCGCCTTCCAGCGGAGCGCCCGGCAGATCGCCACGGCCTGACGCTGGCCGCCGGAGAGGGTCTCGACCGGCGCCGTCATGTCGGTGAGGCTGGAGCCCAGTCTTTGCAGGAAGGAGCGGGATTGGCTGATCATCGCTGCCCGGTCCAACAGGGCGATGCCCAGTACGCGGCGCAGCAACTCCGAGCCCATGAAGATGTTCTGATAGATCGACATGCGCGGCGCCAGGCCCAAGTCCTGATGGATGGTGGCGATCCCGGCTGCCAAGGCGTCGTGCGGAGTGCCGAAGTCTTGCTGGATTCCACGCACCATAAGCCTGCCGGCATCGGGTTGCTCGACCCCGGCGATCAGCTTGATCAGGGTCGACTTGCCGGCGCCGTTGTCGCCGCAGACGGCATGGATCTCACCGGCCTCCAAGGAGAGATCGGCGGCACGCAAGGCCTCTACGGCACCGTAGGCCTTGCGTGCCGCCTGAACGCTCAGGATCTCTGCCATCGTTCGACCGCCGGATCGCCTATTGAATGAAGTCGTCGACGTTTGATTGATCGACCAAATCGGCACTCATGAAGAGATAGGGACCGCCGGTCACCGTTTCCTTGGCTTCACCCTTGACGGCGATGATCTCCATCGCATCGACGGCCGCCTCACCCATCGCCTCGAAGGGAATGGCAACGGTTGCCATCAGCATGGAATCGGGCGACTTGATGCGCCGATAGCTCTCCGCGCCGCCGTCGATCGATACCAGGACCACGTCGCCCTTCTGCATGCCCTGTTCCTTTAAGAGGTCGTCGATGATGAAGGCCTGGCCGTCGAAGGAGGCCCAGATGCCCTGGAAGTCGCCGGCGTTCTGCAGGATCAGTGCGTTCATTCCGTTGCGTACGTCGTCGCGCCAGCTCTGAGTTCGGGCCATGGAGTGCGATCCGACCACCTCGACTTGGGTGTTCTCGCTCAAGACCACGTCCAGGATCTTGCCGCGAATGCGGGTGCCGACGTTGCTTTCGAAGCGCTGGGTCAGGATCTTGCCCTCGAAGCCAAGCTCGCCCAGCAGATAGAGCGCGGCATCGGCGCCGACGCCATACTCGTTCACCTGAATATCGAAGAGCGTGTGCGGGCTGGCGCCGCTCATGACAGAGATCACCGGGATGCCTGCCTCCTTGGCCGCTTGCATCTGGGCGTCGAACTGCACCGGCTTGGACATGGCGAGCACGATGCCGTCGACGCCGCGCTGGACCAGGTTCTCGATCTGCTCAGCATGGGTCGGCAGCGCGCCATTGGAGTTCAGCACCGTAACCTCCCAGCCCTTCTTCTTGGCCGCCGCCTCGACCGCGTTGGCGACGCGGGCGTGCGTCTCGGCCGACATCTGGAAAGCGACGACGCCCAGCTCGAAGGCCTGGGCGGCGAGAGCCTGGCCGAAGACGAAAGCTCCGGCCAAGGCACCAAGAAGGGTCCGTCGTGTCAGCATGATTTGCTTCCTCTGCTCTGTTTCCAAGAATGGGCCACCGCTCAGACTGAGAAGGCCGCTTGTTTCAGGACGCTGGCGGAGACGCCGACCGATGCGATCATGATCAGCCCCAGCACGATGTCCTGAAGGTAGTAGGGTGCGCCCAAAAGCACGAGCCCGTTGTCGAGGATCGAGATAATGAGCGCGCCTGCGAAGGTGCCGGCGATGTTGGGCCGACCGGGCTCGAACATGGTCATGCCCAGCAGGACAGCGGCGATTCCATTCAACAGAAAATCGCCGGCCATCTGCGGTGCTGCCGAGCTTAGGTTGGCGACCAGCAGGACAGCGGCAATGCCGGCCGCCAGGCCCGAGAGGCTGAGGCCGATCAGCTTCATCCGCCCCGTGGCGATGCCGGCCCGGTGGGCTGCGTCGCGCGCCTCTCCGGTCGCCAGCATGTGCACGCCCAGTCTCGTCTTCTTGGTGACGACGAAAGCCAGCACGACGACGAAGGCCATGAAAAAGATCAGGACCGGGATGCCGACCAGTTTGCCGCGTGCCAGTGCCAGGAACGCTTCCGGCCAGCGCCCGACGAAGGAGACGCCGCCTGTGATCATGAAGGCTAGGCCTCCGGCGATCGCCGCCATACCCAGAGTGGCGATCAGCGAAGGCACTTTGATCCAGGTGACCAAAAGGCCATTGGCCAGCCCGCCCAGGGTCGCAAGTGCGATACCGGCGAGTGCTGCCAGTGGCCAGGCGACCTCACTGTGCACCAGTCCGCCTGTCACGACCGCAGCCAGACTGCAGAGATTGGCGAAGGAGAGATCCAGTTCAGAGGTGATCAGCGCGAAGGTAAAGCCGACGGCCAGGATGGTGAGGAAAGAGGTATGCTTCAGCACATTCAGGAGATTGGCGCTGCTCGCGAAGTTGCGGGCGAAGACCAGCAGGAAGAGCAGCACGGCGAGACCGGCCAGCAAGGTGCCGTACTTTGCGATGATAGGTTTCATGTGCCGCTTGTTCCGCTGCCGGCGATTTGGGCCAGGCGATGCGAGGCACCGGCCAGGCTTTCGTGCATATCCATAAAGAGACCATAGAGAGCATTTGCGCGTTCTTGGAAGGCGGCGTCCGGGTGATAGGCAACCAGGTCTCCGGCGATAGCCTCTGCTGCGGTCGCGAGATCGGGATCCAGTCCCAATCCGACCCGTGCCACGGCCAGGCAACCGGCCAAACCCATCTCGGCCTGCGGCGAGATCAGCAAGGGTCGGCCCAAGCAGTCGGCGCGAATCTGGTTCCAGACGGCATTGCGGCTGCCGCCACCGGCAAGCCTGACTGCCTTGGCGCGCAGGCCGCTTGCCTCCTCGGCTCGCTCCAGCACCAGGCGGTTGAGGAAGGCGATGCCCTGCATGCCCGCACGCAGCAGGTCGCCCGGGCGGTGCACTGCACCAAGACCGATGAAGGAGGCCCGCAATTGCGGGTCCCAGTAGGGGGTGCGTTCGCCCAGCAGGTAGGGATGGAACAGCAGCGGTGCGCCGCTGTAGGTCTGCGCCAGCAACGCCGCCAGCCGTTCCGCGCTCGGCAAGTCACGCGGGTCCAGCATATCCAGCAACCAGTCCAACGCATTGGCACCGTTCAAGCCGGGTCCGCCGAGGTGCCAGAGGTCTTCGCCCCAGGCCAGAGAGATCAGCCCGGGCGCTTCGGCCTTCCGGTCGGCCATCAGGCCAAAGACTTCGGAGGAGCCGGAAAGGCAGTAGGCGCGACCTGGCTTCAGCGCCGCCATTCCCGCCGCCGCCGTCCAGCTATCGTTCGAACCGCAGAAGACGGCGGCACCGGCCAAGGTCGACAGTGGGTGAGGCAAGTTTGGCAAGACCTTGCCGACCTCGTCCGTCGGGTCGCGCAAGGGTGGAAGCGGCACCTGGTCCAATCCCATCGCGGCGGCGAGTGAGCCTCTGCCTCCAGCCACTGCACGGGAGAGCCGCTCGCAGGAGATGGGATCGGAGCGGGCTTCGCCGGTTAGGCGAAGATTCAAGTAATCCTTGGGCTCAAGTAGCAGCCGCGTGGCTTGCCAGACCGCGGGCTCCTCCCTCTGCAACCATGCCAGGCGAGCCAGGGGATGAAAGCCATTCAGATGCGCTGCCTCGGCTAAAGCTGCGAGCCCGGGATCTTCTTTCAGCTCCTGCGCCAAGGCCTGGGCACGGAAATCGCGAAACGCGATGGCCGGCCGCAGGACCTTGCCGTTATCGCCGAGAAAGACCTGCGTGCGCGTGAAGCCGCAGATCGCGACGGCAGTCGCTGCCTCGAAGGCTTCCGGCGCCTCGGCGGCAAGCCGGGCAGCGGCATCCAGCAGCGCCTGCCACCAGACCCCCGGATCTTGCTCCGAGCAGCCCTTGGCATCCTCCAGGAATCTGATTGGAAGGCTGGCACTGGCCAAAGCGGTGCCGTCCCTATCGAAGAGACAGGCTTTCAGCGCCGAGCCACCAAGGTCGATCGCCAGCACCGACGCCATAGAGCCCCCTTGTTGCGTGAGCAGCTGTTGGAACGGCGGCTCGATGCGCGAGCGGCCAAAGACCGGAGAGCTTTATCACGCTGGCGGTGCGGGTCTCAATGCTGGAGGCCGCTGCCACCCTAGGGCACGTCAGTCGATCAAACGGTAAGCGGCTACGAGGAGTAGCACCATTTCGGGTTGAAGAGACCCTGCTGTTGTGCCAGGCTTGGGGTTCGCGACACTGTTAGCTAGCCTCTTAGTGGGAAGAGAGACGAGGTCCCTAGTGTCAGCAACGGGAGCGGCAGAGGCTACAGCGAAAGGGCGAGCGATGGCTGTCATTTTCGGAAACAACCAACCAAACACACTCTACGGAACCAGTTTAGACGACGCCATTTACGGCCTCGGCGGCGACGATACGCTGCGCGGTATCCTTGGTGTCGATCTGCTGTATGGCGGCGATGGCCAGGACAGTCTTTATGGTGGGCAGGGTGTCGATTCGCTAAACGGCGATAGCGGTCCTGATCGGCTTTTCGGTGGTTTGGAAGTTGATACTGTTTTCGGCGGGATCGGGAACGACTTTCTGTACGGGGATGATGGAAACGATGCACTCCTCGGCGAGAGTGGGACGGACAGGGGACTCTTCGGTGGATCGGGGACCGACCGCATCGATGCCGGCAGCGGTGCGGATGTCGGCCTCTATGGCGCCAGCGGGCTAGATAGCCTGAACGGCGGATCGGGCAACGATGCAAGCCTGTTCGGTGGCAAGGCCGCTGACGTCGTTCTGGGAGGGTCCGGCGATGATCGTGATCTGCATGGCGATGGTGGCAGCGACGCGCTCTACGGCGGGGCAGATGACGACAGAAGCCTCTTTGGTGGAACCGGAGAGGACCGCCTGGAGGGAGGACTGGGCGACGACTGGTCTCATTTTGGCGGTGCTGGGGCAGACGCACTCTACGGCGGGGCCGACAAAGACCGATCGCTGTTCGGCGGCGGAGGACGCGACCGGCTGGAGGGCGGCTCGGGCGCAGATTTCTTCCTCTATGGTGGAGACGCGGTGGACTCACTCTTCGCAGGAACAGGCCGTGACGTCAGTCTCTTTGGTGGCGGTGGAGCCGACATTTTGTTCGGTGACCTCGGCCCGGACTCTTTTCTTTTTGGCGGCAACGCCGCGGACACACTCTATGGCGGAGTCGGCAAAGACTTCAGTCTTTCTGGAGGGGCGGGAGCCGATCTTTTGTTCGGCGGTCTTGGTGCAGACAGCGCTCTTCACGGCGATATCGGCGATGACACTGTGTATGGCGGTTCGGGCGATGACGCACGCCTCGCCGGTATTTCCGGTTCCAACCTCATTTTTGGAGACTCAGGCGACGATAGAGCCTTAGCCGGGTTTAGTGGGGCCGACCGGATAGAAGGTGGGGTGGGTCAGGACTACTCCTTCTTCGGAGGGAATGGCGCCGACGCGCTCTTCGGCGGCGACGGTGATGACCGACGGCTCTTCGGCGGAAAAGATGACGATCGTGTCTACGGCGGCGCGGGTAGCGACTCCAGGCTCGAAGGCGGCTCGGGCTCTGATCGGATTTTTGGGGGCGACGGCGACGATACAGACCTAGACGGCGACAGTGGCGTCGATCGCATCTATGGCGGCAGTGGAAATGACTCAGCTGACTTAGTTGCTAGAATAGATGAGAATCTAAGTCGCGAACGCCTGGATGGCGGAAGCGGATTCGACAGTATGAAGATCTTCATGAGAGAGGGTGCGCAGCTTCCTGCCTACAGTAACGTTACCAACTTTGAGTCAGTCGCAGTTTACGATTCTTCGCAGTTTGGTCACAACAACAGGTTCAGCGGTTTTGCTGGCGCAGACACGATTTTCGCACGAAACGGAGAGGATTCGCTTGACGGGAGAAGCGGCGACGACAGTCTCTTTGGCGGTTCCGGGGACGACATAAAGCTCCGCGGCAGCAGTGGCCAGGATCGCCTCTACGCCGAAGCCGGGGATGACCGTAAGCTGCTGGGTGCGGACGGCGACGATAAGCTCTTCGGTGGGACAGGCCATGAGACATCGCTCTTCGGCGGTAGTGGCGCAGACCTCATCTACGGTGGTGACGGGGACGATGTCAGCCTACTCGGTGGCAGCGACAACGACAGCCTCCTCGGCGGATTCGACGACGACACCTTCTTCTATGGCGGCGCTGGGGCCGATCGCTTGTTCGGTGGCAGCGGTGACGACTCTCGGTTCTACGGCGGCGCCGGAAACGATCGGATCTTCGGCGGCAGCGGGTTCGAGAGTATCATCTTCGGCGATGACGGAAACGATCGCATCTACGCCGAAGAGGGCGACGATGAGCTGATCTATGGCGGCGATGGCGCCGACAGGATCTATGGCGGCGGCGGTGATGATCGGGGCGTCTTCGGCGGCGCCGGAAAAGACCTGCTGGATGGCGGCAGTGGCCTCGATACACTCTACGGCGGCTTCTCGATTGACACGCTTGTCGTGCGCTCTGGCGATCAGCTCTTCGGCGGTGAGGGCAGCGACAGCTTCTTCTTCGATGGCTCTACCTTCGGCCAAACCGCCGGTGGCGTTGCCACTCTCGCCGACTCCAACATCGGCGGGTTGCTGGTCTTTAATACCGGTCTTGAGGTCGGAAGCTTCACCTATGTCGAAACTGCAGCCTTTTCCGGCTCCGGCAACAGCGAGGCACGCTTCGACGCGGGCCGGGGCCGTGTAGAGGTCGATCAGAACGGCGACGGCGGTGCCGACCAAGTCTTTACCATCAATGGAGTCAGCATGGCAGGGCAACTCTCGGCGACAGATTTTGTCTGGCTTTGAACTGGGCACCTTGGTTTCTCACCTGGAGGCGAAGCAAAGGTGCGTGGATGACGCCGGCGTCGATAACCAAGGACGACTGCTGCTCTAAGGAGTCCAAAATAACAGCCAATTATCACTTTCAACCGGCAAACTTGGAAAGAAAAATGATATGACAAATTTTTTTGGGACCAGCGGTAACGACGATCTTGTCGGCACAAGTGTGTCTGACAAGATTTACGGCCTAGCAAGCGACGACACCCTGCGGGGTCTAAGCGGTAGTGATGACTTGTACGGCGGTCCCGGCGATGATGGCCCAATTTTTGGTGGGCCAGACTTCGACACTATCTTTGGTGGAAATGGTGATGATAATTCTCTATTTGGTGGGGCAAGCAACGATACTATCTTTGCTGGAGAAGGCAATGATGGTCCGCTATTTGGTGGGTCAGCTTTCGATAGTATCTTTGGTGGCGATGGCGATGATGGCAGCTTGTTTGGCGGAGCTCGTGGTGATCGACTATGGGGTGGCTCTGGGAACGATTCTTATCTCTATGGCGGACAAGGAAACGATCATGTACGCACAGGATCTGGCGCTGATAGCAGTCTGTTCGGCGGGCAAGGATCTGACCGCATCTTTGGTGGGGACGGTGACGATCGGTGGCTTGTCGGCGGTCCCGGCGAGGACCATGTTTTTGGCGGCAGCGGAGACGACATTCTGGTCGTACGCAGCCAGGGCGACATCGCGGGCTCGGAAAGCTTCGTCGGTGGCAGCGGCGTTGACACCCTGTTTCTGCTGGAGGGCGCTACTCTCGATTTCAACGCGAGACTCTCAAGTATCGAAACCATAATCTCCGAATCGACTCGGTTCTACGGTACCAGCGGCAACGATACGCTTTTTGGCGGCTCGGGGTCGGACGAAATCTTTGGCCTGAGCGGTGCTGACCGTCTCTATGGTCTCTTTAACAACGATAGCCTCTATGGCGGGCCTGGCAGTGATATCACTCTTGCAGGTGGTACAGGCAATGATCTTGCTTACGGCGGCTTGGGTCGAGATCGCATCTTCGGTGGGAGTGGTGAAGATCGGCTGTTTGGTGATCAGGGTGGCGACATTCTCTACGGCGGCCCCTCCGACGATAGCGGCATCTTCGGCGGCGGCGGGCAGGACTCCCTCTATGGCGGCTTTGCAAACGATGAGTCCCTCTTCGGTGGTTCGGCGTCTGACACACTGCGCGGCGAGTTGGGTGACGATCGCCGTCTGTTCGGCGATAGCGGGAACGATCTGCTCTACGGCGGCAGTGGCTCAGACATTGGGCTCCATGGCGGGCGCAGCGAAGACACCCTCTTTGGCGGGTCCGCCAACGACCGAGACCTCTTCGGCGGCGTGGCAGACGACTCACTCTTCGGTGATGCCGGAGACGATAGCGAGATCTATGGTAGAGATGGTCGTGACCGAATCTATGGCGGACAGGGCATGGATGGAGGGCTCTATGGCGATTCCGGCGCCGACTGGCTCTTCGGCGGAGAGGGAGATGACACGGCGTTGTATGGCGGCCGCGGCGCCGACCGCGTCTACGGCGATAGCGGTAATGATGTGATCGTATTCACTGCGGTCGAAAGCGAAAACGGAGTCTATGACCGCTTCTACGGCGGCAGTGGCTATGATCGCCTCACCATCCTGGTGCAGTCCTTTGCCGACCTGCCCCGCTACAGCGACGTCCAGGGCTTCGAGTCCGTTGTCGTTCTGGCGGACTCGCTCGGCGGCACCAACGACAGCTTCGCCGGCTTTGCGACCGATGACACCATCTCCAGCTTCAGCGGCGAGGACTGGCTGAGCGGTCTGGCGGGCGATGACAGTCTCTTCGGCGGGTCCGGCGACGACATCAAGATGCAGGGCGGCAGTGGCGATGACCGTCTTTATGGTGGCACCGGCGAAGACCTGAAGCTCTTGGGTCAAAGCGGCAATGACCGCCTCTATGGAGGTACCGGTCACGAGACCTCGCTCTTCGGCGGCAGCGGCCAAGACCGCATCTATGGCGGCAGAGGGCATGACATTAGTTTCTTTGGTGCCACCGGCAATGATGGCCTCTTCGGTGGCCTTGATGACGACACCAGCCTCTTCGGCGGTGACGGCAATGACGGCATTTTCGGTGGTGGGGGAGACGATTCAAGCCTTTATGGCGGCAACAATCGAGACCGCCTCTATGGCGGTAGTGGAGACGACACGCTGCTCTTCGGCGGATCTGCCAGCGATCTAATTGTCGGCGGTTCGGGCGATGATCGCGGGCTATATGGTGGCGCGAGCCCTGATACCATCTTCGGAGGAGCGGGCAACGATCTGCTGTTTGGGGGAGCGGGCGACGATACGCTTGCAATGCAGTCCGGCAATGTCCTGTTCGGCGCCGGCGGAAGAAACGCCTTTCTCTTTGATGGAGAGACCTTCGGTTTGAGCGGTGGTGGGGTCCCGGTCATCGAAGATTTCGGCTCAGGCATCGAAGACAACTTGGTCTTCGCCACTGGCCTGGAACAAGGCTCCTTCACCTATGTCGAGACGGCTGCCTTCTCCGGCGGCGGGGTCAGCGAGGCGCGCTTTGATACGGTGCAGGATCGTGTGGAGGTGGATCAGGATGGGAATGGAGCCGCCGATCAGGTCTTTGCGATCAATGGCATAACCCTGGCAAGCCAGCTTTCTGCCGGCGATTTTGTCTGGTTATAGCCCCTCCGCTTATAGCCCCTCCGCGGCAATCTCCAGATCGGGCCGACTGGCCTTGCGGACCTTGGCCAATGAGCGCTCGTCCAAGCGCGGCGAGAGGATCAAGCGGCCCGCGCCGCACCAGGCCGATACCAGGGCGCTTAGGGCCTCCGGCTCCGACAGCGGGCAGGTCAGCAAGCCTCCTGCGCCCTCAGGCCAGGGCAGGATTTTGGGCATCGCCGCCGGGTCGCTCGCAGGGACTGGAGGCTCTGCCCTGTTCAACAGATCGTTCCAGGCCAGGACCTCCGTGCCGTCCGGCCGCTTGGCAGCACCACCGCCGCGCAGCCAGGGAGAGATGATCCGCTTCAGGAAGCCAAGCTGCCCGGCAATCGGCATGACGATCAGGGGGCAGGGGGCGTGCACCTCGGCCAGCGCCCTTGCCCGCTCGAAGACAGAGGCCAGGTCTAGGGTGACCAGGGCTGCCGGCTGAGCTTCCCCCGCCCAGTCGTGCAGGTCTGACATGGCTTGGCGCCCATCCACCAGGGCAGCCGGTCGGCCAGCCAGCCAGATGCCCAGAAGCGCAATGACGGCACCCGGCAGGTTCGGCAGCAGAACGCCGATGGGGCGTTGCGGTTCCAGATCCAGCGCGCTGAATCCGCCCGCCGCGGCGCTCGCTTCCTGCCAGATGTCGCGCCGCGACCAGCGGCGCTCCAGGAAGGTGATGAAAGGGGCCGGGTCCTCGGCGCGCTCGGCCAACTCTGCCAACAGGGACCGGGTCACGCAGTTCGCACCAGGTGCATGATGCGCGCAAAGTATGCAACAGACACGTCTTCGACACGGAAGCCCTTCTGGGCGAAGAGCGCCTCCAGGTCTTGACCGATGTAATCGGCGTAATAGGGTTCGTGGAAGGCCACCGGGAAGTACTGCAGCAGGGCGTCATAGGCCGGCACGTCGCCAGTCTGGATCGAGTCCACCAGCACGAAGCTGCCGCCGGGCTTCAGCACGCGCGCGGCCTCTGCGACCACCTCGGCACGCACCTTGCGCGGCAGTTCGTGGAACAGGAACACGCTGGTGACGGCATCCAAGCTCGTGTCGGCCAGCGGCAGGGCCTCGGCCGCGCCCTGCACAAGCTGCCAGCGACGATAGGGGCTGAGGCGCGCCGCCGCCTCCTGCAGATAGGGTTCTGAGAGGTCCAGGCCGATGAGGCCCAGGCGTGGATAGGCCTGCTTCAAGAAGGGCAGCAAGCCGCCGCTGCCACTGCCCAGGTCCACGAGGCGCTTCTCCTCCTGGCGGCCGCCGCGCAGTGCCTTGGCCAGCGGCACCAGGGCTTGGCGGCGCATGGCATCGGCCCCGCCGGTGAACAGCACCTCGACCTGATGGTCGTAGCGCTTTGCCGACTCCTTGGAGAACCAGCCGTCGCTTTGAAAGTGGAAATTCTGTTGGTAATAGCGCGGGACGCCCGGACGGCGTCGCTCCTGGAAGACCTCTTGACCGGCACCGCTGTGGCGCCGCCGCTCCACCGCCGGCAGATCGGCGAAGTAGCGGAACGCTCCGGTCAGCGCCGAGAGCGGCCGGCGCAGAAGATCGTCGGGCGGCGGGTAGTAGCCTTGCTCGGCATTCTCCAGATCCCGGGTCAGCAGGCTTTGCAGGTCGGCCAGGATATCCTTGTCGGTCGGGAAGGGGCCTTCGATCGGCGGGTCAGCCTTGATCGGTCGGGTGATCCGGGTCGAGAGCCACTTTTGACCCAGGAAGAGGCCGGCACTGGCCGATTGACTCAGGCGGAAGGCGCGTCGCTGAAGCGGTGTCAGGTGCTGACGGGCGCCCTTAGAGGCGAGGCCCTTCGCTGCATTCAAGGTTTCGCTCATGTCTCTAAGGGTGGGGAAGCCTTGCGTGCGGGTCAACGCCTTGCGGCACCGCAGCACTACCCCTTGCTTTCCAGGCCTGCTTTGTGGTCCCTCTCGCCGCGCAAGTGTGCGACGGGAGTTGAGAGATGGCGCGGCTGAAGACGATCGAGGGTTTGAGCGAGCGACTGGGTGGATTGAAAGGCAAGCGCCTCTTGGTGAGGGTCGATCTGAACGTGCCGCTGCGCGACGGCAAGGTGAGCGATGCCACGCGCATCGAGCGCTGCCTGCCGACCTTGCGCGAGCTTTCCGATGCCGGCGCCAAGGTGATCCTGCTCTCGCACTTCGGCCGACCAAAGGGTGCCGTGGTTGCGGAGATGAGCCTGCGGCCTGTCGCGGCCGCACTCGCCGAAGCCATCGGCCGACCTGTCGCATTCGCCGAGGACTGTCAGGGCGCCGCTGCCGAAGCGGCGATCGCCAGCCTCGAGCCTGGCGGTCTGGTGATGTTGGAGAACCTGCGTTTTCATGCCGGCGAGGAGAAGAACGATCCCGCTTTCGTCGACGCGCTGGCGGCACTGGGCGAGGGCTATGTCAATGATGCCTTCTCGACCGCGCACCGCGCGCACGCCTCGACGGAAGGCTTGGCGCACCGTCTGCCGGCCGCAGCCGGCCGCTTGATGCAGGAGGAGATCGAGCATCTGGCGCAAGCGTTGGAGGCGCCTGAGCGTCCGGTCGTTGCCATCGTCGGCGGCGCTAAAGTTTCCTCGAAACTGGAGCTGCTGGGCAACCTGATCGAGAAGGTCGACGTGCTGGTGATCGGAGGCGGCATGGCCAATACCTTCCTCTATGCGCGCGGTATAGAAGTCGGCGCCTCGCTCTGCGAGCGCGATCTTGCCGAGACGGCCGCCAAGATCGATGCCGCCGCCGGCGCCGCCGGCTGTCGCATCCTGCTGCCGGAAGATGCCGTGGTCGCCGCCAAGCTGGAAAGCGGGGCAGCGGCCGAGACCGTGGACCTGGACGCCATCCCGGCCGATAAGATGATCCTGGATGTGGGGCCGAAGTCGATCGCGGCCGTCGAGGAGGCGCTGGAGGAGGCCAGAACCCTGGTCTGGAACGGCCCGCTGGGCGCCTTCGAGTTTTCGCCCTTCGATCGTGCCACCATGATCACGGCGGGCTCGGTCATCGCCCTGACCGCGCGGGGCAGTCTCTTGTCGGTGGCAGGCGGCGGCGATACGGTCGCAGCGCTAGTCCAGGCCGGCGCGGCCGACAAGCTGAGCTATGTCTCGACCGCCGGCGGCGCCTTCTTGGAGTGGCTGGAGGGCAAGACCCTGCCCGGCGTCGCTGCCCTGATGGACTAGGCGGGCAGCAGCGATAGCCAAAGCGCGAGGCTGCCGCCACCGACCAGAACGGCGAGCAGCAAGTGCTTGGTCAATATGAAACAAACAATGCAGAGGGCCGTTGCCACCAGACGCGCTTCCAACGGGGTTTCGGTCAGCGGGCCGATCGGCATGACGATCATGCGGGTGATGAGCCCGGCCAGTAGGGCATAGGCAACCGCGGCCATCCAGGCGAAGAAGGCGCTGTCGGGATTGATCCGCCCGGAGAGCAGGACGCCCAGGCCGCGCCAGGCGTAGGTTGCAATGGCAGAGACGGCGAGCACCAAAAGTGGCCAGAGCCAGGTTTCCTGCATCCGCGCTAGCTCCGGCCCTTATTGGTCAGGAAAAAGGCGATGCTGCCGCCGATGAGTCCTGTCAGAATGATGCTCCAGTCGGGCGAAAGCAGGAAGAGCGGCGGTCCCAGAACGGCACCGCAGGCAAGCGCCATTATCTTGCGCCGCCCGACCAGGTCCTCCAGGAACAGCAGAGTGAAGTAGAGCGGCGTCAGAAACACCAGGCTAACGGTCACCGCTCTGGGCAGCACTTCGGGCAGCAGATAGCCGATCGCCGTCCCGATCAAGGTGGTGACCCAAAGGGTCAGGGTGAAACCCTGAAAAAACGGCAAGCGCAGCGCGGGCGGTAGCCCGGGTCCAACCCGCATGGTGACCGCCCAGCCGGTTAGCGCAATCAGGTGCGCCCAAAGAAAGAAGCTTTGCCGCTTCACCCCTTGATGACGCATCAGCGGCACCAGGGTCATGACCATCGGGAGCAACCGCGTCGCACTGGCACCGACCGCTAGCGCCACGGCCAAGAGCCCGGCCCCGACGGCATAGAGCTCGACCATGGCCACCTGTCCCGGCAGCGCCCAGGTCGTCGCCGTAGAGATCAGCCCGTGCCAGAGGCTGAGCCCGGATTCGCGGACCAAAGCGCCGAAGCCAAGGAAGCTGGCCCCGATCGCCAAGGCAGGTGCACCGGCAGCGGCACGAATGCCGCCGCGAAAGGCGGCCGGTTGGTCGGGAAAGGAGAAGGCTGTTTTCATGAGCGGACAGCCCGCACGCTAGCCGCCCGCTCCGAGCCCATCCAGACCCAGGCTGGAATGGCTGCTTTGCAGATCTGCCGAACGGCCTTGGGTCAGAGCCACAAGAAGTCCGTTGCCGTTAGTTGGTTCGCTGCCGTGAAGCCGTTGATCTGCACATTGATGTCGCTGATCCCGTCGCCGTCGCGGTCGACCTGAAGCTGGCGATCGCCGGCGAAGCGGGCTTCCGAGTTGCCGCCGCCGGAGAAGGCCGCAGCACCGATGTAGGCGAAGCTGCCTACCTCGAGGCCTGTTACGAAGACCAGCTTGTCCTCGCCGTTGCCGGCATTGAGCGAAACCCCGTCGAAATCACGGATGTTGGGCCCACCTGAACCGCCCGACCCCAAGTCCTCGCCGTTGAAGCGGAACTGATCCATGCCGGAGCCGCCGAAGACATTGTCGGCCGAGCCCACCGCGATGGTGTCGGCTCCGCTCTCGCCGCGCATCTGGTCGATGCCGGCAGAGCCGAAGAGGCGGTCGTCCCCGTCGCCACCCTCCAGGCGGTCGTCGCCGGCAAGCCCGCGCAGGATGTTGTCGCCGCTGTTGCCCTCCACCGTGTTGTCCAAGGAATTGCCACTGCCATCCAGATTCCCGAAGCCGCCCTGCAGACGCAGGTTGTCGACGAAGGCCGCCGCAGAGCCGTCGGGCAGGGTGAAGTCGGCTTCGGCGCGCACCAGGTCGACGCCCTGACCCGAGAACTCCCGTACCCTGTCGGCTGAGGTGGTGACAATGAAGGTGTCATCGCCGGAGCCCCCGGTCATGTTGTTGGTGCCGCCTCGAGAGTTCAGACGGTCGTCGCCGCTACGTCCCAGAAGGACGTTGTCGAAGGAGTTGCCGATCAGGAGGTCGTCATTCGCGTTGCCGACCATCTTGGCCTCTTCGGCCGCGGTGTTGATGTTCACCCGCTCGATCATGACCTCGGCCGCCGTGCCCAGCGTGTAGTCATCCGCGTTGGAGCGCAGCACGTCGTCGCCCTGGCCAGCCCCATCGAAGACCTGGTCGCTGCTGAGATCGATGATGAAGGTGTCGTTGTTGGCACCGCCGTAGGCCGTATCGGTGCCCGAGGCACCGTTCAGCCGATCACGGGCCTGGCCGCCGAAGATGACGTCGCTGCCGGTGCCGCCGACGATCTGGTCGTTGGCATCGTCGCCGTGCAGAGTGTCGGCGCCCTCTCCGCCGAACAGCGTATCCTTGCCGGAATTGCCGAAGGCCGTATCGTCATCGGCCTCGCCGCGCAGGGCATCGCTTCCGCTACCGGCACGAAGCAGGTCGCCGCCGTCGCCGCCTCTGATGTCGTCGTCGCCAAGGCCGCCGGTGAGGAACCCATCGGCGCCACTGCCGCCGAAGAGACGATCGTCGCCACCCGCCCCGTCGAGACTGTCGCTGCCGGAACCCCCATAAAGCCTGTCGTCGCCACCTTCGCCGTAGACAGCGGCCTCGGAACCAAGGCCGCCGAAGATGCGGTCGTTGCCTGCATCACCGAAGATATAGATATCCGCGCCGCTGCCAGCCTCGATCAGATCGTCCCCACTGCCGCCATAAAGGCCATTATCACCGCCGCTACCGCCGAAGATGCTGTCGTCTCCACCGTTGCCCCTGGCAGAGTCGGCGCCGTTACCGCCGAAAAGGCGATCGTTGGCCGAGGTCGAACCGCCATCGCCGATCATACGGTCAGCACCGGATCCGCCGTAAATGAGGTTACTGCTGCCTACGAAAATCGGGACGCTGTCGGCGATGTAGGCACCGTAGAGCGTGTCAGCCCCGCTACCGCCATAGAGCGAATCATTGCCGGACTGCCCATCCATGAAATCGTCGCCGTCTTCACCGAAAGCGCGATCGTCACCGCTTTGCAGGAACAGGAAATAGTCTTTGCCACTGCCCCCTTGTGCGAAGTCGTCACCGGTGTTGCCAGTCAGGACATCCTGACCGCTACCGCCATAAAGGCTGTCTTCTCCAGATCCTCCGCCTAGAACGTCGTTGCCGAGACCCCCATAGAGCCGATCCTCGCCCAGACCGCCGAACTGGGAGAAGTCGTCGCCTAGGCCACCATAAATCCGATCCGCGCCGGTACCGCCGAAGAGGGAGGCATCGTTTCCGCTATCGCCGAAGATTCTGTCGCCGCCGGACCCGCCGGCGAGGGAGGTGTCGTTACCGCTGCCGCCGAAGATCGAATCGCTGCCGTTGCCGCCCTCGACGAAGCGCTCGTTGCCGAGCCCTCCGAACAGGCTATCCGTCCCATTCTCGCCATAGAGGCGGTCGACCTCTGCTCCCCCATAGAGGGTATCGTTGTTGCCGCCCCCAAAAAGGCTATCCGCACCGACGTCGCCGTAGGCCAGGTCGTTGCCCTGAGCACCGAAGAAGCTCTCGGTTCCGACGCCGATGACGCCGGCACTCAGCAGCGTATCGTCGCCCGCCCCGCCGCTGGCGATGTCCGTGCCTGAGCCAGCGAACAGTACGTCATCCCCAGCCTGACCAGCCAGATCATCATCCCCTGCACCGCCATAGAGTCTATCATTTCCACTTAGGCCATCCAGGGTGTCTTTCCCGCTACTTCCATCCAAGGTATCATTGCCGCTGTCTCCGGACAGAAAATCACTACCGCTGCCTCCACGCAGAAAATCATCGTCGATACCGCCGTAGCCGACATCGTCACCCAGACCTCCGCTGAAATGGTCGTTGCCTCCGCCCAGCACATTGTACTCGTCGAAGGTGTCCGACCCCTCTCCGCCAAACACCGTATCGACACCTGATCCGCCGTAGAGGCGGTCGGCACCGGACATACCATAGAGGTAGTCAAGGGCGCCCGAGCCACCCAGAAGGCTATCGACATCGTCACCGCCAAAAAGGAGATCAACTCCATCGCCGCCCCGCAGCGTATCGAAGCCGCAACCGCCGAACACGGAGTCCGTTCCGCTATCGCCATACATCCGATCATTGTCGATGCCGCCCTCCATTATGTCGCTGCCGGAGCCACCGTAGAGGGAGTCAATTCCACACCCGCCTGCCAGGCTTACATCGTCACCGTCACCGCCGAAGATGGTATCGCTAAAGACGCCGCCGATCAGGCTGGTGTCTGCGCCGGAGCCACCGTAGAGGGTGTCGTTTCCGGTCTCGCCGAGCAAGACTGAGTCTGCGCCGCTTCCTCCATAGAGACTATCTTGGCCTTCGCCGCCATAGATCCTGAGATCGTCGCCATCATCTCCAAATAGACCATCATCGCCGCCGTCACCGTTCAGAGCAGCATCGGTCAGGTCCCCGCCAAAGACCTGGTCGTCGCCGCTGCCCCCGTACATGAGATCGTCGGTTCCGCTCTCGCCGCGAAGAGTGTCGGCTCCTGAATCGCCAAAGAACTCATAGTCAAAGCCAGAACCGCCGGCGAGGGTGTCGTCGCCTAGGCCACCGAAGAACTGCTCGTCACCGCCGACGCCGCCGAAGATCCGATCGACGCCTGTCCCTCCGAAAAAACGGAAATCGGTTCCGCTGTCGCCGAAGAGGCGGTCATTCCCGGAATCACCCAAGAAGGAGGTGTCGCTGCCATCACCGCCGTAGAGCGAATCGTTGCCGTCCCCACCGAAGTTCGGGCCGTCGACACCGCTGCCGGCGTAGAGACGGTCCACACCGGCTTGGCCCGCCAACAGGTCCGTACCGCTGCCGCCGAAAAGACTGTCGTTGTTGGCACCGCCGTTCAGCATATCGTCGCCGTCGGCACCGTTGGCGGTGTCGTTTCCCTCATCTCCGAAGAAGCTGTCGGTGCCGCCGCCGTAGCCGGAGAGGGCGGCCAGGGTATCGTCGCCACCGCCGCCGCTGATCGTATCATTGCCGTTGCCGGCGTGGAGGGTATCGTCGCTGGCCTGACCGGCCAGGTTGTCGTTACCCTCGCCACCATAAATCAGGTCCTTACCGCCCAGTCCATCGATGGTGTCGGCACCGCTATCGCCGAAGAGCCTGTCGTTGCCGGCATCGCCCGACAGAAACTCGTTGCCGCTGCGCCCGTAGAGTACGTCGTTTCCAATACCTCCATAGCCAGCATCGTCTCCATTGTCGCCGTAGAAGGTGTCGTCACCATTGCCGTCGACATAGAACTCGTCGAAGGTGTCATCGCCCTCGCCGCCGAACACCAGATCGTTGCCCGAGGCCCCATAGAGAATGTCGTTGCTACCTGACCCAAAGAGCGTGTCGCCGGAAGACAGGCCAAAAATCCGATCTGCTAGATCCGTACCGGTCAGCGTGTCGACGCCGTTCGTTCCAGAGATGCTTGCCATGATCCTTGATCTCCCTTCCTGTTCCTCGCTGCGCGCTCATTTAGCCTATGCGCCGTCTCGCTTACCCAACCTAGAGCCAGAGAAAGTCGCTGGCGGTCAGCAGGTTGGCGGCGGTGAAGCCGTCGATCTGTACGTTGATGTCGCTGGAGCCGTCGCCGTCGCGATCGACCTGTAGTTGGCGTGGACCGGCGAAGCGGGCTTCCGAGTTGCCACCGCCGGAGAAGGCCGCAGCACCGATGTAGGCGAAGCTGCCGACTTCGAGGCCCGTTACGAAGACCAGCTTGTCCTCACCGTTGCCGGCATTCAGCGAGACCCCGTCGAAGTCGCGGATGGTCGGCCCGCCGGAGCCGCCGGCACCCAGGTTTTCACCGTTGAAGCCGAACTGATCCGTGCCGGAGCCGCCGAAGACATTGTCGGCCGAGCCCACAGCAATGGTGTCGGCCCCGCTCTCGCCGCGCATCTGGTCGATGCCGGCAGAGCCGAAGAGGCGGTCGTCCCCGTCGCCACCCTCCAGGCGATCGTCGCCGGCAAGCCCGCGCAGGACGTTGTCACCGCTGTTGCCCTCGACCGTGTTGTCCAGTGAATTGCCGCTGCCATCCAGATTCCCGAAGCCGCCCTGCAGACGCAGGTTATCGACGAAGGCCGTCGCCGTACCGTCCGGCAGGGTGAAGTCTGCCTCGGCGCGGACCAGATCGACGCCCTGACCCGAGAACTCCCGCACATTGTCGGCTGAGGTGGTGACGATGAAGGTGTCGTTCCCGCTACCACCGGTCATAGTGTTGGTGCCACCGCGGCTGTTCAGGCGGTCGTCTCCACTCCCGCCCAGCAACACATTGTCGAAAGAATTGCCGATCAGAAGGTCATCGTTCGCGTTGCCGACCATCTTGGCCTCTTCGGCCGCGGTGTTGATGTTCACCCGCTCGATCATCACCTCGGCCGCCGTGCCAAGCGTGTAGTCATCCGCATTGGAGCGCAGCACATCGTCGCCCTGACCCGATCCGTCGAAGATCAAGTCGGACTTGAGATCGATGATGAAGGTATCGTTGTTAGCACCGCCGTAGGCCGTATCGGTGCCCGAGGCACCGTTCAGACGGTCGCGCGCCTGGCCGCCGAAGATCACGTCGCTGCCGGTGCCGCCGACGATCTGGTCGTTGGCGTCATCGCCGTGCAGGGTGTCCGCGCCCGCGCCGCCGAACAAGGTATCCTTGCCGGAATTGCCGTAGGCCGTGTCGTCGTCGGCCTCTCCACGCAGAGCGTCGCTGTCACTGCCGCCGCGCAGAAGATCATCCCCCTCGCCGCCCCTGATGTCGTCGTCGCCAAGGCCACCGGTGAGGAAGCCATCGGCACTGCTGCCGCCGAAGAGGCTGTCGTCGCCTTCGGCTCCGTCCAGGCCGTCGCTGCCCGAGTCGCCATAGAGCGTGTCGTCGCCACCTTCGCCGTAGACAAAATACTCGGTGCCCAGACCGCCGAAGACGGTGTCACTGCCTGAATCCCCAAAAAGGTAGTAATCAGTTCCGCTACCGCCCGCGATCACGTCGTTTCCGCCACCGCCGAAGAGACCGATATCATTGCCACTGCCGCTGTAGATACTATCGTCACTTTCGCCGCTGATTATATAGTCTGCGCCTAGACCGCCGTAGATTGCATCCTTGTCGTTGCTGCCGATCAGAACGTCATTCGAAGAACCACCATAGAGCCGGTTGTCACCAGGATTACTGGGGTTGAGCGTGCCAACCTCACCGCCGTAGAGATAATCAATCCCGCTACCTCCGAAGAGTGTGTCCTCACCAGTTCCGCCGCCCAGAAACCTGTCGTTACCGTTTCCGCCGTAGACCTTGTCGTTTCCGCCTCCCCCGAAGAGAAGGCCGTCCGCTCCGTCGCCGCCGAAGAGGCTGTCGGCGCCGTTCTCTCCGTAGAGGCGATCGACATCCGAGCCACCATAAAGGTCGTCGTTGTTACCGCCCCCGAAGAGGCTGTCCGCACCAGCGTCGCCAAAGGCCAGGTCATCGCCTTGACCGCCGAAGAAACTCTCAGTCCCGCTACCGATGACAAGGAAGCTCAGAAGCGTATCGTCACCAGCGCCGCCAACTAAGGTGTCGCTACCCGACCCTGCGAAGAAGACGTCGTCGCCAGCCTGGCCGGAAAGATCGTCATCGCCGAGGCCGCCGGCCAGCAGATCCTTACCATTGAGCCCATCCAGAGTGTCGGCACCGCTATCGCCGAAAAGGCTGTCATCGCCACTATCGCCGGATAGGAAATCGTTACCGCTGTCACCGTCAAGGAGGTCATTTCCCGTTCCGCCGTATCCCTCGTCGTTTCCATCGCCGCCGAAGAAACTATCGTCGCCATTGCCATTGGCGTAGTACTCATCGAAGGTATCGAGTCCCGAACCGCCGAAGACGATATCGCCGCCCGACGCGCCATAGAGGAAGTCGTTGCCGTCGGCCCCAAAGAGTGTGTCGTTGGATGAAAGACCGTAGATCCGGTCCAGGAAACTGGTCCCGCTTAGCGTGTCGACGCCATTTGTTCCGGTGATGTTTGCCATTGTCTCTTTTCCCCAAAGCAGTCCTTCAGCTCGTCTGGGCCCTGCGCATAGCGTTTCCAGACTACCTCGCGGCAGCCAAGCTAGGCAAAACCGGGACTCAGTTAGCAGGCGTCGCCAAGCGGGTCGAAGGCGCTTCCCTCCCGGATGCCTGCTTAACGCGCGCTTCCGAAGGTTCTAACACCCGTCCTCAAACGGCTCGTCTCTTATTCCCCAAAGGTCGAACACCGGCGTTGCGTCGACTGGCCCCTTCCCAAGAGAGCCTACGCAGCGAACCGGGTGACCGCAAATGAAAAGCACGGTTCATTCTCTATAGTACATCTGTTCATTGGGGAACCGACGCCTCGTTTTAATTCCGAATAACCTCAGGTGTTTAGCGTGGATGCTGGCGTTTGACCGCCTGCAGCCAAGCTTCAGCGATGGGACGCCAGTTTGGCTCCTTCTGCGATGCGTGATCACATCGGCGTTACCACATGCCCGGGCGCTGCGAGGGAGGGCTAGCGGCCTTTGGCTGGCGGCCCGCTGGAGCCGCGTTGGACCAGGCTGACCGGCAGCAATTCGCTCGCCGGCGGGGCTTTCCCCTCGATCCATCCGATCAGCTTCTCGGCGGCCAGGAAACCCATCTGGCTGGCCGGGACGCGGATCGAGGTGAGCTGCGGAGAGAGGTATTGCGAAATCGGCAGGTCGTCGAAGCCGACGATCGACATCTCCTCGGGTACGGAAAGACCGCGGTCGCGGCACTCGGCAAGCGCGCCGATCGCCTGGATGTCGTTGGCGCAGAAGACTGCGGTGGGGCGAAAGCGAGCCTCCAGCATGCGGTGCATGGCGGTGCGGCCCTCGACAAACTCGAAGTCGCGCTCGAAGATCAACCATTCGCGCTGCGGCACGCCGAGCGCGCGCATCTCCTCCTCATAGGCCACACGGCGGGCAAGCGCCCGATCGTTAGTCGCCGAACGCCCGCAGATCAGACCGATGCGGCGATGGCCCAATTCGATCAGGTGGCGCATCGCCATG
Source organism: Rhodospirillales bacterium (assembly GCA_963669445.1). GTDB lineage: Bacteria > Pseudomonadota > Alphaproteobacteria > Kiloniellales > JACOMY01 > JACOMY01. The sequence goes on from OY770029.1 coordinate 5,789,247, forward strand.
CGCGCTGCCAGACGATTGTCGAAGGCGACGGAGGGATGCGGTGGCTGCTCGGCCTGCTGCCAGGTCAGAATGAAGGGGACGCGGTTGCGCTCCAAGGTCTCGTAGATCCGCTGCGAGCGATCCGCCCCGGTCAGGATCAGGCCCTCGACCCGCCGCTCCAGCAGGCGGCGAATGAGGGCTGCTTCCTCTCGCGCAGAGAACTCGCTGACGCCCAAGAGCACGGAGTAGCCCTGGTCCTGTGCGGCTTGCTGGATGGCCTGCGTGGAGGAGGCGTAGATCGAGTTGGTGATGGTCGGAATGATCAGCCCGATGGTGCGCGAGCGCCTTGAGGCCAAGGCGGTTGCCATCCCGTCCATGACGAAGTGGTTGCGCTCGATCACTGCCTGGACGATCTCGCGGGTCTTGGTCGCGACCTGCTCTGGATGGTTCAGGACCCGGCTGACCGTCGCGATCGAGACCTTGGCCTCGGCGGCGATCTCCCGGATGGTGACGCGCGCGGCTGGGTCCAGATTTTTGTCGGTCGTGCTCACCGTCGGTTTGCCGGCAAGGGGCCCGAGGCGCGAAGCGCTGCGGTCTGGATGTTTTCTGCTTTGGCTAACTGATGCATCGACATAGCCTTTATCTCTGCTGGTCGCACCGGAGCAAGGGCAAGAGGAGCCAATGACTGGGGCACAGCGGGCAAGGTGCGAGGCACCCTGCATATCCTGTTGCTCTTGAAACCGTTTTCAGTGCCGAACTCTGCCCGCAAACGTTTTGAGAATCGGTGGTGCGATGAAAGGTTGCGACTATGGAGTCGAAATAGCAAGAAAATTTCACTCAGCACCAATCTCGTGACATTTCTAAGATTGCGTTTGACCCGCGAGCATGACTGTGCCTACCCTTTCGCTAACAACTTTGAGAAACAGGTGCATCAACGCCTGTATCTCTGAAAACGCTTTCATAGCGGCCAGGGAGGGCCTAGAGGCCTTGGCATACTATCTGAAGCAGGCGTCCGCGGAGGCCAAAGCAGAGCGAGCCATGCCGGAAGCGAGAGTCCGCGAGATGCTGGCGGAAATTCGCGAGGGCGGCGATCAGGTGGTCCGACGCTTTGCCCGTGAGTTGGATCGCTGGGAAGAGGACTTTCGGGTCTCGGACGATCGCATTCGTGCAGTCGAACGCCGCCTGCCGGAGACCTTCAAAGAAGACTTTGCGATCTGCCAACACAACGTCGAAGAATTCGCCAAGCGCCAACTCGACAGCCTGCAGAGCTTTGAGGCCGAAGTTGCCGAGGGCATCTTGATCGGCCAAAAGATGATTCCGGTGAACCGGGTCGGTTGCTACATTCCAGGCGGCAAGTACCCGCTGGTCTCGGCTGCGATCATGTCGGTGGGCACCGCAAGGGTGGCCGGTGTCGGTCACATCATCGGCTGCGCCCCGCCGCGCGATGCTGAAGGCATCTTTCCGCCGACGCTCTATGCATTGAACAAGGCCGGCGCCGACGAGATCTATTGCATCGGTGGGGTGCAGGCTATGGCCTCGCTGGCCTATGGCTGCGTCGGCATGCAGCCGGTCGACATCATCACCGGTCCCGGCAATGCCTTCGTCGCCGAGGCCAAGCGCCAGCTCTTCGGTCTGGTCGGCATCGACCTGCTGGCCGGTCCGACCGAGGTCGCAGTGATCGCCGACGAGACGGCCGATCCCTTCATGGTGGCGACCGACCTGGTGGGGCAAGCCGAACATGGCCCAGACAGCCCGGCTTGGCTCTTCACCACCTCCGACGCCCTGGGCAAGGCGGTTCTGGAAGAGGTCGAGAAGCAGCTGCCGGACCTGGCGACGCGCGACATGGCCGAGCCGGCATGGCGCGACCATGGAGAGATCATCGTCTGCGAGGATGCCGACGAGGCCATTCGCGTCAGCGACGACTATGCTCCGGAACATCTGGAGGTGCAGACCGCCGACGACGACTACTACCTCGAGCGTCTGACCAACTACGGCAGCCTTTTCGTCGGCGAAGAGGCGACCGTGGCCTATGGCGACAAGGGTGTGGGCACCAACCACACGCTGCCGACCGGACGAGCAGCGCGCTACACCGGCGGTCTCTGGGTCGGCAAGTTCATCAAGACGGTCACCTATCAGCGCCTGACCAAGGAGGCCAGCCGCAAGATCGCCCGGCCTCTGGCGCGGATCTGTGAGGTCGAGGGCTTGGTGGCGCATGGCATCTCTTGCGACGTGCGCTTCGATCGCTATGCGCCGCGCAACGAGGAAGAAGCGGAGTAGGCGGCAGGCAATAAGAGGAGGCAGACGATGATCTTCTTCTGGGCAGAAACACCGGACGGCTGGGGCATCCCCGGTTTGCATGGCCCTTGGGCTGGCGACGAGCTGGACGGCTATGTGCAGAGCGGCGTCTATCTGATCCGCGGTCAGGGCGAGAGCGTCCTGATCGACACCGGAAACTGGACCCTGCCTGAGCACGACAACGGCATGGGCGACTTCCTGATCGAGCTTCTGGACAAAGAGAAGAACGATCTGAAGTACATCGTCATTACCCATTTTCACTATGACCACACCGGCAACGCGCAGCTTCTGAAGGATCGCTATGGCGCAGAGGTGGTGGCACATCCCGCCGACAAGCCGATCATCGAGGATCCGCTGATCGTGACCCGGCGGGAGAACATCACCCGTTTCGGCACCACACCGGAAGAGGTCTTGCGCGACTTCAACCTGAAGGAGGGCGAAAGCCTAGGGCTGGCCGATCCGGAGATCATCAAGAAGTACTGGTACTTCCCCGTCGAGGTGGAGGTCGAGGTCAACCACGGCGACATCCTGGAGGTCGGCGGCCTGAAGCTGGAGGTCATCCACCTGCCTGGCCACTGCCCCGGCCATATCGGTATCCACAATCCCCACACCGGCACGCTCTACTCCGGCGACCTCTTGCATTACCCGACACCGCTGGGGCCTTATCCGATCGGCGATGCCAAGGCGCACAGCGCCTCGATCGAGCGCTGCCTGGAGATCGCTCCGCAAGCGCTTTTCGAGGGGCATGGCCTCTCGGCCTATTCGCAGCCCTCGTCGCGCCGCCGGCTCACCCACATGCGCCAGCAGCAGCGTGACACCCGCGACCGCATCCTTCATGTCGTTGCCCGAAACGCCAAGCCGCAGAGCACCACCGAGCTGGTGCCTGAGGTGATGCCGGTGAAGACCGAGCTGGATTATGCAGTCTCTACGGGGATCGGCATGCGCCGCTGCTATGCCGAGTGCTGCATCCACACCCATCTGCTCTGGCACATCGACGACGGCAATGTCGAACGGGTGGAAGACGAAGGCCTGATCAAATTCAGCGCGACCGCTGCCGGTCACGAGACCGACGGCCAGACGCAAGAGCGTCGGCGCCAAGAAGGAGAACCGACCGGAGACTGAAGTGTCGGCCGACAAGCGGTCCCACAAAGAGACAGCAGTCCCTCAGGGGACCGATCCGTTCAAGAACAATCAATTGGGAGGAACCATCATGGGTAAGACGTTAGATCCGAGAGCCTTTCCCGATTTCACCGATCGCAAGGTCGTCGACCGCCATATGGAGCGGCTGGACCTTCAGGGGCTGTCCCGGCGCCAGTTCCTGGCCTTCGCCTCGGTCAGCGCAGTGGCCTCGGCCAGTGCGGTGTCCATGGGCTTCCCCGGTGTGGCGGTCGCCGACAGCTCCGGCAAGGTCGCGCATCTGATGATGACCGCACGGCTGGAGTATGCAGTCAATGCCGATGACGGCGCCCATGAGGCCGCCACGGCGCTGGGCATGGAGATGAACACGGTCGACGGCCAGCTCGACTCGCAGCGCCAACTCGATCAGTTCGAACAGCAGATCGCGGCCGGCGTGAAAGGCGTCATGCTGCACGCGCCGGGCGGTGGCTCGATCCGCCGTATTGCCCAGCTCGCCAACGAAAACAGGGTCTGGCTGGACAATACCTGGGGGACCTTGCCCTGGTTCACGCCCTTCGAAGCCGGCGAGTACTACACCATGTATGCCGTACCGGAAGAGTTCTCGGCCCACAAGGGCGTCACCGAGACGGTCTGCAAGGCGGTCATGGAGAAGTTCGGCGGCGGCAACATGGTCGGCGTCACCGGTGTCGAGGGCAACTCCACCGACCTGATCCGCTCGCGCGGCCGCGATGCCGCCTTGAAGGAGTATCCCAAGATCACCTGGGCCGGCGATCTGCCGGGCAAGTGGAACCGCGAAGACTCGCAGAAGGCGATGGAGGATCTGATCTCCCGCCACCCGGATATCCGTGGCGTCATTGCGCAAAACGACGATGTCGCCGACGGCTGCATCTCGGCACTCAGGGCCGCGGGCTATCGGCCGGGTGAGGATGTCTTCATCGGCGGTGCCGACGGCACCACGGTCGGGGCCGAGATGATCGAGCGCGGCCTGCTGCTTTGCACCTCAGCCAATGTCCCGCAGTACATGGGGGCACTACTGACCTCCAGGCTTTACGACGTCATGAACGGCTGGCGGCCGAGCGCGCCGGAGCGGCTGATGAACTGGCGTTCGGTCACCATGACCAAAGACAACGTGGCCACTTACTTGGAACGCTACGTCAACAACGGCGACGTGCCGCCTTTCAACTACGACCTGATGAGCAAGGTGAAGCATCCCGACAACTGGGATCCGCAGGCCGAACTCTTCCCGATGGACATCGAGTTGGAGTGGGGCGGCATCGACAAGCCCGACGGCTGGAAAGAGCCGGAGGCCTATGCCAAGGCACGTGCAGACGGCGAATCGGAAAAGATCCGCAAGCTCTATGCCGACCACTACAAGATCAACCTCTTCGGCCCCTCGCCAATGAAGGGCTGATCCGGGTCCTCCCGGGCGTTGGGGGTGTCGCCGGCCGCGGCCTTGATGCCTCCTTCGCCCGGGGAGAAGCCCGAGGGGTAAGCAAAGCAAAGGGCGCGCATGCCATCGATCCTGTTGAATGCCGACCGTCTGACGAAGTCCTACGCGGGGACCACCGTGCTGGACCAGGTCTCGCTCTCCGTGCCGCAGGGCGCGGTGGTGAGCGTGGTTGGCGAAAATGGGGCCGGCAAGTCGACCTTGTTGAATCTCATCTCAGGCATCGTACGGCCGGATAGCGGTAGCCTATCCCTGGACGGCTCGGACGTTCGTCTGGAGGGATACGGGGCCGCCATGCGCCTCGGCATCTCGCGCGTCTTCCAAGAGCAAGCGCTGGTTGCCAACATCGCTGTCTATGAGAATCTGCTGCTCTCACTGGAAGGGCGTTACACGGCTGCCGGCCAGTTCATGCGTCGACGCAAGATGATCGAGGTTGCGCGCGCACTGATGGCCGAGGCCGGTCTCGACATCGAGGTGACGCAAGCGACCCAGCAACTTTCCTTCTCTAGGCGCCAGCTGCTTGAGATCGTGCGGGCCTGTCTGGTGCCGCTCAGGGTTCTGGGCATTGAGCGGCCGCTGGTTTTGCTGGACGAGCCGACGGCTTCTCTGGAGAAGGCCGACGAGGAGGTCTTCTTTCGGCTGATCGCCGCACTGCGCGGCCAGGTCTCCTTCGTTTTCGTCTCGCATCGCTTGAGCGAGGTTCTGCAGTTGAGCGATCGTATCGTCGTGCTCAAGGATGGCCGCAATGTCGCGACGCTAGACAGCAAGGAGGCCAACGAGGCGCAGCTCCATTCGCTCATGGTCGGGCGTGAGCGCATTGCCGACTACTATCACGAGGGGCGGCAAGGCCGTTTCGACATTGCCTCTGAGCCTGCGGTCAAGATTAAGCGGCTTGGCGACGACCGTAGCTATCACGACGTCAGCCTCAATCTGTTGCCGGGCGAGATCCTTGGCGTTGGTGGACTGGTCGCGTCCGGTACGGCGGAATTGGGACGTGGCGTCGCCGGCGTCGTTCCACCGAGTAAGGGGAGCCTGCGCCTGGGCCAAGCGGCCTGGCAGAGGCCACAGATCGGCCGACTGATTCGCCAGGGCGTGGGGTATGTTCCAGCTGAGCGTCTGGCCGCCGGCATGATTCCCAGCTTCCCGCTATCGTGGAACCTCTCGCTTGCCGGTGGACAAGATCACTTCGTCGCTGCGCTGGGCTTCTGGCGCAGTCGGCTGGAGGCCGAGGTCGCCGCGGATTTCATCCAGCGCCTGCGGATCCGCGCGCGTCGCCATGACCAGCGTTGTGCGCAGCTCTCGGGCGGTAATCAGCAGAAGGTGGTCCTGGCGCGCTGGCTGTGCCGCGCGCTCAAGTTCCTGGTCTTGGATAACCCCACCCGAGGCGTCGATGCAGGCGCCAAGGAGGAGATCTACGGCTTCATTCGCGACCTGACCGACGAAGGCGTGGCAATCCTCCTGATCACTGACGATCTGCCGGAGCTGATCGGCCTTTCCGACCGCATCGCCATTATGCGCCACGGCCGGGTCACCGCAGAGATGACCGCGCCGGCTGACCGCAAACCTGGCGAGCAAGAAATCTTGGCGCTGATGCTGAGCGACGCCGCGGACACGGCCGAGGCTGCGGCATGATCCAGCGCTTGTTGAGCGGCCAGTCCGGGAATGGACTGAACGGGATCTGGCTGCCGATCCTGGTCGTCTTTTCTCTTGCGCTCTTCTTCTCCATCGCGACTGAGGCTTTCTTTTCGCTGCGCAACATGACGGCGCTCTCCGGCCAGGCCAGCACCCTGCTGATCGCCTGTCTGGGCGCCTCCTTCGTCATCTTGATGGGCAGCATCGATCTCTCCGTCGGCGCCATGGTGCTGCTGGTCGGCGCAGTGACGGTCAAGCTCTTGAACGTCTGGGATCTGGGTGCGGCGGCGCCGCTCTTCGCGCTGGGTTTCGGGGCGCTGCTCGGGACCTTGAACGGCTTTATCTTCGCCTTCGGGCGCATTCCCTCCTTCGTCGTCACTCTGGGCACGCTCTCGGTCTTTACCGGGGCCGCCTGGGAGATCTTGCAGGGACGCGCCGTCGGTTATCGCTCCTATGCTTTCGAGGAGCTGGCGATCGGGCAGCTGATCCCCTTCGTGCAGAACATCGCGCTCTTCGCGCTGGGCGCCTGGCTGATCCTCTCGGTGATCGGCTTCAAGACACGCTTCGGGCGCTACATGTACATCATTGGCGGCGGCGAGGCAGTGGCCAGCACAGTCGGCATCCCGGTGCGCCGCTTCAAGATCTATGCCTTCGCGCTCTCGGGCGCGCTTGCGGGCTTCGCCGGTGCGCTCGCCGTCGCACGGCTGGGGGCGGCCGGGCCGACCTTGGGACAGGACTTACTGCTGAACTCGCTGGCTGCGATCGTCGTCGGCGGTACCTCGCTCTCCGGCGGGGTCGGCGGGGTACATCGCACGCTTCTGGGCGTACTGATCATCACCTTCCTGGACAACGGCCTGAACCTAATGGGCGTCAATCAGTATTCGCAGATGATCATAAAGGGTCTGGTCGTCATCGGCGCGGTCCTGATCGGTCAGGATCGGGCCAAACTGCAGGTCATGAAGTAGGGGGAACACGCAAGAAACGAGACCGGCCACGACAAGGCGGCACAAGGGCATTGGGACCAACGCGTCAATAAGAAGGGAGAACAGCCATGACGACGAGCAACCGTCGCAGTTTTCTGAAGGGGACAGCAGCTGGCCTGGCGGCCAGCGCGCTGGCGCCCGGCCTCATCCGCCAGGGCTTTGCCCAATCGGCGGCAATCGAGAACATCCACAACGTCGCCGCTGCCAAGGCCAAGGAACTGGCCGGCGGCAAGGACGTCACCTTGACCATCATGCAGCCCTCCGGCTCGCTGGGGAACATCAAGCCGGTGGCGGACGCCTTCACCGAGGCTTCGGGAGTCAAGATCGAGTACCTTGAGGTGCCGCTGGGCGAGATCAATCAGAAGGTCCTCCTGGAGGCGGTCTCCAAGAGCGGATCTTTCGACATCGCGCTGCCGGCAACCTTCGGCATTCCCGATCTGGCAGAATCCGGGGTCCTGGTGAACCTGGACGACTATGCGCTGAAGTACGAGCCGGAAGGCTTCAAGGACGGTTCGCTCTACACCATCGGCGATTTTTACAAGGGTAGCTTCTACGGTTACCAGACCGATGGCGACACCTACTTGATGTTCTATAACAAGCCTTGGCTGGACGACGAGACAGAGCAGAAGGGCTTTGCCGACAAGAACGGCTATGAGTTGAAGGTCCCGGATACCTGGGAAGAGCTGGACACCATGATGGCCTGGTTCCACCGGCCGGATCAGGACATGTACGGCGGGGCGCTGTTCCGCACGCAGTACTTCATTGCCTGGGAATGGTGGGGCCGCTTCCACGCCAAGGGTTTTTATCCCTTGGCCGACGATCTCACCCCGCAGATCAACAACGACGCTGGCGTCGCCGCGCTGGAGGAGCTGATCAAGGCCAGTGAGTCCCTCTACCCCGGCGCCCGCACCAACGGCCTCTTCGAGAACTTCGAGGCCTACGGCGATGGCAACAAGTTCGCCAACATCGGCTGGGGCGGGACACAGAAGTTCCTGAACTCAGACAAGTCAAACATGAAGGGCAAGACGACCTATGGCCTGATGCCGGGCGGCAAGCACGGCGACGATCTCTTGCGCACGCCCTACTTCAACTGGGGCTGGAACTACGTGGTCTCGACCTATTCCGGCAATCCGGAGATCGCCTATCTCTTCACCCTCTATGCGGCAAGCCCGGTGATGTCGACCATCGCGGTGCGCGATCCGGGCGGTTACTTCGACCCCTTCCGCAAGGTGCACTATACCGACGCGGAGATCGCCCAGACCTACACGCCGGAGTTTCTGGCAACCCACGAGGTTTCGATGGCCAACTCCATCCCCGACCTCTACCTGAAGGGCCAGGGCGAGTACTTCGACGAGCTGCGGGTGAGTATCGCCGCTGCCGACGCCGGTACCAAGACGGCCAAGGAAGCGCTGGACGACTGCGCGCGCTCTTGGGAGCGGATCACCCGGCGCATGGGGGCCCGCAGCCAGCAGGTGCAGTGGAACTTCCTAAAGTCGATCTATCCGGCCGACATTCGTGCCAAGCTCACCTGAGGGGGTTAGGTGAGATGAGGCGAGAGGTCGCCGGACTTTTGGCGGCCTCTCCCTCGCCTTGTCGATCGGTGTTGGGGACAGTCCAAGGGGCCATGCATGCGTGAGGGAAGCCAGGAGAGGAGGGAGGCGAAGACGGGCATCACGCGCCTCATTCCCTTCAATGTTGCCTTGGTGTTGCCGGCCCAGCTGACTGTGCTGTCCATCGTCCTGGTGCCGACCCTGATGATCCTCTGGCTGTCGATCACCGACTGGCAGCCGACCCAGAACATTCCCTGGTGGGATGCGGAGCCGGTCTGGTACTGGAATTTCTACGACCTCTGGTACGACGAACGCTTCGTCAACGCTGTGCTGCGCACCCTGCTGCTGGTGGGTATTTGCATGGTGGTGGAACTGGTTCTGGCCTTGGCTCTGGCCCTGTTGTTTCTCGACGATTGGCCCTGGCGGAAACTGGCGGTCAGCGCGGTCATCCTGCCGATGATGATCATCCCGGTGGACTCCGCCAATGCCTTCTTCATGCTGTTCAACGATCGCGGGCCGATCAACCATCTGATCAGCATCGTCATCGGCGAGCCCTATACCTTCTCGTGGCTCTCGCATCCGACCTGGGCCATGCTGCCGATAATGCTGTGTGAGATCTGGCAGTGGACGCCGCTGATGTTCCTGATGGTGCTGACCGGCCTGATGAGCTTGCCGCAGAACCAGATCCGTGCCGCGGTGCTGCTGGGCGCCTCGCCGACCCGCATCTTCTTCCGCATCATGCTGCCCCTGCTGCTGCCGGTGATGAGCGTGGCCGTCCTCATCCGCTCGATCGAGACCTTCAAGATCTTCGATCCGATCTACATCATGACGCGCGGCCAGCCAGGCGGGGCGACCGAGAGCATCTCCATGTATATGTACAACGGCGCCTTTGTTTACTTCCGCATGGGCTACATCGCCGCCGCTGCCCTGATCGTGCTGATCCTGGTGATCTCCGTCTGTCTGGCGCTTTCGCGCCCGCTGAAGCGGCACGGCTAGGGAGCGGCCGGCCATGCGCAAACGCAATCCCTGGCTGACGGCGCTGATGCGTGCTGCCGTCATCTTTTCGCTGCTGATCTCGCTGCTGCCAATCTTCTGGCTCTTCTCGACTTCGCTGAAGCCGCATGACGAGTGGGCAGAGTGGCCGCCGGTCTGGGTGACAGAGAACCCGACCCTGCAGAACTACCGCATCGTCTTCTTCCCCGAGGACGCGCGCGAGGTGGCGGCCGAACAGCAGGGGTCGCTCGACTACAAGGTTTCCGGCTCGGCCTGGAAGGCCTTTCAGGATTCCGCGATCATTTCGACCTTGGCGACCCTGCTCTCGGTCGCCTTCGGCACGCTTGCAGCCTATTCCATCGTGCGCTTCCGCACTGGCGGCGAGAACTTTCCCTTCCAGTTCCTGACGGTGCGGATGATGCCGCCCATTGCCGTCGTGGTGCCGATGGTGGTGCTCTTCTCCATCCTGCGCCTGACCGACACTTACATGGGCATGATACTGGCTTACACGGCCTTCACTTTGCCCTTCTCGATCTGGATGATCCGCTCCTTCCTGGAAGAGGTGCCGGCCGAGCTGGAGGGGGCGGCGATGATCCACGGCTACAGCCAGTTCCGTGCCTTCCTGACCGTCACCCTGCCGCTCGCCAAGGGTGGCATCCTGGCAACCGCCCTCTTCATCTTCATCCTGAACTGGTCGGAATTCCTCTTCGCCCTGGTGCTGACCTCGGGCGACGTCATCACCGTCACCCTTCAGGTCGCGAACTATGTCTCGGCCTCCTCGGGCAAGCTCTATGGCGTTCAGGCGGCGATGGGGACGATCTCGACCCTGCCGGTGATCTTCTTCGGCTACATCATCCAGAAGCACCTGGTGCGCGGGCTGACCTTCGGCGCGGTGAAACGATGAGCGAGGCTAAGCTTGAACTGATCGATCTGAAGAAGTCCTTCGGCGCGGTCGAGGCGGTCAAGGGCGTCTCCATGGCGGTCAACAAAGGCGAGTTTCTCTCGCTGCTCGGCCCCTCGGGTTGCGGCAAGTCCACGACCTTGTCGATGATCGCCGGCCTGGAAGAGGCCACGAGCGGCGATATCCGTGTCGACGGCCAGTCGGTCGTCAAGGTTCCGCCACAGCGACGGCGCATCGGTTTGGTTTTCCAGGACTATGCGGTCTTCTCCAAGCTCTCGGTGCGCAGCAATCTGGCTTTCGGTCTGGAGGCGCAAGGCTTTCCGCGTGCCGAGCGGCGCAAGCGGGTGGCGGAGATGGCAGAGCGCCTCCAGCTCGACGGCATCCTCGACCAGAGTGCCGGCCGCCTGAATATGAGCGAGATGCAGCGTGTGGCCCTGGCCCGCGTGCTGGTGACCGAGCCGCAACTGCTGTTGCTTGACGAGCCCATGTCGAACCTGGACGCAGCACTTCGCTTCGCGCTGCGCAGCGAACTGAAACGCATCCAGCGCGCGCTCGGCCAGACCGTCCTCTACGTCACCCACGATCAACTCGAGGCCATCTCCATGTCCGATCGGATCGCGGTGATGCGCTCGGGCGTGCTGCAACAGATCGCCAGCCCGGAGGAGATCTTTACGCGTCCAGTGAACCGCTTCGTCGCCGAGTTCATCGGCGATCCTCCGATCAATCTGATCGACTGCGTCGTGCGCCGTGACGGTGCCCGGGCCACCGCAGAGACGGCGCTGCACGGCCCCCTCGACCTGGGGCCGCTGGAGATTGATGAAGGGCCGCATCTGCTGGGCCTGCGCCCGCACACCTTGAGCCTGACCCGCGAGCCCGGCCCTGCCAGCGCGGCCACGGAGGTCGCAGTTGTGGAGAACTTGGGAGCCGAGCACGTCGCCCATGTAACCTATGGCGATGGCCTGGTTGCCGTCACCTTGCCGCCGGGCAGCGTCGCCGAGGGAGAACGGATGCATCTCTCCTTCGATCCCGAACAGCTGCATCTGATCGAGCGAGGCAGCGAACGCGTGGTTGCGCACCGCTTGGGCGGCGGCGCGCCATGAGTTGGCTGGCTCTGGAGAGCGTAACCAAGCGCTTCGACAAGCTGACAGCGCTAGATGGAGTCGAGCTTTCCGTCGAGGCAGGCGAGTTCTTCACCATCCTGGGACCGACCAACGCCGGCAAGACCACCCTGCTGCACAGCGTGGCCGGCCTGTATCGTCCGGAGAAGGGGCGGATCCACTTGGCCGGCCGCGAGGTTACCAAGCTGGAGCCACGCGCCCGAGGTGTCTCGCTGCTGTTTCAGAACAATGCACTCTTCCCCGACCGCAACGGCTTCGACAACATCGCCTTTCCGCTGAAGGCCGGTCGCCGCGCCGGGCCGGAGGTCGAGCAGCGCGTGCAGGAAGTGGCCGGCATGGTCAAGGTCAAGCACCTGCTGGACCGCCCGCCACGCACCTACTCCGGCGGCGAGCAGCAGCGTGTCGCCATCGCGCGGGCACTCGCCGCCCCCAGTGACCTGCTGATGCTGGACGAGCCACTGACGAATCTGGACGCGCGTCTCAGGATCGAGCTGAGGATCGAGTTCAAGGCCCTGCACCGCGACCTGGGTCAGACCTTTCTCTACGTGACCCACGATCAGGTAGAGGCGATCTCGCTCTCCGACCGGATTGCCGTCTTGGACCAGGGCAGGATCCAGCAAATCGGCTCACCGCAGCAGATCTATGACCGGCCGGAGAATCGCTTCGTCGCGCGCTTCATTGGTATGCCGCCGATGAACCTGCTTCCAGTGCGATTGGTCGGCGATGCCGCGGCAGAGTGCTTGGAGGGGCAAGGCTTCTCCCTGCCTGTCGAGGGATTGCAGCGACTCTCGGCCTATCCGGCGATAAGCCAGGACCTGGAACTGGGCATTCGCCCGGAGCGTATTCGTGTCGGACGCGGGGCGGCGCCAGAGCAAGGCTTTCCGGCCGAGGTGGTTCTGGTGGAACCGCTGGGCGGGCGCACCATCCTGGATCTCTCGCTTGGCGGTAGGGAGGTTAAGGCCGTGGTGTCTTCGAAAGAGCGCTGGTCGGAAGGCGAGGTGGCTTTTCTTGGGTTCGATGCAGAGCCGGAATTGCTGCTCGATCCCAAAACCGACCGCTTTCTGAGATAGACTAAGGTCAAGCAAACCAAAGGGAGGATAGTGTCATGTGTGGCGATCACAAGGGAGTGGCACAGGGGCCGGGCGGCATCGGCGGACCTCTGCCCGGACCTTTCGAGTACTCGGCTTTTTCAGAGCATCTCGACCTGGAACCGACGCGCAGCCTGGAAGAGGTGATCGCAATGAGCCCTAGTGAGATGGCCAAGGCCTCGCGGCTGGTAAGCGGCATCTACAATGAGCTGCTGCAGACCGCGGCCAGCCTGGAGAACCCGGACTATCGCCGGCTGATGACCGAGTGTACGGCTGCCCCAAAGATCACATTTCTGGAGATGTATCCAAGCGACCAGGATCGTCGCCGCCTCTTCGACGAAATGGTCAAACTGGGCTTCTTCAATCCAGAGGACGACCCCGAGCACGTTTGGCCCGAGGGCCATATGGAGCCGCAGACCTATCTGACGGCCCCCTCCAGCCACAATGACTTCTATAACGCCCATCCCGGCGGGCTGGCGGTCACCGTGGCCTACAACATCCGCATGGCTGAGGCCTACACGCAGAATTACCAGCAGATGTACGGCCTGCCGATCAATCGCGACTTGCCGGTCGCTGCGCTGCTGGTGCACGAGTATCCCAAGGTCTGGCTCTATCAGTGGCAGCAAGACGGCACATGGCTTGAAGAGCCGCGCACCGTCTACGACGACACCTGGCACGCGCACTGCATCTATGTGACCGCAGAGCTGATGCATCGGCGTTATGATTCCCGCATCGTCATGGCGATGGCAGCTGCCCATCAACTCTCCATGCTGGATGCCTCGATGGACGGGCGTCGGGTGGTGACCGATTGGATCGGCTATGGCCGGGTGGCGCACTTTATCCAGGCAGCCGCCGTCATGGCGCAGGTCGACCCCGTCGACTATGGCCTCTTGGAGCGCAAGAACGGCGAGCTGGTCTTGGGCCCGCTGCCGGCCGAGCAATGGGTCACCCACATGGCCGACATGAACTGGCCCTATGCCATGGGCGGCGCCCAGCTCTTCACCGAGCCGATGCTGAAAGAGATTGCGCGGGATGACCTGGGCATCGCCGAGGGAGATCTTACCAAGCGCCCCTTCAACCAGCTCAAGAACTACGTCTGGTCGCAGATTGGCCAGATCCCGCTGCACGAGGTTATGGTGCGCGAGGGCCGCGAGGCGGCCCGCAAGACGATCCTGAGACTGGTGAAAGCTTGAGGCATTGCTGACGAGACTGCTGCTGCTGACGGCTCTGTTGGGATGTGCGCTGCCGTCGGCGACGCAGGCTCAAGAGCATTCCTCGCGTATCAGAACCGCTGCTTTCATCGAGGTGATGGCGACGCGGGGCGTTGACTGCCAGCTCTTGCGTCCCTGGCAGGCGGCGAGCTTGCGCGCGCTGAACCTCCGCGACATGGAAGACTGGCAGGCCGATCAGCGCGCGGCGGCCGTCGAAGAGGCCACGCGCCTGTTGGCAGAGACGACCTGCGACGACGCTAACTTGAACGCCTGGACCGAAGCGGCCCTGCTTGGTTTCGATCGAGAAATGCTGCCGCCCTACTTGGCCGCTTACCTGGCCCTGGTGGGCTACGAAGATCCGCCCAAGGTCTTCACCAGGGCGACCACACGGGTGCGCTACGGCCCGGCGGTAGAGGCCATTCGCGAGAAGCTGAGCGCGCTGGAGGCCGCCGGTGTCGTCCCCGAAGGCGGCATGCCCTGGCCGGTCTATATCGATGAGACGCAAGCCCATGTCCGCGGCTTCGTCGCCGCGCTGAGCGACCCCGATGCGAGCCTGGAGGAGCGCAACGAGGCCGCCGCTTGGATTGCGCAGACGGCGCATATCATCGAGCTTTGGCTGGCGGACCAAGGGCATTGATATGCGCCATCTCTTCTTTTCCCTGCTCTTAGCTCTGGCGTTTGCGGGCGATGCTTTCGCGCAGTCCTGCGAGCCGACGCCGGAACGCCATGCCGTCCGCATTCTGGGGACGAACCCCGCCGGTGAGCTGACGGACCGGGAATTCCCCTACGTCGCCGGCAATCGCAGTTTCTTTCGCCGGCTCGAGAACGGCTGGGTCTTCGCGCTGACGCGCGCCGAGAACGGTTGGTCGATCCGGCTCTACGAAAACGACGATATTGACAAGGCTTTCGATCTGTCTGCTCTGACCCCGCCGTTGGGTGGCGTGCCGAACCCCCGCGATATCTTCGGTTGGCACTTCCGCAACGCCGCCAACACCGGCCCGAACCAAGGCGATGTAAATGCACCTCAAGCGCTGCGGGCCTTCGTGATCTCGCCAACTATGGAAGCCGGTCCTGACAATGGGATCGGCTGGCTAAAGATCCTGGACTTCGGGCTTGCCGGCTTGGAGTCGGGCACGCGGGCGCGCATGAACTATCTAGAGTTCGATGCCTGTCTGACCTGGCCGCGCAGCGAGGCCGAGCGCGACCGCCTGCTCGACTTGGCCAGCCTTGAGTTCACGACCGAAGATCGGGAGGTCTTTGGGGCCTGCGGCCTGGATCTGGCGGCCTATGAACTCGATGCGCGCTATCTGCCGCGCACACGCGGAGGCGACCTTGACGGGGACGGTGCCGGCGATGATGTGGCACAGATCCGCCGCGTCGCTGACGGCAAGCGCGGCCTTGCCCTCTGCCGGGCTGGAACCTGGCTCCACTTGATTGGCTTCGAGCAGACCTTGGGCGATATGGAACCCGACTACCTCGACCAGATCGAGGAATGGCAGTGGATCGAGCCGGAGGGCGCTCCGCCCCGCTATCTAACCGGCATGGACCTGCCGCGAGGTGATGGCGGCCTCCTGGTGCTGGAACGCGTGGAGAAGGAAGTCGTCATCCTGTATTGGCGCAACGGTGTCTTGCGTGCCGAGCGGCTTTATCGCCTGGTTGAGCCCTAGAGGTCCGCGTTACATTAAAAAATTCAGGATCTCGCCAAAAATGACACAAAACAGCCGTGTTGATGTGTGGTATTCACTCCAAAGTGACTACTGTTACTTTCTAATTGACCGTCTGTTGTGGTTGTCGAAACAGCGCGTTGATCTGGTCATCCGACCTGTACTGGGGCTGGTCTTGCGAATGCCTGAGGCGACGCGCGACCGCGGACTGTTAGAGCAACGCTACTTCAAGACCGATACCCAGAGGACCGCTGAGTATCTGGGCCTGCCATACGTCTATCCGGATCCCTCGCCGATTGCGTTCGTGCCGGGTTCCGTCTGGATTGCGGCCGAAGAGCAGCCCCGCATCGAGCGACTCTATCGCTTGTTCGTCGGCGCGATCAGGCGTGGCAAGGGCTTGCCTTTCCTCGATCTGGTCGGGCGCGGACTGTGGAATGGGGCCAATCCAGGCTGGGACAGTGGAGGGTTCCTGCCAGATGCGATGTCTGCGATCGGCCTGGATCACGACGAGGTCCTCGGCCAAACGGACTGGACGAGCGCCGAATGGGAACTGGAGGCAAATCATCGAGCTATGCTCGACGCCGGGCATTGGGGTGTGCCGCTCTTGGCGTTTCGGGGCGAACCCTTCTATGGTCAGGATCGTTTCGATCAACTGCTTTGGCGGTTGGGGATCGATCCGGCCTGAGGTGCAAGTTGTCCCGGTATCTGCGACTGACCTGTGACTGTATCGCCTTCGTCTCCTGACCCCTGTTCGTTACCCGAGGAGGTATCGATTAGCGGGCTTTCGGTGGATCGAGCAGACCTCCGCTCATCGCCAAGGTTTTGTCACGCAGGAAGGCGGCAAATGCCGCTGTCGCCGGGCTGGAACGGGCGCCGGCGCGGACGAGTAGATCGACTTGGCGTTCCGGCAGGTTCTCGGCCAGGGGGCGAAAGACGATGGCCGGGCTGGACTGGCTGGCGACCAGGCGCGGCAGCATGGTGACGCCGAGACCGGCCCGCACCATCGCCAACAAGGCCGTGGTGTTTTGAATGTGCAGCCTCGTGCTGCGTTCGATTGCCTGCTTTGGTTCCTCCGGCAGGTAACGGCAAAGCGGATTGACGATGAAATCCGTCTCTACCAAGTCGGCGAAGCGCACGGTCTTCTGTGCGGCAAGGCGATGATCCTTGGGCATGACAATACCGAAGGGATCGCAGGCCAGAGCGAAGAGGTCGATCTCTGCATCGGGCGTACCGTCTGAAAGAACCCCGGCATCGATCCGTTCTTCGCGTAAGGCACTGCGGATCGCCGCACTGTCCATGTCATAGATCTCCAGCCTGACGCCGGGTCGCGCTTCCAAGAAGGCCTTCACCAAGGTTGGTAGCACCGCAGTTGCGAAGGAGGGGACGGCGGCCAGCCTGACTTCGCCCGTCTGACCCGTCGCAAAGGCCATAAGCGAAGCGATACTACGTTCCAACTGCTCCACTTCGCGGCTGGCGACCTCCAGAGTGAAGCTGCCCAAGGGTGTCAGGTGCGACTTGCGTTCGCTCTCGAACAGCGGTGCACCAAGGTGTTCCTCCAACTGCTTCAGGCTTGTCGAGAGCGCAGACGGCACGCGACCCAGGCGCTCAGACGCAGCGACCAGACTGCCGGCTCGCGCCACCTCGACGAAGACACGCAGCATCTCGATCTTTATCAATTTCAATTTCTCCGAAACTTGCTTCAATAGTTTCTGATTGTCTGAAACCCTCCTCTCGGTCAAGCTGCTCTCCTGCAAAAAGTGAACGCGGCAGGCGGAGACGGTTTCAAGCGGAGGATGGGAATGTCAGCTTTGGGTCAAAACTACATCGCCGGCGACTGGGTCGCGGGCGAGAAGAGCATCGAGAACCGCAATCCTTCGGATGTCAGCGATCTCATCGGCCACTATGCACAAGCCAGTGCCGCACAGCTGGACGACGCGCTCGAGGCTGCTCGTCGGGCGCAAGCCCAATGGGCCAAGAGCGGCGCAGAGCAGCGCCAGGCCGCACTCGACGCCATTGGCCGTGAGTTGATGGCCAGAGCCGCCGAGCTGGGTGAGCTCTTGAGCCGAGAAGAGGGCAAGCCCTTGGCCGAGGGCAAGGGAGAGGTCTTCCGTGCCGGCCAGTTCTTTACCTATTACGCCGCCGAGGCCCTGCGCCAGATCGGCGAGAATGCGGACAGCGTACGGCCGGGCATCGAGGTCGATGTGCGTCGCGAGCCGGTCGGTACGGTCGCCATCATCAGCCCCTGGAACTTTCCGACCGCGACCGCGGTCTGGAAGATCGCGCCGGCGCTTGCCTTCGGCAATGCGGTCATCTGGAAGCCGGCCAACTTGGTGCCGGCCTCCGCCGTCGCTCTCGCAGAGATCATCGCCAAGCAGGATCTGCCGGCCGGTCTCTTCAATCTCGTCATGGGTGCCGGCGGCGCCATCGGTCAGCGCCTGGTCGAGAGCCCCAAGATCAATGCGATCAGCTTCACCGGCTCGGTCGATGTCGGCAAGGGAATCGCAGCTTCGGCAATCGGCAATCTGACCAAGCTGCAGATGGAGATGGGATCGAAGAACGCACTGGCGTTGATGGACGACGCCGACCTGGATATTGCCGTTGCCGCCGCGGTGAACGGTGCGTTCAGCGGCACCGGCCAGAAATGCACAGCCTCGTCGCGCCTGGTCGTTCATGCCGCCGTGCATGATGCCTTCGCCGAGAAGCTGACGGCTGCGCTCGCGGCCATGAAGGTCGGTCATGCCTTCGATCCGGCGACCCAGATGGGCCCGGTCGTCTCGGCCGGTCAACTCAAGCAGAACCTTGAGAATGTCGAACTGGCGAAACGCGAAGGCGGTGAGATCCTGACCGGCGGGATGCGGCTGGAGCGTGAGACCGAGGGCTACTACATGGCGCCGACCCTGGTCTCCGGCACGTCGAACGACTGGCAGGTGAACCGTCAGGAGCTCTTCGCGCCGATGGCTTGCCTGATCAAGGTTGAGTCCTACGAGGAGGCCTTAGCGGTGGTGAACGACACCAACTTCGGCCTGACCTCGGGCATCGTCACCCAGTCTCTGGCTCGCGCCACCCACTTCCGGCGCAATGCCCGGACCGGCTGCGTCATGGTCAACCTGCCGACCGCCGGCACCGACTATCACGTGCCCTTCGGCGGTCGTGGCGACAGCTCTTATGGCCCCCGCGAGCAGGGGCGCTATGCGGCGGAGTTCTACACCACGGTGAAAACGGCCTACATTCGCGCGGGAGACCCTCAGTGATTATCGACAATCTGCAGTACTCGAACTGGTCGGAAGCGATTTTCCGCCAGATGCGGGCCGGCGGTGTCGATGCCGTGCATGTCACCATCGCCTATCACGAGACCTTTCGCGAGATGGTCGCCAACATCGAGCAGTGGAACCGCTGGTTCGAGCGCTTTCCCGATCTGATCTGCCAGGCGGGAAGCGGTGATGAGGTGCGTGCCGCCAAGGCGGCCGGCCGCACGGCCATCATCTTCGGCTTTCAGAACCCCTCGCCGATCGAAGACGACATCGGCCTGGTCGAGATCTGCCATCGTTTGGGCATCCGCTTCATGCAGCTGAGCTACAACAACCAGTCGCTCTTGGCGACCGGCTGTTACGAGGCGGAAGATCCCGGCATCACCCGCATGGGTCGCCAGGTCATCAAGGAGATGAACCGAGTCGGCTTGGTGGTCGACATGAGCCACTCGGCCGAGCGCTCGACCCTGGAGGCCATGGAGATTTCCGAGCGTCCGGTGGT
Source organism: Rhodospirillales bacterium (assembly GCA_963669445.1). GTDB lineage: Bacteria > Pseudomonadota > Alphaproteobacteria > Kiloniellales > JACOMY01 > JACOMY01. Next base: position 5,808,995 of record OY770029.1, read on the forward strand.
GATCACACACGCCAACCCCGGCTTCTGGCATGCAGCACTGCGCAACAAGTCCGATACCGTCCTGAAGGCCTTGGCCCAGCAGGGCGGGATGTTCGGCTTCTCGCTCTATCCCCATCACTTGAAGGGCAAGTCTGACTGTACCTTGGAGGACTTCTGCCAGATGGTGGCGCGCACGGCGGAAATGGTCGGCGTCGATCATCTGGGCCTGGGCAGCGACCTCTGCCAGGACCAGCCCGACAGCGTGGTCGAGTGGATGCGCGTCGGCCGCTGGTCCAAGGTCATCGACTATGGCGAGGGCTCGGCCAAGGATGCCGGCTTCCCGCCGCAGCCACACTGGTTCCGCGACAACCGCGACTTCCACAACATTCGCTCCGGCCTGGCTGCCGTTGGTTTCAACAAAGCCGAAGTTGCCGGCCTCATGGGCGAGAACTGGTTGCGCTTTTACGACAGAAATTTCGGCCCGGCACAATAAGTGGTCGGCCGTCTTTCTCTGTTGAACAAATAAAATACGAAAGGGGATGAAATGTCCGAGATCTCTGCAGTGCCTGCCGGCCCTGGCGAGCGTGCCCACGGTCTGAAAGGCGTCAATATACCTGTCTTCGCTCTCACCGGCGGCTTCATCGCGCTCTTCTGCGTGATGGCGCTGGTCGACCTCGACAGCCTCTCGAGCGCCGTCGACGCTGGCTTTGCTCTGGCGGCACGTTTCTTTGGCTTCTACTGGCAGCTTCTGCTTCTGGCGACCTTCCTGATCGGCCTTGGGATCCTGGTGCTGCCCGGTAGCCGGGCGAAACTGGGCGGTCTGGAGCGGCCGGAGTTTTCGATCTTCCAGTGGGGTTCCATGATCATGTGCACCCTGCTGGCCGGCGGCGGCGTCTTCTGGGCGGCCGGCGAGCCGATGGCGCACTTCACCTCCATGCCGCCGCTCTTCGGCGATGTGCCGGCGAACACAGCGGAAGCCGTGCCCTATGCCTTGGGTCAGTCCTTCTTGCATTGGGGCTTTCTGGCCTGGGCCATCCTCGGCAGCCTGACCACGATCATGCTGATGCACTATCACTATGAGAAGGGCTTGCCGCTGGCGCCGCGCACGCTGCTCTATCCTGTGTTCAAGGAGCGAGCACTGACCGGTCCGATCGCCATCATCGCAGACGCCTCTTGCATCATCGCCGTCGTTGCCGGCACCGTCGGGCCAATCGGCTTCCTCGGGCTGCAGGTCAGCTTCGGGCTGGATGCGCTCTTCGGCATTCCGGACGGATTTGCTACCCAGGCCATCGTTATCGCCGGCCTGGTCGGGATCTACACCATCTCTGCCATCAGCGGCGTCGACCGCGGCATCCAGTTGCTGAGCCGCATCAACATGGTGCTCGGCGGTCTGCTGTTGGTCTTCATCCTGATCGCAGGTCCCACTATCTTCATCTTCTCCAGCTTCTTCAGTGGCCTAGCGACCCACATCGGCAACTTCTTTCAAATGGCGCTCTACCGCGGCGACGCCGGTGTCTTCGGCGATGCCGGCTGGCTTGGCTGGTGGACGGTGTTTTTCTGGGGTTGGTTCCTGGGCTATGGACCCCTGATGGCCATCTTCATAGCGCGGGTCAGTCGTGGCCGTTCGATCCGTTCGATCATCATCATGCTGTCGATCGTGGCTCCTCTGGTGACCATGTTCTGGTTCACCATCGTCGGCGGTACCGGGCTGGGGCTGGAACTGGAAACCACGGGCAGCGTCTCCAAAGCCTTCGAAGGCTTCAACCTGCCAGCCGCCTTGCTGGCCATCACCCAAGCCCTGCCGCTTGGCTTCATCGTCTCTCTGCTGTTCCTGGTGCTGACCACGATCTTCGTCGCGACCACGGGCGACTCGATGACCTATTGCCTCTCGGTCTCCATGTCCAAGAGCGATAATCCCTCCTCTCTCGTGCGGGTGTTCTGGGGCATTGCGATGGGGGTCATGGCCATCATTCTGATCTCTGTCGGCTCCGGCGGTGTCGGCAAGCTGCAGTCCTTCATCGTCATCACCGCAGTACCAGTCTCGTTGATCTTGCTACCCTCGCTTTGGGACGCTGTTCGGATCACATTGGCCAAAGGCCGCGCATAGCCTGCGCGGCGGGAAGGAGAGGAGGGAGCTTGTCATGCGCTGTAACGATCTCAGTCCGCACCCCGAGGCCCGTCATTTTCGGCGCAAGCCGGAAGAGGTAATGCGCCTGGCGCGCCTCGGCTCCTTCCACCCCACCCGCCTGTCGTTCATGCAGACGCTGCTCCGGCGTCTGAAGCGGGAGGGCTGGCGCTTCGCCCGCGATCTTTGGCAGATCGACGAGCGCGGTGTGGGCCGAGCCACCTACCGCGTCGTTGGGCCGGAGCGCAGCTACACCCTGGTTGCTTTCGCCCACGATCTGCCCGACGAGTTGCGCTCGGATCGGGTGATCGCAACGGCGTGGGATGCGACCTTCACGCTCTATGATGGTGTTCCCAGTGGCGCCGACCTGGATCGCTTGGAGGCCAATGTGCCCAAGCAGGAGGCCGGCCGGGTCAGCGACAGCGAGCTAAGCCTGTCGCGCGCCAACCGTTCGGTCCGCCTCTTCGCTCATGTCGTGGATCGCCTGGCCGCAGGCCAGCAGCCCGACCGCGAACAGCTTGAGGGTGTGGGCTATCTCATGCGCACCACAGCAGTCTACGGCTCCGGCAAGTTCGGCGCTGCCGACCGGCGCAAGATTGCCGAGCGGCCGGAGCTGAGTGGACCCTTCCAGGCGGAGATGCTGTCTGTCTGGTTAACGCGCGCCTTCACCTTGGACTTGGTCGAGCATCTGGGCCGTGCGCGCGGCGGCGACCGGGCCGTCGCTCTGGATCCGGATCTGCGTCGCCTGGTGGGGGTCGGCAACTCTACCGGCCTAGGTATGGCACCATTCCTGATGAACCACCCGGTATTGCTGAACAACTGGATGCTCGCCAGAGAAGAGGCGCTGGCGCGGGTCCGCTCTCTGACTGAGACCAGCATCGAGGTGGTCCAAGCCTTTCGCCAGGCGCTATGCGCAGCACAGGAGAACGCCACGACCTGGTCCTCCGAACATCCCATTCAGCAAGCCAAGCTGATGGCGCTGCGCAGTGATCTTGCGATCCTCTCAGAGGAGCTGGAGGTCACCAATCTGGAAGCAGAGCCCTTTCCTTGGAACCATCTCTGGCTCTGGGGTGAGCGGACGCTCTCTCTGGAAGGTCAGGAGGCTCTGGTCTCCTTGCTGTTGGAGCCGCACGGCACTCTGGTCGACGAACTGAGCCAATGCATGGATGCCGACGAAGACGCGGCCTTCCGCATAGACGGGAGCATGACCGTCGCCGATCTGCAGGCGATTCTAGGTCGGGTCTTCGATTGGGCCATGGAGATGGACTTTAACTGGGAGGGCAATGATGCTCGCTTCTGGTATGTCTCTGAGGAGAAGCTGGAGCCCCGATTGGGAGAGCGGCATCGTGAGGCGGGAGCCGCGCTGGAACAGCCGCTTTCTACAGGCCGCGACGCACAGCGGCTATCGCGCGATCTTGAGGCTTGGGAGGGTGAAGCCTTGGTCGCTGACTTCCTACTCACCCATCCAGAACATCGCCACTCGGTCCGCCGCGCCCAGATCGCCGCGTCCTACCCCTTCTCCGAAGTGAGGGACAACTTGATCTCGGCCGACCTGCTGCCCATCGATCTGCTGCGCTGCAAGCTTTCCTTCTTCGGCGCCACACGTTTCGATCCACGCTCGGACCGCTGGGTCAGGATCTGCATGTATCCCGGCGCCCCCTTCCCACACGAAATGCTGGAACCCGTATCATGAGTGATCCGACCATCCAGTCGCCGCTTCCGCTGGCACCGAGCGCCGGCGAGACATTCGCGGTCTCGCTTGCCGAGATCGATGCCATGGGGCTGAAGGCGGCACGCGGCTGTGGCTATAGTTGGGGCCTCGCTCAGGAGGCTGGCCGTGCGGCACGATGGCTTGCCGCCTATGGATTGGCCGGGCCGGAAACGCTGGCTGCCCTGCTGGATTCTGAAGAGGGCGGCCTCGGCGCGCACGCACCAAAACGCGACGGCGAACGCTGGTTTGCTGTCGCCGGCACACTCTGCCCGATCACACTCGGTGCCAGCCTTTCAGACCGGGCGGCGCTCATCGCGGCGGGGGAGATGGTGCGGGCTGAAGCGGTTCTCTTTCCGCTCTTGCTTCTACCCTTTCTCAGCCGTGCCGCCCGCGACCTTGATTGCTGCTTCCGGCTGGATATGCGGGACGCGAGCCTGCTGGCAACGCCGGACGGGCCGTGCTGCAACGACTGGGACTCACTTAGCCAATGCCGTCAGGCCGACATCACTTTGGCCGCGGCGGCCACGAGCACCGAAGATCTGCGCGGCCACGGCTGGCGTGCCTATCCGGTGCCCGGCGCAGTCTGGCAGGATCTGGGGCAATGGGCGCATCGGACCTACGTGCCGGCGAGCGAGGCTTCGCGCCAAGCAGGGGCCGGTGCCGGCCGCTCGGACAACGACTAAGAAACCAGAGAGGTAAAGCCCGTGAGCGACACCCAGACCATGACGGCAGCCGAAATCAAGAGCTTGGCTGAAGAGACCCTCGTACGCTGTGGGGCAAAGCCGGAGAACGCTAGACCTCTGGCAGCAGCGATTGCGGCCGCCGAGCGCGATGGCATCGCCAGCCACGGACTGCTCTATCTGCCGATCTATGTCGAGCATCTCCAATGCGGCAAGGTCGATGGTCAAGCCCGCCCTCTCGTCGAGAAGGTTCGGCCGGCGGCGTTGGCTGCCGACGCTGCAACCGGCTTCGCGCACGCCGCCATCGATCTGGGCTTCGCCCAACTCATCCCGCTCGCGAAGGAGCAGGGCATCGCCTGCTTGACGGTGCGCAACTCCTATAACTGCGGCGTGCTGGGTCACCATACAGAGCGGCTGGCGGAGGCAGGGCTGCTGGGCTTGGGCTTCACCAACGCGCCGGCCTCGATCGCACCGCTTGGCGGTAAGACACCGGTGATCGGCACCAACCCAATCTCGGTTGCCGTTCCGGACGGCCACGGCGGCGTCGCCATCCTGATCGACCAGAGCGCCTCGGTAATCGCCAAGTCGGAGGTCATGAAGCATGCGCGCGAAGGTCGACCGATTCCCGAGGGCTGGGCGCTCGATCCCGACGGTCAGCCCACGCGCGACGCGGCCTTGGGCCTGCAAGGCTCGATGGCGCCAGTCGGCGGCTACAAGGGCGTCAGCCTGGGCCTCTTCACCGAAGTCATGGCGGCAGCCTTAAGTGGCGCGAACCTCGGCATAAACGCCTCTCCCTTCAGTGGCACCAAAGGCGGGCCGCCGAGGACTGGGCAGTGTTTTATCGCGATCGATCCGATGACAGCGTCTGGCGAGAGCTATGCCGGGCAGATCGCCGCCTTGGTCGAGGCCATCGCCGAGCAGCCGGGCGCGCGAATCCCGGGTCAGGGCCGGCGCGCCGCGCGAAAACGCCTGGATCGGGCCGGCATAGAGGTGCCCGCTGCTCTGTTGGAGCGTATCCGCGCCTTGTGAAGCCCTTACTTGCGGCGTCTTGCTGCAAGACGATAGGATCGTCGGGCAATAGGGGGCCGAGTTCTTGACCGACGATCTGGGACGAAATCTGCACTACCTCTGTGCCCACTACCGGTCGGTCGCGGAGGTCTGTCGGCGCATCGGCATCAACCGCCAGCAGTTCAATAAGTATCTCTCCGGCAGTGCGGTACCCTCTTTGCACAATCTGAAGCGCATCGGTGACTTCTTCGGCGTGGAGGAGAGCGAACTGCTGCTTCAGCACGAGGACTTTGTTCAATTGGTGCTGCGACGGCCTGTCGGCTTGGACATTCCCGAGGTGATGCGCCGCTTCTTCCAGGATTCGCGCCAGCGGCTGCATGGCTCGCGGCTAGAGATGGAGCGCTATCTGGGTCTTTATCATGCCCACTTCCTCTCCCCGGCCTGGCCGGACGGTATCCTGCGCAGCCTTTATGTCATCACTGCCGACCGCCAGCTGACCTATGCCAAGGCGGTCGAGCGTCTGGCATGGCGGGAGCGGGCGCGGCGCGACCCCTTCGTCCACAAGTACGAAGGCATCGCGCTTTATGACGAGAACCGCCTCTATCTTTTCGATTGGCAGCCGCGGCTCTCCAACATCTTTTCGATGACCGTGCTCTATCCGTCGGTCCGCAGCCGGGTCACGCTCTTGAACGGCATCGTCACCTCGGTGACCGGCGGCGTCAGCCGGCGTCCCTACTCCTCAAAAATCCTCTTCGAGCGGTTACCCGATGGTGTGAGTTTCCGCGAGGCGCTGGAGCCCTGCGGCGTCTATCGTCGCGATTCCGAAGAAGTCGATCCCGAGATCAAGGAGCGTATTGGTCTTGACGAGGACCCAAGGGGCGGCCTTCTGACAGCGACGGACTACTGACGCGAAGCGACGCCTTTCTGCTCTGTTCCGCGTCGTTCGGAAGAGAAGAGCGCACTTTGCTGACCGGTCGATAGCAAACACAATAGACTGAACAGCACTGCCGCCTGCTCTTTGACAACAAGGCTACCGACCCCGCATCATGAAACTCGTCATCGCGATGATGCAGCACGAGACCAACACCTTCTCGCCGCTGCCCACCACCTTCGAGGCCTTCGGGCGCGCCATCGGTTTCGATAGGCCGCCCAGCGGCCGCGTGATACACGAGACCTTCGCGGGCACCGATATGGCTCTAGGTGCCTTTCTGCAGCTGGCAGAGGCGGAGGATGCGGACGTCGTGCTGCCGATCGCGGCCTATGCCGAACCCAGTGGCCGCGTTGTCGACGAGGCCTTCGAGGCCATAGCGGAGCCGATCTGTGCGGCAGTCGCTGCTGGCTGCGACGGCGTCCTCTTGGATCTGCACGGCGCCATGGTGGTGGAGAGCTTTCCGGACGCCGAGGGCGAGTTGCTGCGTCGACTGCGCGGCATCGACCCAACGGTTCCCATCGGCGTCGCGCTCGACTTTCATGCCAATGTGACGGCCGCCATGGCTGAGCATGCGACCGTGATCACCGGCTATCGCACCTATCCGCACATCGATATGCACCAGACCGGTCTACGCTGCGGGCGCATTCTGCTGAAGGCCATCAAGGGGCTCTGTCGGCCCCGTACGCATTGGGCTCCCCTCCCTCTGCTCTCGGCCATGCTGCGCCAAACCCCGCTGCACGAGCCGATGAAGACGCCGATGGATATGGCGATTGCGGCCGAGGATCAGGGCCGAGTGCTGGCCGCCACGGTCTTTGGTGGCTTCCCGCTCTCCGACATCCCTCACGTCTGCCTCAGCAGCGTCCTGGTGGCAGAGGCCAACAGTTCGGAGGTGATGAGCCTGCACCGGGAGGTTCTTGAGAAAGCCTGGGCAGGTCGCGAAGGCTTCGTCTTCCACCCCGAGCCCTTGGCCCAGACCATCGGCAAGGCCAAAGCACTCGGCGAGGGTCCGATCGTCATTGCCGACTATGGTGACAACTCCGGCGCTGGCGGCCAGATGGACGATATGACCGTGGTGCGCGAGATTTTGCGCCAGGGCCTTCAAGATGTCGCCGTTGGTCCGATCTGGGACCCAGAGGCCCTGGAACTGATTCGCGCGGCGGGTCTGGGTGCCGAGATCACTCTCCAGGTTGGCGGCAAGAGCGATTCGCCGGCAATCGGCCTAAAAGGACGCCCGCTTGAGTTGACCGGACGGGTCAAGACGATCACCGATGGCCGCTTTGTCTTGACCGGCGACATGATGGCGGGTTTTCCGGTCAACCTGGACGGCAGCGCTGTCCTGGACTGCGGGGCCATCGAGATCATCGTAACCGGTGGGCGCAGCGACACCTATGCACCGGAGTACTTCACCCATGCCGGTATCGATCCCACGCAAAAGCGATACGTCGTCGTGAAGTCCAGGCAGCACTTTCGCGCCGGTTTCGAGCCGATTGCCCGGCACGTTTTGATGGCGGCGGGCAAGGGTGTCTGCGCCGAGAACTTTGGGGAGCTGGCTTTCCACCACTTGCCGCGCCCGATCTACCCGCTAGACCTCGATTGTGAATGGTCGCCTGACAGCCTAACTGACGCGACTTGACGCTCCCTCGCATCGTAACGCTCTAACCCGGCACCGGCAGCGCAATTGCCGCTTCCTGTCAGTTTCCGTCACACTCAGAGCCAACAGAAACCGAAGAGGCGCTTGTGCGCCCTTGATTGGCGGGAGAGAACTTATGAGCCGTGAAGATCGTGACGCACAACTGACCTGGCTGGCGGGCCAACTCTCATCCAGGCGGATTTCGCGCCGGGCATTCATTGGCAGGGCCTCCCTCCTGGGTCTCACGCTGGCGACTGCCGGCAGTCTGGCCAATCGTGCGGTGCTTGCTGCCGGTCCGAAACAAGGTGGGCGCATGAAGTTGGCGATGGCGCATGGCGCGACCTCCGACACTCTCGATCCGGCGACTTTGGTGAACGGTTATCAATGGACCCTGGCTTACGCCATGCGCAACGCGCTCACGACCGTGGTGGCCGGAGGGGACGTCGCACCCAGTTTGGCCGAGACCTGGGATTCCTCCCCCGATGCCAAGACCTGGACCTTCTTTCTGCGCCCCGGCGTCGAGTTCCACAACGGCAAGAGCCTAACGACCGAGGACGTCATCGCCTCGATCAATCATCACCGCACGCCCGATACCACCTCCTTCCTGAAGCCCATCGCAGCCGCCATCGATTCGATTGAGAGCGACGGCGAACGCCAGGTTGTCTTCAATCTGAAAGCAGGTAATGCGGACTTTCCTTTCGCCATGGCCTCTGCCGGCTTTACGATCTGCCCGGCGAATGCCGATGGAACCATCGATTGGCAGTCGGGCCAGGGCACCGGCGGCTATGTGCTGAAGGAGTACGAGCCGGGCGTACGTGCCACTCTCGAGCGCTTTCCCAACTTCTGGACCGACGAGCTGGCGCATGCCGACAGCGTCGACTTCCTGACCATTCACGACGCCGCGGCGCGTACCAACGCACTGATGACCGGTGAGGTGCATGCCATCGATCAGGTCGATCTCAAGACCGCTTCCATGCTGGGCCGCCGCGATGGTCTCAAAGTCGAGGAGACCGAGGGGCCGTTGCATTTCGTCTTCCCGATGCGCACCGACACTGCGCCCTTCGATTCCAAGGAGGTGCGCCTGGCACTCAAGTACGCGATCGACCGCGAGGAGCTGCTCAGAAAGATCTTGCGCGGGCATGGCAGCCTCGGCAACGACCAGCCGATCGGCCCCTCCTATCGCTTCCATGCGACCGATCTTGAGCAGCACAGCTACGATCCCGACAAGGCCAAGCACCATCTGAAGCAGGCCGGTATGGATAGCCTCAGCGTGCCGATCTATGTCGCCGAATCTGCCTTCCCGGGCGCCGTCGATGCGGCCGTTCTCTATAAGGAGCAAGCAGCCAAGGCCGGGATCGAGATCGACGTGGTGCGCGAGCCGAACGACGGCTATTGGTCCAATGTCTGGATGAAAAAGCCCTGGTGCGCCTCCTACTGGGGCGGCTACACGACCGAGAGCGAGATGTTCACCACCGGCTATTCGCCAGGCGCGGCCTGGAACGACACCTTCTGGCAGGACGAGCGTTTTAGCAAGCTGATGGCGGAAGCCCAGGCCGAACTGGACAACGACAAGCGCCGTGAGATGTACCGCGAGATGCAGGCCATCGTCAGCACCGACGGCGGTGCCTTGATCCCGCTCTTCGCCAACGACGTGCTGGCCCGCAGCGACGCGGTGGCCCACGGCCCGCTCGCCGCCGACCGCGGCTTCGACGGCCGCCACATCATTGAGCGCTGGTGGCTGGTTTAGGCGTCCGCTCCGGCGAAGGCTGAACAGGAGCTGGAAGCGGCTTCGATCAAGCCATCGTCTATAAGAGCTTCTGACCTCACGCGCAGATGCATGCTGTTGCTTACAAGTAAAACTGAAAGCGACAGCATGCGTGGTGATGCACCTACGGACCCTGGTAGGTGTCGGTGCAGTCATCCGTTATCGACGACACGTCCTTGGTTAGAACCAAGCAAGGACGGCAGGCATTACCGTTGGTGATAGGTCAGCGCGTTCCGGATCAGCAATGCGATCTTGTCGGGTTCCAGCGCCGCGCTGTCGCGAAAATGGATGGCGCGATTGCCTTCGTATGTGAAATCGTCGGGAAAGACGGTCTGAAAATCCGAGATCAGGCTTGTTTGGCAGTGCGTGTAGATGGCAAAGCCACCGCTTTTTGGCAGACCCAATCTGATCGTGGAGCCCGACTTGGTCTCAGGCGTCACGTAGGCTGGCTGACCCCACTTCAGGGTCTCTTGCAGCGGGCCGACGCCGGGCGTGCTTGCAGCAACCTCGAAGATCAGATTGCGGAGCGCAAGCAGGGCACGCCGCTCCCTCTCTGGGAAAGCTGCGAAGGCCGTCTCGACTTTGGCGTCTGCGAAATCGGGGCCGGGATTCTGCATCGTGTCGTCACCGTCTGGGCATCGTTGCAAAGGAAACTGCCTCTAAGGCACGTCTGATCGTCATGTTGCGGCCGAAACCGGGAGCCTGACGAGGCGACTCCAGTTCGCTTGAGGCCGGCTATGTAGGTCTCCCGCTGATCTTCACGCTTCAATTAGAAGATGTGCCCGCTCGCAAAGGCAATGGAAAAGTCCGGCTTGGCCTCCATCAGAGTCGGGATCCGGTTCGAAGTGGTTGAAGTAGGCGACATAGGGATCGGAAGCCCGTGCGGCTTGGAGGTTCGCAGTTCCGATTTCCTTATTGTTGGGGATTGGTGGCAGAGATGACCCAAGAAGAGCTGTCCATGACAATTCCCTCGGCCTCGGTTCTCTGTTGATTGATGGCCTCGGCCAGCGCTGCCTCGATCTCTTCCCGCTTGGCCTCGGCCGCCTCGCCGGCCTCGCGAAAGACTTCGCCGGCCGGGCCGATGGCCAGTTGGAAGGCGATGGCATCTTCGACGCTGCGGCCGACCAGGACCGGCGCGTCGACCCGCTTGAAGACGATGTTCTCGTATCCGGCGCTCTCCATCATGGCACGGACCATGGGCTCGTCGGCCATCGAGAAGGGGCCGGGTCCACAGGTCTGCGCATCCGCGCCCGGTTGCGGCAGGTAGCGAAGCACGACCTCCTTTGCCATCGATAGCCAGGGGTTGTCGGCGCGCTCGCGCCAGACGATGTGCACCATGCGTCCGCCCGGCCGCAGCGCCTTTCGCATGGTGCGAAGCCCGGCGACCGGATTGGCGAAGAACATGGTTCCGAAGCGCGAGAAGACCAGGTCGACTTGATTTGCAGGCAGGGCGAGTTCTGCATCGCCGCGCAGGAAGGAGACATTGGTCACACCCTGTTTGGCGGCATCGCGGCGCGCATAGTCGAGAAAGGCATCGGCGCAGTCGATCCCAAGCACCGCACCGCTGGGCCCGACTGCCCGACCCAGAAGGATTGCGGTATCGCCGAAACCGCAGCCCACATCGAGCACGCGGTCGCCCGGTATCACCGGTAGGTCCGGGAAGATGGCGGCGCTGTGCTGGCCCAGCCCATCGACCAGAATGTGTTTGAAGCGAAAGAACTTTGGGACGAGGACAACATTCCAGAACTGGACGAAGACGGAGTCTTCACTCCCTCGCGTGCTGGTTTCGGCTATTGTGTTCATGAGATTTTCCTCTGTTACCAAGCGTGTATCCTTGCGGTGATACAAAGCTAGGCGCTGATCCGCCGGCATGCTTGGCGGATTCCTGAGGAAATCCTGATTTGTCTCTGTGGATGGCGGCTTCTGTTTGTCGAGGGGGCGCCGCTAGACGGATTGAGGCCGCCTCGAACCGGTCCCGGATCCCTTCACACCAGAGAAGGTGTAAACCATCTCTCCGGTATCCAGTCTAAAGCTTGCACCCAGTATGGACCCTGCCCGATCTGGCGGATAGGGTGGAACCGACTGGGTCTTGCCAAATCAATGAGTTAGCCTGGCTACCCTCTGTTAGCTGCAGCATAGAGCTTCAATCACTTGCAGAACAGCTGGCCAACCTGACCTCTGTGAAGGGGCTGGCGACAACAGCAAGGCCGAATCCATCCGTATGGGCTGGATGCGGCGGATGCTGCTGGAGTCAGGGAGGTCGTCATGAGCTCCCGTAACCGTTCCAGTAGCCCTCTTGCGAGCGCGAAGAGAGTCAAGCAACTGTGGCCTGGGCATTCATCGAAGGCGCAAAGGGAAGAGAGGTCGGTGATCGCGTCTCTGCTTCGGGAGGTTGCCTGGCAGGTTCGTCGGATGGGGTCAGGGACCGTGGCAACTCCGGAAGCAAATTTCACCCACAAACACGAGGTGGCAAACTTGTTGATGGGGCTGGTGCGTCGACTGGGGACGGTTCGATGACCCGAGAGCATCCAAAGATCGATAGATCGGCGCCATCCAACATCCCGGTCGAAGAGCAGAGTTATCACGCTGACGAGCTAATCGCTGAGGCCTTGGAGTTGGAGGAGCGCGCTCCTCCATTACCGCCCGTCGCTTCTGCGCTTGTGAGAGGCAAGAATGGTCAGTATCTGGAGAACCTGCACAACGTCGCACTCGTTCTCTCCGGCGCACCCGTCTTGCTCGACCAGAAAGACAATCTCTGAGATGGTGTCCTCGCCTTCAATGAGCTTCGCCAACAGATCTGGTATCGCAAGCGGCCGCCGCTTCTCCAGGCAGCGCAGCTACCGGATTGTGGGCCGTGGGAGCCAGTGTTGGATTTATGGACTTCTGTGCAAATGCAGGCGTCGCGGTTCCCTCGCGCAAATGTAAGGGTCGTCGCTGATGCGGTGCGCGCAGCCGCCTTGGAGCACCCCTTCAACCCAGTCAGAGAGTTCCTTGCGGGCGTGGCCTGGGATGGCACTGAAAGGCTAGATTACTGGCTGTCAGACAACCTTGGCGCAGCTGATTGGGAGCTCACACGTGCTTACAGTCGGCGCTTCTTGGTTGCTGCGGTCGCGCGCGCTATGCGGCCAGGCTGCAAGGTTGACACAATGCTTGTCCTGGAGGGGCCACAAGGCATTGGAAAATCGTCGGCTATTCGGACACTGTTTGGAGATGCTTTCTTCTCTGACGACATGGCGGATTGGGGATCGAAGGACGCGCCGATCCTCGCGACGGCAGCTTGGTGTATCGAGCTGCCTAAACTCGACGCCCTCAGCAAATCCTCCGTTGAGCGCCACAAAGCCTTCCTATCCAGGCAGTCCGATCGGGTGCGGGCGCATTTCACACAGCATGTCCTAGAACTTCCTCGGCGTTTGTCTTCGTCGGACGACAAACAAGTCGAGCTACCTTCGGGATCCGACCGGCGCCCGACGTTTTTGGCCTGTCAAGGTCGGTATGGTCGACCTAGAGGGATTGGCCCGCAACCGAGATCAGCTCTTTGTTGAAGCCATGGTCGCCTATAGCCACGGCGAGTCGTGGTGGCTGGACTCTGAGACGCTCATCCTGGCTGCTCGAGACGCCACAAGCATGCGCTTTGAGACAGACGCTTGGGAGGCAAGAGTGCTCGATCACCTCATTAGGGTTTCCTCTACGACAATGGAGCAGGTGATGCAGGAATTGGGCATCCCTGTTGAGCGCCGAGATCGGAGCAGCGCAACCCGAATTGGAAACCTCATCGCTGCGGCCGGATGGGAGAAGAGGCAACAGCGTGTAAAGGGGGGAAAGGGCAAGCGGTGTGACGTCTACTACCCTCCTCCAGCAGTTTGATCCAGATGGTGCGCCCGTCCTGACAAGTGCTGACGCGCTAAGTCACTGATTTGGTGGATCCCCTTTGGGAGTCAGCACCGTCAGTACCTAATCAGAGATCAGGTGTGAAGAGCGGATTGGATGAAACAAGTTGGGCAATGGCTGCTTGAATGTGGTGACGGTCCTGACGCCCCCTATCAGTCTGATAAGGCTGACTAATCTTGATTGAAGCCGTTGTGCCGAGGATAGAAAGGTGCTGACGTCTGCACTTTCACTGCAACTCAGACGGCTCTTGCGGCTTGACCTTCACCCTCATACCTTAAGGTCTTAGGTTCAATTCCTACCCCTGCGAACAAAATTCTCACACTACCTCAACATCTTAGCTTGCCTTGTGTAGGCTTTTCCATCTGTGCCATCTCCCCGTACACAACACTCACCGACAACCGCGCCTTTACTATTGTTTCCATCAACTCCGGCATTCGTTGCCTCTCATTGCCGGGTTCTCCGCGGCCCGTGAGACTCGACCTCCGTTCCTATTTAGTTCGTGTTCTTCGAACTGTGCCCGATGGCTCCCTGGTGGTTCCCCATTTTGATTTGGGTCTGCAAAGCAGTAGCGCCGAAACAACGATCCGATCCCCGAGCATGCCGGTGTTGCTAACGCTGGTAGTGTACGCCATGCGCCGAGCGCCGCCACTCTCTCGGTAGGGTTCTTGAGCTCGCTCGTCGTGCTGCAAATCATACGACTACTGCAGAGAACCACGTGATCTTCTTACAAAAGGAAACAGAGAGCAGGCGTCCCGGTTAATCTTGGTGTGGCTAGAGATCAATGCTTTCTGTACAGCAACGCTAAGACAAAGGTAGCACCCAGCGCCGTGGTCAAGACGCCGATTGGAAGTTCCTGAGGCGCCAGCAAGGTGCGCGCGGCGATGTCGCTGGCCAGCAACAGATAGGCTCCGATCATGGCTGACGTGACCATCATCGCACCGTGCAGCGGTCCCACGAGACCGCGGGCCAGGTGGGGGACCATTAAGCCAATGAACCCGATTACGCCTGTGAGGGCGACAAAGCTGGCCGTTGCGAAGGCGCAGAGCAGGAAGGCCGTTCGGCGGAACTGGGTGACGGGAACGCCCAGTGTCTCGGCCGCCTCGTCACCTGCCAGCAATGCGTCCAGTTTCCGATGCGCAAGCACCGCCAAGGCGCCGATGGCAACCAATCCCGCCAGAGCGATCGGCAAGACGTCCCAGTTCGCCAGCCCCAGGCCACCAAGGGTCCAGAACAGGATGGAGTGAGCCGCGCGTTGGTCTCCGGCAAAGATCAGAAAGTTCGTGAGGGACAGGAACAGGAACGACACGGCGAGCCCCGCCAGGATCATCTGACTGGCGCCTTGCTGCGCCAGACGGCCGAAGAGGCTGAGCACAACCAGGGAGGCGAGCAGTCCTCCAGCAAAGGCGGCCAGCGGTAACGTCCAGAACCCGAGTACATTGCCCGTGACGGTGATCACCACCACGGCCCCGGCCGCCGCCCCGGACGACAGGCCGAAGAGGAAGGGATCGGCCAGATCGTTCCGCGTCAGCGTCTGGAGCACGGCTCCAACCATGCCCAACCCCGCGCCAACGAGGATCGCGAGCAGCGCCCGAGGCAGCCTCAGGTCCAGGATGATACGGCTCGCCGGGGTGGGCTCGACCGCGGTGATGGCGGCGGCAACCTGCGCCAGGGTGAATGGTGTAGACCCCACTGCCACGGCGACCATCAACAAGGCGATCAATCCGACCAAACCCAGGGTTAGCAATCTGGCGAGGCGCATTTGGGGGCGCCAACGGGTCAGTTCGTGAGGCTCTTCATTGCGTCGGCGATCTTCTCCAGCGCTTCAATGTTTGCCGGCCCCGGGGTCAATTCTTCGTAGCGCAGCGCGACAAATGCCTCGTTCTTGACCGCGGTCGCATGCTGCATCACCGGATGCTCTTTCAGGAAGTCGAGCAGGTCCTCCGCACCGCCACCGGACTGGTAATCCAGCAGGATCAGGAACTCCGGGTCAGCGGTCGCAACCGCTTCCCACGAGGTCGTGCCCCAACTCGTGTCCATGTCGGCGGTGACGTTGACGGCGCCCAGCGCCTCGATCATTGCGGTGGGCATCGCGTACTTGCCGGCTGTGAAGGGTTTGTCCGTGCCGGAGTCGTAGAGGAAAACGCGCTTGCCGCTATGGTCGCTGACACCGGCCTTGATCTCTTCGATGCGAGCCTGCCAGCCAGCGACCAGTGCGTCCGCTTCCGCGGTCTTGCCAAAGATCTTGCCCAGGCGCGTGATCTCGCCAAACAGCAGGTCGAACGAGGCCGCGGGGCGGTCTTTGCTCAAGTGGATGCAACTCTCCGACAACACCAATGTCTTGATGCCCAGCGGCGTCAAGGTCTCTGGCGTTACGTCGCCGCCGGGCTTCATGCCGTAGTACCAGCCCGCGAAGAAGAGATCCGGCGTCGCTGCAACCAGGTTCTCGAGAGTCGGGTACTTTGGCGCCAGTTCGGGGATCTCGCCCCGGGCCGCCTCGAAGGCCGGCGTCGTCTTGTACCAGCCGGTGATGCCGGTCACCCCGACCATCCTGTCCTGCAACCCCAGGGCAAAGGCCAACTCTGACATGTTGATGTCATGGACGACCATGCGTTCCGGCTTCGTCTCGAACATGAGGGGGGTTCCGCAATTGTCGACGGTCACGGGCTCGGCCCAAGCGGTGCTGATTGTGAGGGCGGTGGCCAGTCCGGCCAGACCAGTGAGGATCAATCGAGAGGACATGGAGATCTTTTTCCTGCTCAGTGGCGTTGATTGGAGGTGCCGCCGATGGGGACGTCCAGCGATGGCAGGATGCGGTTCTCTTGCGGGTGGTCGAGACGGTAGAGATTCACGCCGAAGATTTCTTTGACCGTTCCAGGCTGCAAGATGTCCGCCGGGTGGCCAAATGCAGCGAGCCATCCTTGGCGCAGGACTGCGACATGCGTGGCGAAGGACTCGATGAGCGTCAGGTCATGCAAGGCCGTGACCACGGTGATGCCGAGTTCCAGCACCGCCGTCAGCAAGACGCCACGGGCCGCAGGATCCAGATGGTTGGTCGGTTCATCCAGCAAGAGGAGGCTGGGCGCCTGACAGATGGCGCGGGCGAATTTGCCACGCTGACGCTCGCCACCCGACAAGGTCTCGAGCCGGGCCGACGCCAGATCCGACAGACCGACCAGATCTAACGCTTCGGCCACCCTCGCCGAGACCTCCGCGCTCGACAAGACTGCCCGTTGTGGCAATGCCCCAAGCGCCACATAGTCTCGCAGCAACAACCGCCCGTCGGCATCGTCATGCTGACCGACATAGGCGATCTGACGCGCACGCTCGGTGCCGGAGAGCGTCGCATAGGACCGTCCGTGCAGCGCGATCGTCCCCGACGTCGGTGCGATGAGGCCCGCCAACAGGCGGATCAGTGTCGTCTTTCCGGCACCGTTCAGGCCGACAATGGCCAGGACCTCACCCGGGTGCAGATGTAGCGTCACGTCACTCAAGAGCGTCGCGCCGCCGGGGATACGGAACTCCAGCCCTCTCAGATCGAGGGCTAGCTCACCGTCACGTTTGTGGCTCATCTGCTTCTCACCTCAAACAAAGGCTAGGTCCGTTCGAGCAGCGTTTGCAAGTGGTCGCCCGGGGTGGTGCCCAGGGCAGATGCTAGGCCAGCGGCGCGAAATTTTCGACGATTTCATGCTCAGAGGCGATTGGCGGCAAGCGGCCAAGGACACCCGCGCGCATTGGTTCGGGGCGCGCGTCGCGTGCCATGAAGCCATCGGGGCTCTTTTGGTATAGGCGTGCCAAGGTTATCACGTCCTCTGCGTGACGTTCCGGATCAAGGTCGCCGAAGATCCAGGTGAAGGCCTCCGGCGCGGTGAGCGAAAGGGTGCAGGCGCGTTTGCACTGGCTCATGCAACGAACACCGCGCAGCCTGAGCGTGGGTTGGCCACGTCCTGCCAACCTGGATTGGACGGCCTCGGCGAAACGCGTACCACCTCTGACGCCTTGGAAAAGGTCCTCCCGACCGTCCCGGCAGGTTACGCAGATCGAGAGAAGGGGATGGTCTAGTCCGCTGCGGTGCATGTCAAAAAATGCTATGTTGTAACGTTGCATTTCGGTAGGCCAGTACGGTACCGTTCGTCAAGTCTCGGCGAGAATGGAGTGGAGCGATGGCGGGCAGGTCAGGGCGCCAAACCAACGCCGATCGCGTGCTGGCGCATCTGCGGCACCAAGAGAGGCCGCAATCCGCCTATCAGATCCTTGATGACTTTCGCGGCGACGGGGTGACCGGGGCGATGATGGTGTATTGTGCCCTGGACCAGCTCCGCGCGGCCGGGCAGGTTCATCGTATCGAATCGCTCAATGCCTGGACGGTGTGCCGCGACCCCAGTCATGCCACAACGCCAGTCTTCGAGATCTGCCGCGATTGCGGAGCCGTCACCGAGCATCTCGACGCGCGCCTCTCCTGCGATATCGCCAAACTCTCCGACCGTACAGGTCTTACGCCCGACCGCTCCGTTATCGAAATCCACGGCCGCTGCGGCGACTGCCGCCCCGACGTGCCGACCGACTGAAAGGACCATCCATGAACGAGATGTCGCAAATCCCCGTGACCGTTCTCACCGGTTTTCTCGGCGCGGGCAAAACGACGCTCCTGAACCGGGCTGCCCACCGGTCGAGACAGTGGTGACGGTTTATAGAGGCGACGGTGCACGCCATGACTGGCGGGTTCACAAATCCCTGGCTGACATTAAAAAGGCGGACGTTCAAAAGGCGCTGTCTGAGGGCGACGGCCAGGTCTGAACAAACTCGACCGGGGCCTCAGGCATGACTGCTTTCAAGAACGGCGAGCTGCCGCGTCGCCGTCAGATTTGCATTGAGCCGCACAGAACCGAGAAATTGAGCGCGAGAGTCGGATGACCCTATGGTTCGAGGATTTGGACGACACTCATGATCGCTCAGGGCTCCAGGCACTCTCTCCGAGAGAGTTCCGCAGAGCCCTAGACACTGCCGCGATGTCCGCTTTATCGGGAGCAACACCATGGGCCTTCCAAACGGCATAAAGCCGATACTCCGACAGCTTGTCCGCACGGCCTACAATGAGGGCGGTGCCGGTCCAACCCTTGAGAGAAGGCCACGCATTGCCTTCTCCGGCAGCGCCGGCATCGGAAAAACCACCTTGGCGCAGGCCATGGCTGAGCGTTTGCAGGTACCCTACGTCGATGAGGGTATGCGGCGCAGGCTCGAAGCAGGTTTAGATCTGCACACTCTCACCCGAGAGCAGCATCGCGATTTGCTGCTGGAATTGGCTGACGAGGCGCAGCAATCCCTAGAAGAGGCGCTTCGAGACGCCGGCGGTGTCGTTGCCGATCGCTCACCCCTCGATGCGCTGGCGTTCTGGCTGCACTATGGCTTTCTTCACGATGAGGAGGTCTCCACAGAGGCGATCATCGAACGTCAGCTCCAGCGATGCCGCTGCTTCGATCTGATCGTTATTCTGCCTTGGGGCGTTCTTCCGTTACGCTCGGATGGTGTGCGCTCGACCAATCCTTGGCTGCAGCTGCAGTTCCACGCATTGGCAATCGGCCTTGCTCAACAATTCCTCCGGCCAGAGCAATTGATCTCTCTTCCCAAGGCGCTTACAGGGCTTCAAGATCGCATTGATTGGATGCTAGCGAAGCTCTCATTGATTGAAGGGCGCGGCATGGAGGATGCGAGATGATGACGGGTGATGGGGCCTGGCTCGACCTGGTGCGCGAGCAGCTGGAGCGAACGAGTAGCGGATGGAGCAGCGGCGTGTTTGGCGCGCTGGCGGAATTCGAACGCGATCCTGAAGAGCATAGTAAAGCGCTCGATGGGGCTTTGTTGGGCTGGGTTACCCCGCGCGGCGCACTGGCGATCGATAGCAAGATGCGGCCGCTGCCTCTGGCCTATGAATGTCTCTCTGCACGTCCTGGACGGTGGCAACAGGGCTGTGTCTTTTGCCTTCCGAGCCAGTCTCTGGAGAGGGGGCCGTCGGTCTTGACCGATCTGGGGCGCGACCGGGCTGCATTGCGGCCGGAGAACCGGGAGGGGCGCCTCTTCGACATGGGGATCGGGCGCCCCGGCGTCCGCTTCTGTGTGCGGACGGAAGACCAAGCGCTTGCCGCGCTGCTGGCCAAGAACAGCGGACACTCGCTCTTCGATAGGGCCAATCCGGTGATGGCCGCCATCAAGGAAGCGAGCCCAAACCGCGTGGTCATGACGCCGCTAGGTCGGATCGAGGTCTTCCAGGCCATTGGCTCTTCACGCAACGGACAGGGAACGCCGGAAGGGCCGCACACGCATGTACTGCCGAAACTGCTGGCGAGCGGGAGGTCGCATGATGCCAACATCCCCGTTCCGGACGGACTAACCCCGCTCCTAAGCCTCCATCCGGCCCACCCCCTCGACCGCCAAGACGGCGCGTTTGACCTGGACGGCCACGAACGCTTTCAGGCTGTCCTGGCGCGCTTTGGCGACTCTGGCTACGCGTCCGCCAAGACTGAGGCCCTCACCGCCATGACCGGCGGCCTCGACCCTGAGACGCGAGCGGCACCCAAGAACCGCAATGGTCGCGCGGCATGGCGCATCGCTTTGCGGCAATTGACTGGTCAGGGATTGCTGGATGAGGCGATCCAGGAACGTTGGCACGCCGCCCTCGAACCCGGGCGCGAGGCGCGCAACGCTAGCGAGGCTGTGCTTGGACATTGAGTGCGCCGGCGATCTCGCCCAGCGAGAAGGCGACATCATAGGCGTCCTCGATCTCCGGGCTGTTGAGCACCTGGCATGGTTCACCGCAAAGGCGCAAGCGGCCCTGGTGGAGCAGGAGCAGGCGGTCGCAGCACTGTGCCGCAAGTGAAAGATCGTGTAGCACGATGATGACCGCCAGTCCGGCGTCGGCACGGCGCCTCATCTGTTGCATGACCGTCAACTGCTGGCCAGGGTCAAGCGCCGCGACCGGTTCGTCTGCAAGCAGAACTTTGGGCTCGCCGACGAGGGCACGTGCCAGAAAAGCGCGCGCCTTCTCGCCCCCTGAAAGCGTGTGAATCGAGCGCTCTGCGAGCTCCGTCAACTGGAGGTCGATGAGCGTTCTTTCGATCGCCTGCCGATCTGCCGCTCCGGCCGCTTGGAAGGCACTGCGTCTTGGCAGGCGCCCCAAGCCGACCAAGGTCGCGACGCTAATGGCCCAATGGCACTCCTGGCCCTGCTGCAGGTAGGAGATCTGCTCTGCGCGCTCCCTTGCAGCGAAGGTCTCTAGGGGTCGGCCGGAGAGCGTAATCTGGCCCGCCGACGGGACGGCGCCGATCAAGGCCCCCAGCAGGCTGGTCTTGCCAGCACCGTTGGGGCCGACCAGACCTAGCATCTCGCCGGAGGTCAGATCGAAGGAGAGGGAGTCGACGACGCATCGGCCAGCCCGCAAGACCTCGAGGTTTCGGGCAGAAAGCAGGGTCATGTCGGCTCCCGCCGAAGCTGCAGGACAAGCCGCAAGAAGAAGGGCGTGCCGATCAACGCGGTGACCACACCCAGCTTCAAATCCAGCGAGGGCGGGACGATGCGCGTCAAGAGGTCAGCCCAGGTCAGCAAAATCGCGCCGCCCAAGGTGGAGGCCGGCAGAAGCCGGCTTGGCAGGTGACCGACCAGAGGACGCAAGAGGTGCGGAACGACAAGGCCTACGAAGCCAATTGCGCCGGCCACCGCCGTTGCTGCGCCCACGATAGAGGCGGTGCCCGCAATGAGCAGGAGCCTTGATCGTGCAAGGGGCATTCCGAGGCTATGCGCGGTATCTTCGCCCAAGCTGAGCGCATCCAGGGTCGTCTTTGAGGCAAGGAGTAGCAGACCGCCGATGAGGATGAAGGGGCCGGCCAGCCAAAGGTGTTCGGTAGAACGATCCGCCAACGAGCCCAGCATCCAAAACACGATCTCGTATACGGCGAAAGGACTCGGCATCAAGTTGAGGGCGAGAGACATCAAGGCCCCGGCCAGGGCGGAGACCGCCACGCCGGAGAGAACCAGACCCAGGGTCGAGGCCTGGCGACCGGCGAGCAACAACAGGCCGCCCGCGGCAAGCGCGGCCCCGGCCAAGCCAGAGAGCGGCAAGGCGATCAGGAAGAGGCCGCTCAGTCCGGTGTAGAACGCCAGGACCGCACCCAGGGCCGCGGCGCCGGAGATTCCGAAAATTGCGGGCTCGGCCAGGGGATTTCGCAAGAATCCTTGCAAGGCTGCACCACAGAGGCCCAGTCCGCCGCCGATAAGGATCGCAAGCGCAGTCCGCGGCAGACGCAGCTCTCGCATGATCAGCTGCTCGACTTCGCCACCGGTGCCGAGCAAACCCGCCAGCACTTCGGAAAAAGTCAGGCTACTGGGGCCGACCAGGAGAGAGAGCAGGCTGGTCGTCAAGAGAGTAAGGGTCAGTGCGGAGAGGAGAAACCCTTGGCTCACCGACCACTGCCTCCGTCCTGGCGAAGCTGCTCGGCAAAGGCGCGAAACCGGCGCACGGCCTCCAACACCTGAGGAGAGCCGCAAATCCAGTACTCGGAATCGACGGTGATGTGCGGCCTCGGCTCGCTTAACGCAATCACTGCCGGGTGCGCCAGGATGCTGGCCTGAATGGAGACCTTGGCGCCGGGGTCCAGCCCAAAGACATAGGCCTCGGCCGGGTCGCTCACCAGTTGCTCGAGCGATACCTTGCCGATGCCGGTAATGCCCCAATCCGCAGCCTTGTTGTCCAGGCCGGCCGTCTTGACGATATCGTCCAGCAGGGTGCCTGCGCCATGAGTGTAGAGACCCGACAGCAGGACCGCGACCTTCGGGGGCTTACTGTCTAGTGTTGTCTCGGCCAAGGCATCGAGAGCGCGTCCGAAATCGGCCTCGAGACCTGCCCCCCGTTCTTCCTGGCCGACGAGGCGTGCTGTCTCCAGAAGGTTTCTGCGCACGTCTCCAAGAGACTGGGCAAATGGCAGGTCCACGACCCGAAAGCCCTGGCTGCGCAGCATGGTGGCAGCTGGCCGGGCCGAGAAAGCCCCGGCCAGCACCAGATCGGGATCGAGCGGCAGGACTTCCTCAGCGAGGCCATTGTTCAGCGGCAAGCCCGCCTCAGCCAAGCGCCGCGTGTGCGCCCCGGCTGCGGTCTCTGCCAGGTCAGCGGAGAGCTGTGTCAGGGAAGCGATCTGTTCTTCGTCGGCAACCGCCAAAAGCAGCTGGTCGGTGCACATGTTAATCGACACCACCCGCTTCGGCTGCGCCGATGCGAAGATCGGCGCGCTGACGAGGAGGGTGGCAAGTGCCAGGCTAAAAGCGCGCGCGAACACCGAAGATCCCTTGTGCCCCGGGACCGGCGAAGCCGACCGCTGGCTCATACTGCGTGTTGGTCAGGTTGTTCACCTGCACATAGGCCTCTAGGTTCTCCAGAACCTGGAAGTTGGCGGATGCATTGACGATGGTATAGGGCTTAGGATCAACGAAACCACCGAAGAGGCCGATGTCTTGACGACCGGCGACCGTCAAGAGATTGGCCGCTAGCTGAAAGTAGTCGGTCACGTCGTACGCGGCGACGGCGTTGATCTGGTGTTTCGGCCGGCGAAGCGCCTGTCGAGGCGTGGTCGGATCGTCGTCCTGCAATTCGCTGTCCGTAAAGGTATAGTCGATGCGAAAGTAGAGCGTCTCGAAAGGCGTGGTCTCGATGAAGGTTTCGACGCCTTGTGCTTTGATGTCCTGAATGTTGACCGTGGTTGAATTGAAAGACGTATCGAAGACTGTAACGATGGCGTCCTTGAAATTGTTATTGAAGTAGGTGGCGCCGATGCCCAAGTCGCCGCCAAAGAAGTCCTGCCGCGCACCAACCTCCCACGAAAAATTCCGTTCCGGGTCCAGATTAGGATTGCCGCGAAAGGCTGTATCGAAGCTAGTCGGCGAGAATCCGAAGAGCTCAAACAGACTGGGAGCCTGGAAACCGGTTCCGACACTGCCGTGGAACGTGGTTCCTGTCTGCTGCACCCGAACAAGTGGCGTGACCGAGAAGGTCACAGCATTGCCGCTGTCTTCGACGATGTTGCCTCTGACGTTCGAGGTCAAAGAAAACCACTCTTCGTAACTGAAGCGATGCTGAAGATAGCCAGCGTAGAGCATACGGCTGGCATCAGAGTCGTCACTGATGACGAAACCGCTAAAGTCGCTGAAACCAGTTTGGTTAAAGGATTCGCGCTCGACATTGCCACCCAAGGTCACGATGGAGTGATTGCCGATGTAAAAGTCGTTGCGCAGGTCGACATCGATCCGGTTGCCGGTCTGCTTGGTGTCGACGATGGTGGTGCTGTTCGCGTCGGGTTCATTCGTCGTGCGCCGGTCGAAGTCGGAAAAGCCAAAGGCAAGGGTCGGGCGCCAGACCCCATCGTAGTACTCGCCCGCCAGGCTGGCATCGATGAAGTAGTTGAGGGTTTTTTGCTCGGCGTTGGGATCATCCGGCGAGGTGTCGAGATCAAGCCTAGTGTTGACGATTCCGAAGTAGGCCTGGCCTGTCAAACCCTCCGCCAGGGTGGCATCAAGCGCGACCGAGCCGTTGTAATCACGGAAGCCGTCGCTTTCCGAGCTGGTACCGGGCGGGCGGAAACGCTCCGGGGTTATGTTGAATCCGCTGCTGCGCAAATGATTGAAGGTGACGTCGTAGCCGATGTTCTGCGCAGCACCACTGACGTTTGCGGTCTGATTGAAGGTGTTCTGCGTCCCGAATTCTGCCTCGCCCATGACTTTCGTGGGCCCTTCGCCGCGGCTGGTGATAATGTTGATCACACCGGCTTGTGCCTGACTTCCGTAGATGGAGGCACCGGGGCCGCGTACGACTTCGATGCGGTCAACATTGGCCAGTGGAATGCCCGCAAGGTCGATCTGGCCGTTGGGCGTGGAGGGATCGCCGATCGGGCGACCATTCAGCAGGATCAGGGTCTGATTGGAGTTGCCACCACGGGTGAAGACCGAGGTTTGCGTCCCAATCGGGCCGGATTGAACGACTGCCATGCCGGGCACGGTTCTCAGCGCTTCTGGAAGGGTTCTGAAGTGCTGCTCCTCGATCTCCTGTTTCGTTATGACCGAGACCGAGTTTCCTAGATCGTCCTTCGGGACGGCAAATCCCGTCGCCGTGACGACGAGCGGGTTGAGCACCATCGGCGCTTGACTTGGCGCAGTGTCTTCCTCGTCGGCAAGGACCGCGTGATGGGGCACAGTGCTACCGGCCATTGCTATGGCGAGTGCAGACGCACGAACGGCGTTAAACTTGAACATTCTTTGGCTCCCGCAACCAGTGACGAACTCAACAGGTGAGCACGTCACCGCTCCGGAAAGCCGTTCCTTCGGTACACCCCGCCCGACGGATGGATGACGCTGTGACGGCAGGTCTCCTGGCTCACGGGTCCACGCGATGGCCCGACCTTCCCATACAGCACATTCGGAGCTGCACAGTGGTCTTGGTTTGGGCCGCCGCTCGCCGCTCACAGTTGCGGGGGCAGCTCGGGCTCAGTGGCTTGGACCACCTTCCCGATTCCCTCTTAGCCCCCCTCGTCATGAAAGGGGAACCGTCAGTTGACACAGGATGAAGCAGGATTTTCTTACCTGTCAAGCCCGATCTGGATCGCAAACCTCCGAGCTGCGTTGACTGTTCGCGATCATCGTTGCGCCGCCTAACGGTTTTGTCTCCTGCAATTGAAGTGCATCCTGTAAAAAATTGAATCATATAGAAAAATCAGTGTTCCTGACTTTGATTGAAGCTACCGGCTTCACTGTCCGTGAAATTTCGAGCTCGCCCTGAGAGAGCATGAGCGGCTCGTTGATTAACGATGCTCAGGGTTGTGGCGTTGCAGTTTCTTGTATAGATCGCAGCGTGTTCCCGGTCGGGCCTACCATCTCAAGACAGTTTTCCGCTCTGGGTTGTGGAGATACGCTGACAGCAATGTGGACCTACGCTATGACAGATCCCGATTTGGAGGCTTCGCGGGCGGTAGTTCTCGATGTCAGCGAGCGGTGGTCGAAGGTCCGTTGCATTGTGCTGTCCGCTTGCTTGCATGCGGCTGTTGCGGGCTTGCTTCTCATCGATTTTCCAGATGACCTGCTGTCTCTTGGCGGCGGGGGCGGATCCAGTGGCGTTGGTGACCTCGGCGAAAGTGTGGTCATGGTCATCCCAATGCCGCCCGCTGTTCCTTTAAGTATGACGCATGAGGAAGACTCGTTGCGCACCCCGGCGCCAGCCGTATCGGCACTGGTGACTATAGAAGAGCCCCGGGCCGAAATTGTGCCTGTTCCGCCGAGGGATCAAGAAAACCTCGACTCCGAGCCGACCACACCGAGTACTCGTGGCTTGAGGTATGTAGAAACACATGTCCAACTTCAAGAACGAACGCCAGGACCAGTAACGGCCGTGCCAAGCTCGCAGACGACGACCGAGTTGCCAGCTGCTGAGCACGCCTTCGAAACGCCCGGTCCGGACAAACCGCGCGCTGCACCCGCAGAGCACGCGTTCGAGATCGCAGACATCACTGAGCCGGTGGTTCCAGAATTGAAGGCTGCGGAGCTAACCAAGTCGGAACCGCCGGCAGACGTCGTTGCCCAACACGAGCCGCTGCAGCAACAGGAGCTTGCTGCTAGTGAGATGCTGCAAGACTTGGAGACCCGGGACATTGAGGTGCGTCCAACAGAACTCACCATGAATGAGGCCGAGCTGCTCACCCAGGTCGGGACCGCGCCCTCCAACAGGGACAGTCCGGCAGTGCCGGAGGTTCCACTGGACCTGAACCAGGCAAAACCGGAGCAGTCTCCGATATCGCCGGTGGTAGAGCCAATGCAGTTGAGGCGCGATGACCGAGTTTCACCATCTGAACGAGAACTCCCCGTCGCTATCGTGGAAACCCGCCTTGACGTCATGGAGCCCTTCATCCAAGAGCAATACCCCTTCGGTTTAGAGGTGCCGGCCAGCAAACCCGATCGGCAAGTGGTTATGCCGAAGGTCGAGCAGGACCTGCCCATGAAGCGAGATGTCGTAAAGGCATCCACCCAGCAGAAGCAGGCAAGCGTCATAGAGACTGAGCCCAATCCCATACAGCAGGCAGATAAAGTGCAAACCGCGAGTGTTCTCGAGGTCGCCAAGGATGGTGAGAGTGAGCGCGCGAATGGCGATCAGCTGGCTAAGCGCCCAGGGGCAAGCGGTCAAGGTTCCGCGGGCATCGGATCCGGGCACAGCGGTTCGGCTCTGGGCAACTATGCTGGTCAGTTGTCCGGCTGGCTGGAGCAGCACAAGCGCTATCCGATGCCGTCACGCCGACGCGGCGAGGAAGGAGTCGTAACGCTGCAGTTCACGCTAAACTCGAGGGGACTAGTGGTAGCTCGGCGCATCCTGGTCTCGTCAGGTCATAAGCGCCTGGACCAGGAGGTCTTGGCCTTGCTGGACCGCGCTAGCCCAATGCCACGCCCACCGGGCGGTGCCACACGGTTCTCCTTGACTATCCCAGTTGTCTTTTCTTTGCGGTAGCGCGGCAGGTCAGCTCTCCTTCAGCAGGCTCTCAGTATCGCGCTCCCTCCTAGGTCAACGAGTCGCCTTTGATCAGCAACGTTTCGGCGGGTTGACACCCTTCTCAGGTGGCACCGTCAGCAACACCTTCAGTGGCACCAAGGATTTTCTGTCGCGGCGCCATTGGGCGGTAGGGAGTGAGCAGGATCAGCGCCGTACCAGCGAGGACAGAGATACCCCCAGCACCGACATCAGCGCCAGCGATGCGGCCGGGACCAGCACAGCCAAGGGCGCGCGTTCCACATAAGGCAGCGCATCGGCCAGGATGAGACCCCAGTCGGGCGAAGGGGGCGGGGAGCCGAGGCCGAGGAAGCCAAGCGCCGCCAGCGCCAGCGCATTGCCCGGCAGACGCAGCATCGCGTGGCGCAGGACCGGGGCCCACACCTCTGGCAGGATCGATCGCGGGATCAGCCGCAACGGAGTAACGCCCAAGATCGGCGCGATGCGGACATGGGGCTGGGCGCGTGCCTCGGACACCAGCGCGGCCGTGTGCGCGGCCAGAGGCGCCCACGCAACTGCGGAAACGGCGATTACGGCACCGATCGCGCTTGGCCCCATCGCGGCCACGACGATCAGTGCGGCGATTGTCGGCGGCGTGGCCTTGGTAACCTCGGTCAGGCCTATGGACACCCGCGACATCAGACCCATGCTGAGCCCGATCACCAGCGATATCAGGGTTACGATCAGCGCCATGCCGATGGTCGACACGGCGCCATGGGCAACACGGGCGAGCACGTCCCGACCGAGACCGTCGGCCCCTAGCGGCAGTGACAGGCTGGGCGGTTGCAGCCGCATGTACTGTGGCGTGAAGGGGTCGCGCGGCAGTCCAAGGGCGATTAGCGCCGCCAGAATCAGCACGACGGCGCAGGGAACCAGCCAGAGCCGGCGATCCGGCGCGGGCTTCGCGAGGTCGGGCACCGGCAGTGCCCCCATGCCAAGCGCGCGGCCGAGCAGAGCCACCCGGATCAGGTTTGCGACCACGCCGATGGCGAGCGCAGCCAGCAGCAGGATCAGGATGCCCGCCTGCAGGGCCGGCAGGTCCTGCGCCGAGGCAGCCCCCAGCACCGCCCGTCCAATGCCCGGGATCGAGAAGACCTGCTCGACTGCGATGGCACCGCCGGTCATGGCGACAATGATCATCCCGATTTGCGGCATCAGTGCAGGCAGGCTGCGGCGCAGCACGGCCCAGGCGATCTGGCGGCGGGAGAAGCCCGCCACCGCCCAGGTCGCGATCCAGCGTTCGTGAAAGGTCGCGGCGATGGCGTTCGCCAACAGTCGGCCCAGCAGCCCGCCCCCTGGTAGGCCCAGCGCGAAGGCCGGTAGCACGACATGCGCCACCCCCTCCCAGCCATAGGGTGGAAACCAACCCAGCCACACCGAGAAGACCACGAGGAACAGGGCCGACAGCATGAATTCGGGTAGGGCCGTCAGGGTCGCCGCAAGGCTGCCCGAGGTGCGGGTGTCGCGCCCCTGCAAGCCGCGCTGCATCGTGGGCCAAGACAAGAGGACGGCGACGACCAGGGAAACCGTGAAGGCGGCTGCCATAAGAACCAGCGACACGCTGAGCGCCTTGGCCATCTCGGGCAAGACTGGCGCGCCGGAAATCCACGAGGTTCCGAGATCGCCCTGAAACAACCCGGCAACCCAGTCTTTCAGATGCTCGACTGGCCCGAAGGCCAGGCCGAGCCGCTCGCGGATGGCGTCCAAAGCTTCGGGTGTCGGGTTCTGCTCGCCCATCCGCGCGCGCAGGATGCTCATGGCGGGATCTCTGCCAGAGATCCATGGCAGCAGACCCACGAGCAGCATCACGGCTAGCAGTGTGACCACGCGCGATAGCGTGGGGGTCAGGCGATCCAGTCTTCGGATCATTCGGCCAAGGTCGTGTGTTCCGTGATCAGCGTCCGCTCACGCGGGTCGCGTTCCACGCCAGACACGCCTTCGGCCTCGCCCTGGATCACGCGCTCATGCAGCAACGGCACGGCAGCACCGGTCGCCAGGATGGCGGCTTCAGCAGCGATGATGGCCTCGCGGCGTGCCGGGCCCGGCTCAATCCCAGCAGCCGTCACGAGTGCGGCATCGACCACAGGGTCGCAGAGTTGCGAGATGTTGAAGGACCCCTCGCAGCCGAAATCGCTGACCATGTAGGAAACCGGATCACCGCTATCGAGCACGGTCGCACGTGACAGGATGAAGACATCGAAGTTGCCGGCCAGCATGTCGGCCTCGACATTGGCGTACTCGCGGACGTCCTGTTTGACGTCGAAACCGGCCGCGCTCAGCGCGTGCGCAACTAGCACGGCGACTTCGGGCAACTCGGCCCGGTCGGAATAGGTGCCGAGCGTGATCCGGGTGCCTTGGGGCGCCTTGGCAGCGACATGATCGATCGCTTTGCGCAAGGGGTCGGCCCAGGGCAGCGCTGGGCCAAAGAGGCCGCGTGCCGCGTCGGCGCGCCCTTCATAGACGGTGCGGACGAGGACGGCAGGGTCGATCGCTTCCCGTACGGCGGAGCGCAAGGCAGGGTCGGCAAGCGGTCCCTTCTCGGTGTTGACGTAGAGCGTGTTGGTGCGCGGCATCGGCACTTCGTGGATTAACGCCGAATCAATCAGTGCGGCCTGGCTAACGGGCACGGCTTCGACCACATGGGCGGTGCCGCTACGCAAGGCGGCCCCGCGGGCGGTGCCGTCACCCACATAGTCGGCATCAATGCCCGAGAGTTTCGCACGCTCACCCCAGTAGTCGTCGAAACGATCCAAATGAGCACTCGTGACGCCATTGATTTTGGTCAGGA
The DNA here is from genome assembly GCA_963669445.1 of Rhodospirillales bacterium. Classification (GTDB taxonomy): domain Bacteria; phylum Pseudomonadota; class Alphaproteobacteria; order Kiloniellales; family JACOMY01; genus JACOMY01. The sequence continues at coordinate 5,839,061 of OY770029.1, forward strand.
CGAAGGGGCCAGTGCCTGCGCCGGTCGGCGTAACCACCCCGTTTTCGCCATAGGCTCTTTCAGCCAGGATCGCGAGCTGCGGGCTGGACAAGCGATTCGGCACCAGAGGATCGACCGCCTCTGTCCGCACGACTACGGCGTCGCCATCGACCTCCAACGTCATCTCGACCCCATCGAGGATGCGTGGCTTCGGCACGGCCTCAGTCGCTGCCGTCAGGGCTGCCGCGACGCGTTCTGGCGTCAGATCGGTGCCGTCGTGAAACTTAACTCCCGACCGGATCACGAAGCGCCAGGTGTGATCGTCCATGCGGCTCCACTCGGTGGCCAGGAGCGGCTGTGGCTCTCCGTCGCTGTTCAGCCGAACCAAGGTCTCCGCCGTGGACCAACGTGAGAGCTTAAAGGCATCGTCCGACAGCGGGCTCAGGCCTGATCGGGGCGGCTGCAGCATTGCGACACTGATACGCAGGTCCTCTGCTTGCGCAGGACCGGCAAGGGTCAGGCCAATGAGCAGGGCACAGAGTGGGGTCGATCTCATGCGGGTGTCCTCTCTTATGCCGCGGTAACCATGGGGGGTGCGGCGTTCAGCAGTTCGCGGGTATGCGGATGATCGGGGTTGCGCAGCAGATCAGGGGTGGGACGATCCTCGACGATGCGGCCTTGGTTCATGACCAGCATCCTTTGGCACAACCCGGCCATGATTGAGATGTCGTGAGACACCATCAGGATGCCTGTGCCACGCTCGTTTGAGAGATCGCCGAGCACCCGCACCACCTGGGCACGGATGGCCATGTCCAGCCCACTGACGGGCTCGTCTGTCAGCAAGAAGGCCGGGCGCGTGGCGATGGCGCGGGCAATCGCCACGCGCTGTGCCTGACCGCCTGACAGCTCATTGGGCCGGCGCGCCAGGAAACGGTGATCCAGACCGATGCTGTCAAGCGCCTCCTCGGCGCGCCGATTGGGATCGCAGTCGACACGCAGACGCCGCAGCGGTTCGGCGACCAACTGCGCCACGGTCATGCGCGGTTCCAGCGAGGCCACGGGATCCTGCGGGACATACTGGACCTTGCTGCGATACCAACGCAGCGACGCGACCGAGCCCGGCGCGACTGGGCGTCCTTGGCACAGGATCTGCCCGGTCTCCGGGGCCTCAATTGCCAGAAGACATCGCAGCAGGCTGGATTTTCCCGAACCGGACATGCCGACCAGGCCGACGCGTTCGCCGGCCTCGAGATCGAAGGAGAGATCGTGCAGGGCTGGCATGGGTGGTGGTCTGCGCCAGAGGCGCCGCGGGGCGGGGTAGCTAAGCGATAGGTTGCGGACGGATAGGTAGGTCATCCGTAGAGCCTCTCGCAGGCGATACCGCAGCTTGCTGCCGAGGCGATCAGGCTGCGGGTATGGGGATGCTGCGGATCGGTCACGATCTGGCGCATCGGTGCGTCCTCGACGATGCGGCCAGCCTCAATGACCAGGGCTCCATCGCCAAGATGCGCGGCGGCGTGCAGGTCGTGCGTGATGAGCAAGAGTCCCGGGCCGTTCGGCGCCGAAGTCACGTCGTGCAAGAGCCGCAGGATCTGCGCCTGCGTTACGACATCCAGCGAGGAGGTGGGCTCATCCGCGATGATCACCGACGCCTTGCAAGCCACTGCCATGGCGATGCAGACCCGCTGCCTCTGACCCCCGGACAGTTCTGGCGAACAGCGCCGCACGATCTGCGCGGGCTCGGGTAGCCCGACCTGCTCCAGAAGATTCACGCTCGCAAGGCGTGCATCGCGAGAGCCGAGACCGCTGCGCCGCAGCGGTTGTTCAAGCTGCTGGCCGATGCTTGCCAGCGGGTTTAGCGCCGCCTGCGTGTCTTGCATAACCATTGCCGGTCGCGCCTCTTGAGGTCGAGATAAGACCGGCGAAGAGGTTACATCGATGCCGTCAACTTCTATCCGACCGGTGATCTCAGCTAGAGGGGGCAGCAAACCGAGCGCGGCTCGAGCCGTCATCGATTTGCCAGACCCGGATCGACCCAGCAGGGCGATCCGTTGCCCTCTGTCAATCGTCAGGCTGATCCTGTCCAGGATAGACCGCCCGCTCAATCGGATGGACAGGTGGTTGATGGACAAGCTGGGGGGAAGGGCCACGATCTCTCACACAAGCCAGTTCGGGTGACGTTATAGAATAACATAACAGTGAGTTCAACTGACTGTGGTTGCCGCGCCCCTGTCCCCCTCAAGAGGGCAAAAAGGGAACAGTGAGAGTGCATCAGGTCCAGATCGCGACGACAGCCATCAGCGCAAACCCGAAGACCACGGCAGAGAACTCACGGAGGTCGCAGCAGCGTTTGACAAGCATCCCGTTCGCCAGGCCGTGCAGTGTACCCAGATAGAGGAATGTCCCGGCTGCCAGCGCCTTGAGTGTCGGCGCCACCAGTGGATATGCCGCATCCCACTGGGCTGCGATCGCTCCGCTCACGACGCCGAGGGGAAGGAAGAGAACGAACACGACAAAAGCAACGAAGCGGGCGGGACGCGTGAGCGGGCTGCGGGCGAGGGAGACGGTGAGGGCAAAGGACGCAGCCCATTTGTGGGCGATGATGGCAATGAAGATGACGATTGCGACGGTGCCTTGTCCGCTCGTCCCCAGAGCCGCTCCAGCCAGGAAGGAGTGAATCGAGAGCATCGCAGTTGCAAGTAGTGCCAGCGAGGCATTCCCGTCGCTCTTTCCCGTTGCGGCCTCGCCTAGGTGTTCGAGGAGGAGCAATGCGAGCACGACTGAACCGCACAATAAGAATGCCCAGGGGTAGTCCACTCCGGCGGTGGCAAAATCACCTGCGGAATCGCCCAGCATATGGATCAGGCCTGCGCCGAGAAAGACACCGGCGGCAAGGGCTTCGCCGCGCACCGCAAGACGCCCCTCCGCGGCAAAGCTGCGCCCGATGAGGACGGGCAATCCTGCCGCGAAGGCGACCACGACGATCACGCCGGTCATGCCGGCTAGGAGGAGATCAGGGTTCATCGACTTAGCGGCATTGACAGCGCAGAGCAGAGGGCTGCTCTGTCGTTGTCATTCGCTCCTGAATCGGACGTCTGGGCATTGACGAGCAACGTGACAATCTCCTGTATGCAAGGGACGTGAGTGCTGCCAGGTCATGAGTTCCAAATCGGGCTCGGTGATGGTGCCAAGACCGGTCGCTAGGCGAGGTCTCAAAGTTCGCGCAGAGCGTGGCTGACGTGCCAAGGAACGCATCTTCCAAAGACATCTAGGGACCGGTCACGACGGCTCGGACTCGGCCCGCCTCCAGATCGGGAAGGGGTCCCTGAGTTCTTTCCAGGCAAGAGGCTCCATGGCTGTGGCATTGGCATCGCCGACAAGGCAGGCGTCGAGGCGGCGACGGATCGCAGCCTCGTCCAAATCGATGCCGATGAAGACAATCTCCTGGCGGCGGTCTCCGTATACGACATCCCAGGCCTTGGCGACGTGCTTGCGCCATTCCGGGTGATCGGGCCAATGCTCTTTCGGCACGCTCGCCCACCAGAAGCCCATGGCTTCATGACGCACAAGGGCGCCGGCTTGGCTCAGCTCGCCGACCCACTCTGGGCGGGTGGCTAGCCAGAAGTGCCCTTTGGCGCGAATGACTCCGGGCCAGGAGGAATTGAAGAAGGCGTGCAACTTCTCCGGATGGAACGGACGGCGCGCCCGATAGACGAAGCTACGCACGCCGTATTCTTCCGTCTCCGGCTTATGGTCCGCAAAGCCATAGAGCTCCTTGAACCAGAGCGGATGTTCCTGGGCCTTGTCGTGGTCGAACCGGCCGGTGTCCAGAACTTTCCCCAGCGGCACGCGCGACATGCTGGTTTCGATGAGTTCCGCATCGGGATTGAGCGAGCGGATGATCTTGCGTGCGGCGTCAAGCTCTTCGGGTGTTGCCGCGTCGATCTTGTTCAGAATGATGACATCGGCAAACTCGATCTGATCGACAAGCAGGTTGACCAGGGTGCGGTTGTCCTCCTCGCCCAGCGCCTCGCCTCGGTCCTTGAGGAAGTCGCTCGAGGCGTAGTCACGTAGGAGGTTCGCGGCATCAACCACGGTCACCATGGTATCGAGCCGCGAGACGTCCTCTAGGCTCTCACCGTCTTCCGTTCGAAACCCGAAGGTGGCCGCAACGGGCAGCGGCTCGGAAATGCCGGTCGATTCGATGAGGAGATAGTCGAAGCGGCCGTCCGCCGCGAGGCGGCGTACCTCCTTCAAGAGGTCATCGCGCAGGGTGCAGCAAATGCAGCCGTTGGTCATCTCCACAAGCGTCTCTTCTGTGCGGCTCAGATCCGCCCCGCCGTCTCGTATGAGATCGGCGTCGATGTTGACCTCGCTCATGTCGTTGACAATGACCGCGACGCGTTTGCCTTCGCGGTTGTTGAGGATGTGATTCATCAGCGTGGTCTTGCCGGCGCCAAGAAAGCCGGAAAGAACGGTGACGGGCAGGTTGGGTCGTTCCAGAGGCTGGGTCATGGCGAGCTTTCAGAGCGTAATGACAAAGTCGGGGGCGTTGGGTGCGAGCGCGATGGGCACTTGGTCCAGCGCCTCGGCGAAGAGCGGCGAAGGATCGACTCTGGAGGCGTCATCGATGGGTTCGAGCAGATCTTTCGCTGAATGCATGACGTGCATCTCACCCTCCCTCAAAGCTGCGTCGGGTTGGGTGCGTCGCCATAGACGACCTTGGGATCAAAGGATTTCTGCGACTCGGTGAATGCAAGGCGAGCCGGTCCGCCAAGAGGGCCGCCGAGCTCAACCGATCGATAGAAGCAGGAGCGGTAGCCGACATGGCAGCTAGCGCCGCTGTCACCGATCTGAACACGCAGCCAGACGGCGTCTTGATCGTCGTCGATGCGCAGTTCGACAATCTGCTGGACCAGGCCGCTGGTCGCGCCTTTGTGCCAAAGGCATTGACGGCTCCGGCTCCAGTAGTGCGCCTCGCCGGTTGAGATTGTTCGCTGTAGCGCTTCGCCAGTCATGTATCCCAGCATCAAGACCTCGCCTGTGTTGGCGTCAGTCGTGACGCAGGGGATCAACCCGTCTGCATCGAACTTGGGCGCCAGCGCGAGGCCTTCTTCCACCTGCTCGACCGTCGTCCGGGCGGCGAAGGTGGTGGCGGCTGCTGAATTGGACTTGTCAGTAGCCACTGTTGCTGCTCCTGGAACTTCCAGTTATCGCGACAAAGGCACGGCGGAGCGCAGGGTCGTCACGAAAAGAGCCAAGCTTGCGGCTGATCACAATCATGACGGGGTTGTCTCCCGCCCATTTGATGAGCCGGCGCAGCGCCGCTTCCGCCTCTGCTTGGCGAGGCCGTCGACGCTTGCCAGAGTTGGCGAGAATTGCTTCTGTGGACCGGCTATCGACCATCGCTGTGGCCATCTCAAACCCCTGTTCTTGCGGCCAGCCCCGGCGAGCAGGGGCAATTGCCTATTGCAGTCAAAGATGACGACGTTATAACGTTGCGTACACTCAACGCAAGACGGGATGAGGCCATAGCGCTCATGTCTATCCAGCCCCGGCCCCGCAACGACCCCAGATGCCGCGGGCAGCGTGCTGCGGCCGAAGGGATCGCGATTGCAACATCCCTCTGCGATGCGCGTGGAGCACGGTTCACGAAACTGCGGAGCCTGGTACTAGAACTGCTTTGGGAGAGCGATCGCCCGACGGGTGCCTATGAACTGATCGAACTGCTGAAGCTCAAAGACTCTCGTCCGGTCGGGCCGCCCACCGTCTATCGTGCGCTTGAGTTCCTGATGTCCCAGGGGCTGGTCGCGAAAATCGAAAGCCGGAATGCTTACGTCCCCTGCGCCCATCCGGAGCGACAGCACGGTTGCATCTTTTTTGTCTGCGACCAATGCAGCGTTTCCGTCGAGATCGAGGATCCTCAATTGGAGGCGATGCTGGATAAGGACGCCGAAACCCTTGGTTTCCGCATCGCCCGTCGGGTTGTCGAGCTGCAAGGCACCTGCGCTGCCTGTCGCGCTGCGTCCGCCGGCGTAGCCCCGCAGGGGGTATGAGGGAAGCTGATATGTTGGGTTGGGATCTGTCCGCGCCGCATCAACGCCTGCCGGTCTCTTTGCTGACCGGATTCCTGGGCAGCGGCAAAACGACGGTGCTCAACCATCTTGTGTGTCATTCCGCCCTGAAGCGGACGCTGGTCATCATCAATGAGTTCGGCGAGATTGGCCTCGACCACGAGATCGCAGCCCTGATCCAGCGCTTGAATGCGCTCAATCCAAGCGCGCCGATCATCCACACGATCAACGGCGCGGTCGAACCCGCAAAGATTTTGGATGCCGGGCTCTACAACCCGAAGACCAAGAGCCTCGATGTTCGACGCTGGCTGAACGCCGAAGCCTTCAACGATGTCGAGCCTCACGAGACACATGGCGACCACAATCAGAAGGACGGTGTTCCTCATAGCGCTGACCATGATCACGGCCACCATCACGACGTTAACCGCCACGGCGATCACATTAAGGCCCTGTGCCTGACGCTTGACGACCCGATACCTGGCAATGCCTTTGATCGCTGGCTCGAAGCCCTCTTGCTGCTCAAAGGTCCGGATGTCCTTCGCGTCAAGGGCATCGTCAATATCCAGGGTCTCAAAGGACCGCTCGTGATCCACGGCGTACAGCACATCTTCCATCCGCCAGTCATGCTCAAGAAATGGCCGCGGGAGGACCGACGCACCCGCATCGTCTTCATCGCTCGCGATCTCGACGAGTCGATACTACGCGATACGCTCAAGATGTTCTCTGACGCCGAAGCAGAGCGTCGAGAGGTCCCACTCAACACTTTGGGCGATGGTAACGTCGCCAGGCTCGAGGTGCGTTCATGACGGGCCTTGTGGCCGCGATGCCTCCTTTCTGGTCAGGAAGGGCCCGCAATGCCGTTGTTTGAGCTGGACAGTGTTCGCGCGCTTGTCGGTGGCCACGCCAAGGGTGAATACAAGCTTGATCTGCGAGGCGTCTTCCTAAGTCACGCCCAGTCAGCACAAGTCTACGCGACCGCGGATCGATTTCGCGACGAACTCTTCGTGTTTGGCATCACAGTGACTGCCCCAGGCCGTCGGCGAGCCAATGTTTCAGGCTTTCTGCTGCAGACCCGCCGTTTGGTCGCGGACCATGGTCATTGCCTCTCGTTCGGCGGAGAGGTGCTGGCATGAGGGAACGTCGGCCGATCTTTCGCCTTCTGCTCCTTGGTGTAGGGCCGCGGTTGGCTGGGGCGGCGCTCGTCATCGCGCTGCTCTGGGCCGGATTCCTTTGGGCGACTTGGTCTCCGGGGGCGCTATGAACACCGCGCTTTCCTTCCAGAACTTGACGCTCGGCTATGACCGTCACCCAGCGGTGCATAATCTTCAGGTCGAGATCGTTGAGGGAAGCCTGACGGCTATCGTCGGTCCCAACGGAGCGGGCAAGTCGACCCTGTTGAAGGGCGTGACTGGAGCGCTGGCGCCGCTGGAGGGGCGAGTCGCCTTCGGTTCGCTGAGCCGCAAAGACATCGCCTATCTTCCCCAGCAATCGGATATCGACCGGAGCTTTCCGCTTTCGGTCATCGATCTTGTTGCCATGGGACTGTGGCGCGAGATTGGTGCCTTTGGCTGGCTCGGACGGGAGCGTCGCGCACGTGTCGACGCCGCGATTGCGGCGGTGGGCCTGACGGGTTTCGAGTCCCGCCCCATCGGATCCTTGTCGGGCGGTCAGATGCAGCGCGCGCTCTTCGCTCGACTCCTTCTGCAGGATGCGCATCTGGTCCTGTTGGACGAGCCCTTCACGGCGATCGACGCGCGCACTATGGCCGATCTGATCGATCTGGTGCGGCGTTGGCATGGCGAGGGTCGAACTGTGCTGGCTGTGCTCCATGACTACGAGACGGTCCGCGCGAACTTTCCCCGGACCTTGATGCTCGCGCGTGAGCTCGTCGCGCATGGTCCGACGGACCAGGTTCTTACGGCCGACAATCAGTTTCGTGCGCGGCAGATGTGTGAAGCTTGTAATGGCCCACCCCATGATTGCGGACGGAGCGCCGCATGATCTGGGAGGCGGTCTTTCAACCCTTCGCTGATTTCGGCTTCATGCGCCGGGCGCTCCTCGGCTGCATCGCCATCTCGATCGGCGCAACGCCGGTCGGGGTCTTCCTGATGCTCCGCCGGATGAGCTTGACCGGAGATGCGATGGCGCACGCGATTCTGCCAGGAGCCGCCGTCGGCTATCTGATTGCGGGGCTGTCGCTTGGGGCGATGACCGTCGGCGGCCTGATAGCCGGCATGGCGGTGGCGCTGGCCTCAGGTTTCGTTACCCGCGTCACCGCGTTACGTGAAGACGCTAGTCTCGCGGCCTTCTACCTGATCTCGCTGGCGCTTGGCGTGCTGATCGTCTCGACGCGTGGCAGCAATGTGGATCTCATGCACGTGCTCTTCGGCACGGTGCTCGCGCTCGACGATGCCGCCCTGATCCTGCTCTGCTCGATCACAAGCCTATCGGTGCTGATCCTTGCACTCCTGTTTCGACCTCTGGTCCTTGAGTGCGCCGATCCTCAGTTCTTGCGCTCGGTCAGCGGGCTCAGCGCAGTCACGCACTTCACCTTCCTCGCGCTCGTGGTGCTGAGCCTCGTCGGTGGCTTCCATGCCCTTGGTACTCTGATGGCGGTCGGCATCATGATCCTGCCCGCCGCTGCTGCGCGCTTCTGGGCCGCCAGTATCGGCGGGCTGACCGTCGCCGCAGTCTCAGTCGCGGTGCTGTCGAGCCTGATCGGGCTCCTGCTTTCCTACCATTACAGCCTGCCATCAGGACCAGCGATCATTCTCGTCGCCGGCATTGCCTACGGGATGTCGGTGGTCTTTGGCCCGGCAGGCGGTCTTGTCGTGCGGGCCCTGCCGCGCCGTCACTTCGAAACCTGAAAGGAACTTCCATGACCACTCGTAGAGCTCTTCTCATATCCGCCACCGCCGTGCTTACACTCTCGTTGGCAGGACCTATTGCGGCCCATTCGGACGAGCCAATACCAGTGGTTGCCACCTTCTCGATACTCGGTGACATGGTGGAGCGTATCGGCGGTGAGCACGTGGCGGTCGTCACCCTCGTTGGTCCAGATGGCGACGCGCATGTCTATCAACCGACCCCTGCCGATGCGCGTGCCGTGAGCGAAGCGGAGGTGCTTATCGTCAACGGCTTGGAGTTCGAAGGATGGATCAATCGGCTGATCGATGCTTCCGACTTCAATGGCGCGCGCGCGGTGGCGACCGCGGGGATCGAACCGATCGCTTTTGAAGACGACCATGATGACCACGACGACGAGCACGGCGACCACCATGACGACGATCATGCGGAGGAGGATGATCACGACGACCAAGGCGACGAACATGCCGAGGAGGATCATCACGATAACCACGGCGACGAACAGGCCAAGGACGAAGATCACGAGCACCACGACGAAGAGCATGCCGAGGGCGAACATCACGACGACCACGGCAATGAGCATGCCCACCATGACCACGGTGCCTTCGACCCACATGCCTGGCAGAGCCTCGACAATGCGGTGACCTATGTGGATAACATCACTGCCGCGCTTGCCCAGAGCGATCCCGACAACGCGGCCACGTTCTACCAGAACCGTGCATCCTACGTCGCTGAGATTGAGGCTCTCGATGCGGAGATTCACAAGATCATTGCTGGTCTGCCGGAGAACCGCCGCACTGTTGTCACCTCGCACGATGCCTTCCAGTACTTCGGGCACGACTACCAGCTGACCTTTCTGGCGCCCCAAGGGCTGAGCACTGAGTCGGAGGCTTCCGCGCAAGATGTCGCCCGCCTCATCGAGCAGATGCGTGCAGAGGGCATTACGGCCGTCTTCGTGGAGAACATTACCGATAGCCGGCTCTTGGAGCAGATCGCGAACGAAACCGGGGCCAGCATCGGCGGCACCCTCTTTCCCGACGCGCTCTCCGGCTCGGACGGCCCGGCTGCCACCTATCTCGACATGATGCGTCACAACGCGGAGACGCTGACGCAGGCGCTGGGATCATAAGAGCGACCATCAAGTCTAGCGACAGGGGCGAGCTACGAACCCGCTTCAAGCGCTCGCTCTGGTGGTGATGCTACTGGTTGCCGATCCGCTCTTTGCATGGGCGGAGAAGCGGATCGGCCAGACTTGCCGTTTCCGCAATGCCTCCAATTGATCTCAACCACAAAAAGCGGGGTCAATAAACCAATGATCCGCAGGAACCCAAGGGGCGACGTCCCAGTGGTCCATCAAAGCGCCTTTGTCGATCCAACAGCCATTCTCTGCGGCCGTGTGATCGTGAAGGAGAATGTCTTCATCGGACCCTATGCGGTGATCCGTGCCGACGAGGTCGATGCAAACGACCACATGGAGCCCATCGTCATCGGTGCGCACTCGAACATCCAGGATGGGGTGGTCATCCACTCCAAGTCCGGCGCGGCAGTTACCGTCGGCGAGCGGACATCAATCGCACATCGCGCAATTGTCCACGGTCCCTGCTCGGTGGGCGACGGTGTTTTCATCGGGTTCAACAGCGTGCTCTTCAACTGCGCTGTGGGTGAAGGCTGTGTCGTGCGTCACAACTCAGTAGTCGATGGCTGCGATCTGCCAGCAGGTTTCTACGTCCCCTCGACACAGCGCATTGGCCCCAAGACCGATCTTGCCACCATTCCAAAGGTCACTGCCGATGCCTCAGAGTTCTCAGAGGATGTCGTGCGCACCAACAACTCTCTCGTACAGGGATACAAACGCCTAGAGGGGGAGTTCTGAACAGGCATGTCGCCCTCCTCTGCGCAACCGCCGACTCCGCGCAGGATCCATGCAATCCATCTGAGCAGGCTTCGCGCTGCGCAGTAGCAACGCGACCGTCAGCTCCGCACAGGTAGACCGCGCCGCAGACGAGCCAGAGCGGATCGCTCAGGAGACTATAGGATGAACAGCACCTTAAGCTTGAAGACTTATGAGGACTGGAAGCACTGCATCACAGAGCTCTGCGGCATACCGCTCACCACACCCTATATCGAGGAGCGGCTCACAGCCTTGCGTGATCCGTCCGACCATAAGACACAGAAGTTCGTGGCGACCTGGGGCGAACAGCATCGTCTCTGCGTTATCCGATGGTTTGAGCAAGCACAGCGTGAGGTTGGCGGAGCCAGCGCCAGCGGCGGTACCACGCAATCAAACTGAGCCACGTGATGCGAGCCTTCGATCCCACTAATATTCCCGTCATCGTCAACGCCATTGAGCTGGTCCTTGGGGTCGCGCATCCGATAGCGCTGACCGTTCAAGCGGCAGCAAACGACCCGGATTTGGCGCGAGAAGCCTGGGACGCCATCGAGTCCCTCCCCACAGCGCAGCGTCGCGCAATTGCCGGCATTCTCGCCGGCACTATGATGCCCGGGCTCTAATGGAGTTTAGCTAGGTGCTCACCACCGGTGTGGCGGCAAGTGGGGGACTGCACCCTAATGGCGTTCAGTCTTTCGCTTGGGTAAGAGCGATCCGGTTTCCTTCGCTGTCCTCGAACTCGGCCACGAAGCGTGCCTCGCCAATGTCCTTCTTCTCATAGAGAATCTGCGAGCCCCGCGCAGTCGCTCGTTCGAGAACCGCATCGATATCGGCGACGTCGAAATATATGATCGGCCCATCATGAGACGGGCGATAGACCTCGCCCTTAGCCAACGCGCCACTTGCCCCTGGGGCGTCGTCGGCGCGCGGAAAGAAGGCCATCTCATAGCCGTCCACGTTATCTCTCCGCAGATCGTAGCCGAAAACCTCCTCATAGAAGGTCACTGCACGCTCTATGTTCGTGACAGGGATCTCGAAATGAAAAACTGGATTGTTCACCGCAGCCACCTTTGAATCGAACCTTTGCTCGCCTCTTGCTGAATCCGATCCGCCTGCGGCTGCATTTGGCCGACACGTCTCAGATGATTCTCAAAATCGGCTTCAATGATAGCCGCATGGACTCCAACGCGAAATCACGAACGACACTCTAACCCCTTGCCCCGAACATACGAAATGCAATTCGCTCGCAACGAACTCCCGCCATGGCTTTTGTTCGCCGGAGCGGTGCAGTCGTAGTGTTGGATGGATTGGTCGGCCTCTCATTTGAAGGTAGTGGAGTTTCGCACACAGCCGCGTAGAGCGCCTTACATGAGTCAGACTATAACGAAGACCAACCCAATTCAGGGTTCATGAAGACCTCAACCAGGGCGTTTCGAAGCGTTCTCGGCGTTGCCGAGGTATCTGCTTCAGCAGGGACAAGATCACAAAGGCACTTGAGTAATGTTATGTTATAACATACTCTTGTGTTTTTGAAGATCAATAGAAGGTCGGGAAATCTGTGTACGAGATCGTTGCCATAGCATTGATAGAACTGCGTTTTCCGCTGTATCACCGCGCTCCAAAGCGGCTGATCCAATCACAATAGTCGCTATGGAGAACGTCTATGGAGAGGTGTCGGAGTCGGTCGGTGGAGCGGAGGTCGCGGTGACCAACATCCTTCGCAATCCCAATCAAGACCCACACCTTCTTGGCGCCGATGTCGAGACAGCCAAGGCCGTGAGCAAAGCCGACATCGCAATCACCAATGGCACAGATTGCGGCCCCTGGTTGAGTCAGCTCTTGAAGAGATCTCCCAAGGCAGCGGGCTTTCCTCATCTAGCGCGCGATCCCAAGACCTTTCCGGCCATCGCTGAGTCTCCCAACGACGCACTGGCCAAGAGAGATGCTGCGCACGCAGATCCCTACCGCCAGCGTCTTAAGCCATCCGAAGCCCCCATTCATGCCTTGACCTCTTTAATCGTGAGACTGAAGGCAGCCTGTGTCGGCGCGATGGTGACGGCGACCGAGCCGGTCTTTGGAAAGATGCTCTCAGTGTTTGGTATCGATGTGCGCCACACCGGTTTCCTAGTCGCAATCATGAACAACGCCTAGTTGAGCGCCAGTGAACTGTCCGCGTTCAAGGACAACCTAAGGAACCTAAAGGGTAGAGGTATTGTTCTATAGGTCCGAGGTCACCGACGACACCATCAAGTTTGTTGGTTTCTATAACCAATGATGGTTTTTCTGTTGTGGATGTCACAGAGGCGGAGTCTGCCAACAAGGGTTGTATGGATTATATGGTCAGCCAGTTGGAAGCACAGAGCCAGACACTTTTGGGTAGCATTGGATGATCACGCAGGAGTTTGACGACGGCAGCATGATCTAGAGGAGTCACGTAAGTGGAGCAGAAGGGGGAGTAATGGCAGGGTACTCAAGCTTGGTCTCATTTGTCAGGATGCCTGTCCTGGTCGGGTCGGTTCTGCTTTGGGTCTTGGGCATTGGAGTAGGGAACAGTCCGGTTCTGGCGGACGACTGGTCGTCATGGATGTCTCAGGACACGGCGACCGGCGATTGGAGGGGCGCGCGCAAGGATCTGGAGAAGGCCGGTGTCACGCCGGCACTGAACTTCACCACGGATCTGCAGACCAACCCCATCGGCGGTATCGAGCCGAGTGGCGCCTATGCCGGTATGTGGGTGGGCGAGCTTGAGTTTGATTTCGACACCATGGTCGGCATTCCGGGTCTCACGCTCTTCGCCGCCGGGTCCTCGGATCAGGGCCGCGATCTATCCGGAGACGACATCGGCAACGTCTTCGGTGTTGCTCAGGTCTTCAACGGCAACGGCCTGAGACTGAACCAACTCTATCTGCAACAGAATCTCTTCGACGATGCGATCAGCTTGGCGATGGGACGTCTCTCATCCGGTGACGACTTCGCAGCATCAGACAGTTATGCCTTTTATGTAAGCGGTGCCGTGAACGGGAACCCGACCAGCATCTTGGTCAACATTCCCTCCTTCACCACGCCCCCCTACGCACAGTGGGGTGTGCGTGCGACTGTCAATCCAAGCGACGCCTTCTACATTTCAGCCGGCGCCTACAACGCAGATCCTGTGGTGCAGGATGACGACAGACATGGGGTCGATTTCCGGCTCAATCCGGGTGACGGCGTACTCTCCCTCGCTGAGGTTGGCTACTAGCCGACAATCGGCCAAGAGAAGGGCGGCCTACCGGGCACCTATGCGCTTGGTGGCTACTACGACAGCAGTACCTTCGATTTCCTTGATGAGTCCGGTCGCACTGAAGATGGCAACTACGGCATCTACTTGGTTGCCCAACAGATGCTGTACCGCGAAAAAGACAAGAGCGATCAGGGGCTGACAGCGTGGACGACCCTGACCTTCGGTCCTGACCAGGAGATCAACACCCTGCCAATAGCTGCCTATGGCGGCGCTTACTATCAGGGCTTATCGGCTTCGCGTCCGAACGATGTGACGGCTCTGCCCTTCTACTATGGCTCCTTTAGTGATGACCTGCCCGGTCAAAGCTACGAGTTGGTTCTGGAGGCGAACCACCGCTTTCAATGGGCGCCGTGGCTGTACTTGACGCCGGATTTTCAGTACATCATCAACCCAAACGGCGGTGGCATTCCCAATGCAGCTGTGTTCGGGCTGGAGGTCTCTATAGACTTTTGATTGGAGCACTTCACCCGCCCGCCAACAATCCGCGATGATGAGTCCTTGCAATGCTGACCTCATTCCAATGGCTCTGCTTACTTGGCATCTTCGCCGCTGCCATGGCAGGTGGCCTCTATCCACTCCTTCGGCCTGGAAGAGCAACTGACTTTAAGGGTCTGCCTTTGGGCGAGGCCTTCACGTCTGGCGTGTTTCTAGCGCTGGCGCTAACCCTCAAGCTTCCATCGGCGTCCCACGTGTTGGGCAAGGCCTATCCTCAGGTGGACTTTCCCTTGGCGTCCCTTATCGCCATCGGCGCGTTTCTGGCCCTCTTGGCCATTGAACACACGAGCCATCTTGTCGAGCGCGGGCAACCAGGTGCTCAGGCCGACCAGATGCCAGCGTTAATCCCATTGATCATGACGACGATGATCACCATTCCGTCTTTTCTGCTCGGAGCCGCCTTTGCCGTTAGCCCAAGCAGCACGGCCATCTTCATCTTCGTCGCCATCATGATGCACAAGTCCTGCGCCGCCTTCGGTTTGGCGCTCATGATGGTTCGAAGCCGGCTCAAGCACTGGCAGGCTTGGATCACCTTCAGCATCTTCGCGCTGGCAACTCCGGCCGGAATCGTCTTCGGGGCTGACCTGCACAAGCATCTTGGTAGTTACACCATGCTTGTGGCCAAAGGAGGGATTCTGGCCCTCGCCGGCGGAACCTTCCTCTTCTTAGCGACTCTGCACCAGTTCCAGCATGCTGCGATGATCAGGATCTGCTGCACCAGAAGGGGTTTCGCTTTCCTTTTGGCTGGTTTCGCCGTAACCGCCCTTGTCCGATTGATCATCGGTGAGGCGCATCGGCTTTGATTGACCAGAGCTGATACCGCCGCTGCGAGATGGTCAGCGAAAAGAAGCCATATCCAGTGTTAGAATCTTCGGCCCTGCTCCGTCTTAGTCTGTGATAGGAACCCCTAACACGGAGATTGGAGATGACCAGTTCCCAGATCTGCGCTTGCGACAAGTGCCCGCCTGCCTGCGCCTGTGCTCAGAACGAGCCGAGTGGTGATCGCTGCTGTTGCGGTGATACCTGCACCTGCACGGCATGCGCCTGCGGCCCGTGTTGCAGGTGTCCGAACGCTGCAAAGTAGCCTAGTTTGTAATCATAGCACAGTTTGACCCAAAGGCCTGCGTAGTCGCTGCATTGCGTTCCCACAGCGCGGAGCTGAGGCGCTTCGTGCGGGCTCGGGTCCCATCTGCCGAAATTGACGATGTTCTTCAGATCAGCGCTCTACACGCCATCGAGGAGGCTCAAACCCTGCGGGACCCCTCGCGGGTCCTGCCATGGCTCTATCGCGTGCATGGTAACATCGCGATCGATAGCGGGCGCAAGCGGGCAAGTGAGCAGCGCTTGATGAAGGCCATGGCCGTCGAAGCCGAACCATTCTCGACCCAGGCCGCAACCAGTTGCGGATGCGGCGTTGCGCTGGCCCGGCAGCTCGGCGCCAGGTACGCTTCGATCCTCAACCTTGTCGATGTCGATGGTTTGCCACTTCCCAATGCAGCACAAACCCTCGAGATCTCAGTCTACAATGCGATCGGACGACTCCGCAGAGCGCGAAAGGCGCTCAAGAAGCGGTTGCTGGAGCACTTCGGCGTATCCAGTTTGCGCGCTTGCGCGGATTGCCGTTGCTCCTTTGAGGGCTGCTGCGCGGAGTCAGGTGTTAGCGGCAGTGCAACGGTGATCTAGGTTGCCAGCACAAGTGATGTGCTTCCGCAAAACGCCCTCGCCGTGAGCTAGAGCTGTCAGGCCTGTTTTCCTTTCTGGGAGAAAGAACGGACGACTATGAAGGCAGCAAAAGTACACAGACGCGCAGAAGGCGTTTGTCGTGAAGCAGGGTGAAAAAGGCACGCCGTTAGCGGAGGTATGCCGCCAGGCTGGGATCAGCCAAGCAGCCTACTTCAATTGAAAGAAGAAGTATGCTGGCATGATGCCGTCTGAGTTGAAACGGCGGCACGACCTCCGCAATGCAGTGGAGCACCGGTAGCCAATAGCGTGCTGTCTCGGTGATGCCTCGGATCCTCACTCTGCCCAGGGACCTGCAGGGCGAAGGTGAGGCGCGAAGCTGCTTTCTTGGCAAGCACTATCGGCGGCACTGCAATACTTTCTTTGCCATGACCGCGCTCACGCGACGCGGAAAAGCGGATTTTGTAGGTAGCTCGGCGACCATGGACGACGATGGTTCTGCGACGCAGCACCTGGCACTCCGCACCTTATCAATCTCGCAGTTCAGAACCGCCATGGTGCGAGAGAATCAATCAGGACAACGCGCTGACCTCTTGCGGGGGGGGGGTAGCCTAGTTTGATTTGATGGCTGACCCCAGCGTTGCCCTGTTACGGATGGGTCCTATCAAACCCGAGCTTGATCGGCCTGCCTGCGCACGGAGTGATAGGCTCTCGGATGAATTCTTTGCTTCCGGATCTCGGAGAGAAGGCAAGGGGGGCAGGTTAAATCTCTACACCTTTCCGACCTAGACCGACGTCCTCATGACGCATCTTTGTGCGCAGGTTTTCCGAGAATCATTTTTTTGGGGCCTATGGATAGCGGTCAGTTTGGGCAACTATCGCCTTGTAACGACGCATATGCGTCGTAAATCTTCGCTTCACGAGAGAGCAGTATGGTCCAACCTTCACTCTGTCTGAGGCTGAGGCTATCACGGGAGTGCGGGAGCGCACGATCCGCGAATGGCGCAAGCGTGGTCATCTTTCGCGCTTTGAGCATGCAGCCGACGGTGCGAAGGTTCGGGGATATGATCTAGACAACCTCTTTGAGATCAAGGTTCTATACGAAGGTACAGCTCGTAGTTTGGAAACACGACATATGTGCCGTGCTTGAAAGGGTGCGGGAGCGCGGCGGTAACCTCATGGCCGGAGATCTCCTGAGAGCACTCCTCTTTGCCCGAGATAGAGACGATAACCTTGTTCGGCGTGTTTGGGTGATTGACCCGATCGCTGATGCACCCATTCTTTGCGATGCGCAGACGAATGAGGATGGAAACCTCACCCTCTCCCGAGACAGTGGCCTGGGAAAAGTTCTCTGGCTTCTACCTGTAGATCATTTGCTAAGGCAGGTCATTGACAAGGTGAATGCCATTCACCCGCTTCCAACTGTTCCCTACTCCGGACCCTTCCCCTCCTTGTCTGCTCAGGAATCGGCGCTCTTGGCGGCCGAGTCTGAGGCTTTGGCGCGCCTCGGAAAGGCGATGGAGAGCGATGACGAGGCTGACATCATCGATGCAGAGATCGCCTATTGAAATGCACGTAAAGCCGTGAAAAAGGGGGTGACATACTGCATCTCGGAAGCCAATGCGAAGAGCATTGAGGCGCGCCTTGAAGTGGGTGCTGCAGTTCGTCGCGGCTCGTCCAAGGTGAAACGGGCGGCGAGTGACGACTCATGATTGAGCGCCGACCGGTCGATCTAAGCTTTCCGCCTCGAGGGCTAACTGTGGAGGAGGCAGCCCGCTACATCAGGGTCAGCGTTTCCAAGTTTCGACAGTTGGTCGAAGATGGCCGTATGCCAAAGCCTAAACGCATCGACAGCCGCTGTGTTTGGGATCGCCTGGAGCTTGATCTCGCCTTCGATGCCTTGCCAGGCGGCGGCCTTGATGACGATTCCCCCAACCCTTGGGAAAGAGGTCTGGCAGGATGACACAGTTCAAGATGCGCTATGTCCACAGCTACAAGGACCACCACGGAAAACTGCGGCACTATTTCCGGAAGGGTGACGCGAAGCGGGTCCCGCTGCCGGGCGAGCCTCTCAGCCAGGAGCTCATGAAGGCCTACGAGGCCGCGAGACGCGCTGCGGATGCCAGAACGATCGTCGGCACAAATCCTGACCGGCGGGGCAGCGTCTCGGATGTCACCACCCGCTACTATCGATCTGCATCCTTCGTGAACCTGCGAAACAGTACGCAGTCGACCTATCGCGGTATCCTGGAACGCTTCAGAAACGACCTGGGGGCAGTTGCCGCTGGGCCGCCTCGAAGCAGCTCAGCTACGTCGGCTCCTGGACAAAAGGGTCGAAACACCAGCAGCGGCGAACAACCTGCTAAGGGTGCTCCGGGTGCTTTGCCGTTTTGCCATCGAAGAGGCTTTGATTGACTCGGATCCGACACTCGGCGTTCGACCCATACCTTCTCGCTCCGAAGGCATTCATGCCTGGACGGAAGCGGAGATCGAGGCTTTCCAGACGGCCTACAAAGTCGGCACCCGAGAGCGCTTGGCCTTGGCGCTGCTGATCCACACGGCGCAACGCCGAAGCGACGTAGTCTTGATGGGATGGCAGCACGCCCAGGGAGAGAGCATCAGCATTGTGCAAGCAAAGACAGGGGCGCGGCTCCTCCTGCCTCTCCACCCGGATCTGGCGGCCATGTTGGAGCATCTCTCGAGAGACAACATGACCTTCCTGGTCACTGCGCAGGACAAACCCTTCACGCCAGCAGGCTTTGGCAATCGGTTCGGCCAGGCAATCCGGAGTGCCGGATTGCCCAAAGGTTGCTCATCGCATGGCTTGAGGAAGGCGGCGGCTCGGCGCCTGGCAGAGGCAGGGTGCAGCGAGAAAGAAATCGCAGCCATGACCGGCCATCAGACCTTGAAGGAGGTCGCGCGCTACACGCGCGCTGCCGACCAGCACCGGCTGGCGAGTCAAGCCATGGCCCAGGTCGAGAGAGCACAACGTGAAACAAGACTGGCTAATCTGCAGGAAAGGTTAGCCAAAGGGAGGTAGCAACCCCTTGAAATGAAGGGACTTGAAGATGAGGATGGCGGATGGGGTGGGATTCGAACCCACGATACGACTCAACACCGTATACACGCGTTCCAGGCGTGCGCCTTCAACCACTCGGCCACCCATCCGTCCGTCGGAAGGCGCGGAACCTAAACCAAGATCTGCCGGCGATCAATGACCAAAGACAGGTCGTGGACCGCCGTGGTGCCAATCCGAAAGCGCGGGCGTGCGCTTAGCCCAGTTTCGGTGTCCGATCGACGGCTTCCAACAAGCGCAGGAAGGTTTCGTCACGCCAGGTCGCAAGCTCCTCCAGGCTCTTGCCGGCCATCGCCTCTTCGACGCCTTCGACGACGCGGGCCTCCAGGGCCTTGTCCAGGTCCGGCGTGCCCAGCTGCGGAAACCAGTCGCGCATTACAGGGCCGAACTGATCGAGATAGTGGCGGATACCACCCGGCCCGCCCCCCAGATTGAAGGTCATGAAAGGTCCCATCATCGCCCACCGTAGACCGGGACCATCGGCGATCGCGCGGTCGATGTCGCCAACGCTAGCCACCCCTTCCTGCACCAGGTAGAGGGCCTCTCGCAACAGCGCAACTTGCAAGCGGTTGGCGATATGGCCGGTGATCTCCTTTTCGACCTTGATCGCTGTCTTGCCGATGTGGCTGTAGAAGGCGATCAGCCAATCCACTGCGGCTTCTGAGCCCGCGGGACCACCAACCACCTCGACCAGTGGTACCAAGTGCGGCGGATTGAAGGGGTGACCGACCAGAATCCGCTCGGGATGGCGCTTGGCGGCGGCCTGCAGGACCGAGGGGCGGAAACTGGAGGTCGAGGAGGCGATCACCCGATCGGCAGGCAGGGCTAGATCCAGGGCCTCCAGCAGCGGCAACTTGGTCTCCAGGCGTTCCGGGGCGTTTTCCTGCACAAAGTCGGCAGCCTCCACTGCTGCCAGCGGTTCGGTCTCGAAGGTGAGACGATCGAGAGAGGCGCTTTCCGCCAGACCCAGCTGCTCTAGCGCCGGCCATGCGGCCTCGACGATGCCGCGACTGCGGCTCTCGCCGTCCTCGGCCGGATCGTAGAGCGCGACCTCATAGCCGCGCGCCAGGAACCAGGCCGCCCAGGAGGCACCGATGGTGCCGCCGCCGATGATGGCTATGCGGCGAACCTCCTCGATTGAGATCATCGAACTCGGCTCCTTAAGCTGTTGCGCGTCGGCTCTGCCTTGCGTTCCAGAAGAGTGCCGCGACCACCACGATGGCGCCGCCAGTTTCCAGCAAAGGTTGGTTCGGCCAGATCAAGGCGATGCCGCCCGCTGCGATCAGGATCCGCCAGGGCCAAGAGATCTTTGCCTCAAAGTAGCCCTCGATCGCTGCCCCCAAGGCGCAGAGCCCCAGCACGGCGATGCCGAAGGTCAGCAACACTTCGCCTGTCGTTCCTGTGAGGAAGGGGGTGTAGGCGAAGAGGATCGGCATCAGGTAAAGGCCCTTGGCCAGCTTCCAGGAGGTGACGCCGGTCGCCATCGGCTTGGTCTTGGCGATCGCGGCCGCGGCAAAGGCGGTCAGGCAGACCGGCGGCGTCACATTGGAATCCTGGCTCAGCCAGAAGATGATCATGTGGGCGGACAAGAGGGCACCAACGGTCAGCTCTGTTGGCAGTCCTTGCGTGACTTGCCGCCGGATCTGATCCAGGATCTCGTCCGGTAGCGCGTGATAGAGCGCTTCTGCCTCGGCGACCGGCATGGGTTGCGTCAGCTTCGCCATCGCCGTCGGGTCGACCAGCATGAAGAAGGGTTTGACGCCTTCCGCCAGAGTGCCGGCTGCGATCGCCTGGATGGTCTCGCCGTCGATATCGACCAGAAAATCGATGATCAAGGCCTGTAGGGCCGGGGCGGAGAGGGTCGCCAGCACGATGTAGGCGGCGGTCACAGGCAGACCCATGCCCAGCACCAGAGAGGCCAGCGCGATCAGCGCGATGGCGATCAAGAGATTGCCGTCCGACCACTCGGCAATCATCAGCGAAAAGGTGTTGCCCACGCCGGTCATGGCGATGACGTTGACGATCAGGCCCACGGCGATCAGCAGCACGCTGGTCATGACCATGTTGTGCGCGCCCAGAATCAAGGCTTCCAGAATGGCGCGCGGACCCATGCGTTTGGGGGTGAGCCAGGTGGAGGCGATGACTGCCAAGATCGCGAAACCGGCGGCGTAGACCGGCGTCAGGCCGTAGATCAGCAGCCCGATCAAGAGGCCGATGGGGATCAGGAAGGCCGGACCGCCGCGCTTCAGGACGGCCAGGGCTGTCGGCTGTGGGCCGTCTGGCGGGCGTACATTGCTGCGCTTGGCCTCGATGCGCACGAAGAAGGCCACCGAGAGGAAGTAGGCCATGGCCGGCAGGAAGGAGACGGCGACGATGTCCAGATAGGGGATCTGGGTGTAGCTCGCCATCACGAAGGCACCCGCCCCCATGATCGGCGGCATCAGCTGCCCGCCGGTGGAGGAGGCGGCCTCGACCCCGGCGGCAAAGCGCGAGGGGAAGCCGGAACGCTGCATCAGCGGAATGGTGATGACGCCGGTGGAGACAGTGTTGGCCACTGCCGAACCTGAGATCGTGCCGGTGAGGCCGGAGGAGAAGACTGCGACGAAGCCCGGTCCGCCGGTCACACGCCCAGCCACGGCCCGGGCCAGGTCGATGATGAAGTCGCCGGCGCCGGAGCGCACCAGGAAGGCGCCGAAGAGGATGAACATGAAGACGAAGGTGGCCGAGATGCGGCCGATGATGCCGAACATGCCCTCGTCGAGGAATATCGAACGAAAGACGATGGTCTCGGTCGTCAGCGAGCCGGCGAACTTGAAGATCCCGCCGATGTCGTCGCCCCAGACGTCGACGTAGGAGAGTGCGATCAGGATGATGATCGGGATGATGAAGCCGGTCGTGCGCCGGGTCAGGTCGATGGCGGCGACGATGGTAAGCACGGCGAAGAACCAGTTGAGCGGGCTCAAGGTGACGCCGCGGTCGTAGATCGCGGTCTCTTGATTGATCAACCAGCAGACGCCGCCGGCGACCAGCAGACCGATGGCGATATCGATTAAGAGCAGCAATCGGTTTTTGGCCTGTCCCGGTATCAGCGGATAGCGGATGGCGCAGAGCAGCGCGAAGCCGGCGAAGTGATATCCGGCGAGCTCCAGGGTCGAAAGCGTGCCGGAAATTCCGTTCGCCCAGAGATGATAGAGGGAGACCAGTACAGCAGCGGCGATGTAGATGTTGCCGTACCAGGTGCCGACGATCTTACGCGTCCCCCCCTCTCCGTCGGAGGGAAGGGCGAATCCCGGCAGAATGCTTGACAGCGTCATTGGGAACTCGGCCGAGGCCGCACTAGGCCTCGACCGAACACCTTGCGGCTTACTTCAGGCGATCGGGTACGGCGATGCCGACCTCTTCATAGTACTTCAGCGCACCAGGGTGCAGCTTCAGCGGCAGGCCGGCGATGGCGCTCTCCAGGCTCATGGCGTTGGTGGCCGGGTGGATGGCCTGCAGGAAGGGCAGGTTCTCGTAGATCGTCTTGGTGATCAGATAGACCGTCTCGACCGGCACGTCGTCGCGCACCGCCAGAAAGTTAGGCTGGGCAATGGTCTTAGTCTCGCTGTCCAGACCCGGATAGGTGCCGGTCGGGATGGTGTAGGCGGTCCAGAGATCCTCGAAGCTGCCGTTGGCCTTCTTCATCTGCTCTTCGGTGAACTCCAGGATGGCGATGGAATCGCCCATGTTGGCGAAAGCGCGGGTCACGGCCGAGACCGGGACGCCAGCCGGGGTCGACATGCCGTCCACCTGGCCGTTTTGAAGCGCATCGGCCGAGGGGCCATAGCCCATGTAGACCAGCTCGAACTCCTTCTCCATGTCGATGCCCAGATTGCCCAGGATCGTCCGGTTGGAGCCGATGGTGCCGGAGTTCTGGCGGCCCATAGACATGGGCTTTCCCTTCAGATTGGCGATGTCTTCTATGGTTCCGGTCTTCACTGCCTCCTTATCGACCACGAAGTGCTCGACGTTGCGCCACAGCATGGAAATAGAGCGCAGCTCCTTCTGCGGGCCTTCGGCCTTCAAGGGGCCGGTGCCGGTGGCGGCATAGGCGCCGAAGAGGCCCTGGACGATGGCGAACTGGGCCTCGTTGTCGCGCAGCAGCTTGATGTTCTCACCCGAGCCGGCGGAGTTGATCGCCGACATGCCGATCTTCTGCTTGGGCTGCAGCTTGACCTTGATCAGGGTCGCAAGTGCGACGCCGACCGGATAGTAGGTGCCGCCGGTCGATGCCGTTGCCAGGAGATAATCCTGCTCTTCCTGAGCCTGTGAACTGGCCGGCAAAAGGCCTCCCATCAGGGCAATGGCGCTGGCGCCTGCCACGAACGAACGCAGAATGCTGCGACGAAGCATCTTGTCTCTCCTCTTTGAAGCGAAGCTGTCCTGATCCGGCGCCTGTCTTTGCGCGGCTGCCGCGTCGCCATAGCAATGCATCGCCCCCGCCAAGGCAAGGCAAAAGTGGTGCTGGACGGGCTGGGAGACTGGACAGCGCCATCGTGGGCTTCCTAGCATCGCACCATGGCAGCCTGGAGAGGAAGAGCGTGAGCGAAGAGAAGCAGGATTTAAAGCCCTGGCGCAGCTATGACTCCATTTATGACCAACCCGATCCGCGCGCCTACTTTCGTACTCTGGAGCCGATGGGCTATCGACAGCCTGACGTCGTGGCCAGCTTTCTGATCGAGCGGGCCAGCGCCCTTGCCAGGCACCTGGACCGTGCGCGCCTCAGGGTTCTCGACTTCGGCTGTGGCTATGGGGCTCTGGGCGCGGTCTTGCGCCATCGCCTTTGGATGGAGGATCTCTACGGTTACTTCCGGGAAGAAGCCCCGGATGACTTCGCTGCTGCCGATCGTGCGTTCTTTGCCGAGCATTGTGGGCAAGGCGTCGATTTGGAGCTTGGCGGGATCGACATTGCCGAGCGTGCCGTTGCCTATGCACTGGCGTGCGGTCTGATCGACCAGGGTTTCAGCGAGAACCTGACCGAGCGTGATCCAGGGCCAGCGCTGACGCGTTTCTTCGCCGAGACCGATTTGGTGGTGGAAACCGGTGCCGTCTACGATCATGTGCCGGCCTGTTTTGCCCGCTTGCTTGACGCCTGCGAGCATCGCCCCTGGTTTCTTATCGGCCCGCGCGGCGATGCCGATACCGCGCCCCTCCAAGCCATTCTTAAAGAACGAGGATACCTGCTGGAGACCGCGAGTCCGCGCCGACGCCGCTATCGTCGCTATGCCGATGCCGAAGAGCAGGCCGACTGTGAAGCGCGCATGCGGACGCTGGGCCGCGATGTGGCCAAACACAGCCAGGCCGGTTGGATGGTGAACCCGCTGATGCTGGCGCGTCCGCAGGCGCAGGTCGCCGATCTGCCGATTTCGGCGCTCTGCTACTGACCATGAGCGGGAGGCGTGGTGACAAAGATCTGAAGCGGGCCGTCAGAGCCTCGCTGGCAGGCAATGTGCTGGAATGGTACGACTTTGCCATCTACGGCTATATGGCGCCGATCATCGGGCGCCTCTTCTTTCCCGCCGATGACGAATGGGCCTCGCTCTTGGCCGCCTTCGGGGTCTTTGCCGCCGGCTACCTTGCGCGTCCGCTGGGTGGTGCGCTCTTCGGCCATATCGGGGACAAGGTGGGGCGCAAGACCAGTCTGGTCATCTCCATCTTGGCCATGGGGGCTGCCACCGTCGCCATCGGCCTGTTGCCGACCTACGCCGATGTCGGTGCAGGTGCTGCGGCCGCCTTGGTGGCGCTCCGTATCCTTCAAGGGCTGTCGGTTGGCGGCGAGTACACCGGCTCCATCGTCTTCGTCACCGAGCATGCGCCGGTGAGGCGCCGGGGCTTCTATGCTGCCTTTCCGCAGGTTGGCGCCATCGCCGGGTTTCTGCTGGGCTCTCTGCTCGGCGCTTTCATCAGCGCAGTTCTGGACCCTAAGGAGATGTCCGACTGGGGCTGGCGGCTACCCTTCCTTTTCGGTGGTGTGATCGCCGTCTTCGGCCTGATGCTGCGACGCCAGCTGAGTGAGTCGCCTGCCGTTGCCGCACTGAAGATGGCCGAGAGCTCGCCGGTGATCCTGGCGCTGCGCGATCATTGGCGCGTGATACTTAAGATTGCTTGTCTGCTGCTGCCTTTCGGCATTGGATTCTATCTGATGTTCATCTATGCCGCCGCCTATCAAGAGAGCAGGCTGCAGTTCTCGACCGGCCAGGCCTTGGAGATCAGCTCCGTCAATCTCGCAATTATGCTGGTTGTTCAGCTGCCGCTTTCCTGGCTCTCAGATAGGATAGGCCGTAAGCCTCTCCTGGTCGCCGCAGCAATCGCAATTCTGCTCTTCTCCTGGCCGCTCTGGTGGATGATGCACCAGGGTTCGGTGTCGGCGGCAATCCTGGGCCAAGCCGGCTTTGCTGTGATGTTCAGTATGACCGCGGCCGGCATGGCGCCAGCCATGGTCGAGCTGCTGCCGGCCGGCGTACGCTGCAGCGGTGTCTCGATTGCCTACAACCTCTCGATTGGCATTTTTGGCGGCAGCGCACCCCTAATCGCCACCTACCTAGTTGAGCGCACCCATGATGACGCAACCCCGGCCTACTATCTGATGGGGGCCGGCGTGGTTATGCTAGCCAGCTTGCTGACCCTGAAAGAGACGGCGGGGAAGCCATTGCACTAGCCGAAGGGTCAATCGGCGCTTGCTCTTAGGATCGCGCCGACGGCCAGACCGTCGCGCAGAGAATCGGCGATACCTTGGAAGGTCCAGCGGGCGTAGCGCCCGACCATGATCACATCCTGTGCCGCCAAGGCCGCCAAGGCCAGTTCCCGCCAGCGCGAGCCCGGCAAGCTCCAGGTGTAGGCAACGTCGATCCAGGTCGAGTCGACGACTTCTGGCTCTTCGATGTAGCCCCAGTCCCGCAATTCGCGGACCACGGCGGCAGAATAGGCCAGGATCTCGGTCTCACTGGGTTGTTCGGATCCGGGGAAGCTGCGCTCTACGTAGAGCGAGGCATGGCTGGTGTCGGCCTGTCGCGAACGCGGTGTGAAATGCGCATCGACGTTGGAGTAAATGCCGATCCTATGAAAGCCACTGCGGCTCTCCGGCACATAGATCCAGTGGTGCATCGGGCAGCGCTTGCCTTTTCGGGCACCGATGTTCAGCACCAGGACGGAGCTGTGGGGATCGGCCTCTGCAGCAACGCTGAGGCCTGCCATCGCGAGGGTTTGGTTTAGGGGTAAAGTCGAGACCAGCCGGTCGTAGGCAGCCACGCTGCCGTCCTCGAAGGCAACGCTTCTGTTCTCCAGATCGATAGCGCGGGCTGCCTTGCCATAAGTGACCCGACAGCCTTGCGCCAGAGCGCGGGCAAGACTGTCGAGGCCCTCGATCGGATAGAGGTAACTGCTGTTGTAGCCGACGGCCGCATTTGCCGCGTCCGCCCCTTGCTTGGCGCGCTCAGGGTCGATTGGCGATTTATAGGCGTCTTGCGGGGCGATGCGGCTATAGAGGCCGGCGGTGTAGAGTTGATGAAAGGGCGTGAAGAACAGGGCGCCCAGGGTTTCGCCAAAATGCTCGCGAAGCCAGTCCTCCATCGTCACAACGGGGCCAGCAGGCTTCCTCATCTCCGCAAGCGCCTTCTTCGCGATGTCTGTAGGAAGATCGCGCAGCGCATACTGAATGGGGTAGGCAAGCAGTCGGTCCAAGCCCGGCAGATAAACGGCGCTCTCGCGCGTGTAGCGGCGCATGGGGGTGAGTGTCTGTATGTAGCCGAGCACGGCCGGATCGCCACCGAAGATCCAATGTCCGCCACCGATCTCGAAGCGATAGGCTTCCCCGTCTTTGGGTTCAATCGCCATGCGCAGGTGGGAACCGGGGCGCATGTAATAGGAAGAACAGATGCCGCCCGGATCTTGGCGCGCCTCGAACACTGCTGCGCCCGAGGCCACACCGACGCCCAATCCGGTTATGCCACCGCCAAGGATGACCGTCCGTTGTGGCAATGCCTGACCCTCTCCTTGAACGCGTCGAACGATACCATCGCCCTATGACCTTTAGGGGACCTCTCGGCATTTGCAAGTCGGCATCGACAAGTTTCCTTCGCTAGCCCGCCGCCGCAGGAGGAAAGCGATCCCACCAATGCCGCGCAATGTCGACGCGACGGCAGATCCACACATCCGGCTTGCTGCACACCAGATCGAGGAAGCGTTTTAGGGCAGAAGCACGACCGGGGCGGCCGGAGATACGGCAATGCAATCCGATCGACAGCATCTTGGGGCTGTGCACGCCTTCATCATAGAGATAGGTGAAGCTGTCTGTCAGGTACTCCAAGAACTGGCTGCCGGCATTGAACCCTTGCGGCATGGCAAAGCGAAAGTCGTTGCTGTCCAGAGCATAAGGGATAACCAGATGCGGCCGCTCCGCCGTACCGGTCCAGAAGGGTAGATCGTCGGAGTAGTCGTCGGAATCGTAGAGGAAGCCGCCCTCTTCGATCAGTAGGTCTCTGGTATTGGGGCTGATGCGACCGGTGTACCAGCCAAGCGGCCGGCTACCTACCAGTTTGGCGTGACGTGCGATGACCTGGTTCAGGTGCCAGCGTTCCTGCTCGCGATCCATATTGCTATAGTCGATCCAACGCAGACCATGGCTGGCGACTTCCCACTCGGACTGAACCATTGCTGCCACCGCTGCTGGGTTCTTTTCCAATGCCGTGGTTACGCCATAGATCGTGACTGGAACTGAATACTCAGAGAAGAGCCTGTGCAATCGCCAGAAGCCGGCGCGACTGCCATACTCATAGAGCGACTCTGCGGCCTTGTCTCTGCGCCCGCGAACCGACTGCAGACCGACCAGCTCGGTCAGATAGCTCTCCGATTCCGGATCGCCGTTCAGCGGTGTTCGCTCTCCACCTTCCTCGTAGTTTATGACGAACTGCAGGGCGAGGCGGGCGTTGTTCGGCCATGTGGGATTGGGCGGCTCCTTGCCGTAACCGACCATGTCGCGCCTATAGAAACGATCCATGAAGAACAACCTCAGTTCCGAGAGCTTAAAGAGAATAGGGGCTGCGCCGAAGCGCAGCCCCTTGGATCTGTCTCTAGCGCTCTGCTCAATGCGCTATGGCAAGAACAGCCGCGTTTGAAGCATGGGTTTTGACCAGACTAACCTTCCTTGCGCACCCTTGCGCGATAGGCAGTGGGGCTCTCGTTGAACTGTCGCTGGTAGGCGCGAGAGAGTTCGGGGCCCCCGGCGAAGCCGACGGCCAAGGCAATGGCGATGATCGTCATGCTGGTCTCTGCCAGAAGCGTGCGGGCGCGGTAGAGACGCAAGGCTTCTTGATAGCGGCGCGGCGCCTGGCTGAAGGTATCGTGGAAGAGGCGCAGAAGCTGGCGTTCCGATAGGCTCGATGCAACAGCCGCCGAACGCACGGAGCCGTCGTCGCCGGAGAGCAGGGAGGAGAGCCAACGCACCGCCGTAGTCAAGCGCTCGTCGGCGCGACGCATGTCGGCAGGCTTGATCAGCTCATCGACTTCCGAGATGCGGCGGCGATAGGCCAAGGCTTCGCATACCTGATCCGCCATCTCCGCGCCCAAACGGCGTTCAATCAGACCCAACGAGAAGTCCAGAGGCGCCGTCCCGCCTGCGGCCGCTGCGCGATTGCCGATGACGCTGTAGAGCCCGTGCGCCAAGCCGGCTCCCAGCTGGCGTGCTTCGAAGGCCTGCGCTGCTTCCATGGGAACACCGCCACCGCCGGCTTCCAGAAGACCGGCCTTGGCAAGAACATCGGCGCCGGCGCCGACACCGGCCACCAGAACGCCAGCGGCGTCCATCCGCTTCAACCAGGTGATCAGCGGCTTCTCTGGTGCGCGCAGCAGATCATTGCCGCCGACCAGAATGACCATGTCGGCTTCGGCCTCGATCTTCTTGGTTTCACCCTCATGAGCAACCTCTTCGCCACCGGCTGCCGCCAACGGCTTACCGTTCCAGGTCGAAAGGTGCCAGGTGATGCGCTTCTCGCCGGCGATATCGTTGGCAAGACGCCAAGGATCCGTCAGCATCGCCAAGGAAAGCAGCGGGTAACCGCGGATCAACACCAGAGTTGCAGTGAAGCCTTTTGCCATCGTTCTCTCCCCAATCTGTAACATGTCCGATTGGGCAATGAGATAAGCAACTTCTTTGGCGCTGCACAAGACTAACAAGTAAGATTGCGGCCAGTTTGGCGGGATTTGGGCAAAATTGGTCGGATGCAAGACATGCAGCGGTCACCAGACCAGGATTGAGACGCGAGGTCGATCCGACCTCGCGTCTCAATCCTGGTCTAGATCTCAAATGGAAGTCGGAGCCGCCGCGTTCTGCCTCTACATGTAGAGCCGTTTGCTGTCGATGTTGGTGTAGAGATCGGCCACAAAGGGGCCGTAGCCATTAAAGATACGTGTCGGAACCACCTCGTCGCTGCCCAGTAGACGCTCTTCTGCCTGACTCCAGCGCGGGTGTGGCACCTCGGGGTTGACGTTGGCCCAAAAGCCGTACTCGGTTCCTAACAGTTCTTCCCAGAACGACAGCGGCTGGGTATCGGTGAACTGGATCGTCACCAGGCCCTTCGCCGACTTGAAGCCATACTTCCAAGGCAGTGCCAGCCGAAGAGGAGCGCCATTCTGCTTGGGGATCGGCTTGCCGTAGAGGCCGGTTGCGACAAAAGCCAGATCGTTGGTGGCCTCCGCCATCGTGAGACCCTCGATGTAAGGCCAGGGATACCAGCTCGCCCGCTGCCCGTCGGCCACATCGGGGTTCTCAAAGGAAACGAACCTTAGATACTTGGCCGAACTCAGTGGTTTCGCCAGAGCGACCAGATGGGACAAAGCAAAACCGCTCCAGGGCACCGTCATGGCCCAGGCTTCGACACAGCGATGGCGATAAACCCGCTCTTCCAGGGGCATCTTCGCCAATAGATCGTCGATACCGATCTCGAAGGGTTCCTCGACCAAACCCTCGATGCGAACAGTCCAAGGCCGGATCGGCAAAGCTTGCGCCTTCCGCCAGATCGACTTGGAGGAGCCGAATTCATAATAGTTGTTGTAGGTGATTGCGTCTTCTTCGGCCGTCAGCGGTCGCTCGACGGTGTAAAGCTCATTTCGCGGTACCGGGTACAGCGAGGCCGAGGGGTCGCTTTGAGCGCTCTCCGCTCTGGCGGCCATGACACCGTCATCGCCGTCACAGGCTGCCAGGGCACCGGTCGCGAAAATCGCACCGGCTCCGGCCATGAAACGGCGACGGTTCACATAGACACCCTCTGGGGTCGTCCGTCCTTCCGGCAGCTCCCAGCCCTTCTTGCGCTTGATCAGCATTCTCTTCTCACCTCCACACACAGGCGTCCAGACCGCTGCGCGGCAGTCGCCAGGAAGACCATCCAGCAAAGTGCATTGTTGCAGGACCGATCTAGCGAGCTTGCTCCCTTACCACAAAGCAAACCTCTTCACGAACGCGATAGACGAGAAGGGCCCGACACCAGCGGCATCGGGCCCTTCTTGGTATCCCTCATGATACGGCCCTGGGCCTACTCCAGATGACTGCGCAGCATCCAAGCGGCCTTCTCGTGCGCGGTCAGACGCTGGACCATCAGGTCGAAGGAGGCCTCGTCGCCGCCATCTTGCATCGCCGGCATGGCGGCGCGGATGGTGTGCAAGACGATCTCGTTGGCCTTGATCAGATCCTGCAGCATGCCGGTCGCGTTGGGCACGTCCTCGCGCTCTTCGACGCTGGCCAGCTTGGCGATGGCGGCATAGCTGCCGGGCGCGTCGTGGCCCAGCGCGCGCATGCGCTCTGCGATGTCGTCAACCGCAGCCCAGACCTCGTCATATTGCTCCTGGAAGAGGGCATGCAGCTGCTGGAAATGCGGGCCTTTCACGTTCCAATGATAGCCATGCGTCTTGAGATAGAGCAGGTAGCTGTCGGCCAAAACCTTAGCTAAGGCGTGGCTGATCTCTTTACGGGCGTTGTCGCCGATACCGATGTTCATTTGATTCTCCTCTGTGCTGACCGTTCTCGGGGGGGCACGTCTCAAGTGCTGAG
Organism: Rhodospirillales bacterium; assembly: GCA_963669445.1. Lineage (GTDB taxonomy): Bacteria > Pseudomonadota > Alphaproteobacteria > Kiloniellales > JACOMY01 > JACOMY01. The sequence continues at coordinate 5,870,477 of OY770029.1, forward strand.
CAAGGCGGAACTCGGTCCGTCGGTCGCCGGCACCCGAGGCAGCGGATCTTGTCTGTCTGTTTTAAAGAGATAAGCAGTTCGCGAGGTGATTCAAGTCTCTTTAGAAAAATTCCAAAAATGGTCGCAAAGGCCTATTTCACCTCGAAAGATACCGTTCCAAGTTCACCAAAATCGGCGAAGGCGCGTTGGCCGGCCTCCAGGTAGGCGATGTCAGTCACAACACCAGTGGTTACCACATCTCCTGCCTTCAGTCCCAGGTTGCGCTCGGCCAGGTGGCGGGTCAGCCACAGCAGTGTTTCCAGCGGCCCACCCAGAGCGCGGATGCCCTCGCCTTCGCTGTGCAGGACACCATCGACGTCCAGCCGCACTTTGCGCCGCCGAAAATCGAGAGCACGCCAGTCGCTGGTCGCCGGACCCATGATCATCGCGGTGTGCACGGCATTGTCGGCGATCAGCGCGGCAGCGCCGGCCTCGCGCCAAGCGGCGTCATAGGCCGAGCTTACGATCTCGAAGGCCGGGTGCAGGCTGGCAACAGCGGAAGAAACCTCGGCCTCGCTGTAGGCTTCCTCGCGTAGCGGCAGGTCCTTGCCGAGGGTAAAGGCATACTCTGGCTCGACGACGAAAAAGCGATGCTCGGCGGCCGGCAAGCTGGCCGGTGAGCGATAGACTCGCTCCGCAAGCAGGCGGCCGGTAAAGGGGCCGTCAATGCCGAGATGCTCCTGTGCGATGCGGCTGGTGGCCGCGACCTTGTAGCCGCTGGTCTGACAGCCCAAGGCAGCGACCACGCAGTCTTGGACGTGATAGGCGTCGGCAAGATCCTGCGGCGCCAGCGGTCCGGGAAGCTCGGCCGGTGGGTTGCGCGGGTCGCGCGCGGCAATCAGCGTCTGAGCCAGGCTGTCAGGCTGCATGCGTGACTCCCTCTTGAAAGGGCATGAGCGCGGCGACGACGGCCGCCGTGGTCGGAACCGCAACGCCGTGTTTCTCGGCCAGGCGCAGAATAGCGCCATTTAGCCACGGTAACTCCAAACGATTGCCGCGCCTGAGGTCGACGGCCATCGAGGCCTCCATGGTCTCGGGGAAGCTGTCGAGCTGACCCAGAATCTTCGCCGCGCTGTCCTCCGGCATGGCAACCCCGCTTGCGAGGGCTACGGCCAATGCCTCTTCGACCAGATTGCGCAACAGTGTAGGCCCGCTCGGCGTGCGCCGAATGCTGCCCAAGGCTACGCGGCGCAGAGCGGTTGCTCCGGCCAGCGCCGTCAACACCATCATCTTGCGCCAGAGGTCGATGTCGCGCCGCTTGCTCATCACCGCCTCGAAACCGGCTGCTGTTCCAGCCGCACAGAAGGCTTCCAGACGTTGCTGCTGGTCGGGATGGCGCGCACCCAATGCCAGTCGATGAGCCTTGTTCGCGTGGCGAATCAGCCCGGGCGCGTCAATGAAGGCCGAGATGTAGGCGATACCCTGTGCCACCCGCGCATCGCCCAGCGAAGCGGCAAGCAGATCGGCTGCTTCGACCCCGTTCTGGAAGGGGACGACCAGGGCAGTGTCTGAGAGGCAGCCGGCCAGCGTTCGCCCGCTTTCCTCCACGTCCCACATCTTGGTGCAGTGCAGGATCAGATCGCAATCGGCCAAGCTTTCCAAACGGTCGGAGACCGAGGGTTTCGCCAGGGCGACGTCGCCAAAGGGGCTTTGAACGGTAAGGCCTCGCTCTGCCATAGCTGCACCATGGGCGCCGCGGGCGATGAAATGCACGTGGCTGCCGGCCGCAGCCAGCCGGCCACCGAAGTAGCCGCCGATCCCGCCGACGCCTAGAACACCGATGCGCATCGCGTTTAGTCGCGAAGCGCCGCGCAGGCGCGCTTGATTCGGCCGCAAGCCTTCTCCAAGAGCTCGGAGGAGGTGGCGTAAGAGACCCGGAAGTGCGGTGCCAGACCGAAGGCCGAGCCATGGACGACGGCGACGCCCTCGCTTTCCAGCAGATAGGTGACGAAGTCCAGATCGGTCTCGATCCGCTTGCCGTCCGGCGTGGTCTTGCCGATGCAGCCGGCGCAGGAGGGGAAAACGTAAAAGGCACCGTCCGGCGTCGGGCAGTGCAGGCCCTCACATCCGTTCAATGCGGCCACCACCAGATCGCGGCGCGACTTGAAGAGATCGTTGTTCGGCTCGATGAAGTCCTGCGTACCGTTCAGGGCCTCGACCGCGGCCGCCTGGCTGACCGACGAGGGGTTGGAGGTCGACTGGCTCTGGATCGTCCCCATGGCTTTGATCAGAGCCTTGGGGCCGCCGCCGAAGCCGATGCGCCAGCCCGTCATGCTGTAGGCCTTGGAGACGCCGTTCATCGTCAAAGTGCGGTCCTTCAGATCCGGCGCCACCTGGGCGATGGTGGTGTACTTGAATCCGTCGTAGACCAGATGTTCGTACATGTCGTCCGTCAGGGTCCAGACCTGGGGATGCTGGCGCAGGACGTCGGCCAAGGCCTCCAGTTCGGCAGCCGTGTAGGCAGCGCCGCTGGGGTTGGAGGGCGAGTTTAGAATCAGCCATTTGGTCTTGGGCGTAATGGCTGCTTCCAGCATCTCCGGCAGCAGCTTGAAGCCGCTGTTGGCAGAGCAGGCCACCGCTACCGGCTCGCCCTCGGCCAAGGCCACCATCTCGGGATAGCTGACCCAGTAGGGCGCCGGGATCACCACCTCGTCGCCGGGATTGAGCGTGGCCATCAGCGCGTTATAGAGCACCTGCTTGCCGCCGGTGCCCACGGTGATCTCGTCCAGCGCATAGTCCAGATCGTTGTCGCGCTTGAACTTTGCCTGGATTGCCTGCTTCAAGGCCGGGGTGCCGTCGACGGCAGTGTACTTGGTGTCGCCGGCTCTGATCGCAGCGATCGCTGCATCTTTGATGTTGTCGGGCGTATCGAAATCGGGTTCGCCCGCCCCCAAACCGATGACGTCGCGGCCCGCAGCCTTCAGTTCGCGGGCTTTGGTGGACACCGCAATGGTGGCGGAGGGTTTGATGCGGCCGAGGCGTTGGGCGAGCACGGACATGACAGCCTTTCCCTTTGATCGAAAGCAGGTCGCAAAACAAAGAGCGCGAGGCCTGTGGCAGCTGGTTTCGGCTGGCACGATTGCGCTCCGGGTGGCAGCAACACGCTACCCTCGCAGCCGGTCGCCCGCAATGCAGAGATGCGAGGTTTCTGTGCAACGCAGGGCTGTTGCCTGCTGCCCTCGCCTCGCCCAAGTCCAGCAGCAAGAATAGCCGTGAGACGGAAAGGGCGGAGGCGTTCGTGGTTCGCGTGATTATGGTGTTGCGCTCTCTCTATGGCTTGCTCTTGGCATTGGGCCTCACCGCACTGCTGGTCGTTAGTGTCTTGGGGGCCGTCGGCGGCCTACTCCCGGGACTGGATCTGATCAACCATTTCCGGCCTCTCTGGCTGATCGCGGCCCTATTGGGTCTTCTGCTCCTCTGGCCGGCCAGACCTGGCTGGCGGCTGCCTTTGGCCGGACTGGCCGGGCTCACTCTCTTGCTGCAGGCCCCCTTCGTGCTGCCGACCGCCTTGGCCTCTGTCGGCGACGAAGGGACAGCCGGTGAAGAGGTCACCTTCGTGACCTTGAACCTGCATTACGCCAGCCCTTCGGCGGAAGATGCGGCTCAGTTTCTGGCGGGAAGCGACGCCGACCTGGTCTTTCTGCAAGAGGTCTCTCCCGATCATTTTCGGCAGCTGCAGCTGCGCCTCGCCGAGATCTTCCCCTATGGCGTGCACTGCGTCGGCGCTCACTACTGCAATCTGGCAATCCTGTCGCGTTTCCCACTTTCCGATGAGGCCGCGAGCGCCTTGGGCTGGCGCAAGACGCCGCCTCCTGTGACTCCAATCGACGGCCTTTGGCGAGCAGCGAAATCCGAGATGCCGAACGATCGCCGTGCGGCCGCCGGCCTTAAAGCGCGGGCACAGTTAGCCGAGGGGCGGCAGCTCTCGCTCTTTAACGTCCATCTCTCCTGGCCCCATCCCGCAGAGAGACAGCGCCGCCAGTTTCGCTGGATCGCACACAGTCTGGAGGCGCTGCCGAACGATCCCATCCTGCTGGCCGGCGACTTCAACTCAACACCCTGGTCCTTCGGCCTGAAGGGATTTGAGGCTGCGATCGCACTGCGACGTGCGACCCAGGGGGTTTTCTCTTTTCCCGCTGTAAAGGTGTTGCCGCTACCGGTTTTGCCAATCGATCAAATCTATGTCAGCCGCGCTATTGCGATCGAGGCAGTGAAGCGCGGCCCCGACGTGGGCAGCGATCACTATCCGATCATCGCCAAGTTCCGACTTTAGCGCTGTTCGACGTGTTCGTTGAGGAGAGCCATTACCTCGGTCACCTTGGTGTCGGGCGCCAGCTTGCAGACCTCGCGGAACGCAGTGAACCAGGCATTGGCGATCTCCAGATCGAAGCTTGCGCCCTCTTGGCCCATGGCATAGCCGACCGAAAGGCCGATGACGCTGGCCTGAACACTCTCGGGAGCGAGGCGGCTCAGCTGTTCACAGGTCATAAGCTTCAGGTCCAGCTCTTGGCTCGTCGCCGACATCGTGGTCAAGGGAAGAGTTACTAGCAACCAAAGAGTGAAACAAAGCTTTCGACTTGCAGCGTGTAGCATATTTACCTATCCTCGCATCGTTATGAACATACATCTACCGTAGATAGCAGCTCTCTTAAAGAAAGACCGAAACTGCACTAGGGACCGACACCAAATTGAGCAATAAGCGTTGAGAGCTGATTGCGATAGGCCTAAGCTGGCCGGCATGACTGGACATTTGAACGATCCGATTGCTTCTTGGCATATCGATGCCTCTCACAGCCAGGGCGGGCGCGGGTTCGAGACCTGGATCGAGTATGCGCGTCCCTTCTATGACGCGCGTGCACCCGGCGGTGTGGGCAGTTTCGCCGCCAGCGCCACGGGCTATCAGCTCGACCAGCTTATGTTCGTGCATTCTCGCTTTGATCAGATGGAACTTGGGCGTTCGCGGCGCCATTTGGATACGGAACCCAGCGAATTTCTGACGATCAACATCTTCCGTCGTGGCGGCTTTACCGGCTTGATCGACGAGATGCCGATCACCAAGCGCCCCAACGAGGTCGTTCTACAGGACGGCTCGCGCTCGCTTCGCGCCATGGTGGACCGCTCCGATGTCTTGGCTGTGATCGTGCCCTTCTCGATCTTGGACTTCGATCCCTCGAAGCATCGCCCTTGGATGACCTTGCCGGCAGGCTCTGCCAAGGGCCGGGTCTTGGCCAGCGTAACGCAGGATATTTTCGATCGTCTGCCAGGCATAGAGCGCGAGGAGGCGCCGACGATAGCAGCCGGCTACGCTGGAATGCTGCGCGGCATCTTTCTGGACAGTCGGGCAGCAGACGATCAGCGCAGCCTTCGACGGGCCGTGCGTAGCGCTATGCTCTCCTTTATCGATACCCATCTGGCCAACCCCAAGCTTGGCGCTGATCTCATCTGCAGGACTTTCGGTGTATCGCGCGCCAGCCTCTATCGTCTCTTCCAATGCCAAGGCGGCGTCAGCCACACGATCCAGCAGCGACGGCTCTACCGCTGCTACCGGGAGTTAACCCAACGCAACCGCGAGGCCACCGTGCGCAGCATTAGCGAGCGTTACGGCTTCGCCAATGCCAGCCACTTTACCAAGGTGTTCAAGGCACTCTTCTTCGTCTCGCCCTCGGAGGTCGCGTCACTTGAGGAGCCTCTCCATTCTTGGGAATCACTCAGACGCGACGAGAGCCGGGGAGCACCCTTTGCTCTGCACGACTGGCTCTATCGGACCTGCGGCTTCTCAAGCCCGGCCAATCGCGACGGCGAGGGTTTCCAAGCCGCCGCAGAATAGCCGCGACAACCCTAGACCTGGCTTGGTTGGGCTTCGTCCCGCCTCCAAACCACCGGAAAGAGGTCGCTGTCCAAGGGCGCGCCGGGTGGGATCCCGGGGTCGCGCAGCATCTGCTGCAGGTTCGGCCGCGGGTTATAGGTTACCCCATCCCCGGCCCAGCGCGTTAGGTAGGCCCGTCGGCGTTTGGCAGGATTGGCGTTCCCAGGCGCTGCGTGCAGCAAGAGTCCATGGTGCAAGGTGCAGTCGCCGGGCTGCAAATCGTAAGAGATGATGCGGTAGCGATCCCGCTCGGCCTCAATGTCTGGGACCGTCGGCAGGTCCTCGACGTAAGTCTGCTTCGGATCGAAGCTGACGGCCTTGAAGCGTTTCCCCCAGGCATGCGATCCGGCAACGAATTCCATGGCCCCGGTCTCTGCAGTCGCTTCGTCAAGTGCCAGCCACAAGGTCGCGATCGCCTGCCCTGCAACGGGCCAATAGGTCGCGTCGTGATGCCAGACGGTGCGGGTCGATGTGCCCGGCTCCTTCACCAAAATCTGGTCGAAGATCAGGTTGATCTTGTTGGCTTGCAGCAAGGCACCCGCGATCTCTGCCATGGGTGAGGACTCGATGACCTCCTTAAAGCCGGGGAGGTGGTGGCAGACGAAAGTGTCGGCGAAAAAGTCGCCGGTGCCACCCTTCTCGTTCACCTCCTTGCGCATGGCTGAGGGCGCGCGGATGTCTTCGTCGATCAGATTGCGCAGCCGCTCGATCGCTTCGGGTTGAAACAAGCCGCGCAAGCAGACCACGCCGTCCTCCGCGTAGGTCGCGATCTCTTCCTCGGTTATCGGACGTGGCAGCAACGATGTCATGAAGGGGTTCCTCTGTCGGTTTCACCTTGGACGGCACCATTCTAGGCTAGCGTGCCGGTCGCTTCCGGTCACATAGTTTTGAAGTCTCCAAGCAGCTTAGAACTGGCTGCGGTCTTGGCTGCGCGGATCGGCATCCCATTCGCCCCTATAGATGTCACCGGAGCGAGCGCTTCGGCGCCAGGGGCGTGCTCGTCGTAGGGGAATCTCCCAGCGCGCCTCCCTTGGGTCGAGAGTCGCCACGGCCATGCCGCTGCCCTGCGCTTGAATCTGGCCGTCCGGCCCGACAATGGCGGCCGTTGAGTCGCTGCCGGCATCGGCAAGGCTGATCCAAAGCCCATTGGTTTCGCCATGCGCCTGGGCCAAGGTCAGGAAAAAGGGGTTGCCGCTGTAGGAGGAGAGCAGAACCGCATCGGCGCCGGCCTCGGCGTAGTCGCGAAAGACTTCCGGAAACTGCACCTCGATGCAGAGCGCGCAGCCGATGGAGAGGCCGCCGGCCTGGAACAGTAGCGGATCTCTGCCAGGGCTGTACCAGCCGGCAAGCTCGCTGTGCGAACAGAGCCGCTTGTCGTAGCGTCCGAGCAGGCGCCCCTCCGGCCCGATGACATAGAGAGAATTGTGCGGTGGGTTGGGTGTTGTCAGGCGGTGCGCCGCGCCGAGCACGACCCAGAGCTGCAGTCGCTCTGCTTCCGCCGCCACGTCCTCCAGCGCTCTCTTGAGCAGTGCCCAGGGGTAGTCGCTCCAGCTGGCAATCTCGCTCTTGGCGTAGCCGGAGGCCGCACCCTCGGGGAAGTGAACCAGCTCGACGCCGGCTGCTTTCGCCAGTCGCAGCGTGCGGCCGATCTCTTGCCTATTGGCATTGGGATCTGCGCTGATCGGCATTGCTACGCTCGCCATTACCAGGGCCAAGGTCTCACTCCGCCAAGACTGGCAGCCGGGCCGCTCGCGATGCGGCCCAGCGTGCCCCTCCATTCTAGGACGATTTGCGTGACTTTTTTTGAGCCTTTCTGCGTCGCTTGTCTTCCGCCAATTTGCGCTGCTTGGCCTCTATGGCCGCGCGACGCAACTCCTTTGCTTTGCCATCGTCCCAGTAGTGCCGCCCGAAGGCGTCACGGGCCAAGGACTTGGCGTACTCTCGTCTCTGTTCTTCTCGTTCTACTGCTGCTCCCTTGCGCTCTGCATCCTCTCTTGTGCGCGGCATCGCCACCTCCTCTTGCAATTGCGAAGAGGCCGGCTGACCGGGGGTCGAACCGGCCAAGGCCGGAGCCGACCCCAAGCTGCAAGCACAGCGGGAGTCCACTCCGAGGATGTTTGGGATGCCCCTTGCGGGTTCAGCGACGTCGGATGAGGACGCGGCACCGAATGAGGACGGGAGGAGGCATGGCTCAAGGGATAAACCCTAGTGCAGCTCAGGTCAATCTGCCCAACTTCCGCCCTGCGGCTTGTGCTAGAAAATTTCGGAGCCGGTGGTGTGAGAGAAAAACCGGGAAAAAGGTGCTAGCCTTGGCAGCACGGTGCGAAAGAGGAGCTCATGGCACGAGAGCTGAGACAGGGGGTTGCCGGACTGGAAGCCATGACAACGGCCGCCCTCGGCGTGCTGGCTGTTGCGAGTGGTGTCTACACCTATATTGGCGTGCGTGGCCTGCTAGACGGAGTAGGGCTGCTGACCTTCGGTGCGGCGGTGGTCTATTCCGGCGCAGTCTCTGTGGGGATCTTCATCTTCTGGGCCTACATCCTGAAGTTCCTGCCGCAAATGCGGACCGGGGCCACACGCCTGGCGCTGAGTGCGGCGATGCTGGTCGGCTGTGGTGCAATCGTCGCCATGTCGAGCTGGCTGAACGCGGCGGCATTGGCCGGCGCCGCCTCGGTCGAGCAGCACTTGGCCGTCACCGTCGTCGACTATCAGGAACGCTTGGAACAAGCTCACGAAAACGCGCTGGCCGCTCAGTCCCTGCTGCCCGACATTCGCATCGCCCAACAGCGCTTTGCTCAGCTCTCAGAGCGCGAACAGGCTGAAGGTGCGCTCACCGGGTCGTCTGGTCGGGGAACAGTGGCGCAGTATCTCTCTCAGATGGCGCAGCAGCTGGAGGATCTGGGCGACCAGATCGAGGCCACGCGCGGCCCGGTGCAGAACCTCTTCGCCGAAGGCAGTCGGCATCTGGATGCCATGCGCGCCATCGTCGGTGATATCCAGAACATCGAGCAGCGTACGGTCCGGTTTGCCGATCAAGCGGTGAAGCTGGCCGGTGTCATTGCATCGCTGACCCAGACCTCGATTGCGCCGGCCGTGCGGCGTCAGGCCGAAGACCTCTCGCGCTCTTTCATTATGCCAGCGGTCACCGGCCTCAGCGCCGATCTGCGAGACCGCCAGAGCCAGGTCCTGGACGAGGTGCGCTCGACCGTGGACGAGACCTCTGCCGTACTGGCAGCGGCGGCCGACGAAATCTTGGCGCGCCCACCGGTGCGGCCGCTGCGTTTCACCCCGCTTTCGCCGGCAGAGGCCGTGCTGCTCTACGCTGCCGATTTCGTACCCTCCTGGGCCGGGGCCATCGCCATCGATCTCCTGCCCGGTGTGCTGGTGCTGATCTTGATGGTGGTGCATGCCTCGATCCGCCGGCAGGAAACCCATCTCACGCGCGACGAGGCCATGAGCCTGAAGGATCTGCAGGCCGCCTTGGAGGCTTGGTCGCGGCTTTCCCGTGCGGCTCACGGCAGCGATCTTGCGCCGAGCCAGCAGCAGGATAATCAACAGACAACGGCGCCTCCACCCTTATCTCCGGAGCCTTGGTCCGAAGCGCAGCAGGAGCCGCCCGCGGTCGATGCGCCGCCGCCGAGCGAGGGAGCCGATGTCGAAAACCTGGACGACAGCCGCGTTCGGCGCGGGGCCGGCTAGTCCATGGCAGCGCAGCAGGCAAACGTCGGCGGACGGGCGCTTGGCTGGATCCTGAAGCTCTGGATCCTGTTGGCCTTGGGTATCGTGCTCTCCGATATTGCCGATTCGGCCAAGATCGGCTGGCTCGAACCCTCCAGACCGTCTGCTCTGCCCCAGGCGCCGAACCGTCTGGGCGAGGGACCGGCGGTGCCCATGCCCTTGGCGCCGGCCGAACCTGGCGATCAGCTGCGCCCTTACGATCCGACCGCCTTTCCGATGCGTCCCGACGGCGGGCTGCCGCACCTGCCGGGAGGCGATGCCTTGGAGCCCAGCCGCGGACCCATGCAGTTCTCTTGGACCGATCTGGAAGGACGCCCGGCGATCCTGGCGGTTGGCACCATAGAGCCCGGCAGCGCCTCCGCACTGCGCCGCTTCGATCTGCAGAACGACGAGCGTGCAGAGGTTCTGGTGCTGCTGTCGCCCGGAGGCCTGGTGCAAGAGGCCTTGACCATGGGCGATTACGTCCGTGCCCGCTCGATGGAGACCCTGGTGCCGGAGGGGGCTTACTGCGCGTCTGCCTGTCCGCTGCTGCTGGCGGCCGGCGAGCGCCGGAGGGTCGCACGAGACGCCTGGATTGGCCTGCATCAACCCTATCTGGCAAATGGCCAGAACTTGAGCGCCGATGTTGCCGTCGCCGACGTGCAGCGCCTGAATTATGAGATCCTAACCAGGCTCGACCACTGGGGCGTCGATCCCAGGCTTTGGACCCATGCCCTGCAGGCACCGCCGGCGCAGATGTATGTGCTGCTGCCGGAGGAACTGATGGCCTACCGCCTGGCGCACAGCCTTTTCTGATGACAGTGCTTTGTCGCAGGATCGAAAGCCCTCTGGGCCGCCTGGTGCTGGTCGGTGACGGCGAGTGCCTGACCGAGATCCTGTTCTCGACCGGCCGCCATGCCCGAGACCCCGACCCCGCCTGGCGGGAGGCAAGGGATGCCTTTGTCGAGGCGGCAGAACAACTCTCGGCCTACTTTGCCGGAGATCTTCATCGGTTCGATCTCACTCTGACTCCCAAAGGCACGCCCTTTCGCCAACGCGCTTGGGCAGCTTTACGAGAGATTCCTTTCGGCCGGGTGATGACCTATGCTCAATTGGCGGCCGCTATCGACAAGCCCCGCGCCGTCAGGGCGGTCGGCGCCGCCAACGGCGCCAATCCGATCCCCATCGTCATTCCCTGCCATCGCTTGCTTGGGAGCAATCGCGATCTGACCGATTTTGGCGGCGGCCTTGCGGCCAAAGCGGCCCTGCTGCGGCTGGAAGGGCATAACGTAGAAGAGCGCAAGGGGCGGTTTCGCTGGGTCGATCCCGCCCTTCCATAGAATTGCCTCTGATCGACCAAATCACTCGCTATGAATCGGCAATGCCACGCCCTCCTTGATCTGCTCCATGACGACGTAGGTGTGGGTCTGGGAGACGCCAGGGATGGAGACCAGAGCCTCGCCCAACAGGCGGCGGTAGTCGGTCATGTCGCGCGCACGGATTTTCAGTAGATAGTCGAAGCCGCCGGCGACCATGTGGCACTCCAGGACCTCGGGGATCTGCTGAACCGCTTCGCTGAAGGCGGCGAAGGCGTCCTTGCTGGTCCGGTCCAAGGTCAGTTCCACGAAGACCAGGAGCGCTGCGTCCAGTCGTTCGGGGTTCAGCAGAGTGGCATAGCTGTCGATATAGCCTTCGCGCTCCAGCCGGCGCACGCGCTCCATGCAGGGGGTGGCGCTCAGGTGGACGCGCCTGGACAGCTCGGCGTTGGTGATGCGGGCGTTGGCTTGCAGCTCGCGTAGGATGGCGACGTCGCGATCGTCGAGGCCGCGCGGCCGGCGCGATCGGGGGGCGGGCGCTCGGGAATCTGGCATGATGGCTGGTACCCTTGTTCTAGATGTCGATCACCACGTCGCCTTTGGGTCTGGCGCTGCAGATCAGCACCTCACCGGCTTCCGGTTCGGCTGCGGGTTCCTCGTGATAGGCAATCTGGCCGCTGATCAGCCGGCAGGAGCAGGTCTGGCAGATACCGGAGCGACAGCTATGGTCGGGGCTGAGCCCGGCGTCCTCGGCGAGTTCCAAGATGGATTCGGCATCCGGATCCCAGGGCACGACCAGGCCGGAGCGGGCGAAGGTCACAGTGAGTGCGCGGGCGCCCGTCGCGATTGGCTGCGGCGGTTTCAGCGTCTCGACCGGCCGTTCCTCGACGGCCAAATCGACCGGTACGCCGAAGTGTTCGTAGTGGATCTGCTCCTTGGGCACGCCCAGGCGGCGCAGCCCGCGATAGAGGTCCCTGAGAAAGCCCAGCGGACCGCAGAGGAAGTAGTGCGTCTCTGGCGGTGCTCGCACGCTTCTGACCAGGCTCATGTCGATGCGCCCGATGCTGTCGTGCCGATGCTGGGCCACATCCTGGCGATCGGGCCGACTAAAGCGGGTGTGGGTCACAAGGTTGGGCAAGATCTGCCCGGCCTGGGCGATGCGGCGGCGGAAAGCCTGTTCGCGCCCGCTTCGGGCCCCATGCAGGAACCAGATCGGCCGGCGATCTCGGCCGGCAATGAGAGTGTCCAGCATCGACATCATTGGCGTGATGCCGACCCCGGCGCTGAGCAGGACCACCGGTGCGTTTCCGGCCAGCGATAGGGTGAAGGTGCCAAGCGGCGGGCGCACCAGGATCTCGTCCCCGAGTGCCAGCGAGCGATGCAGGTGGTTTGAGACCACGCCCGGTGGGAGGGTCCCGTTCATCGCCCCCTCCTCGCGCTTCACCGAGATCTGCAAGCAATCCTGGTCGCCTGGGCCACTAGAGAGCGAATAGGTCCGCGTCACCGGAGCCGCTCCTTCGCCGCCCAGCAGGCGTATGGCGACGTATTGCCCAGCCAGAAAGCGCGAGAGTGGCGTGCCGTCGGCCGGCGCCAGGAGGAATGAGCGGATGGTCTCGCTCTCGTCGATCAGTCCGCGCACGCGAAACGGTTTGAAGCCAAGCCAGGCTTGCCTCTCGGCAGAGGTCGGATCCTCCCTCTCTATCGCGTCTTGCCGAGTGATCATCATAGATTGTTCTATAGGATAAAGTTATTCGCTATGCAATCATCATTTGGCCAGATAATTCACTAAAATTTGTGAGATAGATAGGATTTTTGGAGACTTCTTAGGCTTCCGGCTCCAATTTTTCGAAAGATTCATACAGAGTCTCGCTATGAAACATAGAATATGGCCGAAAAATTACGAATCTGGAGTTACTCTAGGGATTAATCTGCCAAAAATGAGAATCATAAGAGAGATCACCTAACAAGATCCTGTTAAGTTTCTCTTGTTCGCCTCTCTCAGCGCGAAGGGGGCGTCGGATGCAACAAGGGAGATGCAGTCATGGCCAGCAAGGTTGCGCAGTTGGAGCGTGAGGAGGACCCGCAGCCGCGCCATCGGCACGTCCTCAAGGTGATACCGCAGGGCGAGAAGGGGCACTTCAGCCAGAGCTGGTATCCGATCTGCCGTTCCTCCGAGCTCGCGGCCGGCCAGGTCATCGCCAAGCCCTTTCTGGACGGCCAGGTCGCGGTCTATCGCACCGAGGCGGGGGAGGCCCGCGTGGTCAGTTCCTACTGTGTCCACATGGGGGCTGACCTCTCCGGCGGCCGTGTGGTCGGCGATACCCTGCAGTGCGCCTTTCACGGTTGGCAGTACGGCGAGGGCGGGCGCTGCGTGCGCACCAAAATCGGCGCCAAGCCGCCCAAGTCGGCAGCCATCTTCGCCTTTCCGACTCGCGAGCGCTGGGGCCTGATCTTCGCTTTCAACGGCGAGGAGGCCTTGTGGGAGCTACCCGATCTGGATCGCCCCGATGAAGAGCTGATGGTGATCGAGCGGCCGGTGGTGCACCTGAAGTGCGATCCGGAGATGATCACCGCCAACGCCTTCGATTGGCAGCATTTCGCCACCCTGCACGACTTCCACGCCAAGGAGGATGCCGACCCGGCGATCATTCAGTGGAACCGCTACGACACCGGCTATGTCTTCGAGGGTCATCACTGGCTGGGCGAAGAGACGACCTACAAGATCCACATCTACGGCACCAACATCTACACACAGCAGGGCAGCCTGGATGGCTATTGGTACGCGATGCTCAATCCCATGGGCATTCCGCGCGCCGGCGAGTGCATCTTCTATATGCAGATTCTGGTCCCGCGCGGTGAGGACAGTGAGGCAGCGCGCACCTTTGCCGACTACAAGGGCGAGGCGCTGGCCGACATGGAGATGCGCTTCATCGCCCAAGACATTCCGATCCTGAACAAGCTGCACTTCTCACCCGGCCATCTGCTGAAGGAAGACAAGCAGTTCGCGCAGTTCCTGGACTGGCTGAAGCGCTATCCGCGCGCCAATCCGGCAGTGAACTACCTGCGATAACGAAAGAAAATCAAGAAACCGAACAACAAGGAGAAGCTGACATGTCTGGATTGAAGCGACTGGGGCTGGCCGCCGTTCTGGCCGTCGGTCTCGCCGGAACCGCCGAGGCCGAAGAAGAGGTCAACCTCTTGGCCTGGTGCGACCACGACGACCCAACGATCTACGAACCCTTCGAGGCCGAGACTGGCATCAAGGTGAACGTCAAGGTCTATGAGTTGACCGGGGCTGCGATCTCCATCCTGGAACAATCCGACGCCGGCGATTGGGATGTCTTCATAGTCGATACCGCCGACGTGCTGCGCATGGCCGACGGCGGCTGGCTGTCGCCGCTGGATCCGAAGGATTTTCCCTACGACAGCATGTTCGAAGGTGCCAAGACCGCGCATCTGCACGAGCGCGACGGAACGCTCTATGGCGTGCCGGAGAAGTTCGGCTTCAACACGCTCGCCTATGACGGTCGCAAGGTCGGTGCCGACGGCCAGGCGGTGAGCCTGGACCTGCTTTTCGACCCGGCGATGAAGGATCGCGTCGCGGTCTACGACTACTATTTGCCGATCATCCTGACCCTGGGCATGCGCCACGGTGTGCTGCCCAAGGACTTCGACGCGGAGACCCTGGAGAAGGTGCGTGAGGACCTCCTCACACTCAAGGACAACACCAAGATCGTGGGCGACCTCATCGCGACGCAGACTGCCTTGGCCACCGGTGACGTCGACCTTCTGATCGGTGCAGCCGAGTGGGTGGCGCCCTTGCAGGCGGAGAAGCCCTATCTGGACTGGGGTACGCCGGTCGAGGGCGGCCTGCGTTGGAGCCAGTCGGTCGCGCTCTTCGAGGGATCGGAGAGGAAGGAGGCCGCGCTGAAGCTGGCGCAGTATCTGATGAGTCCGGAAGGCCAGGCCCGCGTGGCGCTGGCACCCTGCTACAATGCCATGCCGACCAATTCTGCCGCGGCGCTTGATGCAGCCGAGAGACAGAGCCTGCGCTGGGACGAGATCGACGCCTTCCTCGCCAACACCTACGACTATGGCGCGGTCTCGCCTGAACTTGACGAGGAAATGGTCGAGGTCTGGACCGAGTTCCTGGCCCATTAGTTCCCGAGCAGCCTCATGACCGCTGAGAACCTCGAGGCAAGCCCGGCGCTGGAGTCTGCTCGACCCCGGCGCCGCGGCCTGTCGCGAGGCTGGCTCTACGTCCTGCCCGCCGGTCTCTGGACGCTCGTCTTCTTCCTTATTCCACTGGTGGTCATGGCGCTGCACTCGCTAGCCCAGCGCAAGGGCGGCAAGATTCAGCCAGGGCCGACCACGGCCAACTACGAGAAGTTCTTTGAGAAGGACTATCTGCTCGGCACTCTGGTGAACTCGCTGGAGCTGACCGGCCTCACCGTGCTGTTCAGCGCCCCACTGGCTTTCGCTCTGGCTGCCGTCATTGCCTATCTGGTGCCGAAGCGCTGGCAGATTGCTGCCTTGGTCCTGGCCGTGCTGCCCTTCTGGACCTCCTACATCGTGCGCTCCTACAGCTGGCTACTGCTCTTGTCCGAGCGCGGCATACTGAACAGCCTCTTGCTGGATCTGGGGCTGATCGGCGATCCCATCACCCTGGTCAACAGCCGCTTGGGCGTGCTGATCGTCATGGTCCATTACTTCATGATGATCATGACCCTGACGATCTACGTGAACCTGCGGCAGATCCCGGCCAACTACCTGCGGGCCGCGCGCGATCTGGGGGCCGGAAGGTTGCAGATCCTCCTGCGGGTGATTCTGCCGCTGTCCCTGCCCGGCATCATGGTGGGAATCTTCCTGACCGTGGTCTTCGCGATCGGCGATTACGTCACGCCGCAGATCATCGGCGGCAATCGAGAGATGGTGATGCCGCAGGCGATCCTGCTGCAGATCGGCCGGCTGGCAAACACGCCGATGGCGGCAGCCTTGGCCTTCATCCTGATGATCGTCGTGGCCTTGACGGTGGTGGGCTTCCGCCGCTGGATCCGGATGGAGAGGCTCTAAGCCATGGCCTCCAGCGGCGATCGCACACTTCTGATCAGCGGTGCCCTCTACGGCAGCCTGGCTTATCTCTTTCTCTTCTCGCCGGTGCTGGTGCTGCTGCTCTTCTCTTTCCAGGACGGCCAGTTGCCGATCCCGCCGCTCAAGGGCCTAACCTTACGCTGGTATGCGCAGGTGCTGGCTGACGAGCAAATCATGTCTGCGCTCGCGCACTCTTTGTTGGTCGCCCTCGCCTCGGCCAGCCTGGCCTGTCTCATGGGTTTTCTGGCGGCCTATGGCCTAGCCCGCTACCGCCTGCCGGCACGCGGCGGCCTTGGTTGGCTCATCCTGGCGCCGGCGACCATCTCTTATCTGATCATCGCCATGGGGCTCATGGTGACCTTCGGGGCGATCGGCCTGCCGCGCTCTCTTGTCAGTGTCGTCATCGGTCATGTGGTGATCAACCTGCCGATCGCCTTCGCCTTGATCTACAGCCAACTCGGAGCCCACCAGCTCAACATCGAGCGCGCGGCCCGCGACCTGGGGGCCGGCGAGCTATCACTGCTGGTGCTGATCGTCGTCCCCAGCCTGTTGCCGGCTTTGGTGGCCGCCTTCGCGCTCTGCTTCTCGCTGTCCTGGGACGAGTTCATCATCGCCTTCCTGCTCTCGCAGTTCGAGGTGACCCTGCCGGTGGAGATCTGGTCGAGCCTGCGCTCGGGTCTCAATCCGGCGATCAATGCGGCCGGGACACTGGTCTTCGGCCTCTCCCTGGGTCTTTTCCTCTTGGCCCTCACATTCGTTCTGGCACGACGGGGATGGCGCAATGGTTGATGCGGTAAGGTTAAGCGGGGTGGCCAAGAGCTATGGTAGCCTGCAGGCGCTGCGCGCGCTGGATCTGGCGATCGCGTCGGGTCAGTACGTGGTTCTGCTCGGCCCCTCGGGCAGCGGCAAGACCACTCTGCTGTCGATCTTGGGCGGTTTCGTCGAACCCAGCGGCGGCCGTGTTGAGGTTCGCGGCCAGGACGTGACCCTGCTGCCGCCGGCCAAGCGTCCGACGGCGACGGTCTTCCAAGACTATGCGCTCTTCCCGCATATGAATGTCGGCAGCAACGTCGCGTTTGGCCTGCGCATGCGTGGCCAGAGCGCCAGGCAGTCTGCGACCAAGGTCAGAGCGATGCTGGATCTGGTCGGCCTGGCCGATATGGCCGAGCGCCGCATCGACCAACTCTCCGGCGGGCAGCGGCAGCGCATTGCGCTGGCCCGGGCCCTTATCATCGAGCCGGAAGTGCTGCTGTTGGACGAGCCCCTGGGCGCTCTGGATCTGCACCTGCGCCGCCGTATGCAGGAGGAACTGCATCTGCTGCAGCGCCGCATCGGCTCGGTCTTTATCCATGTGACCCACGATCAGGAGGAGGCCATGAACCTCGCCGATCACCTGGTGGTCATGCGTGATGGCGCCATTGAGGACAGCGGCCCGCCGCGCCGGGTCTACCTGCGGCCGGCGACGGCATTCACTGCGACCTTCATGGGCGAGAGCAACCTGTTGCCGGGCCGCATCGCCGCCCGCGAGGCCGCGGCACTTCAGGTCGAGACCCCACTGGGCCGCGTCCTCTGCCAGGGTGAGGCGGCTGTCGGCGAGGCCGTGCAGATCTCGCTCAGGCCCGAACACATTCTGCTGAACGCCAATGGCTCGACAGAGGTGTTGACGCAAGGCCGGGTCGTCGATCTCACCTTTCAAGGCACGCGCAGTCTGTTGACGGTGCAGCCCGACGGCTTCGACGAGGGTCTTTTGAAGGTCAGCGGCCCGGCGGAGGACGCCCCACCACCGGGTAGCGAGATCGCGCTCTACGCCGAGGCCAGGCGGGCGGTGCTGCTGCCCGCTTGACCGGGTAATCCGGCTCCAGTGCAGTTTCCGAGCCGACGGACTCAAACTCCACGACGATTTGCGAAGTCGAACAGGTGCGGAGAACATCGCTGCCAAGCGCATGCGAGGTGACGATCCTAGACGGTCATCTCCATGATGTAGAGGCCGCCGTTGGTGTCGGACGCATATAGGATCTGGTTTCGGTCGACGAAGACATCGGCGTTCTGGATGACAAGCGCCTGGTTCGGCCTCGTGTCGACCTGCCGTCGCGGCCTCGGTGGCACCAGGGCAGCCACCTCCTGCGGTCGGTACCGGTCGGCGATATCATAGACCCGGATGCCGGCGTTGTGCATGGTGGCGAAGATCAGTCTGTCGCTGACGAAGGCATCGGGCCGGTTTTCGTAGAGATTGTGCGGCCCGAAGTTGCCGCCCTTGGCGAGGTAGTCGCTGCCCTCCGCATTGCCGTCTGGCTGCGGCACGGTCGAAAGGCTGACGGGGTTGGCAAGGTCGCGTCCGTCGAAGACCCAGATGTTCTTCACACCGTCCTCGCGCGACGGCAGGACCGATTCGTCCAGCACCACGATGAGATCGCGCTCAGGCAGCGGCAGGCAATTGTGAGTGCCGCCTTGGAAAGGCGGCGACCAGTTGGTGTGGGAGATCAAGCCGGGTTTACGCCTGTCGGCGACGTCTAGGATCAACATGCCGCCATCGCGCCAGGCGCAGAAGGCTCTGTCGCCGCTGACACTGGGGTGATGCAAGCCATAACGCCAGCGCTCTGACCAGTGCGGCGTCTCGCCGGCTGCCAGGTTCATGCCGGGTATCCACCAACGGCCGGCCTCGCGCGGGTTTCTGGGATCCTGCATGTCGATGGTGATGAAAATGAAGTCGCTAAACCCCTCGATCAGAGCCGAGGCATAGGCCCAGCGCCCGCCGGTGTACCAGATGCGATGCAGGCCGCCGCCTTCGACCGGCATGAAGCCGATCTGGCGCGGCTTTGCCGGCTGGGTGATGTCGTAGACCGCCATGCCCGCCGACCAGGTCTGCTCTTGCGCGCCGGCCTCGGCCGCCCTGGCGGTATAGCTGCCGCTGTAATAGGCAACCGCATCTTGGAATTCGCTGGCAGAAAAGGCGTTGCGAGCGTGGATTACCAGCAGCAGGTCGCCGATGGTCTGCAGGTGAATGGTCCAGGTATTGGGCGGGGCCGGGATATAGTTGACGGTCTTGGGAGCGCGCGGGTCGGTGACGTCGACGACGGAGAAGCCGTTCGAGAAGATGTGTCCGACGAAGGCATGACCCTTGTTCACCATGACCTGAACCCCGTCGGCTCTGCCTCCCATCTCGGTGAAGCCCAGCATCCGCATGTTTCGTGCATAGTCTGGCCTGGGGAGGTCGGCGGGCGTGGCTCTGGCCAGCGAGGGCGCGGCCAGGGCTGCCGCCGAGAGTGCGGCTGCTCCACCCATTGTCTTAAGGGCGGTGCGGCGCGACAGGGAAAGGGGCAGGCTATCTGACATAGCTACCTCCTGCTTTCGCTCCCCTCCTGAGGTCTTTGCAACGGCGGCAAGCAATGCCTCATGCGTGAGACAAGGGTAAGAGCGGAGCCTTCAGTTCCTTTGAAACAGTCGACAAGCTGACTGTGCGATGGCAGTTAGGTGGGGCGCAATTCGCAAGCCTCGGTGGAGGCTTCTTGACCACTTGGAGGCAGAAGCGTTTCTTATGATCAGGCTCACTACATCACTCCTCCTCGCATTTGTCCTAAGCGCCTGTGTGACGACCGCCGATCTGGGCGGGGGCAGCCAAGCCGACTCGGGCAAGGGCAAGGGCCCACGCAACATCGTCGGGACTTGGGAGGTCAGCCGCGCGGACTCGATCATCACCTGCAAAATGGAGGTGAAGGAGGGCCGAGATCGCAACTCCGGGTCCGCGCGGGCAAGCGGTTGTCTAAACATGGCGAACATAACCTTTGTCGATCGCTGGGCGTTCAAGGACGGCCGCATCGAATTCTATGCCTTCGTGAGCGAGCTGGTCATGGTGGCACGTCGCATCGATCGGGACGAGTTCAGCGCACGCTTGCAGCGCAACGATCTGAAGCTCCGCTTGTTACGCAAGTAACAGCCGGACAAAGCGATGATTAAGACGCAGTTTCGGGCGACGCTCTAAAGCCCTACAAGTCAGTCACGGCAGCGCTCTTGCTGGGGGCCAGTTGGAACTCCATCGCCTCTGCCTCAATAGGCAGGAGCAGGGCAAGGGTGAAGGCCAGGCCGCGGGCCACCATCTCCGAGATTTTGCGCCGATGGCGGGTGATTGTAAGCGTCAGAGCCTCATGTGCTCCGAAACCTTGAGCTAAAGCGGGGAATGTGACACGCTACTCTCGATTGCTACTGACCGCGCGAGGAAACCGAGAGATGGCAGTTATTACGGGCACTGATTTGAACGACACGCTCACCGGCACGGACTTGGCAGATACAATCTACGGGTTGAACGGAAACGACCGACTCTACGGTCTGCCTGCTAATGATACTCTCTATGGCGGCAGCGGGATCGATCGCATCTATGGAGAGGGTGGAGCCGACCTTCTCTTCGGTGCAAGCGGCAATGATATCAGCCTCGACGGTGGTGTCGGACTTGATCGCATCTATGGCGGTGATGACAACGATCAGCAGATCTTCGGCGGCAACGCACGCGACACGATCTACGGCGGCAGTGGCCAGGATTCCTTTGTTTTCGGCGGCGACGGAAAGGACAAGATTTTCGGCGACGCGCAGATCGACAGAAACCTCTACGGTGGCGATCAGCGGGACATGATTTTTGGTGGAACCGCGGCCGATTCCCGCCTCTTCGGCGACAGCGGCAGCGATTTTTTGAGTGGGGGCTACGGCAACGACTCGCTGTTCTACGGCGGGCAAGGAGGCGATGGCCTGTCGGGTCGCTCGGGCAACGACGGAGTCTTCTTTGGCGGTGGCGGAAACGACACCTTGGATGGGGGTCTCGATAAAGATTCCTTTTTCTACGGTGGCGACGACAACGACTTCATCTTTGCCGGAAACGACAAGGATGCCTTTCTGTTCGGAGGCAGCGGCATTGACAGCCTTTTTGGCGAGAACGGCAACGATACCCTAAACGCCGCCAGCCAGGGTGAACTGCAAGCAGGTGATCTATTCGACGGCGGTGCGGGCGTCGATACGCTCATGCTGGCCAGTGGCGTCAGCCTGCCGGCCGGCGTCACGCTCACCAGCATTGAGTTTGTGGTCTACGGTTAGGACTGGGGCCAGATCGATCATCGCCTTCTCGTTGTACAGGCCCACGTTGGCCAAAAGAGGCCTTGAATTCACGCGTCTTACGGTCATCCTTGCCTTACTTCTGGTCCTTCCCATCGTTCCATCGCAGGCTCAAGAGGGACACATAGTGCGTCTGCAGTCGGGAATGGAGCTGCCACTGGCGCGGCATGATCTCTATCGCTTTAGCGAGTCGGAGGAGGTCCTGCTGCTTCTGACATTCCTCGCGTCCTCCGATAATCTGGACGATGGCCTGCTATCGGAAGCAACGAAAGAGCGCGTCCAGGCCTCCGCCGCTGAGATTTGCGAAGCGCACGTAAAGCCCTTCATCGCAAAGGGGCTTGCCTTCTTCCCCGGCGTCGAGTTTGCCTTGGTCGGCATCAGAATCCAGGTTCCAACGGAGGAGAAGACGGGAGTCCAACAGTTCGTTAACTGGACCACAGTCCATCGCCTGGAGGATCAAGACTTCGGAAGGCCCATAAACGAGGACTTCGGAGAAGGTAGGTGAGGCCGCAAGTTTCCTCACGCCAGCAAAGCATGCTTTAACGGCCGAAGGGCAGCCGAACGGCTGTAGCACCCTTCAGCGAACGATCGAATTTGAGGAGCGGCGGTTCGAGTTTGCGAGAAGTGGCGTCCCCGACAGGATTCGAACCTGTGACCTACAGCTTAGGAGGCTGTCGCTCTATCCAGCTGAGCTACGGGGACAGCGTAACTGCCTCTTAGCAGCATTCTTTGCTGCGGTCACCAGGACACAGGCGGAAAAAGATGTGCGCTCTGTGTCTAGAATATGCGTGAACATTCAGAAAAATTTTGCTGTTATGCCGGCTGTTGGAGGAACAAACAGCGGCAGATTGAGGGGTTATGGCTTCGCAGGTTCGCATTCTGCCCATTTTCTGTGCCGCCCTGATGGCCATTTTGTTCGTCCTTTCCGGCCGCCCGTCGGGCGCTGCCGAGGAGAGCGATGCAGCCCTTCAGGAACGCTATGATGCGCTCTTTCAAGAGCTCTTGAGGTCGCCGGTCGATCTGGATCGGCTGTTTGAGTTCGCGGCTGTCTCGGTGCAGCTGGGCAACTACGAGTCCGCCATCTCGTCCTATGAGCGCATGCTGCTGCTCAATCCCGATCTACCGCGCGTCAAGTTGGAACTGGGCGCCCTCTATTACCGGCTGGAATCCTACGAGGCGGCCAGGGGCTATCTGGAGGATGCCGGTGACGACCCCAATCTGCCGCCGCAGGTTGAAGAGCGCATCCAGACCTACCTCGCGTTGATCGACGATGCTTCGGCCAAGTCGCTCTGGTTCGGATCGCTGACCGTCGCCGGTCGCTATCAGACCAACGCCAATGCGGGGCCGGAAAACATCATCGTACGCGCTGCCGGAGAGCCGGCGGAAATCAGCGACGAGTTCCAGCCCGAAGACGACTTCTCTTTCGTCGTGCTTGGCAATGTGCGCAACCTCTATCGGCTTGATCTCGGTGAGGACGCTGTCGGGCTGCCGATCGACAACGAGGTGCTGTGGCAAACCGATCTGGAGGCCTACTACAGCGCCGAGGTCGAGTTTCAGAACCTAAACGTCGGCCTGATCGCGCTGGAGACCGGCCCGCAGCTGGAGCTGAAGCAGTCCGATCCCGACGCCGATCCTTGGTTCTTTCGACCCTACTTTCTGGCCGACTTCGCCAGCCTGGGTCAGGCACCCTTCTATTGGACCGTCGGTGGCGGCTTCACAGTGACCACGACGATCGACGAATGGATCGGCGTGCAAGGTTGGTACGAGATCCGCTATCGCGACTTCAACAACACCGACGACAATCCCGATCTGGACGAGTTGACCGGTTTGGAGAACCTGGTCGGCCTGGACGGCAACATCCTGCTGACCGATCGCCTGCGCGGGCGCCTGGGAGCCTATGCCGACTTCGACAGCGCCAGGGTCGACTTTCAATCCAATAACGAGTTCGGGCTCTATGGAGGCTTGGATCTGCTCTACGATTCGCCCTTCGGTCTGACCGAGGGACTTTGGGAAGCTTCTTTCACCGCGACCGGCGTTCTGACCAATTATCGTGCAGCCGATCCCTTCGTCGATCCAGACGTGACCCGGCGCGACCGCGAGTATCGTCTGAATTTCCTGAACAGCGTTCCGATCTACGAGAATGTATCCTTGATCAATCAGGTCGAATGGTTGGACAATCGCTCGAACCTGCCGAATTTCCGCTTCGACAATCTGACGGTCCTGATGGGAGCGACCGTAGATTTCTAGAAGCGGTGGCTGCTGCAAGGTGGCGGCTTAGGAGGAGATAACTCATGCAACAGGCTATTCTGAAAGATCCTTTGCGAAACGGGCCTTGTCTTGGCCGGCGTTCACGTGTGGCTTTGCATGCGCTGGTGCTGGGACTGGCAGTGGGCGCTGCGGCTCCGACGCTGGCGCAAGACGTCGGTGTGGCTGCAGCGGTCAACCCTGCCACCCTGGGTACGCCGCCAGGGCAGGATACCCGTGTCCTGGAAATGGGTGGAGCCGTCACCTTCCTCGAGGAGATCGAGACCGACGTGGGCGGGCAGACGCAGGTGCTCTTCCTCGACCAATCGACGCTGACGATCGCACCCAGCAGCTACATCCTGATCGACGAGTTCGTCTTCGATCCGGCCAGCTTCGACGGCGACCTGACTCTGACCTTGGAGCGCGGGCTGGTGCGCTATGTCGGCGGGGTCATCAGCAAGGACGGCGGTGTTACTATTGAGACCGAAGTGGCCACCGTGGGCATCCGCGGCGGCATGGCGATCCTGGACAATCGCGTGCCGCGGCGCCTAGAGGTCATCAATCTCTTCGGGCAGACCACGATTCGGCCGAAAGGCAAGGACGGCCAGGTCGTCGTCATGGACGATGCCAGCGAGTTTGCGGTGGTCGACCCCTCGGGCCTCAGTGAACTGGGCAAGGTGCGCTCCAGCGACCTTAGGTCGATCAACGCCTCTTTCCGTGGCGGCAATCGGACCCGCATCGTCACCGCAACGGTGCGCCAACAGCTGGCCGCCAATCCTGCAGCCGACGTCTCGGCCGAGCCGCTCCCGGTGCGGAGCAAGACGCCGGCCGGCGATCTACCGGCGGCCGAAGAGGTTCTGGCGGACACGCAGAACAGCCTCTTCAGCGAGGTGGCGCGGGGGCTGCAGCAAGAGCAGATCAGCAACACGGAGCCCGAGCAACCCGACCAGCCAGCAGACCTGACCAATCTTTCCGGCAGCTACAACGCCACGCCCAATCCCTACGTGACACCGACCGGCGGGGACTTTTCGAACCCGCTGGCACAGAACGCCAAAGGCGGTCCCGATCCGAACTTTGCGCGCCGTTTCTCCAGCGCCACCATCGTGAACAACGATCAACTGCAGATCGACAGCAACGGCGACGGCGTGATCGATCTGGTCCTGCCAATCGCAGAAGGCGATTTCGAGGTCTCGCTCACCCAGACCAACAGCCCCTTGGGGGCCCTCAGCGGAAGCGGCAACTTCTCCTCCCTCGGCGGCTCCAGCGCTTTCTTTTCCTATGACCTCAGGACCGCCAACGGCAATCGCCAGGTGCAGGTCGTTGGCGGCCTACCGACCGATCCCTCGGTCTTCCAGCAGGGCAGCCTCGAGGTCTTCTCCTATGATCTGGATCTCAGCCTCAGTCAGGCCTTTCCCAACATCAAGGCCTCTCAGCTGCTGGTCGCAACGGCACCGGGCGGCGGCTTCGACAGTCTAGGCGGGGACTACCGCAGCTCGGTCTTGTGGATGGCCTTCGCCGTTGAGGGCGAGGGGGAGAACCAGCGCTCCATCCTGCAAGCCACCGCAGGCAAGTTGACCGATCTCGGCAACGGCAAGCCGGTTCTTATTCAGACTGCGCGAGGTTCGGTCCTGGAAACGGGATCGCAGGTGCGCGACATCACCCGCAGCGAAGCCGGCCTGGGCTCTCTGGTCGACGGCGAGGGCAACGCCTTCTTCGGTCCGGACGGCGACCGGGTTGTGGTCTCGAACAACGGCCCCTTTCCCCTAGACGGCAGCACGTCCGAACAGCAGGCGCGCAGCATCAATCAGATTTTTGTACAGCCCTACGACGACCTGGGTGGCACCTCTGGGGGCTTCAGCACGGTGGCACCTCGGGTCGATACGGCAGATGGCGTCGGCGATCAGCGACCCAGCACGACCCTGGTTGGCTATGCCAGCGGTGTCGGTGCATCGCGCCTGCCCGGTAATCAGTTCACGGAGATCTACGTTCTGGAAAGTGGCGGGCCTGAGGGCGAATCCGGCCTTGTCCTGCAGCGCGACGCCAGCAGCTCTTCCCTGACCGCCGTCGCCGACTTCGGGGTTACGCCCTTCGTGACGGACGGCTCTGCGCCGACCAGTGCGCGCTGGGTCTTCGGCGACATCGGTAGCGATAATGCTGCCTACCTGGACGAGGATCACTATGCAGCCCTGGAATCGTTCCAGGATCGTGGCCAGGGTTTCGACGGCCAGGTGAACGGGAACGATCAGGGCGCCGACGGCCGCAACCGCTACGGCTTCCGCTCCTTCATCATCGGACAGGAGCCGATTGCGCCAGACAGCTTCTTCCCCGAAACCCAGTTCTGCACCTGCGATTATCTGCAGTGGGGCTATTGGAGCGGCGAGTACGAGTGGGACCCCAGCGGCGATCAGGCCGGTCGGCGCGAGCGCGTGCATGTCGGCACCTGGGCTGCCGGCCAGCGCCCCAGCGCAGCAGAGATCGCCGGGCTCTCCGGCACGGCCACGCACAGCGGCCACGTTTTCGGCACCGTGGCGCTCGGCAACGGCAGCCAGCGCCTGGCCGCCGGTCGCTACGACCAGACCTTCAATTTCGGCACCGACACCGGCACCTTTGCAATCTCCAGCTTCGACGGACGCGACTACACCGGCGGCAATCTTGGATCGGCTGGAACCGGCCACCAGGCCGATTTCAAGTCGACGACGGCTGCAACCGCAGCGAACGGCTTCAAGGCCAACGTCCGGGGCAGCTTTTATAAAGGTGGCGGGGATGCAGCCAAGCAGGTCGGCGGCACCTTCAAAATTACCGATGGCGGCAAGGGCAACTATACGGCCAGCGGGATCGTTGCTGCCGACCGCAAGTAAGTAGCGGACCCTATGCGTCTGTGGCTCTGGCTGGGACGCCATGTCTTTCTGTTAGCGCCCTTGGCGGTGTTGGCCTTGGGTGTGGGCCTGCGCATTCTGGATCCGCAGCCGCTGCAAGAGGTGCGGCTGCGCGCCTTTGATTTCTATCAGCGGGTGCTGCCACGAGCCGCCTCCGACCTGCCGGTCAAGGTCGTAGAGATCGACGAGGAGTCGCTCCGCCGCTTGGGGCAATGGCCATGGCCGCGCAGTCTGCTGGCCCAGCTCACCCGGCGCCTGCAGGCCGCCGGTCCGCGCGCCATCGTCTTCACCCCGCTTTTCGCTGAAGCCGATCGCCTGTCGCTGAGTGCGTTCAGCGCGCGCCTGCCCGATGCCGCGCGGCTTGCCGTCGAGTCCGCCTTGGCCGCTGGCGACGTGAGCGAGCCCGACACGCTCTTTGCCGAAGCCTTGGCGGCGACGCCCTCGGTGATTGGTTTCGCTCTGACCGCCGCCGTCACCGATCATGCGCCGCCGAAGTTGCAGATCGGCCTGTCCTTCGTCGGCGAGTCGCCCTTGGCTTACTTGCCCACGCTCGGGGGGTGGGTTCCGGCCCTGCCGGCCTTGGAGGAGGCGGCAAGCGGCTATGGCGCACTGACGCTGCTGGTCGATTCGGACGGCCTCGTCAGGCGCATGGGAATGCTTTTCGCCGCCGAAGGGACGGTCTTTCCGGCCCTGACCCTGGAGGCCCTCAGGGTTGCGGGCAAGGGGCGCGGTCTGCTGGTCAAGACGTCGGGCCAAGAGGCCGTTGCCAAGTCTGGCGGGGAGACCGGAGTGCAGGCCATTCGCGCCGGTAGGACCACGATCCAGACGACGCCCAACGCCGCGCTCTGGCTCTACGATCGGCCGCCCGACCCGGATATGCGGATCCCGGCTTGGACGCTGCTTGAGGGGCCATTGCCGGATCTTCGGGACGCCATCGTTCTGGTCGGCGTCACGGCCAGTGGTCTGGGCGATCGCCACGCCACGGCGCTGTCGCCATCCCTGCCGGGCGTCGTCTTGCAAGCGCATGCTATCGAGCAGGTCTGGGCCGGTGTCTATCTGCTGCGGCCGGCCTGGTCCGATGGGGCTGAGATTCTGGCAGTCCTCGCGGTCGGGCTTCTGGTGTTGCTGCCCTTCGCCATTCAGCGCGATGGCGCCCTGCTCTCGGGTTTCCTGGGTTTCACAGTGGTGCTTGCCGGTGCCGGCTTTGCGCTCTGGGCCTTTCGTGCCTGGCAGCTGCTCTTCGACCCGGTGACGCCGGCCCTGGTTGGCCTAGCCGTCTTCGGTACCGCAGGGATCGCGCGTTTGGTGGTCAGCGAGCAGCGGCGTCGCCAGGTGCGGTCCGCCTTTGGCCAATATGTCTCGCCCGCCGTTGTCGCCCAGATTGCCGAAGACCCGCGTGCCATACGTTTGGAAGGGGCGACGCGAGAGCTGACCTTGCTGTTTTGCGATATCCGCGGCTTCACCAGCCTGGCCGAGCATCTGCCGCCGGAAGTCCTGGCGCAGCTGATCAACCGCTTCCTTACGCAGATGAGCCAAGCGGTCCTCGATCAGCGCGGCACCATCGACAAATACATCGGCGACTGTCTGATGGCCTTCTGGAATGCCCCGGTCGACGTGCCGGAGCACGCCGGGGCCGCTTGCGCCACAGTGCTGGAGATGCGCCGCCGCCTCGGGGCGCTGAACGCGATGCTTGCAGAAGAGCAGGAGGGGGCAAGTCCGCCGCAGCTTGCCGTCGGAATCGGGCTCAACTCTGGCCGTTGCAGTGTCGGCAATATGGGCTCCAGCTTCCGCCTGGCTTACACTGCGATGGGCGATGCGGTTAATCTGGCAGCGCGCTTGGAGGGCATGACCAGGATTTATGGTTTGGATTGCCTGATCAGCCAGAGTACGCGGCAGGCGGCCGACGACTTTGCCTTCCTGGAAATCGATTGGATCCAGGTGAAAGGCCGCAGTCAGCCGGCGACTGTCTATGCCCTGCTCGGCGACGGGGAGGTCAAGGGCTCGGCAGACTTTGCCCTCTTGACGGAGGTGCAGGCTGCGTTCCTCTCGGCCTATCGCTCGCAGGACTGGCCGACGGCGGAAGCGGCGCTGGCCCGCCTAGCCGACTTGGCACCTTCCTTCGAACTCACCAGTATCGTCACCCTGTTCGGTACACGTTTGGAGCAGCTGCGGCGTGAGCCACCCGGGGCGGAGTGGAACGGCGTCTTCGTCGCAACCAGCAAGTAGACCTAATCCAGCTGGGCGAAGCGGTCGCAAGCGGCCACCAGGCGGCGCCGGGTACTGGGTTCCATGGCCGAGTGACCGGCGTCGGGCACGATCTGCAATTCGCCTTGGCGCCAGACGGCGGAAAGGTCGTGGGCACTGATCGCTGGGCAAATCACGTCATAACGACCCTGAACGATGATACCGGGGATCTGTGCCAGGCGGTCGGCCTCACTCAACAGCTGACCTTCACGTAAGAAAATCCGATTGATGAAGTAGTGGGCCTCGAGCCGGGCCAGGGCCAGCGCGACCGAGTCTTGTGCGAAGGCATTCAGGGTCTGCGGCGAGGGGAGGAGTGTCGAGCAAGAGGCCTCGTAGTGGGCCCAGGCGCGCGCAGCAGGCATATGCACCTTGGGGTCGGGGTCGGTCAGGCGGCAGTGATAACTCGTCAGAATCTCATCCTGCTCGTCGGGCGGCAGGAAGCCGGCGAAAGCCTGCCAGGCATCGGGATAGATCAGGCGCAAACCCTTGAGCCACCAGTTCAGTTCCATCTGACGGCCAAGGAATATGCCGCGCAACACCAAGGCGGTAACGCGACCTGGATGGGTCTCGGCATAGGCCAACGCCAAGGTCGAGCCCCAGGAGCCGCCGAACACCAACCAGCGCTCGATCTCGAGATGGCGCCTTAGGGTCTCGATATCGTTCAGCAGGTCTTGCGTTGTGTTGTCGACGATGTTGCCAAGCGGTTGCGAGCGACCGGCACCACGCTGATCGAAGAGGCAAATGCGATAGACTTGCGGGTCGAAGAAGCGGCGATGATCCGGGGCGCAGCCGCCGCCCGGACCGCCATGCAGGAAGAGCGCCGGTTTGCCCTTGGGATTCCCGGAGAGTTCCCAATAGAGCCGATGACCCGATCCGACCGCCAGCATACCACTTTTGTAGGGAGCGATGGGCGGATAGAGGTCGCGGTCGGTCATGTCAGCTTCTCATGGGGGCGGGGCAGGGTCCCCATTCCTAGCTGCCGCCATGCCGCGCGCCTAGAAGGAATTTCCGTTAGCTGAACTGCTACAAACCAGAGGAAGTCTGCAGCGGTCTGACTCTTGCCGCCGCTGAACCCATGCGCCTCACAGTGATGTTCGCGATGGTGTCGCCATTCCGGCCGACCCCCAACAAGCGCCTACTCCCAAACCTTCGCCCCTACTGCAACGCTTACTCTGCAGACCAAACACGTGATCAGCCTTGGTATCTTGTTTCCAGCCAAGCGCCTCTATGCCGTGAGAACGTGCTCAAGACAATAGATAGAAAATACTTGTTGGTGCATCTAGTTCACGGGAGGATATCGCGCATCCGGGAAACGCCCTAAAGTATAAACCGGCTCAAATCCTGGTCCTTGGCGAGTTCACCGACGCGCGACTGCACATAGGCAGCGTCGATTGCGACCTCGTCGCCGGGGCGGTCGGAGGCGGTGAAGGAGACTTCTTCGAGTAGCTTCTCCATCACGGTATGCAGACGCCGGGCGCCGATGTTCTCGACGTTGGCGTTGATCTCGCTTGCCAGGTCTGCCAGCGCGTCGATGCCCTCTTCGGTGAAGTCCAGGGTCACCTGCTCTGTGCCCATGAGGGCCGTGTACTGACGTACCAGAGAGTTCTCAGGCTCGGTCAGGATGCGCTTCAGGTCGTTACGCGTCAGTGCCTCCAGTTCGACCCGGATCGGCAGGCGGCCTTGAAGCTCCGGCAGCAGGTCGGAAGGCTTGGCCAGGTGGAATGCGCCGGACGCAATGAAGAGGATATAGTCGGTCTTGATCGTACCGTGTTTGGTGGCGACTTGGGTTCCCTCCAGCAAGGGCAGCAGGTCGCGCTGGACGCCCTCGCGGCTGACGTCGGCACCGGCCCGGTCGGAGCGCGCGGTGATCTTGTCGATCTCGTCCAGGAAGACGATACCGTGTTGCTCTGCGGCCTCGACCGCCTCTGCACGGATGGTCTCCTCGTCCAAGAGCTTGTCGCTCTCCTCTGCGATCAGGATGTCATAGGTATCCTTGATAGGCATCTTGCGCTTCTTGGTGCGCCCGCCCAGTGCCTTGCCGAAGACGTCGTTCAGGTTGAGCATGCCCATCTGCGCGCCAGGCATGCCGGGAATGTCGAAGGTCGGCAGGCCGGCATTGCCGGTGTCTGCCACCTCCAGCTCGACTTCTCGGTCGGCCAAGGTGCCTTCGCGCAGCATCTTGCGGAACTTCTGACGGGTATCGGCGCTGGCGTTCTCGCCGACAAGGGCTGTGATCACGCGCTCTTCGGCGGCCAGCTCAGCCTTGGCCACGACCTCCTTGCGCATGCGCTCGCGGGTCATGGTCAGCGAGACCTCGACCAGGTCGCGTACGATCTGTTCGACATCGCGGCCGACGTAGCCGACCTCGGTGAACTTGGTGGCCTCCACCTTGACGAAGGGGGCACTGGCCAGCCTCGCCAAGCGCCGCGCGATCTCGGTCTTGCCGCAACCGGTCGGGCCGATCATCAAGATGTTCTTCGGCATGACCTCTTCGCGCAGGCCTTCGGGCAGCTGCGCGCGGCGCCAGCGATTGCGCAGCGCCACGGCCACGGCGCGTTTGGCGTCGTTCTGGCCGACGATGAAGCGGTCTAGTTCGGAGACGATCTCGCGCGGCGAGAAGGTCACGCCCTCGCTCTTAGAGCTCAAGGCTTTCGACGATGATGTTGTCATTGGTGTAGATGCAAATGTCCGCAGCGATGGCGAGGGATTTTCGGGCGATGGTCTCGGCGTCGAGATCCGGCAGGTCGATCAGCGCCTTGGCGGCCGAGAGGGCGAAGTTGCCGCCCGAGCCGATGCCGATCAGGCCGTCTTCTGGTTCCAGCACGTCGCCGGCGCCGGTCAGCACCAGCGAGACCTTGGTGTCGGCGACCGCCATCATGGCCTCCAGGCGGCGCAGGTAGCGGTCGGTGCGCCAGTCCTTGGCCAGCTCCACGCAGGCGCGGGTCAACTGGCCGGGATAGGTTTCCAGCTTCGATTCCAGTCGCTCGAAGAGCGTGAAGGCATCGGCAGTTGCACCGGCAAAACCGGCGATGACCTGATCCTTGGCCAGGCGGCGCACCTTGCGCGCATTGGCCTTCATGACGGTCTGTCCGAAAGACACCTGCCCGTCGCCGGCGACGATGACGCGATTGCCCTTGCGGACGGAGAGGATTGTGGTGCCGTGCCACGGCGAGGCTTGGGAGTCTGACATTGCGGATTAGATGGCCTTGCCCGGCCCCGCGATCAAGCGCGCGGCCCCTGCACTGGCTTCATGCCAGGTCGATGATCAGCGGCACATGGTCGGAGGGCTTCTCCCAGGTGCGGCTGTCGCGGAAGGTCTCAAGCCCGGTGATCGAGCCTGCCAGCGGCGGCGTCGCCAGGGCATGGTCCAAGCGCCAGCCGTAATCCTTCTGGTAGGATTGGGGATAGCGATAGCCCCACCAGGAATAGAGCGGCTGCGGCTCGGGCGTGTAGCGTCGTGGGATATCCTCGAAGCTGCCGGACTCGCGCAATAGCGCCATCGCCGCGCTCTCGCCCGGCGTATGTCCGACCGAGCGCACCAGGCGTTTGTGGTTCCAGACGTCGTTCTCTAATGGGGCGACGTTCAGATCGCCGACCAGCAGGATCTTGCGGTCCTTGAGCCTGTCGGTCTTCGCCCAGTCCGCCATCTCTGCCAGGAAGTCCAGCTTGTGTGCGAACTTGGGGTTCTTCTCTCGGTCGGGATCGGGCCCGCCGGAGGGAACATAGAAGTTGTGCAGCTCTAGCCCGCCCGGCAGCCGCACTGAGAGGTGCCGGCGGTCGTCCTTGTTGCAGAAGACCTTGCGCTCGACCTGCTCGAAAGGCACGCGGGACGCAATTGCGACGCCGTTATAGGACTTTTGGCCATGAATCTCGAGATGGGCGTAGCCCAGGTCCGCAAAGGCCTCAGCCGGGAAGAGCTCGTCGGCGACCTTGGTCTCCTGCAGGCAGATCACGTCGGGATTGCGTTCGGCGACGAAACGCTCCAGATGGCCGGTGCGAATGCGGACGGAGTTGACGTTCCAGGTGACGATGCGCATCGGGGTCAGGCCGCCAGGGCCAGGCGGCGGCGCTGGCGCTCGGCGACGGCCTCGCCAAAGGCGCGGAAGAGCGCGCGAGAATCTGGATTGGTCATGACGTCGTACTCCGGATGCCACTGCACACCGATGGCAAAGCCCTTGGCCTCGACAACGCGCACCGCCTCGATGGTGCCGTCCGGCGCCCAACCCTCGGCGATCAGGCCTGGCGCCAAGGTCTCGATGCCCTGGTGGTGCAGAGAGTTGATGGTAATGGTCTGCTTGCCGAAACGCTCGGCGAACCAGCCGGCGACCGCCAGGTCGTGGCGCGGCCCATAGTCCAGGACCATCTCACCGCTGGCAAGGCTGCGATGGTCCATGCGGCCTTCGACCTCGTGCAGGCGTGGGAAGAGGCTGCCGCCCAGGGCCACGTTTAGCTCCTGAAAGCCGCGGCAGATGCAGAAGAGCGGCAGGCCGCGATCCAGCGCCGCAAGGATCAGATCCAGAGTGACGGCATCGCGCGCCCGGTCGTGCGGCCTGGAGGGTTCCTCAAGATCGGCCCGATCGAAACGATCAGGATGCACGTTGGAGAGCGAACCGGTCATCAAGAGCCCGTCGACCTGGTCCAGCAGCGGACGGGGATCGGCCAGCTCCGCCAGATTGGGCAGCATCAGCGGTTGCGTGTCGGCAGCCTGGGCCAAAGCACGGACATACTTGTCGCCGACTGCGTGGAAGGGCAGTCCATGCACGGTCTTGCTGCAGGCGGGCAGCAACACCAAGGGGCGTAGCGCGTCGTTCGGCATGCCCCTGCTTTACGAGCTTCCGCGGCATGCGGCAAGCACGGCCGACACGCTTTGCCTGGTGAAGGATCGGGGGCAGGGTGGGGGTCGCTAACCGTAGGGGATGGCGTTGTTGTTACAGATCGCATCGACGGCGGTTAGCGTCATACCCTGCATATCGGCTGCGCCAGGGAGGCACGTAACCTCTTCGCCCCCATCGACGTGATCTCCGGCGAAACCAGCACCTGCCTGGTCGCCGCCGAAGGGGAGGGCGTTGCCATGACCGTCCAGGAAGCGCTCATCCTGCCCACTGCCGCCGAAGAGGCTGGTGCCATCAGAGAAGCCGTTGGCCCCATTGTTCCCGCTGTAGTAGACGATGACCTCGACCAGAGTAACCTCAACACCCGTTTTAATTTCAGCGCCACTGCGAATTGCAAGGGTGTCCGTGCCCGCGCCCCCGACGAACCAGTCTCCGGACTGCAGTTCGCCCTGGCTTGCCGCGTTCATGATGTCCGCACCGCTGCCGCCGAAGAGGGTGTCGGCGCCGCTACCGCCAAAGAGAAAGGAATCATTGCCGATCCCCCCGCGAATCACGTCGCTTCCGCTCCCGCCAAAAAGCTGGGTGTCCTTTCCATGCCCAGAGCCGATGGAATCGTCGCCCTGACCTCCATAGTGGTAGCCGTCGCCTCTGGCGCCCCCAAAGAGCCTGTCATTCGCGGTGTCGCCGAACAGGGAATAGTCGTTTCCATCCGATCCATAGAGTCTGTCTGCGCCACTACCGCCGGACAGCCTTTGGTCGCTTCCATCACCGCCGGAGATATTGTCGCCGCCGTCTCCTCCTTGGAGACTGTAGTCGCGGCCGCTGCCGCCGGTGATCCTATCGTGACCACTATCGCCATAAAGGGCGATGTCGCTGCCATTGCCTCCATAGACGCTATCATCGCCACTTCCACCGAACAGTCCACGGTCGTTGCCGATATTGCCAAGGATCGTGTCGCTGCCGTCGCCGCCTTCCAGGCTGTAGTCGGTACCGCGGTCGCCGGTGATCGCGTCATCACCGGTGCCGCCGTTGAGGGAAAAATCGTTCCCAAGGCCGCCGAAGATGGTGTCGTTGCCGCTGCCACCTAGGAAGGATACGTCGTTACCATCACCGCCCCAAAGTCTGTCGGACTCATCGCCGCCGTAGAAGGCGAAATCCAGTCCTCCACCGCCGTAGAGCCTGTCGCCTCCGCGGTCTCCGTAGAACTTGGCATCGCCCCCCGTACCGCCAAAGAGCCAATCAGCACCGGTGCCACCAAAGAAGCCGTTGTCCGCCCGATCGCCCCCAAAAAGGTGATCTTTGCCGTTGCCTCCCAGGAACTGATTATCCGCCCCACTGCCACCATAGAGGCTATCGCGATCGGAAAGACCGTAGGCCCTGTCGTTCCCGCTCAATCCGAAGACGGTATCAACCTTGTTCGTTCCGGTCAGCGTGTCGTTGACACCGGTCAGCCCATAGATCACTGCCATCACACCGGCCCTCCCCTCTTGCATCGTCCCCAATCGCAAGCGAGTTCCAAAGCTAGCATGCTGATCGACTGACAACCAAGGCTCGCTGAGCCGCCCCCTCGACGCTTACAGTTCGTGGGCGACCGGTAGGCAAGGGCGTTCAGCTTTGCGTGTTGACCTCACAGTGGGGCTTGGAAGCGCGCGGCCGGCGGTACATATCCAAGGGCCATTGCCAGAACAAAGATGGACGCGGATGGAGAGCTTGGAGAACCTGCTGTTCGGCAAGGCGGGACTGGTCTTCCTTTGGCTCGCCGCGCTCTTTTTGGCCGAGCGGCTCTATCCGGCGGCCGATCGCCCGAACCTGCCGGATGCCAAGGGGCGCCTGCCGCGCAACCTCTCGATCTGGGTCGTGACCTCCTTGGTGTCGCTCTTCGCTGTCGCGCCGCTCACGCTTTGGGCGGCTGGCCTCGCCTTGGACTGGCGGCCTGCCTGGTGGTCGGACATGCCGGGAACGATCCTGGATCTGATCATCCTGGACTGCCTGATCTACTGGTGGCATCGCGCCAATCACCAGATCCCCTTCCTCTGGCGCTTCCACCAGGTGCATCACCTGGACCGCACCCTGGACACCACGACAGCCTTGCGTTTCCACCCCGGCGAAGTGCTGCTGTCCGCCACCGCACGCGCCGGCGTGATCCTGTTGCTGGGCTTCCCACTGGCGAGCGTCATCCTCTTCGAGACCCTGGTCCTTCTGGCGGCGCTCTTTCATCACTCCAACATCCGGCTGCCGGCCGGGTTCGAAAGAGTGCTGTCCTGGCTCGTCGTAACCCCCTCGATCCATTGGGTACATCATCACCAGGTTCGGCAGGACACAGATTCCAACTACTGTACCATCCTCTCGATTTGGGACCGGATCTTCGGCTCGCGCAGCCGGACCCAACGTGCTCCGGGTATGGCGATCGGGGTCGAGGGGCAGCAGGACCAGTCAGTGGTGCAGCTCTTCAGCCTGCCGATGAAATAGGAGGCCTGTCTCTTTCCGGGGGAATTGCGTCTAGCTGATCATTCGCGGTTCATTCTGCAAAGCTCTGGAACTGCCCACTAGAGAAGTCTGGAGGTTCTCTTGCTTGATAGGGCGCTCCGGCCTCGGCAAGATCTTAGAGTTCAGGGCCAGTTGCAGATCCAGACTGTCACTTCGGGGAGCCTCAGCATGATCTCACTCTATCAGCGTGACGAGCAGTCCCTGTCGCGGCTGCAGAAGCTACGCTTCTTTCCCTTGGCGGCAACCGGCGGTCAGGGCAGCTATCTGGTCGACGAGAGCGGGCGCAAGCTGCTCGACCTCTCGGCCTCCTGGGGGGCGGTCAGCCTGGGCCATGCGCATCCGGCGGTGAGAGCAGCGGTTGGTCGGGCGCTGAGCGATCAGGCCGGTGCCAGCACGCTCTCGGTGGCCAATCAACCGGCGATCGAGCTTGCCGAGCAGCTGCTGGCGCTGACGCCGGGGGCTGGCGCGCGGCGGGTCTGGCTGGGTCACTCCGGCTCCGATGCCAACGAGACGGTGGCCCGTGCCGTGGTGGCGGCGACCGGCCGGCCGCGGCTGATCTCCTTCGTCGGGGCCTATCACGGGGGCACAGCGGGCTCGATGGCGGTCTCGGCCCACAGCGTGCAGGAGCATGCCGAGAAGGCGGCCGGGCTCCACACCATCCCCTACCCAGATCCCTATCGGCCTTGGAAGGGTGATGAGAGCGGCGGGGCGATCATAGCAGGCCTGGAGCGCGCCTTTGCCGAGGACTGCCCGCCCGAGGAGGTCGCTGCCCTCTTCATAGAGCCGATACAGTCCGACGGTGGGCTGATCGTACCGCCGGCCGGTTTCATGGCGCGCCTGGTCGATCTTTGCCGGGCCCACGGCATCTTAATCGTCAGCGACGAGGTGAAGGTGGGGCTTGGTCGCTCCGGGCGCTTCCACTGTATCGCGCATGAAGGCGTCGAGGCCGACATCGTCGTCATGGGCAAGGGGCTGGGCGGCGGCTTGCCGCTCTCGGCCGTCATCGGCCCGGCCGCGGTCATGGACTACGCCACCTCCTTCTCCATGCAGACCCTGCACGGCAACCCAGTCTGCGCCTCAGCCGGCCTGGCGGTGCTCGATACGCTCGCTTCAGAAGGCCTGACGGAGAACGCAACCGAAGTCGGCGCCCATCTGCAAGCCTGCCTGCAGGATCTAGCCCAGCGCCACGTGCTGATCGGCGACGTGCGCGGCCGCGGTCTTGCCATCGGCGTCGAACTGGTCACCGAGCGGAAGAGCAAGGCGCCGGCGGCGCGCGAGGCGGCCAAGCTGGTCTACCGCGCCTTCGAGCTGGGTCTGGTGCTCTTTTACGTCGGCATGAACTCTAATGTGCTGGAGATGACTCCGCCCTTGACCCTCAGCCGCGCGGAGGCGGAGGAGGCGGTCGGCATTCTGGATCGGGCGCTCTCCGACGTGGCGGCGGGCAAGGTGCCGGATGGAGCGGTTGCCGGGTTCGAAGGCTGGTAGGGCCTAGCCCAAGCAGGCCAGACCGACGCGTTCCCTAGGCGGTGGTCGATGACCAGGCCATGATGGTGCGGTAGGGGAAGGAGACCAGCTCTTCTCCCGCGAGTGCCGGCTCAGCGGCGATGATAGCTTTCACACCGGCTTCCACCCGTCCGCGTTCTTCATGCCCCAACGCTGCGATGAAGCTGATCGAGAGGATGCGGTCGAGGATCACGCGCTCGACCGGGCCGTGATGGCTATGGGTGCTTTGGCTCTGGTGCAGCTTTTCGAAGCCGCTACCGGGGAAGAGCCCGCTCCAGGTGCCGTCGCGGAAGCGCGGCGTGTCGCCGGCGTAGGGTTCCAACAGATGGGTCAGGGCGGCGACCCAGGGCACCCTCTCATCCCGGACGTTCCAGACCAGAGCGAGCTGGCCGCCGGGTACCAGAACCCGTCGGATTTCCTGCAAGGCTGCCTCGGTCGCAAACCAATGGAAAGATTGGCCGCAGGTCACGACGTCAAAGACGCCGTTTGCATAGGGAAGCTGCGTCGCTGTGCCAGCGAGGCAGGGAATGTCGGGAAAGCGCTTGGCGAAGGCTGTTCGCATGGCCTCGCTGGGTTCGACCGCAGCGACCCGAGACCCGGTCTCGGCCAAGGGCTGGGTGAACTTGCCGCTGCCGGCTCCCAGGTCGAGAACGCGCCTGCCTGGCCCCAAGCCCAACTCCACTTTCAACCAATCCCGGACCGCGCGGGGGTATCCGGGGCGGCCTGAGACATAGTTGTCGGTACGAACGGAGAAGCCGGCGCGGGCAGCACTATGGACGGCGTCGCTATCCAAGTCCAATCGCCTCTAGAAGAAATCCAGCAGGCGTTCGATGTAGTCGCGTTCCTGGGCCGGGCGGAACTGGTCGTCGCGGCGTTCGCGCAGCTCCTCCAAGATCTCGCGGGCGCGGGTGAGTTCGCCGGCATCGGGGATGCCGATGTTCTCGCGCGTGTCGATGCGGCCTTGGCCTGCCTCGCGGCCCAAGGGATCTTGATTGTTTTCTCGCCGGCTGCCGGTCGGCGCCATGCCCTGGCCATCCTGCGGTGGGCCCATTTGCGGGGTCATGCGTTGAGCCAGGTCGGAGAGGCCTTGGCGCATCTGTTCCAAGGCTTCGCCCTGAGCGCCGGCCGCACCCTCGGCGTCTTCGCCTTCCAGGGCGTCGGTGGCGCGTCGCATGGCCTGCTCGGCACGGCCCAGATGTTGGGGAACCTCACCCAACTGCTGGGCCAGATCGCGCATCATCTGCCCCAACTCGCGCCGCAGCTGGTCCTGTGCCGGGGCATTGCCGCTAAGCGGCCGATTGCCTTGACCCTGGCCCTGCTGATCGCCTTCCTGCTGGCCGGGCTGCTGTCCCTGGCCGTCCTGCTGCGCGCGATAGCTCTCGTCAAGCAGCTCCTGCTGGCGGCGCAGCATGCCTTCCAGCGCGCGCATCTGCTCCAGCGTCTCGGCGGCCGAGGGGTCGGGCTGGGCGTAGGGGGCTGCCTGCAGATTCTCCAGCAGGCGCTGCAGCTGCTCCAGGCGCTGGCGGGCCAGGTCGCGGGCGCCGGCTTTGTTCAGATCGCGCAGCTCCTGCATCATCTGCTGCAGGCTCTCGTCGGGAACGAACTGGCTGTTCTCCGGCATCTCCGGCATCTCGCCGCGCTCCATGCGGCGCTGCATCTCTTCGGCCATGGCTTGCAGGTAGCGCTGCATGGCCTCTTCCAGCTCGTCCAACAATGCCTCGATCTCTTCTTCCGAGGCGCCATTGTCGAGCGCTTCTTGCAGGCGCTTTTGGATGTCGCGCAGCTCCTGCACCATCAGCGAGACGTCGCCCTCCTCCATCCGGAGTGCGGCCTCCCACATCAGGATCTGTGCTGCGGTCACCGCGTCCCCGCTCTCGTCCTTGTCCAGGCGGCTGGCGGCGCCGATGATGGCAAGCGCGGCCACCAGGTCGTGGCCGAAAGCCTCCGGTGCATCCAGAATCTTGTCCAGCGCCTGCACCACCGGCTCGCGGACCTTCGGTGCGACGGTCAGATGACGGCGCAGCACGATGAGCTGTTTGGCCACAGGATGCGAAAAGACCCGCTCGGGGATGACGATGGGCAGCGGCTTGCTGCTGCTGTTCTGGCCGCGCCCGTCGACGGCCACCAAAGTCAGGGTGGCGGGCAGGCCGGCCCAGGGATGCGCCGTCAGGTCCTGGTAGTTCTCGCCCTCGACCTTGGCCGTGCTGCCTTCGGGAGCAGCCAGGATATAGGTCAGCTCCTCGCCGCTGCCGCCCTCGGTCAGGCTAAGGTGCGCGGTGACGGTCTCCAGGCCATAGTCGTCCTCG
This sequence comes from Rhodospirillales bacterium, assembly GCA_963669445.1. Classification (GTDB taxonomy): domain Bacteria; phylum Pseudomonadota; class Alphaproteobacteria; order Kiloniellales; family JACOMY01; genus JACOMY01. The sequence continues at coordinate 5,910,095 of OY770029.1, forward strand.
GCCCGAAAGGGAACCATCAAAGCCTTGCGGTCGCTCTCTGCCACATCGCCGGTGAATTCGACGCTCGGCGCCTGATCCGGCAGCACGGCGATTGGCCAGGCGGCAAGTTCGCGCTCGCCCTCCACGATGGCCAGGCGCTCGCCGCCCTCAATGGTGTCTTCCAGACGATGCAGGCCGGGGGCCAGGGTCTCGAAGGCGGTATCGGTGAGGTCGAGGCGCAGGATCGGCGCGGCTTGGATGCCCTCGACTTGGGCGATCAGGCGACTGCCGGCGGGCAGTTCCACCGTCTCGCCGCTGCTGGCCGAGAGGTAGATCGGCGCCAGGTCGGTATAGTCTGGGGGATCGACCCAGGCTTCCAGGCTCATCGGCTGTACCGGGGCTGCCTGCAGACCGGGTGCAACGGCGGCGGCCAGCCGGTTCCAAGCATCGCCGCCGGCGCCGACCAAGGCGACCAGGAAGAGCAGGCCTGCGACCGGCAGCAGGGCGAAGCGGTCGCGCGCCGCCAGCACCGGGCGCGGTCCGGCTGGCCGCAGCTTCGACAGCAGTGCGTGCATGCGCGTGCGGTGCCGGCGATAGAGTGCCACCGTGACCGGGTCGTCGGAGGTCGCGACCGACTTGTCGAGGTAGCCGCTCAAGGGGCGGTTCGGCAGGTCGCTCGCCTGCTCGGTGCGATGGCGGATCTCGGCCAGGTTTGGCCAGGTCAGCCGGCGCAAGCCACGCCACAGGAAGGCGATAAGCCCAATGGCGAGCACCACAAGCACGGCCAGGTGCAGCCAGCCTTCAAGCCGCTCCAGCAGCCCACTCAATGCCAAGGCCAGAATAGCCAGAATGAAGGTGATCGCAGGCCAGAAGGCAGCCAGCAAGCTTTCGCTGATCAATGAAATTCGGGTCAGCTTCAGCGAGCGCTCGACTTGGCGCGGAACCTTTCCGAGCCGTCGTTCCTGTTCGTGTGGCGAAACTGGTTTGCTCAAACCTGCCTTCCCGCGGGATCAATCAGCTCTGTAGCCAGATCGGTACAGAGTCCTGTGCGATCAGTGTGGCATAATCTAGGCGTGGGCGCACCAGAGAGTAGTCCCGACCCTTCACAAGTGCTTCAGGTGTGAGCGGACGGCTGTTGTAGGTCGACGACATGACAGCCCCGTAGGCGCCGGCATGGCTTAGCGCGACCAGCGCGCCGGCCGCCAGTGGCGGCAGGGGGCGGTTCTTGGCCAGATAGTCGCCACTCTCGCAAATCGGGCCAACCACGTCTGCTGGTTCCAGGGCTACTCCTTCCGCCGGTTGCGCGACCGGCAGAATGTCGTGCCAGGCCTCGTAGAGCGTGGGGCGGATCAAATCGTTCATGGCTGCGTCCAGGATGACGAAACGGCGGGCACTGCCCTCCTTCACATAGATCACTCGGGCCAGCAGCAGGCCGGCAGCGCCGACTAGGTGGCGTCCGGGCTCGCAGATCAGGTCGGTGTCCAGACCGTCGATGGCTTCCGCCACGGCTCCTGCATAGTCCTCCGGCGTCGGTGGGGTCTCGTCGCGATAGGCGATGCCCAGACCGCCGCCCAGGTCCAGGCTCTCCAGTGGCCAGCCATCTGCCTTGAGGTCGCGGTAGAGATCTCCCAGGCGGGCGAAGGCGGCGCGGTAGGGCGCGATTTCGACCAGTTGAGAGCCGATGTGAACGGCGAGGCCGCGCAGTTCCAGGGCCGGTTGGCGGCGGATGAAGTCCAGTGCCTGCGGCAGGATCTTGAGGTCGATGCCGAACTTGTTCTCGGCCCGTCCAGTGGTGATCTTCTCGTGCGTGCGCGCGTCAACGTCCGGATTGACCCGCAGTGCGACGGGAACCTTGCAGCCTTCCTCGGCGGCGACCTTGGCCATGGCCTCAAGCTCGGGCAGGGATTCGGCATTGAAGCGGTAGATCTCTGCCTTCAGACCGGCGCGAATCTCTGCTTCCGTCTTGCCCACGCCTGCAAACACGATGCTCTCGGGCGCCACGCCGGCTGCCAGAGCGCGGGCCAACTCGCCTTCCGAGACCACATCGGCGCCGGCGCCGCGGCGCGCAAAGGTGGCGATCACCGCCTGGTTGGAATTGGCCTTCAGGGCGTAGCAGATGAGGGGCGACATGCCCCTGGCGGCAAAGGCGTCGCGGAAGCGGTCAAAGGCTTCCTCGAGCGCCGTTGCGGAATAGACGTAAAGCGGTGTGCCATAGGCGGCTGCGAGGTCAGTCAATGCGACCTCGTCGGCATGAAGCTGGCCGTCGCGGTAGGTAAAGCTGGTCATTCGTCGTTTTCGATACTCAAGGCGTCGTCGGGATCTTCGAAGCCGGGCCGGTTCGGCTGCTGCAGGGTGGCGGGGCCGGGGGCCGGCTGTACGTCACCCTGATAGCCAGGCACCACGGTCTCGGGCGCGGGGTAGGTCAGGGGATAGGTGTAGCTGTCGTCCGGTTTCTTGATTGCGCCTTTGCGGCCGCAGGCAGCGAGCAGCCAAGCGGCACCGCCCAACAGGGCGAGACGCCGGGCGATCATGAGCCTAGCTCCAGCCGCTGGCGGGCGGCCTTGGCAGCGGCGCGGACCAGATCGGGCGCGGTTCCGCCGAAGCTCGTCCGACTGGCAACCGAGCGCTCGACCGAAAGGACGTCGAAGACGCCCTCGTGGATCCTGGGCTCGACCGCTTGCATATCCGCCAAAGACAGTTCGGCCAGATCGCGGCCCTGAGCTTCGGCCCGCTGCACCAACTGCCCGGTGATGTGATGGGCCTGACGGAAGGGCAGTCCCAGAACCCGCACCAGCCAGTCGGCCAGATCGGTCGCGGTGAGAAAGCCTTTGGCGCAGGCCATGCGCATGGCGTCGCGCTCGACCGTCATGTCGCGCACCATCCCGGCACTGGCGGCCAGCATCAGGGCCAGGTTGTCGACGGCGTCGAACAACGGCTCCTTATCCTCCTGCATGTCCTTGCCGTAGGTCATCGGCAGGCCCTTCACCGTCACCGCCAGGCTGGTGAAGGCGCCGAGGATGCGGCCTGCCTTGCCGCGCACCAGCTCTGCGGCGTCGGGATTGCGCTTCTGCGGCATGATCGAGGAGCCTGTGGTGAAGGCGTCGGACAGTTTGATGAAGCGAAAGCCCTCGCTCATCCAAATCACGATCTCCTCGGCCAGACGCGAGAGGTGGGTGGCCAGAATGCCGCCGGCGGCCAGGAACTCCAGCACGCAGTCGCGCGCGGCGACCGCGTCCATGGAGTTGCGCATCGGCCGGTCGAAGCCCAGAGCCTCGGCCGTCAACGTACGGTCGATCGGGAAGGAGGTGCCGGCAAGGGCGGCGGCACCCAGCGGCGACTCATTCATGCGCCGGCGGCAGTCGGCCAGCCGCCCGCGATCGCGCTCCAGCATCTCGGCATAGGCCAGAAGGTGATGACCAAAGGTGACCGGCTGGGCTGCCTGCAGGTGGGTATAGCCCGGCATCAGGGTCTCGGCTTCCGCCTCGGCGCGCTCGATCAAGGCCTGCAGCAGGTCAGCCAAAGTAAGATCCAGCTGATCCAATGACTTGCGGAGGAAGAGGCGCAGATCGGTCGCTACCTGGTCGTTGCGCGAACGGGCGGTGTGCAGGCGGCCGGCCGGCGCGCCGATGCGTTCCTTCAAGGCGGCCTCGACATGCATGTGGATGTCTTCCAATGCAGGGTCGAGCGCGATCTCGCCCCGCCCGAAGGCTGCCAGCACCTGATCTAGTCCGGCCAGGATCGCCTCGCCGTCCGCACCTGTGACGATGCCTTGCCGCATCAGCATGCGGCAGTGCGCCTTGGAACCGGCGACGTCTTCGGCCACCAGGCGCTTGTCGAAGCCGATGGAGGCATTGATCTCGGCCATGATCGCGGCCGGGCCGGCGGCGAAGCGCCCGCCCCAAAGATCGTTGGCCCCGGCATCACCGGCCTTCTGGTCTGTCTTGCTGCTCATGACCGCCAGTGCATCGGGGCTTTTGGCGCTGGCGTCAAGGGGGGCTTTGTTCGCCGGGACGTCTGCGGTTACTCTCCAAGTTCTGGAGGCAGCGCAATGGTTATGTTTCGGGGAGAGATCTATCGATGAAGCCGCTTCAAGGATGCCTTGCTGGCCTTTGCCTCCTGCTGGTCGCATGGCCGGTTTTCGCCGACCCGTTACCGTCCTGGCGTGCGGGCGAAGCCAAGTCGCAGATCATCGCCTTCGTCGAGGATGTCACCGATCCTGATAGTCCGAACTTCGTGCCGGTGGCAGACCGGATTGCCACCTTCGACAACGACGGCACCCTCTGGGCCGAGCAGCCGGCCTACTTCCAGCTTATCTACGCTCTGGACGAGGTTCGTGCGGCAGCGGAGGCCGATCCTGCCTTTGCCTCCACACCGGCCTTGAAGGCGGCGGTAGCGGGTGACCTGAAGCCGCTCTTCGACAACCACCACGCCGGTTTGATGGAAGTTATCGACGCTACGCACGCTGGCATGACCGTCTCTGACTACATCGCCAGCGTGCAGGACTGGCTGAAAACCGCACGCCATCCACAAAGCGATCAGCCCTACGACGCCATGGTCTACCAGCCGATGCTGGAGCTGCTGCGCTATCTGCGTGACGAGGGCTTTGCCACCTACATCGTCTCCGGTGGCGGCATTCATTTCATCCGCGCCTTTGCCGAGCCGCGCTACGGCATTCCCCCGCAACAGGTGGTCGGCTCGGTGGGTAATGAGCGTTTCGAGATCGTCGATGGCACGCCGGAGCTGATCAAGGAAGCCGGCATCTTCTTCATCGACGACAAGGCCGGCAAGCCGGTCGCCATCGACCGCCACATCGGTCGCCGCCCGATCTTCGTCGGCGGCAACTCGGATGGAGACTTGCAGATGCTGCAATGGTCGACCGCCGGGCCCGGCCCACGCTTTGGCCTGATCGTGCACCACGACGACGGCGAGCGCGAATGGGCCTACGACCGCGACAGCGCCATCGGCCGGCTGGATAAGGCCATGGACTTGGCGTCCAAGGAAGGCTGGCTTCTGGTCTCCATGAAGGACGACTGGGCCAAGGTCTTCCCCTGGCAAAAGTAGGCGACCCCCGTGACCCGGAAACAGAGCGAGGAAGCGAGCCAAAAGGCGGCGCCGTTCGACTTTGATTTCGGTGGCGCGTTTACCCCCAAACAGCGCTTTCTCGACCTGATCAACAACCAGGCCAAGTTCGAGAAGGCGGCGAGCAACGTTGCGCGGGACAGCGGTTTTGTCTGCTTGGTCCGGGTCGAAGGGCAGGAGACTCCCAACCTCGGCGGGTTGCAGGACTTGTGCCACGGTGAAGAGCAGAGCTGGAACCAAGTCTACTCTCTGCGCTATCGCATCGAGGCGCCGAACGGCTTTGGAACCCTCGCCTTTGCGCTTCTATGTGACTTGATTTCCCTGCTGGCCGATCCGATTGACTGGGATCGGGTTTTCGGATCGCGCGGATCCAGCGTGCGAGACGGCTTCGACAGCGGCCTGCCAGATTGGAGCCGCCTTGCCGAAAGGCTACGGGCATCCGAACTGCGCAGCCTCGTCGATCAAATGCCGAAGGGACAGGGATTCGTCCTGAGGGATGCGTGGGTGGATGCGATCTGGAGGGTCTTCGCAGACGATGAAGTTGTCGCGACCGGTCAGCGCTTCCTCGTGTTCTGCGAGTTCGAAGGGGCCGGTGAGCCCGGTCAATGGGATAGTCTGCTGGCCTATCTGGATGGCCGTTTGCCGGAGCGTTTCGGGTTTGTTTTTTCTGGACTGCCAAGCGACCTGACGTTCGAGATCGACGGCGTTGCGACCGAGGTGATCGGCTTTCCTGCCGACGATCCTCTGATTTCCCAAGAGGGTACGAACGAGGAACCTTCGGCGCAGCTCTTCCAAATCTCTGGCCTCAGCAGTGACCGGCCGGCCGGGCAGGACGATTTGGGTGTACGTCGCTATGCCGAATCACTGGCGAAGTTCATTCTGCATCCTGACACCCGGCCGCTCACCATCGGCATCCATGGGCCCTGGGGTAAGGGCAAGACCTCCTTCATGGGCTTTATCGAGCAGGATCTGGTGCGCGAGGTCTGTGCCGGCGGTGATCCCCGAACCCTGACCGATCTTCAGGCGATCGATCAGAAGCTCGCCGACAACCGCCTTGCACTCGAAGAGGCGCAAGATGCCTTGCGTCGTGGTTCGGACAACGAGTCGGTCCAACGCGATGCCGTCAGAACGTTACAGCGCGAGCGGGAGCGCGAACTGTCAGAACGCGAGACGGCCTGGAAGGCGGTGGTCAAGCGATCGGAGGAGGGCGTGGTCTGCGTCAACTTCAACGCCTGGCGCTTCGAAGACTCGCAGCAAATCTGGGCTGGCTTGGCAAGCGTCATTGTCGACCGCTTCGAAGCCAGCCTCACCTGGTTCGAGAAGCTACGGCTTAGGTGGATTTACCTTTGGCGCGCGCGGCGTGCCGAGGCCTGGCGCGCCGTCATTGAGGTCGGCCTGGCCCTGGTTTTGGGGCTGCTACTCTGGCTTCTGTTGAACGAGAGCACGTTCTTGGGTCTCGCCGACAATGATGGTTTGGCCAAGACCCTGATCTCTCTGCTCGGCCCCTTCTTGATCGTCGCCTGGCGTCTGCACGGCCTGATTCGGCCCTTAGGGCAAAGGGTCATGGAGTACGCGCAGCTGCCCGACTACAAGGAGCAGCGCGGCTTTCAACACAAGGTCCTGGACGACATTCGCGAAGTCGCCGACACTCTGCGGCACTTCAAGCATGCCGAGCCCAAGATCGTAATCTTCATCGACGATCTCGATCGCTGCTCTGATGACAAGATCATGGAGATCCTGCAGGCCATCAACCTGGTGCTGGCCGAAAGCCGCTTCTATGTCGTCATGGGCGTCGACACCACCATGTTGTTTCGCGCGATCCAATCGCACTATCGCAAGGCACACGGCGGCCAGACCGATCCCGACGGTTTCGCCCGGCGCTATCTGCGCAAGATCATCCAGCTATCCTTCCACCTGCCCGACAGCGCCGACACCCAACGCTCGGCCTTCATCGAGAGCCTGTTTTCTTCGGGTGCCCGCGGCACGACCGCCGTCACGGAAACGGAAACGGAGACGGAGACGACAAGAGAAGCTGCAGAGGGCGCGCTGCCGCCCCTGCCCGTCGACCTGACCACCCTGCGCGAGGCCGATCCCGTGCCCTTGGAACAGGTCACCGACACCCCGGCGGAACTACAGGCCTTCAAGGATTTCTCCGAGTTCATCGAAGACAACGCCAGAGAGACCAAGCGCCTGGTCAATGTGCATCGCCTGGTCAAGATCCTGCTGCAGGAGGCGAACCAGGGTTGGAGCCAGGAGCGTCAGCGCCGCCTGGTCCGCTGGCTGGTCTTCTGCAGCGCTTGGCCGGCGTTGATCGACGAAGCACTGCGCCACGCCAAGGCGAACCCGGACGCCGCGGATATCTTTGTCGAAGCAATCGCGGAAGAAGCGCCCTACCCGCCGGCCGCCTGGGTCAGCGACAAAGACGATTCGCTCACGAAGTTTGCCGGCGATCCCTTGGGCGCGCCGATCGCCTCCAATGTGCTGAGCGAAGACCGCGCGCTCTTCCTGGCTGCCAAGATCGCCGAGCTTGTCCAGGACAGTGGGAGCATGGCGGCGAGGGCTGAAGGCGAAGGGGAGTGATTCAAGCCCGTTCGACGGCACAACACCCGCCACCCTCATCCTGCCGCTTCGACCGCGGGATCAGTCGCCGTTTGCGCAGCCGCCGGACCTTGACCCGCTATGCGGCCGTTCCCACCACCCCGCGGGCCACCTGATCGCGTTCGATCGATTCGAAGAGCGCCTTGAAGTTGCCTTCGCCGAAGCCCTCGTCCTTTTTGCGCTGGATGATCTCGAAGAAGACCGGACCCAGCAGGGTCTTGGTGAAGATCTGCAAGAGGATGCGGGGGTCGCCGTCGGCGGTTGAGCCATCGATCAGGAGGCCGCGCGTGCGCAGTTCCTCGACTGGCTCGCCGTGACCGGGCAAGCGCTCGGGCAGCATGTCGTAATAGGTCTCGGGCGGGGCGGTCATGAAGTCGACGCCGGCGGCACGCAGACGATCCACGCTGTCGTAGATGTCGTCGGTCGAGAGCGCGATGTGCTGGATGCCCTCGCCGTTGTAGGCCATGAGGAACTCCTCGATCTGGCCGGTGGCGTTGGAGGCTTCCTCGTTCAGCGGGATGCGAATCTTGCCGTCCGGCGCGCTCATCGCGCGCGAGTTCAGACCGGTGTATTCGCCCTTGATGTCGAAGAAGCGGATCTCGCGGAAGTTAAACAGCGTCTCGTAATAGCGGCCCCAGTGCGCCATGCGGCCGCGATAGACGTTGTGGGTCAGGTGATCGATCTCCTTCAGACCACAGCCCAGAGGCTGCTGCTCGACCCCCTCGATCCAGGTGAAGTCGATGTCGTAGATGCTGGAGCCGGTCTCGTAACGATCGATCAGATAGATCGGTGCCCCGCCGATGCCTTTGATCGCCGGCAAGCGCAGCTCCATCGGACCGGTCGGAATCTCGATCGGCTGCGCGCCGCGCTTCAGAAGCTCGCCATAGGCTTGGTGGGCATCGCGCACCCGGAAGGCCATGCCGCAGGCCGAGGGGCCATGCTCTTCGGCGAAGTAGTTGGCCAAGCTCTTGGGTTCGCGGTTCAGCACGAAGTTGATGCCGCCCTGGCGGTAGAGGGTGACGGCCTTGGAGCGATGCTGGGCCACCGCAGTGAAGCCCAGGCTGGCAAAAACCGCTTCCAACACGGCCGGATCGGGCGCGGCGAACTCGACGAATTCGAAACCGTCGAGGCCGATGGGATTCTCGAAGAGGTCAGTCATGGCGGATCGCTCCCTTGCGTTTTCTTGAGCGCATATGTGTGGGGTGTGAGCCCAAGGCGCTAGACAGGCCTTCCGCCTGGTGGAAGACTTTCGCAGATGAGTGAGAGCGTACGCAGTCTGGAGCGCGGTCTGTGCCTGCTGTCGGCCTTGGAACGGCTCGGCAGTGCAGGCCTGTCGGATTTGGCGCGGGCAAGCGATCTACCCTTGGCGACGACGTCGCGGCTGCTGGCCTCACTGGTGGCAGCCGGCTGGGCCGAGCGGCGCCTGAACGACGGGCGCTACCTGCCGACCCTGCCGGGGCGGCAAGCGGCACCGGCCGTGGCCCTACGCTCGCTGGGCGCGAAACTGGGCGCCAGGCATCTGCCGGGACTGAGCGAGCGGGTCGGCCTGCCGGTCGACCTCGCCCTTGCAGTCTCTCTCGGCGTCATGGAGGTGATCGATTCGACGCGGAAGAAGACCAGCGGCGGCGTCGATCCCAAGGTGGCGGGCTTCCGCCCCTCGCTGGTGTTCTCCTCGCCCGGCCGCGCTTTCCTCGCGACAAACGAGGCTCAGCGCCAGCGTCACCTGACCCATGTTCTGCAAGGCGATACGCCAGCCGAGCGCTTTGCCGTTACCAGCGGTTCCTTAGAGCGCGAACTGCTCCTTACCCGGCAGCGTGGCTATGCCGAGCGTGCTGCGGGCTATTGGCCCGACAGCTCCGACTATGGCGCCGAGCCGATGGACATCGCCGTCGCGCTGACAACGCAGCAGGGGGCGCTGGGCTCTCTCTCACTGGTTTGGCCGGCACGGCAAATGCGGCCCAAGCAGGTCGCCGAGCAACATTTGAGCGCGCTCAGAGACGCAGCCGCCGCACTTTCAAGAGCCTTAGAAAGGGAGCTTCCATGGAGCGCACTGCCATTCTAATTCACGGGGCCTTCGGCGGTCCCTGGACCATGCAGCCGCTGGCCGAGATACTCAGGTCGCGCGGCTGGAACTGTCACCTGCCAACCCTTCGCCATCATGCCGGAGAGCATGGTGACGAGGCAGCGCTGAATGGCCTGAGTATCGCCGACTACTGCGACGACCTCGGAGCCGAGCTAAGGGCGCTGCCGGGCGAGGCCGTCCTGATCGGTCACTCCATGGGCGGTGTCATTGCACAGAAGCTGGCGGCCAAGGGGCTGGCCCGCGCCGTCGTGCTGCTGAACAGCTCGGTAATCGCCGGTATCCTGCCGGGGACCTCGGCGGAGCGTTCCCTCGGTAGAGAGCTCATGACGGCCGGCGCCTTCTGGGAGCAGAGCTTGCGGTTAGACTTCGATCTTGTGCAGCGCTTGGCGATGAACACTCTGGATGCGCCAACCCAGCGCCAAATCTTCGCGCAACTGGGACCGGAGTCCGGCAGAGCGATCTTCGAGCTTTTCTTCTGGATGTTCGATGACCAGCAGACCACCAGAATTGAGACCGATGCGGTGACCTGTCCTCTGCTGGTGGTATCCGGCACGCGAGACGAGGGCGTTTCCACCGACATCGCCCGGCAGATCGCTGGGCGTTACGGCGATAAGGCTACGCTTCACCTGGCAGAGGGCTGCTGCCACTACATCGTGCAGGACGCGCGCTTTCCAGAAGTCGCGAAAGTTATCGGCGATTGGATGGAGCAGGCCTAGCAGGTACCTCGAGACGTCAGATGTTGCAGGAGAGCAGGCGATTCTGTCCGATCGCGATCTGCTCTCCGGAGTTCAGCTGTGCAGCTTTGCACCCTTGGTGATCTTGTCGACCAGCTTGCGCTCCTCCCTGAAACCCAGACCGACGAGTGGCAGGGCCTCGGTCTCGTAGCGTTTCAGCGTCTCTCGATTGGCGGCGTCGTGCCCGGTTTGGAACATGTCCTCGATGTAGACCGCTGCGCGCACCTGTCGGGTTTGCGCCCGCCCATGGATCTTGGTGAGGCCGGCAGCGTCCGTGGTCAGCACGACGACGGGCTGGATCAACAGCGGGGCATAGCGACGGCCGCTGGCGTCCTCATAATTCTCCCCCAGCAGAGCGGCATCACTGCCGAGCACGCCGCTGGTGAGGAAGGCGGTCACGTTTAGCTTCTGCCAGCTTGCCAGGTCGTCGCGAATGACGATGGCGATCTTGGTGTCGAACATAGCGTGCTTGCCTAACCTCCGCGTCCGACTCCTCTCAGCCGACAATCGCAATCGAGAAGCCGTCGTAGCCCTTACCGTCGAGAGTCTGCAGCGCGGTCGCTTGCAGGCGCGGCGTTCGACCCTGATCGGCCAAGAATTGGCGCACGCCTTGGACCCTAGGGTCTTCCGATTTGCTATCCGCCAGCGCGCCGCCGCGCACCACGTTGTCGCCGATGATCAAGGTACCGGGCCGGGAGAGGTGCAAGGAGCGCTCTAGATAGGCCGGATTGTTCGGCTTGTCGGCGTCGATGAAAATCAGGTCGAAGGCCGGCGCCTTAGCTCGGATCAAAGCGTCAAGGCTTTCCAACGCCGGACCCAGGACGATGCTGACGCTGCCGTCCAGCGCGGCATCCTTGATGTTGCTCGCCGCAACCCCGACCGCGACCGGCGATCGCTCCAGGGTGGTTAGGCGGCCATCGGGCGGCAGGGCGCGAGCCAGCCAGATAGTCGAATAGCCGCCGAGCGTGCCGATCTCCAAGATGCGCTTGGCGCCTATGGCGCGCGCCATGATCTGCAGGAAGGCACCTTGCGTCGGCGAGACGGCATGTGGCGGCAGCTCGGCGGCAGCCGATCGTTCAAGCGCCCGCTCCAAGACCGGGTCGGGCCGAAGCAGGCTGTCTTGAATGAAGCCTTCGACGGCTTGGATGGTCGTTTCCTCGATCACTTAGCGCAATCCCCATACTGGTGGAGCTGCAAGCAGGCGCGATCTGCTCCTGCTTTCTTGTCGCGTTCACAAACCCCGAGCAGTTGCCTTCAACTGCTCGGGGTTTGTGCTAGCGCCCGATCGCATAGCCCTGCATCAGACGCGGATTGGCGGCTGCGCGCAAGAGCGCGCCGTCCTTGCGGGCAGCCGAGATGCGACCCAGCGCCCAGGCATCGACCTCGCTCACCCGATGGCCACGGCGCTTCAACTCCTCGATGGTGGCCTTGGGGAAGCGGGACTCGACGCTGAGGCTACCCAGGTCGGCGGCGCGCGGGAAGAAGGAGGAGGGCATGTGATCGCTGTGGAAGGCCGGCGCGTCGATCGCCGCCTGCAGGTTCATGCCGTGATGGATGTGGCGCAGGAAGAAGGGCGGGGTCCATTGGTCCTGATAGTCGCCGCCCGGCGTGCCGAAGACCATCAAGGGCTTGCCGTCGCGCAGCACCAGGTTGACCGAGAGCGTCGTGCGCGGGCGTTTTCCCGGTGCCAGCGAGGCCGGTTTGCCCTCTTCCAGCCAGAACATCTGCGCGCGGCTGTTCAGGCAGAAGCCCAGCGAGGGAATGTTGGGTGAGGACTGCAACCAGCTGCCCGATGGTGTTGCCGACACCATGTTGCCGTGGCGGTCGACCACGTCGATGTGACAGGTATCGCCGCGCGTCGTGCCATCCGTGGAGGGTGCGCCCTGCGCCGTCGGCTCGCCGCCGCCCAAGGAGTCGAACTCGCCTTCGCCCTCGCGCTTAGCCAGTGTGAAGTCGATGGAGGGATCGAAGCCGGGGATGGCGCCGGGGCGCAGCTCGTGACTGGCGCTCTCGCCAATGGCGGCGCGACGGGCCTCGGCATAGGCCTCCGACAACAGGGTTTCGCTCGGCACCTCGACGAAGTTGGGATCGCCGTAGTAGGCCTCCCGGTCGGCAAGCGCCAGCTTGGCGGCTTCGGCGACCAGATGGACGAAGTCGGGACCCAAGGGGTCCAGGCTCGCCAAGTCATAGCCTTTGAGGATTGCCAGCTGTTGCAGGAACACCGGCCCTTGGCTCCAGAAGCCGTTCTTGCAGACGGTTAGGCCGTGATAGTCCAAGATGGTGGGCTCTTCGTAAGTCGCTTGCCAATCTGCCATGTCTTGGGCCGTCAGGACGCCGCCGTGCGGTTGGCCGGAGGCATCCATGACCTCGGTATCTCGGCAGAAGCGGTCGATCTCCTCGGCCACGAAGCCGCGGTACCAGGCCTTGCGCATGGCCTCGATCTGCGCTTCCCGATCGCCACCGGCGCTCTCGCCCTCGGTGAGAAGGCGCTTGTAGGTTTCGGCCAGCTGGGTGTTGCGGAAGATGGTACCGGGCTGGGGGATGCCGTCGGCCAGATAAAGTTCGGCAGAGGTCGGCCAGTGGTCGCGGAACAGGGTCTCGACCCGCTCTACCGTCGCAGTGATCGCCTGGATCATCGGATAGCCGCGCTCGGCATAGGCGATCGCGTGCTCTAAGACGGCGCGCGGCTTCAGGCTGCCGTGGTCGCGCAGCATCAACATCCAGGCGTCGAAGGACCCCGGCACCACGGTGGCCAAGAGGCCGGAGCCGGGAACCAGGCTCAAGCCCTCGCTTCTGTAATGCGCGATTGTTGCAGCCGCCGGCGCTACGCCCTGGCCGCAGATCACCTTGGTCTCGCCCTTGGCGGCGTTGTGCAGCAGGATCGGTACCTCGCCGCCCGGTCCGTTCAAATGCGGCTCCACCACCTGTAAGGCAAAGCCGCCGGCGACAGCCGCGTCGAAGGCATTGCCGCCTTGCTCCAATACCGCCATGGCGGCCTGACTGGCCAGCCAGTGGGTAGAGCCGACGACACCGAAGGTGCCTTGAATCTCAGGACGCGTGGTGAACATGAAGAGCCTCATTTGGGAATTCTGACGAAAGCGGCGGACTTTAGGCCGGAGCGGGCGCTGCGAACAAGCGCCACGCCGGCAAAAGTCCTGTCTTTGCCGCCTCCAGCATTACCGCTAGAGTGCGTGCGCAAACCGAAACATCTTACCCTAACCCACCTGTCTAGAGGTCTTCGCTTGATGGAGCTGCAGCGTCCCTATCTTCTCTTCCTCGGCGACGTCGCCGACCAACTGGCGGCCAAGACCGCGCAAGGCATCAAGGATTGGCGGCCGGAATGGTGCCTGGGGCAATATCGCTTGCCCGATTGCAAGGCCGATCTTGGCATTCCCGACATGAGCCTGGAGGAGGCGCACGATCACGGCGCACGCACGCTCGTGCTGGGCGTCGCCAATCGGGGCGGGGTCTTCTCGCCGCAGTGGATTGACGTCATCGTCAAGGCGATCGCCATCGGCATGGATGTCGCGACTGGCCTGCACAGCAAGCTGAGCGATGTGCCGGAAGTTGCCGAGGCTGCGGCCAAGCACGGTCGTCACCTCTTCGACCTGCGCCATCCCACGCAGAGCTTCGATGTCGCCAATGGTGCCAAGCGCCCTGGGAAACGTATGTTGGCTGTCGGCACCGACTGTTCCATCGGCAAGATGTATACCGCCCTTGCGTTCGAGCGCGAGATGCAGGCACGCGGTTTGAATGCCAGCTTTCGTGCCACCGGCCAGACCGGCATCTTCATCGCCGGCAGCGGCGTCTCCATCGACGCCGTGGTAGCCGATTTCATCTCCGGCGCGGTCGAGTGGCTCTGTCCTGCCAACAGCCCCGATCACTGGGATCTGGTCGAGGGCCAAGGCTCTCTATTCCATCCTTCCTTTGCTGGGGTCACCTTGGGATTGATCCACGGTGCGCAGCCCGATGCTTTGGTGCTCTGCCATGAGCCGACCCGCACCCATATGCGGGGCCTGCCACACTACGGTCTGCCCGAAATTCAGCTGACCATCGATACCGCGCTGGCACACGCGCGCCTGGTCAATCCGGCAGCGCAATGCATCGGCATGGCCGTCAACACCAAGGCTCTGGGCGAGGGCGAAGCCCAGGACTACCTGGGTGAACTTGAGCAAAAGCACGGCCTGCCGACAGTCGATCCCGTGCGCACCGGTGTCGGCCGGTTGGTCGACGTCATGGCAGAGATCTAACTGGCGATGCAGATAAAGGTCACCCAGGAGAGCTGGCCGATCCGCGGCAGCTTCGCCATTTCTCGCGGCAGTCGCACCACGGCCGAAGTGCTCCTGGTGACCCTGCAGGCCGGCGGCTGCATCGGGCGCGGTGAGGCCGTGCCCTATGCGCGCTATGACGAGACCATGGAAGGGAGCCATGCCGAGCTGGGAGCGCTGGGGGCCGAACTGCCTTCCGGCTTCGATCGCGCAGCGCTCGCAGATCGCTTGCCGCCGGGTGCGGCGCGAAACGCCCTGGATTGTGCGCTCTGGGACCTGGAGGCAAAGCGCAGCCGCCGACCGGCCTGGCAGCTGGCCGGCATGGCGCAACCCACAGCAGTCACGACGGCCTACACCCTCTCTCTGGACAGTCCGGAGAAAATGGCGGCAGCGGCGGCCGAGAACGCCTGGCGGCCCTTGCTGAAGCTGAAGTTGGCCGGTCCGGGCGATCTGGACCGCGTTGCCGGCGTGCGGGCTGCAGCCCCTGAGAGCCGGCTCATCGTCGATGCCAACGAGGGCTGGGACCTTGAGACCTACCGCGATCTGGCACCGCGTTTGGCGGAGCTGGGAGTCGCGCTGGTCGAGCAACCGATGCATGCCGAGGCCGACGAGGCCTTGCGCGGCGAACCGAGACCGCTGCCGCTTTGCGCCGACGAATCCTGTCATGATCGTGCCACCCTGGACCGACTGATCGGTCTCTACGACTGTGTGAACATCAAGCTGGACAAGGCCGGCGGTCTCACCGAAGCGCTTGCCATGAAGGTGGCGGCTCAAGCGGCCGGCTTGCAGATTTTCATCGGCTGCATGCTGGCGACTTCGTTGGCGATGGCGCCGGCGGTTCTGTTGGCGCAGGGCGTGGATTACGTCGACCTGGATGGCCCGCTGCTTCTGGACAAGGATCGCAAGCCGGGCCTCACCATCGAGGGTTCCAAGATGCAGCCGCCCGTGCCGGCGCTCTGGGGGTAGCCGACCCATGGACCAGCGTGCGGAGGCCAGTCCTCGGACCCTGCGCAAGGCACGGCACATCCTCGACAACAGCTACATCGGACCGGCCCGCGATCCGGCCGTATTGGAGATCTGGGCCTACAGCGATCGTTTCAGCTATGCCCCCGGCGAGACGCTTCCGTTGCGGGTCAGCACGACGGCAGAGCGTTACGACATAGAGATCGGGCACGACGGCGCCGCCTACGAGCCGCTGTTGCAGCTGAAAGGTCTTCTCGGCGTGCACCACGACACAGCGGCGGACTGCGCGATCACCGGCTGCGGCTGGCCGGTAGCCCAAGACATCGAGATTCCCCGCAATTGGCGCTCGGGTGGCTACCTTGTCACTCTGCGCGGTCATCGCGGCGAAGAGACTGTCGAAGAGCACTATCTCTTCATTCTGCGGGCCAAACGGCCCCAGGCACCGCTCTTGCTGGTCTGCGCCACCGGCACCTGGGTCGCCTACAACTGCTGGGGCGGCTCCAACGCCTACGAGGGGATTGCAGGCGCTGACGGGCGCAGCTTCTCACCGCAGCTTTCGACCCAGCGGCCCTGGACCCGCGGCTTCTGCAAGCTGCCGGAAGGGGCGCCACGGACCGTGCTGGAGGTGCCGGCACGGCCAGGCGCCATGGTGCGCTATCCCTACATGGAATGGGCCTATGCCTACGGTTATTCGAAGAAGTACGCTTCTGCCGGCTGGGCCAGCTATGAGCGGCATTTCGCGCGCTGGGCCGAACAGGCCGGCTATCGGCTGGACTATGCCACCTTGCACGACCTGGAGACTGAGCCCGGTCTTCTAGAGGGCTATGCGGCTGCGGTCTTCGTCGGACATGACGAGTACTGGAGCCGCCCGATGCGCGAGGCGGTCGACGGCTGGATCGAGGCTGGTGGCCGGGTCGCACGCTTTGCCGGCAACTTCCTCTGGCAGATCCGCATGGAAGACGAGGGCCGACGCCAGGTCTGCTACAAGTACGTTGCCCGCGAGCGGGATCCGATCATGGGTACAGCCCAGCAGCACCTGATGACCGGCGCCTGGGAGCAGCCCGAGGTCGGCTGGCCCGGCGCGCAGACCTTTGGCGCCAATGCACTGAAAGGGGTGTATGCCGGTCTTGGCAACTGTGTGGGGCGCGGTAGCGGCGGCTTCACCATCTATCGCCCCGGGCATTGGGCGCTGGCAGGCACGCACCTGGGCTATGGCGATGTCTTGGGTGCCGACAGCAGAATTTACGGCTACGAGGTGGATGGCCTGGATTACGTCGTGCGTGATGGGCTGCCCTACGCAACAGGCGAAGACGGGGCCAGTCGCGACATCGAGATCATCGGCCAGGGTCTGGGCACCAATGCCGAGGCCGACCACGGAATCTGGGGCGAGCAGCTCTTCATCGGCGACTCCGACTGCGTCTTCAAAGCCCAAGCGCTTTATGGAAAAGTCACGCCAGAGACTATGGACAAGGCTGTGCGCGGCAACGGCGTCATGGTGCACTGGCATCGCGGCCGCGGCGAGGTCTTCAACGCCGCCACCTGCGAGTGGGTCATGGGCCTCACCCGGAGAGACCTGCAGGTCGAGCAGATCACCAGGAACGTGCTGGACCGCTTCACCGCCAAGCGGTGAGGCACGAGCGTCGCTAGGGAATCCTCCTTAACCGCCCTTCGCCAATGGCTTGAAGAGCGCTGCCAGATCGTCTTCGGAGAGATTCAGCGAGCCTTGGCCGGTGCCCTCGAAGAGGGCGTCGGCAAGCGCCTGTTTCTTGCTCTGTAGCTCCTGGATCGCGGATTCGACCGTGCCTTCGGCGACCATGCGGTAGACGAAGACCGGCTTGTCCTGGCCGATGCGGTGGGCGCGGTCCATGGCTTGGCGTTCGACCGCCGGATTCCACCAGGGGTCATAGAGGATGACAGTGTCCGCGGCGGTCAGGTTCAGGCCGACGCCGCCGGCCTTCAGGCTGACCAAGAAGATCGGCACCTTGCCGCTTTGGAAGCGCTGAACCACGCGGGCGCGCTGCTTGGTCTGGCCGGTTAGCATGGTGTAATCCCAGCCGCGCTCTTGAATATCGCTCTCGATCAGCCGCAGCATCTCCACGAACTGCGAGAAGATCAGGATGCGGCGGTTCTGACCCACCAGCTCTTCCAGCATCTCCATCAGCCGTTCGCGCTTGGCGCTCTCCTCGACGCGCTCGGCCGCCTCCAGCTTGACCAAACCAGGATCGCAACAGGCCTGACGCAGCTTCAAAAGCGCATCCAGAATGGTGATACGGCTGCCGTTCAGACCCTTGGAGCGAATCGCGTCGCGCACCCTCTTGTCCATCGCAGTGCGCAGGCTCTCATAGAGGCTGCGCTGCGTCCCGCTCAGCGGCACCAGCTCGGTGATCTCGGTCTTCGGTGGCAGGTCACTGGCGACCTCTTCCTTGGTGCGGCGCAGCAGGAAGGGGCGAATGCGGCTGCTGAGCCGGCGCTGCGTCTCGCCGTGACCCTGCTTCTCGATCGGGGTCCGGAACTGATCCTTGAACGAGCGGGCATCGCCCAGCAGGCCCGGAATCAACCAGTCGTAGAGCGACCAGAGTTCCTGCAGATTGTTCTCGATCGGCGTGCCTGTCAGCGCGATGCGTTGACGTGCGTTGATCTGGCGAATTCGCTTGGCAGCGTTCGAGGCCGGGTTCTTGACCGCCTGGGCCTCGTCCAGGATCGCCAGGTCGAACTCATGCTTGAAGAGGACGGCGTGATCGCGATGGATCAGGGGATAGGTGGTGATGATCAGATCGTTGTCTGGGATCTCGTGGAAGTAGGACTTGCGGTCGCTGCCGTGCAGAACCAGCAGTTTCAGCTCCGGTGCGAAGGTGGCAGCTTCGCGCATCCAGTTGTGCACCAGACTGGTCGGCACGACCAGCAGGCTCGGCCGGTCGCTGCCGTCGATCAGATGGCGTTTGATCAGCAGTGCCAAGGTTTGGATGGTCTTACCCAAGCCCATGTCATCGGCCAGGCAGCCGCCGAAACCGGTTCCGGCCAGCGCGTTCAACCAGCTGAAACCGGTCGCCTGATAGGGGCGCAACTTGCCTTTCAGGCCCTTCGGTGCCTTCAGATCCTTGATGTTGGTCAGCCCGCGCAGCTTGTCGCCGAGACTGCTCAACTCGTCACCACCGTTGAAGGACAGGCCATCGCCGTAGAGCGAAGCAGCTACGGTCGCGACCTTGCCGGCTTCGGCGCGATGGAACTCGCCGCCCAGGCCATGCACGCCCAAGAAGGCGCGCACGATCGGCACCAACATCTCGCCGTCCAGACGGACAAGGCCGCCGTCCGGCAGGTCGGGATAGAGCACCAGCTCTTCCAGGAACTCCTCAAGGTCGAAGTCGTCAGGTAGGAGCCCCGAAGCGTCGACCGGCAGAATGTCGATCACGGAGAGCACGATCGGCAACAGGTCCAGCTTCTGCCCCTCGACCTCCAGGTTGGCGGCGAAGGTGAACCACTCGACGCCGGAGCCTTCCTCGATGCCGGCGTTGAAGGTCATCGGCCCGTCGTAGATCCTGTAGGGCCAATCAGAGGCAATCTCGACCTGCCAGCCATTTTTCTTCAGGCGCGGCAACTCGTCCGCGGCAAAGCCTAGGCCCAGTGAGCGTGACTCTTCGCGGCCCTGGCCGAAAACCCAGTCCTCAAAGCGATCGGAATCGGGGAAGGCGCGGTCGCCCTCGCGCGCGCTCTCGCCGAATCGCAGGAAGCGGAAGGAATCCAGCTGTTTGGCGCCGAAGCCGTCCAGTTTCTTAAAAAGATCGGCCTCTGCCTTGAGGTTGCGTTTCAGGCGAATGACCTTGCCATTCTCGACGAACTGCGGATCGTCCTGCGGGAAAGCTGCGGTCTCTTGGCCATCGTAATCGTAGCTGACCCGGATGGCTGGAACCGAGACCGGCTGTGCGCCGTGATCGTAGTAGGGGGAGCGTTGTTGGCGGGCCGGTAGCGCAAAAAGGGTGAGCACCGGTTTCGGCGTACCGCCCTTGCGCTCTTCCACATTCAAGGTCGAGGGCACTGGTGGGGTACCGGAATGCAGCCCGTTCAGGACCTCGGCCACCTCGTGAGCTGCTTCCGCCGGGACCGAGGGCGCGGCCAGTAGCGCCGAGGCCAGACGTGGCGGCAGGTCCAGCTTCAACTGACCGAAAGCGCCGGTGGCACAGTGGAAATAGCTGGGCGGCGCGGTCGGCAGGGCGTGCAGCGATTCACCGCTGACATCGCGCAGGGTCAAAACCTGCGCGCCGTCGTCGCGCTTTTGCCACTGCAGGCTTGCCTCGCGGACGCCCGCCTCGTGCATCGCCGCCCCCTGGACCTCGCGCCAGCGCGCGCGACCGGTGCTGACAACCTTAGTCAAGAGGTTCTGCAGGTCTTCCGCATCGGCTTCCTGGCTCTGATAACCCGGATTGCGCGTTCCCAGGCCATAGGCCTGCAACATGCGAAAGATCCTGAGGTCTGCCGGCAGTACGAACTGCGGCGGATCGCTGAAGTCCAGATTGTTGAAGTTGTAGGGACGGGCGCCGGCGCCGACATCGCCCGCGCGCTTGAGGCTGCCCTTGATCGGTGTGACGGTGATCCGCTGATGGCGGTCCTGGCCGATCACGTAGAAGATCCGCTCCTTGATCCGCTCGGGCAGATCGAAGGACTTGTTCTCGCTCAGATCCTTATCCGTCTGACGCAGCCGCTCGAGCCAGGTCCTGACAACCGGCGCCGTCGGCTCGGCCGGTCGGCGCTGTGCTGCGCTGCCGTTGGTGTGAGCTGCTTCCGCCTGCGGTGGTTCGACCTCTCCGGCTGCCGCCAGCAATGCAGCCGCAACATGCTTGCAGTTGTATCCGACCGAGCAGGTGCAAAGGCCCTGGACACTGCGCAGACGGCCGCCCTTGTCAAAAGAGAGAGAGATGGTCTGACGGTATGACTTCTTTCCGCCTTCCGACACGATGGCATTGATCTTGGTGCCACCGGTACAGTCGGCCGAGACCACGTGGCCTTTCTCGAAGAACTCGAGTCCGTCGTTGAAGTGGGTGTCCCGTATGGAGCGTTGGATCTGTTCTTGAGGAAGGGGCATCGAGCTTCACTAGCTGGGTAACAAGCGGATGGAACGGCCTTTGCTGCAATCATGCGCAAGGGCCAAACGAAGTAGACTCGCTATGATGACTCGAATCGTCAAGAATGTACAGCCTGTCAAAGCAGCGCAGTCTAGGATTCGTCGAACGTCACATAGAAGGCGGATTTGCGGCAACTTCAAGGCGATAGGCTGTCCAGATCCATGAGGCTTCTGGCGAATGCCCGTGCTTCGAAGGGCCTAAGATCGTCTGCACCCTCGCCCACGCCGATGGCATGAACCGGCAGACCGAAGGTTTCTGCCAAGGCAACCAGGATGCCGCCCTTGGCAGAACCGTCTAGTTTCGTGACAACCAACCCGGTTACGGAGACAAGCTCCTTAAATGTCTGCACCTGCGTGAGCGCATTTTGTCCAGTAGTTGCATCCAATACCAGTATTACGTCGTGTGGTGCTTGTGGATCTTGCTTTTTTAGAACGCGTTGTATCTTTGCAAGCTCCTGCATTAGTTCCTTTTTGTTGTGGAGGCGCCCGGCTGTATCGATCAAGAGGAGGTCATCGCCAGCGGCACGGGCTTGCTCCAGAGCGTCGAAGGCAAGGCCGGCGGCATCGGCACCGCTTTCCTTAGCCACCACCGGTGCCTTGCAGCGTTGCCCCCAGATCTGCAGTTGCTCGATTGCCGCTGCGCGAAAAGTGTCGCCGGCGGCCAGCCGCAGCTTCAGACCGCTGTCGGCATAGTGCTGTCCCAGTTTCCCGATTGTGGTGGTCTTGCCGCTGCCGTTGACGCCGACGACCAGAACAACATGGGGCTTGCTGTTGCGATCGAGGGTCAAAGGCTGCGCCACCGGCTCCAGGATGGTGGCGATGTGCTCTGCCAATGCTGCGCGCACCTCTTCGTCGGTGACCTGTTTGTTGAAGCGATCCTTGGCCAGCTTTTCCGTCAGCTTGGCGGCCACGCCGACACCCAGGTCGGCCATGATCAGAGCCTCTTCCAGCTCTTCCAAGGCCTCTTCGTCGAGGCGACGGCGCGTCAGGGCACCGCTGATCGATTGGGTAAGGCGGCTCGAGGACTTGGAAAGCCCCTGCTTCAGTCGTTTGAACCAGCTCACAGAGGGCGACCCTCCAGGGCGGTCGCTGTCGCCGCCAGCAGTTCGGCGGCGACGATGGCGCCTGCCGCCAGGCTCTCGTTCCTCAAGATCACTTCCGAAAAGTCCTCTGCCCGACCCAGGCCGGGCTTCTCTACAAGAATACGATCGTGGCTACCGACCCGTTGGCGCAGGTGGCGTGCCACCTGCCGCTCGCCGAGCGCGCGCAGGCGCTGTGCGCGTTCCTTTCGCAGGGGCTTGGGTACCTGCGGCATACGGGCGGCGGGCGTGCCAGGGCGTTCGGAATAGGGGAAGACGTGAAGATGCGTCAGCGCTGCCTCTTCCACCAGCGCCAAGGTCTCCGCAAAGTCGGCCTCGCTCTCGGTCGGAAAGCCGGCAATCAGATCGGCGCCGAAGACCAGGTCCGGGCGTGCGCTGCGTGCGCGTGCAACGCAGCGAAGGACGTCGGCGCGCAGATGACGGCGTTTCATGCGCTTCAAAATGATGTCGGCACCGGCCTGAACCGAGAGATGCAAATGCGGCATCAGCCGTGGCTCTTCGGCCAACAGGCGATAGAGGTCTTCGTCGATCTCGACCGGATCCAGGGAGGAGAGGCGCAGCCGCGCCAGCTCCGGCACCTGTGCCAGGAGGCGGCGGCAGAGCTGCCCCAAGCGTGGCTGGCCGGGAAGATCGCTGCCGTAGCCTGTGATGTCGACCCCGGTGAAGACCACCTCTCGGACGCCGGCCTCGACCAGGCGTTGGACCTCTTGCACCAAAGCGCCGATCGGAACCGAGCGATTGTTGCCGCGCCCGAAGGGGATAATGCAGAAGGTGCAGCGATGATCGCAGCCCTGCTGAATCTGAACGAAGGCCCGGGTGCGTTCGGCAAAGGCCGTAGTCAGATGGCTCGCGGTCTCGGTCAAGGTCATGATGTCGTCGACCTGGACTGTCGGATGCGAGCCTTCCTGCCAGCTTTCGGGCGCCAGCTTCTCGGCATTGCCCAAGACCCGCGTGACCCCCGGCAGGGCGGCGTAGCGCTGCGGATCGATTTGCGCAGCACAGCCGGTCACCACGATTTCGGCCTCCGGCGTCTCACGATGAGCCTTACGAATGGCCTGCCGCACCTGGCGCTCTGCCTCGGCGGTCACGGCGCAGGAGTTGACGACCACCAGGTTCCGGTTGTTGCCGGTCTTCAAGTGCCCGCGGATGACTTCCGATTCATAGGCGTTTAAGCGGCAGCCGAAGGTCAGGATTCGCGGCTCGCCCATCAGAAAAGGATCTCCGGCGGCAGCAGGCCGCTGAAGGCCGTGGCGATGGGCCCGGTCATCTCGACATGGCCGTCCGCGCGCCAGTGGATTGAGAGACTGCCGCCGTCCAAAGCGACCTCGACGCTGCGACCGGTCAGACCGCGCCTTGCGGCATTGACGGCAGCCGCCGAAGCGCCGGTGCCACAGGCCTGCGTGATCCCCACGCCGCGTTCCCAGACTCGGACGCGCAGCTGGTCGGCGCCGGTCACCTCCGCCACAGCAATGTTTGCGCGCTCGGGGAAGAGCGGGTCGACCTCTAGCTCCGGCCCTAGGGTGTCCAGCGCTACCGCCTCAGCGTCAGGCACGAAGAAGGTTGCGTGCGGATTGCCGACGGATAGTGCGGCTGGGTCCTTAAGGCCGCCTCTGGCCAAGGGAAGGGAGACTGTGTCCAGGTCTCGGGCCAAGGGAATCTCGCGCCAGTCGGTCTTGGCCGGCCCCAGGTCTACGGTCATCCGCCCATCGGCTTCCCGGCGACAGGAGAGGAGGCCTCCGAGGGTCTCGATCGCCAGACTCTCCTGGCCCATCTCCTCAGCCAAGAGCCAGCCCACGCAACGGCTGCCGTTGCCGCAGGCCCCAGCCTCGCTGCCGTCGGCATTGAGAAACCGCACGAAGGCGGCGGCCGATGGATCGCGCGGCGGCTCCAACAGGACCAACTGGTCAAAGCCCACGCCCCGCCGCCGGTCGGCAATGCGACGCGCTGCGTCCGGCGAGAGGGTCACCTCTGCCGAGCGGGCATCGATCACAACAAAGTCGTTTCCCAGCCCATGCATCTTGCGAAAGGGCAGGGCAGCGGCCGGCGCCATAGCGAAGCAATGCCTCCAAGTGGGGTCAGTTTTTGTTCCAACTGGGCTTATAGGGGGCAACGTCCAAGTCGTCTATGCCCCTCGCTCGACAAACTTGCCGCCCCGCCCTGCTTTTTTCGGGTAGCTCGTCTAGACTTGATCCGCCTTTCGCATGCTTGCGTAGAGAACAGCATAGCTCCGGCGACGAGGTAGCCGCTGTAGCCTTTGCCGGCGGCTTGCTATGCTGGTTTGGTCGATGCGAGATCTTTGTATCAAAAAGGGGAGAGGCAGTGCAGACGGGTCCGGGACATCCCGACCACTATCCCAAGGCTGCTTTGGTCACCGGCGCAGGACGACGGATCGGCAGTGCGATCGCCTGGGATCTGGCGCAGCAGGGCTATGCCGTTGCCTTGCACTATCGGCGCTCTAAGACGGAAGCCTCGGCGCTGGCTGCGCGCATCCGTGAAGCCGGCGGCCGCGCGGTGGTGCTCGCCGCCGATCTCTCCATGGAAGCGGAGGTGCAAGGGCTGCTGCCTCGTGCGATCCGTGCGCTCGGCCCCATCGGCCTGCTGGTCAACAATGCTGCGGCCTTCGACTACGACGACATCTTCTCGGCCGACAGCGAGAGCTGGGAGGCTCACTTCAAACCCAATCTCTGGGCCCCGCTGGTGCTGTCCCAGGCCTTTGCCGATGGTTTACCGGACGGCGAGGGCGGCTTGCTGGTGAACATGATCGATTCCCGCGTGCTGAACCCGACGCCGCGTCATCTGAGCTACACCGTCAGCAAAGCGGCTCTCTGGTCGCTGACCCAGAGCCTGGCGCAGGCTTTGGCGCCGCGCGTTCGGGTCAATGCCATCGGACCCGGCCCGGTGCTGCCGCCCAGCGGGCAGACCCAGGCGCAATTCGAGAGTCGCTGCCAGCGCCTGCCGCTACGTCGCCCGGCCTCGCTGGAGGAAATCTGTGCCGCCCTGCGCTTCCTGATTGCTGCGAAGTCGGTGACCGGTCAGATGTTGGCGCTCGACGGCGGCAACCATCTGGCCGATCAGGGCGGACAGCAGACGGCCGTTTCGGCGGGCTTGCGCAGCCTGACCGGGAACACTGCCGCTTGACCGACGGCCGGAAGCAGCCTATCTAAACGCCGCTGTCAGACAGCTAACGCAAGGCAAAGGCCCCGAGGGGTCCCGTTCCGCCGCGAGGGTTCGCGCCGGGACGCTTTTTTGCTTTGCGGATGACTGGTCTGAAACCGCGCTTCGGAGGCGTAGAGATGTTTCAAAGCTTGCAAGACCGCCTGGGCGGCATCTTCGATAAGCTCACCCGCAGGGGGGCGCTGACCGAGGCCGAGGTGACGGCAGCCCTGCGCGAGGTGCGGATCGCCTTGCTGGAAGCAGATGTGGCGCTGCCAGTGGTCAAGGACTTTGTCGCCGGCGTGCGCGAACGCGCCGTCGGGCAAGAGGTGCTGCGCTCGGTCACGCCGGGCCAGCAGGTGGTCAAGATCGTCAATGACCATCTGGTCGAAACCTTGGGCAGCAGCTCGGTCGGCCTGGACTTGAACGCTTCGCCACCGGTGGTGGTCATGCTGGTCGGTCTGCAGGGCTCCGGCAAGACGACGAGCTGTGCCAAGATCGCCAAGCTCTTGACCGAGAAAGAGCGCAAGAAGGTCCTGATGGCCTCCTTGGACACGCGGCGCCCGGCAGCCCAGCGCCAGCTCGCCGTGTTGGGTGAGCAGACCAGGGTCGCGACCCTGCCGATCGTTGAGGGGCAGGATCCGGTTGCCATTGCCAAGCGCGCCAAGACCACGGCCGCCAAGGAAGGCTTTGACGTCCTCTTGCTGGATACCGCCGGTCGGCTTGCCATCGACGAGGAGTTGATGGCCGAAGTCGCTGCGGTACGCGATTCCACTGGGCCGCATGAGAGCCTGCTGGTGGCAGATGCCATGACCGGCCAGGACGCGGTCCAAGTTGCCAGTGCCTTTAAAGAGAAGGTGGGGCTGACCGGCATCGTGCTGACCCGGGTAGACGGCGATGCGCGCGGCGGTGCAGCGCTCTCGATGCGTGCCGTCACCGGTTGCCCGATCAAGCTGATCGGTGTCGGCGAGAAGTTGGACCAGATTGAGGGCTTCTTCCCCGATCGCGTGGCTAGCCGCATCCTGGGCATGGGCGACGTGGTCTCGCTGGTCGAACGTGCTGCGGAGACCATCGAGCAGGCCGATGCAGAAAAGATGGCTGCCAAGCTGCAGAAGGGTAAGTTCGATCTGAATGACCTGGCCAGCCAATTGAAGCAGCTGCAGAAGATGGGCGGCCTCTCCTCCATGATGGGCATGCTGCCCGGCATGGGGAAGATGAAGGCGCAGATGAAGAACAAGATGGACGACAAGGTGGTGAGCCGTCAGCTCGCCATCATCTCGTCCATGACCAAGAAAGAGCGCCTGCACCCCGAGATCATCAAAGCCAGCCGCAAGCAGCGCATCGCCAAGGGCTGCGGGCTGGCCGTGAGTGACGTGAACAAGCTGCTGAAGCAGCACCAGGAAGCTGGCCGCATGGTCAAACAGCTGAAGAAAATGGGCAAGAAGGGCCTGATGCGAAACGGCATGGAAGGTCTCCTGCCGCCGGGTGGTCCGGGCGGCGGTGGTGGTCCCGGCGGCGGTTTCGGCGGCGGCGGCGGCGGTGGCCCCTTCGGCCCTGGCGGTTTTGGCGGCGGCGGCTTCGGTCGCAAGTAGGCGCCATTCCAGACAAACAGCCGGGTCGCCTTGGCGATCCGAGCGCACACCAAGACGAAACAAGAGACGATCAAAGGAGTATCCTCATGTCCCTACGTATCCGTTTGGCCCGTGGCGGCGCCAAGAAGCGCCCCTTCTACCGCATTGTCGTCGCCGATTCGCGTAGCCCGCGCGACGGCCGCTTCATCGAGCGTATCGGCAGCTATGATCCCATGCTGCCGCAGGATCACGAGGACCGCGTGCGGATCGATGTGGAAAAGGCCAAAGAGTGGATGGGCAAGGGCGCCCAGCCGAGCGACCGCGTCGCCCGTATGCTGGCTGCCGCCGGTGCCATCACCCTGCCGGAGCGTCCCGAGCAGAGCAAGCAGCCCAAGCCCAAGGCGAAGGCGCTGGAGCGCCTGAAAGAGCGTGAGGACAAGGCCAAGGCCGTCGCAGAGGCCGCCGCCGCTGCTGCTGCCGTCGAGAGCGCACCTGCCGAGGAGGCCCCCGCCGAGGAGGCCCCGGCTGAGGAAGAGACCTCTTCCTAGTCTCACGCGATCTGCTTCATGGCTGACGAGGCTGCTGCTCAAGACCTGATCCAGATGGGCGTCATTACCGGCGCCCATGGGGTGCGCGGCGATGTAACCGTGAAGGCCTTTACCGAGGTCGCGCAGGACATCGCCGCCTATGGCGCGCTTCAGGATCGTAGCGGCAAGCAATATCGGTTGCGCCTTAAGGGCGAGACCCGCGGCCTATTGGTCGCCAGTCTGAAGGGTATCTCCGATCGCGATGCGGCGCAGCGCCTGAAGGGCACTCCGCTGTTGCTGCCGCGTTCGGCCTTGCCTCCGCCGGAAGAAGAGAGCTTCTATTACGCGGACCTAATCGGTCTGAGAGTAGAAGACCTCGCAGGGCAGCTGCTCGGCCGGGTCAGTGCCGTCGACGACCATGGTGCCGGCGACCTGCTCACCATCGCTAAGGCGGCCGGCGGCGAGCTGCTGCTGCCCTTCACCCGCCAGGCGGTGCCTCAGGTCGATCTGGCAGGCGGCCGTCTGGTTGTCGATCCGCCGGAAGAGATCCTGGTGCGTCCCGGCGGCGAGGCAGTGGAGGAAGGGGATGACTGAGAGCGAGAGCTTGCCTGAAGCCTGGCGCAAGACGCCGGGCGGGCGCCTGCGGGCCCGCGGTCTTGGTCTGCTCTTTCCCGGAACACCGGGACCCTGGAACGCGATCACCGACGTTGCCGATCTCGCTGTGGGCACCGCCACGCTGATTTCCGGCAGCGGACCGCTGCAGGTCGGTCAAGGCCCGGTGCGCACTGGTGTCACCGCGATTCTACCGCGTGGCCGCGCTGGCCTGTCCACACCCTGTTGGGCGGCCGCGGAGATGCTGAACGGCAATGGCGAGCTCACAGGCTCCTGGTGGTTGGCGGAGACCGGTCGCTTGGAACTGGCGGTTACCCTGACCAACACCCACTCGGTCGGCTTGGCACGTGATGCCACCCTGGAATGGGCCCTGACCAAGCTGGATTTGCCGACGGAGCAGGATTGGGGTCTACCGGTCGCGGCCGAGACCTATGACGGCTATCTGAACGATATCAACGGCTTTCATGTCACCCGCCAGGTCGTCTTCGACGCGCTGGACTCCGCTGGCGACGGTCGGGTCGAAGAGGGGTCGCTGGGCGGTGGCACTGGCATGATCTGCTATGGCTACAAGGGCGGCAACGGCACCGCCTCGCGCCTGGTGTCCCTGGCCGGCGAGACTTTCCGACTGGGGGTCTTCGTCCAGGCCAATTTCGGCCGTCAGGGCGACCTGACCATCCTCGGTCGTCCGATCCCTGCCCAAGATGCAGTCGAGACAGGCGGCTCTGGCTCGGTCATCGCGGTGGTGGCGTGCGACGCGCCTCTGTTGCCCCATCAGCTCCGACGTCTGGCACGCCGCGTTCCCCTGGGCCTTGCCCGAACCGGCACCAGCGGCAACCACTCCTCCGGCGACATCTTCCTGGCCTTCTCGACGGCCAATCAGTCGGCACTCAGCGGGCAGGGACGCCTCTCTGCGACCTTTCTCAGCGAAGACAGTCTGGATCCGCTCTTCGAGGCTGTGGTGCAGGCGAGCGAGGAGGCGGTGATCAACGCCATGATCGCCAACGAGGCCATGACCGGCCGCGATGATCATCGGGTGCTTGCGCTGCCACACGAGAGAGTCCGGCACGCACTGGCATCGTGATGTCTTCGCACGACCAGTGACGCCCATTCGGCGTCATGGACTGCGCGACACGGCTTCCATCGTGACCCCCTCGTCTGGCGACCGTGGCTTTGATGGGAGTCGCAATCCACTTGGAACAAGCCTCTGAATCATTGAAGTTAATCTTGCAGTTAACTTTGCACTGCGCCTGTAGATTGGATTCAGAATCGCTTTTCATATAGATGAAGCGCACTCGTTTGCTCGAATTCGCGTTCGCCCTTTTTGCAAATTTACAGATATTCTGGTAAACTCCGGCTGTTGATGGGAATCAGGAAGGCAGTCGTCGCTGCGACTAGATGGTGAATACTTGTGGTGGCGGGCCGATTCAGAAGGGGGAAAGACGATGGCGACCATTGTAGGCACCACGGGTCCGGATATCCTCGACGGCATTACCGAAGACGATCTGATCTTAGGCATGAGTGGGATCGACGAACTGAGTGGTCTTGCAGGCGACGACACCATCTTCGGCGGCGCTGGAGGCGATGCAACGCTGCTGGGCGGCCCCGGCAGCGACACGGTCTTCGGTGGCTCTGGTGACGATGTCACGCTGCTTGGCGAGAGCGGCAGCGACACGGTTGCCGGAGATTCGGGCAAGGACGTTCTGCTGGCCGGAGATACGGGCGACGACGACGTTGTCGGCGGTGACGGCGCCGATACCTCGCTCTTCGGTGGCCCAGGCAAGGATGGCCTCTTTGGCGGCAGCGGTGCCGACTTCATCCTGGACGGGGATGCCGGCGACGATCGGATCTATGGGGATGCTGGCGACGACACCGCGCTAATCGGGCTGGTCGGCGACG
The DNA here is from genome assembly GCA_963669445.1 of Rhodospirillales bacterium. Taxonomy (GTDB): domain Bacteria; phylum Pseudomonadota; class Alphaproteobacteria; order Kiloniellales; family JACOMY01; genus JACOMY01. Next base: position 5,939,774 of record OY770029.1, read on the forward strand.
ACGTGATCTTTGGTGGTCCGGGGGACGACAAGGACTTGAACGGCTTCACCGGCGACAACGGCCTCTATGGAGGGTCCGGAGCCGATTCCTTCTTCTATGGTGGCGAGACCGACAGCCTCTACGGCGGATCGGGTGACGATGGTTATCTCTTCGCCAACAGCGGTGACGACAGGCTGTTCGGCGGCGCGGGTGCCGACTACCTGCTGTTCGGCGGTTCGGGCGCGGACACCATCGACGGCGGTTGCGGCTTCGATGCCCTGATCTTTGGCGACCTCGGTGACGACAGCCTCTTCGCCGCCAGCGGCGACGACAGCCTCATCTATGGTGCCGGCGGCGACGACACCGCGCGCGGCGAAGCCGGCAGCGACCAGCTTTTCGGATCATCGGGACGCGACTTGCTGCTCGGCGGCGAGGGCAGCGACAGCCTCTACGGCGATGCCGGCAACGACCGCATGGTCGGCGGAGACGGCGGCGACACGCTTTTCGGTGGAATCGGTCGTGATCGCCTGAACGGTGCCACCGGCGTCGATACCGCCGACGGCGGTAAGGCCAACGATACCTTCATCGTCGATACCGCCGGCGACGTGGTGCGCGAGACAGCAGCCGGCGGTGCCGACGTGCTGCGCTCCGACGCCTTGGCCTACACCCTGGCCGGTGGGCCCGACGGCTATATCGAGCGTACCAACATCAATCGCACGGCCGGCGATGCCAGCTTGGTGGGCAACAGCTTCGACAACACCCTGCTCGGCAACTCCTTCGACAATCGGCTTAGTGGGGCCAGCGGCGACGATATTCTGAACGGCCGCCAGGGCAGCGACAGCCTGGTCGGCGGCGCAGGCGACGACACCTTCGTGGTCGACACCCAAACCGATAAGGTCGAGGAACTGGCTGGTGAGGGGTCGGATCTGGTCCGCGCCGAAAGCGATTACACCTTGCCCAGCGGCACGGCGACCGCCTTCGTCGAGGCCTTACGCATGCAAGGCGGCAAGGGCGATATCGACGGCACCGGAAACCTCTTGGCGAACAGCATCCAGGGCAATACGGGTGCAAACATTCTGCGTGGTCTGGGCGGCGCCGATGACATCGAGGCCGGCGACGGCGACGATACACTCTTCGGCGGTGGTGCCGGCGATCTCCTGCGCGGCGAAGGCGGTGCCGACACCATCTTGATGGGTAAGGCCGATACGGCCTTCGGCGGATTGGGCGGCGATTCCTTCCGTTTCGACGGTACCGACCTCGGCTCAGCCGGCTCCGGCGGGCCGGTGATCCGCGACTTCTTGAGCGTCAATGCCGGGACCGGCGTGCCTGATAGCTTGGTCTTCGCGACCGGGCTGGAGACCGGCAGCTTTGCCTATATCGGCGCTGCTGCCTTCTCCGCCGGTGGCGATTCCGAGGCGCGATTTGCCGGCCCACGCCAGCTTCAGGTCGACCAGGACGGCGACGGCGTGAGCGACATCAACGTTCTGATCGATGGCTTTACCGCTGCGAGCCTGCTGACGGCCACAGACTTCCTCTGGCAGTGAGCGGCCGGGCTTAGAGCCCGGCCGGACCCAGGAAGGCGGCTTTCAGCCAGCTTTCGAAGGCCCTAACGAAGCTCAAGCTGTCGGATCGCCGTGGTCGCACCAGGCTGTAAGCGGCGCGCGCCGGCACGCCCTCCTCGAAGGGCTTGACCAGCTCGCCGCGCCCGATCAGCGTCTCGACCAAGCGCTCATGGCCGATCGCGATTCCGCCACCGGCCCGGGCCGCATCGATGGCGACGCTATAGAGGGAGAAGTACTGCCCTTCCTGCCGGCGCGACAGCGGCTGGTCGATGGCCGCGCACCAACGCTGCCAGTCGTCGTGCCAGTAGGTGTCGTGCAACAGACGGCAGCGCCGAAAGTCGCTGGCCTCGACAAGGGCCATGCGCTTTGCAAAGTCCGGGCTGCAAACCGGGGTCAGGCGGTCATGGCCCAAGGGCGTGGTGGTCAGGCCGGCGGCATCTTCCGCGCCGAAGCGAATGCCCAGGTGCGCATCGGAGCGGGAGAAATCCACCACGGCAGGATCGGAGGTGAGCTCGATATCCAGATCCGGCCGCCCGGCCTGAAACTCGTGCAGGCGTTGCGCCAGCCAGAGCGAGGCGAAGGCCGGCAGCACGGTGATGCGCAGCGAGCGGCGGCTGCGCTGGCGCGACAGGCGTCGCGTTGCGCTCTCCAGGCCTGCCAGCGCGCTCTCCGCGGCGACATAGTAGCGTTGGCCGGCATCGGTCAACTCCAGACGGCGTCCCGAGCGATCGAAGAGGGCGACGCCGAGGTAGGCCTCCAAGAGCCGCAGTTGCTGGCTGACGGCGGCCTTGGTGACGCCCAGTTGGCCCGCCGCCTCGACCAGGGATCGGCGCTCGGCAACGGCTTCGAAGTAGGCAACGGCGCGCAAGGGCGGAAGCTCTCTGGCCATATCGGTTCAGTTTATCTAACCAATGGTTCACTTTTTGGAGGCTTGTCCTGCTCACTTCAGGCGCCTTTAGTAAAGCATTGCTAAACCTGCAGGAGTGAGATCGCAATGCAGTTGACTGCTGGACAATGCGCCGAGCTCGATCGCGACGGCTTCCTCATCCTGCCGGGACGCTTCTCCGCCGAGGAGGTGGCCCTGCTGCGCGCGCGGCTGCCGGCGCTCTTTGCCGAGACCCATCCCGGCAACATCATCGAGCGCGATTCGGGCGAAGTGCGCACCGCCATGGGACTGCATCTGCGCGACAGGGTCTTCGGCCGCTTGGTCCACCATCCGCGCCTGGTCGGGCCGGCGCTGCAGGTGCTGGGGGAAGCGGTCTACGTCCAGCAGGTGAAGGTGAACGTGAAGGCCGCCTTCTCCGGTGAGGTTTGGCAGTGGCACTACGACTTCGCCACGCATCACCAGGAGGACGGCGTGCCGCTGCCGCGTGCCCTGAACCTGCATATCTTTCTGGATGAGGTGAGCGAATTCAACGGGCCGCTCTATTTCATTCCCGGCTCGCACAAATTGGGCGAGCATGGTGCCAGCCTGGACGTCGAGACCACCAGTTATCCACTCTGGGTCTGCGATCGCCAGCGGGTTCAAGACTTGGTCGCGGCGCAGGGCCTGGTCTCCGCCAAGGGCCCGCCAGGCACAATGTTGATCTTCCACGACCGCCTGGTCCATGGCTCGCCCAACAACATGTCGCCCTGGGACCGGGCGATCTTCTCGCTGATCGTAAACCCGGTTTCCAACGCGTTGACAGCGCCGAGCCGATCGGACTTCAAGCATCACCGCGACCTGACGCCGATCGCTCTGCTGGACGACGACTGCCTGATCACGCCCACCGCCGCCGAATAGGCGCAAACGAACGAGAAACCGAGCCATGCCCTCTCTCGCCCCTCGTGCCTGGGTTCCCCAGGTCTGTGACGCCTTTGCTCAGCAGATTGCCGCAGCGACCGCCCGCCAAGACCGCGAGGCCGGCGCCCGCGTGCTTGCTGATCGCATCGACCACCTGATCGCGCAGAATCGGACGATCCACGAGCGAGACTGCTTCAATCTCAATCCGGCGACCAACGTCATGAACCCCAAGGCGGAGGCGATCCTGGCCTCGGGCCTGGGCACGCGACCCTCTCTGGGTTATCCCGGCGACAAGTACGAGATGGGCCTGGAGGCGATCGAGGAGATCGAGGTCATTGCCGCCGAACTGGCCGCCGAAGTCTTCGGAGCGCGTTTCGCCGAAATTCGCGTCGCCTCGGGTGCCATGGCCAACCTTTACGCCTTTCTGGCGACCTGCAGGCCGGGCGACAGCATCATCGTCCCGCCGGCAACAATCGGCGGACATGTGACCCATCATCAGGCCGGCTGTGCCGGTCTATTCGGCCTGGAGATCCTCGAGGCCCCGGTGGCGACCGATGGCTATACCGTCGATCTGGCCGGATTGGACGAACTGGCGCGCAGCCGGAAGCCCAGCCTGATCACCATCGGCGGCAGCTTGAACCTCTTTCCCCATCCGGTGACGGAAATTCGCGAGATCGCGGACGCGGTGGGCGCTCGCCTGCTGTTCGATGCGGCCCATCAATGCGGGATCATCGCCGGCGGCGCTTGGCCTAACCCGTTGGACCAGGGCGCGCACATGATGACGATGAGCAGCTACAAGAGCCTGGGCGGCCCCGCCGGCGGCTTGATCGTCACCAACGAGGCCGGCCTCGCCGAATCCTTGGACCGCATCGCTTTCCCCGGTATGACGGCTAACTTCGATGCCGCCAAGTCGGCAGCCCTGGCCATCACCCTGCTGGACTGGCGCAGCTGCGGTACGGCCTACGCCGCAGCCATGGTCGAGACCGCGCAAGCGCTCGCCGAGGCTCTGGAGCGTGAGGGCCTTCCGATTTTCCGCACTGCTGACGGCGTCACCGCTTCGCACCAGTTCGCGTTAGAGGCCGCAGGCTTCGGCGGCGGCCAGACCGTGGCCAAACAGCTTCGCAAAGCCGGCTTCCTCACCTGCGGCATCGGCTTGCCGATCGCGCCTGTTCCCGGCGATCTCAACGGTCTGCGCATGGGCACGCCGGAACTGGTCCGCTGGGGGATGACATCGCAAGACATGCCGCACCTGGCCAGCCTGATTGCACGGGCCTTTTCTTCCGACGAGCCAGACGCCTTGGCTGCCGAGGTGGCGCGCTATCGGCAGACGTTCGTCAAGATTCACTTCGTTAGCGATCAAGCGCCCTAGTTCCACTCCCGCTCAAAGAGAAAGGCATCGAAGCCGCCGGGGAAGACCTCGTCGTCGATGGTCGGGTCGAGGGCCATGAAATTGGTGTTGCCGTGGCGGGTCAGCGTGCCCCAGCGCCCGTCGTCGGTGACGATCAGGGCTTGCGCGCCTTGGCCCAGGAGGGAGCCGCCACCGCCGCTGCCGTCGCCGTAGGTGCGGCTGCTGCCCGATCCCACGACGAAGCCCAGGTTGCCGTCGTCTTTGAGATAGGATTGACCGGCGCCCGAGCCGGCGAAGACGCTGAGGCTGCCGTCGGCGCAGTCAAAGCCTGCCCCTGTCTCCATGCCGGAGCCCTTGCAGAAGGCTTCGGCCGTCGTGGCAGCCATAAGTATGCCAGCCAGACAACCCAATCCGAAGACTGTGAATTTTTGCATCATCCTGTTCTCCAAGAGGTATGGAACATTTAGTGAACATTGGGAGAAGGTGGGCGCATTGCAATCAAAAATTATTCTTGTGAGGGGTCACAATCATTAAGGGATGTGGGGTCATTTGCGGCTTCCTGGCTGCTTTCCATGGGCGGCGCGCTGGGTTAGCAGCTAGGTTTCTGTGAAGGGGGATCAGCTTTGCGCCGCTTGTGGAGTCTCTTGCGACTGGATCGCCCGCCGCCGGGCGGACTGGACCGCGCCGTTCAGGCCGTGGTGCGATGCTGGCTGCCGTTTCTGCTGCTCTTCACTGCCCTGCTCTATCTGCCTTTGCTGGATGCAAGGCCGCTGCGCTTCGAAGAGGGGCGGCGGGCAGTGCAAGCGCTGGAGATCCTGGCCGGCGGCTCCTGGTGGTATCTGGAGGTTCTGGGCGAGCCCTATGTCAACAAACCGCCGTTGCTGCCCTGGCTGATGGTCGTCGCCAGCTGGTTCACTGGGGGGCTGAACGAATGGGCGGTGCGCCTGCCGGCCGTTCTTTCCGTCGCAGTCGGGGCGGTCACCGCTGGTGCGATGGCGCGGCTCCTGGCGCCAGAGCGCGGGCGGCTCGCGGCTTTGGCGGCGGGCGTGGCCTTCCTCTCCTGCGCGTTTGTCTTCACCAAGGCCAGACTAGGTGAGACCGACAGCGTGATTACGGCCTGCTGTGGCCTGGCATTTCTGATTTGGGCTTGGGCCAGGCTGAATGGGAGGCTGAACTGGCTGGCGTGGAGCGGCGTCTGGGTCTTCATGGCCGCAGCGGCCTTCACGAAAGGACCGATCCCGCTCTTCTTTCCCGGTGTCGCTTTCCTGGTCGTCCCGCTGTTGCTGCGGCGTTGGAGGGAGGCTGCCGTGGCGCTGGTGGTGCTGCTGCTCTCTCTGGTGCCTTTGGGCATTTGGGCCGCCCTCAATCTGGCCGACGACGGGATCCAGGGCTGGGCGCGGGAGATGCGCGTCGGCGGGCGCGGCGGGCCGGGCCCGGACTATTGGTGGAGCCTGCTGCATCTGAACCAAGTGCCCAACGCGATTGCCTACACCCTGCCCTGGTGCTTTCCGGCCGCGTTGTTGGTCGCTGCCAAGTGGCGCGCGCTGCGGACAAGCGCTTGGCCGATCTTGGCGCTGCTGCTCTTTTCCGTTCCCTTCGCCCTGGTCGTGCTGCTGTGGAGCGAGGCCAGGCCGCGCTATGCCATGCCGATCGTCTGGCCGATCGCCGCGCTTGCCGGCGGTTGGATCGCAATCAATTGGCAGCGCGGACGCCTGGCGATAGCGCTTCTTGTCGGGGGCGCCGTCTTCATCACCATCCACCAGGCAATTCTGCTGGGTATCTTCGAGGGGCGAACCAAGGCGCAGATCGCCTATCGGGCCAAGGTCGAGGCGCTGGCAACGGCGGTGGCCCCGCTCCCACCGGGTGTGCTTCTCCTGGTCGATTCGGCGGTCGAACCGGATCATGACGCTCTGGCCTATGCCGGGCGTCCGCTTGAGCGCATCCGCATCGCCAATGGCCTCTGCCCCAAGGAAGGGCGCTTCATGCTGGTCAGCGGCCCGGATCGAGCGAGCGTGGCGGACAGCGGGTACTGGCGGCCGAAAGCCGATATCGCTGGCGACTGGATGGGTCTTTACGAGCGCGACGAAGCCGCTTGCCCGCCTGGGCGGTAAAGGGCCGCGGCATTGTCGTAAAGCGCGGCCTGCGCCTGCTCGGCAGTCAGAGCCTCGCGGAGAAGCGCGATGTCGGTCGCCGCGAAGGGCCTGGGCGCCCTGGTCGAGGGTAGATCGCTGCCGAACAGCAGCGCGCCCGGATCCAGTTCAGCGATCTGGCGCAGCAAGGGGCCCGGCGGAAAATCGAGCCGTCCGAAGCCGCTGGCCTTGACCTTGGCGCCGGCTTCGACCAGGCGCAGCAGGCTGGCCTGGCCGACCGCGCTTAGGCCCAGATGGTCGATGACGATTTGCGGCAAGGCATTCAGCCGCGCCTCGACGGCCGCCAGGTCGGAAGAATCGATATAGAGCTCGACGTGCCAGCCGACGCAGTCGTGAACCCGCGCTGCCAGGCGCTCCAGATCGCCCAAGCCGGCAGAACCGCCGCGCCTCAGGTTAAAGCGCAGCGCGCGAACGCCGGCAGCGTCCAAATGGCGGACCTCTGCCGCCTCGACCGTCACCGGCAGCTGGGTCACGCCGATAAAGCCGGGGCCGAGGCGCTGCAGCGCGTCCAGAAGGTAGCTCTGGTCGTAGGCCTGAAAGGAGCCGGAGACCACGGCACCGCCACAGACACCCAGCGGTCTGGCCGCTTCCAGGTAGGTTTCGGCTGTGAAGGCAGGCGGCAGATAGCCCTGGTTGGCGACCAGCGGAAAACGCGGGTCGATGATGTGGAGATGGGCGTCGAAAAGAGGAGCGGTCATGGCTTATCTATAGAGCGATGCATCGGTACTGGACAAAGCAAACGCGAGGCGCCATAACCTTCGCCTTCGTGTGCTAGGGACAGGCAATGACCTGGACGGCGCATGTCCTCACCCTCTTTCCGGAGGTTTTTCCGGGCCCCCTGGGCGCCAGCCTGGCCGGGGCCGCTTTGGCGAAAGACCTGTGGCAGCTGCGGGTGAGCGACATAAGGGACTACGCGACGGACCGCCACCGTTCGGTCGACGACACGCCTTACGGCGGCGGCGCCGGGATGGTGCTGCGGCCCGATGTCGTGGATGCGGCCTTGGTGGCGGCAAAGGATCGGGCAGCTGGCGCTATGGCTGTCTACCTGACGCCGCGCGGGCGGCCCTTGCGCCAGGAAATGGTGCGCGAAATGGCGGCGGCAGAGAGCTTGATACTGCTCTGCGGTCGCTATGAAGGTGTGGACGAGCGGGTGCTGGAGAAGCATGCACTGGCCGAGGTGTCGATCGGCGACTATGTCCTGTCAGGCGGCGAACTGGCAGCGATGGTCGTGGTCGACAGCGTGGTTCGCCTCTTGCCCGGAGTGATGGGCAATGCGGCCAGCCCGGAGGAGGAATCCTTCGGCCCGGGCTTCGGCGGGCTGCTTCTCGAGCATCCGCACTTTACCCGTCCGGCGGTCTGGCAGGACCGTGCGGTGCCGGCAGCTCTGCAGAGCGGGCATCACGCGGAAATCCGGTCCTGGCGTCGGCGGCAGGCGGAAGAGATGACGCGCCTCAGGCGGCCCGACTTGTGGCGGGCCTACCAAGGCGATGACGAGACTGGAGGTCGAAAGACATGAACGTGATTCAGCAGATCGAGCAGGAGCAGATGACCAACCTGCTGGCTCAGCGTCCCGTGCCGGAGTTCGCTCCGGGCGACACCGTGAAGGTCACCGTGAAGGTGGTCGAAGGCGAACGCGAGCGCCTTCAGGCCTTTGAGGGTGTCTGCATCGGGCGACGGAACCGGGGATTGAACTCCTCCTTCACCGTGCGGAAGATTTCCTACGGTGAGGGTGTGGAGCGTGTCTTCCCGCTCTATTCGCCGCGCATCGCCACAATCGACGTGGTGCGTCGCGGCGATGTGCGCCGGGCCAAGCTCTATTATCTGCGTGGCCGCACGGGCAAGGCAGCTCGCATTGCCGAGAAGATCGAGAGCAAGGACAAGATCGAGGCGCGGCGTCGGGCAAGAGCCGAGGCCAAGCAGGCAGACGCTGCAGCGCGGGCCTAGCCAGCGTTCCAGCATCGCTGCGTCTGGGGGTGCGGTCTCCGCGCCCCTTGAAAGGCTTTGAAAGACACGATTTAGGAGGTAGGGACCGATGACCGCCGGCACACCGAAAACGCTCTTCGACAAGATCTGGGAGAGCCACCTGGTGAAGCAGTCGGAAGACGGCACCTGCCTTATCTATATCGACCGCCACCTGGTGCACGAGGTGACCAGCCCGCAAGCATTCGAGGGCTTGCGTCAGAATGGCCGCAAGGTGCGCCGTCCCGACCTCACCCTGGCGGTTCCGGACCACAACGTTCCGACCGAAAATCGTGCCGCGGGCATCGCCGACGAGCAGAGCCGCATTCAGGTCGAGACCCTGCGGCAGAACACGGCCGAGTTCGGGGTCCCGATCTTCGATATGGACGACATCCGTCAGGGGATCGTGCATATCATCGGGCCGGAACAGGGCTTTACTCTGCCGGGTACGACGATCGTCTGCGGCGATAGCCACACCTCTACCCACGGCGCCTTCGGTGCCTTGGCGTTCGGCATCGGAACCTCCGAGATCGAGCATGTGCTCGCCACCCAGACACTGATCCAGCGCCGTGCCAAGAACCTGCGCATCGCCGTCGAAGGCGAGCTGCCGCTGGGCGTGACCGCCAAGGACATGATCCTCTCCATCATCGGCAGGATCGGCACTGCCGGCGGCACCGGACATGTGATCGAGTTTGCCGGCGATGCCGTCATGGCGCTCTCCATGGAAGGGCGGATGACCATGTGCAACATGGCCATCGAAGCTGGCGCCCGTGCCGGCCTGATCGCGCCCGACGAGACCACTTTCAACTACCTCAAAGGACGACCGATGGCGCCGAAGGGCGCTGCTTGGGAGCAGGCAGAAGCCTATTGGCGGAGCCTGCCTTCCGACCCCGGTGCCCATTACGAGATGGAATTGACCCAGGCGGCCCAGCATATCGATCCGCAGGTGACCTGGGGTACCAGCCCGGAGGATGTGGTGCCGGTCACCGGCGTCATTCCCGACCCCGAGCACGCGCCGACCGATGCCAAGCGCCAGTCGATGATCGAATCGCTCGACTACATGGGGCTGAGCGCCGGTACGCGCCTGCAGGACATCACGGTCGACAAGGTCTTCATCGGCTCCTGTACCAACGGCCGCATCGAGGACCTTCGCGCCGTTGCCAAGGTGGCCGAAGGCCGCCAGGTGGCCGAGGGCATCCATGCGCTGGTGGTGCCGGGTTCCGGCCTCGTGAAAGAGCAGGCCGAGAGCGAGGGACTGGACCGCATTCTCTCGGAAGCCGGATTCGATTGGCGCGAGCCCGGTTGTTCCATGTGTCTGGCCATGAATGCCGACAAGCTGCGCCCGGGAGAGCGCTGCGCTTCGACCTCGAACCGCAACTTCGAGGGGCGGCAGGGTCCTGGCGGTCGTACGCATCTGATGAGTCCGGCGATGGCAGCCGCTGCGGCGCTGACTGGGCGCATCACCGACATACGCGATCTGGTCTAGGATCAAGCTTCGATGACGGCGAGCATCCAGCAAGCACGCGTCGCCGGCTTGTTGGGCGCCGGCGTGGTCGTCGCTTTCTTCCTGCCTTGGACGGCGACCCCCAGTGCCTGGACCGGATTGGAGTTGGTGGCGGTCGCTATCGAGCGGCATCAGGACGAGGGTGAGGCCATCTTGCTGATCCTTTATGGTGCGATCCCGGTGGCTGGTCTTTTGACTGTTGCGGCAGCTTTGCTGCGGCATGGTGTTAAGGCCTTGAGCGGTCTCTGTGGCGGTCTTGCCGTTGCCGGGATCGGGCTCTTGATGTTGGCAAGGGTGCAGGCGGAATCGGCGGCGGCGATCGGTATGGGCGCCTATGTGACGGGCGGCTTGGCCCTAGCGCTTCTGGCGATCGCCTTCAATTTGGTGCGCTAAGGAATACGGAGGAGAAGATGGAGAAGTTCACGACCGTGACCGGGATTGCAGCCTCGCTGCCGTTGGCCAACATCGACACCGACATGATCATTCCCGCACGCTATCTGAAGACCATCAAGCGGACCGGTCTGAGTGAGGGCCTCTTCGCCAATCTCCGTTTCGATAAGCAGGGCAAGCCCAACGACTTCGTGTTGAACAACGCGCCTTACGACAAGGCCGAGATTCTGGTCGCCGGCGAAAATTTCGGTTGCGGCTCCTCGCGCGAGCATGCGCCCTGGGCGCTCTTGGATGCGGGTATTCGTGTGGTTATTGCCACCTCGATCGCCGATATTTTCTATAACAACTGCTTCAAGAACGGCATCCTGCCGATCATCTTGCCGCCGCACATTGTCGAACAGCTCCACGACGACGCCCGTCGGGGTTCCAACGCCCGCATCACGGTCGATCTGGAAACCCAGACCATCTCGGGCCCGGACGGTGGCTCTGTCACCTTCGAGATCGATGCCTTCCGCAAGCATTGCTTGCTGAACGGTTTGGACGACATCGGCCTCACCATCGCGGAAAGCGACAAGATCGACGATTTCGAGAGCAAGCGCGCGCTCGGCCAACCTTGGCTCTAGCGAGCGTCTTGGGATGCAGCCGCCGGGACCGGCAGGGCAAGCCTCGCCCTTCCTGACCACAGAGGTCGCACAGCTCTTCCCGACCTGTGTGTGGTTGCATCGACTAAACGGTGCGGCGACGCTGAACCGCACGCTTCTGGCTGCTCTGGAGCCGATCCGCGCCAGCGAGCCTTCACGTGCCAAGGCCGAGGGCACCTGGCAGAGCGCCGGCGACCTGCACCGTCGCCAACCCTTCGCTCCGCTGGCGCAGGCTGCCATGGTGGCGGCGCAGGGTGTCACGGCCTTCCTGCAGTGGCGCTTCGAGGGGCTGGAGATCACCAATCTCTGGGCCAATGTGAACTTCGGTCACTACGCCCACCACCTGCACCATCACCCAAACAACCACATCTCCGGCGTCTACTATGCCAAGGCGGGCGCCGGCGCCGGCGACATCCTGTTCTACGACCCTCGCCCGCAAGCCCATTTGATGGAGCCAGACGTCAAGGCCTACACGCCCGCGACCTCGGCCATGCATCGCTACAAACCCGAAGAGGGGCTGATGCTGCTCTTCCCCTCCTGGCTCGAGCACTCGGTCGAACCGAATCTCAGCGGTGATGAACGAATCTCCTTGGCCTTCAACGTGACCTTGCGTGGACGAATCGGTCGCGAGTCGGGAGAGGTTCGGCTCTAGCGCGTTTTTCCCCCGGTCGGGAAGGCGGCTCGTAGGAATTTCGCAGTTGTTGTCGGGGCTTTTGCGCGGCATTGTGTGGCCTCGCCAGCCGGCCCTACCGCTTTGCTTCGAACGAGGGACACCTTTCCTATGCGCGCTTGCCTCGCCTTGCTGCCTTTTGACGACCAGCAGCTTTCCGTCCTGCACTATTCGGCCGCGATCGCGCCGAAGCTCGAACTCAAGGTCTCCGGCATCCTGGTTCCGCCCTCGCAGGAGATTCCAGCCTATCTCTTCGATCATGCCGGGCTTGGTGTGCCGCACATCCCCTCGCGCGACGAGACCGCCGACGAGGCCTTGCGCGACGGCATCTTGAAGGCGTGGGACGAGGTGCGCACGGCCACAACCGGTTTTGTCGACTGCGAGGTCCTGGACAGCGTGAACGAAGAGCGCGCCAACGCCATCGGACGCTGCAGCGATCTGGTCTTGGCGTTGCGCCCGGGCACCTTGGCCTCGCCCGGCTACGACCTGATGGTGCGGGCTGCGATCATGGAGGGCGGCGCCCCGGTCGCAGTGCTGCCGCCGGGTCAGCGCGCGCAGCCTTGGAACAAGGCCATGTTGGTGTGGAACGGCACCCTACAGTCCTCACGAGCCATGCGCGGTTCGCTTGGTTTGCTCAAGGCCTTTGCCAAGGTGACCGTGCTGCGCACGCGCCAGTCGGCCGGCGACCTGGCGAGCAGCTATCTTGCCACCCACGGCATCGAGGCGGAGATCGTCGACCTGGAAGCCAAGAGCACCTCGGCGCGCGAGCGCGGGCGGCGGATCGTCGATGCTGCCAAGAGCCATGGGGCCGATATGGTGATCATGGGCGCCTACAGCGAAGGCCGGGTCGGCCGCTATCTTGGTTTCGGCGGGGCAACGGAAAAGGTCATGACGGCCGCCACTGTTCCTGTGGTCTTCGCCCGCTAGGTTCTCTTTTCATGCTCGACGTTCTTGTTATCGGGGCCGGCATGGCCGGCCTCTCCGCAACCCGACGTCTGGTCGAGGCTGGCCTGCAGGTGCACTGCCTGGAGGCGCGAGATCGGGTCGGCGGCCGTGCGCACAGCGTAAGCTTGCCGAACGGGGGGCGCATCGATCGCGGCTGTGCCTGGCTGCACTCGGCCGACATCAATCCTTTGGTCGGTCTTGCCGAGCAACTGGGATTCAGGATCGAACGTTATGAGGGCAGTTGGTCGGAGCCCTTCAGTCGCAAGCTGGTCGGCGAAGAACGCTATGGCCAATGGGCCAAGACCAGCGAAGCAGTTTGGGGGGCCTACCCCGCAGCCAAGGAGTGGGCGGAGGACCGTCCGCTCTCTGCGCACTTTCCCGAAGGCAATAGCTGGCTTCCCTACTGGTCGGCTATCGTGAGCTACATCTGGGGTGCCAGCCCGGAGCAGATCTCGGCCAAGGGCAATGCGCTGGACCTCGACACAGGCAACAACTCCCGCACCTCTCTGGGCTATGGCAGCGTCGTCGCGCGCTATGGCGAAGGCTTGCCGGTCACCAAGGAAGCCCCGGTTTCGCGCGTTCTCTTCACGAAGGATGGCGTGCGGGTGGATTCGGCAAAGGGAAGCCTGGAGGCGCGCTGCGTCGTTCTCGCCATACCGGTCAGTCTATTGCAGGCCGAAATGATCGCCTTTGAGCCCGCTTTGCCGGAGCGCAAACGCTGGGCGCTGGAGGGCCTGCCGCTGGGCTCCAACAACAAGGTGCATTTTGCGGTCACCGGAAAGCCGCCTTGGCCGAAGGAAGACTTCTTCGCGAACTTTCGCTTCGATGAAGAGATGATGGGCCAGTATCAGTTCCATAGCTTCGGCCAGCCACTGGTCGAGGGCTATTTCGGGGGCGCGCTCTCGCGCGCGATGGCGAAGGCTGGACCTGCTGAGTTTGCCGCCTTTGCGCTGGAGGAGATCGCGGCGCACTACGGCAACGACACCAAGCGCCACTTGAGCTTCCTTCATGCCACGGCCTGGGATCTCGATCCCTGGACCCTAGGCGGCTACAGCTATCCGAAAGTGGGTTACTCTGAGGCTCGTGCGGCGCTTGCCGAGCCGCTGGAAGATCGCCTCTTCTTTGCAGGAGAGGCGACCCATATCCAGCATGCCGCAACCTGCCACGGCGCCTATCTTAGCGGCCAGCGGGCAGCCGAGGAGGCCTTGGCGGTCTTTGCTTCTTAGGCGCAGTTCTTGGGCTTGTCCTGATTGCGCCGACGGATCGTCTCCAGCTCGCGGTTGGTCGAGTTGGAGTGTGACTGCTGACCCAGCGCCAGGCTGAGTGCTTCAGTCCGTGCGTTCATGGCTGCCAACAGAAAATTCAACATTGTCTTATCCTTTCCTCTGCGCAGGGCCTTGTGCCGAGCGCCTTTCCTGCTGACAATATGGCGGTCGCCAGTCGGAAGGACAAACGAGATCTATGCTGTCTATTTATGAAGAAAACTTATAAATCATGGTGACGCGTCTGCCATCGTTGACGGCGTTGAGGGCCTTCGAGGCCGTCGGACGTTTGGGATCTTTCACCCAGGCGGCAGCGGAACTCAATGTCACGCAGGCCGCCGTCAGCCATCAGGTTCGTCTCTTGGAACAGCAGCTGGGCGTCAGCCTGCTGACCCGCAGCACGCGCAAGCTTGCTCTGACAGCACAGGGCGCGCGCCTACTGGAGCCCACCTCTGCTGCCTTCGCAACGCTTGTTGCTGCCGTGGCCGATGTGCGCGCCGGGGAACGCAGCATCGCGATTTCCACGACGCCGGGCTTTGGCGCGCGCTGGTTGGCGCCACGCCTCGGTCGCTTCGCAGCACGCCATCCCGATTGGGAGATTACAGTGCGGCACACGACCAAACCCCTGGACCTTGAGCGCGAAGGCCTGCTGGCCTCGATCCGCTGGGGTGCGGGGAACTGGCCCGGCCTTGTGGCCGAATTGATCATACCGGTGACCCTGGTCGCGATGGCCAGCCCTGAACTGATCAAGACTTTGGAGATCCGTCAGCCCGCCGATCTGACCCGCGCCACGCTTCTACACGACGAGGATCAATCGGAATGGATGGAGTGGCTTCTCGCTGCCGGCCTCAACCCCGATCAGGCGCGCCGTGGTCTGATCTTCGATGACGAAAACGCGCTGATCGAAGCAGCGCTGGAGGGGCAGGGTGTGGCCCTCCTCTCTCCCGAGCTGGTGGATATCGCCTTGGCCGAAGGGTGGCTTCACCGTCTCTTCGACCGCGCGGCGACCTGGGACAGCGGATACTACCTGGTCTATCTCAAGGCGCGCCACGCCGACCCGCGACTGCAGGCCTTCCGCGATTTCATTTTGGCAGAAGGGGCGGAGGCGAGGTTGGGAAAGCAGGAGGCGGCGAAATAGGGGGCTGGCAGGCTCGAGGCAAGCCGCTATCCTAGAGACGCTTTCCGTGACCAGAGGGCAACAGCCCCCTTGCGAGCGAAGAAGCCAGCAATTTGGGGAGAGTGGCGATGCACGTGCAGGGAAGAGGATGGTTCCGGCTGACGACAGGTGCCTTGGTGCTGGCACTCGGGCTCGCCGGCGCGACCACGGCGCTGGCCGACGAGAAGGCCGATTTGATCGCCAAGGGCAAGCAATTGGCGACCGCCGGCGACTGTACCTCCTGTCACACCGCACCCGGCGGCAAACCCTTTGCCGGCGGGTTGGAAATGAACACGCCCTTCGGCTCGCTCTCCACGCCCAACCTTACGCCGGACAAGGCGACGGGGCTTGGCAAATGGACGGAAGAAGAGTTCTACACGGCGATGCATGAAGGCATTCGCCGCGATGGTGCCTACCTCTACCCAGTGTTCCCCTACCCTTCGTTCACTAAGGTTCGGGAAGACGACGTCAAGGCCATCTGGGCCTACCTGCAATCGCTGGAAGCGGTGAATGCACCGCGCAAGCCGATCAGCATGGATTTCCCTTTCAACATCCGCGAAGGCCTGGTGGTCTGGCGCCAGCTCTATTTCAACGAGGGGACCTTCCGCCCCGATCCCAAGTGGTCGAAGCAGGAGGCACGTGGCGCCTATCTGGTGGAGGGGCTGGGCCATTGCGGCACCTGCCACAGCCCGCGCACGGCGCTGGGCGGGACCGAGACCGGCGACGCGCTGGCCGGCGGCAATGTCGACACCTGGTTTGCGCCCGACATCTCTTCGAACATCTACGATGGCATCGGCGACTGGACGGTTGCCCAGATCGTGGACTACCTGCGTAAAGGCGCGGCCAAGGGTAAGGGGCATGCCTTCGGGCCGATGGCGGAAGTCGTACACAACTCTCTTTCCAAGCTACCGGACGACGATGTGGAAGCCATCGCCGTCTACTTGAAGGCAACGCCCTCCAGAGCCTATCCGGCCGACTTCGATCCGGACCTGCGCAAGCAAGCAGGCGGCCTGGTCTATCTTAGCAATTGTTCGACCTGCCATCAGCCCAACGGTGACGGCATCCCCAAGGCCATCCCAAACCTGGCCGGAAACGGTGCGGTGACAGCGGAGGAGCCAAACAATGTCATCTCTGCCGCTTTGGGCGGACTGCCGGGCGGTGGCGGTTACGGCGCCATGCCCTCCTTCGCCGGGACCTTGACCGACCAGGAACTCGCAGACGTCGTGAACTACGTGCGCAATTCCTGGGGCAACTATGCGCCGGCCAACGCGACGCCGGACCTGGTGGCCTCGATCCGCAGCGACATGAAGTTGCCGGGTGCCGACGGCACCCGGCCCTCGACGGCCTTTACCTGCCCCGACAGCAACAACCTTCAGATCTCTCCGGCGACGATCAACTTGATGCGCTATGCGACGCCGGGTGAGCTTGGTAATCGCGTCGGCATCATCATTGCGCAGCTGAAGCGCAAACATCCCGACATGGACAACACCCAGATCGTCGACAATGTATCGGCAGCCTACTGCCCGATCCTAAAGGCCGAAGACGGCCTCAGCGACGAGGTGCGCAGCGACCGTATGGCGAGTTTCCTTGCTAAGCTGCAGAGCAATCTGGCCAAGGAAACCTTGCCGGCCGGCTCCAGAGTGCTGGTCCAAGTGCCTTTCTCTCCCGAGGTCTTGAGTCAGGTCGAAGCTGCTGCCAAGGACGCGAACGAGGAGCGCGCGACCTGGATCGAAAAGGCAGCAGAGGCGCGCTTGAAAGCTGGTCAGTAGGGCGGTTCATGCCTGGGAAGGAGTGTCTGGCGGCGACCTGACGCATCAGTCGCTTCGCCTCTAGGCGCTCGTGCTTGGGCCGTATGTTGCCAAGCTCGCAGGCATGTGCTTTCTAGAAAATGTGGTCATTCGAGGGTGCAGTTCGCTGCGCGCAACCTGCTTCCCGAGCTTGCAGTCTGCTTGGAAAAACGGCGCTGCCGGTTGAGTGATCGAGATGCCGCGCGTTGCAGGAACGCCCGAGGTCCTGGCCTCCTGCAGATCGAGGTAACTTGAGCGATCGGCAGTCGATGACCTTGGACCAGTGTTGTTGCGGGCAAGGGGGCCGATCCGGGCATGCCAATTCCAGAATCATTTCACCTGTGGGAAAGAAGCGTGATCGTGGCATTGATGTGGCGATAATCGGCGGTGCGATGCTATACAGCGATCGGGGGCGCTGGACGCCCGCGCAACCCTCTGGGAATGACACCGAATGCTCTCCAACTCTCTGCTTCAATAAGTCAAAAACACTCACCTAAAGGATGAAAATGACGATGAGGAAGTGGTGACAGTGACGAGATTTGTGGAGTTGTTATGTATCCACGACTGTTGATCATAGACTATACGAGAGTCGACAGCGTCTCTGCCACAGGGCAGCTGAAGTCGGCGTTGCTGCGGGACTGGCCGGTGGAGTGTTGCCTGCAGCTCTATGGTGCCGGTGCGGAACGCCTAAGGTTTGCGCCAGACCTTTGGGACACCGCTTCAGACTACTTTATCAAAGAGGATGTGGATCCGCACCGTATCGTAAAAGACTTCAATCCAGACGTCATTTATTATCGACCGGTGGGTGATCGTGATGACCTCCACGCTCTTGCAATGGAGATCATCGACACACTTAGAGTGCCTTTCGTCACGCATATGATGGATGATTGGCCGCTTCGCATGCATCGCTCGAACCCGGAGCGTGCAGAACGCTATGATGCAGACTTAAAGGACTTGTTTTCGAGAGCTTTTGTCAATCTGTCTATCTGCGATGCGATGACGAATGCTTTCTGGGAGCGCTACGAGACAGATTTCGTCGCGATTGCCAACGGCGTGGAAGAGGAGATCATAGAGAAACTGGCCGCAATCAAGCGGCCAAAGAAGGGAACCGCCCCCTTCCGCATTCGCTACATGGGCGGCTTGGCGCCCGATATGACCTGTCATTCCGTCCTGGATGTGATGGCGGCCGTCGAAACACTTCGCGGCGAGGGACGAGACGTTACCTTCGAAATCTATACCATGCCGCATTGGATGAAGGTTAACAAAGACGTTCTTCATGAACGAGACGGCGTAACCGTCAACAAGTCCGTCGACAAAGAGCGTTACTATGAGTTAATCGGCGAGTCCGACGCCTGTCTGATCGCCTATAATTTCGATAGGCAGTCGATTTCTTACACGCGATACTCGATGGCGAACAAGCTTCCTGAGATCTTGGCCTCCAAGGCATTGCTTTTGGCCTATGGCCCAAAACAGTTGGCGACCATTTCTTATGTGGATTCCCTCGACATTGGGGTTTGCGTTACGGAGCGCAATCAGACGAAGCTGGTGGACACGCTGCGCGCTGTGATCGACAGGCCCGGGAAGTATCGAAAGCTGTCGGTGGAGGCGCGTCGCCGGGTGCAACGCGCGCATCGAATGGTGGATATCAGGAAGCAGTTCAGCGACTATTTGCGAGAAGCAGCGGTGAGCCGCCCTTCTTGGCTGACCGAAGTGCCGCAGGCCGAAGTGCAACTGGAACCTGTTGAAGAGGCCAAGCCGGTCACCCCGGCGCTTCTGGCCGGTGCGATGTCCGCTGCACATGCCGTCGTCTTGCCGAGCTTTCGCGATCGGGGTCTCTTGAGCGACTTTCTCGCTCGTGCAGCCTGGTTCTTCCCGCAGACTGGGATCGATCGGCTCACCGTCTTCGTCTCGCGTGAGGTCTTGAGAGACTATCGCTGGCAGCTGCCGGATGGTTTTGATCCCGTCATCAAGACCGACAGGTATCCACGCTTGGAACGAATTCTGCAATTTGTCGAGGTCGATGGGCAGGAGGATGATATCACCGATCGCCAGGCGCCCGCCCTGGAAGAGGCAAAACTGGTCTACTTCTACGATTCTGCGGCCAAGGGACAGTGGAAGAGCGGGCGGCGGAGCAGCCTCCTCGCCGGAAAGCAGTTGCTGGATGTTGATCCTCTAAGAGATAAGAACGAGGGTGCAGCCTATCTGGAAACTGCGTCGAAGCTTCTGAAGTCACGCCAAGGCCTGGTGGAGTTCAATAAGCAGGCATTTCTTAGTTCCGGTTTGTTGGATCAGCGTTATGAACGCGCGATCATTCTGGCCACTGGCCCCTCCGTGTCGGACTATCGGCGCTTCGAAAACGACGGCGCTATGGTCATCGTCTGCAACAGCATCATCAAGAGCCGGGAGATCATGGATCGGCTGCAGCCGCAGATCCTGGTCTTTGCCGATCCGATCTTTCATTACGGGCCATCGCTCTACGCGGCAAAGTTTCGGTCCGATCTCGAGCAAGCTCTAGAGCGTTACGACTTCACCATCGTGACCCCCATGAAGTACTACTCCACGCTGCTGGATACGGTACCCAGTGCGGAGGGACGCATGATCGCAGTCCCCTTCGAACGGGAATGCGGCGTGGTCATGGACTTGAAGGCCGAGTTTCGGACCCGTGTGACGGACAATATTCTAACGCTCCTGATGCTGCCGCTGGCCTATACATTCTCTGATGCTGTCTATGTCTTCGGTTGCGACGGGCGCCCGGTGGAGGACAATACTTATTTCTGGCGCCATCAGGACAAGGTTCAATATGCGGAAAGTATGGGTAACATAAAGAAAGTGCACCCCGGTTTCTTTGTGATGAGTTATGATGACTACTATGCCCGCCATATGAGCACGACCGAGCGCTTTGTGCAGATGGCGGAATCGCAAGGCAAAACCTTCGTAAGCGGAGGCTTCTCTTACATTCCTGCGATGCAGAATCGCACGGCAGCCAAGAGGATCAGGCGAGAGGGTGTGACGGCCGGCGGGCAACGTTCGCTTCAGGCAATGATCCTGGATCTGGGGGATGGTTCTGTAACGGATGCCGCGTCGCTCGCGCTGACGAGGGCCGCGCTACAGGAGGTATCACGCGCGCCGGTCGATCTCGTTTCTCTGCAGGAGGAGATCGCTTGGTGGAGCGACGAGTGGCAAGACGACAAGCTGGTTCCGGCTCTCTATGGGCCAGGTGCTGGCGAACATGAGCCTTGGTCGCAGGCCCTGCTCCAATCAGAGCCCGGCGACATGGCGCCCTTGACCCGCGCTCTCGGTCAGATCGCGGCCTTGGATGCGCAGCAGAACACAGGGCCGGCCCGCTTACGTAAAGCAGTCGAAGGTCTCTTGGTCGACCAGGAAGGCTTCATCAAGTCGGACCGGTGGGAAGAGACCCGTGTCAGCCTCTCCGCAGTCTTGAGCGAAGCGGCTCAAGATGGGCAGGCGGAGGGAACGAAACCCGGGATCTACCTCAATCTAAGTATTCCACTCGATAACTCGAATTCTGCGCGGCGTGATCAGAAAACGCATCAACCTTTGGTCCTGAATGGTGCTGCGAAAGACCACATTCATCTGGATGTTGAGACCGTTGCTGAGATCTTCACCAAGCATCTCTCGTCCTGGCAAGGACTGGTCTATTGTCGAACAGGTAGGATTGCCGCCTTGGCTGAGGCGCTGAAGACGGCGCCCTGGCAGAAGGCGCAGAGTATCGATCTTGTCGTCGATATCAGCGAAACTCTCCTTGATCTCTCGCTTCGTGATCAAGTTGCCGCTGGCAGGGCGCTTCGCTGGATGATCGAGTCCGGCGAGGCGAAGCTCTCCACGTTGCGGATCCGAGCAACCAGCGAAATCGTGGCGCGCAACCTGTTCGGCACTTCTGGTGTTGCATTGGAGATGGCACCACCGCTTGACCCAGCGTTCCGAGACAAGACCTGGATCGATCGACGCCGGAATTCTTTCTCAGGCGAGGACCAGGACCGGATATCAGGCTCTCGCACGCTGGTGGTGGTCGACGGGCGCAGTGCTAAGAGCAGGAAGATCGCCGAGGAGACGGCCAAGACCCTGGCGCAGGAGGGAGGCGCGGTGAGCCTCTATGTCCGAGGGCGCGACGCAGGGCAGGCCGAAGCCATCACAGAAGATTCGATCGGCACGGGCCACTTGAAGACCTACTTTGGTGCCGGGCTGGAGGAGCAGATCTTCGACGAGGCCGCTATGGTCGTCGTCGTTGTCCAAGATCTGGATGTAGAGCAGGGTTTCTACGATGTCGTTCAGAAGGCCGTCCTCTTCGGCCTCCCTCTCGTGCTTTGGTCGGCCGGCCGCCTGGGTGCGCGCTGCAAGGACTGGGACTTGGGTGTCACCTATGACCGGTTCGATCAGAGCGTGATTTTGCGCGCCGTGCGGGCTACCCGCATGAACGACGCCTACTATAGGGGTTGCGCCCGCGCAGCCATCGAGCCCTTTGGCGAAGCGGCCTCGTGGCGGAATGCAGCAGCCGATCTCTTTGCCGCAGGTCAGCGTCCGGAGGTGGCTGGCCGCGAAGAAGGACTGAAGCCAGCGGGAATCTCATTGCAGGGAGCGGTCACCCATAGTGGAGCAAACAGCTTCTCTATCGCAAAGGGCGGAGGACCGACCAACCTCATGTTCCTCTTTGCGGCAAGGGTGAAGGCAGGTGATGGGGTGCGTGTGGAAGCACGGATCCGCACGCAGGATGCCTCGCTTGTGCCGCTGCGCATCTGCCGACATGGCTCGGGCAACAACGAAGGCTCGGCGCCCGACGCGCAAGGGTGGGAAGAGATCGCCGATGGCGAGTTTCTCATCTGGCGGGAATACACCTTCGTCGGAGAGCATGCCCGATTCCGTGCTGAAATCGGCAGTTTGAAGGGACAGGATCTGCATCTGGAGTTCCTGGACCTCTTCGCGATGCCACTGAATTGATCGGGTCCCTGTCACGCAAAGGATGGCGGAGCGGACTTGCTCCCGTAGCGTCGGCCGTTTTTCGCCTCGCCTGTCAAGGGCGGGACGTGTAAGAAATCCTTCAAGAACGCCAATGTCGAGCCTCACTCGTCGCTGGTCATCCTTGCAGATCCGACCATGGGTGTGTTCCGATTTATCGGACTAAGTCGCGGGCGATCGACGCATGAGGCGAGCCTATTGTCCACCCTAGACGGACTCTGCGCCGTCACTTATGGTTGAGAGAGTTAGTTGAAAAGGAAGGAAAGGCTGTGGCAGCGAGGCGCACATACAGCAAGCAGCCGATTCTGGTTTGGACGATGGGTAAGGTCGGATCCTCGACAATCTCCTATTCTCTCTTCATGGCGGGCCTCTATACGCTCGACATCCATAACCTCTATGGCCCTCATGTGACGCAGACGAGTGCAGGCGCTCCCAGCCAGGAGAGCAACAGCAAACAGCCCCATCACATCCTACGTTCGCGGCGGGTTGCTGATTTGCTGGAGAGCGGTACGGCACCGGTTGAGATCATCACGGCTGTCAGAGAACCGATCGGCCGAAACATCTCGGCATTCTTCCAGAATGTTAAGAAGTCTGATGTTGAGGGCAAGCCAATCCAAGACCTGATTGCGCTGTTTAAGAAGAAATACACACATTCTATTCCTTTGACATGGTTTGATTCTGAGATTCTTAAAGGAACAGGCGTCGATATTTTGGCACAACCATTCGACCTTGAGAAAGGGTGGTCAATTCATGAGGAGGGGCGATTTCGATTCCTGACTATCCGTCTAGACGGACCCAAAGATGCGATGAGTGAGGGCCTCAACAGCTTTTTTGGAGAGCCGATCCATATCGCCAGCCAGAACGAGTCTCGTGGAAAGTATTACGCTAAGGTCTATTCAGATGTTAAGGACACTATTGTGTTCGATTCCGCGGATTTATCGAAGGCTTACAGTTCGCGCTATGCCAAGACCTTTTGGTCGCCCGATGAGCTGGTTAAGCTAGAGGAGCACTGGTCTACCCCTCGCCAACCGTGAAGTGTTCGTGCGACTGTAGCAGTTGCTGCTCACTGTCTTCCTATTGAGCGAAGGACGCTGTGCTTGATTCTACTGCCATAGGAAATCGCCCATCGAAAGCTGATTTGCGGCCGTCAATCCGGTGATCCTAAAGGCGATGTCGCTGCTGCCATCGCCGTCTCCATCTACCTGAAGTTGGCCGGCGCCATCGAACCGTGCTTCGCTGTTGCCGCCGGCGCTGAAAGCGGTCGCGCCGATGTAGGCGAAGTTGCCGGCCTCAAGCCCTGTTGCAAAGACCAGCCGGTCCGCCTCGGATTGACTGAAGTCGCCGATCTCCGGGCCGCCGTCACCCAGTATGCCAAGCGTACTGCCGTCGAAAAAGAAGCTGTCTGCATCGAACCCGCCGAAGAGCAGGTTGCCGCTCTCCATAGCCAGAGTGTCGATGCCGCTCTGACCCTCCAATCGGTTGCTGCCGGAACCGCCGAAAAGGAGGTCGTCACCATCTTTGCCCGAGACCCTATCGTCTCCATCTAAGCCGCCTAGCGTATTGTGGCCGCTGTTGCCTTCAATGCTGTTGTCCAATGCATTGCCGGTACCGTTGATGTCGCCCTTGCCACCCTGCATACGCAAATTTTCGACGAAGGCATTGGCAGTGCCGCCGGGCAGGGTGAAGTCCACCTCGGCGCGCACCAGGTCCGTGCCGTGGTTGGCAAACTCCCGGACCTGATCGCTTGCCGTATCGACGACGAAGGTGTCGTCGCCAGACCCGCCGGTCATGATGTTGGATCCGCCGTTGCCGTTCAGCCTATCGGCACCCGATTTGCCGAAGAGGCGATTGTTGGCGCTGTTGCCGATCAGAATGTTATCGAACTCATTTCCGCGTAGGTCGCCGTCGCCGACGACCTTGTTGATGTTGGCGCGCTCTATGTGGCCATCGGGTCCGCCGGCCAAGGTGTAGGCCTCTGCGTTGGAGCGCAGAATGTCAAAACCGCCCGCCGCCGTCTCCTGCACCACGTCGGCGGCCGTATCGACGATGAAGGTATCGTTGGCCTTGCCGCCTGCTGCCGTGTCGGCGCCGCTGGCACCGTTCAGCCGATCGCGCCCTTCCTCACCATAAAGCAGATCAACACCGCTGCCGCCGACCAGGCGATCGTTCTCTTCCCCTCCTATCAAGCTGTCGCCGCCGAAGCCGCCGAACAGCGTGTCCCGCTCGGCGCCGCCGTAGAGCTTGTCATCGCCGTCTTGTCCCCGGATGATGTCGTCACCCTGGCTACCCAACAGATAGTCTAGGCCCAACCCGCCGTAGAGGACGTCGACGCCGCTACCGCCGACGATGACGTCTGAGCCACTGTCGCCGAACAGCAGATCGTCGTCGTCCAGGCCACTCAAGAAGTCGTCGTCTTCACCGCCATAGGCCAGGTCGTTGCCGCTATCACCTTCGAGAACATCTTTGCCATCCTCGCCAATCAGCAAATCGCTACCGGTGCCACCAAAGAGCTGATCTGCGCCACTCCCGCCGATCATCAGGTCGTTGCCACCACCGCCCTGGTTGTATTCATCCAGTCGGTCTTTTCCAGAATCGCCGAAGAGCGAGTCGTCACCCGATCCACTGTAGACGATGTCATCGCCATCGCCGCCCTCGACGCGGTCGGCGCCGCTGCCGGCGTAGACGAAATCCAACTGACTACCACCGAAGATACTGTCGTCGCCCTCCGCCCCGTACACATTGTCTTCGCCGCTGCCGCCAAAAATCACGTCGAGACCCTTGCCGCCTAGGAGGGTGTCAAAGCCTTCCGCCCCATAGAGGCTGTCGTTACCGCTGTTACCATAGAGACTGTCGCCCGCCGAGAAGCCGAGGACTGCATCGTCCAAGCTGGTCCCGAACAGCGTGTCGGCAAACGCGCTACCGGTGAAGGTGTAGGTCGCCATTCTTCTTTCCTTATCGTTGCCGAAACGCGTCTGGATCATTGACGGCCCCAGCTGTCGGACGTTTTCGTTTATGAGCGCACCGATCTACATTGACAAGTCTGGGCCTTAAGACCCTATCAGGCAAGCCGGTCGTCGGCGAGTGTGCCGAAAACCTCTTGATGACAGCGATTTTTCGACGCTATCGTTTGCTGAGGTAGAACGGATGAATACGAAGAGTGGAGTCACTCCACTGTGCGGAAGCCTGCCGCAACGCTAGCGGTTGTGCTCTGTCGCCTCAAAACCATCTCTTCCTCCGGGCGGAGGATGTCAAAGCTAAGGGAACAGTGGAATGGCCAACATTACCGGTACGGACCTCAACGATACGCTAAATGGAACCTCGGTCTCCGATAGAATTTTCGGATTGAGTGCGAACGATACCCTCTATGGGGCCGGCAGCGTTGACACCCTTTTCGGCGCCAGCGGCCTCGACCGGCTCATCGGGGGTAGCGGCAACGATAGCCTGTTGGGAGAGGATGGAGACGATCGCGGCTATGGCGGTGATGGGGTCGATCGTCTCTACGGGGGCAGCGGCTTTGACATCCTGCGCGGTGAGGCCGGCAACGACACCTTGATCGACCGTTCCGGAATCGACAGAAATGCCTGGCTCTATGGTGGCAGTGGCGACGACACCCTGCTGCAGGACGACAGCAGCACGCGTTATGGATATCTCGGTGGAGGGTCTGGCAACGATCTTCAAATCGCAACCAGCTCCGGTATAGACAATCTTCGTGGCCAAGACGGTGACGATCGCCTTTACGGAGGTGACGACTTAAGCGGTGGCTCCGGCGACGACCTGATGTTTGGACAAAGCGGCTTGGACCGCATTATCGGCGGCGACGGTGACGATAGCGCCTACGGTGGCGACGGTTTCGATAACCTCACGGGCAACAGTGGAAACGACAGCCTCTTCGGTCAGTCGGGTGACGATCGACTCTATGCCGGACAGGGTCTCGACCTGTTGGACGGCGGAAGCGGGTCTGATTTTGCCCTGGTGAACCGCTCTGGCCTTTCCGACGCTCTCGATTTCGCTCTAACCGACGGCACCGTCGTGGTGAACGACGGGCCAGGCGGCAGCCCCGGCTCGACCCTCATCAGCGTAGAGCGCGTTACCTTCGTCTCCGGAGAGGGGGATGACAGCCTGACCGGCAACAGCGGCGCCGACACCTTTACTGCCAACAGCGGCGAGGACGGCATCTTTCTTGAAAGCGGTGTGGATCGTGGCTACGGCGGCGAGGGTGACGACAGCATATTCGGTGGTGACGACAATGATGTTGCCACCGGTGGCAGCGGAGTAGACAGCCTCTATGGCGGTAGCGGCTTCGACATTCTGCGCGGCAACAGCGGCAACGATACGCTCTACGATCACTCCGGCGGCGCTGGGACCAATGCCTGGCTCTACGGCGGAGACGGCGACGACACGCTGGACCTGGATGACGATAGCGCTTTGTACGGCTACATCGGCGGCGGTAGCGGCGATGACTTTGCCATCGGGACCTCCTCTGGTATCGATCGGATTCGTGGCCAGGACGGGGACGATCGCCTGTTCGGTGGCAATCGGCAGTATGGCGCCAGCGGTCAAGACGATCTGCGCGGGAAGAGCGGTGACGACATCCTCTATGGAGGCGAGGGCAACGATACGATACGGGGCGACGAGGGTTCGGACAGAATCACCGGTGGAAGTGGCCTCGACACAATGTTCGGCGGCGATGATATGGATCGCTTCTATGGGGGTACCGGCAACGATCAGATGGTCGGCGGCAGTGGCAGCGATACGCTGTTCGGCGCCAATAATCGCGATCGCCTGAACGGTGCCTCGGGCACGGATACGGCTTATGGCGGCAACAACAACGACACCTTCATCATCGATACCGAGACTGATTTGATCTTCGACGGTGCGGGACAGGGCGACGACGTGCTGCGTTCCAACGCCGACGATTATACGCTTGGGACGGCCGCCGACGTGGTGGTCGAGCGGGTGAACATCAACACAGCCGCCGGCGACGCCAAGATGGTCGGCAACGACAACAGCGACATCCTGATCGGCAATTCTTTCGACAATGTTTTGCTGGGACGCAGCGGCGACGACCGGCTAAACAGCCGCGGCGGCACCAACACCATGACCGGCGGCAGCGGTGACGACACCTTCATTGTGACCACGTCTGCCGATGTGGTGCGCGAGTTCTCTGGCCATGGCGTCGATCTGGTGCGGGCCGAAGCGGACTATACGCTTCCCAGCGGCTCGGCCACGGCCTTTGTCGAGAACCTGCGCATGCAGGGCGGTTTCGGCAACCTGGATGGTGCCGGCAACGAACTGGACAACACCATCGAAGGCAACACGGGTTCCAACATTCTGCGCGGTCAATCCGGAGACGATGTGATCACCGGCGGCGGTGGTAACGACCAGCTGATCGGTGGTTCCGGCGGCGACCGCTTCGAAGGCGAGGCCGGTGACGACACGCTGCGTATGGGCACCGGCGATATCGCCTTCGGCGGTGCGGGGATGGACGACTTCCGCTTCGGGGCGGCGCTCTTGGGCAATGGCGGATCCGGCGGCCCGGTGATCCGTGACTTCGATGGCGTCTCGGCGAACGGCGCAAACGGCGAGGACAAGATCGTCTTCAACACCGGGCTTGAGGTCGGCAGCTTCGCCTATATCGGCGCTGCTGCCTTCTCCGGCGGGGGCAACTCGGAAGCCCGCTTCGCCGGCCCAAGGCAGGTGCAGGTCGATCAGGACGGCGATGGCAATGTCGATCAGGCCTTCCTGATAGATGGTGTCACGGCGGCCAACCTGCTCACCGCAACCGACTTCGTTTGGCTATAGAGGACCCAAGGCGGGGCCCCATCGCTCTGCACCCAGACCGATAGGCCCTCGCTAATCCCACTCCAGTACCACCTTACCGCTTCTGCCCGACAGCATGGCATCGAAGGCTGCTTGGTACTGCTCGACGGGATAGCGGTGGGTGATGATGCCCGAGATGTCCAGGCCGGATTGCAGCATGGCCAGCATCTTGTACCAGGTCTCGAACATCTCGCGGCCGTAGATGGCCTTGATGGTCAGTGCCTTGGCGATGATCGGGCGCCAATCGGTCTGGGTCGGGCCGGCGGGAATGCCCAGAAGTGCGATGCGGCCACCCATGATCATGGCCTCGATCATCTGCTCGAAAGCCTCGGGCGCGCCGCTCATCTCCAACCCGATGTCGAAGCCCTCCGTCATCCTCAGTGTTGCACGAACATCGTTCAGCGACTCTTCAGCCGTGTTCACCGGACGCACGTCGGCGACGCGTCCGGCCAGCTCCAGCCGATAGGGATTGACATCGGTGATCACCACGTGGCGGGCACCGACATGGCGGCAGATGGCTGCGGCCATGATGCCGATCGGCCCGGCGCCGGTGATCAGCACATCCTCGCCGACCAGGTCGAAGGAGAGCGCGGCGTGAACCGCATTGCCCAGCGGGTCGAGCAGCGATCCGATCTCCAGGCTGACCTCGTCGGGCAGGGGGACGACATTGAAGGCCGGCAAGGCCAGATAGTCGGCAAAGGCACCGGGGATGTTCACGCCTACGCCGCGCGTATCCGGGTCCAGGTGGTACTTGCCGGCCCTGACGGCGCGGCTGCGATGGCCGACTACATGGCCTTCGCCGGAGACCCTTTGGCCGACCTTGATACGCGTCACCTCCTTGCCGACAGCGATGACCTCTCCGGCGTATTCGTGGCCAACGGTCATCGGCACCGGCACGGTCTGGGCGGCCCAGTCGTCCCACTTGTAGATATGGATGTCGGTACCGCAGATGGCGGTGCGTTTGATGTCGATCAGCACGTCGTCCGGTCCAATCTCCGGCCGCTTGGCCTCGCCCATCCAGATGCCGGTTTCGGCTTTGGTTTTGATTAGGGCCCGCATTGTCTTGCTCGCTTTCGCCTAGATGATGGAGAGCGCTTTGCCGGCGCGCGTGAAGGCCGCGACCGCGCGGTCGATATGCTCAGGGCTGTGTGCGGCCGAGAGCTGCGTGCGCACTCGGGCCTGACCTTTGGGCACGACGGGATAGAAGAAGCCGATGACGTAGATTCCTTCCTCCAGCAAGGCCTCGGCCAATTGCTGGGCCAGGGCCGCATCGCCGATCATCACCGGCACGATCGGATGTTCGCCCGGCAGCAGTCGAAAGCCGGCACTCTCCAGCCCGACCCGAAAGCGCTTGGCATTGTCCCAGAGCCGGGCGCGCAGCGTCGTGCCCTCGGCCACCATCTGAATGGCGCGCCGGCCGGCCGTGACGATCGCAGGCGCTAGGGCGTTGGAGAAAAGATAGGGGCGCGAGCGCTGCCGCAGCATCTCGACCACCGGCTGGGCCGCGGCGACGAAGCCGCCCATCGAGCCGCCCAGAGCCTTGCCGAGGGTACCGGTGACGATATCGACGCGACCCATGACCTGACAGTGCTCCAGCACGCCGCGGCCGCCTGCGCCCAGCACGCCCATGCCGTGGCAGTCGTCGACCAGCACCAGCGCGTCGTAGCGATCGGCCAGATCGCAGATTCTGTCCAGCTGCGCGATGGTGCCGTCCATGGAGAAGACGCCGTCGGTCACGATGACCCGCCGCCTGGCACCGGCGGCCTGCTTAAGCTTGGCCTCCAGATCGGCCATGTCGTTGTTGGCATAGCGGTAGCGCTCGGCCTTGCAGAGCCTGATGCCGTCGATCAGGGAGGCGTGGTTCAAGGCGTCGGAGATGATCGCGTCCCCGGCCTCGAAGAGCGGTTCGAAGACGCCGCCGTTGGCATCGAAGCAAGCGGCATAGAGGATGGAGTCATCGAAGCCCAGGAAGGCCGCGATCTCGCGCTCCAGCGCGCGGTGCTGATCCTCGGTGCCGCAGATGAAGCGCACGCTGGCCATGCCCAGGCCATAGCGATCCAAGCCCTGGTGTGCGGCCTCGATCAGCCCGGCATTGTCGGCCAGCCCCAGATAGTTGTTGGCGCAGAAATTCAAGACCTGGCGCTCGCCCTTGGCGCCCGAGACCGTGATCTCCGCGCCCTGCATAGAGAGGATCTCGCGTTCGCGCTTGTAGAGGCCGTCGGCTTCGATCTCGCTCAGGCTAGCGGTCAATTGCTCGTGGAAGCGTGCCGTAGAGCCTCGCATGACTGTCTCCTTTGTTTCGGGCGGCCAATCCAACGACAGGATGCACCCCTTCCCTAACTCGCGATCTGCCTCGGTTTCGTCGGCCTTGTTTGGTGCAAAGGCGACGAGGGCTGTCTTCGTGGCGCCCAACGGGGGCGAGCGCCTTGCCAGGCGGCTTTTCCTGACTGCAGGATGCGACGATGAAAGCGTCCAATCCAGAGCAATTCCAACATGACTGAGGGCAGCCGCTCCGGCAGGCTGTCCCAAACCCCACAGGTGGGGATGGGACGCGGCGGCGCCAAGCGGGCAGCGCCTCGCTTCAGCCGACTGACGCCGGCAGCGCGCCGGCAGGAAATTCTGATGGCGGCGCGACGCTGCCTGGCACGCGAGGGCGTGGGCGGTTTCACGGTCGCCGAGATTGCAGGCGAGGCCGGAATATCCAACGGCCTAATCGGGCACTATTTTCCAACCAAAGACGCCCTGCTGGTCGCCACCTATCAGGCTGAGGCCGATCGCCTGTTGGCCTCTACGCGTGCTGCACTAGATGGCATGGAAGAGGCGCCCGACTGGCGCCTGAAGGCACTTCTGGAGAGCGCCTTTTGCCCCGAGATCTTCAATGAGGAGACCGTCGCGACCTGGCTGGCGCTCTGGGGACAGGTCCGCACCAATGCGGCACTGCGTGAGGCGCACAAGCAGATCTATGCCACCTACCGCCGCGGCTTCGCCCGGGCAATAGGGCGCTCTGCCGAGGCCCGCGGCCTCGATCTCGACGCCGTGGCTCTGGCGAGCGATATCTCGGCGCTCATCGACGGGCTGTGGCTGGAATGGGGATTGGACCCGCAGCTCTTCAACGCCGCCGATGCCATTGCTGCCTGCCGCCGTTTGCTGGCGGCCAACGGCATCGACCTGGATTGAGGGTGCGCTGATCGACACAGCCGGGAACGACCAAGCCGCACTGCCTATTTGATGAGAAAGGTGACAAAACCACCTAGTAAGTTGTGCTGATCGGCGCTACCCTTGCGGGTAGAGCGCTTCGTAGAGCTGACTACTACCTTAGTCACTCAGTGAAGACCAGATCACGCGCACTTAGGAGGAACACTTCATGGCCGTCATCTTCGGGACCGCCGGCGACAACAACACGCTCACCGGCACCAGCGAGAACGATCAGATCTATGGTCTGAGTGGCGACGACCGGCTCTATGGTCTCAGCGGCAATGACAGTCTCTTCGGGGGTTCCGGTAACGATGTGGCGCTGCGTGGCGGTGTCGGCGATGACAGTCTCTACGGCGCAGAGGGTAACGACAGTCTGTTTTTCGGCGACAGCGGTGCCGATAGCATCTTCGGTGGAGTGGGCGACGACGAACGCTTATTGGGAGCCAGCGGTAACGACAGTCTGATCGGTAACGAGGGTATCGATCGGGCTTTCTTTGGTGAAGAGGGTGCGGACCATCTCTTCGGTGGGTCTGGCGATGATCTTTCCTTCTATGGCGGGAACGGAAGCGACCGAGTCATTGGTGGTTCCGGGATCGACCAGAGCGTCTTTGGCGGGAATGGTGACGACAGCCTGTCCGGTGACGCCGGGAATGATAGCCTGTTCTTTGGCGGCAGCGGTGCCGACAATCTATCTGGCGGGCCGGGTATCGATCGCAGCTTTTTCGGTGGCAGCGGCGACGACACGCTCCTTGCTGAAGGGAGTGGGAGGTCCAGTCTGTTCTATGGCGGGGATGGTGACGACAGTCTTCTGGTTGGCAGTTCGAGCAGCGGCGATGCATTCTTTTTTGGCGGCAGTGGCATTGATTATCTGCAGGCTCAGAGGATAGTCTATGGTGGAAGCGGTGATGATTTGATCAAAACGGGGGTCGGCACAGGTACTTTAATATTTGCTGAAATGGGTGATGACAAAATTTCTGTAAATTTTGGTGAATCAATATATGGAGGCAGTGGTGACGACAAACTGTATGCAAATGGGGCATTTGGTTACTTCCGTTACGCTGATATCGGCGCCCAAGGCGACTCCGGATCAGATACGATATTTGGCGGAACAGGATCTGACCGTCAGCTATATGGTGGTCCGGGACAAGATACTATCTTTGGGGGGGCTGGGAATGACAGGAGTCTCTTTGGCGGCGATCAGAATGATATCATTATCCTTGGAAGCGGCAACGACGTTAGTATCCAAGGCGGCGCGGGTGTCGATGTAGTTTACGGTGGATCAGGCGATGAGTTTTCTGTTCAAGCGAGTACTGTTTTTGGTGGAGACGGCAGCGATGGTTTCGTTTCTGCATCGCTGATCTTTGGTGGAAGCGGGCAAGACACTTTCTTTGTTGGCAGAACCATTTTTGGAGGATCGGGTTCAGATAACGTACTTAGGGGCACCAACAGTAGCGATACTTTGTATGGCGGTGATGGTTTTGATGTGAGCTTGGTCGCGAGCCGCGGACAGGACTTGATCTTCGGCGGTGATGGCGACGACTACGCCCTTCGCGGCGGTGATGACGAAGACACGATTTTCGGGGGCAGTGGGAACGACCAGACACTCATTGGTGGCCGAAGCGATGACATGGTTTTCGGCGCCAGTGGGTACGACCAGATCCTCCTGGGTGATGAAGGCGACGATTCGATCTATGGAGGTTCTGGATTCGACACTTCTCTTTTCGGTGGAAGCGGCAAGGATCGGGTGTTCGGCGCTGAGGGGGATGACGACTCACTGGTGGGAGGTACCGGTTCTGACCTAATTGCCGGAGGGCTGGGCGACGACAGCCTTCTGTCCGGCGCTCTTGGCGACGACACGCTTGTCGGTGATAGCGGCAATGACCAGGAACTCTATGGCGGTGACGGAGCCGACGTGATCTCCGGTGGCAGTGGGGAGGATAAGGAATACGGTGGAAGTGGGAGCGATACCTTTGTCGTTGCACCCGGCGAATTGGCGTCCCTCGACATTATCGACGGCGGCTCCGGTGTCGATACCCTCTTCATCGTCGGTGGCACAGCGGCTGCCAGTGGGGCCTTTCTCTTCTCGATAGAAACCATCATCGATGGTCTGCCGGTGGCGACCAGTATGGGCGATTTTCTGGTCGGCGGGACCGGAGCGGACGCAATCGCCGCACTCAGCGGCGATGATCTGGTCAAGGGGTTGGGCGGGGACGATACCCTGCGCGGTCAGGAGGGTGTGGATCTGCTTTCTGGCGGCAGTGGCGAGGATACCCTCTTCGGTGCTTCCGGCAATGACCGCCTCTATGGCGCTACGGCCAATGACCAGATGGTCGGCGGTACAGGCAGCGACGTCCTCTTCGGTGGCGATAACCGCGATCGGCTGAACGGGGCATCAGGTGTGGATACCGCCTATGGCGGCAACAACAACGACACCTTCATCATCGACGTGACGGACGATCTGATCTTCGACGGTGCCGGGCAGGGTGACGACGTGCTGCGCTCCAATGCCGACGACTATACGCTGGGCACCGCCGCGGAGGTGATGGTCGAGCGGGTCAACATCAACACCGCAGCCGGCAATGCCAGGATGGACGGCAATGCCAATGATGACATCCTGATCGGCAACTCCTTCGACAATGTCCTCTTGGGTAGAAGTGGAGACGACCGTCTCAACAGCCGCGGCGGCAGCAACAACATGCTGGGTGGCAGCGGCGACGACACCTATGTCGTGACGACCGGCACCGACACTGTGCGGGAGTTCGCGGGCCTCGGCACCGACCTGGTGCGCGCGCAAGTGGACTTCACCCTGCCGAGCGGCAGCGACGGCTTCGTGGAGAATCTGCGCCTGGAACCCGACTTCGGCGACCTGCGCGGTACCGGCAACGCCTTGGACAACACGGTCGAGGGCAACAGCGGTGCCAACCGCCTGGCCGGCAACCAGGGCGACGACCGACTGATCGGCGGCGACGGCGATGATACTCTCTTCGGCGGAGCCGGTGCGGATCGCTTCGAAGGGGAGAGTGGCAACGACACCATGGCGCTTGGTCTGGACGACGTAGCATTCGGCGGCTCGGGCATGGATGCCTTCCAGTTCGGCGCGGTCGACATGGGCGCCATCGGCTCCGGCGATCCGATCATTCGCGACTTCGACGGTGAACTGGTGAACGGGGCCAATGGCGAGGACAAGCTGGTCTTTGCGACGGGCATCGAGCAGGGCGTGTTCGCCTACATCGGCGCCAACGCCTTCAGCGGCGGCGGCAACTCGGAAGCCCGCTTTGCCGGACCGCGCGAGATCGAGGTCGACCAGAACGGCGATGGTATCGCCGACCAGGCCATCCTGATCGACGGCGCCACGGCTGCCAGTCTGATGACCGCCACTGACTTCGTCTGGTTGTAGCAAGGAGGGACCGTCGAACCTCCAAGTTTTGGTTCGGCAGCAAAAAAAAGGGCGGTTCGGCCCCCGGATCGGTATGCTACCTGTTTGCCCAAGCGATTCGTTTGCCTCCTCCGAGAGCGAGACCCAGAATGGCGTCTAGGAACGCTCCTATGAACAGTGCTTGAGGGGCAGAGGGCTAGGAGACGGCCAATGTTCAAAGACGACCTTCTGGCGGGCAAGCGCTTCGTCATCACCGGCGGCGGCAGCGGCATCGGTCGCAATATGGCGCGGTGCTTTCTGGAACTGGGGGCCAAGGTCGCGATCTGCGGTCGGCGGCTTCACCGTCGCCGAGATTGCCGGTGAGGCCGGGATCTCCAACGGCCTAATCGGGCACTATTTTCCAACCAAAGACGCCCTGCTGGTCGCCACCTATCAGGCTGAGGCCGATCGCCTGCTGGCCTCTACGCGTGCTGCACTAGATGGTATGGAAGAGGCGCCCGACTGGCGCCTGAAGGCACTTCTGGAGAGTGCCTTTTGCCCCGAGATCTTCAATGAGGAGACCGTCGCGACCTGGCTGGCGCTCTGGGGACAGGTCCGCACCAATGCGGCACTGCGTGAGGCGCACAAGCAGATCTATGCCACCTACCGCCGCGGCTTCGCCCGGGCAATAGGGCGCTCTGCCGAGGCCCGCGGCCTCGATCTCGACGCCGTGGCTCTGGCGAGCGATATCTCGGCGCTCATCGACGGGCTGTGGCTGGAATGGGGATTGGACCCGCAGCTCTTCAACGCCGCCGATGCCATTGCTGCCTGCCGCCGTTTGCTGGCGGCCAACGGCATCGACCTGGATTGAGGGTGCGCTGATCGACACAGCCGGGAACGACCAAGCCGTTGGGCATATTAGGCGAGCCAGTGACAGATGCGCCTAGTATGTTGCGCCACTCGATGCTACCCTTGCGCGTAGAATATTGAGCAGGGCTTGCGGACACCCTTAGTCACGCAATGGCTGTCAGACTGCTCGCACTTGGGAGGAACAGGCTATGGCTATCATCTTCGGAACTGCCGGCGACAACAGCACCCTGACGGGGACCAGTGATAACGATCAGATCTATGGGCTCAGCGGTAACGATCGGCTCTACGGGCTCAGCGGCAAGGACAGCCTCTTTGGAGGCTCGGGTAACGATGTGGCCCTGCGCGGTGGGGCCGGTGATGACAGCCTCTATGGAGCCGACGGCAATGATAGCCTCTTCTTCGGCGACAACGGTGCCGACAGCCTCTTCGGTGGAGTGGGGAAGGACGAACGCTTTGAGGGTGGGAACGGAAAGGACGCCCTCTTTGGAGGTGACGGCGCAGATCGTATTTTCTTTGGTGGAACGGGCAACGACAGTCTCTTCGGCGGGGAAGGTGACGAAGAGTCATTCTTTGGCGGGAATGGAGCTGACACACTGTATGGGGGCAAAGGTGACGACAACTACTTTTATGGTGGCAGTGGAGATGACCTGATCAACGTTGGCTCTGGTATCAGCGATAGGCTCTACGGTGCCAGTGGCGATGATCGGATCTTCGGTGGTGGCAGTGGTACTAGCAGCCTGTTTTTTGGTGGCGATGGCGATGACAGCCTCAATCTTCTTGCCGGTGCACGGAGCTTGTTTGGAGGCAGTGGTGCGGATTACCTCCGTGGCGGCGTTACGATCTATGGTGCAACGGGCGACGATTTCATTATTGGTGGCTTTTCGTTGTCTGGCGAAATGGGAGATGATCGAATTTTTGGTGGCGCATGGTTGTATGGAGGTGTAGGAAACGACGAAATCAGCACTGGTGAAGGCAGTTCCGTTTACGGCGGGAACGGGGACGATACGCTCAGTGCTTCTACGGCCTTTATTGGAAGTAACTTTAGGGAAACAGCAGTCCAAGGGGGCTCGGGATCAGATACAATATTTGGAGGATCAGAAACCGATTTTGCAGTATTTGGCGGAAGCGGTAGTGATCTCATATTTGGTAATGCCGCGCGTGATAGCTCGTTGTTCGGCGGCGCTCAGAACGATACGATTTTTGGAGGGTGTGGTTCTGACCTGGATATCAGGGGTGATGACGGCGTTGACGTCCTTTATGGTGGATCCGGGAATGATGGGAGATTCTTCGGCGATACTGTGTTCGGAGGTGAGGGTGATGATGCAAACTTAAGCGGCGAAACAGTCTATGGCGGCAGTGGAGCGGACTATCGCTTTGGTGGTTCAGTTGTCTTCGGCGGATCGGGTTCGGACACTCATTTGTCTTCAGGCGACAGTGACGCGGTGGTTTTTGGCGGTGGCGGTAACGATATTAGTTTCTATGGTGGTGCGGGTAACGATTCCGTCTTCGGCGGTGAGGGGGATGACGAGACGATTTCGAGCGGCGGTGGCAAGGACCTTATCTCGGGTGGTGAGGGCAACGATAGGATCCTGAATGGTGGAAATGCCGATGACAGGATTCTAGGCGACAGCGGCCAAGACCAGACACTCCGTGGAGGCCAAGGCGCAGACCGGATTTACGGTGGTTCAGGTGTCGATATCTCGCTTTATGGGGGAATCGGGAATGACCGTATTTTCGGGGCCGCCGATGATGACCAGTATCTCGTTGGCGGCACCGGCTCTGACGTGATCTCCGGCGGGCTGGGATCTGACAGCCTCTTGGCTGGTTCTTCGGGCGATGACACCTTGCTCGGAGACAGCGGCGACGACCTGGCGCTCTATGGTGGTGACGGTGACGATACAGTTTCCGGCGGCAGCGGAGTAGATACTGTCTATGGCGGGAGTGGGGACGATGTCTTTGTCGTGGCGCCTGGTGAGCTGGCGCCTATCGACATCATTGACGGTGAGTCTGGCGTCGACACTCTCTTCATCCTCGGCGGCACTGCGGCAGCCAGTGGCGCCTTTCTATTCTCGATTGAGACCATCCTCGACGGCCTGCCTGTAGCGACCAGCGTGGGCGACTTCCTTGTTGGTGGGACCGGGGCCGATACCATTTCGGCGCTAAGCGGCGATGATCTGGTGAAAGGTCTGGGCGGGGACGATACCTTGCGCGGCCAAGAGGGTGCAGATTTTCTCTTTGGCGGTAGCGGCATGGACACGCTTTTTGGGGCCAGTGGCGACGACCTCCTTTACGGAGCGACAGCCAACGACCAAATCGTCGGCGGTAGCGGCAGCGATGTCCTATTCGGCGGCCAGAGCCGCGACCGACTGAACGGTGCTTCAGGCACAGATACGGCCTTTGGCGGCAATAACAACGACACCTTCATCATCGATCTCAAGTCGGATCGCATCTTCGATGGTTCCGGCCAGGGCGACGACGTGCTGCGCTCCAACGCGCTGGACTATACGCTGGGCACGACGGCCGAGGTGGTGATTGAGCGGGCCAACATAAACACGGCGGCCGGCAATGCCCTGATGGTCGGCAACGCCAACGACGACATCCTGATCGGCAACTCTTTCGATAACCTCCTCTCGGGCATGAGCGGCGATGATCGCCTCAACAGCCGGGGCGGATCCAACACACTGATCGGCGGCAGCGGCGATGATACCTTTGTGGTCACCACCACAGCCGACATCGTCCAAGAGGCTGCCGGCGAAGGCACCGACCTGGTGCGCGCGCAAGTGGACTTCACCCTGCCGAGCGGCAGCGACGGCTTCGTGGAGAATCTGCGCCTGGAACCCGACTTCGGCGATTTGAGGGGCACCGGCAACGCCTTGGACAACACGGTCGAAGGTAACAGCGGTGCCAACCGCCTGGCCGGCAATCAGGGTGACGACCGACTGATCGGCGGCGATGGCGATGATACTCTCTTCGGCGGAGCCGGTGCGGATCGCTTCGAAGGGGAGAGTGGCAACGACACCATGGCGCTTGGTCTGGACGACGTGGCATTCGGCGGCTCGGGCATGGATGCTTTCCAGTTCGGCGCGGTCGACATGGGCGCCATCGGCTCCGGCGATCCGATCATTCGCGACTTCGACGGTGAACTGGTGAACGGGGCCAATGGCGAGGACAAGCTGGTCTTTGCGACGGGCATTGAGCAGGGCGTGTTCGCCTACATCGGCGCCAACGCCTTCAGCGGCGGCGGCAACTCGGAAGCCCGCTTTGCCGGACCGCGCGAGATCGAGGTCGACCAGAACGGCGACGGCATCGCCGACCAGGCCATCCTGATCGACGGGGCAACAGCCGCCAATCTGTTAACAATCACGGACTTTGTGTGGCTGTAGGGAGAGAGGAACACCAGTCCTCTAGTATGCCCGCAGCGATTTGTTTGCCTTCTCCGAGAGCGAGACCCAGAATGGCGTCAAGGATCGCCCCCACGACCACTGCTCGAGGGGCACAGGGGTAGGAGACGGCCATGTTCAAAGATGACCTTCTGGCGGGCAAGCGCTTCGTCATCACCGGCGGCGGCAGTGGCATCGGCCGCAACATGGCGCGGCGCTTTCTGGAGCTGGGGGCCAAGGTCGCGATCTGCGGTCGGCGCGAAGAGGTGCTGGCAGAGACCAGTGCGGCTCTGGCTAAAGAGACCGGCGGCGAGATTGCCTATCACCCCTGCGACATCCGCGATCCTGAGCAGGTGGAAAGCTTTCTCGACTGGCTTTGGTCCGGCGGCGTGCCCGACGGCCTGGTGAACAATGCCGCCGGCAACTTCATCGCGCGCAGCGAGGAGCTCTCGCATCGCGCCTATGATGCCGTGGTCAAGATCGTGCTGAACGGCACGGCCTACATGACCTTGGGCTGCGGCAGGCGCTGGTTGGCGCAGGAACACAAGGCCTCGGTGCTTTCGATCGTCACCAGCTATGCCTGGACGGGCTCGGCCTATGTGCTGCCGTCTGCCATGGCCAAGTCCGGCGTGCTGGCGATGACGCGCAGCCTGGCCGTCGAGTGGGGACCGCGCGGCATCCGCTTGAATGCGATCGCGCCTGGACCCTTTCCGACAAAAGGCGCCTGGGATCGACTGGTGCCGCTGCCCAAGTTGGCCGAGGGGCTGGAGAGCCGCGTTCCCTTGGGGCGCCCCGGCGATCATCGGGAGCTGGCTGATCTGGCGGTCTATCTGATGGCCGACGGCAGCGCTTATGTGAATGGCGATGTCGTGACCATCGACGGCGGCGAGTGGCTGAAGGGCGCCGGGCAATTCAACTTCATCGGCGAGCTCATGACCGACGAGGATTGGGCCGCCATCCGGCCGAAGAAGAAGGGATGAGCGCGATGGAAGACGAACGCGTGGCCGTGACGGCGGTCATCAAAGACTATTTGCATGGTATGACCTTTGCCGAAGGCGAGGTTCTGCGCCGCGCCCTGCATCCGCGCTGGCACTGCATCGGCCACTTCAAAGAAGACTTGGAGTGGTTATCCCGCGAGGAGTTTATCGAGGCCTGCGAGGCCGCCCGTCCGGAAGACCCCGACCCGAACTACTTTTGGGAGATCGAGAGCCTGGAGGTGGTGGGCGACACGGCCCTGGCACGCTTGCAGGACGACTATCTGGGCATGCGTTTCACCGACATCCTCACTCTGCTGAAGCACGAGGGGCGCTGGCAACTGGTGAACAAGGTCTTCTATCTGCATCCGAAGGAATAGGGCGACGGCGTTTGATCGGCTGGCTTTAGTTCGCTTTCGCAGCTAGGCTCCCACGCCAAGAGGGCCGGGTGGCGGCAGCCGGACGTTCTGCTTTGGCAATGACTTGCGCTTGTGCAATCGCTCAGCGTGGCTCTCAGAAGAGAGTGGAAGCCTAAGGCCTGGATACAGGGCGCAACATCTAGGGGAGGAGATGAACATGGCAGTTATCTATGGCACCGCCGGGGAGAACAACACTCTTAGCGGTACCGATTCCAGCGATTCGATCTATGGCCTCAGCGGCAGCGACAGGCTCTACGGGCTGGGCGGCGGCGATACCCTCTTCGGCGGTTCGGGTTCCGACTCCTTCCTGGAGGGAGGCGCGGCCAGCGACACCGTCTTCGGTGGGGATGGCGACGACACTTCTCTCTCTGGAGGGAACGGCAATGACTTGGTGGTTGCCGACACCGGTGTGGATGCCTTTCTCTTCGGCGGCAGCGGCGAGGATCGCTTGAATGGCCTTGAAGGCGACGATGCCTTCATGTTTGGCGGATCTGGTGCCGATCGGATTTTCGGCGGCGTCGGGAGAGATGGTCGCATCTATGGCGGTGACGGCGACGACAAGCTTTTTGGGCGCAACAATAACGACGGCTCCCTCTACGGCGGCAGCGGTCAAGACTTGGTCAACGGCAACAGCGGTAACGATTCCTTCCTCTGGGGAGACAGCGGCAACGATCGCCTTTATGGCGAGTTGGGCGACGACAGCTTCTTCATCGGCGCCGAAGGTGACGATTGGATAGAGGGTGGCAGCGGCGCCGATCGCAGCCTGCTGGGCGGCGACGGTGCCGACCGGATCTTCGGTGGCAGCGGCTTCGATCGTGCTCTGCTGGGCAGTGACGGGAACGATCACCTCTATGGCGGTGCCGGCCGCGATCTGACCTTGGACGGAGGATCGGGCGCCGATAGCATCCTTGGCGGCAGCGGCAGCGATTTCCAGATCAGAGGCGGCACCGGAGACGACTTTCTGGCCGGCGACAGCGGTGGCGATTCCTTCGTTTTCGGTGGCGAAGGCGATGATGCTTTAACCGGGCGCGCCGGAGATGACGTCGTCTTTCTCGGCGGCCTTGGCGACGATAGCTTGACCGGCGGTGCGGGGCGGGACGCCGATTTCTACGGCGGCAGCGGTGCCGATGTCATCGACGCAGGCAATGGCGACGACTACAACCTCTTCGGCGGCAGCGGCATCGACAGCCTGTTCGGTGGCGCAGGCGACGACACCTTCGTTGTTGCCAGCCAGCTGGAGATCCAATCCGGCGAGACCTATGACGGCGGGGCTGGCAGCGACACTCTAATGCTTGGCCAGGGTGCAACCGTTCCAGCCGGGGCGGTCTTGAGCGGGATCGACGTGATCATGCCCTATTGATCTCGCTGTGCCGGCGCTCACGCGATCCTCCGCGGTGCTCTAGCCTTTCAGCGCAACTCTGTCTAAGAGGGGTTGCAAGGAAACGCTGAATTAAGGAGAGATCCATGACCGCGAGCGGCGCGACGCAAACCTGCGGCGAGGCATTGATTGCGCTTCTGGAGCGCTATGGCGTCGATACCGTCTTCGGTATACCCGGCGTGCACACGCTTGCCCTCTATCGCGGACTGGCCAAGAGCGGCATTCGCCACGTGCTGGTGCGCCACGAGCAGGGCGCCGCATTCGCTGCCGACGGCTATGCACGGGCCAGCGGCAAACCCGGTGTCTGCTGTGTCATCACCGGGCCGGGGGTCACCAATGCGGCGACCGGCATCGGACAGGCTTACTCGGACTCGGTGCCGGTGCTGATGCTCTCTTCGGTCAATGAGAGCTGGAGCCTGGCGCGGGGCACGGGACGCCTGCACGAGATGCGCGATCAGCGGGCGCTGACTGCCTCGATCACCGGCTTTAGCGCGACAGCCAACAGGGCCGACCAGGTGCCGGGCCTGTTGGCGCGAGCCTATAGCGCCTTTGCCAACGAGCGGCCGCGGCCGGTGC
The DNA here is from genome assembly GCA_963669445.1 of Rhodospirillales bacterium. Classification (GTDB taxonomy): domain Bacteria; phylum Pseudomonadota; class Alphaproteobacteria; order Kiloniellales; family JACOMY01; genus JACOMY01. The sequence goes on from OY770029.1 coordinate 5,981,851, forward strand.
ATATCGAGATTCCGCTCGACGTCTTGGACGAAGCCGTGGGCGAGGACTGGCCAGTCCGGCCGGAGACCGGTGAACGCCACGCCGATCCTCTGCTGCTGGACCGGGCCATGGACCTGCTGCATGGCGCCGAGCGGCCCCTGATCATCCTCGGCGGCGGTGCGCAAGGCAGCGAGGCGGAGGTTCGCCGCCTGGCCGAAGCGCTGCAGGCGCCGGTCCTGACCACCGTCGCGGCCAAGGGCGTCTTGCCGGAGAGCCATCCGCTGTCTGGTGGTTCCTGTCTTTCGATGCCGGTCGGACGAGACCTGGCCGGCGAGGCTGACTGTGTTCTGATCCTCGGCTCCGAACTGGCGGAGACGGACCTCTGGGCCGAACGCGTCGAACTGAACGGCCGGGTCATCCGCGTCGACCTGGATCCCGACCGTTTGAACGATGCCTATGCGGCCGAGGTCGCGATCCTGGCTCATGTTCGCCCCTGCGTTGCCGCTCTCGGCGAGGCGGCAGCTGCAGCGCCGCGTCTGGCCAGCGCTGGATGGGGCGAAGAGGCTATCTCCCGCCTCACTCAAGCGGTCGCAGAGGCAGCCTCGCCGCTGACCCGTCGCCACAACGAGGTCTTGACCCGCTTGCGGAAGGTCTTGCCGGAGGACGGCATGGTGCTGACCGACATGACGCAGATGGCCTATTCCGGCAACGTCACCTTTCCGGTCGATCGCCCACGCAGCTGGGTGCATCCGCAAGGCTACGGAACCTTGGGTTATGGTTTGCCGGCCGCGGTCGGCGCCAAGTTGGCGAGCCCGGATCGTCCGGTCGTTGCCATCGTCGGCGACCATGGCTTCCTCTACACCCTTCAAGAATTGGCGACCGCGGTCGAGGAGCGCTTGCCGCTCTTGATCCTGCTGTGGAACAACGACGGTCTGGGCCAGATTCGCGACGATATGATTGAGCGCGGCTTTCAGCAGATCGGCGTCAGCCCGCGCAATCCCGATTTTCAGGCACTTGCCCGCGGCTTCGGTGCTCGGGCCGAGAAGGCCGATAGCCTGGATGCCTTGGAGGGTCTGATTGCAGAGGCCCTGGGGCATAACGGCCCCTTCCTCTTGGAGGTTCCCGACTCTATCGTGCCCAAGGCCTGAACGGGCCGCCCTGGAACACTCGAAAACAGGACAAGATCAAAGCCCATGCGCGCCTTGCTTACCGCTTTCGTTTCGCTGTTTCTTCTTGCTGCCCCGCTGGTGACTGTGCAGGCGGGTGAACCTGGCCTGATCGTCGGCACCTGGGAGTTCCAGGACGAGGCGGCCGGAACGATCGAGACCCGCACCTTCGGCCCGGACAAGACCTATATGCAGGAGACCCGCCAGGGCGACAGGGTCACTGCCTCGATCGACGGCACCTACGAGGTTGGCGACCACAATCTTGTGGTCAAGGTCCTGAGCGCCGATCCTCCTGACGTGGAGATCGGCTCGACCATCAGTGCGGGCGTGATCTCCGTCGACGACAAGACTTTGGTCCTCAACGCAAACGGCGAGGAGATCCAGGGCAAGCGACTGGGTCCGGCGCCCAGCAACTAGACGCTCGCCTGGCTTGCTTTCTAGGGGAAGGGCTGCAGGCCAGCCTAACTCCGGCAATGATTATGAGCCCTTGACCCTGGGAGTCATGGCAGTGCGCAACTACGACAGCGAGAAAGCGGCCCATCTGGTTACCGCGTGCAAGTCGGCCAAGGCGAAGTATGGCGCCACGGTCCTTGTGCTGCAGGGTGGCGGCGCGCTGGGCTCTTACCAGGCTGGCGTACATGACGTCATGGCCTCTGCGGGCCTGCACCCCGACTGGGTTGCCGGCATCTCCATCGGGGCCATCAACTGTGCGCTGATCGCCGGCAACCCGCCGGAAAAACGGGCCGAGCGGCTGCGCGAGTTCTGGTTTCGCATCACCGATCGGGTGGAGTGGCCCTTTGCGCCGCTCGGCGACGACATGCGCGGCTTCATGAACAAGCTGTCTTCGATGTCTTCGATGATGTTGGGCCAGCCCGGTTTCTTCGAGCCGCGCTTTCCCAATCCCTGGTTCCAGCCGCCGGGCTCGAAAGAGGCCGTCAGCTACTATGATACCGGTCCCTTGAAAGAGACCTTGAAGGACCTGGTCGACTTCGACCTGTTGAATGCGGGGCCAGTCAGGCTGAGTGTCGGCGCCGTCAACGTGATGAGCGGCAATTTCGTCTATTTCGACAACCGCGAGCGTCGCATCGAGCCGGAACACATCATGGCCTCGGGCGCCTTGCCGCCCGGCTTCCCGCCGGTCGAGATCGAGGGCGAGTTCTATTGGGACGGCGGTCTCGTCTCCAACACGCCGCTGAGCTATGTCCTGCAGAGCGCGCCGGAGCTGTCGACCCTGGTTTTCCAGGTCGATCTTTTTAGCGCTCGGGGGCTGCGGCCCAAGACCCTGACCGATGTCGCCGAACGGCAGAAGGACATCCAGTTTTCCAGCCGCACCCGGCTCAACACCGATCTCTTTCGCGAAGCTCATCAAGTCCGCTCGGCTCTTGGGCACCTGCTGGACAAGCTGCCGCCCGAGGCCCGCAAGGACCCGGTCATCGCCGAGATGGAGGCGCTGCGCGCCGGTGCCTTGGTCAACATCATCCAGCTGGTCTATCAGCGGCGCAGCTACGATGCCGACTTCAAGGACTATGAATTCTCGCGAAACACCATGCTGGACCACTGGAAAATGGGCGAGCACGACATGATCCGAACGCTGCGTCACCTGGACTGGCTGGAGCCGCCCGATCCGCGCGACGGGGTGAAGACCCACGACGTGCACTTCGACGCCACTGATTAGAACAGACTGCCAGATCGGCACCGAGCTACACCTGCCGCACGGTACCCTGCGAGAGGAAGCCGATGCTGCAAGCGCCATCTACGAGAGGACAAGAGCGATGACCGAGGACGAGGTTCGCCAGAACGCTTTCGCCATGCCTTTGACCAGCCCGGCCTACCCTTGCGGGCCCTACCGCTTCACCAACCGCGAGTTCATGATCATCTCCTACCGCAGCGATCCCGACATTCTGGAGAAGGTGGTGCCCGCGCCGCTGAAGCTGCGCGAGCCGGTGGTGCACTATGAATTCATCCGCATGCCCGATTCCAACGGCTTCGGCGACTACACCGAGACCGGGCAGGTGATCCCGGTGACCTTCGATGGTCAGGCCGGCAGTTATGTGCACTCCATGTACCTCGACGACGAGCCACCGATCGCCGGCGGGCGCGAACTCTGGGGCTTTCCCAAGAAGTTCGCCCAGCCGAGAATGGAGGTACACAAGGAGACCCTGGTCGGAACCTTGGACTTCGGGCCTTTGCGCGTCGTCAACGCGACCATGGGCTACAAGCACAAGGACCTGGATCTTGACGAGGTAGCCCGGAGCCTGGCAGCGCCGAATTTCCTGCTGAAGATCATCCCCCATGTCGATGCAAGCCCGCGGATCTGCGAGATCGTGCGCTATTACATGGTCGACGTCACCGTGAGAGGCGCCTGGAGCGGCCCGGCGGCGCTGGAGCTCTTCCAGCACGCCCTGGCACCCGTTGCCGAGCTGCCGGTTCGCGAAGTCATCGGCGCCAAGCACATCCTCTCCGACCTCACCCTAGGGTTGGGCGAGGTGGTTTACGACTACCTGGCCTAAGAGCCCGGCCCGAAACTGCTTATGCCCTGCACCGTCTTATCAAGGCCTTGGGCAAGGAGAGTGTCGCGCGGCGATGCCTTGCGCATCGTAAGCGGCGCACGACGCAGTCCCAAGGCCTTGATAAGACGGCCCTTCGGGTCGCTGCCGGAGCCACGCTTGCCGCGTCACGCCGGCTTGACGATGCGCAAGGCATCGCCGGCGCCACCCTTCCTAACACGCGTGGCTCCGGCAGCGATGCAGGACGCAAGCAGTTTCGGGCCGGACTCTAAGCAGCCTTGGGCAGATGATCGCGACCGTGCGGTTCTTCGAAATCTAGGATTGGCCCGGCCGGGACGATCAGGGTTGGGTTCACTGTTTGGTGGCTGCCGTAGTAGTGGTTCTTGATGTGGTCGAAGTGGACGGTCTCGCCGATCCCCGGCCATTGGTAGAGGTCGCGGGTGTAGGCCCAGAGGTTTGGATAGTCGATCAGCCGGCGCAGATTGCACTTGAAGTGTCCGTGATAGACCGGGTCGAAGCGGACAAGCGTGGTGAAGAGGCGCCAGTCGGCCTCGGTCGCCTTATCGCCCATTAGATAGCGCTGCTGGCTCAGGCGTTCTTCCAACCAATCCAGACTGTCGAACAGCGGCACCACGGCGGCGTCGTATGCCTCTTGGGTGGTTGCGAAACCCGACTTGTAGACGCCGTTGTTGATCGTGTCGTAGATGCGTGCGTTCACCGGCTCGATGGCATCGCGCAGCGCCTCCGGCCAGTAGTCACCCGGGAGTGCGCCGACGCCGTCGAAGGCGCTGTTGAACATGCGGATGATCTCTGAGGATTCGTTGCTGGCAATGGTCGAGCGCTCCTTGTCCCAGAGCACCGGCACCGTGACCCGGCCGCTGTAGTCGTTTCTGGCTGTGGTATAGACTTGGTGCAGGCGGTTGGCACCGTTGATAGGGTCGCCGACGACGCCTGGACCCGGCTCGAGGGTCCAGCCTTCCTTGCCCATGTGCCAGTTCACGACCGAGACCGAGATCATCTCCTCCAAACCCTTCAGCTTGCGGAAGATCATGGCGCGATGCGCCCAGGGGCAAGCTTGGCTGACATAGAGGTGATAGCGGCCGGGCTCGGCCTTGAAGCCGCCCTCGCCGCTTGGGCCGGCGCCGCCATCGGCTGTCACCCAGTTTCGAAACGCACTGGCGGAGCGCTCGAATTTACCGGCAGAGGCCTTGGTGTCGTACCAGACGTCTTGCCATTGACCCTCGACGAGTAGTCCCATGGATCTGGCCCCTACTCGGCCGAGGGCTGGGCGACCAGCGTCACCGTCACCGGGATTTCCAGGGAGACCCAGTCGCCCTGCGGGTCGGACTCTGCGCCCATGCCAAACTCCAGACGTTGTAGGGTTACGGTCGAATCGGCTTGGGCTTTGCTGTCGCTCGCTTGGAAAGCAACGGTAACCGGTACGGTGTGATCCCGGATCGTCAGCTTGCCATTCAGAACGTAGTTGCCGGATCCGTCGGGCTCGGCCCCGAAGGCCTCGAAGCGCGCTTGAGGAAAGGTGCCCGAGTTGAACCAGTCGGCACCGGAGAGGGTGCCGTCGTAAAGGCTGTTGCCGGTCTTCGCCGAAGCGGTCTCGATGGTGACCAGGACCACCGCATCGCCCGGAGCGGCGGGATCGAACTCGATGTTCGCCGTCCAGTCTTCGAATTGCCCCTCGAAGGGTGCACCGGCGTGCACGCCGGAGAAGGTGATCGCACTTGCCTCCTTGTCGACGCCCCAAGACATGGCCCAGCTGCTGCCGGCAGAGGATAGGGAGGCAATCGAAAGTGTGAGGAAGGTCAGAAACAGACGTCTCATAAGAGGGAATCCTTTCTGTGACGGGGCGCGATCTCAGCCGCTGCGCCGGAGGAAGGGGAGCATGCGCGACAGCACGTCGTCGCGATTGACCAGGTGATGCTTCATCGCCGCTCCGATATGCAGAACCAGTAGGCCGATGGTGGCGTAGGCCAGGAACTCGTGGATAGTGCCGAAACGTTCCTCCAAGGCCGCCTTGGCCTCGGCTGCCATGCCACCCAGCGGCAGGTGGGGCCACTCGAAGAGGTTCCAATAGAGCGTCGGCAGACCAAGCTTGCTGGCGGAGACCACGACCCAACCGGTGAGTGGTAGGGCGATGATCAGAACGTAGAAGAACACATGGGTCGCCTTGGCGGCCAAACGCTCCAAGGCGGTCATCCCTGGCGGCAAGGCGGGCGCCCTATGGGTCAAGCGCCAGAGCAGGCGGAGCAGGCTAAGGATCAGCACCGTCAGGCCCAGCGACTTGTGCCACTGGTAGACCTGGAAGGCGAGCATCTGGGTTTCCTTCTCTGGAAGCGCATCGACCATCCAGAGACCGCTCGCCAATTGCAGGATGATGGCCAAGGCGATGAGCCAGTGCAGCGCGATCGCAACGGAGGTGTAGCGTTCACCGACAGTGCTCATAGCAACTGGCTCCTCTTCCAAGATACGGGCTGCCGGCGCGCCGCCTCCCCAGCAGGTAGCTCGTTGGCGCGCCGACTAGAGCGGGATGACGTCAAATCGAAACGACTTGCCGTTGAATCCTGCTCGACAGGTTTGAACCTGCTCGAGGCCTGCTACTTCTCTTCGACGAACTCCGACTCGATGATGATCTGTACCTCGTCGCCCACACCGGGGACGAGATGCGACATGCCGAAGTCGGATCGTTTGATCTGACCGGTGGCGGAGATGCCGAGCGCCGCCGCATCCACGAAAGGGTGCTTCTCCAGCGCACCGTTCAGGGTGACGTCAAGGGTGACCGGCAGAGTGACGCCGCGGAAAGTAAGATCGCCCTCGACCGTTCCCGTGGTCGGGCTCGTTTGCGTCATCTTGGTCGATTTGAATGTGATCTCCGGGTGGGTCTTGGCATCCATCCAATTGGATTCTTCCTGCAACTCCTTGTCGAAGTCAGTGACGTGCGCGTTGGGATAGTCCGTCCGCAGCGACATGGGGTAGACGGTCACCTCAAGGGTGGACTTCGCCGGGTCTTTGGCGTCGAGCTGAAGGGCTCCTTTGAACTCGGTGAAGCGGGCGGTGTAGTTGGAGAGGCCCAAATGGCTCACTTTGAAGTGAACGGAGGTATGGGTCGGATCCATGAGGTAGGTCCCGGAGGGAATCGAGAGCTCCGCTGCGGCGGGACTTGAGAAGGCGAGGACTGCGGCCACGGCCGCGACTTTGGTAAGGCGCACGAAAGAAACTCCTTTGCCAAGCGCTGGTCGAGTGGCCCGCCGAGTCCCCAATGGCACCGGCCGAGCCTGCTAAATGCTCGCCGGTCCAAGCGTCTCGAAGACCGCAGAGAACCGGCGAGCACATGGGAAATTATGGTTCGTTGGCTAAGAGACAATAGGAGGAGCCGAGAACAGAGTGTTTCACGGGGTGAACAATTCCTTGCGAGGTCCGCCCGATCTCGCGCTCGAACGGTTTCAGAGCCGTTCGGTATGGCCATCCACCGGCAGGGCTTGGCCATTGATCGCCGCGCCGGTTGGCGTGGTGAGATAGAGGATCATCCCGGCCATCTCCTCGGCCGTCACGAAACGCCTCAGCGAGGTGGCGGAGGCGTAGCTTTTGCGGATGTCGTCCTCGCTGCGCCCGGTCTCTAGCGCTTCGGCGGCGATCACGCGGTCCATGCGCGGGCCGGCGACGGCGCCGGGGCAGAGCGCATTCACCCGGATGCCGGCAGGGCCCAGTTCCATGGCCATGCTCTTGGTTAGCCCGATGATGCCCCACTTCGCTGTGGCATAGGGGCTGCGACCCGGATAGCCCATGAAGCCTGCGGTCGAGGAGAAATTCACTATGAGGCCACTGCCGGCGCGGCGCAGCAAGGGGATTGCGGCCCGACTGCAGAGGAAGGTGGCATCCAGATTGACCGCTAGGCAGGTCTTCCAATCGGCAAAACTCAAAGTCTCCAAAGGTCCGGTCGGGCCGGCAATGCCGGCACAGTTGACCAGAACGTCCAGCCCGCCGAGCCTTGCCTCGAGCTGGTTGAAGAGTGCGGCAACCGACGCCTCGTTGCTGACGTTGCAAGCGTATTGTCCCCAGTCTGGTGGAACGGCGGCGAGCGCTGTCGCGTCGACATCGCACACAAACACCTTGGCGTTCTGATCGGCGAAAGCTTGAGCCACCGCCAGGCCGATACCGCCGGCACCAGCCGTCACGAGGACACGAAGATTCTTTGGGACCTGCAGCACGGATTCCTCCTCTTGGCACGTGCGCCCAACGGTGAATGGCCTGTAGCAGCTTCGTCGCGGTGCTGCAGCAGACTTTGTGGACTTGCGGAATGGCGGGCGAGAGGTCTCTATGGCGCCACACCCTGAACAGCCAGCGAGACGACACAGCATGCTCAAGTCCCTAGCTCTTGCCGCCGGTATCGCGACAGCCGCCGCGGTCGGTCTGACCGGCGCTGCTCAAGCCGAGACCCGCGTCACCTACAAGTCGGCCAAGACCAGTTCTTCCTACTATCAGATGGCGGTACAGATCGCTGAGGCGATCAAGGCCGGCACCGACGGGGCGATCATCGTGACCGTAGAAGAAAGCCAGGGCTCGGTGCAGAACGTGATGGAGGCGGCCCAGAGGAGCGGCAATTATGTCTTCACCACGCCGCCGGTGCTGGTACGCCTGGCCCAGGGCGGCAAGGCCATGTTCGAAGGCAAAGGCAATCCCAAGTTCGAGGAGATCCGTGCGCTCTTCCCGATCCCCTCACTCACCATGCACTTCGTCGTGCGCGCCGATGCTGGCGTGAAGAGCTTCGCCGATCTTGAGGGCAAGACCATCCTACTCGGCAAAGGCTCATTCGGCGCCCGCGAAGGCGAGAAGTACCTGGATCTCTTCGGGCTCAAGGACAAGGTGGAACTGGCCAACGTCGAGCTCTCCAACGCGGGTCCGGCGCTGAAGAATGGCCAGATCGACGCCTTCGTGACCGCCGGCTCCTTCCCCGCACCCAACGTGATTGAGGCCGCGGCCGGCACCGGCGTCGTCGTGCTCTCCTTGAGCGACGAGCAGATCGCCCAGACCAAGCGCACCAAGCTGGTAATCCCGGCCGGCACCTATGCCGGGCAAGAGGAAGACATCGTCACGACCTCGCTACCGGTCGTGGCCTACACCACCACGCAGATGGACGATGCAACCGCCTATGAACTGACCAAGACCTATTGGGATGAGAAGGCCAAGATGGGCGAGAGCGCGCGCTGGTGGGACGGTGTCAACACGGGCCTGATGGAGAACATCACCGGTAAGATCCATCCGGGCGCCCTCAAGTACTATGAGGAAGCGGGCTTTCCCATCACCGACGCCCAACGTTAGGACTTCAGCTCGACGCGGATACGCGCGATGTCGCTGAGTACGAGGCTGATCTGGAGCGGGCTTGGCGCGCTCTCGATCGGCTTCCACCTCTGGCTCGTCTTCTCAGGCCTGGTGCCGAACCTGGTCAGCCGGCCCTTGCACATGGCCTTGGCGCTGCCCTGGTGCTTTCTGTTCATGGCGAAGAGCAGGCTTGCGCAGCTGACCGGTGTCGGCTTCACCTTGGTTGGCCTTGTCGGCTGCTTCTACATCGCGCTCAACCAGTCGGCTTTGGGCGATCAATATGGCTTTCTGGAAGGCTGGTTCCAGGAGGTGCTGGCGGTTTCCCTCCTCCTCGTCACTTTGGAGATGGCCAGACGTGCCATCGGATGGCCGCTGCCGCTGGTGGCGGCGCTCGCTTTGGCATACGGCGTTTGGGGCGAGGCCGTTCCCGGCGAGTTCGGCCATCCGGGCCTGCCTTTGGCCAGTTTTCTGGGCAACCTCACGATTGCCGAGGGCGGCCTCTGGGGGCAGCTGACCGGAATTTCCGTCAACGTCGTCGCGGTCTTCGTGATCTTCGGGGCGGTGCTGAACGCCGGCGAGGCCGGACAGGGCTTTATGAACCTGGCGGCTGCGGCAGCTGGCCGGCTGCGCGGCGGTGCGGCCAAGGTCTCGGTGCTCTCCTCGGCCCTCTTCGGCTCGATCTCGGGCTCTGCCTCGGCCAATGTCGCCTCGACCGGGGCGGTCACGCTTCCAGCCATGACCAAGCTCGGCTATCCGCGCAAACTGGCCGGCGCGGTCGAGGCCGTCGCTTCCTCGGGCGGACAGATCATGCCGCCGCTGATGGGGGCCGGTGCCTTCGTGATGGTGGAGCTGACCGGGGTTCCCTACACCGGCATCATGGCAGCCGCCTTGCTGCCGGCCTTGCTCTACTTCGTCACCGTCTGGATCGGCATCGATGCCTATTCAAAACGGTATGACCTGAGTGGACTTCCGCCCGATCAGCGCCCGGCGATCCGAGCCGTCGTCATCACCAGCGCCTTCTTCCTGGTGCCCTTCGGTGTGCTGCTTTGGGGCATGTTTGGGCCCAGCTACACACCGCAGTATGCGGCTTGCCTCTCGATCCTGACCGCAGCACTGCTGCTGTTGCTGGATGCGAACCTCACCCTCTCCTGGCAAAGGACCCTGGCAAGGCTTGAACAGGTATGCCTGTCGGCCGGGCGACAGATCGGCATGATTGCTGCCATCATCCTCTGTGCGTCGCTGGTGATCGGCGTTCTGGGGGCAACCGGCCTGGGCGTGAAGATCACCTCGCTGATCCTTTCCGGCTCCGGCGGTCTGCTCTGGCCGGCGCTGCTGCTGACGGCGCTTGCCTGTCTGATCCTCGGCATGGAGGTCCCCACCACGGCAGCCTATGTGATCTGCGTCTCCGTTGCCGGCCCGGCCTTGCAGGAACTCGGCCTGCCGCTTCTCCTGGCGCACCTCTTCGTCTTTTGGTTCGCGCTGCTCTCCACCATCACGCCGCCGGTCTGCGGCGCGGTCTTCATCGCCGCCGGCATGGTGGAGGAGAACTGGCTGAAAGTAGCGGTGACTGCGATGGCCTTAGGTCTCGGCCTCTACATCGTGCCGCTCGCCATGGTCGCCGACCCGGCCTTGATCGACTTGGCCGAGGCGCCCTGGGAAGCGCTCTTCACGGCCTTGATTGTCGGCCTGGGCCTTGCTTCGCTTTCTTTCGCCGTGATCGCGCCGCTGAAGCTGCCGCTGCGATTGCCCTTGGCCGTCTTTGGGTTTTTGCTGCTGTTTTATCGGCCTTTGGGTTTGTTCTAAGCCGCCGCCTTCCGCCGACAATAGCAGGAGGCATGCACCTGCACGTCCGAACGGCCGAGTGCCAGATCCAGGCGCTGTTTGATCAGCGGTGCCTCCACCGTGTCGCCGCGCAAGGTCAAGCACTCGTGCAGGCCATGCAGGCTCCAGAGGTTGTCTGGGTGCTGGCAGGCGCGGCTGAGCTTGCCATCAAGGCCCAGGTCGGCACGGTAGACGGCTTCGGCTTCCGTGGTATGGCCTTGCTCCAGCAGCAGCGCCCCCAGCGCGTGGCGGGTCGGCTGCATCCAGCCCCAGGGCTCGTCGTAGGGCAGCGCGTCGTCCAGTTCGACCGAGCGGCGCAGGTGGGCGAAGGCCTTGTCGTAACTGCCGCGGCGATACTCCAGCTCGCCGTTCAGCATCTCTTCGGCGATGTCCAACAGGTCGCAACAGGTGTTGTTGTGCACCAGCCGGCTCTCCGGCACCTGCGCCTTGGCTTCCAGGAACAGGCCGCGCATCTCCTCCGCCGCCTCGACTTGGCCCAAGGCGGAGTGCGCCACCGACTTGGCGTAGAGCATCATCGCCAGGGTGACACGATAGAGGTCGCGATCCTCGGGCAGCTCTTGATCGATGATCTCCTGCCAGCGGCCGAAGCGAATCAGCACGTGTTGTTTCATTGGGATGTAGCCCTCGATGAAGTCGGCCATCGGTGGCGAGGGCAGGCGCAACAGCGCTTCCGGCGTGGTCGCAATGAGTTCTTCGGCGGCTTCGATCGCCGGCTGGTACTGGCCCAGGAACATCGCACCGTAGATAGCGAAGTGATAGTTGTGGATGCGGTAGGCCGAATAGAAGTTCATCGGTCCGATCTGCTCCAGGTACTTCCGGTCGGCAAGAATGGCCTTCCAATTGTCCACCACCACGTCCTGATAGTGCCCGCAGAGCACGTCGATGTGGGTTGGCATGTGGCGCAGATGACCGGAATCCGGTACCAATTCGCGCAAGCGGTCGCCTTGACGCAATGCACGCTGGGGGAAGGGCGACATCTCCATCAGGTGAACATAGAGGTGCAGCAGCCCCGGATGTGCCCAACTGTCCGGGAAGTCTTCGAAGGCGCCCTCAAGCACCGCGATGGCCTCGTCGGTTCCGGCACCTTCCGCGACTGTGCCGCTGGGAAGATCCCACATCTTCCAGGGCGTGCGGTTCATGATCGCCTCGGCGAAGATCGTGCGCACCTCAAGATCGTCAGGAAACTCCAGATAGACCTTGCGCATGGCGTCCGTGAAGGCATCGTTCCAAGGCGATTGATCCTCCTGCGGCTCGCTTTGCGGATAGCGCGCCGGAAGCGCATCGATCAGCGCGCGCTCAACGGCGGTGATGCCGGCGCTCACTGCTTTGGCCTTGGCGGTCTCGGCGACGGCGCGGGCCAGCGACTGCGCCTTGTCGGTCGGATCGAAGAGGTGCCAGGGCTTGTTGTAGTTAGGCCCAATGGCGTAGGCGATGCCCCAATGCGCCATGGCAAATTCTGGGTCGGCTTCCAGCGCCTTCTCGAAACAGACAATGGCTTCTTCATGGTGGTAGCCATAGACCCAGTTAAGACCGCGATCGAACCAGAGCTGCGCCTCTTGCGATGCAGTGGAGACCCTGCGGCCGAAGCTTCCCAGATCGTAGTAGTCCATGGCTCTCACTCTCCCTGTTCTCTCGCCCAATCCTTCTTGTGCGCCAAGCATGCATGACGGAGTTGCCTTGGGGAAAGCAGGAAAGCACCTTGGCGGGACTCCGCTTTGGCGTCAGACTCTCGCAATACTCTCAGGAGGGTGGACCATGCATCAAGAGGGTGGGTGTCAGTGCGGAGCCTTGCGTATCAGCGTCGCGCCTGGGCCAAGCAGCCTTTACGTCTGCCATTGCACCGAATGTCAAAAGCAGTCGGCCTCTGCTTTCGGTATCTCTCTGGCGGTTCCCAGAGAGGTGCTGACCGTCACCAAGGGCGAGCCCAAATCCTGGACCCGCCTCACCGACAGCGGCCGGAGGCTGCGCTGCCTCTTCTGCCCGACCTGCGGGTCGAGGGTCTGGCACGAGCCTGCAGAGAACCCGCAATCGGCAAGGATCAAGGGTGGCGCCCTGGACAGTCCGCCGGACCTCAGCGACGCGATCCACATCTGGACCAAGAGCCAGCTGGCCGGGATCGAGATCCCCGCTAGTGCAAGGCAGTTTCCCGGAGAACCCGATTGAGCGCGCGCGCCCGTCTTGTCGCAAGTTGGGAGAGCAACGCAGAGGCCTGGAGCGAGGCTATTCGCAGCGGTGCCATAGAAAGCCGCGCAGTGACGGACCATGCCTTGCTCAGCCTCCTGGATCAGCTTGGCCCGCGCCGCGTGTTGGACCTGGGTTGCGGCGAAGGGTGGCTGGTTCGTCATCTGACGGCGGTAGGCTTGGTTGCCTTGGGAATCGATGGCTCTGAGGGTCTGATCAGGGAAGCGGAGGCTCTGGGCGGCGGCCGCTATCGCCACCTCTCCTACACCGAACTCGCGGAAAGGCCCGAAACCCTCGACCCAGAGTTTGATTGCATCGTCGCCAACTTCGCCCTCTTGGAGAAGGATTTGCAGCCACTGCTGCGGGCCTGCCGCGCTCTGCTCACTGCCGAAGGTGCTTTGGTGATCCAGACCTTACACCCCTCCTCGCAAGCCGAACCTTTTCGGAACGGTTGGCGCGAGGAAGACTTTCGCGGGCTGGCGAGCGGCGCCTGGCAGCCCATGCCCTGGTACTATCGCAGCCTCTCCTCCTGGGTCGCACTCCTGGCCGCGTGTGGCCTGGCGCTCACGAGACTGGAGGAGCCGCGCCATCCAGACAGCGACAAAGCGCTCTCACTGATCATGGTGGCCAAAGCGCGCTTGTCCCGAGGCGATCTCCCCTCCAAGTCTTGAGCGCAGATAACAAGAGGAGTTTTGGGTTCATGCTTGTGATGATGCTGCGGGCGCGATGATCGATAAGACCGGGGTTCTGCGGCTCTACGCGCATTACCGTCTGGCGCGGCTAAGGCGTGAAGATCCGCTCGCCGCTCAGCGCAAAATACTGACCCGGCTACTGGCCAAGGCAGAGGATACGCGCTTTGGCCGTGACCATCGCTTCCATGAGATAACCGGCATCGAAGACTTTCAGTCCAAGGTGCCGCTGCGCCGCTTCGAGGACTTGTGGGAAGACTACTGGAAGCGGGATTTCCCGCGGGTTCGGGGTGCTAGCTGGCCGGACCCGGTGCCCTACTTTGCGCTCACATCCGGTACCACCTCGGGCAGCAGCAAGTACGTGCCCGTGACCAAAGAGATCCTGAAGGCCAACAACAGCGCCGTCCTGGACCTCCTGGCATTCCACTTGAAGGCCAATCCTAAGAGCCACGTTCTGGGCGGTCGCAGCGTCATGCTAGGCGGCACCACTACTTTGGAGGAGCTGGAGCCAGGCATCTATGCCGGCGACATGTCGGGTATCGTCGCCGAGGCCGTACCGGGTTGGGCAAAGCGCCATTACTATCCGCCCAAAGAGGTGGCGGGGCTGAACGACTGGGAGCGCAAGATGGCGATCCTGGTAGAGGATTCACCCAAGCGAGACATTCGCATGATCGGCGGCACTGCCAGTTGGCTGCTGCTCTTCCTAAAGTCCCTGGCCGAGGGCAAGCCGGGTGGGCTGGCCGAGAGCTACCCCAACCTCGACCTCATTATCCACGGCGGTGTCGCTTTTGGACCCTATCGCAGTCAATTCGAAACCCTGCTCGCCGGGCAAGATGTCGAGCTCCGCGAGGTCTACCCGGCCAGCGAAGGTTTTCTGGCCTTTGCCGATCGGGGGAGTGGCGAGGGTTTGCGCCTGCGATCCAACGGCTGCCTCTTCTTCGAATTCGTTCCGGTCGAGGATCTGGCGGCCGAGCGTCCGCGGCGCTTTTGGCTCGGCACGGTCGAGACAGGTGTCAACTACGCAGTCGTGCTCAGCAGCTCAGCCGGCCTCTTCAGCTACGTCATCGGCGATACCGTCCGCTTCGTGACCCTGAATCCCCCGCGGATTCTGATCACCGGCCGCACGGCGACCTCGCTCTCGGCCTTTGGCGAGCATCTGATCGAAGAGGAAATCCAGATTGCAATTAGCGAATCCAGCGAGGCGCAGTCGCTCGCAGTTCCCGACTTCTCGGTCGGTGCTCTCTTCCCGCAAGGCGAGGAGCGGCGCGGGGGCCACCTCTATGTCGTCGAGTTCGGTGATGGAATTCCCTCTGAGGAGAGGTTGCAGCGCTTTATGGCCGGCGTGGACCAAATCTTACGCAATGGCAACGACGATTACCGGCAACATCGCGAAAGCGATCTGCAGATGAAACCGCCCGAGATCCTAGCTGCGCCGCCTGGAACCTTCTTCACCTGGATGAAGCAACGCGGTAAGCTTGGCGGACAAAACAAAGTGCCGCGCGTGATCAACGACTCGACACTATTTGAATCTCTTGTGCAGGCTGCGCGTAGTGCGCAACCCAAGTAACAAAGCAAGAGGTCGCGGGAAGGTGCCCTAGAGACCAACGTTCGGACCAAGCACGAGGAGGGCTTTATGGAAGCGAGCGACAAGGGTCAGGTGAGCGGCACTGCAGCGGATGTCTATGAATCCTTTTTTGTGCCGGCGCTCTTCGAAGCCTGGGTAGCTCCTGTACTGGACCGTGCGGCCGCACCGAAGGGAGGAGCTGTTCTGGACCTAGCCTGCGGCACAGGAATTTTGGCGCGTGCCGCGCGGGAGCGATTGGGACCTGAGGCGAAGGTGGTCGGCCTGGATAGGAATGCCGGCATGCTGGCGGTGGCGGCACGCAAGGGCCCTGATATCGATTGGCGCGAAGGCTTGGCGGAGAACCTGCCCTTCCCCGATGCCGCTTTCGATGCGGTCGTCAGCAACTTCGGCCTCATGTTCTTCGAAGATCGCAATGTGGCGCTGGAAGAGATGTACCGCGTCTTGCGTCCAGGTGGTCGTATGGTCGTCGCGGTATGGGGTGCGTTGGATAGTACGCCCGGTTATGCGGCCATGGTCGTGCTCTTGAAGGAACTCTTCGGAGCCGAGGTCGCCAACGCCCTTCGGGCACCCTTCGTACTGGGTGATCGCGCAGCCCTGATGGAGCTTGCCGTAGCGGCCGACCTGCCCTCTGCAGAGATTGAGACCATAGAAGGAGAGGCTCGCTTCTCTTCTCTGGACGATTGGGTACACACGGACGTGAAGGGTTGGACCCTGGCCGACATGATCGACGAGGCACAGTACCAAACCCTGAGAGCTGCTGCCGCCAAGGCCTTGGCGTCCTTCGTTCAGAGCGACGGTCAAGTGCGCTTTGCCGCCCCGGCCCACCTTCTGACCCTGACGAAATAGGGCGCGAGCCTGTCCACCGCGGCACACACTGCCGTCCGCAACGACAGTGAGATCTGCTTTTTCGGATCGGCCTGGTGTCGGCGGCACGGCCAAGCGCCGTCTTTTTGCGGACTTGGCACAGGGCTTGCTTCATGCTGAGTTCATAGGGGCCGAAGCGTTGCGTGATTCTCACGACGGTTCGGACGGACAAGATCGAGCAAGACGACAGGGAGGAGAGTTGATGCGGAGCGGAACGAGAGCAGCAGTCCGGGGTGCGAAGGCCCTGGCTTTGGGGGGCTTGGCCCTGACCCTGGGCGCGGTCGCGCAGCCGGCGGCAGCGGCAGACACTGTCAAGCTGGGCGTGGTCAGCTTTCTGACCGGTGCGGCCGCCGGACCCTTCGGAATTCCCGGCAAGAATGCAGCCGAACTGGTAATCGACGCCATCAACAAGGGTGAGATGCCGGCACCCTACAACACCCCGGGTTTGGCCGGCATGATGATCGAGCCGATCTACGTCGACGAGGCCGGCGGTACGGCGACCCAGGTCACCGAGATGCGGAACCTGGTGCAGCGCGAGAATGTCGATGCCATCGTCGGCTACATCTCTTCGGGCAGCTGTTTGGCTGTGGCGCCGGTTGCCGAGGAGCTGCAGGTCCTGACCGTCTTCTGGGTTTGCGGCACGCCGCGTATCTTCGAGGAGAACTCCTACAAATACGTCTTCCGGACGGCACCGCACGCCACCATGGATAACGTGGCCGCAGCCCGTTACGTCGTCGATCGCATGGGCGATATCAGCGACTATGCCGGCATCAACCAGAACTATGCCTGGGGACAGGATTCCTGGCGCGACTTCGTGCTGTCGCTGAAGACCCTCGCGCCCAAAGCCGAGGTTACCGGCGATTACTTCCCGAAGATCTTCGCCGGCGAATACGGCTCCGAAATCTCGGCCCTGCTGGTGTCCGGCGCACAGCTGGTGCACTCCAGCTTCTGGGGCGGCGATCTGGAGAGCTTCCTATTCCAGGCGATCGCCCGCGGTCTGCCGCAGCGCATGCCCTTCGTGCTGACCTCCGGCGAGCCCTTGGTCGCGCGCGTCGGCGACAAGATCCCGGACGGGACCATTATCGGCGCCCGCGGCCCGCACGCCGATCTGGCGCCCGACAATGCGCTGAACACCTGGCTGAAGGCGGCCTACAAGGAGCGCTTTGGCGAGGACATCACCTATCCTGCCTATCATATGACCATGGCGATCCTGGGCCTGAAGGCGGCTTACGACAAGGCGGCGGCCGCTGCCGAAGCCAAACCCACCGAGGATCAGGTGATCACCGCCTTCGAGCATCTGGAGTACGAGACCCCCAGCGGCCCGATCGCGCTCACCCTCGGCAACGGCCATCAGGCGGTCTCCGGCACGGCCTATGCGACCTGGTCCAGTGCCGATGGCGGCAAGCTGGTCGACGTCGTGCGCTACCCGGCGTCTTGCGTACAGCCGCCGGCCGACATGACCTCGATCGAGTGGCTGGAGCAGGGCATGCCCGGCGCCAAGTGCTAGGCCTCAAGCCTGAGATCGCGGCCGTCATCTTGGCGGCCGCGATCCACTCCCCTTCTTGTGGTTAGCATACGGAAGGACGAAAGAGCGGCATGATCACCGCCTTTGCCATCTTCATGGATGGCTTGGTCTATGGCGCCTGGGTCTTCGTCGTGGCGCTGGGCCTGACCCTGATCTTCGGTGTCATGAAGATCCTGAACGTCTCGCACGGCGCTTTCTACGCCTTCGGTGCTTACGGGACGGCGACCCTGATCGGACTGGTGGCTGCCGACGACGGCAGCATGGCGCTGACCTTCCTCTTGATGCTGCTGGTACCGATCGTCATGGGCATCGCCATGGGATTGTTGCTGGAGCGAGGGCTGCTGCGCTTTGCCTATGGACGGGACGAGGTCATCATGGTGCTGATCACCTATGCCTCCTTCCTGATTCTGGAGGACGTGCTGCTGCTGGTCTGGGGCACAGATGCCTACTTCGCCTATCAGCCCATGGTGGCGATGGGCAATGTGACCGCCGGGCGGCTCTTCATCTCGAACTACGACCTGCTGTTGATAGCGGTCGCAGCCATCGCGGGTCTTGCCACCTGGTGGGCACTGAACCGGACCCGCTGGGGTTTCATCGTGACCGCGGTGATCCACGATCGCGAAATGGCGACTGCGCTGGGCGTCAACGTGGCCCGCGTCTTCACCGTCACCTTCATAATCGGCGCTATCTTAGGCGCCTTGGGTGGGGCGATCACGGCACCGAAGATCTCGGTCACGCCGGGCATCGGCATCGAGGTCATCGTGGTCTCTTTCGCCGTGGTGGCGATCGGTGGCATGGGCGCCATTGGCGGTGCACTGCTCGGCGCCCTGCTGGTCGGTTTTGCCCGGGCCGCGGCGGTTCATCTGCTGCCGGAGGTCGAGCTCTTCGTCATCTATGCGGTCATGGCGCTGGTCCTGGCGATCCGGCCGGAAGGCCTCTTTACCCGCGTCGTGGCGCGGCGGATCTAGGGAAGCGGCCATGCAACAGATGATCCTGACACGGCTAGCACCCCTGACCGCCGTCCTGCTGGTGCTGGGCTTCATCCTGCCGGAGTGGCTGCTGTCGCTCTCGACTGTGGCCTTTGCCAAGGGCCTGGTGGTATTGGGCTTGCTGGTGCTCTGGCGGGCCGGCCTGGTGTCCTTCGGTCAAGCGCTCTATTTTGCTGGCGGGGCCTATGCAGCCGGACTGCTGGCGCTCAAGACAGGTATCAACGAGGCGCTGATCCTCGTTGTTGCGGGCGCCCTCGCCGGTGCACTTCTGGCCTACATCACCGGTCTGCTACTGGCCCGCTATCGCGCGATCTTCTTCGCCATGCTCAGCCTTGCCTTCTCGATGATCCTCTACGGCGTCCTGGTGAAGAATGCGGAGCTGGGCAGCACCGACGGGATCGGCCTACCGCCGATCACCTTCCTGGGCTTCGACACGGCAGAGGCGGGCCGGACCCTGCCGAGTTACATTCTGGTGGTGGTCCTGGCCTTCGTCTCGGCCATCTTGGTCGAGGTCTATCTGCGCTCCCTGCGCGGCTCGCTGGCCGAACCGATCCGCGAGAACGAGGTCAGGGTCGAATACCTGGGTCTTTCGGTCCGCGGCCTGATCCACACCAAGCTGGTGATCGCCGGTGCGCTCGCCGGTCTGGGCGGCGCGGTCACAGCGATTGCCATCGGCCATATCGATCCTGACGCCACGGCCTATTGGACGGTCTCAGGCGGCTTTGTCTTCATCACCATCCTGGCCGGCGCCGGTTCGGTGCTGGCGCCTTTCGTCGGCGCGCTGGTCTTCGAGCTTGTGCGCAGCTATGCCGTGGCATACGCGCCGGAGCTTTGGCAGCTGATCTTGGGTGGCGCCTTGCTCCTGGTAATCATGTTTCTGCCGGGGGGACTCTGGTCGCTCTTCACCCGCAAGCGGCAGGAGGGATAAGGCGATGGAGGCCATTCTTTCTGCCGATGCCTTGAGTAAGTCCTTCGGACAGGTGACGGCGGCGCGCGACATCACCGTGGCGATACCGGCCGGGCAGACGGTCGGGATCATCGGCGCCAATGGGGCCGGCAAGACCACCTTCGTCAACATGATCACCGGATATCTGCATCCCAGCAGCGGTCGCATCAGCTTTCAGGGCAAGGACATCACCGGGCTGGGACCGAAGGAGATCACCCGGCTGGGCGTCTGCCGCTCCTTCCAGATTGCCCAGGTTTTCCCGACCATGACCACGCTAGAGAACATGGTGGTGGCTCTGGGCGTAGCCGATCGACTGGCCGGTCGCTCCGGCCTGCTCGCGCCGCTGCGCCAGGAGGGGCGCGAGCGCCGCGCGCTGGAAACCCTCCAGCACTATGGCATTGAGGCCTATGCCAAACGCCTCGCGGGGGTCTTGCCGCAGGGCGTGCGCAAGCTGCTGGATATCGCCATGGCAGTGGCGAGTGCGCCAAAGGTGGTGCTGCTGGACGAGCCGACCAGCGGCGTCAGCGCCGAGGAGAAGTTCCAGACCATGGATGCGGTCATGCAGGCGCTGAACGAGCAGGGCATCACCGTGCTTTTCGTCGAGCACGACATGGAAATCGTCGAGCGCTATGCCGACCGCGTGCTGGCTTTCTACGACGGCACCATCATCGCCGACGGGCCGCCGGCCGAAACCTTGGTGATGCAGGAGGTGCGCGAGTTCGTGATCGGCGACTTTCAGCTGCGTCATGCCGAGGGAGGCGGCCATGTCTAGTTTCTCCGGACTTGAAGTGACCGGCCTGACGGCCACCATCGGCGCCACCCCCATCGTGCGCGAGGCCAGCCTGGCCGTTGCCGATGGCCAGATGTGCGGACTGATCGGTCGCAACGGGGCCGGCAAGACCACCCTGCTGCGCGCCCTCATGGGGCTGGTGCCGGCCGAGGGCAAGGCAGTGCTGGGCGGTAGCGACCTGATCGCCATGCCGGATCATAGGCGCCCGCATCAGGGCATTGGCTACATGCCGGAGGATCGCCGCCTGGTGCCCGAGTTCACGGCCGAGCAAAACATCCGCTTTCCGGTCTGGTCGCTGGGCCTGGAGGATGCCGAAACCCGCTTGAAGTGGATCTTCGAGCTGATGCCGGAGGTCGTGGCTTTGCGCGACCGTCGTGCCTTGCAGCTCTCCGGCGGACAGCAGAAGTTGGTAGCGTTGGGGCGCGCGCTGATGGCCGGGCGTCGCCTCCTCTTGTTGGACGAGCCATTCGAGGGTCTGGCCCCGGCCTTGGCCCGCCGTCTGGCAGAGGTGATCTTCGCCCTAAAGGAAACCGGGCAAGCACCGGCCGTCCTGATCGCCGATTCCAACGAGACCCACACCAAAGACCTGCTGGACCGCGCCTATCGCATCGAGCGCGGTGCGGTCAGCGCCAGCGAGGCCGCCCTATGAGCGAGCCAACGCAACGCGTCTTTATCACCGGCGGCGCTTCCGGCATCGGCTTGGCCATGGCGCAGGCTTTTCTCGACAAGGGTGCACTGGTCACTCTGGCTGACCGTGCAGCCGACACGGCAGAGCAGTCCCGGGCTGATCTCCAGGCCGGCCTTGGCGACAGCCAGCGGGTCTGGGCCATGGGCGTCGACGTCGTGCAGGCGGCCGAGCTGGCGCAGGCCGTGGCGGCAGCTGCCCGGGCGATGCAGGGTCTGGACGTAGTGATCGCCAATGCCGGGATCGGCATCGTCAAGCCCTTCCTGGACACCACGCCGGAAGAATACGAGGCGGTGCATGCCGTCAACAGTCGCGGCGTCTTCCACACCTTGAGAGCAGCTGCGCGAGAAATGATTGCGCGTGGCCAGCGCGGCTGCCTATTGGTCAATGCCAGCGTCACCGGCTTGCGTGCCTCCGCCTATCGCACGGCCTATGGCACCGCCAAGGCCGCCGCGGTCAACCTGGCGCAGATCGCAGCGGCAGAACTGGCGCCGCAAGGCATCCGGGTGAACGCCATCTGTCCGGGGCCGGTCGATACGCCGCTCACCCGTCAGATGCACGACCCGGCGACGCGGCAGGAGTGGGAGAGCCGCGTGCCGATGCATCGCTATGGCACCCCGGCCGAGATCGCCGCGCTGGCCGTCTTCCTGGCCAGCCCTCAGGCCAGCTACATCACCGGCCAGGCGATCGCTGTCGACGGCGGTTGGACCACGACAGGGCTGATGCCGCTCGACCAAGGAAACTGAGCCAGCGATGAGCGGTCAGGCCGAGGGGCATCTGAAGCGGAGCCTGGGTCTACGCTCCCTGGTGCTCTTCGGGCTGGCCTACCTGGCGCCCATCGTCGTCTTCCTCACCTTCGGGGTGCTCGATCAGAAATCGGAGGGCACCGTTGCCGGCGCCTATCTTGCAGCGACCCTGGCTGTGCTCTTCACCGCCTACAGCTATGGCCGTATGGTCTCGCTCTATCCCGTCGCCGGTTCGGCCTACAGCTACGTCCGCCGTGCCTTCAACGCTCATCTCGGCTTTCTGGTCGGTTGGGCCGTGCTGTTGGATTACCTTTTCCTGCCGATGGTCGCCTGGCTGATCGGCACGGCCTATCTCTCCGCCGCCTTGCCCGAAGTGCCCTCCTGGATCTGGGTGCTGTCTTTCATCGTGCTGACCACCGGCGTCAACATTCTGGGCGTTCATTTCGCCGACAAGGTGACCTTCGTTCTGGTCGCCTTTCAGGTGCTGGTGGTGATTGCCTTCTCGGCACTGTGCGCGCGTTTCGTCTGGATCGCCCAAGGGCCTGGCGGCCTCTTCTCCTATCAGCCCTTCTTTCAAACAGACGTGCCGCTGTCGGCGACCCTGGCCGGCGGTGCGATCGCCGCCTTCGCCTTTCTGGGTTTCGATGCCGTCTCGACCATGGCCGAGGAGACGCACGAGCCGCGCCGGACGATCCCACGCGCTATCCTGCTGGTGGCCGCGATCGGCGGCACGATCTTCGTGGTCTCCTCCTACCTGGCACAGCTCGCCAACCCGGGTACAACATTCGACGACGTCGATGCGGCCTCCTTCGCCCTGGCGGCTAAGGTCGGAAACGACCTTTTCGTCTCGGTCTTCCTAGCGGCCCTGGTCATCGCACAGTTCGCAGCCGGTCTCTCCTGCCAGGCCGCAACCGGGCGCCTGCTCTATGCCATGGGCCGTGACGGCGTGTTGCCGCGCGCCTTCTTCGCCATGATCAATCAGCGCTTTCACACGCCGCAGAACAGTCTGCTGCTGACCGGGGCGGTCGGCCTTCTGGCGCTCTTCCTGAACGAGGAATCTTCGACCTCCTTCATCAACTTCGGCGCCTTCACTGCCTTCACCTTCGTCAATCTCTGCGTAATCGCAACTTACTTGAGGGGGCATGCCGGCCCAACCTCCGGCGGTGTCCTGCTCTGGGTCGTTGTCCCGGCGGTCGGCGCAGTCGTCAACTTCTGGCTCTTGACCAGCCTGGATTGGCAGGCTCTGACCGTCGGCGGCGTCTGGCTGGTCTTGGGGATCGGCTATCTGACGCTGTTGACACGCGGTTTCCGCCAGTCGCCTCCCGAGATGCACATGGACAAAGAGGCACTCTAAGACAAACGCGGAGCCATCCTGCCGAGATCGACCACCTTCTCCTCCCAATTGATGAGCGTTGAAACTCCCCAAGCGGTCACCGCCTGAACCGAAGCTGGCAAAGGAGCCCTTCCAAGGTAATCAGGCAGTCCCAATCAACTTGACAGCAAAACCTGATCTTATGGCTAGGTGGTAGAGTTGCCGAGTGTCGCGTATTCTCTGCTTTTCCTGGAGAAGCGGAGATTTTTCTGACTGACCCCTTCTCGTATCGGTGCCGGCTGCGGAGCTGGCGTCCTTGGTGTGAGGAGAGTGGGCATGCCGAACTATAGTGGAACCTCCGGTGTCGATGTCTTGATCGGGAGCAATCAGAACGACCGGATCTATGGGCTGAGCGGTGACGACAGGCTCTTCGGCGAGGATGGTTCTGACAGTCTTGTAGGCGGCTTAGGCAATGACTTCCTTTACGGTGGCGCAGGATCCGATACCTCTCTGGTCGGGAACAGCGGTGACGATCGGATTTTTGGCGGACCGAGCACAGATAGGGACCTGTTCGGTGGATCGGGGCGCGACACCATCTATTCCGGTGACGGTCCACAAACCGCTTTTAGGATTTTTGGCGGAGATGGTGACGACAGCATCTATAATGGGCCGGGGTTCGCACTGTCGCTCTTTGGAGGGAGTGGCGACGATCGCATTCTTGACGGACAAGACAGGGCGTATAGGGTCGCCGGCGGCAGTGGTAACGACGTACTAGACCTAGGGAGCGGGAGGGACCGCTTTATCTGGGGCGGCTTTGGTGACGATCGTCTCTATGGCGGGTCCGGTGACGATTACACACTGCTTGGTCAGGACGGCAGCGATCGGATTTTCGGTGCCGCCGGTGTCGACAGCTACTTGTCCGGCGGCGCTGAGCAAGATCGCCTCTATGGAGCGCAGGGCGACGATGGTGCTCTCTATGGCGGCAGCGGGAGCGATCTTCTCTTCGGCGGAGAGGGCGACGATCAGGGCCTTGTCGGCGGCAGCGGAACGGACCTCGTCTACGGCGAGATTGGACAGGATGTTCTCTACAGCAGCGATGGGATCGGCGATCGGGTCTATGGCGGTAGCAGCGATGACCTGGTGATTGTGCTGCCGGGCCACTCGGATCCGACAGCGCTCTATGATGGAGGCTCGGGAAACGACACACTCGTCCTGCTGAACGGTGCTTCTCTCAACGCTGCGAGCATAGTGTCCGTCGAAGAAACCTTGTCGGCGTCGGGCGGGTCAGCAGGGAACGATTCCTTTTATGGCGGCTCTGGCACTGACATCTTCTTCGGATTGGGCAGAGGAGACACAAAGATCGAAGGAGGCAGCGGTGCAGACATACTGCATGGCGGGTTGGCGGCCGATGGAAGCCTGCGCGGAGAAGAGGGAGACGACAGCATCTTCGGTGCCGATGGCGCAGACAGCGCTGTGTTCGGCGGTAGCGGTGACGATCATCTCTATGGTGGACAGCGTCAAGACCGTACGCTCGATGGCGGTAGTGGAAATGACCGCGTCTATGGAGGTGCCTCCACTGACTTTTACCTCTTGGGCAAGCTCGGATCGGACGACCTCTTCGGTGGCGATCAAGATGACGGGCGGTTCGAGGGTGGCAGCGGCGCCGATCGACTGTTCGGAGATGACGGTTCCGACGAAAGGCTGTTTGGAGATAGCGGAGACGACACCCTCTTCGGTGGAAGTGGTGACGACGGAACGCTGGAGGGCGCGGATGGAAGTGATTCGCTGTTCGGCGGCGAGGGTCAAGACACCATGCTCTTCGGCGGGAATGGAGATGATGTCGTTTATGCCGGGAATGGTGACGATCTAGCGCTTTACGGCGGCAGTGGCAGCGACAGTGTGGATGGAGGCTCGGGCTCCGATACCTTGACCAGCAGCTCCGGTGGCGATGCGATCCTTGCTGGAGGTTCGGGCGACGATCTTATCCTCGTTCTGCCGGGTTTGGCGACCTTGGGCCAGAGCTTTGATGGTGGTGCTGGGACCGATACCTTGGTCCTGGTGGCCGGTGCGAGCCTCAACGGTGCTGCCGTTACCTCCGTAGAGGTGGTGCTGACCGGGATCGGTGCCTTGAACAGCACGACAACGCAAAGCGGCAGCAATGTTGATGACGTCATCTTCGGCCTGACCGGCAATGATATCAGCTTCGAGGGATTGGCTGGGAACGACCGCCTCTTCGGCGGTATCGGGTCGGATCTTCGTTTCTTCGGTGGCTCCGGCGAGGATCGTCTATACGGCGGATTGAGGGGCGATAGTAGTTTTTTTGGCGGTAGTGGTGACGATTGGCTCTTTGGTGGCGAAGACCGCGTTCAGAACAAGTTGTTCTATGGTGGGCAGGGCACCGATTGGCTGGTTGGGGGCGGCGGCGGCGACTATTACGTGTACGGCGGCGAGGGGGGCGATGTCATCGAAGGTAGGACTGGCCGAGATCGGTATCTTTTCGGCGGCAGCGGTCGCGACAGTATTTTCGGGGGCCTCGATTCGGACCTAGTCCTGGTTGGAGGTAGCTCGGACGATCTCCTGGCTGGTGGTTCGGGCGGTGACATTAGCCTGTTCGCTGGTTTGGGTGACGATCTCCTCTACGGTGGATCGGGAGACGACAACTATCTCATCGGTGCCAGCGGTGCGGATCTCATTTTCGGTGGTGACGGCAGGGATCGTTCTCTGGAGGGCGGTAGCGGTGCCGATCGCATCTACGGCGGGGCGGGAGACGACAGGCGTGTCTTCGGTGGCGCCGGCGACGACTTGATCAGAGGCGGCGAGGGTCTCGACCGCGTCTACGGAGATAGCGGCGCCGATCGTCTGCTCGCTCTCAGTCAGTCCGAGTTGCAGGAAGGCGAGCGCTTTGCCGGCGGGTCCGGTCGCGACAGCCTGCTGCTGGGTGCCGGCGTCACTCTTGTGCCCGGTTTGGAAATCTACTCGGTCGAGGTGATAGGCCGCCTGGGGATGAGTGGTCGCGATAGCCTCTTCGGTGGATCTCTGATCGATATCGTTGTCGGCGCCGAGGGGCGCGATCGTCTTTATGGTGGCAGCGGGGATCAGGAGCTCCTGGACGGCGGTTCCGGATCCGATCGGATCTATGGTGGTCTTGGAGACGACAGATCGCTCTTTGGCGCCAGCGAGAACGATGTCCTCTATGGCGGTTCGGGTTCGGATGTCCTGCTCTCCGGGGCCGCCGGCAGCGACCGCCTGTTCGGCGACAGTGGGGCGGACAGTTTTCTCTTTGCCGGTCTTGGTCGCGATCGCCTTTATGGCGGGCAGGGTAACGATGAAAGGCTCTATGGCGGGTTCGATCAGGATCGGCTCTCTGGCGGACGCGACGACGACGAACGCCTTTTCGGCGGCGATGGCAACGACCGGGTCAGAGGCAATCGTGGCGACGATGCGCGCCTCTATGGCGGGCAGGGAACAGACTCCCTCTTCGGCGCGCAAGGCGACGACTCCTCCCTCTTCGGCGGCTCGGCCGCCGACCGGCTGTTCGGCGGCGACGGTGACGATGGTGGTTTCTACGGTGGTCAAGGCGCCGACCGGCTGTATGGCGGCGATGGTCGGGACCAGGATTTCTTCGGGGATGTCGGAGACGATCGCCTTTTTGCGGGAGCAGGCGACGATGGCCTCTTCGACGGCGGCAGCGGCAGCGACCATCTGGAAGGCGGAGAGGGGGCGGACACACTTTCCGGTGGCAGCAGGTCCGACCTGCTGATCGGCGGAGCCGGCAGCGATCGCCAGTACGGCGGTGCCGGCAGCGACACTTTCTTGGTCGCCAGCCAGGCGGAGCTGGCAGCTGACGAGATCATTGACGGTGGTTCCGGCAGCGACACTCTGGTCCTCGGCGTCGGCGTGAGCCTCCCCGCCGGTTTTGAACTGACCCTTGTCGAGGTCGTGATCTACGGTTGATGTGGGCCCAGGCCGCCGACGTCGCACACTTTCTCATCGTTGATGTAGAGCGTGGTGCGCACCGGCGTGGCGCCGGCCAGGCTCTGCAGGGCCATACAGGACTGGCGGCACCAGCCCAGGAACGCCGCCAAGCGCTCCGGCGTTTCCGGGCTCTCGATTAGCAGGTTCACCTGCATCTCTTCGCCCTTGCCGTAGACCAGGGCTGGGTCCAGCCCGCCGATGTCCATGGTGCGTGAGAAGGAGCAGCGCTGCTCCACTCTGGCCCGATCGATGCGGAAGTCCCGCGCCTTGGCCAGCATCTCGACGTGGGTCATGAGGCAAAGCCCCAACCCGGCGGCGAAGTACATCAAGGGCGGCGGCGCGGTCGCCCGGCCGCCGACGGCGCTGCCCTCGTCGCTGATCAGGGTCCAGTTGCCGGCGTCGGGCATGTTGGAGGAGAGCTCGACCTGCTTCAGGTGCTGGCCTTCGGGCCTGAAGCTGACGTTGGCGTGGATGTCGATGCGCACTCGCTCGCCCTGCTTCACCTTGACCAGGTGGGGATCCGGCAGGCTCTCCTGCTCCGGCCGCTCTTCGCGCTTGCGCACGATCGTTTGCTCGCTCATCTCCCAAGACAGCGTTGTCATTCTCGCCTTCCCTCTAGCGTCAATCCTGATCGCGCTCGCCTGCAATCCCCGGCCAAGCGTAAGGCAAATTGGTTTCAACGCAATCCAGCGCTTCGCAGTCCGCCAGGCGCCCGCGTATGGATTGGGCCAGCTTCACCGCCACCGCGCCGGTCAGGGCCTCGACCATGACCAGGGGCGGTGCGAGGCTGTCCATCAGCGAAGGCGAGGAGCCAGGCAGGCGCAGTTCGTAGTCACCGTCGAAGTGGGTCCGATCGGCCCAAAGGTCGGTGATCACCACCAGTTTGGCTCCGCGCCCTTTGGCAAGCGATGCGAAGCGGCGCAGGGTGCGCTGGTATCGGCGAATGTCGATGGCCACCACCACCGACTGCGGACCGATGTCGATCAGATAGCGCGACCAGCCGTCCGGCTGGCCCTCGACGAAGCGAACCTGGTCGCGCAACACGCCCAGATAGTCGACGAAGAGGTTGGCAATGTGGCGGGAGTAGCGCCCACCGATGCAGTAGATCCGGCGTTTGGGGTCGGCCAAGAGGTCGACCACGTCGCGAAAGTCGGCATCCAGGGTGGTCTTGGCGCCCTCCAACAGGTTCTCGGCTGCTTTCTCGAAGAGGGATTGGCGAAAGTCCTTGTCTTCCTGCGGCACGGCAAAGCGGTCGGAGGGCGATTGCAGCAGCGTTTTCAGATCCTGCTTCACCGCGTCCTGAAACACGCCGAAGGTCTCGTATCCCAGCCGGTTCACCAGGCGCAGGACCGTCGCCGTACTCACCGAAGCGGCTTCGGCCAGTGCTGCCACGGTGCTAAGCGCGGAGACCGGATAGTCGCGCAGCAGGGCGCGGGCCACGGCTTTCTCCTGCTTGCCCAAGGCATCGAAGCCGCCTTGCAAGCGTTTGGACAGGCTTTCTACCATCGCCACCTCGCACTCTATCGAGAAGAGTCAAGAACATACATATTGATACATTCCGACCTTGATCAGCAAGAAATGTATCAATCTATTGACACTTCGCCAGGATCGTTTAGCCTAGCAGCTAGGCTGTGTCCTCGGCTCGCTCGCCCTTTGAATGGCGCAAGCGGGCGCGCGCAGGCAATGCATTACAGGAGGGAGAGCAAGATGAAGGGACTGAAGTCCTTAAGCACCGCCTTGGCGGTTTTGGGCCTGCTTACGGCGCCGAGTCTGGCGGAGGAGCCGATCAAGATCGGCGCACTTTACAACGTCACCGGCGGCATGTCCTCGCTGGATGGCCCGTCTTTGCGCGGGGCCGAACTGGCAGCCAAGCAGATCAATGCGAAGGGTGGCCTTCTGGGTCGGCCGATCGAGATCGTGGCCATCGACACCCGGACCGACCAGCAGGAGACTGCGAAGGCGGCCCAGCGCGTGCTTTCCGACGATATCGTGGCCGGGATCGGCATGTCGGATACGACCTTCGTGATGGCGGCCGCGCCGCTGTTCCAGGAAGAGAGCATTCCCTTCGTGACCTCGGGTGCCACGCATCCGGAGCTACCGGCCTGGGTCGGCGATCATATGTTCATGACCCCCTTCGGCGACGACGATCAGTCCTATGCGATTGCCGACTATGCCTACGATACCCTGGGCATGCGCGACGTCGCGGTCTGGACCGACCAGTCGATGGACTTCACCAAGGCGCTCAGCAAGTTCTTCATCGAGCGCTTCGAGGAGCGTGGCGGGACCATCTCCCTGCAGGATTCCTTCATGATCGGCGACACCGACTTCTCGGCACAGATCGCGCGCCTGAAGGATATGGATCCGGCGCCCGATGCGGTCTTCATCTCTGCCATCCCGACGGAAGCGGGCCTCTCGGTGAAGCAGATCCGCGAGTCTGGGATGGATCTGCCTATCGTCTCTGGCGACGGTTTCGACACCGACCTTGTTGCGACCACGCCGGGGCCGGAGCTGGCTAACAACGTCTACTTCTCGACCCACACCTACCGGGCCGACGATCGTCCGGAGGTGCTGGCTTTCGTGAAGGCCTATAAGGAGGAGTATGGGGTGGACCCGGAGAATGCCTTTGCGCCGCTGGGTTATGACGCCCTCATGCTGGTTGCCAACGCGATCGAGCGCGCCGGTTCGGCCGAGCCGGCAGCCATTCGCGATGCCTTGCAAGTGACCATGGGCTACCCGGCCGTGACCGGAGAGATCTCGTACACGCGCGACAGCATGGTGCCGCCCAAGCCGATCTCGATCATCTCGGTTCAGAACGGCAACTTCACCGTCGAGACCATTTGGCGGCCATAGAAGAATTGGCGGGGTCCCACATTCGCTGAGACCCTGCCCTAACCCTGTCTCCCAGCGTGTCGTCCACGCTTCTTAAGGGATCCTGCCGGCCAGGATCCCTTCTTTCTTATTGGGCAGGGCTTTGAGAGGGAGGCCACAGGCGGAAGCGGCGGCCTCCAGGCTCTCCTCCAGCCGTTCCGCCCAAGTCTCGCGGCCCACCGCTTCGGCCAGCTGATCGTTGCGCACCTCGATTTCAGCACAAGGCAGGCCGCGATCCTCGCCGTGCACAGGGATGGTGAAATCGTCCTGACGGCTCATACGATAGGGTTGATTGTCGCCGACCAGATCGCCCAGGCTTGTGTGCATCAGCGACAAGAGGCTGGGCGCGAGGTCTCTGTTCCGCTCAAACAGGATACCGGCCTGCCAGGGCCGCGCCTTTCCCAAGAAGACCGGCGTGAAGCTGTGGATCGACACCAAAAGGGTGGCAAGGCCGGCAAGGCGACGTCTTTCCAGCAGGGCAGCCAAGCTGGCATGAAAAGGCCGCCAGATGGCGTCACGACGCCGCTCCCACTCTTCGGGCTGGAGGTTCTGATTGCCAGGTATGACCAGCCCTTCCCCGAGCTCGGGAATGAAGCTCGCGACGTCCGGGCGGCGGTTGCAATCGCAGACCAGACGCGAATAGGGCTGGTGGGCCAGCGGCGCGTCCAGTCGTGCAGCCAGCGCCCGGGCCAGCCCCAAGGCGCCCAGATCGACGGCGATGTGCGCGGTCCTGGCCGCTTCGTCGAGGCCCAGGTCACCCAAGGCACGCGGCAGACGCCGTCCACCATGTTCGCAAACCAAGACGAAAGCGCTCTTGCCGTCCAGGTTTTCGCCGAGGAAAGGGGGCGGCTCGTCGGGAGCCAGAAGCGGGTCCGTCATTGTGGGTGCCAGCTAGCCTTGCAGTTGCCGGGGTGGCAGTCTTGTTGCGGATCATTTTGTACATATTCTGTTGATTGAGCAATAATCTCATATATTGTTCGCGATCTCATGTCCGACAGCACCCCACCTCCGCTGCTCTCTGCAACCGCGCTTGGCAAGACCTTCGGCGGTGTGGTGGCTTTGAATGCTTTCGATATGACATTGCATCAGGGCGATCTCGTCGGACTGATCGGCCCGAACGGCGCTGGGAAGACGACGGCCTTCAACCTGCTGACCGGTGTTCTGCGGCACGGTAGCGGCAGCATCCGTCTTCGCGGCGAAGAGATCGGCGGATTGGGGCCAGAGCAGCGCGCTAAGCGCGGCTTGAGCCGTACTTTTCAGAACATTCGCCTCTTCGACGAGCTGACGGTCCTGCAGAACGTCAAGGCAGGCGCGCATGCCGGCCACGCTGCGGGCTTGGCTGCCACCTTGATGGGGTTGCCGCGCTTTCGTGCAGCGGAGCGCGAGATCGAGGTGATTGCGCGGCAGGCCCTGGACTTGTGCGGTCTGGCCGAGGTCGCGGAGGAACGTGCCGACGCGCTGTCCTACGGTGACAGACGCCGGGTGGAGATCGCCCGCGCTCTGGCGGCCGAGCCGCGCCTCTTGTTGCTGGACGAACCTGCTGCCGGCATGAACCAGACGGAGAAGGAAGCGCTCTCGAGCCTGATCCGACGGCTCAATGAAGACCAAGGCCTGACCATTGTGCTGGTCGAGCACAACGTGCCCATGGTGGCCGCCCTTTGCCGTCGCGTTGTGGTGCTCGACAAGGGCGAACTTCTGGCCGAGGGGGTGACGGCGGAGATCTTGGCCGACCCTCAGGTGGTCGATGTCTATCTCGGACGGCGGCGCGGTGCTGCGGGAGGCGCCTATGCTGAGGCTTGAGCGGGTCACTGTGCGTCGCGGTCAGACCCTAGTCCTCGACGAGGTCAGTCTCTCGGTGCCGGCGGGCGAAATCTCGGCCTTGGTCGGCGCCAATGGTGCCGGCAAGACGACGACCCTGATGACCTTGTCGGGCTTGTTGCCCTTGGCCGGCGGGCGGGCATTTCTCCAGGGTCCGGATGGGGATCTGGATATTGCAAGAACGGCGCCGGATCGCCTGGTCGCCGCCGGCTTGATCCACTGCCCGGAGGGGCGCCAGGTCTTTGCCAAGCTGACCATCGAGGAGAATCTGCGGCTGGGTGCCTTCCTGAACCGCGACCGCCAGGCCGTCGCGCGCTTGCAAGACAGTGTCTATGCGCTCTTTCCCGTCTTGGGAGACCGGCGGCGGTCGCGGGCCGGTGGGCTTTCGGGTGGCGAGCAGATGATGCTGGCTCTCGGTCGCGCACTGATGGCGGAGCCTCGCGTTCTGCTCTTGGACGAGCCCTCCCTTGGATTGGCACCGCTGATCACCGAGCGCATCTTCGACACGCTGGTCGTGCTGAACAAAGAACGAGGGGTCACGCTGCTGATTGTCGAGCAGAATGCCATGATGGCGCTGGAGGTGGCCGACCGCGGCTATGTCATGGCCGCCGGTCGGATTGTCGAGAGCGGCAGCGCCGAAGAGCTGCTGGGCCGCGAGTCGGTGCTGACCGCTTACTTGGGAGTGGGGGTTTGAGCGGCTACGTTCTGCAGCAGCTCGTGAACGGTCTCACTTTGGGCTCGCTCTATGCCTTGGTGGCGGTCGGCTTCTCTCTGATCTACGGCGTGATCCGCTTGGTGAACTTCGCCCATGGCGATCTGATGATGATCGGCGCTTTCGTTACCCTTGGTCTGGTGGCCACGGGTTATGTGCCTTGGGTGATCATTCCGCTTCTGGTGCTGGTCGGCGGGTTCCTGGCAGGGGCAACAATCGAGCGATTGGCTTTTCGCTCGATCCGCAATGCGCCGATGATCACGGGCTTCATCGTGACCCTGGCGGTTTCTGTCGCGTTGCAGAATCTGGGCATCCTGCTGCTCGGCGGACAGCCACGAAACTTCCTGTTTCCGGAGGTCTTCCGGGCGAGGATCGAACTGGGAGCGGTGCAGCTCGGCGTCATCGACCTGGTGATACCTGCGGTGACGCTGCTGCTGGCCCTCCTGCTGGCGCTTCTGGTGAAGCAGACGCGCTTGGGGCTGGCAATGCGGGCGCTCTCCGAGAATCTCTTGGCCGCACAACTCATGGGGATTTCGGCCAATCGAGCGGTGCTGGCCGCCTTCGGCCTGGGCGGCGCATTGGCAGCCATTGCCGGCTTCTTCTGGGGCGGCAAGTTCGGTCAGATCGATCCGCTGATGGGCCTCGTGCCCGGTCTAAAGGCCTTTGTCGCCACCATCATCGGTGGGGTCGGCTCTGTCATGGGGGCGGTCGTTGGGGGCTATATCCTGGGCATGGCCGAGGTTGCCTTCGTCGGCTTCACGCCACCCTCTTGGTCCGGCTATCGTGACGGTTTCGTCTTCGTGCTGATGATCCTGATCCTGCTGGTTCGCCCGCAAGGCCTCTTCGGCCGCGATGAGGAGGAGCGGGCGTGAGCGCGCGCGCCCGGCCCACGCCTTGGATCTCCGCCTTGCTGTTGGCCTTGCTGCTGGCGGTCGCAGCGATCCTGTTGGAGCGCTACGGCGGCGGCTACTACCGCACACTGGCGAAGCTGACCTTGATCAACGTCATGCTGGCCGTCAGCCTGACCATGACCAATGGCTTCACAGGCCTCTTCAGCCTGGGCCATCCGGCCTTCATGACCCTGGGTGCCTACGTTGCCGTCGCCTTTACCTATCCGGCCGGACGCAAGAGCTTCGCCATGCCGGATCTGCCGGCGATCTTCGGCAGCATCGAGTGGCCCTTGGCACTGGCAGCCCTCATCGGTGCGGCGGCGGCCGCGCTCTTTGCGACCTTTGCCGGCCTCGCCCTGCTGCGGCTCAAGACCCACTATCTGGCAGTTGCAACCCTGGGGCTCATCATCATCGTCCAGACCCTGGCGCTCAACCTCGATGGGCTGACGCGCGGCGGGCGTGGTCTCACGGGCATCCCGCGCCTAGCCGACCTGCCGACCATTGCTGCCGCCACCTTTCTGGTCATCGTGATCTGCTGGCGCATCAAGCATGCTTCTTTGGGCCGCGCGATGCTGGCCGTGCGCGAGAACGAGATGGCGGCACGCTGCTTTGGTATCGAAGCCTTTCGGCTGAAACTGCTGGCCTTCGTGCTCGGGGCTGCCATGGCCGGCTTTGCCGGTGCGCTGCTGCCCCATGTGGTGGCTGTGATGACGCCCAAGTCTTTCGGACTGACCCTGACCTTCACCCTGGTGGCCATGATCGTGGTCGGCGGCCAGGGCAGCATCGTGGGGGCCATTCTGGCGGCGCTGACCATCAGCCTGGGCACCGAGGCACTGCGGCCTCTTGAAGAGGGACTCGACCTCTATGGCCTGACCCAGGTGATCGTGGCCCTGGCCCTCATCGCCGTGCTGATCTGGCGCCCGCGCGGCCTCTTCGGATTGAACGAGCCGCTGGTTAGAGGTCAGTGAGATATCGGAACTGAAAACAGAGAAAAGGTTTTGACAGTTCTCCGGCTGCTCTGCATCCTCTCGGTTGTATATTACCACAGAACGCTGGGGGAAGCTGGAGAATGTATCGTATTATTGGGGCCACTTTGGCGCTCGCCATGATGGGAGGCTGTGCGTCGATTACCAAGGGCACGTCACAGGAAATCAGGGTCAACAGTGAGCCTCAAGGGGCAGCCTGCGAGGTCCTTCGCAAGGGGCAATCGCTTGCCAAGATCGCCAAGACGCCCGCCACCGTCAAAATCAAGAAGTCCAAGTACAATCTGGAGATCGTCTGCTCGATGGAGGGCTTCGCCGATTCAACGCATATCAACAATTCCGGTGTCGAAGGTATGACGGCGGCTAATGCGATTGCCGGTGGTCTGATCGGTTGGGCCATCGACTCGGCGACTGGGGCGGACAACAAATACGATGGCAACGTGACCGTTTACATGCGCCCGCCCAATCAGCCGGCCGCGCCGCAAACGCCGAACAGTGTTCCCCCGGAGGCCTTTGAGATCGATCCCGACGATCCGAACTATGGCAATCCGGACGCCGTTCCCCAGTCCTGATTAACTTTGATGGCTGCGGAGCGTGCCGGGACGAGCCACAGGATGGCGAGGATGGCGGCGGCGAGCGCCAGCCCGCTCAAGAGATAGAGGTAGGTCTTCACTCTCGCGCCATTCCTTTCATCCGCGGTCGTCCATTGGCTGCCGGCTTGGCGGCCGTTGATCAAGGGTCTAGTTTCGTCTCGCTACCCTTTACGATCAGACCACCAAGCAGCACAGCTGGACCTTGAGACGAGACATGGCATCGATTGACAACTTTCTCCGCGACCATCAGATCCAAGAGGTCGAGTGCCTGGTGCCGGATATGGCCGGGATCGCGCGCGGCAAGATCCTACCGGCACAGAAGTTCCTGAAGGGCATGCGTTCGGAAGGCCTGCGCATCGCCGACAGTGTCTTCAGCCAGACCGTGACCGGCGGCTATCCCGAAGAGCCGGTAATCTCCGAGACTGTCGGTGATGTCTATCTGGTCCCTGATCCAAAGACCATGCGGATGGTGCCTTGGTATGACGACCCGACCGCGCAGGTGATCTGCAATGCCTTCTCCTTCGATGGCGAGCCCATCACCATTGCCAGCCGCTATGTCCTGAAACGCGTCCTGGATCTCTACAAAGAACAGGGCTGGCAGCCTATCGTCGCGCCGGAACTGGAGTTCTTCCTGGTCGACGTCAACACCGATCCCGATTATCCACTGATCCCACCGATTGGTCGCTCCGGCCGGCGCGAGACCTCTCGGCAAGCCTATGGTCTGGATGCCGTCAACGAGTTCGATCCCCTCTTCGAAGAGGTCTACGATTTCTGCGATGCGCAGGAGATCGACGTCGACACCCTGATTCACGAAGCCGGCGCGGCTCAAATGGAAATGAACTTTAACCATGGTCCGGCACTGCAGCTGGCCGACCAGGCCTTCCTCTTCAAGCGTACTGTTCGTGAGGCGGCCCTGCGCCACAAGGTCTATGCCACCTTCATGGCCAAACCCATGCAGGGCGAGCCCGGCAGCTCTATGCACATCCATCAAAGCATAGTCGATATGAAGAGCGGTCAGAACCTCTTCGCGCATGGCGCGAACGGACGGAACACCAAGTTGTTCCTGTCTCACATCGCCGGCTTGCAGAAGTTCCTGCCGGCGGTCATGCCGCTGATGGGACCCAATGTGAATTCTTATCGACGGCTCTTGCGCGATTCCGATGCACCGATCAACACGCACTGGGGCATGGAGAACAGGACGGTGGGATTGCGCGTACCGCGCTCCGATGCCAAGGACCGGCGTATCGAGAATCGGCTGGCCGGGGCCGACAGCAATCCCTATCTGGCAATAGCGGCCTCGCTTGCCTGCGGATATTTGGGTATGATGCAGAAGCTTAAGCCCAAAGCCGAGGTGAAGGGCAGCGCCTATCGCTTGGCGCACACCCTGCCGCGCACCTTGCATGATGCGCTTTACCGCTTCAGCGGCAATCGCCATCTGAAAGAGGTGTTGGGCGAGGACTTCATGCAGGCGGTCATCGCCGTCAAGGAGGCGGAGCTGACCGATTATCAGGAGGTGATCTCCTCTTGGGAGCGAGAGCATCTTCTCTTGAATGTTTGATCTCGATCAATGCCGGGCACCGGCGATAGGTTCCATGCTGGTTGAGGGAGTATGACTGAACGCACGCTCCATAGTGATCTTCTGATCCTCTGTGCGCGGGTCGCTTACCTGGTTTGATACCGGGCGGAAACGACGTGAGAGCAATGAGAATCGTGAAAGATCATGGAGTTATGAGACAATGAACGAACCGCTACGCAATACGACCCGCCATTGGAAGGCGCTGGAGCAGCGCCATCACCTGGCCCCCTTCACCGACTATAAGGATCTCGGTGCGGGCGGCGGTGCCCGGATCGTTGTGAAGGCAGAGGGCTGCTGGCTGGAAGACAGCGAGGGTGGCCGTATCTTGGACGGCATGTCCGGTCTGTGGTGTGTCAACATCGGCTACGGCAGGAGCGATCTGGCCGATGTTGCGCGCGAGCAGATGCTGCAGCTTCCCTACTACAACACCTTCTTCAAGACGGCGCACCCGCCGGTCGCAGAGCTGTCGGAGAAGCTGGCAGAGATCACGCCGCCGGGGCTCGAGAAGGCCTTCTACGGCTCGTCTGGTTCGGAAGCGAA
This sequence comes from Rhodospirillales bacterium, assembly GCA_963669445.1. GTDB lineage: Bacteria > Pseudomonadota > Alphaproteobacteria > Kiloniellales > JACOMY01 > JACOMY01. The sequence goes on from OY770029.1 coordinate 6,018,943, forward strand.
CGACACCATGGTGCGCTTGGTCCGGCGCTATTGGAACCTGATGGAGCGGCCGGAGAAGAAGATCATCATCTCGCGCGAATGGGGCTATCACGGCTCCACTATGGCCGCCGCTAGCCTGGGTGGCATGGACGCGATGCACAAGATGTCGGACCTACCGCTGCCGGGCTTCGTGCATGTAATGCCGCCCTACCACTACCACTTCGGTCAGGCCGGCGAGAGCGCCGAGGACTTTGGCCTGCGCGCTGCCAAGGCACTGGAAGACCAGATCCTGGAGCTGGGGCCGGAGCGGGTGGCCGCCTTCATCGGTGAGCCGATCATGGGCGCCGGTGGGGTCATCATCCCGCCCGAGACCTACTGGCCGGAAATTCAGCGGATCTGCCGTGAGTACGACGTGCTGCTGGTGGCAGACGAGGTGATCTGCGGCTTTGGGCGCACCGGCGAATGGTTCGCCAGTCCGGGCATGGGCATCGAGCCCGACTTTTTGACCATGGCGAAGGGCATCACCTCGGGCTACCTGCCGCTGTCGGCCCTCATGGTTGGCGAACGTGTGGCGCAGGTCCTGCAGGAAAAGGGCGGCGAGTTCCAGCACGGCTATACCTACGACGGCCATCCGGTCGCCTGCGCTGTGGCTCTGGCAAACATCCGCATTATTGAGGAAGAGGGCCTGATTGGTCGGGTTGCCGATGACGTCGGCCCCTATCTGCTCTCGACCCTGCGCGAGGCGCTCTCGGGCTCGCCCCTGGTGGATGAGGTGCGCAGCAAGGGCCTGATCGGCGCCATCGAGCTTGTCGTCCCAGAAGGAGTGGAACCGCGCTCGGACGAGGCCGGAAAGTTGGGTCGCAAGGTTCGTGATCGGATGATCGAGAATGGTTTGATGATGCGGGCGGTCTGGGACACGCTGGTGTTCTCGCCTCCCCTGGTGATTACCCGTAGCGAGATCGACCAGTTGGCCGAGAAGACCAAGGCTGCTGTCGATGGGGTCGCAAAGGAAGAAGGCTTGGCCTAACGATGCAGTCTGGATCGGCGGTCTTCTGCGGCCGCCGGTCCGGCTGTTCTTTGGGACTCTCGACGCCGGGCATGGCGCGCGATAGAACGACGAATAAGGGCGATGTTTAGAGGAGCGAGGTCATGAGCAACGAGGAACCGACCATCAATCCGGTCGAGAACGAATTAGCAGTACCGCCGCCGCCGACCGAGGGGGGCACGAAGGATGAGGGCGTCATGATCGGCGGGGTTTCGCCCGATCCGGTTCCGCCGTCACCGCCGCGCCTATTTGAATCGGTGCCACGCTTCTCGGCACCCTCACCGCGCAATCCTCGCTTCAGCTTCTCCACCCTGGGGGGACGGCCGATCGCGCTGACCTTCTTTGGCTCTGGCGCCACGCCGAAGGCGCGCGAACTGATCGCGCAGCTGCAAGGTGCTGCCGATGCATCGCGCTCCAAAGGGCCGATATTCTGCGGCGTCTCCAATGACCCGCAGGACGAGGGACGGCTGCAGGAACGACCGACCTTCATTCTGTTCTGGGATTTCGACAAGCGTTTGGCCGATTGTTACGGTGTCTCCAGCTATAGCCAGGAGAGCCCGCATCCGGTCTTCAAACCGCAGACCTTCATTATCGATCCGCGCCTGCGCCTCTTCCGCGTGATCCCGATGAGCGATCCGCAGACCCATCTGCAGCAAATCATGCAAGCCTGCCAGGCCTGTGCGCTGCCGCACTACGAAGGCCGTCAGAGCGGTTGGGCCCCGGTTCTCGTCGTTCCGCGCATCTTCGAGCCGGAGCTCTGCCGCAAGCTGATCGAATACTATGAGAACCAGGGCGGTACGCCGTCTGGGTTCATGCGCCAGCAGGACGGCAAGACGGTTGGCATTCTGGATCCTAAGTTCAAGCGTCGCCGTGATGCCAACATCACCGACCAGAATTTGATTCAGGCCGCAAGAGTACGCATCAGCCGCCGATTGGTGCCGGAAATCTGGCGCGCCTTCCAGTTCCGCGTGACACGCATCGAGCGGGATATCGTGGCCTGCTACGACGGAGAAGAGGGCGGCTACTTTAACGCCCATCGCGACAACACAACGACTGGCACCGCGCACCGCCGCTTTGCTTGCACAATCAACCTGAACAGCGATGACTATGACGGCGGCGAGTTGCGCTTTCCCGAGTATGGTGAGGCGACATACAAGCCACCGACCGGTGGGTCCTGCATCTTCTCCTGCTCGTTGCTGCACCAGGCCTTGCCGGTGACGCGCGGAACCCGCTACTGCTACCTGCCCTTCCTCTACGACGATCAGGCAGCCAAGGTACGACAGGACAACTTCCAGACCATCGACGGCCGGCAACGCGATGCCAGCGGCCAGGTGATCGAGGGGGAGAAGCGCTCGGCCGCCGAGTAGTGCCGAAACCTGTGCATGTGAATGGCCCCGCTCACTCCGGTGTTCGGGGCCATTGATTTTGAGTTAGAGTTTCAGCCAGTCATCCAGAAAATCTTCGAACCAGCGGGCGGTTTTGGCATCGCTCTCGGCTGCTTCCGCCAGCTGTTCGTCACGGGACTGCGCACCGGGCCGCTGCAAGGCGTGGGGAAGCTCGTCCATCCAGAAGCGGTAGTGGGTGACATCGACCTCGGGATGGTACTGCAAGCCGAAGGCCTTCCCCAATCGTATGGCTTGATTGGGAAAATCGTCATCGGTGGCAAGCCGAATCGCACCCTCCGGCAGGCCGAAGCCCTCCTGGTGCCATTGATACATGCGCGTGGGCTCTTTGAGAAAGCCTCGGCCTGAGGCCGTCGGGGCCACGTCGTGATAGCCGATCTGGTTCAGTCCGGCATGATGGGGCGCCACCTCGGCGCCGAAAGCCGCCGCCATCAGTTGCCCGCCCAGGCAGAAGCCAAGATAGGGCTTGTCGCTCTCGATCCAGTCTTTGACGAAATTGAGTTCGGGCCGCAGATAAGCGGTCTTTGGATTGTCCAGATCGGTCGACAGCATCTCAGCACCGCCATAGACGATCACAAAGTCGAATTGAGTAGGGTCCGGCAGCGCGTCGCCCGTCCCCGGGCAGCAATCTCTCCAATCCAGACCGCGCTTTCGTAGATGGGTTCGTGCACGATCGCGCCGCTGCGTCACAGGATGGTCGATTAGGAGTATGCGCTGCATGCCGTTGTGCCCGTTGCTCGAAGCGGGTCGCGTGCCCTGTCCGGCCGTCATCCGGTCAAGTCCGATCGCAGAAAGGCCCGCATGTGGAACTCAGTCTGCGGACGATCATAGGCCAGATCCGGGGCGACCGGGCAAGCCCGTCGTGCAAGGCAGCCAGCGGTCATGCAGTCAGCGCCGGCCGCTGTTGCGAGATGCCGACGGCAGGCCTTGACGTCATAGCCAGCGGGTGTGAAGGCATCGACAGGGCAGGCCGTAAGGCAGGGCCGTGCACAGCTCGGGCAGGGCGAGGCTTGCGGCGCTGTTGCTTGCCAACCCTGCGGCTGGGCGGCGAAACCCAAGGCCCCGCGGTAGGCATGCCATAGGCCATGCACCGGATGAATCAGCATGCCAAGCGGCGAGGGCGCAAGCCCCTCTGCCAGCCTTGCCCAGCTCAGAAAGGGACGGTAGGGCGGTCCGCCGAATGGGAAAAAGGGCTTGGCGCCCAGATGCTCGGCCAGCGCGTCGATCACCCGCTCGGACCAGCGGTCTAGGGGATGGGGTTCTCCGTCGCCCGCCTCCGGGGAGCGATCAAACTGCGGCCAAACCGATCCGCCGACCGCACCGAGGAGGAGAAGCCACCCGACCTCCGCGCCCAACCCATCTTCCACACTTGGGCACAGCGCGCCGCGCAGCTGCAGCCCCGTCTCTCCCACGGCTGCCTCGATTTCCGCGTAGGCGGCTGGAGGTCGATTCGACGCCTTGGTCATTGCCCTGCTCCAGAGTTATCAAATGTACCAGCGACTCTTCTTTTCCTAAGCTCAAGAAGGCAACTGTAAAAACTCCGGGGCTTGCTTGTCGAAACGTCTTGACGCCAACGACCGGCGTCATTGATTGTCATTCTAACGCAACGCAGGAATTGCCCGGCCGGACTCGATGCCAGGACCAGCCTCTCAAACCGCGCAGATGACAGCGCTGCCGAAGCCGGAGCGCTTCGGTTTTCTGCTGCTGCCCGAGTACTCCACCATATCTCTAAGCTCGGTTCTGGAGCCACTGCGCGCGGCCAATCGCTTGAGCGGCCGGACGCTCTATGAATGGTCGGTGATGACGCAGGACGGCAAGGCACTGGTGTCGTCAAGCGGTGTCTGCATTCTGCCGGATCAGAGCCTGGATCAGGCCGAGCGTCTGAACGCGCTGGTGATCATCGCCGGAATGCATCCCGATCGCTATTGCGACCGGCCCGTTTTGAATGTCTTGCGGCGCCTGGCCAGACAGGGGTGTCAACTGGGTGCGATCTCGACTGGCAGCTATCTCTTGGCCAAGGCCGGGCTGCTGGAAGGCTATCGCTGCACCATCCATTGGGAGCACATTGCCGGTTTCCAGGAGGCCTTTCCCAACCTCGACGTGACCGACGAGCTTTATGAGATCGACCGCAATCGCTTTACCTGCTCAGGTGGAACCGCGGCCATGGATTTGGTGCTATCCTTAATCGCACTCGACCACGGCCGCGACCTGGCAACAGCAGTTGCCGAGCAGTTCATTCACGAACGCATACGTGACCGCCACGATCCCCAACGCATGGCCTTGCGTGCGCGCGTCGGAGTCTCGCACCCCAAGCTGTTGCGCGTCATCGAGCTGATGGAGGCATCGCTTGAAGAGCCCCTGCCGCGCGGCGACCTGGCAAAGCAGACCGGCCTCTCAACCCGTCAGCTGGAGCGCCTGTTCCGAAAGTATCTGGGGCGGACGCCGACGCGCTACTATCTGGAGCTAAGATTGCAAAAGGCCCGTTCGCTTCTGATGCAGACATCCATGTCGGTCCTGGATGTTGCCTTGGCCTGCGGCTTCGTCTCTGCCTCGCATTTCTCCAAATGCTACCGCGAATACTACTCCAAGACCCCGCGTCAGGAACGCCAGCTGGAACCTGCCGTCGCCAGCGCCTGATGCCACCGAGGCATCGATCCTGAGGTCAATCAGGCAGGTTTTCGCTACGAAGCCCAGGCTACGTCCGGCCTTGCCAAGTCGCTTCCCAGTCGGTCAAGCTCCGTCGGAGCCGGATAAACAGGGGCGAGCGGGGATGACGGAACCAGTGCCAGAGACGCGTAAGAGTCGGGCGCGGGTCGTCGCTGCCGGCATGATCGGCAACGTGATCGAGTGGTACGATTTCGCACTCTACGGCTTCATGGCCGTGATCATCTCGGAACTCTTCTTTCCGCATGGCGACAAGACCGTATCCTTGTTGGCAACCTACGGGGTCTTTGCTGCGGGCTTCATGATGCGGCCGCTGGGTGCGCTGTTCTTTGGTCACCTGGGCGATACCATCGGGCGCAAGCCGGTCTTGATCATCTCCGTCGTCATGATGGTTTTGCCCACCATTCTTCTGGGGCTGATGCCCACCTATCAGGATTGGGGCATTACGGCCTCAATCTGCCTGGTCCTCATTCGCCTCTTGCAGGGTTTCTCCGTCGGCGGCGAATTCAGCAGCTCGGCCACCTTCATGGTCGAGACGGCACCCATGGATCGGCGCGGCTTGGCCGGCAGCTGGGCCAACTGCGGGGCGGTTGCTGGCACAGTCTTGGGTGCCGGAACGCCGGCGACGGTCATTTGGATTTTGGGCGAGTCTGCCGTGGACGATTGGGGCTGGCGCATTCCCTTCTTGCTTGGCGGCCTGGTCGGCGTGATTGGCTTGTTGCTTCGGCGCGGCCTGCCCGAGGAAGAAGCGCCGCCGGAGAAACGAGAACCAGGTGACCACCCCATCGTTCGCGTATTTCGCGAGGAACGCGATGTTCTGCTTCGTGTGATCATCTTCACCTCGGCCTATGGTGTGCTCTATTATTTACCAATGGTCTATCTGCCGACCTGGCAGTCGCTCTACTCGGATATCAAGCTGCACGAAGCCCTCTTTATCGCCACCTTGGCGATGGCCTTGCAGATGGTGCTGGTGCCCTTAGTCGGCCACTTCACTGACTGGGGTATGCGTCGGACGCACTTTTTGGCCTTGATCTTCGGCCTTGTTGGGGTGGTCGCGTTACCACTCTTCATACTGACAGAGACCGGCATAGTCTGGCTGGTCATCATGGTTTACGTGGCATTCGCAGCCTTGATCGCAGGACCACTGGGCGCCGTCCCGACCACCTTGGTTGAAGCCTTTGATCGCGGTCATCGATTGACCGGCTATTCGGTCTCTTTCAACATCGGGATGGCATTTGCCGGCGGTACCGCACCAATGGTGGCCACCGCGTTGATCGCTGTCAGTGGCACGCACTATGCTCCGGCAGGCTATCTCGCCCTGGCCGGCCTTGTCGGCGCTTCGGTGTTGCTTCTGATGCGCGACCACAGCCGCGAGGAGCTGAGGTAGGATCAGTCCCTGAAGGTCACGAAGCTCTCCAGCGGTGCCCGCTCGGTCACCAAACTGTTCTCGATCGCGTTTTCGTCCAGCTTTCCCATCGACAGACCGCAGACCACGACCTGCTCGTCCGGTAGCGCCAGCACTTCGCGGATGACGCGATGATAGCGGGCGAAGGCCGCCTGTGGGCAGGAATCCAGACCCTGGCCGCGCGCGGCGATGCAGATCGACTGCAGGAACATGCCCAGATCGAGCCAGCTGCCGATCTCTAGGCTGCGATCGATCGTGACGATCATGCCCACCGGCGCATCAAAGAAGCGGTAGTTTCGGCCAAGCTGGGCGTGCATCTTGTGCTTGTCCGCACGACCAATACCCAGCAAGCCGTAGAGGTCCCAGCCTACCTTGCGACGACGCCCCAGGTAGGGCTCCTCAAAGCTGTCGGGATAGTACTTGTACTCACCACTGTGCCCGGTTCCACCGCTGCCGTGTGCTTCCAGAAGCGCAGCCGTCAATCGCTCCTTGGTCTTGTCGGTGACGACGGTAACGGCCCAGGGCTGCATGTTGGTGCCGCTGGGTGCACGCGCGGCCAGTGCGAGGATGCGCTCAACGGTTTGACGTGAGACGGGGTCCGGCCGAAAGGCGCGCACCGAACGCCTGGAGCCGATTGCCCAGTCAACGGCTGCTGCCATCTCCTCCGCCGACAGGCCTGGCGGCTCCCTCAGCGCGCCTTTAGCCAAGTCTTCCTGCATCACTGACTATCCTCCTCCTGCACCCTGCCTATCGGTGCCTCCGGGTCCAGGCCGACCATGCAGTAGCCACGATGGAAATCGTCGATGTGGCGGACCATCCAGCGCCGCGCCTCGTCGGCATCCCGGCGCTCAATGGCCTCGACGATTGCGCGATGGGCTGTCAAGAGTCGTGCTGCCGCGGTGTCCAGGCGGGTCACCACTGCTGCGAAGGCCGGATAGAAAAGCTGACCGACAGCTTCGCGGGCCAAGATAAGGGCGCGGTTGTGTGCGGCCTCGGCCACCAGAGCATGGAAGGCGACGTCCAGCGCCGAGAGCTGCTGTGTGTTGCTCGTTGCTGCCTCACTTTGCCTCAAGTTCCGCTGCAGGGCCAAAAGGTCGGCCTCGGTTCTTGCTTCTGCGGCATAGGCGGCTGCTGCCGGCTCCAGGGCCGCTATGGTCTGCCAGAGCTCGCGAAAGGTGACGTCGTGCAGCACTAAGGCCTGGCTTACGCGTCGACCCAGAGCCTTGGTCGAGGGACGGGCTACGGCCAGGCGGCGGCCGGCAACGCGTTCGGCCAGGCCGCTCTGTTCCAGCAAGCGGATGCCTTCGCGCACCGTCGAGCGGTTGAGGGCGAAGGCTTCAGCCAAAGCGGTCTCGGTCGGCAGTTGGTCGCCCGGCTTCAAGCGCCCGGCCATGATCTCGGCTTCGATGGCTTGGCACAGCCGCTTGTAGGCCGGCGCCGGCTCCAGCGGCTGAAACAGGGGTTTAGTCTCGCTCATGATGCAGCCCTCTGCTGAAACTCTCGCTCACGCAGCAGGCGCCGCCTGATTTTCCCTGTCGGCGTCTTTGGCAGTTCGTCGAGGAAGGCAATCTTCCGTGGGTACTTGTAGGGCCCGGTCACGCTCTTGCAGTGCGCCTGTAGGGCCTCCACTAGGTCTGGGTTGCCGACATACCCTTCGGCTAGCACGATGAAGGCCTTCACCACCTCGCCGCGGTCCGGGTCCGGGCTCGCCACGGCAGCGCTTTCGATCACGGCCGGGTGCTCGGCCAATGCGTTTTCGACCTCCACTGGGCCGATGCGATAGCCGCTGGAGTTGATGACGTCGTCGCTGCGGCCCTCGTGGTAGAGATAGCCCTCCCTATCCAGACGCACGCGGTCGCTGGTACGAAAGTAGCGCCGGCCCGCGATCTCGATCTCCGCCGCCGCACTCAGATCCGGATTGCGCCAGTAACCCAGCATAAGCTGCGGGTTCGGTAGAGCGATGGCCAACTCGCCTGGGCTGCCGGCCGGCAGCGGCTTGCCGTCTTCGTCGATCACCAGAACTTCGGTTCCGGGTAGCGGCTTGCCCATCGAACCCGGTTTCACCGGCAGGGCCGGGTAGTTCAGCACTGTCATCAAGGTTTCGGTCTGACCGTAGCCGTCGAGCAATGCCACGCCCGTCAAGCGGCGCCAGGCTGCCACGATTTCCGGATTGACCTGCTCGCCAGCGGAAACGGTGAGTCTTAGCGCCGAGAGATCCCGTTCGCCGATCTCTTCGCGCACCAGGCGCCGCAACTCGGTTGCCGAGGCACAGAAGACCGTGACGCCATAGCGTTCCAAGAGATCGAAACGAGCGGTTGGGTCAAAGGGGCCTTGGTGGAACACCACGCTTGCGCCGCAGGACCAGGGACCAAAGAGGATCGAGGTACCGGCCTTGCTCCAGCCGGTGTCGGCCGTACACCACATGACGTCATCCGGCGTCAGATCCAGCCAATACCAGGCAGAAGCCCGCCAGGTGAAGAGGCTGCGCGCGGCGTGGAGCACGCCCTTGGGATCTCCGGTGGAGCCGGAGGTATAGTAGAGGATCGCGGGATCGTCGATCGCCATCGCGGCCGCCTCGACCGGCCCCTGATCCTTGGCCAGAATGGCAGAGATCGCGGTCCAGCCGGCAGCTTCCCCGACCACGACGCGGGCCTTCAGCGCCCTCTGGGCAGGAATCTTCGAGACTTGCGTCTCGCTGACGATCACTGCCGAGACCTCGGCATTCTCCAGCCTGTAGGCGACATCCTTTGCGGTCAGCATCTCGATGCAGGGGATCGGGATCACGCCGATCTTGAGGAGTGCCACCATGGCGATTTGCCATTCCGGCACGCGCGGCAGCATCACCAATGCGCGTTCGCCCTTGGCAAGACCGGTTGCCTGCAGGCTTGCGGCCAGGCGGTCGCTCAGGTCCACAATCTCGCGGTAGGTGAAACGGCGCTCGTGTCCTTCGGCATCGCTCCAAATGAGGGCTGGATGGTCGGGCCGTTCGGCAGCCCAGCGCTCGACCACGTCGGTTGCGAAGTTGAACCGACGCGGAAGCGCCCAGCGGAAGTCGGCGTAGCAGGCCTCGTAGTCTCGCATTGGCGGCTGTCGCATGACGCTCTACCTAGGAGAGGTCATTGACGCCGGCTTTGCGCATGATCCGTTTGGCCATGGCCCAGCGATGTACTTCGGAGGGTCCGTCGTAGATACGGAAGGCACGGATATCGTTGAAGAGCTGCGCCACCACCGTGTCGTGGGTCATGCCCTGCCCACCCAGGACTTGAACGCAGCGATCGACGATGCGGAACAGCGCCTCGGAAACCGCGACCTTGGACATGCTGCTCTCGTGCCGGGCCTTCTCGCCCTGATCCAGCAACCAGGCAGTGTACCAAATCCACAGCTTCGACTGCTGCAGCTCCATCTCATTGTCGGCCAGCATAAAACCGATGCCCTCGTGTTCTCCCAAGGGCTTGCCAAAGGCGCGACGACGGGCGGCGTAGGCAGAGGCGATGTCGTGTGCCCGCTCTGCCGCACCCAGCCAGCGCATGCAATGGGTCAGCCGCGCCGGCGCCAGGCGAACCTGGGCATAGCGAAAGCCCTCGCCGACCGCGCCCAAGATCTGATCTTCAGGCACGAAAAGGTCGGTCAGATCGACCTCGTAATGCCCCCCGGTAAAGGTAGCATCCAATGTCTCTTGCTGGCGTTTCAGGGCAATGCCCGGCGCAGACATATCGGTCAGAAACATGGTGGCACCGGCCTCTGCTACGCTCGCCATGACGATGCCGAGGCCAGCTCCCTCGGCGCCGGTGATGAACCATTTCTTCCCGGTGATGCGAAAGCCATCTTCAACCGGCCTGGCTTCGGTGGCCAGCATGCTGGGATCCGACCCAGCACCTTCGGGCTCGGTCATCAGAAAACAGGAACGGATCTCGGCCCTGGCGAGCGGACCCAGCCAGCGCTCTTTCTGTGCCGGGCTGGCAACCTTGGACAACAGATGGATGTTGCCCTCGTCCGGGGCATTACAGTGGATCGCCACCGGCCCAAGCGGAGAATAGCCGGCCGCGGCAAAGACCAGGGCGTTCTCGACGTGGCTCAAACCCCGCCCGCCATACTCCGGCTCGACGTGAACCGAGAGCAGTCCGGCTTGCCGCGCCTCTTCATTGAGCGCGCGCCGTAGGTCGTCGCTCGGCCCATGCGGTCCCCAGCGAGGGTCCTTCTCATAGGGAATGATTCTCTCTTCGACGAAGCTGCGCACCTCGTCGGCCAGCGCCAGCTGCTCCGCAGTCGGTCGAAAATCGATCACCACTGTCTTCCTCTCCATTGGTCCGATTGTCGGACAAACTAAGATGAAGAGAGGGCCAGCGCAAGGGGGATGGGCGTCAGCGTCCTGGAGGCGGAGTCTCCGAACCCAGCAAACTCGAAGATTCTCTGCAGGCTCCGATAACGCCGCCATTCCGTGCAGCATCCAAGGGCATTAACGAAACTCTTGTTCCAGGGTCCGGACTTGTCGGCCGCAGGCGCTGTCGCCATCCTCCAGACGCGACAACCTGTATGAGAGGGGATTTGAGTCTTGACGCCGCGACTGTTCACACCCTTGGCCCTACGAGGGCTCGAGCTGGCGAACCGCGTGACGGTCTCGCCCATGTGCCAGTACTCGGCCGAGTCGGGATGCGCCAACGACTGGCACCTGTCGCATCTGACCCAGCTCTCCCTATCCGGGGCGAGCCTGGTCATGGTAGAAGCGACGGCGGTCGAGGCTCGCGGGCGCATCACGCCCGGTTGCCTTGGCCTCTACGATAGGGAGACCGAGGCGGCAATCGCTCGTGTGCTGGCATCCTGTCGGCAGTCCGGCGGCGCGAAGATTGGCATTCAGCTGGGGCATGCCGGGCGCAAAGCTTCGGCCAATGTGCCCTGGAAGGGCGGCAAGTCCTTGAGCGCTGCCGAGGGGGCGTGGGAGCCGATCGGTCCGGCAGCTGTCGCCTATGACCAAGGCTGGCCGATTCCGCGGGAGGCCAGTCTGGCCGACATCGCCGCCATCAAGCAGGCCTTCGTCGCCGCCACGCGTCGTGCATTGAGGTTGAACTTCGATCTGATCGAGTTGCACGGTGCCCACGGCTATCTCTTGAGTTCCTTTCTGTCGCCGCTCTCAAACACCCGCGGCGATGCCTACGGCGGCAGCCGCCAGAAGCGGATGCGCCTGCCCTTGGAGATCTTCGAGGCCATGCGCGCTGTCTGGCCGGTCGAGCGGCCGCTTGGCTACCGGCTGCAGGGCAGCGATTGGGTTTCGGGGGGCTGGGATCTGGAGGGTGCCGTAGCATTGGCCGGCGCAATGAAGGAGGCCGGCTGCGACTATGTGGTGGTCTCTTCCGGCGGGAATGCGCCCACCCAGAAGATCGAGACCGGGCCGGGTTATCAGGTGCCCTTTGCCAAGAAGGTTCGCGAAAGAACCGGGATTCCCACCATGGCGGTTGGCATGATCACCGCAGCCAAGCAGGCCGAGACCCTGATTCGCGAAGAGACGGTGGACCTTGTGGCCCTTGCCCGGGCCTTCCTTGCAGACCCGCGCTGGGCACTACGGGCGGCGGCCGAGCTGGAAGCGGCTCCCCCTTACTGCGCACCGCAGTACGAGCGCGCGCTCTCGATGATGGGGTTCCCACACGGAACCGCTCGGAACGAGCGCCGCTTCGGCTGACCGGACCCCTCGCGGACTGCTGTCTTGCAGCTCCTTCGGGACGCCATGCCGCGGGCCGATTGGCGTAGGCAAGGCGAAGGTGATGGTCTAGGGTTACGCCGGGTTGGCGGAAGGCCGAAACGCCGCCGGTCGCCGGCGAAGCGAGATGCCAAAGAGTTCTTGTCCTAAGTTGGCCGGAGGATGTTCGAGAGGCCATGCCGGGGCTTGCTTTGCGGTGCGCATTTCGTCGTGGTGCTGTGGCCCTAGGACCCTCTGGTTATTGCTTTTCACTGCCTTCGAGCGTTATGGGATGCCGTCGGCGTCAAGGGGAAGGGTTGTCCACGATGGATCTGACAAGAGACGAATTGCTTGCTTCCAAGATTGTCTTCACACATGTCTCAAAAGCGGGCGGAAGCTCTCTGTTCGGTTTGTTCAATGCACTCCTCGGATCCGAGCGTTGTTTTCGACACTTCGCACGCGATGCCAAGACGGGCCGTTTCTCGCGCAAGATCGAAGAGGTTCCAGACCAGGAGCTGAATGGCTTCTCTTTCCTTGGCGGGCACTTCGACTACGGCCATCACGCGCGCCTGCAAGGCCGGGTCTTCTATGTCGGCACGATGCGCGATCCCATCGATCGCATCATCTCGGACTTCTATTTCGCGCGCTCGCAAGGCCGCGAGCAGTGGAAGGCGGAAGCAAGAGAGATGACTTTGGACGACTATGTCCAGTCCAAGCTGGCAAATCCGAACAGCCGTCTTGTGCGTTCCGCACAGGTCGAGCAGCTGACCGGCGAGAGGACTGCGGAAGCCGCAAAGAAGGTCATTGAAGAGCAGTATCTGGTCTGCTGTTCGCTGGAACAGCTCGACGATATGCAAAGGCTCTTGGCAGGGCTCTATGGAAAGGCCGACGTGCCGCCGCAGCGGCTGAATGTAACCAAGGCTGTGAAGGCGCGTCCGGAACTGGCACCGGAGACCTTGGAGACGCTGCATGAGCGTTGTGAAGAGGACTATCGTTTGCTGGCCTGGGTGCGCGACCGCTTTGATCGGGTCTTTCGTCACCTTGAGGTCGCAGAGCGGCCAAGTGGGCCGACCAGCGTCTACCAAGAAGATATGCCAGGCCTAGCCTCGGATAACAGAGGTGGTGGCGCATCGGGTGGACCCGCCGCTCAGGGTGGCGTTTTTGCCGCGCCGCGAAGCTTGTAGCCGCGCAGCACCTCGTGATAGTCAACCGCGGCTTCAAGGTTTTGCGGTCAAGCTCTGCTCTGTCGGCGGCGCCCGGCGCTGCGCTGGGCTAGGCGCTGTGGGAGGCCAAGGCCGAGCTTGCGGCATCGAATGAGCGGCGTTCGTGACTACGTCTCTCCTCAGCCTTCGTGACAGCCTGTGTGAGTTAAGGAAACCAATTGATGAACGAGCCGAAGGTTATGTCCGACGAGAGCGAGCGTTTCGGTATTCTCTTGGCTGGTGGTTTGGGAACGCGCCTGTTTCCGATCACGCGAACGGTCAACAAGCACCTTCTTCCCGTCTACAACAAGCCGCAGATCTACTATTCCCTTGTAATCCTCATGCGCGCGGGTCTGCGAGACATCGCGATCGTGTCCACGCCGACCACCACGCCGGTGCTGGAGGAGGCATTGGGCGACGGTAGCGAGTGGGGTTTGCGCCTTAGCTATGTCGTGCAGCCCGAGCCCAAGGGCATTGCGCAGGCGATCCTGCTCTGCGACTCGCTGATCAAGGGCCGACCGGTGACGCTGATGCTGGGCGACAACCTCTTTCTAACCGAAGAGATGGCGCCCTATTTGGAGGAGGCACTTGCCCGCAAGCAGGGAGCCAGCGTCTTCGCCGTTCCGGTGAGCGACCCAGAACGCTTCGGGATCGTCACTCTGGACGAGAGCGGTCGGGCAACCGACCTGGTCGAGAAGCCCGCAAACCCGACCAGCAACATGGCGGTCACCGGCCTCTACTTCTACGATTCGGAGGTTCTCGAGCTGACCTCTGGCCTGCAGCCCTCGGCGCGCGGCGAGCTGGAGATCACTGACCTCAACCGGCTCTACATGGATCGCCAGTCGCTCTATGTCGAATCCCTGCCCTCAGACGTCACCTGGCTGGATTGCGGCAATCCCGATTCACTGGTCGAGGCTAGCCAGACGATCAAGGATCTGGAGAGTGAGAAGGACAGCCTGATTGCCTGCCCCGAGCAGCTGGCACTCGAGATGGGCTTTATCGATCGTGCGGGCTACGAAGCGCTGCTCGATCGCATGCCGAAAACACAGTACCGCGCCTATCTGGAGAGCCTGCTTGCCGTCAGCTCGGCAGCCTGACAGGTAACGCAGACTTAGGACGCTGGGCGTCGAGGAGACGAGAATGCTATTGGTGACAGGGGGCGCGGGGTTCGTCGGGTCACATCTTTCTAGAGCGCTTGCCGCTCGCGGCGAGCGGCTGGTGATCAGCGATCGTCTGCGCCATTCCGGCAAGCAGGAGAACATTGCCGATATCCTCCTTGACGACATCGTACCGCCCGACCAGGTGCTGTCTTGGCTTGAGGGCCGCAAGGGCCTGAAGGCCGTCGTCCATCTAGGCGCTAAGGATGGATCGCAGGAGCCTGACAAGGACATTCTGCTGCGTGCGAACTTCGGAATGACCAAGTCGATCTGGACCTGGTGCGCCGAAAACCGCGTGCCGCTGATCTATGCTTCCTCCTCGGCGACCTATGGTTTGGGCGACCAAGGGTTCGACGACGAGGCAACCCCGGAGGCCTTGGCGAAGCTGAAGCCGAACAGCGGCTATGCCTGGACCAAGCATCTTTTCGACCGCTGGGCCGTTAACGAGGTCTTCTCCGGTCGTCCGCGCCCGCCGCGCTGGATGGGTTTGAAGTTCTTCAATGCCTATGGGCCTGGCGATGCGCACAAGGAAAAGGCGCCAACCTTCATCACCCATCTGCTCCGGCAGCTCAAAGAGTCCGATTCGGTGACGCTCTATGCCTCCGAGCGGCCGGACATCAAGGACGGCGACCAGCAGCGCGACTTCATCTACGTCGGTGACATTGTCCAGGTGGTGCTCTGGATGCTGGATTCCTGCAAGGCCTCGGGCCTCTACAATGTGGGCAGCGGCCATGCACCCAGCCTGAACGAGATTGCCGAGGCTGTCTTCGATTTGGTCGGTAAGCCGGTCAAGATCGACTACGTGCGCGCGCCAGAGCGCGTGCGTCAGCACATGCAGTACTACACTTGCGCAAACCTGGACCGCTTGCGTGCAGCCGGATATCAGCGTCCCTTCCTGACGATCAGAGAAGGAATCGAGAAGTATGTGGAAGTTTCGCCCAAGGGCTAGCAACGGTCAGTTGGGTTCCGCGCAACGCCAACAGGTAGCGGAACAGCCTCGGCCTTTGGTTCAGAGCGACCCTTTATCGCTCGGAGACGAAGAAGAGAGCGTTACCGAGGACGCGTTGAGAGCAGGGGAAGCTGCAATGCAAGCCAAGCAAGTGAACAATCTGATCGTCTTAGGCGAGGCGACTGTCTCGATTGACGACGTCCTCATCGCCTTTGGCATCGCTGGCGTCGCGGTCCTGGAATCGAGTCTTTCCCGCACCGCCCGCTTGGATCGTGCCCAGCGCATCTATGTGGTTATGAATCGCATCGGCGGATTGACGCCTGAGGCGGCTGGAAAGGCCGTGCAGGACCAGATCTCCAAGCTCAACACCTTCGCCGTGGTAAAGGCCGCCGACGTTTCCGATGGCGCCTTGCTGGCATGGTTGGGCGCGCAAGACCGCGTCTTAGTCATCGAGCAAGACGATAGCGATGAAGGGGACGTTGTCGAAGGCGCGACCAAGAGGCAAGCCTACTTCTGCTCAAGCACTCTCTCTCAGCTGATCAAGGGCTTGGTACCTGAGGGTGGGCAGGCCTATCTGCATGACTTCGACCACGAATTCAGAGAGATCGAGGCGCGCGACCCGCTTGCGTTGGTGCGCTTGATTCACGGCCTGCGCAGCGCCGAGATCTACCTGATGTCCAACGCCTCGCCGACCACCGAGTCGCAGAAATCAATCTATCTTGAAAACCCGGCATCACGCTTCTTCTGGGCGCCGGACATCAGCATTATTATGCCGACCTATAATGGCACCGACTTCATCGGCAACACCTTGGTGAGCATCACGCTGCAAGAGGGTGTCAACTATGAGGTCATCGTCATCGACGACGGCAGCTCCGACGATACGGTAGCCTTCGTCAGCGACTATGCGATGAAAGACGATCGGGTCTTGCTGTTCCGTCAGCAGAACCGGGGACCGCAGGCGACGCGCAACAGAGGGCTGGAGCGTTCCAAGGGCAAGTTTGTGACCTTTCTGGATCACGACGACCTCTTGCTGCCGAACTCCCTGGCCCGTCGATTGGAGGTGCTCGCCCGCAAAGAGCATCTGGTCTGCGGCGGACGTTGCGAGATCGTCGACCTTGAGGGCGAGCCGATCGGCCTCACGGTGGGCCGTCGCTTCGACACCTACTACCGCGACTGCCATCTGATGCCGGTTCACATCGGCACCTTGACCGGCCGCAGCGATATCATGAAGCGCCATCGCCTGCCGCTGATAGTCGGCTACGCCGACGACTGGACCTACCTGAACCATATTCTGCGGGAAGGCTGGTCGATCGCCGCCTGTGGTGACGAGCCCCTAATCGCCTATCGTTGGCACAGGACGTCTTGGACCGGTAGCGACATCGACAAGCACTTCTTCAACTGCATGAACCTGCTACGCGATCTCAGCATTCGCCCGGCGGCGGACTTGGGCATCATCGAGAAGCCCGAGGGCTCAATGGAACTCGCCGAAAAGCACATCGAATCGAGCCGCTTCTCTCGCATTCAGGCTGAGTTCTACTCTCTGGCGCTGCGCGAAGACGAGGGCCAGGGGGCCGATCAACTGCTAGATCAGATCGTCGGTATGATGAACGGTATCCCAGACAGCACTCCGGACACCCTGAAAGACGGTAACTTCAATTCGACGGGCAGTAAGGTCTTCATCGCCCATCCCGAGAACACCGCCTTCATGAAGGAGGTGATGGAGCATTGGTACACGGCGGTCTCGCTCTGCGATCGCCTGGCAATTACGCCGGCCAATGCACGCTATGTCGATAGCCTGACACGCTATCTGGCCGGTCTTCGCGACCGCCTTGCCGCCCGCGACGAAGTGGTGCCCTCGGTCGCCCTGATGGAGAGGATCTTCGACCTCACCAAAGAACGCTTTGAGGATGTGGCGGCGGCTAAGTAGGTCTTTCGGCTTTGGCTTGGAGGCGAACCCGATCTCGGTCGCGGAGACTAACCCTGTTATAGCCCTGTTATGTCGCCGCGCCCTTGCTCTTCAGCGATGGCGGCGGCGAAATCCTCTATGCGCCCCTCTTCGATGGCGCGGCGGAGGTCTGCCATCAGCCGCTGATAGAAGCTGAGGTTATGTTGGGTCATGAGGATAAGGCCCAGGATCTCGCCGGCCTTGGTCAGGTGGTGCAGATAGGCGCGCGAGAAACGGCTGCAGGTCTGGCAGGGGCACTCGGGATCGAGCGGGCGCGGGTCGGCTGCGTGGCGGGCATTTCGGATGTTGACGGTGCCGCGCGCGGTGAAGGCCTGGCCAGTGCGGCCGCTGCGGGTCGGCAGCACGCAGTCGAACATATCGATGCCGCGCATAACCGCGCCCACCAGATCCAAGGGTTTGCCGACACCCATCAGATAACGCGGCTGATCTATTGGTAGTGCCGGCGTGGTCTCCTCCACCACCTTGAACATGACCGCCTGCGGCTCGCCCACGGCCAGCCCGCCCAGCGCATAACCTTCGAAGCCGATGTCTGTCAGGGCTTCGGCCGCGCGGTGGCGCATCGCAATGTCATCCCCACCTTGCAGGATGCCGAAGAGGGCATGGCCCGGTTTGTCGCGAAAGGCCTTGCGACAACGCTCGGCCCAGCGGTGGCTGCGCTCCATGGCGGCCTGCAACTGCTCCTGCTCTGCTGGCAGCTTCACGCATTCGTCCAGGACCATGGCGATATCGCTGTCCAGCAGCTGCTGGATCTCGACAGCCCGCTCCGGCGTCAGCATCAGGCGCGCGCCATCCAGGTGCGAGCGGAAGGCAACGCCTTCGTCGGTGACCTTGCGAAGCTCCGACAGAGACATGACCTGGAAGCCGCCGCTATCGGTCAGGATCGGCCCCGACCAGTCCATGAAGCGATGCAGGCCGCCCAGCTCCGCGATTCGCTCTGCGGTGGGGCGCAGCATCAGGTGATAGGTATTGCCCAGCACGATTTCGGTGCCGCTGGCGCGGATCTGCTCCGGCAGCAGTCCCTTGACGGTGGCGGCCGTACCCACGGCCATGAAGGCCGGCGTTTCCGCCGTGCCGTGCGCCGTCGTCAGGCGTCCGCGCCGCGCCATGCCGTCTTGCGCCAGGAGTCTGTAGCCAAAGCCGGTCATAGCAGGTCTTCTCGCGTCAGGAAGGTGGCATCGCCATAGGAGTAGAAGCGATAGTCATTGGCAATCGCATGGGCATAGGCTGCTTGCATGCGCTCCAGCCCGGCAAAGGCGGCGACCAGCATGAAGAGGGTCGAGCGGGGCAGGTGAAAGTTGGTCAGAAGTGCCTCGACGACGCGAAAGCGATAGCCGGGCAGGATGTAGATCCCGGTCTCGCCGCGAAAGGGTGCGAGGCTGCCGTCCTCTCCTGCCGCCGACTCCAGCAGGCGCAAGGCGGTGGTGCCGCAGGCCGCAATGCGCCCGCCCCTGGTACGGGCTGCCGCGACGGCGGCGATGGTCGCCTCGTCGACGGCTCCCCATTCGCTGTGCAGCTTGTGCCGGCGCGGGTCCTCGTCGCGCACTGGGGCGAAGGTTCCCGCGCCAACATGCAGGGTCAAGGTCGCGGTCTCGACCCCGCGCAGGGCCAAGGCCGCACGCAGTCCAGGCGTCATGTGCAGGCCGGCGGTCGGTGCTGCCACGGCACCCGGCACCTTGGCATGTAGGGTTTGATAGTCGCTGCGGTCGGCGGCATCGCCGCGCCCCTTGCGGATGTAGGGAGGCAGCGGCATGCCGCCCTCCGCCTCCAGATAGTCCAGCAAGGCCGCATCGCTCGCTTGGAAGGCAAGCGTGATCTCGCCCGCATCGCCCTTGTCGTCGACCAGCGCCGTCATCTCTCCGGGAAAGTCGAGCCTGTCGCCCGGCGTCACCTTCTTGGCCGGCCGGGCATAGGCGATCCAGCGCGCAGGCCCGATCTGCTTGTGCAGGGTGACCTCCACCTTAGCGCCACCCCGCCGCCCGGTCAGGCGCGTCGGGATCACCTTTGTGTCGTTCAGGACCAGCAGGTCGCCGGGCCGCAGCAACAGCGGCAGCTCGCCGATCAGCCGATCCCCCAAGGTCTTGCCGACGGCCAGAAGCCGGGCGCTGTCGCGCGGCTCTGCCGGCCGCTGCGCGATCAATCGCTCCGGCAGCGCGAAATCGAAGTCTTGGGTCCGCATGGGTTTGGCGCGAGTCTCACTGAGGTGACGAGCGGCGATATGGATCACAGAGCAGAGCCTAGGCGCAAGGCCTGGCTTTGCGTGTCGGAAGGGCTTGCAGCCTGCTTCGGAGTGATTATAGTGCGCCTCCTTCGAGCCAAGGTGCGCCCGTGTGGCGGAACTGGTAGACGCGCACGACTCAAAATCGTGTTCCTTCGGGAGTGGGGGTTCGATTCCCTCCACGGGCACCAACGGCAGTCTCGGGAAAGTGGCATCGTTTGAACGGCGGTGCCATGGGCATCGCGCTTAGCGGTAGTGAGTCCGCTCCCCTCGCCAAGGCTTTTGCTGCCAACTTAGTTTTCTACTGCTCGAACGGTGCCGTTCTGTGTGGCCGAACTGATCACGGCCTCAAGTACGGCTGCATTGTGCACCGCCTGCTCGACCGGCAGCGGGAAGGCTTCCTCTCCTGCGACCGCAAGCGCGAAGGCTTCGAGTTCGGCGCGTTCCATATCTTCTTCGGCAAAGTCCAAGACTTCGCGCTTACCATCGTTGTTGGTGACAACGAGCTCGCGGTAGCCGTTCATCTCGATCTGCCCGGCGGTGCCGAACAGGGTGACCCGCCAATGTCGTGGTGTGATCGTCAAGGTCGAGAGCGTGCCGGAGGCGCCGCTGTCGAAGTCCAGTAGAAGGCTTGTCGTGTCATCGGCCTCGGTGGTGAGAAGCTGGCGGCGGCTGACGGCGCGCACGGCGGCGATGCGGCCTACCAGATTGACCATCATATCCAGAATGTGGACACCCATCGTCGTCATGCCGCCGACCGGGTGTTCGTCACGCATGACCCAGTAGTCTCCAGGCGCGCATTCCAGGCCATAGCCGTTCGAATAGTTGCCTTCGACGTGAACCAGCCGGCCGATGGTGCCCTCCTGGAGGAGCTGTTTCATCCTCTGGGTCGAGGAGAGGAAGCGGCGGTTGTGGCCTAGGGCTAAGGTGACGCCGGCCTCGGCGCAAGCCGCAGCGGCACGCTTTGCTTCGCTCAACGAGAAGGCCAGTGGCTTCTCCACAAAGACAGGCTTCCCGGCCCCGGCGGCAGCGACGATCTGGTCGACATGCACGCTGTTGATGGAGGCCAGAATCACGGCGTCGATGTCATCGCCCAGGGCATCGGCCAGATGATCGCTCAGAAGCAGCTTTTGGCGCTCCGCGAAGGCCCGCGCCTTTGCTGCTGTCCGGGTAACGGCTCGGTCGACACGGATGCGCGTTCCTTTGGGGATCCCCTTGTCTTGCACGGCGTCGACCAGAACCTGGCCCCAGCTTCCCAGTCCGACGATGGCGGCACGCAGCATTGCGGCACTCCTGAACTATTTCAATGAGGTTCAAACCTTTGGGGACATGGTGCAGGGGCCGAGCAAGTCCAGTGGCCCATGCGGGCTCGGCTCTTCAGAATCGTGATCCTTCTGGCGATGGACAAGCCGGCCTCCACCCCCCTAGCATCGCCCTTGCAAGCAATCTCTGGTGGCAAGTCCCCAGGGCCTCCTGAACAGACTGGGAGACAAGACCATGACCTGGCGACAAAGCGTTCTTCTCTCTCTCCTCTCGGCAGTGCTCCTGGCCCCGGCGCAGGCCAAAGACCCAAGCTACATTGGTCACCTCGATATTGTCGAAGGCGCTGCGCCGGTCACCCAGGCGAGCGGTAGGGTCTTTGAAGATTCCAATCGCAATTCGCGTCTGGATGCCGGCGAGACAGGCATTGCCGGCGTTCTGGTCTCGAACGGGCGCGAGGTGGTGACGAGCGACGCCGAGGGGCGCTATCGCCTGCCGGCCTATGACGACATGAACCTCTTCATCACCAAGCCGGCCGACTACGCCACACCGCTGGACCGGGATCTGGTCCCGCAATTCAACTACATCCACAAGGTCGAAGGCTCACCGCCGCTGCGCTTCGGCGGTATTGCGCCGACCGGGCCGCTGCCGAAGGAAATCAACTTTCCTCTGATCAAGGATCCGGTTGGCGACAGTTTCCAGTGCCTGGTCTTCGGCGATCCGCAGCCCTATTCGAACCGCGAGCTGGGGTTCGTGCGCGACACCGCCGGCACTCTGCTGGCCGCGCGCGACAACAGCAAGACCGAGTGCCTGATCTTCGAGGGCGACGTGATGGGCGACGACCTCTCGCTCTACCCGCGCTTCAAGCAGATCATGGCGGTCGGTGGCGTGCCGCAGTACTTCGTTGCCGGCAATCACGATCTCGACTGGGATGCGAGCAGCGATGCCGATTCCTTCGATACCTTCAGGCGCGAGTGGGGGCCGGAGTATTACTCTTTCGACATCGGCCAGGTGCACTTCGTGGTGCTGGACAATGTCCGCTACCCTTGCAATGGGATCGATCCGCATCCCTTCTGCGACCTCTCGGAGAAGCCAAGCTATAATGGCGTCATCAGTAAGCGGCAGCTGGAGTGGCTCAAGAACGATCTGGCTCTGGTGCCTGATGACAGGCTGATCGTGCTGAATGCCCACATTCCTTTCGTCAGTTTCTCCAATGCCGACTCGCAGAAGCATCAAACCGACAATCTGGCCGAGCTCGCCGCCATCATCGGCACGCGGCCGGCCCTGGGGCTCGCCGGTCACACTCACACCACCGAGCAGTTCGTGCCGGGCGAAAGCTATGCCGGTTGGCACCAGCATACCGGTGTTCGCGAGGCGCCCTTTCACATGATCATCGCCGGCGCCCTTTCGGCATCCTGGTGGGCCGGTGACCTCGACGACCGCGGGGTACCGCACGCCACGCAGCGGCTGGGCGCGCCACGTGGCTATTATGTCATCGACTTCGACGGGTCTGACTACCGCGACACCTATCGCACCTTCGGCGGAAGCGAGGCCCAGCAGATGCACCTCTCCTTCAACACGCCGCGCTACCGCGACTGGGCGAAGAAGCTCTTCGCCTATGCCGACATCTACGACCCACCGCTAGACGTGGTGCCCCCGGTTACCATCAACGACCTGGGCGACCGCAACATGCTGACCCTGGCCGATCTGAAGGAGGGCAGCTGGGTGGCGGTCAATGTCTGGAACGGTTCGAAGGATAGCCGCGTCAGCCTTTCGATCGATGGAGGCGACCCGATCGATGCCAAGCGGACCCAAGAAGGGGAAGGCGAAGCCGCAAGTGTGGGCCTCGACTTCAGCGACCCCTGGGCCGTTGCCAAGCAGTCGACCACTGGGCGCACTGCCTTTCGCAGCATCCAGGATGGTCAGGCGAGCGATGGCTTCCAGACTTGGCGCGGCTTTCAGTGGACGGGACCACCGGGACCCTTTCCCGGCTGGATACTCGCACGTCAGTCAAACCACCTCTGGCGTGCCGATCTGCCAAGCGCTTTGCCGTTGGGCGCC
This sequence comes from Rhodospirillales bacterium, assembly GCA_963669445.1. Lineage (GTDB taxonomy): Bacteria > Pseudomonadota > Alphaproteobacteria > Kiloniellales > JACOMY01 > JACOMY01. The sequence goes on from OY770029.1 coordinate 6,041,920, forward strand.
CATCAGTTGGAGGTCTTCACCACCGATCGTTACGGCCGGACCTTTCGCGAGGTCCTGAACTTCGAGGTGGTCGAGACGCTACCGCCCTTGAACTGGCGCTTGGGAACAGAGCTTGATTGATCCGCGCTAATGGACGGGCTGGGCGCTTGCAGCTTCGGGGATGTCCCTCGACGGTCCGGCGTGATGATGGAACAGGCGCCAGAGGCCTGCCTCTTGGCGGAAGAGGTTGGTCGCAGCAAGAATGCCGCGCCGGTAGCGCTCTTGGCAAACCACCATGCCGACATCGCCTTGGATCCAAGCCTGTGCCGCCACCGGCCTGATGGTCGGTCCCTCTGCTGCAAAGATGTTGACCCAACTCTCCATGATCGCATCTCGTCCGACCAGCAGCACCCAGGTGGGATGCAGGCAGAAGAGCGGTTCCGCAGCAGACCAGGCCTCCTGCATGGCTGTCAGGTCCTTGGCGGCAAAGGCGGCATAGAAGGCCTCGTTGGCAAACAGTAGCTTGCTCTCTTCGCTCATCGCGTTCATGACCTCCTAGGAATCGAACCCACGGACAGCTTGCGGCTTGCGTTGGGCTTTGCTAACGCCAGCCGGTCAACCCTTGCTCTCACAACCGGACCATCCTGCATGCTGCGTAAGCTCTACGACAAGACCATGGACCTTGCCGGTCACCGCCATGCGGAGCGTTGGTTGGCCCTGGTCTCCTTTGCCGAGGCCTCCTTCTTCCCGATTCCGCCCGACGTGATGATGTTGCCGATGATCCTGGCCGAGCGGCGTCGAGCCTGGCGGATCGCGCTTATCACCAGCTTGGCTTCCCTGGCCGGCGCCTTTCTGGGCTATGCGATCGGTTACTTCTTCTACGAGAGCATCGGACTGCCGATCCTCAGGGCCTATGGTCATGTCCAGGAGTTTGCGCACTTCCAAGACCTCTACAACGAATGGGGCTTCTGGATCGTTTTGGCCGCCGGCTTCACGCCCATTCCCTTCAAAGTCATGACCATTGCCAGCGGTGTCACCGGGATGGCGCTGCTGCCCTTTGCCCTGGCTGCGCTGGCAGGTCGCACCGCGCGTTTTTTCCTGGTCGCTGCGCTGCTCTACTTCTTCGGACCGCCGATCCGGAAGTTCATCGAGCGTTATCTGGGTCCCCTGACCCTGGCCTTCTGCGTGCTGCTCGTTGGCGGCTTCGTGGCTCTGCGTTATGTCTTCTGACATGTCGTCCTATCGCCAAACCGGCCCTTTTCTCGCCGGGCTTTTCGCCATCCTCGCGGCTTCTCTGGCGCTCGCTACCGCCCTCGTTTCGCAGTACGGCTTCGACCTCTTTCCCTGCCTGCTCTGCCACTATCAGCGCTGGGCACAGATTGCGGCGCTCGGCCTGGGGGTGATCACGCTTCTGCTTGTCAAGACCGCTGCGGCGGCTTGGATCGCGCGTCTGGCAGCCTTGGCCTTCTTGGTCGGCGCCGGCATCGCCTTTTTTCACGTCGGCGTCGAGGCCGCCTGGTGGGAGGGAACCTCGGGCTGTTCGGCACCCAACTTCGGCGGCGGAATGAGCCGCGAGGACATCAAGAAGGCCATCCTGGATGCGCCCGTGGTGGCCTGCGACGAGGTGCCCTTCCGCTTTCTGGGCTTGTCGATGGCAGGCTGGAACCTGGTTTACTCGCTGCTGGCCGCTGGCCTTGTCGGCTGGCTGGCGCGCGTCAAGGGAGCAAGAGCATGACCCAAGGACGAGATTCCGCTCAGGCGAGAAAGCGCAGGCGACCGGGCGACCTCTCGCCCAAGGCCGAGATGGATCGCCTGCTGCGCGTGGATCATGCCGGAGAGTACGGCGCACGCCGCATCTACGAGGGCCAACTGGCAGTGCTCGGGCGCGGCCCCTCGGCCAAGACCATTCGCCATATGCACGAGCAGGAACTGCGCCATCTGGAGAGCTTCGAGCGCTTGCTGCGGGAACGCCGCGCGCGGCCGACGGCGCTCTTCCCGGTCTGGCATGTCGCCGGCTTTGCGCTTGGGGCAGCCACTGCGATGCTGGGCGAAAAGGCGGCCATGGCCTGTACGGCTGCGGTCGAAGAGGTGATCGACGAACACTATCAGAAGCAGGCGGAAAGCCTCGATTCCGATGAGAGCGAACTGAAAGACATGATCGAGGAGTTTCGGGCCGAGGAACTGGAGCATCGCGATATCGCGATCGAAGAGGGTGCGGAGCAGGCGCCGGGCTATCCGCTGCTCTCAGCCGGGATCAAGGCTGGAAGCCGCGCCGCCATTTGGCTGTCAGAGCGCTTCTGACTGCAGCGGGCGAGACAGACGCGCCCTGCTTTGACTACAAGAGAAGGATGACACGCACCGGGGACGTCAGAGGCGCCGCATGCAGATCGACCTGACCTACCTGCATCTGATCGGGATCATCCTGCTCTATGCCGCCAGTGCGGCCTGCATCGTTCACGCCATCATGGACACGCGCACGTCCCAGGGTGCCGTCGCCTGGGTCATCGGTCTGGTGTCGTTCCCCCTCTTGGTGTTGCCGCTCTACTTGATCTTCGGACGGCGCAAGTTTTTGGGCTATGTGCAGGCCCGGCGGCTAAAGACCGACCAACTGCACAAGCTGGAAGAACTGGGTCACGTCCTCTGTCCGCAATCGGACCATCGGCCGGACGCCGGGCTCGGTACCATCGAAGCCTTGGAATCGCTTGCCCGGATGCCCTTCACCAAAGGCAATGGGGTGACCCTGCTGGTCGATGGCGAGGCGACTTTCGAGGCCATCTTCGCCGAGATCGACCGGGCCGAGAGCTACGTCCTGGTTCAGTTCTACATCTTCCGCGACGACGGCCTGGGACAGCGGTTTCGCGATCATATCTTGGCCGCGCGGGCGCGCGGCGTCATCGTCTATCTGCTCTATGACGAGATCGGTAGCAGCAAGACCTCCAGCGACTTTTTTCAGGGAATGCGCGATCATGGTGTAGAAGTCGCCAGCTTCAATTCCGATCGCTCGCGTCCCTATCGCCGCCAGATCAATTTCCGCAACCACCGTAAGATCGTGGTGGTCGATAGCCGAACGGCCTTTGTCGGCGGGCACAATGTCGGCGACGAGTATCTGGGCCTGGATCCCAAATTCGGACGTTGGCGCGATACGCATGTTGCGTTGCGTGGCCCGATCGTCGAAGCCTGCCAGGTCTCCTTCTACGAGGATTGGTTCTGGTCCCAGGGGGCTCGGCTGGAGCTGGATTGGACCTTCGATTCAGGCGGGGGGGAGGATCGCACCGCGCTGGTGTTGCCCAGCGGCCCGGCCGATGAGCTGGAAAGCGGATCGCTGCTCTTCACTCAGCTGATCAATGCGGCCACCAAGCGTCTGTGGATCGTCAGTCCCTATTTCGTACCCGATCAGGCGATCGTCTCGGCCTTGCAGCTGGCAGCACTCCGCGGGGTGGATGTGCGCATCATCATTCCCGACGAGGTGGATCACCGCATCGTCTGGCTGGCCGCCTTCTCCTTCTTTCGCGAAGCTGAGGATGCTGGGATCAAGTTCTATCGCTACACCGGCGGCTTCCTGCATCAGAAGGTGATCCTGGTGGACGACCGCTTGGCTGGCGTCGGCACGGCGAACCTGGACAACCGCTCCTTACGCCTGAACTTCGAGATAACCGTCCTCTTTGCCGATCGGGAATTTGCCACCCAGGTTGCGCGCATGCTGGAAGTGGATCTGGCCCAGTGCCGGCTCTATCACAGCGACGAGCTGATCCGACGCGGTTGGATCTTCCGCTTCGCCGTGCGTGCCGCACGATTGGCTGCGCCCATACTTTGAACAAGCTTCGCTCGGTCGCTCTCCTCGCTGGCCGTGACCGAGAGGTTTCTCCATAGGCGCAGACAGACGCCGAAGCCTGTTTCGCTCGTCTCGTGATCCCCTAGTCGTGGCTCTACAGCCAGAGGAAGTCGGAACTTGTGAGGAGGTCGGCGGCGGTGAGTCCTGCCAGGCTGAAGGCAAGATCGGCGCTGCCGTCGCCGTCGCTGTCGACCTCCACACTCTCGGCAGCGGCAAAACGGGCTTCGGACTCGCCACCGCCAGAGAAGGCGGCGGCGCCGATGTAAGAGAAGGCGCCGACTTCGAGGCCTGTGGCGAAGACCAGCTTGTCTTCGCTGTTTGCGGCCCCCAGGCTCGCTCCGTCGAAATCCTCAATCGACTGCGTGCCCGAAGGTGGGCCGCCGGCGACGAGATTGGCGCTGAAGAGGAACCAATCGCCGCCCGAACCGCCAAAGGCCTCGTCGTTTTTGCCCATGTTGATCGTATCGGCGCCGCTGTCGCCCTCGAAGCGGTCGGCACCGCCGCCTCCGAAGAGCGTATCGTCGCCTTCGCGACCGGTGATCGTGTCGTCGCCTTGGTTGCCGGCCAGACGGTTTGCACCCGTGTTGCCCTGGATCGAGTTGTCCAAGCTGTTGCCGGTACCGTCGATATTGCCGAAACCGCCCTGCATGCGCAGATTCTCAATGAAGGCGAAGACCGAGCCGTCCGGTAGAGTGAAGTCGATTTCCGCGCGCACCAAATCTGTGCCCTCGCCGGCCTGATCACGCACGACATCGCCTGACGTTTCGACCACGAAGGTATCGTCGCCGGAACCGCCGATCATTGTGTCGCTACCGCTGTTTCCGTTCAGGCGATCGTCGCCACTCATCCCCGACAAGGTGTTGATGGTGGAGTTGCCCATCAAGATCTGGCCGTTGGCGTTGCCGACGAGGTTGGCCTCGCCGACGGTCCGATTTATGTTGGAGCGCTCTATCATGACTTCGGCTGCGGTGCCGAGAGTGTAGTCTTCGGCATTGGAGCGCAGCACATCGTCGCCCTGACCTGCACCGTCAAAGACGAGATCGGTCTTGGTGTCGATGATGAAGGTGTCGTTGTTGTTGCCGCCATAGGCCGTGTCGCTTCCGCTGGCACCGTTCAGTCGATCCCGATTCTGACCACCGAAGAGCAGATCCGATCCCGTTCCCCCGACCTGACGATCATTGCCCTCGTCGCCGGAGAGCGTATCGTCACCGCTGCCGCCAAACAGCTTGTCCAGACCATCTCCTCCAATCAGTTGGTCTGCCTCATCATTGCCACGCAGAGTATCGTTGCCACTTCCGCCTTGAAGATCGGTATCCGCGCCGGCACCTCCGTAAAGCTTGTCAAGGCCGGATCCACCAAAAAGACCACTATCGTCTCCGCTTCCACCAAACACCAGATCATCGCCCAGATCGCCATAGAATGCCTCGTCACCGGTGTTGCCGCCGAACAGGTGGTCATCACCGTCGCCACCATAGAAGCTCTTGTTGATTTTGGTTCCGCCGATCAGGCTATCCGCGCCCTCCGCTCCATAAATGAAAATATTCAGGGTGCTTCCGCCATGAATGGTGTCATTACCACTGCCGCCGGAATGGCCTCTGTTGTTGCCAATGCTGCCGGTGATCGTATCGTTTCCGGTATCGCCAAAAAAGTACCTGCTGTTTCCGCTACCTCCATAGAGGCTGTCATCGCCGACATCACCAAAGAAGCTCTGATTGCCGCCGCTTCCGCCGACGAGTTTGTCTGAGCCGTCGCCGCCGAAAAATAGAGAGTCGGTCCCATCACCGCCAAAGAGGCTATCTGATCCGCTGTCTCCGTAGAAGGCGCTGTCTTGCCCAGAGTCGCCGGTCAGCGTGTCGTTGCCGCTTCCTCCGAAGAACGAGAAGTCAATCCCGTTTCCGCCGACGAGACTGTCCTCACCCGCGCCTCCATAAAAGCTCCTGTCGTCTCCGGCGTCGCCGTCGATCCTGTCTGCCCCACTACCCCCTCGGACGATCCTGTCGTCTCCATCGTTGCCGTTCAGACTGTCATCGCCGCTACCGCCATAAATGAGGTCATCCCCGTCTTCACCGCCTGAGATGACATCTTCTCCGTCATCGCCATTTACTTTGTATTCTCCACCACTGCCGCCGAACACGGTGTCAGAGCCGCTCCCTCCGTAAAGATAGTTATCGCCTTGATCACCACCGAAAAACGTGTCGGAGCCGGTGCCACCATAGAAGTAGAAGTCGAACCCAGGTCCACCATAGAAGAGGTCCTCGCCACTGGCGCCGAAGAAGCTGAAATCACTGAAATCGCCCCCCGCCAGAGTATCGTTCCCGCTGCCACCGAAAAACAGCGAATCATCTCTATCGCCACCATCAAGGAGGTCCGCGCCCTCGCCGCCGAACAGAAAGGAATCGTCTCCCTCGCCGGCATACACGCGATCATCACCGCTGCCGCCGACGAGGGAGGAATCGGCCCCGCTGCCGCCGTAGAGGGTATCTGCGCCCGAGAGTCCATAAATTCGGTCATTCCCGCTCAATCCATAAATGCGATCCGCAAGATCGGTGCCTGTCAGGGTGCTGTTTTCGCCTGCGGTGCCAAATATGTCAGCCATCCTATGCCCCTCTCGAACGGTGTTCTGCATCTGATACTTGTTTCAGACAGCATGCCGTCAACGAGAGCGGCGATCAAGCCTCGTCGTGCCCGTGCTGTCGACCGAGTTCTCCCATCCCATGTTACAGGCAAGGTGCTCGCCGTCTATCCACGGAGGCCAAAGGCGTGGAGATTGGCGCGGGAGGCGCACTCTCTTGCTTGAACGACCTGGTCAAGGTCAGCAGGATGCCTCCCGAGGATGCCGAAGAGGTATCCCGGACAGTTTCCGCAGCACTATGGCCATTGGCGCAGAGGGTGAAATCGTGAGGCAAGCGGACGACTTCGGATTTGGCACGCAAATCCGTAAATCCCCCTACTTCGATGCAACTATCAGGTGGGGCGCAAGAGCGTTCTCAGTCTATAATCACATGTATATTCCGCGTGATTTCGGCGATCCGGAGCAGAATTTCTGGAACCTCGTGAACGATGCGATCCTTTGTGACGTGGCCGTCGAACGCCAGGTCGAGATCACCGGGCCGGATGCTGCCAGGTTCATGCAAATGATGACGCCGCGCGATCTCTCGAGTATGGCCGTTGGGCAGTGCAAGTACATCCTTATCACCAATGCAGACGGCGGCATCCTGAATGATCCCGTCCTGCTGCGCTTGGCGGAGAACCACTTCTGGATTTCGCTGGCTGACAGCGACGTTCTGCTCTGGGCACAAGGTTTGGCCGTGCATGCGGGCATGGATGTCGCGATCGCCGAACCGGACGTCTCGCCCCTGCAGCTGCAAGGTCCAAAATCGGGAAAAATCATGTCTGCGCTTCTTGGCGACAGCATTATGGATTTGAAATACTACTGGCTGCGAGACGTGGACCTGGACGGCATTCCGCTCATCGTATCGCGGACCGGTTGGTCCAGCGAGCTGGGTTACGAGATCTACCTACGTGACGGACTGCGCGGCGACGAGCTGTGGGAGAGAATTATGGCGGCGGGCGAACCCTTCGGCCTGAAGCCCGGCCACACCTCTTCGATCCGGCGTATAGAAGGCGGTATGCTGTCCTATCACGCCGATGCGGATATCAACACCAATCCCTTTGAACTCGGGCTCGATCGGCTGGTGAACCTCGAGATGGAGACTGACTTCATCGGTAAGGTCGCCTTGCGCCGCATCCGAGAAGAGGGCGTGAGCCGGAAACAGGTAGGGTTGATCATTGAGGGTACCCGTTTGGAAGGACCCAATACCAGCTTCTGGCCCATCCGCAAGGACGGTGCTGCCATTGGCAAGGTCACCTCCGCTATCCATTCGCCTCGGCTGAAGCAGAACATTGCTCTGGCAATGGTGTCGGCGGACTGTGCGGCGCTTGGCACTGAGGTCGAGGTGCTGGGTGTCAGCGGACCGGTGCGCGCCACCATCGCGGAGTATCCCTTCTACGACCCCAAGAAATCGCTTGCCGTCAGCTAGAAGGGATCACAGCCAATTGCAAACAATTGGTCGCGTGAACTTGCTGTAGGCCAGAGTCAGGTGAACAGCCGATCATCCTGGTGACGGACTGCTCTAAATTATGACCCTTACGAATACCTATGACTCGTGAGTTTATCCTCTGTTACTTGTGGGTAGCACCGTTCAAGACAGAAGATTGCCTGACGTTGGCGCATGTTCTCATATTTTCTTATTGAAAATTCGTTCAAATTGAGTACACCAAAGGGCGGACAATGGTTAGAAAGCGACAAGATCTTCACAGAAGGGGGCGGGACAATGGCCATTATATTCGGTACGGCGGGTGACAACAGCACGCTGTTCGGGACTCTCTTGGTAGATTCGATCTATGGTCTCAGTGGCAACGACCGTCTCTATGGCTTGAGCAGCTCTGACACGCTTATCGGTGGCAGTGGAAATGACCATCTGGACGGGGGCAGCGGTGACGATACCTCGCTTCTTGGCGCAGAAGGGGCGGATCGCCTCTTCGGTGATCTCGGCGATGATAGCTTCCTTATCGGTGGAAAGGGCCAAGACAGCCTTTATGGCGGGCTGGGTGCTGATGAGGACCTTGCCGGGGGAAGCGGCGCCGATGTGATTCTGGGTGATAGCGGTTCGGACATCTACCTCAACGGCGGCAGCGGGAACGACAGCCTTCTCGCAGGCAGCGGTGACGACAACGAGGTCTTTGGTGGCGGCGGGGATGATGCTCTGTTTGGCGGCGATGGAGACGAGGCTGTCCTCTATGGCGGTGACGGTAGTGATCTTCTCTATGGCGGAAACGGCAATGATTCGATCTTTAATGGTGATCGTGGACCGGATCGAATCTATGGTGGTTCCGGTGACGACGCAAACCTCTTGGGGCGGTCAGGCAACGATCGCGTCTTCGGCGATTCCGGAGATGATCGGGCCGTCTATGGCGCACAAGGAGATGATACGCTGTTCGGAGGGTCAGGTCTTGACTCCAGCTTCCGTGGATCTGACGGAAACGACACCATCTTTGGTGGCAGCGGCGATGATCAAAGTATTTCAGCCAACAATGGTGAAGACGAAGTCATCGGTGGACAGGGCGATGATGCGTTCCTTTATGGCGGTGATGGGGATGACCTGATTGCCGGCGGTGATGGTCACGATTCATACCTCGTGGGGGACTCTGGCGCGGATACGCTGAGAGGAGAGGCGGGTGATGACGCCTATCTCTATGGTGGGTTAGGAGACGATACCCTCTTCGGAGGAGCGGGCGCCGAGGAGGATCTAGGGGGCGGCTCGGGCGATGACCTAATCGAAAGTGGAAGTGGTTCTGACGGTGCCTTTGGCGGCGACAGCGGGAGAGACACCCTCTTCGGTGGCAGCAGTAATGACTTTCTGTTCCGAGGAGGCGAAGGTGATGATCGCCTGTATGGCGGAGACGGGGATGACGGGGGCATCGAGGGCGGCAGCGGCGACGATCAGTTGAACGGCGACAGTGGGGGTGACGCGCAATTGCTCGGCGAAACGGGCGACGACATGCTCATGGGTGGCAGCGGAGACGATTCCAGGCTCTACGGTGGAAGCGGGCACGATGCGCTTTTCGGCGGCGATGGTGCCGATGAGAATCTTGATGCGGGTTCTTCAAATGATGGGCTCTTTGGCGGCCTGGGAGAGGATCGCAGCTTCTTTGGACATGAGGGCGCAGACAGTATCTTCGGCGGCGAGGGGGCGGATTTCGGCCTCTTCGGCGATAGCGGCGACGACCGAATCTACGGCGGCAGCGGACAGGATTTTGCCCTTACTGGCGGCAGCGGCGAGGATCGCCTATTCGGTGGCAGCGGCACCGACGGTCTGTCCGGTGACGGCGACGATGACCAACTTCGCGGTGAAGCCGGCAACGACAGCCTTGGCGGCGGTTCCGGTCGAGACACGCTCTTCGGCGGACTTGGTCAAGACGTTCTCGACTCCGGCAAAGACAGCGATCAGATGGTCGGTGGTTCAGGAAGCGATACCCTCTTCGCCGACAACGGCCGGGACCGTTTGAACGGGGGCAGTGGGGTCGACACTGCCTATGGAGGCAACGGCGACGATACTTTCATCGTCGATAGCAAGGCGGATCGGCTATTCGACGGGACCGGTCAGGGAGACGACGTCCTGCGGTCGAACGCAAGTGACTATACCTTGGGCACCGCGACCGAGATCCTCTTGGAACGGGCGAACATCAACACCGGTGCCAGCATAGCCAAGATGGTGGGCAACGACAACAGTGACATCCTGATCGGCAATTCTTTCGACAATGTGCTGTTGGGTAAGAGCGGCGACGATCGTCTGAACAGCCGTGGCGGCACCAACACCATGACCGGTGGCAGTGGTGACGATACCTTCGTGGTGACGACCTCTGCCGATGTGGTCAGGGAGTTCTCGGGCCACGGCACGGATCTGGTGCGCGCCGAGTCTGACTTCACCTTGCCCGACGGCAGCGCCACTGCCTTCGTCGAGAACCTGCGTCTGCAAGGCGGTGCCGGGGCCATCGATGGAACCGGCAACGCGCTGGACAACACACTGCAAGGCAACAGCGGCGACAATCGTCTGTCCGGTGCGGCAGGCGAAGACACCATTCAAGGCGGAGACGGCGACGACCGGATCTTCGGCGGTGTCGATGCCGACCGTCTGGAAGGAGAGAGCGGTGCCGACAGCCTCTTCATCGGTCAAGGCGATGTGGCCTTCGGCGGTTCCGGCGAGGATGAGTTCCGCTTCAGCGGAGGCAGCCTTGGCTTCGGTGGCTCAGGCGGGCCGGTGCTTCGCGATTTCGACGGGGAGAGCGTGAACGGTGGTAACGGAGAGGACAAGCTGGTCTTCGCAACTGGCGTGGAAGTCGGCAGCTTCAGCTACATCGGCAATGCCGCCTTCTCCGGCGGCGGCAACACCGAGGCGCGTTTCGATGGGCCCAGGCAGGTGCAAGTCGATCGCGACGGCGATGGCGCTGCCGACATTGCCTTCCAGATCGACGGCATGACCATGCCCAATCAGCTCACTGCCAGCGACTTCGTCTTCCTAAGTTAGCGGGCCGCTACGCCAGGCTAAAGTTCGCCGTCATCGGCAGGTGGTCCGAGAGACCGCGCCAACGCGGATCGTCTAGAACGGAGAAGTCCACGACCTCCAGGCCGCGAAAGTAGATCCGGTCGAGGCGCAGCATAGGGTAGAAGCTGGGGAAGGTGCGGGCATGCTCGCCATGCAGCACATGGGCGACATCGCGCAATGACAAGGCCTGCTCCAGTTCCTCCGAGACGTCGCCCTGCCAGTCGTTGAAATCGCCCGCCAGGATCGCCCGTTCGTCTGGACCCAGACAGTTCCGCATATGCGCGATCACCTGCTGCGTTTGGATCATGCGATCGGTCTTGCGCAGGTTCAAGTGCAGGCAGAAGAGATGCAGCGGTTTGCCGTCCGGCATTTCCGCCACGGCGTGGAGGAGACCCCGCTGTTCCCAACGATTGAGCGTTAGATCCTTGTTGTGATCGGAGACCAGAGTGTATTGGCTGAGGATGGCATTGCCATGGTGGCCGTTCTTGTAGACGGCGTTCTTGCCATAAACGCTATCGGCCCAACGGGCTTCTGCTAGGAAGTCGTGCTGCGGTGCAGGCTCTTTGTGATAGGCGCCACGCACTTCTTGTAGGAAGACGATTTCGGCACCGACGGCGCGGATCTCTTCGCGAAGCTCGTCAAGGACGCGGCGATGGAGAACGTAGGAGATGCCCTTGTGAATGTTGTGGGTCAGTACCCTGATCTGCATGCGTGCCCCGTCGAACCTTTCCACTGCTTCTCACTTGGCAAGCGCATAGCACAGACAAAGTGTCTCCGGCCACCGAAGTAGGCTCTGGAGGCTTGAGCCGCACGGATTTCGAAACGATATAGGGGTGGCTGACAGCCCTCCCCGGAACCAACAAGAGAGACATCATGCTACGCAAGACTGACTTCTTCATCGACGGTGCCTGGGTGCCGCCGCTAAAGGCCCACGACTTCGAAGTCGAGAACCCGGCCGACGAGACAAGCTTCGCCACCATCTCGCTGGGAACGGCCGCAGATGTGGATCGTGCCGTTGGGGCAGCCAAGACCGCGTTTGAGAGCTGGAGCAAGACCAGCAAGGAAGAGCGCATCGGCTATCTGGAGAAGCTGGCTGAGGTCTACAAACGCCGCATGGGCGAGATGGCCGAGACCATCAGCCAGGAGATGGGTGCGCCGATCAAGTTGGCTCAGGCGGCGCAAGCGCCGGCCGGCTATGGCCACATCAAGTCCTTCATCCGCGACCTCAAGGCCTTCGACTTTGAAGAGCCGCTTTACCCGGATGTCACCAACGAGCATATCGTGCGCGAGCCAATCGGGGTCTGCGGCCTGATTACGCCGTGGAACTGGCCGATGAACCAGGTCACTTTGAAAGTGGTCCCGGCGGTCGGCGTAGGCTGCACCGTGGTGCTGAAGCCTTCCGAGATCTCGCCGCTCTCGGCCATCCTCTTCGCCGAGATGATGGAGGAAGCAGGTTTCCCGCCCGGCGTCTTCAACTTGGTGAATGGCGATGGCCCGACCGTGGGTGCGGCCATGTCCGCCCATCCTGACATCGACATGATGTCCTTCACCGGCTCTACGCGGGCCGGCGTTGCGGTCACCAAGGCGGCCGCCGATACCGTGAAGCGCGTGACCCTGGAACTGGGCGGTAAGGGTCCGAACTTGGTCTTCGCCGATACCGACGTCGCCCGTGCAGTGAAGCGAGGCACTCTGCACTGCTTCAACAACAGCGGTCAGTCCTGCAACGCCCCGACCCGCATGTTGGTCGAGCGCTCGGTCTACGATCAGGCCGTCGAGGTCGCGACCGAAGTTGCCGGCCGTCAGGCAGTGGGCGACCCCAAGGAGGAGGGCAACCATATCGGCCCGGTGGTCTCCAAAACCCAGTACGACAAGATCCAGGGCCTGATCGAAAAGGGGATCGAAGAGGGTGCACGCCTGGTTGCCGGCGGCCTTGGACGTCCCGAGGGCTTCAATCGTGGTTACTACGTACGCCCGACCGTCTTCGCCGACGTGAACAACGAAATGACCGTCGCCCGCGAAGAGATCTTCGGCCCGGTGCTCTCGATGATTCCCTTCGACGATGAGGAAGAAGCCATCAAAATCGCCAACGACACCTCCTATGGCCTGACCGCCTATCTGCAGTCGGACGACGAGGGGCGTATGCGACGAGTCTCCAAGCAACTGCGCTCGGGTATGGTGCAGATGAACGGTTCGGGACGGCCCGGCGGCAGTCCCTTTGGTGGCTACAAGCAATCCGGCAACGGGCGCGAGGGCGGTCGCTGGGGCATTGAGGACTTCCTCGAGGTCAAGGCGATCAGCGGCTGGGCCTAAGCCTATCGAGCGGAAAGCGGCCTTCGAGACCGATAGGATTGCAGGTCGAAACGACCCGCGGTCAGGGTCTACTTGCCAAGCTGTAGAGCGCGATCCAGACGATTGATCGGTTCGATCTATCGTCATCGCGCTCTGCCCGCTCTCCATCGATTGTGATCGGCTTGGGCTGGACGGCGATGGGGGGCCGGATGCAGAGTCTTGCCACCCTCGCCGAAAGGAGCGAGCCTATGACGCATCTGTCTTTGCAGTTTCCCGCCGCTCTGGTCGCCGCCCTGCTGCTGCTTGGCGCCTGCACCAAGCCCACGCCCTATGCGCCCGCGGCAGGTGACAGCTACGGCTATAGCGAAACCAAGATCGACGATGACACGACCCGGATCGAGGTTGCGGGCAACAGCAGAACCCCGCGCGATCTGGTCGAGAACCAACTGCTCTATCGCGCCGCCCAATTGGCCCAGGAACGCGGCGCCAAGACCTTCGTCCTGGTTACCCGCGATACCGAGCGTAATGTGCAATATTGGTCCCAGCCTGCCGGAATCTTCCCATACGGCTACGGAGGCTTTGGCTTCGGTCGACGCTACAGCGGTATCGGATTCGCCTACGCACCGGTTACTACGCGCGCAATCGATCGCTACACGATGTATGCCGAAGCCCGATTCTATGAAGACGAACCACCGGTCGGGCTTGAGCCCGCCTACAATGCCGCCGAGGTCCTGCAGAACCTGAAGGGAAAGATCAACTTCCGACCGGGCGGGAACGGCATCACCGGCTAGTCAGGATGGGCAGGTACACTTCTGATGGGTCAGGGCTGAAGCCTAGCTTACTTCTGCTGGCCAAAACCCTAATCGCCGCCCATACCTTGCCTGTGCGCCTCAGCCCTACGCCCGCGCTTCGATTTCTTCCGCCTGACCCAGTGCGCTCAGCGCCGCGTTGACGATGCCTTCGCTGTCCAAGCCGGCCTTGGCTATCTGATTGGCGGGACTGGCATGATCGATGAAGGTATCCGGCAGGGTCAGTGGACGAAACTTGAGACCGCTGTCGAAAACACCGGCACGTGACAGCAAGGTCATGACCATGGCCGAGAAACCGCCGACTGCGCCCTCTTCGACGGTGATCATCACCTCGTGCTCGCGGGCGAGACGCAAGATCATCTCCTCGTCCAGCGGCTTGGCGAAACGTGCATCAGCAACTGTGGTGGAGAGTCCGCGCGCGCCGAGCTCGTCGGCGGCCTTCATCGCATCGTCCAGACGGCTGCCCAGCGAGAGAATGGCAATCTTGTTGCCTTCGCGCATGATGCGGCCCTTGCCGATCTCCAAGGGCGTGCCGATGTCCGGCAGCGGCCCGCCTGACGACTCGCCGCGTGGATAGCGGCAAGCAGAGGGTCGATCGCCGATTTCCATCTGTGTCGCCACCATATGCATCAGCTCGGGCCCGTCAGAGGGCGCCATCACCACCATATCCGGCAGGCAACAGAGGTAGGTTAGGTCGTAGCTGCCCTGATGCGTGACGCCGTCGGCGCCGACCATACCGGCGCGATCGATCGCAAGCCGGACCGGCAGCTTCTGAATGGCGACATCATGCACCACCTGATCGTAGGCGCGCTGTAGGAAGGTCGAATAGATCGCCGCGAAGGGCTTATAGCCTTCGCAGGCCAGGCCGGCGCAGAAGGTCACCGCATGCTGCTCGGCGATCCCGACGTCGAAGGTCCGCTCGGGAAACTCGGCGCCGAATTTGTTGAGGCCGGTGCCGCTGGGCATTGCCGCCGAGACGGCAACCACCTTGTCGTCGGTCTTGGCATGCGCGATCAAGGCTTTGGCAAAAACGTCCTGGTAGTTCGGGGCTTTCGGCGGAGTCTTCTGCTGCTTGCCGGTAATGACATCGAACTTGGCGACGCCGTGATATTTGTCCTTTGATTCCTCGGCCGGGGCATAACCCTTGCCCTTCTTGGTGACACAGTGAATCAGCACTGGGCCTTCCCACTCACCGTCACGTACGTTTTTCAGAACCGGCAGCAGGTGCTCCAAGTTATGGCCGTCGATGGGGCCGACATAGAAGAAGCCCAGCTCTTCGAAGAGGGTGCCGCCGGTGAAGAGACCGCGGGCGTACTCTTCGGCGCGCTTGGCTGCCTGTTCGATCGGACGCGGAAAACGGCTGGCCAGATCACGCGCCAGATGGCGCACCGACTGATAGGGCTTGGAAGAAAGCAGCCGTGAAAGATAGGCGCTCATCGCGCCGACCGGCGTCGCGATCGACATGTCGTTGTCGTTCAGGATGACGATCAGACGAGACTTGTTGGCACCCGCGTTGTTCATGGCCTCATAGGCCATACCGGCGGACATGGAGCCGTCGCCGATCACGCAGATCACGTGATTGTCTCGCCCGTCGAAATCGCGAGCAACCGCGAAGCCAAGGCCGGCCGAGATCGAGGTGGAGGAGTGGGCGGCACCGAAGGGGTCGTAGATGCTCTCCTTACGACTGGTGAAGCCGGAGAGCCCTCCCTCTTGACGCAGACTGCGGATTCGATCGCGCCGGCCGGTCAAAATCTTGTGTGGATAGCATTGATGCGACACATCCCAGATCAGGTTGTCGCTAGGCGTCTCGAAAACGTAGTGTAAAGCCGTGGTCAACTCAACCACACCCAGTCCGGCACCCAAGTGCCCACCGGTGACAGAGACCGCATCGATCAGTTCTTGCCGCAACTCATCGGCAAGCTGAGGAAGGTCGCTTTCGTTCAGCTTGCGCAGATCTTCAGGAGTGTCGACCTTGTCCAAGAGGGAAGTCGCGCTGTTATGTCCGATATCGCTTGCCAATGCTAATCCTCCTGACGGTCCGACCGCCTTCGGCGATCGAGGCCTGTCACTCTAATCTGCCCTGCCATGTGGGCCATTTCTAGCGCAAGGTCTAGGGGCGTCCCCCAAATCCTAGCGTTGCCGTGTCATCTTTGGCGCAGCTTAAGACTGACGCTTTACCACAAAGGCAGCCGTGTCGCATAAGACTTGCGTGTTTCCGGGCACCTGCTTCAGCGACTGTTGCGCTTCCGCCACCAATTCCAGAGCTCTTGCCCGTGCCCCTTCCACGCCTAGTTGACCGACGAATGTGGCTTTCCCGAGAGCCGCGTCCGCTTGGGCCGGTTTGCCCAGTTCGGCTGTCGTTCCCTCGATGTCCAACAGATCGTCGGCGATTTGAAAGGCGAGTCCCAAAGCGCTGGCATAGTCCCGCAAGGCCTGCGTCTCAGCCTCGCTGGCACCGCCAAGCAAGGCGCCTGCCTCGCAGGCATGTTGGATCAGTTTGCCGGTCTTCAAGTCCTGCAGTTCGGTTATTCCAGCGAGATCCAGTCCGCCGCGTTCTGGAGAGAGGTCGATCATCTGTCCGCCGACCATGCCGGCAGGGCCGGCCGCTGCGGCGAGATTGGCGACGAGCGCCAAGCGCACCGCCGGATCGGGGTGGGTTGCCTCCTCCGCCAGAACTGAAAAGGCCTCGGTCAAGAGGCCGTCGCCGGCCAGAATTGCCGTCGCATCGTCGAACAGCTTGTGCACCGTCGGTTTGCCGCGCCTCAAGTCGCTGTCATCCATCGCCGGCAAGTCGTCGTGCACCAGGCTGTAGCAATGCACCATCTCCAGCGCGACTGCGGCATTGAGCGCACGCCTGGGCGGAACATCGAAGAGCGCGGCGGTCTCTAAGACCAGGAAAGGCCTTAGGCGCTTGCCACCGTTCAGGCTGCCGGCCCGCATGGCCTCGATCACACGACCGCGTGGTCCGGAAACCGCGGCCAGGCGACGGTCCAGTTCGCCGCCGACCATCGCCGCCGTATCTTCCAGGGCGCGCGAGAGCTCTGCCATGACAGCAATCCTCTTTCTTATTGCAGGAGTGTGTTTGGGGTTGGCCTGGAGCAGGCCTAAGACTTGCTGTCGAAGGGCTGGGTTTCCGCCCCTTCGGCATTCAGCGTGATGCGTTCGACCGTCAACTGTGCGGCCCTGAGTTTGGCTTCGCAGAGCCGTTTCAACGCTGCGCCCTTCTCATAGGCGGCGATGGCCTCATCCAGCCGACTCTCGCCCGATTCCAGTCGTTCGACGATGGCGCGTAGCTCCGCCAAGGCGTCTTCGAAGCTCTTGTCGCTGCCGGCCTCGGCTGCAGCTGGGCTCTCTTTGGTCATGGTCCTGTCGTCTTCCCTAGTCCCGGCCCGGCGCTGCCATCAGCGCCTTGACGTGCGCTGCGGCAGAAACTGCGAGCGCTTCCAGATCATAGCCGCCCTCTAGAGTCGAGACCACCCGACCCTTGGCGCAGTCTGCCGCCAGTTGCACGATCTCGGCCGTGACCCAGTGATAGTCGGCTGTCTCCAGCGCCAGATTCGCCAAAGGGTCGTTCTTGTGAGCATCGAAACCGGCGGAAATCACGATGAACTCCGGTGCGAAGTCCTTGAGTGCCGGCAATATGCGTTGCGACCAGGCCAGGCGGAATGCGGCCGAGCCGTCGCCCGGGTTCAGTGGTACGTTCAAGATGTTGGCGTTGCGACCGCGTTCGCCAGACGCTCCGCTACCGGGATAGAGCGGCATCTGGTGCGAAGAGGCGAAGAAGACCCTGTCGCTGTCCCAGAAGCAAGCTTGGGTGCCGTTGCCGTGATGCACATCGAAATCGACTACGGCGCTGCGCGCCAAGCCGTGGTGCTCGCACGCGTGCAGGGCAGCCAAGGCCGCATTATTGAAGAGGCAGAAGCCCATGGGTTGATCGGGTTCTGCATGGTGTCCTGGTGGGCGGACGGCGCAGAAGGCATTGTCGGCCTCGCCGGCCATGACGGCGTCCACTGCCATCACTACGGCGCCGGCTGCCCGCAAGGCAGCCTCTCCGGAACCCGGAGAGAGAACTGTGTCGCCGTCCAGCATCTCCAAACCACGGTCCGGTACAGCATCCAGGATGCGGCTGACATAGCCTGCGGAGTGCGCACGGGCGACTTGCGCCAGCTCTGCCACCGGCGCCTTACGACGCTCCAAGTCAGCGAAGTCGGGGTCATCCAGGGCCGCCATGATGGCTTCCAGACGGGCCGGCCGTTCCGGGTGGTAGAGGCCTGGTTCATGGGCCATGCAGGCGGGATGGGTCACCAGCAAAGTGGTCATGCGCCGCTCTTCTCCAATAGAAAACGGAAAAGGCCGTCTTCTTCGCTGCTCTCGCGCAAGTGATGGCCGGTGGTCTCGCAGAAGGAGCGAAAATCCTGTGGTGCGGAAGGATCGCTGGCCAAGACCT
This sequence comes from Rhodospirillales bacterium, assembly GCA_963669445.1. Taxonomy (GTDB): domain Bacteria; phylum Pseudomonadota; class Alphaproteobacteria; order Kiloniellales; family JACOMY01; genus JACOMY01. The sequence goes on from OY770029.1 coordinate 6,060,382, forward strand.
CAAGAATCTCGCCGGCCGCCAAGGCCTTCATAGCCTTGCGTGCCTTCAGCACGGGAAGTGGGCACTTCAAGCCGCGCGCATCCAGTCGCTGATCTGCAGTCATCCCTTTTAGCTACGCCTTGACTTGCCAGCTGACAAGGCCCTCACGGCATGACCGGCAAGCGCCAGCCAAGCAACGATCAGGAGCGCACCGCCGAGCGGCACGATGGACCCCAGATCCAGAACTCCAAAGGCCCTGAGGTAGAGGCCGCCGCTGAAACAGAGGCTGCCGAGACAGAGCGCGATGCCGCTCAAATCGAGAAGTCGTCCCGGTCGCTGCATGGCGATGAGGCCGACGAGCAGGAGACCGAGCGCATGGGGCATCTGATAGCTCTGCGCGGTCTCGATCCAAGAACGCGCCTGGCTGCCCTCGGCCGCCGCATGTGCGCCCAAGGCCCCCAGCACCACCGCGGAGGCGGCGCTAAGCGCACCGAGAAGAATCCAAACCCAGGCCCGCTTGTCTGCCATGTGCGCTTTGCTCCTTGCTGGCAAGAAACGCGTCTTGCGTTGTGACAAGACTGAAGCGATCTAAGCACTCGAATAAGACAATGAAAGTGTGACGCATGGAGCAGTCGGGCGCGCAGGAAGCACCGAAACCGCTCGAGACCGCCGGAGGTCTTGCCGAGCGCATGCCCTTGATCGCCGATGCTGCGGCCTTCGCGCCTGCCTTGGAGCGGGTGGCGGCTTGCGGCTATGCCGACCTGCCGTTGCTAGCAGACGCCCCTTGTCGTGACCTTCTGGAAAGCTGCCAGGGTTTGAACTACCGCTTGGCCCGACCACTGGTCGGAAGCGCCGGGCGCGAGGTGCGCCAGGACTTCGATCTGACCTTCGATATTCCCAAGCCGCATCCGATCCGCGATCTTGCTGCCGCCCTGGGTCGGGTCGTGGGAGCTGCCGCAGAGCTGCTTGATCCCACGCCGCTGCCGGCAGGGATCGTCTTCAACGATTTGATCGTACAGCGCTATCCCAAGGATTCGCAGGGGATCACACCGCACCGCGACCACCTTCGCTACACCGGCCTGGTGATCCTGGTGACACTGGTCGGCAAGGCTGGTTTGTATGTCTGTGCAGATCGCAGCGGCGCCGATGCCGTGGAGATTCCTGCTCCACCGGGGGGCGCCGTCCTGCTGGCCGCGCCGGGCTTTGCCGGCGGCCGCGCGCGTCCCTTTCATTTCCTGGACAGAGTTCTCGAGCCGCGGATCAGCCTGGGCATCCGACAGGATACGCGGCCGGGAGAGCCGACCTGAGGCCTGCTCGAGCACCAGGCCTTGCAAGCAATGGGCTCTCCTGACGATCCCTTCAATTTGGGACCTGCTCTATCCTTCCGGTTTGGGATCGAGCGCAAACCAAGAGATGTAGCCGGTCTTACCGGCGCACGCGCCCTCCAGGACCTCGACCTTGGCGAACTTATGCGGCCCGTGGTTGGCGCGCTGAAAGAAGGTCAGCGGGGTTGCATTGCCGAGCGCGCAGATGGTCTTGCCGGTGTGTGGTGCGGTCAGGAGGTTCACCGTGGCCTCCGGGCTGGAAGCCTTGACCTTGACTGTCTCCTCGGCCGGCGCTGCGCTTGCTAAAGGAACGACCGCCAGTGCCAGAATGAGCGTTCGGATTCCGGTCTTCATGCCCTCGTCTTTCCTTGTGAACTCATCAAGTCTTGGCCGGCAGGCGTCGCTGCAGCGTTTCCACGAGACCCGGTGGCAGAGTGGAAACCAACTGCATGGCAAACAGCAGCGGCCAGGGAAAGGCGACGCGCGCCTCGTTCCTTTCCAGCCCGCGGGCGATGCGCCTGGCGGCCTTCTCGGTTTCCCATAGGAATGGCATAGGGAACTTGTTGACCGCCGTCATGCGGCTCTTGACGAAACCGGGGCAGACGACGGTGACGCCGATACCGCGTGGCGCCAGGTGCCCGCGGAGTCCTTCGCCCCAAACCTTGACCCAGGCCTTGGAAGCGCAATAAGCCGGTGCGCCGGGAAAACCGCGGAAGCCGGCCAGCGAGGCGATCAGGCCGATCTGCCCGCGACCGCGTGCCAGCATGCCGGGCAGCGCCGGTTCGACGGTGTTCAGCACGCCTTCGACATTGGTGGCAGTGATGGCGCGGGTCTGTTCCGGCGATTCTTCGCCGCCACCGGTTCCCGCCGAGATTCCGGCATTGGCTATGACGAGATCCAAGGGTGCGCGTCGGTCAGCCGCGGAGATCAGTTCGGCCATGGCCTCGCGCGCGGTCACGGACAATATGGCTGTTTCTACATTCGCCCCTGTTGTGCGCAGACGTTCTGCGACCCCGTCCAACCGCGCCCGATCCCGGCCGGTCAGCAGCAGATGGCGCTCAGGCCCAGCATAGTGATCGGCCAGTGCTTCGCCGATGCCGCTGGAAGCTCCGGTTATCAGGATCGATCGCGCTGTGGCCCTAGATGCCGCCATGCCCCTGTTCCTTCGGCTCAAGGCTGCTATAAGCCCCTTTCCGACAGCATAGACGGCAAAGATCTCTACAGGCCATGACTGCAAGCAATCTCTCCTCCATGACCGGTTTCGCTCGCAACGAAGGTACGGCCTCGGGTCTTTCCTGGGCTTGGGAGATCAAGAGTGTCAACGGCAAGGGCCTGGACCTGCGTTGCCGCCTGCCGCCCGGCTTCGAGGCGCTGGAGCCGCGGTTGCGCCAAGCAGCCCAAACAGGCTTGCAGCGCGGCTCGCTGCAGATCGCGCTCAACCTGGATCGAAGTGCGGTCGAAGCCGAGGTTCGGGTCAATCAGGCCTTGCTACATCGCTATCTGGAGGCCGCCCAGGCCTTGGTTGAGCAGGGTGCTGCGGTGCCGACGGCCGACGGCCTGCTGGGCTTGCGCGGTGTTCTGGAGTTGCGGGATCCCGAAGAGACCCTGGATCGCGAAGAGCGCGACGGATTGCTGCTGGCCGCTTTCGGTGAGGCGCTGGCAGCGCTCAAGCAGGCACGACAGGTCGAGGGTGCACGCCTGGCAAGCCTGCTGAGGGAGCGGCTGGACGTCCTGGCCGACCTGGTCGAGCAGGCGCAGGCCTGTGCCGAGGTGCAGCCGGCAGCACTGCGCGCCCGTCTAGAGCGCCAGGTGGCGGAGTTGTTGGAGGCCTCACCGGCCTTACCGGAAGAACGCCTGGCGCAGGAGGCAGCTCTCCTGGCGGTCAAGGCTGACATCCGCGAAGAGATCGAGCGGTTGGAGGCCCATATTGCCTCGGCTCGCGACATGTTGCGCCAGGACAAGGCCATCGGCCGCAAGCTGGATTTCCTCTGCCAGGAGCTCAACCGAGAGGCCAACACTCTCTGTAGCAAGGCGCAGGACATTCGCCTGACGGAGATCGGTTTGGCGATGAAGAGCACCGTCGAGCAGTTCCGCGAGCAGGTTCAAAACGTCGAGTAGGGGACATGCAAGACAAACTCGCCCGCCGCGGCTTTATGCTGGTGCTCTCTTCGCCTTCGGGGGCGGGTAAGACCACCCTCTCTCGCGCACTGCTGAAGGAGGATGCTGCCTTCTCCATGTCGATCTCCGCGACAACGCGCCGGCCGCGTCCGGGTGAGGTGGATGGCAAAGACTATACATTTGTCAGTGCCGAGACCTTCGAGCAGATGGCACGCGACGAGGCCTTTTTGGAGCATGCCACCGTTTTCGACCACCACTACGGCACGCCGCGCGCGCCGGTGGAGGCCGCCCTAGAGAGTGGCCGCGACGTGCTGTTCGACATCGACTGGCAGGGGACCCAGCAGGTGCGCGCCAATGCCGGCAAGGACCTGGTTTCGATCTTTATCCTACCGCCATCGGTCGAAGAGCTGGAGCGTCGGCTACACACACGCGCACAGGATTCTGCCGAGGTCGTGCGTGGCCGCATGGCAAAAGCTGCCGGTGAGATGAGCCATTGGGCCGAATACGACTATGTGATCGTGAACGAGACGGTCGATGCGAGCTTGGCCCAGCTTCGTGCCATCGTCAAAGCAGAGCGGCTGCGACGCGAACGCCGCATCGGCCTGGTGCCCTTCGTTCGCGATCTGATGGCGAAGGCTTAGCGATCCCTTGTAAGGGCCGAGGGTTACTCCCGGTCCAGTGATTGTACGCGGTAGCCAAGCCGACGCATCGTCGGCCCGGCGATGGATTCTGCTAGTGCGCGCAATTCCGGCGAGGCGACGTAGCCCTCGGCGCCTCGAACCATGAAGGAGGGGTCCGGTGCCTCTTTACGCATGCGTTCGAACGCAGTCGCCTCCGCAATCTCCGTAAGCAGAGTGTCGCTAGCCCCGACTTTCAGGAAGGTGAAGATCTGACGCAAGGCCTGGGCGCGTTTCTTCGCAGCATACTCGTAGCGCAGGAAGAGAATGGGTTGGTCTTTGCAGGTCCTTGACAGGTTCTTTGCCAGAACCACAAAGCGCTTGGCATTGTGCTCGACCCAGCCCTCCAAACCGCCGAACTTGGTTTGCAGTTCCCGGTGGCGCGGGTCGCCTTCCTGCTCGGACAGGCGCTCGTTGGCATGCCAGGCGGAGATGGCCTGGTCCAAGGGGTGGCGAAAGATTGCGATCAACTTGGCCTTGGGGAAGTGATCGCGGATCAGCTCCGGCTGCTCCATCAATTCGTTGTCGTTGGCGCCACAGACCGGTTTGCCGGCGCCGGCATCGCGCAGGATGCGCGCGACCGCATCGCGCCAGATTGCCAGGCTGGTCGCTTCGGCAATCGGTACCGCTCCATAGCCGCCGATCCAGGAGTCCCGCTGTGACCGGTGCTTGTTATAGGCCGCGCCGATCTGCAGCAGCAGGTCCTTGTAGGCCCGCAGGTGATGCTCGGAGGGGCAGGAGATGTCAGGGTGCAGATCCAGCATTCGCTGCAGCATGGTGGTGCCGGACTTTGGTGGGCCAAAACAGAAGAAGTCGGGAGGCGCGCAGGTTCTTGGTTCAAGCGGGACTGGACAAGTCGGGCGCTCCTCCGCTTTGCTATCTGCCGGCTGCTCTGCCTTGTCTGTCATATCCGGAGTTTCCCCCCAATGCCGCTCGATAGCCGCGACCCACGCTACGACATCCTGTTCGAGCCGGTGCGCATCGGTCCTGTGACTGCCCGCAACCGCTTCTACCAGGTGCCGCATTGCAACGGTATGGGCCATGTCTATCCCGCCGCCATGGCCGAGATGCGCGGGGTCAAGGCCGAGGGCGGCTGGGCGGTGGTCTCGACCGAAGAGGTGGAGATCCACCACACCTCCGACATCACGCCGCACATCGAGGGGCGCTTGTGGGACGAGAGCGACATTCCCTACCACGCCCGCATGGTCGAGAAGGTGCACGCCCACGGCAGCCTTGCGGCAATAGAACTGGTCTACCAGGGCCACACCTCGCCCAACCGCTATAGCCGCATCGCGCCGCTCTCCTCCAAGTCGCTGCCGGTCGACAGCATCGATCCGCTGCAGACCCGGGCGATGGACAAGTCCGACATCAAGGCGATCCGGCGATGGCATCGTAACGCCGCCATCAATGCCAAGAAGGCAGGTTACGACATCGTCTATGTCTATGCCGGACATAACCTCTGTATTGCCCAGCACCTGATCGCCAAGCGCTTCAACCAGCGGACCGATGAATACGGCGGCAGCCTGGAAAATCGCGTGCGCCTCTTCCGCGAGCTGATCGAAGACACCAAGGAGGCGGTCGGCGACACCTGCGGCGTGGCCGTGCGCTTTGCCGTCGACGAGCTGCTGGGCCCCGACGGTATCACGGCAGAAAGCGAGGGCCGAGAGGTCGTCGAGATGCTGGCGGAGATGCCCGACCTCTGGGACGTCAATGTCAGCGATTGGGTCAACGATTCGGTCACTGCACGCTTTGCCGACGAGGGCTACCAGGAATCCTACGTCTCCTTCGTCAAGTCCTTGACCAGCAAGCCGGTGGTCGGCGTCGGGCGCTTTACCTCGCCGGATGCCATGGTCAGCCAGATCAAGCGTGGCGTGCTCGACATGATCGGTGCCGCCCGCCCCTCGATCGCCGACCCCTTCCTGCCCAAGAAGATCGAAGAGGGGCGCCTGGAGGACATCCGCGAATGCATCGGCTGTAACATCTGCGTCAGCGGCGACTTCTCCATTGCACCGATCCGCTGCACGCAGAACCCGACCAAGGGCGAGGAGTGGCGCCGCAAGTGGCACCCGGAGCGGATTGCCAAGGCCAAGGCCGAGGAGAGTGTGTTGATCGTCGGTGCCGGCCCCGCTGGCCTAGAAGCCGCCCGCGCCTTGGGGCAGCGCGGCTATGCCGTGATGCTGGCCGAGGCCGAGCGCGATCTGGGAGGCCGGATCACGCGTGAGTGTCGCCTACCCGGCATGTCGACCTATGCCCGCGTGCGCGACTGGCGCCAGGGGCAGATCGACAAATTGCTGGGCGTCGAGGTCTTCCGCGAGAGCCGTATGGGCTTGGCCGAGATCCTGGAGGTCGCACCGGACCATCTGGCAATTGCCACCGGGGCCGACTGGCGTCGCGATGGTACCGGACGGAGCGACCCCGAGGGTATGGACCTGACCGAGCAATCGCTGGTCTTCACGCCCGACGATGTCATGGCCGGTGCCGATCTGCCGGGACCGGTGCTGATCTTCGACGACGACTACTACTACATGGCCAACGTCATGGCCGACCTGCTGGTGAGCCAAGGCAAGGAGGTGATCTTCGTCACCCCCAGCGATACTGTCGCGCCCTTCACGGCCTACACCATGGAGCAGGGCCGGATCGTCACGCGGCTCTTGGAGCAGGGCGTGCGTATCATGACCGACCAGGAGTTCGACGACTTCGAAGCGGGCAGAGTCACCTTGGCCTGCGCCTACACCGGCCAAGAGACCGCGATCGAGGCCGGCTCGGTCTTGCTGGTCACCTCGCGAGAACCCAAGGATGAATTGCTGCGGGAAGCCAAGGCAGATCCGGCGCGCTTGGCCGAGGCCGGTATCAAGAGCGTCAGCGGCATCGGCGACTGCGTAGCTCCCAGCACGGTCGCTGCTGCGGTCTACGACGGTCATCGCTACGCGCGAAACCTGGGTGAGGATGTCGATCCTGACGAAACGCCCTTCCGCCGCGAACGGACAGCGCTTCAGGACTGAGGCCTCTCGTCACGTTCTGGTCAGGAGGGGATTAAACTGGGCCGGCGCGAGTACCATTTGCTAGTCTCTCGCCTCTCACCCTCGAAAAGGATCCAGGCCATGCGTGCCTATGCAGTCTTGCTTATGTTGGCGTTGGGCCTCGGCGGCTGCAGCGTGGTCGACGCCGGCGCTTCCGTCGTTGGCGGTGCGGCCGACGTGACCAGCAGCGTGGTCTCCGGCACGGTCGACGTGGTCACCTATCCCTTCGACGACGACGATTGAGGAACCTTTGGGGCGACCTACTCGGCCGCCCGCATTCCCTCGACCAGCACCAAATTGGCCGCGGCAGAGCGATGCCGAAAGGCTGCTAGCGCCTGGTAGTCGGGATCCTGGTGCCAAGCCAGGGCACGCGCGCGATCGGGAAAACGCATGACGACGGTTCGCGGCAGGGCCCAATCGCCCTCGATCACCTGCGTCTCGGCGTCTGAGGTCACCAAGAGCTCACCCCCGTAGCGCTGAAAGACCTTCATGAATCCGGCGAGATAACGCTGGTAAGTCTCGGGGTCGTCAATCCTGATCTGTGCGATCATGTAGGCGCTCATCCGTGGCCTCCTTTCCTGCTCGCAGTCCTGAGGACAGAGATAGCACTGCAGTTTCTTGCATAGAGAGAGGCGATTTTGCTCGATGACTATGCAAAGCTGCATGGTATGAAATGGGATGACCTTCGTATTTTCCTAACTGTGGCGCGATCGCCGTCGCTTTCAGCTGCAGCACATCACCTGCACGTCAATCAATCGACCGTGTCGCGGCGTATCGCTGCGCTGGAGGCAAGATTGGACAGTCGGCTGATCGAGCGAGGCGCCTTGGGACATGTTCTAACCGAGAGCGGCCAGGCCTTGCTGTGTGAGGCCGAAGCAATGGAGGCGGCGGCCGCTACGATCGAGCGAAGGGTGGCCGGGAGCGACAAGCGTCTATCTGGTGAGCTTCGGATCGCCAGCGTCGACATGATGGTCGATCGATTCTTGGCTCCGCTGCTATCGCATTTCGCCGAAGAGCATCCGGCCGTCTCGTTGCGTTTGGTCACGGCGCTGAGCGCTGCCGATTTGGCGCGTCGTGAAGCCGATGTCGCGATCAGGGTGAGCAAGGCGCCGTCGGAGACCCTGGTCGGGCGCCGGCTGTGTGACTTCGGGCTGGCAGCCTATGCCGCGCCTGCTCTCCTGGCACGGCAGGAGGACAGACCTACCCCGGCGGCGATCGACTGGATTGGCTGGGAAGACCCGGGGCAGGAAGCGCGCCTGATCACGGGGACCTATCCCGGCGCCAGGATTCGTCATCGGGCCGATGGTTTTCTTGCATTGAATGCCCTGGTCAAGGCCGGTCTGGGAGTTTCTGTGTTGCCCTGCTATTGGGCCGATTCCGAGCCGGGCCTGTTGCGTCTCTATCCTGATAGCGCGCCTATCGGCGGACATGGCCTCTGGCTGCTAGCGCATCCCGATCTGCGCAGCAGCGCCCGCGTGCGCGCCTTCCTCGAGATGGCGACCAGCGCCCTCTTGGCAGACCGCGCCGCATTTGAAGGTGAAGCGCGGGATAGCGGGGTCTTACGAGCCCCATTGAACGAGCTGATCAATAAGTGAGTGGACCCTTACTGGAACAAGAAGTCCGTCGTCGTCAGCTGATTGGCGTTGTTGATGTTGCTGATCCCCAGCGTGTAGTCCGCGGTTCCATCGCCGTCGTAGTCGAACACGACACCGCCAGCGGCAGTGTCGAAGCGGGCCTCGCTGTTGCCGCCGCCATTGAAGCTGCCGCTGCCGAGAAACGCGAAGACGCCCTCTTCCTCAACACCTTCGAAGACGATCTTGTCGCCCTGCGAGTTTGCAACGGCATCGCCGAAGAAGTCATTGATCTGTTCGTCAACAAACGGTAGGGGCGGAGGTGCCTCATCGCCGTCGAGGATGAACCTATCTCCGCCGGATCCGCCGAAAGCAATATCGCCATCGCCGAGGTCGATGGCATCGACGCCGCTGCCGCCATAGAGAAAGTCGACGGCCAAGCCGTCGTCCTCGGCCAGCAAAAAGTCCGCTCCGTCACCGCCGCGCATGGTATCGCTTCCAGATCCCCCGACCAAAAAGTCATCACCAGACCCGCCGTCGACCATATCCTCACCAGAACCGCCATAGACGATGTCATTACCGCTGACACCCTCAAGGGTGTTGTCGCCAGTGTTGCCGGTGACGGTGTTGTCCAGGCTGTTTCCGGTACCGTCGATGTCACCCTTGCCAGCCTGCATGCGCAGATTCTCGATCTGGGCATTGGCCGAGCCATCCGGCAAGGTGAAGTCGCTCTCGGCGCGGACCAAGTCTACGCCTTGATCCAGTCCATCGCGCACCCTGTCGCTCGCCGTGTCGACCACGAAGGTGTCGTCGCCCGAACCACCGATCAAGGTGTCGATGCCCTCCCTGCCGTTCAGGCGATCGTTGCCGCTGCGCCCCAACAGCTTGTTGTCGCCGCTGTTGCCAATCAGGATATCGTCGTTGTCGTTGCCGGCTAGGCTGGCATTGCCAACGCCCCTGTTGACGTTGGCTCGCTCTAGGAAGGCTTCGACGGCGTTGCCAAGCGTGTAGTCCAGCGCGTTGGAGCGGATGACGTCGATGCCGCCGGCCGCGGTCTCCAGAACCACATCGCCGGCGGTGTCGACGATGTAGGTATCGTTGGCCTTGCCGCCGGCCGCGGTGTCGGCCCCGCTGCCGCCGTTCAAGCGATCCCGTCCGAGACCGCCTTGGAGGAGATCAAGACCACTGCCACCGACCAGAAAGTCATTGCCGTCGCCACCGTCCAGCTCGTCGAAGCCGAAACCGCCGAAGAGGGTGTCACGACCGGAGTCGCCGTGTAGCCCGCCATTCAGGTCATCTCCGTCTTCGCCGCGAAGGGTGTCGTCGCCGCTGCCTCCATAGACCTTGGCATCGTCACCAGATCCACCGAAGACGATATCGTTGCCGTTGCCACCATAGAAGTCGGTGTCGGCGCCCGATCCTCCCTTAAGTGTGTCATCGCCATCACCGCCGATCAGTCCCAGGTCATTCCCTTGGCCGCCATCCAGCAGGTCGTCGCCATTGCCGCCGAACAACTGGGTATCGTTGCCATTGTCACCGAAGACCTCGTCGTTGTCGTCACCGCCAACCAGGACGATGTCACCCCCTTCGCCGCCGAAAATTAAGTCGTTTCCGGTGGTACCGAAGAGGCGCGAATCCGTTCCCCCGCCACCTTCCAGAGTGTCGTCGCCTTCGCGTCCGACCAGCTCGCGGTCGTCGCCGGTGCCGGCCAAGATGAGATCGTTGCCGGTATCGCCGAAGAGGGAAACGTCGTTTCCATCGCCGCCACTCAAGGTGTCGTCGCCGCTTCTGCCTTGAAGCAAGCGGTCGTCGCCACCGTCACCGTGGATTTCGTCAGCCCCGTCTCCACCATTCAGGATGTTATCCTTGCCAAGACCACCAAACAGAAAATCTATCCCACCGTTGCCGAAGAAGCCTTCGTCGTCGCCCGCACCACCGTAGATCTGATCGTTACCATCGCCGCCAAAGGCGCCGTCGTCGTTGCCGGTTCCGGCCAGTATGAGGTCGTTCCCGGTGTCACCGTTCAGGTTTCCGTCGTTACCGCTGCCACCAATGAGGAGGTCCGCGCCACTGCCACCGCGCAGCTCTTGATCGTCGCCGTCGCCACCTAACAGGCTGTCGCTGCCGTCGCCGCCATAAAAGTTGAAATCGTTGCCGCTGCCGGCATAGATCTTGTCGTCGCCGGCATCGCCCGACAGCAGGGAATCGAATTGGCTCCCCGTCTTGATGATGTCGTCGCCGCTGCCCCCGTAGACATCGTAGTTGGAGCCGTTCACGCAGGCGAAGTAATCGCTTCCGGTCGCCATAACGATGGTGACATGGTCTCCAGAACCCACCACCACCGTATCGTTCCCGGGACCGCCGAATATGCTCTGGTCGTTGCCCGATCCGATAAAGAGGAAGTCGTCACCCGAGCCACCGAAGAGCGCAATCGAGTCGCCGTTGCCGGCATCCAGCGTATCCGAACCGCTGCCGCCGTAAGCCGTGTCCGATCCGCTCGCCCCGAAAAAGGTGTCGTCAGCCGAGTTCCCGGGAAAAACGTCTATTCCTGAAGTGCCGTAGAACGTAGCCATTTCGAAAATCCCTTTCTCTATTCGGTTGATCCGACTTGTTTTCTGAACAGGGTGCCTCCGTCGGGATCAGGGGCATCTGGTGCTGCAGCGTGTCTCGTTGCATCTAGAAGTGTGTCCCATTGCAGCATGAAAAGGTTCACTGACGGGCAATAGGACTGCAAAATTTTCTTTCCTCGTTCCACTACGGGTGACCAGGACGGGTGGATGCCGCGCCATTCTGCGTGGTTCGAACCGCACGCCACGAGGGGCGCTTGACTGTCCGACAAACCGAAAGTCGCCTCCTACTCAAACAAGAAATCCGACGTGGTTAACTGGTTGGCATTGCTGATGTTGTTGATGTCGAACGTGAAGTCCGCGGTTCCATCGCCGTCGAAATCAACCAGGACTGCATTGATAGCGGTATCGAAGCGTGCCTCGCTCCTGCCACTGCCGTTGAAGGCGCCATTGCCGACATACTGGAATGCGCCGTTTTCCTCTCTGAGGAAAACGATCTTGTCTCCCTGATCTTCGCTACTCTCACCGCCGAAAAAGTCCATGATGTTACTCACGTCTCCGGCCTCATCGGGCGGTGGAGTCTCGTCGCCGTCGAAGATGAAATCGTCGCTGCCGGAGCCACCGAGTGCGAAATCTTCAGCACCAATCACAAGGGTGTCGTCGCCGTCATCGCCGATAAGCGCATCGGCACGCGTGCCGTCTCCCTCCCCGAATATCGTGTCGTTCCCAATACCCCCTTTCATAAAGTCGCTGCTGGATCCTCCCTCCAAAAAGTCATCATCGACGTTGCCCAAGAGCGTATCGACCCCGGACCCGCCAAAGAGATTGTCGTTTCCGTTAAGGCCCACCAAGATATTGTCGCCGGTATTGCCTTGGATGGTGTTGTCCAGGCTGTTCCCGGTTCCGTCAATGTCACCCTTGCCGCCTTGCATGCGCAGGTTCTCGATCCGGCCAACGGCCGAACCGTCGGGGAGCGTGAAGTCGCTCTCGGCGCGGACCAGGTCGATGCCTGCGCCCGTTGCTTCGCGCACCAGGTCGGTCACCGTATCGACGACGAAGGTGTCATCGCCAGATCCGCCGATCAGGATATCCGTTCCAGACCGACCATTCAGAGTGTCGTCGCCATCGCGGCCGAACAGCTTGTTGTCACCCCTGTTGCCCATCAAGAGATTATCGCTATCGTTACCCTTCAGATTGGCATTGCCGGGTTCCTGGTTGATGTTGACCCGCTCCAGGAAGGCCTCAAGGGCGTTGCCAAGCGTGTAGTCGAGTGCGTTGGAGCGGATGACGTCGATACCGCCGGCCGCCGTTTCCTGAACCACATCGCCTGCGGTGTCGACGATGTAGGTGTCATTGGCCTTGCCGCCTGCTGCGGTGTCGACCCCCTCGCCGCCGTTCAAGCGATCACGGCCGAGGCCGCCGATGAGGATATCCAGCCCGCCGCCGCCAACGAGGAAGTCGTTGCCGTCACCACCATTCAGTTCGTCTTCTCCAGTACCCCCAAAAAGGGTATCGCGACCGGAGTCGCCGTATAGACCGCCGCCGCCCTTGTCATCGCCATCCTCGCCGCGAAGGGTATCGTCGCCGCTGCCACCGAAGGCCTTGCCATCGTCACCGGAGCCACCGAAGACGACATCATCGCCATTGCCTCCATAAAAGTCGGTGTCCGCGCCCGAACCGCCCTTGAGCGTATCGTCACCCTCGCCGCCGATCAGGCCCAAGTCGTTGCCTTGTCCTCCATCCAAAAGGTCGTCGCCATTGCCGCCGAACAACTGAGTGTCGTCGCCATTGTCACCGAAGACCTCATCCTTTCCGTCACCGCCGACCAGGACGATGTCGCCACCTTCGCCGCCGAAAATCATGTCGTTTCCGGTGGTACCGAAGAGGCGCGAATCTGTTCCGGCGCCGCCTTCCAGCGTGTCGTCGCCTTCGCGTCCGACAAGCTCGCGATCATCGCCGGTTCCACCCAGAATTAGGTCGTCGCCGGTATCGCCGAAGAGGGACACGTCCTTTCCATCCCCGCCACTCAGGGTGTCGTCACCGCTCTTGCCCTGCAGCAAGCGATCGTCGCCGCCGTCACCGTGGATTTCGTCCTTGCCATCGCCGCCGTTCAGTATGTTGTCGTTGCCAAGACCGCCGAACAGTTGGTCGTCCCCTTGGTCGCCGAAGAAGCCCTCGTCGTCTCCAGCGCCGCCGTAGATCTCATCATTTCCGTCTTGGCCGAAGGCACCGTCATCCTTGCCGCTTCCGGCGAAGATGCGATCGTTTCCGGTATCACCGTTTAGGTTCCCGTCGTTGCCGCTGCCTGCGTAAAGAAAGTCGGCGGCACTGCCGCCGCGCAGCTCTTCGTCGTCCCCCTCTCCGCCGAAGAGGCTGTCGCTGCCATCGCCACCGTAAAAGTTAAAGTCATTGCCGCTACCGGCATAGACCTTGTCGTCGCCGGCGTCGCCCGACAGCAGGGAATCGAACTGGCTCCCCGTCTTGATGATGTCGTCGCCGCTGCCCCCGTAGACATCGTAGTTCGAGCCAGCGCTGCTAGCAAAGTAGTCGTTCCCAGTCGCCATAACGACGGTGACATGGTCTCCAGACCCCACCACCACCGTATCGTTCCCTGGGCCGCCGAATAAGCTCTGGTCGTTGCCTGATCCGATAAAGAGGTAGTCGTCACCCGACCCACCGAAGAGCGCAATCGAGTCGCCATTGCCGCCGTAAAGCGTGTCCGAACCACTGCCGCCGTAAGCGGTATCCGCTCCGCTCAATCCAATAAAGGTATCATTGGCTGACATCCCAGTGAATGTATTCGCTCCAGATGTTCCATAGAAAGTGAGCATCTCTCAGTTTCCTTCTCAAATCGGTCCTGCCGACCTACCCTTGACGCTTTCCATGCCATCCAACCAAGCGACTTTCTTCGCTATGCAAGCGTCTTTGTTCTTAGTCCCGTTGAAACAGGAAAAGGTTCACCGAAAAATTTGGAGGATTCAAGGATTTTGATTTCTGATCAGCAGAAGCCTTAACGCTATCATTGAGTTATTGGGGGCGATCAAAGCTGTAGATTGGAAGCATTTGCGGCCTTAAGCATTGATTCAGATGGGTTTGTTGTTTGCGATCGCGGAACCCCGAGAGATCCGGGAAGGTCCGGCTCTTAAGCCAAATTTTTCCTCATCACGACAACGCGAGGTCGGAAATCCCTAGATTGGGAAGCCTCCTGTCGGCAGCGAGAAACCAGATCTCTCGCCGTGCCGCGCTGTGGTCTCCGAGAGATTTGGTCTCGGCGAGACAGCATGCTGGCATGCTCGGGAACCGCCTGGTGATCAGGTTGCGGTCTCGGGCGGCTGTGCGGCGTCCTTTCGCGAGACCCTGTTCCACTGGCGCGCCTCCCGCGCGCCGACGCGAAAACAGATCCAGCCGGCGCCTTATCAATCAGAGCCAGACAAAGTCGCTGGCGGTCATCAGGTTGGCGGCGGTCACCCCGTCGATCTGGATTGCCTGATCGACGACGCCGTCTCCGTTCTGGTCGATCTCGATGGAGCGGGGACCGGCATAGCGGGCCTCGGAGTTGCCGCCGCCGGAAAAGGCGGCCGCGCCGATGTATGCGAAGCTCCCCTCTTCGATCCCGGTTCGGAAGACAAGCTTGTCTTCGCCGTTGGCAGCATTCGCCAGTTCACCGTCAAAGTCGCGGATGATGGGGTCGCCGGCACCGACGCTGCCCATATCGACCGATCCGAACTGGAAGTGATCCATGCCCGAGCCGCCGAATGCGGTATCGTTGAGGCCGAGCGCGATGGTATCGGCCCCGCTCTCCCCGTCGAAGCGATCCCTGCCACCGCCTCCGAAGAGGGTATCGTCGCCGTCACCGCCGATCACCCGGTCGTCGCCCTGATTGCCGGCCAGTCGATTGTTGTCGAAGTTGCCCTCGACCGTGTTGTCCAGAGAGTTCCCGGTACCGTCGATATTGCCGAAGCCGCCTTGCATGCGCAGGTTCTCGATGAAGGCCGTCGCCGTGCCGTCCGGCAGGGTGAAGTTGCTCTGGGCGCGCACCAGGTCCGTCCCCTCGCCCGCGAGATCCCGGACCACATCGATGGAGGTGGAGATGATGAAGGTGTCGTCACCGCTGCCCCCGGCCGCCGTGTCGCTGCCGCCACCGCCGCTGTTCAGACGATCATTGCCGCTTAAGCCGAAGAACTGGTTGTCGAAAGAATTGCCGACCAGGATGTCGTCATTGGCATTGCCGGTGAGCATGGCGTTGCCGGCGGCCGTGGTGACATTGACATGCTCGATCATCACCTCGGCTGCGGTCCCAAGCGTGTAGTCGCTGGCGTTGGAGCGCAGCGAATCGTCCCCGCCAAGCGTGCCATCGAAGACCCGGTCGCTCGAGGTGTCGATGACAAAGGTGTCGTTGTTCTTGCCGCCAAAGGCCGTATCCGTGCCGGACCCACCATTCAGGCGATCGCGGTTGCGCTCGCCATAGAGGGTGTCTGATCCACTACCGCCGACCACTTGATCGTTGCCGAAGCCACCGAAGACCGTGTCGTCGCCGCTGGCGGCGAAAAAGCTGTCTCGATCACTCCCCCCAGATAGCAGGTCGTCACCGCAGTCACCGCGCAACAGATCCTTCCCCGATCCACCGAAGACCGAGTCGTTGCCATGACTCCCATAAAGGCTGTCATCGCCGTCAGCCCCGTAAAGCGTGTCGGCCAAAGAGGAGTCTAGATTATAGCTCGGTACAAATGTATTCGGTTTTGGTGAGTAGTCTCCAAAAAGCAAGTCGTCACCACTTCCGCCAAAGATCGTATCGTCTTTTGCCATGCCGAACAAATAGGAGTCATGACCACTTCCGCCAAAGATGATATCTTCATCACCGTAGCTTAAACTTGTCTGATCGCCTGCGATTCGAAAATCATCGCCATTACCACCATACAACAGGTCGCCGCCCCATCCGCCTTGTATGTAGGAATCGTCGCCGCTACCGCCGAAGACGGTATCACCACCCCAGAACCCGTCTAGCTCATAATCATTGCCACTGCCACCACGAACCAGATCACTGTCGGGGCCCCCTGACAAGCTCCGGTCGTCTCCCGTACCCCCGTAGACCAGGTCATCGCCGCCGAAACCAAGCAGATTTGCGTCATCCCCATCGCCCCCATAGATCGTGTCTTTGCCGACGCCCGGATCACCAAAGAAACCCCTTCCTCCTGAAAGCGCAGTGTCATTCCCACTACCGCCGAAGATCGTATCGCTGCCGAAGCCTCCCGCAAACCAGGCGTCTCTGCCGCTGCCACCGCGGATCACGTCGTCGCCGTCGTTCCCAAGAAAGGTCGTGTCGTCACCGCTGTCGCCGAAGAGGCTATCACTCCCGTTTCCGCCCCGGAAATCGAAGTCATCCCCGTCACCACTGAAGAGCGTGTCGTTGCCGTTTCCTCCTTCAAGGATCGTGTCATTCCCGTCGCCGCCAAAGAGGGTGTCATCGCCCGCGCGTCCGCGCAAAGAGATATCCTCGCCGCTACCGCCGTAGAGGATGTCGTTACCTGACAATCCATAGAGCCGGTCATCGCCGCTCAAACCATAGATCTGATCGTTGTCGCTGGTCCCCGTCAGGGTGCTGTTCTCGCCCGCGGTTCCAATAATGACAGCCATAATCGCCTCCTCCTGATGTTATCGGCCTCGGCGAGGCCGCCAGTTTAGCCGTCCTCTACAACCAGACGAAGTCCGTGGTCGTCAGCAGGTTGGCGGCGGTGACGCCGTCGATCAGGATGCCCTGGTCGGCGATGCCATCGCCGTTCTGGTCGACCTCGATCTCGCGCGATCCGGCAAAGCGGGCCTCCGAGTTGCCGGCGCCGCTGAAGGCGGCAGCACCGATGTAGGAGAAGACCCCCTGCTCGATGCCGGTCGCAAACACCAGCTTGTCCTCGCCATTGGCGCCGTTCGCCAGTTCGCCATCGAAGTCGCGGATGATCGGGTCGGCGACGCCGACGCTGCCCATGTTGACCGCACCGAACTGGAAGGCGTCCATGCCCGAGCCGCCGAATGCCACGTCGTTCAGGCCGAGTGCCATGGTATCGGCCCCGCTCTCGCCTTCGAAGCGGTCGGCACCGCCGCCGCCGAAGAGTGTATCGTCGCCATCGCCGCCGATCACCCGGTCATCGCCCTGATTGCCGGCCAGGCGATTGTCGCCCGAGTTGCCCTCCAGCGTGTTGTCCAGCGCGTTGCCAGTCCCCCTCAGGTCGCCGAAGTCGGGTTCGAGGCGCAGGTTCTCGACGAAACCGTCCGAGCCGCTGGGCAGGGTGTAGTCGACCTGGGCGCGCACCAGGTCCGTGCCCTCGCCGGCGACCTCCTGCACGATGTCGGCAGAGGTGGTGACCACAAAGGTATCGTCGCCACTGCCGCCGACCAGCGTGTTGGATCCACCGCGGCTGTTCAGCCGATCATCGCCGCTCATGCCGGAGAGCAGATTGTCGGAAGAGTTGCCAAGCAGGATGTCGTTGTTGGCATTGCCGACCAGCAGGGCGTTGCCGGCAGCGGTGTTGATGTTGGCTCGCTCAATCACGACATCAGCGGCCGTGCCAAGCGTATAGTCCAGCGCGTTGGAGCGCAGCACGTCGTCGCCCTGCCCGGTTCCATCGAAGATCCGGTCCGTTGTGGTATCGATGATAAAGGTATCGTTGTTGTTGCCGCCAAAGGCCGTGTCGGTTCCCGATGCGCCATTCAGGCGGTCTCGATTCTGACCACCGAAGAGCACGTCCCGACCGGTGCCACCAACCATCTGATCGTTACCCGTCGCTCCATAGAAGCGGTCATCTCCGGAGGCTCCGAAGAGCGTGTCCTTGCCACTACCCCCGAAGAGCAGGTCGTCCCCGTCCTGGCCGCGTTGGGTATCGTCGCCGCCCAGACCCTTCACCAGGTCGCCACCGCTCAAGGCCTGGAAATCATCCGCGCCGGAGCCACCCGTCAGGAAATCGCCCATGCTGGTCGCCACCGGCAGCCCGTCGATAATCGCCTCGATCGAGAAGAGGAAGGCGCCGCTGGCCGCCGCCGTGCCGCCGAGGATGAAGAGCGTATCGGCGCCGGAGCCACCGTCGATAATATCCAAGGGTGCCAGCTCGCCAGGTGCAACGACGAAGGTGTCGCTCCCACTGCCTCCATAAACTTTATCCTCGCCGCTACCGCCGGATACGACGTCATCGCCGAGCCCACCATAGAGTCCTTCGTCGCTGCCACTGTCGCCGCTGAGTGTGTCGTCGGCTTGGGAGCCAGCCAAGACACTGTCGTCGCCCTGACCTCCAACAATCAGGTCAGAGTCGCTGCCGCCGAAGAGCGTTGCGTCGTCGCCGACACCTCCGTTAAGCCGATCATCCCCACTCAATCCAGAGAGAGCGCTATCGGCGCCTGACCCGCCATAGAGACGATCGCTGCCGGTGTCGAATGAGGTGATGGTATCGTAACGGCTGCCGCCATAGAAGTTTGAGTCCGCACCACTGCCACCATAGAGTCGGTCATCTTCGCCGCCACCGTACAGGCCCTGCTCGTCACCGACGCCGCCGAACACAAAATCCTCGCCATCATCGCCAAAGAGAGATACGTCGGACCCGGATCCAGAGAAAATCAAGTCAGTTGCATCACCCCCTTGGAGGCGATAATCACTACCACTTCCACCAAAAATGAGATCGTCGGCGTCATTGCCGTTCAACCCCCCATCGTTGCCGTCTCCACCGAAAACGCTATCGTTTCCTTGGCCACCAGAGAGACCGCCGTCTGATCCTTCTCCCCCATAGATGAGGTCATCGCCATCGTCGCCAAGGAATCCTCCATCGGCACCCGATCCACCGAACAAGAGATCTCCCCGAAAATGACGATCAGCCCCACTTCCGCCATAGACGGTGCTGGCGCTCAACGAGTAGTCGTCCCCTAATCCACCGTAGAAGACATCGTCACCTGATCCGCCCCGGGATCTGCGGTCATCGCCATCCCCTCCGAACAGCGTATCCGCTCCGGAGCCGCCTTGTGCGGTTATGAAATAGCCGGCACCGCCGAAAAACGTGTCGTCTCCATCTTGACCAAATATTCGGATGGATCTTGCCTCCCCAAATATCGAGTCATTCCCGCTGCCGCCTTCAAAGTCATCGATCGTGTCCTGTCCACCATAAAGGCGATCATCTCCACTTCCGCCAAAGAAATTCAACTCCTTGCCAGGACCGCCAAAGAGATAATCCGCCCCCAGACCACCGAAGAACAGCTGGTCGCTGCCGTTCCCACCGTACAGGCGGTCATCGCCATCACCGCCCAAGAAGGATTCATCTTGACCATTGCCGCCAGTGAGGGTGTCGTTGCCGCTGCCTCCGAAGAACTTTGTATCAACGCCGGTGTCGCCAGACAGAAGGTCTGCTCCGCTTCCTCCGTAGAAGAGGCTGTCATCGCCAGAGCCACCACTCAACACGTCGCCGCCGGACTCGCCGAAAACGCTCGCTTCGCTCCCAGCGTCGCCGAAGATCTGATCCGCGCCACTGCCGCCGAAGAGGGAGTCTTCGTTGCCATCGCCGCCGTAGAGGACGTCATCGCCGTCGTCGCCAAAGAATATTCTGTCCGTACCCAATCCACCGAAGAGGCTGTCGTCGCCGCTACCTCCCGCTAGGCGCTCATCGTCGCCATCGCCGCCGAAGAGGCTATCCGCACCGCTGTCGCCGAAGAAGAGGCTGTCGTTGCCCTCGGCACCATAGAGGCTATCGTCGCCAACACCTCCGCGCAGCGCTACATCGTTCCCGGACCCACCGTAGAGGCTGTCATCGCCGCTGAGACCATAGAGGCGATCGTCGCCGCTCAGCCCATAGATCTGATCGTTATCGCTGGTCCCCGTCAGGGTGCTGTTCTCGCCCGCGGTACCGAAAATGACAGCCATTGCTTTCGCCTCCCCGAAGTAAGCAAAAGGGCGCCTACCCGAGCCTCAGCCCAGGTAGGTCGCCCCAACCACCTCACGCGAGAGTAGCATGGCTCAAGCTGAGCTTCTAGCCACTTCTGTCAGTCTTTGGCGAGCGCGGTCTGCTCGTCATGGACTCTTCACTTAGAGCCCGGCCCGAAACTGCTTATGCCCTGCACGGTCTTATCAAGGCCTTGGGCAAGGAGAGTGTCGCGCGGCGATGCCTTGCGCATCGTAAGCGGCGCAGGCCGCAGTCCCAAGGCCTTGATAAGACGGCCCTTCGGGTCGCTGCCGGAGCCACGCTTGCCGCGTCACGCCGGCTTGACGATGCGCAAGGCATCGCCGGCGCCACCCTTCCTAACACGCGTGGCTCCGGCAGCGATGCAGGACACAAGCAGTTTCGGGCCGGACTCTTAGCGATGATGCCGATCGGCGATCAGCGCGATCATCTCGAACATCACCGCCATGGCGACTTGCGCTGTGATCTTGTTCGGGCTGTCCTTGGTTGGGATCATGCAGACCACATCGCCGCCGATCACGTTCAGACCACGTACCGAGCGGATCAGCGCCATGGCCTGGTCGATCATGAAGCCATTGCAGCCGGGCTCTATGTTGGCGACACCGGGTGCCACCATGGGGTCCAGGCAGTCGAGGTCGAAGGTGATGTAGAGCGGGCGATCGCCGATGCGCTCGCGGATCAGGCGACAAGACTCGCTCTCGCCGATCTCCTTGTAGCGATCCATGGTGATGACCTCGTAGCCCAGCTCGTAGCTTGGCTTCAACCAATCCAGAGTGCGGGGGTTGCCGCGGATGCCGACCTGGACGCTGCGGCTGGCATCGACATGACCGTCGTTCACAAGATAGGCCGCCCAGTGTGCAGCCGACTTCTCAGCGCCCAGAAAGTGCTTCATGCCGCTGAAAGCGTCGGTGTGGGCGTCGAAATGCAGGATCGAGGCCTTCTCGCCACCGGTGAGGCGCGAGTCCGCACCGCCGAGCGCTTGCAAAATGCCGCCGGTGATCGAGTGATCGCCGCCGACCGAGACCGGGCGGGTGCCGGCGGCATCGATGCGGCGATAGAAATCGGTGATGCGCTGGACCGACTTTTCATTGTGATTGCCTTCGGGCAGCGGCACGTCGCCCAGGTCGTGAATGCGGCAGGTTTTCCAGGGATCGAACTGAAAGGCCATGTGCACCCGCCGCCCGTTGGCCGAGACATCGCGCAAGGCTCTGGGACCCAGATGCTGATCGCGCTCCGTCGTGCCGTTGCCGGTGGAGTGCGGCACGCCGACCAGTGCTATATCGCAGTCGGCCGGATTGGGCTCGTGCGGCGCACGAAAGAGAGTGGGAACGCCCCACCAGTAAAGCGCGTCCATGAAGGCGCGCTGGTAACGTTCGTCTTGCCTGTCTTGCTCGGTCCCCTTGCTGTCTTGATCGGTCACGGCGTCGCTCCTCGCTTGGTTTTCGCAAGGACGCTATAGAGGCCCCCCCTGTCCGACCAGGGTGTCAGATCGTCACCAGGCGTTCAGATCGCCTCATAGTCGCCATGGCGACCCTTGCCGGCCTCGAAGCGCACGGCACCCGCGGCGCCCTCAGTCCGGATCGCATCGACGCCGTTCGCCCACTCTCGCTTCAATCCTTCGTGGACCGACAGCCCGCGGGTTTCGATGATGGAGCGGCGGTCGGCCAGCATGGCCGCTTGCGGGAAGCGGGCGATCTCCTGCGCCATGGCCTCGGCCGCAGCACGGGCCTCGCCCTCCGGTACGACCTTCTCGCAGAGCCCGATGCGATAGCATTCCTCGGCGGTGACCTTGCGGCCGGTCATGGCGATCTCCAGCGCCTTTCCCTGGCCCACCAGGCGTGGCAAGCGCACGGTGCCGCCGTCGATCAAGGGAATGCCCCAGCGCCGGCAATAGACGCCCATGTAGGCAGTCTCCGCCATCACCCGGCAGTCGCAGAGCAGCGCCAACTCCATGCCGCCGGCAACCGCCGGTCCCTCCACGGCGGCGATCACCGGCTTGGAGAACTCCATGCGTGACGGACCCATGGGGCCGCGCGGCGCCTTGGTTGATCCTATGGGAAAGGCCAGATCTTCGATCAGCTCCTTCTGGAAGCGATCGCCGTCGGTCATAGTGGCGCCGTACTTCAGGTCCCAGCCGGCGCAGAAGGCCCCGGCGGCGCCGTAGAAGACAGCGGCCTTCGCCGCACTTTGCTCGAAGTCCTCGAAGGCCGCAACCAGCGCCTCGGCAGACTCGGGGTTGACCGCATTCCTGGCGTCGGGCCGGCGGTGGATGATGGTCCAGACCTCGCCCTGCTTTTCGATCTCAACAGACATCAGGCGTCCTCCAATTGCATTCCACAATCAGAGGCGCCTAATCCTTCAAAAAGCAAGCGGCAGAGACGGTTCCGGCCGCTACCCGATCTTACCGTGGCAGTGCTTGTACTTCTTGCCCGAGCCGCAGGGGCAGGGGGCGTTGCGGGCGACCTTGCCCCAGGTGGTGGGGTCGTTGGGGTCGGCCTTGATGCCGGCTGGCGGGGCGTTGCGTACCGGCTGACGCTGCGGACGGGCGGGCTCTTCCCGGGGGCTGTGGAGGCCCAGGGGGTCGGCCGCCATCTCGGCTTCCGCTTCGGCTCCGGCACCGACCAGAGCGGGATCCTGCCGGGTTTCGTGCATCTCGCTGGGCATCTCGCCGGCGTTGACTTCCTCAGGCGGTGGCAGGTCTTGATTGCGGATCTCGATCAGCGAGAGGATCTGCGTTACCTCCTGGCGCACCTCGACCAGCATGGCCTCGAAGAGCTCGAAGGCTTCGCGCTTGTACTCGATCAAGGGATCGCGCTGGGCATAGGCGCGCAGCGAGATGCCGTGACGAAGATGGTCGAGCGAGAGCAGGTGGTCCTTCCACTGCTTGTCGACCACCGCCAGCAGAACCTCTTTCTCAAGCGCGCGCATGATGGCCGGCGTGAAGCGCGCCGTACGTTCTGCCATCAGGCGGTTGTGGGCTTCTGTGATGCGCTCCTCGATCTCCTCGTTGGCGATGCCCTCTTCCTCGGCCCAGGTGGTGACCGGCAGGTCGAGGTGCAGCAGGCGACGGCACTCCTCGTGCAGCGAGCCGATCTCCCACTGGTCGACGAAGGCGCCCTTGGGGATGGTTTGCGCCACCAGGTCGCCGATGACCTCTTCGCGCATCTCCTTGACCGTGTCGCCGACATCCTCGGCCTGCATCAGGTCGCGGCGCTGCTCGTAGACCACCTTGCGCTGGTCGTTCATCACATTGTCGAACTGCAGCAGGTTCTTGCGGATTTCGTAGTTGCGCGCCTCGACCTTCTGCTGCGCCTTCTCCAGGGCCTTGTTGACCCAGGGATGGATGATGGCCTCGCCTTCCTTCAGACCCAGGCGGGTCAGCATGCTGTCCAGCCGCTCGGAGCCGAAGATCCGCATCAGGTCGTCTTGCAGCGAGAGGAAGAAGAGGGATCCGCCGGGATCGCCCTGACGGCCGGAACGACCGCGCAGCTGATTGTCGATGCGCCGGCTCTCATGCCGCTCGGTCCCCAGCACGAAAAGGCCGCCCGCTTTGAGCACGACCTCGCGGTTGGCCTTCACCTCTTCACGGATTGCTGCCTCGCGCTTGGCCTTTGCCGCCTCATCCTCAATCTCCGCGAGCTCTTGGGCAACACGCATGTCGACATTGCCGCCAAGCTGGATGTCAGTGCCTCGGCCGGCCATGTTGGTAGCGATCGTCACAGCACCCGGTGCACCGGCCTGGGCGATGATGAAGGCCTCCTGCTCGTGATAGCGGGCGTTCAGCACGGAGTGTGCGATCTTGTCCTGCTTCAGGCGGCGCGCCAGAGATTCCGATTTCTCGATTGAGACGGTGCCGACCAGCACCGGCTGCTTGCGCTCCTGACACTCCTTGATCTTGGCGACGATGGCGTCTTCTTTCTCGCCCACCGTACGATAGACCTCGTCGTCCATGTCCTTGCGCTGGACGGTGACGTTGGTCGGGATCTCGATGACCTCAAGACCATAAATATCGTGGAACTCGGCAGCTTCGGTCATGGCGGTGCCGGTCATGCCCGCCAGCTTGGGATAGAGGCGGAAGTAGTTCTGGAATGTGATCGAGGCGAGCGTCTGGTTCTCCTGCTGGATCTGCACCTTTTCCTTGGCCTCAAGCGCCTGGTGCAGTCCGTCGGAAAAGCGTCGGCCTTCCATCATGCGGCCGGTGAACTCGTCGATGATGATGACCTTGTCGTCCTTGACGATGTAGTCGCGGTCGCGCTCGAACATCTTGTGCGCCCGGAGCGCCACGTTGACGTGGTGCACCAGGTTTATGTTTTGCACATCGTAGAGCGAACCCTCGCTCATGAGGCCGCTTTCGCCAAGCAGCTCCTCGACCCGCTGGTTGCCGTCCTCGGTCAAGGTGATCGTCTTCTGCTTCTCGTCGGCCTCGTAGTTGGCCTCTTCCAGCTTCGGGATGATGGCATCGATGCGCTGGTAGAGTTCGGAGGAATCCGACGCAGGACCGGAGATGATCAGCGGCGTGCGCGCCTCGTCGATCAGGATCGAGTCGACCTCGTCGACGATGGCGAAGTTGAACTCGCGCTGCGCCACTGTCGTCAGCTGGCGTTTCATGTTGTCGCGCAGATAGTCGAAACCGAACTCGTTGTTGGTGCCGTAGGTGATGTCGGCGTTGTAGGATTGCTTGCGCTGCTCCTCGTCCAGGCCGGGTATGATGCAGCCGACGGAAAGACCCAGGAAGCCATAGATCTGCCCCATCCACTCGCTGTCGCGGCGGGCCAGATAGTCGTTGACGGTGACGATGTGGACGCCCTTGCCTTCCAGCGCGTTCAGATAGACCGCCAAGGTCGCGACCAAAGTCTTACCTTCACCGGTCTTCATCTCGGAGATCATGCCGCGATGCAGCACCATGCCGCCCATCAGCTGCACGTCATAGTGTCGCTGTCCGAGCGTCCGCTTGGCCGCTTCGCGCACGGTCGCAAAAGCCTCGACCAGCAGGCTGTCGAGCTTCGCGCCGCCGGAAAGCCGCTCGCGAAAGTCTTGCGTTCTCTGCGCCAGAGCCTCGTCGCTGAGTTTCTCCAGCTCTGGCTCCAGGGCGTTGATGGCCTGCACGTCGCGTTGCAAGCCTTTGACGAAACGGTCGTTAGCGGACCCGAAGAGCCGCTTGGCAATAGAGCCCATCATGATGCGCGGAAGGCCTCTGGGGTCGAAGGTAAAAAGGGGGTCGAGGCTTCGCCTGCAATCTACAGCGGAAGCCCGACAATCGTCAGCTAGATAAGAGCCAGGACCGCCGCTGTCAATTCGGGCGCCCCGCAGAAGCCCGCTTCAACCTTGCGGTTCGCGGCCTGGAGGATCACCTTGGAAAGGCCATTTTCCTGTCCAAGCTGTGCCCCGCAACGGGAAACGAGGAGCCGATGCGCCTGTCGCGCCAGTTGACACCAATTGCTAAGGACCTTTGCCCTGGGGCCTGGGTTCCCTGCCGTCCGAACCAGGGCCGGCAGCGACGCCTGCTGCTCTGGATCGGGCTGGTGCTGGCACTCTTAATCTCTGCGCCCATCGCCGAGGCCCAGCAGAGCAGCACTCTGCCGCCAACCTTGCAGGCCATGTTGCGATCCGACAATCCGGTGGTCGGCCGCGTCGGCGCCAAGGAAATTCGCTGGAACGACGTTATCTACTCGGCCCGCCACCTGCCGCCGGAACAGCACAGCCAGGTCGCACCTCTGTTCCAAATCCTCTTGGCCCGTCTGGTCGATCGCCAGCTGCTGGCGGATGCGGCGCGCCAGCAAGGTTATGCCAATCGCCCGGAGGTGCGCGAAGCCGTGCGGCGTTTCGAAGACGATCTGATGCGTGACGTCTACGTCGGCGACTATCTGTCCCGCAACGTGCAGTCGGGTGCCGTAGAAGCGCGGGTGAAGGCCCTCTCGAACGGCAATCCGGTCGAGGATGCGACCAAGCGTCAGCAGGTCAGGGCAGAGATGTCGCGCCTTGCTCTCGACCGCCTGCTGACGCAGCTTCGCCAACAGACCAACATCACACTCTACCCGCCGCGCTGACCCGCGCGCGCAGTCGTTAGGGAGACAAACTTCACCGTGCTGCCGCCACGCTCTCCTCTGGCACCCGCTGCCACACCCCTGCTGCATGCCGTACCCGGCGTGACCCTGGCCGCTGCCGAGACCAACTACCGCTATCGCGGGCGCCCGGACCTGCTGTTGATGCGCTTTGCACCGGGAAGCGTGGCTGCCGGCGTCTTCACCCGCTCTCTGACCGCCGGCGCCCCGGTGAGTTGGTCGCGCGCGGCCTTGACGCGGGGCGAGGGCAAGATCGCGGCCTTGGTCGTGAATGCCGGCAACGCCAACGCCTTCACCGGCCGTTTGGGCGATACCGCCGTGGAGCAGATGGCCGAGGCCCTGGCCGAGGCGGCGCAGTGTTCGGAAGAGGAGATCCTGCAGGCCTCGACCGGGGTGATTGGCGAACCCTTGGAAGCAGAACGCCTGTTGCCGTTCTTGCCTCAGCTTATGGAGCAGCAGAGCGACCAAGCGGTTGCCTGGCATCATGCCTCCGAAGCCATTCGCACCACCGACACCTTCGCCAAGGCGGCGAGCCGCCAGTGCATGATTGACGGCAAGACCGTGACCATCACCGGGATCGCCAAGGGCAGTGGCATGATCGCCCCGGACATGGCGACCATGCTGGCTTTCGTTGCAACCGATGCCGGCCTGCCGGCGGTGCTACTACAGGGCCTCTTGATGGCGTCTGCCGACAAGAGCTTCAACGCCATCACGGTCGACAGCGACACCTCCACCAGCGACAGCCTGGTGCTGGTCGCCACCGGCAAGGCGGGGCACGATCCGATCGCCGACGACGCCGACCCCAGACTGCAGGGTTTCGTCTCAGCCTTGGATTCGCTGCTGCTGGAGTTGGCCCTGCTGGTGGTCAAGGATGGCGAGGGTGCTCAGAAGCTGGTCTCAGTCTCCGTTGCTGGGGCAGAGAGCAACCGGGCGGCGAAGGTCATCGCGCTCGCCATCGCCAATTCGCCTTTGGTCAAGACCGCGATCGCAGGCGCAGACGCCAACTGGGGACGGATCGTTATGGCTGTCGGCAAAGCCGGGGAGCGCGCGGATCGTGATCGGCTAAGCGTTGCAATAGGCGGCATAGCTGTTGCCCGCGAAGGGCAGCGGGTCGAGGGCTACGACGAAACGCCGGTCGCCCAGCATATGCAGGCCCAAGACATCGATATTGAGGTTGACGTCGGCGTGGGGCAGGGCAAGGCGCGGGTTTGGACCTGCGATCTGACCCACGGCTATATCGACATCAACGCCGACTATCGCAGCTAGGCTGAGCACCATGCCTCCCGACACGACAGGTGATTCACACGAAGATGTGTTCGGGGGCTGCTGGTCTGCCGCCAACGCCCCGCAAGGCCCGGTCAAGATCCTGTTGGTAGCCGCTTGCGCCATGATCGACGTCGACGGGCGCGTACTTCTGGCGCAGCGGCCGCCGGGCAAGTCTATGGCTGGCCTCTGGGAGTTTCCGGGCGGCAAGCTGAACGCGGGTGAGACGCCCGAGGCCGCACTGGTGCGCGAGCTGCGCGAAGAGCTTGGCATCGACACGGCCGAGAGCTGCCTGGCACCGCTAGCCTTCGCCTCGCACAGCTATCGGGACTTTCACCTCTTGATGCCGCTTTTCGCCTGCCGGGTTTGGCAAGGTCAGGCGATCGCGCGGGAAGGCCAGACTCTCGCTTGGGTGCGCAAGCGCGCGCTGCGCGACTATCCCATGCCGCCGGCCGACATCCCTCTGGTAGCGCAGCTGATCGATTGGTTGTGAAACGCACAAAGCAGAGCAGAGTAGAAGGCGAGAAGGACGTTAAGCGCTTGCTGTCCGGCAAACGCGGTGCCTGGAAATCCTTCGTCCAACGCCATGCACCGGTGATCTATGGTGCTGTGCGCAAGCGGCTGATCCCGGCTGGGCGCGACGGAGAAGTCGATGATGTCGTGCAAGATGTTTTCGTCAAGATCTGTGCGAATGACTTTCGTTTGCTGCGCAACTTCGACGCCAAGAAGGCCAAGCTGACGACCTGGTTGACGGTCATTGCGACCTCTGCCAGCATCGACCACTTGAGGCGGAATGCACGGCCGACCAGCAGCATTGATGCCGTTCCGGAACAATTTCTCGCGGTTCCCGCCAAGGAGCCGGCCTGGGTCAAGATCCCGGAAGGGCTGCTGTCACCGCGCCAGGCCTTGATCATCGAGCTGTTGTATCGACATGACATGACCGCAGCGGAAGTCGGCGAGAAACTGGGAATCGATCCGCAGACGGTACGCTCAATGCATCACAAAGCGCTCCAAAGGCTTCGTGCGCGGCTCGCCGATGAGGGCGAATGAGGGCGGATTAGCAACAGCGAAAAAGATTCGACCCACACACCCCCTCAAGAGGCACACGAAGGGATGACGGCAAAGGGGCATTCGTATCAAATTTAGGAAGGTCGGGACCGTTACGAAACGATGTCGAGTGCAGGTAACGCGAACTCGAAACACGGGAATGAAACACGGGCACGAAACACGGGGCACGAAGAAGAGTGGCTGAATCCTTGAACAATAGGCGGCCGCGGGACGATGGCGAAGCAGAGCTTGACCGCGACCTGCTGGCACGGGCCCGACAGCACTGGGGCAGCGCTGACGCTGAGCAGACCTCTACCAGCGATCCGCTGAGCCTGGCTGCCTTCATCGACGGTCGCTTGAACGAGACCGAGAAGGAGTCGGTTGAGCGGCGTCTGGCGTGCGATGCGGATACGCGTGAGTTGTGGGTGCGCTCGACAGAGGCAGTCAGCGCTTACGAGGCACCGCCGTCGCTGCTGCTACGCCGCATCACCGAGATGGGCCCAGACACTTTGGGCAGTCCTGTGACATTCCTGCAACGGTTTGCGGCGAGTGTTGCGATGGCACGCCCGGCAGACGGTCTGGCATGGGCTGCTGCGGCCGTTCTTTTTGTCATGATTTGCCTTGGCGGATTCGAGCTTGGCACCTATGGCTACGCCTCGGCTCGCGACAGTTCGGCCATGGTCACGCAGACCTCGGCGCTGCCCTTCGGCCCCTCTTCGATGTTTTAGGGTTCGATGGTGTCGAGGATTCCGCGACGTCTGATCTGGATCGTCCTGGCCCTATCGCTGGCGCTGAACGTTTCCCTCATCTTCGGCTTCCTCTACGCCAGCCACCGCTTGGACGAGGCGCCGCGTGGCGCACAGATGATCACGCAATTGGCGCAACACCTGGACCTCAGTGAGGATCAAGCCCAGCAGCTGACTGCGATCCGCCTCTCGGTGGTCGATCGCTATGCTGCGCGCGAACGGCAAGGCCAGGATTGGGGCAACATCCTGGCTGGCGTGCTGCGCCAGCCCTCTTTCGACGGCGGCGCACTCAAAATCGGGTTGGTGGAGCGCGATGCCGGGCGGATCGACTTTTTCGTCTCGACCATGTCAAGGCTCTACGACTTTACCGCGGGCCTGACCCCGGACGCCCGTCAAACCTTCCTGACCGAAATTGAAACGGATGAGAGCTTCCTGCTCCGCCTCTTCGGCCCGGACCCGCGCAGCTCCAACAGCTAGATAGATCTTCTGCTTGCTTGAGTTGGCACCTGCCGTATTCGCCGGGCTGGGTCGCCTCGCTTCCACCTTCCCCTTTCAGAGCGCCTGCTCTATGACGGCTCCTCCGATGCGCCTCTCTTTGATGGCAGGCGGCACTCTGTGCAGCCCTTTCAAGACGCGCGGGCACGACGATAGAGCAGAATACAATGACGGCAGAGCGAGAGCTTGCCCAGGCAGCACGCGCCTGGCCCTTCGAAGAAGCACGGAAGCTGGTGGCACGCTACAAGGATGCGCCGCCGAAAAAAGGCTATGTGCTCTTCGAGACCGGCTATGGTCCCTCCGGCCTGCCGCATATTGGCACCTTCGGCGAGGTGGTGCGCACGACCATGGTGCGGCAAGCCTTTCAGCGTCTCTCAGATACTCCGACGCGGCTGTTCTGCTTCTCCGACGACATGGACGGCCTGCGCAAGGTGCCGGACAACGTGCCCAATCAGGAGCTGCTGCTGGCCAATCTTGGTAAGCCCTTGACCAAGGTGCCCGATCCCTTCGGCACGCATGACTCCTTTGGCGCGCACAACAATGCACGCTTGCAGAGCTTCCTGGACGATTTCGGCTTTGACTATGAGTTTCAGTCCTCCACCGACTGGTATCATTCGGGCCGCTTCGACCAGGCGCTGTTGGATGTGCTTAGGGCCTACGACAAGGTAATGGCGATCATGCTGCCCAGCCTGCGGGACGAGCGGCGGCAGAGCTATAGCCCCTTTCTGCCGACCTCGCCAAAGAGCGGGCGTGTGCTGCAGGTGCCGATCCTGGAGTGCAAGCCGGAGGCCGGTACCATCGTCTTCCGCGATGAGGACGACAGCCTGACGGAGGTTCCGGTTACCGGCGGACACTGCAAGCTGCAATGGAAGCCGGACTGGGGCATGCGCTGGTACGCGCTGGATGTCGACTACGAGATGTCCGGCAAGGATCTGATCGACAGCGTCAAGCTGGCGGCCAAGATCGTGCGCACGCTGGGCGCTCGTCCGCCGGAGGGCTTCAACTACGAACTCTTCCTGGACGAAGAGGGACAGAAGATTTCCAAGTCGAAGGGCAACGGCCTCTCGGTCGAGGAGTGGCTGGCCTATGGCCCGCCGGAGAGCCTGTCGCTTTTCATGTACAACAAGCCCCGCGCCGCCAAGCGGCTGTTCTTCGACGTGATCCCGCGCGCCGTGGACGATTACATCGCGCACTTGACGAGCTTCCCCGGTCAGGAAGCAGCCAAGCAGATGGAGAACCCGGCCTGGCACATCCACGACGGGACGCCGCCGGCCGAAGGCTCGCCGGTCAGCTACGGCCTGCTGCTGAACCTGGCCAGCGTGTGTAACGCCGAGGAGCCTTCGATCCTCTGGGGCTTCATCTCGCGCTATCGCCAAGACGCGGTGCCGGGTGCCTATCCGCTGCTGGATCGCCTGGTGGCCTTGGCCGTGCGCTACTATCAAGATCGGGTGCGACCCACGAAGCGCTATCGCCCGGCAGACGCGATGGAGCAGGCGGCTATGACCGACCTGCTGTCGGCCTTGGAGGCCTTGCCCGCGGATGCGACGGCCGAGGCGATTCAGACTGAAGTCTACGAGGTCGGCAAGCGCCACCCCTTCGGCGATCTGCGCGCCTGGTTCAAGGCACTCTACGAGATCCTGCTGGGCCAGGACCAAGGTCCGCGCCTGGGCTCCTTCTTCGCGCTCTATGGTCTGGCGGAAAGTCGCGCACTGATAGCCAAAGCGCTTGCCGAGCCGGCCATCGCAGACTGAGGCAGCATCCCATGGCTCAGATCCGCATCGGCATCGTCGGGGTCGGCAAGATCGTTCGCGACCAACACCTGCCGGTGCTCGCGAAGAGTTCGGATTTCTCGCTGGTAGCTGCCGCCAGCCGCAATGCCACGGTCGACGGCATAGCGAACTTCAAGAGTCTGGACGCCTTGCTGTCCGAGGGACCGGAAGTCGATGCGGTGGCTCTTTGCATGCCGCCGCAGGTGCGTTTTCCAGCGGCATTGGCCGCGCTGAGGGCCGGCAAGCACGTGCTTTTGGAGAAACCACCCGGCGCCAGCCTCGGCGAGGTGGAGATCCTGCGCGCCCAAGCCGAAGCGGCCGGTGTGACCCTCTATGCCTCCTGGCATTCCCGCCATGCCGCTGCTGTCGAGGAGGCAGCACAGCGTCTGCGCGGCAGACGAGTTAACGCGGTCAGGATCGACTGGAAGGAAGATGTGCGCCGCTGGCACCCCGGCCAGGCATGGATCTGGGAACCCGGCGGGCTCGGCGTCTTCGATCCCGGAATAAACGCGCTCTCCATCCTGACCCGGATCTTGCCGCAGCCGTTGCTCCTGCGGTCAGCGAAGCTGGTTTTCCCGGCCAACCGCCAGGCCCCGATTGCCGCTGAGCTCAGCCTAGAGGACGCCGCAGGAATGACCGTCGAAGCCGATTTCGATTGGCGCCAGACCGGTCCGCAAACCTGGGATATCTCTCTTGATACAGAGATGGGAACGCTTCAGCTGCGCGACGGCGGCAGCCGGCTATCGCTCTCAGGCGTCGAAGGCGAAGCTGGCGCGGACCGCGAGTATGCCGGCGTCTATGCGCGCTTTGCTCGCTTGATCGCTGAGGGCCGCAGCGATGCGGACAGCAGGCCCTTGCGCTTGGTGGCCGATGCCTTTTTGCTAGGTGCACGCGAGGTCAGCGAAGCTTTCGAAGACTAAGAGGTAAGGGGAGGAATGCAGATGAAACTCTACAACTTCAAGATGGCGCCCAATCCACGGCGCGTGCGGGTCTTTGCGGCCGAGAAGGGCATTGAGATTCCACAGGAAGAGGTGGACCTCAGCAGCCGCAGCCAGCTCAACAGTGACTATCTGACCAAGAATACCCAGGCAGAGGTGCCGGCCTTGGAACTGGACGACGGCACCGTCATTACCGAGTCGACGGCGATCTGCGCCTATCTGGAGGGGTTGCAGCCAGAACCTGCTTTGATGGGCACGACGCCATTGGAAAAAGCCCAGATCGTGATGTGGGATCGACGGGTCGAGCTGCTTGGCCTGCAAGCCATCGCCGAAGCCTTTCGCAACGGCAACGCCTTTTTCAAGGACCGTGCGCTGGCCGGCCCAGTCGATCACCCGCAGATCCCAGAGCTGGCCGAGCGTGGCAAGGTCCGCTACGCCGCCTACCTCGATCTGCTTGAAGCCCGCTTGGCGGACTCGCCCTATCTGGCCGGAGAGACCTTTTCGATCGCCGACATCACCGCATTGATTGCCGCTGACTTCGCCAAGGTCATCAGGATGGGGCCGCCCTTCGATTCGCGCCCCAACTTGCAAGCCTGGTACGAGCGGGTCTCCGCCCGACCCAGCGCCAAAGCCTAGACCCCGTTTCTCGATGGAGAACGCTATGGATACCGCCCAACCGACAGCCCCGAACGCCAAGCTGCAGGCCGAGATCCTGGCCTCCGTCGACACCGGTTTCGAGCATCAACTCGCCTTCACTCGCGATCTGGTGCGTCATCCCTCGCTGCGCGGACAGGAGCACACGGCGCAGGAGATGATCTATCGGGCGCTGGCCGGGCGCGGCTATGCCATGGACCGCTGGCAACTTAATCCTGAG
This sequence comes from Rhodospirillales bacterium, assembly GCA_963669445.1. Classification (GTDB taxonomy): domain Bacteria; phylum Pseudomonadota; class Alphaproteobacteria; order Kiloniellales; family JACOMY01; genus JACOMY01. The sequence continues at coordinate 6,093,760 of OY770029.1, forward strand.
GAGATGAAGCATCACCCCGGCTTCTCGCCCGTCGCGGTGCCTTACGACAACGCGATCAACGTGGTGGGAACCCACACGCCGAAGGCCGCAACCGGGCGCTCCCTAGTCTTGAACGGCCACATCGACGTGGTGCCGACCGGACCGCTGGATATGTGGCAGCACCCACCTTTCGATCCGGTGGTGGAGGGCGACTGGCTCTATGGTCGGGGTGCGGGCGACATGAAGGCCGGCCTGGTCGCCAACATATTTGCACTCGATGCCTTGAAGCGACTGGGTCTGCAGCCGGCCGGGACGGTCTACCTGCAGTCGGTGACGGAGGAGGAGTGCACCGGTAACGGGGCGCTCTCCTGTCACATACGCGGCTATCGCGGCGAGGCGGCGATCATTCCCGAGCCGGTCGACGATAGCCTGATCCGCGGCAACACCGGGGTCATCTGGTTCCAGGTGAAGATCCGGGGCGTACCGGTGCATGTGCGCGAGGCCTCCAGCGGCGCCAACGCCATCCTGGCCGCCTATGATGTAATTCAGGCGCTGAAAGACCTTGAGGAACGTTGGAACGCGCGTAAGGTCGGGCGCCAGTACTACGAAGATGTGGCCAAGCCGATCAACATCAATGTCGGCAAGATCGCCGGCGGCGACTGGGCCTCCAGCGTGCCTGCCTGGTGCACCTTCGATGTCCGCGCGGCGATCTATCCGGGCGATGAGCCGGCCGATGCCGCCCGCGAGATCGAAGAGGCCGTGCGCAACGCCGCGCGCGGCAATTCCTTCCTCGCGAACAATCCGCCGGAAGTCGTCTACAACGGCTTCTTCGCAAAGGGCTATGTCCTGGAAGAGGGCTCGGAGGCCGAGACCACCCTGGCTCAAGCCTTCGCGCAGGTTCACGCCGGAAAGACGCTGGGCGCGCATGTCATGCCGGGCTATCTGGACGGTCGTGTCTTCGTGATCTACGACGGCATCCCCTGCCTGGTCTACGGCCCCTATTCGGAGAACATTCACGGCTTCAATGAGCGCGTGAGCCTCGATTCCCTGCGCCGCGTCACCAAGACCCTGGCGCTCTTCATCGCCTCCTGGTGCGGTTTGGAGGCGGTGTAGCTGATCACGCCTCGGGCTTTTCGGGGTCAACCTGGCGCGGGCCAGTCAGCAGCCAGTCGGGTTCACGCAGGTTCCAGCGAATGGCCGCGGCGCGCAGGGCAAAGATGAATGCGACGGCCGCGATCGCGGTGACCGTGTGCTCGTCAGGCAAGTAGGCGAGCAGCACCGTATAGAGGATGCAGCCGAACAGGACGGGGATGGCGTAGAGCTCGCGGCCCATCAACAAGGTCGGACGCCCGGCCAGCACATCGCGGATCAGCCCGCCGCCAATCGCAGTCACGACGCCCAATATGATCGGGACCAGCGGTCGGCCGAAATCCAGAGCCCAGACCTTGTCCACCGCCTGGATCGCAAAGAGGGCTGCGCCCAGGCCGTCGAGTAGCAGCATCCCAGCGAAGATGCTGCGCTTGTTGAAGAAGCCTTGGGCTGCGAAAGCCGCGACGCTGGCGCCGATCGCCACCCAGAGATAGGATTGATCCTCTATCCAGAAGATCGGTAGGTCGAGAATGAGGTCGCGCAGCGTGCCGCCGCCGACCGCCGTGATCAGGCCTAGCACCACGACACCGAAGAGATCGATACGTTTCGGCGCCACGGCCAGCACCGCCGTGATGGCAAAGGCGATCGTTCCCGCCATTCCGAGCCAATATCCGCTGTATTCCATCTTCACGAACACCCAAACTGGTTTCTGAAGGCGCAGTCCCGACCGGACCGGCTGCCGCCGTCCGCAGGGTTTGACCAGACTCGAGCCGCCCAGCGCCACCGCGAAAGCGGCATGGCAAGGGCTCGCGCTCTGCAGGCCGTGTGCTTTAGTCTGGAACGGGCAGACGCCGAGGAGAACCGCCAGCATGGCAGCAAACGTGCACAACAAGGATCCAGCCGTGACGCTTGCCCTGGGTGCAAGCCTGCTGTCTTTGTTGTTCTGGGGTTTCGTCCTGATCTTCGGGTTCGATCAGCCACCCGTGGCCGCGCCATCGGACTATGAGACCTACTTTCAGCAGGGCAACTGGTGGCCCTTTCCCGTCTTCTTTCTAGCCGTCGCGCCCGGCCTCTGGTTCACGTGGGTCCCGCTGCTGCGTGCTTGGCTGGAACTCAAAGACACCGGCGTCCTGCGCGCCAAGAACGGCAGTCCCTGTCAAGCAAGCCTGGATCGCTTGCGCGAAAGCCTGTCCAGGCATCGCCGTATCGCTGTCTTTGCCGCCCTGGTTGTCGCCGCCTTCGTCAACGGCGCTGACTGGCAGCCAAACTTCGGCGTCTTTTTCGGCGACAGCCCGCGGCACGCGCAGTTGCGTATCGCCTGCGACTACCAAAGCCCCTCGGTCAAGTGGCTGCTGGAGGCCGAGGAGGAGAGCGCCATTCTCTGCCTGAACCGCCGCGCGGCGGCGGGTGGCAGTCAAGCGACGGAGCACATTCCCCAGCCGCTGCCTCAGCTGTTCCTCAACCTGTTTCTAATGGCCCAGCAGTTCCTGCTGGTCTTTCTGGCGGCACTCGCTGTGATGCAGTTGCTGCTGCACACATGGCTCTTTACTCGGTTCGAACGCTTGCAGGTCGCCAAGGATGAGGGGCTAAGCCTACGGCTCAATGCGCGCTCTCCCCTGAACGAGTTCGGGCTGGAGCATTGGAACTTCGCGCTGAACAACTTCTATTGGTCGGCCAGCCCGGCGATGCTGGCCGTCTTCCTCTCCCGCGCCGCCACCAATCCCGAGGACTATTTGCCGGGCCAAGCCTTGTTGGCCTTTGCCGTACCGGCCTGTTTGATTGGGCCGATGGTGGCGACCATCCTGGCGCGCCAGGCCCGTCTTCCCGACTGTTGGCGGGAACTGGCCTCAGAGGGCCCGGAGGCGGCCGAGGACTATCGTCGACAACAGCTTTGGCCGCTGGACCGCAACTGGTCGTCCAAGCTTGGGATCGTTCTGGCATTCGCTCTAGCCGCACTCTCGATCGGCTTCGAAGTGCATTACCTGATGGGGCTCTAAGAGTCCGGCCCGAAACTGCTTATGCCCTGCACCGTCTTATCAAGGCCTTGATAAGACGGCCCTTCGGGTCGCTGCCGGAGCCACGCTTGCCGCGTCACGCCGGCTTGACGATGCGCAAGGCATCGCCGGCGCCACCCTTCCTAACACGCGTGGCTCCGGCAGCGATGCAGGACACAAGCAGTTTCGGGCCGGACTCTAAGGCCAGTGCGTCAGCGCCCCTTGCGCAGGATCTTATCGATTACGTCCATGTAGCCGGCAACCGCTGCTTCTTCGCTGTCCATTCTTGGTGGCGTGCGGCGCGGCGGCAGTTCCTCGCCACGTGCTTCGGCCAGGTCGGGCTCGTTACTGAGGCCGGCGCGACGGCGGCGGAAGCGGTACCAGAGTCGCATCACCGTGGCGTACTCACCGGGTGGGTCACTGAACAGCCGATCGCCCAGCTCCGATATCATCAGGTTGTTCAGATTGATCGAGGGGTCCTCGGTCTTGAGGGTCTTCAGGAGCTCGCGGGCCAGAACGGCATAGCCCAGACCGCTGGGGTGGTGGTTATCCAGGCTGGCGATTCCACCGCGGCGGAAGGAATCGAAGAAGAAGAAATTGTCGAAATCGATGGCCTCGTTGCCGTAACGGTGGTTGGGATACTCCAGCCGCGTCCCCGGCGTCGAACTGCGCACTGCTTTCTTGTCGTCGTGCTTGGCATCATAGGCCTTCAGCTTCTGGTCCAGACGGAAGAAGCGCAGCCGCTGGTCGCCGCGGGCGGCGAAGACAGCCGTCATCCGCTCCATCATCAGGCTGTTGCAGGCGGTAACACCTGCATCGATCTCGCGCATTTCTGCAGCGGAGTACTGGATGTAGTCGTCCGCCCCGCCCAGCCGATTGTCGTAGACCGGATAGTAGCCCTTTTGCTGCTCCAGATCGCCCGGATAGATCTCACGCAGGTTATAGGGATACATCATGTTCGGCACGCTGGAGGGCAGCACGACGGTGTTGACCACGATCTGCTCGACCGAGGCCGGCAGCTCGACCAGTCGCTCGGCAAAGCCCCCCATGGCATGGGCCCAAGCCGCCAGCGAGCGAAGGCCGGTGTCGGGAGCCCTGGCCCCCTCGGCTTCCGATCCGGCCAGGGTGATGTCGATGATGCCGTGGTTGGAGCCGATATTGATCAGCAGGCGTTTGGGTTGGCGCGCATTGACCAGGTCCAGCGGAGTCAGCGCGTTCAACTCCGGCCGGCGATTGGGGTTCTGCAGGAAACGGGCGTTCAGCGCCATGTGCAGATCCATGATGTCGATCCCAGTGGCGCCGAAGGACTCCAGCGAATCGATCCGATCCAACAGCGGCCGGATCTCCGCCAGACGTCCCTCCCAGAAATCGAAGGAATGATCCGTCAGGTCTTCCAGAACAGCACCGGAAAGCGAGAGGTTGTCCCAGGCGGCATGCTCGCCAGGCACCACATGCACATTGTCGGCCCAGCGCTTGGCATTGGCCATGGCATTCTGCAGCCGGCGCTTCATGCGCGTCATCAGATCGCCCAGGTCGACATCGCGCAGGGTCTGTTCCAGGTCCAGCAGCAGCACTTCGGGATAGCCGGGCGCGCGGTGGTCGTACTCGGGCGCGATGGCGCGGGACACCAGTGCTGGCACCGACTTGGCGGCAAACTCGCGATTGATCGTCGCCGAGCGCATGCCGTTGTACATGGAATCGCCGATCGCCATCAGCGGCGGATGCATGAGGCTGTCTGGAAAGCGGTAGCCCTCGGCTGGCAGGGTAAACATGGATGCCGGTTCCTTCCTGGCGGAGCTGAGACCGGTACTCTAGGCTGAAGGCCGGGCGCCAGCCAATGCAGAATGGGAGACGCGTGTGGTAGGCAAACTGGACGAGAAACGCCGCGTGGTGAATGCGTTGACCGCAGATTACCAGCCCTACGAGATCAAGGGGCGGGAACAGAGCGATCTTCTTTGGCACAACATTTCCTGGTCGGAGGAGGAACAAAGCGGCTTCTTCCTGGTTCGTTTTGAGCCAGGCGGCTCCTCAAGCCCGCACGAGCACCTGGGCATGGAGGAGTTCGTGGTGCTGGAAGGTGAGTTCGAAGACTGCGATGGACGGGTCTATCGCAGCGGCGATTGCGTCTCGCTATCCGCCGGCTCGCGCCACTATTCGCACTCCAAGGCGGGCTGCACCGTCGCCGTCTTCATCCGCGGTGGTTTCAGGACAGTCGAGAAGCACGAAGTCTAGGCCATGTCCTTGGAAGCCATCGCCGAACGCTACCGGCGCTTTGCCGCCAAGGAGGCCGCCGGCCATTCGCCCTTCTATGAAGCGGCCGCTATCGCTGTGGCTGACGATGCGGCAATCCTTGCCAACTTGGCGCGCCTGCCCGAAGGCAAGCAGCAACCCAATCTGCTCTTCGCCAGCCTGCGTCACCGCTTCGGTCTGGCCGAGGATATCGAAGCCTTCCTGGCACCGGCCCGCAATGCTTGGTCGGATCTTGCTGGCGTCATGCTGACCCGCAGTACCCAGACCAACGAACCCGGCCGTTGCGCCACCTTGCTGCCACTCCTAGCGAATTTGCCACAACCCCTGGCTCTTTTAGAGGTCGGAGCCTCGGCTGGCCTTTGCTTACTGCCCGATCGCTATGGCTATGACTATCGCATCGAATCGCGCCAGCATCGATTGCTACCAACGAGCGCCAGCACCGATACACCAGTGTTCCCCTGTGATGCGTCATCCGGAACACCGCTACCCACGCGCCTGCCTCAGGTCGTGTGGCGCGCCGGGTTGGACCTCAACCCCCTCGATCTCAGCCGTCCTGAGAACAGAGCGTGGTTGGAAACACTGATTTGGCCCGAACAGCAGGCACGCGCTGAGCGTCTGCGCCAGGCCGTCGGCATTGCGAGGGAAGATCCGCCGCGGGTGATCGCGGGCGATCTGAATAGAGACCTGGCGGCCCTGGCCGCCGAGGCGCCGCGCGAGGCGACATTGGTGATCTATCACTCCGCAGTCTTGGCCTATCTGTCCCGAGAAGGCCGCGAAGGCTTTCGACAGCAGGTGCAAGCGATGGACGCAGTCTGGATCAGCAACGAGGCGGAGAGCGTACTTGCGGTCGAGGGCTTCGCGCCGCAGGCGAAGGGTCTGCTCTTCGTCACACTGCAGGACGGGGTGGCCATCGCCCGTGTCGATCCGCACGGTAAAGCCATCCGGTGGCTCAACTGAGACCGTACAGCTCAACGGTCGACGACGCTTGTCACAGCCACAGGAAGTCGGCGGCAGTCAGCTGACCTGCCTCGGAGAGGCCGTTCATGCGCAGCAGAACATCGGATGTCCCATCGCCGTCGTGATCGATTCGGACCCGTTTGCCGCCGGCAAAGCAGGCTTCCGAATTGCCGCCGCCGGAGAAGTTGTTCTCGCCGTTATAGCGGTACTCCACCGCTCCACTCGAAAGGGTTTTCGAAGAAATTCCCCAGGAAATCCGCGTCATTGGAGTAGAACCACCCCGTCGCCAGGGCATTGTTCGGAAAGCGGTGGAAACTATCGAGCGCCGTCGTCCCGTCGCTGCTGGTCTCTTCCGTCTCAAGATCGCTCATGCTCTGCATGGCGATTCCGTGCAGGGCAAAGGTGATATCGAAGTCGCCGGGCGCCGTGTCACCGTCGTCTAGCGTCATGCGGACAGCCACCTCGGCCAAGCCCCCCAGTTCAGCAATTATGGCTGGGGTTAAGCCGGACTGTACGCCGATCGCTGCGCTGTTGGCACTGCCGACATAGAGCTCATTTGCCGACAGTTGCGTGATGACGCGCGATCCATTGATGCCGACAAGGGCCGGCGGCCAGCGCAGGCTCCTGGCGGTCTACACTTGCTCATTTACGGCCCGCCAGTTCCAGGACTCACGGCCTTCACGAAACCTCAGGCTGCCTAATCCTCACAGGCTCAGAGCCACAAGAAGTCCGGCGCGGTGAGTTGACCTGCCTGGGAGAGTCCGTTCATACGGATTAGGACGTCGGAGCTGCCGTCGCCGTCCTGGTCGATGCGCAGGCGGTTGCCGCCGGCAAAGCGCGCCTCCGAGTTGCCGCCGCCGGAGAAGGCCCCGTCGCCGATGTAGGTGAAGACCCCGGTCTCGAGCCCGGTGGCGAAGACCAGCAGGTCGTTGTCGGCGCCGGAGTTCAGGAAGACGCCGTCGAAGTCGCGGATGATCTGGTCGCCCGAGTTCAGCGCCGTAGAGCCGATCACGAAGCTGTCGTCGCCGGCACCGCCGAAGGCGATGTCGTCCAGTCCGACCTGCAGGGTATCGACGCCGGCCTCGCCGCGCAGGGTGTCGGCGCCCGAGCCACCGTCGAGCTGGTCGTCACCGCGATCGCCCAGCAGGAAGTCGATACCCGAGAGGCCGTCCAGCAGGTTGTCGCCCGTATTGCCCTCGATGGTGTTGTCCAGGGCGTTGCCGCCGCCCTCCAGCGCGCCCGAATCCGCCTCCAGACGCAGGTTCTCGATGTTGGCGAAGGCAGAGCCGCCGGGCAGGGTGAAGTCCGAGGTGGCCAGCACCAGGTCCAGGCCCTGACCCGAGCCGTCGCGCACCTGATCTGTCGTCGTGTCGACCAAGAAGGTGTCGTCGCCGCTGCCACCCGTCATGATGTCCGAGCCGCTGCCGCCGTCCAGGATGTCGTCGCCGTCGCGGCCCAGCAAGGCGTCGGAGAAGAGGTTGCCGACAAGCGTGTTGTCGTTGTCGTTGCCGTCGATCCTGGCCGTCCCGGCCCCGGTGCGCGCCTCGACCCGCTCGATGAAGCCCTCCGAGCCGCTGCCAAGTGTGAATTCGTCGGCATTCGACAAGACCGTATCGACCCCGCCCGAGGCGGTCTCCTGCACCACATCGCCCACCGTATCGACGATGAAAGTATCGTCGCCGGCACCGCCGGCCGCGGTGTCCGCGCCCGAGCCGCCGACCAGGCGATCCGCGTCCTCGCCGCCGTACAGGGTGTCCGAGCCGCTGCCACCGAAGATGCGCTCCAGCCCGCTGGCGCCATAGAGGCTGTCGGCGCCATCGTTGCCCAGCAGGGTATCGTCGCCCGAAAGACCGTTGATCTGATCGTCGCCACTCAGCGCGTCGATGCGATTGTCGGCATCGTTGCCCAAGAGATAGTCGCTGCCCGAGGTCGCAACCGTGCTCTGCAGCCGGGCGATCACCTCGACCGACTTCAGGTACATGTTGTTGGCAACCGCGGTGCCGCCGTAGATGAAGAGCGTGTCGCTCCCGGCCCCGCCGTAGATCTGCTCACCCGTCACCATCTCGCCCAGGTTCACGTAGAAGGTATCGTCGCCGGTGCCGCCGAAGACCTGGTCCAGCCCGCTGCCGCCATAGACCTTGTCCTCGCCGTCCTTGCCGACCAGGCCGATGTCGTCGCCACTGCCGCCGAAGAGGAAGTCGTTACCGCTGTTGCCGCGCAGGGTGCGGTCGTCGCCATCGCCGCCGTAGACCCAGTCGATGCCGTCGCCGGCGGTGAAGCCGACGTCGTCGCCCGAGCCGCCATAGAGCTTGTCCGAACCCTCGCCGCCCTGCTGCAGCGAGTCCGCGCCCGAGCCGCCGAAGACCCGGTCGTCGCCGGATTCCCCGCGCAGGGAAACATCGTCACCCTCACCGCCGTAGAGCGTGTCGTCGCCTTGTGAACCCTTAAGCGTGTCGTTGCCGCTGAGCCCCAGGATGGTGTCGTCACCGGAGAGCCCGTCGATGTTGTCGTCGCCATCCGATCCGACCATGTAGTCGGCACCCGAAGTCGCCGGCCCAGCCCCGAAGGGCAGGATTACCTCGACAGAGGAGAGGATCATGAAGGCAGCTGCAGAACTGCCGCCGGCGATGAAGAGCGTGTCATTGCCAAGGCCGCCGTTGAATTCCTCACCGCTGGCAAGCTCGCCCATATCGACGAAGGCCGTGTCGTTGCCTGAACCTCCGAAGATCTGGTCGACCCCGCTGCCGCCATAGAAGGTGTCCTTGCCGTCGTTGCCGATCAGGCTGATGTCGTCGCCACTGCCACCCCAGATCTTGTCGACCTTGCGCCCGCCCTGCAGGTAGGTGTCGTTGCCATCACCGCCGTAAATGACATCGGCATCGCCGAGACCGCGCAGGGTGGCGTCGTCGCCAGCCCCACCGAAGATCGTATCCTCGCCCTCGGCCCCGAAGAGCATGTCCCGCCCGGTCTCGCCATAGAGCCGGTCATCACCCTCCTCTCCGCGCAGCAGATCGTCGCCGTCACGCCCGAACACCTGATCGTCGCCGCTCTCTGCGTTCAAGACATTGTCGCTATCGTTGCCGACGATGTAGTCGTTGCCGGAGGAGGGCAGGGTATCGCCGTTGGGTAGAATAACCTCTACGGACTTCAGGTACATGGCGGCCGCCGTTGCCGTGCCGCCATAGATGAAGAGGGTGTCGGTCCCGGCCCCGCCGTAGATCTGTTCGCCGGTGACCATCTCACCCAGATTGACGAAGAAGGTGTCATTGCCGGTACCACCAAAGACCTGGTCCAGCCCGCTGCCGCCATAAACGGTGTCCTCGCCATCCTTGCCGACCAGCCCGATGTCGTTGCCACTGCCCCCGAAGAGGTAGTCGTTACCGGTATTGCCGCGCAGCGTGCGGTCATTGCCATCACCGCCGTAGACCCAATCGATCCCGTCGCCAGCGGTGAATCCTACGTCGATGCCCGACCCCCCGAAGAGGGTATCCTCACCGACCCCGCCCTGCAGAAGGGAATCGCTGCCGCTGCCGCCAAAGACAAGATCGTCGCCCTCTTTCCCGCGCAAATAGGAGTCATTTCCCAACCCACCGTAGAGGCGATCGTCGCCGCCGGACCCGATCATGCGATCGGTGCCGTTCGTGCCGCTAAAGGTGTTGTTGTTGTTGTCTCCGTAGAAGATGGCCATCGTGCTGTCCTCGCTGCGCAACTATAGGATCATACCGCTGTGCGGTGCCTACAACTAACCGCTTCGAACCAGTCCTCTCTTCCACCCCACAGAATGTCGAGGGCCACCCAAGCCAGTATGCTATTGGGTGGCCGGGAAGGGGGAGAGCTGCTGCTGACCAGATCCATCGGTCATCAAGGTTGATTGTTGGTATCAGTTAACAACGAATATGATCGCTTCTGAGAAGAAGAACCAGAAGAATCTACCGATACGAGAGGGAATTGTGTTAAGCTCCTACAAGGACGCTAGAATTTTGTCAGCGCTCTCCCGATAGGCAGCTTGAGTATCCGGTTTCATCCGGTCCCAAGTACGATAGACTTGCGCCAGACGAGGATTGCCGCGCAGCTGTGCCTCGTTGCGGAGAAGGAAATCCCAGTAGAGGGGATTGAAGGGACAGGCCCCTTCCCCAGATTTTCGCTTCACGTCATAGCGGCAACCGCTGCAGTAGTCCGACATTCTGTTGATGTAGTTGCCGCTGGCGGCATAGGGTTTCGAACCCAGCAGGCCGCCATCGGCGAACTGGCTCATGCCGAGCGTGTTGGGTAGCTCAACCCACTCATAGGCATCGGCATAGACCGCGAGATACCATTCATGCACTCGTCTGGGATCGACGCCGGCCAGCATGGCGAAGTTGCCGGTGATCATCAGGCGCTGGATGTGGTGAGCATAGGCCTCGTCACGGGTCTGGCCGATCGCCGCCTTGAGACAGGCCATCTCAGTCTCTGCCGTCCAGTAGAAAGCGGGGAGGTCGCGCGTTGCATTCAGGGCGTTGCGCTCAAGGTAATCCGGCATGAAGCGCCAGTAGATCCCGCGTACGTACTCGCGCCAACCGATGATCTGTCTAATGAAGCCCTCGGCGGCATTCACAGGTGCATGGCCGTCGAGGTAGGCGGCCTCGACCCGGCGGCAAATCTCCAGAGAGTCGAGCAGGCCGGCATTGAGATAGTGGGAGAGGACCGCGTGATAGAGGAAGGGCTGCCCCTGGAGCATGGCATCCTGATAGTCGCCAAAGCGCGGCAGTGCCTCCTGGACAAAGCAATCCAGCGCCACAAGTGCTTGCTCTCGTGTCACGGCAAACCAGAAGGGCCGCAGCGACCCAAAGCGATCCTGGAAGCGGCTCTCGACCATGTTCAGCACCTCAGACGTCACCGCGTCAGGTTGCACGCGTCGTGGCTGCGGCATGAAGAGATCCTCCTTTGCCGGCTTGCGGTTCTGGGCATCGAAGTTCCAGCGCCCGCCAATCGGCCGGCCGCCCTCCATCAGAAGGCCGGTCTTACGTCGCATCTCTCGATAGAAGTACTCCATGCGCAGCTGTTTGCGCCCCTCGGCCCAGTGGTCGAACGCCGCCGTCGAACAGAGAAAGCGGCTGTCCTCCAAGACTTCGACCTCAAGGTCCAAACGCCTGGTCCAGCCGGAGATTTCTTGTTTCAGGCGATACTCACCGGGTGCCGTCACGCGAAGTGCTTTGGGTTGGTGCCGTTGGACCGCGCGCTTCACCTCGCCATAGAGGCTTCCGCTGTTTTCCGCGTCGTCCAAGCGGGTGTAGTCGAGTTGCCAGCCTGCCTTGGTCCACGCCCTCGCGGCATGGCGCATGGCCGCGAAGACGAAGGCCAGTTTCTTCCTGTGGTGAGGTACGTAGTTTGCCTCTTCTGCTACCTCGGCCATGAGCAGCCGGTCGCACTTTGGATCGGCGTGTTGCAGCGAGGAGAGGGTGTCGGAAAGCTGATCGCCCAGGATGAGAACGAGATTACGGGTGCCCATGATGGCTAGAGCTAGGGCTGCAAGAGCGTCTGACCAGCCTATCTGTCCTTGCGCGCCAGAATGTCAAAGACGGGCGAGGTGCCGTAGGCGACGATGGGCTCGTAGTGGCGCGCAATCCAAGCCGACACAGGGTGCATCGCCCTTGCCATATCCGTATGCTTGGCGACGATGAGATCGGGCTGCAGCCGTTGGAGCTCCCCTATGAATTCCTCGGAGGCCATCCCCTCCTCGGCTTGCAGCAGGGGGTAGTTGTAGACGAAGCCCACTGGGGAGGCGCGCCCACTCCAGAAGTAGAGGCCGGGTTCCGCCCCCCAGTGATAGAGCACGGCGTCGGCTGGCAGGCGTGCAGCCAAGACTTGACCCAGGCGCTTCGATTCCAGGGATTCCAAACCATGGCCGGCATCCAGCAAGAAGGGCAAACGGTCCGGCTGGTAGCGGGTGAAGGCACTGAAGACGAAAAGCGCGGCGACAAGGGCCAGCAGGAGAGGCCGCCCGGAGACGCGGGTGCAAAGACTCGCGGCAATCACGGCCAGAACCGGTGTGAGGAGCTGATAGTAGTGCCCGTAGAAACGGCCCGGTGCGAAGATTGCCAGACCCAGACCGATCAGGAAGGCGGCAAACAGGCGATGTTCCGCCCGGGCGCAGCGCAGGAGGCCGAGAAGTCCGATGAGGATCGCGGCAACGGCGTAGGGATAGGCCTCGGGGCTACGATGGACGATCAAGAAGCCCTTGGCGATGTTGTCGAGCAGGTTGCCGGCATAGGCTTGGTTGTAGGCGAAGACTGCCTGATAGAAGGCATCGAAGGTCCCGAGCAGCCAGAAGGCGGCAAAGGTCGCCAGCCAGCCAAGCAGTCCGACCAGGGCAAATCGCAGGCAGTCACCCAAGGCTGGGCGCCAAGTCGCATCGCGACGCACCAGAGCGGGCAGCAGCAGGGCGATGGCCACAGCGGCAGGCAGGAAGATCATGACTTGCTTGAAGGCTGTTGCCAGGAAAAAAAGTGCTGCGATGATCCAGGCACGGCGCGATCCGACCAGGGACCAAGTTGATGCGGCCTTGTCGCCAGTGCCCACCAGCAAGGCGAATGACCAGACCACGCAGGGCGTGATCAAGGCCTCTATGTTGGGCTGATTTGCGCCCAGCAAAGGGTCATTGCCGAAGGCGAACCAGAGCAGGCCGGCTGGATAGAATGCGCGGCTGCCGCCGATACGACGAGCCGCAACCAGAACGCCTAGCAGCGCAACGGCAAAACTGACGACCCCGAGCAGATAGATCGCAAGTGGTGTCGGACCAAAGAGCCACACAAAAGTGGTAACGACGATCAGTCCGGCCGGCGGCTTGTGATCCCAGACCTCGGCGTAGAGAGCCGCGCCATCGAGCCAGCGGTCACCCACAGTGAGATAGACCATGAGATCGCGCCCGAAGGCCTCTTCGAAGGTAAGGCCGCGGAGCAGCAAGGTCGCTGCAACGATTAGCAGGAAGCAGAGGACTTCACCTCTGCTCCATGTAGTTGTTCCCGCTTGGTCTCGTGTCGCACCCGCTGGCAGTACCAGGTTGGCCCTGAACGCAATGAGGGCGGCGGAGACCAGGGTCGAGAGCGCCAATATCGACGCGAAGCTGCGAGAGAACAGCGGACCCAGAGTGGCCGCCAAAGCTACGAGGAAAGCCAGGCTGACGGTTAGCGCCACGCCCTTGGCCGGCCAAGAGCCTTGCTGCTTTTGCCCCGTCGGGTTCGGGCCTTCGACTAGCATAAGCAGCGCAAAAGGTGTCACGGAAGCGATTGCCAGGCGCAAGGTGAAGGCAAGCTCGCGCGGTCCTGGCGCGGCCTCGAACCCCAAGCGCGAGATAGCAAAGGCTTCGACGGCGGGAACTACCGTCAGCGCAGTAACCAGGCAGAGCAGCAGAAGGGCGACGAGTGCAGCGATCCCACCGATGGAGGGCTGTAGCGACATCCTAACCGCTGCCCAGGACGCCGCTGCTCACGCAGCAAGCTGGGTTAGGATCTCTTGTGCTGCCTGACGACCTTGGCGCACCGCATAGTTGGTGCCGCGATCCTCCGGATAGACCTGTGCCATGCTGGCCAGGAAGAGCCCTTGGATCGGCGTGGTCACCGCCGGAATGAGGCTGGAATAGGAGCGCTCGACCACCGGCTGGGCATAGCGGGCCCGCCAAACGTGAAGCTTCAAGACCCAGTCGTCGGAAAAGTGCGGGAACATGCGCCGCAGGTTGGTCAGGGCGAAGACCCCGACCTCCTCGTCGCTCATGCTGTAGAGCGCTTCGCTCTCGGGCAGATAACGCGAGAGATAGACGATGTGGCGGCCGGCGTAGGTGTCGGGGGGCTCGAAGTTGGTGTGCTCGATGATGCCGACGAAGGGGAAGCTGGGGTCGTTGACGTTCAGCCAATAGGTGTCGGAGAGGCTGCGGTCGAGTTCCAGCACGATGCAGAGGTTGGCGAGGTAGCGGATGCGGCGCAGCTGGGCCAGGTAGTCAGGGCTCGCCAAGGGCTCGAGGATGTCGGCGACGATGGGCAGGGCCGGTGTCATCAGAACGGCATCACCGACAAAGCGGCGCTCTCCGCTGGTCACACCGACAACCCGGTCACCCTCGGTCACCAGCCCCGTGACTTCGCTCCCGGTATGAACCTCGCCACCCAGTTCGATGAGCTTAGCCGCCACGCTTTCTGCCAAGGCGGCAAAGCCGCCGCGGTAGTAGGCCAGGCGCTCGCTGCCGTCGGAAGAGCGGCTGGAGCCGCGCAGCTTCAGCTTGTTCCACATCCAGACCGCCGAGATCTCGTCGGCGACCGCCCCGAACTTGCCGCGCAACAGGGGATCCCAGACCACCTCGAAGACCTTTTCCCCGCCCAGGGAGCGTAGCCAATCGGCGGCCGTCACCGATTCCAGAGCACGCCAGTCGCTGACCCGTCGCGCCTTCAAGGCCAAGAGGCCGAGGCGAATGCGGTCGAAAAAAGGCAAAGGCGCAAAGCGCAAGAGATCCATCGGCGAAGACAGCCGGTAGATCGAGTTGGCGAAGTACATGCCGGTGTTGGAGGGGCGATAGACCACGCGTTCCTCCTGATCCAGTTCTTTGATCAGGGCCACGACTTCCAGGTCGTTGGTGAACCAGTGGTGATAGAACTTTTCCAGCCGCGTACCGCCGGCATCGAAACAGCCGGCCAGTCCACCGACCTCCTGATCCGCCTCCAAGAGGGTGACCTTGACCCCTTGTCTGGCCAAGTCGTAAGCGGCACTGAGACCGCAGAAGCCGCCGCCAACGACCACGACCGAACGCTTGTCCATTATCCCCTCTCCTCAAGGTCGCGGCGCGCATCGCGCGACAGCGCAAGCCGACCTCCCGTCACCAAGAAGTAGCCAAGTCCCAGCAGGGTCAAAGGCAGCCACAGCACTGCATGAACCGCAAGTGCGAAGGCGATTGCCTGTTCCGAAGGTACGGCAAAGGCGCGCAGCGCGCTGGCGGCCAAGAAGTCAAAGGTGCCGACATGACCCGGTGTACTGGGTATCAATGTCCCCAGAGTGCCTGCCCCTAGTGAGAACCAGGGCGCATAGGCATCGGCGACAATTCCGATTCCCGAGGCGACAGCGACAAAGACGCCGCCCTCGAAGAGCCACGACGCCGCAGTCGTGACGACCAGCAGAGACGCCAGCCGCCAGTCGCGCAAGACACGAAGCGATTCCAAGAAGGTGACGGCCTGTGCCGAGACCTTGCCGAGCAAGCCCTCGCTCTCGGCCTTTGCCTGGAACAAGCCGATGAGCCAGGGCGTGGCCATGACGGTGACAACCAGGCCCAGCAGGCCAAGTACCAGGATCGCAACGACCGCCAAGGCCCAGTGCGCGAAGCCTTCGGTCTTGCCGAGGAGCCAGAGCCCGAGAGCGGTGACGCCGGCCAGGAAGATCAGATCGGCCAGACGCTCGACCACGACGGTTCCGAAGATCCGCGACGCTGGTGCTGCGAGCTGACGCCTGAAGCCGAACACACGAACTGCATCTCCCGCACGGAAAGGCAGAACGTTGTTCAGCGCGATGGACACCAGAAAGGGCCAGACCGGTCGCGACAAGGGCAGCTGCGGATCTAGAGCGCGTAGCAGCAGCCACCAGCGCAGAATACGGAAGCTATAACCAAGTGTCAGGCAGGCAAGGGCAACAAGCAGCGATACCAGAGGGATGACCGCCAGATGCTCCCCGACCGCCGAAAGGTCCCGATCGGCCAGCAAGAGCCAGAGAAAGAAGCCGGCGACACAGAAGAGGGCTGCCAAGCGGAGCCAATAACCAAGGCCCTTAGGCATGATTGGCTGTGCTATCGGCAGCGTCCTTGCTGGATCCTTCGAATCCGGCCCGCCGCTTGACAAAATAGAGCGGCCGTCGCTTGGCTTCGCCATAAACCCGGCCGACGTATTCGCCAATCAAGCCCAAGAAGACCAACTGCAATCCACCCATGAAGAGCACGGCGATGAAGAGCAGGGTCCAGCCAGTCACCCAATCGCTGGTGAAAAACCGCATGAAGAGTGCATAAATGATACCCAGCAGGGATAATCCAGCGACCGCCGATCCTACCAGGATGGCAAAACGCATTGGGACCAGCGAGAAGGAGAGCAGCCCGTCGGTGGCGAAGCGCAGCATTCGTTTCAGCGGATACTTGGTCTCACCGGCAAAGCGAGCGGCGCGCTTGTAAGGCAGCGGCACCTGCTTGAATCCGACCCAAGCGACCATACCGCGAATGAAGCGATCGCGCTCGGGCATTGCCAGCAGCGCGTCGACGGCACAGCGGTCCATCAGGCGAAAATCACCGGTATCCAGCGGGATGTCGACATCTGAGATAGCATTGATGAAACGGTAGAAGCGCTTGGCCGACCAGGTCTTGAAGGCGGTCTCTCCAGCACGTTCGGCGCGGACGGCATAGACCACATCAGCCCCTTTGCGCCACTCCGCCAGCATCTCGGCAAAGACTTCTGGCGGATCCTGCAGGTCTGCGTCGATGATGCCGATCACATCACCCGTGCAATGCTCCAATCCCGCCGTAACGGCAACTTGATGGCCGAAATTCCGCGAAAGAACGACCACCCGCATGCTCGGATCATCGCTTTGCAGTTCCATCAGGATATCAAGTGTGTTGTCGGCGCTGCCATCATCGACGTAGATGACTTCGCTTTCGAGCTTCATCTCAGTCAAGGTAGCACGAAGGCGCTTATGCGTCTCGCGTAGAACCTCTTCCTCGTTGAAACAGGGCACCACAACGGACAGGCGCGGCGATCCACTCTCGCGCATTAGCTCTTCTGATCGACTCCGCATTCGCCACAATTGCTCCCGCAAGAGCCTCTTCGCTAAAAATTAGCAGTGAAAGAGGGGCTGAGTTTTCAGCCCCTCATGACGCCACAACCACCTACACCGCGTCTGAACGCTGGGTCAACCTTCGCCGTTCCCTTCAACGCTGCTGTCACATTCCCGCAACGGTTATCTGTCCGACCGCAAGACCCAGCACGTTTCAGAACGATTGGGTGCGCGCTTGAGAAGGTCGATCGAGCCAGTCTTGGATTGACACCAATTGCTTGCACCGTCAGATGTGGCGTGGCAACTAGATCGCAGGTTGTTTTTGATGTGGGCAGCGAGAGCGGGTGTGCGGTGAACGATGATCGGAGGACATGCAGTACCAGAGAATGTGCGCCAACACCGACCACGTGCCGCCGTTGAAGGTCTCAGGTAACTGCACCCTGGCTTCGTTCCGCCCAATGTGCACTCGCGCCTACCCGCCTACCGAACTTTGAGAGAGTCCGACCTTGGTTTCCCAATTGCGCTCAGTGCGTCAGAACTCCAGCCTCGTCTCGCGCGTGCTTCAGAGTATTGATTGGTCCGTCGCCTTCAAGGCGCTCCTTCTTTCCGCATTCATCTATGCAATAATTCTCGCCGTATTTATGTTTCCTGCAATCAATCCTTTTACTGATAATCAATACAATCATGGATTGGTCGCTCGAAGCGCGCTCGAACCAGGATCGCCTCTCTTGGTAACATCATATCTTCATTGGTATTTTTACGACACCGACGCGGTGCGTCCAGAGGATTGGCATCGCAGCACCTACTTAGTGATTTTAACAGAGTTGCGTCGCTTGGCAGGAGAAACAGCCATCTTATTGACTAAGCTGTTGTTTGTTGGAATCGTTCTTACGAACTTTTTACTTGTCAGTTTATTAGCAAAGCGAGCTTATGCACACCCTGAACACGAGTCTCAGCGCTTGGGGTTTCGGGTTTTCTTCGTGCTGGTCTTTACGGTTATGGTGGTGAACAGCTGGATGCCCAGACTTCTTGCAGCCGATTATCTTGACGACATGCCGGCTTCGCTTTGTGGGTTCTTGGCCGCAACGCTTTTGGTCCTACGCGGTCCCAAGTTCACCACCTGCCTCGCATTGGGATTCTTCGTGGCTCTGGCATTTTCGATCAAGAATCTCAGTCTCGTGCTGTTTGTCGCCTTCCTGTTGAGCATTGTCGTCATAACGGCATTGGAACAGAAAGCAAGGAGAACCATCACAATCCTAAGCCGGACAGCTGCTTACGCTGCTAGCTATGCGGTCTTCATAGCGCCAGTGCTGTATTGGAATATGAAGGATCTCGGCCTCTTGCTTCCGGAACAGGCGCGATTGGGGCTGATTGGGCGCTTGCGATCCGATTCTCTGGACGGAGAACACGATCTTTACTTCCTGAAACCGGACCTCGAACTGGCGCACTCGTGGTTCGATCTGGTCTTAGAGAAGGGACTCGCCAACCAACTTTGGGATGGCTGGCTGTTGACGCTCGCAGCCATGAGATATGGCTGGGTCGTATTGCTGATTGCAACCCTCGGGCTTCTCGGTGCTTGGGTGGCGCGGCGGCGACGCAGACCCACCGTAATGTTCATTCGCCTGACCGTCATTTTCGTGTTTAGCCTTTTTGGATTTATGTCCTTCTTCACGCTACAACTCGGAGAGGCCGGCCAACTGCGCTATTGGATTTTCCCATTTGGTCTTGGCGCTGCGTTGGGGGTCGGCGGTTTGCTCACGTTCTTTCAAGCATTCTCCATGGTTGAGATATTGGATGGCGCAGAGCGTGCTCTCCTCAGAAAACCAGATCGGCTCTCAAAGGCTACCTTGCCTGCGTCCGGACAGGTCGAACCTAAAGGCCAACCATCTGCAGTTCAGCGTTTAGAGCGCTCGGACATAGCAAAGTGTCTGCTGAGTGCGCTGCTCTTGACATTGATTTTGAATGCTGTCGGCCAGTCCGCCCATCCGGCCTCGAATCTTTGGAGAAGATCACATGGTTATCCGGACGAGATTACACAACGGCTGGCAGAACTCTCCGGATCAGGGTCGATTATGGCTCACACTAACGTAGGAGTGAACTATTGGATCGATTATCCGATGACGAACATTGTCGGGATCGGGCCATTGATCTTAACGACCCTGACCAACGATCAGCTTTCGGCGCTGGTGGAGCGCTATAATGTACACGTTGCCGTCTACAATGATTGGGAGCGTGTCGGCCATGTCAACAAGTACGACACGGTTGACTTTCTCCTGGCAAACGGCTTCTGCGAAGACAGCGATTTCGAAGGCTTCGTGATTCTACTTTGGCAAGGAGATGAGGGCCGAGGAGGAGAGTGCGCATCCCAGAGCTAGCGTAATTTCCGAATCCTTGGGGCACTGTTACCCCGCAACCCTGCCCCTCCGCCGGCCTGCCTTGACTTGGCGGCCCGTCTTGCCTAACTGGCGGCTCCCTGATGATGAGGAGCCTTTGTTATGCCGGTTATCACGCTTCCCGACGGTGCCACGCGCAGCTACGACGCGCCGGTCCAGGGAACCCGGCTGGCTACCGACATCGGACCGCGCCTGGCCAAGGACGCGCTGGCCGTCAAGGTCGACGGCGTCTTGCGCGATCTGGCCTATGAGATCGAAGCCGATGCCAAGGTGGAGATCGTCACGCGTGGCCACCCCGACGCCCTGCAGCTTCTGCGCCATGATGCCGCCCACGTGCTGGCTGAAGCCGTACAGGAACTCTATCCCGGCACGCAGGTGACCTTTGGCCCGGCAACGGAAGACGGTTTCTATTACGACTTCGCCCGCGAAGAGCCCTTCTCGAGCGAGGATCTGGAAGCGATCGAGGCGCGCATGCGCGAAATCGTCGCCCGCGACGAGCCGCTGACGCGGGAGGTCTGGCCGCGCGATGAGGCCGTCGCCTTCTTCGAGGAGTTGGGTGAAAAGTACAAGGCCCAGCATATTCAGAGCCTACCGGCCGACGCGATCATCTCGATCTACCGTCAAGGCGAATGGCTGGACCTCTGCCTGGGGCCGCATCTTCCCTCTACGGGCAAGCTCGGCACTGCCTTCAAGCTGCTGCGGGTCTCCGGTGCCTATTGGCGCGGCGACGCCCAGAACGAGCAGCTGCAACGCATCTACGGCACCTGCTGGGAAACGGAGAAGCAGCTTAAGGCCTATCTGCACCAGATCGAAGAGGCAGCCAAGCGGGACCACCGTCGTCTGGGACGCGAGCTCAACCTCTTCCACCAGCAGGACGAGGCCGTTGGCTCAACCTTCTGGCATCCGCGCGGCTGGCAGGTCTGGCGGACGATCGAGGACTATCTGAGGCGCAAGCTGATTGCGGCGGACTACTACGAGGTGAAGTCGCCGCAGCTCTACGACCGCGTGCTCTGGGAGGCCTCGGGCCACTGGGAGAAGTTCCAGGAACATATGTTCATCGCCGAATCGGAGCATCGCACGCTTGCGGTGAAACCGATGAACTGTCCCGGTCACGTGCTGATGTTCCACCAGGGGATCAAGTCCTATCGCGAACTGCCGCTGCGCCTGGCTGAGTTCGGCTCTTGCCATCGCAACGAGCCTTCCGGTGCGTTGCACGGGCTGATGCGGGTGCGCGCCTTTACCCAGGACGACGGGCACATCTTCTGCATGCCCGATCAGATCGTGTCCGAGACCGAGGCCTTCTGCAGTCTGCTGCTCGACATCTATCGCGACTTCGGCTTCCAGGAGGTTCGGGTCAAGTTCTCCGACCGGCCGGAGAAGCGGGTCGGCAGCGACGAGACCTGGGATCGGGCCGAGACGGCCTTGATTGATGCCACGCGACAAGCTGGGCTGGAGTTCGAGCTGAACCCCGGCGAGGGCGCCTTCTATGGTCCGAAGCTGGAGTTCGTGCTGAAGGACGCGATCGGCCGCGACTGGCAGTGCGGTACCTTCCAGGTCGACTTCGTGATGCCTGAACGATTGGGCGCCACCTATGCCGGCGAGGACGGAGCAAAGCATCATCCGGTGATGCTGCACCGCGCCATTCTGGGCTCCTTCGAGCGTTTCATTGCGATCCTGATCGAGAACTATGCCGGGCGCTTTCCGCTGTGGTTGGCGCCGCGCCAGGTTACGGTGGCGACGATCACCAACGATGCCGATGGCTACGCCCTAGAGGTGATGGAGAAGCTGCGGGCCGCCGGCTTGCGCGCCAACGCCGACCTTCGCAGCGAAAAGATCAATGCCAAGATTCGCGATCTCTCGCTCTCCAAGGTGCCGGTGATTGCCGTCGTCGGCCGAAGGGAGGCCGAGAATGGCCAGGTCGCGCTGCGTCGTTTGGGCGGAAAGAACCAAGAGATACTTGCGCTTGGCGACGCGCTCACTAGACTAGAGGAAGAAGCGCGTCCACCCGCCTGAGTGCGGCGGGCGCACTTTCTCGTTTTGAGGAAATGCCGACGCAAACAAGCAACCATTAGGAGAGTTAGACATAGCACGATTTCAACCGGACGCGGCTCCGTCCAAAGATGGGCCACGGGCCAATGGCGACATACGGGTTCCACGGGTGCGCCTGATCGACGAGAATGGAGAGAACCAGGGCGTCGTTGCGACGCCGGAAGCCTTGCATATGGCCTACATTGCTGGCCTCGACCTGGTCGAGATTTCTCCGAATGCCGATCCACCGGTGGTGAAGATCCTCGACTACGGCAAGTTCAAGTACGAGGCTCAAAAGCGCGCCAACGAAGCCCGCAAAAAGCAAAAAGTCATCGAGGTCAAAGAGATCAAGATGCGCCCCGGTATCGACACGCACGACTATGACGTGAAGATGCGCCAGGTGAAGAATTTCCTAGAGGAAGGCGACAAGGTGAAGATCACCCTGCGCTTCCGCGGCCGCGAGATGGCGCACCAAGAGTTGGGCATGAAGATCCTGGACCGGGTGCGCGAAGACACCGAAGAGCTGGCCAAGGTCGAAGCCTATCCCAAGCTGGAAGGCCGCCAGATGATCATGGTGATCGCGCCGCGTTAGTGCAGCGATCTGGCCAAACACAGTCGTCCGGACGCGTCTCGTTCGGACGGCTGCGCTCGGTTTGTCTGCTACTCCAGGTTCGGAACGGTGCTCTTGTAAGCCTCCAGGTCTTGCATTGCGGCCCACCAATCCCCCATTCCGGGAATGTCGAAGGCCTCGCCCTTGTCCTCGGTCATGTCGACGTAGAAGCAGACCGGCGCTAGGAAGAGGTCGGCGAGCGAGAGTGTGTCGCCGGCAATCCAGGGGCCGGGGCCGCGCATTTTCATGATCTCGCCGAGCGCCAGACGGCTCTTGGCCATACAGTCCTGGCGCACCTCTTCGTTCTTGCCGCCGACAAAGTCGGGAAAGAGGTGCTGGGCGGCCAGGCCCAGCAAGGCGCCATAGGCCGTGCTGTCGTAGATGCCCATTGCCATATCCATGCGCGCCCGGTTCATGATGTTGTCCGGCACCTGCGACTTGCCCGGCAGGGCATCGTTCAGATAGCGGCAGATGGCGCTGGTCTCGTAGAGCCGCCGGTTGCCGTGACTGAGGACCGGTACCTTGCCGAAGGGATTGCGTGCTAAATGTTCGGGCTCACGAGTCTCTCCGGTCAAGACATTGACGGGCACGAGTTCGTAGTCCGCCCCCTTCTCCATCAACTGCATACGCACAGTCCGCACATAGGTCGAAGCGTCGAAGCCATAGAGGGTGATCGGATCGCTCATTTTGGTCCTCCCTAGTTCTTTGTTGACCCCTCAAGGCAAGGCCTCGCACATAGCCGTGGCAGAGACAAGCTCGTCGGGCCCAACTTAGCTGCCGCGCTTGAAGGGGCCCATCTCCGCGACAAAATCGATCTCCTGGTCGACGGCGCGCTGTTCGCGCCGCAGGAAGTCGGCGACCGCCGCGCGGAAACCGGGATCGGCGATCCAGTGTGCGCTGTAGGTGGCAACTGGCATGTAGCCGCGCTGAACCTTGTGCTGGCCCTGCGCGCCGGCCTCGACCACCTTCAAGCCGGCGCCGATCGCCCAGTCGATGGCCTGGTAGTAGCAGCATTCGAAATGCAGGAAGCGGACATCGGCAGCACAGCCCCAGTTGCGGCCATAGAGCCGCTCCTTGCCGATCAAGTTCAGCGCGCCTGCGACCGAGCGGCCGGCATCCTCGGCTGAGATCAAGAGCACCTTGTCGCTCAACCGCTCGCCCAGCAGATGAAAGAATTCTCGCGTCAGGTAGTTTTGCGACCACTTCTTGTCGATGGTGGCGAGGTAGAAGCGATAGAAGGCCTCCCAATGATCGGCGGTGATCTCTTCACCGCGCAGCGCCCGAATGGAAAGTCCACTCTCCTGTGCCTCGCGGCGCTCCTTCTTGATGGCCTTGCGTTTGCGCGACGTCAGCGCAGCGAGAAACTCCTCGAAGTCCTCATAGCCTGCGTTCATCCAGTGGTATTGCAAACCCTGACGCTGCAGATAGTCGGCCTCGCCCAAGGCCTGCCACTCGGGCTCTGTCGGGAAGGTCAAGTGCAGAGAAGATACCTTGTGCAGCTCCGCCACGCGCAGCAAGGCCGCCATCAAGGTTTCCCGTACCCTGTCCTCCTGCGGTCCCGGTCGCACCAGCAGGCGCGGGCCGGTCACCGGCGTGAAGGGGACGGAGGCTTGCAGCTTGGGATAATAGCGCCCTCCTGCACGCTCGTAAGCATCGGCCCAACCCCAGTCGAAAACGTACTCGCCGTAGGAATGGTTCTTCAGATAGAGCGGCACGCAGCCGAGCAGCTGTCCCGCCCCGTCGTGGATCGCGATGTGCTGTCCCAGCCAACCGGTCTCGGCCGTCGCCGAGCCCGATTCCTCAAGGGCCAATAGGAAGGCATGACTGACGAAGGGATTTTCGTCGCCGGCACAGGCATCCCAGGCCGCGGCGTCGATCTTCGCGAGGCTCTCATGGGTTCGAAGCGTCCAGGCATCTTGGCTATCGGGCATGGACAGAAGATAGGTCAAAGCAGGGCCAAGGGCGAGTGCCTGGGCCGTCTATCAGACTGGAGTGTAATCCCCCTAGGAAATCATAGGGGGGTCGGTCTCGGCGATGAGGAGTTTCTCTCTGTGTTCTTCATCAAATGAACCTTTTGACGGTTCCAGGGGACCAACCCAGCATCAACGCTCCTAACAAAGAGTGGAGTGTTACCGATGAGAACCGAAAGATGGAGAGTCACAACAATGCGAGACTGTCATAGACTCTTGATCTCATCGCTCAGGCACGTAGTCTTGGAGCATGGGCTCTAATCGGGCGGTTCGGCGCAGTTTCACCGGTTCTCGCCAATATGCAATGAGCTTCGAGGAGGTAAACCAGAGGCGGTTAGCAGACCTCGCGAGCACCGCACAATGACGGACACGCTACATCGACCGGTTTGTCACATCCCTGCGTAGTGTTAACCTGCGCCATAAAAAGAAAATCTTGAGGGGGAAGATCATGGCAGTTCTACTTGGCACATCAGGCGACGATTCACTTGTTGGCACTGATAATGATGATACGATTTATGCGTTTGGCGGGAAAAACAGCGTTGATGGGAAAAGCGGAAACGACATAATATTGACTGAAAGCGGTAGTGATTACTATCTTTATGGAGGCTCGGGAGACGACACAATTTTTGTTGGATCGGGGTTCGATAGAGATGTCTATGGAGGCCCCGGAAACGACACGGTGGTCATCGGGTCCGGTCAGATCCAAAACGTGTTGCTTGGAACAGGGGCCGACCGAATTGAGCACGGCTATTTCTATGATGATCTGCCAAACTTGCTGACGGGAGGAGCTGTCGATGTGTTCGGCGGCAGTGGGCCCGATCAAATTTTTACCGGTGATGCAAACGACACAAACCTGAATGGCGACGATGGGGATGACGTCATCAAGGTGCGCGGCGGCGACGATACCAGCGTCAGCGGTGGCGCGGGGGACGACGTACTGATCTCCGGCTCAGGCCAGGACACCAGCTTCGACGGCGGAGACGGCGACGATGTGATTGCCGCCGGCTCCGGGTCGGTGTCGCAGGTCCATTTGGGCTCCGGCAACGACAAGTTCGAAGGCGGTGCCTTCAACAGCCTTGGCGAGGCGCTCCTCGGCGGTGCCGGTTTCGGCATCTATGGAGCATCCGGCAATGACAAGCTCTTTGGCGGAAGCAACATAGACAGCCTGCTGTCCGGCGGTGCAGGCGATGATGAGATCAGAGGCAACGAAGGCAGCGACATTTCCAATCAGGGCGGTCTCGGGAACGATGTGATCTTCGGCGGTGAAGGTAAGGATGCGCTCTTCAACGGCGGCAGTGGCGACGACATGATCCACGGAGACGGGGGCGACGACACCCAGCTCTCCGGCGATAGCGGCGCCGATGTGATCGAGGGTGGTTCGGGACAGGATGCAGCGGCTTTCGGCCGCGATGGAGACGACATCATCCGCGGTCAACAAGGCGACGACAGCAATCTGAACGGCGGAACGGGTAACGACGAGGTATGGGGCGGCAGCGGTGTCGACACCCGCTTGTTCGGTGACGACGGTGACGACAGCGTACATGGAGGCAGCGGCAACGATGTCTCGCTGTCCGGAAACAGTGGCCAGGACCGGGTCAGCGGCGCGCGCGGCGATGACAGCAATCTCTTCGGCGGCGACAACGAAGACAGTGTCTATGGTGGCGATGGCAACGACAACCGCCTCTTCGGCAGCAGCGGAGATGACCAGGTCTTCGGTGACTCCGGCCAAGACAGCGATCTGGTCGGCAGCGAAGGCGACGACCGGGTGGAGGGTGGCTCGGGCGACGACAATCGCCTCTTCGGCAGTACCGGCAACGACGAGGTCTACGGCGGCCAAGGCGACGACACAGGCCTGATCGGGAGCCAGGGCGACGACAAGGTCTGGGGTGGCAGCGGCACCGACGTCGATCTCTTCGGCGGCACGGGGAATGATCTGCTCTTCGGCGGTTCGGGCAACGATTCTCAACTTTTCGGTGGTGACCAGGATGACGTCCTGCGCGGCCTAGATGGTGACGACGAGATGGAGGGCGACAGTGGCCGCGACACACTCTTCGGCGGTAGTGGTGATGACAGGCTTGTCGGCGAGGATGGTAACGACCAGCAGGTCGGCGGCAGCGGCGTGGATGTTCTAGACGGTGGCCTCGGTCGCGATCGACTGAACGGGGGCAGCGGGTCCGACACGGCCAGCGGTGGCAAGGCCAACGATACCTTCATCGTCGATACGGCCGGCGATCTGGTGAACGAGACCGCGGCCGGTGGGATCGACGTCATCCGCTCGAACGCTCTGGACTACAGCTTGCAGAGTGGGGCGGAAGGCTTTGTCGAGCGCGCCAATGTCAATAGGGGCATCGGCGATGCCGACATGCGCGGCAATGAGCACGAAAACATCCTGCTCGGCAACTCGGCCGACAACAAGCTCTTCGGACGCAGCGGCGCAGACCGTTTGAACGGCGAAGGCGGCAACGACGTGTTGATCGGTGGTTCGGGTCAGGACACCTTCGTGGTGGATACACAAGGCGATCAGGTCCGCGATCAAGCGGGTCAGGGCGTCGACCTGGTGCGCGCCGAAGCAGACTTCACCCTGCCCGACGGATCAACCAATGCCTTTATCGAGGACCTGCGCATGCAGGGCGGCTTCGGCAACATCAATGGCGCCGGCAACGGTCTGGATAACCAGATCCAAGGCAACACGGGCGACAACAGCCTAGCCGGGCTCGACGGCGACGACGTCATCGAAGGGCGCGATGGCAACGATACATTGAGCGGCGGCAGTGGGGCCGACACCCTGGCCATGGAGAGCGGCAATCAGCTCATCGGCGGCTCGGGCGGTGATGCCTTCCGCTTCGATGGGGCGAGCTTGGGCACCGCCGGCTCCGGCGGACCGGAAATCCTGGACTTCGACGGCAGTGCCGGCGATCGCCTGGTTTTCGCCTCCGGGCTTGAGGTCGGCGCCTTCAGCTACATTGAGGCTGCGGCCTTCTCCGGTGGCGGCAACAGCCAGGCGCGTTTCGACGGCAGCGGCCAGTTTCAGGTCGATCAGGATGGCGACGGCACCGCCGACATCGCCTTCAGGATCGATGGTGTCAGTCTTGCCGGTCAGATCACCGCGGCGGATTTCTTATGGCTTTAGGGACGCGGCGGGCTCGGAACGCCCGCGCGTAGTTCCGAGAGCCGGGTGCGGAGCGCGTAGTATCCCAGCATCAGCTTGGGTGCCACGGCCATGTAACCCGGCGTTGGGCGTAAGGGTTCGATCGGCAGCGCCAAGTCGGCCTCGCTGACGCCGCGGGCCCAGTCTGAGAGGATGTCGCCGAGGATGCAGCCGGTTGGAACACCGCGCCCCGAGAGGCCGGTTACCGCAATCGCGCCTTCGCCCAGGCGGTAGAGGCGCGGGATGGTGTGCGGCTGCATGTCGAGTTCGCCGCCCCAGAAGTAGTCCCAGCGTAGCTCTTCGGGGATTGCCGGGTGGTGCCAGCGCAGCCGATCGGTCAAGAGCTGCTTGGTGAACTGCAGGTTCCTTCCGCGGCGGCCGCGCGGGAACATCGAGACCACGAGGCGATCGCGGGCATCGCGCTTGTAGACGAAGATGTCGCTGCGGCCGTCGTGCATCGTGGTGTTCTTGGGCAGCACGACCTCGCGCAGCTCCGGCAAGGGCTGGGTGGCGGCGACGAAGACCTTGAGGATGCGAAAGGTACGATCGAGGCCTGGCCAACCGCCCTTGGTGTAAGCGCCGGTGGCATAGATCACCTTCTCTGCCAGAACCGAGCCGCCGGTGGCGCGGACCCGCCAGGCCTTGCCCTCCGGCGTTGCCGTATCCACACGTGCGCGCTGGAAGATCCGGGCGCCGGCGTTGGCTGCGGCCCGGGCCAGGCCGCGCGAGAGGCCCAGCGGGTTCACATGCCCGCCGTCGGGATGATACCAGCCGCCGTACTGCCGGGCCGAGCCGGTCATCTCCTCGACCTCTTCCTTGGACAAGACGCGTGTCTTTCGGCCCACAGCGTTGTAGCTCGCCATCTTCGCTTCGATGCCTTTCATGGCGGCCGGGGTGTGGGCGGCCATGACATAGCCTTCTTGCCGCCACTCGCAGTCGATCTGATAGTCGCGCACCAGACCTGCCACGCGATTGGCTGCACCGGTCTGCAGTGCGATGAAGCGCTCTGCACGCTCTGGTCCCAGGAGATCGCGGATCGCTTGGATCGAATGGAAATGGAAAGTGGGGGTGCAGTGTCCGGCGTTTCGGCCCGATCCGCCGAAGCCGACCTGCTCGGCCTCCAGCAAAACCACGTCGATCCCCGACTTGGCGAGCGAGAGTGCGGTGGTGAGGCCGCTGTAGCCGCCGCCGACGATACAGACGTCTGCGGTGAGATCGCCCTCCAGGCTGGGCAGATCGGGAGGCGGCGCGGCGCTGGCCGACCAGAGGCTGTCCTCGAAGGGGGAAAAGCGGGTCATGAGGCTTCCTCTTGTTTGGTGCCGATCAACGCCAGGTCGTCGCGGATACAGGCCACTGCGCGGTCGTTGTCGGCGGTTTCGCGCAGCTCAGGCCGCTCCTCTGCACAGGCCGGCAGGGCATAGCGGCAGCGGGTGCGGAAGGGGCAACCCGAGGGCGGATTCAATGGACTGGGCATCTCGCCTTCCAGGCGGATGCGGGTCTGGCCGCGGCCCGGTACCGGATCGGGTGCGGCTGAGAGCAGAGCTTCGGTATAGGGATGGCGCGGCTGCAGGAAGAGGGCACGTGTCGGTGCGATCTCGACGACGCGGCCCAGGTACATGACCGCGACCCGGTGGGCGACATGACCGACCACGGCCAGGTCGTGGGTGACGAAGAGCAGGGTCAGGCTCATCTCGCGCTGGATGCGGGCAAAGAGGTTCAGCACCTGCGCCTGTACCGAGACGTCCAGCGCGGAGACCGGCTCGTCGGCCATAATGAACTCCGGCTCCACGATCAGCGCGCGGGCGATGCCGATGCGCTGACGCTGCCCGCCGGAGAACTCGTGCGGATAGCGGTGCAGATAGCCGGCGCTGAGCCCGACCCGCTCCAGAGCCGCCTTCACCCGCTCGCGCCGCGCCGGACGGTCCAGGTCGGGGGCGGTGAAGCGCAAGGGTACGGCCAGGCTCTCCTCGACCGTCATACGCGGATTGAGGCTGCTGAAGGGATCCTGGAAGACCATTTGCATGCGGCTTCGGTAGGCGCGCAAGGCGGCCTGATCCAGTCCGGAGAGGTCGTCGCCATCGAAGAGCACCTGGCCGCTGGTGGGCTGCTCCAGCGCCATGACGGCACGGCCCAGGGTTGACTTGCCAGATCCGCTCTCGCCGACCAGACCCAGCACCTCTCCGGCGGGAATCTGCAAGGTCACACCGTCGACGGCCCGAACGAAGGCTGACGGCCTGCCGAAGAGGCTGCGCCGAACCGGGAAATGGACCTCGAGGTCGCGGGTCTCGATCAAAGCCTGGCTCATCCCCGCGCGCCCTCCAGCGAACGCCAGCGCAGACAACGCAGGCTGTGATCTGGCGTGGCTTCCTCCAGCGGCGGCAGGCTGGCATCGCAGAGCCCGGCACTGAAGTGTCGACAGCGTGGGTGGAAGGCGCAACCGATCGGCATGTTAGCGGGATCGGGAACGAAGCCCTCAATGGTACCGAGTTCCTCGCCGTGACGGCCGGCTTGCTCGATTCTGGGGACCGAGCGCATCAGGCCGGCGGTGTAGGGCATGAGGGGGCGAACCAGTATCTCCTCGGCGCGCCCGGCTTCGACCACGCGGCCGGAGTACATCACCATGGCGCGGTCGGCGATCTCCGCGACCACGCCGAAATTGTGGGTTATGAAGAGGATCGACATGCCGTTCTCTTGCTGGATGTCGCGTAGCAGATCCAAGATCTGCGCCTGTACGGTGACGTCCAGCGCCGTGGTCGGCTCGTCGGCGATCAGAATGTCGGGCTCCAATGCCAGGGCGATCGCGATCATGACCCGCTGGCGCATGCCGCCGGAGAGCTCGTGCGGGTATGCCATCAGGCGTGCTTCCGGTTCTGTGATGCCGACCCGGTCCAGCAGGTCGATGGCCTGGCGTCTGGCGTCGGCCGGCGAGACTGCACGGTGGCAGCGGATCGATTCGACAATCTGCTGGCCGACCCGGTGCACCGGGTTCAACGAGGTCAAGGGCTCCTGGAAAATCATGGCGATGCGGTCGCCGCGCACGCGCCGCATCTGCCGCTCGGAGAGGTTCAGCAGTTCGAGGTCTTTGCCTTGGCGGTGAAAGGTCACCTGGCCGGAGATCTGCGCGCGCGGCGGCGCCGGCAGCAGGCGCATGACCGCCAGGCTGGTGACGCTCTTGCCCGATCCACTCTCGCCGACCACAGCCAGGGTTTCGCCGGCATCCAGGGTGAAGCTCACTTCATGCACGACGGGGACCTGGCCGTCCGGCGTGCGAAAGGTCACCGAGAGGTCTTTGACGGAGAGCCGGCGCGCGCTCACTTGAGATCGCTCCTGGCATCCAGCGCGTCGCGCAGGCCGTCGCCGATGAAGTTGAAACTGGTGACGGCCAAGGTGATCGCGATGCCGGGCACGATCGCCAGCCAGGGCGCGCTCGCCAGATACTGTTGGGCATTGTTTAGCATGTTGCCCCAGCTCGGCAGAGGCGGCTGGATGCCATAGCCCAGAAAGCTGATATAGGCCTCGATCAGGATGGCGCGTGCGACCGTCAGGGTGGCGGCCACAATGATCGCGCCGATGGCGTTGGGCAGCAGTTCCCGGAACATGATCCAACGGTGCGAGGCACCGCTCATGCGCGCCGCCAGCACGAAGTCGCGTTCTCTGAGAGAGCGGATCTCGGCGGCCACGATGCGGGCGATCTCCATCCAGGAGGTGGCGGCGATGATGATGGTGATCATCAGCGGGTCGGGCTTGATGAAGGCCGCCAAGGCCAGCAGCAGGAAGATTTGCGGGAAGCAGAGGAAGGAATCGGTAAAGCGCATCAGGGCGGTACCGATCCAGCCGCCGCGATAACCGGCGATGATGCCGATCACGACGCCGATGAAGGTCGAGAGCAGCATGGCGGCAAAACCGACCAGCAGAGAAACCCGCCCAGCCATCAAGAGGCGGGCGGCCAGATCGCGGCCTAGCGGGTCGGTACCCAGATAGTGGTCGCCGGTCAGCGGCGGCGAGAAACGCGCGCGCAGGTCGATGTAGAGCTCGTCGTAGGGCAATAGCGGCGGGCCGAAGACGCAGGCCAGGGTCAGCAGCACGATCATGATCGTCCCGGTGACGGCCAGGCGATGGCGCAGGAAGCGGCGCAGCGCACGGCCCTGCCACCAGGGAACCGCTGCAGTTTTTTGGCTTGCCAGGCTCATCGCAGTTATTCCAGCCGCACGCGCGGATCGCTGACGGCAACCAGGATGTCTGCCAGCAGATTGCCGACCAACACCAGCATGGCCGAGAACATCAGAAGGCCCATGACCACGGGGTAGTCCTGATAGCCCAAGCTATCCAGGAACAGCCGACCCATGCCCGGCCAGGTGAAGACGGTCTCGGTTACCAGCGCGCCGCCCAGCAAGGTCGGAAGCTGCAAGCCGGCCAAGGTAATCATCGGCAAAAGAGCATTGCGCATGACATGCAGGTAGAGCACGCGCCAGCGCGGCAGCCCCTTGGCACGTGCGGTGCGGACGAAGTCCTGGTCGATCACGTCCAGCATGGCAGAGCGCATGTAGCGCGACCAGATCGCCACGTTGACCAGCGCCAGCACAATTGAGGGCATGATCAGGTGGGTGGCATAGTCCAGGAAGGACTGATCGCCGATTGTGTACATGTTTCCGGCCGGAAGCCAGCCCAGATCGAGCGCGAAGGTATAGATCGCAACCAGACCGAACCAGAAGGTCGGGATTGAGAGCGCGATCATGGCCAGCACGGTGGCGGTATAGTCGAAAAGGGAATAGCGCCTGGTCGCGCCCATGACGCCGACGATGGTGCCGATGCCGACCGAGAGGATGGTGGAGCTGATCATCAGCAGCAGGGTGGCGAAGAGGTGGCGACCGATGACTTCCAGCACCGGCACGCCGTCGCGAAAGCTGTTGCCCCAATCGCCGATGAAGAGCCGCCAGAACCAATCCAAGTATTGAATTGGCAAGGGACGGTCGAGCCCCATCTGTGCCGCGATGCGTTCCAGGTCAGCCTGTGACATACCCGGAGTAAGTGAGAATTGCGACAAAGGTCCGCCCGGCGCCAGGTTCAACACCATGAAGCCGACGAGGGAAACCAGGATCAGAAGGACGAAGGACTGTCCGAAACGCCGGAGGAGATATCGCGACACGAGGGCTAGACTCCTGAACCAGCCGGGATGCTCCAAGACGGCACCTGCCTGCAAGGAGCACCCCGGCCGTTAGTCAAGAAGAGAGCTTGCCGTTACCGGCAATTAGTTTTCGTTCCACTTCCAGTCCTTGGCGTTCCAGGTGGTGATGCGGACGTTCACGTTGGGCGTGTAGCCCTCCATGCCCTCCTTGTGACCGCGCAGGTTTGTGTACTGGAAGATCGGCAGGAAGGGCAGGTCTTCGCGCATGATCTCCTGGATGCGGTTATAGACCTCGCGCCGCTCCTCCGGGACGAAGAGCTTGCCGCCCTTCTCCAGCAGCGCGTCGACCTCCGGGTTGCTGATCTGCCAGGTGTTCTGGCCTGCACCGCCCTGAGCGTTGATCGCCGTGCTCTTGAAGTAGTCGGAGGTGTCGGGGTCGGGGCCGGTGGTGAAGTTGATGCCGACCACCACGCTGTCCCATTGCGACAGCATCCAATAGTCGCCCCACATCACCGCTGGCGGCAGGTTCTCGATGGTCATCTCGGCGCCGATTTCCTTGAAGCTCTGCTGCACAAACTGCTGCATCTGCTCGCGGACATGATTGCCGGCGGTGGTGGAGTTGGAGAAGGCAAGGCGCACGCCGTCTTTTTCGCGGATGCCGTCGTCACCCCGCACCCAGCCTGCCTCGTCCAGTATTTTGTTGGCCTTCTCGATGTTGAACTCGTGCTTCGGCAAGTCCTTGTTGTAGTAGTAGGACTCTTGCGGGAAGTAGCTCTCCGTGGGGCGAGGAATGCCGTAGTAGAGCGCGTCGATGATGGTTTCTTTGTCGAGTGCCAGATAGAGCGCCTCGCGCACGGCCGGGTCCTGGAACTGCGGCCGGCCCATGTTCAAGGAAAAGGACTCCATTGCCGAGGAGGGGGCAAGAACAATCTCCTTGCCCTCAAGCTTCTTGGCTTCCTCATAGTGGTCCGGCGTGATGCCCTGCAGTGCGATCACGTCGATATCGCCGGTCTTGAATTGGGTATAGAGCACAGTCAGGTCGGGGATGTATTTGAAGATCAGGCGCTCAAGGTGCGGGCCTTCGCCCCAGTAGTCCTCGTTGGCTTCCAGCAAGATGTAGTCGCCGGCCACGCGCTCGACCCACTTGAAGGGGCCGGTGCCGATCGGCGCATTGTTGAAGGGGGCGGTGTTGGGATCCTCGGCCGCACCCAGGGCGTGCTTGGGCACCATGAAGGTCCAGGCCAGGATCGAAGGGTAGGGTGCGAAGGGTTCCGCCATCTCCCAGGTGATTTCGGTCGGCGAGACCACCTCGATGTTGCGCACCAGTTCGTGTCCGGTGCGGCGCGCCGCACGGAAGTTGTCGTCGAGCTGAAGCTCAAGGGTGTACTTCACGTCCTCGGCGGTGAAGGGCGTGCCGTCATGCCACTTGACGTCGTCACGCAACTTGATCCGCCACTTCAGGCCGTCAGCGGAGATGCCGCCATTCTCGACCGTCGGCACCTCGGCCGCCAATGCCGGAAAGAACTCGCCCTTGTCGTCGACACCGAAGAGCGGATCGAAGACGTTCCAATGGATACCTTCGTCTACCTCGATGTGCGGTAGGTGCGGATTGAAGACCGTGGGCTCCTGCGAGAAGCCGACGATGGCCTGGCCCGAGGGGGCGTCGGCGGCCAGGACCTGGCCGGCGGTGGCCGGCAGCAGGCCGGCTGCCGCGGCGCCGATGCCAAGCTGCATCACGCCGCGTCGCGTTAGGCAAAGGAAAGATGTCTTAGGCAGAGTCATTTTCATCTCCTCTTATTGGTTCAGGCTGTTGCTCCAGCTCTTGTCGGTTGCGGGTGGATCAGATGCCGTCTTGCGGTTCGGAGCGGCTTCCGTCGGTGAGGCGCGAATAGCGAAAAGCGGTCGGGTCGACCGAAGGCCGGATGCCGCGAACGATCTCCGCCATCAGGCGGCCAGCGCCCGGACCGATGCCAAATCCGTGCCCCGAGAAGCCCGTCGCTATGTAGAAGCCCGGCAGATCTTCCACCGCGGAGATCACCGGGATGGCGTCGGGCGTGACGTCGATCGTACCCGACCAATGCTGTGCGACCCTGGCTTCGGAGAAGACGGGGAAGATCTTGGCTACGGCCCTTAGTGCGGCGAGCTGCGCTGCCGGTGAAGGAGTGGGATCCAGCACGCGTTCTTTCTCGAAAGGGCTGACTTCGTCCATCTTCCAGTGCCGGGCTTGACCCAGCGCTTGCAGGAAGGGGCGGCCGATGCGGATCGAGAGGTTGCCGCGCTCTGCCTTGTAGGCAGGCCAAAAGCGCCGAGCATAGCGCAGCACATCGGGTACCAGATCCACGCGTGTTGTCGTTCCAGCGGCCAAGGTGTAGCCGCCGTCCTGGCGTTTGCGCAGCGCGAAGCTCTTGTGCTTGACCGGCTGCTCGGGACCGCCATTCAGCGGCTCCGTCCGCAGTACGTTGTTGACGACGCGCAGCTGCGGCAGGTCGATACCGCAGTTGCCGCAGAAAAGGTTGGACCAGGCACCGCCGGCCAGGACTGCTTGCGAACAGGCGATGCTTCCGCGCTCGGTCACCACCGCGCTGATGGCGCCGGCTTCGGTCTCGATGCCGCGCACCGCGCAGTTGGTCAGGATGGCGGCGCCAAGATCACGGGCAGCTTCGGCATAGGCAGGTGCGACCGCTTGCGGTTCTGCATAGCCGTCGGTTGGGGTCACCAGGGCGGAGGTCGCACCGGGGTCTCTGCCGTCGAAAAGATCCCGAATGGCCGCGCCGGTGACCATGCGACTTTCGATCTGATGCGGCTCCAGGTGGCGGCGCCAGCTGTCGTGCGCATTTGCGGTCTTGTCGTCGTGCGCCAGGAAGATGGCGCCGGTCTTGCGATAGCCGGTGTTGCGTTCCAGACGCTTGTCGAGGCCCTGCCAAATGCCGAGGGAATCAGCCATCAACGGAACTTCGCGTGGATCGCGGCGCGAGATACGTACCCAGCCCCAGTTGCGGCTCGACTGCTCATGGCCGATCCCGCCCTTCTCGCAGAGCGCGACCTTGAGGCCGGCTTGGCTCAGCTCGAAGGCCGTCGCGGCGCCGATGATGCCGCCGCCGATGACGACGACATCGACCCGCTTCGGCAGGGTTTCGTCGCCTTGAACGTGAACGGGTGTTGGGCCGGGCATCTAGGGTAGCCCCCGGATGCTGCGATAGAGCTCGCGCAGAATGCGGAAGAGGTGCGCGCGGTCCTCGGCCGGCGTATCGGCGAAGAAGGCGTCGGACTGCTCGCTGATGATGGCGCGCACTGCCTCTGCCTCGGCATGGCCCTTCTCGGTTATGAAGAGTTCTTCGGCGCGGCGCTCGCGCTCTGAGGTGCGTTGCTCGACCAAACCTTCCTCAACCATCGGCCGGATGATCCTGCTGATCGAGGGGCGGTCGCGCAAGGTGATCTCGGCTATGGTCGAGGGTCGAATCCCCGGATGCTTGTCGATCAGCAGCAGGGCGGTGATCTTGCCGCTGCCCTTGGCGACGGTATGCCCCTTCAGGCTCTCGTCGAGATTGCGCGATAGGGTATAGCTGACCGAGCGGACGTAGAAACTGAGCAGCCCCTCCAGGACATCCAAATCGAGGTCCCGCGGTTCGGTCCGGCGTTTCGCCGGTCCCTTGTCTTCGGCTTGGTCCTCTGCGACCAAAGCGTCCTCCCTTACGCCTAAGCCCACCCCCAGATGGAGGAGAGTATCGCCAACTGTTGTGAAATACAACTGTCTTGCGTCGGCCAAAACCCCAGATTGAGATCCTGCCCTGTTGCAGCAGGTCCTGGCCGGGTGGGAGGTGGGACGGTGCCTATCGAGCGTGAGCGGAGACGGCTTTAGCCATAGAGGATCGTGTTGATATCGATCAGATCCACTCCACCGGGAAGGGTCACGCCGGCGCCGAGCTGTAGAGTGTCGACCCCCGCACCGCCGTCATAGGTCTCGCCGGCGGCGATCTCGCCCTGGCTGTTCACCACGAAGGTGTCGTTGCCATTGCCGCCGAAGAGGCTGTCGATACCGCTGCCACCGAAGAGGAAGGAATCGTTGCCGCCACCGGCCTTGATCACGTCGGCACCGCTGCCGCCATAGAAGTAGCCATCGTTATCGGCAGCACCGGAGAGGGTGTCGGAACTGAGGCCGCCGAAGAGGAAGGCATTCTCGCCCTGACGCCCGGTAATCCGATCCACACCGCTGCCACCGTAGAAGAAGCCATCGGAACCCTCGTCGCCGGCCAGGAAGTCATTACCGGAGCCACCGAAGGCAAATTGATCGCCGCCGCTGCCGCCATAGACGCTGTCGTTGCCGATGCCGGCGTCCAGCGAGACATCGAGACCGCTGCCGCCGAAGAGGCTGTCCTTGGCGAAACCACCATAGAGCCCGGTGTCGGCACCCGCCCCACCATAGAGGCGATCGCCGGCGTAGCCGCCATAGAGGCTGTCGCCACCCGAGCCGCCGAAGAGGATGTCCGCGCCATTGCCGCCCTCGATTCCATCGGCCCCGCTGTCGCCCAGAAGCGAGATATCGCTGCCACCGCCGCCGACCAAGCGGTCGTCGCCCAGACCGCCGAAGAAGGAGGAATCGTCCCCGGCGCCACCAAAGAGGCGGTCGTCTCCCGCGCCACCATAGAGCCCGGCATCGTCACCCGCGCGACCGCTCAAAAAATCTTCGCCGCTGTCCCCGGCCAGGAGAGAGTCGTCACCGCTACCGGCGATAACCGCATCGTCGCCGGAGCCGCCCCAGAGCGAGAGGTCGGCACCGCTGCCGCCATCCATCTGGTCATCACCGGCGCCACCGGAGATGCGGTCGCTGCCGTTGTCGCCGAAGACCAGCGAGTCCGCGCCGCTGCCGCCAAACAGGCTGTCGTCACCCTCGCCGCCGTACAGGTAGCGATCATCGCCGGTGCCGCCGAAGAGGCCATCGGCACTGCTGCCACCATAGAAGCCAGAGTCGTTGCCGCTGTCGCCCAAAAGGCTGTCATCGCCCGTGTCGCCGAAGAGATAGCGATCCTCACCGTCACCGCCAAACACCCGGTCGTCGGCATCGCCGCCGAAGAGGCTGCGGTCGGCCCCGCCGTCGCCTGCGACACTGTCATCGCCACTGCCCCCGAAGAGACCGACATCGGCTCCCGCGTTGCCTGCCAGCCTATCGCTGCCGCTCCCTCCGAAGAGGAAGGTATCGTTCCCGTCCCCGCCCCGGAGGGTATCGGCACCAAGGTCTCCCGACAGGCGACGGTCTGCCCCGGATCCGCCCAGAACCAGATCGTCGCCCAAACCGCCGTATAGGTCGCGGTCCGCCCCGGACTCGCCTGAGAGCCTGTCGGCGCCACTGTCGCCCTGGATCCCGTAATCATCGCCATCGCCGCCGGCCAGTGTGTCCGCCCCGCTGCCGCCGGACAGCCGATCGGCACCGCTGTCGCCATAGAGGCCGGAATCATCGCCGGCGCCGCCGGAGAGGCTGTCTTGGCCGCTGCCACCGAAGAGGAAGAGGTCATCGCCACTGCCGCCCGAGAGGCTGTCGTCACCTGCAGCGCCGAAGAGGTTGCCGTCATTCCCATCACCGCCGAAGAGTTGGTCGTCGCCGGCAGCACCGCGCAGCAGAGAATCGGCGCCGCTGTCGCCCGAGAGGCTGTCGTCACCGCTGCCTCCATAGAAGGAGCGATCCTCCCCATCACCGCCGAAGAGCCGGTCGGCGCCGCTGGCCGCGTAGAAGCGGGCGTCGTCTCCACTGCCGCCGGAGAGACTGTCGTCACCCTGGGCGCCGAAGAAGGAGATATCGTTCCCGCTGTCACCGTAGAGCCGGTCGAAGCCACTGCCTCCGTCGAAGGACACATCGCCCGCATCACCGCCGTAGAGGGCGTCGTTGCCCGAGTCTCCGAATACCGAGGTATCGCTCCCGCTGTCGCCCGAGAGGCTGTCGTCACCGCTGCCTCCGTAGAAGGAGCGATCCTCCCCATCACCGCCGAAGAGCCGGTCGGCGCCGCTGGTCGCGTAGAAGCGGGCATCGTCTCCACTGCCGCCGGAGAGACTGTCGTCACCCTGGGCGCCGAAGAAGGAGATATCGTTCCCGCTGTCACCGTAGAGCCGGTCGAAGCCACTGCCTCCATCGAAGGACACATCGCCCGCATCACCGCCGTAGAGGGCGTCGTTGCCCGAGTCTCCGAATACCGAGGTATCGCTCCCGCTGTCGCCCGAGAGGCTGTCGTCACCGCTGCCTCCGTAGAAGGCGCGATCCTGTCCACTCCCGCCGGAGAGGCTGTCGGTGCCACTGCCTCCGTAGAAGGAGCGATCCTCCCCATCACCGCCGAAGAGCTGGTCGGCGCCGCCGCTTCCGAAAAAGTTGAGATCCGTCCCGCTGCCCCCGGAGAGGCTGTCGTCACCGCTGCCTCCATAGAGTATGTTATCAACTCCACTGCCGCCGGAGAGGATGTCGGTGCCACTGCCGCCTAATAGGACTGCATCATCCCCATCACCGCCGGAGAGGCTGTCGGCACCGTCGCCGCCGTAGAAGAAGCTATCGCCCCCACTGTCGCCCGAGAGGTTGTCGTCGTCGCCGCTTCCGAAGAATCTCCTATCATCTCCACTGCCTCCGAAGAGGCTGTCGGCGCCGCTGCTCCCGAAGAATCGGCTATCATTCCCATCACCGCCGAAGAGGCTGTCGGCGCCGCTGTTTCCCTCGAAAGTGCTGTCATCCCCATCACCGCCGAAGAGGCGGTCATCGCCGTTGCCGCCGAAGAAGGAGATATCATTCCCACTGTCGCCTGAGAGATCGTCGGCGCCGTCGCCACCGTAGAAGGAGGTGTCATTTCCATCGCCGCCGAAGAGGCTGTCAGCGCCGCTGCCTCCGATAAAGAAGGAATCAATCCCACCGCCACCGTTGAGACTGTCGGCGCCGTCGCCGCCGAAGAAGATGGAATCGCCCCCATCGCCACCGAAGAGGCTGTCGTCGCCGCCGTCTCCGTAGAAGAATCTATCACCCCCACCGCCGCCGAAGAGGCTGTCGTCGCCGCCGTCGCCGCGGAAGAAAAAGTCATTCCCACTGCCGCCGGAGAGGCTGTCGTCGCCGCTGCCGCCGAAGAAGATGCTATCGATCCCACTGCCACCGTAGAGACTGTCGGCGCCGCTGCCTCCGAAGAAGGAGGCATCATCTCCTTCGTCACCGGAGAGGCTGTCGTCACCATCGCCGCCGCGGAAGACAAGATCACGCCCACTGCCACCGGAGAGGCTGTCGGCGCCGTCGCCACCGTAGAAGGAGATATCATTTCCATCACCGCCGGAGAGGCTGTCGTCGCCGCTGCCTCCGTTGAAGAAGTAATCACTCCCTGTGTCGCCCGAAAGGCTGTCGCTGCCACTCTGTCCTAGGAATGACCTATCATCCCCACTGCCACCGTAGAGACTGTCGTCGCCGCTGCCTCCGGAGAAGTAGGAATCATCCCCATCACCACCGTAGAGACTGTCAGCGCCGCTGCCTCCAGAGAAGGCGGCATCTCTCCCACTGCCACCGTAGAGACTGTCATCGCCGTCGCCGCCGACGAAGATGGAATCAATCCCACTGCCACCGGAGAGGCCATCGGCGCCACTGCGGCCGTAGAAGCGGTAGTCGTCTCCATCGCCGCCGGAGAGGCTGTCGTTGCCGCTGTCTCCGAGAAAGAAGGTATCATCCCCAGCATCGCCGTAGAGGCTGTCGTCGCCGCTGCCGCCGAAGAAGATGCTATCGTTCCCACTGCCGCCGGAGAGGGTATCGTCGCCGTCGCCTCCGATGAAAGAGATATCTTTTCCCCCACCGCCGGAGAGGGTATCGTCGCCGTCGCCTCCGATGAAAGAGATATCTTTTCCCCCACCGCCGGAGAGACTGTCATCGCCGCTACCGCCGAAGAACAAGCTATCATAACCACCATCGCCGGAAAGGGTGTCGCTGCCACTTCGTCCTAGGAATAACCTATCATTCCCACTGCCACCGTAAAGACTGTCGTCGCCGCTGCCTCCGGAGAAGTAGGCGTCATCCCCATCACCACCATAGAGACCATCTTCGCCGCTGTCTCCAGAGAAGCCGGCGTCATTCCCACTGCCACCGGAGAGACTGTCGGCGCCATTGCCGCCCACGAAGATGGATTCAATCCCACTGCCGCCGGAGAGGCTATCGGCGCCGTCGCCGCCGTAGAAGTAGGAGTCGTCTCCGTCGCCGCCGGAAAGGTTGTCGGTGCCGCTGTCTCCGCGAAAGAAGATGTCATCCCCAGCACCGCCGGAGAGGCTGTCGGCGCCGCTGCCGCCGAAGAAGATGCTATCGTTCCCACTGCCACCGTAGAGACTGTCGTCGCCGTCGCCACCGTAGAAGGAGAAATCATTTCCATCACCGCCGGAGAGGCTGTCGTCGCCGCTGTCTCCGCGGAAGAGTCTATCATCCCCACTGCCGCCGGAGAGGCTGTCGCTGCCACTCTGTCCTAGGAATGACCTATCATCCCCACTGCCTCCGTAGAGACTGTCGTCGCCGCTGCCTCCGGAGAAGTAGGAATCATCCCCGTCACCACCGTAGAGACTGTCTTTGCCACTGTTTCCGGAGAAGGCGGCATCATCTCCACTGCCACCGGAGAGCCTGTCGTCGCCGTCACCGCCGTCGAAGATGGAATCAATCCCACTGCCACCGGAGAGGCCATCGGCGCCACTGCGGCCGTAGAAGCGGTAGTCGTCTCCATCGCCGCCGGAGAGGCTGTCGTTGCCGCTGTCTCCGAGAAAGAAGGTATCATCCCCAGCATCGCCGGAGAGGCTGTCGTCGCCGCTGTCGCCGAAGAAGATGCTATCGTTCCCACTGCCGCCGGAGAGACTGTCGTCGCCGCTGTCGCCGAAGAAGGAGACATCACCTCCACTGCCACCGGAGAGGCTGTCGGCGCCACTGCCGCCGTAGAAGCGGGAGTCGTCCCCATCGCCGCCGGAGAGGCTGTCGTCGCCGCTGTCTCCGCGGAAGAGTCTATCATCCCCACTGCCGCCGAAGAGGCTGTCGGCGCCGTCGCCTCCGAAGAAGGAGACATCATCCCCACTGCCGCCGTAGAGG
This sequence comes from Rhodospirillales bacterium, assembly GCA_963669445.1. Taxonomy (GTDB): domain Bacteria; phylum Pseudomonadota; class Alphaproteobacteria; order Kiloniellales; family JACOMY01; genus JACOMY01. The sequence continues at coordinate 6,135,134 of OY770029.1, forward strand.
CTGTCGGCGCTACTGCCGCCGTAGAAGCGGAAGTCGTCTCCATCGCCACCGGAGAGGCTGTCGGCGCCGCTGCGTCCGCGGAAGACGAGATCATTCCCAGTATCGCCGGAGAGACTGTCGGCGCCGCTGTCTCCGTAGAAGAAGAGATCACTTCCACTGCCGCCGGAGACGGTATCGTCGCCGTCGCCTCCGAAGAAGGCGCGATCATTCCCACTGCCACCGTAGAGACTGTCGGCGCCGTCGCCGCCGTCGAAGATGGAATCAATCCCACTGCCGCCGGAGAGGCTATCGTCGCCGCTGTCGCCGTAGAAGCGGTAGTCGTCTCCATTGCCACCGGAGAGGCTGTCGTCGCCGCTGTCTCCGGTAAAGATGGAATCGTCCCCAGCATTGCCGGAGAGGCTGTCGGCGCCGCTGCCTCCGTAGAAGAATCCATCACCCCCACTGCCGCCGGAGAGGCTGTCCTCACCGTCACCTCCGAAGAAGTCGCCATCATTCCCACTACCACCGGAGAGGCTGTCGGCGCCGCTGGTTCCGAAGAAGAAGAGATCAATCCCATCACCGCCGAAGAGCGTGTCTGCGCCGCTAGCGCCGGTGAGCGAGATATCATTTCCCGAACCACCGTAGAGACTATCGTCGCCACTCAAGCCATAGAGCCGGTCGTCACCGCTTAGGCCGTAGATGGCGTCAGCCGCACTGGTCCCGGTGAGGGTGTTGTTCTCTCCAAGCGACCCGAAAATCACAGCCATGACAATCACTCCCTCAATCTGTGCACTCCGCGAATTCTCGCTGCGTTTCCCGGAGTAAAGGAAAGAGCCTTGGCGGCAAGACCCTTAAGGTGGCAGGTTTTGTCGGATGAGCCAACAGTTTGTTGACTAAGTGCTTGGCCGGAAACTGCTTGTGCTCGGTTTGCGGATTAACAATTCAAATGTTCTTCTCGCGGCAATAAGTACAGCTGGTCCAGAGCTTTGAGAACGCGCAACTATTTCTGTGACCCGCGGCGTAGAGGCGATGAAGTTACGCGGTTTGGGCCAGCGCCGGGCCGCCTGACAGACGCTGTCGCGCGCGCTTGTAGAGCAGGGTAAGGGCATCGATGGTTCGCCGCACAGCCGGCTCGCGCAGAAGGTCGCGGTGGACGATCAGATTGTCGTCGGCGACGAGCGCCTCAATGGGATTGCTGACGCGTAGGAGGCGCGGGTCCTGGTCGCCCATGAAGAGCGGCAGAAGCGCAAGGCCGAAATCGGCGGCAAGTGCATCTTCGATCGCGGTCATGGAGTTGAAGCGCAGCTCCGGTCGACGGGCCAGGCGGCTCTCCAGCCAACGGTGCTGCTCTGTGTACCAAAGTCGCTCAGGCGAAAAGCCGATCCAGGTGCAGTCTTGGAAGCGGGCCTCCGTGAGTGCGGCCGGATTCCCCTCGACATAACCCCGTCCGCCGAAGACAGCGTAGGCCACCTTGCCCAAACGCTTGACGATCAGGGTCTCGCTCTCCGGTAGGCAAGCCCGTAGTTGAATCTCCGTCTCGCGGGCTTCGTGATCGGCGTGGGTTTGGGTGGTGACGATCTCCAGCTCGATGCCGTCCAGCAGGCGCCTCAGCTCCAGCAGGTGGTCGGTCAGGAAGCGGCCACGCACCTCGTCCACCGAGATGCGCACGGTGGCCAGCATATCGGCCTGTAGCTCAGGCCGCGCCCGCTCGACAGCCTCCGCCGCAGAGCGCATGGCCTCGGCAAGTGGCGCCAGACGCTGCGCTGCTGCGGTCGCGCGCAGACCCTGCGGTGTGCGGTCGAAGAGACGCACGCCCAGAGTCTCCTCGAAGCTGCGCAGCCTCCGGCTCAACTGCGGCTGACTCATGCCCAAGGTGCGGGCTGCGAGCGACAGGCTGTTGCATTCGAATGCAGCATCGAAGATGCGCAGATCATCCCAATTCATATTCACCTACTTCCGGGTACAGGTATGCGAATGCGCATAACCGGCATAGCGAATTGACGGCTCGCCAGTCAAGCTGGGCGTGGTCTACTGAACACTGCAGTCTGCAAGGATTGGTCGATCTGGATCGACAGCGATTTGGCAAGGCAACGGTAAGAAGGAGAACGCGGATGTCGATCACTGCCGCCGACAGCACAGAGGCAGGAAAGCCCAAGCTGCTAATCCCCTTTGCACTGGGCCACTGCGCCAACGATCTGGCGCCGGTCGCCATGTATCTGATCATCCCGGCGTTCGGCTTGGCCTACGGCCTGACCCCGGTGGAGATCGGGCTGCTCTTCACCATCCATTCGCTCGGTGCCTCGCTGGCCTATCTGCCGGCCGGGATGTTGAGCGACCATGTCTCAAAGCGCGGGCTGCTGCTGCTCGCCACCTTCTTTTGGGTCGGCCTAGGGTACTTCCTGGCTGGCTTCGCCACGGATTTCTGGACCTTCGCTATCCTGATCACCCTGGCCGGGGCCGGCGATGCCGCCTGGCATCCGATGGCAACGGGCATCCTTACAAGCATCCACAAAGACCGCAAGGCCTATGCCCTGGGCGTGCATGCTATCGGCGGACATATGGCGGAGGTCTTGGCGCTGTTGGGCACCGGCTATCTGCTCAGTCATCTCGATTGGGGCAGCAGCCTACAGCTCTTGACCTTGCCTGGTCTAGCGATGGGGATCGCCTTTTTCTTCATCTATGCCCGCGTTCCCCGCTCGACGACAAAGATGGGGCGGGCCGATCTGGCTGAGATCTGGCATGCCTGGATCGCCCCCAGCGGGCTGCGCATCGTCGCCCTCTTCGTCACCTACAACATGGCGGTCTTCGCTATGCTGACCATGACCCCGGTCTATCTGCAGAACGACCATGGCTTCGGTTGGCAGGCAACGGCCCTGGCACTGGCCGGGATGATGGTGGTCGGCGTCTTGGCGCAGCCGCTGATGGGCCGCATTTCCGACGTGGTCGGGCGGCGGCCGGTTCTGGTCCTGGGCAACCTGATTGCCGCCCTTGCCGCCGTCGTCGCTTGGCTTGCCCCCTCGCTGATCGGGGTTTTGGTCGCCCTTGGTGTAGCGCTGACCGTCCTGGTGGCCGTGCGTGCCGTGATGCTAGCCGTGGCGGTCGACTATGCCGGCAAGCGCGAAGGCACCAATCTGGGTTTGGCCTTCGTCTTCATGGACGGTGTCGGTGCGCTTGCCGCCGTGCTGGCCGGAGCGGTCGGTGAGTTCGACCTGCGCTATGCCTTTCTCCTGGCTGGCGTCTTTTCTGCCGTTGCAACCCTTCTGGCAGTGATTGCCCTGCAGCCGCGTTTGGGGCGCTTTGCCTGATTTTCCTCACCACTTCGTGGTATAGAATCTGGAGATTTGCTAAAGAACAGTTTGATCAGAGTTGATTCATAGTAATGAGATTCCGTGACAAGCTATGAAAAACCACCTTTCGCCGAAAAATAATACCATGTTATGGATAGTAATCGTCCAATGCTGGGTAAAAGGAGGCGGCCATGATCAGGTGTTTCACTGGTTTGGCCGCTCTAGTGGCGGCCTCTTTCATTCCGGAAACACCAAGCTCTCGGCTATCGCTCGACCCTACCTTGGCCCTGCATTCCGTCTCGGCCAAGCCATAGGCCGGATGCCCGCCCCCTGTCCGGCGCGCAAGCCTTCATGGCCTAGACTCTTCGCTGGCAGGACCCCTCTTCCCTCCAACGGAATCCAGCCGGTCCCTGCGTGCACAAAACAAGATCAAAGTAACATTTGCCAATCATGCCCAAAATTGGCGGCGTTGCTGGTCAATCAAGCTCTATTCAGAAAAGCAACTAAGGACTGCTTCTTTGTTTTAAACAACAAGAATTATTTGTATTGAATGAACAGGCTTCTTGCTAGAGGTTCCTAGACTAGGGGAAGGCGCGACGGGGAGATCGGCACTATGGCGCTTGTATTTGGTACCGCTGGGGTGAACAACACCCTCTTCGGAACGGTCCTGGACGATACGATCTACGGCCTAAGCGGAAACGACAACATAGTCGGGGATGCGGGTGCCGATAGCCTCTTTGGCGGTAGTGGAACAGACCAAGCCTTTTTTGGAGGGGCCGGCGACGACCGCCTCTTCGGCGGCGCTGGTTTTGATTACTTCCTCTTCGGCGGAAGCGGCGCCGACTGGATCTACGGAGGAACCGCCGTCGATGGGGTGTTCGAGGGACAGAGCGGCGACGACAGGCTCTTCGGAGGGTCGGGGAATGACGCGATCCTCTTTGGAGGCCCGGGTGTCGACAGTATCTTCGGTCTCGGTGGAGATGACACCGCGTTATCCGGCGGCAGCGGCTCCGACAGTGTTTTTGGCGGCAGTGGAGCAGACGCCTATCTTGCTGGTGGTAGCGGCGACGACAAGCTCTTCGGCGGCAGTGGAATGGATACGAGTCTCCTTGGCGAAAGCGGCGCCGACATCCTCTCCGGCGATGCTGGTGATGATTTCTTCTTCTCCGGCAACAGCGGCGACGACAGCCTCTATGGCGGTAGTGGGGGAGACGCCGGCTTTATTGGTGCCCAAGGGGACGACAGCCTCTTCGGTGGCAGTGGGGATGAGTTTTGGTTCTATGGAACCAGCGGCGCCGACCGCCTTTCAGGCGACCATGGAGATGATTCCTCGTTCTTTGGCGACACCGGGGCCGATAGCCTCTACGGCGGCAACGGTATCGACTACGACTTTTACGGCGGCGCAGGTGCTGACAGCCTCTTTGGTGGCAGTGGCGTTGACGGTGGCATAGTTCTATTTCCTACATTCTCCTACTTTGGCGGATTTTATGGCGGCAGCGGCCCTGACATCTTGTCAGGCGGCAGTGGCGTCGACAGGGTCTTCTTTGGCGGCAGTGGCGACGATAGCCTCTCAGGCGACGACGGCACTGATGGGTTCTTTTTCGGCGCCAGCGGCGCCGATAGCATCTCAGGCGACCTAGGAGGCGATTTGGCTTTCTACGGAGGCAGCGGCGCCGACAGCCTCTTTGGTGGCAGCGGCGGCGACACGAATCTGCAGGGGGGCTCGGGCGCGGACTTCGTAGCCGGTGACAGCGGCAGCGACCGGTTCCTGATCGGCGACACGGGAGCCGATGTCCTGACCGGGCGAGCCGGTAATGACGTTAGGCTCTACGGCGGTCTCGATGCGGACAAGCTGAGCGGCGGTGCCGGCGCTGATTCCCTCTTCTTCGGTGGTCTTGGGGACGACCAGTTGAATGGCGGTGGCGGCGACGACCGCTCGCTTCTTGGCGACAGCGGCAGCGATCACATCGCGGGCGGCAACGGCGCCGACCTGCTGTTCGGCGGCAGTGGCGGCGACAGCCTCTACGGCGGTGGTGCGCTCGACAGCCTCTTCGGGGGTGCTGGCAATGACAGCAGTCTCTTCGGCGGAAATGCGAAAGACCGTCTCTTCGGCGGCGCCGGCGACGACGATTCGCTGGCCGGCGACAGCGGAGACGACAGCCTCTATGGCGGCAGTGGCGCCGATACCTCCCTGTCGGGCGATGCTGGCGACGACCTGATCCGAGGCGACAGCGGCAACGACGCCGGTCTCTTCGGCGGCGCCGGCGAGGACGGCCTGTCAGGGCGCGCCGGCGACGATTCTGCCTTCTACGGAGGCGATGGCGCCGATCGCCTCAACGGTGGCCTCGGCATCGATGCCTTCTTCTACGGCGCGAGCGGCAGCGACACCCTCCGCGGCGGCGGCGGTGACGATGCCTTCCTCTTCGGCGGCAGCGGGATCGACACGGTTATGGGTGATAACGGCAACGATACCCTGAATGTCGCTTCCCAAGGCGAGTTGCAAGTCGGCGACCTCTTCGACGGCGGCGCCGGCATGGATACACTCATGCTGGCGACGGGCGTCTCTTTGCCAGCCGGTGTGACGCTCACCGGCATCGAGTTCGTCGTCTACGGATAGTCCGAAGTTGCTGGGTAGAGAGCAGATGCCGCGTCGCTGCGGCCTTTGGCATTTTCTATGATCGATCCTCGCCGTTGGTCGGCCTTGCCTTGAGAGGGCTGGGGCGCTCTTCGTTAGCCTTACCGCGGCGGATCCGGTCGCGCATGCCCTCGAACTGCTCGCGATAGGCCTCAGCGCCGGCCGTTTGGCTCAGTGCGTCGAGGCGCAGCCTTGCCGAGCGCGGCACCAGCCGCCCCTCGGCTGCCAGCCCGTCCCAGCGGGCGCGGACTGCCAGCTTCTTCCGGGTCTGGTGCGGCTGGATCGCATCCATATGTCGGGGATCGATCTCGCCCTCGAGGGTCACATAGCCGGCCTCGACCGCTGCCTGCAGCAGCGCGGCTCCGCTGGCGGTGCGCGCGATCACTGCGTTGGTGCCGGGATCCTGATCCTCGGTCTCCGGGTCCGGTGCGCCGCCCGGCCAGTTGTCCGCAGCAGCGATGTCGGCTGCCTCGCCGATGCCGTCGGGGCAGACCTTGCAGCGGAAGGGCAGGGTCCACTGGCTCTCGTCGGTGCCCCAGAAAGCGGTGTAGCGCAGCTCCCGCACCCGACCGTCGGCGAGCTCATAGCGCGTTGGGCCGGGGCAGCCATGGCCGCGATAGCGAAAGGCCGTCACCGCCTCCAGGCCGACGCCTTCGTTCTTCTGCAGGAAGTCCTCCATGCCCGCGCTCGGCATAAAGCCGCCGCAGACCGGGGTCAGCCAGTAGTGCAGCAAGTCGTCGACCCTGGGGTCATGGCGGGCCAGATTGCGCAGTGCTGCAATGTCGCAAGGCTTACCGACAAAGGCAAAGGGCAGGCCAAGATCCAGGACCCGATCGATGTCGATCAGTGGTGCCGTCGGCCCGTAGCGCGATCCGGCGCCGGTCAAGACCTCGTCGCGCTCGCGGCTAGTGTGGCTCTCGCCGAAAGTGGGCTCCAGCCGGCCGGCCCTGACGTGAAGCACGAAATCGACGCGCTTGCTCTCCAGCAGAAAGAGCGCCAGTGCGGTCAGGACACCGCCGGCAGCGCCCTTGAAGCGGATCTCCGGGTCGCTGGCATGGGCCAGCAGCATGCGGTGGTAGGGGCCCCAGACCAGGTCCGATCTGCTGTCTTCATCGACCAAGCGCGCCGGCAGTCCCTCCAGGCGCGTGCCCGGGCAGACGTCATAGATGCGGTCGACCGTCTCTTGATCCAGCGGCCCGACGACATGCGGGCGCAGTTCGCCATTCTTGGCCTTGCGCACGGCGACCCGTGCCGGCCCAGCCACTGCCTGACAGAGGCCGCAGCCGATACAAAGCCCGTCTTCGACGATGCGGTAAAGGCGGTCTTCCGGGGTGACGGCGGGCGGTCTCTTCGACATGGATCAACTTCCCTTCGGCTCTGCCCTTCTCCCTAACAGACTTGACGTAACCGCCAAAGGGATGCGGAAGCAAAGATGCTGTGGCCGCGCGTGTTCGCGTTTGACCCGCCAAATGCAGAGGTAACCAACAAAGATCACTGCCCTGGAAATGCCGTTAGGATTGCCGAGCGCCCCAACTTGCTCTGGCTGCAGGTCCAGACCGACCAGGGCCTAGCAGGCCTGGACGAGACCTTCTTCATGGCGGCAACAGTTGAGGCCTAGGTGCACGCAGATCTGGCACCTCCAGGTTTTGGGCGGGAATTTCCTGCAGATTGAGCTTACATAAGTTATTGACTGGTATAAATAAAAAGGCATCCGAAATATCAGATATCTGAAAAATATCATACTTGACTCGAGTCTTTGAATGAGATATCTAACGCATAAGATATCTGATAAAGGAGATAGCAAAAAGATGGTTGAACTGCATTTCGGAAGCCCAGTGACCGGCGCGCAGCGATTTCCGCGACCGGAGTTGGAAGCGCGCTTGATGCGTGATTTGGAGAGCTGTGCCGGGATCAAGATGTTCGGCCTGCGCCGCATAGGGAAATCCACGCTCAGGCTCTATGCGATGGAGCAGCTAGAACAAGCCCAGCGGCCCTTTGCCTTTATCGATGCCCAGGGCTCGACCTCGTTGGGTGATTTCCTCACGCGGCTGGCGCAGGCCATACCTGGGGAGAGTGGATTTGTGGCGCGTGTTGCAAGTGTCTTGAACAGCGCTCCGGCAAAGTCGGTGCTCTCGGCCCTGCTGAAGAGCGAGGATTTCAAGGAGTCCACCCTGTCGGCGCATTGGCAGGTCGTCTCCAATGCCGTTATCGAGACCTTGAGAGGGGAGGGGGAGAACCCTGTGCTCATCGTCGACGAGTTCCCTTTCCTGATCGATAACCTGACCAAGGATGGTTCGGCAGAGGGCGTCAAGGATGCCAACAAGCTTCTGGCCTCGATGCGGGAGTGGCGCGGCGAGGGCATGACCATGCTGCTGACCGGGTCGATTGGGCTCACCGGCATCGCTCGCACGCGCGGGCTCAACCTGGAACATCTGAACGATTTGAAACGCTTTGCGGTGCCGGAGCTGACGGAGGAGCAGGCGCGGGCCTTCATTGCACAGGCGACAGAGAAGGCATCGAAGGGCCTTTGGAGCCAGGCACACACGGAGGCCTTTATGCAGGAAGTCGGCGTGCTCTATCCTTGCTTCATCGTCGCCGGGTTGATGGAGGTGAACCTTAGCCAGCCGGCAGACCCCGCCGCATTTCCAGACATCTTTGCCGAGCAGGTGCGACCGGACCTGCATCATACCTTCTTCCACCAGTTCGATCGACGTTTTAAGGCCTACAATGCCTTACCGAATGGGGAACAGCGCGCGCTGTACCTTCCCGCGCTCAAAGCCGTACTGGCCTCGCAGGAGCCTCGCTGTCAGGGCGACCTGACCTGTGCCAAGCCCTACACGCCATTGGATCTCGATCTTGCCCTCGAGACGCTGGCCGACGACGGTTTCATACATTTCGCCGAAACGGCCGAGGGAGACCGCCTCTGGCGCCCCGCCAGTCGCTTGGCGAAGCTTTGGTGGAAGCGGGCACGCCTAGCATGAGTGACCAAGGCATGCGCGACAAGGAGCACCCCTTTGTTCGCAGCTTCATGACCCATCGTATGGGGGATGCGGAGATCCTGGCTCTCTCGACCGGGCGGGAGCGGGAGTTAAGCCGCATTCTCGCTGCCGTCGAGCGCTCGCGCAAAGCGGCCCCCGGATCGATGCAGCATCTGGTGCTCTATGGCGCCAGGGGTTTCGGCAAATCCTTCATGGCCCGGCGGGTCGAGGTCGAGCTTCGCAAAGAGGCGCCGACGCTGCCCTACCTGCTCTTGCCCGAGGAGCAGCACAATCTGCAGCGTAGCCCGCATGCCTTCCTGGAGCTAATCGCCGCCAACCTGGAGCATCGCGACGGCGAGGAGGATCTGGGCTTCACCGAGACGCATTTCCGCTGGCCGAAGAAGGGCGAGGAGCAGAGGCAATGGGACCAGGCGGCGGTGCGTTTGGAGGCTGCTCTTGATCGGGCATTCGCCGACGGCAAGGGGCCGGCAATCGTGGTGGTCGAGAATTTCGACACGCTGCTGGCCACCCTCTTTAAGGAGCCGAAGGACGAGCAGCGGTTGCGGCGCTGGCTGGATCGGCCGGGCAATCGCGTCATGCTCTTTGCCACGGCCACCGGCACGGTCGACATGGACTATGAGCGCCCGCTGTTCAAAGCCTTCGAGACGGTCCGCCTCTCGCCCTGGAGCGGCGAGGACTGTCTGGACTACTTCGCCCGCCAGCGCGCGGCCGAGGGCAAACCGCCGCTCGACGGCGAGCAGACGGCCAAGGCGCTGGCGGTCGCCGACTTCATCGGCGGCACCCCGCGCCTGGCGCAGCTCTTAGGCCAGGTGCTGGACAATCGTGACGCCATGACCGTGGTCGAGACCATGTCGGCCCTGGCCGACAAGCTGGCCGAGTACTACCGCCGCCGCATCGAAGACCTGCCGCCCTTGGCCCGCGGTCTGCTCGACGCGCTCATCCGCGGCGGCGAGCCGGCCTCGCAGACCGAGTTGGCCAAACGCGTCGAGGCGGAGGGCCAAAGCACCATCGCGCGGGTGATGCAGGACCTGCAACGCGCCGACCTGATCCGCGGCGCTCCGGCCCCCGACAGCCGCGAGACGCTGTACAAAGTCGTCGACCGCGTCTTCGTGCACTATTACCGCGAACGCCAGGGCAGCCGCGCGGTCAAGACCTCACCTCTGTCAACGATCCTCGAGTTCTTGAAGAGCTTCTATTCCCGTGACGAACAGCTCGCCCAGGCCTTCAAGCACCTGGAAGCCGGCCGCCCGGCGGAGGCGCGGGTCTTCAACCGCATCGCCCTGGAGGGCGAGCCGTCCGGCCCTCGTCCCTATGCCGATCGCTTTCCCCGTCGCTTGGCAGTCTACTGCGAGGCGGTAGAGGGAGCCTTGCGACATGCGCCAAACGCGTTGACAACTCTGCTCGAGGAGAGCCCGGAAGAAGTCTTCCACATCTATGACGGCCTCGCGCCTTCGTCCTCCTCTGCTGCGGCACTCTTCGCCGCTGTCAAGGCGCAGGCGCTCTATCGTATGGGGCAGTACGATAAGGCTGAAGACCTCTTGGAAGAAGCGCTTCAAGATCTTGGTGTCGACTCGATTGCCGATGTCATTGTTGCAGCAGAACTGTCAGCTTTTTGTGCCCATCACCTGAGAATTCCGCAAAGAGCAGCACTTATCGGATCTCGTCTATCGGAACGTGATTTGAGCAGCCTACCAGCGGCTCTCGGGTCGATTGGTCTTAGAATAGTCGTTTGGTCGCTCGGACAGCTCGGCCGCCATGAGGAGTCGGTAGAGACTGCCGGCAAAGCGATCGAAGCGGCGCAAGCGGCTGACTCCAAGCACGATGAGGCAGTAAGCCTGCGCTACATGGCTTGGTCGTTTGGACAGCTCGGCCGCCATGAGGAGGCAGTAGAGACTGCCGGCAAAGCAATCGAAGCGGCACAAACGGCCGAAGACAAGGGCGAAGAGGCAGGAAGCCTGCTCCTCATGGCTTGGTCGCTTGGACGGCTCGGCCGCCATGAGGAGGCGGTAGAGATTGCCGGCAAAGCGATCGAAGCGGCACAAGCGGCCGAAGACAAGGGCGTAGAGGCCGCAAGCCTGCGCTACATGGCTTGGTCGCTTAGACAGCTCGGCCGCCATGAGGAGGCAGCAGAGACTGCTAGCAAAGCGATCGAAGCGGCACAAGCGGCTGAAGTTAAAGGCGAAGAGGCAGCAAGCCTGCGCATAATGGCACTATCTCAGATAGGCCTCGGTCGCTATCCGGAGGCTTGGAAGGTGATAACGAGGGGCCTTGGCCTCGCTCGCGAGGCCGATGCTAGGGAGGAGTTCAGCCGTTCCGTCGCCTGCGCGTTGGAAATCTCCTGCTTCCTCGGCCGAGAAGAGGCCGTGCCGCTTTTCGAGGAGTGGTTGGTACTGCGAGCTTCGGTAGAAAGTGCCGAAGCCGTAGCGGATCCGCATGTGTTCTGGGCGGATCTCTTCGTGTCAACTACGGTATCGGGCGCCTTTCCGAAACTCGATCGGCTCATCGATCGTCACGAGGAGGAGATCAAGAGCGCCTCGGTCTCGTTCTATTTTCCGGAAGCCGGACCTGCCTTGGCCCTCTTTGCCGAACGCGTCGGCCGGGCCAAGGCCTACAGCGCCTTTGCCAAACTGCTGCCCCGGGTTGCCCGTTTCCTTGACCTGGCAAGGCAGCCTGAACCCTTCTCCCGTTGGCTGAGTAAGCTCCTCTCCGACTTTGCGAAGGCGCGGCCGGAGCCTGGGCTGCTGCGCGACTTGGCTCACCTGCTGATCGACTCGCCGGATTTGGGCACTCAGGATCAGGCAGCACTGCTGACGGCCATTGCCGAGGTGGACGAGGCGGAGGTGCCGGAGAGGGTTCTGGCCAGGCTCGATCCCGACATGGCGACCTTGATCCGCCGCCTGCGCGATCTGCCGGAGCCTGAGGTCAAGCCTGGCAAGAAGGGCCGCAAGCGGCGCAAGTGATGGGAAGGATAAGGCCGCGCGAAGAGTATCGCCCGGCCGTGGCGACATCAGTGCATCAGGCCGGGAGCCGGCTCGGCGACCAGTTCTTCGACGGTGGCCTTGATGCCGGCGAGGGCGACGTCGACGGTCTCTGCGGCGAGTTCGCCGCTGTGGATCAGGTCGGCCATGACGAGGACGGCGAGATGAAGGCTGGCGCCGAGCACGATCCCGGGATCGCCCTTGGCCTGCTCGACCAGATAGCTCTGCGTGTCGAAGGCGGCCTCGGTGGCACGTTCATGAAAATCTATAGCGGTCATTGTTTCTCTCCCCGTTATCTGTCTTACCCATCTCGCTCGGTCGTGTGTTCGGACCTCTCTGTCTCTCGAGCGATGCCTCGATACACTGTCCTCTCCGCCCTGCTCCCTCAGATACGGATCGAAACTCTCGGGTGAATCTTGGCTTTGGACTCTTGTGTTGCGTCTGTCTGTGGGTCTTCTGCGGCCTTGTTTCAGTATTGCCGTGGAGGCTATCTGGTGTTTGCCATCGGGCATTAAAGGCGCTACCTTGGAAAAACCGCCTTGATTGGCTGGGTTTCTGACCTTGAAATGGGCGAAATCAATCCTATAGTGTTCAGCTATTTTAGTTTAGTGAGGGATATTGCCGCTAAACAAATGTGTGGCCAGAGTCGACGCGGTATCTGAGAGCCCGGCCCGAAACTGCTTATGCCCTGCACCGTCTTATCAAGGCCTTGGGCAAGGAGAGTGTCGCGCGGCGATGCCTTGCGCATCGTAAGCGGCGCAGGCCGCAGTCCCAAGGCCTTGATAAGACGGCCCTTCGGGTCGCTGCCGGAGCCACGCTTGCCGCGTCACGCCGGCTTGACGATGCGCAAGGCATCGCCGGCGCCACCCTTCCTAACACGCGTGGCTCCGGCAGCGATGCAGGACACAAGCAACTTCGGGCCGGACTCTGAGTGCGCGACTTATGCGAAGCGGTGATGTGGCCGCTTCGGCTTGAAGGGACCCGCTGCTTGGCCTAGACGTGGGGGGGGGGTGGAGGAAGCCGTGCAGCGCGTGATGATCATCGGCGGGCCGGGGTCGGGGAAATCGACCCTGGCGCGGAGCATTGGACGAGACCTGGATCTGCCGGTCCATCACATCGATCAGCTTTTTTGGCTGCCGGGTTGGCAAGAGTCCGAGAAGGCGTCCTTCAATGCGCGGATGCGCCAGCTCTATCTGGAAGAACGCTGGGTCGTCGAGGGAAACTACTCCAGAACTTGGCCGGAGCGGGTCGCCAGAGCCGACACCATCGTCTTCCTCGATTTGCCGACGCCCTTGCGTATGGCGCGGTTGGTCAAGCGGATCCTGGCTGACTATGGGCGGGTCCGGCAGGACATGGCACCCGGCTGTCCGGAGAAGCTCGACTGGGTCTTTCTGCACTATGCAGCGACCTACGCCAGCCATGGTCGCCCCGGGGCGTTGCAGCTCATGGCGCGGCTTCCTGCCGACAAGGACTGTCGGCACCTGCGCAGCCGCGCTGCCGTTGCCGACTATTGCCGCGGAATTCAAACGAAAGACATAGTTTAGATCTTACGCAGCCCCCTCTGCCTGCCCATATGATTTCAGTACTTGCAGGGAACTTTCCGGTAGGAAGCCAGTGATCTCTGTCGCTTCAAGGCCTGCATGATGAGTGAATGAAGGAGGCTCGGATGATCGACAGCCGTAAGACCGAAGCACGTGCGTTGGATGCGGAAGAGCGAGAACTGGTCGCGTTCACGCATCACCCGGAACTTCAGGAGATCACCGACAAGGATCTGCACGCGCTGACGCGCCTGCTGCGAGAGCGGCGCGACCGGGCGCAGAGGCTGGCCCGTCAGCGCCGGCGCGAGATGCGCGGCAAAGCCAGCCCACGCGGCGCTGAGGCTGCGCAGGACGACAGCGGCAATAAACGCAAGGCCGAGGTGCTGGCGTCCGCCATGCGCCGCCTGAACGGCGAGGTCAAGCGGCGGGCCATTATGCGTGCCAGGCTGACGTTGATGGCCAATCAGCAGCGCGCGCTGGAGATGGCCCAAGCAGCCGACCATGGTCACGAGCACTTCAACAGCCGCACCGCCCACGAGGGCATGCGCCCCAATCCGAACCGTCGGGCCCGCAAGATTGGCAGCGCCATGGAGGTCGGCCGCGTCAGCCAGTTCGTAAAGAACGCCCAGGCAAAGCGCGACGCCCACTAGGGGCGCTTAACGCCGCTGCCGCCAAGGCGGAGCGCGTATCGGTCATAGAGTGCAGCGCAGCGTGACCGGGAAGCGGCACTGCGTTGCCTCACTGCTCTACGACAGGGATTCTGCTCCCTCTTGGCCTCTGCTCGTGCACGATCATGTAGACCTACAGGGGCAGGATCACTGTTGTTTCCTCTTCTTAATGGTCGAGAATGTGTTTTATTTCAATGTTTTCTGAAACAAGCTGTTGGGGATTGGATCGATCTGTATTCGACAAAATCTTAGTACCGTCACTCACTTTGAATGTTTGAGTAGCACATCGACTCTGCGCATTCCCTAACTCCGACAAGAAAGTCATGCATAGTAACGCATGCGATAGGTCGCACCTGAAGGCATAAATTTTTGTGTGGGCGACCGGGTGGCGATGCCTTCTTATTCGGTGGCCGGGATCGCGACAGCCTCACCGGCGGCGGTTCCGACACACTGCAGCTCGATAAGGGTGCCATCCCGTCAGCCGGCGTTGAGCTGGCTAGTATTGAGAGTGACGTTTATCTCTGATCCGGCTGGCGCCGAGCAGAAGAGCCGATACAACGCGTGTAACCGCTTGTATCACAAGCAAAAACAATAACTGTAAGATTGCGCTAAACAATTACGTCAAGAGTCAGTATTCTGACACGAGCGTTGCAGCAGTCTAAGTCATTGAATCAGGATTTAAGAGGGGCACCCGATGGCATTGATTTTTGGAGTCTCCGGCACGAACGACACCTTAACCGGAACCGATCTTGCCGATCAGATTTATGGACTGGATGGTGATGACCGGCTCTATGGACTGAACGGCGACGACAGTCTTTACGGCGGCGATGGGGATGACATCTCTCTCCAGGGAGGCAGTGGTGATGACATCCTCTCGGCCGGCAGTGGCGAAGACAGCCTCTTCTACGGTGGCACGGGCGCAGATCAGCTCTTTGCCGAAAGCGGTTACAACAGTTACTTTTTCGGCGGCAACGGTGACGATAGCATTTTCGGCAGTGTTGGAGAGTTGGTGGCGGTCGACGGGGCTAGCGGCGCCGATATCCTGTATGGCGGAAGCGGAACCATATCGCTGTTCTTTGGTGGCACGGGCCTAGACCAGGTCTTCGGCGGCTCGGCAGCGGTCCAGTCGATCTACGGGGGACTTGGCAACGATCTGGTCTTTGGAACCGATGATACGATCTCCTATGTCTTCGGCGGTTCCGGTGCCGACGTCATCTACGGCGGCGATGTGGTGGCCGCCAACAACTTCGGTGGCAGCGGTGCCGACGTTGTCAACGGCAGCGGCGGTTCGCTCTATGTCTTCTACGGCGGTGCGGGCAGCGACACGTTCAACGGCGGTAGCGCTGGTAACTACAGTTTCTATGGCGATGGCGGAGACGATCTGGCCTTCGGCTCGGATTACACGATTGACAGCGCCTTTTTTGGCGGTGCTGGCAAGGACCTTCTCTTTGGATTGAGTGACGATGACGAGTCTTTCTTCGGCGACGACACGATTGATCTCAGTGTCGGTGGTGACGATAGCATCTTCGGCGGCAGCGGCGACGACTCCGTCTTTTACGGCGGTGCGGGTGCCGACAAGCTCTACGGTGGAACCGGAGAGGATGGCGACTTCTTTGGCGATCTGACCTTCGAACTGGGCCGAGCGGTCGGTGCAGCCGATCGTCTCTATGGTGGCGGCGGCTCTGACAGCGCATTCTACGGTGGCAGTGGCGACGACCAAGTGTTCGGCGGCCTGGGAGATGACGAGTCCCTCTACGGCGGCAGCGGGCAAGACAGTGTATTTGGCGGTGACGGCGACGACACGCTGACGGTGGCACGGCGTGGCGAAGTCGTCAGCGGCGACCTCTTCGACGGCGGCAGCGGACAGGACAGCTTGATCCTCGAACAGGGTGCCAGGTTGGCGGCGGGCGCCGTGGTGACGGGGGTCGAGTCGGTGTTGTTTCTGGGCCGATTCGAGAGCGACCGGCTGTCAGGTGCCGAGGATATCGCCAACAGCATTCACGGCTACGACAGCCAGGATTGGCTCTTCGGCCAATCCGCAGCAGACAGCCTATACGGCGGATACGATGGCGACCGTCTCTACGGCAAGGCCGGCGACGATAGCCTTTTCGGCGGCATCGGCGGCGAAGCTGTGCTGGACGGCGGCAGCGGTGCTGACCAGATCTACGGCGGGCTCGACGACGACGCCAGCCTGATCGGCGGCAGCGGTGTCGACAGCGTCTTCGGCGGCAGCGGCGCAGACACTTTCGTGGTTCGCAGCCAGGGCGAACTGATCGCTGCCGACCGTCTCGACGGCGGCACGGGGGTCGATACTCTGGTGCTGGGCCAAGGCGTCACCATACCCGCCGGCGCCGTCCTGACGGGCCTCGAGGTAACCGTGTTTGCCAATACTGCCGAAATTGGTACGCCTGGCAACGATAGCTTGGCCGGCGATGGCAATCCGGACTCGATCTATGGCTTGAGTGGGGACGATAGCCTTTACGGTCTCGGTGCAGATGACAGCCTCTATGGTGGCGCCAACAGCGACTATCTCTTCGGCGCCAGCGGTCGGGACCGGGCTTCTGGAGGTATAGGCAACGACACGATCATTGGTGGATCGGGTGGGGATCAAGACCTCGATGGCAATTCCGGCGATGATGTTGTCTTTGGTGGCGATGGAGACGATGCCCTGCTCCGCGGCTCAAGCGGTTCCGACAGCCTCTACGGTGGTAGCGGTACTGATATCGGACTCTATGGCGGCACGGGGCCCGACCTGATATCTGTCGGTAGCGGCTACGACCAATCTCTCTACGGTGGCGCCGGTGACGATCGGCTGCAGGGCAACTCCGGTGAAGATCGGGGTCTCTTCGGCGGCGCCGGCAGCGACAGCATCTTCGGCGGCGATCAGGGCGATACGGGTCTCTTCGGTGGCGCCGATAAAGACATCCTCTTAGGAGAGAGTGGCGGCGATCGTTACCTCTATGGTGGCGAGGACAACGACAGCGTCTTTGGCGGGAGCGGTAGCGATCGAACTCTCTTCGGCGGGGAAGGCGATGATGGCCTGGAAGGCCGTTGGGAGAATGATCGCTTCCTCTTCGGTGGAACCGGCAACGATTCTCTCTTCGGCGGCGACGGAGACGACCTCCTCTTCTACGGAGGAAGTGGCGACGACAGTCTTTTCGGCGGCGCTGGGGATGACAGCCGTTTTTTCGGTTATCTGGGCAACAACAGCCTTTCCGGCGGCAGCGGAGACGACCTGAGTTTCTTCGGCGGTGCTGGAGATGACAGCATGGCGGGGGGCAGCGGCATTGATTCCTTGTTCCAGGGTGGCGATGGGGCGGACCTCCTCTCTGGCGACGAAGGCGACGACACCAGCCTTTCGGGTGGCGATGGAGACGATAGCATCTCAGGTGATCTTGGCGATGACCGTGACCTTAGAGGCGACAGTGGTGCAGACACCCTCTCTGGCGGCAGCGGGCTCGACAGATACTTCTTCGGCGGTAGCGGGGACGATGGGATCTTCGGTGGCAGTGGGAATGACTACCGGATGAGGGGCACTGACGGCGATGACAGTATCTACGGCGGATTTGGGGACGACACCCGCCTAGACGGGGATGGTGGCGACGACAGCCTGTTTGGTGGTAGCGGGGCTGATTACTCTCTGCGGGGCAACTCGGGCGAGGATTTTCTAGCCGGCGATAGCGGCAACGATTCCCTCTTCCGCGCCGACAGCGGCGCAGACGTCCTCACCGGTCGCCAGGGTGACGATGCCGGGCTCTTCGGCGGCGACGGCGACGATGCGATCTTCGGCGGTGCCGGCGATGATTCCTCCTTCTACGGGGGCCTGGGCGACGACAAGCTGGTGGGAGGCGGTGGTGTTGAGCTCTCTTTAGTGGGCGACAGCGGTGATGACAGCATCTATGGCGGTAACGGCGGCGATGTTCTATTCGGCGGCAGTGGCGGCGACAATCTCTACGGCGAAAACGGGGCCGATCGCCTCTATGCCGGTGCTGGTGCCGACAAAGGAGTCTTTGGCGCTTCGTCCAATGATCGGATTTTTGGCGATGCCGGTAACGACACCTACCTCTACGGCGGTTTCCGCGACGACCATCTCTATGGCGGCAGTGGAGCGGACGTCAGCCTCCATGGTGGAACCGGGAATGACTTCATCGCCGGCGACAGCGGCGAAGATGGCTTTTTCTACGGTGGAAGCGGAGCCGATGGCCTGACCGGGCGCTCAGACGACGACGCCTTCTTCTTCGGTGGAGAGGACATGGACAAACTTACCGGCGGTGGCGGGCGGGATTCCTACTTCTATGGTGGCTCGGGCGCCGATGTCATAAACGCCGGCGCTGAAGACGATGTGTCTCTCTTTGGCGGCTCCGGGCAAGACAGTCTTTTCGGCGGCAACGGCAATGACCTCATGAATGTGGCAAGCCAAGGCGACATTCAAGCTGGGGAGACCTACGATGGTGGCTTCGGGTCCGACACCTTGCAGCTCGACGAGGGCGCAACCCTGCCGGCTGGCGTCGTGCTGACCAACATCGAGCACTTCGTCTATCTCTAAGAGCATTGCAGCAAGAAGATCGCGGCTCTAGTCACCGTAGCTTGAAGGCCTGAGGAAGACCGCGGCCTTCCATTGACAACCGTCGCGCGTCAGAGCCCAAGCAGCAGCTTCTCCGGTGCCTCGATCGCTTCCTTGATCTTAACCAGGGTGGTCACGGCCTCACGGCCGTCGATCAGGCGGTGATCGTAGGAGAGCGCCAGATACATCATCGGGCGGATCACCACCTGGCCATCGACTGCCATGGGACGCTCTTGGATCTTGTGCAGGCCCAGGATCGCCGACTGCGGCGGATTGATGATGGGGGTGGAGAGCAGCGAGCCGAAGATGCCGCCGTTGGTGATTGTGAAGGTGCCGCCCTGCATCTCCGGCAGGCCCAGCTTGCCGTCGCGTGCGCGTGTTGCCAGGTCGACCAGGCTGGCTTCGATCTCGGCGAAGGACTTGCCGTCGCAGTCGCGGATCACCGGCACCATGAGGCCGGCCGGGGCGGAAACCGCCATGCCGATGTCATAATAGTGGTTGTAGACGATCTCGTCGCCGTCGAGCTGGGCATTGGCGGCCGGAACGGCCTTCAGGGCGGCGACCACAGCCTTGGCGAAGAAGGACATGAAGCCAAGCTTGGTGCCGTGCGTCTTCTCGAAGGTCTCCTTGTAGCGCGCGCGCAGTGCCATGACCGCGCCCATGTCCGCCTCGTTGAAGGTGGTCAGCATGGCGGCCGTGTTCTGCGCCTCCTTCAGCCGTCTCGCGATGGTCTGACGCAGCTTGGTCATCTTCACCCTTTCTTGGCGCGGTGCGCCCGCTGCCGAAGGCGCTGCAGCTGCAGGAGTAGCGGCCGGAGCGAGGGCAGGGGCCGCCATTGGGGCGACCGGTAGCGTCGGCAGAGGGCGCAGGAGATCCGGATTCTCGATAACCTTGAGCACGTCCTCCTTGGTCAGACGGCCATCCTTGCCGCTGGCCGGAATGCGGGAAGGATCCAGGTTCTTCTCGTTCACCAGGCGTTGCACGGCCGGGGAGAGTGGCATGACCGGCTGCTGCGTCGCGGCGCCGAGGAAGGCCAGCAGTTCGCCGGCCCCCACTTTGCCGTCTGCTCCGCGGGTGATTGCTGCAGGATCGATTCCGCTGGATGCGGCGGTCGGTGCTGCCGCTGCAGCGGCAGGAGGCGCAGCTGTAGGAGCTGCCGCAGCGGGTGCGGGCGCAGCGCTGCCGGCGCCGACCGCGACAACAGCCAAGAGGGCGCCGACCTCGACCGTGTCCCCTTCATTAACGGCTTGGCTTTCCAGCACACCGGCCGCCGGAGCGTTGACTTCCAACGTGACCTTGTCGGTTTCCAGTTCGACGATCGGCTCGTCGGCCCCGACTGCCTCGCCGGCCTGCTTGATCCAGCGCGAAATGATCGCTTCCGTCACCGATTCGCCCAGGGTGGGAACGATCACCTCTTTCTTCTCTCCCGAAGCGGCAGGTGCGGCTGCTGGGGCGGGCGCAGGTGCCGGCTCGGGGGCCGGAGCCGGGGCAGGCACCAGGGCAACGACCGGTGCTGGAGCCGGTGCACTACCGGCTACACCTTCGGCGATGCGACCCAGAAGAGCGCCGACCTCCACGGTCTCGCCTTCCTGGACAAGTACTTCGGCCAGTTGACCGGCGACCGGCGCATTGACCTCCAGGGTCACCTTGTCGGTTTCCAGTTCGACCAAGGCCTCGTCCATAGCCACGGACTCGCCCGCTTGCTTGATCCAGCGCGAGACCGTTGCTTCGGTCACCGACTCGCCCAGAGTGGGCACCAGGATATCGCTTGCCATCGCCTCTTTGTCCCGCTTCCTGTTTCTTCTCGTTGTTCGACCCTATTCCGCCGCTTCCTTGCGGGAGGCGATGCGACCCTTGGGCTTCAAGCCAAGGGTCAGCGCCGAATCGATCAGAGCCTGCTGCTCTTTGACGTGTCGCTTGTGCGAGCCGGTTGCCGGAGAGGCTGCCGAATCGCGACCGGCATAGCGTGGCCGCGGCGCCTTCATGCCGGCCTCCTCGGCCACCTCTTCCAGGATGGTGCTGACGAAAGGCCAGGCGCCCATGTTCCGCGGCTCTTCCTGACAGAAGACCAGATCGCAGTGCTGGTACTTGGAGAGCTCTTCGATCAGGGCATCTTCCGGGAAAGGATAGATTTGCTCCAGCCGTAGGAAGTGGATGTCCTTGATCTCGCGGGTTTCGCGTGCGTCCAGCAGGTCATAGTAGACCTTGCCGGTACAGACGACGATCTGCTTTGCCTCTTCAGGTTCAGAGGGGATGTCGTTGCAGTAGAGCAAGCGATGGAAACCCGTTTCGCCGGTCATGTCCTCCAACTTCGAAACGCAGCGCTTGTGCCGCAAGAGGGATTTGGGCGTTGGGATGATCAGGGGCTTGCGGAAGTCGCGGTGCAGCTGGCGGCGCAGGACGTGGAAGTACTGCGCGGGCGTGGTGCAGTTCACCACCTGCATGTTGTCCTCGGCACAGAGCTGCAGATAGCGTTCGACACGGGCGGAGGAATGCTCCGGTCCCTGGCCCTCATAGCCGTGCGGCAGCAGCATGACCAGGCCTGACATGCGCAGCCATTTGGACTCACCGGACGCGATGAACTGATCGATGATGACCTGCGCACCATTGGCGAAGTCGCCAAACTGCGCCTCCCACAGCACCAAGGCATCGGGTTCGGCCAGCGAATAGCCATACTCGAAGCCCAGCACGCCCATCTCCGACAGCGGGCTGTCCAGGATCTCCAAGGTGCCCTGGTCGGGGCTCACATGATGCAGCGGCTTGTAGCGTTCTTCGGTTTCTTGATCGACGATCACCGCATGACGCTGCGAAAAGGTACCGCGATTGCAATCTTGACCTGAAAGTCGGACCGGGTTGCCTTCAGCCAGCAGGGTCGCAAAGGCCAGATGCTCGGCCGTCGACCAGTCGATGCCCTCACCCGCCTTGATCGCCTTGTTCCGGTTGTCGATCACGCGCTTTAGCTTGTTGTTGACCTTTAGACGCTCCGGTATCGTCGTGATCGAGCGTCCGATCTTCAGAAGGTCTTCCTCCGGCACGGCGGTATGGCCGCGGCGCGCGTCATAACCCTTGACCCGCTTGATGTTGGACCAGCGTCCTTCCAGCCAGTCGGCCTTGTTCGGCTTGTAGCTATTGGCGGCCTCGAAGTCGCGCTCCAGGCGGGCGTGCATCTCCTCGACCATGGTCTTGCCTTCGTTCTCGGCGATGACGCCTTCAGCGGCGAGACGCTGGGCATAGATTTCACGCGTGCTGTCGTGGCTGCGGATCTTCTTGTACATCAGGGGCTGGGTGAAGGCCGGCTCGTCGCCTTCGTTGTGGCCGTGGCGACGATAGCAGAACATGTCGATGATGACGTCTTTGTTGAACTGCTGGCGGAACTCCGTGGCGATGCGAGCCACGTGCACCACCGATTCAGGGTCGTCGCCGTTCACATGAAAGATCGGCGCCTGGACGATCTTTGCCGCCTCCGAGCAATAGGGGCCCGAGCGCGCATTCACCGGATTGGTGGTGAAGCCGATCTGGTTGTTCACGATGACATGGATGGTGCCGCCGATGCGGTAGCCTTTGAGCTCCGAAAGGTCGAGGGTCTCGGCGACCAGGCCCTGGCCGGCGAAGGCCGCATCGCCGTGCATCAAGAGCCCCATGACCTGCGAGCGGTCCTTGTCTTTGTACTGCGCTTGCTTGGCACGGACCTTGCCGATCACCACAGGGTCCACGGCCTCAAGGTGCGAGGGATTGGCGGTCAGCGAGAGGTGCACTTTGTTGCCGTCGAACTCGCGGTCGGTTGAGGTGCCCAGATGGTACTTCACATCACCGGATCCGCCGACGTCGTCGGGATTGGCGGCTCCGCCCTGGAACTCGCTGAAGATGGCTTGGAAGGGCTTGCCCATGAAGTTCGCCAGTACGTTCAGGCGACCGCGATGCGGCATGCCGATCACGATCTCCTTCATGCCAAGCTGGCCGCCGCGCTTGATGATCTGCTCCAGCGCCGGGATCAGGGACTCGCCGCCGTCCAGGCCAAAGCGCTTGGTGCCGGTGTACTTCTTGTCGAGAAACTTCTCGAACACTTCGGCTGCGGTCAGTCGCTCCAGCATGGCGCGCTTGCCGGGCACGGTGAACTCGGTGCGATTGCCGACATTCTCGATGCGCTCTTGGATCCAGGCCTTTTGGTCGGGATCCTGAATGTGCATGAACTCCACGCCGATCTTGTCGCAGTAGGTCTTCTTCACGATCTCCGCGATCTCGCGGATGGTCGCCGTTTGGCGGCCCAAGACCATGTTGATGAAGATCGGACGGTCGATGTCCGCCTCGGTGAAGCCATAGGTGCGATAGTCCAGCTCGGGGTGCGGCGGCTTGGGCTGAAGGCCCAAGGGGTCGAGATTTGCCTGCAGGTGACCGCGCACACGGTAGGAACGGATCAGCATCAGCGCCCGGATGGAATCCTTGGCGGCGGACTGCACGTCGCTTCCCAGCGCTCCGGCCGTGCTGGCAAGCCCCTGTCCGGCCTCGGCAGCGGCACCGTTGTTGCGGCCGATCAGGTGATCCATCACCCCGCGCGCTTCGGCGGTCATGTCGTTGAAGACAGATTGCCAGCCGGGGTCGATGTCGCCCCCATCCAGGAAACGGCGATAGAGATCGGCCAAGGCAGAAGCCTTGCCCATGTCCGAGAGGGATCCTGCAAGCGTCGCGTCAGCCATCGTCCTTGAACCTCGACTTCCCAGCTTTCTCCCCAGGGCCTGCGTGATCGGAACGACCCCGGCGTGTCCTCAACGATAAGGCGATGGCGGAACGAAGAAGGCCGGCGCCCCTCTCTCGAGGGGGCCGGCCTGCTTGCCGATCTAGCCGCGCATCGCTTCCAACATGGCCGCACCCAAGCCCGCCGGCGATTCGGAGACATGGATGCCGGCACTCTTCAGCGCCTCGATCTTGTGCTCGGCCGTGTCCTTGCCGCCGGAGATCACGGCGCCGGCATGGCCCATACGGCGGCCTGGCGGCGCGGTGCGCCCGGCAATGAAGCCGACCACCGGCTTCCTATTGCCCGACTCGCGCACCAGCTCCGCGCCCTCGGCCTCGGCATTGCCGCCGATCTCGCCGATCATGATGATGCCTTCGGTCTCCGGATCGGCTAGGAAAAGCTCGATCGAGCTGACGAAATTCATGCCCTGGACCGGGTCGCCGCCGATGCCGATGCAGGTGGACTGGCCTAGACCGGCCGCCGTGGTCTGTGCCACGGCCTCGTAGGTCAAGGTGCCGGACCGCGAGACCACGCCGATCTTGCCTCGACGATGGATGTGGCCCGGCATGATGCCGATCTTGCAGGCGTCGGGCGTGATGATGCCCGGGCAGTTCGGCCCGATCAGGCGCGAAGAGGAGCGCAGCAGCGCCTGCTTGACGCGCACCATGTCCTGCACCGGAATGCCCTCGGTGATGCAGACGATCAGCGGGACCTCAGCGTCGATCGATTCGAGAATCGCGTCGGCAGCAAAGGGCGGCGGCACGTAGATCACGGAGGCATTGGCCCCGGTGCCCTCGACTGCTTCGCCGACGGTATCGAAGACCGGCAGGTCCAAGTGCGTGGTGCCGCCCTTACCGGGGGTGACGCCTGCCACCATCTGAGTGCCGTAGGCGATCGCCTGCTCGGTGTGAAAGGTGCCTTGGCTGCCGGTGATGCCCTGACAGAGGACCTTGGTGTTGTTATCGACGAGGACCGCCATCAGGCTGTCTCCTTGATCGCGGCCACGACCTTCTCCGCAGCGTCGCCCAGGTCGTCGGCGGCGATGATGGGAAGACCCGACTCAGCCAGAATTTTCTTACCCAGATCGACGTTGGTACCTTCCAGGCGCACCACCAGAGGCACGTTTAGCGCGACCTCCTTGGCGGCCGAGACCACACCCTCGGCAATCACATCGCAGCGCATGATGCCGCCGAAGATGTTAACCAGAATGCCTTCGACATTGGGGTCGGAGAGGATGATCTTGAAGGCGGCCGTCACTCGCTCGCGCGTCGCGCCGCCGCCGACATCCAGAAAGTTCGCCGGCTCGCCGCCGAAGAGCTTGATGATGTCCATGGTGGCCATCGCCAGGCCGGCGCCGTTCACCATGCAGCCGATGTTGCCGTCCAGGCTGACGTAGTTCAGCTCGTGTTGGGCGGCCTCCAGCTCCTTGGCATCCTCTTCATCTTCGTCGCGCAGCTCCAACAGCGCCTTGTGGCGGAAAAGAGCATTGTCGTCGAAGTTCATCTTGGCGTCGAGCGCGATGACCTCTCCAGCGCCGGTGATCACCAGTGGGTTGATCTCCACCAGCGAGGCGTCGAGATCGGTAAAGGCCTTGTAGAGATTGATCAGGAACTTGGTCGCAGCCGAAGCCTGCTTGCCCTTTAGACCCAGTCCGGCCGCCACCTTGCGCCCATGGAAGGGCATCAGACCGAGCGAGGGGTCGATCGGAACGGTGACGATCTTTTCCGGCTCGTTGGCGGCGACGGTCTCAATCTCCATGCCACCCTCGGTCGAAGCGATGACCGTGACCTTGGAAGTACCGCGATCGACCAGCAAAGAGAGGTAGAGTTCCTGGGCGATGTCGCAGCCGTCCTCGATGTAGAGGCGGTTCACCTGCTTGCCCGCCGCCCCGGTCTGCTTGGTGACCAAGACACTGCCCAACATGGCGGCTGCGTTGCTCTCGACATCCTCCGCCGACTTGACGACGCGCACGCCACCCTTGCCGTCGGGATCGTTCTGAAAACGCCCGGCACCGCGGCCGCCGGCATGGATCTGGGACTTGACGACCCAGACGGGTCCGCCCAATTCGTCGGCCACCTTCCTGGCCTCGTCTGCCGTATAGGCAACCCCACCCTTTAAGGTCGGGACACCGTACTTGGCCAGCAGCTGCTTGGCCTGATACTCGTGTATATTCATTCCGGTCTGACTACCCCGCTCACCTTGGGCCGAAGGCTATCGGCCGGTGGTTTCTTTTGAGAACAGGACCGCTCCCCATTGCGGTCATCATAACCAG
Organism: Rhodospirillales bacterium; assembly: GCA_963669445.1. GTDB lineage: Bacteria > Pseudomonadota > Alphaproteobacteria > Kiloniellales > JACOMY01 > JACOMY01. Next base: position 6,160,786 of record OY770029.1, read on the forward strand.
CCCAAGGCGCGGCGCAACAGCTGCGCGCCGCATTCCGGGGCCGATCTCGATAAGTTGTCAGAGGCCGATGGCTTTGCAGGCCTCGACCAGCCCCTCGACGGCCTTCACCGAGCTGTCGAGCATGGCTTGCTCGTCGGCGTTCAGGCTGAGCTCGACAACCCGTTCCACGCCGTCTGCGCCGATCACGACCGGCACACCGACATAGAGCCCATTCACGCCGTACTGGCCCTCCAGATAGGCAGCGCAGGGCAGCACGCGCTTCTTGTCTTTCAGATAGCTGTCGGCCATGGCAATCGCCGAGGAAGCCGGCGCGTAGAAGGCAGAGCCGGTCTTCAGCAGGCCGACGATCTCCGCCCCGCCGCCACGTGTGCGCACGACAATGTCGTCAAGCGCCTGCTGGCTAATCCAGCCCATCTCGACCAGCTCCGGCAGCGCGATGCCGGCGACCGTGGAGTGGCGCACCATCGGCACCATCGAATCGCCGTGCCCGCCCAGCACGAAGGCGGTGACGTCTTCGACCGAGACCTTCATGGCATCGGCCAAGAAAAAGCGGAAGCGGGCCGAGTCCAAGACGCCGGCCATGCCGACCACCTTGTTGTGCGGCAGGCCGCAGGCCTCGCGCAGCACCCAGACCATGGCGTCCAGCGGGTTGGTGATGCAGATGACGAAGGCGTTGGGGGCATGGTTCTTGATGCCCTCGCCGACCTGCTTCATCACCTTCATGTTGATGCCCAGCAGGTCGTCGCGGCTCATGCCCGGCTTCCGCGGTACGCCGGCGGTGACGATCACGACATCGGCGCCTTCCAGCGCTTCATAGCCGTTGCTGCCTTCAAGGACGGCGTCGAAGCCCTCGACCGTACTGGCCTGGGCGATGTCCAGCGCCTTGCCCTGCGGGATGCCCTCAGCAATGTCGAAGAGGGCAACGTCGCCCAGTTCCTTCAGGCCGGTCAGCAGCGCCAGGGTGCCGCCGATCTGTCCTGCGCCCACCAGTGCGATCTTGTTTCTTGCCATGCTTGCCTTGCTCCTTCCTTCGCCCTGAGGTCTGGTCCGCCTGCACCGTCAGGGTGCGGTGCACAAATTGCGCAACAGGGGTAGCGCGCCAAGCCTTCGGGCACAAGGCGATTACACCGCAGCCTGTGGTTTCGGCAGCTTCGGAGTGGGACTGGGATCAGATGAAACTCGCCGCGATATCCACCAGGAGCGCCAGGATCACGCTGTTGTAGAGGAAGGCGATGACGGTGTGGCAGGTCACCCAGATCCGCATGCGGCGCTGGGTGACCTGCACGTCGGAGGCCTCGAAGGTCATGCCCGCACAGACCGCGAAGTAGAGAAAGTCGCTATAGACCAGGGGCTTGGTGTCGTCTTCGTCGCGCGGAAAGTTGAATCCGCCGTCGGGCCGCCCGTCGCCCACCGCATCGCCGTAGTAGAGATGGGCATAGTGCAGCGCGAAGATGGCTTGGACCGCAAACCAAGTGATGAAGATGGTTGCCACCGCCAGACCCAGGTGCAGCACCTCCTCCACCCCTTCCTGCTCGCTGCCGACCTTCAAGGTCCAGATCGCAGTCACGATGGAGGCAGAGGCGCCGCAGAGAATAAAGAGGAAATGACCCAGCACGGTCGGGTCATAGCGCGCGGCCCGCTCCTGCAGGCGTGCCAGATTGTTGCTCCAGACCAGGCGGAAGACGAAGATCAAGGTGGCCATGGCGGTCACGTCCCAGGCCAGGGTGACGCGTGAGGCCAGGGTCATGCTGTCGGGCAGCAGGGCAAGGACCACGAGGCCAAGCGAGAGCGCCACCACAAGCCACACGCGGTTGCCCTTGGTGACAATGTCCAGCACCTTCGCTTTCAGCTTGCTGTCCGCCATGGTCTCCTTATGGCGTTCGTCGGCGTGTGCTGTCGAGTTGATCTCTCGAACCAGAGCATCAGGCCGCGTCGTGCTCCAGGCCGAGATACTCGGCCGAGCGCATTTCCATCAGGCGGCTGGCGGTGCGCAGGAACTCCTCGGAGCCGTCGCCTCTGGGATAGAGGCTGTCCGGCGGCGCCTCGGCGCCCATGATGAGCTTGCTCTTGGCCTCGTAGAGCGCGTCGACCAGGATCATGAAGCGCTTGGCCTTGTCGCGGTTGTCGGCGCTCAGGATCGGCACCTCGCCAAGGATCACTGTGTGATAGCGCCGGGCGATGGTTAGGTAGTCCTCGGCACCCAAGGGTTTGCCGCAGAGATCGTCGAAGGCGAAGCGCGAGACACCGCGGGCAGCCGCCGGAACCGGCACGTTGCGGCCCTTCACGGTCACGCTCTCCGATCCGACTTCGGCGCCGTCGGTTAACTCTTGGAAGGCTTGGGTCAGGGCCTGATCGGTGCGATGGCCCAGCGGTGCATGATAAACCGCCAGCAGCTTCAGGCGCTGGCGGCGATAGTCGCGCCCGCCGTCCAGCTCCAGGATATCCAGATGCTGCTTCAGGAAGGCGATGAAGGGCAGGAAGCGCTCGCGCTGCAGCCCTCCTTCGTAGAGGCGATCGGGTTCCCAATTCGAGGTCGCGACCACCACCACGCCCTCGCTGATCAGGCACTCGAAGAGGCGCCCCAGGATCATGGCGTCGGCGATGTTCACCACGTGGAACTCGTCGAAACAAAGCAGATGTGCCTCCGCGGCCAGGGCCTGCGCCAGTTTCGGCAGGGGATCGCCCTCTTTGCCCTTGGTGCGTTTGCGCCAGGCGTGCAGGCGGTCCTGTACCTCGGTCATGAAGGCGTGGAAGTGGACGCGGCGCTTCTTCTCGACCTGAGCACTCTCGTAGAAGAGGTCCATCAGCATGGACTTGCCGGTGCCCACCGGGCCGTAGAGATAGAGACCCTGCGGCGGCGTCTCCCGGCGACGGGCCAGGCCCAGTCTTGCCTTCCAGCCGCTGGCGCCCTCTTGCGGGGCATAGTTGCGCAAGGCATGGCAAAGCGCCTGCAGCTTCTCCGCCGCCAGTTCTTGCGCCGGATCGTGTTGCAGGCTGCCGTCGTTGCGAAGAGCCCGATAGCGGGCGAGCGGTCCCTCGATCATGAGATCAAGGCTTTTGCCTGCTGGAACGCCCGGCGCGCAAGGGGGGAATCAGCGACAGCGTGCCTCGGCAAATGCGGCGAGCGCCGCGCGCGATTGCGGACCGACAAGGCCGTCGACCGCGCCGCTATAGAAACCAATCTCGCTCAGCTCTCTTTGGAACTGCGAGACTTGCATCGGATTCTGCGCCAAGAATCGGCGCCAGTCGGCCTGAGCGGCCTCGCCTTGACCGAGAAGGCAGTGGGCCGCCGCGCGACCGATTAGAGCCGCGGAGAGATCCGGACTGAGCTGTAGAGCACGGGAGAAATCGGCCAGACCACGCGTTACCTCGCCGGGTGCCTGTAGGGGGGCGTCTCTTGGCAGTAGAGCTTCCTTGTCCTGTGGGCTGCTGGCCTGCTGGGGTGCGAGTTGCCGCTGCAGTTCTTCCACCTGCCGCTGGAGGTTGGCGATCTGGCGCTGTTGCTGCAGCCAGCGTTCGGCTTCCCGACGGGAGGAGAAATACTGGCCCGCGACACGCGCACCTCCGGCCTTGCTCTCTTGGATGGTGCTGCCAGCCCCGATGTGCGGCCGGCTGTGCCGCGACCGACAGTCCGCTCCGTTCGGATTGGCAACCGGATCGAACGCCTTTTTCAGAGAGGCTTCACCGCGCGCGACATAGGCCGCCGCATGGGCGGGTGCCAGCCAAATCGCCCGGTCAAAATCGGCCAGCGCGCAATCAATACGTGCATCCTTGAGAAAGAGCAGCCCTCGGGCGACATGGGCTCTGGCACGCTGCTCATCAGAGAGCGCGGCGGTCTCCAGACAGAGGTCCAAGGCTGCAAAGGCTCGTTCCGCCTGACCCTCAACCGTAGCCTTCTCTGCAAGCGAGCAAGGCAGGGACTGGGCCAGCGGCGCCTTCCAGTAAGCCAGTGCGAGTAGAAGACCGCTCACACAAAGAGATAAGGCCACCCTGCTCAAAATTCTGCTCTCCCCTGACCTTGTCCGCCAAGCCGGCGTCGCGGCCGGCTGGCAGGGTGCAGTCTATCGCGCCGTCAGCGAGAGGTGAATTCTCCTGTCTCCCGCGCGCCACCTTCAAGTCCAGAAGAAGTCCGTGGCCGTGAGGTCGCTGGCGGCCGTCAGGCCGGTCACGCGAAAGGTGAAGTCGGCGTTGGCGTCGCCATCGCTGTCGACTTCAATGGTGTTGCCCCCGGCAAAGCGCGCCTCGCTGTCGCCGCCGCCGGAGAAGCCGGCGCCGTCGATGTAGGTGAAGCTGCCCTGCTCCAACCCGGTGGCAACGACCAGCTTGTCGGCGCCGTTGCCGGCACCCAGGCTCACCCCGTCGAAGTCGCGGATCTCGGCAACGTTCAGCGGGTTCACGAAGCGGAACCAGTCGCCGCCGGAGCCGCCAAAGGCGACATCGCCGCTGGCCATGTTGAGCGTGTCCGCACCGCTTTCGCCCTCCAAGCGGTTGCCGGAGCCACCGCCGACCAGAAAGTCGTCGCCATCGCCACCCATGATGCTGTCGTCGCCGCCCAGGCCGCGCAACGCATTGTTGCCGCTGTTGCCCTCTATGGTGTTGTCCAAGGAATTGCCGCTGCCGTCGATGTTGCCGAAGCCCCCCTGCATGCGCAGGTTCTCGATGAAGGCGTCGGCGGTGCCGTCGGGCAGGGTGAAGTCGGTTTGCGCGCGCACCAGGTCGGTGCCCTGCCCGGAGAAATCGCGCACACGGTCGGCGCTGGTCGAGACGATAAAGGTGTCGTCACCGCTGCCACCGGCCAGTGTGTTTGTGCCGCCGCGGCTGTTCAGACGATCGTCACCCTCACGGCCCAAGAGGACGTTGGAGAAGGCGTTGCCGATGATGATGTCATCGTTGGCATTGCCCGACATCTTGGCCTCTTCGGCCGCCGTGTTGATGTTCACGCGCTCGACCGAGACCTCGGCTGCGGTTCCGAGCGTGTAGTCGTCGGCGTTGGAGCGCAGCACGTCGTCGCCCTGACCCGCACCGTCGAAGATCAGGTCGGTCTCGGTATCGATAATGAAGGTATCGTTGTTGTTGCCGCCGAAAGCTGTGTCCGTCCCACTGCCGCCATTCAGGCGATCGCGCCCCTGTTCGCCATACAGGCGATCCGAGTCGTCACCGCCGACCTGCTGATCGTTGCCGTCGCCTCCCTCCAGTTCATCATCGCCACTCGACCCAAAGAGGGTATCGCGACCACTCCCACCCTCCAGTTTATCGTCTCCCTGCTCGCCTCGAATCTGATCGTTGCCGCTGTCGCCCTGCAGCGCTTCGTCGTCACCATCACCGCCAAACAGGCGATCGTCGCCGGTCCCACCGAACAGAGCGGCGTCGTCACCGACACCACCGTAGATGCGATCGCTGCCGCTGTCTCCGCGCAGGAGACGGTCGAACCCACTTTCGCCACTCTTCGAATCGTCGTTGGAGGGATCGTCGATCTCGTCTCCGCCGAAAAGACTGTCGTCGCCGTTGCCGCCGTAGAATTGTAGATCTTCGCCGCTTCCGCCGTAGATCGAGTCGTCGCCCGCAGCACCCCAGATCAGGAAGTCGTCACCGAGCCCGCCATAGATCTTGTCCTCACCGCTGTCGCCAATGAGGGCTTGGTCATTGCCACTGCGGCCCCAGATCTCGTCGCTTCCGGACCCACCGGACAAGCTTTGATCGCGGCCATTTCCACCGAAAAGCGTATCGCCGCCGTTGCCGCCAAAGAGGTTTGTGTCATTGCCATCGTTGCCGCCGATGGTGTCCATCCCGCTGGAACCCAAGAGGCTGGTATCGCTGCCACTGCCGCCGACGATGACATCATCGCCAGTTCCGCCCGAAAGCAGATGGTCGGCACCGCTGCCACCCTCGATACGGTCATCTCCCCGGTCACCTCTCAGAGTGTAGTCGTCGCCATCGCCACCATAAACGCGGTCGCTTCCGCCGTTGCCGAACATAGCTTTGTCGTTGCCGCTTCCTCCATAGAGGCGGTCGTCGCCGGAGCCGGCGATGAAGAATTCATCGTTTCCACTATCGCCGAAGAGCGTGTCTATGCCGCTGTCTCCATAGAATGGACTCGAAATCCCACCAAAAATGGAGGTGTCATCGCCCTCTCCGCCATAGATCACATCGTTGCCACGGCTGGCGAAAAGGCTGGTGTCGTCCTGGTCGCCAGCAAGGATCAGATCGTCTCCTGAACCGCCAAAAATGATATCGGCGCTCGACTCACCCATCAGGGTGTCGGCTCCGCTACCGCCATAGAGCCGGTCGGAGCTGCCGTTGCTGGCGAGCGTATCGTCGCCCTCGTCACCTCTCAGGGTGTCCGGCGAGGAGTTGCCATAGACATGGTCGTTCCCCGAGCCTCCGTAGAGCGTATCGCTGGCGGCGCCGCCCGTGATGTAGTCGTTCCCGCTCATCCCGAAGAGCGTGTCGCTACCACTTGTGCCGAAGAGGGAGTCGGGGCCACTGCTTGCCACGTCGCTTGACCTTACACCATTAACAAAGATGGACTTCCGTACAGGGTGCAAGGCTACGAGAGCAAGGCTTGGGCGCTTTCTCGGTCGAGTGGCGGGGTTTGCACCGTCGGTCATTGACAATGACCGACTTGGCTCGGCGGCTCCGGCCCGCTCCCCCTCCCGGCCACCCAATAGGACACTTGCCTGGGTGGCCGGGAGGGGGAGCGGGCCGGTGCGAAGCGGTGAGTTTCACTCACCGCACATTGCATAAGGCACAAAGCCTTCGGTTCGAAATACGACCAGGCACATGTCGCGAACTCACCAGCAAGGCAGCCTCGCACGGGTTATCTTTGCTCTGCCTGGCGCATCATTTGAGAAAGGGAGGCTGAGCCATGAAGATCGAAAAGATTACCCCGGCCATAGGGGCGGAGGTCTCCGGTATCGATTTCAAGACGGCCCTGTCGCCGGATCTTACCGATGCGCTCTACACCGCTTTACTGGAGCACCTGGTTCTTACCTTCCGCGATACCGGCATCGCACCGGCCGCGCATCTGGCCTTCGCCCAAGCCTTCGGCGCACTGGATGAGCCGCACCCGCACTATCCCCACGTCGCCGATTTCGACAACATCGTGCTCTTGGAGAACGACGAGTCGCGTCCGGCCGATACCAACTCCTGGCACACCGATCTCACCTTCAAGGCCGAGCAGCCTTTCGCCTCCGTCCTGGTCGCCAGGCAGGTGCCCGACTGCGGCGGCGACACCCTCTGGTCCAGCCGCTATGCCGCCTACGAACGGCTCCCCAGCGGCCTCCGGCGCGATCTGGAAGCGCTGGAGGCCATCCACGACCTGGGCGACTTTCGCAACAGCTTCGTCCAGCCGTCTGGCAATCGTGACCGTGGCGAGGTGCTGGCGGAGGCCGTGCATCGCTTCGGCCATCAGCTTCGCCCGCTGATCGCCCAGCATTCGGTCACCGGGCGCAAGTATCTGAATTTCAACGAAGCCTTCGTCACCCATATCGCCGGACTCACCACCAACGAGGCGAACTCGCTGAAGACCTATCTCGCCAACCACATGAACAAGCCGGAGTTCCAGATGCGCTGGCGCTGGCGGGCGGGTGACCTGGTCATGTGGGACAATCGGGTGACGATGCACTACGCTGTCTCGGACTACTTGCTGGCGCACCGTGTCATGAACCGGGTCACAATCGTGCGTGACCGTCGCGACGAGGGCCTGCGCAAAATCGCCTGATCGGGAGGAGGGAAGCGCTGCCAGACCTCGTTCTCATCGTCGGAGCCGGTCCCACCGGTCTCTGTCTTGCCTGTGGCCTGGCGCGCCAGGGCGTGCCCTTTCGAATGATCGATGCCAAGGAGGCCCCCTCCAGCCTGGTGAAGGCCAGTGAGGTGACGCCGCGTTCGCTGGAGATCCTGGCGGATTTCGGCTTGGTCGAGGAAGCGCTGCGGCTGGGCGTCCAGGTGCATAACTTCAAGATGCTGGCGCACGGCAAGGTGGTCTGGGATCAGAGCTACGGCGAGATCGATTCACCCTACAAATTCCAACTGCACCTAGGGCAGGTCTACCTTGAGCAGCTGCTGATCCAAGACCTGGAAGAGCGGGGCCACGCGATCGAATGGCAGAGCGAACTGCTCGATCTCACCGATGACGGCAGCAGGGTCACCGCGCGGGTGAGAGGGCCTGCGGGCGAAGCGGAGGTCAGCGCTGCCTGGCTTGCCGGCTGCGACGGCGCCGGCAGCCCGGTCCGCCACCTGCTGGGCGAGGAATTGGGCGGGCACACCTACGAGGCCGATAATTTGATCGGCAATGTGAAGCTGGATTGGGATCGCCCGCACGACGAGGTCTATGTCTTCTTCAGCGACGAGGGGGAGATGACCGTCAATCCCATCCCGGACGGTTTCCATCAGATCAACGGCGCCTTCCGCTTGGAGCCGGGTCAGGCCTCACGCAGCGGCGAGCCTGGCAGTCTGACCGAGCTGCAGACGCTGTTCGATGCGCGCAGCAGCATTCCAGGCCGGATCACGGAGGCCGAACGGGTGGCTTGGTACCGGGTGCACCACCGTCAAGTCGAACACCAGAAGTTCGGCCGCGTTTTCCTGCTGGGCGATGCAGCGCATCTGGTCTCTCCGAACACCGGTTTGGGGATGAACACCGGGCTGCAGGACGCCGAAAACCTGGCCTGGAAACTGGGCTTGGTCGCAAGGGGTCTCGCCAAGCCTGTGCTTCTGGAAAGCTTTCAGGAGGAGCGGCATGGCGTGCTCAAGGCCTTGGGCCAGCTCTCCGACATGGAGGAGTCGCTCTATCTCTTGAAGAACCCGGTGGCGCGGGAGCTCCGCAATCATCTCTTCACCGCTCTGATCGGCTTGAAGCCGGTCTTCGAGCGACAGAACCGTAGTATTGCGCAGGTGGATATCACTTACAGGAAGTCATCGATCGTGAAGCAGGACATGGGCTTGCCGCTGCACTGGCCGGGCAGTGCGCACCTGAGCGAGGGTGCCTCCTGTCCTGCGGCCTGGTTTGCCTTCGGCGAAGGCCCGCATGCCGGAGATCGCATCGGCGATGTGCGCTACCTCACCGACTCCGCGGGCAAGCGCCTGCGCCTTTACGAGATCCTGGCACCTTGCGGTTTCGCGCTGGTCTGCTTCCTGGCCGAAGAGAAGCCAGGCGAGGCTTTGCGCGATAGCCTGGCCGAGATTGCTGATAGGATCGGCCAAAGTGCCGCCTGGATCGACCTGCACCTAATCGTGCCCGGCGCCGGCCCGCAAGCACCGTTTCCCTGGCCGGGCCGCGTCTCCTTCGATCCCGACGGCCTGGCGCACCGCCGCTATGGCGCAGCGGGTGCCTGCCTCTATCTGGTCCGCCCGGACAAGTTCGTCGGCTATCGCGCTCTGCCGCCAAGCTGGGAAGCGCTACAAGGCTACCTCGGCGAAGGGCTTGGCCTCGACCAGGCTATTTAGCCGCCTGCTTCGGCCTGAAGGCGGCCTCCATTTCGCGACGCACGCGTACTGCCTCGTCGTTGTCGCCGATCTCGACATCGGCCCAGCCGATGCTTTCGCCTTCAGCGATGTCGCGGGTGAGCCGAACGCCATGTGCCAGACCGATCGGCAGGCAGCCGCGCGCCAGGCTGGTCTCGGCCGGAAGCAGGCGGCCCCAGACGCAGTGCCCGCCTTCGCCGTCCAGCATCTCGCCGGCCTTCAAAGGGCGTTTGGCCGTGGCGGCGACATCGCCGTGGAATCCAAGGGTCTGGCCGGTCGGCTCGCCGCGAAGAGCAACGGAGAGGACCGAGATACCCAGTTCAAGGCCAATCAGGTGAAAGGGCTTGTACATTGCCGCATAACGACCGCATTCATCCGTCACCAGGCCGTACTGGCGGAAACAGTCTTCCGTGTAGCGTCCACCGAGGCCCTCGCCGCCGCCGAAGACGACATAGACGCCCCAGCGCAGGTCGCGGAAGACCGGCCGACCGTCGCGTTCGATACAGGAGATCACCTCGACCATGCCGGATTGCTCGAGCTGGCCGCCCTCGGCCTTGGGGCGCAGAACGTGCGGCAGGTCGTCGACACCGCAGGGCGGGAAGGCGAGGCCTTCGGGTGCTTGCAAGCCGGTGGCATTGGCAATCGCCGCCATCTCCAGTGCCGACTTGGTGCCGTCGAGGAAGGAGTTGAACATCTGCGGGTTCATGCCGGCAGCGGCTGCCTGCTCCGCCGTCAGGCCGTAGTAAGGCCAGACGGTATCCGGCGTCGAGGCGTGATAGGTCGGCAGGTATTTTGTGCCCTTGCCGGCGGCCACGACCTCCAGCCCGCAGGCCCGCGCCCAGTCGACCATCTCGGCCACCAGAGCCGGCTGATCGCCGTAGGCCATGGAGTAGACCACACCGGCCTTGCGGCAAGTCTCGGCCAGCAGCGGGCCGGCCAGCACGTCGGCCTCTACGTTCACCATGACGATGTGCTTGCCGTTCTTTGCGGCCGCCAGGGCGTGGCGGATACCGGCCGCGGGGTGTCCGCAGGCATCCACGATGACCTCGACATCCTCGCGGGCGATCAGGTCGGCCGAATCCTCCAGGATGGCCAAGTCTGCAATGGCGTCTCCTGACCAGCCGGTGGTCTCAAGCGCCTTGCGCGCCCGTGCACCGTTGAGATCGGCCAGCGCGGCCAGCTTGAGGCCCCGCGTCTTGGGGATCTGCGCCAGGAACATAGAGCCGAACTTGCCGGCCCCGATCAGCCCAACAGTGACCGGCTTGCCGGTTTCCAGCCGGCGCTGCAGCAGTGCATAGAGGTTCATGGCTATTCGGCGGCCTCGACACGGCGCTCTTCGACCAGCTGCGCCAGGCAGTCGTCGGGCAGGGCCTCGATCGGGTCGAAATCTCGGTGCGCGATCCAGGGCTTGCGGTTGAACTTGCGGATATGATTGTCGGTCCGGCAGAGCGAGAGGTAGACGATGCGCCGGTCATAGGGGGAGATGTTCGGCGGGCTGGCGTGAACGATGTTGCAATGGAACATCAAGATGCCGCCGGGCTTGCCGATCGGGGCGACGATGCCGCCTTCGTCGGCCAGGCGACGCACCGTCTGCTTGTCCAGGGTCCAGAGCGGGTAAGAGGTGGTCTCCAGGTCGTGGCCGGCTTCGAAGACCCCTTCTTTGTGGCTCTTGGCGATCAGGAAGAGGGGGCCGTTGTAGGCCGTGACCTCGTCCAGGAAGACGGCGATGTTCATCGCCAGGGGCTCCGGCATCTCGTCGTCGCGATGCCAGGTGCCGAAATCCTGATGCCACTGCCAGACCTCACCCTCGAAGGCGGCTTTGGCATTCACCTTGTACTGATGCATGTAGAGCTTGCCGTCCAGCAGCTGTTCGACCGGCTCGATTAGCCGCGGGTGCGCGCCCAGGCGGCGGAAGCCCTCGTTGTAGGTGTGCGCGGCAAAAGCGGTCCGGGCGACGCCGGAAGATTCGCGCCAGACCTCTTCGCGTTGGCTGGCATAGACCGTCTCTGCCTCTTGGCGCAGCAAGGCGACCTCCTCAGCATTGAAAGCCTCAGGCAGGAAAAGCCAGCCTTCGCGGTCGAAGTCGGCCAACTGTTGCTCGGTCAGTTTCATGATGCGTCCTCCGTTTGGTCGAGCGCGGCTTCAGCGCCCGCGTCAGGGTCGATTAGCTTTGACTGTGTGATGCGTCCGGCCTCGTTGGCGTGGGCTTCAGCCAGTTGCCTTGCCCGTTCCGGGTCGCCGACCTGGATGGCTTCGACGATCGCGCGATGTTCTTGCCAGACGCGCTCTGCCCGATAAGCGCCGGTCAAGACGGCATGCATGGCCCGGCGCAGATGTCCCCACTGCCGATCGGCCGTCTCCAGAATGACGGGATTGCCGGATAGCCGGTTCAGTGAACGGTGAAAGGCCATGTCGGCGCGGACCAGCTCCTTGATCGCGCCTGCCGGCAGTCGCTCGCCGACTTCAAGATCGGCTCTTAGCGCGTCTAGATCCCGTACTGCCGTGGGATCAGCTTGCACCACGCGTTCGGCAGCCAACGCGGCCGCCGTTCCGTCCAACGCGGCACGCACCTGGTAGAGTGCCAGCAGATAGGCTGGATCCAGTGGCGCCACCTCCAGTCCGCGGCGCCCAGCCTCGACCAGGAACCCCTCCTGCTTCAGCAACGCCAGAGCATGGCTGATCGGCTGCCGCGAGACCTGTAGCTCTTCCGCCAGCGCCTCTTGCCTGAGCCGCGCACCCGGCGCCAGCCGCCCCTCTGCGATCTCGTCCAGTAGCGCGCGATAGGTCTCTTCAACCAAGATGGGTCGATGTCCGAGTGGAATCATGCTGCATTCCGAACACTGAATTCAATAAAGTCATAAGATGTGGGCGCGCCTTAGTCAAGCGTAGAAGGCCGCAGCGCCGATGTAGCGAAAGCTTCCGACCTCCAGACCGCTGGCGAAGAACTGCTTGTCTTCGCCGTTCGCCGCGCCGGGTGAGGTCTGTGTGCCATCGCCGTTCAAAACGCGATGACACTGCCGCTCAGACAGCCCTCTTAATCGCTTTGGCCATGGCCGCAGCGAGGTCTTGCGGCGCAGCAGGGCGCACGATGATCGAGCGCGTTGCTATCGGCAGTGAGGGGAAGCCATCTTTGGACGACAGGATCTTCATGCCGGTCTCGACAGTGCTCTCGAAGAGAATGCCGACTGCAAAGCCAGCACGTATCGCTGCCTTCAGGCTCGTGAGGCCGCTGCACTCGAAGGCGACATTGTAGGGGCGTCCTTGCCGCTTCAATGTTGTTTTCGGCAGTTCGCCCATCCAGCAGCCATGATTGATCACGGCGAGAGGCACAGTTTCGGAAGGAAGCAGGTGCATGGTCTCGCTTGCGACCCATACGGGCTTCTGCTTCAGAAAGGGCTCACCGACGGAGGCGTCCGGCCGGGAACAAACCGCTATATCCAACGCGCCCTTCTCGATCGCGTCTGGGAACACTGCCGTGCACCCCGATGAGGCCAGTACTTCGACACCGGGATTGCTTTGGGCGAAAGCGGCCAGGGCGCGTTCCAGGACGCCCTCATCAAAATCGTCGGGGATTCCGACTTTGATCTTGCCATTCAGCGGCCTTTCGAACTGCGATTGAAGCTTGGCGAGCTCCGCGAGTACGCGCCGCGCCGAGGGCAAAAGCTTCTCACCATTGGCCGAGAGTGACATGCCCTTGCCGTCTCGAACGAAGAGCGAAGCATTCAGCTCCGATTCCAGCTTTCGGAGCTGCACGCTGATCGCAGATTGGCTGCGGTTTAGCCGTGTCGCTGCGCGGGTCAGGTTGCCGCAGTCAGCAATCTCGATGAAGGTTCGAAGGAGGCTGCTATCGGTAAAGGGGCGTTCCATTTTGTTCATGGCCTTATCCATATCATTTCATTTCTCTTATGAGAATGGGCGGCCTAAGGTCCTGCCGAGTGCGTCCCACGAAGTTGGCCGCAAGGGGCCGATCAGGCCTGCCAACACGCGATAGTGAGATCGAACCACTGAGCAGCAAACAGCCGACTTGGCTCCTCTTCGCACCGGGACTCTTTCTGGTTATGTGGTCGACCGGCTATGTCGCAGCCAAGTTCGGCTTGGGCTACATTGAGCCGATGACATTCCTGGCGCTGCGCTTTGCCTGCGTCATCGTCATTATGGCCGCGTTGTTCCTTGTCTTGCGCCCGCCCTTGCCAAAATCGCGCGCAGAATGGGTGCATTTGGCAATCGTCGGCTTCCTGCTGCAATCGCTCTATTTCGGCATGTGCTACATGTCCTTCACGGCCGGGCTCTCGGTCGGCACCTTGGCGCTGATCCTCTCCTTGCAGCCGATAATCGTAGGGCTCGTCGCCCCGCGATGGAGCGGCGAGATCGTCGATTGGCGTCGCTGGGCCGGCCTGCTGCTGGGGCTGACCGGTGCGGTCATCGTCATCGCGGCGCGCTCGGAAATCGCTGCACCTTCCGCTATCGGTTTCCTCTTCGCGGCCCTGGCCCTTTTTGGCATCACCGGTGGATCGCTTTGGGAGAAGCGCTTCGGTGTCTCGCATCACCCCGTCACGGCGAACCTGGTCGGTTTCACGGCTGGCCTGCTGGGCGTGGCACCCTTCATGTTTGCCTTCGAGACGATGGAGATCGATTGGACCTGGGAGTTGGTCGGATCGCTGGCCTACCTGATCGTCGCGAGCTCTCTGATCGCCGTCGGCTTGCTGCTGGCAATGATTCGTGCAGGGGAGGTCTCCAAGGTCTCCGCGCTCTTCTTCCTGGTCCCACCCATGGCCGCCGCAGTTGCTTGGGTCGTGCTGGACGAGATCATGCCGCCGCTCGCGTGGATTGGCATGGTGGTCGCGGGGTTGGGCGTCATCATGGCAACCCGGAAGAAGTAGGCGACCAAGCTTGCCAAGAGCGCTTGTGGATCTGCTCGGGGGCCAAGTTGCGATCTCCTTCTCGCTTGCGCACAGTAAAGCGACTGCAAACCGGTCATTGGACGATGCTTGATCCCGGACGAGACGGAAAACAGTGTCTGCGCACCATCAGGTCCCGCTTGCTGCAAACGCGCCCTTGATGGCGACGGCCATTGCGCGACAAGGAGCGTCATCTGCACCCTTTCCATAATCGAGAACGAGCTTTGATGCCGGCATCTCGGCCAGGCCGTCGGCTAGAGATAGAACCGCCAGATTGGGTGTGATGGTTGATTGGTCGAGAACACCGATGGCGATCCCGGCTTCGATGGCTGCAGCCACACCGGTGACACTCTCGCTCGAATAGACGACCCGATGCGCACGACCACTGGCCTCTAGTGCTCTGATCGCCACATCGCGCCACCAGCATGCTCGTTCAAACAATGCGACTGGGATGGGGTTGCGTTCCAGCAAATTGTGAGCACGCGACGTGACCCAATGCATCTTCTCTTCACGCAGTAGCTCCATGCCCGGTCCGACCTCTTCAACTTCGTGGACGGCCAGGTCGAGTTCTCCGGCGAGCAAGGCAGCGGGAAACCCCGTGCTCAAGGCGCAATGCACCATCAGTTCGACCCTTGGATGATCGCGCGTGAAGTCCGCGATGATCTTCGACAAGGCTTGCTTTCCATGATCGTCCGGGATGCCGATGCGAATCGAACCTTCCAATCCGCCGCCAACAATCTCAGCCATAGTCGCATCGAGGGTTTGGATGACCTGACGTGCCACGGGCTCAAGAATCTCGCCGACCCGGCTCAAGGCAACGCCGCGCCCATGCCGTTTGAACACCCGCTCTCCCAAGAGGGCTTCCAACTGCTTGATCTGAACGCTGGCGGCGGATTGGGATCGATAGATCCTAGCTGCGCCGCCTGTCATCGTTCCAGCGTCGGCCACAGCCAAGAATGTCCTGAGTAGATCGCTGTCGAGCTTGTTCACAGGCGTCCAATCGGATTTATTAATACCTGAGCTTAAAACTATGCGTTTCTCAAAACTCTAGCAAGACCTCATAGTCTGCAGCCTACCCATCGTAGAAGGAACGGTAAGGTGACTGAGGCTGTCGAAGGTTCAAAAACTGTCCCCTGGTTACGAGTCGTGGTCGTCATTGTCCTCGCTGGGATCCTAGGAGGGCTACTTGCCGCTCCGGATCTCGTCTGGGCGACAACCCTGTTCGTGTTCTGGGGGCTGATTGAGGTCTCTCCACTCGTCGTTCCGGGCATTCTTCTCGCCGCCTGGGTCAGTGCCAGCGGTGCTGGAAACCGGATTGCTGAGGCCTTCGGCGGCCGCGTCCTGCATGCAGTCGTCATTGCGTCCCTGATCGGCGCCATCACTCCTGTTTGCGGGGTCACGGTGTTGCCGCTTATGGCAGGCCTGCTTGCCTCCGGCGTGCCCTTGGCGCCAGTTATGGCCTTTTGGCTGTCGTCTCCAATCACCGATCCGGCGATGCTGGCCACAACCACCGCGACCTTGGGACTTGATTTTGCCTTGGGCAAGACCGTCGCGGCCATTGGCCTTGGGCTGTTTGGTGGCTTCACCACGGCTGCGCTGGCCGGTTGCGCCTGGACCCATCAGCCGCTGCGCAGCAATCGCATCGTCGGCGAACTGGGGCAGCAGGCCTGCTGTGGCTCGAGCAGCATGAGTGTCGCGGTCTGGCGAACGCCCGAGCAGCGTAGACATTTTTGGCAGGAGGCCAAGGCGACGACGCGGTTGATCCTGATTTGCCTCATCCCTGCGTTCGCGGCGGAGTTCTGGCTGAACGAGGCGTTGCAACCCGAGGCGCTTTCGACCTATGTGGGAAGCGGTACTTGGTGGGGCGTTCCGCTCGCGGTTTTGGTTGGCGCGCCGGCTTACTTGGATGGTTATGCCGCCTTGCCGCTCACCAGAGGGCTAATCGACTACGGCATGTCCGAGGGCGCCGCGATGGCCTTTCTCGTTTCAGGTGGCGTCGTGAGTATCTGGGGCGCAATGGCGATTTTTCCGGTGCTCAAGCTGAAGCCGTTCCTGCTCTATCTTGGACTGGCGGTGATCGGGTCGATGGCCGCCGGGTGGGTGTTTGAGGCACTCACATCCTTGTCGTAGCGACTTGGTGCTATCGGGTTTGACCGCCTCTCGTTCATGCCGATCTGCCAGGCCTCTCCTTGCCGAAGCAGGAATGGTTGCGAAGAATGGGAATGAAGCCGCGCAGGTCGCCTAGCCCGGCGCGGTCAATGACCTTGTGTGACTGCGGCCGGCTGCTAAGCTGGACCCCGGATTTCGGCCTGAAGGTAAGAACGCATGCCATCTTACGAACTGGAAGAGTTCCTGTCAGACACCCGAGCAGCGATTGCCCGATCCGAAGAGCCGGCAGACTGTGTGGAGGCGGTTGCACCCCTGCTGCATCGCCTGATCACGAATTCGCATGACTTTCTGAAACCAGAACATCACCGTTCCCAGCCTGATTGCTATGCTAGGAACGCGATCCACCTTGATGAGGCCGGCGGGCTCGCCCTCTATGCGCTGGTGTGGTTGCCCGGTCAGTGGACCCCGATCCACGATCACGGCACTTGGGGCGTAGTCGGGGTCGTCAAAGGGGTGCTGGAGGAGCAAAACTTAATCCGCGTCGATCCAGACCACAGTCACGACAGCGGGATTGTCTTGCGCCGCGGCGGACCCATCCTTCTAGGCGAGGGCACCGTCACGACCTTTGTTCCCAATCCCGATCACATCCATAAGACCGGCGTGCGTGAGACCGGCACACAGACCGTCAGCCTTCATCTCTACGGCCGGACCTTGAATGCTTTTCACGTCTACGATCTGGCGGCTGGAACCCGCAAACGGATCGAGGTGTTTCATAACGAGAGTTGAGTGGGCCCTGCCAATCTCCCGAAGGACGAAGTCCTTTGGCTTTGGGCATGCGATCCTCCCGAACTCAGGAAGGGCGGGACTGTGTCGGCCTGAGTTTCGCGCACCATAGCGATGCAGCAGCCGCGGTTTCGTTGCTTCTCAAACGGAGGTTTCGTCCAGAGGTTTCTGGCCGATGCCGCCTCGCAGAGTCCCGGCGTCGGTCTGCCCCCATAGGACCTGATGGTCCGCCGGCAAAGCACGACTGTTCGGCATCGCAAGCCAGACCCTGAGGAGCCGGCGGACCAGGCCTTCGGCGGGCGCATCCTCGAAGGGCGTTCTTGCATGATAGGTCACATGGCTGTTCAGGAACTGCATGTCTCCCGGTTGCAGTCGCATGGAGTAGCTCAGATCGTCGGCAGCCTGGGCCAAGGCATCGATGGCCTCCCACTTGGCCTCGGTCATGGTCCGGCCGGAAGAGGCCAGGTCGGCCGCTTCGATGTAGGTCCGAGAGAAATGGCTGGTGAGCTTGCCGTCACGCTGGCCGAAGACCGGCAGGTCGTAGGTCGTTCGTTCCCCGCCCTCTTCTTCGCCGAGGCGTGAGCGTGTTATGGGTTGGTAGAGCAGTGCCAGCAGATCCGGGCGTCGTTCGAGAAGAGCATTGTGCACGGCGATGGTACTGGCAATCCTGCTGAGGCCGCCCGACTTTGCTTGTCCCAGGCAGAGCAGGCCCACGACATCGCTTCTGTCGGTGTGAAAGCGCAGCGCGCCGGCGCCATAGGTGCGCGCCTTGGAGGACAGGAACTCGCCATCGGATTCCTCGCCGACGATCCGACCATGTCGGGCACCGAGGTCTCCACCCTCATCCCGTATCTCGCGCATCAGCTGGCCGCGGCTGTCCTGAAACAAGGGACGTCCGAGATTGAGGGCAAGCCCGAACCATAGCAGCCTGATCTCTTGGTCGTTGTACCGCCCTATCGGCAGCCCCTCAACCTTAACCAGTCCGCGCCCTTCCTCCAACGCGAGGGCCATTTGTTCCAACTTTTCTTTCAGCGGATCCGTAAGCAAGAAGTCATGCTTGTCGAGTTCATACCAATAGAGCTGCCGGCCGGCACATTCCTCAAGAGCCTGATCCAGTCCGTCGAGTTCGGTCTCGCTCCAGGTCATGACCCATTCTTGTTCGTTGCTCAGGTCCTCGCCGCTCCATCCGCCGGGAACGAAGTCGAGTTTCGGCGCCATCGTCTCCTCATTCACCTCTCATGGGGATGTTCAATGCTAGCGTCTAGGGAGGAGCGGCGACAAGATTTGCATCTGCCGACGGTGTTGTTTGGACGCGCGGGAATGGCCAGTGTTGTCCGCGAGAACGCTAGAGGTTTTGAGGAGTGACAATGATGACATTGACGGACCTGCTTGTCCCGACCTACGCACAGATGCTGCGCGCGCTTTCTACCTGGCTCGACAAGGCAGTGGAACAGCGGCCGCTGGCCGAGGCTGAGGCTTTGTTGTCGGCCAGGCTGGCAGGCGATATGCATCCGCTCTCTTCGCAAATCTCCTTTGCCTGCTATCAGGCACAGGAGGCGACCTATCGACTGAGAGGACTAGCGCTGCCAGAGGAATTGAACGCTCTGGTGCTTGCGGGTCAGAAAGCGGGCGACATCCCGGGGTCGCTCAGCGATGCGCAGACCAGGATCGCTGAGGCCCTTTCCTCGCTGGGTGCACTTGCCGGGGACGCACTCGACGCCGGCGAGAATCTGCCAATCGTCCTGGAGCTTCCGAACGGAATGATCTTCGACATGGTGGGCGAGCGCTATGCGCGAGACTGGGCAATCCCCCAGTTCTATTTTCATCTGATGACAGCCTACGCCATCCTGCGCAATCAGGGGATCGATGTCGGGAAGGCCGACTACGTTCAGCATGCAGCTGCTTACCTTCGCCCCGGAACACTGCCGGAGTAGGAGGTGTTGGCGAAGGCTTCGAGAGCCACCCGACCTGATGGCCTTATCGACGAGGCGTCTGTCTTGTTTGGGAGGGGCTTTGAAACTCTAGAGTCGGCAAGACCTACGCGTTTCTCTTCGCTGTTGTTGATCCTACCTCCTCGAGCAGCCAGTTGCGGAAGGCTGTGACCTTGGGCTTTTGCGCGGTGTCTTTGGCGCACAACAGGTAGTAGGAAAATGTAAGCGGCGTGCTGAAGCTGGGGTCGAAGGGGCGCAGGAGGCGCCCGGCTGCCAGCTCGTCGGCCGCCAGGATGTCGCCGATCAGGGCAATGCCATGGCCGTCGAGCGCGGCTTGAACGGCCATATTCTCCATGGTGAAGCGCGGCCCGCGGGTTGGGTCGATATCGTGCAAACCGGCCGCCAGCAACCACATGCGCCAGCTCGCCTCGGCGTCCTTCCAGTCGACGTGCAGCAGGGTGTGGTGGCGGAGATCGTCGGGACGGCGCAAGGGGTTTGCGCCCTGCAGCAGCTTTGGACTGCAGACCGGCGTGTTGACCGGGCTGAACAGGCAGTCGCTTTGCACTCCTTTGTAGCCGCCGGGTCCATAGCGCAAGGCCACGTCGACGTCGTCCTGCGCCAGATCGACTAGGCGATCTGTGCCGTCGATGCGGATCTCGATGTCCGGATGCCGGCTGCGAAACCGCTCCAGTCGGGGCATCAGCCACATGGCGCCGAACGAGGGGCTGACACTGATGGTCAACTCCCTGCTCGGGCGGTGGGTCCGCATCTGTTCGACCCCTTGAGACAAGGCGTCGAAGCCCTGGCTCAGCAAGGGTAGCGCCGCTTGTCCGGCATCGGTTAGCCGCAACGCCCGTGTCAGACGGCGGAACAAGGGCAATCCAAGCTGGTCCTCGAGCGCCCGTACCTGGTGGCTGATCGCGGCCGGGGTCACGTTCAATTCATGGGCCGCCTTGGTGAAGCTGAGGTGCCGAGCGGCCGCTTCGAAAGCCCGGAGCGCGTTTAGAGGTGGGAGTGGACGTGCCATTGCCTATACATAAGAATTTCTAATGCATCGGTCCAGATCTTCTCGTTTGTCAGAGGCGATGGTTCGTCGCGATATTCAGGTCGAAGAAGATCCAAGATGCAGAAGCGAGCGCTTCGGCGACAGCATCGATAGTCAAACTGAGGTTGGCTATGGGGTGGCCGCTTAGCGGCAAAACAAAACCTGAAGGAGGATTCTATGACCCTCTACGATGCCCTTCCCGGTGGTGGCGAGGCGGCCAAACACGACCCCGGCAAACAGCCAGGCTGTCAGCTTGACGACGTCCCGAGACGCGGTGCCTTGCGGCTGGTCGACACCCTTCGGTCGGCGATCGGCTGGAGCCTTGCCGCGCTCCGTCGGTGGCGCCGGCGGCGCGCCACGATCCGTACCCTACAGACCCTAAGCGACCACCATCTGACGGACATCGGCTTCGATCGCGCCGGGATCGCGGCCACGGTCGAGCAAAGACATGGCGTCGGCGGCTGAGTGTCGTGAATCAGCCTGCTCTATCCGAGTACTACATCGGCGTATGTCTGGTCATTGTCGCAGCCATAACCTACAGTACGGCTGGGGTATTTACCAAAGGAGTCGATACCGGGGCATGGAATGTCATTTTCTGGCGTGGTTTCTTTGCCGCTGCATTCACAACGTTCTGGATCGCAAGACAGGGAGCGATGCGGTCAAACTTTCTTGGCATGGGGGTCAGCGGATGGGCGGTCGGCGTCGTCGGGGCCCTGGGAACTGCGGCTTTCATCCCGGCTTTCAAGCTCACAAGCATCGCCAATGTCTCGCTCATCTATGCGGCCGCCCCACTCATTGCTGCACTTCTCGCCTGGTTTGCGATCGGAGAAAAGGTAACCTCGCGGACGATGGTTGGGTGTGTCGGTGCAGTTTTGGGTGTTGCAATCATCGTCTCGGGTTCTTTTGGTCACTTCAGCCTCAACGGCGATCTCTTGGCCTTGTGCATGACCACGGCCATGGCTGCGATCATGGTCATCTATCGCAAGTATCCGCAGACCCCTGGGGCGGGCCCGCAAGTCTTGCAGTCCCTTCTGCTGCTTCCGGTCGCCCTCCTCTTCGCCAACCCAATTGATGTCGAGCGTGGGGAAATCCTTATCCTTGCCGCGTTCGGGTTCCTGTTTGCCATTGCATCCGTGGCGCTTGCAGAGGGCGCCAAGCGGGTGCCATCCGGCCAGACCGCGCTCCTAAGCTCCCTGGAAACTCCTCTCGCTCCGGCCTTCGCATTCCTGCTGTTCAGCGAGGCCCCCAATTTCGAAACATTCCTCGGCGGTTCGGTCGTGCTCTTGGCGGTGCTTCTCTCGATCAAGAAGAGTTTGTAGAGGCTCTTAGTGTCTGTCCGGTAACAAATTGAGTCAGTGGAATCGGTTAGCGGTGGAGGGCTTGTAGGCTCGGAAGGTTTTGTGATTCGGTCAATGTCACCTTGTGCAGAGGAGGACATTGGCGATGTGGACCGTAGAGAATCGAGGCCGTTACAATCGCGATCATCTGCGCTATCCGAGCGACCTGAGCGACGAGGAGTGGGCGCTGATTGAGCCGTTGATCCCACCGGCCAAGCGTGGTGGCGGGAAGCGTCGTGTGAAGCTGCGCGAGGTGGTGAACGCGATGATGTATGTGCTCTCGACTGGCTGTCAGTGGCGTGCGATCCCGAAGGATCTGCCGGCGAAGTCTACGGTCTACGACTACTTCAGCCTCTGGACCTGGGACGGCACCTTGGATCGCATGCATCATGCGCTCTATAGCGAGTGCCGCGCGCAAGCGAGCCGCGAGGCCTCGCCCACTGCGGCCATTATCGACAGCCAGAGTGTGAAAGGTGCGGAAAAAGGGGGCTCTCGATTGACCGGAGCGGCTATGATGCGGGAAAGAAGGTCAAAGGCAAGAAACGGCATATTCTGGTCGACACGCAAGGCCTGCTGATGCATGCGCTGGTGCACGCCGCCGACATCACCTTCCTGGAACGCCGCGGCCGCAAGCCGGAGTTCCAGCATCGCAAGCCCAGAGGCCGGGACATGCCCGATCACCTCCGCCGGTGCAATGCCACGCGCAGCCGGACCCGATCTCACGTGGAGCACCTCTTTGCCGGACAGAAACACCGCATGGGACTGACGGTCAGAAGCGTCGGCATCACCCGCGCCAAGGCGAAGATCGGACTGGCCAACCTCGTCTACAACGTGCAGCGCCTCGCCTGGCTCAAGGCCAGACCCCAGCCGACATAGCAATCAGCGATACCGACCAGTCCCGACCCCATCAAGCAGACCGACAACAAGCAGAAAGCGACGCTATCCGGCGCCCTATCCGACCCTTTCCTAACCTTCGACCGTCATCCACTGTGTTCTTCGAACTGTCCGATTACCTTCATCTAATCCACTGATTCCGTGCAGATTTCTTCCTTTTGCCGATTGGCCCGAAACAGTGGTCGTAGCAGCGATCCTCGTCATTCAATCCTGCTGGCCTTGTGCTTCTTGATTTGGCGAACCAGCTTGCCGAAGGCCTTGTCCTTGGTCTTGCGCTCGGCAAGGCTGGCCGAATTGAAGGCTTCTTCGGCCATGAGCCTGCGCCATCGGCCGAGCCGCGCCTCGTCGACGTCACCGCGCTCTATGGCGCCTAGAACCGCACATCCCGGCTCCGCCTTGTGCTGGCAATCGCTGAACCGGCATTGCATTGATAGCGTGTGGAGGTCGGCGAAGACATCGTCGATGCCGGCGGCTGCATCGGTCAATTGCAGCTCGCGCATTCCCGGCGTGTCCAGTAGGAGAGAGCCGCCTGGGACCACATGCAACTGGCGCCGTGTGGTCGTATGACGACCCTTGGCATCGTCTTCGCGGATGGCCTGCGTTGCGATCGACTGACTGCCCGTCAAGGTGTTGGCCAGGGTCGATTTTCCCACGCCCGATGAGCCGAGAAACGCAAGGGTGGCACCTGGTTTGCACCAGTCTGCCAGCTTTGCCCTTGGCTCTTGGCCGCGTGCATCGAGGGTGACGATGGAGACCAGGTCCGAAATCGCGCGGGCTTGCGCGACAAAGTCTTGGGGTGCAGAGGTCAGATCAGCCTTCGTCAAGACGATAACCGGTGTGATCTCCGCGTCGAACGCCAAGGCGATGTAGCGCTCCAGCCGGGCAAGGTTGAAGTCCTGATTGCAGGACGACACGATGAAGGCCGTGTCGATGTTGGCCGCGATCAGTTGCAATCGCCGATCCGTTCCGGGCGCGCGGCGTTTGAGGAGGCTCTTTCGGGTCAGAACGCGGCTCGATCGTGGCTGTTCGCGATCGAGCAACAACCAGTCGCCAACCGCAACATCCAGAAGGGGTGGGATTGTCTCATCCACGCCATCGCCGATGACATGCAGCGCGCTACGATGCACTTCAATAACACGCACAGGTGGCGTCTGGCTTAGTTCATCAACACTGGTCTGCTGTGCAAAGTAGGCTTGCCAACCAAGCGTCTCGAGTGGTGACAAGGCGCGCTTCGATCCTCCGTCCTTCATACTGGACGGCAGGAACCTGGAGTAGTCCCGTTTCATTGGGGTCGACTTTCATGTCTCAGCCGCGAGCGAAGCTCGGGCTCAAAGGGTCAGTCTTGTCTGAAGTCGCAAATCAAGAGGGCCGCCAAACAGACTTTGGCAGTGCATCGCACCTCTTGATTTTGCACCGGGAAGCATCTTGCCTCCCCACCTTACCGGGACATGAAATCTCCATTTCAGCGTGTCAGAGTTGGGTTGCGTTCGGAGGCTTTTCAAGCGCGCCCCGCGCGGCTCCAAAGCGACCAGAATGGCTGGCTAAGGATGGGAGAAGGCAGTCTCGGGCCGAAGAGGACAAGCCGCTCGCGCTTCTCCAAGCCTGGGCCTATGATCCTGGCACATGACGATTGAAATCACCCTGCTGATTTTGCTGGCTGCGGCGTTGCATGCTGGCTGGAACGCGCTCATCAAGATTAGTGGCGATCGAATCGCCGTCATGGCGGTGGTCACTCTGGCGGGTAGCTTTCTGTCTTTGCTGGCGCTGCCCTTCGTGGACAGCCCGGACGCCGCAAGCTTGCCGCTGCTGGCTCTGAGCATCCTGATCCATACCGGCTATCACTTTTTCCTGCCCGTGGCCTATGACCATGGCGATTTGGGGCAAGTCTATCCAATCGCTCGGGGTGCCGCGCCCATTCTTGTCACGCTGGGTGCATTTATCTTTGCGGGAGAAGAGGTCAGCCAAATCGCGTTCGTTGGTATTCTCTGCCTTGCCGTTGGGGTCATGGCGCTTACTTTCGACGGAGGAAAAGTTAGCGCAATCAAGCCCAAAGCAATTTACTACGCGCTTGCGACCGGCGTTTGCATTGCCTGCTACACGGTCGTCGACGGATTGGGTGCGCGGCAAGCAGGGTCGATTTTGGGCTTCGCGGTCTGGCTGACCATTGGGGATGGCGTTCTGACCTTCCTCATCGCACTTACTTGGAAACGGCGCGAGATTCTTAGGGTGCTTAGAACCAATGCCCTGACCGGGATCGGCGGTGGCGCCATGCAGGTTGGCGCCTACTGGATCATTGTCTACGCGCTGGCCGTTGCACCGATGGGGGTGGTCTCTGGCCTTCGCGAGACAAGTGTCCTCTTCGCCGCGCTCATTTCGACCTTCTTGCTGAAGGAGGGTTTTGGGGTTTGGCGTTTCGTGTCTGCATGCTTGGTGACCTTCGGACTGTTTGTCAGCCGAAGCAGAGGTTAGGCGCCGATTCTGCGGTCTGTCCTAACCGCTTGTCTCGGCTTGCGTTCAGCGTGATCTGCGCTCAGCCGATCTCCAGAACGATCTTGCCCGTGTGACCCTTCTCGCCGAAGGCCTGTTGTGCTTTGCCGATGTCTCGGAGCGAATGGGTTTCCGCCACCAATGGCCTGATCTCCCCGCGCTCGATCCGCCCGACCAAGTTGCCGAAGACCTCGGGCTCAAGCACCGTGCAGCCGAAGAAGCTCAGGTCCTTGAGGTAGAGCGTGCGCACGTCCAGTTCGACGATCGGGCCGCCGATCGCCCCAGCGACCGCGTAGCGTCCACCGGGGCGTAGGAGATCGAGCAAGGTGGGCCACTTCGGGCCAGCTACCAGATCGATCACGACATCCACCGCGTTCCTGCCCAGAACCGAGACGAAATCGTCATTGCGGTCGAGTGTCCTGCCCGCGCCGAGAGCTGCCAGTGTTCGTGCCTTCGTCGCGCTGGTCACGGCAATCACCTCTGCGCCGCGCGCGAGCGCCAGCTGCACCGTTGCCGAGCCCACTCCGCCCGAAGCGCCGGTTACCAGCACCCTCTCGCCTCGCTGGACCTCGGCGCGGGTCAGCATGTTTTCGGCGGTGGAGTAAGAGCAGGGAAAGGAGGCCAACTCAACATCGGTTAGGTCGCTGTCGATGGCATGGGCGTGACGCGCCGCAACGCGTGTGTACTGCGCAAAGCCACCATCGCACTCAGAGCCAAAGTACCAGGGAGTCGACAGCAGGCGACCCTCGGCTTCGCGAATACAAGGCTCGATCAGAACCCGCTGACCGATGCGCGCAGGGTCTACCGCCGCGCCGACGGCTAGGATTCGGCCACAGACGTCTGCGCCCTGAATACGCGGGAATGTCAGTGGCTTGCCGGACCAGGTCGCGTCGTCGGCATCCGCGTCACCCTTCGAGTACCAGGCAGTGCGTGTGTTGATATCGGTGTTGTTCACGCCGGCGGCTGCCACCCCGATCACCACATCTTGCTGCCCCGGGCTTGGAACAGTCAGATCATCGCGCCATTCCAGCTTTTCGGGGCCGCCGTGGCCGGTCAGCACGACGCCGTGCATTGTCTGAGGGAGGGGCATTTGAACTCTCGGTAGAATGATGTCTCTACTTGCACTGAGTAGAGAGATCGCTCTACAGAGTCAAGCCTTATGGACACCAGGACCAAGATCGCAGCCGGGTTGGAGCGCGCCTTCGCAAGCCACGGCTTCGCAGCGCCCAACATCGAGGTTCTGCGGGACGCAGCCGGTGTCAGTCTGCGGACGCTCTACAAGTACATGCCCTCCCGCGAAGAGATGGTTCGCAGTGCCTTGGAGCATCGACACAAGCGCTACATGGACCATGTCTTCACTGATTTGCCAGCCAACCCAGATCGGGCAATGCAGGAAATCATCGACAGAATCGCGGACTGGATGGCGCGCGAGGCCTCCCACGGATGCTTGTTTCATGCCGCGGTGGCAGCTGCCCCTCAGGACGCTAGGCTGAGAGCGTTGCTTGGCCGGCATAAGGGGGAGGTGGCACGGCACGCCGCCGAGGCCGCCCGCCTTCCCGTCCGCGAAGCAGAGATCACTCTGGTCATCGAGGGCCTCACGCAGAGCTGGCCCCTCCTGGGGAGCCAGGCCGTGGAAAGCGCCAAGCGACTGGCGGGCTCACTCTATAAGATGGACCAAAGCCTGCCGAGTTCGCTGCGTGGGGAGAGGGCGGGCGGCGCGAAGGAATGAGCGGCTTTTCCGCTTGAGGCTGCGGATCACATCTGTTCTCACCGCTAGCCTGGCTAAATCTCCGGGCTAGCACCTAGCATATCCGCTGACGCTACAAGCCGTGAAGGTGCCAGCCCGTGTTCATGTCAAAATGGCGGACGGAACATTCTTCAATCAGCTCTTCGTAGCCACTTGGCATGTAGGACACTTGCCAATCCTCGCCGAAACGCGCCTTCACTGCGTGTAAGTCCTTCCATACAGACACGAAGATGACGACGTTTTCTCCACCTTGGACGCAGCGGCCGAAGAAGTACCCCTTGTTGCCAGGCTTTCCTTGAACGACGTCGGCTGACGTCGTGGCGAAATTCTTCAGAAGCGTATCGGCACAGCCTTCTTTGGTTCGCACTTCGAACACGCGTAGTAACGGACCATCAGGTGACATGGTATCCTCCTTTCTCAGCTGTTATCGTTCATCGTTTGACCGGAGCCGCATTTTGGGACGATGCCGCGGGTCGACTAAGTTTGGTTTCCGACACGTGCGCCTCCGAGGAGGCCCTAGATGACCTCCACTCCTCCGGTGATATTGCGGATCATCCAAAATCCGTAACGGTCTGCTTTGCAGCGGACGAAGTAGGTGGGGAGCCCTGCTGCCTCAGCAAGGGACGCGGGCTTACTGCTCCTCCCGATCGGCTACCTGGAGGAGCGCGTCGATCGCTGCCGCGAGATCTTCGGCTTCGCCGGCGACAAGACCTTCGGCCTGCAGACGCATCAGCAGGGTCTCCCTAAACGCTGGAGTGCCCTCGCCGGATCTGAGTCGTGCTTGCGCGACATAGCTTCCCTCGTGAAGTGCTTTGAAAGCCCAGTCGGCGCCGGTGATTGGGTCTGGGTCTAGGCCTTGGCCGCTGTCGAGCATGAAGGCATACACTGCCATAGCGTCAGCGAAGCCCGCTTCTGCCGATCGCCGATACCACTCTGCTGCCGCCGCCTCGTCTCGCTCTACACCGCGTCCCTCCAGGTGGAGCGCACCCAGTGCTGCCATTGCCCCCGGTACATTTCCCTCGGCTGCGTCCAAGTAAAGGCGCAGGGCTTGACCCTCATCTTGCGGTACCCCGCGCCCCTCGAGGAACCTCGACGCCAGGGCGAACTTCGCGCGGGCCGAACCGAGCTCCGCCGCCGCCTTGTACCACCTGAGCGCTTCGCCCTCATCCCTGGGTAGGCCGAGGCCGCCCGAATAGACCCAGGCGAGGTCGTACATCGCACCGACATTCCCAGATAGGGCCGACTGACGATACCAGCGCGCAGCTTCGCGATAGTCGGTCTCGACGCCGTCGCCATAGGCGAAGTGTACGCCAAGCATGCGCATCGCAGAGGGCTCACCTCTGTTTGCGGCTTGGCGGAACCATTGCACCGCGGTCGCATCGTCCCGCGGGACTCCCTTGCCCTCTCGATAGAGCAAGCCCAGGTTCGCCATCCCCTGCGGCCCTCCTGCATGCGCCGCGCGGGAAAACCAGATGAATGCCTCCCGATAGCTCTGCGCCACGCCCTTGCCTAGGCGGTAAAGGACACCGAGGTTGTTCATGGCACCAGCCTGACCTCCCTCTGCCGCAACGCCGTACCAATGGGCGGCCTCCTCGTAGCGCCCGGCTGCTTGGAGGGCGCGGGCTAGCTGGAAGGCAAAGCGCAATTCGCCGGGAAAAAGATGCACCGCGTCCTCGCATGCGCTCACAGCCTCGCTCGCGTCGATCTCGTTGATTGCCTTGCCATTGATCACTGCATAGGGGTCGTTTGACGAGGCAGCGAGACGGTCGCAGGTATGGATTGGTGCCGGTTCCGAGCCATGCGCTGATGCCCCGTCTTGCGGCCCGTCTTGCACCCTGTCTTGCACCGGGTCCTGCCCATCGCTGGAGCCGCTGGTTGGGTGATCTGCTTGGCCCGCATCGCGCGGGGGTCCCAATAGCCGTCCTAGAACAAAGTCAAGCAGCGAGAACTCGATCCGCTCGGGCCATGCCGTGACCGAAGCTGCTGCATCAGACTGCGTGAGTGTGCCGCCTTCCGGCGATGGAGATTCCTGACTCTGAGCTGCCACAAAACCAGGTTGCCAAGCGGCGGCGGTCAGCACGCAGGTCAGGAGCACAGCCTTCAACGCTCGCATCTTGTACCTCCGGTCAAATCGGAAGACTTGGCTTCGCTCGAACCAATGATCGTCATCTTACATGGATAGGCCTTCGGTTCCGACCAACTGCCCGAAAGGCGGTGTCCTCTTTTTTCGAGATGAGCCGATGCTATCTCGATCACCGCCAATGTCGATTTGCTGACAAAGGACGCTTTGATCCGCTGGTACAAGCGGTTAGGTTCCAGGCATGCCGTTTCCTGAACACGTGTTTCGCAATGTACCAGCCTTGCAAGGCCTGATCGTTGCTCCCGACCAGTCCAAGATGCGTTTTGGCCAAGAGCGTTTTGATGAGTTGGACATTCAGGCTGCCGCCGAAGGTTGGGAACCGGGATGGCGCATGGAGCATGATGCGCGCGAAGCCAACCGTCAGGGCCTGCTTGGCAACCGCCTCAATCGGGACCTCTGGGTCTTTGCCTATGGCTCTCTGATCTGGGACCCTGCGGTTTACTTGGACGAGTACAGATATGGCACGCTCTGCGGCTGGCATCGCAGTTTCTGCATGCGGATTCTGGGTTCGCGCGCGACCCGCGACCGACCGGGCCTGATGGCAGCTTTGGAGCCGGGTGGTGCGTGCAACGGGGTCGCGTTTCGTATTCCCGCCGTCTTGGTGGATGAGGAAACGCGGTTCATGTGGCGTCGCGAGATGTTTTCCGGCGGCTATTGCCCGAAATTCGCGGAGGTCACGACGCCGCAAGGCTCGATCGATGCTTTGTTCTTTGTGATCAACCCTGAAGGGATCGGATATCGTCCGAACTTGCCTGAGGACGAGGCTGCCAGAACGATCGCTGCCGCAGAAGGCGACCATGGCTCGAATTTTGCCTACCTGGAGATGCTGGTCAATCGCTTCCAATGCTTGGGCATAGATGACCCGGCAATCCGTCGGCTGCATGAGCAGGCTGCCAGCTTCCGTGCATGAGGCGATGCCCACATCGGGTGGGTTCAGGCCGGTCGGCTCGGTGGCCGGCAAGAGGTATAGAGCGAAGTAGGAGAAATCGCCTTGCTTGGATATGAAGACCTTCTGGGCGTCAGAAAGTTTCGAGGCCTTCGTACTCTCCCCTCCTTCTCCCGAAACCGGGGCCAACGCGGAAGACTCTAACTCTGTACGATTCAAATCTCAGGAGTGCTGACCAGCGAGCAGGTCGGTCTGATAGATTCCTGCTGCTGGTGCACCGCGCTTCAAGCTGGTGTATGCAAGCGAGATCAAGGAGTTTGAGTCAAGCGTAGCCGAAACAAGAAGGAGAAGAGCCCATGCCGATCAAGGTTCCGGACAATCTCCCGGCGATGGCGGACTTGGAAGATAACGGCGTTCTGCTGATCACCGAAGGGGCAGCGCTGCACCAAGATGTGCGGCCGCTCGAGATCGCCCTTCTAAATCTGATGCCGCAAAAGATAACCACGGAGACGCAGATATCCCGCCTGCTGGGCGCCACGCCCTTGCAGATCGAGCTGACCTTGGTCACAACCTCGAGCTACGTGCCGAAGACTGTCCCTGCTGAACATTTGCTGGCCTTCTACCAGCCCTGGGAAGAGGTGCGCGGGCGCAAGTTCGATGGTCTCATCATCACCGGAGCACCGATAGAGACGCTGCCCTTCGAGGAGGTGGCCTATTGGCGTGAACTGGGGAAGATCTTCGACTGGTCGCAAGTTCATGTGCAGGAGACCCTCAACATCTGCTGGGCCGGGCAGGCGGCCCTACAGCACTTTCACGGCGTGCCGAAGCACCGGCTGCGCAAAAAGATGTTCGGCGTCTATCCCCATCGCGTTTGCGGCGGGCGCGACGGTCTGATGCGCGGCTTCGACGATATCGTCTCGGTGCCGGTCAGCCGCCACACCGAGATCCACCCCGACGATCTGCCGAATGTTCCGGGTCTCTCCGTCCTGCTGGCCTCGGAGGAGGCCGGCCTCTGCCTGTTGCGCGACGCCCCCAGGCGGCAGACCCACATGCTTAACCATCTGGAATACGACACCGGCACGCTTGGCGAGGAGTACCGCCGTGACCTGGCGGCCGGATCGCCGATCGCCTTGCCGAAGAACTACTTTCCCGACGATGATCCGGCCAAGGCGCCGGTCAACTGCTGGCGCTCGCACGGCAATCTGCTGTTCGGCAACTGGCTCTACGATCTCTATCAGTCGACCTCCTTCGCACTCGCGGACATTCCTCAAGGGAGGGGAGTCGGATAGGAGGCCTGTAACTCGGGCTTACCTGCGTCATTCGCAATAGGTCAGCAGGCCGTCGTCGGTCTGCGGGCGCCCGATAGCGCGCCCTGATCACAAACCTGGCAGTGGCGATCCCAAAGCACGCTGTTTGACCGAAAATTTCTAATTGACAACACGCTGTCAAACTCCTATCTACCAGCCATGAAGTTGAAGGGAAAGCTCATCGATGGAGAGAGTGACGGAGCTAATCCTCGAGACCTTTCGTCTCAATGGTCAGTTGTTGGAGGCGGGAGACCGCTTGACCAAGCCACTGGGACTGACGAGTGCCCGTTGGCAAGTCCTTGGTGCTATCGATACCGAGGGACACCCTTTGACGGTGGCGCAGATCGGCCGGCGTATGGGGCTGTCCAGGCAAGCCGTCCAGCGGATCGTCAATGATCTCGAGCGTCTTGGCTTTGTCGGCTTGACGGAGAATCCCGACCACAAGCGGGCGAAGCTTGTCGTCTTGACACCCTCATGCGTCCAAACGTTGAGCAAACTCAATGAGGTTCAGGCGCGCTGGGCAAAGCAACTGGTCGAGGGCTTGGCAGAGAAAGATCTGGAGCACGCCTTGAAGGTAATGACCGACATTCGCGAGCGGTGCGCCGCGATTGAAGCGGATTCGCAGTAAGTCCAAGACTGGAGGAAACAATGGCGAACTTTGAAGAACTAGACACGACGGTTGCTCTTGCCGACCAAATGCAGGCTGACGAAGGCCCCGTCGTCCTGATCAACGTCTTCACGGTCGATCCGGCTGAGGAAGACGCGCTGGTGAAAGCCTGGGCGCATGATGCGGATTTCATGAAGGCACAGCCGGGCTACATCTCGACCCAGCTTCACAAGGGGATCGCCGGCAGTTCCACGATCGTGAACTATGCGATCTGGGAGAACGTCGAGAGCTTCCGCAACGCCTTCTGCCACCCGGAGTTCCAAAAGCGCATTTCAAACTATCCTCAAAGCGCTGTGGCGAGGCCGCATCTCTTCAGGAAATTGGCCATCGCCAACCATTGCGTCACCTAGAGTTGATCGATCTCGAACTGAACCAATCGCGATCCGATCTAGGCGCCAAAGGACCTAGCCGCCATGAGAACCCGTATTCATGCGATAGCCGGAGGACTGGGTTTCCTCACCATCCTCACGTTTTGGACGGCAACGGTTATCTCCGAACTGTTCGCGAGCCATCAGGCGATCGCCGACGTGAAACATATGATCCTATACGGCATGATCGTTCTGATCCCAGCGCTGGCGATCGCTGGCGGATCGGGTATGGCGATGGGCCGGAAGCGCAATGACGCCCCGGCTAAGGCAAAGAAAAAGCGGATGCCGTTCATTGCTGCAAACGGCCTACTCATCCTGGTGCCATCGGCGTTCTACCTGGCATCGAAAGCCGCTGCCGATTCCTTCGACGCTTGGTTCTTTGGGGTTCAGGCCTTGGAACTCGTCGCCGGCGCAACCAACCTGGCCTTGATGGGGCTCAACATCCGAGACGGTTTGTTCATGACCGGACGGATCGGTAGAGCTCCGCCGGCATCGGCCAGGACAAAGACCAACTCGCTGATCGAGGCGCGTGACGGCGGCCCGCTTGTGGCCAAGGGCGTCGACCGGCTCACAGGCGGCGCTGGAGAGCCGATCCAGACCAGGCCGACCATGGCGCTGTGTCGTTGTGGTGCCTCCAAGAACAAGCCCTTCTGCGATGGCTCGCACAGTGAGATCGGCTTCGAGAGCCGACCGTCCGGCGAGCCTACACCCGACGGGCTGCGTGCCTTCGAAGGCAAGGAGATCACCGTCTACTACAATCGGCTGCTCTGCTCTCATGCGGGAGAGTGCGGAAAGTTGGAGGCCGTCTTCAATCCGGCGCGGCACCCATGGATCGAGCCCGACCAGGGCGATGCGGAGGACATTGTTGAGGTCGTAACCGCTTGTCCCTCCGGTGCACTCTCCTACAGTCGTCCCGGCCGACTACCACAACATGGCGTCAGCGGGGTGCCGGGTATTTCGGTTGAACCGGACGGACCTTATCGGGTGACCAGGCTACCCCTGGCGACAGGCCCATCTGCAGCCGGTGCTTGTCCCGACAAGTACGTTCTCTGCCGATGCGGCGCCTCAAGAAACAAGCCCTATTGCGACGGCACCCACTCAACCAGCGGCTGGAGAGGTTGAGGAAACGCCTCTCCTACGAAGAAAGCGATACCTCTGCATCTCACGAGCCCGGCTACAAGGTGCTGATCCAGGGGGCCGATGGCTGGCCTATGCCAACCGCGCAGAACGGGAGAATGGTTTCTCCTTTCTCGGCAAAAGCTCGATTGCGGCCCTGGATGGCTGGCTTGGAGTTGGCGCCGGCCGGCGCCGCACCCGAGGTGCCCTATGCCGACCTGGATCAGGTGCGGGGGTAGGGAGCGTAGGCACGCCTTGCCCAGTTGAACGATCGCACACCGCTGCACCTGGACTGACGCTGTTCTTGCCCTATTGCTCATGCCATCTGTAGGCCAGTCGATCGTGGAAGTTGCGCTTCCAGATTGGCTGGATCAGGTCGTGTGTCGCGACCCTTTCGGTTATCTGGGTGCACTTCGCCAGGTCCGGCTGCTTGCCGTGCCAGGCGTAGAGCATGGCCAAGAAGATGTCGCAGCTGGAGAGCCTGGGGCCAAGCAGGAAAGCGTGGTCGGCAGTGTCGTGCTCGATTGAGCGAAAGGCCCCGTGGACGCGCTTCTTGGCGGCGCGCTTCAGGTTTCGGTCCATTGCCGCATTGAGAGCGGTCGCAGAGAAGGCCTGTAGACTGTCTTCCGCAGTCTCGTCGAGCGGCAAGGCTGTGTAAAAGCGGGGCGTGTAGCTCTGGCGCAGAATGCCCTCGTAGACATTGACGGCGAGAAAGACCGACCAGCGCAGGAAGGCTGGATGATCATCGGTCCAGAGGTTGGGACCCTCGCGGCAGGCAGTTTCGGCGTAAGATAGGTGCGCCAGCATCGCAGCCACTTCCGTCATTCGGCTGCCGTTCGGCAGATCCAGCACCGGCACCTGGCCCCAACTGTTCAGGTGACTGATCTTATCGCCCAAGGGCTGATCGGGAATTGACTCCAGCGGATCATAGTCGAAGGCCAAGCCAGCCAAAGTCAGCGTCGCCTCGATCACGAAGCCGCCCGAGCCCAGGCGATTGTGCAATCTGTATGTCATCGCTTTCTCCATCACGGCACCCCCACGAAACGCACCGGGCCACCCAGGAAGCGGGTTGCCAGGCGCGACACCAGTGCTGGGGTACCCGTCGTCAGATAGCGGGTCTCGCCGGCGCCGCTGGAGCGCTCGGGGTGGCGCGCGAGGTAGCTCTGCAATGCGGCGCCCACGACCTGTGGTTGCGATAGTAGGCGCGTCGTCTTGGGAAGGGCGGCGGCGAAGTGACCGGCAACCAAGGGGAAGTGGGTGCAGCCCAGGACGGCTGCTTCGGGCGGGCGCTCGGGGTGGCGGCCCAGGAGGCTCGAGACAGCGCTTGCGATCATGTCCTTGAGCTCTGCATCCGGCCGATCCTGCTCAATGGCACCGGCGAGACCGGGGCAAGGCTCCTGCTCGATCGTTACGGAGGGCGCCCGCGCTGCGACCTCGCGCGGGTAGGCATCGCTCTCGACTGTACGGCGGGTCGCGAAAACGGCGACGGAACTGGCACCAGCCCCGGTCATGCCGCTGCGCAGTGGCTGGTGGCCAGTCCAGGAGCGACCGGAGAGCGCTTCGACCATTGGGGCTAGCACACCAAGCACGCGCCGGTCAGGATAGTGACGGGCAAGCCAGCCTTGCTGAAGGCGGCGCAGCGCGACGGCGGCTGCGGTGTTGCAGGCGATCAGCACCAGGCGGCAGTTCAGCGCGAACAGCAGCTCGACGGCTGCTTGGGTACGATCATAGATCTCGCGCGGGCTTCGCTCGCCATAGGGGGCGGCGGCATGGTCGCCGAGATAGAGAAAATGCTCCCAGGGCAGGCGCTGGGTCAGCGCGCTCAAGATCGTCAGGCCGCCATGACCAGAGTCGAAGACGCCGATCGGACTGCTCTCGTTCACCGCTGGCTCATCCCATCGCTATGCCGACTCGACCGTCAGGCAGTCGTCGGCCAGCGGCTTCAGCGGGCTGTGGTCGCGGTTGTTATGATGCCAGGCGCGCTCCAGGTTTCGGCAGGCGTTGGAGACGGCATTGTAGTTCACATACCAGATGGCGCGGCGGTAGGGCGTGATGTTGTTGGCCGAGCCGTGCACGATGTTGCAGTGCAGGAAGCAGACCGATCCGGCCGGTCCGGTCAGGGGCACCAGCCCGCCCTCCTCGACCAGACCGGCCAGTGTCGGTCGGTCGATGACGTGTAGGACGTAGCCGGTGACGTCTTGCTGGTCGACCTGCTCCACCAGGCCGTGATGCTGGCTGCCGGGGACGATCAGCAGGGGCGCGTTGGCGGCCGTGGCCTCATCCAGCATGATCGCTGTCATCACCGCGCGCGGCTCGGGCATGGCATCGGCGCGATGCCAGGAGCCGAAATCCTGATGCCAATCCCAGGTGCCGCCGCCGTAGTTTTCCTTCGGGTTGAGACGGGTCTGATGAATGTAGACCTCCTCGCCCAGCAGCTGCTGCACCGGGCCCAGCAGGCGGGGATGGCGGCTCATCCGGCCATAGGCGGCAGAGAAGGCATCGGCGCCATAGAGCAGGCGTACCGCCTTGCTGTCGTTCTGCTCGCGCACCACCTCCGGCCCCGGTCGTGCCAGGAGCTCCGCCAGGTCGCCCAGCAGCGGGGCCATCTCTCCGGGCGAGAAGAGGCCTGGATAGAAGAGGTATCCCTCGCGGTGGAAGCGGGCAATTTCCTGATCGGTCAGTTGCATCTCTGTCTCCTAGGCCGGTGCCGAGCGTTTCCAATTACGTCCTTATAGCTATGGGGTGGGAAGAAAGAAGCCTCCTTTCCGCGCAGGAGTGACTCTCTAGGCCAAAGGTGGGTTGATCAGGGCGATCACAATTCATTCCAGGGGCGGCAATCCAAGGTCTCGCCATCTTTCCGCCATAGCGCTGCCCAGGCTGCCTTCGAGCTTCGCCGGGCCTGAGAGGGTGGCCTGCCTTTTCTGCTGGGGAGCAAGAAAAGCTGGGCCGAACGGTAAGGACCGAAGCAAATGCAAACGCCGAGCCCCCTCGAGCAATACATGTTGGAACTGGTCAATCGCGCCCGTGAGAACCCGGGTGCGGAGGCCAATCTGCACAATACCTCGCTTAGTTCCGGACAAGCCGGCGCCAAGGCACCGCTGGCCTTCACGCCCGACCTGCTGGAAGCTTCCGGCGACTACTCGACCCGTATGATCAACGAGGACTTCTTCGACCATACCGCCCCGGACGGCTCGACCATGAGTCAACGCGTTTTCGATGCCGGTTGGACTTCGGCTTCCGGCGGTTGGAGCCTGGGCGAGAACATCTCCTGGTACGGCAGCTTCTCTCCGGGTTTTGCCGGGCAGGCCAGCACCATCGATTCCCAGCACCGCGGCCTCTTCCGCTCCTCCGGCCATCGCCGCAATATTCTGGACGAGGATTTTACGGAAGTGGGGATCGGTCAGGTCCAGGGCGCCTTCACCGACGGCGGCACGACCTATCCCCACACCTCTATGATCACGCAGAACTTTGCCGACGGCGGCCGCGTCTTCCTGACCGGTGTCGCGATCGCCGATGCCGACGGCGATTCCTTCTATGATCCCGGCGAGGGTGTCGGCGGCGTAGAGATCAGCGCCAGCGGCCCGGCCGGCACCTTCGACACTGCGACCTGGTCGGCCGGCGGCTACAGCCTGCTGCTGCCCAACGGCCTATACCAGGTCACTTTTTCCGGTGGCGGCCTCACCAGCCCGGTCGTCGAGAGTGTCAGGATCCAGGGCGAGAACGAAAAGCTGGATGTCATTCTGGGCGAGAGTGCCAGCGACGAGATCGTCGGTGGCGCGGGCAGCGACTCGCTGGTCGGAAGCTCGGCCGCCGATCGCATTCTGGGTAAGAGCGGCAACGACCGCCTCTTTGGTGAGGAGGGGCGCGATGCCCTGTTCGGGGCGGCCGGCAGCGATAACCTGCGTGGCGGACAAGGCAGCGATAGTCTTTATGGTGGTGCCAATGAAGACCACCTGGTCGGCGGTAGCGGGGCCGATAGTCTGTTCGGCGGCGGCAGTGCCGACTTTCTGAACGGAGGGGAGAGTAGCGACACGCTTTCCGGCGGTGCCGGCAAGGATACCTATGCCGTCGATCGGCCGCAGGATCTGGTTCGCGAGACCGCTGGTGGCGGTATCGATTGGGTGCGGGCCAGCGGCGACTACACTCTGCCGGAAGGCGGCAGCCAGGACTTTGTCGAGCATCTTCGCTTGCTGGGCCGGGATGATTCCACCGGCCACGGCAATGACCTGGACAACAGCCTGGTCGGCAACAGCGGCGACAACCGCCTGCACGGCTTCAAGGGCGACGATGCCCTCTTCGGTCGCGATGGTGCTGACGTTCTGCGCGGCGGCGGCGGTGACAACCGGCTCTACGGCGGCAGCGGCGCTGACAGCCTGATGCTAGAGGGCGGCGACCGTGCTTGGGGCGGCGACGGCCAGGATCGCTTCTTCTTCGACGGAGATGAGGGCGAAGACGTCTTCCCCGTCATCGCCGATTTCTCCGGACTGAAGCTCAACAGTGCAGAGGATCGCGATCGATTCGTCTTTTCCAGCGGGCTTGAAAGCGGCGACTTTTCCTATCGTGGCAGCGCCGCCTTCCAGGGGCAAGGCGACAGCCAGGCGCGCTTTGCCGGCCCGGCCCGTGTTGAAGTCGATTTGGATGGCGATGCCGATGCAGACATCGACTTCAAGGTCAACGGACTGAATCAAGCCAATCAGCTGACCGCTGCGGATTTTCTCTGGTTGGCCTGATCCTACAACCAAAGAAAGTCGGTTGCCGTCAACTTGCCGGCCGCGGTGATGCCCTGTAGGACGATGGTCAGATCGCTCTGGCCGTCGCCCTGCAGGTCGACCTCCAGCCTTTCCGGCTAGGTCAGGCGTGCCTAGCTATTGCCCTCGCCGTCAAAGGCGACCTCGCCGATTGAAGAGCAAATACGGCAAAGCTTCGCCGATACCTTTTTTCCACGTAGATTCGGCCAGATTTCGTCGCTTGAGGCAACGCTACACTGCATTGGCAGCATGTTTCGGGCGATGCATTGGCGGTTCTTTGACGGATGCAGTGGCGATGCGTCATCTGCCCGTTCCGGATCGAGAGTGGCCGCTTGACCGCGGAGCCCGTCGGCTCGTCCGATCACGCCCTTAGGAGCTTCTGTCGGAACAGGTCGTCAAGAGAGTGCGCGATGCCTAAGTTAAGAGAACCGCCGTTGATTGGGACTGCTTGCTGATGAAAGCCTCTGACCTGCTGGTACGTTGCCTGGAACAGGAAGGTATCACTCATATCTTTGGGGTTCCGGGCGAAGAGAACGCCGACTTCATGATGTCGCTGCAGGACTCTTCGATCACCTTCGTGCTGACCCGCCACGAGCAAGGGGCGGCCTTTATGGCCGAAGTCTATGGCCGGCTCACCGGCAGTCCCGCGGTCTGCTTGGGAACATTGGGGCCGGGCGCGACCAATCTGATCACCGGCGTTGCCGACGCCAACATGGATCGCGCGCCGCTGATCGTCATCACCGGTCAGGGCGATACCGCACGCCAGCACAAGGAAAGCCACCAGGTGATGGACGTGGTGGAGATGTATCGCCCGGTAACCAAATGGGCGACCAGCGTTCTGCAGGCCGACACGCTGCCCGAGATCGTGCGCAAGGCCGGGCGCCTGGCACGTTCGGAAAAGCCGGGCGCGGTCCTGATCGAGCTGGCTGAAGACGTCGCGAAGGAGGAGACGACAACACCGCCCTTGACGCGCCGGCGCTTTCGTCGCCCAGGTGCCGACGAGAAGATCAGCGAGCGTGCCTGGCAGCGCATTCGCGAGGCAAAACGCCCCATCATCATCGCGGGCAACGGATCGATCAGACGGCGTGCTAGCAAGCAGTTACGGCGTTTCTGCGAGGCGACCGGGATCGGCGTCATCTCCACCTTCATGGCCAAGGGCTGTGTCGATCGCGATTCGGACTATTGTCTCTTCACCATCGGCCTGCAGCAGAAGGACTATCCGGCTCTCGCCGTCGATGATGCCGATCTGGTGATAGCGCTCGGTTACGACCTGGTTGAGTACCCGCCACGCTTGTGGAATCCGAAGGGCGAGAAGCCCATCGTCCACCTCGACTTTCTACCGGCCGAGATCGACGCACACTATACCCCCGAGGTCGAGGTCGTCGGCGATCTCGCACATGCCCTGTGGATGCTGAACGAGCGGGTGGAGCGTGACGGCGTTCCACGCTTCGACCTCGCCTATCAGGGAAAGGTGCGCCAGCGCATGCTCGCGGACTTCGCCGTTCATGCAGACGACGAGACGGTTGGGCAGATCCGGCCGCAGA
Organism: Rhodospirillales bacterium; assembly: GCA_963669445.1. Lineage (GTDB taxonomy): Bacteria > Pseudomonadota > Alphaproteobacteria > Kiloniellales > JACOMY01 > JACOMY01. The sequence continues at coordinate 6,200,252 of OY770029.1, forward strand.
AGGCGCTCTGGGAGGTGCGCAAGGCGCTGGGTCCTGAGGATCTGCTGTTGTCGGGCGTGGGCGCGCACAAGATGTGGATTGCCCGCTACTACCATTGCAACGAGCCGAATACCTGCATCATTCCGAACGGCTTTTGCTCAATGGGCATGCCGCTGCCCGGCGCGATTGCGGCGCATCTGGTGTCCTCAGATCGTCGGGTCCTTGCCATTACCGGCGACGGCGACTTCATGATGAACGTGCAAGAGATGGAGACCGCCACGCGGCTCGGCGCCGATATCACCGTGATGGTGTGGGAGGATGGTGGCTACGGCCTGATCTCCTGGAAGCAGGAGCAGGAGTTCGGCCGTCACAGCGACCTCGCTTTCGGCAATCCGGACTGGCTTGGGTTGGCGGAGAGCTTCGGCTGGCAGGGGCAGTACGTCAGCGAGGCTGCAGCTCTGCCGGAAGCGATTGCCAGGGCCTTGGACCATCGCGGCCCGTCGCTACTGGTCATCCCGATCGACTATCGGGAAAACATGAAGTTGAGTGAACGATTGGGCAAGGTCCAGACCGCGCTCTAGACCTCTTGCAAGATTGGCGACACTGGCCGCTTGCTCACGCCTGCGCTGAGCCGCTGGCCGGGTTCTGGCGGTGTGGTGCGGTTTCCGGCATGAAGAGTGCGAAGACTGCGAGGCCGACGAGGGCAATGGCGGCCAGGAAATAGAAAGCCGGATTGAAACCGGCGAGTTCGACGATCCACTCGGCGATCAGATTGCTCATTGCCGCACCGACGCCGACGAGTGCAGTCAACACGCCTTGAGCCAGGTTGAAGTGCCCGCTGCCGCGGGTGACGTCGGCAACGATCAAAAGGAAGAGCACGCCGAAGATGCCGTTGGCCACTCCGTCGAGCGCCTGGACGGCGACCAAAAAAACCGGCTCGTCGTAGAGCGTGTAGAGCACGCCGCGGATTGGCAGGATGGCGAAAGCGAGCACGAAGAGCGGCTTGCGACCCCAGGTGTCCGCGGTCTGGCCGCAGATCCAGGCCATCAGCACCATGACGAACTGGGCGGCGATGATGCAGGCCGAGGTGAACTCGAAACCCAGGGTGACCCCGCCGGTCTGCGAAAGCTTCTGCGAGACCAGCGGCAGCATCGCTGCATTGGCGAAATGGAACAGTACGATGGTGACGGCGAAGACCAGCAAGCGTCGGTCCTCAAGGAAGAGTTGGCGCGCCTTCTTGCGTGGTGCCTTGGGTTGGCTCGGATCTGAGTTGTCGGCTATGCCGCCGCGCGCGGCCAGGTGATCGATCGACTTGGCACGGATCGTGGCCACGCTGATCAGCATGCCGATGGCCATGATCGCCAGCAGCCAAAAGGCACCCAAGGGCGAGATATACTCGGCCAATAGCAAGATCAAGACGGCCGTCACCACGTTGCCGCTGTGATTGGCTGCCTCGTTGGCGCTGGCCTGTTGGGTAAAGTGCGCCTGTCCCACGATGCCTAGGGTGATGGCTGCAATCGCCGGCGGGATGAAGGCACCGGCCGCACCGATGGCAACCTGGCTTGCGTAGATCACCGCATCGCCCGGGATATAGGGGATGGCAAGCGCTGCCAGGCCGATGATCAAGGCGCAGATCGCCAGCAGTTCGCGTTTGCGATGGGTTTGATCGATGATGGCGCCGGCCGCGGGTTGCACCACCACGGTCGCAATCGTGACCACGGCCAGCGCGATGCCGATCTGGCCCGGCTTCCACTGCAACATGCTGCCCAGGTAGATGGCCATGTAGGGACCTAGGCCGTCGCGCACGTCGGCGGAGAAGAAGTTGAGGGCCAGAAGCTTGCGATTGACGGCCATGCTGCGGTGAACCCTTTGCCCTTTTCCGCATTAGACGGCTAGATGGCGTGCATGTACACCAGCCTCGTCGTCTCGCTCTGCGTCTTTGGCCTGATTGCCGTTAGGGAATGGCTGCCGGGCTGGGTCCGTATCTGGCACATAATGGGCCTTGGCGCCATTGCCGTCTTGGTGCTGGGCGAGATCTCACCCAGCGAGGCCTTCGATGCCGTCGATTGGGATGTGCTCTTCTACCTGTTCGGCGTCTTTGCAATAGCCGCATCGCTGCACGTCAACGGCTTTTCCGAGCGGCTTATCGAGGATGTCTCGGGGCGTTTCAATCTCGAGCGCTGGGGTCTCTTGGCTCTGATGGCCTTTACCGCCTTGACGGCTGCGGTGCTGACCAACGATGCGGCGGCCGTTATCGGCACGCCTTTGGCTTTGGTGCTGGCCCGCAGCCTCTCCAAGTCGGCCATCATCCCGCTTCTGGCGCTCTGTGCGGCGGCGACCATCGGCAGTCTGCTGACCCCGGTGGGCAATCCTCAGAACGTGCTGATCGCCGCCAAGGGGCATTTTAGCGACCCCATCGGCACCTTCTTTACCTGGCTGGCAGTGCCCTCGATCTTGAGTTTCCTCTTCGCCTATCTTTGGTTTGCGCGTTGCCTGAAGCGCAGCGCGGTTCAGTCTCCCGAGCGCGAGCTCAGCCTGCCCGATCACCCCGATACGCGGGTTTGGCCGGCCCTCGTCGCGACTGCAACTCTGGCGGTGCTGGTCGTGGGCGACAGCCTGTTCCAAGGCGCCTCTGGTAACGTCTTGCTGCCACTGGGTGTCATCGGCCTGATCGCCGTCCTGCCGGTCCTGGTCTTCGATCGTCACCGCCTGAAAGCCCTGGTCGAGCTCGACTGGGCAACTCTTGCCTTCTTCGTCGCCATGTTCGTGGTGACCTCAGCCGTTCTGAAGTCGGGCCTGCTGCAGGACTGGCTGAAGCCCGTCCAAGGTCAGCTCGAAAGCCCGCCGGTGATCTACCTGCTGGGTTTCTGGGCGAGCCAACTCTTCTCCAACGTGCCCACGGTCGAGATCTATCTGAACCTTTTGAGAGAGCCGGGGGTGGAGACTTCCATGCTGCTGGCGGCCAGTAGCACGCTTGCCGGCAATCTTTTCATCCTCAGTGCCGCCAGCAACGTAATCGTGGTGCAGCAGACGGAGAAACTAGGGCTTCCCGCTTTTGGTTTCTGGCAGTTCTTTGCCTTTTGCCTGCCCGTCACTCTCGCTTCCCTGCTGATCAGCTATCTTTGGCTCGCTCTGCTCGTCCAGTAGGGTGGTCTGCGGCTCGATCTCGCCCGGTCTTCTGGGAAGCGCGGCGCGGATCACCGCCTCAATTCCCGGATCGCGCTGCGCCAGACGCTTGAGGTCGCGCCTGGAGAGCCGCAGGAGTCGCCCGAAACTCAAGGAAACGACGGAGGAAGCGCGTCGCTTGTGCGGTTGGGTCAAGAGCGAGATACCGAAGAAGTCGCCGTTCGACAGCCGCCGCGGATGGGCGCCGCCGCGAACCTCCAAGGCGCCTGATGCAATGAAATAGAGCGCGTCGCTGCGCACGCCGTCCGTAATGACGGTTTGGTCGGGGACGACGAAGAGCGTGCTCATCCGTTTTGCCACCAGGCGTCGCTGCTTGTCGTCCAGCGCTCCGAAAAGCGGCACGCGCTCCAGCAGTGCGCTGGGTGAAAGAGTCAAGTCGAGCCTTGGAGGTCGGCCGATAACGCGTTCGCGGTCGTCCAACTCGACGTAGAGGTTGTCGTAGAGTTCGCTCTCGATGACCCCGTCGTTGAAGAGGCGGTCGTATTCATGGCGTTCGCGTCTCAGTGCTGCGCGCATGACCAGGGCCCGCTCCAGACTATCGAGGTAAATAGGATACTGCAGCCGGGTGAATTCGATCTCTTCGCGCACCCGGCCCAACCGCCAATCCAGAAGATCGCGCAGATTGCGGGTGGCATCGTCGCCGATCATTTCCTCAACCGTGGCGGCCGCGAAACGATCCAGTTGCCGGATGATGCGCTCGCTCTCCAGCAACATGGTCACGCGCAATTCGATCAAACGGCGCAGCGGCTGATCCCAGGCCAGGAAGCGTTCCAACAAGAGGCGAGAGCGGTACCCCTTTGAGGAGCGGAGTGCGGCGTCGGCGGTAATCTCATAGCTGGCACGCCCGCCGACGCGCGCGGCATCGGCGATGCGCTCTGCAGCGAGGCGCAGTGCACTGGTGGCTCGTGGCCCGATTGCGCCCTCGTCGAAGGCCCGATGGATCAGGCGGCGTTCCTGTCCTGAGATGATGGCCAGTCCCAGGCGCAGGCGTTCTCCGAAGGGAATGCGCTTGTTCGGGTTCTGTTGGGAGGCCTGCTCTTCGGCGGCGCGATGCTGCTCGTCCAGTGCTGCCTCGACGGTCTTCAGGGCATCGGGGTCCAGGCTGCGCTGCTGCGCGATCTCGCCGACCACCTGGCGGACCCGTCGAAGCGCGCCGGCCACGATTTTCTCGCGCAATGCCAGGTCGCTGGCCGAGAGGCGATCCAAGCCCAAGAGTCGGGTGGCGATGGCTAGCGTGGAGGCATTGATGAAGAGCGTCATCAAGGTGAAGGCGGCGGCCAGTGCGCCGACCACCGGCGCTTCTTCTCCCAGCTCGACGATGTGCGAGAGCGACAAGGCCAGAATCAGTGTAACGGCGCCGCGGACCCCACCCCAAAGCACGAGCGCCTTCTGTGCCCTGTCCATCGGTGCGGCCAGGCCGAGTTGGCTCAAGAGCGGCAAGGCCAGATAGAGGATGGCAGCCCGAGCGACCAAGGCACCGACATAGATCAGCGGGGCCAGCAGTGCTTGCTGCCAGGTCAGCGTCAGCAGCAGGCCCGGCGTTAAGGAGGCCACCAGAAGCAAGATGAAGGTGCTGGCCCAAAAGCCGATCTGGGTCCAGACCGTCTCTACGATGCGCCAGTTGCGCGGACCCATGCGGATGAACCCGATGGTTCCCGTGGTGAGCCCGGCAAAGACCACGGCAACGACACCGGAGGCATCGAGCACGTACTCCGCCAAGAGATAGACCCCATAGGCCAGTGCCAAGGTTATCGAAGTCTCGGCAACGGCAGAGCGCCCGAGGATGGTATAGATGCGGCCGCAAACGAGGGCCACCCCAAGGCCAGCGCCAGCGCCGGCGGCGAAGGAATAGAGGAAATCCAGGACCGGACGGCTTCGCTCCGTCGCTTCCGCGCCCACCAGTCCAAGCAAGAGAGCGAAGAGGGCGATGGCCGCGGCATCGTTCAACAGACTCTCGCCTTCGAGGATGACCATCAGGCGGCGGGGTGCTCCGACCTCCTTGAAGGTCGCCACCACGGCCGAAGGGTCGGTGGTCGAGACTGCCGCGCCCAACAGCAGACAGGCGATCCAGCCAAGGTCGGAGGCCACCCAGATGGTCAGGCCGACAACGCCGGTTGCCGCCACGACCGCAAAAACGGCCATCAAGACGACAGTTGGAATGTCGTCCATCATGCGGCGTACATTCACGGCCAGCGCCATCTCGAAGAGGAGCGGGGGCAGGAAGGCCGCCAAAAGCGCGTTGCTGTCCAATGCCAGGCGCTGCACGAACCAGAAATCGTAGGCGTTGAGTGCCTTGTCGGAGATTTTCACCCCGGCCAAGGTCGTCAGCAGACCATAGGCAAGACCGATCAGGGCGACCGCAACAGGCAAGGGCAAAGCGATTCGCCGAGCCAGCGGAACCGCAAGTGCCACCATGGCAAGGGTTACCGTCAGCGAGGATAGTACGAATACGACGAGGTCCATGCACCTGATGCCCGCTGCTCTAGTCCATCAAATCCAGAAGTCGACCGGGGTGCCGGTTTCTTGCAGTCAATCGGCTCTGCACCCCAGAATCTCCGACGAGTCGTCATCATACCCCTCGGCCCCGGGTCGCCTAGAGACTCATTACTGCAACTGCGGCCGCAATGCGGCTTGCTTGCCTTCCCGGGTTTCACTAGGCTCACCGTGTTGATTGGCGAACCACGGCCGTAAAGAGTCGCGGACGCCAGAGGGAGTGCAAAATTCGCTGATCCTATCGTCATCGTAGTTTCGACAACGCATCTGCCCTTTCGGTGGCAAGGTTGTGTTTGCTTTACGGTCGCGCGCTGGATAGCGTTTGTTACTGGAAATTCGCGGCCGACTTCGGTCGGCGGTCCTAAGGCAGGGAGAACATGAGAATGAAGGCCTTAAAACTGATGGCTGCGGCAGCTGCGCTGACCCTGGTCACGGGGGTGGTGCAGGCTGAAGACAAGTTCATCACCATCGGTACCGGCGGCCAGACCGGCGTCTACTTCGTTGTTGGGCAGTCGATCTGCAAGCTGGTGAATCGCGGCACGAAAGACCACAGCCTGAAATGCACGGCGCCCTCCACGGGCGGTTCGATCGCCAACATCAACGCGATTAAGGCGGGTGACCAGGACATGGGCGTCGCCCAGTCGGACTGGCAGTATCACGCGCTCAACGGCACCTCCAAGTTCGAAGAGAGTGGAGCCTTTCCGGGTCTGCGCGCCGTCTTCTCGGTGCATCCGGAACCCTTTACCGTCATTGCGCGGACCGATTCGGGCATTAAGTCCTTCGACGATCTGAAGGGCAAGCGGGTCAATATCGGCAATCCCGGTTCTGGTCAGCGCGGCACCATGGAAGTCATCATGAATGCCAAGGGCTGGACCATGGACGATTTCGCGCTCGCTTCCGAGCTGAAGTCGGCTGAACAGTCCCAGGCACTCTGCGACAACAAGGTGGATGCCATCATCTTCACCGTCGGCCATCCGAACGGCTCGATCCAAGAGGCCACGACCTCTTGCGATGCTGTCGTGGTGCCGGTTGACGGCCCGGAAATCGAGAAGCTGATTGGCGAGAACGCCTACTACTCTGCCGCCAAAATCCCCGGCGGCATGTACAACGGCACCGATGCGGACGTGCCGACCTTCGGTGTGCGGGCAACCTTCGTCTCCTCCGATCAGGTTGACGACGAGACCGTCTATCAGGTGGTGAAGGCAGTGTTCGACAACATGAACCGCTTCAAGAAGCTGCACCCGGCCTTCGGCGTTCTGACGCCCGAAGAGATGGTCGCAGCTGGGATCTCGGCACCGATCCATCCCGGTGCTGCCCGCTACTACAAGGAAAAAGGCCTGATGAACTAGGCCAGTCTTGATGAGGCCCGCCCGACATGTTCGGGCGGGCCTTACTCTTCAGGGCAATAGGAATAGGTTGCGGCCGGCAGAAGCCGCAGTGGGAAGGTTTCTATGAGCGCAGAGAATTCCACGTCTGGATTGAGCCAAACAGAACTCGACGAACTGGTCGCCTCGTCCGACACAGGAGGCCGGACGCCAAGCGGCTTTGCCGGGAAGCTCATTCTGGGTCTCGCTCTGGCCTGGTCGCTGTTCCAGCTGTGGATCGCTTCGCCGATCCCCTTCATGGTCGGTTTCGGTGTCTTCAACGACACAGAGGCGCGCTCTATCCACCTGGCCTTCGCCGTGTTTCTGACTTTTGCTGCCTATCCGGCAACCCGCTCGCCCTTCCAGTTGGTGCTGGGCCTTGGCATACCGATCGTGCTGTGCGTCCTCTTCATGATCGGCGCCAAAGAGGGTGTGCCGGTCTGGTGGATCCCGGTGGTAACCCTGGCGATCGTCGCCTGTATCGCGCTGGGTTCGCCGCGCGACCGTGTCCCCTCCTGGGAGTGGGTGTTGGCCCTCGCAGGCGGCTTTGCGGCCATCTACCTCTTCGTCTTCTACCGCGCGATTTCCGATCGCCCAGGCGCTCCCATCACGCAGGACCTGGTGGTCGGTGTGGTCGGTCTGATGCTGCTTCTGGAAGCGACCCGTCGCTCGCTCGGCCCGGCACTGATGATCGTGGCCAGCCTCTTTCTGGTCTACAGCTTCCTCGGCCCCTCGATGCCTTCGATCATCGCGCATAAGGGCGTCTCGCTCTCCGAGCTGATCAATCACCAATGGATCACGACCGAGGGCGTCTTCGGCATCGCGCTGGGCGTCTCGACCTCCTTCGTCTTCCTCTTCGTTCTGTTTGGCGCCTTGCTGGATAAGGCCGGAGCCGGCAACTACTTCATTCAAGTGGCCTTTTCGCTGATGGGCCATCTGCGCGGCGGACCGGCCAAGGCCGCGGTCGTCTCGTCTGCGATGACCGGCCTGATCTCCGGCTCCTCGATCGCCAACGTGGTGACCACCGGTACCTTCACCATCCCCTTGATGAAGCGCGTCGGCTTCTCCTCAGAGAAGGCCGGTGCGGTCGAGGTTGCCTCTTCCGTCAACGGCCAGATCATGCCGCCGGTCATGGGGGCAGCGGCCTTCCTGATGGTGGAGTACGTCGGCATTCCCTATTTCGACGTGGTTACCCACGCGATCCTGCCGGCCGCAATCTCCTACATCGCACTGGTCTACATCGTGCATCTGGAGGCCATGAAAGCCGGCTTCGAGGGTTTGCCGCGGGCCTACACGCCCAAGCCCATCGTGCAGCGCCTGATCGGCATGAGCTTCATCATTTTCGGGATCTGCGCGCTCAGCCTCATCGTCTACTATGGCATGGGCTGGATACGGCCGGCCTTCGGCGCCGCCGCGGGCTTCATCGTCTTCGGCCTGCTGGTGGCGGCCTATGTGGCACTGCTCTTTGTCGCGTCCAAAGAAGAGCCGCTGAAGATGGACGATCCCAACGAGCCGGTTCAGTCGCTGCCGCTGCCAGGGCCGACGATCCGCTCTGGCCTGCACTACATCCTACCGGTGGTGGTTCTGGTTTGGGCCTTGATGGTGGACCGCCTCTCGCCCGGCCTTTCGGCTTTCTGGGCGGCGGCTTTCATGATCTTCATCCTGGTTACCCAGCGCCCGCTCATGTCCTTGATGCGCGGCGAGGGCGCCTTCGCCCGGGCCGTGCGACAGGGCGTGCTGGATCTGATCGACGGATTGATCTCCGGCGCACGCAACATGATCGGCATCGGCATTGCGACCGCAACGGCGGGCATCATCGTCGGCGCGGTCAGCCAGACCGGCGTCGGCTCGGCTTTGGCCAATGTGGTCGAGGTGCTGTCGGGCGGCAACATCATGGCGATCCTGCTTTTGACCGCGGTCCTCTCGCTGATCCTGGGCATGGGCCTGCCGACCACGGCCAACTACATCGTGGTCTCCGCCCTGCTGGCCCCGGTCATCGTGACGCTCGGTCAGCAGAACGGACTGATCGTGCCGCTGATCGCCGTCCATCTCTTCGTCTTCTACTTCGGTATCATGGCCGACGTGACGCCGCCGGTGGGCCTCGCCTCCTTTGCTGCTGCTGCGGTTTCCGGCGGCGACCCGATCAAGACCGGCGTGGTGGCCTTCTTCTACAGCCTGCGCACCGCAGCACTGCCCTTCCTCTTTATCTTCAACACCGAGCTGCTGCTGATCGACGTGGATCTGGTGCAGGGAATCTTCGTCTTTATCGTCGCTACATTCGCCATGTTGTTGTTCGCAGCGGCAACGCAGGGATTCTTTATCGCGCGCAGTCGCTTCTACGAATCCATCCTGTTGCTGTTGGTGGCCTTCAGCCTATTCCGGCCGGGTTTCTGGATGGACATGGTTTATGCGCCCTACAACGACGTCGCACCTTCCGAGATCGCTGAAGCGGCCGCCGAGGCACCGGCGGGCGAGTATCTGCGCCTCAAGGTCGCTGGTGTAAACGACGTGGGTGATCCCATCGAATTCACGGCGCTGCTGCCGATCGGCAACGAGGCGACCGGTCAGGAGCGCCTGGATGCCTCTGGCGTGACCTTGATCGACGGCGACGACGGCGCGGTCATCGTCGACGATGTGGCCTTCGATTCGCCCGCTCAGGAAGCAGGACTGGATTGGGATCAGCAGATTCTCTCGGTGCAGGTGCCGAACGAGCAGCCGACCAAGTATCTGGTCTTCATCCCCGCCTTGCTCGTCCTGGCGTTGGTGGTGTTGATGCAGCGAGGCCGCGGGCCGCGCGGCAAGCCCGCTGCCGCCTAAAGCCAGCAAGGAGGACGACCCCATGTACAAGAGCATCCTTCTCGCCGTGGATCTGAACCATGATTCCTCCTGGCAGATTGCTCTGCCGACGGCGATGGAGATGGCGCGTGGCGGCGGTGGGCCGCTGCACCTGCTGGCGATTTCGCCGGATTTCAAGATGGCGCTGGTCGGCAGCTTCTTCTCCAAGGACTTCGAACGCGATGCCTTGCAGCATCTCTATGCGGAGTTGGAGAAGTTCGCGCGGACTCATGTCGACAAGGATCTGGGCTATGAGGTCCATATCGGCCAAGGCGCGATTGCGACCGAGATCATCCGCGTGGCCGAGGAGAAGGAGGTCGACCTCATCGTCATGGCCTCTCATCCACCCGAAGAGGTGCGCGAGTTCCTGATCGGCTCCAACGCCGACCGCGTTGTCCGCCACTCGCCGATTTCAGTACTGGTGGTGCGAGGCTAAAGCGGAGAGCGAGCGCGGGCCGAAGCGCAAGGACGCGGGCACGAGACCTAACCCTGCGAACTTGCTGCTGATGATGTGAGGACCGTGCTGGAGATCTTCACGATCGGATATCAAGGATGCCGGATTGATGGCTTCCTTGAGGTTCTAGAGAGCAGAGAGGTCGAACTGCTGCTCGACGTCCGCGAGTTGCCGCTCTCCAGGAAGAAAGGGTTCTCAAAGACCGCACTTCGGCAGGCCTTGGCCGAGAAGGCCATCCAGTATCATCATCTGCGTGCCCTTGGTGACCCGAAGCCAGGCCGCGATGCCGTGCGGCGCGGCGACCGAGCGACCTTCGAGGGGATCTACACATCCCATCTGCAAAGTCAGCCGGCACGAGAGGCCCTCAGGCAGGCGATTGATTTCTCGAAGCGCTATCGTACCTGTCTGATGTGTTTCGAGCACGACGCCCAAGGCTGCCACCGCAAGATCGTCGTCGATGCAATGGTCCAGGCTGCGGAGTTCAGGATCGAGCATTTGACCGTGTCCTGATCTGCCCGATCACTCGCTGTAGAAAAGGACGCATCTCCGAAGAAATTGACAGAGAATGCGTAGTTTTGCAGTATAACGGCAACCTCACAGCCAAAGGATGCCCTCATGCTGCCTTTCGCACGATCGCTTCTCCTGACCGTCTCTTTCGCTCTCGCCGGGTCCGCGGCGCAGGCTGACCAAGCCTTCATCATCGTGCAGTCCACCACCTCGACGCAGAACTCCGGCCTCTACGAGTATCTGCTGCCGCTGTTTCGAGCCGAAAGCGGCATAGAGGTGCGGGTGGTTGCGGTCGGCACTGGACAAGCGATCAAGAACGCAGCGAACTGCGACGGCGATGTGCTGTTGGTGCACGCCAAGGCATCCGAAGAGGCCTTCGTTGCCGACGGCATGGGACTGGCCCGCAGCGATCTCATGTACAACGACTTCGTGATTGTCGGTCCGGCGAACGATCCGGCCGGGCTGGGCGAGGCGGGCAGTGCTGCCGCCGCGCTGCGCCGGGTGACCGAGGCCGAGGCGCCCTTTGCCTCGCGCGGCGATGATTCGGGTACGCACAAGAAGGAACTGGCGCTTTGGCACGAAGCCGGCGTCGATCCGACCGGCGCCTCCGGCACCTGGTATCGCGAGACCGGATCGGGCATGGGGGCGACCCTGAACACGGCCTTGGGCATGGGCGCTTACGTGATGACCGACCGGGCGACCTGGATCTCCTTCGCCAACAAGGGCGATTTCGCGGTTGTCTATGAGGGCGATCCGCAGCTCTTCAACCAGTATGGCGTGATTCCGATCGACCCGGCGCATTGCCCGGACGTGAAGGCTGAAGACGGTCAGGCCTTCGTCAACTGGCTGCTCTCACCCGCCGGGCAGGACGCCATTGCCGCCTACCGGGTCGCCGATCAGCAGCTTTTCTTTCCAAACGCGAACTAAGGCGCCTTTCGAGGCCAGCGACGGCTTGCTTAACCGCCGATCCAGCGCACCTGGCCGTTTTCGGCGATGTCGTAGCCACCCAGTTCGGCTGCCTTGTCGGCGAAGGCCTGAGTCCGGCAGAAGCGCCAGAGGGCCTGCAGCGGCGCCTCGAAATAGGCACGCTGCCAGACCGCCAGATCGAAGGTCTCTTCGATCAAGAGGCGGAAGTTGAGGCCGAACTGAAGTGCCGCTGCCTCCAACCCAAGTGCCGCATCGGCGCGTCCGCCGGCAACATCGGCGGCGGCTTCAGTCTCGGTGCGGACCACGCCTACGGTCTCATAGGCGTCGGGCGTCAGGCCCGCATCTTTAGAGAAATGATCGAAGAGCAGACGACTGCCGGCGCTGGGCTGGCGCAGGGTGATCCGCTTGCCGGCCAGGTCCTCCATGCGCTGGATCTTTGAGCCCGGCGGCAAAATCAGGCCCTGGCGTCGTTTGGCCCAGGTCAGTGCAACCAGTGGCTTGCCGGCGAAGCCTTCTTGCAGATGTGCCAGGTTCCAGCTGGACCCGCCCTCGAAGACGTGGGTGCCCGAGAGCGCGGCACTGCGATTGGCGAGCCGCTCAAGCCCATCCAGGCTGCCATCGAAGAAAGAGGCGAGCCCGGTGCCGGCCTGACGCAGCGCCCAGTCCAGCAAGGGATCGTGGCTGCCGGCGCAGATCAGTGGCAACTTCTCGGCTGCTGGCGCAGCGCTTGAGCCCTGCAGCCAGGCCTCGATCTCCTCGCGCGGAAACAGCAGCTTGCCGGTGACGCGGCGGCAGGGTACCTCGCCGGCTGCTGCCAGATCATAGACCTTACGCTCCTTCACCCGCAGCAGGTCGGCCAGCTCTTTGGTCGTCAGAAAGGCGGTGGTCACGGTCCGTTTCTCCCCCGTCTAGGCTGCCGGGTCACAGAAGTATTTCGCCGGCCAGGTAGGCGGCGGCCTCGCGGGTTTGCGGTTGGGCGAAGAAAGTCTCGGCGGCGCCGCGCTCGATCACCTGACCGTGGTGCATGAAGATCACCTCGTCGGCCAGACGACGGGCTTGGCCCGGGTCGTGGCTGACCAGCAGGCTGCGGGTTCCGGCGGCGCGCGCTGTGCGAACCATCTCTTCGATCGCTAAGGTGGAGGCCGGATCGAGGCTGGCCGTCGGCTCGTCGAGGAAGAGCACTTCCGGCTCCAGCGCCAGCGCGCGGGCCAGTGCGAGGCGCTGTTGCTCGCCGCCCGACAGCACGCGTGCCGGCCGCTCGGCAAGGTGCGCAAGCCTGGCCTTCGCTAGAGCCTGGCCCGCCCGCTCGCGCGCCTGAACGCGCGAGAGGCCGGCCGCCTTCAAAGGATAGGTGATGTTGGCCAGAGCCGAGCGGCGCAGCAGCACCGGCTTCTGGAAGACGAAACCCAGGCGGCTGCGCTGGCGTCTGGTTGGCGCTGCAGCGCCCCAGGTGACGCGGCCGCTGTCGGGCTCAACCAACCCTGCCAGGATGCGCAAAAGCAGGCTCTTGCCGGCACCGTTGGGACCCATGATGACGGAGAGGCCCTGGCCCGAGATGGTGATCGCCGAGAGGTCCAGCAGCGCCCGGCCCTTGCGCACGACCTTTACCCGCTGAGCCTCGAGCGGCAGGATCGAGGGTGCGGCAGTCCTGCTTGGCGTCGGGGTTGTCAGAGAGCCGTCAGGCATAGCTCAGCCGTGTTGCCGCGCTGCGCAGCAGGTAGAGCAGCGCATTCACCAGGATGGCGATGGCAATCAGGATCGTACCCAGACCCAAGGCCAGCGCCAGGTTGCCCTTCGAGGTCTCCAGCGCGATCGTGGTCGTCATCACACGGGTTACATGATTGATGTTGCCGCCGACGATCAGCACCGCGCCGACCTCGGCCGAGGCGCGACCGAAGCCGGCCAGGATCGCGGTCATCAGGCTGTAGCGTCCGTCCCACAGCAGGGTCACCACATGGCCCAGCGGCCCGATGCCGAAGCTGCGCAGCTGCTCGTCGTACTCGGCGTGCAAATCCTCCACGGTCTGGCGGGTGAGGGCTGCGATGATTGGTGCCACCAAGAGGCACTGGGCGATGATCATGGCGGTCGGCGTATAGAGCAGCTGCAGCACGCCCAGCGGGCCTGCTCTAGACAGCAGCAGATAGACCAGCAGCCCGACGACGACGGGCGGCAGGCCCATCAAGGCATTCAACACCACCAGAACCGCCCCGCGCCCTGGAAAGCGCAGAACGGCCAGCAGCGCGCCCAGGGGCATGCCGATCAGCGCTGCAATCAGCACAGCCGTCAGACTGACGCGCAGCGACAAGCCGACGATCTCCAGCAAATTGGGGTCCAGCGCGATCAGCAGTCCGAAGGCCTGCAGGAAAGCGCCGCCGAAATCCTGCATTCAGCACTCCCTTTCCTGCAGATTATGCTGTTTTCTGCGGAAATTTCCAGTGTTTCGAAAAGTTCTGGCGCCGCCTGCCTTTGGCGGCATAGTAGCGACCTGGGATCAGTTGAAGGGACGAACAGATGAACCGCAAAGAGCGGCGGGCGGCGCGCAAGGAGGGGGAATTGGACCCAGCCGGATTCCTAAAGCTGGCCGACGAGTACATCGCGCTCGCCAATCGACACAATCGTAAGGTCCCGGCCACCGAGGTGCACAACGCTCTGGTCTTCGCAGCCGCGCGCTACGGCGCCCATGTCGCCAAGAACGTGGTCCAGGTCGAGGAGCACGAGAAGACAGTTGAGCAAGCGGCCAAGGACTATGCCGACTGGCTGAGACAGCACCTGGCCGACCCCAGCGTGTAGCGCAAACCCCGAGCCCTCGGCCCCCAAGCGAGGCCGAGGATTGGCGTCAGATAACAAAGAGCTAGAATCGCTCCGCTTGTGCCGCCTTCCAGTCGGCCTCCCAGGCCTTGGGGATTTTGCTGCCGATGAGTTGGCGCGGCCTTAGCCACTGATAGAGTTCGCGATAGTTCTCGTCGCGCTGATCGCCCTGGCGGCGCAGCAGGTGTTCCGGGCCAATCTGATTGGGGTGCTCCAGGCCCATGGCGCCGACCAGGTCGAGAAAGCTCTTGATCGTGGCCTTGTGGAAGTTGGCGACATGCTGCTCGCGCACGGCCACATCGACGGCGAGGTTGCGCTGCGGGTCTTGCGTGGCGATGCCCGAGGGGCAGGTGTTGGTATCGCAGCGTAGGGCCTGAATGCAGCCCACGGCAAAGAGCATGGTGCGCGCCGCATTCACCATGTCGGCGCCGACCGCAATCTTCTTGATCATGTCGAAGCCGGAGACGGTTTTGCCGCTGGCGATCAAAGTCAGCTGGTCGCGCAGGCCACAGCCGACAAGTGCATTCTGCACGAAGACGAGCGCGTCCTGGATCGGCATGCCCAGGCGATCGGAGAACTCGTTGGGGGCCGCACCGGTGCCGCCCTCGCTGCCGTCGATGGTGATGAAGTCGGGCAGCGGGCCGCCGTCCAGCATGGCCTTGCAGATGCCCAGAAACTCCTCCTTCTTGCCGATCGCCAGCTTGAAGCCGACCGGCTTGCCGCCGGAGAGCTCGCGCAGCTGCCCGACAAACTCCAGCAGACCGGCCGGGCTGGAGAAGGCGCTGTGCGCCGGCGGTGAGATACAGTCTTCGCCCTGCGGCACGCCGCGCGCCTCGGCGATCTCGGCGCTGACCTTGGCCGCCGGCAGCACCCCGCCGTGGGCCGGCTTGGCGCCCTGCGACAGCTTGATTTCGATCATCTTCACGACGGGCTTGGCCGCCTTCTCCTTGAAGGCCTCGGGATCGAAGTGGCCGTCCTTGGTGCGGCAGCCGAAATAGCCGGTGCCAATCTGCCAGATGATGTCGCCGCCGCCCTCCAGGTGATAGCGGCTGAGGCCTCCCTCGCCGGTGTTGTGGGCAAAACCGCCGATGCGCGCGCCGTTGTTCAACGCCCTCAGCGCATTGGCGCTGAGCGCACCGAAGCTCATGGCAGAGATGTTCAGCCTGGAGGCGCTGTAGGGTTGGCTGCAGTCCTTACCGCCGACCTGGACGCGGGCGTCCTCCAGCTTAACCTCCTTGGGCGCCAGCGAGTGGTTGGCCCGGTGATAGCCGACCTCCTCCAGATCGTACTGCGTGCCGAAAGGCAGGGTATCGGGCGCCGCGGCGGCGCGATTGTAGACCTGCTGTCGCTGCAGGCGGTTGAAGGGACGGCCGTTCTGATTGGTCTCGATGAAGTACTGGCGGATTTCCGGGCTGATGAACTCCAGCGCATAGCGCATGTGGCCGATCACCGGATAGTTGGTCAGCACGTTGGACTTGGAGACGTGAATGTCCCAAAGGCCAAGCGCGCCATAGGGCAGCACCAGCACCAGTAGCCAGAGCGCCTCCAGCTCGATCAGCGAGAGGAGGAAGGTCAGCACCAGCCCCCCGCCGAAGACGGCATAGAAAACGGAACGTGCGGACACTCGGCCTCTCCTCCCCAAGAGTTTCTGATTTTTTCTTAGCATAGCCTCCGCGTCGGCCTCGGGTCGATGGCGAAGACGCGCGCCCGGTCGGCGGAGCCGCGCGCGTGGGGACTGTCGAGCCTGACACCACCGCCGTTCGAGCTTCAATCAGTGCTGGCTTTATGACCTTGGCGATCACCCGTGGAATGACCCGGGGGTCCACGAGGCTAAGCCGCAGGAGTGCGGTGAGTAGGAAACGACGGAAAGACACGGTTGGCCGTGTCAAGCACGACCACCACAGGAAATGGGCATATGCCGTTCGTCCAAGATTGCGACTGACGGTGCGGCAAGACCTTACCCGGACACCGCCCGGAATCCAGGAGCGAGCGCGTGCGACTGCTGCTTTGGATCAAGCCTCTCGTCCAAAATACACGAAAAAGTATTGATGCCCCTTGTTGACCATGTGAAAATCGAGAGTGCTGACGAACTCGGACTGGCTCTGCTTGTTGAGGCCGCCTGAGGCGTAGGCGCGGTGAACCACGTTCGGCAGAGCAGCCAGGCCTCCAGGCAGAGCCTGTCTCATGCGAGGGCTCGACCGGTGACAAGGAGTGGAAGTGCACGATGGCAGTGATTTACGGGACGGCCGGTGCGAACAACACCCTGACCGGCACCAATCAGGCAGACCGGATTTACGGTTTGAGCGGCGATGACCGGATCAACGGCCGAGTCGGCGGTGACCAACTTTTCGGAGGTAGCGGATACGACACCGTAATCCTCGGCAAGAATGGCGACGATATCGTGTTCGGTGGCGCGGGCGGCGATACCAGCCTCTTCGGGGGGTCGGGCGAGGATAGTCTTTTTGGCGATGCGGGCGACGAGTGGCAGCTTCGCGGAGACAGCGGAAACGATCTCATCTACGGTGGTGGTGGTGAGGACACCGTCCTTGTCGGGAACAATGGCGACGATCAGATTTTTGGCGGGCCTGACAACGATGCCATCCTTGTGGGGGTTTCAGGCGATGATTTGGTGTTCGGCGGTCCGGGAGACGACAGTCGCCTTAACGGTCAAAGCAGCGCGGACCGCGTCTATGGTGGAGACGGCAAAGATCGTACCTTGTATGGTGGTGACGGCGACGATTTCGTTTTCGGCGGCGACGGCGACGACACGAGTCTCTTTGGCGGTCTTCCGGGAAACGATAGGGTCTATGGTGGACTTGGGGATGACGATACCCTTTACGGGAGTGTCGTTTTTGGCGGTCCAGGAAACGATTTCCGCTTGCGTGGCTATACGGTTTTCGGTGGTAGCGGCGGAGACTTCATAGATGGTGGAGGTGTCGCGGCTAGCCTTTTTGGCGGATCGACCCGCGATCGCATAAGGGGAGGCAGTGGCAACAACAGGGCCTTCGGCGATGATGGTGACGACGTCATCAGCGGAGAAACGGGAAACGACAGACTCTATGGAGGGTCCGGCGCCGACTCCTACATGAGCGGCGACGATATCTATGGAAATGGAGCCTCAGGCAAGGACCGCCTCTTCGGGGGCAGCGGCGATGATTTCAAGATGTTCGGCGGAAAGGACAACGACCGGATCTACGGCGGCGATGGAAACGACTTCAGCCTCTTTGGAGGGCGTGGGGACGATCGTATCTTCGGGGGCAGCGGCGATGACAGCCTGCTCTACGGGGGAGACTACGAAAATACTGTCTATGGAGGCTCCGGTGCCGACCGCGGCCTCTTCGGAGGTGCGGGAGACGCCTGGCTGTTTGGCGGCGACGGCAATGACCTTCTCTACGGCGAGGGCGGAAACGACAACGTCATCTATGGTGGTGGCGGGGTCGATACCGCCTACGGCGGTGGAACCTTTTTCGTGGACACGGCCGACGATCTGGTCGTTGTGTCTGGCACCGAGGTCGTCATCCGCTCCGATGCGGCAGCCTATACCCTGTTGGAACAGAACGACGCCGAAAGAGTGAACGTGAACCGGCAGGCCGGTGATGCCGATCTTGGCGGCAATACCTTCGACAACATCCTGATGGGGGCCTCCGGCGACGATCGGCTCTTCGGCCGCAGCGGCGACGATCGGCTGAACGGTCTGGAGGGCAGTGACATCATGACCGGTGGCTTCGGCCGGGACACCTTCGTCGTCGATACCACGAGCGATCAAGTGCGCGAGTTTGCTGGTCACGGCGACGACCTTGTGCGCGCGGAAGTGAGCTTCACCCTACCGGACGGCGGCCCGCGCGACTTCCTGGAGAACTTGAGGCTGGAGGCCGGTTTCTCCGATATCAGGGGCAGCGGCAACAGCCTGGACAACACGATCCAGGGCAACACGGGCAACAATCGGCTGGCCGGCAATCAGGGCGAAGACACGATCGACGGGGACTTAGGTGACGACACCCTCTTCGGCGGCGGCCAGTCCGACCGCCTGTCGGGCGAGAGCGGCGCCGACACCCTGGCCATGGGCAAGGGCGATCGGGCCTTCGGCGGCTCGGGCGCCGACTGGTTCCTTTTCAGTGGCGACTTGGCGAGCGGCGGCCAGGTGATCCGCGATTTCGACGGGGTCAGCCTCAATGCGGCCAACGGCGAGGACAAGCTGGTCTTCTCCACCGGACTGGAGGTCGGCAGCTTCGCCTACATTGGTGCCCAAGCCTTCTCCGGCAGCGGTAACAGCGAAGCCCGGATCGACGGCCCGCGCCAGCTCCAGGTCGACCATGACGGCGACGGCGCTGCCGACATCTCTGTCTTGCTGGATCGTTTCACCGCCGCCAATCTGCTGACCGCAAGCGACTTTCTTTGGCTCTAGCTCTGGTCATGCGACAAGGATCGGCAGCGCCGTCGGATCTATCGAGATCGGCTGTATTCGAACGTCTAACGCCCACCCCTTATCGGCTTCCTTGGGCTTGATCTATGGCCCGGGGACACAGGTGGCCAAGCCGCAAGAAGTGGGGAGAGTGAGGCGCCCGCGGATAGACATGGTTGGCCGGGTCGAGGCAGCCGGCTCTCTGCCGAGGAGGATGGAGGCTCTCGCTTCACCCCTCTGCTGCGATGGGCTAGGCTTTGCCTCGCAGGAGGCCGTCAATGAGCCAAAGCAGGGGGAACGCCAGGAGCATGCGCAAGCTCGGTCTTGCCACCCTTGGCGCTGCGCTCTTCATCGCCCTGCTCTGGGGCAGCTATCACTCCGCCCTGCAGATCTTTCTGGGCGAGACGGCGGCGCGCGGGCGGACGGTTCTGGACCTGCAGGCCGAGAACATGCAGGGCTGGCTCGATCGCTATCGTGCGTTGCCGCGGATCTATGCCGAATCGAGCCTCGTTCGCGGCCTGCTGCAACAGCCGGACGAGACGGCGCTGGTGCATCGGGTCAATCACCGGCTGGCCCTTTGGAACATCGCCAGCGGCGCCGCCGACACCTATGTGCTGGATCAAAGCGGCACCACCATCGCGGCCTCGAACTGGGCCGATCCCATTACCTTCGTCGGTGAGAACTATGCCTATCGCCCCTACTACAGCGAGGCGATGGAGGGGCGTCTTGGGCGCTTCTTCGCGCTCGGCACGGCGTCGGGCCGGCGCGGCTATTATTTCTCCTACCCGGTCCAGGTCGAAGGGCGCATTCTGGGCGTCGTGGTGGTCAAGGTCGGGGTCGATAGCCTGGAGGGCGAGCTGGCTGCCAGCCCCTATCATCTCTTCGTAACCGGCCCGAACGGGATCGTCCTGCTTGCCGGCAATCCCGAATGGCGGTTGGGCCTGCTGGCGCCGCTCGGCGAGGCCGCCAAGGCCGCTATACGCGAGAACCGCCAGTTCGACCTGCAGGGGCTTGAGGTCTTGGGTCTGCCCTTTGCCGGCTCGGTGCCGGAGGAGGGGCGCCAGTTGCGGATCGACGAAGGCGAGGTGGCCGGGCGCTATCTGCAGTTGGCCCGCGCGCTGCCGTCGGAGGCCTGGACCCTGCACCTCTTGCTGCCGACCCGCTCGGCCAGCGCACAGGCCTTCAATTCCGTGCTTGCTCTGGGCTTCGGGTTGTTGGCGCTGGGCCTGGTGATTGCCCTCATCTGGCAACGCCGGCGGCGCCTGGTAGAGCGCCTGAAGGCGCGCGAGGAGGCCCAGGCGACCTTGACCCGCACGGTTGCCGAGCGCACTGCCGATCTGCGCCACACCAACCTGCTGCTGGAGGAGGAGGTGGGTGAGCGCAAGGCGGCCGAAGAGGATCTGCGCCGCGCGCAAGCCGACCTGGTTCAGGCCGGCAAGCTGGCGGCACTGGGGCAGATGTCGGCCGCCATGAGCCACGAGTTCAATCAGCCGGTGACCGCCATCCGCTCCTTCGCCGACAATGCGGCAGCCTTCCTGGCGCGCGGGCAGGACGAGCGGGCGAAGGGCAATCTGGAGCAGATCGTGATCCTGACCGACCGCATGGCCGAGTTGTCGCGGCACCTGCGCAGCTTCGCCAGGCGCCCGCAGGGATCGATCCGATCGGTCTCGCTCGCGGCCGTGGTTAACGAGAGTCTGGCCTTGCTCTCCGGGCAGCTCAAGGCGGCCGGCGTCGTTGTGGACTTGCAGCTTCCCGAGGGGCCGCTCTGGGTCCAGGGCGGCCATGTTCGTCTGCAGCAGGTGCTGGTCAACCTCTTGACCAATGCTCTGGACGCGGTCCGCGAGCGCGCCGAACCCAGCGTGGCGCTGCGGGTGACGCAAACAGAGGGGCAGGTGGTCTTGAGCGTCGAGGACAACGGCAGCGGCATCGGCGAGGATGACCTGGAGCGGATCTTCGATCCCTTCTTCACCACCAAGGAGGTGGGCAAGGGATTGGGGCTCGGCCTCTCGATTACCTACAACATCGTTAAGGATTTCGGCGGTCGTTTGCAGGCGGAAAACCGAGCCAAGGGCGGCGCGCGTTTGTCCGTGACCCTTCAGGCGGCCGAGGCGCCGCTAGAGACTGTTGCGGAGGCCGCGGCACAGTGACGGGAGCAGTGATCCTGGTCGACGACGAGGAGGCCGTGCGCCTCTCGACCGCGCAGAGCCTGGAGTTGGAGAATTTCGAGGTCACCAGCTTCGCCCGGGCCGAGCGGGCGCTGGAGCGGGTGCGGCGCGGTTTCGACGGTGTCTTGGTCAGCGACATTCGCATGCCGCAGATGGACGGGCTGGCGCTGTTGGCGGCGGTTCGCGAGATCGATCCGGACCTGCCCGTCATCCTAGTGACAGGCCATGGCGACGTGCCCTTGGCGGTCCAGGCGATGCGGGCCGGCGCTTATGACTTCCTGGAGAAACCCTTCCCGACCTCGCGCCTCACCGACAGCGTGCAGCGCGCCACCGACAAGCGGCGCCTGACCTTGGAAAACCGGCGCCTGCGCCAGCAGTTGGAGAAGCGCGATCAGCTGGAGAGCAGTCTGGTCGGTCGCAGCCAGGTCATGGTCGATTTGCGCCACCGCATCCGCACCATCGCCAAGAGTGCAGCCGACGTGCTCTTGATGGGCGAGACCGGGACCGGCAAGGAGCTGGCGGCGCGCGCGCTGCACGAGCTGTCTGAGCGGCGCGAGAAGCCCTTCGTTGCCATCAACATGGCGGCGCTGCCTGCCGAGCTGCTGGAGAGCGAGCTCTTCGGGCATGAACAGGGCGTGGCCGGCGCCCTGCGCGCCCGGGTCGGCAAATTCGAACACGCCCGCGGCGGCACCCTCTTCCTGGACGAAGTCTGTTCGCTCACCCTGCCGCTACAGGCCAAGCTGCTGCGGGTGATCCAGGAGCGGGTGATCGAGCGTCTAGGCTCAAACGAGACCGTGCCTTTAGATGTCCGCTTTCTCGCTTCGACAAAAGAGGATCTGGCGCAGGAGGTGTCGGAGGGGCGCTTTCGCGATGACCTCTATTACCGGCTGAACGTGGTCTCCGTCACCCTGCCGCCCTTGCGTGAGCGCGTGGGCGATGTCCCGCTGCTGTTCCAGCACCTGGTGAACGAAGGAGCGCTCCGCAATCGGCGCCAGGCGCCTGCCGTTTCCGGTGAGGATCTGGCGGCTCTTGCGGCGCGTCCTTGGCCCGGCAATGTGCGCGAGCTGCGCAATGCTGCCGACCGCTTCGTCCTTGGCCTGCCGATCGACGAGGAGACCGCAGCCGCCGTCCCGCAATCGCTCGCCGAACAGGTCGAGGCCTTCGAGAAGCAAGCGATCGCCGCGGCGCTGTCGCTGAACGGCGGCAATCTCAAATCGACCTACGAAGGCTTGGGGCTCTCGCGCAAGACGCTCTACGAGAAGATGGTGCGGCACGGGCTTCGACGTGAGGATTTCGCCGAGAGCTGACGAATTGTACCCGGACTCACCCCCTTCCTGGGGCCAATGGGTGGAAAACGAAACATCGCTCGCAGTTTCTGCGTCCTCGGCGTTTTTTTGGTGATCCACTGTCTTGCCTGCACCTTCTGTCCAGCCGCAAAAGCTCCGGTCAGCTAGCGAGGAAAATCTCGCCAGGGCAACAAGCCCGGATGGCCGCGCGGCCTCCGGGAGGAAACCGACAGACAAGCCAGGAGACGACACAGATCATGCGCATCACCAGCAAAGTCATCGCGACCGCTGCCTCGGTTCTCGTACTGAGCGCCCTCAGCGGTACCGCCCAGGCCGCCGACGCCTGCCAGGACGGCGAGATCGAGATCAAGTTCAGCCACGTCACCAACACCGACAAGCACCCCAAGGGCATCGCTGCCTCGCTTTTGGAGCAGCGCGTCAACGACGAGATGAACGGTAAGGTCTGCATGGTGGTCTTCCCCAGCTCGCAGCTCTACAACGACGATCAGGTGCTGGAGGCCATGCTGGCCGGCGACGTGCAGATGGCGGCACCCTCGCTCTCAAAGTTCGAGAAGTTCACCAAGAAGTTTCGCATCTTCGATCTGCCCTTCCTCTTCGACGACATCGAGGCGGTGGACCGCTTTCAGCAGTCGGAAGCTGGCCAGAAACTGAAGGACGCGATGCGTCGGCGCGGTCTGCAGGGCCTGGCTTTCTGGCACAACGGCATGAAGCAGATTTCTGCCGGCAAGCCGCTGATGGAGCCGGCGGACGCCGAGGGCCTCAAGTTCCGGGTGCAGCCCTCCGACGTGCTGGTCGCACAGATGGAGGCGTTGGGCGCCAACCCGCAGAAGATGGCCTTCTCCGAAGTCTATGGCTCGCTGCAGACCGGTGTCGTCGACGGGCAGGAGAACACCTGGTCGAACATCTATGGCCAGAAGTTTTTCGAGGTGCAGGACGGGATTACCGAATCCAACCACGGCATCATCGACTATCTGGTGGTGACCAACCGGCAGTGGTGGGATGATCTGCCAGAGGACGTGCGCGAGCAGCTGGCGACCATCATCGCCGAGGTCTCGGCAGAGCGGAATGCCTCCTCCACGCAGGTGAACGAGGAGGCCAAGCAGGCCATCATCGACGCTGGTGGCGAGGTCCGTCAGCTGACGCCCGAGCAGCGCCAGAAGTGGGTCGAGGTGATGAAGCCGGTCTGGGCCCAGTTCGAGGACGACATCGGCAGCGATCTCATCTCTGCCGCACAGTCCTCAAACGCCAGCAACTAAGAAAAATCAAAGACAGGCCCGGCCGGCAAGCCTCCGGCTGGGCCCTCTCTCGACGCGCCCCTCTCGACGGGTCAGCGCCGGCGAGTAGGGAGGAAAAACATGCACTACCAACCCACGACAAGGCTGGGGCGGGTGGTCAATCAGATCGAAGAGACGCTGATTGCGCTCATTCTCGGCTTCATGACGCTGATCACCTTTGTCAATGTCGTTGCCCGCTATGTCTTCAACGACAACATCCTCTGGGCGCTAGAGACCACGGTCTTCCTCTTCGCCTGGCTGGTGCTCCTGGGCGCATCCTACTGCGTCAAGATCCACGCCCATCTCGGCGTCGATGTTCTGTTGAACGCGGTCTCTCCCGCAACCCGGCGTGTTCTGGGTCTGATCGGGGTCGGCTGCTGTCTTGCCTTCTGCCTGCTGCTGCTGATCGGATCCTGGAACTACTGGGCACCCTTCGCAGCGCTGCCGATGCTGGACGGCACCTTGAACGATCAAGCCTGGTACGAGGTGAACGACATTCCGATGCCGGCTTTCTTGAGCTTTCTTGAAGATGCGATGAACGAGGGCGAGGCCTACGAGAAGATGCCTCGCTTCATTCCCTACGCCGCCCTGCCGATCGGCTTGGCGCTCCTCACCCTGCGGTTTGCCCAGCTGGCTTGGCAGATCCTGCAGGGCAAGGCCGACCGGATCATCGCTGCCCACGAGGCCGAAGATCTGGTCGAAGCCGCAGCTAAGGAGGACTAGGACAATGGATGTCGCCTTTCTCTTCCTGATGGTGATCGGTTTGCTCATCATCGGCGTTCCGATCGCCATTTCGCTGGGCCTCAGCTCGATCATCTTCCTCTTGACCTTCTCCGACAGCTCGCTGGGTTCGGTCGCACAGACGCTGTTCAACGCCTTTGCCGGGCATTTCACACTGCTGGCCATTCCTTTCTTCATCCTGGCCTCGGTCTTCATGTCGACGGGCGGTGTGGCACAGAGGATCATCCGCTTCGCTATTGCCTGCGTCGGTCACTTTCGCGGTGGGCTGGCGATCGCCAGCGTCTTTGCCTGCATGCTCTTCGCGGCACTCTCGGGCTCGTCGCCGGCAACCGTGGTGGCGATCGGCTCTATCGTCATCGCCGGTATGGTGCAGGTGGGCTACAAGAAGGACTTCGCTGCCGGGGTTATCTGCAATGCCGGCACCTTGGGCATTCTGATCCCGCCCTCCATCGTGATGGTGGTCTATGCCTCGGCCGTCGATGTCTCCGTGGGCCGCATGTTCCTGGCCGGCGTCATCCCGGGTCTCTTGGCTGGGCTGATGCTCATGATCGGCATCTACATCTACGCGCGCTACAAAGGCCTGCCCTCGCAGGAATGGGCCGGCATCAAGGAGATCCTTGCCTCCGGACGCGACGCTTCTTGGGGTCTGCTGCTGATCGTGATTATCCTCGGCGGCATCTATGGCGGCATCTTTACCCCGACCGAGGCGGCTGCAGTGGCAGCGGTCTATGCCTTCTTCGTCGCCAACTTCGTCTATAAGGACATGGGGCCGCTCAAAGGCGAGGGCGAAGAGCGCTTTTCCTTACTGAGGCGGCCGCACGCCTTGCTGACGGTCTTCGTCCATCCCGACACCAAGCAAACGCTGCTCGATGCCGGCAAGGTCACGATCATGCTGCTCTTTATCATCGCCAACGCGTTGATCTTGAAGCATGTGCTCACCGAAGAGCAGATTCCCCAGTCGATCGCAGCTGCCATGCTGGATGCAGGCTTCGGGCCGGTGATGTTTCTGGTCATCGTCAACGTGATTCTGCTGATCGGCGGCCAGTTCATGGAGCCCTCGGGCCTCATCGTCATCGTGGCACCGCTGGTGTTCCCGATCGCGATCGACCTGGGCATCGATCCAATTCACCTTGGCATCATCATGGTGGTGAACATGGAGATCGGCATGATCACACCGCCGGTGGGCCTCAACCTCTTCGTGACCTCGGGCGTCACGGGAATGCCGATGATGCGGGTGGTCAAGGCGGCTCTGCCTTGGCTTGGCATCATGTTCATCTTCCTGATCATCGTCACCTACATTCCCTGGGTATCGACGGTGATGCCAACGGCCCTGATGGGTCCGGAGATCATCATAAAATAGGTGAAGGCCGGCGCCCTTGAGGGAGGGTGCCGGTCTCACTCGTTATCCGGCGGCCACTCGTGGGTCAAAGGAGGTGCAGGCGGCGGCTCCGCGGGCGTGTAGATCCGTTGCACGGCGGAGAAGACCATGGCCGTGGTCCAGCCGAAGATGACCATGCCGGCGGCCGCCTCGAAGGCACCCAGCAGGCGGTAGTCGGGGTCCAGGATGATATCACCGAAGCCCAAGGTGGTGAAGGCTACGGTGGAGAAGTAGAGTGCTGTCTCCATGTCATCGAAGACACCCAGGACCATGTAGACCACCGCCCAGCTCCAGGCTTCCACCACCACAGCCAGGAAGAACCAGAGCACGATGCCGGTGATCATTGCCGCCCGGCCGAAATGACCGTGCGGCCCACGCATGCGATTGCTGAAGAGCGACATGCCGACCACCATGAAGCCAGCATGAACGATGGCCGTCCAACCGATCAGAAGGGCACCCAGGAAGAGGTCGTCGAACATAGCGGGTCTCGCCACTGCCTTGGCAACAGGCGATTATCCTGCCTGTCGTAGCCGGAGCCTCACAAGAGTGTCGCCGCTGGTCTAGGAATTGCTGGTCAGGCACCCCAGCTTTCTGTAACCACACCACAGGGGCCTCAGTGTGATTTGGGGGGCTGGTTCCAGGGAAAGGGAGGTCATTGATGGCTGAGCAGAAAGTGCCGTTCGCCGGCCGGATTGTCATGCTGGGTTGCGGTTCGATCGGCCAGGGCGTGCTGCCTTTGTTGTTCAAGCACTTGGACATAACTGCCGACCGCATGACCATCATCGCCGCCGATAGGGGCGGTGCGGATGTTGCCGATGCCTTCGGGGTCGCTTTCGAAGAGGTCATGCTGACCCAGGAGAACTATCGCGACGTGGTCGGCGGGCGCCTGCAGAAAGGCGACTTCCTACTCAATCTCTCGGTCGATGTTTCCTCGCTCTCGCTGATCGAGCTGGCGGCCGAGACGGGCGCGCTCTACCTCGACACCTGTATCGAGCCCTGGCTTGGCGGCTATGTCGATATGCACCTCTCGATCTCCGATCGCTCGAACTACGGTCTGTGGCTGCAGTCGAAGAAGTTGAAGGAGAAGCTGGGTCCCGATGCGCCGACGGCAGTCATCACCCATGGCGCCAACCCTGGCTTGGTCTCGCATTTCGTGAAGCAGGCGCTGATCAACATTGCCGGTGACATGGGACGCGATGCGACGCCACCCAGCGATCGCGCCGGATGGGCGCAGCTGGCCCAGTCACTGGGCATCAAGGTGATCCACATCGCCGAGCGCGACACCCAAGTTGCGAACATCCCCAAGAAGGTCGGCGAGTTCGTCAATACCTGGTCGATCGACGGCTTTATCGGCGAAGGCCTGCAACCGGCCGAGCTTGGCTGGGGTACGCATGAGCGCCACTTTCCGCCCGATGGTCGCCGGCATGAGACCGGCCCGGGTTCTGCCATCTATCTGATGCGCCCCGGCTGCTCGCAGAAGGTGCGCACCTGGACGCCGATCGAGGGTCCTCTGCACGGCTTTCTGATCACGCATGGCGAATCGATCTCTCTGGCCTCCTACCTCACGGTCGAGGATCAGGAGCAGGCTATCTATCGGCCGACCGTGCATTACGCCTATCATCCGGCAGACGACGCCGTGCTATCGATGCATGAGCTGAACGGCAAGAACGGTGAAGCGCAACCGAATAAGCGCTTGATGATGGACGAGATCGTGAGCGGCATCGACGAGCTCGGCGTGCTGCTCTGCGGCCATGCCAAGGGCGCCTATTGGTACGGCTCTCAGCTCTCGATCGAAGAGGCGCGCGATCTGGCACCGCACAACAACGCAACCTCGCTGCAGGTGACCTCGCCGGTGATGGCCGGTATGATATGGGCGATCGAAAACCCGACCAGCGGGATTACCGATCCGGAAGACATGGATTACCGGCGCGTGCTGGACCTCTGCGAACCCTACTTGGGTCCGGTTGTCGGTGCTTATAGCGACTGGACGCCCTTGACCGATCGCGAGACTCTCTTCCCGGAGGATCTCGACCGAGAGGATCCTTGGCAGTTCAAGAACGTGCGTGTTCTCTAGCGCGATTGCGGTCGCGTCACTGGTTCCTGCCCGTATCCTGGGCTATCGTGTCGACCCCTGAACGGGGCGAGCAAGAAGAAGGATGAAGAAGGTATGCGAAGCCGTCTGTGCATGAGCGTGGTGTTGACTGCCAGCCTCTTGGCGCCCGGTTGGGCCTTGGCCGAGACAGATGCAGCCAGCATCAAGCAGTCGATCGAGACCTATCTCTCCATGGCGAGCGACGAGATGAAGGACGCCAATGTCGCTTACAGTGACCTCAGCGTCACCGAGTCCGGGACAGGGTATGACGTGGCCTTCAAGGGTTTGACCATCAAAGACGACGATGGCCTCTTGGTGACCTTCGGCGATCCCAGCTTCTTTGTCGAAGAGGTTGGCGAAGACTTTGCCTTCTCGAAGATGGTTCTGCCCAAGGAGATTACCTTCTCGCACGAGAAGGAAACCGAGACCGGCACGTTGAGTTGGACCGTGAAGAAGGCCGAGGGCCTTTGGAGCCCGGTTCTGGAGGAGCTTAAAGGCCTCGACATGGCGATGAGCGACGTCACCATCACGGTGGACGAGGGCGGCGAAGATGCCAAGCAGCTCGTCGCGAAGCTGGGTGACGTCGCGATGAAGGGCGTGACCGAGGTCGTCAGCGACACCGATTGGAACCAAGACAGCAAGATGAGCATCGGCCCGATCGACGTGAAGGATCCAGAAGGCGATGGCGCACTCACCATCGGCGCCATCGAGGTCACCAGCCTGGTGACGGGCCTCAATCCTGCAGCCTACCAAAAGCAGTTCGCACTGATGGACGAGTTGGAGGCGGCGCAGGAGAAGAACGATCAGGCCAAGATCCAGGGGTTGAAAGAGCAGATGCAGAACGTTGCCCTGGTCGCTCAAGGCGGTCAGGCCGGCGTCGTGCTGAAGGATGTCGACTTCGTCGAGACACGCGGCGACCAGGTTCACTTCGTCATGGAAGAGAGTTCTATCGTGTTCCGCGGATCGGCCCCGTCCGATGCCGAGACCGGCAGCATGGGCCTAACCTTTCTGGGGGCTGGCGCCAAGTACGAGGGCAAGGACCTGCAGGGCGAGGACAAGTTCGCCGCGATGGTCGCGCCGACCGATTGGGACGTGAACATCGAACTCAGCAAGCTGCCGATCAAGGAGACCAGTGCCGCCATCGTGGAGCTGATCTTCACCGGCATCGGCATCCAGGACGAGCCGATGATCCCCTTTCCGCAGATCATGATGGCCATGGGCAAAGCTGGCTCTGAGGTCTTGATTGACTCGCTCTCGCTGGTTGGTCCCCTGGCCAGCCTCGACGGCGACGGCAAGGCAACGGTAGATCCCGCAAGCGCAATGGGTGCGGTCGGAGATGCGACCCTGAAGCTGATCGGTTTGGCAAAGCTAGAGGCTGCGATCGGTGACTTGCCCTCCGACATGCAGCAGGACATCGCAGGCGGGCTTGTCTTCCTGAAAGGCCTGGGCACCCCCGAGCCGGACGGTGACGACATCAACTATGTCTATGAGTTCAGCCTGCCGGCCGATGGCAATGTTACCCTGAACGGTCAGCCGATCGGTGCACTCTTGGGCAACTAGCTTGGGAGGTTGGCTGTGCAGCTGGCTTTGCTCTCAAAGCCGCGAATGCGCCGTCCGATCGCGGCGCTCGGTGCGGCGGCAACACTCTTGCTGTTGCCTCCCACGCCGTCCCTAGCCGACACCGAGGCAGAGCGGATCGGGGCAGCCGTTAGCGCTTTCTTGCAGGGCGCCGAAGGGGCGACTCCCTGGATCGTACATCGTGACGTCGTGGTCACGGAAGAGGTGGAGGCCTATCGCGTTCTGGTCTCCGGCATCGAGACGCGACTTGCCGACGGTCAGGCAGAGCATTTGGGTGACCTCTCTTTCCGGGTCCAACGGCAAGGCGAGGACTACGCCTTCGATCAAGTGCGCCTGCCAGATCGTGTGGTCGCTGGCTTCCAAATGTCGGCGCTGGACACCGAGGGCGATCCCTTGCCCGACTTCGATCTGGAGCTGACTTGGAGTGACTTTGCGCTCTCAGGCCTCTGGTCGCCGCAACTTCAGCTGCCGATTGGCTTGAACCTGCGGATGGAGGACATCCGATCGCGGGTCGAGCTGTACGATGCGGCACGCTACGGCCTGCCCGAGGGACAGGAGTATGTGACCACCACGGGCTTGCTCGACTTGGTGATGGAGACCGAAAAACTCAGCGGGACCAAATGGGATACGACCCTTCGTTTTGCCACGGGCCCCTCGGAGGGCCATTGGCCCAGTGCCGATATGAGTCTGGCTATGTCGGGCGTCGACCCAGCGGGCATGCCGGGAGGCTTTCTGGCGACATCAAAGTTCGAAGAAGTCTCTTTCACCCTGGAAGCGACGGGATTCAATCCCCGTACCTATGAGCAGCTGGGCCCGGCGTTCTTGGCCTACATGGATGCCATAGCGGCGGCGGATGCCGCTGCGGTCGTCGATACAAAGCGGGAGCTGCTGGCACTCGATCGCATCGTCGAAGGGCTGTTGCTCGACTGGCAGACCCGCGGCTTTTCCTATGAGGAGAGCTGGCCGGGTGGGCTTACCTACGGCGGCAGTCAGGAAGGGCGCTATGTCCTGGAAGCACCGGATGGAAAGGATGATATGCGCATCGTGGTGCTTGGCGAGGGCGATGGCACCTTAGGGCGTCGCGCAGGCGTTCTGGACCTCTACGGTCAGCAGAAAGAGACCGCGCCCGTCGAGGGGGCGATGTTGGCACTCTCATTCTTGCCGATGACGATGCTGTTCGAAGCTTTGATCCCGCGTAGCAGCTCCGTCTCTTTGACGGTCGATAGACTGCCGCTCGCCGAGACCAGTGCGCTTCTTGTTTCTGCCTTCGGCTTCACGGCATCGAACCTTGCCCAAGGCGGCGGCGCCGATCCGGTGGACCTCAGCAAGATCGCACCGTTTGAATATGATGACTGGTTTGAAGCACTCGACGATGCGAAGACCCATATCCTGCTCGAGCGCCTGTCGGCCAGCGGTCCCTTTTTGTGGTTCGATGCTCAGGCAGACATCACGGTCGATGACGACAGTGCTTCCGGTGTGATCGGGGCCGCGACTCTTGTATTGTCAGATCTGGACAAGGCCATGCGCGAAGCCAGGGCGCAGGTGGCAGAGCTCTTGCAGCTTCCCGAAGACGGGGAGAGTGCAAGCAGTCAGATCGATTCGATCGTCCTTTTGGGTCTGGCGGCGGTCAAGGGTGTTGGCGATCCCAAGGTTAAGGATGGCGAGATCGTCTATCAGTATATCTTCGACCTACCTGAGGACGCGCCGGCGACCCTGAACGGCCGCCCCTTGAGCAACCTCTTCGGCCAGTAGGGCGCTTCGCCTTGCCTTTGCCCATCCGGCCATGCAAGGGATGGGTATCCATGGAGGTGGGGTAATGCTGTTACGGTCGGCTCTTATCGTATCACTGCTGTTGCTGAGCGCACCTGCCTCGGCCGAGCGGCCCGACTGGCTGGACCTGGTCGAGAGTTGGATCGGGGCATTCAATGACGAGCGGCAGAAGGTCTCGCTTTCGCTGGAAGGCTTGGTGCTGGCGGAAGAGAGTGACACGGCGGCTCTGGTTACCTTTGATGAAATCCGTGTCAGCTATGGCAAGGCTGGTCTCGCTTCTGCGGGGCCGGGCAGTCTGGCGCTCGCGTTGCAGGAAGACGGCCTCTTCGCCTTCGGCCCTACCAAGCTCGCCGCACCCATCACCTTTCTAAAGGCGCCTGGAGAAACGCCGGCGACCTTGGATTTTTCGGTGGAACGCCTTCAGGGACTTTTTGATAGCGAGATGCGCTTGTTGCGCCAAATCGACCTTGTGCTTGTCGATGTCGTGGCGACCAAGGGCGAGGTGACGCCTTTTTGGGCCAAGCGGATGGCCTTGGACATGGCAGTGACGCCGCGCGAGCGCGGCCGCTACGATCAAACCGCACTTTTCAGTACGCAGGGCTTTGAGATCGATGCACCGGACAGTCATGTCGGGCTGGAGCGGATGCTGATCCGAATTGAGAGCGAAGAGGCCGATGCCGATGCCATGCTGGCTTGGGGGGAGCGCTTACAGGCCACCGAACGCGGCCAGGCCCGCGATCCTCTGCCGCCCTTGGCAGCCCTGTGGCGCAAGAGCAATGTCTCGTTTCTCTTGGCCGGCCTCTGGGCCAAGGACGAGAAGGCGCGCGATCTCTTTTGGCTAGAGGAGCTGCGCTTCGAGAGCGGGATGGAGCGCGGCTCGTCTCTGGATCGCCTGTCGCTTTCGTTCTTGCTAGAAGGCTCCAGCCTCGATTTTGCCAACTCTGCGGACGAGAAGCTGTCGAAGGCCGCCGGCGTGATGCCGCATGCCTGGCGCCTGCCGCTCGTGGTCGAAGACATGCCGAGCGCGGCCTTGGGCAACCTGCTGCAGGATCTCGCTGCCGGCGGCAGCAAGCAGAGTGGTCCCGTCATCAGTCCCAACAGCAAGATCGATTTCGAGCCCTTCTTCCAGGCCTTGCGGCAGGCCGGTGCGCGTCTTCTGGTCGACGACCTGCTGATCGCCGGTCCGGCCGGTTCGCTGGAGGGCGGCGGGGCCGTCACCCTAGACCGCCGCCACCCCTTGGGCATGGTCGGCAGCGCCTCTTTCCTGCTGGGCGGCATCAAAGAGGCCGAAGAAGCCTTGAAGCAGAGCGAGGACCCCGATGCCGCCAAGGTGGCCTTCATTCTTTCGACCTTCTTGAAAGGCTTGGGCCAGGCCGAGGTCGGCGACAAGGGCGAAATCGTCTACCGCTATGATCTGGAGCTTGGCGCCGACGGCAGCTCGCTCTTGAACGGGCTGCCCTTGGGAAGTTTGCTCGGGCGCTGACCACGTCTATAGCACAGGGTCGAGAGTTAGGCCGTAGACCAAGCCAGTTGAAGGAGAAGCCGTCGTGCGTCAGGCCTTCGTTGCCGCATTGCTTGCGGCTCTCGCGGCGCCCGCTGCTGCTGAGCCACCCGATTGGCGCGGCCTGATCGAAAGCGGGATCTCCGACTTTAACGCCGATCGTAAGGATGCCGTGCTCTCGCTCGAAGGCATGGATTTGGCCGAGGGGACTGACGGCTCGGCCGTGCTCCTATTCGACGCCGTCCTACTTTCCTTTGACAAGGTAAACACTGCGCGCTCGGGACCGGGCCGCTTGCACTTGGCACAGGACGAGGACGGCCTGATCGCATTTGGCCCGGCTAGCTTGGATGGGCCCGTCATCATCACCGGCCCGCCTGATAGCGCCCCAGTCCGCTTGGATTTCGACCTCAAGAACCTTCATGGCCGTTACGATCGTGAGCGCCATCTGCTCCGGAAGCTTCTGATTGCGTTTGACGATGTTGCAGTCAAACGCGATGAGCGATTGCTGTTTGCGGCGCAATCTTCAAGCCTATTGGCATTTGCAACGCCCGACGCGCGTGGGCGCTATGACCAGTCGATCCTAGTTACTGCAACAACCGCAAATGTGCTGATGCCGGACATTATTTTTGGTTCGGAGGGCATCGTCGTGCGCTCTGAGCAACTGGGCGTGGATTCCGATGCGGAGAGGGCAATGCTCGAGCGCTTGGAAGCAGGTGAGACAGGTGGAGAGCGCCCCTCGCTTCCGCCATTGGATGCGCTACGGCGGGAGGACTACCTGTCGGTTGAAATCACGAAGCTCTGGGGCGTAGATAGAGCTGCCGCGCAAGCAAGGCCCAATGAATTCGACGAGAACTATGTCTTTTGGTTGGATGACTTGCAATTCGAGACTCTTCTCGAACGCGGCTCGACGGCGGACAGTCTGACGCTGAAGCTGGTTCTGCAGGCCGCTGGCCTGGTCGTCGAGAATTCGGTCGATCCAACCTTGGCCGAGCTTGCCGGCATCTTGCCGGAAACCTTGCACCTACCGATCACCCTAAAGGATCTACCCAGCACCGCCGTTACCAGGCTGTTGCAGGATCTAAGTCTCGGATCCAGCGTGCAGAAGGGTCCGGTCATCGATCCGGTGTTGGGAATCGACTATGAAGCTTTCTTTCAGGCCGTGCAGCAAGCGGGCTCCCGCCTTGCAATCGAGGGGTTCCTGGTTTCCGGTCCTGCCGGTTCGATAAGCGCTCAGGGCGACTTGGGCATGGATCATCGTCACCCCCTGGGCTTGGTTGGCGAGGCCGCATTGCTCTTAGACGACCCCGCCTGGATAGCAGAGGCGCTGACCCTGGACGAAGAGGGCCAGGAAGCCCTCGAGGGCGCTTTTGCCATCACCACGCTTCTGAAGGGCTTAGGCCAGGCCGAGTTCGATGACACGGGCAAGCTCGCCTATCGCTATGATCTGAAGTTCGGCACTGACGGCACCATCTTGGTGAATGGGCTGCCGTTGCGCCGTCTGCTCGAGCAGTAGGGCAGTATGGCACCCGACAGCAGCTCGGAGGAGCGCCCTAAGACTCGACGCCTTTCGCGAATGTCGAAGGTCATGTTGGCGGTGACCGGCGGGCTTCTCTTCTTTGCCGTTTGGACGGTCTTCGTCAGCAAACCGCAGGTCGAGCAGCCTCTGCTGAAGCCGCCAGCCATCTGGTCCAGCCACATGCCCTTGAAGGAAGCGCTGCTGGCGAAGGTGAGGGGCGTCAGCCTGAGGCTTGCCAGGACCGAGGCCGGCTATGCTGCGGATCCGCAGAGCCTGGTGCGGGCCAAGGCGGCTGTCAGTTTGGGAGAAGACCTGCTCCTGATTTTGGAGCCTGGCGAGGCGCCAAGCCCCGATCCCAAGGCCGCGGCCGCAGCGCTAATTGCCTGGGCGCGCACCCAGGAGCTAGAGCCGAGCCTCGTCGCCTCGCTCGATTGGCCCTTGTTGCAGGCCCTTGCGCCCTTGGCGCCAGAGTGGCAAAGGGCATTCGCCACCAGCGAGGTTCGTCTCGACCGCAAGGGCCGGTCGATCTGGCTTGGCGGTGGGGAACTCTCCAAGGTCGAGGGCTCGATTCCGGCCCTGGTCAAAGTTGCCGGCGGCAAGATCTGGGCGCCGCCCTTGCATGAACTGCGGCCCGAAGATGCAGAGGACGCCAAGGCCTGGTCCATCGACCTGCTGATCCGGCAAGCCGACAATCCCGAGGCTTTCCCTTCGCTCCTGCTGCTCCGCCCTCGCGGCCTGGTTACCGACGACCCGGAGGCGCTGGCTCAGTCCATTGCCGAGCGGCCGGGGCTCTTCTCCGTGGGATCGGCCTTGGAGTAGAGACCACAAAGGAGCGGACGTTTGACGAGAGTCGTACCGCGCGTGTCATGACCACACCCAAGCATTAGGGTGACTGGCACCAATATCAGGCAGAATCACACCCTGACCAGGATGTCCACCAGCACCGGGTCTGTCGCCACTGCGATCTCGTTCTCGATCAGGCCGCCGCAGGAGGGGCAGTGGAATTGGCGGAACTCGACCGCATCGTCGATAAAGCGAGCCGGATCGCCGACCAGTGGGTTGCTGGCGGAGACGGGTTCGTCACGGCGCAGGCAGGCTTCCTTGTAATTGGTGGAGACTGGACCCAGGTCGCCACTGCAACGCCCGCAGGCCCAGTGGGCCTCGCCGCCATTGGCACGAACCTGCAGCGTGTCCGTGGCCTCGACCAGCACTTTGCCGTCGAGCGCTCGGGGCTTCTCGCCTTTGTGTAGCGCGGCAATGGCGGCGCGACGTTCTTTGCGCATTTCGGCAGTCGCCTCGGCGTCGATCTTGCCGGCCTGATTGACGACGGCGCCGAAGATTGTCTCGGCGGCCGCGGGCGTCACGGCATAGCCGTCGATATCGGCTTGAAGGGCATCGAGATCGCGATCCAAGGGGTCGCCGTAGCCGCCGCCACCGGTCCAGCGCACGGCATAGACGTCGTCGGGGGTCTGCAGAAAACCTTCCTGGCGCAGCCCCAGCTCGACCGCGTTACCCTCGACCTCGCCGGCATCCTCCGGCATCCGGCGTTCGGCAAAGCGCCTTTGCACGTCGCTGCCGGTGACAAAGCGATAGGCATTGGTGGCCGAGGGATAGCCGGCCATCATGCCGGTGGAGGTTGGCGTTGCATTGCCCGAGGAGAGCGTGTCCTGCGTCATCTGATCGACGTTGTGCACGACAAAGCAGCTCTCCGCGCCCATGCCGCCGCGATGGCGGCCGGCGCCGCCGGAATCCGGCACCTCCTTGCGATAGAGGAACAGCAGCGGGAAGGACTGCTCGGTGTGCTCTACATTGGGCAGCTGGCAGATCGGCGTGCGCGCTTGGCCGCCGGTATCGATGCCATCGGCGTGCGAGAAGGCGCCGATGGCACCACCGATCGGGTCGACCAGCAGATAGCCGAAGCGGTCGCCCCACTGATCGATGCCGCGGAAGATTGTCGCCGGCCACTGACTGGTACCGCCGATGCACATGATGTCCTTGCGCATCTCTTGGTCGGGATGGACCATCTTCGAGAGCACGTTGTAGGCGGGATAGAGCGAGATCTCCATCGACTGGGTCGGCGCGGTGGAGACCGAGGCCGGGAAGTTGGCGCAGTTGAAGGTGCCCGGTGTCGGGTCGAACTCGATATGACGCAGCGCGCCGCCGACGGCGAAGTACTGGTCCCAGCAGAGCAGCTCGTTGATCGCCACCAACAAGGAGCCGCGCCAGCCGGAATAGGTGGCATTCATCGCGCCATCCTGCGGTGCCGTGCCTTCGTTCTCGAAGATCAGGCGATCGCCCTCCTTGCGCAGGGTCAAGACCACGCGGTGGGTGCGGCGGTCGCCCGGCCTGCAGGCCTCGACGTAGGTTCGGTCCTGCCAGACGCCATCGGGCAGGCGGCGCATCTTGTCCAGAAAGGCGGTCTCGGCCTTGTCGATGACTTGGCGCATCACCGCCTTCACCGTGTCGGCACCATAGCGTTCCAGCAACGCCTCGAGGCGAGTCTTGGCGGTCATGTTGCCGGCGATCTGGGCACGCAGGTCCAACGCTACCATGCTGGGCTTGCGCGAGGAGCGCAGGTAGAGGTCTTCGATGTCCTTGCGGACCACGCCGTTCTCCACCAGCTTCACCGGTGGAATCAGAATGCCCTCCTCGAAGGCGCTCTCGGCGGAGGGGCAGAAGCTGCCAGGCGTGATTCCGCCGATGTCGTATTGGTGCAGGCAATTGGTGATCCAGCAGAAAAGCTCGTCACCATGGAAGATCGGGCAGATCAGCATCACGTCCATCTGGTGGGCTGCTCCCACCCAGGGGTCGTTCGCCAGGAACATGTCACCCGGCTTGATCTCGGGATTGTCGCTGCGATGCTCCAGGATCCACTTCACTTGCGTGTCGGTGACGCCGGACATGTACTGCATGTAGGGGCCGAAATAGACGAACTCAGCGTCCTCGGTCAGGATCGAGGGATTGAGGTCGAGCGCATACATGGCGACCGGCGAGCCGGAGATTCGCTGGATAGTCGCCCCATGTTCCTCATTGATATTCCAGAGATTGTGGCGGATGACTTCGTAGGTCACCGGGTCGACCGCACTTTCGCTGCCGCGGTGCAGCTTGAGCTTCGGCGATATCTTGAGCTCTTTCGGGGGTACGTAGCCGTAGTTGATGCCGTCGAAGAGCTCTGCCGGCATTTCGCTTAGCTTGGTCATGGCCTGCTTCCCTTCTGTCGCGCCTAGGCGACGCGCATCTCGAAATTGCCGTAGCGATCCACGGCCAGGTGTTGGCCCGGATGCAGCACGACGCTGGTGACATCGGTCTCGACGATCGCCGGACCCTCGATTGCATTACCCGGCAGCAGCGCCGAACCGTCGTAAATCGCAGTCTCGTGGAAGCCCTTGGTCTCTTCCCACCAGACCGGACGCGCTGCGCGTTTGGCCGCATCGGGGATGCGATCGCTCAAGGTCTCGACGGCGACCAGCGGCGGCTTGGGCGTGCGTGCAGAGGCACGACAGCGGAAGGTCACGATCTCCAGCAGCGCGCCGGGCAGGGCAGCCCCCTTGCCGTAGAGCAGTTCGTAGCGCTCGACAAAGCGCGCCTCCAAGCCCTTTAGATCGCCTACTGTGACGCAGTCACCGTCCAGCGGTACCTCGACCTCGTTAATCTGGCCCTTATGGCGCATGTCGACGAAAAAGCGCGTGCTTTGCTCGGCATCGCCCGCCCCCTCCTTGGCCAGTTGCGCCAGGCCCTCGGCCTTCAAGGCGGCCAGATTGCTGTTGATCCGGGCCGTATCGAAGGGGGAGGTCATGATCTCCACACGCTCATAGACGTGCAGAATGTCGGCCGCGGCTGCCCCGAAGGCGCACCAGACCGAAGCGGTCTCGCGTTGCGGCACGATCACCTTGGCGATCCCCAGTTCGCGGGCGAAGATGCCTGCATGCATCGGCCCGGCGCCGCCGAAGGCATAGAGTGTGAAGTCGCGTGGGTCGAAGCCCTTCTGGATGGTGACCTTGCGGATCAGATCGGCCATCTGGAACTCAACGATCTTGGCGATTCCGCTGGCACAGGCCTCCAGTCCCATACTCAGCTCAGCGCCCAAGGCCTCAATGGCCGCCGCGGCGCCTGGCCGGTCCAGTTTCATGCTGCCGCCGGCAAAGCTGTCTGGATCGAGGTAGCCCAAGATTAGATCGGCGTCGGTCACCGTCGGTGTCGTGCCGCCGCGTCCATAACAGACCGGACCTGGCTGGGCGCCGGCGCTGTCCGGGCCGACCTTCAAGCTGCCGGTGATCTTGTCGATCCAGGCCTTGCTGCCGCCGCCCGCACCGATCACCTGCATATCGACCTTTGGCAGGAAATACTCGTACTGATTGACGTTGGCCCGGTAGGATGTGGCGGCCACGCCCTGATGGATGACGCCGACGTCGAAGGAGGTGCCGCCCATGTCGGTGGTGATGACATTGGCGGGCGCGCCGGCGTCCTCGGCCAACTGTTGGGCCAGGAACTGCGAGCCCATCACACCGGCGACCGGACCGGAATCCAGTGTTAGGAGCGGCGCCTTCATCGCCTTGGCGACCGAGATGGTGCCGCCGGCACATTGCGTGATCTGCAGCGGCGCGCCGTAGCCGGTCTTGGCCACATCTTGGTCGACCTTCTCCAGATAGCCGGCGGTGATCGGGCCGATGTAGGCGTTCAAAGCCACCGCGGCAGTGCGTTCGTACTCGCCCCACTTCGGCACCAGCTCGTGTGAACAAGTAACGAATAGGCCGGGTGCGATCTCCTCGACCAGCTCGCGCAGCCGTGCTTCGTGACCAGTATGGAGGAAAGACCAGAGACAGCAGATGGCGATCGCCTCCACGCCCTCAGCCACCAGTTCGCCGATCGCCTGGCGTGCCTCCTCCTCGTTCAACTCCACGATTACCTTGCCGAAGCAGTCGACACGCTCCGATACGCCGCGGATCAGGCGCTTGGGTACTATTGGGTCGGGCTTGCTGCTCTCGGGAATATGCACGACCAGGCGCACCTCGCGACCCGAAAGCCCGCGGGAGCCGCGCATAATGTGGATGACGTCGTTATGCCCCTTGGTGGTGATCAACCCGACCTTGGCACCGCGCTTTTGGATCACGGCATTGGTGCCCGTCGTGGTGCCGTGCGACAGCAGCGAGAGGGCTTCTCCCAGGCTTTGCATCTCCAGCCCCAGCTTTTCGGCGGCACCGGCCAGCGCCGCCATCATGCCACGGCTGAAGTCCTCAGGCGTCGAGGGCACCTTGGCCGTCGTGATCGTCCCCTTGCCGTCGATCACCACACAGTCGGTGAAGGTGCCACCGATATCGATTCCGCAGAGATAACGCTCCAAAGACAGCCTCCTCTTCCTTCTTGATCACATGATAAACAAGAACAAGCGGACTGCCAATAGAGAAGGCTGGAGCCGGCGTTGCCCGATCAGGGTCATGCCGATCAGGATTATGCTCGATCACTGCTCTGAATGGCCGAGATCAGCGACACCAGCGCCAGAGCGGACGCCGCAAAGAGCGCCATGCGATAGCTGCCGCTTCTCTCGAACAACAGACCTGCGGTCCAGGGTGCCAGCAGGCCGGCCGCACCCCAGGCGGTGAAGACCCGGCCATAGACCTTGACGCCGGCGACCGCTCCAAAGCGCCGGGCTATGGCGGCGGGATAGACGGCAATGATTGCGCCGTAGGCGAAGCCGACGAGGGCAAGACCGGCGAGCAGCAAGGTGCCGTCGATCCCGACGGCGAGCCAGGCCAGTGCGGCTGCGGAGACGAGCGGCAGTGCCATCAACAGCTGCCGAGGGGCCAGGCGGTCGGTCAGGGCGCCGCCAAGCAGGCCGCCGGCTGTGTTGGCAGCGGCGATTGCGACCGGGGCCAACTGCACAGCGATGTCGCTGAGCCCGGCCGCGCGAGCGATCCCGGTCGCATGGCCGATGGCCGCCAGGCCGGCCGCGACCCCAGCGCCATAGCCGATCCAGAGCAGGACGAGCCCCCTTGGTTTTTCACTCTCCCCTCGCGGCACGGCAGCGTGAAAGGGCAGAGCGGCACTCTTCAGGAGTTTGTAAATGGGCAAGGACACAGCCAGCATAACGGCGGCAAGTCCACCGAAACCGGCAGCCAGTCCCCCTTGGGAGAGCGCCGCCCACAGGGGCAAGGGGGCCAGTGCTGCGCCCAGGCCGTAGACGGCAGTCACCAGACCCATGGCAAGGCCGCTGCGTTCCGGATTGGCTTGTGCTGCGTACTGGAGAGCGAAGCCATAACCCAAGCCGTTTGCCAAGCCGAACACCAGGCTGTAGCCGAGCCAGACCAGGCTCAGCCTTGGCGCCACGGCCGCGATCAGTAGGCCGGCAGCGGCGCCGAGGCAGAAGAGAAGCGCCAGCTTGGCCGGAGCAAGACGCTCATAGACCCGATGGCCGATCAGGACGCCGACGGTCAATGCCACCAGGGCCAGCGAATAGGTTAAACTGGCCTCTGCCCGGCCGATTTGAAAGCGTGCCTCCATCGGCTCCAGGAAGAGCGAGAAGGCATGCACCGTACCCAAGACGAAGGACAGCAGCAGAGCGGCGAGCAGGACTGCGCGCCCACGTGTCGGTGAAGAGGTTTGCACCGGGGATTGGACTGTTGATTTTGCTGGGGACTGCGCCCGGACCTCACCAGTCACTGTAGCACTGCGGTACCCCGCGGCCCTGTGTGCGGCAGCGGATCCAGCCGAGCGGCTGTGGGCCGCGGTCCGGCGGTATCCAAACGTAGGAATCGATGAAGAGCGTCGCGGCTCCCGCTTCTGCCGGCAGTTCACCCTCCAAGAGGCGTACGCCGTAGATCAGGTCATCGTCCTCGAAGCGGGCCTTCAGAAGCTCGACCAGGATCAGCGGATGACCGGCCGGCTCTAGGATCTTCAGGGCGGCGTTGGGCGGATCTGCGGCGTAGCGATTCCATCCCTTTGACCACATCTGGGCGAAGTCATCAGGCGGTAGAAATCCCTCCAGCACCTGGGGGCGGTCGGCGAAAAAGAGTGTCATGGGGCCGATATTGCGCAGCCGCAGCTCACCATCGGCATAACTGATCGTCTCCGCTGACTGCGTCAACAGCAGAGAAACGGGATTACGAAGCGCCCGACCTCGCTCCTTTTCCGACTCGGTTTCCGCCAGGGTTGGAGCAGCAGCGAGGAGAAAGGCGAGCAAGAGCAGCCAACCGTGCAAGCGCGCGGCGACCGGCCCATTAGAAGCGGGCCCGCTAGAAGCAGAGATGTGCCGAGCCGAAGAGGCCATTGGAACCACAACCGAAGGAGTCGCGCCCGAACCCGGAATCCCATTCTGGCCCGAAGCCCGGACCCCAAGGCCCGAAGCCCGGCCCCCATCCCATACCGAAGCCGCGCCAGTGATGGTGGTGGTGATCGATGAAGAGCGAGACCGGTCCGCTCTCAGCTGGAACTTCGCCTTCCAGCACGCGGACTTTGTAGATCAACTCTTCGCCTTCCAAGGTCACGCTCAGCAACTCCAGCGCAACGGGCGGTTTCTCGGTCTCGTCCAG
This sequence comes from Rhodospirillales bacterium, assembly GCA_963669445.1. Lineage (GTDB taxonomy): Bacteria > Pseudomonadota > Alphaproteobacteria > Kiloniellales > JACOMY01 > JACOMY01. The sequence goes on from OY770029.1 coordinate 6,242,055, forward strand.
AATAGCCAGTGCCGCGTTCGGCGGATCGGCGTTGAAGCTGTTCTTGCCCTCGTGCCAGAGCTTCACGAAAGCCTGGTGGCTCATCAGGCCGACCAAGCGTTGCGGCCGGTCGGCAAAATAGAGCGTTGCCGGCCCGATGCCGCCTAAGGTCAGGGTATCGCCCTCGAAGCGCATCACATGGGCGCTTTGGGTAAAGAGCAGCTCGACCGAACCACTATCGACTGCGGGTTCTTTCTTGTCCTCGGCAAAGGCAGTCGCCGGGGCAAGCATCAGCAGGATCAGGAATGTCTTCAAGAAGGATGTCATCGGCTCGCTCCAACCTCGGTCGCGTCGATCAATACCAATGGCGATGGCAAACACGCACACCCCAACGATTCCAGTGGCAGCGCAGCCAGGCGTCGTGCCTGCGGTGATGCGGCGGCATCCAGACCCAGGGATCGATGAAGAGGCCAACCGCGCCGGACTGGGCCGGCAGTTCTCCCTCCAGAACCCGGACCTTATAGTGCAGGGCCTTGTCGACCAGGGTCACGCTCTTCAGCTCGACAACCACAGGCGCCTTATTGGCCTCTTCCAGCAAGGCCAAGGCGGCGTTCGGCGGGTCGGCGGAAAAACTCTTCTCTCCAGCTTGCCAAAGCGCGACGAAGTCGGCGTTGCTGAAGTGCCCTGTCAAGCGTTCCGGCCGATCGGCGAAGAAGAGCGTTGCCGGTGACAGACCGTCCAGCACCATTGTCTCGCCGTCGTAGGTCATGCGTTTGGCCGTCTGCGCGAAGAGCAGCTTCAAGGGGTGATCAATGGTGAAGCTACCGTCTTCGGCATAGTTCTGGGCCTGTGCCGATCCAGACGAGCCGAGCCCGGCCGAGACAAGAAAAAGGGTCAAGAGGCCAAACAGAACGCCACGCATCGCTTTCTCCGCATCATCTGTTGCCGATGAGACAGAGCTTAGGCGATCGAAGTGGCGCTGACTATCACCACGTTTGCGACCGCCTGTCGAGCTACGCTCTCGGCAGCACGCCGCATACACCGTCCAAGGATAAGGGAATGCCCTATCTGTCGATCGGCCTAGCGAGCTGGTTCTACGCGAGGCGGGAGCGGATCGGGCGCGTTGGGTACTGGTTGCAGGTTCTGCGGCTTTGCGGCGTAGCGAATGTCCGGTTGTGCGTTGCCGTTGAAGAAGAGGTAGAGGGCGGCCGTCATGGCACAGTCTTCGCTGGCTCCATGCTGGCGCACCTCGCGCTTGATACCAAGTCGGGTTAGGCAGGCATCCAGGGTTGGGCTCTCTTGCGGCCAGCGCCTTGCCGCCGCATCTCGCGTGCAGAACCCCTGCGGTCGAACTTTCTCCAACCCGGCACGCTCGAGCTCCCGATTGATGTGGTGCATCTTGAGAGACACGTGGTGTCCTACCACCAACGGCGTCTGCTCCAGCAATGTCCGCAATCTGGGTGCGTAGTGCGAAAAGGGGCGCTGGTGGCGCAGCATCCAATCGCTTAGACCGTGTCTTGCCAAGGCCTCTGGGCTGCTGTCTCGGCCCGGGTCGAAAACCAGGTAGAGATGCCCATCGGGGTGAACTTCGCCCTCGACGATGGTGATCAAGGCCAGGCTGCAGATGCGATCTGCGCCCCTGTCATCGCCGGTCGTCTCTAGATCGATGACGATCGCGCCGCGGCTCATGCCCCGCTCTCCTGCCGCCCCGGTCTGCTGGTTCCCCACATGGCCTGTTCCCCACATTGCTCGTTCTATGTGCCGGATGGCGCGGAGACGATCAAGCGGTCTGCTGTTCGGCCAAGGACTTCAGACGTTCGGCCGCTGCCCTGATGCTGTCGTCAAGGTTCAGTTCGTCGTCCTCGCGATCTGTTCGCCGCCAATCGACACTCAAGGTCAAGGTGAGTGAGAGACCCGGACTATCCGTCTCGTAGAGCTCTTCGATCACTTGCCGACTCTGCCCGGCATAGTGGGCGTGATCTTCCAGCATGAAGTCGATCTCGTGACGTTTCTCGAAGAGGGTGATGCGTTCCACGACGTCGTAGTCAGGGGTGCGCAGCCGGCGCAATACGGAGCCAGGTTGGCGTTCCAATATCTCCACCTTGTCCACGTAGGGCAGGAAAGACCCCGGATCGCTGACCCCATCCGAGAGCAGCTTCCAGAGGCGCTGCAGGGGTGCATTGACAGTAACGCTATGAGTGACCTTCGGCATGGTCACGATGCTGCAGCATTTTTTGGCTGCTGTACATCCAGGCCCGCACCATCGGTTCGGTTGCTTGGCTAGCTGCCGTGCATCTCCGCGCGAATACGCTGGCGCAGCAGATCGATCGGCAGGCGTTTCCCCTCCACCTCATAGCACCAGTAGGTCCAGCCGTTGCAAGCGGCCGCTTTCTGTACATGTGCGCCGGCCTGGTGGATCGAGCCGGTGAAGTCGCGTGTCACAAGGCGGCCATCGGCGCGCACCTTGGCTCGGTGTCGTCCGTCCGGGCTGACCAACTGCGTGCCGGCCTCCAGGAAGCCACGCTCGACAAGAGTGCCGAAGGGCACGCGCGGGGCCTCTCGCTTCTCGTCCAGCGCCAGCAGGGCCGGTTCGCTGAGCCGCTGCGTCTGCTTCAGCCGCTTCTCCGCATGGACCAGATAATCGCTCTCGCGTTCGAAGCCCAGATAATCGCGCCCCAATCGCTTGGCAACGGCGGCGGTCGTGCCACTGCCCGAGAAAGGGTCCAGGATGAGGTCGCCCGGCTTGCTGGTCGCCAGCACCACGCGATAGAGCAGGGCTTCCGGCTTCTGTGTTGCGTGTGCCTTGCGCCCTTCCTCGTCCTTCAAGCGTTCGTTGCCGGTGCAGATCGGCAGGGTCCAGTCGCTGCGCATCTGCAGCTCTTCATTCAGAGCTTTCATAGCCTGGTAATTGAAGGTGTAGCGACTTTCCTCGTGCTTGGCTGCCCAGATCAAGGTCTCGTGCGCATTGGTGAAACGACGACCGCGAAAGTTCGGCATGGGATTGGTCTTGCGCCAGACGATGTCATTCAGGATCCAGAAGCCCATGTCCTGCAGAATGGCGCCGACGCGGAAGATGTTGTGGTAGCTGCCGATCACCCAGAGCGCGCCGTCGTCTTTCAATGTGCGCCGTGCCGCCTTCAGCCAGGCGCGGGTGAAGGCGTCATAGGCAGCGAAGCTGTCGAACTGATCCCAGCCGTCGGTTACGGCGTCGACCTTGGAATTGTCCGGGCGATGCAGACTCTGCTGGAGCTGCAGATTATAGGGCGGATCGGCGAAGACAAGATCGACCGAACGCTCCGGCAATGCCTGCATCAGCTCTATGCAGTCGCCCTGCACCAGGCGGTTTCTTTCGACCCTGTCCCCCACGTGACCCCTCTCGCTTTGATCTTGGCGTTGCTGCGCAATCAGAATCCGAGAGTCCGCGCCGGTCAAGCCTCCTTCTGGTTTTGCATGGCCAAACGGACCGGCGCGAAGCTGCGCCGATGGGCCGGAGAGGGCCCTAGGGTCATGAGGGCGGCGCGATGTGCTTTGGTCGGATAGCCCTTGTTCTGGTGCCAACCGTAACCTGGATGCGTCAGGTCAAGCTCGGCCATGACGCGGTCGCGCGCCACCTTGGCGACAATCGAGGCCGCAGCGATGGAGAGCACTTTGGCGTCGCCGCCGACCACTGCTTGGGATTGGCAGGGCAGGTCGGGCGGTATGCGATTGCCGTCGATCAAAGCCCAGTCGCATGGCTCCGGCAGGCTTGTCAGCGCCCGGCGCATGGCCAGCAGACTGGCGGCCAGGATGTTAAGCCGGTCGATCTCTTCGACGCTGGCCCAGCCGAGCGCGACCTCCGCTTCCTCCCAGAGGAGTTGGGAGAGGGTCTCGCGCGTCGCGGCAGAGAGCTTCTTGGAATCGGCGAGCTTGGCATAGCGCCCCTTTCCCACCCGTGCCGGATCCAGGCGAACGGCAGCAGCCGTCACAGGTCCCGCCAAGGGCCCGCGCCCGACCTCGTCTAGACCGGCAATCCGCCGGCCGCCGTCGGCGCCGAGGCTGGTCTCCAAGTGGAAGTCTGGTCGCAGGTTCCTGCCCCTTCTCCTTGCTTGTGCTTTGTCGGAGAAACACTAGAGTCGCCGCAACGATGAGGAGGATGACGGGATGAAGTTGGTCAGTTATCGCCGGGACGGCCGGCCGGGCTATGGGGTGACCGACGGCGCAGGCGTTTGGTCGCTCGGCGGCCGGGAAGGGCTGCCCGCTAACCTGATCAAGGCGCTGGGGATGGCGAACTGGCAAGAAATGGCCAAGGCCGTCGTCGCCGCCAGCGACCCTGTTGCGCTGGCAGATCTGACCTTGCGCCCGGTTATCGCGCGTCCTTGGAAGATCTTTTGCATTGGATTGAATTACGAGAGCCATCGGATCGAGACCGGTCGGCCCGAGAGCCGCTATCCCACGATCTTCAGCCGCTTCGCCAACACTCTGGTGGCGCATGGGCAGCCGCTTGTGTGTCCCAAGCTATCGGAGAAATTCGACTTCGAGGGCGAGTTGGCGGTCGTTATCGGCAAGCGCGGCCGGCATATCGCCGCTGAGCGAGCGCTGGATCATGTCGCCGGCTACAGCTGTTTCAACGACGGCTCGGTGCGCGATTTCCAGCGCCACAGCAGCCAGTTTCTGCCCGGCAAGAACTTCGATGCCAGCGGCGGTTTCGGACCCTGGCTGGTGACGGCCGACGAGATTCCCGATCCCTCGCAGCTGACCTTGGAGACACGGGTGAACGGTGAGGTCATGCAGTCGGCCGGATTGGACGACCTGATCTTCGATGTCCCCCACCTGATCTCCTACATCTCCGGGTTTGCCACCTTGCAACCGGGCGATGTGATCGCGACCGGAACGCCGGGCGGCGTCGGCTTTGTGCGCAACCCGCCCGTCTACATGAAGCCGGGCGATCTGGTGGAAGTCGAGATCTCGGGGATCGGTACGCTCAGCAATCCGGTGGTCGCCGAGGCGTAACACTTTAGGTCTAGGCGGAGACGAGCTTCTATCGCCCAATCCGCGACGCCAAACGCGCGGGTCGCTGCGCGAGCGCTTCATCGCCCTTGTCGCAGCGGGAAAAGCACGCCAAGCTTTGCGCCACGCGTGACCCGATTGGCGGATCGCGCGCTCGTCCAATAATTGGGAGGTTTGGCGATGAGGATCATTTCTGGTAGCAGCGGATTGGTGGCGGCCGCCGTCGTTTTGAGCTTTTCCGGCGCGGCGATCGCCGAGGAATGCAAGCCCTCGAAGTGGGGCGCGGACGACCAAATCGGCGCGGCCAACTTGATCACGCCGGAAAGCGTTCTGGCCGCATCAAAGTTGATCAAGACGGGCGAGACCGTTCCCTTGGGAATCGTCGTCGATCCCAACATGCCGGCCTTTCCGCCGAGAGGCATGATGCTACAGATCGTGCAACCCGGTCAGCAGAGCGGGCGTTTCCGCACCGAGTTCGGCTGGAACATCGTCTACAACGACGACGTGGCGCAGCTCTGGTGGGGCACCGGCCCGCAGATCGACGGCCTTGGTCACCTGGGCGAGGAAGACTTCTACTACAACTGCAACAAGGGCGAGGAGTTCGCCGAGATCACCGGTCTGACCAAGCTCGGCGTGCATCAGATCCCGCCGCTGGTCGCCCGTGGCGTGGTGATCGACATGGCCAAGCACTTCGGCGTCGAGCATATGGCGTCCGGCCAGTCCTTCGGCTCGGATGACATCAAGGCCGCTGCCAAGGAGCAGGGCGTTGAGATCAAAGAGGGCGACGTGGTGCTGTTCCACACCGGCTGGACCGACGCCATGCTGGAAGCCGACCCCACCGCTTGGGTCTCCGGCGAGCCCGGCATCGATAATGAGGGCAGTGTCTATGTGGCCTCGCTCAACCCGGTTGCCGTTGGTGCGGACACCTGGGGTTTGGAAGTCGTGCCCCCGGCCGAGGGCGACAAGGTTTTCTATGGCCACGTCACCCTTCTGAGCCACAATGGTATCTACATCCTTGAGACCATGGACACCGGCCGCCTGGTCGAGAAGGGCGTGACTGAGTTCATGTTCGTCCTGGGTCAGGCCCGCGTGAAGGGCACGGTGCAGATGATCATCAATCCGGTCGCTCTGTTCTAGGATCGCTCGAATTGGGAAAGAGGGCCGGGCGGGGCGACCTTCCCGGCCCTTTCTCATTCCAAGAGCTGACAGATACAGAGTGAGAGCTGTCGCATCGCGACTTGCCACCGGGGGCTGGCTGCGGTGCAATGCTGTGAAACAAGGAGGCGCCAGATGGCATTGCTTGAGGTTCGTGGCCTGACCCGTCGTTTTGGCGGTTTGCTGGCGGTGAACGACCTGACTTTTTCGGTCGAGGCCGGTACGATCCACGGTCTGATCGGCCCCAACGGCGCCGGCAAGACCACGACCTTCAACGTCATCAGCGGCTTCTACGCCCCCTCGGCCGGTCAGGTGATCTACGATGGCAAGGACGTCTCCGGCCTGCCGACCCACCGCATCGCCCAGCTTGGCTTGGTGCGCACCTTTCAGGGCACCACTCTGGTGCAGCCCTTCAGCGTCTATGACAACGTCCTGCTGGGCTGCCATCTGACCGCGAGGGCCAATCTGCTGGACGGCGTGCTCGGCAGCGATCGGGGCAAGCGCAAGGCGGCTGCGGCCAAGACCGAAGAGGTCTTGCGCCTTTTCGACCTCTGGGAGCGCCGCGAGGAGGAGGCCGGCAACCTGCCGCACGGCTTGCAGCGCGCACTCGGCATGGCCGTTGCTATGGCCGCCGATCCCAAGCTGCTGCTGCTGGACGAGCCCTTCACCGGCATGAACCCGGAGGAAACCGGCCGCATGATGGAGCTGATGCGTCGCCTCAGCGACCGTGGCGTCACCTTGCTGCTGGTCGAGCATGACATGCAGGCCGTCATGGGGCTTTGCGAGCGCATCACCGTGATGAATTTCGGCTCCTTGCTGGCCGAAGGCGGGCCGGAGGAGGTACGCGAGAACCCCGAGGTGGTGACCGCCTATCTTGGCGCTGCCGACTTCGGCATCGAGGAGGCCCTGGCGGGAGACGCCGATGCTGCTTGAGATCGATAACGCCAGCGTCCACTACAACAAGGTCCAGGCGCTGAAGAGTATCAGCCTTGCCGTGCCCGAGGGCGGCATCGTCACCATCATCGGCGCCAATGGTGCCGGTAAGACCACGACGCTCAGGGCCATCTCTGGCCTGGTGCGCCTCTCCGACGGCGAGATCCGCTTCCAGGGCGATCGAATCGACCGTCTTCCCCCGGAGAAGATCGTCCGTGCGGGTATCGCCCAGGTGCCTGAGGGGCGGCGCTGTTTCCCCGAGCTGACGGTGCAGGAGAACCTGCTGGTCGGCGCTTTTCTGCGCAAGGACAAGGCTGGCGTCATGCGCGACCTTGAGGGTGTCTTTCACCGCTTTCCGCGTTTGAAGGAGCGGCGCGGGCAGATGGCCAAGACCATGTCGGGCGGCGAGCAGCAGATGCTGGCGATCGGTCGCGCGCTCATGTCCGCGCCCAAGCTGCTGCTGCTGGACGAGCCCTCGATGGGCCTTTCGCCGGTCATGGTGCAGGAGATCGCCCGCATCGTGCTGGCCATCCGTCGCCAGGGTATTCCGGTGGTGCTGGTTGAGCAGAATGCAGAGCTGGCCCTGCGCCTGGCCAACCAGGCCTACGTCCTGGAGACCGGCTCCGTCGTGCTCGCTGGTCCGGCCCAGGAGCTGCACGAGGACGATCATGTGCGCCGGGCCTATCTCGGGGGGTAGCATGGACGTTTCTTTGCTCGGCGCCGATTGCTCCCTAGGCGCAAGAGAGTGAGTGACATAGATCCCAAGGTTCTGCAGCGCGCCGGCTGGACGCCGGAGGAACTCTATTGGGAGGAGCTGTCGGAGAGCGCCCTGGCCCTGCCGCCATTCGAGGCGCGCGAGTTCTGGCGCGAGGCAGCGCAGGCCGCCACGCTCTACCTGGAGGCCGACGACGCGCGCCAGGCCACCAGCTTGGCCAATTTGGCGCTGGCCGAAGAGTTGGATGGCAACAGCGGCGAATCCAAGGCCCTGCTGCAGGAGGCGCAGGTGCGCTGGCTGCGTGCCGGTCCCTGGGTCGGGCGACTGAAGGCGGAGCGCCGGGCGCGCTCCTCCCTCTTCCACTTTCGCCTGATGCGCAAGCACGAGGGCGGCTACGACCAGTGGAGCAAGACGCGTTACGCCACGCTCTACACCAAGGGGCAGGTGGCCCTGAAGGAGCGCTTGGAGGGAGGCTATCGTGCGCTGGACGCGGTTCAAGCCTGGCAGGAGGCCAAGCCCGCCGGCTTCGAGGATGCGCGGCGCCTCTTGGCCGCTGTCCACCTCATCGCCCCGGACCCTTGAGGCGTTTTCGCGCCCTTCTCCTTTCTGTGCTGTTGCCCCAGCTGTTGCTTTCGGGGTCGGCTGCGGCACAAGACGGCCTGCCGGTCGATCTGGAACTGGTACTGGCGGTGGACGCCTCTGGCTCGGTCGATGCGCGCGAGTTCGCGTTGCAGCTCTCCGGCATCGCCGCGGCCTTCCGCTCGCCCGAGGTGGTCCAGGCGGTCGCCGAGGGACCCTATGGCCGGATCGCAGTCGCGCTGGTGCTCTGGGCCGGACACAACAATCCCAAGGCCATCTCTTCCTGGGTCTTGGTCCAGGACAGCGTCACGGCCGCCCGCTTTGCAAGCCTTGTGGAGGCTTTCCCGCGCGGTAACATCGATGGGGCGACGGGGATCGGCAAGGCCATCGTCTTCTCTGCCCGGGCGCTGACAAGCAATGCCTTCGCCGGCGAGCGCTTGGTGATCGACGTCTCCGGCGACGGCCGCGAGAACCCGCCGGACGACTGGACCCTGATGCTGAACGAGGGTCGCGCTTTCGCCGCCAGCCGCGACGTCGCAGTCAACGGATTGGCGATCCTGACTGAGGATCCCACTCTTGACGTCTACTACCGCTATCACGTGATCCGCGGTCCCGGCGCCTTCGTCGAGGTTGCGGCTACCTTCGAGGATTTTGCCGAGGCCATTCACCGCAAGCTGATCCGAGAGATCGCAGCACCCATGGTCATCGGAGCGCGATGATTGCGACGGCCGGCTTGATTGCGGAGAGGTTGGGCGGCACCATACTGACAGGGAAGAACCAAGCCCAAAGATCGGGGCAGGAAGGAAAAGAGGGGACGCTCATGCGGACGACACTGGCCATCACCTTGGGGGCGGCGGCGTTGGCTGTGCCCTTGCTTGCGAGTGCGCCGGCCGAGGCCTGCTCGATCCAGGTCGGCAACACCGTCTATGAGATCGAGGCCGTTGCCGATCATCGCCCGGAATCGGAGGCGCATCTCTGTGTGCCGGGTATCCTGCGCTACTACGACCAGAACAGCGGTTGGCAGGTGATGTTTGCCGATGATCCCAGCGAAGTCGCCTGGGTCGAAGGCTTTGGCGGCACCGAGACCCCCTGGGGCGGCTTCCTGGTGGTGGTGCTGGACGACGGGCGCGTGGTCTTCCGCTGGGGCGACAGCACCAGCAACCAGCTCTTCGTGAACGACGACTATCGCAGCACCTTCTTCGCCGAGAACGGCCAGGGGAACCAGATCCGCGCGCTCAATGTGATCGCGGTCTCCACCACGCCGCGCGGCGAGGTCCTGGTCGAGCTGGAGGCTGAGAGCGATCAGATCTGCAGCACCAAGTCCGACGCCAACGGTTACTTTGCTTGGAACTGGGAGTGCGATCTGAACCCGGAAGCGGCTGCCGCCTACGAAGAAGATCGGGTGCCGGAGATACCGCCGGAAGACCGGGTGGACGAGAACCTGCCGCCGCTGCCGCCGCTTCCGCCCCTGCCGACGGATGCGCCGCCGGACTTGCCTCCTCCTCCTCCGCCGCCGCCATTGCCCAATGAAACGGCGTCTGTGAACAGCTCGACCGGCAGCGGCGACTGGACCTCCGCCTTCGGGCAGGGTTCGGTCGAGTTCGGAACCTATCCCAGCCCCGGCAACTCCATGATGTTCGCCTGCCGTGACGACTACATGGAAGGCATGATCTACGTTGAGACCGGCGGACAGCCACCGCAGGGCCGGGTGCGCTTCATCGTCGATAGCCAGGCCTTCGAGTTCTGGTCGGTGCCGCAAAACCCGGGCTGGATGGACACCTCCTGCCGGGCCTGCGGCGATGCCTTCGTCTTCCTCTGGAAGGCGGTCCGTGCTGGCCGCACCTTGACGGTGGTGCCGGACAACGGTGCCCCCCTGACCCTCTCGCTTAAGGGCACCTACAAGACGCTGCCGCAGGATTCCTGCGAGCCGATGTCGCGAAGTTAGCCCAGCGATGCGACTTCAAGGCTTAAACCCAAGGTCGCCTGCGGCAGAGCGCAGGTCCGCTTAAGGGATGTGAGGATGCGGCGGCACCTCCTGGCCTTGGCGCTTGTGCTCGCACTGCCGGTGGCAGTCCAGGTCGACTCGGCGCGGGCCGAGGGCGAGTCCATCGCGATCGCGGTCGAGGACAAGGACTGGAGCCCCTACTACCTCTGGCGCGATGGCGAACTGGAGGGCGCTTGCGCCGAGGTCGCCGCCGGTGCCATTCGCTACATGGGTTTCGAACCTCGTTTCGAGCGCTATCCCTGGGTTCGCATCCTGCTGTTGCTGAAGCGCCAGGACATCGAGGCCGCCCTCTGCGCCACCCGGACAGAGGAGCGCGAGGCCTTCAGCCACTATCCCAAGGAGGAGCTGCTGTTCTTCGACACGACCCTGATCGTGCGCAGCGATTCCGCATTCGAAGACCTGGAGTCTGCCATTCAGGCGGGCCAGCGCTTCGGCATCATCAAGGGCTACAGCTTCGGCGGTGCCGACGACTTTCTGGAAGATGCCGGCATGACCCGCGTCGAGGTGCCGAACCGCGATGCCTTGCTGAAGCTCTTGATGCGCGGCCGGGTCGATGCCGTCTTGGACAGCAGCCTGCCGATCCTCTACGACGCCCAGCGCCTGGACCTGGAGGGCGAGTTCCGCGCCCTCTACCCGCCACTGGCCACGACACCGACCTACCTGATGTTCAGCCAGGCCCCCGGCAATGCAGAGCTGACCCAACGTTTCTCCGACGCGCTCCAGGCTTACAAGCTGACCCCGGACTATGCGGCGATCCGGAAGAAGTACGGCTTCTAGAGCGGAGTGCGGTCTTTGGTCTGCTGCCTTGCCGCTAGGCGGCTTGGACGCTGCGGGTTTTGATCGTCACATCGGCCTTGCCGAGGGCCGCTTCCATCTCTGCAGCCAGCCTTTGCTGCCGGCGGTCGACCTCTGCCATGCTCAGGCTTTCCCAAAAGCCGAGGCTGACCTCGACGAAGAGGAGGTCGGCCGAGCGGCGGGTGCGAATACCGTCGAAGCTGGCAAAGCTGTCTTCGTGCTGGGAGAGCACCCGGAGAAGCGTCAGCTGATCGGCCTCGCTCAATCCTCGGTCCAAGAGGTCGGGGATGCTGTCGCGCAACATGGCGATGCCGCTCAAGATCATCAGCCCGGAGACGAAGGCCGCGCCTAGGCCGTCCAGCCAGTGCGCGACCAGGGTGTCGTAGGTCAGCGCGGCGATGGTCAGCGCCACCTGCACGACCAGCGAGGAGGTCAGCTTGACATAGCGCGCCTTCAGCTGCGCCAAGAGCATAATGTTGGGCTCGGCCTTGGCGGCCCGGCGCATGGCGAGCCAAGAGATGAAATTCTCGAAGCAGTTGACGGCGGCGACGGCCGCACCCAGGGCCAGCGAGAAGGGCGAGAGCGGTTCCGGCGCACCGGTGAGGCCGTCCAGCGCGGCCAAGAGGATGATGACACCGGCGACAAGCAGGCCGACGGCAATCCCGCCGTTGGCCATCTGCTCGATCTTGCCGTGACCGAACTCGAAGTTGGGGAAGCGGCCGCGATGAATGCGCCGCATGGCGATCAGCGACAGCAGTTCCAAGCTCAGCATCAAGGCCATGCGAAGCATCTCGGCGATCAGGGTGAGCGATCCCGAAGCCACGGCGACCAGGGCCATCATGGCCGTCAGCGCCGCGTCGGCCAGGAAGGTATAGAAGATCGCGTTCTCGCGCTGGCGCTGAGCCGCGGTGATCGGGCGTTTCGCCATCGGCCGGCCTAGAGCCGCAGCCGCACGCGCAGCACATCGAGGATGCCGATCTCCGGGAAGTCGACATAGGCGGCTTGGCCGACGGGACAGGCGGCGAAGTCCTGCTGGTCGGCCTCCAAGGTCAGCAGGACCTGGGCGACCCCCTCGCTCCTGCCCTTGGCCAGAGCTGCCAGGTCGTCGCCGCGGATCGTCGCCGCACTGCCGCGGGTCAGCAGCACGCTGCCGCTGCGCACCCGGGTTTCGCCCTCTAGGATCACCGTTGCCGGCGCGCCCTGGTGCAACAATGCGATCATGGCGTCCGACAGCGGCACGTCGATCAAGAGCTGCGTGCAGTCGATCCAGGTGGCGACCGGTGCGCCGATGTCCACAGCAGCACCCTCGCCGACGATCGTGCTCCACAGCATCGCGTTCTCCGGCGCCCGGACGAAGCCGCTTTGCCTCTGCAGATAGGCCTCTTCCTCAGCCTCGGCGGTGATCAGGGTCGCGGTGAGATCGGCCTCGGCCTCCTGCCTGGCGAAGACGGCCTCGGCCAGCGCGCGGTCCAGATCGTCCAGCGCGCGCGAGCCCCATTCCGGGTCGTTGCCGTCTTGCAGCAGGATTGCGCCCGCGTCCAAGGCCTGGCGCCGGGCCGCCAGCACCGCCTCCTCGGCGATCAGGCTTTCGATCTGACGCTCCAGGGCCGCCACCTGCGCGCGGGCCTCGTCGAAGTCGGAGAGCGCGCCCGACCCGGTCTCGGCCAGCCGCTCCTTGCGGCCGGCGATGCGGTCCAGCAGAACCTGCTCCTCCCTGGCCTTCGCCAGCGTGTTCGTGACCCCGCTCAGCCTGGCGTCGATCTCGCGCAGGATGACGGCGCGATAGGTCTCATACTCGCCGATCCGCTCCGCTCTCAGCCCCTGCAGCGCCTCGACCAACTGGACTGCCGAATCATAGACCTCCTCCTCGCGCGCGACCTGGGCCAGCGCCGTCTCCAGCAGGCTCTTGTCCGCCTTCTCGTCCACGATCTCGGCAATCTGGCCCGCGGCCCCGATGCGATCCCCGGGCCGCGGCAGCTTGCTCGCGACCTCGCCGTAGATCGGTGCGGTGGCGAGGTGGATCCAGGTGGTCACTGCCGCATCGCGCACCAGGGTGGAGCGCAGGTAGGGCCCCAGGATGATGCCGACATAACCCAGCAAGACCGCCAGCGCGATCCAGGTCGCCAAACGCAACCCAAGACGCAACCTACGGCGTGGCCCTCGTGGCGGCGCACGGGGCGGCCCATGGGGCGGCCCTGCCTTTTCCTCCTGCACCGTCACGCGATCCAGCCTCCGTCTCGCCCAAAAGCGCCCGCGCGGGTGGGAGGAGTCCTGCCGCGATCAGGCGCAGATTGTCTACAGGCTGGACGACCCTATGGAAAGGCTGAGAGTGCGTGCAGGAATGACCTGACGCTTGGGGCTCTGGCGCTTGTGCCCCCGGCCTTGAAAAGTAAGGCCGCGGCAACGACACTGCCTAGTGCCTTCGGTCGTAAAGACCCAAGGTCGCTGCGCACTGTAGCCTGCCGGCTGCGCGGTGCGTGTTCGCGGAAGGGAGTCTCGTGGAGCGACTGGCCGAGAGACCCAAGGCTGAGCCGAAGGCGGCGTCCTCTCTGACGCAGGCCAGGCGTTTCGGGGCGAGCAGCCGCGAGGCAGGGCCGGCCGCTCCCGCGCGCGGACCTGCCGGCCCCTTGCCTCGCCAGAAGGGCTTCAGCCAGATCCCCCTCGATCCCCCGAGCCCGGGGGCGCGCGAGCAGCGTGCCTACAGCGGCTCCACCGCGACCAACGCCGAGGAAGAGGGCCTCTTCATCGGCGCGCCGCCGAGCGAGAGCGATACCGCGACCAGCAGCGAGACAGAGACCTCCGGTTCCGAACCCAGCGTCGCGCCATCCGAGCGTGAAGAGAGCGATCCGCGCGCCTACAAGGGCCCCACCGCCGTCGCCCCCACCATCACCTCGAAGACCGCGAAGGCAGCCCCCTCCGGCGCCAAGGCCGACCGCAGCAAGGTCGGCGTCGGCGAGAGCGTGACCTTCACCGGCAGCGCCCCCGGCACCTGGAGCGCCAGCAGCGGCGCGGCCAAGGGCGCTTCCCCTACCAAGAAGGGCGCCAAGAAGGCTGCCAGCTCCGCGACCTTCGCCTGGACCGCGCCAGCGGTGACCACGGCAACCAGCGCCACCATCACCCTAAAAGTCTCCGGCCTGCCCGACGCCAACAAGAAACTGACCGTGGTCCCACCCAACAAGATCTCGATGAAGAACAGCGGCAGCCACAGCGCCCAGGTCGGCGCCGGGGGCGCCTGCATGCTGACCGAGGTCACCTTCGCCCCGCTCGCGGTCAACCTGGGCGCGATGCGCTGGCTGGAGGAACCCGGCCCCGCCACCAGCGTCAGCGGCTATTTCTCCCGCTTCACCGCCGCCACGCTGGCCCACAAGCCCAATACGCATTTCGCCCTGGTGAACGACAAGAACGTGATGGAGGCCGGCCCCAAAAACGCCCCCAACGACCACATCGCCGCCCACACCTTGCCCAGCCCCTACAAGACCGGCGCCTTCGAATGGGTGATCGAGAACCAGTACATCCTCGACGGGGAGGCGAAATCGAAGGGCCGGCGGTTTGCGAAGACGACGCAGAGGTATGAGATGGATGGGGCGGGGAACCTGACGATTACGAAGGCGGGGGCGACGACGTGAGGGGAGAAGGTTCTTGTAGCTCGAACCGGCGATGTTGTAATGTCGAGGTTGAAGGCGTTGCAGTACATTCGGCTTGGATGTCGACAGCGGCAGGGTAGGGAACAATCTCAGAAAGATTGATCGTGCAGGTTAGTTTTTCGCGATCATGCGAGGCTGAGTGATCGAACTTTCATGTTGATGGTTTGTGTTACCCAGCACTTGGTGGTGAATTTAAGGTCGAGATTCATGAAGCATGTAGTAATATCGGGACATCTTGGTTCTGGAAAAACTACACTGGAAAGATATCTAGTCCAGAAACACAATTTTTTGCAGCCGGACATTTTTCTAACTCGAAACATTGATGACAACATGGATAGACACATCTCTCACGTATCATGCGAGGAGTTTTTTGAACTATTTCAGGAAAACGTTGTTTCAATGCCAATGTGCTTTGGAGAGAATTGGTACGGATACTCAAGAAAATCAATTATGAAAGCTCTAAATTGCGATTCAAAATTTGTGTTTAATGTTAGACCATACACTGGTCTTCTATTAAAGTCAATCCTTGATGGTTGTGTTAGTGTGTGGGTCCATGCGGATAAAGAGACTCGCGTAGATCGTATTGAAAATCGTTCAGAAATGAAAGATACTCAGGAAAAGAGAATGGAATTAGATGAGAATGAAAGTGTCTATAAGTCACTATATGATTTTGTTTTTGAGTCTACTGACCAATCGTCGATAAAAAGTTTCGCTGATAGGATTATCGCATCTCAATGAAGGAGGTAACTTTAATTTGTGATCTAGATAATACACTATACAACTTCGTTGATGGTATAGCGCCATCTATTCGGGCAATGGTGCATGTTCTCTCACGGGAAACGTCGGCGCCCGAGAAAATGATCTACGAACAGATTGCAAAGGTGTACCGACAATTTGAATCTATAGAGTATGCATTTATAGTTCAAAAACTCGAAATCGTAAATGGTATGGATGAAGTTAGTTTGGGGAAGTTAGTCCACAAGGCTCGCGTTGCGTTCTCGCGAACCCGTGCAAAGCGCTTACGTCTTTACCCCAATGTTTATGAGTCACTATATGAACTTAAGTTAAGTGGCGTCACATTGGTTGCTCTAACAAATGCTCCTGAGTATCACGCATTCCGGCGTCTGCGACAACTGGGGATCTCGAATTTGTTTGATGCTATGATTTCAACTAAACCTCTCTTAGCAAAAGAAGATATGTCCACAGGTGGCTACAACATAACAATACAACCATCAATTGCTCTTGATGTCAAGAATGGTAAACCTTCCACTTATCCTTTTAAATGTGCTAAAGAATTGTTTCCCAATTCTGAATTTTATTCTCTAGGGGACAGTGTGCGAAACGACCTTATTCCATCAAGATCAATCAATGCAACTACAATATTTGCCTCATATGGAAGCCTATTTGATAAAAAAAATTTCGAAACACTACTAAGTGTTACACATTGGAGTAGTAAAAAGGTAAAAGATACTTATGAATATGTTCATTTTCAACCTGATTTTTCTATTGATCGGTTTGAAGACGTAATTGATGTAATTGCAGCTCCTCAGTTATCTCTATTTTCTTTACGTCAGTAGTTGTTACACCAACAAATAATGCAGACAATAAGATAGATACTATTATACGAAGATAGAATTTTTCAAGTTTTTGACTTGCAGTAACTTTTTTACTTCCATAGTATACGTATCTATGAGTTTTTTCACACTTTTGTACCTTTGCATCGGAAAATCGGCTAAAATGAGATATGGATTGCATCATGTATTTTTCAAAATCAATAAGATTCTCTTGTAGGTAATTCTCAACATCTTCCCCAAATGCAACAGTACCTCTTAGCATGCGATGATAAATATATATGTCTAATGTCTTAACAATATAAACTGAGCCCGCGGATAATAGTATTAGAAACGTTGAAAGGTGTAATGTCAAGGAATAATTTAGGAACTCAAAATTCATCCGCTGATCGTTTGAATTAACTAAGAGTGCTCCAGACAGACCAAAAATGGCTACAGAGAGAGACAATCCTAGTTGACGAGATTTAGTTGCCATTTCGTTAAAATGACGCGCATTCTCCGCTGAGATTTCCCAAAGCTTCATAGCGTAATCCATATCTTTATCAATCATTGCTGCTGCAACCTCCTGTACAGAGTCGATAATCGCCTGACAGAGTCACCTATCGGTCGTTGTCAGGTTGCCATCATGGTTTCGGCTTCAGGTTTGGTGTTCTTGGTCTTCTCCTTGAGTGAGAGGAAGGCTTTGAGGAGCGTTCTCCCATTCACACCGCAGCCCTGGTGTGGTTGTTTGGTACTGTAGCTCTCCAGGTAGCGATCTAGCGAGACCTTCATCTCTTCGGCGGTTTTAAACCACGTGCCCGGCCTTCGACGCGAATGTGCTCGTCAAGCAAGGTTCAATGTAGTCATTAGACTGCGGCCTGGCGACCCTGGTGCGATTGTGCACGATACCCTCGAGCTGCCGGAAGAGCTCGTAGGGGTGCTGGTCCGGTCGACCGCAGAACTCTCGGCCATTGTCGGAAAGGATTGCATCGATGGTGGCGCCATACTCTCCGAAGGTTGGGAGCATTCCGTTGTTCGGGGTGTGGACGGCCGTCACTGGCATCTTGGAGGTGAAGAGCTGGCCCCAAGCATAGCGGGAATGGCAGTCGATGGCCGACTGCAGATAGACCCGGCCGACGCCCTTCAGGCTGCCCACCAGGAAGGTTTCGACGGCGACAAGAGCACCAGTGTTTGGGTCCTCAATGTGGCGTTCGCAGAATTCCAGGCTGAAGCGCTCCAGCGCCTTGATCTGCTCTTCGCGCAGCTCCAGCTTGCGAACCGCTGTCGCCTTCTCTTGGCGCTCAAGCTTGGGCAGCAGCTGGTGGCGCTGCCAGACGCTGCGTACGCCCCCGGAGGAAACCTGCACACCGCGAAGCGCCAGCTCCTGGGCCACCCGTGTGCAGCCGTGGCGAGGGTGATCCATGGCACGCGCCAGGATCGTGTCTTCGATCTCCTTGGCAACCCTATTGGGATGAGAGGCCTTGGCACCTGGCAGACGGTCGAGTAACCCCTCTGCACCATAAGTCTGAAAGTTGCGCCGGATCTCATAGAACTGCTGGCGAGCGTAGCCCATAATCTTGCAGGCCTTCGAGATGTTGCCCAGCTCCTGGCGAATTCGAGCAGATATAGCTTGCGCCGTGCCACCTTCTCCTTGCTGCTCATGTCGTGTCCTCTGGTTGGATTGGACGTCCATTGGTAATGACATCGTAACCCCAACCGAGGGCGGCACGGCCGCTGCCGGACCTGGTCGGGCAACCAACCAATTGTCAGGTCTATACCGACTCACTTCATTCTATGTAACCATGTCGTCGCTCATTTCTGCATCCCTCCCCTGACCCGCTCCACCAAACTCTCCAGCCCCTTCGGCAAAAACAGCACCGCCAGGATCAAAATCCCACCCAGGAACAACGGCCTAGCCTGATCCACCCCCAGCGACCGCAGCACCAGTTCGTTCACGATTGTCAGCACCACCAATCCTAACAACGGCCCGTAGAAAGTCGCGGTGCCGCCGACGATGACCCAGACGAGGACGTCGACCATGCGGCTGACCTCGAAGGCGTTGGGACTGACGGTGCCGAGGTAGTGGACGTAGAGGCCGCCTGCCAGGCCGGCGAAGGCGGAGGCTGCGACGAGCGCGGTGGTGCGGTAGGCCCTAGCGTTGACGCCGACGCTCTCGGCCAGCTTGTCCTGCCAGTGCAGCGCGTGGAAGGTGAGGCCGAAGCGGGACTTTTCGATGCGCCAGAGGATGAAGAGCGAGACGGAGACGATGGCCAAAGCCAGGTAATAGTAGTTGACCGCCGACCACCAGGCGATCTTGTAGCCGAAGAGGCTCCAGTCCTCCCAGCCGGGGATCGAGCGGATGCCCTTCGGGCCGCCGAAGAGGGAGCGGAGATCGGAGAGGCGCCAGGTCAGGCGGATGACCTCGCCCGCGGCGAAGGAGCCGATCAGGAAGTAGAAGCCCTTCATGCGGAACAGCGGGAAAGAGAGGATGTAGGCGACCAGGCCGGCGGTGAGCGCGCCGAAGGGGATGGCGAGGGGGACGGGGAGGCCCAGGCGCTTGGCGTAAAGCGCGCTGGCGTAGGCGCCGACCCCCATCATCACGACGTGGGCCAAGGACCACTCGCCGGTCAGGGTGAGCAGGCGGTAGCTGCAGACCAGGAGCGCGTTGATCAGCAGGAAGACGGCAAGCTCGCGCTGCTCGGCCGAGGTCGCCAGGTGCGGCAGGGCCAGCAGCAGGGCTGCGGCCAAGACCCAGAAAAGAACCTTGGTTCCCATCAGGCGCGGTCCTTCACGCCGAAGAGGCCGGTGGGCTTCACCACCAGGACCAGAAGCATGAGGGAGAGGCCGACGATGTCGGCCATGACGCCGTCCCAATAGGTGGTGACGAAGGTTTTTACGAGTGCGTAGAGCACGGCGGCGATGACGGCGCCGCCCAGGGAGCCGATGCCGCCGACGATGATGATGATGAAGGCAGCCACGATGATGCCGTGGCCCATGTGCGGCTCGGGCTCGACCAGGGGTGCGGTCAGCGCGCCGGCCACACCGGCCATGCCGGCGCCGATGAACATGGCGAGCCTGGCGGTCTGGTTCATGGAGATGCCCTGCAGGGCGGCGGCCTCTGGGTCCTGGGCGCAGGCGCGCAAGGCCCAGCCGAACTTGCTGCGCTTCAGGAAGAGCCAGAGGGCGCTCAAGAGGCCGACGGCGACCAGGATGACATAGACGCGGGTCATCGGCAGGGAGACGCCGGGCAGCAGGGTCAGAATCTCCTGCGTTGGCGGCGGCACGGGTTTCTTCTTGGTGCCGAATTCCAGGGTGGCGGCGGCCTGAAGGCAGAGCAGCAGCCCGATGGAGACGATGAGCCCGCCCAGCGGATTGTCTCTCAGCGGCCGAAACAACCCACGCTCGATCACGAGCCCAAAGGCGCCGACCAGCACCAGCCCCAGCGCCACGGCGACCAGAAAGCTCATCTGCTGTTCGGAGTAGAAGTAGAAGGTGGCGTAGGCGCCTAGCATGTAGAGTTCGCCGTGGGCAAAGTTGATGATGCCCATAACGCCGAAAATCAGCACCAGCCCGACGGCGACCAGCGAGAGATAGCTGGCCGCGTAGGCCGCATTGGCAAGGGTTTGAAGAACCAGCTCCATGGCGTTCGGCTACTCAAAGAGGGGGTCGAAGGGGGAGGTCGCACCTCCCCCCTTTTTTCTTTTTCCGGTCAGTCCCCCACCGGGTGCCCCTCTACCCGCCGATCCGGCGAAGGCAGAGCGATCCTCCGCTCAAGCCGGAGGATGACGTTCGTGCGCCCTTTGGGGGTAGGGGGCGAGGCCGCCTAGATGCGCTGGTAGTACATCTCGCCCATGGCCTCCATGTGCTTGATCATGAGGTCCTTGTGCTTGTCCCACCACGCGGGGATGGAGCGGTACTCGGCGATCTTGGCCTTGCCGTCTTCGATCACCACGACCGGCCAGTTGCCGACCAGCGCGTTGTCGATGCCGAAGAGCTCCTTGCCCCACCAGCGGGCTTCGCCGAAGCACTGCGGGCCGGTGCCGGTGCCCTTCATGGCGGCCAGGACTGCTTCCGGCTCGGCCGAATCCGCGCTTTCGGCGGCGGCCTTCCAGAGGTCCATGATGGAGGCGTACTCCCAAGAGACCGCGCCCCACTCGCCGGGGAAGCGCTCGTTGTACTCGGCATAGAAGCCGCCGGGGTCCTGGAAGTTGATCTGCGGCTCGTTCAGCTTGGGGTCGTCGAAGTCGGGGAACTGGAAGATCACGCCCTCCATGAACTCCTTGGAGGTCTTGTCGATGACCTGATCGTAGAAATCCATGGTGCAGGAGATGATCTGCCCCTTGAAGCCTTGCAGGAAGGCCTGCTCGCAGAGCGGGTGGACATAGTCGGTGTAAGCCGTGTCCAGGCAGATGATGTCGGGGTTGGAGGCCATCAGGCGGGTCATCACCGGTGCGAAGTCGGTGGTGGAGATGTCGAAGAAAAGCGGCTCTTCGGCCATCTCGATGCCGGCGGCCTCGAAGGCGGCCAGGTATGTGGCGACCGAGGGCCGGCCCAGAGCGTCGTCCTGCGCACAGATGACGGCGCGCTTCAGGTCGGGGCGGTTCTCGCCCAGCCACTCGACGCCGGTCACGTTGTAGATGGGGTGCACCTCGGCCGGCGCGATCAGGAAGGGCGTCTCCGGCGTCAGGTCCGACGGCAGCAGGGTGGAGACCAGCATGCCGGTGCGGTTGGAGATATCGACGACCGGCGGCATGGTATCGCCGCCCAGCATCATGATGAATTTCACGCCGTCGTCTTCGATCAGCTTCTGCGCGCCGGTGCGGGCCTTGGCGGCGGAGTATTCGTTGTCGAAGGGCACGAACTCGATCATGTGCTGCTTGCCGCCGATGGTGACGCCGCCGGCGCCGTTCACCCGCTCGGCCCAGATCTGACAGCCGTAGAGGCCGGGCGCGCCCCAGGCGGCGACGTCGCCGGTCAGGGGGGCCAGGAAGCCGATCTTGATGGTCTCGCCCTCGGCCAAGGCCGCTTGCGAAAAGGAGAGGCCGGTGCCGGCGAGCGCTGCGCCTGCGGCACTGGTTTGCATGAAGCGTCTGCGGCTGAGCCGCTTTTTGATGAGATCGATAGACATGGCTTTTCGTTAGTTCTCCCTCTTGAGGTCTCCCTCTGGCGGCGCCGCTCGATCGCTTACCCCTGGGGCCGAAATCACGGCGCCAATCGATTGCTCCCCGGGTCCTCCGCCGTTTTCCGTCGGGCCGCTCAGCGATCGCAGCAGCCCCGGCGGCATTCTTCATTTACGCAAGAGGCAGCTTAACGTGAAAGGCGAGTGGGCTTCAACGACGTTCCGTTAAATTGGTATTGAATTGGTATGAAAAACTGAGCGTATCGGTTACATTGGTATAAATTGGTCTGGCGATGTCGAGGCATGGCTTTATGGTTTCGTGACCTGATCGAAGGATCAGTCTCGACCTCGCCGGCTTGCCGCGGGCGGTCCTCCATCCAAGTCGTCGGGTGACCCGCCTTTGGGGCGGTCAAGACTGCTCGGGAGGGGTTTGGCCTGTCCCCTCCCGACCCTGCCCCCTCCCGACGCGCTGCCTCACGTCCTGAGGTAGTCTTTCATGCTGTCGTCCAGGCACTCGATCCACGAGGTGTGGTGCTTGGGCGCCATGGTGCCGGTCATGACCGAGGCATAGCCGTTGTCGCGGAAGCGCATGATGTCCTGCTTCTTGTGCTTCTTCCATTGGAAGAAGGCCTCGCACGCGCCGTCGACGTCGAAGCTGGGATAGTCGGTCTCGTCGATCAGCTCTTGAGTATAGTCGCCCTGATAGCGGATGGCGTCGTAGTCGCTCTCGCCTGCATCCTCCGCAGCGACGCGCTTCTCGACGTCGGCGATCAGGGTCTTCTTGTCGGTGGGGACCGCGATGCGGCCCAGAATGGCGTCGCGCACCCACCAGGCCTGAGCATCGAACATGTTGAAGGTGAACCACTGGTCCTGCATGCCCAAGAAGAAGAACTTGGGATTGTTCACCCAGACCACGCCCTTGTAGAGGTCGGCGGTGGCCAGACGGTTCGCGGTCTTCAGCCTCAGGTCCTCTGGCAAGAAGGGGAAGTGGTGGATGTAGCCGGTGCAGAGGATGATGGCATCGACGTCTGCCGTGGTGCCGTCCTTGAAGTGACAGGTGTTCTTGTCGACCTTGGTCAACAGCGGCACCTCTTTCCAATTGTCCGGCCAGTTGTAGCCCATGGGGGCGGTGCGGTGGCTGACGGTGACCGACTTGCAACCGTATTTCCAGCACTGCGAGCCGATGTCCTCGGCCGAGTAGCTGGTGCCGACGATCAGGATGTCCTTGTCCTTGAACTCCAAGGCGTCGCGGAAGTCGTGGGCGTGCAGCACCCTGCCGTTGAAGTTGGCAAGGCCCTCGAAGCTGGGCACGTTCGGCGTGGAGAAGTGACCCGAGGCGCAGATGACGTGGTCGTAATCCTCGTCGTACATGCGGTCGGCCTTGAGGTCGTGGGCGGTCACGGTGAAGAGCCCGCTTTCCTCGTTGTAGGTGACCCAGCGCACCGGGTGGCGGAAGCGGCACCATTGGCGCACGCCGGCCTTCTCCAAGCGGCCGACGATGTAGTCGCGCAAGACCTCGCGCGGGGGGTAGGAGGCGATCGGCTTGCCGAAGTGCTCCTCGAAGGTGTAGTCGGCGAACTCCAGGCCCTCCTTGGGGCCGTTGGACCAGAGGTAGCGGTACATGGAGCAGTGCACCGGCTCGCCATACTCGTCCAGGCCGGTGCGCCAGGTGTAGTTCCAGAGCCCGCCCCAGTCGTCCTGCTTCTCGTAGCAGACGATCTCCGGGATCTCTGCGCCCTTGGCTGCGGCCGACTGGAAGGCGCGCAAGGCGGCGGTGCCCGAGGGGCCCGCTCCGATGATGGCAACTCGCTTGCCCATTTCCCTCTCCTTGGTGCTATTTGGTACAGAATTGGTCTTACGCCGTTCGGCTTTGCTCTTGTCGGCCATCAGCACTTCAACGATGTTCTCGTAGGAGTCTAGCGAGAAACTGGACGAAAATCCATCGAAAATGCGACTTCTTGGGTGGCGAAGGGACGCTGAACCTGCATCCGGAGCTCACGACCAATTCCAGAATAGGTCCCGAATTGGTATGATTGCGGTCCGCGCAGCCTCGGTCTAGAGTCCTGACCTCGTCGTTCGCTGCGCTTCTTTGCTGGAGGCACCATGCTGGCTCCTGGATGTCTTGTCCTGCTGTTTCTACCCTTGATCGGACTGGGCATCGGCCATTATGTGGCGGGCGAGAGCGGAATGATCTGGGGCGCCGTCTTGGGGTTGCTGCTCGCCGGGTTGGGATCGGCCGGCCTGCTGTGGCTGCTGCGCGCCATGAAATCGGATTGATCCATGACGTCGGATTGATAAGGAGAAAAGCAAAGATGATCACCTGGAGCTACCCGACACGCATTCTCTTCGGGGCCGGCTGCCGCAGCGCGCTCGCCGGCGAAGCCGCCGCCTTGGGGATGAAGCGACCGCTGGTGGTCACCGATCCGGGCCTGAAGGATCTGCCCTTCGTTTCCGAATTGCGCGGTCTCCTGGAGGAGGCCGGCCTGACCAACGCCCTCTTCGCCGACATCAAGCCCAACCCCTTGGTCGAGAACCTGGAGGCCGGCCTCGCGGTCTTCCGCGCAGGCGGGCACGACGGCGTCATCTGCGTTGGCGGCGGCAGCGCCATGGACTGCGGCAAGACCATCGCCTTCATGGCACCGCAGAGCTTGCCGGTCTGGCACTTCGAGGATATCGGCGACAATTGGAAAGATGCGGAGACCGAAGGCATCGCTCCGATCATCGCCATCCCGACCACGGCCGGCACCGGATCGGAAGTCGGGCGCGCCGGCGTCATCGGCGATGCGGCCCGCGGCTTCAAGAAGATCATCTTCCATCCCCAGATGCTGCCCGGCGTGGTGATCGAGGACCCGGAGCTGAGCGTCGGGCTGCCGCCGGGCCTCACGGCGGCGACCGGCTTCGATGCTCTGGCGCACTGCCTGGAGGCCTATTCGGCCCACAGCTTCCATCCCATGAGCGAAGGCATCGCCGTCGAGGGCATGCGCTTGGTCAAGGCCAACCTGCCGCGCGCGGTCGCCGACGGCAGCGATCTCGACGCGCGTGGCCAGATGCTGATCGCCGCCAGTATGGGGGCCGTGGCCTTTCAGAAGGGTCTGGGCGCCATCCACTCCCTCTCGCATGCTGTCGGCGCTCTCTTCGACACGCACCACGGCCGCACCAACGCCGTCATGATGCCCTATGTGCTGGCCTTCAACCGCCACCAGATCGAGGACAAGCTGGCCCGTCTGGCCGCTTTCCTCGAATTGCCGCCGACCTACGAGGGTTTCTTCGACTGGATGATGGCAACGCGCAGTGCCTTGGGCATCGAGCACACCCTGGCCGAATTGATCGGCGATCGCGTCCGCCAGGTGGAACGGGTGATCGAGCTTTCGGTCACCGATCCCACGGCGCCCAGCAACCCGAGACCCCTGGACCGTGAGGGCGCCGCACGCCTCTATGAGGCCGCACTCTCAGGCAGCCTGCGCGGACTTGCCGACTGACGCGCTGTTTTCGTCGCAGCCGACCTTTTCTGGATTGGATTGGGATCCTGGCCGTATGCCGCATTGGCCTACGATTTCCTTAACCCGTTAAAAAAGATTCCGGCAATTGATCTATCGCAATGTGGCCCTCGGGGCGGCTTGCCATGATCCGAGCGTTGCCATGGGTTTGTCCGGCATATAGCTCCCACGGGGCCATAGGATCTATGTCTTCGGCTTAGTCGGTCCAACCCAGTTCAGTACTTCCCTTACTCAGGGGGCGGTCTCTCTCGAGGCCGCCCCCGCTTTTCTTTGTCCGCCAATCTTGATCCGGCGCCGTTGGCATTCGGGGCCGGGACCGGCAAGCTAGGGGATCGCGTGATCCAAAGGGGAGATGACTGGTCATGGCTCAGCAATTCGATATCGTCATTATCGGCGGCGGCAATGCCGGTTTCGGGGTCTCCGCCACAGCCGGCCAGGCCGGCAAGAGCCTGGCCTTCGTCGAGTCCTGGGATTTCGGCGGCACTTGTCCGAACCGCGGCTGTACGCCGAAGAAGGTGCTGGTGGCAGCAGCGCATGCACTGGACGAAATCGAGCGCGCGCCCGTGCACGGAATCTCGCTGGGTGCGGCCAGTCTGGATTGGGGCAAGCTGATCGACCGCGAGAAGGCAATGGTCGATTTCATCCCCGACGCCATGGCCGAGCTGGCCGCCAAACGCGGGTCGGTCTTCCGCGGACGGGCTCGCTTCGTCGGCCCGAAGCAGGTTCAGGTGGGCGACGAGGTTCTGGAGGCCGAGGCTATCGTCATTGCCACCGGTTCCACGCCGCGGCCGCTGCCGATCCCCGGGGCCGAGCTCATGATCACCTCCGACGAGGTGCTGTCCGAGCGCGAACAGCCGGGCAGTGTGATCTTCATCGGCGGCGGTGTGATCGCCATGGAGTTCAGCCATGTCTATGCCCGCGCCGGCACCGAGGTGACGATCCTGGAGGCCTTGCCGAGCCTGCTGCCGCGCGCCGACCAGGACGCCGTTGCGGCAATCCAGGCCGAGAGCGAGCGGATCGGGATCGCGATCAAGACCGGGGTTGCCGTTAAGTCGCTTTCAAACGAGGGCGGCAAGCTGAAGGTCGAGTTCGAGCACGAAGGCGAGACTCAGTCCCTGTTGGCCGATCGCGTGGTGAACGGTGCTGGCCGCATCCCCAATGTCGCCGACCTGGACCTCGATGCCGGTGAGGTCGCCCACGAGGGGCTGAGGATCTCTCTCGACTCCTGCCTGCGCTCTACCTCGAACCCGGCCGTCTGGGTCTGCGGCGATGCCGTCAGCGGCACGGCACAGCTCTCCCCGATCGCCACTTATGAGGGACAGACCGTTGGGCGCAGCATCGTCGAGGGTCGGGGGATCGAGCCCGACTACACCGCCTTGCCGAACTGCGTCTACACCGTTCCGGCGATGGCCTCTGTCGGCCTGACCGAAGCGGAAGCAGAAGCGCAAGGCTTGTCCGTCACGGTCTCCAAGACCGACATGCGCGGCTGGTTCTCCGGCAAGAGCTATGCCGAGAGCGTCGCCTTTGCCAAGACCCTGGTGGAGGAGGGAAGCGGCCGCATCCTGGGCGCCCACCTGGTCGGACATCAGGGCGAGGAGCTGATCCATCTTTTCGCCATGGCCATGCGCTATGGCATCACCGCCAACCAACTGAAAGAACAGCTCTTCGCTTTCCCGACCTTCTCCTCGGATATGAAAAACGTGCTGTAACGCCGGTTGGCGCAGCGCGCCTTGGCCGTCAGCCATCCTTGGAGGTGACGAAGGGTAGCTGGATCAGTTCGACTTCGTCGACCCCGCCGGCATGGGGGAAGGTGAAGCGCTTGCCGGGGACCGCATGTTCGCGGGCGATGAAACCAACCGCGATCGCGCGACCCAGATGTCGGGAGAAGGCGGCCCGACGCGTGGTTCCGACCGCCGCGTCGCCCAGATAGATATCCATGTCCCACTCGCCGTTGACGAAGCGGGCGGCGGGGTCCGTGGCGACGAAGCCGACCATTCTCCGGGACGGGCCGCCTGCGGCTTTGATGCGCTGCAGCGCTGTCTTACCGATGAAGTCACCGCCCGAGAAGTCCACGATGCTCTCGCGCCAGAACTCCAACGCGTTGATCCTGTCCCCCTCGGTATGGCTGATCGTAATCATTCCGGCCTCGCGGGCGCGATCGTATTGAACGGGTGATTCCTTTAAGCCTAAAGGTGCCCCGCGGTCGCGGATCGCAGACCAAAAGCGGTTGCCCAGTTCGCGGCCGTGTGGATAGGGTTCGGCACCGATCAGATAGATCTCGTAGGATATCTCACCGCTGTAGCCGGTGGTCGAGATGACCACTTCCATACCCTCCAATTGGGCGCGGACGCAGCGGAATGGCCTGAGTTCGGCCAGATCGACATCGATCAGCGGCTGTAGGATCTGGCGCGCCTTGGGTCCGGCAAGCTGCACCGAGGGTGCAGGCACGCAAGTCGTCTGGACATCGTAGCCGGCAAACAGCGCAGCCCCGCGCACCCAGAGTTCCAACGCCACCGTGCCGACCGTCATCCAGATGGTCTCAGCGTCCAGCAGCAACATGACCGGATCAGCCAGCACCATACCTTCCTCGTCACAGAGGAAGACATAAGAGCTGCGCCCGGGCTGCATCTTCGAGATGTCCCGGGTGACCAGGCGATCGGCGAAGGCGAGAGCATCTGCTCCCTTGATCTGAATGACATGGAGGGAGTGGACATCGGCCAAGGTGGCGGCGCTGTGTAGCGCTTGATACTGCTCCTCGGCGCCCTCGCCATAGGCCCAGGGCATGTAGCTGTTCAAATGGCGCTTGTAGGCGCGCGCGCCAGCGGCGTTGGCGCAGTCGAAGAAGGGCGAGATCCGTCCGCGCGCCTCGAAACCCTGCCCAGTGCCTGTCGTGGGAAGCGGAAAAACTGCCATGAAGGATGTCTCGCTTGCTCGCATGGGTTGGGAGAAAAGGTTCGCCCCGAATAGCGGGTCCACCCTTTACTGCTAACCTAAAACACAAGCTGGCGGCCTAACAGGATGGTCTGAACCCGACCTGCTCTGTCTCCTCAGGAAGCAGAGCGGAAGGCGGAGGTCGGATTGTCGAAGGCAGGTGCTTTAGAGGTCGTCCTTGACCCCCATCAGTTCATAAGAGCCTCCTCGAAGGGATACTGCGAGAGCAGCTCGACCCCGTCTTCGGTGATCAACACCTGTTGCTCCAGCTTGACGCCTTCCGAGCCGCCTTCCTCGCCGATGTAGCTCTCCACGCAAAGGGTCATGCCGGGTTCGATCTCACCGTCATAGCCGGCGTCCGGGAAGTCGGCGCGATGATAGAGATAGGGGTACTCGCCGGTCATGCCGACACCGTGGGCCGAGACATAGTAGCGGTTGGCGTGATAGCGCTGGGGAATGCTCCAGGCCTGCTCGGCATAGTCGCGAAAACTCAAGCCGGGTTTCAGGATGGACATGTTGTGGTGCACCTGTTCGTGAGCCACGCGATAGAGCATACGCTGCGCGTCCGTGGGCCGATCCGGACCGGTGTGGAAGGTGCGAGAGAAGTCCGAACAGTAGCCGTGACAGCCGACAATGTCGGTATCCAGTGCGACCAGCTCGTTCTCTTCGATCCCTCGGGCGGAAGACTCTTGGAACCAAGGGTTGGAACGCGGGCCGCTGTTGAGGAGGCGTGTCTCGCAGTAGTCACCGTTCTGGGCGATGATGGAGCGGTGCAGTTCGGCCCAGAGCTCGTTCTCTGTGATGCCGGGGCGGAGGGCCGCTCGCAGCGCGTCGACCGCGCATTCCGTGGCCCTTAGCGAGGCAAGGACGCACTTGATCTCCTCGCCGGACTTGATGGCGCGCGCGCGTTCGACCGGCGCTTGCGCATCGACGATCCGCAAACCTTCGGCCTTGAGAGCCAGGGCAGCGCCGGCGTTGAGGCGTTCCAGGCCCAAGGTTGCCCCCTTGCCTGTCAGTTCGCATACGAGATCGGCCATCTCTGCCGCCCAGCGTTTCTCCCGCGCGGCAGTCTCATGACCTGCGGCGACGAAGCTGGCTGTGACGGCCGGGCGAACCTCGTCTAGAGTTTCGAAGCCCTGGGCCAGGTGTAGGCAGCCGGCGAACTCGAAGAGGATCGCCCGTTCTGCGGTCAATAGGAGATAGCGCGCAGGCGCGTTGCGCATCGAGAAGACCTGCATGTTCCGCGTACCGCTGGCATAGCGGATGTTGATCGGGTCCGAGAGGATCAGGGCGTCGAGGCCCTGCTTGGCCATCTCGGCACGCAGGCGGTCTCGCCTATAGAGACGAACCGCTCTCAAGTCGATCCCTTGGCTCTCGGGTGCCGCCTCCATAAGGGAGAGCGTACAGAGGCCGCCGCGTTCCGCGTGCCAATCCAGTACGGTCATGATTTTCCCCTCCTGAGAGTTATCAAAAGCAGCTTCGGTCTTTGTCATCTCCCTTATGTGGCATAAGAAAACGAACGATAAGCGTGATAAATCTCCTGAATAGTGATAACTCAAGGTTATGGATTCCTTGCGCCGTCGCCTGCCGCCATTGGACAGCCTGGTCTTTTTCGAGGCGGCAGCTCGCTGCGGTAGCTTCACCAAGGCTGCCGGCGAACTCTATGTGACCCAAGCCGCCGTCAGTAAGCGCATCCAGCAGTTGGAAGACTGGCTGGATCGCCAGCTATTCTTTCGATCTGGACGGCGCTTGACCCTGACCGAAGAGGGGCGGCACTTGCAGCAGGCAACGGCCATGGCGCTGGACTACATGGAAGGCGCGCTGGCGGTCCTGTCCGACTTCGAGCAGGATGTCGTCCGCCTG
Source organism: Rhodospirillales bacterium (assembly GCA_963669445.1). Taxonomy (GTDB): domain Bacteria; phylum Pseudomonadota; class Alphaproteobacteria; order Kiloniellales; family JACOMY01; genus JACOMY01. The sequence continues at coordinate 6,271,806 of OY770029.1, forward strand.
GCCGCCAGGAACTCTATTGCCATGTTTTGGTTGATGCCTCGCCTGCAGAGCTTCGGCTTGGAGGCGGAGTCCGGTCCGATCAATTTGGTCACGACGGACCGCAGCGGCGACCTCTTGCGTGCCGAACATGACCTGGTGCTCTATCGCGGCGAGGCAATGCCGGCTGGCTGGCAGGGCCGGGCGCTTCTGGCGGAGGTCCTGGCCCCGCTCGCCGCGCCTTCCTTGGCCGAACGCTATGGCCTCACGCAAGAGCGGCCTCTCACCGACGTCTCCGGCCCGGATCGTCCAACCCTCTTGAGCTATGCGCGGGTGGCTCCGGACTGGGTGAATTGGGACGGTTGGGCGAAGAGGCTAGGCTGTAGCGGCCTGCTGTCCTGGCCGCAGGTGACCTGTCGCAGCTACAACCAATCGATCGGAGTAGCCCTTCGTGGCAAGGGTATTGCGCTTGGAAGCCTGACTCTCCTGCAGTCGCACCTCACGGCCGGAGACCTCGTTCCGGTCGGACCGCATCGGCTGGAGAGCAGCGCAGCCTTTTGGTTGCTGTACAGCGAGCGAAAGCCGCTTCGCGACAACGCCAAACGCCTCTATGCCTTTCTGGCCGACGAGGCCGAAGCGCAGTGCCAGCCTTGACAGAGCTTTGCTTAGACCCTTGTTCTAGGTTTCGATCGTTGCTGCCGCTGTCGGGGAAGAGCACTAAAGGGCCTTGGGAGATTCTGGAGATCGATGTCGGACTCGCGTTTGGAAGAAAAGCTGATCGGTCTAGAGGCGGAGGTGTTGGCCTTGCGCAAGACGCTGTCGATTGCGCTCTTCGTCCTAGCCAGCAACGGCTTGGCGACGCGCGGCGGTCTTAACCAAATCGCGACCATTCTCTCCGAAGACCTGATGGAGCGGGTTGAGGGCGAGGCCGAGGGTTCGCTCGAGCGCAGAGCGATGGAGCAGGCCGCCGCACTGGTGGTGGAGATGACCGAGGCGGCTGGAAGACCCTTGCCGGAGTCCGGCGAAGTCGCCCCGCATTGGCCAAGCCGCGCCCAATTTGCGGCTCTGGAAAGCACCGTGGCGGCCCTGATGGTGGCCTATCTGCACGGCAATGCCAGCCGCGAAGCGGTCTTCTCTCGCTTGCGGCAGATGACCGTGGAGACGGTAAGGCGCCGCGCCTGGCGGACGCTGGATGAGGCAGAAGCAGAGCGGCTGCGGCGCGACAGCGAGGCGGAGACCGATCGGCTCTTCATCTCCGTTGCCCGTGCATTGGGGATATCGCTGGAGGTCGAGCGCGAAGCCGAGGGATCGGGTGCGAGCGCCCAGGCCGTCGGCGAAGGCTAAGGCGATGGCTGCTTATCCCCACGAACTTGTCGAGCAGTTGACCTTGCCGGATGGCGGCGCTTTCCTGATGCGCCCGGTCCAGCCGGACGACTGGCCGGCGGTTCAGCAGGGCTTTGCCAAGCTTTCTCTCGAGGATCGCCGCTACCGCTTTCTGAGCGGCCTCTCCAAACTCTCCGATGAGATGGCCCAGCGGCTCTGTCGGCTGGACTACGAGCGCGAGATGGCGTTGACCCTCTTCGACCTCTCTCGTGTGCCGCCCACCGGCGTCGGGATCGCCCGCTTGGCTCCGCTGGATGATGGGGAGACGGCGGAAATGGCCATTGTCGTGCTGCCCGAGTGGCGGCGTCGCGGCGTCGCTCGGGTGCTGCTGGCGCGGCTCACGCTCTGGGCCGCTCGCCAGAGCTACCGTCGGATCCGCGCCCTGATGGCAGAGGACAATGCCCCAATGCGGCGTCTGGCGCAGACCTTCGGTTGCCGGATCAGTCCTGCGATTGAGGAACCCGGCCTGCTGCAGATCGAGTTCGAGATTGCGTCAGGCGACGGCGACGGCGTCCCGGTCTAGAGCATAGCCGGCCGAGCGCACGGTTCTAATGAGGTCGCGCTCTTCCTTGCCGTTCAGTGCCTTGCGCAGCCGGCGTACATGCACATCGACGGTGCGCGGCTCGACATAGACATCGCGTCCCCAAACGGCATCCAGCAGCTGCTCGCGGCTGAAGACACGGCCGGGATGCTCCAGAAGATAGCGCAGCAGACGGAACTCGGTCGGCCCCAGGCGCACTTCGCGCTCGCCGCGCTTCACGCGATGGGCGGCAAGATCCATCGCAAGATCCTCGAACTGCAGCATCTCCGTGGCCATGGCAGGGCGGGCACGGCGCAGTACCGCGCGCAGCCGGCTGATGAGTTCGGCCGGCGAGAAGGGCTTGGTCACATAGTCGTCGGCGCCGGAATCAAGGCCGCGCACCTTGTCGCTCTCCTCGCCGCGCGCGGTCAGCAGAATGATCGGCACCTCGCGGGTTTCCTGCGCGCGGCGCAGACGGCGACAAACCTCCAAGCCCGAGATGTGCGGCAGCATCCAGTCGAGCAGGATGATATCCGGGCGTTCTTCTTTGCACAGGAGCAAAGCTTCCTCGCCGTCGCTCGCCTCGGTCACGCGAAAGCCTTCGCGCTCCAAGTTATAGCGAAGCAGGGTGACGAGGGCTGCCTCGTCCTCCACCACCATGACCAAGGGTTTGCTGGCGACCATGGATTAGTCCTCGTCCTTCTCCGGCTGCGCCACCTCGAAGGGCGAGGCGTCGCCCTTCGGCCGTCCACCAACGATCATCTTGCCGGTCACCTGGAAGTGCAGCACCTCGACGATGTTCGTCGCGTGGTCGCCGATGCGCTCGACGTTCTTGGCGATGAACAACAGGTGGGTGCAGGGCGTGATGTTGCGCGGATCCTCCATCATGTAGGTAAGGAGTTCGCGAAACAAACCGGTATAGACCTCGTCGACTTCTTCGTCGCGGCGCCAGACGTCCAACGCGCGCTCCGGATCGCGGCTGATGTAGGTGTCGATGGTTTCCTTGATGATCTCTTGCACCAGGCGCGCCAATCTTGGGATGGCACTGGCCGGGCGCATGTTGGGAAGTTGGGTTAGCGCGATACAACGCTTGGCGATGTTGGCGGCATAGTCGCCGATGCGTTCTAGATCGCTGGCAATCTTCAACGCCGCAATGATCTCGCGCAGGTCGTTTGCCATGGGCTGGCGCAGGGCCAGCAAGCGAATCACCTGATTGCTGACCTCCTGCTCCAGCAGGTCGACGTCGGCATCGTCGCGCACCACCTCGGCAGCCAGGCTGGCATCGCGGCGCTGCATAGCCTGTATGGCGCGGGCGAGCTGGGACTCGGTCATGCCGCCCATGCGCACCACGGTTTGGCGCAAGGCCTCCAGACTCTCGTCGAAAGACTTTACGATATGATCGCCGCTTGCTGCCGTCATGGCCGCATATCCCTTCATCTCATCCCAATGAGGGGACATCTTAACCATAACGGCCCGTAATGTAGCCCTGCGTGCGCTCGTCCCTTGGATTGGTAAAGATCTCTTCGGTGTCCGAGGTCTCCACCAGGGATCCCAAGTGGAAGAAGGCGGTGCGCTGGGAAACCCGGGCGGCCTGCTGCATGGAGTGGGTCACGATCACGATGGTGAAGTTGCGCCGCAGATCGTCGATCAGCTCTTCGACCTTGGCCGTGGCAATGGGATCCAACGCCGAGCAGGGCTCGTCCATCAGGATCACTTCCGGGCTGACCGCGATCGCACGCGCGATGCAGAGGCGCTGCTGCTGGCCGCCGGAAAGACCGGTACCGGGCTCATGCAGACGATCCTTGACCTCTTCCCAGAGGCCGGCGCGCTGCAGACTGGTGGTCACCACCTCTTCCAGCATGGAGTTCTTGGCCCCGATGCCGTGAATGCGTGGCCCATAGGCGATGTTGTCGAAGATCGACTTGGGGAAGGGATTGGGTTTCTGAAACACCATGCCGACCCGAGCGCGAAGCTGCACCACATCCAGTTTGGGATCGTAGATGTCCTCGCTGTCGAGCCTAAGGTCGCCGGTGACCTTACAGCCGTCGATCACGTCGTTCATGCGGTTGAGGCAACGCAAAAAGGTCGACTTGCCACAGCCCGACGGTCCGATCAGCGACATGACCTGGCGCGCCGGTATGTCCAGATCGACATGCTTCAGGGCATGGGCCTCGCCGTAGTAGACGTTGCAGTCGCGCGCCGTCATCTTGTTCTCGATCGTCGCTTTCGGCGTGGGGCCCGCCCCGGACAGGGCTTCGGAAACGGGCTCCAGGAAGTCGGCTTTGCTCATGTCTCTGGTCATCACCACCGTCGCTCGAAACGTCGCCGCAGCAGAACCGCCATGGCGTTCATGAATATGAGGAAGACCAACAGCACCAGGATGGCCGCGGAGGTCTTGGCTTCGTAGGCACGCTCGGCCTGATCGGCCCAGGAATAGATCTGCACCGGGATCACTGTGGCGGTATCGAGAATACCGCCGGGAGCTTCTTGCACGAAGGCGAACATTCCGATCATCAAGAGCGGCGCCGTCTCGCCCAGCGCCTGGGCGACGCCGATGATGGTGCCGGTCAAAATACCGGGCAGCGCCAGCGGCAGCACGTGATGAAGAACCGCTTGCAGCTTTGAGGCGCCGAGTGCGACCGCTCCCTGTCGGATCGAGGGCGGTACGGCCTTTAAGGCGGCACGTGTCGTGATGATCACCGTCGGTAGGGTCATGAGCGCCAGCACCATGCCGCCCACCAGCGGTGCCGACCTTGGCAGGCCGAAGAAGCTGAGGAAGACCGCAAGCCCCAGTAGGCCAAAGACGATGGAAGGAACGGCCGCCAGGTTGTTGATGTTGATTTCGATGAAGTCCGTCAGCTTGTTCTTCGGCGCGAATTCTTCGAGATAGGTTGCCGCCATGACGCCGACCGGGACACAGAGCACGAGCATGACCAGCATGGTGTAGAGCGAGCCGACAATGGCAGAGCCCAAGCCTGCGGCCTCCGGCTCGGCGGAATTGCCGTCGGTAAAGAAGTTCCAGTCGAAGCGCGTCTCGATCTTGCCCGCGGCCTCAAGCACCTCGATCCAGGCCACCTGCTGATCTGTCAAGCGGCGCTGATCTTCCGGCATCTCCTTGTTGGTCTCGCCCTTGATGAGGCGGTCGGCGTCATCGGAGAGGAGAAACCAATGTTGGACGCTGCTGCCGACCAATTTCGGATCGGCCACGACCTCGTCCTGCAGATTGTAGCGCGCGATGGGCGACAGCAGATTGGCCAGTGTACGTCGCTGGCTGCGGCCGCTCACATCCGGAAACTCCTCCAGCAGGGCGTTGCGCAGCAGAGGGGTATAGTTGGCCCGGCGCAGGCTCTCTGGCGAGAGGTCGCCGTTCGGTGCCACGCTCTCCGCGCTCACGGTGACATCCAGCAGCACATAGGATTGGAAAAAGCCCGGTATCCCGCGGACCACGATGGTGCCCAGGAAGACCACCAAGAAGGCGATGGCCAAAAAGATTGCAAAGAGTCCATAGGCTCTGAAGCGTGCTTCGGCGCGGTGGCGCTTTCGGATCCGTGCAGCCGAGAGATCGGGCTTGACGGAACCGCCGTGGACCAGACCGGGGGGGAGAACTCGATCAGTCATACTTCTCTCGGTATTTGGAGACGATGCGCAGGGCGAAGAAGTTGAGTGCCAAGGTGACGGTGAAGAGCAAAAGGCCCAAGGCGAAGGCCGACAGCGTCTTCGCGCTCTCGAACTCCTGGTCTCCGACCAGCAGGGTTGCGATCTGCACCGTGATGGTCGTGACCGCTTCCAGGGGATTGGCAGTCAGATTGGCCGTCAGGCCGGCTGCCATAACCACGATCATGGTCTCGCCGATGGCGCGGCTGACCGCCAGCAGGACTGCACCGACAATGCCCGGTAGGGCGGCCGGCAGCACCACCTGCTTGATGGTCTCTGACTTGGTCGCACCCAATGCGAAGGAGCCGTCGCGTAGCGTCTGCGGTACCGAATTCATCACATCGTCCGACAGCGACGAAACGAAGGGGATGATCATGATGCCCATTACGATGCCGGCCGCCAGAGCCGATTCGGACGAGACGGTAAGGCCGATGCTTTCGCCGAAGTTTCGGAAAAAGGGCGCCATCACCAGGGCTGCGAAGAAGCCGTAGACCACAGTCGGGATGCCGGCCAGAATCTCCAGGACCGGCTTGGCGAAGGCACGCATCTTCGGGCCGGCATACTCGGACATGTAGATCGCCGAGAACAGGCCGATTGGAACCGCAACCATCATCGCGATGACGGTAATTAGCAGCGTGCCGGCGATCAGCGGGATGGCACCGAACTCGCCCGAAGAGCCGACCTGATCGGCGCGGATTGCCGTCTGCGGGCTCCAGCTCATGCCGAAGAGGAAATCGAAGAAGGGTACGCGGGCGAAGAAGCGCAAGGCCTCAAACAGCAGCGAGAAAACGATGCCGAACGTGGTCAGGATGGCGATCGTCGAGGCCACGATCATGGCGATGCGAACGATCAACTCCACCTTGTTGCGGGCCCGAAAGCCGGAGGAGAGGCGGCGCAGGCTGAGCCAGGCTGCGGCCAGTGCGACGGCGACGCCGGCGATGACCAGAAGCCAGCGGGCCGCACCGCGGAAACTGGCGTAGCGCTCTCCGGCTTCCAGCTCACCCGGCGACAGAGCACCGGTAGAGATGCCGCTGGAGAGCTGGTTCATGATGTTGGTGACGACGAGGTTGAGCTGCGCTTCCGGCAGCGCCTGCTGTTCGGCCGGCAGCCAAGAGATCAGAAGCCAACGCGCGATCGCCGGCTCGAAAATCACCCAGAAGAGGATCAGCGCGAAGCCTGCAATCAAGGTCCAGAGGGCGATGAAGGCGCCATGGTATCCGGGTCTGGAATGCAGGCTCTGCGTGCTGGCAATCAGCTCTGCGCGCTGGCGGCCCATGAGATAGCCAATGAGCGCGAGCATTGCGACAGCAGCGACAACGATGAGGATCGTCATGGGGTGTCCACTGGCGAGAGGGGCGCAGAAGGAAGAGGAGCGGCTGCTCGTTGCAGCCGCTCCGCCATCGAGAGACGCTTAGTTCTCGTGGTTCTGAAGCTCTTTGATGGTCTTCATCGCCGTCGCGTTGGCCCGCATCTCCGAACGCTCGCCGTCCGGCAGAGGGATCAGGCCACGGTCGGCGAGGAAGCCGTCGGGTCCGGCTGCCGCATCGCCAGTGAAGATGTCGACATACTCGGCCAAGCCCGGGATGACGCCAACGTGCGCCTGCTTCACGTAGAAGAAGAGCGGACGGGAGACCGGGTAGGCACCATCGGCAATGTTGTCGAAGGTGGGCTCCACACCGTCGATCAGCGAGCCGTGGACCTTGTCGGCGTTCTGGTCGAGGAACGAGAAGCCGAAGATACCCAGCGCGCGCGGGTTGGCTTCCAGCTTCTGGACGATCAGGTTGTCGTTCTCGCCGGCTTCGATGAAGACGCCGTCCTCACGCAGCTCCGCGCAGAAGGTCTTGCGATCGGCCTTGTTCATCTCCTCGTAGACGGTGAAGCTCTCGCAAGCCTCTTCCATTACCAGCTCGACGAAGGCATCGCGCGTGCCCGAGGTCGGCGGGGGGCCATAGACCTCGATCTTGTGGTCCGGCAGGCTGGCGTCGATCTGGGACCAGTTGGTGTAGGGGTTGGGGGCCAGCTCGCCGTCGCTCGGCACGGACTTTGCCAGCGCCAGGAAGACTTGCTCCTTGGTCAGGCTGTAGGTCGGGCTGGTCTTGGCATTGGCCATGACGATGCCGTCGAAGCCGATCTTGACCTCGACGATGTCGGTGACACCGTTGCTCTCGCAGAGCTCGATCTCAGTGGTCTTGATGGCACGAGAGGCGTTGGTGACGTCCGGCGTGCCGACGCCGACACCCTCGCAGAAGAGCTTCAGACCGCCGCCCGAGCCGGTCGACTCGATCACCGGGGTGGGGAAGCTGGTCGAGCGGCCGAAGTCTTCGGCAACCGCGATAGCAAAAGGATAGACGGTGGAAGATCCGACGATTCGGATCTGATCGCGCGCAGAAGCTTCGGCGATGAAGCCGAGGCTGGCGGCGGCGGCTGCCGCCAAGAGCAGAGATTTGTTCATAGTGAGTGGCAACTCCTTGAGGACCGGTCGAAGGCGGCACTACAGCGGCACGATCATGCCGTCCGCCAAACCATGGAGAGGGCGCCGGGCTTGCCCTAATGGCTTGCCGTTCGTCCCCCGATCCGCGGCGGACGCTAGTCCTGGCTGCTCAACAGTAAGGTTACAGGATTGTTAAGCTTTGATGACAGCGCTCGCCCCGCCAAGTAGAGGCTGTGAGTCTTTCTTAATTGTTGAAACATCTAGACAAATACCGGAAGGCTCTGCCGTCGATTGCGACCAAGCCGGAGAGAATCAAAACGAGACCGCCAGCTTCGTAAAGTCCGAAGCGCTCGCCCAGAAAGAGACTCCCCAACATGATCGCCGAGGGGGGAATCAGAAGCGTCACAAGCAGCAGGTTGGTCGGCCCGGCATCGCGCAGAATGCGAAAGAAAAACACGTAGGCAACTGCGGTGCTGAGTAGGGCGAGGCCAAGGAGGGATGCGAGTGCCGACGGTCCTGGCAGTGGCAGGGTCCAAGGCTGGTCGATAAAGAGGGCGACCGGTGCCAGCAACAGGCTGGAGCATATCAGCTGACCGCTCGCCGCCTGCCAGGGAGTAAGTGCCTTGAGACGTCGCCCCCAGAGGCCGGCGAAGGCATAGGAGAGCGCAGCCGCCAGCACTGCCAACTGAAACCAGATACCCTCTCCTAGGCCTGAAAGGGCATCGGGACCGATGAGCAGAATGACGCCGGCCAGACCGAGCAGCAGACCGCTCGCGCGCCCGGCGGTAAGCTTCTCGCTGCGTACCACCCATGCGGCCAAGGCGACCGACCAAAAGGGTGCAGTCGCATTCAGGATCGAGGCCAAGCCGCTCTCGATACCGCTTTGTCCCCAGAAGATCAGAGCGAACGGAATGGCATTGTTCAGGAGACCCATGCCGAAGAGATCGAGCCAAGGCCAGTCGCGCAGATTCCCGAGGTTTCCCAAGAACGCCATGACGATAAGCAGCGCAAAGGCGGCCAAGCCGACCCGCGCCCAGGCCAGGGTCAAGGGCGGGATCGACTCCACCGCCACCTCGGCAAAGAAGAAGGAACCGCCCCAGAGAAGAGAGAGTGTGAGCAAGCGCAACCAGTCGCCATTGGTCATGCTGTAGGCCTGGAGGGCCATCGAGTTCGTGTTCATGGTTGTGGGTATGCGGAAGGTCGTTCGGCGCGGCTATCCGGCGTTTGCAGCTGCCAGGCTTAAGGGCTGAACACCAGCATGAGGAAGACTAGGAACAAGAGAAAGTGGACGGCGCCCTGTAAGAGGCTGGTGCGCACGCCACCGAAGGTCAGTGTGCAGACCACCAAAGTGAGCGACAGCAGGACGATGCCGGCATCGTCGAGGCCTAGAGTCACCTCCTGATCATAGATCAGGCCGATGGCCAGCACGGCGGGAATGGTTAGGCCGATGGTGGCAACTGCGGCACCGAGCAGCAGGTTCACCGCCCTTTGCAGGCGGTTGGCTAAGGCCGCCCGGATGGCTGACATGCTCTCAGGCGCCAGTACCAGAAGCGCGATGATGACGCCGCCGAGACTGATCGGGGCGCCTACCTGCACGATGCCGTAGTCGACGACGCCGGCCAGACGCTTGGAGAGCAGGACGATCGGCACCAAGGTCGCCAGCAGCATGACGGCGTGATAGGGGAGCGGGCGAATCGGGCCGTGCCCGTGCGCTTCCTCATCGACCGCCGTAACGTCGATGTCTTCGGGCGGTGGCGGTTGTTGAAAAAAGCCGCGATGGCGCACCGTCTGGATGGCCAGGAAGACGACATAGAGCAGCACTGTCAGAAGCGCGAAAATCAGAGCCTGCACAGGCGAGAAGCTGGACCCTTCGGTAGAGACGGTGAAGCGCGGCAGGATAAGCGCGCAGACGGCCAAGGGCAGGAGCACCGTCAGGAAGGCCCTGGCACCTTGCAGATTGTAATCCTGCTCGCGATGTCGCAGGCCGCCGAGGATGAGGGCCAACCCGACCAGGCCGCCCAACACAATCATCAGGACGGCGAACATGGTGTCGCGCGCCATCGTCGGGGCGGAGGCGCCGGTCAGCATGATGGAAGCAATCAGCGAAGCCTCGATCCCGGTCACCGCCAAAGTCAGGATCAGGGTTCCATAGGGCTCTCCGACCAGTTCTGCCAGCGCATCCGCGTGGCGCACGACCGAGAAGGCGGCCCAGACCATGACACCGAAGAGCCACAGGAAGAGACCGCCGGCCAGCATCGGATTGCTCAGGCCTTTCAGCCAAGCGTCGCCGCCGAACTGAAAGACGGCAAGACTGCCTACCACGGCTAGGAAGGGAACCATCTCTCCTAGCACGCCCTTCCAAGGCTCCGGGCTTACCTGTCCGATCTTGCACTCCTCCCGTGCCGACAAGCGGTCAGCTTAGGGGGGCAATTGGTGTCGCGCAATTGCGGTCGCTAACCGATTGAAACCGATCACGAGGTGTCGAGCGTGGACAAGCGGTGCCGGCGCGTTCATTGTCCCCCGCAGACGCCATAGGCGGCAGCTAAAGGCGCCGGCCGCAGGCCGTCTTTGGAGGGAGCAAGGCATGGTGACGCCGCGGCGCGTATCGATACTGGACATCCTGACCGATAAGGTCGGGCCGCGGGGTCCCGAGCGAAGCTTCCTCAACCACGTTGGCCGGCAATACTACTCGATCATGCCGCAGGTGATAGCGACCTGGTGCCGCCGACGCGGCCATCAGGTGCATTATGCCACCTTCTTCGGGCAGGACGATCCAGAAGCATTGATCGATCCCGAGAGCGACATCGTCTTCATCTCCGCCTATACGCGCGCCTCGCCGCTGGCTTTCGCGCTGGCCAAGCTGCTGAAGGCCAAGGGCGCCAGAAGCGTGCTCGGCGGTCCGCATGCCAGCTGCTTTCCTGAGGATGCCGCGCGGTTCTTCGACAATGTGGTGGTCTCTTGCAGCGAGTCTCAGGTGATCGACCTGGTCGAGGATCGAATCGGGCCTGGCTGCCGCGTGGACTCGGCCGAGAAAGCCATCGCCATCCCCTCTCTGGCCGAAAGGCTGGAGGATGTGAAGACCGCCAACTACGTGAACGGCAAGCGCTCGCGCCTCTCTACCGTCTCGCTCTTGACCAGCACCGGCTGTCCTTACACCTGCAGTTTCTGCTCCGACTGGAATTCGGTCTATGTCGCCCGCAGGACCGATGAGGTGGTGGCTGACCTTAAGACCGCAGCCGAGCACTATCCGGGCAACCTGTTGGCCTTTCACGATCCCAATTTCGGCGTGCGCTTCGATCAGACTCTCGCTGCCTTCGAACAGATGCCGCAAGAGCAGCGCAATCCCTACATCGTCGAGTCCTCGCTCTCCTTGCTGCGTTCGGACCGCATCGATCGGCTGCGCGACACCAACTGCTCCTATCTCGCGCCCGGAATCGAGTCCTGGTACCTCTATGGCGACAAAGCCAAGACCTCGGCTTCGATCGGCGCCTCCAAGTTCGAACGCGTCTGTGCGAAGTTCGACGAGCTGACCGAGAAGATTCCCTCGCTTCAGGCCAACTTCCTGATCGGTGACGAGGGCGACCAGGGCGACGAGCCCTTCGAGCTTACCAAGGAGTTCATCGAGCGCTATCCGACCGTCTTCCCGGTGATCAATCTGCCGATGGCCTTCGGCGGCACGCCGCTACGCGACAGCCTGGCCGCTGAGGGCCGGCTGCTGCCGTTACCGCCGATGCACTACGCAAGTCCGGTGCTGACACATCAACTGGTGCACTACTCCATGTCGGAGATCATCGACCGAAAGATCGACCTCCTCAGCTTCATTCTGCGGCCGCGGCACTTCCTGCGGCGGATGGTTCAGCCCTCGCCGCTCTCGGCCAGGATCTTCTGGGCCTTCTTCTGCTATCGCCTGCTCTCCTACCGCGCAGAGCTGCGCGAGTTCCGTCGCCTCTTCGACGAAGACGCAGGTTTCAAGGCCTTTCACGAGGGCCGAACGAAGAGCGTACCGGCCTATTACGACGCCCGCCTGGACCGACGATTGAAACGCTACGCCGAAATCCTGACGCCAGAAGACCGGGCTGTCGGTATCGAGGAGCCGTCAGGCGCGGCCGGTCAGGCAGTTAGCTTGCCGGCTGCCTAGGAGGAGGCCTGATAGATCGAGGTGCACTTTCTGCGAGTAGGGTGAGGCAAGATGTTGAGAGTTTTCTGTCCGTTGCTGCCGGGCTTGATCGTGGCAGGATTTGCTGTCCTGACGCTCGCAAGTGGTAGAGCAGAGGAGTCGAACAGCTCCGCAGCGCCCCTGACCGCGGTGGTCGAGCCGCAAAGCACTCAACTGGCGCAATTGGCGACCTGCACCGGAGCCGAGGCCACGCGTGGTGGTCAGCAGCTAAGGGAGCTTGCCGATGGTTCTACTGTGACCGTAGCGCCGATGACGGTCGACCTGGACGGGGCCGGGCGAGCGTACAATCGCGACGGGTTCGAAGGTGGCGCAATTCTGCGGCTCTGTAATGCCGCTCAGGTCCATCTGCCGGACGGCACCAGCTACCACGGGGCGGAATCCGACGAGACCTGCACAGGCCGCTTTCTGGACGACCTCGCCCGTATCGAGGCGGCCGGTTGGGACGACCCAAGCGTCGGTGCTATTAGGTGGAACGGCATTCTGGCAACCGGCGAAGCAGAGGTTGCCGAACGTAGCGTCCGTGGCGTGCGCCCCGTCTCGATCGGCGATTCCCGCTTCTTCGTGTCGCCGACCTCACTCGCCGATGCAAACTATCCGATCGAGGATCAAGCCCGTTATGTCGATGCCTTGACCGTCCCTTATGCGGTTGTCGGCCTCGAATCCGGTATCGCTTTGGGCACCTTGGGTGTCGCTTGGCGCGTGAATGGCTGTGCCCCCGGCCGCAGCTGCGATCCCGTGCCCTTCATCGTCGGCGACTTTGGCCCGCGGATCGGCGAGGGCTCCGCTTGGATGACGCGTGCCGTCAACGGCCTCAAGACGGACGTCCCAATCGCACGCGAAAATCGCTTTGCCGGGAACATCTCGGGCGCGCACGTGCTTTGGGCCTTTTTCGGCGGTGCGCCGATCGAACCGCCCTATGACGCCATACACGTCAAAGAGGCAGCCGACGTCGCTTTCCTCGCATGGGGTGGGCGCGAACGTCTTCAGGCCTGTCGCGACTCCGACATTCCCCAAGCCAACGGATAGAACCGAAACCAAGAGCGGCCGGCGTCGCAACACCGGCCGCGCAAGGTCAGTCCGATCAAGCAGCGCCTACGGCCTGTCCCATGATCCGGGTCAGGCGCTGAGAGAAGCTGGCCGGGTCGCTCACCTGCTCGCCCTCCATGACGCGCGCCAACTCGAACAGCAGCCAGGCACTGTCTTCGATGTCGCCCTTGCCGCCCGAGGCTATCTGCTTGCTCATGGCCTGCAGGAGGGGGTGCTTGGCGTTAATCTCCAAAATGCGTGGGCTGGCCTCGGCGACCTGGCCCTGGCTGCGCAGCAAGCGCTCCAGGTTGAGATCCATGTCGCCCTCGCCGGCGACCAAGCAGGCCGGGCTCTCGGCCAGACGCTTGGAGACGCGAACGTCCTTTACCTTGTCGCCCAGAGCCAGCCGAATCGCAGCCAGCAGGGGCCCCTGACCCTCCTCCGGCGTCTCGTCATCGGCTTTGTCTTCTTCCTTGCCGTCGAAGCGGTCGAGGTCGGCCTGGCCGCGGGTGACCGAACGGAAGGGCTTGCCCTCGTAGTCCGTCACCATGGTGGTCCAGAACTCGTCCACCGGGTCGGTGAGGTAGAGGACCTCGATGTCGCGGGCGCGGAAGCCTTCCAGGTGCGGAGAGCTGGTCAGGCGGTCGAGCTCTGTGCCCGACAGCGTGTAGATGGCTTCCTGCCCCTCCTTCATGCGGCCAAGGTAATGCTTGAGAGACGTCAAGCCCTCTTGCGTGCTGGAGCGGAAGCGCGTGAGCGCGAGCAACTGATCGCGCTGGCTGGCGTCCTCGTAGAGGCCTTCTTTGAGGATCGGGCCGAAGGCCTCCCAAAAACTCGCATAGCCCTCGGCATCCTTGTCTGCTGCCTTGCCCAGTTCACGCAGCACGCGTTTCACCAGCCCTTGACGAATCTTGGTCAGGACCGGGCTGGTCTGCAGCAGCTCGCGAGACACGTTCAAGGGTAGGTCCTCGCAGTCGATAACGCCCTGCAGAAAGCGCAGATAGGGCGGCACCAGGGCCTGGCAATCGTCGGTGATGAAGACCTGCTTGACGTAGAGTTTGATCTGAGATTGGCGATCGGGGTGAAAAATGCTGGGCGGGCGCTCACGCGGGACATAGAGCAGGCCGGTGTATTCGATGGCGCCCTCGGCCTTCCAGTGCAGGGTCTGCCAGGGTTCGTCGAAGGCGCGTGAGGTATCGCGGTAAAAGGCGGCGTACTGCTCTTCGCTCACTTCCGAAGCCGGTCGGCGCCAGAGCGGCGAGGCTTGATTAACCGTCTCGCCCTTGCCCTCTTCGTCCAGGATCCGGATCTCGACGCCGATGTGCTCACAGTGCGTCTTGACCAGCTGCTTCAGTCGAAAGCTCTCAAGATACTCCTTGGCATCTTCTTTGAGGGTGAGGACGACTGCGGTACCACCGCCGGTCGGTGCATTCTCGACTGGGTTCAGCGTATAGCCCTCGGCGCCACTGGACTGCCAGCGCCAGCCCTCTTCACTGCCGGCATAGCGGCTGTCGACGGTGACCTGGTCGGCGACCATGAAAGCGGAATAGAAGCCGACGCCGAACTGACCGATCTGCGACAGGCTGGCCTTATCCGGATCCTTGCCCTGCGCCTTCAGCTGTTCCAGGAAGCGACCGGTGCCGCTGGCGGCGATGGTGCCCAGATTGGCCGTGAGTTCGTCGCGCGTCATGCCAATGCCGCGATCGGCCAAGGTCAGGGTGCCGGCCTCCTTATCGACGGAAATCTCGATTGCAAAGCCGCTTTCGGGCAGCAGCGCAGGCTCGGCGATAGCGGCAAAACGTCGACGCTCGCAGGCGTCGGCTGCATTGGCAATCAGCTCGCGCAAGAATATGTCACGGTTGGAATAGAGGGAATGGGTTACGATCTCTAGCAAACGCCCCACTTCTGCATTGAAGGTATGCTGTTCGCTTGTCGCTTGCTCACTCATCTGTGTTTTCGATCCTCTGTATCTTACCAATCAAGGTTTGGCCCGCACCACCGGCGGCCTGCGCGCCGGCGATGTGGCGTTCCTGGCTGCATATGTGCTAACCCGCTTTAGGTCGCAAGGGCAGGAAGTGAGGCCGCCTCATGCCGCGTGATCCCGATTCGCGGGTGATGGCTCTTCTGGGGCCAACGAACACCGGAAAGACGCATTTTGCGATCGATCGCATGCTGGGTCATGCCAGCGGCATCATCGGCTTTCCCTTGCGTCTGTTGGCGCGTGAGAACTACGACCGTGTCGTCGCCATCAAGGGGGCGAGCCAGGTTGCCTTGGTGACCGGCGAAGAGAAGATCGTGCCGGCGAACGCGCGATACTTCTGCTGCACCGTGGAATCCATGCCGCTGGAGCGCGCCGTCGAGTTCGTCGGAGTCGATGAAGTACAGCTGGCCGGCGACCCGGAGCGCGGGCATGTCTTCACCGACCGTATGCTGCACAGCCGCGGGCTTGCCGAGACCATCTTTCTGGGTGCCGAGACCGTGCGCCCTCTGTTGCGCAAGCTGGTGCCAGAAGCCGAGTTCGAGAACCGCTCGCGCTTTTCTACGCTAAGCTACATCGGGCCGAAGAAGCTGACCAAGCTGCCTCAGCGATCGGCCGTGGTAGCCTTCTCGGCAAGTGAGGTCTATGCCCTAGCAGAGCAACTGCGCCGGCAGCGCGGCGGCACGGCAGTGGTCCTGGGAGCGCTCAGCCCTCGCACCCGCAATGCACAGGTCGCAATGTTCGAGGCCGGTGAGGTCGACTATCTGGTGGCGACCGACGCCATCGGCATGGGCCTCAACCTCGCTTTGGACCATGTCGCCTTCGCCGGCCTTTCCAAGTTCGACGGTCGCCGCATCCGCCGGCTGGACGCCGGAGAGATTGGGCAGATCGCCGGCCGCGCCGGGCGCCACATGCGCGACGGCACCTTCGGCACCACCGGTGAGGTCGGGGAGATCGCAGCAGAGCTAGTCGAAGCGGTCGAGGAGCATCGCTTTCTGTCGCTGCGGCGCCTCTTCTGGCGTTCGCGTGCGCTTGACTTCTCGGACCCGCGGGCGCTGCTCGCCAGCCTCACCGCGAAGGCGCCGATACCAGAGTTGCATCGCGTGCGCGGTGCGGAAGACCAGACCGCCTTGGCCGCCCTGCTGCAGGATCCCGACGTGATGGATCGCGCCGATGGCCGCGCCGAGGTGCGCTTGCTGTGGGACGTTTGCCAGATCCCGGACTTCAGCAAGACCATGACCGGGCATCACCTCTCATTGCTGACCCAGGTCTATCGCCACCTTGTCGATCGCAATGGCGCCCTGCCGGAATCATGGGTGGCCGGGCAGCTGCGTCGCATCGACCGCGTGGCTGGCGATATCGATACCCTAACGCAGCGTCTGGCGCAGATCCGCACCTGGACCTACATCACCCATCGGGCCGACTGGCTGGAGGATGCCAACGCCTGGCAGGAACAGGCCAGAGGCATCGAAGACCGTCTCTCCGATGCTCTGCATGAGAGCCTGACCGAGCGCTTCGTCGATCGCCGCGCCGCCCTCTTCGCCCGCCGTTTGGCCGATGGCGAGACCATGCTGGCCGCGGTGAAACGCGACGGCAGGGTTGTGCTGGAGGGCCATTCCATAGGTCGGCTCAAGGCTTTTCGTTTTCATCTGGATCCCAACATTGAGGGCGCGGATGCCCGCCAGGCCATGACCTCGCTGCGCCGCGCCCTGGCCCAAGAGATGCCCAGACGCGTGGCTCGGGTCGAGGCGGAGGCCGACGACGCCTTTCAGTTGGACCCTGAGGGCCGCGTGTTGTGGCGCGGCGCCCCGCTAGGTCGCCTGGTCTCCGGCCTGATGACGATCCAGCCGGGAGTCGAGGTCTTCGCCAGCGAGTTTTTGGACAGCCCGCAACGCGAGCGCATTCGCCTGCGGCTGGTAGATTGGCTTCAGGCCTTCTTGCGTCGCCGCCTCGCACCGCTCTTCACTCTAAAGGAAGCGCCCTTGACGGCCCTGCCGCGCGGCATCGCTTTTCAGCTGGTCGAGGCCTTGGGCTGTATGCCGCGACGCTCGGCTGAGGGCTTGTTGCGGCTGAAGAAGAGCGACGCGCGGGCATTGAATGCCGCCGGCGTGCGCTTGGGATCGGAGAGCCTCTTTCTTCCAGCGCTGTTGACGATCAAGGCCAGGCGTTTGCTGCTGCAGCTGTGGGAGGTGAAGCACGGCGTGCCCGCCCCGCCGCCGCCTACAGCGGCACTCGCGGTCGTGGCGCGCGCACCGCTGGCTGGGAGCAGCTTGCCTGGGAACACGCTGGCCGAAGCGGCCTTCTTTGCTTGCTGCGGCTACCGACTGCTTGAGCGGCGCGGCCGACGTCTGGCCATTCGAGTCGATCTCTTGGAGCAGGTGGCGGCCAAGGCAGCCGGTCTTGCACGACAGAGCGGTGCCTTCCAAGCGACCCCGGCCTTGCTGCGCCTGGTTGGCGGCGACAGCGATCAGCTCTCACAACTGCTCGCCGCCATAGGCTATCGCCAGGAGAAGGAGGGCGGTATGGTGAGCTTCAGTCGGCGCAACGCGGGTTCGAAGGGCCAAGCGAAGAAGAAGCGGCGGCGCTCGGGTCGGAACGGGCGCGAGGACCAGGCGGAATCGCCCTTTGCCGAGCTGAAGGACCTCAAGCTCGCGCTTAGGCAGGCGCGCTGATGGCCGCGACCGATGCGCAAGGGACCAGTGGACAAGAGGCGCACATGCGCCTCGACAAGTGGCTCTGGCATGCACGTGCTTGCCGGACCCGTACGGCGGCGAGCAAACTTGCGGGATCGGGGCAGGTTCGGGTGAATGGTCAGGTGACCGACAAGGCACACCACAAGGTTCGGCAAGGCGACGTTCTGACGTTTCCCCAGGGCGACCACATCCGCGTCTGGCGGATTTTGGCTATGGCCGAGCGGCGTGGCTCGGCGCCGCTTGCCCAACAACTCTACGAAGACCTGAAACCGCCCAGCGCCGACAATCGGATTACGCCGGTACAGCCGCGGCGCACACCGCGACCAGCGGCGCGCGACCGGCGCCGATTGCGAACGCTGATCGGCAAACAGGAGTGATGCAATGATCCTCCTGCGCCGGATGCTCTTGTGTTGTTGCTTCTTCGTTTGGGTCCTACCGGCTTCGGCGCAGAACCAGGACCAGATCACCCTCAACCTGGAGCAGAAGGCGGCGAGCGAGGCGGCCAAAACTCTGAACGAGTGGGATCAAACCCTCTCGATGATAGACGGCGACCTGAAGTCTGGCACGCTAGACCACAAGCAACGTAACGTACGTCGACTGACGCTAGTCGATTTGGCCCGTAAAGCCTCTCAAGCCGGTCAGCGCTTCGGCCAGGAACAGGCGGAGTCGCAAAGACTTCTGGACGCTCTAGGTCCGCCGCCTGCCGAGGGGCAGCCTGCCGAAGCCGCTGAAGTCAAAGCCGAACGCGCCAAACTGGAAACGGAGCTCGTTGCGATCTCGGCGCTGAAGGGGCGGTCCGATCTACTTGTTGCCAAGGCCAATCTCTTGTTGCGCCAGCTTGACGAAGTGCGCATCAAAGCCTTCGCTCAAGAACTCCTGGAGCGGAGCAACTCCTTGCTGCGGCGTTCTACCTGGGAGGCCGTTCCTAGTAGTCTTGCTACCTTGAGGTCGTCGATCAATGCACGCCTAACGCCGCGCAATCTGAGCGGCGACGACGAAGATCAAACCCGGCGTTTCCTTTTGGGTCTGGGCGCTCTCGTGGTGCTGATCGCTGCCGTCCCGGTCATACGCCGCTTGCGCTCTTGGTTGGATCGAAGACGCGCTGCCGGGCAGGGTGCCATTCCCTATGGACAGCGTGTGGTGGCGGCTGTCTTGGAAACGGCGCTACGCTTCTTCCTTCCCTCCTTTGCACTGCTGTTTGTGTTGCTCACCTTCTTGGCCGTCGTGGCAAACAGCACCTGGGGGGCGGTGTTCGAGCCGATGGCCATCTCGCTGGCGTGTGGCGTTGCCTTGGCGTGTTTCCTGGCCGCTGTGGGGCATGCGGCAATCTCGCACAAGCTGCCGAACTGGGGGATCGTTCTGCTCAGCCCGCCCTCGGCCCGTGCCCTCTATCGGCGCTGGCTGGTGGCCAGCGCCTTTCTTGGCTTCATATTGACCTTGCGCATGATCACGCGCGATCTGCAGCCCGATCCGGTTCTCGAATCCATCGCGAACGCCTTGGAGGCCTTGATCGGATCGTTGATCCTACTGTCGCTCTTGCCTGCTCGCCTGTGGCAACGCGCGGAGGCAGACGAAGCCACGCCCGAACCCGAAGAGCGTGATGACGGTGAGGACAGCGAAACAGCCAGCGGCTCTTCCTTCGCCTGGCTCGGGGAGGCGCGCTGGCTGCGATTGGTGGCGCTCTTCTGCGCGCTGGTCGTCCTGATTGCCGCCGTTCTGGGCTATGTCGCACTTTCCGACTACATCGCCCTGGCATTTATGACGATCGTTGGCGTCGGCTTTATCCTCCTCGTCCTGCGCCAGGCGATACGCGAGAGCCTGCACGACTTCCTCTTCAGACAGCAGAAGAAGTCGGGCGGCTGGCTCCGACTTTTCGTCAAGACCGAGCGCGGCCTACGCTTCTTCGAATTCCTGCTCTTCGCAGCCCTGGATCTCCTCTTGCTGTTGATCGCGCTTTTCGCCGTCTTGCCCAGCCTGGGTATGGCCGAGGACGAGATTCAGGTTTGGCTCTACAGCATCCTGCAGGGATTCAGCTTGGCCGGGGTCACTGTCAAACCATTGAACATATTACTGGCGGTTGCGGTTTTCGTCGCAATTTTGGGGATCACGCGCTTCGTTCAAAGACGACTGCGACGCGGTGTCCTGGCGACCATCACGCCGGAAAACAGCGTTCAACAGTCGATCTCGACGGGCATCGGCTACGTCGGTGTGATCGCCGCCATCCTGTTGGGCATCAATGTGGTCGGCTTCGACCTGACCAATCTAGCGCTGATCGCAGGTGCGCTTTCGGTCGGCATCGGTTTTGGCCTGCAGAACATCGTTTCCAATTTCGTGTCCGGTATCATTCTGCTGATCGAGCGGCCGATTAAGGTCGGCGATTGGGTGGTGGTCGGGACCAACGAGGGCATCGTAAAACGGATCTCCGTTCGCGCCACAGAGATCGAGACCTGGCAGCGCTCTTCGGTCTTGGTTCCGAACTCCGATTTGGTGTCGACCGCGGTCACGAACTGGACGCACAAGAACAAGCTTGGTCGCGTCGACATTGCCGTTCGCGTGCCCTTCGGGACCGATCCGCAGTTGGTGCATGACCTCTTGATGAAGGCTGCAGGCGATTGCAAGAAGGTCTTGGCCAGACCCGCCAGCTACGTCTACTTCAAGGCTTTTTCGCCGGACGGTATGGATTTCGACATTCGGGTTTATGTGCACGACATCTACGAGATGGTGATTGAGGTTGCCAACGAGGTGCGGATGGCCGTGGTAAAACACTTCGGCGAGGCGGGCATCGAAATGGCTTTGCCGCAGCGGGTCGTGCATCTGGCCGACATCGATCGTCTGGATGCGGAGGCACTACGAACCCGCGCACAAAGCCCCCTGCCGCAGGGAGAAGAGCCCCAGTCGGGAGGTGAGGCCGGGCACTAGATTGGGGCGCTAGGTCGCTATGCGCGCACCGGGATGCGAAGCGGCTTGAAGGCTTGCCGGCTCGAGTCTACTGTCCGCCAGATTCAGCGAGAGGAGGAGCGCGCCCGCCGCCATGACCTATATCGTCAATGACGCCTGCATCCGTTGCAAGTATATGGATTGCGTAGAGGTGTGCCCTGTAGACTGCTTCTACGAGGGCGAGAACATGCTGGTGATTCATCCTGACGAGTGCATCGACTGTGGCGTGTGCGAACCGGAGTGTCCGCCTGAGGCGATACTGCCAGATACGGATCCTGGTGCCGAAGCTTGGCTGGAACAGAACCGCGAGTACTCGGAAATCTGGCCGAACATCATCCGCAAGGGGACGCCACCGGCGGACGCAGATGACTTCAATGGCGTGAAGGACAAGTTCGAGAAGTTCTTCAGCGCGAAACCGGGCGAGGGCAAGTAGCGCACCGGCGGGCCGTGGGAAGGCCTGCGGCCAGACGCGACAGAGCGGGAGCGCAGGCCTCCCAAAATTGAACGCCTAGCCACTTATGCGGTTCGGTGGGGGCTGGCCTGTGACTGCGAACACTTGATTTTCCTTAAAATGCATGGCATTATGTAAACTCTAGGATCGACAGAGATCGACACGCGTTGGGGGGGCTCGTGCGCGCTCTTGTCGGCTTATCGGCAGTCGTCACCGCAAAGGGAATGACCGCAGCTGGTACCAAGCGGCCAATCTGAGATTGCGCACTCAAGCGCAGGCAGTGGTCGACGGTACCCCTATCAGTAAGGGAACGGTGTAAAGAGAATGGATAGCGAATTGATCCAGCTTGATAGCGCACGTGCTGAACAGGGCAATGAGGCACAGGGTAGTGCGCTCTCGAAGAGTGAGGAGAGCGCCGCGGCGCCGGTATCGAATAAGCCTTCCCGTAAGACATCCAAGGCGAATCTTGAGGAAAGCAGCGAAAGCGATAGCGACTATTCGACTGGCGATTACGTGGTCTATCCCACACATGGTGTCGGACGCGTCATTGGGATCGAGACACAGGACATTTCGGGCATTTCTCTTTGCCTGATCTCCATCAAATTCGAGAAGGACCGGATGACTTTGCGTGTGCCGGTCGAGAAGGCTCACAACTCCGGGCTGCGCAAGCTCTCTACCCGCAAGGTGCTGGACGATGCGCTGCATACCCTTAAGGGGAAGAGCCGTGTGCGCCGCACCATGTGGAGCCGGCGCGCTCAGGAGTATGAAGCCAAGATCAACTCCGGCGACCCCGTCTCCATCGCCGAGGTCGTGCGCGATCTCTATCGTGGCGAGGATCAGCCCGAGCAGTCCTACAGCGAGCGGCAGATGTATCAGGCCGCGATGGACCGCCTAGCGCGCGAATTCGCTGCTGTCGATGCGACTGATGAGATTACCGCTGCGCAAAAACTGGAAGAGATGCTCCGCGCCGCCTAACCTCTGGCGACCGTGGCATTGCCCTGCCGGGCGGGAAAGCACTTCCCGCCGCGGGGCCATGCCTGTTAGACCGGTCGAGAGAGTTTGGACGAGGAGGAGCAGATGGCGGTCGCGAGGTCGGCAGCTCCGGCACAAGGCGCACAACAACAGGCCATCGCGATTCTGCGAAATTGCCAACGCGTCTGGGCGGTCGGCGGCGTGCATGGACAGGCAGAACTGCTGCGCCAGCTGCACGAGCAGATTGCCGAGCGCTGGCAGTACTTCGACCGAATTGTTTATCTCGGCAACCTCATCGGACATGGCGACGATAGCCTAGGCGCCATCGCCGAGGCTTTGGCATTTCGGCGACGCATTCTTGCCGTGCCGCATGCCATTCCCGACGACATTGTCTTTCTGCGCGGTCGACAAGAGGAGATGTGGCAGAAGCTGCTGCAGCTGCAGTTTGCCGCCGATCCGGCAGGGGTCTTGGAATGGCTCTTGGGCCACGGGGTCGGTGCGACCTTGGAGGCCTATGGAGGATCGCAGCGCGAGGGTCGGGCCGAGGCGCGTCACGGGGCACTTTCCTTGACGCGCTGGACGCAGAATCTGCGTGCGAACATGAACGCCCACGAGGGTCATACGCACTTCTTCGCCAGCTTGCGCCGGGCTGCCTACAGCGATGATGAGGGCCTACTGCTCGTCAGCGGTGGTCTGGATCCGACCAAGGCGCTCAGCCAGCAGGGCGACACCTTCTGGTGGGGGCATCCCGCCTTCGGTGAAGAAGTGAAGCAGTTCAGCCCCTTCCGCTGTGTCGTCCGTGGTTCTTCGGCAACCCAGCCCGGAATCGCGATTGAACCGGGTCTGGTCACTTTGGACGGCGGCAGCGCTTTCGGCGGTCCTCTGGTTGCTGCCTGTGTCGATGTCGAAGGCCAGGTCCTTGAAGAGATCGCCGTGCCGCACCCCGACCAGGCCTAGCGCCTTGATCACAACGCTTGGATGTCAGGCCATGCAAGAGGTGTTCTGGCGGATGAACAGGCTGCTGACTGCGAAAGCACTGGATTGCGTCTACCCGGTGAATTTGGGTCAGTTCTGCAGTTTCCAAAGCGTGCGAACTCGGTGTTGCTTCGGAAAGATCTCTGAGGATTGTGGTAATCTCAGCAATCTGTGTAGGCTGTTCTTCCCGCTCACGCTTTCCCTGTCTCGTAAGTGCTTCCCCCTTGAACTTTCCAAAGGGACGGCTGTGCATTCGATCAAGATTGGATTCCAGAAATGCGATTAGTTTTCCCCTAGAGCAAAGTCAACTGCTTGTGCCGAACATGACAAGACCGACCAAAAATGGGCGTGGAAATGTTCTAAAGTTGAACATGAAGCGAGCCAGATCTTTCGTTAGAAAGCGAGTGGCGCAGATTCCAGTCATAGGTGACCGCCATCTGCTGATACGAACCAGTGCGAGTACTGTACCTGCTGACGTTCGGGTATCGACAATCTATCCATTCCGTGGTTAAGATAAGGAGGTTCCCCCCGATTCACTATTTCAGTTGATTGGCCATCCACATTTTGAAGAATGCGACATAGATAGTGTGTTGAGGCCGGAGAGTCCTGGATAACTTTTGGTCTTATTGCTCGGTGGCAAAAGAGATAAGGCTGATGTATTGCGTGCTCTTCCGGAAGACTGATTGATGGCGCTGCATTCTAGACGGACAGGAACAATTTCGATCACTCAAGAGAAGGTCAAATGTACAAGGATCAGCGGGTGGAGAAAGCGCACAGAGCATTGGATTACTTGGGAATTTCACCATCTTCCGTAATATACATCACGCAAAACCGGCACTATCAATCTGAACATGCAGGTTGGTGTTCGAGGAAGGGCATCGAGGCTCGATTCTCTGTTTCAACGATGAATTCCATATCAAGTGGTTTATCCAGAGTTCTTGGGGTGACAGCGCGAACGCAGAAGCGGAATTCGTCAGAAAGACGGAACGATTCGAGGCGCGCAGGACAATTGAAAAAACCTCTTGTTCTTGAACTTCAAACCTCGACCATGGCGCATTGCGCTCCTCACGCTTTTGGTTCGCGACGACCTGTGGGAAGACGGTCTGGTTTCTTTCGGCGGTTTCTCCGATCATGTTGCGGATGCGACTGGTCACTCGATCTTATGGAGAAAGGGAGGTCCGATCCAACACTTTGGGAAACTGCATATCGCAGCGAGAGCGGAAGCCTACATTCCAGAATTGGTGGCCAAAGGACCGATCTTCTTTAACTCACAGGAGCCGATGAGACCAAGTTCGGGGACCGACGCTCCTTCGACTTGCAGTCCGACATATTGCTGCGTAGCGGCTTTTCGCTGGTCACGGAAACCGAGATGGTGGCCTACAAGAGGCGCTTCACCGAGAAGCCGCTGAAGGCGCTGGCCAATCTGCATCCAGCAATCTTGATTGGGAACTATGGAGCGCTTGAGCAGATTAGGGACTTTGGGTTTCAGACCTTCGATGGTTGGATCGATGAGTCCTACGATCGGATCGAGGATCCGCAGGATCGCTTCGAGGCGGCCTATGCGGCGTTCCTGGATTTTAGAGAGAAATCGCGCGCACTCATCCTGAATGATTCTGACCTTCGAGATCTGCTCATTCGCAATGCCCAAACAGCAATGGTCGATCTCCGGGTGCGCTATCGTGACGAGTTCGACCCTGCGCTTGTGAAGGGAACAAAGCAGGCTGTGCCTCTGCAAGGCCAGTGAGTATGACGGTTCCAGAACGCCGCTCAGCCAGCGATGTCCAAGCAGGTGATATGATACGCGCTGCTTAAGGAGCGATCGCGCCGAGGGTCGTTGAGTGCAAAGCCGAAGCGTGCGGCCGGCCTAATGCCGCCGATTGCCGGCAGTGTGCCACCCATTAGCACATCGCCCTCGCGGAGGCCGTCGGGTTCTTCCTCTTTGATGTGCGCCAGCAGCGCCGCCGGTGGTAAGAGGGCAGCCAAGCTGCCTTCCTGATAGAGCTGTCGCTTACCATCGATCTCGGCGTAGGAGCGTATCTGTAGGCTGTCCCAATGTGACGCAACCTCGCTCAGCGGCCAGAGCGTTGCGGCCATAGGCTTGTCGCACATCTGCTTAGAGACGGTGATGCTGTAGGTCTCGACCTCACGGTCGGTATGATCGGATCCGACACCGACCCAGATCTCACCGTCGATCCTGGCCAAGAGGTACTCGGCCTCGCCGCTGGAGGCCGTGCCGCTGACCTGGATCGTCTCAGCTACTGTGAGGCGCGCGGCGGCCACGCGGTAGAAGAGGGGGGTCTTGGACGGCGGCGTGACGCCGAGCGCAGCCAACTCGTCGATATGCGCTTGCATGGCCGCCTGGTCGCGCGCAGTCCAGCCGGCAATGAAGAGGCGGCTCGGTTGGAAGGCAATGCGTCGCTCCCCCTCGGTGGAGAGCAGCCGCAACTCGAGAGCCCGCTGATTGCCCATGCGTCCAGATCTCCTCAATCTCAATCCGAGGGCCGCCTCACGAGCGGACGCGGCCCTCGGAGGAGCTTAGGCGCTGCGGTAGAGCTTCGTCATCACGAACTCGCGGTGCTTCAGAGACTCCGCGGCCGTAAGGCGACCGTTGCAGGTGCGAATCATGATGTCGATCAGCGCATCTCCGGCCTGGTCCATGGTCATGGTCCCGGCCAGGATCCCCGAGCAATCGAGGTCGATGTGCTCTGGCATTTCTCGCGCGGTGCGCGGGTTGGCGGTCAGCTTGATCACTGGCTCGATCGGGTTGCCGATGATGTTGCCCTGACCAGTCGGGAAGAGGTGCACGACAAAGCCGGCGGCGGCCTGCAGGGTCACGCACTCTGCCGCGGCAGAGGAGGTGTCCATGAAGTAGAGGCCAGCACCCCGCGCAGGCTCCTCGGCCGGCTCCAGCACGTCGATGAAGCTGGTCTTCTTTCCGATCTTCTGCAGGTTGCCGAAGGCCTTCTCTTCGATGGTGGTAAGACCACCGGCGATGTTGCCTTTGGTCGGCTGGGATTCCGATAGGTCGGAGGTCTTGTGCGGCTCGATCACCTCGTCCATGTAGGCCTGCCAGGTGTTCATGAACTTCTGGCCGATCTCATCGGATATCGCGCGGGTGGCACAGACCTTCTCCGCACCGGTCAGCTCGGACGTCTCGCCGAAGCAGGTGGTGGCGCCCAGCGGGTCGATCTTGTCGATCAGGTTGCCAACGGTTGGGCAGGAGCCCAGGCCGGAGGTGGTGTCGGACTCGCCGCACTTGGTCGAGACCCAGAGGTCGGAGACTTTGCAGGGCTCGCGCTGCAGCTCCGACGCCCACTGCGCATACTGTTGCGCGGTGTGCGAGGCATCGGCGACCGTCTTGATCTCGCCGTTACCTTCGATAGCAAAGCCGGCGACCCGCTTTCCGGTGGCGGCGATGCCGTCGACCACACGCTTGGTCCAGCCCGGCTCGATGCCGATGACGATGCAGGCGGCGACGTTGGGGTTCTTGCCGGTTCCGATCAGTGTGCGGAAATGCAGATCCAGGTCGGCGCCAAACTGCAGACGGCCATAGTGATGCGGCAGGGCCAGGCAGCCGTCGATGTTGTTTGCCACCTTCTCGCAGGCGGCGTTGGAAAGGTCGTCAAGCGGCAGGATGGCGACGTGATTGCGGACTCCGACGCGACCATTCTCGCGCCGATAGCCAAAAAACTCGCGGTCGGCTAGGGCAGTCATCTCTACCACCTCTTGGTTTTCATGTTGTGGACGTGGACGTGATCGCCGGGCTTTGCAGCGGCGACGATCTTACCGATGTCGTGCCCGTACTTCAGGACCGTATCGCCGACTGTGAGGTCGTTCAGCGCGATCTTGTGGCCCAGCGGAATGTCGGCCAGCGCCGTCATGGTGACGGTGTTACCGGTCTCCATCACGAGGCCATTCAGCGAGGCGCCTTGCTTGACACCCTCCACCACGACTACGCCGACGGTATCCACTGCGTCGTGCACCAGGAAATCGGGTCCGCTCATAGCTCCTTCCTCAAGGTCGTTCATCCTTCTCGTTCGGGTTGGGCCTCCCGCCGGGGCGGGTCGGTCGGTTCCGGCAGCCTATCCGCCGGTGTCTAGAAAGCAGAAAGGTGCCGTCATTGCACCCCACTGCTGGAAAAACGTAGTGGCTCTTTCTCGCTTCCGGCTGTCGGATTAAGTCTTATCCGGCGCCGCTGGCAGATGCCGTACGGTCAAATGACATACTAGGGCCGCAGCACGATCTTCGCCGCCGGTGTCGCGCCGCGATCGAGATCCAGGAAGGCCAAGCCTCCCTCGGCCAAGGGTCGCTCCTCCACCCAGTCCAATGCGCCCAAGCGCCCGTCGTGAAGTGCCGCCAGAGAGGCACGCAGGTCGGCATCGGTATAGGTATAGACGCCCAGGAAGGTGATTTCTGCCAGGGTCAAACGGCGGGCATCGAGGTCGCCGGCCCTGTCTTGCAGGCCGACATGAGCGATCACCCCGCCCTGACGGGTCGCTGCCACGGCAGCGGAGCGGGTCGCTGTAGAGCCGACCGCGTCCATCACCAGATCGAATCGTCCGGCTTCGGCCGGCTGTTTGATGGGGTCGAAGCTTGCCAGACCGGCATTGGCCGCCGTCTGGCGGCGCAGGGCATTGGTTTCGGCCAGTTGTACCTCTGCGGCACCCCAGGCCTTTAGGATGAGCCCGCCCAACAGGCCGACAGAGCCACCGCCGATCACCAGAGCCCGGCTCTCAGGCAGCGGCCGCCAGGCGGTGCGAGCCGCCAGCGATAGTGCGTGCCAGGCGGTGGCGCAGGGCTCCGTCAGGGCAGCGGCAGCGGCCAGCATGCCGTCTGGTACCGGAATGAGGTTCGCCGCCGGCAAGGCCAAACGCTCGGCAAAGGCACCGGGAATGCGCATTCCGACCAGCTCGCGTTCCGGGCAGAGATTGGCCCGCCCGCCGCGGCAGTCCTGGCAGCTGCCGCAAGAGATTAGGGGATTGACGACAACGCGCTGCCCTTTCATCGGACCATCGATCACGCGACCAGCCGCTTCGTGGCCCAGGATCAGCGGTGGCACGCGGCGCGGATCGTGTCCGTGCCAGGCATGCATGTCCGAACCGCATATTCCGACCGCCTCGACGGCGATCAGCGCATCGGCCGGGCCGAGGGTGGGTTCCGCCTCGTCGCGATAGGCGGTTTCCTTGATAGCCGTGTAGACCAGAGCCTTCATAGGAACCTCGTTTGGCGAAAACTCACTTGGCGGTGTAGCCGCCGTCGACAAAAAGCACCTGTCCGGTGACGTAGGCGCCAGCCGGAGAAGCGAGAAAGATCAGCGGGCCCAGCAGGTCGTCCAGCCGGCCGTTGCGGCCGACGCAGGTCTGCTCGGCATGCTGCCGGGCCAGTGCCTCGTCGGCGAAGACCGAGGCAGTGAGCTCGGTCGGGAAGAAGCCCGGTGCGATGGCGTTGCAGGTGATGCCTTGGCTTGACCAGGCCTCGGCCATGGCTCGGGTCATCTGCGCCACACCGCCCTTGGCGGCACCGTAGGCCAAGCCCTTGGCAAAGGCACGAACCGACTGCAGCGAGGCTATGTTCACGATGCGTCCCCAAGCCTTGGCCCGCATGTTGGGAACCAGAGCCTGCGCCAGGAAGAAGGGGGCGGTCAAATTGATGGCCAAGGTTTCCTGCCAGGCGTCTTGGGTGAGGTCGTCGGCGGCCATTCGCGGGTTGAGACCGGCTGCGTTCACCAGGATATCGGGTGCCCCGAAAGGCGCGGCGATGCGCGAGGCCAGGTTCTGGAAGTCGCCAGTCTCGTTCAAGTCCGCGCTACAGCTTGCGGCCTGCCGCCCGGACGCCCGAGCACTTTGGCACCATTCTGCCAGACGCTCCTCGCGTCGGGCGAGGCCCACCACGGCGGCGCCGGCCTCTGCCAGACCATTGGCCATGGCCTGCCCGATGCCGGAACTGGCACCTGTGACGCAGGCCACGCGGCCGCTGAGGTCGAAACGCTCAAGCACCACGGGCAGCCACCATTGGGATTGATCTGGCGGACGCTCCAAGACTGGTGAGCACAGGCGGAGGATGCACGACGAAGAACTCCAAGCGTCAGTAGATGGGCGGCAGGAAGACGGTCGAGACGACTGGTAGATAGGCAATCAACAGCACCACGACCAGCATCGTCAGAACGTAGGGAATGGCATGCCAGGCGATCTTTAGTACCGATTCACCGGTTATGCCGGAGACCACGAAGAGGTTCAGGCCCAACGGCGGCGTGATGAAGCCGACACCCAGAGTGGTGATCATCAGCACGCAGAACTGAATCTCATTCATGCCGATCTCTTGCGCCAGCGGCAGCAGGATCGGGGCCATGATGACGATGTTCGGTGTCGTCTCCATGACGCAGCCCGCTGCGATCAGGATACCGATCATGAGCAAGATGATGAGCGCCGGGTCGTCGGTCAGCGAGGTCACGGCGAAGACGAAGCCTTGCGGCACTTGCAGGGCGGCCAGGGTCTGCGCCAAGGGCAGCGAGAGGGCGATGATCGGCAGGATGACGCCGTTCACCTTGGCCGAACTCACCAGCATCTTCGGGAAGTCGGCGAGGGTCAGGGTGCCCTGCAGCATGCCGATCGCGATGGTGGTGGCGACTGCGACGGCTGCGGCCTCGGTCGGGGTGAAGATACCGCTGTAGATGCCGCCCAGGATGATGATCGGCACCAGCAGCGCATAGCGCCCATCCCAGACGGCGGTGCGCCAACGGGTGAAGGAAAACCCGGCCTTATCGCCCTCGTAGCGGTGGATACGGTTCATGATGACGTTGGTCACCATGATCGACACCATGATTAGGACGCCCGGAATGGCAGCTGCCAGGAAGAGGGTCGAGGCCGAGATGCCTAGGATCAGGCCAATGATGATGTAAGCGATCGAGGGTGGGATCAGAATGCCAGTGCAAGCACCGGCCGCGACCAGGGCGCAGGCGTAGGGACGCGGATAGCCCTTGTCGACCAGCTTGTGGATGGTCATGCGCCCGACGGCGGCTGCACCTGCGGCGTCCGAGCCGGAGATACAGGCAAAGAAGCCGCAGCCCAGCACCGTGGAGGTGCCGAGCCCGGCGCGCACGCCGCCTGTGGTCGCGTCGGCGACGTCTAAGAGTTTGCCCGATAAGCCGGTTCGCACCAGCACGTCGCCGGTCAGGATGAAGAGTGGCACGGCGATAAGCGCGAAGTGATCGATGCCGTCGAAGAGCGATTCGCCGAGCAGACCGATCGGCAGCACGTCGGTGATCAGCAGCATCGCCATGGCGCCGATCCCAAGCGCCGCCCAAACCGGGACTGCGAGCGCGATCATGACCACGATCAGGATAACGGGCCCGTAGAAGTCCCAGCCGAGGACGACCGACTGTTCTTGAAGCTGTTGCCAAAGCATGAGGTCCGGCCCTCCTTAATCGAACAGTTTGCCGCCTTCGTAGACCGGTCTGCCGTGCACCAGATCGGTGAAGTCGCGGCGGATCGACTGTAGAAGTCGGAAAACCATGAGAGAGAAGCCGAGCGGAACGGCGGCGAGGAACCAAACCAGAGAGATGCGCAGGCCATGCGTGACCGACCCGAACCGCAGCGAGGTTAGGATCGATTCGATCGAGGTGTAGATAGCCACAACCGCGAGCGCCAGCATGCAGAAATCGCCTAGTAGGTAGAGCAGCGCCTTGGCCCGCTTGGGCACCATCAGCAAGAGGACGTCGATCCGGATATGGGCGCGGTCCTTGACTGCGGCAGATGCCCCGACCCAGGCCAGATAGATGAAGGCGTAGCGCGCCACCTCTTCGCCCCAGATCGACGAGTAGGACAGCACGAAACGGCGTAAGACCTCGACCACGATCGTGGCCACGATCATGGCGTAGAAGACCAGCAACATCCAACGTTCGGCATTGGCGTCGAGGCGCTGCCAGAAGGTCTCTTTTTCTGTGGTTTCGGTCATGGCGATAGCTCTCCTGCCGGCGTCTTACCGGAGGTGGTCGCTGTGGCCGGAGCGCTGGGGCTCCGGCCCTAGGGATGGTCGCGGGTTAGCGGCCGTCTTTAGGCGTCGTGAACGTAGAACTGGCTCTGCGTGGTGGTCGCCTCTTCCAACTTGCCGAAGTGCTCCAAAGACCCGGCCAACTCGGTCTTGTAGGTCTCCCATTCCGGCCGCTGGTATCCGCCGGCTTCGACCCACTGGGCCATTTCGTCGGCGGTCGGCGAATAGAACTCGACCCCGGCTTTGGCCATCTCCGCCATGGCGTAGTTTCGTGCGGCCGGTACCTTCGCCAGGTTCTGCTGCATGGTGATGCCGGAAGCGAACTCGATGCCGTCCTGAACGTCGCCGGGCAGCGAATTGTACCAATCGAGGTTGCAGGAATAGACTTGGCTGTCCGGCACCGCCTGCGAGAAGGTGACCCAGGAGAGCACGTCCTTGAAGCCGAAGACGTAGAGTGCGCCGACGGCGGGATCCAAGGCATCGGCGACGCCCTGCTTGATCGCCGAGGGGGTCTCGCCCCAGGCCACCGGCGTCGGATTGGCGCCGATCATGCGGTAGTATTGCTGCAGCATCTGCGATCCCGGAACCCGGAACTTGACGCCTGCGAGATCGGCCGGGGTCTTCACCGGGCCGTCCATGCCGCGGCGGATGGCGACCACGCGTGGGTCGATGACAACGTACCAGAGCGCCTTGAAGCCCTTGGCCTCGATCTGGGGATGGACGTCCGCGGCCCAGGCATCGGAGGTCACCAGGTTTACGAAGCGCTGATTGGCGCCGCAGAAGTAAGGCAGGTTGATCAGGTCGACGGTGGGCGCGAAGGGCGCGAAGTTCGACAGCGAGTGCTGGGCTGCCTGGATCGTTCCGTTCTGCACCTTCTGCGCCAGCGCGCCACCAGCACCGAGCTGTCCGCCGGCGGCCAGTTTCACATAGACCTTACCGCGCGTGGCGTTCTGGATGTTCTCCTTGAAATCCAGCTGCATGATCGGATAGCTGCGCGAGGCGCCCAAAATGTAAGCGGTCGCAATGGTCATGATGTGCTCGGCCGCCGACTCGCGCTCGCGCTCTTCCTTGGCGGTCTGGGCCGAGGCCTCCGTGCTGAGCAGGGTGCCGCCGGCACCGGCCACCACTGCTGCGGTGAAGCCGTAGGTCTTGGCCAACTGCAAGAAACGGCGGCGTTCCTGGGACTTCGGGCCCTTGGCCTGCTTATCAATTTTGGATGACATCTGGTTAACTCTCCCTGCTGGTCTCTGTTGGTTCTTGCCTGGTTGTTTCGGCCTCGGCTGCTGCGGCCGCCTCGCGCTGGAGACAGCCGGCGATGAAGAGCAGGACGGCGAGGAGCAGCAGTACGAACTCGCCCACGTCGCCCAAACCCGGAAGCACGGTTGCCCCCTCCATGATGGCCAGCTTTCCCACGACCACATTGACCAGGAAGCCAGCGAAGAGGAGGCCGGCGGCCAGCAAGGCCGCCCTTGATTTGATCCAGTCCATCACCTTGGCGCCTTTTTCATCACCTTGGTGCGCTTTTTGCAAGCGCTTACATTTTTGAAGCCTAACCAGCTTTGGCGGCATCGTCAATCCAATTGTGGTAAAGGTTGGGCTGACCTATGCTCTAACTGATGGATCGGAAGCGCTTGCAGAAACCTACCCAAGGCCGGCCGACCTTGGAGGATGTGGCAACAGCGGCCGAGGTTTCGACCGCGACTGTCTCGCGCTGCCTTAGCCATCCCGAGAAGGTGCGCCCGGCATTGCGCAGCCGGGTTGAGGAGGTTATCGGCCGCCTGGGCTACACACCGCACGGTGCCGCTCGCGCGCTCGCCTCCAGCCGAACCAATACCATTGGCGCAGTGATTCCCACTCTATCGAATGCGATCTTTGCCTCCGTCATCCAAACACTGCAGGAATCGCTGGCAGCCGAGGGGCGCACCCTGCTGCTTGCCGCTTCCGATTACGATCGCAAGCGTGAAGCGCAGCAGATCGGTAACCTGGTGGTGCGCGGCATCGACGGCCTGATGCTGACCGGCGAGGAGCGCGAGCCCGCGGTCTACGAACTCCTGCAGCGTCGATCGATCCGCAAGGTCTGCACCTATGTGCATCACCCCTGGTCGCTGCACAGCACCATCGGCTTCGACAATGGCGGCGCGATGGAGCGGCTGGTCGCCTATCTGCACGATCTGGGCCATCGGCGTATGGCGATGATCGCCGGTTTGAGTGCGGACAATGATCGCGCGCGAGAGCGGATCGAGGGCGTTCGGCGCGCTCTGGCCGAGCGCGAACTGGCCCCGCTCGCGGTTCTGGAGCGGCGCTATAGCGTCAATGAGGGGCGGCAAGCACTGCGCGACCTGATGGAGCAAGCAGAACGGCCGACGGCAATCCTCTGCGGCAACGACGTGCTGGCTCTGGGTGTCTTGTTGGAGGCAGACCATCTCGGACTGTCGGTTCCAAACCAACTCTCCATAACCGGGTTCGACGACCTGTGGTTGGCGCGCGAGATCTCGCCTGGCCTGACCACGATCCATGCACCCTTGCGCGACATGGGGCGCCTCGCCGCCTCCTACTTGATGGCGGCGTCCGAGCCGGACGAGCCACCGCTGCATCGCGAGTTTCCGGCAGAGCTGGTGGTGCGCGGCTCTACCGGGCCGGCCCCATAGCATCTGCGCGATGACAAGGATTTGTGAGGTTCACGCTGGCAATCCCAGGCTCTGCGTGTCCAATCTTTAGGGAGCGGATACAGCGGGAGACAAATCCATGAGTGAATCGCTTTTGATCGTCGGCGCCGGATCGGGGCTTTCCGGGTCTTTGGCAAGACTGGCTGCCGAGCAGGGGTTCCAGGTCGCGCTCGCGGCGCGCAATGCGGACAAGCTGTCGGACTTGGCCGCGGCAACGGGTGCCAAGACCTTTGCCTGTGATGCGACCGACGAAGGGCAGGTGCGCAATCTCTTCGACGGCGCCCAAGCAGCCTTCGGCGGCACGCCGGATTGGGTGGTTTACAATGCCAGCGCCCGCGCCCGCGGCGCCTTTGCCGAGCTGGATCGCACCGAGGTTCGCAAGGCAATCGATGTGTCCGCCTGGGCTGCCTTTCTGGTCGCTCGTGAGGCGGTGCCGCGGATGCTTGCCCGTCCCGGAGGTGCTTCCGGCAGCCTCTTCTTCACTGGCGCTTCCGCTGCTGTGAAGGGCTACAAGCAGTCGGCTTCCTTCGCCATGGGTAAATTCGCCCAGCGCGGCCTGGCACAGTCCCTGGCACGCGAACTGAGCCCGCAGAACATTCACATAGCCCACTTCGTGATCGATGGCGGTATCGCCAATCCGGAGCGCGGCACTGTGAACGACGAATCGGGCCCCGATCGCTGGTTGGAGCCGGACGCCATCGCCCAAAGCTATCTGGACGTCCATCGCCAGCACCGCAGCGCCTGGAGTTGGGAGCTGGAGCTGCGGCCCTGGGTGGAGGTCTTCTAAGCCAACGCGTTAGATCGCAAGCACTGCCTGATAGACCCAGCCGATCAGCATGGCGCCGACGAGCGCGAAGGCTAGGTAGGTCAGGAAGACCGCGCGGCGGACGAGAGCATGGACGGCGATGACGGCCGGAATTGAGGTCACGGCCCCGGCCACCATGAAGGCCATGGCAGCACCCGGCGTCATGCCCAGATCCATCAATGCGCTGGTTGTGGGGATGGCGGCGTAGCTGTTGAGGTAGGCCGGTATGCCGACCAAGGCTGCCAGCGGCACAGCGAAGCTCTGCTCTTGACCGACCAGGGCGATCATGTCGGCGGCGGGCACGTAGGTCAGCATCAGACTTTCCAAAAGGAAGGCGAGTGCGAGCCATTTCACCAGGAAGAGGCCGTTGCCGGCGGCTTCCTGGCCGAAGCGCCGCAGGCGAGGCGCCTCTCGCCAGAAGGCCCAAACCACCGCGCCCTCGTTCAATCCCTTGGCAGCACAGCCTGACGGGGCTTGCTTCAAGGGCTGGGTGAATGCCTGACTGCGCGCCTGCAAGGCCATGGTGGCGAAGCCGCCGGCGAGGCCGAGCGCGACGGCGGCGAGTGCCTTGGCGATTGCGAAGCCGCTGCCCAATCCGGCGGCGGTCAGTACGAAGACCTCGGGATCCATGATCGGCGAAGCCAGCCAGAAGGCCATCACGGCCGGCAAGGGCGCACCGGCAGCCAGCAGGGCAGCGATCAGCGGGATCACACCGCAAGAGCAGAAGGGCGAGAGCGCACCGAACAGGGCGGCTGTCAGGATCATGATCTCCGGCTGACCCCGAAAGGCGCGAGCGGTCAGGCTGTCGGCTCCACTGGCTCTTGCGTAGGCCGCGACAAGGACGGCGATCGCCAGAAAGGGTGCGATCCACACCAGGCTGTCGATGGTAAAGACTAGGCTCTTCGGCGCCTGTGGGGGATCAAGGAGATAGAGCCCTGCGAAGAGAGCCGCGGTGGTCAGCCATACCCGATCCAGACTGGCGACCGCGCTGAGCAGAGGCAGTTGAGGTCTTATAGATAATTTCTGTATTCCCGGTTTCATCGTTATTTTACTCCTGCGGACGCCAGTGCTGAGCTGGATGGGTTAGGCTTGATTGGGCGTTAGGCCGACTTGGATCGAGGCGCTGCGGCCTCGACGCAGCACTCCTCCTGCAGGAAAGTCACCATCTGCTCCATCGCATCGTAGTTCGCACGGCAGATCAGGGTGGTGGCCTGACGCTCCTGGCTGACGAGCCCGGCTGCAATCAGGCGATGCAGGTGATGAGACAGGGTGGACCGCGGCAGCTGCAACTCCGCTTGCAGGCTGCCGACCGAGCGGCCTTCGCTGCCCGCCCGCACCAGGCTGCGGTAGAGGGACAAGCGTGTTGGTGCGCCGAGCGCTTCCAGTTGATTGGCGATGATCTCTATCGTCATGAGCAAGGAGATAGCACTCTTGTTAGAAGCTTTCAACGAAGATTCTAGGAATATCGAAATAAAAGCTTTCCGCGTGCCTCTGGCTCGACGCCGTCGGAAGCCCTAGATTGGATTTGAAGCAGCAACTCTACGGGACCCGGAATGACCGCTTTGCCGCCCTTAGCCCCCTATGCGCCTGTCGCCTTGGTTACCGGTGCCAGCCGCCGGGTGGGTCGTCATTTGGCCCTGACCTTAGCCGAAGATGGCTGGCCTCTGGCCCTACATTACCGTCGCTCGGTGGCCGACGCCGAAAGGCTGGCAGAAGAGGTGCGATCGGCCGGCGGTCAGGCGGAAACCTATGCTGCCGACTTAAGTGAAGAGTCGGAGACCAAGAGCTTGCTGCCCAGGATCAAGGAGCGGCAGGGCGCGGTGGGCCTTCTGATGAACAACGCGGGTCACTTCCAACGCGACACCTGGGACAGCGTCACCCGCGAGGGCTGGGAGGCGCATTTGGATGCCAATCTGCGCGCGCCCTTCCTTCTGTCTCAGTCCTTCGCCGAGCAGCTGCCGGAGGACCGCCGCGGCCTCATCGTCAACATGTTGGACCAAAGAGTGTTGAATCCGGGTCCTACCTTCGTCAGCTATGGTGTCTCCAAGTCCGGCCTATGGGCCTTGACGCGTGCCCTGGCCTTAGCCCTGGCGCCGAGGATCAGAGTGAATGGCATCGGCCCCGGCTTCATGCTGCCGGACGTCGGCGGCGACCCCGATCTCTTCCGACGGCGGGTTGAGCGCCAACCGCTGCAGCGCGGTGGGTCGTTGGAGGAAGTGGGTGCCGCCTTACGCTTCTTTGTGGAAGCGGCCTCCGTCACCGGTCAGATGATCGCCTTGGACGGGGGACAGCACCTTGCCTGAGGGGGGGCCGACACGACCACGCAGCAGCTGGCTCCTGGTCCGGGACCTCTGCCTCATGGTGCGGCTAGGGGTCGGGGAGGAGGAACGTTCTGAACCGCAACGCCTGTTGGTCTCGCTTGAGGTCGGCGTCCGACCGGCACTGCCCCGCGACGATGACGTGACCTCAGTCGTCGATTACGGAGTCCTCGTGGCAGAAATCCGCAAACTGGCGTCGAGAGAGACGCAACTGCTTGAAACCTGGGCGCTATGGATTGCCGAAATATGTTTGTCAGATGAGAGAGTTGATTCTGCAATCATTACGCTTGTAAAGCCGGATATCTTTGATGGAAGCGTGCAGGTCGGAATTCGGCAGACCATAGCACGCTAGGAGCGCGCTAGAGGAGCTAGGCGTAAGCCTTTGCCACATATCGACTTTCTGAATGGAGTGTCTGCTTACAAGTTTTGCACAGCCATTGAGACAACGTTTGACGACCGGTGAACCTTGTCGTTTTGTCCCGAGAGTCACTGTAGTTTTACAAGATTGCAACAAGCGCCTCAATCGAATCAAAGGGTTACGAGGATTGCCCATAATTTGGGCAGATTTGCGAAAGTCCTATGACAGCTGGGCTCCGTGCGTCTGTCCCCACCGTTAGTCACAGACTTATCCACAGTATCCGTGGAAAGTCCGTTGGCAACGAGGGTGAAGCACGGCTTGGTCGCAAGGATGCGGGGAAACGCAGGTTCTGCGGTCTTTCCTCAAGGCGCGGCTTTACCTCCGCGCTTGTGCCGGATAGAGGGTGGATATGAAGGGAAAGCGGCGGCAGAAAGACCCGACACAGGGCGGCAAGCGAGCCGTGCCGATGGCCGAAGCCGAGGCCGCGCCGGAGACCCTTGCGGACGCCGAGGATCAGCCGCAACGGCGCGGCGTGGAGATCCTGAAGGACGCCTTGCGCACCTTGCCCAACGGGCCGGGCGTCTATCGCATGATTAATCGGCGCGGCGATGTGCTCTATGTCGGCAAGGCCAGGAATCTAAAGCGCCGGGTGACGACCTACAGTTTGCCTGGACGCCTGCCCTATCGCCTGCAGCGCATGGTGTCGGAAACAGCCCAGCTTGAGGTGATCTCGACGGCCAGCGAGGTCGAGGCGCTGCTGTTGGAGAGCAATCTCATCAAGCGCTATCGGCCGCGCTACAATGTGCTGCTGCGCGACGACAAGTCCTTTCCCTACATCCTGCTGACCAAGGACGAGGAGGTGCCGCGGCTGACCAAGCATCGTGGCGCGCATAAGCTGGCCGGCGACTATTTCGGTCCCTTTGCCTCGGCGGGCGCGGTCAATCGGACCATCACCGCGCTTGAGAAGGCCTTCCTGCTCCGATCCTGCTCCGATGCCACCTATGCCGCGCGAACCCGACCCTGCCTGCTCTATCAGATCAAGCGCTGCTCGGCGCCCTGCGTAGGGCGGATCTCGATAGAGGACTACCGAGGTCTGGTCGGTGACGCCAAGGCTTTTCTGGTGGGGCGCGAGCAGGGAGTGAAGGAAGAGCTGGCAGTGGCCATGGAGGCTGCTTCGGAGGCTTTGGACTTCGAGCAAGCCGCCCGCTACCGCGACCGCTTGCGCGCGCTCGCCCACATCCAGTCGCATCAAGATGTGAACCTGGAAGGTGTCGATGATGCCGATGTGGTCGCGGCCGTCGCCGAGGGCGGCGTGGTCTGCATCCAGGTCTTCTTCTTTCGGGCCGGACGCAACTACGGCAATCGTGCCTACTTTCCCGCCCACGACAAGGCGGTCGACAGCGAGGCGGTCATGGCGGCCTTCCTGGCCCAGTTCTATGACAACAAGCCGCCGCCGCCTTTGATTCTCTTAAGCCAGGCCGTGCCACAACAGAGCCTACTGGCCGAAGCCCTGACCCAACGGGCCGAGCGCAAAGTCACCGTCACCGTGCCGCAGCGCGGGGCCAAACGCAGCCTGATGCAGCAGGCGATCACCAATGCGCGCGAGGCTTTGGGACGCCGCTTGGCCGAGGCCTCTTCGCAAAACCGTCTGCTGATCGGGCTGGCGGAACGCTTGGACTTGGAGGGACCGCCGGAGCGAATCGAGGTCTACGATAACAGCCACATCCAAGGCAGCAATGCCTACGGTGCGATGATCGTCGCCGGACCGGAGGGCTTCATCAAAACGGCCTACCGCCAATTCGGCATCAAGGGCAAAGGCGGCGGCGATGATTACGCCATGATGGAGGAGGTCTTTACCCGACGCTTCTCGCGGGCACTGAAGGAAGACCCCGATCGCGAGGGCAAGACCTGGCCCGATCTTGTGCTGATCGACGGCGGCCGAGGACAGCTGCAATCGGTGCAGAAGGTGCTGGCGGAACTGGGCATAGAGGACTTGGAATTGCTCGCCGTCGCCAAAGGGCCGGATCGCGATGCGGGACGCGAGCG
The DNA here is from genome assembly GCA_963669445.1 of Rhodospirillales bacterium. Taxonomy (GTDB): domain Bacteria; phylum Pseudomonadota; class Alphaproteobacteria; order Kiloniellales; family JACOMY01; genus JACOMY01. The sequence goes on from OY770029.1 coordinate 6,311,161, forward strand.
CCTGTTTCGGCCCGGCCATGAATCGCTGATGCTGGAGCCGCGCGATCCCGTGCTCTACTTCATCCAGCGTCTGCGCGACGAGGCGCACCGCTTCGCCATCGGCACCCATCGCCAGGGGCGTAGCAAGAGCCGCCTGACCTCGACCCTGGATGACGTGCCGGGGATTGGTGCCAAGCGCAAGAAGGCGCTCCTGATGCATTTCGGGTCGGCTCGAGCCGTCTCTCGTGCAGGCCTGGCCGATCTGGAGGCCGTACCGGGCATTTCTCACAGCGTGGCGCAGAAGATTCACGATCACTTCCATGCCGATTAGGATCTGCCTCTCCCCATTCTTCATGCTAGCCTGACGCCATGCAGTCCTCTTCATCGGGCGCCGTGCCGCTTCTGACCTTGCCAAATCTGCTCACCCTCTTGCGAGTAGTGCTGGTTCTGCCCATCGCGTTGCTCTTGCTGCCGACGGCAGATTGGGCGCGCTGGCTGGCCTTTGCCCTGATGGTGTTGGCCAGCCTGACCGATTGGGCAGATGGCTATGTCGCCCGCGCCCGCGCGCAGGTCTCGCCGCTAGGGCGTTTTTTGGACCCGATTGCCGACAAGCTGCTGGTCGTGGCCGTCCTGGTGGTCCTGGTTGCCACACGAGACATTGGCGGTTGGGAGGTCGTTGCCGTGGTCGCGATCCTCGGCCGAGAGATACTGATTTCTGGCTTGCGCGAGTACATGATGGAGCACGGGGTCACCGTGCATGTGACCAAGCTGGCCAAGTGGAAGACGACGGTTCAACTCGTCGCTGTGGCCGTCTTCATCCTGGCACCGGCCCTCGGCAGCCCGGTCGACCTTGTGGCCGGCGCGCTGCTCTGGCTGGCTGCGCTCCTGACTGTTGTGACCGGCTGGGATTACCTACGCGGCGGCCTGGCACATATGGCTGCACCCTCAGATGATCTTGAGTAGAATGAGCCGCAGTAACCAGCTTCGACCTTCGCTTTAACCCTTGTCCCACGCACCCTATCTTCCGAGGACGATGCAAAACACGAAGCAGCAGGCCCCCGAGGGCGGCCGACAATGCGTGATTGGGCTGGCCGGCTGGTCCGGCAGCGGCAAGACCACTTTGGTGACGCAACTGATCCCGGCGCTGGTCGCCCGTGGCCTCAGCGTCTCCAGTCTAAAGCACGCCCATCACGCCTTCGATGTCGATCGCCCTGGCAAGGACTCCTACCGCCATCGCGAGGCCGGTGCTCAGCAGGTGCTGGTCTCTTCGGCCAAGCGTTGGGCGCTGATGACAGAGAACAGAGATGCACCGGAGCCGGAGAGTGCCGCGCTTCTGGCCAAACTCGATCCCGTCGACCTGGTGATCATTGAGGGTTTCAAGCGCGAGCCGCACGAGAAGATCGAGGTGCATCGCCCCAGTGTGGGCAAGCCGGCACTCTGGCCCGACGATCCCGGCATTGTCGCCGTCGCCAGCGACGAAGCCCTGAGCGATTGCCCGCTGCCGCTGCTGCCTTTGAACGATGTCGAGGCGGTGGCTGACTTCGTCGTCAGTCATTGCGGCCTCAGCCTGCCTGAGACGGTCTAATGGCGCAGTTGAGCGACGACTGCTTCGCCTTCGGTGGGCCGCTCTTGCCGGTCTCTGATGCGCTTTCGATGCTACGCGAGCGGGTCCCGGTGCTGGTCGGAGAGGAAAGTCTGCCGCTCGCCTCCTGCCTAGGACGGGTCCTGCGCCAGGCCTTAGTCGCCGAACTCTCGGTGCCGGCGCACGACAACTCGGCCGTGGATGGCTATGCCGTCCGCTTTGAGGATTTGAACAGCGACAGCGACACCGTTTTGCCAATCGCCGGGCGGGCCGCCGCCGGTCATCCCTTGGGCCGCGCGATCGCGCCCGGCGAGGCCATTCGCATCTTCACCGGCGCACCCATGCCCGAAGGTGCGGACACGGTGATGATGCAGGAAGATTGCCGCCAGGAGGGTGAGCAAGTGACCTTGCATCCGGGGATCAAGCGCGGTGCCAACCGCCGCGATGCCGGCGAGGACATCTCCGCCGGCAGTGAGGTCTTGCCGGCCGGCCGGCGCCTCAAGCCCTGGGATCTGGGCTTGGCCGCTAGCCTGGGGCGCACAAGCCTTGCGGTCTCTCGCCCGCTCCGCGTCGCACTCTGCTCTACCGGTGATGAGTTGGCTGAGCCCGGTGAATTGCGTGGACCCGGCCAGGTCTATGATGCAAATCGCAATGTCGTTGCGAGCCTTTTGCGGGGTGAGGATTGCCGGGTCACCGATCTGGGTATTCTGGCTGATCAAACAACCGTAATCCGCGAAACGCTGGAGGCAGCGGCCGGCACGCACGATCTGATCATCACCACGGGTGGCGTCTCCGAAGGGGAAGAGGATCATGTGAAGGCAGCGCTGAACGCTGCGGGCGGTGCGCTGCATTTCTGGCGCCTTGCGATCAAGCCGGGCCGGCCGGTGGCGCTCGGCCGCTTGGGCGAGGCGGCCTTCGTCGGTCTGCCGGGCAATCCCGTTGCTTGTGTCGTCACCTTCGCCGCCTTGGTACGCCCCCTGATCCAGCAGATGAGCGGTGCCAGCTATAGGGCTCCCGCCACCTTTCCGGTGGTGAGCGGCTTTGCGCATCGTAAGAAGCGGGACCGGCAGGAATGGCTGCGTGTCAGCTTGGAGCGGGGTCCAGACGGTCTCTCGACGGCCAAGCGTTTCCCGCGAGAGGGCGCGGGCATCCTGTCGTCGCTGACTGGCAGCGATGGTTTCCTCATTCTCGACGAGGCCTTGACCGAGATCCCGGCCGGTACGACCTTGCCCTTCCTACCCTTCAGCGAGGTCCTGTCATGAAGCTGCTCTATTTCGCCTGGGTGAAGACCCGGATCGGTCTGGCCGAAGAGGAAGTGGATCCGCCCGCCGAGGTAGCGACTGTCGGCGATCTCATGATCTGGCTGGCCGGCCGCGGACCCGGATATGCCGCTGCCTTCGCCGAGCCCGAGCGCCTGCGTGCCGCCGTTAACCAGGACTTTGCGCAGATCGCGGCACCGATCTCCAAGGGTGACGAGGTTGCCTTCTTTCCGCCGGTCACGGGCGGCTAGCCTCGCCATGATCAAGGTTCAGCCCGAAGACTTCGACATCGGTGCCGAGCTGGCGGCGCTGACGGAAGGCCGGCACGAGATTGGCGGGCTTGCTGTCTTCGTCGGCTTGGTGCGCGCCAAGGTGGCGAGCGATGGCGCCCCGGCGGCGATCGATGCGATGACCCTCGAGCACTACCCCGGCATGACCGAGAAGATGTTGGCGGCGATCGAGCGCGAGGCACAGGAACGCTGGCCGCTCAGTGCCTCCTTGATCATCCATCGCTACGGCCGCCTGGTGCCCGGCGACCGCATCGTCATGACCGCTTGCGCCAGCGCCCATCGCCACGCCGCCTTCGAGGCCTGTGAGTTCCTGATGGACTGGCTGAAGACCAAGGCGCCCTTCTGGAAGCTTGAAGAGCAGGGCGGTGACGCTGCCTGGGTCGATGCGCGTGAGAGCGACGAGGCCGCGCGCAAGCGCTGGGAGGAAGGCTAGGGGGGCATAGCATGGAGCTCATCACCGGCGGTTGCCAGTGCGGCAAGGTTCGCGTTCAGGCATCGGGACGCCCGGACCGGGTCGGCCTTTGTCACTGTCTCGACTGTCGCAAGCACCATGGGGCCCTGTTTTATGCCTCTGCAATCTTCCCTCAGGATCGGGTGAGGATCGAAGGCGAGACCCACGACTATAAGGGGAGGCACTTTTGTCCTCACTGCGGCTCCTCGGTGTTTGCGCGAAGCGGAGAGGAGATTGAGGTACATTTGGGAAGCTTGGATGCCCCCAACCAACTGGTGCCGACCTACGAAAGCTGGGTCATCCGTCGCGAATCCTGGTTGCCGCCGTTTCCCGATACGCGCCGTCACGACCGCGATCGTGACCCTGGAGGTGACTCTTAGAGCTGCCCACCAACGTGTTGATCTGGGTTGCATCACGAGCGTCGTTGCCATGTGAGGGAAGGACAAGAGCGCGCTCATAGCCTCGTTGCTGTGCAACGTTCGATGATGCAAGACGGTGTTGGTCTGCGGGTTCAGATGATTGTGTCAAAGAGCGAAATCGAGGCAAGCTACAATGCTGAAGGAGTTGGGAGGCGGGCTTTCCTACGCTGAGGAATTCGTCACCTTCTATGGGGTCAAGCTGCAGACGCGAATGACCGTCGTGGCGCTTCCCGATGGCGGCTTACTGATCATCTCTCCGCTGGTCTTGACAGAGCGGCTGAAGCGGGAACTCGATGGGCTGGGCCCTGTACGACATGTCGCTTCTCCCAACAAGATTCACAATCAGGGCCTGGCGAGCTTCGCTGCAGCCTATCCGGATGCAATGCTCTGGGCATCACCCGGTTTGCCCGAACGGCGGCCGGATCTCGCGTTCGCTGGAATCCTGGACGATCGACCGCATCCGGACTGGGCGCCAGTGCTGGATCAGCAGGTCACTCGAGGAAACCTCTTCTTCGCCGAAGTGGTTTTCTTGCATGCTGCCAGTAAGACGCTCATCGTTGCCGATCTGGTTGAAAACATCTGCCAGACCACGCTGACATCAAAGGTGGCACGACTGATGGCAAAGACGATCGGAATCTTCGGCAAACCGCTGCCCTCGCCAGAGTTTCGAATGTACACGACCGACGCAGAGGCGGCGGGCGCAGCAATCAATGGGATCGGCGCCTGGGCCTTCGAACGTATCTTGATGGCACATGGCGCGATCGTTACCGACCACGCCCATGAGGTGCTTGCCGATGTCCGTGACTTTCTGCTTGCCGAGGTCGCGTCGCGTTCGTCGTTCCGGGCGAAACTCTACAGGTTTCTTGCTTCCCGTCAGTGAGTTCGAAAGAAAGAACGAACTTTACGTGCGCTTCCTATTAGCTTTCGGTGATTCTCAAGCAGAGAGCTCTGCCTTGGAGTCCCTCTCAGAGCGGACTCTCGGCTGTCTGCAACCTCGGCCTTCCTATCTGCCTTTTCGCGTCCGCCGTCTAGCAGTGCCCAGCGCAAACCCTATATCTGGATCGGTATCTCGATCGGTCTGCTAAGGGACAAAGGAACGAATTTATGAATCTGAACGGTTTGCTCGGCCAGCTCATGAACTCCGGCGGTCAGGCTTTAAAGCAGGGCGGCAAGGTGTTGGACACGCCAGGTAAGAAGCTCTTGGCCGGTGGTGCGGGTGCAGCCCTTCTCTTTACCGACACTGGCCGTGGAGCCTTGAAGTACGGCGGTGTCGCGGCCTTGGGGGCTCTGGCCTATCACGCCTGGCAGAAACACAATGCTAACAAGGGTCAAGGTGAGGTCGGACAGCCCGCAGCCGCTCCCGAGGCCTTGCCCGAACCACCTGCCGACAGTGGCTTCGTTCCACAGGACGAGGCCGGGCGCGACGCCCTGGCCAAACTGCTCATCGCTGCCATGGTGACCGCCGCCAAGGCAGACGGCACTGTCGATGAAGAAGAGCAGCAGGCCATGCTGGCTCACAGCAAGGCCATGAACCTGACACCGGAAGAGCAGGGCATGCTCTTTGCCGAAATGGCAAAGCCCTTCGACATGGAGCCGGTGGTGGCGGGCGCCAACTCACCGGAGATCGCAACCGAGGTCTATGCCGCCTCGGTCGTCGCCGTCGGCACACCCTCGCCGGCCGAACGGGCCTACCTCGCCATGCTGGCCCAGCGCCTGAATCTGCCGGAGGACGTTGTCAGCAGCTTGCACACCACGCTCGGTTTGCAGCCTGCATAGCCCAGCCTGATGGCCCAACTCCGCGTTCAGATGCGAGCGCGGAACTGGGTAACCACTCTACACCCAGAGAAAATCGCTGGCGGTGAGCTGTCCGGCGAGGCTGAGGTTGCTGATACGCAGGGTAAAGTCGCCGACGCCGTCGCCCTCGTTGTCGATGCGGATCTTGCCGTCGCTGACGAAGCGGGCCTGGCTGTTGCCGTCGGCAAGGAAGGCCGCCTCGCCGCGGTAGTCGAAGCTGCCGCTCACAGGCGCATGCGCGAAGACGACGAGGTCGCTCTCACCGGTTCCGGCAGCAAACTGCAGGCCCGAGAAGTCTTTGATCGCTACGCCCGCGCCGGCGGGATCGGTGATTTCGAAGCTGTCCTGACCGACGCCGCCGAAGCCGATGTCCTGACCATCAAGCCCCAGCCAGTCGTCGCCGCTCTGGCCACGCAGCTTGTCCAGCCCGCTACCCCCGCTCAGCGTGTCATCGCCGCTGAAGGCCTTCAGGAAGTCATCGCCGGAACCGCCGCTCAGGCTGTTGTCGAAGGCATTGCCGAGTAGCGTGTTGTCATGCTCATTGCCCAGCAAGGTCGCAGCTCCCGCCTTGGCGTTGAGGCTGGCGCGTTCGAAGTCGTTGTCGCTCGTCAGGAACGGCAGCTCGAAGAAGGAAGCGTTGGAGCGGACCAGGTCGCGATCTCCCTCGCCGCTAGCTTCGAAGATCAAATCGCTGGCGGTATCGACGATGATGATGTCGTTGCCATCGCCGCCGAAAGCCGTGTCGCTACCCGAGCCGCCCTTCAGGCGATCGGCCTCGTCATCGCCGAAGAGGCTGTCCGAGCCCGATCCGCCATCCAAGCTGTCTGCGCCTGATCCGCCATAGAGAAGGTCATCACCCAAGGTGCCGACCAGTAGATCGTCGCCCGATTGCCCGGTAAAGGTATCGTCGCCGCCGACGCCGTGAATGACGTCGCCGCTATCGGTTCCGACCAGCGTGTAGTCGAAGACCAAAAGGTTGCCCAGCCCGGGTAGATCCAGATCACTCTCGGGGATGGCAGGGCTGACCTCGATTCCTGCCATGTGCAGCAGCGAAGCGACGGTGGAGTTGCTGTTCTGATCCAGCAACACATAGCTCAACCCTTGCGCATCGACCTGGTTCCCATGCTGAACCAGCAGTGACCAGACGTCCTCGAGGTCTCGCTCGCCGAAGTCCAGGACCTTCACACCCTTCACCTTGTCGGAAGGGTCGCCGTTTCCGTCCCGCTCGTCGGAGGTCGGCGCGCCCGAATAGACATCGAGATCGCCGAAGAAGGGGAAGAAGCCTGCTGGACCGGCGCTGATGATGGATTCCTCTCCCTCGTCGGACTCGAAGACGAAGTAGAGGTGACCATAGCCGCTGTTGATCCCCAGCACGGTGATGTCGCGAACTTCTACGGATATCTGAGCCAAAGGACCGCCCCAGCGCTGTTGTTGCTTCTGAATGTAGCGCGGACACTATCAGGCAGGCAGAGACTGTCATAGCCCCATCGTGTCACGATCGGGCAACTGCCTTGCGTTGGGTTCAAGCCGGTCGTTGCCGCCCTGACCGACCTCTCAAGCCTTGGTGGTACCGTCGAAGCTGTAGCCGATGCCATAGACAGAGCGAATGATGCTCTGATCCAGGCCGGCCGTGGTCAGCTTGCGGCGTAGGTTCTTCACGTGGCTGTCGATCACACGATCATAAACGTCATGCTCGTTGGCATAGGCAAGCTCTAGGATCTGTGCGCGCGAGAAGACCCGACCGGGCCGTGCACTCAAGACCGAGAGCAGCCGAAACTCGGTTGGCGTCAGGTCCAGCGCTTCCTTACCGACCCAGGCACGATAGGCTTCGCGATCGAGGTGCAGGCCTTCCGGATCGCTCTCTGCTTCGCCGCTCTGGGCGATCTGAGCGCGACGAAGAACCGATTTCACGCGAGCCACGACCTCTCGCGGGCTGTAGGGCTTGCAGACATAGTCGTCGGCGCCCAGCTCCAGCCCCAAGAGGCGATCGATTTCCTCTACCTTCGCCGTGGTCATGATGATCGGGACCGCCGATGTCTGCCGCAGCTTGCGGCAGACCTCCAGCCCGTCCAGGCCCGGTAACATGAGGTCCAAGACGATGAGATCCGGCGTGCGCGCCTCGGCGCGCTCCAAGGCGCGAGCGCCATTGGTTTCAAGCAGGACGTCATAGCCTTCGCGTTCGAGATAACTGCAGAGCACCTCTGCCAAGGGCTCCTCGTCTTCGACGATCATGATTTGCTGGTTCATGCAGCACCCCTTTCGCTGTCCGCTAGAGGTAAGGTAAGCAGCACGCGCAGCCCACCTAGAGGCGAGGGCTCGGCCTTGATCTCGCCGCCATGGCCTTGGGCAATAGCACGACAGATGGCCAAGCCCAAGCCGCGACCGCCTGTGCGCCGGCTCCGTGACGCCTCAACGCGGAAAAACCGGTCGAAGAGGTTGGGCAGGTCTTCGGCCGACACACCGGGCGGCGTGTCGTCGAACTGGAGGATCAAGCGACGGGTCTTGCGGTCCAGATGCAGCACAATTTCCAGGCGGCCATCGGGATCGCTGTAGGCCAGCGAATTGCTGATCAGATTGCGCAGCACCTGGCCCAACCGAATCGGATCCAGGTCCAGCCAGTCCTCGCCTCCGGTCTCGTCGCGCAGCCGCACATCCATCCCGGCCTCACGTGCTCGGCTCTCCAGGTTCTCAGCCACGTGCCGGACCAGGGGCCAGAGCTGCCCGCGCTGCAGGTTCAGGTTCAATCGACCGCCATCGGCCTCGGCCAGTTGACGCAGATCGTCGATCAAGGCGGCCAGGGTCATTATTCCGGCATGCAGGCGGGCCAGCGACTTCTCATCGGGTTGGCGGACGCCGTCCTGCAAGGCCTCGACCTCGGCGCGTAGACTGGCGAGCGGCGTGCGCAGCTCGTGTGCGGTATCTTGGACCCAGCGCTTGCGGCCGGCTTCTGCGGCACCGAGGGTTGCGGCCAAGCCATTGATGTCGCGTGCCAGACTGCCGATTTCGTCGCTCCGGCTGGCGGCGGCGACGCGTGCCTCGTAGTCCCCATGGCTCAGACGTTGGGTGGTGCGCGCCATGGCGGTGACCGGACGGCTGAGGTGGCGCCCAAGCAGCAGAGCCGCAAGACCGGCCAAAAGCACTGTGCCCAGTCCGATGAAGAGGAGGTTGCGACCCTGGGCTTGCACGAAGCGACCGTGAATGCCTTCGGTCAGATGGTCGGAGGGGCGCAAGACCAGCCAGCCCAGTAGGCGGTCTCCGGTCGTGATTGCGCGCCTGGCATCGCTCTTCAGCGCACTCTCCGCGCCGATGATGAAGGTCTCGTCCGGGCTGAGGAGAGCCAGACGCTTGGCCACCCGCGAGACGCTCGGCGGCAGCTTCTTCCGCTCGCCTCTGTGCGCGCCGCTGTCCTCGATATCCTTGAGGCGCCGGTGCGGCAGCAGCCCACGCAGCAGCAGGCCGTTCCAGGAATCGCGATCATCAGCCAGCCACTGCAGACCGCGCTCCGAGCCGATCGAAACCAACTCGTCTGACAGCCTGTTCATACGGTCCAACTGTGCCTGCGCGACATAGAGGGTAAAGCCGCGGTCGAGGCTCCAGAAGGTCAATGTCGCAACCAAGGCCACGGCCGAAACCGTAAGGGTCAGAGCTGTGAAGAAGAGCTTGCCGGAGAGGGAGAGCTGCATGGCCTCGTTCGTCAGGTAATCAAGATCAGTTTTGTTCGGGCCTCTTGGGCATGGTCGGCGGCAAGCCTAGCGCATTCAGGGGTCGCGTTGGGAGAGGATCGTGAGAAAGAGAGGAGGCGAGCGCCACCTTGCCGACGCCCGCCCCACAGCACACTAGAATTCACTCAGAGCAGAGCACTCTCGATAGGACTGCCCTTTGCTCCAGGCAAACTTCCTAACCGCGATCCTGGTGCTTACCCTTCTCGACCCGCTCGACCAAAGTCTTTGCCTGATCGGCCGTAATGCTTCCCTCGGCAAGAGCGGCTTCCACCAGGGCTTTGGTTCGGGTCTGCATGGCCTCGCGGAAGGCGTCACGCTCGATGCCCAGGATGTCTATACTGAGCCTGGGGCCCAGTTCGCTGACGATCTGACGCGCTTCGGCTTGGCTCTTGCCACTCAGCTGCGACAGCACGTCGATCATCAGATTCATCGACTGCATCTTCGCAAGGTCGCGTAGCGGGCGCATCTTTGCCTTGCGATCTTCCTCGCTGGCATTGGCTGCAACGCTCTCGATCTCCCGGACCAAGGCCTGGGATTGCAGCGTGGTGAGACGGCCTTTGCTCTCGGCGGTCTTAACCAAGGCGACCATCTTCGGGGTCATCTCGCCGGCGAGTGCTTCGCGCGAGATGTCATAGCTCCGCAGCAGGTCGCGCATACCCTCGTCCTGGGCGGTCTCGCGGACCGTTTCGACAGGCTGATCGGCCAGGTCGGCGACGCTCTGGAGGGCCAGATTCTGCACCTCGAAATATGTGAGTTGCCCCAGAGGGCCGCTCTTCTTGCCATGCCGCTCTCCGTGCTTCTTGTGGTGTTTGCCGTGATGCTGCTTCTCGCCCTTTTCCAGCTGGACCTGTTGCAGGCTGTTGTCGCGGCTGACTGATTCGGCCTTGGCCGTTAGGCTCGCGCCGGCAAGCGGTAGGGTCGCCAAACTGGCGGCAAGCAATCCGTTACGCAGTGCGTTTCGGGCATTCATCGTAAAGCTGTCCTTCTCTCAAGATTGAGTTCACTCAAAGGCGGACACCACGAATAAGGCCTTGCAGGTGCCGCTCACCCAGACAGCTAGATCTGGAATAGGGAGCGAGAAGGCAGGGATTGTAGAGGGAATGTGAAGGGGCGCTTGTCCTCGCTAGAGCCACACGAAGTCTGAGGCCGTCAAGAGGTTGGCGGCAGTCAAGCCATTCACCCTGACCGCAATGTCGGTGGCCCCGTCGCCGTCCTGATCGATCTCCAGATTGAGAGGTCCTGCAAAACGTGCCTCGCTGTCACCGCCGCCGGAGAAGGCGGCGGCGCCGACGTAGGCGAAGTTTCCGGTCTCCAGGCCGGTGGCGAAGACCAGCTTGTCCTCGCCATTGCCGGCATTGAGGGAGACCCCGTCGAAGTCGCGCAGAACCTGGGTGCCGCTCGCCAGATTGGTCGAGGAGAAGCGGAAGGAATCGCCACCGGACCCGCCGAAGGCCGCATCGTCCTTGCCGATGTTCAAGGTGTCGGCACCGCTCTCGCCGTCGAAGCGGTCGGCCCCGGCGCCACCGAACATCAGATCATTGCCCTCGCCACCTTCCAAGGTATCGTCGCCCTGGTTGCCGGCCAGGCGATTGCTTCCACTGTTGCCTTGGATGGTGTTGTCCAGGCTGTTGCCGGTCCCGTCCAGGTTGCCGAAGCCGCCTTGCAGGCGCAGGTCTTCGACGAAGGCCGATGCCGTGCCGTCGGGCAGGGTGTAGTCGGTCTCGGCGCGCACCAAGTCCTGGCCGCCGCCGGCAAAGTCGCGGACCTCGTCGGCAGCGGTCGCCACCACGAAGGTATCATCGCCGCTGCCGCCGATCAGCAGGTTGCTGCCACCCTTGTTGGCGTTCAGGATATCATTGCCGCTGCGGCCCAGCAGGGCATTGTCGGAGGTGTTGCCGATCAGGGTATTGGCATGTTCGTTTCCGACCAAACGAGCATCGCCGGCCGTTCCGTTCAGGTTCAGCCGCTCGACGAAGCCCTCCGCACCGCCGCCCAAGGTGTAGGTGGCGGCATCGATGCGCATCACGTCTTCGACACCGCCCGCGGCTGTTTCGCTGACCACGTCGCCGGCGGTATCGACGATAAAGGTGTCGTTGATGCGGCCGCCGACCGCGGTGTCCGAGCCACTGCCGCCGTTCAGGCGATCGCTTCCCGTGCCGCCGAACAGACGATCGATACCGGATCCGCCGACCATTCGGTCTTTTCCAGATCCCCCGGACAGGTTGTCATTGCCTTGCCCACCGAAGAGGGTGTCGTTGCCGTAGTCACCGAAGGCGGTATCGACGCCCGAATCGCCCCTCAGCTCATCATTGCCGGAGCCACCGAAGAGCGTATCACGCCGTTCGCCGCCGCGAATGTCATCGTTGCCGCTGAAGCCCGACATGTCATCGCCGCTGGCGAAGTCGGTGCCTTGGATAGCATCGTCGCCGGAGGAGCCGAAGAATCGACCCCTTTGGATGGAGACGAAGGCAGCGAGATCCAGCGCGTCGACCCCGGAGGTGAAGACAACGACATCGTCGCCTTTGCCGCCGTTGTAGAGGTCGCCCAGGGTATGATCGCCGCTGTTGATGAAGAAGCTGTCGCTGCCATCGCCGCCGTAGATCAGATCAATCCCAGAGTCGCCGAAGAGCGTGTCGTCGCCGCTGTCGACCGTTATCGTATCATCGCCACTTTCGCCGAACACCACGTCGCCAATGCTGGAGGCGACGACGGTATCTTTGCCGTCCCCTCCGAAAATTGCAGCACCTCCAGCGTCGTCGATCAGCAAGTCATTGCCGCCGGCACCGCTCAGGCTGTCGAAACCCTGGCCTCCAGAGAGCGTATCGTCGTTCGCGCCTCCATTCAGAGTGTCGGCACCGCTGTCACCGAGGAGCAGGTCGACCCCGCTATCGCCATTGAGTGTGTCATCCCCACTGCCACCGTCCAGCGTGTCTCTTTCGTCTCCACCAGCAGCGACATCATCGCCGAAAGCGCCGAAGAGGCGGTCGAAACCGCAACCGCCATAAAGAGTATCATTTGCGGAATCGCCCGATAGACGGTCCGAATTGCTGCCCCCAAAGAGCGTATCGTTGCTGTTTCCGCCTGAGATGGTATCGATGCCGCTGCCGCCGAAGCCTCGGTCTATGCCAAAGCCACCGTAAATCTTGTCGGAGCCGTCGTCGCCGTAGAGCGTGTTGGCTCCGCCGGCGCCGAAAAGCGTGTCGTTTCCGTCCCGACCGTTGATGTAGTTGCCGCCGTTGGAGAGGCCGACCAGCGTGTTGCTGCCGCTGGTTCCAAGCAGCTGGGCGTCGCGGCCGGCGATGGCGTGTTCGAAGTTTAAAATCAAATCGGTGTTGCCGCCGGTGAAGGTGGCGACACCGGCCTGCAGGTCGATCCTGACGAAGGGGCCGAAGAGGTCCGGGCTGAAGTCGATCCAGTCTTGGCCGCTGCCGCCGTCGTGCGTGTCGCCACTCAGTTGGTCGTTATCGACGATGGTGTCGTTGCCGCTGCCTCCATAGACGGTATCGACCGAGGTGCCGCCGTAGATTCGATCGTTGCCGTCGACACCGAAGATCGTATCTTCACCCGAAAGGCCGAAGATCGTCGAGGGGCCCTGGCGCCCGGTAATGACATCGCCGCCCTGGCTGCCGGTGATAACGGTATCGCGCGGATCCCAAATCTCGGCCGAGACGTCGAAATCGTTGCCGATGGTGTCGAAGATCTGCCATGTGGCGACGAAACGCCCATCGGCCAGCTGCGCCACCTCAGGCGTGTTCACCAGTTGATTGGAGGCCTCCAAGGTGATGACGCCGCCCACGGCTGTCCCTAGGCTGGCGAAGCGCCTCCCGCGGATTGCCTCGGTGCCGTCGTCGTCATAGAGCACCACGAAACCGCCATCGTCCATTGCGGCGAGCGCCGGCTCGGCATCGTCGTCGGCATCGGTGGCCACGTCGATCAGGCCGGAAAGGTCGGTGCCCGAGCTGTTGTAGACACGTGCGTAGATGTTCTCGTCCATGAAGTCGGTCTCGTCGGCCCAGGCGATGGCAAAGCCACCACCCTCTAAGGCCACGACCTGCGGATCCTCGTTCTCCGAACCTGGACTTACGATGTTCGTCAGCGTCTTCACCAGCGTGCCGCTGGAATCATATATAATGTATTCTATCTTCTCATTTAAACCATCATCCTCCACGTAGGCGACGACGAAGTTATCGTTCTCCAACACCGTGACCGAGGGCTGGCGCGGATCGTCGGGGTGGGCGCGGATGGTGAACTCGGCCCCCTCGGTACCGGTGGCATCGACGATGCGCGCCCTGATCTCGGTGTTTGCCGTGGCGTTGACGGTCCGGGTGTAGACCACGACGAAGCTGTCGTCGGAAAAGACGGCAACCCTGGGGTCAGCCACGTCTTCAGCGCCTGGGTCGGCTTGGAGTTCTCCCTGGTCGAGCAGAGCTCCGGCCGCATTGTGCGTCTGCCAAAGAATACGGTTGGTCGCGCCGTCGAAGTCCTCGTAGACCAGAACGAAACCGCCATCCGACAGCCCGGCCACCTCCGGGTCCGTCTCACTGTCGACGGCGGCGATGGAGTTGAGCCGGAAGGAGTTGCCGAGCGCGTTGCCTTCGGGGTCATAGAGCCGCCCCAAGATATCGTTGCCGCTGGCGCTGTCCACGGAGTTGGAGTCGTCGGTGTAAGCGATCAGGAAGTTGCCGTTGGCCAAGCCGGTAACCACGGGGTCGAACTGGAAGTCGCCGGTCGGGCCGACATCGCCCGTGTTCACCTTGCCCAGAGATTTCCAAAGGGTCGGGGTGGTGGTCATGAGAACGCTCCTCCTCGGCTATCTGCGCCAGAGTATGACGAAGCCATGATCCACTGTGAAGCCCTGTTCTATTCGGAATAAATCCTCTCGTAGCAAGCACTTACCACATCAAAGCCAAAGGAAATCGCTGGATGTGAGCTGACCGGCCTGGCTCATGCCATCGAGGCGGAAGACGATGTCGGCATCGCCATCGCCGTCCTGATCGACCTGAATCTGGCCCTGACCGTCGTGCCTGGCTTCGCTGTCGCCGCTGCCGCCGAAGGCATTGCCACCGCGATAGTCGAAGCTACCGGTCTCCAGACCGGTGGCAAAGACCAGCCGATCGAGCCCGAGGCCGCCGTTCAGAACGGCGCCCTGGAAGTCGGCGATCACCGGTCCGCCGGAACCAGCACCATCGCCGGTCTCGTCGCCGTCAAAGAGCTGCCAGTCGGCACCGCTGCCGCCGAAGGCGCTGTCGTCGTTCTCCAGTTCCAAAGTGTCGGCGCCGGCGCCGCCATAGAGATTGTCCTGACCATCGCGACCCCAGATGCTGTCATCGCCCGAAGCACCGAAGAGGGCATTGTCGCCGCTGTTGCCTTGCAGCGAGTTGTCCAGCGCGTTGCCAACCCCTTCGATGTTGCCGGCCCCACCCTGCAGGCGCAGATCTTCGACCTCGGCGGACAGCGTGTAGTCGACCAGCGCGCGAACCAGATCCTGTCCGCCGCCCGCAACCTCGAAGACCAGGTCGCTTGCAGTGTCGACGACGAAGGTGTCTCCGCCGCTTCCACCGATAAGCAGGTCGGTGCCGGCAAAGCCGTTCAGCACATCGTCACCGCTGTCGCCCGCCAGTTGATTGGCCTGTGTGCTGCCCAGCAGGGTGTTGTCCTCATTGTTGCCGGTAAAAGAGGCGTTTCCTGCCGTTCTATTGATGTTGGCGCGCTCCACCATTGCACTGTCGGCAAGTGTATAGTCCGCGGCATCGGTGCGGACGACGTCTTGGCTGCCTTCCCCTGCGACCTCGATCAAGACATCGCCTTGGGTGTCGATGATGAAGGTGTCGTTGATGTTGCCGCCGTAGGCCGTGTCGCTGCCCGAGGCGCCGTTCAGGCGGTCGGAGGCATCGCCGCCGAAGAGGGTGTCACTGCCCGTACCACCGACCATCTGGTCCTTGCCATCGCCGGCCTCGAGGGTGTCGTCACCGGCACCGCCGAAGAGCGTGTCGGCTCCGCCGGAGCGATCGGCGAGGCTGTCGTCGGCCGAGAAACCTCGCAAGGTGTCGTTGTCCTGGCCACCATAGAGATGATCGATGCCGCTGAAGCCGCGCAGGTCATCGTCGCCTAGTCCGCCGAAGATACGCTCCGTCAACAAGTCAAGCCGCCCGACCAGGCTGTCGTTTCCGTTGCTGCCGTAGACATTGAAGGCGTCGAAATTGGTCACCGAAAGGAGGCTCGGTGTTTCCGTGGCGTCTATGATGTCCAAGCGATTGCTGCCCGAACCGCCGTCCACCCGGTCGCTGCTGGTGAGCTCGCGGGCGACCACGACAACGCGGTCGGCGCCGGAGCCGCCAAAAACACTATCGATTCCTGTGGAGATGAAAACAGCGTCGTCGCCGTGGCCGCCATAAATAGAATCGTTTCCACTGCCGCCATTGAAGAAACCTTCACCGGTGCCGCCATAGATGATGTCATTGCCGTTATCACCAAATCCCGTATCGTTGCCGTACTGGTAGAAGATGAGCGTATCGTTACCCGACCCTCCTTCCAGTCGGTCGCTACCGGTGCGTGCTCTCAGTTTATCGTCACCGCTGTTGCCGCGAAAAAAGTCATTCCCATTGCCGCTATAGAAGGTGTCATCTCCATCACCGCCCTCGCCAAAGTCATTGCCGGTGTTTCCGAATATCCGATCGTTTGCGTCACCTCCGTACAAGAGATCATCGCCCTCGGCGCCTGCTACAAAGTCCTGTCCGCCCCCTCCGAACTGCGTGTCATCGCCATCACCGCCGAACAGGCTATCGGCACCGCCATCGCCGTAGAGCGTGTCCTCACCGCTTTCTCCTACGACCTGGTCAGCATTGCCACCGCCAAAGACAATATCCGATCCGTCTGAGGCCTCAATCTGATCGTCACCGGCATCTCCGAAGAGGCTGTCATCGCCATTTCCGCTGATGAGTGAATCGTCGCCCGCTGCGCCATAGAGACTATTGACGCCGCCGTAACCGATTAGAAAATCGTCGCCGGAGCGACCGTTGATGTAATTGCCGTCGCTGAAGAGGCCGCCCGACAGCCGGTTGTCGCCACTGGTTCCCAGGATGCTCGCCTCGCCGCCGATCAGGGCATTCTCTATACTGACGATCTGATCGCTGCTGCCGCCAAAGCGCGTGACAAAGCCGGCCGCCAGATCGACCAGAACCATGGTGTCGAAGGAGGAGTTTGGCCGCATATCCAAGGTGTCTTGGCCGCTGCCGCCGTTCAGAAGGTCCCCGTTCAGGCCGTCGGCATCGCGGATGACGTCAGTGCCGGACCTGCCGAAGACGCTGTCGGCGCCGTCACCACCATAGAGCCGCGAGAAACGGCTTGTACCCAAGATCGTGTCGTCGCCGCTCAAACCCTTGATGGTCGAGGAACCGGTCATGCGGGCGGTCAGGACGTCGTTGCCACTGCTACCTTCGAAGCTGAGGTCGCGTGGGTCCCAGATTTCGGCGAAGACATCGAACCCGCTGGTGCCGGCGTCGAATTCCTGCCAGGCCGCTAGGAAGCGTCCGTCGCTGAGTACACCGATTGCGGGGGTTTCTGGGCTGGGCGGTGCGCTCTCGATTAGAGTGCGCGTACCCAAGGTTGCGGCGAGGGAATCAAAGGATTGGGCCGTCAGCGCATCCTTGTCGTTGTCGTCGTAGACCACGGCAAACCCGCCGTCCTTTAGCGCGGTGACCGTCGGGTCCGTGGCATTGACCGAGCCGTTCTCGATGGTGACCAAGCCGGCGAGGTCGGTACCTGAGTTGTTAAACACTCGGGCGAAGATGTCACCATCGGTGGGATCGCTGAGGTCGCTCCAGACGATGGCGAAGCCGCTGTCCTCCAACGCCACGACCTGTGGTGCATCGTTGGCGCTTCCACTGCTGATGATGTTGTCGTTGCGGACCAGGGCACCGGCGGCTGTGTAGATGGCGAACTCCAGCTTGGCCTCACCGCTATCGTCTTCGACAAAGGCGGCGACGAAGTTGCCGTTGCTCAAGACCGCGACCGTAGCGTCGCGCGGATCGTCTGGATCGGCCCGAACCGTGATCTCGCTGCCGACCGTCCCGCTATCGCTGACCACGCGGGCCTTCACATCGCTGTTGCCGGCCGTGGTCCGCGTGTAGGTCACGACGAAACTGTCATCGTCAAAGACGGCGACTTGCGGATTGAACACCAGGTCGCTGCCACCGGGGTCGCTTTGCAGGACACCGCGATCCTGCATCGAGCCGGCGTCGTCAAAACGCTCCCACACCAAAGTGGTGCCGAAACTATCGACGTCCTCGTAGACCAGGACGAAGCCGCCGTCGGAGAGGGCGGCGACTTCCGCGTTTCCCTCGTCGTGCGCGCTGCGCAGAGTGTTTAGCTGGAAGTTTCCTCCGATCAGCTTGCCCTCAGGGCCATAAAGTTGGCCAATGACATCGGTGCCGTTGGCGCTGTCGACGCTGTTGGTGTTGTCGGTATAGACGACCAGCATGTTGCCGTTCGCCAGGCCGACGACCTGAGGGTCGGTCTGGTCGTTGCCGCTGGTCCCGGTCAGGCTCTTGTTGACCCGTCCCAGTGTGTCCCAGAAGTGAGGTGTCCTCGCCATGGCTGTGCTCCCGACTGCGACGGCGCCCTATCAGGTGTCACTTGCCGGCCCCGATTACGGGGTAACCTGCTGTCACACGTGGTTCACGCCTGCGTGACTATGGCGCTTTCGTGCGACACAGTAAAGATTCTGTAGACTGCCGCCAAATCGCGAGGCGGCAGTCTCGTTTTGAATTGTTCTGCTAGAGCCAAACAAAATCCGTTGATGTCAGGAGGTTGGCGGCAGTCACGCCGTCGACGAGGAAGGCTTGATCTACGTTACCATCGCCGTCGTCATCGACTTGGATTTGCCGCGATCCGGCAAAACGGGCTTCAGAGTTTCCGCCGCCTGAGAAGGCAGCCCCGCCGATGTAGGCAAAAGACCCGGTCTCAAGGCCCGTGGCGAAGACCAACTTGTCTTCGCCATTGGCGCCGTTCGCCGAGACGCCGTCGAAATCGCGGACCACCGGCCCGCCCGATCCGGCATTGCCCAAGTCCCCGCCATTGAAGGCGAAGGAGTCTGCGCCCGAGCCGCCGAAAGCGACGTCACCGGTACCGATGTTCAGGGTGTCGGCCCCGCTTTCGCCCTCCATGCGGTCTGCACCTTGGCCGCCGAAGATGCGGTCGTCGCCCTCGCCGCCGATCAGGCTGTCGTCGCCCTGGTTACCGGCCAGGCGATTGTCGCCGCTGTTGCCTTCGACAGTGTTGTCCAGCGCGTTGCCGACGCCGTCGAGGTTCCCGAAGCCACCCTGCAGGCGTAGATTCTCGACGAAGGCGGTCGCCGAACCACCGGGCAGCGTGTAGTCGACCTCGGCCCGCACCAGATCGACACCATGGCCCGAGAACTCGCGGACGATATCGGCGCTGCTGGTCACCACAAAGGTGTCGTCGCCGCTGCCACCCGTCATGGTGTTGGTCCCGCCACGACTGTTCAGGCGGTCGTCGCCACTCTTGCCAAGGAGTACGTTGTCGAAGGAGTTGCCAATCAAGATATCGCTGTTGTCGTTGCCGACCATCTTGGCAGCACCGGCAGCGGTGTTGATGTTGGCTCGCTCGATCATCACGTCGGCTGCCGTGCCCAAGGTGTAGTCGGCCGCGTTGGAGCGCAGCACGTCGTCGCCTTCACCGGCACCGTCGAAGATCAAATCCAAGACGGTATCGACAATAAAGGTATCGTTGCCTCTGCCCCCATAGGCGACATCTGTACCCGAGCCACCGTTTAGTCGATCGCGACCGGTGCCGGCGACCAGGACGTCGCTGCCGCTGCCGCCCACCATCTGATCGCTGGCCGCACCGCCGTAGAGGTCGTCATCGTCGTCGCCGCCGAAGAGGGTATCCTGCTCGCTGCCGCCGTAGAGGCTGTCAGCACCGTCGTCGCCGCGGATCTGGTCTTTGCCGGACCCTCCATAGGCGCTGTCGCCGCCGCCTCCGCCGCGCAGGTCGTCGCCTCCGACGCCGCCCGACAGGTAATCCTTGCCGTCGCCTCCGTTGATGCTGTCGGCGCCGTCATTGCCGGCCACAACGTCGTCGCCACCGCCGCCAAAGACAGAATCGTTGTCGTTCAATCCATTCAGGCTATCGCTTCCGGAACCACCGTAGAGGCCGTCGTCACCGCTATCGCCATCAAGCCTATCGTCACCCTGCTGTCCGTAAAGATCATCGTCGGCATCGCCACCGAACACGACGTCATTGCCGGATCCACCTTGAACATCATCACTGCCGCCGGCGCTCCCAAAAAAGTACTCGTCGATGTAGTCCGCCCCGGATCCGCCGTAGACAAAGTCGTTTCCTGATCCACCATGAAGTGTATCGTCCCCAAGGGTTCCGAAAAGAACGTCGTCACCGCTATCGCCGTCCAGCGTATCGTCGCCATCCTGGCCCTGAAGATTGTCGCTTCCCAGGCCTCCGCTCAGTGTATCTGCGCCGCTGTTCCCGAACACCGCATCCTGATCACCACCGCCATAGGCGCGATCGGCACCGCTGCCGCCCTCGAGGCTATCGTCGCCTTCTCCGCCGCTGATCGTGTCGCTGTCCTGGCCGCCATAGACGCGGTCTGCATCGTTTCCGCCATAGAGGTAGTCTGCGCCCTCCTCACCTCTCAAAGTGTCGAGACCGCTGTCGCCTTGGACGATGTCGGATCCGCTATCGCCTTCGAGTCGATCATTTCTATGGCCGCCGTCGATCTGATCGTTACCAGAGCCGCCGAAGTGAAAGTCGTCTCCATCGGTGGCGGAGTTGTTCTCATAGAGAAAATCATCGCCATCGCCGCCATAGAGCGTGTCTGCGTCATCCCCACCGGCCAGTTCGTCGTCCCCGGTGTCGCCGTTCAGCAGATCATAGCCCATGTCACCGTCGAGACTGTCCGCTCCCTCGTCGCCAATCAGGGTATCGTCGCCGTTCTCGCCCTTCAGGGTGTCGTCGCCGCTAAAGCCGTCGAGCGTGTCTCCACCGTTGAAGCCGCTCAGGGTGTCTGCACCGCTGTTGCCGGCCAAGATGTCGGTGTTCTTGCCGCCATAGAGACGGTCGTCACCCAAACCGCCCCAGAGCAGGTCGTCGCCATCGGCACCGTACTGGAGATCATCGCCGGTCGGATCGGCACCGGCGAAGCTGAATTCAGTGATGCGATCGTCGCCAAGCCCACCATAGGCCGTATCGTCACCGTCGCCACCGTCGATGTCGTCGACGCCGCTGCCGCCAAAGAGCGTGTCCTGTCCACTATCCCCTTCCAGATCATCGACTGACGTGCCTCCATAGAGGGAATCGTTGCCACTGCCGCCGTAGAGTTCGTCATCCAGTGCAAAGCCGCGCAGCCGGTCGCTGTCGTCCCCACCGAACAGCAGGTCGGCGGAGTCGTCGCCGTCGAGGAAATCGTTCCCGGAGTCCCCATTCAGCGTGTCGCTTCCTACGCCCCCAAAGGCGGTGTCGGTTCCCGAACCGCCGAAGAAGGTGTCGTCGCCGAAACCCGGGGCGAAATACTCGTCGAAGGCATCGTCTCCGTCGGCTCCATAGATCACATCGTCGTCGGCGCCGCCGACCAGGCTATCGTCTCCCGATGCGCCGTAGAGCGTGTCTGAACCGCTCTCGCCGAAGAGGCTGTCCGCTGCGCTCAGCCCATAGATGTAATCGGTCAAGTCGGTACCGGTTAGAATGTTCGGAAAGTCGTCTCCGGTGATAAAGGCCATGCCCCCGTCTCTCCTCCTATGAAGCGATCACAGCGCGATCACGGTAATGGGAGGATACTGCCTTGCACTGCTCGCCTCAAGTGAACCCTTCGTTCGAATGGTTTTTAGTTTTGAAGGATGAAACAATCTCCGTCTTGATAGTGAAAAATCCAGCAATTCGCGAGACATCTGGCGCAAGTTGCTCGCTCTAATCTTCAATCTGGCGCCTTCATTTTGAGACGTGTGTGCAGAGGCCAGCGCGGCGACTGCGGAGCCTTGGGACCAAAACCGAGGCGCCCCAGCATCTGTACCTGATGTCCTGGCTGAGCGAGCAATTCATGGAGGCGTAGATAGGCGGGACGCACTGCGTCGAACTCCTGCAGGGCTTGGCTCACCGGTTGGCAGGCCAGCCCCAGCGCGGTCACGGCGAGATTGAAACGCAGCCAGCGCCGACCGGCTTCGATCTGCTGGACGCGGCTGTTGCCGGGCGTGGTGATCACCGCGTAGGCGGGCGTTTCGCTCAGCATCTCGTGATACATCTGTTTGGCTTGAAGGAAGGCCGGGTGCTCCGGGTCTCTCAGGGTCTCTCGCGTTAGCAATCCCTCGGCGATCAGCTTCTCCAGGTCGGGGCCGCCCAGATCGATGCCGTCGGGATTGGCTTCTATCTCCGCCTGTCCGAAGCGCATGAGGTCGAGGCTCTCCTGCCAGGTGACCGGATTGTCGATCTCGGCATTCCACGCCTCGAGGGTGATCTGCTTCAGCGCTGCGACGCCTTCTGGTGCATCGATTACCTGAACGTCTCTCGAAAGCAGGGTCTTGGCGTCGGTTGGGATCGGGTCGGCCCGGTAGGGCGCTTTTGTGCTGCGCCGTTCGAGCACGGCAGCAAAGAGCGGATCAGGGGCGCCACCTCCGCGGAAATGGGCGACGGCGACCGGTCCCTCCTCGCCGTCTGGGAATAGCTCCGTCTCGATGGCAAAGCCGTCCTGCGAAGCGGCGATCCCCATCAGCTCCAGAAAACAGCCCAAGCCGATGGTCAGCTGCCGGGCGTAAGGATCGGTCTCCGGCAGGTCGCGCTCCAGATCGCGATAGAGCAGCACCCTTTCGGCTTGGCTAAGGTCCACAAGCCAGGGCTGTCGATTGTGCGGGTTCGGGGCCAGGATTGCGTAGGAAAGCGCCTTGCGACGCGGCTCCGTAAGGCTCCCCGCCTCTCGCCAAGGCGCCAGCGCCGGACTGCCGTTTGCCTTTGCTGGGCCAGGTAGCGCTATCGCTGCCAGGATGAGGCCGCCGCCCATTAGGCGAAGCGACTGACGACGGTTCAGAGGGAGAAGTTGGGACTGCATCGCGCTGCTCCTTGCACAGGTATTATCGTTCAACGTCAAACTATATAGTTTAACATCGAACCATGTGAAGATGTCGTGCGCGATTTTTTCCTCCGCAGGGATGGCGTCAGGGTGTTGCTAGGGCCGGCAGCACATGTTCGACGATCACGGCGACAGGGATCTTGAAGGCCTCTGGGTGATTGTAGCGCCCGGCCGTGACGGCGACGACCAAGTCAGCCTCGGGCAGGATGAAAAGCCGCTGACCGCCATTGCCGAAGCCGGCCATCCAGGGAGACCCCGCAGGAGTCTCACTCAGCCACCAGTGGTAGCCGTACTTGATGCCGCTGAAGAGCTGGGAGCGCGGCGTCAAGCTGTCCTCCAGCCAGGCTTCGGGCACCACTTGGCGTCCTTCCCAGCGACCCTTGTTCAAGACCAGCTGTCCGATCCTGGCCAGATCGCGTGGGCGAAGCCGTAGGCCCGAGGCTGCCGAGTAGATGCCGTCGTTGCCTTGAATCCAATCGACCTGCGTGATGTCGAGCGGCTCGAAGAGGCGCTCGGTGGCGAATTCTTTCAAGGTTTTGCCGCTGCCACGCTCGATCAGATGTGCGATTAGGGCTGTGGCGCCGCCGTTGTAGTCCCACCAGGTCCCAGGTTGCTTGACGAAGGGCCGATCCAGCACAAAGCGATAACGATCCGGTGCCAGTTCCATCGCAATCTCGCTGTTGCGCGGATCGGTGTAGGGCAGATCTTCGTTCCATTCAGTCCCAAGCCGCATGGCAAGCGCGTGGCCGACCAGCATGCGACGGCGCTTTGGATCGGCGATTAGATCGGTATAGGCGGGAAACTGGTCCACCAAGACGGCCTCCGGCGGCGGCACCAACCCCTCCTCCAAAGCGATGCCGTAGAGCAGGCTCACGATGGATTTGGTCACCGAGCGCAGGTCGTGCAGCGTGTCTGCATCAAAGTCGACGACGCCCAGGTCGCGGCCCCAACGCCAGTCATGGCCCGGAAAGTAGCGCTCCATTACGAGCTGTCCGTCCTTGATCACAACGACGCCATGTAGATAGTCCAACGCACCCGCGGCCGCTGCCGCGTCGAGGCTTTCGCCCAGATCTGCTTTGAAGCCCATGGCTTCGGGCTCTGCCACGGGCCAATCGGCCCCTTGTGCAATACTGCTCATTGCCAGGAATCCCATAACTACTGTGACCTTCGCCATCGTTCGGAGGATCATGGTGACGCCAAATTTCCTATAAATTTCAAGAGGTCTTTTGCGAAGCGCTTTTCGGTTGAGACTGTGCCGGAGTCGGCTTTGCAGTTCAAGCGAGCATCTAGGCGCGGCGCAGAACTACTCGCAGTTGGGCTCTGGAGGGAGTCCTCAATGTGCCGTCAAAACGTCATTGAACGATAACTTGTGTAAACGTTTCCAGCTTGTGGTATGGAGAGGGTCAGTCGAGCGATCAGGAGGGACCGAAAGCGGCCATGGCGGCACGGGTCACCATTCACGATGTTGCCAAGCGCGCGGCCTGCTCCGTCGCCACGGTCAGTCGTGTCTTGAACGGAACCGGCCCGGCCAGTGCGGAGGTGCGCGCGCGGGTGCAGGATGCGGCCAGAGATCTGGGCTTTCGCTTCAATGAGATCGGCCGCTCTCTGCAAAGCCGACGCTCGCGCACGTTAGGCATTCTCGTTCCCACCCTCTCCAATCCGGTCTTTGCTGCTGTGATCGAGGGTGTGCAGGCCACCGCAAGGGCGCGTGGCTACCAATTGCTGTTGGCCTGTGCCAACTACGACCCGGAGGAGGAGTCGGAAGCTGTCGCCACCTTGCTGGGCAAGCAGGTGGACGGGCTGCTGTTGACGGTCTCCGATGCGGAGGCCAGCGCCGAGGTCGCGCAGCTGAGCCAGGAGGATCTGCCCTTCATATTGATCTTCAATCAGCCACGGCAGCCGCTGCCCAGTGTGACGGTCGACAATGCCGCCGCCGCGGCCGCGGTCGGTCGGCGGCTTCTCCAGGCCGGACATCGCGAGGTGGCCTACGTCGCCGGACGCTTTGCCTCCTCGGATCGCTCGCAGCACCGCTATGAGGGCTTCTGTGCAGCCTATGGCGCCGCCGGGGCGCCGGCACCCAGCCTGCTCGAGGTTGACTATGCCGCATTCGATCATCGCGCAGCGCTTGCTGCCCTATTGACAGAACGCGGCGGCATTACGGCGCTCTTCTGCTCCAACGACATGCTGGCCTTGGCGGTGATCGGTGCCTTGCGATCGCTTGGCCGCCGGGTGCCGCAGGATGTCAGCGTAGTCGGTTTCGACGGCATAGCGGTTGCGGCCCTGACGGCACCCAGCCTGGCAACGGTTGCAACACCCTGTCCGGAGATGGGAAGCCGTGCCGCCGAAAGCCTGATCGACGCTATAGAAGCAGGGGAGCGGCCTCGGGCCGAGACGCTTCTGCTGCCCTTCGAATTCCGGCCGGGCGAGAGTCTTGCTCCGCGCCCGGCCGAGAATCCTCCGCCGGCGAGCGGCAACACGCCGGTGGATGTCCTCTCCCCAACGCTTTGACGATAGGAGAAAGTGGTATGAAACCTATTCTTGGGCTCGCGGTCGCGGCAAGTCTGCTGGCCTTTGGCACTGCCAAGGCGCAGGACGCCATCTGCTACAACTGTCCCCCGCAGTGGGCCGACTGGGCCTCGATGCTGGCGGCCATCGACGAGAACCTCGGCATCAAGCTGCCGCACGACAACAAGAACTCGGGCCAAACCCTCTCGCAGCTGCTGGCCGAGAAGGAGGCTCCTGTCGCCGACGTGGCCTACTATGGTGTCACTTTCGGAATCAAAGCCGGAGACGAGGGCGTGGCGACGGCCTATAAGCCGACCGGCTTCGATGAGATCCCCGAAGGCCTGAAGGATCCCGACGGCAAGTGGTTCACCATCCACTATGGCACTTTGGGCTTCTTCGTGAACAAGGATGCGCTGGGCGGTGCTCCGGTACCGGCCTGCTTCGCCGATCTGACTAAGCCGGAGTACGAGGGCATGGTCGGTTACCTCGATCCCTCCAGCGCCTTTGTTGGCTATGCCGGTGCGGTCGCGGTCAATCGGGCCATGGGCGGCGATCTCGACAATTTCGATCCGGCGATCGCCTACTTCAAAGAGCTGGGCGAGAACGACCCTATCGTGCCGAAGCAGACCTCTTATGCCCGCGTGGTCTCCGGCGAGATCCCGATCCTCTTCGACTATGACTTCAACGCCTATCGGGCGAAGTACAGCGAGGACGGCAACTTCGAGTTTGTGATTCCTTGCGAAGGCACCGTCGTGGTGCCCTATGTCATGAGCCTGGTGGCGAACGGCCCCAATCCCGAGAAGGGCAAGCAGGTGCTGGACTTCATCATGTCCGACAAAGGCCAGGCGATCTGGACCAATGCCTACCTGAAGCCGGCGCGCCCGGTGGCCCTGCCGGCGGAGGTCTCCGCCAAGTTCCTGCCGGACAGCGAGTACGAGCGGGCCAAGCCGGTCGACTACGCAAAGATGGAAAAGGTGCAGAAGGCTTTCGGTGAGCGCTATCTCTCCGAGGTCAAGTAGAGGGATCTGGGTCTGGCGAGGGGGCTAGTCCCCTCGCCGACGGCCGCACAAACATGTCCAAGACTTTCAAACCCAGTTTTGCCCTGATCGCGGCACTGCCGATGGCGGCCTTTTCGCTCGCCTTCTTGGCGCTTCCTTTGGTGCGTCTCTTCGGTGCCTCGGCCGAAGGCGAGGCAGGGCTTGCCCTCTATGGCGAGGTGCTGACCAACCCACGCTATCTAAGGTCGCTATGGGACACGGTCCTAGTCTCTGCCGCGGTGACCTTGGCGGCCCTTGCCGTCTCCACCACGGCGGCGCTCTTCCTACAGCGCAACCGCTTTTACGGTCGATCCCTGCTGATCTCCGTCCTGACCTTTCCCATGGCCTTTCCGGGAGTCGTTGTGGGCTTCATGATTATCCTGCTGGGCGGTCGCCAGGGATTGGTCAACGATATCGCGAAAGATCTCTTCTCGACACGGGCAGTCTTCGCCTACTCGATGGTCGGGCTCTTTTTCGGTTATCTCTATTTCTCGATCCCGCGCGTGCTGCTGACGGTGATGGCGGCGGCCGAGAAGCTGGATCCGGAGTTGGAGGAGGCCGCCCGTTCGCTGGGCGCCGGTCCCTTGCGTCTGCTCTGGGACGTGATCCTGCCCGGCTTGGCGCCGGCCTTGGTCGCTTCCGGCGCGATTGCCTTTGCTACCGCCATGGGCGCCTTCGGAACGGCCTTCACTTTGGCCACCAACATCGACGTGCTACCCATGGTGATCTATACCGAATTCACGCTCTCGGCCAACATCGCCACGGCCTGCGCGCTCTCCGTGGTGCTGGGGCTGGTGACTTGGGTCCTGCTCTTGATCGCCCGCGGCCTCTCCGGCGGTGCCGTGGCAGCGGCGGGCTAGGCCGATGACCAAGCGCCCCGTGACCTTCTCGCTCCAGCTCTTCGTGACGCTCTTCGCCTGCGCGTTCCTGATCACGCCGGCGATCATGTCGATCGCCGCCGGCGTCACGGTCAACTACTTCAAGGGTCTGGAGAGTGGCGTCACCTTAAAGTGGGTGGGACAGGTCTGGGAGCTCTATGCCGACAGCATCTGGCTCTCGCTGCTGATCGCCATCACCTGCCTCTTGGCCACGCTGGTGATCGGTGTACCGGCAGCCTACAGCCTGGCGAAGCGCCCAGGGCGCCTATCGCGAGTCATCGAAGAGTTCGTCTCCCTACCGGTCGCCATACCGGGTCTGGCTTTGGCCTTGGCGCTGCTGCAGCTCTACGGCACCTATAAGGGTTTTCGCCTGTCCTGGACCTTCATCCTGGTCGGCCACGTGCTCTACACGTTGCCCTTCATGATCCGATCGGTCCTGGCGATCTTCGCGGTGATCGACCTTAAGACCTTGGAGGAGGGGGCGGCGACCCTGGGTGCCTCGCAATGGCGACGCTTTCTGGACATCGCCCTGCCCAACGCACTGCCCGGCATCCTCGCCGGCTCGCTCACCGTCGTGACGCTCTCGATCGGCGAATTCAATCTGACCTGGATGTTGCACACGCCCTTGACCAAGACCCTTCCGGTCGGCCTGGCCGACAGCTATGCTTCCATGCGCCTTGAGGTGGCCTCGGCCTACACCCTGGTGTTCTTCGTGATGATCGCGCCGCTGCTGGTGGCCATGCAGATTGCCGTACAGCGCGCTCAGCGCGTCGGGCAGGGCTGAGAGCCGTGCAAGACACCTCACATGGCGCCCACATCGCCCTCTCCGGCTGCGGCAAGACTTACGGCGGCAAGACGGTCGCACTGCACCCCACGGATCTGGAGATAGAGCGCGGCGAGATCGTTGCCCTGCTCGGCCCCTCTGGCTGCGGCAAGACCACCATGCTGCGGATTATCGCCGGGCTGGCCGATCCCGATCCGGGCGGCCAGGTGCACTTCGATGCCGAAGACGTTACACGCACGGCGGTCGAGCGACGCAACGTCGGCATGGTCTTCCAGTCCTATGCGCTTTTCCCCAACATGAGTGTTGCCGGCAATGTCGGCTATGGCCTGAAGACCCGGAAGCTTGGGAGGGCCGAGCGCCAAGCGCGCGTGCAAGAAGTTCTCGGCCTCTGCCAGATCTCCGAGCTGGCCGAGCGGCCGGTCGATGCTCTCTCCGGCGGTCAGCGGCAGCGCGTAGCGCTGGCCCGTGCCGTTGCAATCCGTCCGCGCGCGCTGCTGCTGGACGAGCCGCTCTCGGCCCTGGACGCAGCTTTGCGCGAGCAGCTGCGCGATGAACTGGCGGAGCTGCTGCGCGCACTTTCGATCACCGCCGTCTTCGTCACCCACGATCAGGCGGAGGCCATGGCGATTGCTGACCGGGTCGCGGTGATGAAGGGTGGGCGCGTGCGCCAGATTGGCAGCCCACGCGATCTCTATCGCCAGCCCAAGGATGCCTTCGTTGCGCGTTTCGTCGGCGGTGCCAATCCGCTCGCGGGTGTGCGTCGCGACGGCTCGTTACTGCTGGGCGATCAGCACTTACACTTGCCGGCGGACCTTCCTGCAGATGCCGTCCTCTTTCTCAGGCCAGAGGAGATCGAACTTTGCCCGCCCGGTGAGGCCAGCCTCACCGGTGTCGTCGAACGCAGCATCTTTCTAGGCGGGCGTTGCCGCATCCAGGTGCGGATCGATAGCAATTTTGCTCTGACGGTCGAAGCGCCCGGCAGCGAAACGGCTGCCGTCGGCCAACGCCTCGGCCTCAGCATTCCACCTCAGGCGATCATGGCGGTGGCGCCGGACGACGACTGAACGAAACTTTTTTGACGTCTCTATCGGCGGTCCATGGCTTTGCCACGCGTCCGACACAAAGGCTGCCCAGCTGCAGACTCAACAGTCAGCTTGTCTTGGGGAGTAAGGACAATGGGACATCATACCGACGCTGCAGCCCTCTATGCCCAGATGAATGAATTCCAGAGCGATCGCGGGCTAGACCTGATCGCCGAGGCTGCACCGGAGCGTGGAGAGCGGGTCTTGGACCTGGGCTGCGGCACCGGCAATCTGACCCGTGAGTTGGCACGACGGGTCGGGCTCGGTGGCGAGGTGGTCGGGGTCGATCCCGACGCCAATCGCTTGGATGTGGCGCGGATGACCACGCCGAACAAACTGACCAATCTGCGTTACGAGTTGGGACGCGGAGAGACGCTCTGCAGCTTCGACGACAATTCGCGCGATCTGATCTTCTCGAACTACGTTGCGCATTGGATCTTGAATCGGCGGGCACTGCTGAAAGAAGTCAAGCGCTGTCTGAAGCCCGGCGGACGGGCTGCCTTCGAGTTCTGCGGCCCTTTCAGCGCTTTCGTCGAGGAGTTGACGCAGGAGAGCCTGGCCAATGGCCAAAGCTTTCCAAATCCCTTCGAGGTCCACCCGGCAGATTCCTGGCAGCAGCTCCTAGAGGATGCAGGGCTCGAGGTCGATCGCTGTGAATTGACCGAGGCACCTTACCACTTTGCCAGCTATGAGGACTTTGCCGCCTGGTGGGAGGGCACGATGCACGGGACGGTGCGCATGAACCGGATGAGACCTGCCTACATCGCCAAGCTGCAGCACCATTTCGAAGGCGGTGGCAGCTTCACGTCCAATTCGGTGCGGTTCCTCGCCCGCAAATCCCGGCCCTAAGATTGGAGGCGGCAGGCGCTTAGCGCTGCCGCCTCCCTTGCCTCGATCGTCAAGCTTGATTGTGGACGCGATTGATCCGGTAGGAGGGAGTCTTGCTAATGCGTTTAGACGGTTGTCTTCGCAGCGCTGCTGAAAGGCAGAGGGGGCTTCGATGCGATGAAGTGATTCGCACAACGAAACGCACTTGATCCAGAACATGGAAATCGATATATCTCGATATATGGACGTAGAGAGATCGATAGCGGCGCTGA
Organism: Rhodospirillales bacterium; assembly: GCA_963669445.1. Taxonomy (GTDB): domain Bacteria; phylum Pseudomonadota; class Alphaproteobacteria; order Kiloniellales; family JACOMY01; genus JACOMY01. The sequence continues at coordinate 6,341,136 of OY770029.1, forward strand.
ACAATCCGACGCGACGGAAGATTTTGGAGTGGTTGAAGGACCGTTCCAATTTTCCGCCTGCCTTGCCGGAGCATGCCGACCTAGAAGGCGTCTGCGTGGCCTACATCCAAGAGAAGGCTCAGCTCTCCCAGTCCACGATCTCAAACTACATGGGATTGCTGAAGCAGGCGGGTTTCGTGAACGCCGAGCGTCACGGTCAGTGGACCTTCTATCGACGCAATGAAGAGAACATTCGGAGCTTTCTGGCTGCTTTTCAGAACGAGCTTCTGAAGTCCTAACGCTACGATGAGCAGATTCGAGGGGAATTGACGTTTCGGAAAACCGTAATATCGAAATATATCGAAGGGTAAGCGAGATGAACGAAGAACGTCAGGATGCCAGGGTGATCTTGGGGCAGCCATTGGACTTGCCGTGTGGCGCCCGGCTGAAGCACCGATTGATCAAGTCTGCGATGTCGGACAGCCTTGGCGATGGGGAGGGGAACCCCACGGATTGCCAGATGCGGCTCTACAGGCGATGGGCGGACGGTGGTGCCGCTTTGGCCTTGATCGGCGAGGTGCAAACCAGCCCGCGATACCCTGAAAAACCCGGAAACCTCGTCCTCGTGCCCGACGCGGATCTGGGCGCGTTCGAGGCCCTCGCCGCGGAAGGATCGGCTAACGGTGCGCAAATCTGGCCCCAGCTTGGTCATGCAGGGGCGCTCTCGCACGGGCCGATAAGTCGACCCAAAGGGCCGTCGCCTTTGGACGTTGAGGGTCTTCGGTGCGAGGGGATGATGCCCGCCGACATCGAAGCTATTCCCTCCGCCTACGCACGCGCTGCCATCCTAGCCAAAGGCGCCGGATTTGGCGGTCTCCAGATTCACGCAGGTCACGGCTTCCTGTTCAGCCAGTTCCTGTCTCCCCTGTTCAACCACAGAGAGGATGCCTACGGAGGGTCGGTCGTCGGGCGCTTCCGCTTGATCGGCGAGACCATCGATGCCGTGCGTCAAGCCGTTGGGTCTGCCTTCCCCATCGGCATCAAGATCAACGCTACGGACAAGCTTGTCGGCGGTTTGAGCGGGGAGGAGGCGCTTCAGGTCGTGCGGCTGCTTGATCAGACATCTATCGACTTGATCGACATCAGCGGCGGCACCTATTTCCCGGGTGCACCGTCCAGCTCTGACGGTACGTCCGCCTCTGGCCCCTACTTCATCGACTTTGCCAGACGCGCCAAGGCCGTCACATCGATCCCCATCGTGCTGACTGGCGGTTTCGAGACCAGGAAGCAGGCGGCTGCGGCCATCAAGACTGGTGCCACGGATGCTATCAGTCTTGCGCGTTCTATGGTCTTGAACCCCTCGCTTGCGAATGCTTGGTTGACCGCTGACGGCGGTGACCCGGAGTTCCCTCTGTTCGACGCACCTCCGCGTGGCGGAGTGACGGCCTGGTATACGATGCGGCTGACAGCGCTTGGCCAGGAGACTGAGGAGCGGTTCGACCTAAGCCCTGCAGCCGCGTTGGAGGCCTATGAAGTACGCGACGCGGAACGCTGCAGGCTTTGGCTAAAGCGCTTTGCTTGACCTCCTGCAGTTTCGAGCGACTGTCAAACCGGGCGTTTCTCCCAGACAGAGACATGGCTGGTGCTGAAGCGCGTAAAGGGGTCTCTTTGCCAGCTGCCCCAACGCACCTTCAACGAAAGCCCGGCCAGTCGCGCCATGAGATCAAGCTCTGCGGGCCAAACATAGCGAAAGGGTATCGATCTGTGTACAAGCCCGTCACTTCGCATGAGCAGATGGTGCGATGTGAAGCGCTGCGATGCGACATCGATTTCGTCGATGCCCCAGTGCGTCTCGCTCCGCCCGAATGCGATCAGCGTCTCGCCGAACGAGAGACGTTGCAGTGGTGGGACGCCAACCTCGACGAGAAAGCATCCTCCAGGTTCCAGGTGAGCAGCGGCGTTCATGAAGCACGCCACCTGCGCATCCTGAGTTGTTAGATTGTTGATCGTGTTGAACAGCAGATAGACAAGAGCGAACGCTCCATCGATCCGCGTTGTCGAGATGTCTCCAATCGTAACCGGAATATCTGCGCCCCCCGGTTTCGAGCGCATGCATTCCACCATCGGCTTCGAGAGCTCGATACCCTCGACGTGCACGCCGCGCTCGAACAACGGCAAAGCAACACGACCGGTCCCGATCGCGAACTCCAGGGCGCGTCCCTTTCCGGCTAGCCCGGCCAGCAGGCTGACCGCTGGGCCGATGGCATCGCTCTGTGACTGGCCTTCCTCCTCGTCATAGTGTGCCGCCACATCTTCATCGAAGTAGCCGTTGTCATGCATCGTTGCTGAAACCAACGCCCGTTGAGGACTCTTTCGATTCGGCCGGGCGGTACTGTGCGAAGCTCTTCTTGTTGCGTCCGACTATGTGCTCACCCGCAACGACCGGGCGATGCTTGGGCATAGCTGCCCCCAGGTCGCGCGGGTCGACAAGGGTGTCTGAATTTGGATCGAAGAATACCGGGATCGAATAGCGCGCTTTGCCTGACCGATTGACTACGCGGTGCAGGGTGGAGATGAAGCGATCGTTGGTCCAGAGCTGCAGTAGATCGCCAATATTGCAGACAAGGGTGCCGGGGATCGGGGGGGCTTCAATCCATTCGCCGCTGCGGTTCTGCACCTGCAGTCCGCCGTTCATGTCTTGCAACAGCAAGGTTAGCACGCCGAAATCCGTATGCGGTGCGACCCCGAAACGCTGCTCGGCTTCGTCACCAGCGGTCGAGGGCGGGTAGTAGACCAGCTGGCCGCGCGCCAGGGGAAAATCGTAACGACTGTCGAAGAAATCCTTGGGCGTGTCGAAACCGGTCGCGATGGCAGAGAGCACCTTTCGGCCGACGCCACAGGCCGCCTCGTGGTAGGGCATCAACTCGGAGCGAAGGCGGGGAAAGGCCGCGTCGGGCCACTTGTTTTCCGCAACCAAGGGCTTGCCCGCCAAGAGGTCCGGATGGTCGCAAGGGACTTCCGTACCCCAGAAGAAAACTTCCTTCAGGTCGTGCGTAACCGACCCTTGCATCCTCGACATGCCGCCAGCCATCCAGCCACGCTGGCTCGTGTCGACACGAACGCTGTCTTTCTCCGCTTCCGGCAGTGCAAAGAAGTCCCGCGCGACCGCGAATGCCCCGTCTAGGAGATGCTGCGCTATGCCGTGGCCGGAGAGATAGAAGAAACCCACCTTTGTCGCCGCATCATGGATTTCGCGCGCAACCTCGGCGGTCTTGCCGCTCTCTACCAGAGCTGAAATGTCGATCACCGGGATTTCGGTAACCTTTGTCCTACGTGCCGTGGCGAAATCGACTGTCATGGCCTAGACCCAGTGTTACACCTTAACCCTTCCTATAGCACTGTTTGGGTGTGCTTGTTACCGCCGATCGAATCGCTTCCGCTCGCGGTCGGGCCTGCCCGATTTCAAGAAGGCTCCAGGTGCGAAGAGACGTCAGATCACTTTGATCTGACGTCTCAACATCTTGCTAGTTCTCGATGACCTCGAAGACCTCGTCGTTCAGTCGTTGCTGCATTTTGGGCCCCAGGGTGGTGAGCTCTTTGGAAAGCGAGGGCATGATCACCTGCATAAGAAGCGGCACCTTCTGCATAGCGGACGCGCCCGCCGGCGTGCGGTAGAAGGCGAGCAGCGCCTCCAGCTCCTCCAAGGTCAAGACCTGGGCATAGGTTTCGATCATCTCCGGCATGAAGCGCGCCATCAGAAGGTTGGTCTCCTCGATCACGATCTCCTCGATCTTCACCACCATGTCCGGTGGCAAGGTCAGGCCCTTTGCCGCCAGCTCCTGTTCCAGGCTCGAACGGAAGAGCGGCAGCATGGCTTCCACCACCTGATCGTTCATCTGGGAGATCACGACCTCGTCCATCAAGGACTGGGCCACCGCCCGGCGTTCGGACAGGGTGTCAGCGCGAACAGGGCCAAGCGCGATGAGGCTTGTCATCACAAGCAGGCCAAAGACCGCCATCAGTCGTGTCACTATCGCAGCCATTGTCTTGTCTCCCCGCAGCTGTGATCACAGATCACAGCGAGCATTGATATTCCCCGGCTCCTGTGGCTCCTTAGGCAGAGCTAGCGAGCCAAGTGATGAAGAATGAGGAGGATAGCATGGGTCTGCAGTCCGGCAAGGTCGATCCCATTACCCTATCGGTGGTGCGGGGCGCCCTCGAGACCACCCAGCGAGAGATGACTCTAGCCTTGGAAATGACGGCGCGCTCCAGCGTCTTCAACCTGGCGCACGACTACTCCAATGCCCTCTTTAACCACGTGCCCGAGATGATCATGCAGGGCCAGGACATCCCGATCCACCTGGGCTCGCTGATCCCGGCGATGAAGTGCGTTGCCGGTTTCTTCGGCGACGACATCCACCCGGGCGACGTCATCATGCACAACGATCCCGCCTACATGGGATCGCACCTGATCGACACCTGCATGTACAAACCGGTCTTCTACGAGGGCGAGCTGGTGTTCTGGACGGTCTGCAAGGGCCATCTGACCGATATCGGCGGGCCGGTGCCGGCGAGCTACAACCCCGACGCCAAGGAGATCTTCGCCGAGGGTCTGAGGATCCCGCCGGTCAAGGTGATCGACAAGGGGGTCCGTCGCAACGATGTGATCAACCTGCTGCTGACCAACATGCGGGCCAGACGCGACCAGGAGGGCGACTTCAATGCCCAGCTGGGCGCGGTGCAGGTGGGCGAGCGCAATCTCATCGCGCTTCTGGACAAGTACGGAAAGCAGCAGGTGCAGGACTGCATCGAGGCGCTGATGGAGATGGCCGATCAGCAAATGCGCAAGCTGATGGCCGAGATTCCGGACGGGACCTACACCGGGACCGCCACGGTGGAGGATGCCGGCCACGGCTTTGGCGATCTCGACATCACCGCCAATGTCACCATCACCGGCGACAACTGCCACATCGAGATCGATAGCCCGCCGCAGATTCCCTACTTCATCAATTCCTATGAGGGGAATTCCTACTCCGGCGTCTATCTGGGCGTGATGATGTTTGCCCAGTTGCCGCCGCCCTACAACGAGGGGCTCTATCGTTGCGTCACCTGCGACATGGGCAAGCCCGGGACGCTCTGCAACGCCAGCGAGCCGGCGCCGCACATGAACTCGACGACGACGCCGATGGAGACCCTGACCGATGCCGTGCGCCTGGCATTCGAGCGCGCCGCGCCCGATAAGGTCTCGGCCTGCTGGGGCCACGCCAACGGCTGCAACATCGCCGGCTGGGACACCCGTCATAACGAAGAGTACGTGACCATGGTGCTGGCCTCGCTGATCTCGGGCGCCGGGGCCACGCCCAGCCAGGATGGCTGGCATGCCTGCGGGCCGGAGTGCTGTTTCGGCGCTCTGACCAGCGGTGACATCGAGCTCTTGGAGCACTCCTACCCCATCGTCATCCACCGCTATTCGCTGATGACCGACAGCGCCGGCGCGGGCCGCTTCCGCGGTGGTTCGGGAACCTGCTGGGAGGTGGAGCCGCTGGATAAGCCGATGACCTTCGTCAGCTTCGGTGAAGGCCGCCGTATTCCCGCTATGGGTGCTGCCGGCGCTGAGTCGAAGATGATCGAGAGCAAGGTCGGGCGGATTGAAATCACCCGCGCCGAGGGCAGCGAGCTGATTAAGAAGAACCTGATCGCCACGATCAATCCCGGTGAGCGAGCGGCAAACATGAACCCCGGCGGGGGTGGGTACGGCAATGCCTACGAGCGGCCGGTCGAGAATGTGGTCTGGGACGTTAAGAATGGCCTGGTCTCGATCGAAGGCGCGCGCGAGGACTATGGTGTCGTCATCAGCGATCCCGAGGCCTTGACGGTCGACCGGGAAGCGACGGCGCAGCTACGCGGTGCCTCCCTGGCTGCCGAATAGGAGCAGCCGAAGAGGACGTCACGATTTTTTGAGTTTGGATCTGGTGAAGAAGCCGGCGCAGGGTCTGCGCCGGCGGCTGGGGGAAGCATAATGCGGACTAAGTATCGTTTGGGTGTGGATGCAGGCGGCACCTTCACAGACTTCGTTTTGGCCGACCGAGACGGCACGGTGCAGCTGTTCAAGACGCCGTCCACGCCACAGGATCCGACCTTGGCGATCAAGGCCGGATTGGCACAAATCTCGGAGGCGCTGGGCGAGAGCCCGGCCGAGATCGTGTCGCAGTGCGACCTCTGTATCAATGGGACGACGGTCGGCCTGAACGCGCTAATTCAGCACAAGGGTGCGCGGGTTGGCCTGATCTGCACCAAGGGCCACGAGGACTCGATCGAGATTCGTCTTGGCCACAAGGAGGATGGTTACCGCTACGACCCGGAGTATCCAGCCGCCACCATGCTGGTGCCGCGCTACCTGCGCCTGGGTGTCGCCGAGCGCGTGCTCTCGACCGGCGAAGTGCGGACCCCATTGACCGAAGAGGACGTTCGCGCGGCCTGTCGGACCTTCATCGAGCAAGGTATCAGCTCGATCGCCATCTCCTACGTCTGGTCGGTGCTCTATCCCGAGCACGAGCGACGCACGGCCGAGATCGTGCGTGAGATGATGCCAGATGCCTTCCTCTCGCTGGGTTCAGAGATCTATCCGCAGATCCGCGAGTATACCCGCACCTCAACGACGATCACCAATGCCTACCTCGGTCCGATCATGAAGCAGTATGTGGCGGCGGTGGATCGCTACTTCGCCGACCTTGGTGCCCAGTACCCGGTGCGCTACTTCCAGTCCAACGGCGGCTTGGCCATCGGTCAGGCGATGACCGATCGCTCGGTCTACGCGATCAATTCCGGCCCGGCCTCGGCGCCGGCGGCGGGCCTCTTCGTTGCCGCTCCCTTTGGCAAGAACAACGTCATTTCCGTCGACATGGGCGGGACCTCCTTCGACATCACGCTGGTGCGCGAAGGCAACGCCAACGTCAACAAGGACATCGACTTCCTGCGCTATCGCATCGGCGTGCCGATGATCCAGGTGGAGACCTTGGGGGCCGGTGGCGGATCCATCGGCTGGATCGATCCTGTCGGCCTCTTACAGGTCGGGCCGCAGTCAGCGGGCGCCGATCCGGGGCCGGCCTGCTATGGCAATGGTGGCGAAGAGCCGACCGTGACGGACGCCAATCTGGTGCTGGGCTACCTGAACCCCAGTGCATTACTGGGCGGGCGCATGGACCTCGATGCCGCCAAGGCCGAGGAAGCCATTCGAAAGAAGATCGCCGAACCGCTGGGAATATCGGTGGAGAAGGCTGCCTACGGTATCTTCACCATCGTCAACAACAACATGGTGAACGGCATCCGCCGCGTCTCGGTGGAGCGCGGCTACGACCCGCGCGACTTCGTGCTGGTGGCGGCAGGCGGTGCCGGCGCGGCGCACATCACCGCACTCGCGCGGGAGATGGGCATCGAGACCGTGCTGGTGCCCAAGCTGGCCTCCGGGCTCTGCGCCTTTGGCCAGATCATCTCCGACGTCAAGTACAACTACATGGCCACCAAGCCGCTGCGCCTGGAAGGCAGCTCGACCTATGAGCAGATCAATCAAGTCTTTGCCGAAATCGAGGAGCAGGGCGTCGCTCACCTGGAGGCCGACGGCTTCGAGCGCAGCAAGATCGACCTGAAGCGCAGTCTGGACATGCGTTATGTAGGACAGATCCACGAGTGCACGGTGGAGATCGGCACCTTCGATGTGGACGAGACGACGGTTGAGGAGGTGAAGAACGCCTTCCACAACCGTCATAAAGAACTCTACACCTACGACGAGCCGCACAATACGGTCGAGGTGGTGAACCTGGAATCCACCCTCTTCGGACGGGTGGATAAGCCGCAGCCGCCAAAGGCTGAGGCCGGCAAGGGTCCGACGGCCGCCAAGAAGGGCGCGCGCCGTATGATCTTCTCCGGTGACGGGGAGGGCCTCGATGCTCCCGTCTACGACGGCGCAATGCTGGGTGCCGGCGACAGCATTTCGGGACCTGCGGTGATCGAAGAAGAGACCACCACCGTGGTGATCGAGCCAGGCTGGCAAGCGCACCTGGACCAGAGCGCCTGTTACCTGCTGACCAAGATGGGCTAGGGTCGGTTTCGATCCATCGTCATCTTGATCGCTCTCCATCTCTAAGACCTAGAGCGGATTCACGAGCCCGAATGACCGCATTCGGCCTCGATCTGCTTTAGTCGGCAAAGCCGAGGGCGCGGGCCTGTTCTGGGTTGAGCCAGGTGACGTCTTGCGGTGGCGTTCCGTTGGCTATGGAGAGGTAGGCCTGGGCTTCTGCGCCGGGTACCAGACTGAGGATCGAGGCCAGGGTGTGATTGGTCTCGAAGTTTGCGCGGCCGCTGTAGTCTGAGGCCGAATGGATACCCAACCTGGCACCGCGTGCCATGATGCGCGTGTTTGCAGTGATGAAGGCAAAAGAGCAGATCGAGACGCAGATCATGTCTTCGCCGACGATGGCTGCCAGGTCTTGATCGACCAGAAAATGGGCGAGCGAGAGCCCGGCGCGTACGTTGCCGCCGGGGCTGTTCAGCACCAGAAAGCGAATATCGTGCTGGCGTTGGTCGGCGCGGTAGGTGCGGATAAGACGGTCGATGGCCTCCTCAGAAATCTCTCCCTCGAACCCCAGACCGAAGGCGCGCGAGCAGTCGGCGAAGGTGAAGTCGGCGTAGTAGACCCTGCCGCTGCGCAGGTCCTGGTTGCTGTAGGCATCTTGGTAGTCGAAGCTGCGCGGCAGGCAGTCTTGGGCACCGGCTTTGGCGCTCGGGCCGCCGCCTGACGGCGGCTTTGCGCAGGCAGCGGTCGCCAGCAGCAAAAGGCAGGCGATAAGGGCCCGTCTCCAGGTGCCAGCGCTGTGCCGATCGCAGGTCATGGTTCAAGCGTGCCACGTTGCCTTGGCGGACGGCAAGCAGGCTGCAGCCGCAGGAGCCGCGGAAGACAGGCCTGTCTGCTATCGGAAGGCCTTGCACAAGGGTTGAATTGAAGGCTCAATCGGCTCCGAACGAGGGAGATGCCAATGAACCTGCGATTGCTTCTGTGGATGCTGCCCCTTCTGCTGCTCCTGACCATCGGCCGGGCTGTTGGGGATCAGACAAGCGACGGCAAGGCCATCGACGAGGCCTATCAGGCCTGCCTCGACAAGGCCGATACCACTGTGGCGGAGTATGGCTGTATCGACGCTGCATCAAAGGGCTGGGACAAGCTACTAAACGCCAACTACAAGGCGGCGATGGCGCGACTGGGCGCGGCCGACAAGAAGCTGCTGCGCGAGGCTCAGCGCAAGTGGTTGGCCTATCGCGAGGCCGACTTCGCCTTCCGCGGTGGCAGCTGGACCCAGGGGCAAGGCACCATGTTGGGCGTAATTCTGGCTGACACCGGGCTGCAGATCTTGAAGGCACGCGCGCAGGCATTGGAAAACTACGGTCCTTTGGGAGACTAGAGCGCGATCTCGATAGATCGAAACGATCTATCGCCTGTGTTGCACTCTATTACGCTGAGAGTACGCCACGATTTCAACCGAAGTCCGTTTCAACCTGTGGTCACTCTGGTCTGGTCGCCGCTCTTCCGCGGTATAGGCATCGGTCCGGATCTCGGGCTTTCACGCGATCGTGTTTTCGGATTGCTGCTGTTCACAGCCCTGTCACATGGTGTGATGGCACTCTTGATCTACATATCTCCGTGTTGGACAGACCAGTCTGTCTATTTTTCTGAAATGAGGGTAATGATGAACCGGATCCTTTCTGCTTTCCTGGCCGTTGTCGGCCTTGGCCTGCTCTCCCTGCTTCCCCTCTCGGCGCAGGCCGGTGACAGCGTCATCGCGACCGGCCAGTTCACCGGCGCCAGCGACCACATCACCACCGGCGGCGTCTCGGTCGTAACCACCGCGGACGGCACCTACATTGTATTGGGCGATGACTTCAGCCTGGACGGTGCACCCGACCCGCATGTCTCGCTCGGCAAGGCGGGCACCTACGATCCCGCGACCGAGGCCGGGTTGCTGAAGAACCTGACGGGTCCCGGCCGCTACAAGCTGCCCGCCGGCATCGATGCTTCGGCCTATGACGAAGTCTACATCTGGTGCGTGAAGTTCTCCGTGCCCTTGGGCGTCGCCCAACTCAACTAAGTCAGCCCTGCTTGACGGGTCGGGGCGGTTCCTGGTGGGAGCCGCCTCAAGCCTCTCTTCCGGCCGATAGCCGTGCTCAGCTGGTTAGCTGCCGCTCTTGTGTATCTCGTCGTGCTGTGGCTCTGGCTGCAGCTACAGCCGCGGCTCAAGGCCGGGCTGACGCATAGGCTGCTTTGGTCCATTCCCCTCGGGATTGGCGCAGCCCTCGGTCCGGCATTGGCCCGATACCAAGCCGTGTTTCTCGGTCATGGACAAGACTCGCTCCTCTCCCTTTCATTCTGGAAGGCGACAGCGGTCGTTGGTCTCGCTCTTGTTCTGTCCATCGTTGCTCTGCAGTTCGCCATCGGCGTTGCGCTGGCGCTCAGAGCTTGGGCCGGCCAGCGCGCCCTTCCTCGCCTGACCGCTCTCTTCGCCAACCTGGCCTTAATACCTCTGATCTTTGCCACGCTGCTGCCCTTGGTACCGCAGCTCTTCTATCAGCTCTACCGCCTGGTCATCTCCGGCTTGCCGCAACAGTGGGTGTTGCGCTCTCCCTTCGACTGGTCTCCCTTCTGGCAAAGCATCGCGCTCGGGCCCGGCAGCAGCCTTTCTGAAATCGCTGCGGGATTGCTGTTTTGGAGTCTCTTTCTGCCGAGCTTTCTGATGCATGTCTGCCCACCCCAACAAGACCCGTGACAGGCCCGCCGCTTTCCGCTTTCTTGGCCGCCGACAGCTTGCGAGCTGGATTGAGTTCTCCGCATCGGCGCGCATTGAGGTTCGTCTGATAGGCGTCCTTTTTGTCAGTGCGCGCTGATCGGTGCCGACGGTCGTGGGTCGCCGGTGACCCAATGCCATGAGACGAGACCTGTTCGAGGGAGTTCCGCAATGGTCGCCAACAAGAAGCTTTTGGTTCTGCCGGGGGACGGCATCGGTCCTGAGGTGATGGACGAGGTGAAGCGCGTGATCGATTGGCTCGACGGCCAGCGCCGCGTGACCTTCGACATTGACGAAGGACTGGTCGGCGGCTCTGCTATCGATGCCGAGGGTGCGCCTCTGTCGGATGCCACCATGGCGCGGGCGCAAGGTGCGGACGCAACGCTGCTGGGTGCCGTTGGTGGCCCCAAGTGGGACGAGTTGCCTTTCGATCAGAAGCCTGAGCGCGGCCTCTTGCGTTTGCGCAAGGACATGGAACTCTTCGCCAACCTGCGCCCGGCGATCTGCTTCGACGCCCTGGTTTCCGCCTCGACCCTGAAGCCCGAGGTGGTCGCCGGCCTGGACATCCTGATCGTGCGGGAACTCACCGGTGGCGTCTATTTCGGTCAGCCGCGCGGCATCGAAGACCTGCCGGACGGCCAGCGTCGCGGTATCAACACGCAGGTCTATACCACCAACGAGATCCGCCGCGTCGCCGCGATCGCCTTCGAGCTGGCGCGAAAGCGCCAGAGCCGCGTTTGCTCGGCCGAAAAAGCCAATGTCATGGAGTCCGGCGTGCTCTGGCGCCAAGAGGTGACCAAGCTGCACGGCGAGGGCTTTGAAGACATCGAGCTCAGCCATATGTATGCCGACAACGCGGCTATGCAGCTGGTGCGCAATCCCAAGCAGTTCGACGTGATCGTCACGGACAATCTCTTCGGCGATATCCTCTCGGACGAAGCGGCCATGCTGACCGGTTCGCTTGGCATGCTGCCCTCCGCCTCCTTGGGCGCGCCCGATTCCAGCGGTCGCCGCAAGGCGCTCTACGAGCCAGTGCACGGCTCGGCGCCCGATATAGCAGGGCAGGGCAAGGCCAACCCGGTCGCCATGTTGATGAGCTTTGCCATGTGCCTGCGCTATTCTTTCGACCTGGACGAAGAAGCCGATCTGGTCGAGCAGGCGGTGACCAAGGTGTTGGAGCAGGGCTTGCGCACCGGCGACATCGCCGGACCGGGCGACAAGGTCATCACGACGGCAGAGATGGGCGAGGCCGTACGGACGGCGATGGCCGCTGCGGCCGGCTAAGCTTTGCTGGGTTGGGCGGCACCTCGGCGGGTCGCCCCCTCTGCTTCGAACCGGGGCGCATCGTCCGGCCCAATCAGCCGGCGAAAGGGGCCTGCGTTTCCGGCCTGAGCCGGCCCGTGCGCGGGTCGGCCGTGCCGGCGCGCCACTCTTCCATGGCAGCACCGAGGCAAGCGCCGAAGAGGGTGACCGCCCAGGCTAGCTCCAGCCAGAGCAGGGCGAAGGGAAGCGCGGCGATCGCACCATAGATGGTCGCATAGCTAGAGATGTAGACCACGTAGTAGGCGAAACCCGCCTTCAGGATCTGGAACAGGATGGCAGCGACCACTGCCGAGGCCGCGGCGTTCGAAAGGCTGATGCGACGGCTTGGGCCGAGCCAATAGACGAGACAGAATCCCAGCCACTCCATGGTGACAGGGATTAGGGAGCGCAGCAGGCCGATTTGCTCGCCCAGGACATCGCCGTACTGTCGCTGCGTCTCGGCCATGAACTGTGCTGAGAAGGAGATGCCGACGGCAAAGAGCAAAGGTCCCAAGGTCAGGATGGTCCAATAGGCCATGAAGCGGACTGCCAGGCTGCGCGGTCTTTGCACGCGCCAGATCGTATCCATGGCATCGCTGACCGTGTGCAACAGCATCATCGCGATGAAGGCAAGAAAGAGGACGCCCCAGCTGGTCAGTTGTCGCGCTTTGACGATGAAGTCGTTGATGGCGTCGATAACACTCTGCTCTACGGTTGGAATGACGTAGTGCAGCAAGCGTTCTTGTGCGGACGCCTGCATCTCCTCGAAGGTCGGAAAGGCAGCCAGCAGCGTAATCCCGATGGCCAACAGTGGCACGATCGCCAGCGCGGTCTGGAAGGACAGCGCAGCCGCGCGGGTGAAGAGGTCGCCATGCCAGAAGCGCAAGCCGACATAGCGCCAGAACAGCCAGGTTGAGAGCAAGCGCTGACGCGCCCGCTCTGCAAAGCTACCTGCTTCGCCGGCTATGTCCGTCGTCGGGTAGCCCTCGTGCCTATCGGCTCTTTCCTCATCGCTGGCTAGGCGCACGGCCGCTCTCCTCGCCCTTCGGCTCGCCTTACCGCATCCTGCGCTGGCGTTTCTTTGCAGATCAAGGCTGTGGCTCCGAATGCTTGCGCATTTGTTGAGACCTGTTGCGATCCGGTTCGAAGTAGCGGGCCGGCGTTACGCCAAAGACCTCCCGAAAGGCCTGCACGAAGGCGCTCAGACTCTCGTAACCACAGTCGAGTGCTGCGGTGGTGACCGAGTGGCCGGCGGCCAAGCCTTCGAGAGCTGCCAGCAGTCGAGCTTGGCGATGCCACTGTCGGAAGGTCATGCCGCAGTCGCGCCGAATGGCGCGGATCAGACTGCGCTCGCTCATGGCCAGATCGACGGCCCAATCCTTCAGGCTACGTGGATCTGCTGGTTGCTCCGCCCAGGCCGTGGCGATGCGCAATAGGCGTCGGTCGCGCGGCTGCGGCAAGCTCAAGGGTTCGACGCTCTGCGCGCGCAACTCGCTGATCGCCAAGGCCTCGAGCAGGGGGCGCTGCCCCTCCAGCACAGGGCCCTCGGTCAGACGCAGGATCGTCGCGCGCAGCAGGGCGCTGACGGCGATCACCTGGCAACGCGGAAGCAGTGCCGCCTCCCGACCGCTGAGGTAGAGCGTCCGCAGCGACACAGTCGTCCGGCAGTCGATGGCATGCTCCGTCCGCGGTGCGATCAAGAGCGCGCGCAACGGCGGCAGAACCCAAAGGTCACCCTCTACCGAGACCCGCATGACACCTTGGCGCGCGTAGACCACCTGAGCCTCGTCGTGACAATGCGGTGCCAGATAGACCCCGGCCGCGTGATCGTCCGCCAAGGTGCGGACGCTGAAGCGCGTTTCTCTCTCGTCTGGAAGTAACTCTGTCATTTTTGCGATATAACTTGCCATCTTACCGTAAGACTGACAAGCCTTGATGTTGCGAGGGTGGCGCTCCCTCCTGCTGACGAGATCACTTTGCCATGCTTCGCAAGCCCAGCCTGATGGCCTTCCTCAATTTGGCGCACTTCGCTGATCACTACTGTCTGCTCATCTTTCCCACGGCGGTTCTAGGCCTGGTCGAAGGCTGGGGGCTGACTTACGACGCGGCCCTGGCTTTGGGTAGTGGCGGTTACATCGCCTTCGCTTTGGCGAGCCTGCCGGCGGGTTGGTTGGGAGATCGTTGGGGCCGAGTCGCCACTCTACGGCTCTTCTTTCCCGGTCTGGCATTGGCGCTTCTGGTCATCGGCACGGCTGAGGGGGCGATGCAGCTGGCTGTTGGCATGGTGCTTCTCGGGATCGCTGCTGCCATCTATCACCCGGTCGCGACTGCCCTGCTGATGCAGATCTCCGGCGGCAGTGGGCGTGCGCTGGCGATCAATGGGCTCTGGGGCAACATGGGGGTTGCAGCAGCAGCACTGGGCACCGGCGTGATCACTGCCGGTTTGGGTTGGCGCTGGTCCTTCATCCTGCCCTCCGCGGTGCTGGCGGTCGCGGCGCTGGGCTTCCTGGCCTGCGCGCGCGAGCAGGCTCCGTCTTCGGCACCTAAGGCGCGCTCCGCCGGTGGCGCCGCCAAGGTGGCGTTGCTCTCACCCAAGCGTGCCTTGGTCCTGATCGCGCTCTCCGCCTTCTGCGGTGGGTTGGTCTTCAACGGCGTCACCTTCGCACTGCCGAAGTTGTTTGCCGAGCGCCTGTCCGATTATCTGCCGAACCTGGCGTCCTTGGGTCTGGTGACCGGCCTGGTCTTTGCGCTTGCCGGCTTTGCGCAGTTGCCGGTCGGCCGCTTGCTGGATCACAGCGGTGCGCGCCTGCCGCTGGTGCTCGCCACCGCCCTGCAGACCCTGCTGCTTCTGGGCCTCTTCATGACCCAGGGGCCGGTAGCGCTTCCCCTTGCTGCCGTTCTCCTGCTGTTGGTCTTCGGCGAGATCCCGATCACCGCCTGGCTCTTAGGCCATGTCGTGCCCGAGCGTTGGTTGGCGCGGGTCTATGGCGTGCAGCATCTGCTGTCGCTGGGCGTTGCCGCCCTGGTGCTGCCCTTGATCGCCTCTCTCTATGCCGCGACTGGTAGCAGTGGCGCGCTCTTCGGTCTGCTGGCGCTTGCTGCAGCCTTGATCGCTGTTGCCGCCTTCTTCCTGCTGCGTGTGACCGATCAGGCCTCCGGCGAGGCGGCGCTGTCACCGCTGCCGCGGAAGCCCTGAGCCACCAGGTACATCTCGCTGGAATCCTTGCGGCTTGAGGGTGGCTTGACGTGACGCACGCTGGAGAAGCTCTTCTTCAGTAGTGTCAGCAGCTCAGATTCGGTGCCACCTTGCAGGACCTTGGTCACGAAGGCGCCGCCCGGGGCCAGAACCTCCAGCGCGAAGTGAGCGGCAGTCTCGGCCAAGGCCATGGTGCGCAGATGATCGGTCTTCTTGTGGCCGATGGTGTTGGCCGCCATGTCGGAGAGGACCAGGTCGGCCGGCCCCCCCAGGCCTGCGCGCAGGCGTTCGGGCATATCGTCGTCCAGGAAGTCGCCCTCAATCAGGACGACGCCCGGCAAGGGGTCCACAGGCAAGAGATCGATGCCGACCAGCCGGCCGCCGCGGGCCAAGCCTTTGCCGTCCTTGTCGCTGCCCATGACCCCGACTGCGACCTGTAGCCAGCCACCGGGCGCGGAGCCCAGGTCAACCACCTTTTGACCAGGCGCAATGAGCCCGAAGCGCTCGTGCAACTGCTCCAGCTTGAAGGCTGCTCGAGAGCGAAACCCGCGCGCTTGGGCTTCCTTCACGTAAGGGTCGTTCAGCTGTCGTTGCAGCCAAAGGGTCGAGCCGACCGGCCGTCCCCTGGCCGAGCGAACGCGCTGGGCAAGGCTGCGTCCGCCGCGCCCGCTGCCTCCTCCACTGCCTCCTCCACTGGCACCACCACGGCCACCACTGCGCCGGCGTCTCTGATCGCTCACTGCTGCTGGTACTCCGCTTGCTCGGGTCCCGTCACGCCGAGACCATGTCGTGCACTTCGATCGGCAAAGACCTACCGGGGCGGCGCATGAGGCTCAAGAGGATGCCTTCGCGCACGCCGCGATCGGCGACCCTGAGCCGCGGTACCGGAAAGCGCTGGCAGAGCGCCGTCAGAATGGCGCAGCCGCTGACCACAAAATCGGCTCGCTGCGGCCCGATACAGGGATGCTTGGCCCGCTCTTCCTGCGACATGTCGAGGATCTGCTCGACGACGCTATCGACGGTGCGCTTGGCAAGAAAAGCACCATCGACCCGGCGCCGGTCATAGCGCGGCAAGCTAAGATGCATGCCGGTCAAGGTGGTGACCGTGCCCGAGGAGCCCAGCATCTGTACCTGACCGCTGCGAAGCTCCTCTGTCAGGTGACTGCGTTCGAAGGCGCTGTCGAGAGAGCTCAGAACCTCTTCGACGATGGTGTCGTGGCCTTCTCTGGTGGTTGCCGCAGCACCATAGCGCTCGACCAGAGTGACCACGCCGAAGGGCAGAGAGGCGAAGGCAAGCGGTGCCAGACGACAGCCGCCCGGGGCTGGCGAAACTGCGAGGTGGCTGACCTCAGTCGATCCGCCGCCGATGTCGAAAACCAGGGCGTGGCGTCGCTGCGGATCCAGCAGCGGCGCGCAGCCCGAGAGCGTCAGCGCTGCCTCTTCCCGCGCGGAGATGACCTCCAGGACGATGCCGGTCTCCTGATAGACCCGCTGCAGGAAGTCGGTGCCGTTGCTGGCTTGGCGGCAAGCTTCTGTGGCGACGGCCCGAAGCCTGATGACGGAGCGTCGCCGAAGTTTGGCGGCACAGACGGCCAGTGCATCCAGCGCCCGCTCGATCGCGGCTTCGCTGAGCGCACCGGTGGCATTCAGCCCTTCGCCCAGCCTAATGATCCGCGAGAAGGCGTCGACGACGTGAAAGCCTTGTCGCGTCGGGCGGGCGACCAGCAGGCGGCAATTGTTGGTGCCGAGGTCCAGGGCAGCGCAGATCTGCTCGGGTCTCGATCGGCGTCGCCGTCGACCCTCGCTCTTCTCCACTCTGCCTACCGGCGCCTCCATTGCCACTCCCCTGCCGGCGGTACTCCCTCGCCGGACTTGCTGTGCAGGCTTTGCTGCCTTGTGCGGAACAAAGCCTAACAGGGCAAAGGGATGCCGCCAAGCAAGGGAGGCTAGGAATCGAGCAACTTCTCTAAGGCCGCACGCAAGTAGATGGTTGAAAAGCCGGCTCGGCCCCGCTATATCGCGCTCTCCGCTGCAGCGACGTGCGAGCGCCGCCCATGGCTCTTGGGGGATAGTTTAGCGGTAGAACTCTCGGCTCTGACCCGAGCAGCCCTGGTTCGAATCCAGGTCCCCCAGCCAAACCGACAGCCGATCCGACGATAGCCAGCCTTCCTTACAACCAGACGAAGTCCGCCGCCGTTAGCAGGTTGGCCGCCGTGACACCGTCGACCAGGAAGGCCTGATCGACATTGCCATCGCCGTCTTCGTCGACCTGGATCTGTCTTGGACCGGCAAAGCGCGCTTCCGAGTTACCGCTGCCGGTGAAAGCCTGCGCCCCTCTGTAGGCAAAGGCCCCGACCTCCAAGCCGGTCGCAAAGACGAGTTCGTCCTGTCCGTTGGCCGCATTGGCCAGCACGCCATCGAAGTCGCGGATGACGGGTCCACCGCTGCCGCCGGTGCCCAAAGGCGCGCCGCTGAAGAAGAAATCATCCTTACCCGATCCTCCGAAGACGACGTCGCCGGAAGCAAGGCGCAAGGTATCGGCACCGGCTTCGCCTTCAAGGCGATCGGGACCCTGACCGCCGAACAGCAGGTCACTGCCGCCGCCTCCAAGCACCGTGTCGCTCCCCGTCAGACCGCGCAAGGTGTTCCGTCCGGTGTTGCCTTCGATAGTGTTATCTAGACCGTTGCCGGCCCCATCGAGGTTACCGAATGCACCTTGCAGGCGAAGATTCTCGACATAGCCGAGAACATTGCCGTCTGGCAGGGTGAAGTCCGCTTCCGCCCGCACCAGGTCCGTGCCCTGGCCTGCCAGTTCGCGCACAATGTCGGCAGAGGTGGTCACGATGAAGGTATCGTCTCCGCTGCCTCCGACGAGGGTGTTGCTGCCGCCTTCGCCGTTCAGCCGGTCGGCGCCGCTGCGTCCCAGAAGGAAGTTCGAGAAGGAGTTGCCGATCAGAAGATCGTCGCTGGCGTTGCCTACCATCTTGGCAGCGCCAGCAGCGGTGTTGATGTTCACCCGCTCGATGATCACCTCAGAGGTCGTACCCAAAGTGAAATCGATGGCATTGGAGCGCAAGACATCCTCGCCCTCGCCACCTTCATCGAAAATCTGGTCTGTGACGGTATCGACGATGAAGATGTCGCCGTTGGAACCGCCGGTCGCGGTGTCTGCGCCCGAGCCTCCGTTCAAGCGGTCGCGGTTCTGGCCGCCGAAGAGCGTGTCGGCGCCACTGCCGCCGACCAGCTGGTCATTGGCCGTGTTGCCGTGCAGCACATCTTGGTTGCTGGCACCAAAAAGCGTATCCTTGCCACTTCCCCCATAGAGTTCGTCATCGCCCGATTGGCCGCGGAGCTCATCGTCGCCGTCATAGCCCCTGAGGCCGACATCGTCGCCGTCATCTCCAAAGACGCGGTCGTCTCCGCTCCTTCCGTTCAGAGCGGCGTCTGCTCCCTCGCCGCCGTAAATCTCGTCGTTTCCGCTACCACCGTTAAGAAAAATGTCTTTTCCATCGCCACCAAACAGCTGATCGTCTCCATCGCTTCCCAGCATGAGCTGATCGTTTCCAGCGCCGCCGTACAGGCTATCGTCGCCGTAGCCCCCAACGAGCCATTGATCGTCGCCTGAGTCCCCGAAGATCCGGTCGTTCTGGTAGCGTCCGTAGACAAAGAAATCGTTGCCGCTTCCGCCATAGAGTCGGTCGGCGCCTTGATTGCCTTCCAAGGTCGTGTCAGCACCTTCACCGCCAAAGATCCGGTCGCTCCCCTCTCCTCCGAAGAGAGATCTATCCACGCTGCTGTCGCCATGTATCGTATCGGCACCCGCGCCCCCAATGAGCGTCGTATCGCTTCCACTGCCGCCAAAGAGAGTATCCTCACCCTTGCCTCCCCACAGGACGGCATCGTTTCCCAGATCGCCATAGATCCTGTCGGCGCCGCTCGCATAGTAGGGACGGTCGCCAAGCAGAAAACGATCGTTGCCGGTTCCTGCGAAAATGTAGTCGGAACCGCTGTCGCCATAGAGGGAGGAGTCGGAGGCGTCGCCGCCGAAGAGACTATCGTCACCGCCGCCGCCGTAGAGCCGGCGGTCGAGCCCTTGGCCGCCGAAGACGCGGTCTTCGCCGTCGGAGCCAAACAGCAACGAATCGGCTCCGCTTCCGCCGAAGAGAGTATCGTCGCCGTGACCGCCATTCAGACCGGAATCATCACCGATACCTCCACTTAGACGATCGTCTCCTGAGTTTCCGGCAAGGCCATCATCGCCTGCGCCACCATAGCCGGTGTCATTGCCGTCGCCCCCGATCAGAAAATCACTGCCGCTGTCGCCGAACAGGGTATCCGATCCGGTCTGGCCGCGAACTATGTCATTGCCGCTTTGTCCATAGACCTTGTCGTCCACTGAAGTGCCGAGGATGGAGCTGTTCACTCCATCGACGCCAATGATCACCGCCATCGTTTCGTCTCCCGATCACACCATCGTCGCCGATTGAGCGCGATTGCTTCTAGACCGCGAGTCTAGCAGCTTCTTTGTCGGTGGTCGACGCGGATGATAGAAATTGAATCCTGGAAGGGGCGGCATAATCGTCTAAGCTGTTTTGCGAAGGTCGCGCGCTCCTTTCATCTGTACTCGAGGCTTGCATGCATCATGATTTAGCGGCGGATCAGCAAGAGATCCGCGATGCCGTTCTCAGACTCTGTAGTCGTTTCGACGACGACTACTGGTTGACCCAGGATCAGACGGCCAGTTTTCCAGAGGCCTTCTATGATGCCGTCGCCGAGGGCGGATGGCTCGGCATTGCCATGCCGGAGGCGCAGGGCGGCTCGGGGCTCGGCATCACCGAGGCAGCCGTCATGATGAGGGCGATCGCGGAGAGCGGTGCGGGCATGTCGGGGGCCTCTGCCGTGCACATCCCCATTTTCGGTCTGCAGCCGGTCGTCGTCTTCGGGACCGAGACGCAGAAGGCGCGCATGCTGCCACCGCTGATCCGTGGTGAGCAGAAGGCTTGCTTTGCCGTTACCGAGCCTGATGCCGGGCTGAACACGACCGAGATCAAGCTGCGCGCGGAGAAGAAGGGTGATCGCTACATCATCACCGGCCAGAAGATCTGGATCACGACGGCGCAAGTTGCCGACCAAATCTTGATCCTCGCCCGGACGACACCGCTGGACCAGGTCGAGCGCAAGACAGAGGGGCTTAGTCTGTTCTACACGCGCCTGGACCGCTCTAAGGTGGAGGCCCGCCCGATCCGAAAGCTGGGCCGCCATGCGGTCGATTCCAACGTGCTGTTCTTCGATGGACTCGAGGTTCCTGCAGACGACCTCATCGGTCGCGAAGGGCAGGGCTTCAAGCAGATCCTTGAGGGTATGAATCCAGAGCGTATCCTGATGGCCTCAGAGGCCGTGGGTATCGGCCTCGCCGCAGTGAGGCGTGCCTCGAACTACGCGCGCGAAAGGGTCGTCTTCGATCGACCCATCGGACAGAACCAGGCTATTCAACATCCCTTAGCACGCTGTTGGATGAACCTTGAGGCAGCCAATCTCATGGTGATGAAGGCCGCAGGCCTCTATGACGCCGGCAAGGCATGCGGTGCCGAGGCCAATGCAGCCAAGTACCTCGCCGCAGAGGCCGCCTTTACGGCTTGCGAGACCGCAGTCATGACACACGGGGGTATGGGCTACTCGGCCGAGTACCACGTCGAGCGCTATCTTAGGGAATCCCTGGTCCCGCGCATTGCGCCGGTGACGCCGCACATGATTCTAAACTATATCGCCGAACGCGTGCTTGGTTTGCCGAAATCTTACTGAGCAGTCCTATTGATGCTCCGTTGCGCGCGCGCTTAGAGCGGATAGATCCGTTCTGCGTTGGCATGGGCAATCATGCCGGCAATGCGCTCGGCGTCGGCCGAGGTGCAGTCTCCGGCGGCGAGCCAGCCGTCCAGGACCTCCGAGAGAAAGCGGTCGAATTGGACACGGCCCAGATAGTGCAGCTCGGCCAGGCCAAAGGCGTCGGTGCTGTAGAGCTGCTTGAAGAAAGGCCCCATTTCCATCGCATCCGACAAGGCACGCCGGGCCAGTGCGCCGGTGAAATTCAAAGTAAAACCGACGTCGTAGTAGACGTTGGAGAAGACCTCGGCCAGCCAGCCGGCCTCGCGCTCGAAAGGATAGCAGTGCAGCAGAGTGAGCGGCACGGCCTTGGCTTCGGCTGCCATGATGAAGGGCGTGAAGTGAGTGGGATCGCATCTGGGCATGATGACGTCGCTGTCGCCGACGCCGGTATGCAGCTGCAGCGGGAACTTGCGCTCGTTGCAGAGATCGAGCGCCGCAAAAAGGGCATGACGGATCAGAACCGGATCTTCCAGCCTGTGCCAGCCTTCGCGCTCATTCGCCTTGAGCCATGTTCCAGCGGCGCTCAGCACAGCGTCTTGCGACGGTGCGGTCTGATCGATGTCGAAGGTGACGCGATAGGCGACGATGGACTTGAGGCCCACGGCATCGCGCGCACGCTCGTGGAGCGCTTCGGAGAAAGCGGCGAGCAGCGCTGCCGGGCTATCCGCCTCCCGCGCCACCTCTTCCATCACGGCTTCGACCCGGACCACTTCGCGCGTGATAGCGCCAGAGAATTCGGCCATGGCCGGAAGGCCCAAGAGGCTGTCGCTGCGGTGACCGCTGTCGATCAGAAGCGAGGTCATATCGGCCGCCCGGAGGAGGCGGCGATTGACTGCCTCGCAACCGAGCGCCAGGCGCCTTTCCATGTAGTCTTCCGGCGAGCAGAAGGGCTCCAGATCCAGCAGCGGTGCACAGTGCTTGCGGACCAGGAGGCCCAGCGGTTTGTCGAATTGGGTGCAGCCGGGAACCGCAGGCTGGTGGGATTCTGAGAGCAAAGCCTCGACGGCCGGCCGCTCGAGGTCACCGCGGGCGACGGCGTGGCAATGGTGATCGATGTAGCGGGCAGGCGCGATCATGGCAGGCTCGTCCTAGTAGGTTGAGCGATAGCGGGCAAAGACCTCCGCCTCCGGCGTGTCCTCGGCGAAGTCCACCTCCCAGCGTTTCAATGCCAGATAGGTCTTCAACATGTTCTCGGAGAACCAGCTGCCGGCGACGGCGTCGGCCTCCAAGCTGTCGAGTGCTGCGCTCAGCGAGGCCGGCAGCATGGTAATCCCGGCCGCTTCGCGGACCTCCGACGTCATGTCGGCGGGATCTTGCGTGATGGGGGCCATCAGCGGCAGATCGCGGCGAATGCCTTCCAGGCCCGCGCGTACCAAGGCGCCCAACAGCAGGTAGGGCGAAGCCGTGCCGTCCGCCGGGCGGAACTCCAGATTGTGGCCGCGCCGCCGGTTCTCTTCCTCTCCGAGGCCCGTGATCACCCTGATGGCCGCCTCGCGATTCTGGAGCCCGATCGCACGGAACCCGCAGCTCCAGTGATGCGGACCCAAGCGATAGTAGGAAATCGGTGTCGGCGCGGAGAAGGCGACCAGGGCATCCAGATGGGCCAGAACACCAGCGCAAAAGCGCTTTGCGACCGGGCTGAGTCCCAGGGGGTCGCTCGGCTCGAAGGTCTCGTTGCGGCCCTCGGACGATGCTAGGCTGAGGTGCACATGCGCCCCGTTGCCAACCGCGTCCGGTCTGGGTTTGGGCGTGAAGGAGGCCGAGAGACCGTGGCGCCGGGCGATCTCGCGGATGGTCTCGCGCGCCATCAGGCAAGCATCGGCGGCGCGCAGGCCTTGCTCCGGCGCGCAGGCGACCTCGTATTGGCCCAGGCCGTACTCCGGCTCGATCGTGTAGGTGGTGACGCCGGTTGCGGTCAGCGCTCTCTCAAGCTCCACCAGAAAGCCGTGCTGCGCGCGTGCAGCGGCGAAGGAAAAGGGCGTACAGGGCGCAAAGCCCTCGGCCTCGATGGAGAACTCATGCTCGAAGCTGGCAACCAGGCTAAGACCTGTCTCTGCCGTAAGCTGGTCGAGTGAGGCGGCAAGGAAAGCGCGGCCGCAGCAATCCCAGGCCTCATTGGGACTGCGCATGGAATTGCAGATGACTGCGGCGATCTCCGGCGTCTCACTGTCGCCTGGAATGGTGAAGCGGCTGTCGAGATCCGGGATCTGCCGTGCCTCGTCCATCGGCCCCCAGGGATTATCGACGATATCCTCGAAGGGTGTCAGTGCCTGCCCTGCGCAGGCCCAACCCAGACCATGTGCGGCGCGTGCCTCGAGATCGCGCGTTGGAACGCCCCGCGTGCGTGTGATCCCGACCAGGTCATGCCATAGAAGGTAAGTGATGCCGGACTTGCTCATGGCTCACGCTATCCGGTTCGAGAGCGGCCCTTACGGCATCCGTCCCGAAGTCGGGAGATCCGGGTCTAGCGGCGTCGAGGGGATCTTGCTGTCGACGAAGATGCTGCGCTTCGGCTTGACCTCGTCGGGCTGGTCCATATTGCCGGCGCGAAGGCCGATCATGCCTTCTCTGGCCGAGTTCTCGGAGAAGAGCTGCGAGCCGCAGGTCGGGCAGAAGGATTTGGTCATGGTCGAGCCGCGGTCGGAGGCATGCTGGTAGCTCTTGGTCTCGCCCGTTACCTGCACCTGGTCTTTGGGCACGAAGAGGAGCGTTGCATAGGCAGCACCGGTCAGCCTGCGGCAGTCGGTGCAGTGGCAGTTGATGCTGATCGCGGGTTCGGCGTCGGTCTTATAGGAAACGCCACCGCATAGGCAGTGACCGGAAAGCTTCGTCATCTCGTGTTCCTCCCATCCTTTTCGAGCTTTTCTGTTCTGTCTACTGGCTCAGCGCCCAATCCCAATAGATCTCTCTTGCGCGCTTGGTCACCGGGCCGGGCTGAAGGCTACGCTCTTCAATGCGGGTGATCGGCTGAACTTTGCCGAAGTTGCCCGTGGAGAAGATCTCATCGGCGTTGCAGAGCTCGGTATAGGTCATGCGGCGTTCCTCAACGGAGATGCCATCGTCTTTTAGAAGTTGGATGATGCGTTGGCGGGTGATGCCATTCAGGAAGGTACCGTTGGGGATCGGGGTGATCGCGACGCCATCCTGCACCATCCAGAGATTTGCGGTGGCAAGCTCGGCCACGTTGCCCAGGGGATCCATCACCACGGCGTTGTCGAAACCCTTGGCGTTGGCCTCGGCCAAGGCGCGCCCCGAATTCGGATAGAGGCAAGAGGCCTTGGCCTCCGTCGGTGCCGAACCCGGAAGCGGTCGCACATAGGGGGAGAGCGTGACGCTCATCCCATCTGCGGCCGGCAAGGGGGCCTCGAAGAGAGTGAAGCAAAAGCGAGTGCTCTGCCGATCGGCAATGACGAAGCCACTCTCCGCCCACATGGTGGGACGCAAATAAAGCGCCCGATCTTTGGGAAAGCGCTTGCGACCGTCTTCGCCGATCTGCTGGATCTCTTCCGCGCCCAGGGGCGGGGCCAAACCCATAGACTCCGCCGAGCGGATCAGGCGCTGGCAATGCTGATCCAGATCCGGCGCCACGCCTTCGAAAACCCGCGCGCCGTCGAAGACTGTCGAAGCCATCCAGAATCCGTGCGTCATCGGGCCCATCATCGGCGGGTTGCCTTCGTGCCAGGCGCCGTCGAAGAAGTGCCAGGCATTTATCGCCGGCTTGCTGTCATGAACTGCCACTCTGCCATCCTTCGTATCTCTGCCGTGCCAAGACTAGCGGCCCTGAAGGCCCAGCACCATAGGGCGCTTGGGAGCGCTTGACCTGCAGTATCTGCAAGTTAGGGTCCTTGAAGCGAACGAGGCAGAAGAGGGAAGCGGAGCGTGGGCGCTCGCATCTATCATATGTGCAAGGCAGAGGAGTGGCAGGCGGCGAAGGAGAGCGGCAGCTATGCCGGCTCCAGCCAGGATCAGGCCGACGGTTTCATTCATTTCTCCGCCCTGGACCAACTCGTCGTCAGCGCTGCCAAGCACCGCGCCGGTCAGGCCGGGTTGGTGCTGATCGAGGTCGATGCGGATCGGCTAGGCGACGCGCTGCACTGGGAGGCCTCGCGCGGCGGTGCCCTCTTTCCGCATCTCTATGGCGCGCTGCCGGTGGCTGCTGCGACTCGCAGCTGGCCCTTGCCGCTGGACGCTGAGGGCCAGCATCGCTTTCCCGCGGAACTGGACCTCTCCGCGTGATTGCGGGCTTAGCCTTCCAGCTGTTGCGCCGCTTGCCGCCGGAGCGTGCCCATCGCCTGGCAATCTGGGGACTGCGCCGCGGATTCGGCGGGCGCTCCTTCGTACCCTACCCGAACCTGCAGCAGCGCCTCTTCGGCATCGATTTCCCGAACCCTCTGGGCTTGGCGGCCGGCTTCGACAAGAACGCCGAGGCAGCTGCTGCTTTGGCTGACCTTGGCTTCGGCTTCGTCGAGGTGGGCTCGGTCACGCCGCGACCACAGCCCGGCAACCCTCAGCCGCGCCTGTTTCGCTTGAGCGAAGATGCAGCGGTCATCAACCGCATGGGCTTCAACAACGAGGGTATGGAGCGGGTCGCCGAGCGCATCGCCAAGGAGCGCGGCAAGGGGATCCTCGGCATCAACCTGGGCAAGAACAAAGATACCGAGATCGCTGCTGAGGACTATGCCAAGGGTGCGGCCCTGCTGGGACCCTTGGCCGACTATCTGGTGATCAACGTTTCTTCGCCGAACACGCCGGGCCTGCGCGCATTGCAGGGGCGGGCCGAGTTGGAGCAACTGGTCACGGCCGTGCAGGAGGCCCTCTACGACGTCAAGTGCGAACTACCTTTATTGTTGAAGATCGCGCCTGACCTGGAGCAGCCTGACCTGGAGGACATCGCTGCGGTCGCGATGATCAGGTTCGACGCGATTATTGTCTCCAACACCACCCTGGCCCGCCCGGACACGCTCAGAAGTGTCCACAGGCATGAGGCCGGCGGCCTCTCGGGCCGGCCGCTCTTCCAGCCCTCGACGGCGATCCTCTCCGAGGTCTACCGCTTGACCAAGGGCCGGGTGCCTTTGATTGCCGTCGGCGGCATCGAGGATGTCGAGACGGCCTGGGCCAAGATCCGCGCCGGCGCCAGCCTGCTGCAGCTCTACACCGCCTTCGCTTACAAAGGCCCGCCACTAATCCTCGATATTCTGGAGGGGCTGATGGCGCGTGTGCAGAAGGAGGGTTTTTCGTCGATCTCTGAGGCGGTTGGGAGCGGCCTCTCCCCGCTCAAGAAGAGCTAGGCCGTTCCCGCTATCGCCCGGTCGATGGCACCGCCCAGCTTTTCGACAATCTCGTCGATCTCGGCATCCTGAATGATGAAGGGCGGGGCCAGGAGGATGTGATCGCCCAGCCGGCCATCGATGGTGCCGCCCATGGGATAGCACATCAGGCCGCCGGCCATGGCTTCGCGCTTGACCGTGGCGGCGACCTTACGAGCCGGATCCAGCGGTGCCTTGCTCGCGCGGTCCTCGACCAACTCCACGCCGAGGAAGAGACCGCGGCCGCGGATGTTGCCGACATGGGGGTGCTGGCCGAAGGTGGCGTCAAGGGCAGCGCGCAGCTTTTGACCCTTCTCGCGAACCTGCAGCAGCAGATCGCGCTCGTCGATTTCGTTCAAGACGGCGACACCGGCCGCACAGGCCGCGGGGTGTCCGATATAGGTATGGCCGTGCTGGAAGAAGCCGCTGCCCTTTTGCACCGCCTCGTAGATCTTGCTGCTGGCCAGCATGGCGCCCACCGGCTGCAGGCCGGCGCCCAAGCCCTTGGCGATGCAGACCATGTCGGGCGCGATACCCTCCTGCTCGCTGGCAAAGAGCGTTCCGGTACGTCCCATCCCGCACATGACCTCGTCCAGGATCAGCAGCACGCCGTGCCGATCGCAGATCTCGCGAACGCGCCTAAAGTAGCCGGCCTCGGCTGGAACCGCGCCCAGAGTGGCGCCGACCACCGGCTCGGCGATGAAGGCGGCGACATTATCGGGACCGAGTGCCTGGATCTCGCTCTCCAGAGCATTGGCTGCACGCAGGCCGTATTCCTCGGCACTCTCACCCGATTTGCCGTGACGCCAGTAGTAGCAGGGCTCGATGTGGCGCATAGCAGGTGAGAGCAGCGGCTCGAAGGGTTCGCGCCGCCACATGTTACCGCCGGCCGAGAGAGCGCCCAGAGTGTTGCCGTGATAGCTTTGCTTGCGGGCGATGACGTAGCGACGCTCCGGCTGGCCGACTTCCAAGTAGTATTGGCGTGCCAGCTTGATGGCAGCCTCGGTCGCCTCCGATCCGCCGGAGACGAAATAGACCCGCTCGATCCCCTCCGGCGCCAGGTGCACCAGCATCTCGGCCAGCTCCTCTGCCGGCTCTGAGGTGAAGAAGCCCGTGTGGGCATAGGCGATGGTGTCGAGTTGATGCTTGATCGCCTCGATCACCGGTCGCGCCGAATGCCCCAGGCAGGAGACTGCGGCACCGCCGCAGGCATCGAGATAGCGCTTGCCGGTCGAATCGATGATACGGCAGCCTTCGCCGGCGACCGCCAGCGGCAGGCTTCCTCGTGTGTTGCGCGGGAAGACGTGAGAGGCATCCATGGCGGTTGGCACTTCCTATATCTGGGTGGCTGCTGTCATGCGAGTGTAGGGGCTTTGGCTTAGCTTTGGGAGGGCTTGCGATGGGGGTGTCGAAGCTTGACGCGCGGCACCATCGCACGTTGTAGCTGCACAGTCCTTTCGGCAGCATGGGCTGACAGCCAACCCGGGTCTTCTAAGGAGCGAGCAGCCTATGACTGCGTTCAGCCGCCTAACCTCTGTCCTACCTGGCTTCGTTGCCGCGGTTTTACTCGCAATGCCTGCTGCCACTTTGGCCCAGGAGACCGCAGCCGAGCGCTGTAGTGGGCTGCGCGATCTGGTGATCGACGCTGCCCACGTCACCTCCTCGCGTGTGATGCCTGCCATCGACGGCAAGCCGGCCTACTGCGAACTGCGCGCCACCGCGTTGCCGGCGATTTCCATTGAAGTGCGCCTGCCGCTGGAAGGCTGGAACGGCAAGTACTATCAGGCCGGCTGTGGCGGCTTCTGCGGCATCCTGGGCCGCGCCGATGCGGGCGGCGGCTTCATCAACGCCATGGGACCGGGCTTGGCCAAGGGCTATGCTACGGCGACCTCCGACAGCGGCCACCACGGCCTCTCGGTCGTCGATGCAAGCTGGGCCTACAACAACCCGCAAGCCGAGCGCGACTGGGGCTGGCGTTCGATCGGCGAGACTCAACGGGTGGCCCAGGCCGCCATCTCGGCCTTCTATGGCACCACACCCAGCCAAAGCTATTTTCAGGGCTGTTCCACCGGCGGCCGCATGGCGCATATGGCGGCGCTGAAGTACCCGGAGGTCTTCAGCGGCATCATCTCCGGCGCGCCGGCCTTGGACTATACCGGCCTGGTCGCCTTGAAGATGGCCTGGATCGATCAAGCCAACACCGACGCCGAGGGTAATCCCATCCTCAAGCCCGGCAAGGACGCGCTGATAGGCGACGAAGTGCTTAGGCAGTGCGGCAATGATAAGGGGCTCATCGAAGACCCTCGGGCTTGTGAGACCGATCTCTTGGTGCTGGCCTGCAAAGAGGGAGCCGACCCCGGAAGCTGTCTCAGCCCGGCCGAACTGAGTGTAATCGAGAAGTGGCGTAAGGGTCCGCAGAACGCGGCTGGCGAGCAGCTCTATCCCGGCGGCATCCCAGTCGGCTCGGAGCCCTTCTGGTGGCTCTGGCTCACCGGCAAGGAGGGCGGCGGTGGCAAGCTGGTTCCAGTGTTCGCTAAGAACTTCGGCGCCTACATGGCTTTCCCCGAGGATCCGGGGCCAACCTATTCGCCTCAGGACTTCGACTTCGAGACCGATCCGGCTCGGTTGGCCACTATGGCCGCGGTCTACAACTCAGACTCGCCGGACCTCTCTGCCTTCCGCGAAGCCGACGGCAAAATGATCGTCTGGCACGGCTGGGCCGATGCCATCGTCACCCCCTTCAAGACGGTGGACTGGCATGAGAAGGCAGCCCAAGCCGCTGGCGGCCAAGAGGCGCTGGCCAAGTACGTCCAGCTCTTCATGATCCCCGGCATGGACCACTGCGGCCTCCTGCCCGGCGCCGGCGGCATCAGCCAAGCCAGCATCGACCCACTGAGCGCGCTGGAGGCTTGGGTCGAAGAGGGCCAGGTGCCGACGACGCTGCTGAAAGCGGAGTAGCGAGCCGCGAATGCGGGGTGCACTTCTCTTCCTGCTGACCTTCCCCTTCTTGGGGATTGGTGCGGCGGCGGATCAGGGAAATCGCCTTCTAGAAACCCTATCTTGGGTGCCGTTGCAGGAGGAGGGGCTCGCAGCCTCTCTTCCGCTGCGCTATGTCGATCTCGCAGCTATCGAGAGCGCCTTCGGTTTTGATCCTCCAGGGCGCCTCGCCGGCCTCGATAGCTTGGCGTACTTCAATCACAAGCGGCGTTACAGTCATCGCGCCTTTATCTTGTTCGGCGGAGAAGGTCGCGTTAGTCCGGCCTCTTCGCCCTTGCAGAGTTTTCTCCTCGTCATCAAGGACGCCTGGCCGAGGGTCTTGGGATTTGATCTTGCGGCGATCGATCGGGCACTTTTCGGCGGACCATGGCAACCATTTGCCGACGAACTGCGCGCAATCGCTGTCCTCATGCTGCGTCCTGAGAGTGCCGATGAAGACTGGATGACTGCGGCCCTTGAGCGGAGCAGTCGCTGGGAAGAGGCGGCTTTCGGATCGGCGCGTCGGGCCGGGGGCGGTTGGTGGGAGGCCCGGGGACTTCACCCCTTCTCCGTGCTGGGCTCCTTCGATCATGGTTTCGGCAAACCGGCAGACGACGCCTTGCTTGCGGTCGGTGCTGGTTACCAGCGCTCCCGCATCGATGATCTGCAGGCCGGTCGCGCCCTATCGCTTGCACATCACCCAAAGCTGCGGGCGCTGCTTGCTGCAGCCTACAGCGACCCGGAATGGCAGGAGCCGCTCGCCACGGGCTGCTTCAACACCACAAGTAAAGTTCCCCCTTTTGTCCCCGATCTCTTGACCCTGGTCTTTCCGCTGTCGGGGCTGCCGCACGCAGAGGTGACATTGGTGGCAGAACAGGTGAAGTCTGATCAGGGGCGGCTCCTGTTCGCCGCAGTCTACGACCGCGACGACCATGCTTTGGCCGCCACCAGGGCGCTTGAAGGGCGGCTGCGTCGCTGGCCCCTGAGGCTTGAGCAGATATGGCAGGGGAGCTGGAGGAAGCGCCTCGACCCCAAGGCCCTCCACCACGGCGCGCCGCTTTTCCGGCCATTGACCATCGACAGCCTCGGTGCCTCTCTGTCGAGCGAAACAGTCTCGTTCGCGGAAGACGACGATCTTTGGGTGGCGCTTGCTCACTTGACCTATCCGGTGGAGCCCTTGGGTCCCTTAGCGGAGGGGGGCACGAATTGGCTCGACGATGGCGACAGCGAAAACCAGGTCGCTGCCGTCAGAGCGAACTGTGTCGCCGGATCCTGGATCTTTGCGACCGCGACTTCGGAGCAGGGTCGATCCTTGCCGTCGGCTCCGCCCTTCGAATAGGGCGTGGAGCGGCCTAGGTGCTGGCGATGATAGCGTCTTCGTCGGCAGTGGCATGGACAGGGTCTTGGGCGAGAATGGAAACGACACTTTGAACGTCGCCAGCCAAGGCGAGTTGCAGTCAGGCAACCTCTTCGACGGCGTCCTCCGACGCTCTTGGCACTGCAAGCTATCCCTTGCCTTTTCCTGACGGCATACCCAGTCTCCCGATGAAGCCCAGGGAGAGGGAATGACGGATCGAAAACCCAGAGTGGCGCTCTTCGTGACCTGCTTGGTGGACCTGTTTCGGCCGACGGTGGGTTTTGCCGCCGTAAAGTTGCTGGAAGACGCCGGCTGCTCGGTCGAGGTGCCGGCGGCACAGACCTGCTGCGGGCAACCCGCCTACAACGCTGGAGACCGCAAGGACGCGGCCGAGATCGCGCGCCAGGTCATCGCCGTCTTCGAGGGCTATGACTTTGTTGTGGTGCCCTCCGGCTCTTGCGGCGGGATGCTGTCGCATCACTATCCGGCCCTGCTGGCCGACGACCCGACCTGGGCCGAGCGGGCCAAGGCGATGGCTGCAAGAACGCACGAGCTGGTCTCCTTCCTGGTCGATCAGCGCGGCATGGAGAGGGTCGAAGCCAGCTTTGCTGGCGAGGTCACCTATCACGACTCCTGCTCTGGACTGCGAGAGCTCAAGATCAAGGCGCAACCGCGTAGGCTGCTGGGCAGCGTCGAAGGACTGGCGCTCAAGGAAATGCACGACACCGAAGCCTGCTGCGGCTTCGGCGGCACCTTCTGCGTCAAGTATCCCGACGTCTCGGACAAGATTTTGTCCGAGAAGGTCAAGACCATAGCGGCGAGCGGGGCGGGGACCCTGTTGGCCGGCGACATGGGCTGCCTCTTGAACATGGCCGGCAAGCTGGCGAGAGAGGGATCGGCAGTAAAGGCGCGGCATGTCGCCGAGGTGTTGGCCGGCATGGCCGAAGGACCGGCGATCGGCGAGGGCAAGAATTGATGCAGCCGAGCAGCCTGGACTTCAAAGAAAACAGCAAGGAGGCTTTGGCCGATCCCAACCTGCAGCGGGCCATGGCCAAGCTGCGCGAGGGTTTCGTGAACAAGCGCGGTGCTGCGGCCGAGGGTCTGCCGGAGTTCGATGCGCTGCGCGATCAGAGCCGGGACATCAAGGACCACGTGCTGGCTAACCTGGACCACTATCTGGAGTGCTACGAGGAGCGGGTCGAGGCAAGCGGTGGCCACGTCCATTGGTGCGAGACGGCCGAGGATGCGCGCGAGGCGATCCTTCGGATTTGCCGGGCGGTCGGCGCCAAGACGGTGACTAAGGGCAAGTCGATGATCGGCGAGGAGATCGCCATCAATCCCTTCCTCAAGGCCGCGGGCATCGAGCCGGTCGAGACCGATCTGGGCGAGTACATCGTCCAGCTGCGCGGCGAGACGCCCTCGCATATCATCGCACCCGCGATCCACGTAACCAAGGAGCAGGTGGCCGAGGATTTTCGCGCCAGGCATACCGACTATCCCGCCGAGCGCAGCTTGGACGAAGCGCCGACCCTGGTGGCTGAAGCCCGCGCCGTGCTGCGCCAGCGATATTTGGAGGCTGACGTCGGTATCACTGGCGCCAACTTCCTGGTGGCCGAAACCGGCAGCTCCATCATCGTCACCAACGAGGGCAATGGCGATCTGACCCAGATCCTGCCCAGGGTGCACATCGTGATGGCCACTCTGGAGAAGCTGGTCCCGACCCTGGAGGATGCGGCCACGATCCTGCGCGTGCTGGCGCGTTCCGCCACCGGCCAAGAGTTCTCGACCTACACCACGGTCTCCACCGGCCCCAGACGCGAAGGCGATCTGGACGGGCCGGAGCAGTATCACGTCATCCTCTTGGACAACGGCCGCTCGGAGATCTTGGGCAGCGAGTTTCAGGACGTGCTGCGCTGCATCCGTTGCGGCGCCTGCATGAACCACTGTCCAGTCTACCAGGCGATCGGCGGGCATGCCTACGGCTGGGTCTATCCGGGTCCGGTCGGATCGGTGCTGACGCCGGCCCTGATCGGCGTCGAGCAGGGCCGACACCTGCCGAATGCCTCGACCTTCTGCGGGCGCTGCGAGGAAGTCTGCCCGATGCGGATCCCGCTGCCCAAGATGCTGCGGCACTGGCGAGAGAAGGAGCTCGAAAAACACCTCAACCCGGCGACCCAGCGCTTCGGTCTCAAGGCCTGGGCCTTCGTCGCCAAGCGGCCCCGTCTCTATCGGCTGGTCACGCGTTTGGCGGCCGGTTTCCTCAGGCTGAAATCGGGCCAGCGAGGACGCCTCAGCAGCCTGCCGCTGGCCAAGGGCTGGACGGCACACCGCGATCTGGCGGCGCCGGAAGGGCCCACCTTCCTGCAGCAGTGGCATGCCAAGGGACGCCGCTAGTGGTCGCGCGCGACGCCATATTGGGCAAGATTCGCAAACGCTTGGAAGGCCGGCCCGGTCGCGCCGACATGGCCGCTATAGCCGAGCGTCTGGAACAGCACCGCCCGAACCTGATTCCGGCACGCGGGCAGGTACCCTTGGATCAGCGCATGGCACTCTTCGAGACAGCGACTGAGGCACTATCCGGCACCAGCGAGCGCGTCCGCGACATGAGTGAAGTGCCAGCCGCCGTTGCCCGCTATCTGCGCCAGCAGAACCTGCCGCTGCAGGTGCGCCAGGCACCCGACCCCCGTCTCGACGTCGTGCCTTGGAGGAATGAGCCTCTGCTGCAGGTGGGCCGCGGCGTGGCCCAGCCGGAAGATCAAGTCTCCGTGACCGCGGTCGAGGCAGCGGTGGCTGAGACCGCGACTCTGGTCACGACCAGCGCACCGGAGACCCCGACCAGCCTGAACTTCCTGCCGGAGACCCACATCGCCGTGGTTCGAACCAGCCAATTGCACGGCACCTACGAGCAGGTCTTCGAGAACCTGCGCGCACGTTTTGGCCCCAGCGTTCTGCCGCGCAGCCTGAACTTCATCACCGGCCCCTCGCGCACTGGCGACATCGAGCAAACCCTGGAGCTGGGTGCTCATGGTCCCCGCCGCCTGCATATCCTGCTGGTCGAGGACGGCCCCCAACACGGTAAGAATGAGTAAACCGAAGATCAGGCCGACGGCAGAAGAACTGTCGCTTTGGCGCAAGGTGGCCGAGACGGTGAAGCCGCTGCAGGACCGTCCTCCGCCGCCGCCCGTGAGCCCTCATTCCCTCACCGCCAAGCCCAAACTGGTGGCGAAGATGGACCAAGGTGACGGCCCGGCACGAAAGCCGGTGCCGACAATCAAGGCCAAGCCCAAAGCCCCCTTGGAAACCGGACGCCTTGCCGACCTGGACCGGCGCACCGGCGATCGATTCCGCCGTGGTCGTATGGAGATCGATGCCACCTTGGATCTGCACGGCATGACGCAGGAGCGCGCGCATGGCGTCCTGCGCCGTTTTCTCCTGCAGGCCCATGGCCGTGGCCAGCGCTGTCTTCTGGTGGTCACCGGCAAGGGGCGGGCTGGACCCGGCAGCGGCGTTCTCCGCCGCGCCGTACCGCTGTGGCTCAACGATGCGGACATCCGCCCGATAATCATCGCAGTGACCCCAGCCCAACAGCATCACGGGGGCCAAGGCGCGCTCTATGTCCTCTTGCGGCGCCACAGGTGATAGGCCTGGTGGCGAATAGCTGATCCCCAGCGTTAGGCCCGGATTGTCCGCCACCCTTTGGGTCAGGCGCGATGATTGTGCCGCCGCACCTGGTGTGACGACCGCCTGCCGAGGCTGAGTGACACAGGACCTTTTCCGAACGCGTGCTGATCTTTTCAGGGCTTTGCGCGGAGGCCGGTCTGACACCATAATGACTTATGCCGCTTGACGAAAACCAGAACCGCTGGGTTCACAGCACTTGCCCGCACGACTGCCCCTCGGCCTGTGCCTTGGAAGTAGAGCTCTTGGATGCGCAGCGCATCGGTCGGGTGCATGGCTCCAAGGTCAACGATTACACGGCCGGCGTGGTCTGCGCAAAGGTGGCCCGCTATGCCGAACGGGTGCATCATCCCGATCGCCTGCTCACGCCTTTGCTGCGTGTCGGCGACAAAGGCGTGGGGCGCTCCGCCTACCGTCCGATTGGCTGGGAGGAGGCGCTGGATCGGACGGCCGAGGGCTTTTTGGCGGCCGAGGCCCGCTACGGCAGCGAGGCGGTCTGGCCCTATTACTTCGCCGGCACCATGGGCTGGGTCATGCGCGATGGGATCAACCGCCTGCGCCATGCCAAGCGTTACTCGGGCGAGCTTGCCTCAATCTGCACCATGCTGCCCGAAGGAGGGTGGCGCGCGGGCGTCGGGCGCAAGTTCGGGGTGGATGCGCGCGAGGTGATCCATTCCGACCTGATCGTCGTCTGGGGTGGCAATCCGGTCTCGACCCAAGTCAACCTGATGACCCACATCGCCAGAGCCCGCAAGACGCGCGGAGCCAAGCTGGTTGTGGTTGATCC
Source organism: Rhodospirillales bacterium (assembly GCA_963669445.1). Taxonomy (GTDB): domain Bacteria; phylum Pseudomonadota; class Alphaproteobacteria; order Kiloniellales; family JACOMY01; genus JACOMY01. Next base: position 6,376,432 of record OY770029.1, read on the forward strand.
CTATCGTACGGCGACCGCAGAGCAGGCCGACATGCACCTGATGGTGAAGCCCAGCACCGACGGGGCCCTGGCGGCAGCGGTGATGCACCTCCTTCTGGTCGAGGGCTTGGCGGACCGCGCCTATCTCGCCCGACTGACCGATTGGGATGACGAGGTCGAGGCCCATATCCGCGGCTGTACGCCTGCCTGGGCGGCCGCAATCACCGGGGTTCCGGAAGAGCAGATCCTGTCTTTCGCCCGGCTCTATGGCGCAACGAAGAAGAGCTACATTCGCGTCGGCTATGGCTTCGCACGAGCCCGGAACGGCTGTGCCGGTTTGCACGCGGTCTCCTGCCTGCCCGCCGTGACCGGCGCTTGGGAGGTCGAGGGCGGTGGAGCGCTCTGGGGGAACGGCTCGCTCTATCGCCTGGATGCGACCAACATCATGGGTCTGGATGTGGTGGATCCCAGCATCAGGGTGCTTGACCAATCCCGTTTCGGCCCGGTGTTGACAGGCGACAAGCGCGATCTCGGCGAGGGACCCCCTGTTGCTGCGCTCTTGGTGCAGAACACCAATCCGGCGGTGATCTGCCCGGAGACCAACAAGTGTCTGGATGGTCTGGCGCGCGAGGATCTCTTTACCGTGGTGCATGAGCAGTTCATGACCGAGACGGCGGACTTCGCCGACATCGTGCTGCCGGCCACGACCTTTCTGGAACATGACGACATCTATACCGCCTCGGCCCACACCTATCTTCAGGTCGCCAAGAAAGTGATGGAGCCTCTGGGCGAGTGCCGCAGCAACCACGAGGTCATCTGCGCGCTTGCCAAACGCTTGGGCGCAGAGCATCCGGGTTTCGAGATGAGCGCCTGGGACTTGATCGAAGACTGTCTCAAGGACTCAGGCCGTGGCAGTGCCGAGGATATCTACCAGGCCGGAGGCTGTCTGGATTGCGCCGAGCCCTTCGAAGAGGCGCATTTCCTCAAGGGTTTTCCCCAAGACGGCGGTCGCTTCCGCTTCAAGCCGAACTGGGAACGCCTGGGCGGCCGTCACGCCGAGATGCCGGGTCTTCCCGGACATTTCGACCTGCTGGATCACGAAAGCCCTGAGAAACCCTTCCGCTTGGTCGCTGCCCCGGCTCGCTCCTTCCTCAACACCTCCTTCACCGAGACGCCAAGCAGCCGCAAGCGCGAGGGGGCGCCATCGCTCCTGCTGCACCCGGAGGTCTGTCAGCGGATAGGGGTAGAGGCCGGCGACCTCCTGCGGATCGGCAACGATCTGGGCGAGGTCCTAATCGCTGCCAAGCCTTTCGACGGCGTGCAGCCCGACGTCGTGGTCTGCGAATCGATCTGGCCGAATGCCGCCTTCCATGGCGGCCGAGGCATCAACACCTTGATCTCGGCCGATGCCGGCTTTCCGCGAGGCGGTGCCGTCTTTCACGACACCGCGGTTTGGATCGTCAGGGCATGATGCAGATGAAGCGGCCCTACATCATCGTCTTCGGGAACGAAAAAGGGGGTTCCGGCAAGTCGACGACGGCACTGCACATCATGGTGTCACTGCTGCGGCAGGGGAAAAGGGTCGGTTCTATCGACATCGACGCGCGCCAGGGCACGCTGTCGCGCTATCTGGAGAACCGGCAGGTTTTCATGCGCGATACCGCGATCCCGCTGCCAATGCCGGACAATCAACGGCTCTATCGCTCGGAAGCCGACAGCCGCAGCCTGGCCGAGTCCGAGGAGCGCGAGCGCCTGGATACAGCGTTGGCCGGGCTTGCTGCCAAGGATTTCGTGGTGATCGACACACCGGGCAGCGACACCTTTCTCTCGCGCCTGGCTCATCAGCGCGCCGATACCTTGATCACGCCCTTGAACGATTCCTTCATCGATCTGGATTTACTGGGCAAGGTGGAGCGCGACGGGCGCCGCATCCGCGAGCTCAGCGTCTACAGCCAGATGGTCTGGGAACAGCGGCAGACACGCGCGCGCGACGGCGGCCGGCCGATCGATTGGATCGTCATGCGCAACCGCATGTCGCAGCTCGACGCCCGCAACAAGCGCGATGTCGCTCAGGTCTTGCCCTTGCTGGCCAAGCGCATTGGCTTCCGTCTGGCACCCGGCTTCTCGGAGCGGGTGATTTTCCGCGAACTCTTCGTCAAGGGCCTGACCCTGCTGGATCTGAAGCAAAGCAAGACAACCATGACCATGAGCCATGTGGCCGCCCGCAACGAAGTGCGCACTTTGCTGGAAATCATGGCGCTGCCGGGTGTTGCCGTTACAACACCTGACCCTGCGCCGACTTTGCGCGCTGGCGAGCGGGTCCGCGTCGCTCCACATTAAAGGAGTAGCAGGTCATCGCACGAGATGGAGGTCTCTAGGCCATGGCACGAGAGGTTTCGCGGCCCGGCGTCTCGACCCCGGGTGTCAGTAAGGAGAGCGAAGTCAGTGACTTCCTGTCGAAACTGCAGGCCCGCAGCGGCGAGGCCGGCGGCGGGCGTCTGATCTTTGCGCTTGACGCCACGGCCAGCCGGCAGCCGAGCTGGGATCAGGCCAGCCACCTGCAGGGTGAGATGTTCACGGCTGCCCACGCATTGGGGGGCCTCTCGGTGCAGCTGGTCTTTTATCGCGGCTACCGCGAGTGCAAAGCGAGCCCGTGGCTGAGTGATTCCCATGAGCTGCTGCGCCGCATGACTTCCGTCACCTGCCGTGCCGGCCACACCCAGATAGAGCGTATTCTGCGCCACGCCGCCAAGGAGGCGCGCAAGGCCAAGGTCGATGCTCTGGTCTTTGTCGGCGACGCCTTGGAAGAGGCGATCGACGATCTGGGCGATGCGGCCGGCGAACTGGGTCTCTTGGGCCTACCCTGTTTCATGTTTCACGAGGGACATAACCCGCGTGTGCGCCAAGCCTTCGAGGAGGTGGCCAAACTCTCGGGCGGGGCCTGCTGCAGCTTCGATGCCAACAGCGCCCAACAGCTTCGCGATCTCTTGGGAGCCGTCGCCGCCTATGCTGCCGGCGGACGTCGCGCGCTTCTGGACTATGGCGCCAAGCGGGGCGGGCCGGTGGCGCTGCTGACCCGGCAGGTGCGCTAATGCCTTATCTGCTGCTCGGGCTGACCCTGCTGGTGGGGGGCGTGCTGATTGCCTATTGGTTCAGCAAGACCGATCCCAAGCAGATTGCCAGGACGGCGAAGATTGTCGCGCTGATCCTCTTGGCGGGGGCTGGCATCTTGCTGGTGGTTGCCGGACGTGCGCAGCTCTTGGCGGCTTTACCAATCATTGCTGGCCTAGTCTGGCGCTTCTGGCCGGCCTTCAAGAGCCTGGGGCGACGTATGTCGAATGGTGGCCAGTCGGGCTCGAAGGTGCGCACCCGCTTCTTTGCCATGAAGCTGGATCACGAGAGCGGCCATGTCGACGGCGAGGTTCTAAGTGGTGCTTTTGCCGGACGCCAACTCTCTGAGCTGTCTTTGGCGGAGCTGCATCAATTGCGCGGCGACGTCTCCGGCGACCCGCAATCACTGGCCCTGATTGAGGCCTATCTGGATCGCCGCGACGCCGAGTGGCGGGGTGCCGGCAGCGGTGGCGGGACAGGCGCCAGGAGCGGGCCGATGACGACTGAAGAGGCCTACGACGTGCTCGGCCTTGAACCCGGCGCCAGCCCGGATGAGATCCGCCGCGCCCACCGCCGCCTGATGCAGAAGCTGCACCCCGATGCCGGCGGCTCCGATTGGTTGGCCGCAAAGCTGAATGCTGCCAAGGACTTGTTGCTGGGTCAGTAGTGTTCCGAGCGCTTGTCGTTGGATTGTCCTGGGCGATTGCGTCCTTCGATCCAGCAGGACAGGCAGCATCCAGAAACTGCACTTCCCTAAAATTTAAGTGAATGCTCAAAAATTAGGCTGGCCAATTCTCCTCGGAGGTCTTAGAGTTCCGAGCAAGCATAAGAGTGTCCGGTACTGGGGAGGCCGGCGTTAACTCGCAATGGGGAGCAGCAGTTATGGCAACCATCTACGGCACGACGGGGGTCAACGACGTCCTCACCGGCACCAATAGTTTCGACACTGTTTTTGGGGTCAGCGGTGACGATCGGATCTACGGGCTGGATGGCACCGACACGCTCTATGGTGGATCGGGTGACGAGCAGCGGATTGACGGCGGGAACCAGGGCGACACGATCCTGGGTCAGGACGGCAACGACAGCTACCTCAGCGGCAACAGCGGCGGCGATACAATCGGCGGCGGCTCCGGCAGCGATTTCCGCGTGAATGGGAATTCTGGAGACGATTCCGTGTTTGGTGGTTGCGGCCATGACTCGCTTATCTTCGGCGGGCCTGGCACCGACACGGTCGGGGGTGATCCGGGCAATGATACCTCGCTCTTCGGTGCGGGTGGTGACGACCGTGTCGAGGGGCAGAACGGCAACGACAGCTACCTCTACGGAGGCAACGGCAACGACCTCGTTTACGGGGGGATCGGCAATGATCGCTATCTCTACGGTGGTCTCGGCAGCGACACCCTCCGCGGAAATGACGGCAATGACGTTCTGGCAGTCGGCAGTGCGCGGGAGTTCACGGCCAATGATTGGTTCCAGGGCGATAGCGGGACCGACACGCTGCTGTTCCGCAATGCGGTCGCCATTTCGGGTGGGGCGACGATCTTCAGTATCGAGGTGATCGGTCGCGACGGAACGGACGGTAACAACACCCTGACGGGAACCAACGGGGTCAATACTTTACGCGGGTTCAGTGGCGCCGACCGCCTCTTCGGACTTTCCGCTGATGATCGAGTGCAAGGCGGTAGCGGCAGTGACAACTCCCTCTTCGGCGGCGCCAACGCCGATGTCGTAGAGGGCAACCAGAGCAACGACAGCTATCTCTTCGGCGACGCCGGCGTTGACTCCGTGTTTGGTGGTCTTGGGTCCGACCTTGGGCTCTACGGCGGTGGCAACAACGATCTCGTGCGCGGCAACAACGGGGACGACTTCGGCCTCTTTGGTGATGCCGGCAACGATGTGATCGAGGGGGGCAACGGAAACGATCAAGGCCTGGTCGGCGGTCTGGGCATCGATACGGTGCTCGGCAATGCCAACGCCGATGTCCTGGTGATCAACAGCCAGGCCGAGCTGACGACCGGCGAAACCCTCGACGGCGGCAATGCAACCGACACTCTGCTGGTCTTTGAAGGCGCCTCACTCTTCACCGGTGTCGAGATTACGCGGGTCGAGGATGTTCGGATCTATGGAACCAGCGCCAACAACACCATCGGCGGGTCAACGGTCGGCGCCACCATCTTCGGTTACAATGGCAACGACGCTCTGATTGGACGTTTCGGTAATGACACACTTTTTGGCGGCTCAGGAGACGACACGACGCTCTGGGGTGGCGACGGTGAAGACGAACTCTATGGCGGATTGGGTAGTGACACACAGCTACGCGGCGGCTCTGCCGAAGACATCGTCAAGGGTGATGATGGCAATGACCTAGCGCTCACGGGTGATGACGGGGATGACAGCGTCTATGGGGGAAGCGGCGCTGACACCCAGCTCCTCGGTGGTACGGACAACGATGCCGTCCATGGTGACACCGGCAACGATGTCAGCCTTGATGGCGGGCTTGGAAGCGACGGTATCTTTGGCGGAAATGGTGCCGATCGCACGCTCCTCGGCGCGGACGGAGACGACAGCGTTTATGGTGGGGATGGAAAGGACACCTCGCTCTTCGGTGGTTCGGGCGATGACCTGATCCTAGGCGATTCAGGAAACGATCTCTCGCTAAACGGTGGGCAGGGAAACGACACCTTGAGCGGCGGCAGCGGAACCGATATCGGCCTCCATGGCAGCAGTGGTGACGACAAGATCTATGGCGGAAGTGGGGGCGACATCGGTCTTATCGGCGAAAGCGGCACGGACAGCATCTACGGCGGCGGCGGAAATGACTTCTTGGTGAATGGCGGTTCGGGGCAAGATCTTATCGACGCCGGCGACGGTGGCGACGCGGGTGTTGATGGAGGCGGCGGCGCAGACACCTTACGCGGCGGAGTGGGTGATGATGCGAACTTCTTTGGCGGCAGCTCTACCGATCTTATCGAGGGTGGCAGCGGCTTCGATACCTCCTTCTATGGCGGCCAGGGTGGTGACACCCTGAGGGGCGGTTCCGCCAGGGACATCTCCTTCTTCGGTGGGATTGGTAGCGACCAGCTCTATGGTGGCGTAGGAAGCGAGAACCGCTTCTACGGCGGCTCCGGAGACGACAGAGTCTACGGCGGCCGGGGCTTCGACACCAACCTCTTTGGCGACAGCGGAGCCGATACGATTTCTGGTGACCTCAACCGCGATATCAGGCTGGCCGGCGGTGCAGGAGACGACACGATCTTCGGCGGGTCGGGTCTCGATCTTACGCTTTTGGGCCAGGGCGGCAATGACGACGTTCAAGGCAACAGTGGCGAGGACCGTTTCCTCTTCGGCGGTGTCGGGGACGACTTCATTCGCGGTGGTGTCGGCGACGATCGTGCCCTTTACGGCGAGAACGGAAGGGACACGCTTGCCGGCAATGACGGCAATGATTCCTTGTTCTTCGGTGGCTTGAATGCCGACAAGATCTATGGCGGCAATGACAACGACAAGAGCCTCTTCGGCGGCAGCAATGCCGATCGGGTTTTTGGCGGCGCCGGAGATGACAAGCAGCTCCGTGGCGATAGTGGCGATGACGGTGTCTTCGGTGGTTCCGGCGATGACGGCGTCTTCGGTGGCGACGGCGACGATACCGTCCTGGGCGCGTTCGGTAATGACATCCTACAGGCAGGCTCCGGAAACGACACTTTGGATGGCGGCTTCGGCGTCGACAAGATGGTGGGTGGATCGGGTGACGACCTCTTCTTCGTGTCTACCACTGCGGACAGGGTGAACGAGAGCGGTGACGGGGGCAGCGACCGTGTGATTGTGTCCGCCAACGGCTATACCTTGGCCGAGAACGTGGAGATCATGGGCAATGCCAAGGACGGGGTCGCGCGCAGTTTGACCTCTTCCAGCGGCGGGGCCAGCTTGGTTGGCAACTCGGCCGGTGATTACATGCTGGGGCAGGGCGGTGAAGATGTGATTTTCGGCGGTCTTGGCGATGATACTTTGCTAGGCCGTGCCGGCGACGACGAGTTGCGCGGCCGCTCGGGCGCGGACACTCTGCGTGGTCTTCTCGGAAATGACATCCTGGACGGTCAGGGTGATGACGCTATGCGCGACTTCATTCAGGGCGGTAGCGGTGCCGACAGCATTCTCCTGAACAACAACGACACGGCTTGGGGCGGCAGCGGCGACGATGTCTTCCAGTTCAACGGCGACGAGACCGGCGAGACCCTGGGCGGCGGCACGGTCGAGGCCTTGGTCTTCATCCGCGATTTTCAGAGTAACCTCTTTAACGGCTCTAGCTTTCAGGACACCCTAAGCTTTGCAACGGGTTTGGAGACCGGGAGCTTCACCTATGTCGAGAGCGCGGCCTTCTCCGGTGGCGGCAACACCGAGGCGCGCTTTGACGATGCTTTGCGTCAGGTCGAGGTCGATACCGATGGCAACGGGACTCTGGATATCGCCTTCAAGCTGAATGGCATGACGGCAGCCAGCCAGTTGACGGCAAGTGACTTCGTTTTCCTCACCTGATCCTCGGCACCGCTCGGCGGTTCTCGATTGAGATATCCCCAGGTCGACACGACTTGCGGTCTCAATCTTTCTTTCCTTTGGACGTGACGGAGCGGTTCCCGAGCAGTCCGCACTCTCCCGCCCGGCTGCCCAGACTCTTTTGGGGCGTGCAACTCCATCTCTTTCGATCAGTAAGCGGCGCCAGCGTCCCGATGCACAGAGTTGACGTGATCACAGAAATGTGTGTGTAACGACAGTCTCAAAAATATTGACGTTCAGTCTCGAAATCAATAACCACGGCCGACGTTGTTCAGAGTACGCTGGATGTCTCGCGCTGGTTCGATTGATTGCAGCGTGATCGGGAGGCATCGCGTGCGATGGCATGGGGGGCGGTTGGTGCCGTGATGCACCATCGCCGCAGAGGATCAATCATCGATTGGACCACGCGCTGCCTTGAGGAAGGGCGTTGCGGCCCGTCATCTGTTTCTGGGGTGAGGTTGGCGGATTTCTCGGCGACCTCAGGATTGGGGAGTAGTCAGGTATGGCAATCGTTAATGGAACCAGCGGCAACGACTCGCTGGATGGAACACCCCTTGCTGATCTCATCAAGGGGTTCAGCGGCGACGATTCACTGTATGGCTTGGCCGGTGACGACGCGATCCGCGGCTTCGAAGGCGATGATCAGGGCTATGGCGGCCTGGGTCAAGACGACATCAATGGCGATGACGGCAGTGATCGGCTTTTTGGTGGCGCTGAGAACGACGAGATAGAAGGTGGATCCGGCGACGATGTTCTAGAGGGCGGCGACGGTGCTGACTTCCTGCGCGGCGGTTCCGGTTCGGACAGCATGACCGGTGGGCTGGGCGACGACACCTTCCGCGTTACCAGCACCGGTGACATGGTGTTCGAGGCCGGTGGGGAGGGCACAGATGTCGTGGTCGCCGAGGTCGACTTCATTCTCCCCGAAAGCCAATCCATAGAGAATTTGGAGATCTTCGGCAATGCCGGTGCGATCGGCGGTGTCGGCAACAGCTTGAACAACCAGATCCGCGGCAATGGATCCGAGAACAGCCTCAGCGGCGCTGGCGGTAGCGACCAGATTCGCGGCCTGGGCGCCGATGACACACTCTTCGGCGGAACCGGAAACGATTTTCTAAATGGCGGTGCCGGCGATGACACGGCATTCGGCGGTGCTGGAAACGACCGCTTCGTCATCTCCCAGAGTGGTGATCTTGTTCTCGAGAACGGTAACGCCGGCAATGACACGCTGCGCCTCAATGTCGACTATAGCGTTGCGGATGCGGCCGGTGAGATCGAAACCATCATGCTGGTGACCGGTCGCGGCGACCTCAAAGCCAGTGGCAACGACATCGACAACACGTTGCTGGGTAACGAGGGCGCCAATTCTCTGGCCGGCAATGACGGTAACGACGAAATCGATGGCGGCAGCGCCGGCGATACCATGGCCGGCGGTAAGGGCGACGACACCTACAAGGTCGATACATCGACCGACACCATCATCGAATTGGGCGGGGAAGGAGACGACCGCGCCGTTGTCTCGGCGAGCAGCTTCGAAAGCGATGGCGGCATTGAAACCATCGCCGCGGAGAAGGATGGCGCTGGCCACACCCTGACCGGTAGCTCCGACAACGAGCGGATTGTTGGCAGCACCGGCGTTGACCTGCTCTTCGGTGCTAGCGGTACAGACAATCTCTACGGCGGCCAGGGTGACGACACGAACTACGGTGGCTCGGGCGACGACACGCTCTTCACCCGCCTCGGCAACGACGTTGGATACGGTGGTGAAGGCAACGACCGCGTTGCCGACAGCTCCGGCGACGGCACGCTCTTTGGAGGTGATGGTGATGATGTCGTGCAAGGGCGCAGCGGCAACGATACGGTCGACGGGGGTTCCGGCAGTGATTTCCTGGTCGGTGGTTTGGGTACGGAGGTCGATACCCTGATCGGCGGCTCCGGTGACGACACCTTCTTCATCGACGGCGGCGAGATCTTGGTTGAGTCGGCCGGCGGCGGGATCGATCTGGTGATCGCTGACATCGATCACACTCTGGCGACCAACTTCGAGAACCTCCAGGCGGCCTCCGGCGACAACAACATCGACGGAACCGGCAACACCGCGGACAACACGCTTTCCGGCAACTCCGGTGACAATGCCTTCTACGGAGTAAGCGGCAGCGACGAGCTCTACGGCGGCGACGGTAATGACTACCTCGTTGGCGGATCTGGAGAGGACAAGGCCTTCGGCGGTTCGGGCGACGATACCTTCTATGTTGCCTCGGCCGGCGACATCGTCGGTAGCGAGACCTTTGACGGTGGATCTGGTAGTGACACCCTGATCTTGGGCGATGACATCGATCCCAATGACCTCGACCTCATCGACATTGACGAGATCATCGGTGGCCTCTCTCCGGTGAACACGATCTTCGGTACCAACAGCGATAACACCCTCTACGGTACCAGCGGTCGCGATTTCATCGATGCCAAGGGTGGCAACGATAAGGTCTACGGTCTGGCCGGCGACGACACCATCGACGGTGCGCAGGGCGACGACTCGCTCTTCGGCGGTGGCGATGGCGATGACGACGATGACAGCGGCGATGACCTGATCTACGGCGATCAGGGTCAGGACAAGGTCTACGGCCTGGACGGCGATGACAGCCTCTACGGCGGCGGCGGTGACGACTCGCTCTTCGGCGGCGGTGAGGCCGATGGCGACGATGACGGCGACGATCTTATCTTCGGTGGGAACAACCAAGACAAAATCTACGGTCTGGACGGTGACGACACGCTCAGCGGTGACGGCGGCGATGATAGTGTTACTGGCGGTAACGGCGACGACGATCTTTCTGGTGGCGACAACAGTGATAAGCTCTTCGGCGGTAGCGGTAGCGACACGCTGAACGGCAACAACGGCCAGGACAGCCTGGAGGGTGGCAACGGTAGTGATACCTTTGCTTTCGACGGCAACACCTTGAGCGGGTCGCAGGGCAAGATCGAAGACTTCAGCCAGGGCGAAGCCGACAAGGTCGCCATTGATATGCCGGGCGACAGTGGATCCTTCATCGGCAACGCTGCTTTCACCAACGAGGCCGGTCAGGTGCGTGTCAGCGGGAACAACATTGAGGTCGATACGAATGGCAATGGCAGCGCCAACTTCCGTGTCGAGATCGGCGGGGTTTCGGCCAGCCAGCTGACGGCCGGGGATTTCATTTTCAGCTAGGCAGTTCGGGTGGCGGGCATTCGACTCTCCGCCCGGAACCTCATGCCAAGGGGGCGGCCGCTCAATCGGTCAGCCCCCCTCTTTTTGACGGGAAAGAATGATCTGTGGCGCCCGTCGGGCAGATGGCGGGCTATGATTGCCGGGTTGCTCTCCTGCTTGCCAAGGCGTTAGCTTACTCTTTGTTTGCGTTGCCCAACTTTCGCAGGCATTCGCCCTGCCAATGCAGCGGCAACAGAGGGGAGCACACAATGGCCACCAATACGATTCCAGGAACCAGCCTTGCCGACACGCTGTTCGGCACCAGTATGGACGATGCCATTTACGGATACTCTTCGGACGATACCCTTTCCGGGATCAGCGGCGCGGATAGCCTTTACGGTGCGACAGGCTCTGACAGTCTCATTGGTGGCAGCGGAAAGGATGAGATCTTCGGGGGTAGTGGCGCCGACACGGCAAATGGCGATGGCGGTGCCGACATCTTCTTTGGCGGACAGGGTGGGGACTTCTTTAGCGAGTACCTGTCGGGTTCGGGTAACGACACCGCCTATGGCGACAGCGGCGCGGATCGCATTTACGGCGGCCTCGATATCGATTCTCTTTTCGGTGGATCCGGTGCGGATCGACTCGATGGAGACCTATCCGATGATGCCCTATACGGCGGCGAAGGGGCCGACACTCTGCGCGGCAACTCCCGCAACGACGATCTCTACGGAGACTCAGGCAGTGACACTCTCTATGGAGCAACCGGCGTCGACAGACTCTACGGAGACAGCGGCAAAGACACGCTCCTCGGCGGCGAGGACGTCGATGATCTGAACGGCGGCGATGGCGACGATTTGGTTTTTGGCGGAGATGGCAACGACCGTATCACAGAGTTTCAGCTTTTCGGCGATGATCCAACGGGCGATGACCTGCTTTATGGCGAAACGGGTGCGGATCTTCTCTGGGGCGGTCCAGGGAACGATACGCAGTACGGAGGCGCCGAGAGCGACACACTGGACGGAAATTCTGGTGACGACTTGCTCTACGGCGGCGCTGTTCGTGATACTTTGGACGGTGGCACCGGCAACGATATGGCCTACGGCGGCAACGCCAACGACCTGATCTTCGGGCGGAGTGGCGCTGACACGCTCTACGGTGCCAGAGGCGGCAATACGCTCTACGGCGGAAGCGGAGATGATTTCCTCGACCACATAGATATTGAAGACAATGGTAACGACAAGATCTTTGGTGAGGTCGGCAGCGACACACTCGGGGGCGGTGACGGCGACGACAGAGTCTATGGCGGGGAGGGAGCGGACAATGCCTATGCCGATAGTGGGGTCGATCTCCTGTTCGGTGGTTCTGGCGATGACAACTTGATGGCCGAGAGTGGAGAGAACACTCTATACGGCGGCAGCGGCGAAGATTTCCTGCGAGGTGCCTACCTCTACGATTTGGCGTTCGGTGCTCTGGGCGATGATTCGATGGAACTCTACGCCGGCAAGGATGTCGGACGCGGCGGCAGTGGTGCGGACATCATCTACGGCGGCGACGACAAGGATCAGCTTTTCGGTGCCAGTGGCGCCGACATCCTCTACGGAGATCAGGGCAGTGACCAGATGGTCGGCGGCAGCGGCAGTGACACGCTCTATGGATCGAACGGTCAAGATCGCCTGAACGGAGCCAGTGGGGTCGATACGGCTGTCGGCGGCAATGGCAACGATACCTTCATCGTCGATCAGTTCCTCGACGTGGTGTCGGAGACTGCCAATGGCGGGATCGAGGATGTCTTGCGGTCCAGCGCCATAACCTACGACCTACCCTCGGGTGATACGGGTCACATAGAGCGCGCCCAGATCAATCGAGGCGTGGGTGATGCGACCCTGCGTGGCAACGAGTTCGACAACACCCTGCTGGGCAACACCGGCGACGACAGCCTGCGCGGCAAGACCGGCAACGACATCCTGAACGGGCGCGAGGGCAGCGATACCATGCTGGGGGCCGCCGGCGACGACACCTTCGTCGTCGATACCGCCACGGACCGGGTGCAGGACGGCTCCGGCCAGGGCGTCGATCTGGTTCGCGCCGAGAGCGACTTCACCCTGCCCGACGGTGGACCGCTGGATTTCATCGAGAATCTGCGTCTACAAGGCGGTTTCGGCAATATCAACGGTGCCGGCAATGGGCTGGACAACACCATCGAGGGCAACAGCGGTGACAACGTTCTGCGCGGCCTGGGCGGCGTCGACGTGATCGAGGGGGGTGACGGCGACGATATCATGTTCGGCGGTCCCGGCGGTGACACCATGCGCGGCGAGAGCGGTGCAGATACACTGAACGTCGGACAGAACGACATCCTCTTCGGTGGCTCCGGGACGGACAGTTTCCGCCTTGGCGGAGGCAACCTTGGTTTCGGTGGTTCCGGCGGCCCGGTCATTCGCGACTTCGACGGCGTTAGCCTGAATGGCGCCAACGGCCAAGACAAGCTGGTCTTCGCGACCGGCCTGGAAATGGGCAACTTCACATACATCGATGGCGCTGCCTTCTCCGGTGGCGGCAACTCCGAGGCCCGCTTTGCCGGCAATCGCCAGCTTCAGATCGACCAAGACGGCGACGGTACCGCCGATAAAGCCCTGCTGGTCGACGGTTTCTCTGCCGCCAGCCTCATGACCGGCAGCGATTTTGTCTGGCTATAGAGCAGGTCGCGGCAAGGTAGAAACACCTCTTCGCAAACCGATCTAGCTCTCCTGCTTGTCGCGTGGCTTGATCATGCGGCCGAGGTCGGTGCCTGCGAAGAGGTGCATGTGAAGATGGGGCACCTCCTGATGCCCGTCGCGACCCATGTTAGACAGCACGCGGTAGCCCGGCTCGGTCAGGCCCAAGTCGCGAGCGATCTTGCCGGTGGCGCGGATCCAAGCGGCGATCTCGGCCTCGCTGGCCTTCTCTGAGAAGTCGTCGAATGAGACGTATGGGCCCTTGGGAATCACCAAGATATGGGTCGGTGTCTGAGGTTGGATGTCGTGAAAGGCAAGCGTGTGCTCGTCTTCATAGACCTTGTTGCAAGGAATCTCGCCGCGCAGGATCTTGGCGAAGATGTTATGGGGGTCGTAGCTCATTGCTGTCACTCCTTCGCTCGGCTGGCCTTCTCGGCCAGGCCGGACAGGCCGCTTCGCCCTTCCAGGGCCTCCCATACGGCCGTTGGCTGCAGGCCGCGGGCAATCCATAGCAGACTCAGGTGGTAGAGCAGATCAGCCGACTCGGAAGCCAGCTCTTCCGTGCTGCCGCAGGCACCGGCAAGTGCGGCCTCGACGCCCTCTTCGCCTACCTTCTTGGCAATCTTCTCGGGTCCCTTTGCCAGAAGCTTTGCGGTGTAGCTCTCGTTTGGATCGGCGTCGCGCCGAGCCAGAAGCGTTGCGTAGAGACGATCCAGAGCGTGCTTGTCAGCCATCACAACCTCCTGACCGGCACACCGGCAGCGGCCAGCGTATCCTTGGCCTCTGCGATACTGGCTTCGCCGAAGTGGAAGATCGAGGCAGCCAAGACCGCGGATGCATGTCCCTCTTTGACCCCACTCACCAGGTCCGGCAGGCCGCCGACCCCGCCGGAGGCGATGACCGGAACCGGGACGGCATCGGCAATGGCACGGGTCAGCGGCAGATCATAGCCGTCTCGGGTGCCGTCGCGGTCCATTGAGGTCAGCAGGATCTCGCCCGCGCCCAGTGCCACCAGGCGCTTGGCCCAGGCGATCGCCTCTAAGCCCGTGGCCTGGCGGCCGCCGTGGGTGAAGATCTCGAAGCGGCCGCTATCGACCTGCTTGGCGTCAACAGCAACGGTTATGCACTGGCTGCCGAACTTCAACGCCGCCTCGGCCACGAAATTGGGGTTCTTGACGGCCGCGGTGTTGATCGAGACCTTGTCGGCCCCGGCAAGCAACAGCTGGCGGATGTCGTCCAGGGTGCGCACGCCACCGCCGACGGTGAGCGGCATGAAGCAGACCTCTGCCGTGTGGCTGACAACGTCCAGCAGAATGTCGCGGCGTTCATGACTGGCGGTGATGTCGAGGAAGCAGAGTTCGTCAGCACCCTCCCTATCATAGCGCTGGGCTTGTTCGACAGGATCGCCGGCATCGCGAAGGCCAACGAAGTTGATGCCCTTGACCACCCGACCGTCCTTGACGTCCAGGCAGGGAATGACGCGCACGCTCAACATGATTTCTCTTTCAGCAGGGCCAGGGCTTCGGCCGGATCGAGGCGCCCGTCGTAGAGCGCGCGCCCAACCACCACGCCCTCGATCCCAGGTTCTTTGGCAGCGAGCAGGGCTGCCATGTCGCCAAGGCCAGCGACCCCGCCGGATGCAATCACTGGCATACCGGACTCTCTTGCCAGCTTGGCCGTGCCGGCGACATCGACACCTGTCAACGCCCCGTCGCGGCCGACGTCAGTATAGAGCAGTGCCCCTACGCCGGCATCGCGAAAGCGCAAGGCCAGGTCCAAGGTGGTGAGGCTGGAGCGTTCGGCCCAGCCCTCGACGGCGACGTAGCCTTCTTTGGCGTCGACCCCGACGACGATGCGGTCGGGGAAGAGCCGGCAGGCTTGGCGCACCAGATCGGGATCCTTCACCGCCACGGTGCCCAGTATGACGCGGCGGATGCCAAGCGCCAGCCAAGCTTCGATGCGGGCCAGATCGCGGATGCCGCCACCCAGTTGCACCGGGAGGTCAGTGGCTTTGAGGATGGCTGCTACAGCGTCGCTGTTGCCGCCACTGCCGGAGAAGGCGCCGTCCAAATCGACGACATGTAGCCATTGAAAGCCCGCGGCCTGAAAGGCCTGGGCTTGGCCGGCAGGATCCTCGCCATAGACGGTGACCGCATCGGCCCGGCCATAGAGCAGGCGCACCACCTGACCTTGCTTCAGGTCGATTGCGGGGAAAAGGATCATGGCCGCCAGCCCAGAAAGTTGGAGAGCAAGCGCAGTCCTACGGCCTGCGACTTCTCGGGATGGAATTGCGTGCCGACGAGATTGTCCCGGCCCACCGCTGCGGTCACCGGCCCGCCGTGCCGGGTGAGCGCCAAGACCTGCTCCGGCGCGCTCGCCTGCAGGTGATAGGAGTGCACGAAATAGACCTGATCGCCCTCAGACAGACCGTCAAACAGAGGATGGTCGGCCAGATCGCTCAGGCCATTCCAACCCATATGAGGGATCTTGAGGCTGGGATCGTCGGGCTTCAGCGCCACCACATCGCCCGGAATCCAGTCGAAACCCGCCGTCTCGCCGTGCTCCAGTCCGCGCGTGGCCATGAGCTGCATGCCGACACAGATGCCGAGCAGCGGCCGCCCCTTGGCGATAGCGCTTTGTTTCAGGGCGTCGATCAGGCCGTCATGGGCTGCCAGACCCTGATAGCAGTCGGCAAAGGCACCGACTCCGGGCAACACAAGGCGCTCGGCGGCGACAACGTCTTCCGGGCGGTCGCTGACCAGAATGCGGGCGTCATGCTCACCCTCTCGTGCCGCCCGCTCCAAAGCCTTGGCCGCCGAGCGTAGATTGCCGGAGCCATAGTCGATCAAGGTAACAAGTGGCTGCGCCAAGAGGGTCGCTCCTCGTTTGCCTGCCCGCTTGGTGCGGGGTTAGAGCATTCCCTTGGTGGTCGGCAGGCTGTCTGCCGCCCGCGGGTCGATTTCCATGGCATGACGCAGTGCCCGCGCCAGGCCTTTGAAGCAGGCCTCGATCATATGGTGATTGTTGAGGCCGTAAAGCACCTCGACATGCAGGGTGAGTCCGGCCTGTTGGGCAAAGGCCTGGAACCACTCCTTGAAGAGCTCGGTATCCATGGTCCCCAGCTTGTCGCGGGTGAAGTCGACCTTCCAGATCAGGTAGGGCCGGTTCGAGATGTCCAAGGAAACCCGCACCAAGGTCTCGTCCATCGGAATATAGGCATGGCCATAGCGGCGAATGCCTTTCCGGTCGCCCAGAGCTTGCGCCAGGGCCTGGCCCATGACGATCCCGGTGTCTTCCGTGGTGTGGTGACCATCGATGTGCAGATCGCCCTCGGCCTGGACGGTGAGGTCCATGAGGCCGTGGCGGGCGAGCTGATCCAGCATGTGATCGAGGAAGCCGATGCCGGTCTCGATCTCGGAGCGGCCGCTGCCGTCGATGGCGATGGTCGCGCTGATGCGTGTCTCTTTGGTATTGCGCGTGATGCTGCCCACGCGCGGCTCTCTCTTTGTCATGACTGTTACCTAGCAGGCCGCCCGCATCTTGCAAACAAGCGGTCGCTTGTCTTTCGTTGGTGCGTTCCTCGCGGCAGCTCGCGCCTGCCGTCGAATGCGACTGTCGTGCGGGAACAGCAAAGAGTGAACTGCACTGGTGACGTTTAACACGCGGCGAAGGCCGCCTCAGGCGACCTCGGCGTTGCGGCTCAAAGCGCACTGCGACCAGATCTCTGAGAGTGCGGTCACCAGCGCGTCGATCTCCTGGTCGCCGTGCACTGGCGAGGGCGTTATACGCAGCCGCTCGGTCCCCTTGGGCACGGTCGGATAGTTGATCGGCTGCACGTAGATGCCGTGATTGTCCATCAGCCAATCGCTGATCATCTTACACTTGACCGGGTCGCCGACCATGACCGGCACGATGTGGCTTGGGTTCGGCATTGTCGGAATGCCCAGGGCAGCCAGCTTGGCCCGGACCTTGGCGACGCTCTCGCGGTGCCGCTCGCGCTCGACCTGGCTGCTCTTCAGATGCTGGATCGAGGCGCGCGCGCCGGCGGCCACGGCCGGCGGCAGGGCCGTGGTGAAGATGAAGCCTGAGGCGAAGGAGCGCACGAAATCGCAGAGGGCTGCCGAGGCTGCGATATAGCCGCCGACCACGCCGAAGGCCTTGCCGAGCGTGCCTTCGATCACGGTCAGGCGATCCATCAGACCCTCGCGCTCGGCGATGCCGCCGCCGCGCGGCCCGTAAAGCCCGACGGCATGCACCTCGTCCAGATAGGTCATGGCACCATAGCGCTCGGCGACGTCGCAGATCTCGGCGATCGGCGCGATGTCGCCGTCCATGGAGTAGACGGATTCGAACGCGACCAGCTTTGGGCGATCGGGGTCCAAGTCAGCCAGGCGCCGCTCTAGGTCTTCGACATCGTTGTGCTTCCAGATTTGGCGCTCCGCCTTGCTGTGGCGGATGCCCTCGATCATGGAGGCGTGGTTCAACGAGTCGGAGAGGACCATGCAGCTGGGGATACGGCTGGCAAGGGTGCCCAGTGCCGCCCAGTTCGAGACATAGCCCGAGGTGAAGAGCAGCGCTGCTTCTTTTCCGTGCAGGTCGGCCAGTTCGCGTTCCAGCAGCACATGCTCGTGCGTTGTGCCGGATATGTTACGGGTGCCCCCGGCCCCGGCGCCACAGCGATCCAAGGCCGCGTGCATCGCTGCCAAGACCTTGGGGTGCTGGCCCATGCCCAGATAGTCGTTGGAGCACCAGACGGTCACCGGCCGTTGACCCTGGTCATGGTGATTGGTGGCCTTGGGGAACTGCCCGCGGTGGCGCTCCAGATCGGCGAAGACGCGGTAGTTCCCTTCCTGGCGCAACGCGTCCAGCTTGTCGCTGAAAAAGGCTTCGTAGTCCATGAACCAAGTCCCTCGGGGCGTTTTGGCTATCCCAGCGCTTTCCCTCGGCTGTCCCCTCGAGGGGTTCCCCTCGAAAAGGTATCTTCCTCAGGCTCGCTCGCCTAGGAAGGTAGCTCGCCCGCAGGGCCAGGACCATGCGCCAAATTGGTCACATCTGTAACAGCGGATTGTGAGGGACCGAGAGTGCTGGATCGCCAGGGACGTCGTCGCCGCTGGGCGGAGGTGTCCTTCTAGCGTAGCCGGTCCCCCGGTCCGAGGCCCCCTTGCCTTTTGCGACCCCTGGCATCGCGTTTCAGCGCTGGGAGCCGTTTGTCCCAAGGCCTTTCCGCTCCGAGGAGGTGGTGTTCTATTGATCGGCGGCAGCCGGTGCCCGTCGCCGGGCGAGATGCTGAAGGTGCCCTCCTTGGGGTGATAGCGTTCCCAGTCGTAGCCATTGTCCTCCAGGATCGTCCGCCAGGCGGAGTTGCTGTTGTAGGTCGGCATGGTTTCATAGAACTGACCGCGCGTGTCGCCTAGCCTGGGTGTCTTTCCGCTGGGTAGCATACGGTAGTCGTATCTCATGTTGTACTGCTCGCCTGCCATTTTTAGCTTTTCCCAGGTCTCGAGAACTGTGGCTCCTTGTTTTGCCGGGATTTCAATCCAGGTCGTGCGGTCTTCATCCCCCAAATTGTAGGGATTTGCGTTTGTTCGACGCCCTTTCTCATCGTATGTTGCTTGAATTTCTTCAATAGCGAGTTTTCCACTTATAGGTGAATCCGTGGTTGTCCCATGAATTTCTGCCTGGACCTTGCCACTAGGATCCTGCAATAGGAGATAATTGTGTTTTCCGGCAGATATGATTGGAACTGAACGTTGGCCAGAGAATATCTTCCAGCTCGCGTTATTGGGTTTTTCAGACATTGGTGTTGTATCCTTGTGAGAGTTACGGGGTGCGGGTGACATACATAGGAGTCAACTAAAACGCCTTTATTTGATTGATATCCATAATTTCATTAAGCGATTTGATATAGTAATGAATTGTGGAATATTCGTAAAGCTAGCGCATGTGTCCATAGATGGTTGTATTAAAAAAAGTTAACTATATGCGTTGCGCAAGTTTTGCTGAAATAAAGCGAAGCTGCATAACGCTCCTCATTTAGACGCAAGAATCTAACCTTGATGTCACTGAGAGGTCTTGGATTTCACTGTTACTTGTTTTGAATCTGACAAACCAACCCACACAGTGTGTTGGTTCTCTTCTAAAATTCGCGAGTGGGTCGAGGGTCCTTGCGAAAATCTTGGTGAGTGACGTGCAGTGTACGATTGTATGCTCTTGGCAGCGAAAGCGCTCTTTTTTCAGGAAGGCAATGGCGTCGTTTGGACTCGTTTCGTAGTGTTCTAGAAGGTAGGCTGCCAAGTGATCAGCGGCGGCATCGGCGTAGGATTTACGGAGCGCGTGAACTTCATCGTCGGAGGAAAGGTCTTTGGGCGGGGTTTGCCGAACGGCAAAGCGGTTCGCCCGATCTGCCTCCATCCTGCTTGTGTAAGCGTTGTCTTGCCATGTCGCTCTCGGTGAGGTGCAAGCGGGCAGGACACCGCCGAGAACAAGAACAATCAAGATGCCGGCTAGCCTGTGCATTATCACTCTCCTAGCGGTGCAACCCAGACGGATAGTTCCCACCCGTCTGGGTAAGTTTCCCCACCAGATCAATAGTTTTGTGGGTTGATTTACTGAACGCCTGGGATCCAAGTGTTCGGACCGGATCACTAGGGCGACGGTTGGCTGCGAGGAGAAGCTTCGTACTACTGTTGGCGACGACCATCTTCGGAACTCTGCATTTTGTGCGTAGTAGCGCTGCTATCAATGGTTTGTCAAGTGACGTTGTAAGCCCCCTTAACGGGAGGCAAATCATGAGGAACCAAGGGAACTCAGCGCCGGGACATCCGGGCGCTGAACGGAAGCATGAGCTTAGCGCAGCCGATCGCCTGGACCGACGCTTCTCCGCCCGCTGCCACCTATGGTATCGCGTTGCGGCCTGCTGGGCCTCGTCTGCTTCAAGGTCTGGCCGGGGCCCTGGAGTGGCGCGTCCTCGATCGGCGGCAGTCGGTGCCCGTCGCCGGGCGAGATGCTGAAGGTACCCTCCTTGGGGTGATAGCGTTTCCAATCGTAACCATTCTCTTCCAGGATCGTGCGCCAGGCCGAGTTGCTGTTGTAGGTCGGCATGGTTTCAAAGAACTGACCATCGGTGTCGCCCAGCCTGGGTATCTTCCCGCTGGGTAGGAAACGATAGTCGAACTTCATGTCGTACTTCCGCGCGGTTTCTTTGAACTTGTTCCAGGTCCTTAGCGCATTTGTTCCCTTCAGGGGAGGGACCTCGACCCAGTTCGTTCGATCCTCATCGCCAAGGTTGAGCGGATTCGGATTGATCCGATGGCCATTCTTATCATACTTGACGGTGCGTTCCGCCACTTCGAGTTTTCCGCTAAGCATGTTGCCGGAAGATGTTCCGTGGATCTCTGCTTGAACTCTGCCGTCTGGACCTCGGAGTAACAGGTAGTTGTGTTGGCCGGCGCCAGAGGTAAAAGGCACAGCGCGTTGCGCTGAGAAGATACGCCATTTCGGCGCGTTGCCGGAATCAGACATGTGTACGTCTCCTTCATGGTTGGTGGGGCGTAGGTTGTACTTCCTGGGAAAACTATTCGCTGGAAGAAATCTGCTGAAACATCTGCGCGTGCCTCGTGGAATTTTGCTTCAGGCGCGGTCTTCGAAGAAAAGTACCGAAAAAACTGAATGTGTCTAGGGTATACGCTTCCAATTTTCTGTATCTGTTGTTGCAATCAAGTAAAATTGGAGAGTCATTCGCCACAATCCGATACGAATGATGATGGGGATAATGTTCTAATTGCATTGTCTTGCGCAGTGATGTCAATTCTCCACGATACACAATGGGTTGGCTCGCTCCTCAAAAATGCCAGGGGGTCAAGTGTTAACGGGCCGACTTTTGTATAATTCTCACACTTTATAAATGTACGCCCTGTGCATTCAAATCTTTGCTTTTTTAAGTACAATAAGGCGCCTTCCAGATCGTCATCATAATTCTCCAATGTATAGTCGGCAATATCTGATATGGCTTCTGTTGTATAGGAATCACGGAGCATGGCAATCTCATCATCTGGAGAGAGTTCGGCTTGTGGTGTTTGCCGAATCTCATAGTACATTCCTTCAGATTCTTTCATCTTTTTTGCATAAGTGAGTTCTAGATCTGTTGGTTCTGGAGTAGAGCAAGATGTAAAGACGCCAGATATAAGGATAAGCCATATGATTTTCCAAATCTTAGGTGAGTGATTTTCGTTGCAGGTCCGGTTAACTTCAGGTTGTGAGCTTCCCATATCAATCTGCACCTTTATCACTGGTACCCGGCGAGACGCATCGCGGCAGTATTGCTACGGACAAAACAGAAATTTGAGTGAACACGCTTGTAGAGCATTGCGAGTCTCTGTCTACTGCCAGGACGCAGGCCTTGCGTCGTTGATCGGTCTGTTTGTTTCTTCGCGAACTGTTGGCATCACCCTAAACACAGAACATGGGAACAGACCTGACTTCGAGGTCTTCGATCTCCTGATCATTCTGCCGTATCTGGACGGTCCAGAGAAGGCAAAGTGTTGGCTTTCTGTTGAAAGAAGCAAGCGGATCCTTGCTCAATGGATAGATCTTTGACAGCGACTCGCACGTGAGAGCGGCGCGCTCTTGGCACTCAAAACGTTCTCTCTCCAGGAATAGACGTGCTCCGTCCGGATCCGATTGGTACGACTGCATGATGTGATCGGTTAAAGCGAGTGCACTAGCGTCAGCGTAGTGCTGCCGGAGCGTGTGAATCTTATCGTCAGGGCCGAGTTCTTCAGGGTTCATCTGTCGAATGTAGAACCATGAGCCGTCCTTATCGATTTGCTGCAAATAGGTCACTTGCTGCCACGTTGGCCGAGGCGTTGTGCAGGCTGCGACCACTGCGGCCAACAGCACGATAAGAGCCAACGCAATTGGCCCGCGTAGCCGAGCAGAGGCTCCTAGGTTGCTTCGACGCCTGCTGAGACTCTTGAGGTTACGCGGAACGATGGTCATCTTTGGTACCCTGAATTTTGTGCATTCTCACACATATGCTATTACTTGTCAATCTTCGTGCAGAAGTGCGTTTTGCGGGAAGGGCGCTGATTCTCATTTTTCACCGACGCAGGGCTTCAATGCTGTATGCCTAGTCGATGCCCGCTCGCTTCCGCTGCGGGTGATCAATGGCTGAGTTAGGACCGCGTTCGGTGTAAACGCGATCCATGCGATCTGCCACTGGCCCGGCACGGCGGGAATGCGTTAGAGTAGCTTGGAGACGCTGCGGGATACGCAGCCCGCCCGATCCCTTGCAGTCACGCGTGTGGTTTCATGTCTGGTCTGAGTTCTCCCCTTCGACTTGCCCTCCTTGGCCTTCTGCTGTTTGCCGGCCTCTTCGTCGCGCCGCTGCGGGCGGCCGAGATGACCACCTTGAAGCCAGCCATTGTCGTCAATGACAAAGTGATTTCGGCACTTCAGATCGAGATGCGGGTGAAACTGGCTCTGGTGTCCTCCGGCCTGGAGGACTCGCCCGAAGCGCGGGAATTCCTAACCTCCCAGATCGAGCAGACCCTGATCGATGAGGAGCTGCAGACGCAGGAAGCCGAGCGTCTCGGCATTGCCGCCAACGAAGAGGAGGTCGACTCCACGATGGCGCAGATCGCCCAGAGCAACGGCATGGATCTGGCCGCCTTGGAGCGTGGGCTGGAGCGGGCCGGCATCCTGCCGGCCTATTTGGCCGATCAGGTGCGCGCGCAGCTGCTGTGGCGCGCGATACTGCGCAGCCAGGTGCTGCCGCGCGTGATCGTGAACGACGAAGACATTGACGAGGCCATCCGGCGCATCGAGGCACGCCAGGGGCAGCCGCAGCGACTGCTGGCTGAGATCTTCCTGCCGATCGACAATCCGTCCCAAGCCGCAGAAGTCCGCCAAACCGCGGAACGGGTGCTGGAGCAGCTGCGCCGCGGCGGTGGCTTTCAGGCCTTGGCGCGGCAGGTCTCGCAGGCACCAACGGCCTCTGTCGGCGGCGACTTGGGATGGGTCGACCCCGGCACCCTGCCGCAGGAGGTGGAAGATGCCTTGGAGAACGTCATTCCGGTGCAACTGACCGCGCCGATCGTGACGCCGACCGGCATCTATATCATGCTGCTGCGCGACGAGCGGCCTCAGCCCGAGCGTATGCTGACGGTCTCGGTCAAGATGCTGACCTTCCCGGTGAGCAATTTCGAGAACCGCTCCGCAGTCAACAAGGCAGCAGGGCGCGCGACCGAGGCGGCCAAGGCGCTGAATAGCTGCGAGGCGGCCGAGTCCGTGGCCAATCGCTTCAACGCCAAGGTCGAGCCGCTGCCGGAGAAGCTGGAGGTGTCTCGTATGCCAGGCGGCCTGCGCGGCGTCACTACGGGGCTGCCCATCGGTCAGGCCAGCGATCTCTTCCGTGCCCCCGACGGCATCGGCCTTGCCATCGTCTGCAATCGCGAAGACAGCGGCATCGATCGCGGCCTGGTGCGCGAGCGCCTCTTGAGCGAGCAGGTGGATGTCCGCTCGCGGCGCTATCTGCAGGATTTGCGCCGCCTGGCGACGGTGGAGATGCGCAACTGAGCGCCGAGCGCCTGCCGCCGCTGAGTTCGGTCATCCGAGACCATGGCCTGAGTGCCCGCAAGGGCTTGGGCCAGCACTTCCTGCTGGATCCCGGCATTACCGGCCGGATCGCCGCGGCAGCCGGACCACTGGCGGGCTGTGATCTGATCGAGATCGGCCCGGGCCCTGGAGGCCTCACGCGCGCGCTCTTGGAGAGCGAAGCACGACAGGTCTGGGCAGTGGAGAAGGATCCGCGCTGTCTGGATGCCCTGGCCGATTTGGCGGCGGTCTATCCCGGCCGACTGACGGTGATTGCCGGCGATGCCTTGGAGTTGGAGAGCTGGCGTCTGGGCGTTGCGCCGCGCAAGCTGGTGGCCAATCTGCCCTACAACGTCGGCACGCCTCTGCTGCTTGCCTGGCTCAAGGCCTTGGCGCAGGATCCGACCTGCCTTTCAAGCCTCACACTTATGTTCCAGAAGGAGGTGGCGCAGCGCCTCGGCGCCCAGCCGCGCGAGCCGGCCTACGGGCGTCTTAGCGTGATCACGCAGTGGCTCTGTCACGTGGAGAGCTGTTTTGATCTGCCGCCGGGCGCCTTCCGTCCGCCGCCCAAGGTGACCTCCAGCGTTGTGCGCCTGACGCCGCGGGCAGCTCCCCTGGTGCCGGTGTCTCTGGCCTGTCTAGAGCGTGTAACCGCCGCCGCCTTCGGTCAGCGCCGCAAGATGCTGCGGCAGAGTCTCAAGTCTTTGGGGGGCGATCCCAAGGCTTTGCTGCAAGCCGTCGGGATCGAAGAGACCCGGCGTGCGGAAACCTTGTCGGTCGAAGCCTTTTGCCATCTGGCTAAAGCACTTGATCGGCAAGTGACCTGAGGCGGGGCTTGCGCGTCTGGGCTGTCCGGCAGAGAATTCGCCGTAGTGACGAGAAAGGACCGTAATGCCCAGTTTCGACAGCAAGCGCCTCGGCGAGATCCATCGTCAGATGCACAGCCACCTGCCCTCGGACCCTGCCCTTCGGGTGAAATCGCTGGAAAGCCTCCTCGTCGACAAGCAGATGCTGGACAGCGGCGCCGTCGATGCCTGGGTCGAGATCTATTGCGAACAGCTGGGGCCGAAGAACGGGGCACAGGTTGTGGCCAAGGCCTGGTGCGATCCGGACTTCAAGGCGCGCCTGTTGGCCGACGGCACGGCCACCGTGGCCGAGTTCGACTTCGTCGGCCGTCATGCCGCCAACCTGGTCGCCTTGGAGAATACGCCTGAGGTTCATAACCTCGTCGTTTGCACGCTCTGCTCCTGCTATCCGATTGGCCTGCTTGGGCCGCCGCCGACCTGGTACAAAGCCAATGAGTATCGCGCACGCGCCGTGCGCGAACCACGCGCTGTATTGAAAGAATTCGGTGTCAAACTTGACCCGGACGTCAAAGTCAGGGTCTGGGACAGCACCTCCGAGGCGCGCTATCTGGTGCTGCCGCAACGCCCGGAAGGTACCGAAGACCTCGACGAGGCGGCCTTGGCGGCCTTGGTCACCCGTAACGCCATGATCGGCACGGACCTGGTCCGGGCGCTGAGCAAGGGAGGGTCCGCCTGATGGACAGTGTGCACGACCTGGGCGGTGTCGAGGGCTTTGGCCCCGTCGATCGCAGCCACGAGGACGAGCCCTTTCACGCCCCCTGGGAGGCGCGAATCTATGCCATGGCGGCTGCCATGAATAGGCCGGACGACTGGAGTATCGACTGGTTTCGCCATTCCCGCGAGTGCGCGCGCCCCGTCGACTACATGACGCTCGGCTACTTCGACCAGTGGGCAAAAGCCTATGAGGCCATGTTGCTGGATGACGGACTGGTGACGATGGAAGAACTCGCAGCCGGTGCGGCTCTGACCCCTGCAACGCCGCTTGCGAGACCTTGCCTCACCGCCAAGGACATCGCCGGCAAGGCGCACTATCCGCCCGATCCTCGCCGCCAGGGCGCGCAGCCGCGCTTTGCCCTCGGAGAGGTCGTCCGCACCCGCCAAGCAGGCTTTGCCGGCCATACCCGCCTGCCCCGCTATGCCCGCGGCAAGCCTGGCGTGATCAAGTCCTACTACGGCAACCAGACCCTCCCGGACGCGTCGGCCTCCGGCCGTGAAGAAGCCGAGCCGCTCTATGTTGTCCTAATCCGCGTCGCCGACATCTGGCCGGAATCGGCCGACAGCACCGACGAGATCTGCCTCGACCTCTGGGAGAGCTATCTTGAGCCGGCCTGAGCCCGGCGTCGCCCCGTTACCAGCACGAGACGGCGAGCCGATCTTCGCCGAGGCCTGGGAGGCCGAGGTCCTGGGCCTGGCCTACAGCCTGATCGAGGCCGGCCGTATCACCAACGCGGCCTGGTCGGAGGCCTTGGGTGCGGCGCGAGCGGCTCAGGCGGCACGAGGCGAGGTCGATACCCGTGAATCATACTATCTAGCCGCTATCGAGGCTTTGGAGAGGGTGGTGCAACAGGCCGGTCTCGCGGAGGCTGGTGAACTCTCGGACCGAAAAGCGGATTGGGTCGAGGCCTATGAACGGACGCCGCACGGTAAGCCGGTGCGATTGGCTAAGTCTGTCTGATCTTTAGGGGAACGAGGAGAAACTTCAATTGCGTTGAGTCTGAAGCTTTATGCCGTCCTGCGCATGGTGATCGGCCCAATAAATGGGCTCAGTCAGCACAATCGGAGAGCGCTTTGCTCGCCTTGTTCGCCGGCTGTCGTGAGGCTACGCGGATGCTTGAGGGCTCAGAGCCGGATCTACCCGGTCTCTTGCGGGTCGGTTAGGCCAAGGCAATTGAAGAAATGCTGGACTCTACCAAGAGTCCGCTTGGCAGATAAACTTTTTCTAACGCTTAACAGCAACTTTCGCAACGTGGCGTCGGCCCTTATCGTCATGCAAGAGCAGGGCGCTGGCGTAACAAAACGCCAAAACTGGAGATGCTCAGAACTACTCCTTTAGCAGGGTACGGAGGCGGCCCTTTATGTTCTCGAAGATCATTGAAAGATGAGTCTTGGCGTTGTCAGTCAGCAAACCGGTATGCCCTACTGCATTGCGTATCGGTTTGTAGTTGATCGCGTCCTTCACCAAAGAGGCGTTTTTTCCATCACTATCCTTGCCTTCAATCGATTTGGCCATTTCGTCCAATCCAAGGTAGCTTAGATCATTGTTGTTCTTACGTATTGTGAAGCTAATGTTTGCTGCACCCTTGCGATCCTGCTCTCGCTGACGCCACTGTTCGACTTCGTTTTCAGCAGGTTTGCTCAAGGTCACGCTTTCGCTGCTTATGTACTTTCGGACGAGGTTTTCTGACAAGAAGCAGTCGACGTATGCCGAGATGTTAAACTCAGCGTCCGGTGCAAGCTCATCAAGCCAGGTGTCTACTTGATCCTTCTTCGGACTATCGTCGTCGAGTTTGTACTCGTTCTTTGCCTGTGCATAGAGACTCTTTACGGTTCGCTGCTTCTTGGTCGCGCGTCTTGTATTCTCATCGTCCCCTTCCTTCCCGCGTTCTAAGCGGAGTTTGTCCCACTCGTCCAGGATGTGAGGAAGTACTGTCCGTTTGAGGTAGTCCAGAAGCGACTGGAAATTGTCATCGTCCTCGACAATACCCTCGCGGCTGCTAGTGAACGGGTCGCGGCCTGATGCGTCCATCTCATCGAAGTGAAGTTGTCCATAGAGGTAACTCTCCAAGATCCTCTGGGTCGGGATGTGACGGATTATGTTCTTCTCTCGCAGTCGACCATTCACAAAGAGATCGACAGTTGCGCGCTCGTCGGTTCCTGTAATCTTGAGATGCCTAGGTAAGACCACTGTTGCGAGGAAACCTGAAACATTCAGTGTGGCCGTGAGCGCGATCGGCTGAGCCGCTCTGCCGCCGAATCTCTCAATGTAGTCATCCGTATATCCATTCACGACCCAGCAAAACTCAGTGTTTTGAGCCAGGTCTTTTAGGTCATCGACTGTTACGGGATCACCATTGACGTGTATTGTGAAGTTCTTGTCGATGATCGAAAATCGGAAGTTCATAGCGATAAGCTTGCGGAGGTGAGCTGTTGAGTTCTTAATGTGCTCCTTGGTGTTCGCGAAGTGAATTATTGTCCCGTGTTCGTGGTTCGCTGTCAGACCTTCAATGCAGGAGTAGTCGAGATCCTCCAATGGGTACTGGTCCGGCGTCATGTCGCTCTTGATGGCAGCGTCGAGTCCACTATTGTCAATCACACCTCCGACGTAGCCTGTGTTCTTGGTCTTCGTGAATATAGAGATCTTGTCTGCACAAGACAACAGCGCCAGCTTTCCAATACCCTTCGCGCCTATGTATGGCCGATTTCCGTTGGTCTTGTAAGTACCGTCCTTCCGCTTAGAGTAACCAACTTTAAGAAACTTACCCTGAAAGTCATCGGCGTTCATTCCGTGGCCGTCGTCCTTGATCAAAAACGAAGAGTTTTCCCTATCGATCGTGATCCAGACGTTTTTGGATTCCGCGTCCCATGAATTAGAGATAGCTTCACCAAGTACGGTGATGAAGTTGCGGTAGAGGTTTCTGCCAGGTGGTTGAGTACGCTCAACGAAATCTCAAATCGAAATTCGCTATTTGTCACTGTGCTGATTCCCGTAATGAAGCTGCGCAATCTGTTTTCCGATTGCCTCGCCTAACTTGACCGGTACGGCGTTCCCTATCCAGCGACCGACCTCTTTGAAAGAAGGCTTCTCCGCGCTTGGTATGAACTGGTAGTCTGGAGGAAAGGACTGGAGAATTGCCGCCTCGCGTAGCGAAATCGCCCGGTCCTGTTCCGGGTGGCCAAACCGACCGTTTCCGTAACCGTAGCACTGCGTCGTTATTGTTGGCGACGGCTCGCCCCAAGTCATTCGAGCATAGACACCAGGGTAGGTCTTGCCGCTCGGCTTGCGATGACAGGCGGCCCTGAGCTCTTTCGACCAGTCGCGCCAAGTACCACCTGGGCGCGACGCTCTGATCCTCCTCAGGTTTAACTCCGACAGTGAACTTGCAACGTGCAGATTGTCTTCAGGGTCAATCTGGCCGGCCAAAAGATGTGGAAGGCCACCGATGGCTTCTAAGACGGAAACAACGGCCGTTTTTCCTACCATCAGTTTGACTGCCTGTCGGTCCTTCGCCGCGATCACGACGAGACGTCTCCGTCGCTGCGGAACACCGAACTCTTCGCACTTGGCGGTAGTCCACTCAACCGAGTAGCCGCCATCTCTGAGTATCGAGACGAACCGGTCAAAGACCTGGCCATCCTTGTAACGTTCTAGCGCCGGAACATTTTCCATCGTCACGAAGTCGGGAGTTACCTTGACAGCAAGACGAGCAAAGTCCTCTACGAGCTCCCACTGAGGGTCCTCATTGTATCTCTGTTTGTATGTTGAGAACGGCTGGCATGGCGCACAACCCGCTAGGACAGTCGGGAGACTTTCGGAGAAGTGTGCCCGCACCTCTTTTGCAGTCAGCTTTGACACATCGCGGGCGTGGAAGGTGGCGGAGTTGTTTGTTTCAAAGGCATACTTACAACGCCTGTCGGTATCATAGCCGGCCTTAATCTTAAAGCCCGCCTGCTTCAGCCCGTGACTAAGGGCTCCGACGCCACAAAACAGATCAACGACCTCCCCAAGGGGCAATCCCTTCCGTTTCTTCTTCATCCCCGATCAAATCCCTCAGAACTACACCTTTTTGGAGAACCATAGCGAAAGCGACCCCGTTTTGTCCACGTTATTCGATCCAACAGAGAGTGGCTCAAGGGTAACGTGCATGCGAAAAGGTGATCTTGTTTTCGAACCAGACTCCGTCCCCGTTCAGTGCGGCCAGCGTAGGTCGGTCGGACTTGTCTGCTATAGGGTAGAGCTTTTAGCCGCACTACACTGTGTCTTTGCGCAGGGTACATGCTGCACGTGTACTCTTCTGAAGGTAATGAGCATCGCTTGTGCTGATGTGATAGAGAGTGAGAGGGAGCTACGAACCCTACGCATGCTTGATCACACATCAGCAGATTGCCAAGCCACAATGCTTGGAAGTCGCGGATCAAGGAGCCCATTGGCCGAAGACAACTCTGGTTAGCTTACCAGACTGCGGGGCCTTGGAGCATTAGGCAAAAATCAAAACGGACGTCGGCCGACAATCGAGACGTTTATCGTTTCTGCGGGCTCGGTATTCTTGGCGAGCTGATCAGCCCTGCCAAGAGGGGACGTGCCCCTACTCAGCCAGCCGCTTCCTCCGGACATTTGTCGGCAATCCACTCGTCCAGTGCTGCCTTTGAGCCCTTACCGAAGGCACCGTCGATCTTGCCCTTGTAGAAACCTGCTTTCTGCAGGCGCCGTTGGAAGGCCTTGGCATCCGGTGCCTCCAGTTTGAGGGCTTCGTCGAAGTCGGCTCGGGCGTTCTCGGCGGCGCCGTCGCGGCAAAGGATCCAGCCGCGGGTGTCGTGGATGTGGCCGTTGCCGGGCGAGAGCTCGATCGCCTTGTTGGCGTCCGGCAAGGCTTTGGTTAACTCGCCCATGTTGAAATAGGCCCAGGCGCGGTCGTTCAAGGCCGGGCCGTCCTTGGGGGCCTCGGTCAGCAGGCGGTCCAGATAGTCGACGGCCTGTTTCCAATCATCTTCACCCATCGCAGAATCGGCCATGGCGGTCAGCGCAATACGGTTCTTGGGCTCCTTGGCCAGGACGGCTTCGAAGTCCTTGAAGGCGGCGGCCTTGTTGCCGGCTTGGAACTCCAAAATGCCGCGAGTCTCCAACGCCGGGGTCAAGCTGGGATCCAGCTTCAAGGCGGTGTTGAAGTCGGCCAAGGCCTTGTCGCGCTCACCAAGCTCCATCAGGACGACGCCGCGGCTGTAGTGCGTACCGGCAGACTTGGGCTCCAGTTCGACTGCCTTGTTATAGTCCTCCAATGCCTTCTTGTGCTCCTTCAGGGCCTCGTAGGCGTTGCCGCGATTTTGGTAGATGAGCGCTGCATTGGGGGCCAGCACGGCGGCGGTGTTGAAGTCGCGGATCGCGCGCTCGTGCTCGCCCATGGCGTTCAACAGCACACCGCGGTTGACATAGGCGGTCTCGTACTTGGGGTCGAGTTCGATCGCCTTGTCATAGTCGGCAAGCGCATTCTTGGGTTCTTTCAGGTGCTCGTAGGCGATGGCGCGGTTGTAATGGACGCTGGCATCATCGGGGTTCAGCTTAATCGATTCCGCATAATCCTTCAGCGCATCTTGGCTGCGGTGCATCTGGTCCAGCGCATTGGCGCGGTTCAGGTAGATCAGCGCCAGGGTCTTGTCGGCAGCAGCCCCGGACTCGATCAGCGCGGTGCAATCCTTGTAGCGCACTTCGGGGTTCGGCTCGCGGGCGCAGCCGAGCAGCTGCTGGCCACGGGTGGTTGGCACCGCCTCGTCGCTGTCCTGCGCCTGCGCGGGCGCAAAGGAGAAGAGTGTCAGGAGGAGGGCAAGAATCGCGATCGCGGGCATGGTGGGGTCATCTACTCCGTCAGTCGGCCTGCAGATACCAGGCGTACTCGGTCGGCGAGAGCTGCTCGTAGAACTCGTCCATCTCGGCTCTCTTGGTTGTTACATAGGCTTCCACGTAGTCGGCGCCAAAGTAATCCTGCATCACGGCCGAGCCCTCTAGCACGTCGAGCGCGCGGTAGGGCCGGTTGGGAATCTCCGGATCGACTTCCATCCCCAGATTGCCGGTGCTGGGCGGGCCCGGGTCTATCTCCTTGGCGATGCCGTGGTGCATCGAGGCTAGGATCGAGGCCAAGGCGAGATAGGGATTCGCATCGGCCCCGGCGATGCGGTGCTCGATCCGGCGCGACTTGGCATCGCCCATCGGCACGCGGACAGCCGCCGAGCGATTCTCGATACCCCAGGTGCGACTGACCGGCACGAAGGTGTTGGCGCGGTAGCGGCGAAAGCCGTTGGGGTTGGGTGCAAAAATCGCCATCGATGCCGGCATCATCTCCAAGCACCCACCGATGGCATGGCGTAGCATCGTGCTGGGGCCGCCAGCGCCGTCGTCCAGCACGTTGCGACCCTGGTTATCGACCAGACTGACATGGGCGTGCAGGCCGCTGCCGGATTCCTCGGGGAAGGGTTTGGGTGCGAAGGTTGCCTGCAGGTCGTGCCGGCGTGCACAGCCCTTGACCGCGCGTTTCAACAGCACGGCATGGTCGGCGGCCAGCAGAGGGTCGGGGACATGGTCCAGATTGATCTCGAACTGGCCGGGCGCGTACTCCGTGGTAATCGCGCCATAGGGTATGTCCTGCGCATCGCAGGCTGCAGTGATGTCGGCCAGCAGACCGGCGAAGGCCTCCAACTCGGTGATGGAGTAGACCTGTGTCGCGGTTTCGCGCTGGCGCGAGCGCGGCGAGATCGGCGGGCGCGGCGCGCCAAAGCGCGTACGCTCCTTGTCGATCAGATAGAACTCCAGTTCCAACGCCACAACTGGGGTCAGGCCCATCGCAGCGAAGCGCTCCACGACGCGTGCCAGGACGTTGCGTGGATCGATCCAAGATGGCCCGCCCTTGGGATCGCGCATTGTCATATAGACCTGTGCCAAGGGGCGTTCGGCCCAGAGTACCGGCTTCAGCATTCCTTCGATCGGCACCAAGAGACTGTCGGGATCGCCGTCGGAGATACCCATGCCCAGCGGATCATGCGTACTGCCGGTGACTGACAACAGATAGACCGAGGCTGGAATCGTTATGCCCTTGGTCATAATCTTGTGAAGGTCTTCGATGGGATAGCGCTTGCCGCGGATGATGCCGCAGAGGTCGGCAAAGATGCCGTCGACGAACTCGATCTCGGGATGGGCGGCAACGAAGGCTTCGGCGGCTTCGGGCGTCGGGTTCAACATGTGGGGCTCTCTGGATTGGCCATCTGGCAATGGGCAACTGGTATTGGGTATCCGGCAGCGTCGCGTGTCCGTCCATATCGCGTCAGGCCGACCCTGCAGGTCAAGCCACTTGCGGTGCAGAGCAAGAGCAGGCCATTGCGGCAGAAGCGCGGCTGATCGGCGGCCTTTCGTCATCGCTTTGTCGCCGCGCTCTGCTATAGAGCCGCCTGCTTGGCGCCGAGGAGCGCCTGAGAGTCAAAGCGTGTAAGATCCAAGGGGACCGATAGGCATGACAGCCTCCGACGACGCAACCCACCGCAGCCCCAGTGGCGATCCCTGGCTTTTCACGCCGGGGCCGCTCACCACTTCGCTTGCGGTCAAGCAGGCAGCTCTGCATGACCTGGGTTCGCGCGATCGGCGCTTTCTGGATGTCAACGACCGGGTCATGCAGCGGATCTTGGATCTTGCCGGCGCCGGCAAGACACATAGCTGCGTTCCCGTGCAGGGCAGCGGTACCTTTGCCGTCGAAGCCATGCTAACTTCGCTGGTCCCGGCGACGGGCAAGCTGCTGGTGCTGCAGAACGGGGCCTATGGCGCGCGGATGGCGGCGATCTGCGAGACGGCGGGCATGGCCCACGCCACGCTGTCCTGGGACGAGGCTCAGCCGGTTGCGCCGGCGCGTCTCGCCGAGGCGCTGGCAGCAGATGCCGACATCAGCCACGTCGCGCTGGTCTGGTGCGAGACCACGACCGGCCTGCTCAATCCGTTGGAGGAGGTTGCGCGTGTGGTGGCAGACGCCGGCCGCAAGCTTTTGGTCGACGCCATGAGCGCCTTCGGTGCACTGCCGGTCGATGCTGCAAAGGTTCCTTTCGAGGCTCTGGCCGCATCCAGCAACAAGGGGCTGCAAGGCATTCCGGGGTTGGGTTTCTGCCTGGTCGAGCGTGAGGCTCTGGCTGCTGCCGATGGCAATGCCGTCTCGCTCTCGCTGGATCTGCACGCGCAGTGGCAGGCCTTGGTCAAGACCGGACAGTGGCGCTTCACCCCGCCTGTGCAAGTGATTCTGGCCCTGGACCAAGCGCTGGAAGAGCTGCGGCTTGAGGGTGGCGTCGAAGGACGCCACAGACGCTACTCCGACAACTGCCGGCACCTCACCACGGGCCTGCGCGCGCTCGGCTTTCAGACGCTTCTACCCGACCACCTGCAGGCGCCGGTCATCGTAACTCTGCTGCCGCCGACGGACGGCGCCTTCGACTTTCGCCACTTCTATGACGCCCTGGCCGCACGCGGCCTCTTGATCTATCCCGGTAAGCTGACGCAGCAGGATTCCTTCCGGATCGGCTGTATCGGCGATTTGGGACCCACGCAGGTCGATGTCCTGCTCGACGCGATCCGCACGATCATGGCTTTCGACTTCAACCAGCCACAGTAAAGACGCCGGAGGGCTCACCGCCCGGCAAGAGACCAGAAAGGAAAGCAGTCCTCATGTCCTATCGTTACCAACGTCGCTACACCGGCCCCGTTCAGGCCGTGGTCTTCGACTGGGCCGGAACCCTGGTCGACTACGGCTCTCTGGCGCCGCTTGCCGCCTTCACCAAGGTCTTCGAGGCCGAGGGCGTGCCGGTCTCCCTGGCCGAGGCCCGCGCCCCCATGGGCATCGAAAAGCGCACCCACATCGCCACCATGCTGGGCGAGGCCGACCTGGCCAACCGCTGGGCGAAGGCCAAAGGCGCGGCGCACGGCGAGGCCGACATCGATCGGCTCTTCGCTGCCTT
Organism: Rhodospirillales bacterium; assembly: GCA_963669445.1. Taxonomy (GTDB): domain Bacteria; phylum Pseudomonadota; class Alphaproteobacteria; order Kiloniellales; family JACOMY01; genus JACOMY01. Next base: position 6,411,126 of record OY770029.1, read on the forward strand.
CCTGCCGGCCCAGATCGACGCTATCCGAGAGAATGCCGGTGTCATCCCCGGTGTCGTCGAGACAGTGCAGGCGCTGCGCGCGCGCGGCATCAAGGTTGGCTCAAACAGCGGATACAACGCCGAGATGCTGGCCGTCGTCGTGAGCGAGGCGAAGAAGCAGGGGCTTGAGCCCGACCACGTCTTGTGCAGTTCCGACGTTGCCAAGGGGCGGCCCGGACCCTCTATGGCGTTGATGAACGCAGCCGCACTCTCCGTTACCAACGTCACCGCTTGCGTGAAGGTCGACGACACGGTCGCCGGCGTCGAAGAGGGGCTGAATGCCGGCTTCTGGGCTGTGGGCCTTTCGACCTCGGGCAACGAGACCGGGCTCAGCCTCACCGACTGGCAGGCGCTCTCGGCCGATCAACAAGATGCCTATCGCCAAGCCGCCACGCAGCGCCTCTTCAAGGCAGGTGCGCACTATGTGATCGACAGTTCGGCCGATCTGATCTCGGTGATCGACGACATCGAGCGGCGTCTGGCCCGCGGTGAGACGCCCTAGTGGTGCAACCCAGACGGATGGTTCCCGTCCGTCTGGATAAGTTGCCCCATCAGATCAATAGTGAGCTGGGCCGATTCACCAGACGCTTGGGTTCCAAGCGTCTGGATCGGACCACTGGTGCTGATCGACCCCGAATGGACTCATTCGGGGTCGTGACTCTGCTCTAGGCTTCCAAGTTGTAGAGCGGACTTATGCAGCCAGTTGTTTCATGTTCGAGGCGATCCGCTCTAAGGTCTATGCTGTATGGAGAGTTGGGTGACACCGACTTAAGAAAAATGTCTATTCAGCAATCTATTGTTTAGAGGTCAAAGTATAATACTGCCCTTGGCAGCGTTTTGATCGAACGGATGCGCGGTCCTTGCCGACCTCGCTGCAACGATTTACGACCAACAGCGATTGTTCCTAGGGATGGGGGCAGTCGGGGTGCTAGGCTCTGCGCGCGAGTGCGAGAGAGGCAACAGCATCATGGCTCTAATCACCGGTAGCGACCTTCCCGATTCCCTGTACGGCGGCAAGGCCGCCGATATCCTTTACGGGCTTTCAAGTGCCGATACGCTCTTTGGTCAAGGCGAGATCGACGTCCTTAATGGCGCGTCCGGCGATGATACCTTGAATGGCAACACGGGTGCTGATCTGGCCTATGGCGGAGACGGGGACGACGTCTTTGACGAGTTCGAGAACGAGGCCGACGGTTCCGACTTCTTCCGCGGCGCTTCCGGCGCAGATCGTGCCTATGGCGGCTCGGGAAGCGACGGACTCTATGGAGACTCAGGCGTGGATTTACTCGTCGGCGATACAGGCGACGACACCCTGGAAGGTAGGCTAGGTGACGATGAATTGGAGGGTCGGGCCGGCAGTGATCTGATCTTCGGTGACGCCGGTGACGACACCGCCTTCGGTGGATCTGCCAACGACGTCCTCTATGGTACTACCGGTAAGGATCGCCTCGCAGGTGACGCCGGTGACGACCTTGTTGTTGCCGGATCCGGCAGTGACGAAACCGTCTCCGGCAATGATGGCAGCGACAGTCTCTATGGCGGAGACGGCAGCGACAGCTACCTCTACGGCGGCAATGGAAACGATAGTCTCTACGGCGAGCGCGGCGGTGATCGCGACCTCTATGGCGATAGTGGCGCGGACTTCCTTTTTGGTGGCTCGGGGTCTGATCGCTTTCTTTTCGGGGATTCGGGAGATGACGCGGTCTTCGGCGGCGAGGGCGATGATCGATACCTTCTTGGCGGCCATGACAACGACTCGGTCTTCGGCGGAGAAGGCGGCGACTACTCCCTGGATGGCGGGCGCGGAGACGACACCGTCGCGGGCGGGTCCGGTGGCGATGTCTTCTTGCGCGGTCGCAGTGGTGCGGACCGGGTCTACGGCGGTGCCGACAGCGATGCCTACCTCTTCGGAGGCACGGGCGTCGACAGCCTGGAAGGGCAGGGAGGCGACGACTCCTATCTCTTCGGCGAGCAAGGCGCAGACACACTCTTCGGCGGCAGTGGTCTCGATTACCGGATCTACGGCGGCGACGACAAGGACCGGCTCTTCGGCGGCAGCGGGCGGGACTCCTTCGTGTTTGGTGGTCAGGGCGACGATAATCTCTATGGTGGCCAAGCGGGAGACAGCGGCTTTTATGGCGGTGCCGGAGAGGACGAGATCTATGGCGACGGCGGTAGCGATCAGCTGTTTGGCGGCTTGAACGATGACTCTGTCCAAGGCGGTTCCAGTGCGGATCTACTATATGGCGGTTCAGGATACGACTATATCTTGGGTGACGGCCAAGGCGACCGCCTGTACGGCGACAGTGGCGACGATAAACTTCAAGGCGGTTCTGGAAACGATATCGTCTTCGGCGGGGACGGTGATGATCGACTCGACGGTGGGAACAACAACGGTGGAACTCAAGGCAGCGGCAACGACCGGCTCTATGGTGGGAGCGGCACTGACACTCTGACCGCCAACAGAGGCTATTCTGGCGCGGACCCACTCTCGTTCGTATCGACCCTCTTCGGCGGCACTAGCGATGACAGCCTTCGCACCGACAATGGCGAGGTCCTCCACTATGGGGGATTGGGTGCCGACCGAATCGTTGGCGGGTTGGCCTCGGACACAGCCTATGGAGGGAGCGGCAAGGATTCGATCTTCGGCGACGAGAGCGCCGACACCTTGTCTGGCGGCAGCGGTGATGATGGAGTTCTGGCGGGCAGCGGGGATGACGGCCTGTTCGGCGACGACGGCCGGGACGTTCTTAGAGGTTCTTCCGGCGACGACAGCGTCTATGGTGGAAGTGGAGACGACTTCCTCACCGGCGAAATCTTTGCCGACGCCAACGCCTTTGGTGACGGCAATGACCGAGTCTTCGGCGGATCTGGTAGTGATACGATCTACGGCGCGTCCGGAGAGGATCGCTTGTACGGAGGCGATCAGGTCGACAGGCTGCTCGGTAGGGGAAGCGACGACACCCTGGAGGGTGGCGGTGGAGCCGACTATCTGGCCGGTCAGGACGGTGATGATCGACTCCGCGCCGGGTCGGGCGACGATAGCCTTGCCTTCGGCGGCGATGGCGACGACGGCATCTTCGGTGAAAATGGTGACGACGCCAGTCTTTCAGGAGGGACCGGAAGCGACAGTCTCTATGGCGGTTCCGGCGGGGATGACTTCTTGATGGGAGGCAGCGGTGACGACCGGATCTTCGGCGGCAGCGGCGACGATACGGTGCTCGATGGGGGGGTGGGAGACGACGACCTGCGCGGCGGCAATGGTTCGGACTACGTTTTTGGCGGCTCTGGCGAGGATCAGTTGCGCGGCGAGGGCGGTGCCGATTTCCTGGTGGGAAGGTCTGGTCGCGATACCCTCTTTGGCGCCACCGGTTCTGACAGACTGACCGGCGACTATGGCAACGATCAATTGGTCGGTGGAGCCGGGAATGACAGACTTTACGGCGATCAGGGCCGTGACCGTTTGAATGGAGCCTCTGGAACCGACACGGCTCGTGGAGGCGCCAACAACGACACCTTCATCATCGATACCGCGAGCGACCGCATCTTCGAGTTTTCGGGGGAGGGTAGCGACGTTCTGCGTTCCAACGCCGTCGACTATACGCTTGGCATCGCCGCAGAGGTCGAGATCGAACGGGTCAATGTCAACACGGCTGCCGGTGATGCGAAGATGGTCGGCAATGCGAACGACGACATCTTGATCGGCAACTCCTTCGATAACGTGCTGCTGGGCAGAAGCGGCGACGACCGTCTCAACAGCCGGGGCGGTACAAACAACATGACCGGCGGCAGCGGTGACGATACCTTCATTGTATCCACCAGTGCCGATGTGGTGCGCGAGTTCTCAGGTCATGGTGTCGACCTGGTGCGCGCCGAGGTCGACTACACCCTACCGACGGGCAGTGCTACGGCCTTCGTCGAGAACCTGCGCCTTCAGGGTGGTTTCGGCAACATCGATGGCGTTGGCAATGCGCTCGGCAACAGCGTAGTGGGTAACAGCGGCGACAATCGGCTTGCGGGCAATCAGGCGAGCGACAGCCTCTTTGGTGCCGACGGCGAGGATACTCTCTTCGGCGGCGCCGATGCCGATCGTATGGAGGGCGGTAGCGGTGCGGACACCCTCTTCGTCGGTGCAGACGATCTCCTCTTCGGTGGCTCAGGCTTCGATGAGTTCCGATTCAGCGGTGGCAATCTGGGGTCCGGCGGTTCCGGCGGGCCGATCATCCGCGACTTCGACGGCGAACTGGCCAATGGTGGTAACGGCGAGGACAAGCTGGCCTTCGCCACCGGTCTGGAGGTCGGCAGCTTTGCCTACATCGGAGCGGCTGCCTTCTCCGCTGGCGGCGACTCAGAGGCGCGCTTCGCCGGTCCGCGCCAGATCCAGGTCGACCAGGATGGAGACGGGTCGGTCGATCAGGCCTTCCTGATGGATGGGGTCACGGCAGCCAATCTGCTGATGACGACAGATTTCCTTTGGCTTTGAACCACTTCCCTAAAGTCACTTGCGTTTCGAACCGCATCGCTGCAAAGTTACCCTGAACCAATAAAAAGGGGCCGCAAGTAAAGCGCCCGTGCGACCCCTGGTGAATCCGTGCCGAGCGAGCGGCCGTTGCGCTTAAGGGGTATGCAGTCATGGCGACGATTACTGGCACCAATGGACCTGATTCTATCACCGGTACCAATCTGGATGATGTTATCCTAGGGCTATCGGCTGGTGACACCCTCTATGGAGCGGGTGCGTCGGATTCGCTTCTAGGGGACAGCGGCAACGATAAGCTCTTTGGTGGAGAGGGTGACGACACCGCCTTCGGCGGGCTTGGTGCCGACTACTTCGTCGGTCTCACCGGCAACGACCGCTTTGACGAGTTCTTTCAAACCGCCGTGGGTGGTGCAGACACAGCCTTTGGCGGTTCGGGCATTGATACATTCTTTGGCGGCAGTGCGGCCGACCTGCTCTACGGGGGGCATGGCGACGACAGCCTAGACGGTGACCAGGGTAACGATACGCTCTATGGCGACAGTGGTGCAGACACACTGCGCGGCTTCGCTAACAACGACTCACTGCAGGGCGGTGCGGGTAGCGATCTCCTTTATGGCGGCGATGGACGTGACGGGGCCAATGGCGGTCCGGGTAATGACACTTTCTTCGGTGATGCCGGTAACGATTACTTCAGAGAGTTCGCGGCTTATGGAGATGGTGCCGATAAGGTCTATGGTGGCAGCAGTGAGGACAGCGCTTACGGTGGCTTGGGTGGAGACTCCCTCTTTGGCGGCAGCGGTGTCGACCGGCTGGGCGGCGAAGACAGCAGCGATGGGCTCTATGGAGATGCGGGTGACGATAGTCTCTTCGGAGGGGGGGCAACCGACTCGCTCTTCGGCGGCTCCGGGGCCGATAATGTTTTCGGCGGCAGTGGAGATGACCGCGTAGCAGGTGGCAGTTACACAGGCGGTATCTATGGGGGAGCAGGCGATGACCGCGTCTTCGGGGACAGTGGCGATGATGTCGCCTATGGGTCCAACGGCGACGATGAGATTTATGGTGGCGATGGCAGCGACACCCTGAATGGCGGGCTCTCGGGCGACGACAGGCTTGCCGGTGATGCTGGCGATGATGCCGGCCTCTATGCCGCTTCCGGCGCCGATCGGCTCTATGGTGGCTCCGGGAACGACGGGCGCCTCTATGGCGGCAACAATGCCGACAGACTCTACGGGGGCACCGGCAATGACACCGCCCTCTACGGTGGCGCCGGCGATGATCTTATTTTCGGTGGGAATGGCAAGGACAGCGCCATATTTGGCGACAGCGGTGACGACGCCATTCGTGGCGGTGGTGGGAACGACCTAGCCTATGGCGGCGATAACAAAGATGTTTTGCGTGGCGAAACTGGTGGAGATTATCTAGTAGGCAACAGCGAGCAGGACACACTCTTTGGCGGCCTTGGCACCGATGCGCTGAACGGAGGCAACGACAACGACCAGATGGTGGGCGGCAGCGGTATCGATTTTCTCTACGGCGGCCAAGGACGTGACCGCTTGAACGGTGGCTCCGGCGTGGATGCGGCGACCGGGGGCAAGAACAACGATACCTTCATCATCGACACCAAGGCGGATTCGGTCTTCGACGGTACCGGCCAGGGAGACGATGTGCTGCGCTCCAATGCCGATGACTTTACGCTGGGCACGGCAGCCGAAGTGATGATCGAGCGGGTGAACGTCAACACGGCTGCCGGCAATGCCTCTATGGCGGGCAACGCGAACGACGACATCTTGATCGGAAACTCTTTCGCCAACCTGCTGCAGGGCCGTAGTGGTGACGACCGGCTGAACAGTCGTGGCGGCACCGACACCTTGATCGGCGGCAGCGGCGACGACACCTTCATCGTGACGACCTCGGCCGATGTAGTGCAGGAGTTCTCAGGCCAGGGCACCGACCTGGTGCGCGCCGAGGTCGACTACACCCTACCCAGTGGCGGCGCAGCAGATTTTCTCGACAACCTCCGCCTGCAGGGTGGATTCGGCAACATCGACGGTGTCGGGAACGACTTGGAGAACACGGTGACCGGCAACTCTGGCGACAATCGCTTGGCGGGCAATCAGTCCAGCGATACGCTCTTGGGCGGCGAGGGTGAGGATACCCTCTTCGGCGGTGCTGCGGCCGATCGGATGGAAGGCGGCAGCGGTAGCGATCGGCTCTTCATGGGCGAGGGCGACGTGGCCTTCGGTGGCTCCAGCGCGGACCAGTTCCGCTTCAATGGCAGTAATCTCGGCTCCGGCGGCTCTGGCGGGCCGACCATCCGCGATTTCGATGGCGTTCTGGCCAATGGCGCCAACGGGGAGGACAAGCTGGTCTATGCAGCAGGGCTCGAGGTGGGCAGCTTTGCCTACATCGGAGCTGCAGCCTTTTCCGGTGGCGGAAACTCCGAGGCGCGCTTCGCCGGGCCGCGACAGGTACAGGTCGACGAAGATGGAGACGGCTCCGTCGACCAGGCCTTCCTCATGGACGGCGTGACGGCCGCCAACCTGCTGACGGCCACCGATTTCCTCTGGTTGTAGAGCAGTTTAACGCTGGCCGAAGCCCCTTACTCACCCAATGGCAAGCAAGGGGCAGTCATTTAGAGCCAGACAAAGTCCGTCGAGGTCAGGAGACCGGCATTGGTGACGCCGTCGACCAGGAAGGCCTGATCAACCGCGCCATCGCCGTCCTCGTCGACTTGGATTTGACGGTTGCCGGCGAAACGGGCCTCGGAATTGCCACCGCCGGAAAAGGCCGCACCGCCGATATAGGCAAAGCTGCCGGTCTCCAAGCCGGTCGTGTAGACCAGCTTATCCTCCCCGTTGGCGCCATTGGCCAGGACGCCGTCGAAATCGCGGATGGTCGGGCCGCCTGATCCACCCGAACCGAGATTACCGCCATTGAAGCGGAAGTCATCCATGCCGGACCCGCCGAAGGCAACGTCGCCCTGGCCAATCGCTATGGTGTCGTTGCCACTCTCGCCTTCCATTCGGTCGTCGTCGGCACCGCCGAACAGCAGGTCGTCGCCATCGCCGGCGACGATCCGATCTGCACCCTGATTGCCGGCCAGTCGATTGTCGCCAGAGTTGCCGGTCACCGTATTGTCCAGACTGTTGCCGGTGCCGTCGATATTGCCGAAACCGCCCTGCAGGCGCAGATCCTCGACAAAGGCCGTGGCCGTGCCGCTGGGCAGCGTGTAGTCGCTCTCGGCGCGTACCAGGTCGGTGCCCCCGCCGGCTAGCTCCTCCACCACGTCGGTTGAGGTATCGACGACGAAGGTATCGTCACCGGATCCGCCGATGGCAACGTCCGTACCTTCACGTCCGTTTAGGGTATCGTTCCCGGAAAAACCGGCGAGCGTGTTGGTGAAGGAGTTGCCCAGGATCAGGTTGCCAGCCGCGTTTCCGGCCATGTCGGCCGCACCGGCCGCAGTGTTGACATTCACGCGCTCGACCAGGATCTCCGCAGAGGTGCCAAGCGTGTAGTCATCGGCATTGGAGCGCAGGACATCGTCGCCCTGCCCGGCACCATCGAAGAGCCGGTCGCTCGAGGTGTCGACGATGAAGGTGTCGTTGTTGTTGCCGCCGTAAGCCGTATCGGTGCCAGAAGCACCGTTCAGCCGATCTCGACCCTGGTCGCCGAAGAGAACGTCAGTGCCGGAACCGCCCACCATCTGGTCGTTTGCCGAGCCGCCGGTCAGGCTGTCATCGCCGCTGCCTCCGAACATCTGATCTCGGTCATCACCACCATAAGCTAGGTCATTGCCGCTGTCTCCGCGGATCTGATCATTGCCGCTCATACCCATCAGGAAGTCGTTTGCTTCGCCGCCGCGCAGGTCGTCGATGCCCGCGCCTCCGTAGAGCAGGTCAGTGGATGAGCCACCCCGAAGCAAATCGTTGCCAACGCCCCCGTCCAGCTGGTCGACGCCTGAGTTGCCGTAGAGGGTGTCTTTTGCGCTACCGCCAAAGATGCGATCGGTTTCGGTCGTGCCTTCGATGGTGTCGTTGCCACCCAAGCCGACGACGGAGTCAAACCCGGTGCGGGCCGAGAAGCTCTCGCTGGCCGAGGTGCCGCGCAGTAGGGTGACATCGACGGCTGAGGTGACGATGGACACGGCCTCGAAGGTTGCGAGGAAATGCACCGAGAGGGTGTCGCTGCCGCTGCCGCCGACAAAGGTCTCCAGGGCTGAATTACCCAGCACAAAGTCGCCGGGATCCACCAAGAGCTGATCATTGCCACTACCGCCGAACACGCCGTCGATGCCGGAACCACCGCGGACGCTATCGTCTCCATCTCCGCCCGATGCGTCGTCGTTTCCCGAATCGCCGAAGACGCGGTCGTCGCCGATGCTGCCCGCCAAATAGCCTTCGTCGCCATCGCCGCCGTAGACCGCATCGTCACCGGCACCGCCCGACACCATGAATTCGCCGCCAGGACCGCCGAACACACTGTCATTGCCAGCACCGCCAAAGAGGTAATCGTCGACTCCGAATCCGCCGAACAGCGTGTCGTTGCCTGACCCCGCGTCGAAGAAGAATTCGCTGCCCGATCCTAGATGGACGGTGTCGGCACCAGAGAAGCCGCCGCCGTAGTCGCTTCCAGATCCACCGAACAGCACGTCGTCGCCAGCGTCGCCGACCAGCTCATCATAGCCAAGGCCGCCATACTGGGTATCATCACCATCGCCGCCATAGAGTTGGTCACCGCCGTCGCCGCCAACCAGTTCGTCGTCGCCGGAGCCTCCGATCAGGCTGTCGCTTCCGTCGCCTCCATCCAGCGAATCGTCGCCCGCACCCCCGTAGAGCGTGTCCAGGCCGCTGCGCCCCAGAAGTACATCGACACCGGAAAGGCCGTAGAGCGTGTCATTGCCGGAGAGGCCGTCGATCAGGTCGGCGACATCCGTACCGGTCAAGGAGTCAGGGCCATTGGTTCCGAAGATAACTGCCATCTCTCGATCCTCCGTTCATGGTCTCAAGCTGCAAGGCTTTGGCTGTTGCAGCCTAGGGGTATGCGCGCACGGTTCTGTGGCATTTCGCGACTTGTCGCATGCGCCGAGGAAACAGAACAGGAGGGCGCGCGGCCTTTGCGATGCCGGCGCCCTCCTGCAGGCGAGCTTTATAGCCAGACGAAGTCGGTGGAGGTCAGGAGGCCTGCATTGGTGACCCCGTCGACTAAGAAGGCCTGGTCGACGTTGCCGTCGCCGTCCTCATCCACCTGGATCTGTCGGTTGCCGGCATAGCGCGCCTCCGAGTCGCCACCGCCGGAGAAGGCGGCGCCGCCGATGTAGGCAAAGCTGCCGGTTTCCAGACCCGTGGTGTAGACCAGTTTGTCCTCACCGTTGGCTCCATTGGCCAAGACACCGTCGAAGTCGCGGATGACCGGTCCACCGGAACCGCCCGTGCCCAGGTTGCCGCCGTTGAAACGGAATTCGTCCATGCCCGAGCCGCCGAAGGCGACGTCGTCCTGTCCCATAGCAATGGTGTCGGCACCGCTCTCGCCGTCGAAGCGGTCCGCACCGGCTCCGCCAAAGAGCAGGTCGTCGCCGTCGCCGCCGATGATGCGATCATCACCCTGATTACCGGCGAGGCGATTATTGCCGCTATTGCCCTCTACAGTGTTGTCGAGGCTGTTTCCGGTACCATCGATGTTGCCGAACCCGCCTTGTAGGCGCAGATCCTCGACAAAGGCCGTGGCCGTGCCGCTCGGCAGCGTGTAACTCGCCTCGGCGCGTACCAGGTCGTTGCCCTCACCCGCCAACTCCTGGACCACGTCGGTTTGTGTGTCGACGACGAAGGTATCGTCGCCTGATCCACCGATGGCGGTGTCCGTACCTTCACGTCCGTTCAGGGTGTCGTTCCCGGAGAAACCGCTGAGCTCGTTGGTGGCGCTGTTACCCAGCAAGTTGTTGCCGATCTGGCTACCGCCCAGATTGCCGTTGCCGATACCGAAGTTCACGTTCATACGCTCGACGAAGCCGTCGGTGCCGCTGGAGAGCGTGAAATCGGCAGCGTTGGAGCGCACCACGTCTTCCGGCCCACCCATCATGGTCTCGCTCACCACGTCGGCCGCAGTATCGACGATGAAGGTGTCGTTGTTGCGACCGCCGAAGGCCACGTCGGCACCGCTGGCACCATTCAGGCGGTCGCGTTCGTTGCCGCCGAAGAGCACATCGACACCGCTACCGCCGACCAGACGATCCTTTCCGGTGCCGCCGGTCAGATCGTCGTTACCACTGCCTCCGAACAGCAGATCATCGCCATCCTCACCGTAGGCACGATCCGAACCGCTCCCGCCGCGTTGCTCGTCGTCTCCGGCGTTGCCGTTCAGCACGTCGTCGCCTTCGTCGCCGCGTAGATCATCATTGCCGGAGCCACCGATCAGGAAGTCGATCCCAGAGCCACCGAAGAGATCGTCGTTGCCGACATCACCGTACAGCAAGTCGACGCTGGATCCACCAAAGAGGTCATCCGATCCGGAACCGCCGAACATGCGATCAACCGTGGAAAGACCGGTGATGGTGTCGTTGCCCCCCAGACCGATAACCGAGTCAAAGCCTGTGCGATTGCTGAAGACATCGCTGACCGTCGTGCCGCGCAGGATGCTGACTTCAACGTTCGAAGTCGCGATTAGGCTGTCTTCGAAGGTCGACATGAACTGTACGGAGAGCGTATCGATACCGCTGCCGCCGTCAAAGCTCTCGACCTGCGCACCATCCATGTCGCCGGGCTCGATCAGCAGGGTGTCGGAACCGCTTGCGCCTCTTGCGATGTCGTCGCCCGACCCACCTCTGATCGTATCGTCGCCCTGTCCTCCGCTCAGGAAGTCATTGCCCGTGCTGCCGAAGAGCCGATCTTCGTCATCGCCTCCGTTGGCGTCGTCATCGCCGGCGCCTCCAAAGATAACGTCTTTGCCCTCGCCACCCAAGACCTGGAAGTCGTTCCCGTCTCGACCGAAGAGGCGATCGTCGCCATAGGAGCCATACATGTAGGCGTCGTCGCCGGCATCACCGTAGATCGTATCCTTGCCGGAGCCACCGCTGAAGAACTCGTCGATACCGGAGCCCAGGTGTACCGTGTCGGCGCCGGAGAATCCGCCACCATAGTCGAAACCGGAGCCTGCATAGAGCAGGTCGTCACCTTGGTCCCCAACCAGTTCGTCCTGACCGACGCCGCCGAACTGTGTGTCGTCGCCATAGCCACCATAGAGCTGGTCGTTGCCTTCATCACCGACCAGTTCGTCGTCGCCTGACGCTCCGGTAAGGCTGTCGCTCCCGTCACCGCCATCGAGTGAATCGTCACCATCGGCACCATAAAGCGTGTCTTGACCACTGCGGCCGAGCAGGACGTCAGCTCCGGAGAGACCGTAGAGTGTGTCGTTTCCCGAGAGGCCGTCGATCAGGTCGGCAACATCTGTTCCTGTTAGGACATCCGGTCCGGTGGTTCCGAAGATTACAGCCATCGTTCGATCCTCCGATATGGCGCCTGGCTTCTGGGGCAAGGTGCCGTCTTGTGGTCAAATCCACTCTAAGTACTTGAAAGAACGAGTGGATTGAGGTTGAGAATTGCCCGTTGTGTGTCTCGATATGCCTTAACCGTTCGGAATAGGTAGTTCAGATAGAACTTTTGTTCAAGGCGAAGCCTCCCGATTAAACGAGAAAGGCGGCGCAGACCAACCGGTCCACGCCGCCCTTCCTGGGTGCCAAAGCAGTCCCTAAGCGCGCTAGTCTTTGGCGCCTTTCTGCCCCGAAGCGTAGGCGCGTTCAAAGGCATCTGGATCCGCCAAAAGGCGCAAATCCTCCTCGTAGGCCTTGCTTTCCGACTTCAACTGGATGACGTGCCAGCCGATCCAGAAGACCACGGCGGCAATCACCAGGATCACCTCAATGCCCACAAAGGGATAGACGGGCCCCAGGGTGTTGAGGTCGACGGCCCAACTTTCGACAGGTGTCGTACTCATCGTCCTTACTCCTCTCTCTAGCTGATCAGGCCGTGACGGCGGGCTTCTTCGCGTTCGGCCTCGGCCACTTCCTCTTCAGAGAGGTAGCGGTCGTGATAGTCGGCGAAGTCGAGGCCTGCGAGTTCCAGCTTCTCTGGAATGCGCAGGACGCCCATGCCCTTCAGGATACCCGCCAAAATGTAGGTTGGCAGGAAGCCCAGCACACCGAACATGATGATCGCACCGGCAAGCTGACCCCAGGGCGTGATCGGGGCATAGCCCTCAAACCCGGAGGAGGGATGACCCCAGAGCATGAAGCCGGCAATCACCAGACCAGCAAACCCGGCATAGCCATGCACGGCGACCGCACCCACGGCATCGTCGATCTTGAAGCGCCGCTCGACCCAGAAGTGCAGGCGATAGGCAACCCAGACGCCGACGGCGCCGACGAACATGGCCTCGATCGGATGATAGAGGTCGTTGCCGGCAGAGGCCGTGATGATACCGGCCAGACCCGAAGAGTAGGTCCAGAAGGCATCGCCCTTCGAGATGATGTAGCCGGCCATCAGACCACCGGTCAGCGACATCAGGAAGTTGAAGGTGATTGCCGACAGCGTGGTCGGGGTTAGATAGATGTTGGTGGCCGTGAAGGCATCGCCGGACGCCCCGATGGAGGCTGCGTCGATGATCGGCACGTTGCAGGCCACGTAGAAGCCCCAGAAGCCGGTGTAGATCAGGAACAGCCCGACGGTCACCAGCCAGGGATTGTGGGGTACGATGTTGCGTGGCGTGCCATCGGCACGGAACTTGCCGATGCGCGGGCCCAGATGTACCAGAACGCCTAAGGCGGCACCGCCTGCGATCGCGTGGATCACGCCGGAGGCATAGGCATCGTGATAGCCCAGCAGCTTCACCATCCAACCGTCATAGTGCCAGCCCCAGGCGGCATCAATGATCCAGGTGAAAGAGCCGACCAGAACTGCGATCAGCCAGAAGGCACCGGAGCGAATCCGTTCGATGACGGCGCCCGAGACGATCGAGGCTGCAGTCCAAGAGAACAGCAGGAAGGCGGCCCAGAACACGCCGTTCAGGCGCGACCACAGGGCATTGGTATCAGGATCCGTGGGACCATTGATCGACGGCCCACCCAGGTGCGTCCCCATAAGCTCGGACCAGGGAACTGCGTTGGGCGCGTCTATCAGGCCCATACCTTGATAGATGAAAGGACCATTGGGAAAGGCGAAGTAGATCCACCACCCGAAGAGGAAGAATGTGATGGTGACCAAAGGGATCACCATGGTGTTCTTCATTAGGGTGTGCATCATGTTCTTGCGACGTGAGGCGCCGACCTCATACATGCAGAATCCCACATGAATGAGAAACATCAGTGCCACAGTCAACCAATAGTAAAACTCGGTGAAAATTACGATCAGCGCATCGAGTTGCGCTTGCGAAGCGGCTTCCGGCATCAGGCAAACCCTCCATTGAGCCAGCGTGCGGTCAATTCGGATAGGTTACGCGCGACACGACGTACCCGCCGCCTCGTCGCCTGACGAACTGGATGCCATCCCCTAGAGCAAATTCGCCGACTCCGCCGCAGATGTTGCGTGCGCATGCCAACCTACCCCCCCAGCCGCTCGACGATCTCTTTTGCTGCCGTCGTTCAAGGCCGGGTGAAGAGATCCTATGCAGACTTCGCCTCGACAATCAACTGTAATGACAAATTGTTTCCGCTGGATTATGGTCGCAGGTGCCTAATCCAGGCTCGTCCCGACGGTCCGGGGCTTCCGTACAGCGCTGCGTCGTGCCAAGTTGCGGAAAAGGCTGGGCAGTACTCAGGACATTTTTCACTATGGACGGAAGACCTCACGGGTGGCCGTGGTTCAAAGATCACCAGGATCTGCAGAGCTACGATTTGCTGGTGCGCCCGGTTTGGATATTCGATGTCGATCTGCATGCCATGTGGTGGGGCAATGCCAGTGCCCTGAGCTTCTGGAATACAGAGGACCTTGCCGCCTTTCAGGACAAGGATTTCTCAAGCGACTCCCAAATTGTCCGCGAGCGTCTGCGACAGATGGTAACGACAGGCGTGAAGGGCGCGCGCTTTCAGGAGTGTTGGACGCTGTATCCTGCGGGACAGCCAACCACAATTATTGCCGATATCGCTCCGGTGTGGATCGACGAGGGGCGTCGCGCCATTCTCTTCGAAGCCTCCTATCCGCTCGACTTCTCGCAAGACCCAGAGGCCTTGCGCCTCTTGGAGGCAGCAAAAAACTCGCCACTGATGATCTCGACCTTCAGCCTCTCTGGCGCGCTGCTTTCGCAGAACACGGCCTCTGCTCTTTGCTATGGCGCAACGCGGCTGGGTCTGGTCGAGCAGGTCTCGGCGCTGACGGCGCGAACTGCGCAGGAAGGGACGGCAGCGGCGCTGCTGCAGGCAGCGCGTGAGGATCATGAGGTTCAGCAAGAAATCAGGGTTGAGACCTTCAATGGCGTGCGTTGGCATCGCGTAACTGCCAGGCGCGGGCGCGATCCCATTACCGGGCAGGTCGTTCTGGTCTTGTCCGAGGAGGACATCGACGATCACGTCAAGTCCAAGGCTCGGCTGGCTGACGCCAAAGAGCGTCTCGAGGAACGTGTTGTGGAGCGCACTCGCGCTCTGACCGCAGCGAACCAATCCCTGAAGGCGGAGATAGAGGAACGCGAGCGGACCGAGAGCGAGCTGCAGCTGCGCAATGCCTGGCTGACGACGATCCTGGACAATGCTCCGGTCGAGATCGTCCTGCGTGACCGTTTGGGCAGCGAGCTGGCGGCCAGCAAGAGGCGTTGGCTGCTGCGCGCCGAGGAAAGCGATGCCAAGGCGAGGGTTCAAGCCGACGAATGCCAGGTGCTTGAGACCGGTGTGCCGCTGCAAAGGGAGATTAGCGGCCAGACGCAAGACGGGCTGAAGAATCTGGTGGTTGCTCGATTTCCTCTGACCGACGGCGGTGGTCAGACCATGGGCAGCTGCAGCATCACGACCGACATCACTGAGCAAAAGCAGTTTCAGACACGACTGGCCAGTGGCCAGAAGATGGAGGCGGTTGGGCGTTTGACCGGTGGGATTGCCCACGACTTCAACAACCTTCTTGCGGTTATTCAAGGCAATGCCGAGCTCTTGGTGGAGGAGGTGGGCGGAAGCCGCAGCCTGATTCAACCCATCCTGCATGCCAGCGCCCGCGGTGCCGAACTCACCCACTCGCTTTTGGCCTTTGCCCGGAAACAGACTCTGAATCCGGTCGTTTTCGACCTAGGAGCACTGATGGAGCGTACGAGCGCGCTGCTGTCTCGTACCCTGGGCCCGGGCGTTCGAATTCTACGCAGGACCCCGCCCGAGCCTGTTTGTGCCCTGGCCGATCCAGGTCAGGTCGAGTTGGCGCTGCTGAACTTGGCGCTCAATGCCCGCGATGCCATGCCCGCTGAGGGGACCTTGACGATTACGTGCAAGAGAGCACCCTTCAGGCTCGGCGGGCAGGGCCGCGCTTTCGTGCTTCTCAAAGTTGCCGACGATGGCTGCGGAATGTCGCCCGAAACGCGGCGACGGGCCTTCGAACCCTTCTACACGACAAAGGAGACCGGCAAAGGCAGCGGCCTCGGCCTGGCCATGGTCTATGGCTTTGCCAAGCAGTCCGGTGGTTGGGTGACCTGCCACAGCCGAGAAGGCGAGGGCACGACGATTTCGCTCTTCCTGCCACAAGCGGCCGCCGAAGAGTGCCAGCGGGTCAGCGCGAAGCCGGCAACCTTGCCGCGGGGTCGCAGCGAGACGATCCTCTTGCTCGAGGATGACGAGGATCTGCGCCTCTTGACCGCCAGGACACTGGGAAATCTTGGTTATCGGGTCTTGTCGGCCAGCCGGGCGTCCGAAGCGCGCTCTCTCTTGGTGGCCGAAGAGCCCATCGACTTGCTGTTGTCAGATGTCCTGCTTCCCGGCGGGCTTGGCGGCGTCGATTTCGCCAAGGAAGTCGAGCAGTTGCAGCCAGACATCAAGATCATTTTGATGTCCGGCAATGTCTTCGATCCCAGAGGCTTAGCTTCGAATATGACCTTTCTCAGAAAACCCTTCCAACGCAAGGAGCTTGCAGAGGCGCTACGCCTCCGTTTGGATAACTGCGATGAGATTGCCGCTGCTGGATCTCTTAGTCATAAACGTTGACCGATAGGGATGAGGCGTAGGTTAGCCTAGGCCCGCCTCTGTGAATGTGGCCATGCCGTTGTTGCAGGCGCAGGCCGCCTTCAGTATCGGTAGCACCAGTGCAGCGCCGGAGGCTTCGCCCAAGCGCATATCGAAATCGACCAGAGCCTCCTTGCCAATTGCGGACAGCAGCCGGCTATGTCCAGGTTCGGCCGAGACATGGGCGACCAGGCAGTGGTCCAGCAGGTCTGGTCGAATGGCATGGAGCACACTTGCAGCCGCGGTGCAGGCGAAACCATCCAGGATCACGGGCGTGCGGGCCAGGCGGCAGGCGATGACGGCGCCCAGGATCGCACAGAACTCGAATCCCCCTAAGGCGGTGAGGGTCGTCAGAGGATCCTCCAGCGCGTCTGCGTTGGCCGCCAGCGCGCGGTCGATCACTGCTGCCTTGTTGGCCAGGGCCTCGCCGGCCACACCGGTGCCGGGACCTGCCCATTCGGAGCCATTGCCACCGAAGAGGCCGGCAGAAAGGGCGGAAGCCGCCGTGGTGTTGGCGATCCCCATCTCCCCCAAAGCCATGCAGTCGAAGCCCTCTTCCACGGCCATCATGCCGTAGGCGATGGCGCGCACCGCATCCTCTTCGCTCATCGCCGGCCCCAAGCTGATGTCGGCGGTCGGCTGGTCGAGGGCGAGCTCGTAGATCCTCAGGTCGGCGTCAGCGAGGGCGGAAAGCTGGTTGATGGCTGCTTGTCCGGCGATGAAGGCCTGTACCATCTGTGCGGTGACGCTGGCGGGAAAAGCAGAGACACCTTGATCGGCGACGCCGTGATTGCCGGCAAAGACGGCGATCCGCGGTCGTGCCATATGCGGATCGTCCCGTCGCTGCCAGCTTGCCAGCCAAGCCGCCAATTCTTCTAGTTTACCAAGTGCACCGCGCGGTTTCAGAAGCTCCAGTTGGCGCTCTTCGACTGCCCGCTTTGCGCCCAGGTCGGCAGAAGGCAGGTCGCGCAGCAGCAAGCGAATCTCGTCCAGGCTGGATGGTGTTTCTGCATCGCTCATCAGCGTATCCGCTCCTTAGGGGTGGATCGACGACCGTGCCGACCCGCAGTGTCGAAGTTTGCCGCGGCAAGGAATGCCCAGCCCGAGAGACGACGGCCTCACTCCGGCTAGCAGCTACTTAAAAAGCCTCGTCTGCGCAATCCCCCTTGAATGCGCCGCGCCGAGCGGTCAGAGCTTGCCGGACTACCACTCGCCAATAGAGGAACGTCGTGTCCGCCAACCCTGTTTCGCACTGTCGGCTCTGCCTGGTCTTCCTGACCCGCCTGCCGTTGCGCCTCGGGAGAGAGGAGGGCGAGGCCGCCCTGGCCCCGGCCGTCTGGTGCTTTCCTCTGATCGGTCTTCTTCTCGGCCTCATCACTGCCGGGATCGCGCTGCTATTGCTTTGGCTCGGCCTGACGCCTTGGATCGTCGCAGTGCTGGCGCTTGCGATTGGAATGCTGCTGACCGGCGCACTGCACGAAGACGGCTTGGCCGACATGGCCGATGGCTTTGCTGGTGGTTGGACTCGCGAACGGCGGTTGGAGATTATGCGCGACAGCCGTCTGGGAAGCTATGGCGCGGTTGCACTGATCGTGAGCTTGTTGATCAGAGCCGCCGCCTTGGCAGCCTTGGCAGAGGCTGGTTCCCTGCAGCTGGCGATTGGCTTGCTTGCCGCCCATAGCTGTGCACGCGCGCCGTTGCCTCTCTTTATGCGGTTCACGCCTTTGGCCCGCCGCGAGGGGCAATCGGCCTCGGCGGGTCGTCCAGATGCCGGAACGGCAGCTGTGGCTCTGATGCTCGGTCTGGCTGCTTTGCTGCCGGGCGCTCTCCTATTTGACGGCAGTTTGGACCTCCTTCTGTTGGCTGTCCTTCTGCTGGGGGGTAGCTTCCTTGCGGTCAGGGCATTGGCGCTGCGGCAGATTGGCGGCTATACCGGTGATGTCTTGGGCGGTCTTGAGCAGGCTGGGGAAATCGCCGTCTTGCTGTCTGCCGTCCTCCTCCTTCCTTGAGAAGGGATCACCTTTCTGACGCCGATCCCCAGCAGCGGTTGGCCCCAACTCTGCGGGATCTGCTCCAACTTTGAGAGAGCAGCTAGAGATGACCGAGACCCGCTGGTGGTGGATCCGCCATGCGCCCGTGACCGCAAATCAGGGCCGCCTCTACGGACAATGCGATCATCCTTGCGATGTTGACGATCCCTCGACCTTTGAGGCCTTGGCAGGGCTCATGCCAAGAGACGCTGTCTGGGTCACCTCTACCCTGCTGCGCACCATTCAAACCGCCGAGGCGGTTCGTGAAAGGATGAGCCAGCCCACGGCGCAACCCATTGCCTATCCGGAGTTGATGGAACAGCACTTCGGCGATTGGCAGGGCCGCTCCTATGAGGATGTCCGCAACGGCGACCTAGGGCACTGGCATCGCTTTTGGCTGGCGCCGGCCGAAGCTGCACCGCCGGGCGGCGAATCCTTTGTCCATCTGATGGATCGTGTGCGCGACAAGATCTATGCACTCTCAGTCGAGCATAAGGGGCGCGATATCGTTGCCGTGACCCATGGCGGCACGATCCGTGCAGCTCTGGCGGTGGCGCTCGGTCTGCATCCCGAGCACGCCTTGAGATTGGTCGTCGACAACTGTTCGCTCACCCGGATCGACCATGTTCCGGGCCCGATCGGCAGCCACGATCCCAATCAGAGCCATGCCTGGCGTGTCGAGTATCACAACCTCTCGCCGCGACGGCTGAGAGACAATGCGCACCGCCTCACTCGCGTGTGAGTGTGGCGGCCCACCTAAGCTAAAGCGTCCAGGTCGCGAAGCTTGTCTCCAGGGGTTCGCGACCTGCCTCTTTTGGCTGAATTCCTTTTCCTACTGACTGGGTGAAATGTGAATCGAGTCGTTCTCGCGAGAGATCATGTAGGATCCCACATGTAACTGGAAACCAGGCGGAACAAGAGCCTTGATTTGCTCTTCTGCCCAGAGCTTTGTTTGCTCTGCTTCGGACCATGCTCCGGCATACTCTTGCAGGTCGTCGCTTGAGATGGTCTCTGCCGTCTTTCTATCCTCGTTCCTGTTTCCAAACATCGTTTCCTCCGTCGATTGTTCGCTTCAGTCCCCCTATGCGCTACAGCCACCTGAGGTGCAGATGGCGACCGGTCCAACCGTCTAGCTGACCTTAAGGCCCGCCTTCTGGTGTCCACAATTCGCCGTACATTGTTGATCAGACGGCACTTTCAGACGGTATTGGTCTTGTGTGGAGCTTACAAGAACTCACCCACCCTCGTACATTACTCAATGTTGAAGGTGGCATAACCCAATACCATATACATTTTACAGTCTTAGGTAACTTATTCCTAACTGACCCGTGCATTCTGTATTAGCGTTTAACTCAAGGAAACGCAAGGGATTTCGCCTAGATTCCGCCTTAGTTCTGGCTGATTTTCGACACTGATCAAGTAATCTATTGATCTAGTTTGGCTTTTCGTCGCTCTGTTCATGGATTTGATCCGTGAACAAGGTCGCGCTGGACTCGGAAAGGTTCATTTTTCCACAACAAAGGAGAAACGACGCTGCGCTTCTCCAAGAGAGCAGAGCTCCGAGAACAGCCAGATCAGTTTGTCAAATTGAACGCATCTCTCCTGCTCGACAGGTTGAAACATAGAGCAGTTAGCGATCAGGTGAATCCACCCAATGGCTATCTGCTCTAGGTCCCATCTCGCCTGATTAGGTGTCCCCAACCTGATCGGAGCACTAGCGCCAAAACGGCGAGGCCGGCTAGCGCTCGTCGAAAGCGCCGAGTGCGGTCCGACGTAGCTTGTCGGTCAGGAACGAGAGAATGGTGCGCTTGCCGGTGACAAGGTCGACCGTTGCCGTCATCCCGGGCGAAACCGGGTACTGATCGGGCACGACGCCCATGTAGTTGTTGTCGGTTCGCACCCAGACATTGAACAGCATCTTGCCGGTCTTCTCGTCCTCTACCGCGTCGGGAGAGATGCGCGCCACCTTGCCGGCCAAGGTGCCGTAACGGATGTAGTTGTATGTCGCGACCTTGACGCGTGCTTCCTGGCCAATCGAAACGAAGCTGATGTCGTCGTTGCTAAGCTTGGCTTCGATGATCAGGGTGTCGCTGGTCGGCACCAGGCGCATCAGCTCCTGATTGGGCGCGACCGATTGGCCGATGTTGTTCACCGCCAACTCTTGCACGATGCCATCGGCGGGGGCGGTGATCACCAGGTTGCCCAGGGCCAAATTGCTTTGATCCAACTCCGACTGCAGCTGGTCGAAGCGAATCAGTGCCTGCGACAGCTCCTGCTTCACCTGGGAATCATTGTCGCTTTGAATCGACTGTAGGGACTGCTTCGCCTCCGCTAAGGCGGAGCGCGACTCCTCCAGCTGACTCTGTGTTTCGAGCCACTCGCCTTCCGCATCATTCAGCTGGCGCTGTGCGCCGATGAACTGCAGTTCCGGGAAATGACCCTTGTCACGCAGGGTAGAGAGCTTCGTGACCTGTTCGTCCATCAGCTCGTAGCTGCGTCTGGCCTTCCTCAGTCGGCTCTCCAGGGTCTTCACCATGAAGGTCCGCTGGCTCACAACCTGTTCGGCAGAGGCTTTCCGACTGTTGATCGCGGCGGTCCGTGCTTGATAGAGATTCGTCTGTGCGGCTGCCAAGTCCGGCCGCTCAGCCACCAGTTCTGGATTGAAGGAGGGCGAACGGCCCTCGGCCTCGGCGCGAAGACGCTCCACGTCCATGGAAACGGCGATGTATTGATCGCGCCGCTTGTCGACCTCCTCGTTCATGATGTTGGGGTCGAGTGCCATGAGCACGTCGCCCTGCTTCACCTGATCGCCGTCGCGCACCATGATCGCGGTAACGCGGCCGCCTTCCGGGTGGTTCACTACCTTCACCCGACCGTCCGGTCGGACAACGCCGGACGCCGTCGCGACTTGATCGACCTCGGCCAGCGAGATGTAGGTAATCAGGCTGGCCACCAATCCGATCAGCACGAACATGATGGTGCGCGCGAAGGGCGAATGCGGCCGCTCGACGATCGCCTGAGTCTCCGGCAGAAAGTCCGAGAAACGTTTACGCGACTTCTTGGACATCTCATCCGGCAGCCGCTTCTGCGGCACCGCCGGCGTCTTCGCCTGGAAGGGAACGGGCACTTTCATCGTAACGTTTCTCCGCTCTGCGCGGGCCGCAGCCTAGTCTCTAGAGATAGGCGGTCAGCTCGGGCGTGCAACTTCCGCCATGCGGGTCTTGGCGTAGCTGATGACCTCCTTGGGCGGTCCCAGCTTCTCGATTTGGCCATCGATCACCAAGGCTACCTGGTCGACGATCGACAACGGCGCCAGCCTGTGGGTCACCATCACGACGGTCCGGCCGCGCGCGGCGCGGCGCAGATTGCGCAGGAAAAAGTCCTCCGCGACCGGGTCCAGATCGCTGGTGGCTTCGTCCAGGATCAGAATACGCGGATTTCGGATCAGGGCGCGCGCAATACAAATCAACTGTCGTTGACCGTTGGAGAGGCCGACACCGCGCTCGCTCAGCATGGTCTCATAGCCCTTCGGCAGGCGCTGGATGAACTCGTGTGCGCCGACGAACTTGGCCACGGCGGAAACGCGCTCCGGGAAGCGTTGGAAGCCGCCCATGGAGATGTTCTCGCGTACCGTACCGGCGAAGAGTTGACTGTCTTGCGGCACCACGCCGATCTGCTGGCGCAGTGCTGCGAGCGACATGTGCTGCACATCGGTGCCGTCGATCACCACGCGGCCCGACGTCGGCGGGTAGAGTCCTTGAATGCACTTGGCCAGGGTCGACTTGCCCGAGCCCGAGGGGCCGATGATCGCCAGCATGGTGCCGGGCGGCACCGTCAGCGACACGTCTTTCAAGACCGCTGGTAGGTCCGGCTCGTGCGTGTAGGAGACCTTGTCGACCTTGATCTTGCCGCGCAGGTCCGGCAGCAGGCTGTTGGTGCCGGGTTCGGGCTCTGCCGGCTCGTCCATGATCTCGTTGATACGCCGGAAGGCATCGCGCACTTGGGTCACCTGATGCCAAGCAGAGGCCACCTGGCGCAGCGGCATGAGCACGCGGCTGGCCAGCATGTTGCCGGCAATCAGCGCACCAAGAGACATCTCGCCATCGATCACCAGAAGTGCGCCGACGGCAAGCAGTGTCATGGTGGTCAAGAGCTGCAGAATGTGACCGGCCGCCTGCGAGATGCTTGCCAGATTGCCCGAGCGGTAGGAGGTCCAGGCCGCACTGGCGACCCGCGATTCCCAGCGCCGCTCGATCTCGGACTCCAAAGACAGCGACTTTACGGTGAGCGAGTTGTTGACCGTCTCGTTCAGCAACGAGGCCTTGGCTGCCTGTGCCTGGAAGGTCTCGCTGACCAGCTCCATCTGCTTCTTGTGCATCAGCGCTGCCACGCCGACAAGCAGCGGGGCAGCACCCATGACGATGTAGGCGATGACCGGCTGGATGAAGAAGAGCACCAGCAGGAAGAGCACGATGAAGGCCAGGTCCACGATGTGGATCGGCATCTGTCCGGTGAAGAAGGCGCGCACCGTATCCAGCTGGCGGATACGCTCTACCATGGTGCCGGCAGACTGCTTCTCGAATTGGCTATAGGGGATACGTAAGAAGTGGTGCATGACCTCGCCGCCCAGCAACGCATCCATGCGCGCGCCGGTATGCGAGGAAACGTAGCCCCGCAAGGCCCTGAGCAAGCCCTCGAAGGTAAAGACCATGACCATGCCGACGACCAGAATGGCCAAGGTATCCACGGCCTCTTGCCCGACCACCTTGTTGAAGACGGTCATGGCGAAGAAGGGCATGGCCAGCGCCAAGATGTTGATCGCCGAGGAACAGAGAATGATCTCCCAGATAACGCTGCGCACACGCTTGTTTGCCAGCTTCCACCAGCTCGGCTGTTCGGCGTGGCTTGGCGGTTTGGACTTCAGCATGACCGCCTCAAGCGAGGAGGCGGCTAATGCACTGGCCGGTAAGACGACCGTCTCGTCGAGGGCGCCGTCATAGACAAGCAGGCCCTCTTCCTCGTGGCCCAAGACCAGGCGGGCGGAGTTGGGACGCCGCCCAAACAAGAGAATTGGTGCCGGCATCTCCGCCAGCACCTCGGCATCGACCTTGCCTTCGCGGCGGGTAAAGTAGCCCATGCGCTCGGCAACGCGGCAGGTCTGATCGACGGTCATCCCGCCCGGCGCAAGCGGTGCCAGGCCGCGCACCTCTGTCTCGTCGACCGGGCGTCCGAACTCGATACTGACGCGCGCAAGGCAACGCACCACCGAGTCCGGCATCTGCGGAGCCAAGGCCTTGCTCTTGGCCGGAGCCGGGGTCGGCGGCGCCTCGGCTTCTTCGGCGTCGCTCGGTTGCAAACTAGTCAGGGCGCATCTTCCTCTAAACAGACGGCATCCGTTGCCAGGGCGCACGCAACATCAAAACTTGTTGTCGGTTCCATGGCGGTGACGCGAATTCTACGCGCGGCAGTCCTATCCCGCGAGCCTTCTCATCCTAAGTACCGCTTTATTCTACAAGAGATTGCCTCACCTCCATCGGGCGCAAGCGCATCAGCCATGCGTCGCATGAATGCCAAAATTCGCCTCACCGGTCGAGCTTGAGCCAATCAACACCCAAGTGGTTCATAGCACGCACGCTGGCGGCTGACCAATGAAAGTCGTCGAGATCTGGTGCGCGCGTACTCATTCCGACGGTCTTCTGTGATGACCGAAGGGTCGGTTGCGAAGCGGTGAGCGAGGTTCGCCGCAACGTGGTGTTCGTCGTGGGGAGGTAGCGTGCGGGCCGCTCTTCAGACAGGCCGGAGGATCTATGCGATCGGCGACGTCCACGGCTGTGTCGATCTGCTGGAAGCCCTCTTGGACGAAATCAGGGGCGATCTCCGCGGCTGGCGGGGTGAGACTCTGCTGCTTTTCCTTGGCGACTATGTCGACCGCGGTGACAACCCGGCCGGTGTCGTTCAGCGCCTCTTGGGTGGGATCGAACGCGACCGGCTTGCCAACGACTGCCGCCTGCTCTGCCTGAAGGGCAATCACGAAGACCTCTTCCTGCGGGCCTTCGAGGACAGTCGTTCGATAGCAATCTGGTTGGCGAACGGCGGCGCCGAGACCTGCCGCTCCTACGGCATCGACGTCGATCTCATGATGAAGCATGGCAAGCTCTATGCCTGCTTGCCGCGCGCCCTACGCGAGCTGGTGCCGAAGGCGCACCGCCAATTTCTCTCCAGACTGCCACTCTACTACACTGCGGGAAGCTACTATTTTTGCCACGCCGGGGTCCGGCCCGGAGTCGGCCTTAGCTATCAGGCAGAGGAAGATCTTCTGTGGATCCGCGACAGTTTCCTTTTGTCGGAGCGTGACCATGGCAAGGTCATCGTGCATGGCCATACGCCCTGTTGGGAACCGGAGGTGCAGGCCAACCGCATCGGGATCGATACCGGCGCGGTCTACGGCGGCCAACTGACGGCCTTGGTCCTAGAGGAGGACCGGCAGCGCTTTCTTCAGGTGTGAGGCGCTTTGGCGAGTGCCCCCTTGCGGGACTTTGCGGTCGATGCGATCTATCCCAGCATCTTCGAGCGAGCCACAGGTGAAGGATTGCGCCATGACGGTATTCGACAGCGACCGACTCTTCGCTGCCGCCCTCAGCGAGCATCTGAATGTCGCTGCCCGGACCCGTGCAGCTTTGGGCCCTGACTTTGCCAAACTGAGCGAAGCGGCGCTCGGCTGCGTGCGAAGTGGCGGCAAGCTGCTGTTTTTCGGCAATGGCGGCTCGGCCAGCGATGCGCAGCACTTGGCGACAGAGTTGACCGTGCGTTTCATCACCGATCGCCCCTCGATTCCGGCCATCGCGCTGACCACCGACACCTCCGCACTAACGGCGATCGGCAACGACATGGGCTTCGATCAGCTCTTTGCGCGTCAGGTGGAGGCCTTGGGGCGCAAAGGCGACATGGCGATCGGCATCTCGACGTCCGGCAATTCCAAGAATGTCCTGCTGGCGTTGGAGGCAGCCCGCAAACGCGACCTGGTGACGGTGGGCTTCGCCGGTCGCGACGGCGGCCGGATGGCGGATCTCTGCGATGTTTTGCTGGTCGTGCCCAGTCGGATAACGGCGCATATCCAAGAGATGCACATCACCTTGGGCCATCTGCTTTGCGCCGCCCTGGAACAAGGTTTGGGCTTGGTCGAGGTCGATTAGGCGGGTCAGAAGAAGAAACGTTAAGGAAGCGTAGCTATGGCAATGGATGACGCGACGGATCTGAGCGAAGCCCTGGAAAAGGTGCGTGGCACCCGTGTGCTGGTCATCGGCGATATCATGCTGGATCGCTTCGTGCACGGTCGGGTGGAGCGTATCTCGCCCGAAGCGCCGATCCCGGTCATGCATGTGGAGCGGGAAGACGTCATGCTAGGCGGTGCGGGCAATGTGGTCCGCAACCTGGCCGGCCTCGGCGCCCGTCCCGCCTTCATTTCGGTCATCGGTGACGATTCCGCCGGACAGCAGCTGCAGCAGCTGGTCAGCGAGGCCACCGGCGACCTGGGCCATCTCTTGTTGGATCGCAGTCGCTCCAACACCATCAAAGAACGGCATGTCGCCCTGCATCAGCAGCTCTTGCGGGTCGATCGCGGCACCTCCCGGCAGCTCTCGACAGCGCTCGCCTATGCTCTGGTGAGCTCGGCGGAGCAGCACATGGAGGAGGCCAAAGTCATGGTCCTCTCCGACTATGGCAAGGGGGTCTTGGGGCCGGCCACGATCCAGGCTCTGGTCGCGGCGGCCAAGCAGCGCGGCTGCGCGATCGTCGTTGATCCCAAGGGGCGCGACTTCGGCCGCTACCGCGGTGCGGATATCGTTACTCCCAACCGCCGCGAGCTTGCGGAGGCCAGCGGCCTTCCGGTCAGCAACGATGACGAGGTGGTGGCGGCAGCTCGCCTGGTCTCGAAGGCCTGCGGCATCGCTTCGGTCTTGGCCACCCGCAGCGAGCAGGGGATGACCCTCTACGAAGAAGAGGGACCGCGTCACTTGGATGCGCGCGCGCAGGAGGTCTTCGATGTTTCCGGTGCCGGCGATACCGTGGTGGCGACCTTGGCTGCCGGTATGGCCGGTGGGCTCTCGACCTTCGATGCGGCGCGGTTGGCCAACGTGGCGGCCGGCATCGTGGTCGGCAAGGTGGGCACCGCCGTCACGACGCCGGACGAGATCATGCAAACCCTGCACGCGCAGGAATTCATGACCGCTGGCAGCAAGCTGATGGGTCTGAACGAGGCGCGTGCCAAGATCCACCGTTGGCGTCAGGCCGGATTGCGGATCGGCTTCACCAATGGCTGCTTTGACCTGCTGCACCCGGGCCACATCTCTCTTTTGGCGCAGGCCAGCGCACGCTGCCACCGCCTGATCGTCGGGCTGAACAGCGATGAGTCGGTCAAGCGCTTGAAGGGACCAAAGCGGCCGGTGCAAAGCGAGGTGGCTCGTGCCACGGTGCTTTCTTCTCTGGCCAGCGTCGACGGCGTGGTGATCTTCGAGGAGGATACGCCCGAGCGCTTGATCCGCGCACTAAAGCCGGAGCTTCTGGTCAAGGGTGCGGACTATACGGTCGACGAGGTTGTGGGCGCCGACCTGGTGCAGAGCTATGGCGGCGAGATCCTGCTGGCCGAACTCTCGCCAGGACATTCCACCAGCAACACCATTGCTCGGCTCTCGGCGGAGAGCTGACCGTCCTCTGTCAGAGAATGGGCCTGCCCATTCTTATGGCGCCACCAGCCCGCACCCATGGACCATGAGAGCAGCCTGGCAGAGCGAGGGTACGGGCTGGTGGCGTGCATTTTCAGACGGTCGCTGAGCGGCTTAGCTGTCTCCTGCTTGCCTGTTCGGGGCCACTTTCTCGTCGGCGCCGGAGGGCAAGGGCCCATCGGGCGCCTTCACCCAGGTCGCCACGTCCTCGATCACCTGCTCGGCCTGCAGGTCCTTGAACAGCAGGTGCCAACCTTCGGGATAGGTGGCGCGGCGCTGTCCTTCTGCTGCTTCGGGCAGGCGGGACCAGAAGAGCTCAACCGCCTCGAGCGGGATCAGCTCGTCCTTCTCGCCGACCAGCAGCAACATAGGCTCGTCCAGGATCACGGCGCGCTCTTGGGCCAAGTCCATGAGGTCCACCAGGCCGCGCACACTGTCCATGCGGGTGCGCTTGATCACCAGAGGATCCTGTCCGAGTGCGCGCAGAGCTTCGATATTGTCTGAGGCCTGTACCGGCACGCCGCTTGGCTTCAAGGCGAGCCATGGCAGGCTGTGGCTCACCAGATAGAGGCTGGCCCGATAGCTCCAGGGCAAGGTGGCCCTGCTGCGCACTGCGGGTGCCGCAAGGACAATGCCCGCGACATCCGGTGCATCGCGGCCGGTCATGGCAGCGATCGCGACGGCACCGCCCATCGACTCGCCCAGCAGGAACAGCGGGGTCTGCGGATAGCGCTGTTGGAGCAGGCGTAGCAGCGCGCGGCCGTCCTCGGCCAAGGCCTCTGCCCCGGCCCAGATGCCACGATTGGGCCCTTCGCCAAAGCCGCGCTGATCGTAGGCGAAGGTAGCGATGCCGCGCTGCTGCCAGATCTCGGCGGCCGGTGCGATAAAGGTCGAGTGGTCGTTGAAACCATGGAGAGCTAAGATCAAGACATCCGGCGGCCCGCTCGGCAGCCATTGGCGCAGATTGGTCTCGTAGCCGTCATAGGTCTTGTAAATCGCCACCTCGTCGTGCGTGCCCGCCGCGATCGTGGGTTGGCCGAGTTCGGGTCCCGGCGGAGCGATCTTGGGCGCACAAGCGGCGAGCGCGCTGCCGGCCAGGATCGCAAAGGTTCGAAGCAAAGCCCGCATCGCGTCAGTTGCGGGTGAGCTGTAGGAAGAGGTCTTCGAGGTCGGGCTCACTGGTGGAGACATCGACCACGCCCAATCCCAGGGCAGAGAGGGTTGCCAGGATGCCAGCCAGCGGGCTGCGGCTGGTCTGATAGTGAAAGCGCAGACGCCGCTTCCCAATCAACTCGACACGGTAATCCCCAAGCGCCTTGGGCACGGCGTCCAGATTGCGGTCGATCAGCACCGATACCTCTTTGGTGTCCAGCCTGTCGAGCAGAGCCGTAGTGCTGTCGCAGGCGATCAGTTCACCATGGTTGATAATGGCGATGCGGTCGCAGAGCTTCTCCGCCTCCTCCAGATAGTGGGTCGTCAAGAGCACCGTCACGCCCAGCTCGTTGAGTTTTCTAACCTCGCTCCAGAGCTGTTGGCGCAACTCCACGTCGACACCGGCGGTGGGCTCGTCCAGCACCAGGACCGGCGGATTGTGGACCATGGCTTTGGCCACCATAAGGCGCCGTCGCATGCCACCGGAAAGCGTTCGGGCGTAGGCCTCCGCCTTGTCGGCGAGGCCGAGCGAGGTCAGGAGGGGCATGGTGCGCCGCTCCGAGGGCGGCACGCCATAGAGTCCTGCCTGCAGTTCCAAGAGCGCGCGCGGCGTGAAGAAGGGATCGATGTTCAACTCCTGCGGCACAACACCGATTGCAGCGCGGGCTTGGCGGGCCTGGCGGTCGATATCAAAGCCCCAGATCGTCGCCGTGCCGCCGCTCTTGATGACCAGGCCGGCCAGAATGTTGATCAGGGTGGACTTGCCGGCGCCGTTAGGCCCCAGGAGGCCGAAGAGGCTGCCGCGCGGTATCTCAAGATCGATGCCCTTCAGCGCCTGCTTGCCGCCACTGCGCCCGCGGCCATAGGTCTTGGTCAAGCCCTGAAGGGCGACCGCACTCTCCGGCAGGTCGACGACCTGCTCGGCTTTTCCTACCTTGCTCACACTCATTGCCTTGCTAGTTGTCCTTCGGTCGATCCTGCGGGGCCGGCATAAAGTGGCGAGCCTGCCGTCCAAGGGCAAGCGATCAGCGTTGTTGTCAGGAATTCCGCCGCTGCGTCCAAAGCCTTCGTTGAATGCTGCTCGCCGCGCGCTATGATCCGGCCCTTGGAGATCCTGTAGAAGAAGGCTGGCGCCATGGCACAGAACGATGCACCCCTAGACGCAGAAGCGCCCGAGGTGATCGAGGTCGATACAGAGATCGTCGCCTGCGACGGCGGCGGCGGTGCGCTCGGCCACCCCAAGGTGTGGCTCAACATGAAGGGCCGCGGCTGGGTCGAGTGCGGGTACTGCGATCGGCGCTTCGTCCTGCGCACCAAGTCGTAAGGCAAGCACAGCCATGAGTGAAGCGGTGGCAGAGGCGGCCAAGCACCTCTATTTGGTGGACGGCTCGGGATACATTTTCCGGGCCTATTTCGCGATTCCGCCGCGTTCGACTTCCAGCGGCATTCCGACCAACGCAGCCTTTGGCTTCACCAACATGCTGATCAAGCTGTTGCGCGACAGCGAATGCGACGGCTTGGCAGTGATCTTCGATGCCTCCTCGAAGTCGTTTCGTAACGAGATCTACGGCGACTACAAGGCCCAGCGGCCGGACCCGCCGGAAGATTTGGTGCCGCAGTTCCAGATGATCCGCGAGGCTACAAGGGCCTTCGCGCTGCCCTGCCTTGAGATGGAGGGCTTTGAGGCCGATGACATTATCGCCACCCTGGCCCGTCAGGCGCGTGAAGCCGGATGGGAAGTGACCATCGTCAGCTCCGACAAGGACATGATGCAGCTGGTCGGGCAGGGCGTTGGTATGATGGACCCCTTGAAGCAGCGCCAGATCGGACCGAACGAGGTGGCCGAAAAATTCGGAGTTGCGCCGAACAAGGTGGTCGACGTGCAGGCTCTGGCCGGCGATTCGGTCGACAACGTCCCTGGCGTGCCCGGTATCGGCATCAAGACCGCTGCTCAACTGATCGATACCTATGGCGATCTGGAAACCCTTCTGGAACGGGCCGAGGAGATCAAGCAGCCCAAGCGCCGGCAGAATCTGATCGAGTTTGCCGAGCAAGCCAGGATCTCCAAGCGTTTGGTGACCTTGAAGGACGATGTGCCGCTCGACCACGACTTGGATAGCTTTACGCTCAAGGACCCGGACAGCGACGAGTTGCGCGGTTTCTTGGAGCGCTATGAGTTCCGCTCCGTCCTCGCCCGTCTGGCCGAGCAGCTGAACGGCAGCGGTTCGAGCGAGACGGCCGAGGAGGCGCCGGTCGATCAAACGAGTTACAGTCTGGTCCAGAGGCTTGAGGACTTGGAGCCCTGGCTGGCGGGTGCGCAGGACGCCGGGGTCATTGCAGTGGACACCGAGACCACCGGTTTGGATGCGCTGCGTGTCGATCTGGTCGGCGTCTCGCTGGCTTTGCCCGGTGGACGGGGCTGTTACATCCCTTTGCAGCACGGCAAGCTCGCGCCCGACGGCGAGACCCTGGATTTCACCGTCGAGGTGCCGCAGCAGATCCCGATGGATCAGGCAATGGAAAAGCTGAAGCCGATCCTTGAAGACCCCGGCATCCTAAAGGTCGGACAGAACATCAAGTACGACATGCTGGTTTTGGCCCGCCAGGGCATTGCTGTGGCGCCGATCGACGACACCATGCTGCTGTCCTATGTGCTTGACGGCGGAGCACACGGCCACGGCATGGACGAGCTGTCGGAGCTGCATCTGGGCCACCGCCCCATCCCCTTTAGCGAGGTCGCCGGTAGCGGCCGCAAGAAGGTGACCTTCGACCAGGTGCCCTTGGACAAGGCGCTGACCTATGCCGCCGAAGACGCGGACGTGACCCTGCGCCTGCACGAGGTCTTGAAACCGCGCCTCTCTCCAGCGCGGGTGACAAGTGTCTACGAGACCCTGGAGCGGCCTCTGGTGCCGATCCTGGCCGCCATGGAGACCCGTGGTATCAAGGTGGATCGTGCCAAGCTGAAGGAGCTATCGGACACCTTCGAGGCCCGTTTGGCCGAGTTGGAAACCGAGATCCACCAGATGGCCGGCCGGCCCTTCTCCATCGGCAGTCCAAAGCAGCTGGGCGAAATCCTCTTCGACGAGATGGGAATCGACTCCTCTGGGGTGAAAAAGACCAAGACCGGGGCCTATGCCACCGGGGCCGACGTGATGGAGAGCCTGGCAGCGCAAGGCCACGACATGCCCGCGCGGGTGCTGGACTGGCGGCAGCTGGCCAAGCTGAAGTCAACCTACACCGATGCCTTGCAAGAGCAGATCAATCCGGAGACGGGCAGGGTTCACACCTCCTACAGTCAGGCCGTGGCCTCGACCGGGCGGCTTTCCTCGTCCGATCCCAACCTACAGAACATTCCGATCCGCACCGAAACCGGACGGCGCATTCGCGAAGCCTTCGTCGCCGAAAAAGGTCATCGCCTGCTCAGCGTCGACTACAGCCAGATCGAGCTGCGTCTGACCGCCGTGATGGCCGGCGTGCCGGCGCTGAAGGAGGCCTTCGCCGAGGGTCAGGACATCCACGCCAAGACCGCCTCTCAGGTCTTCGACGTGCCCTTGGAGGAGATGGATTCCGAGACGCGGCGCAAAGCCAAGGCGATCAACTTCGGGATCATTTACGGCATCTCGCCCTACGGCCTGGCCAACAATCTCAGAATCCCGCAGGGCGAGGCCAAGGCCTACATCCAGGCCTACTTCGAACGCTATCCCGAGATCCGCGACTACATGGAGCGCACCAAGACCCAAGCGCGCGAGCAGGGGTTTGTGGAAACTTTGTTCGGCCGCAAGGTGCACACGCCCTCGATCAAGGACAAGAACCCCGCACGGCGTTCCTTTGCCGAGCGCGCCGCCATCAACGCGCCGATCCAAGGCACGGCCGCCGACATCATCAAGCGCGCCATGATCCGCCTGCCCGGCGCGCTCGAGAAGGCGGGCCTCGGCGCTCAGCTTCTTCTGCAAGTGCATGACGAGCTGATCTTCGAGGTCGCCGAGGCCGAGTTGGAGGAGACCTCCGCCCTGGTTCGCAAGATCATGGAGGAAGCGCCGGCCCCGGTCTTGGACCTTTCCGTCGCTCTGGTCGCGGATGCGGGGGTCGGGGACTCTTGGGCGGAGGCACATTAGTGTCGTGTCGCCTCTGTCACCATGACCCTCACCACGTCCCTCCACAGCCGCGCTTACGTGGACCCCGCTGTCTTTGAAGCAGAGCGGCAAGCTGTGTTTCGGCGGACCTGGCAGCTGTTGGGACCGGTGGCGGCCTTGGCCGAGCCGGGCGCCTATCAGGCGGTCGATGTGGCCGGCTGGAAGCTCTTCGTGTTGCGAGGGCGCGACGGAATTCTGCGCGGCTTTCACAATGTCTGCCGGCATCGCGGTGCACGGTTGCTGCAGGAAGGCCAGGGGCGCTGCGATCTGCTGCGCTGCCCTTATCACCTGTGGCTCTACGATCATGAGGGCAAGCTCAGGAAGGCGCCATGGTTCGGGGAAGACCCGGACTTCAAGCGCGAGGACTACCCGCTGGAGCCGATAGCGGTTGCCGAGTGGCGCGGACTGCTCTTCGTCGCGATCGAGCCGGAAGGCAGTTTGGAGACACAGCTCGGCGCGCTCCCGGCGGCGGTTGCAGACCATCCTCTCGAAAGCTTCCACTTGGCTGCCGAAGAGCGCTTCGTGATGCGCTGCAATTGGAAGACCTACACTGATAACTTCGTCGAGGGCTATCACATCCCGGGCATTCATCCGGGCTTTCGCAAGATGATCGATTTCGAGGCCTTCGAGACGACCGCCTCGGATGGCTTGGTGCACATGTCGGCGCCATTGAAAGGCAACTATTTCTACGGTGGCACCTGGCTTTGGGCTTGGCCGAACTGGACGCTTTCTGTCTATCCCGAGGGGATGAACACCAGTCGGATCAACCCTTTGGGGCCTGATCGCACGGAGCTGATCTATCGCTTCTATTTCGCCGACCTCTCCGACCTCGGTGCCGATGGGCGGGCCAAGACCATTGCCGGGAACTGCCAGGTCGTGCGCGAGGACTTCTCGATCTGTGAGGAGACGCAGGCCAACTATGCCTCCGGCGCCTTCGCGACCGGCCCGCTCTCGCCACGCCACGAGGCCGGCGTCGCCTACTTCCAGGATCGCTTGCGCCGCAGCCTTGAGAGCAACGGCACCGCGGCTGAATAGATCAGTTGAGGCATTGCCTCAAGGCGGCCGAGAGCGCGCCGGGTCCGGTCACTGCGATGGTTCTCAGTCCAAGCCAAGCCGTCAGGCGGCGCAGGGCTTCCAGCAAGGGCTCGACGAGCCTTGCCTCCTCTTGGCCAGCTTCAGCCCAGGCGCCGAGGACCAGCAGGCGCCGACCCTCGCGATCTGCCTTCACGTCGACTCGTCCGACCAGTTCCTCGCCCAGCAGGAAGGGCATGACGTAATAGCCATAAGTGCGCTTCTCGGCCGGTGTGTAGAACTCCAGGCGATAGCGAAAGCCGAACAATCGCTCGCAGCGATCCCGGTCCCAGACCAGGGAGTCGAAAGGCGAGAGCAGGGTGGCGACGGGGAAGCGCCGCGGGCGTTTGCAGGCCGCGTTCAGATAGCCTGGCTGCTTCCAACCGGCGACGCTAACGCACTCCAAGGAACCCGCTTCGACCAGAGCCGCCAGGTTTTCGCGGGTTTCAACGACGGGTAGCCGAAAATAGGCTCTGATGTCGCTTTCGCTGGCCACTCCCATGGCCTCGGCCGCCATCATGATCAAACGCTGCTGCGCGGCACTGCGCTCCGGCGTTTCCAAGGCCAGGATCTCGGCCGGCAGCACACGTTCGGGCAGATCATAAAGCCGCTCGAAGCTCTTGCGCCGCGCGGATGCGGTGATTCGTCCCTGCCAGAACAGCAGCTCCAGTGCCTCCTTGGTCGCACTCCAACCCCACCAGCCGCCGCTGCCACGACCACCCTCCATCTCGCTGGCAGCCAACGGCCCCTCCTGCTGAACCCGGCGAAAGACCTCGTCCACCAGTGCTGCGCGCTCGACGGCAAAGCGGTTGAGGCTGGAATAGAGGCCACGGCCGTTTCGCGCATCCTCCATGCGCCAGCGGAAAGAGGGGTGATGGACCAGCGGTATGAAAGAGGCCTCATGCCCCCAATACTCGAAGAACTCCCGCTTGCGGCCTTGCGCCATGCTGTCCAGCGTGCTGCGCGCATAGGGTCCCAGGCGCGAGAAGAGCGGCAGATAGTGCGCGCGCTGCAGCACGTTGACCGAGTCGATCTGTAGCAGCTTCACGCGCTCCAAGACGCGGCGGAGATGGCGCCTGTCGACGGCGCCTGTGGCGGCCTGGTCGCAGAATCCCTGCGCGCCGAGTGCGATGCGGCGGGCCTGTTTGACGGAAAGGCTCTGGGTGGTCGGCATGGCGGCAGAGGGGTGCGTTCAGGGTGGCGGGCAAGGTGGAGCGACCCTAACCACTGTCCTTCGCTTTGTCGAACAAAATAAGAACATCCCCGCTTGGACAGGTGCCAAATGGGGATGAAGAAGATTGCAACTGGGGTGGTTTGACGGCCGCGGTCTCCCGATCGCGGCCGTCCACCTCCCTAGCGGTTGAGGTACTCCAGCTCCCGTTTGTCCGCCACGTCCGGCAGGGGGAAGTCTTCTCGCAAGGTCTTCGCCACCCCGTAGCCCATCAGAAGCAACATGATGGCGATCGGCAGACCGGCGACGATCGAAGCCGTCTGTAGGGCGTTCAGACCGCCAGCCAGCAGCAGCACGCCGGCGACCACACCGGAGGTAACACCCCAGAAGAGCCTGAGTTTGATCGGCGGATGTTCGTCGCCCATCGACAACATGGTGCACATGACCAAGATGCCGGAATCGGACGAGGTCACGAACCAGGAGATCAGCAGGACGGTCACCAAAATGGTGATTGGGATCACCAGAAAATCGACACCGAACCCGGCAATGGTGGCGAACACGCCACTGGAGTAGTCGTTGTTGACGGCATCGACCACGCCCGCATTGTTGAAGAGGTCGACACCCACCGCGGCACCGCCGAAGACGCCCATCCAGATGATCACGACCGTGGTCGGGATCAGCAGGACGCAGTAGCAGAACTGCCGGATGGTGCGGCCCTTGGAGATGCGGGCAATGAAGAGTCCGACAAAGGGGCACCAGGCGATCCACCAACCCCAGTAGAAGATGGTCCACCAGCTCTGCCACTGGCGATCCGGCTCGTTGTCGATCCAGAAACCCATCGGGATCACGTTCCAAAAGTACTCGCCGGCACCGGAGATCACCATGCCCATGATGAATGCGGTCGGACCGAGGATAAGGAACAGCAACAGCAGGAAGAGACTTGCCCAGACGTTGCACTCACTGAGGATGCGCACGCCCTTGCCGACCCCGGAGACGGCAGAGGCGGTGCCGGCCGCCGTGATGGCCGCGATCAGGATCAAGAGATTGGTGGTGTTGTTGTCCATCCAACCCAGCTTCTCCAGACCGGCCGCGATCGGCCCGACGCCGAGACCCAGCGAGGTTGCCAGCCCGAAGATCGTACCGAACACGCCGATCAGGTCGACGGCGTGACCCCAAGGACCATAAATCCGATGCTTCAGCACGGGGTATAGTGCCGAACGCAACGAGAGCGGCAGGCCCTTGCGGTAGGAGAAGTAGGCCAGGCTGAGACCGACCAGAACGTAGAGCGCCCAGCCGTGGAGACCCCAGTGGAAGTTGGTGATGCGGATCGCAATTGCGGCCGCTTCCAAGCTGCCGGCCTCCGCACCCGCAGCCGTGGCGAAGGGATTGCCCTGGATGTGATACATGGGCTCGGCGACGCCCCAATAGATGAGACCGGAGCCCAGCCCGGCGCTGAACAGCATGCAGATCCACGAGAAGGTGGAAAAGTCAGGGGTGTCGTCGTCTTTGCCAAGCTTGACATCGCCGTAACGGCCGACCAGCAACCAAATGACAAAGAGGAGTGCTGCGGTCACGACAAAGACATAAAACCAGTCTAGCGACCCGATGATGTAGTCTTTTGCTTGAGAGAATAGTTCTCCCGAGTACTCCACATCCGAGACTGTAAAGGCAACGAAGCCGACGATCATGATCATCGAGGCTACGGCCATAATGGCATTGGAACCGGCGAAGAAACCGGACTTTGAAACGAGATTCTCTGGCGGCGTATGAATTTCATCGCTCATAGTCGAACCCTCCTAATACTTGTTCTTATTAGCGGACAGTGCCGGCGGCACCCTCTCTTGTGGAGCCTGCTACCCAGGCGTCGAAGGCCTCTTCAAGCCGGGCTTGGTTTTTTGCCCACCACGTGGCGTCTGAGTAGATCGAGACCTTGTCGTCATAGGACGGCCCATTGGGCAGCTGCTCCAGGACGTCGTCGGAGAGTAGCGAGAGCGAGGACTGTCGCGTCGGCCCGTTCGGTAGATGTTCGACCATCTTGGCCAGCGATTGAGAGCTGCTGGCAAAGCGAATGAAGTCGATCGCCTGGTCCTTGTAGCGGCTACCCTTGGGGATGCCGAAGAGATCCAGCTCGATCACGCGGCCATCCCAAACCAAGGTGAAGTCCGCACCCTCTTCGCGCGATGCCGTGGCACCTGTCGTGGCCCAGATAGAGCTCATCACCACCTCACCACCATTGAGCAGGCGTACCGGTTCCCGGCCGTTCTCCCAAAGGACCAGGCCCGTCTTGATCTGGTCCATCATTTCCAACGCGCGCTCGATTCCCTCCTCGGTCTCCAAGAGGCCATAGACCTCGCCGGCGGGAACGCCATCGGCGATCAGAGCCCACTCCATGATCACGGTCGGGTCGTTGCGAATGGCACGCGGACCCGGATAGGTCTTGGTGTCGAAGAAGTCCGCAATCGTGGAGGGCGCCTTATCGTCGAATGCCGCGTTGCTGTAGGCATAGGCGGTTGCCCAGACGATGACGCCGACGCCGCAATCGTTCAGCGCCCCTTCGACAAAGTCTTCTCGAAAGCCGACTCCGTCCACGCCGTCGGGAAGTTCGATCCCGGACAGATCCTCCAGCAAGCCTTCCTGGCATGCCCGTAAGGAGTCCGCTTGTGTCAGATCAACCACATCCCAGATGACATTGGCCGATTCGACCTGATCGCGGATCTCGTCGATGCCGCCGGCATAGTGCTCGACCGAGACCCTGGTGCCCCGTTCAGCCTCATAGGGCCTGACAAAGCCCAGCATCTGGCTGCGCATGTAGGGTCCGGTCCAAGAGGTAAAGGTAATCTCGTTACTCATGCTCTTGGGGATCAGCTCGGACGACTCGACCCTGAGCGGGGACTCATTGGTGGCGTTCGTCGATTCTTGGGCGATGGCCCCGGATTGGATGGCAACGCATCCAAGTGCTGCCAAAGCGACGAGCGCTCCTGCAGCGGGCCTCAGTCTGATCAGACTCATCGGCATTGGCTCCCTCATTCGTTCTTGGTTTGCTTGGTCGCGCAGTCTCTCACGCGACCCGCCACTCTTTCCCGCGTCACCTGCCCCCAAACCCTCAAAACACGGCACGGAATCGCGATAAACCGACACTGCTCCCAGAAACGGGGACCATGGGAGGCAGCTTCTCCGAAGCGGTGTTCAAATGTGTCGGCTATTTTTTGATGTGGATAAGAGGCGCTTTATACAATTTCGATGCTGCCTCTAAGAGCCACTCTGGAAATGAACTGGGATGCTGCTTTCCACGGCAGGGAGCGGGACGCCGCTTCGTTCCAAAAGTACTCTGACAGAAGCTGCCGCCGTGCTTAACCCTTGGCTTTCTCCCTGCTTTGCACGAGATAGAGGGAGGCGGCGTCGCATCGACGCCCTGTTCAACAGCACAGAGGGAAGAAGGCATGGAGTATCTCCACACCATGGTGCGCGTCACCGATCTCGAGGCCAGTATCGACTTTTTTTGCGACAAGCTGGGCATGGTCCAGATCAGCCGTAACGACTATGAGAAGGGCCGCTTTACCCTCGTCTTTCTAGCGGCCCCTGGTGATGCCGAGCGGGCCCGATCGGACGCCCGTGCGCCGATGGTGGAGCTGACTCACAACTGGGATCCGGAAGACCTGGGTGGCGGCCGTAACTTCGGTCACATCGCCTATCGGGTCGATAACATCTACGAGATCTGCCAGCGTCTGCAGGATAAGGGCGTCACCATCAACCGTCCGCCGCGCGATGGCCGCATGGCCTTTGTGCTCTCGCCCGACGGCATCTCGATCGAGATGTTGCAGCGTGGCGAGTCCTTGCCGCCGCAGGAGCCCTGGGCATCAATGGAAAATACCGGCAGCTGGTAGCGAGCACGAAGCCTTCTGACTTGGTCGAGGAGGCGTCGCCCTTGCACGGCGCCTCCATCATAGCGGCTTGACCAAACGTCGACATGTCGGCATATATCGACAAATGAATAAGCGCGATGCCATTCGAGGTCTCTCGGCCTTGGCTCAGGACAGCCGACTCGACGTCTTTCGCCTCCTGGTGCGCGAGGGCGAGGATGGGCTTCCGGCGGGGGAGATTGCCCGCGCACTGGGGGTTCCCCACAACACGCTTTCCACACATCTCTCTCTTCTGAGTGGAGCCGGCTTGCTGGAGGCCGAGCGCCAAGGCCGCCAGATTCTCTACCGCGTCGATGTCGGGGGAATGCGCCGGCTCCTGGGCTTCCTCCTGGAGGACTGCTGCCAGGGTCGGCCGGAACTTTGCGCACCGCTCACCCAGAGGCGAGACAAAGCGCCACGAAAGCAGGAGGCATAGGTCGGGCTATGGCGGACTTTCCTCTCTCCAAGCGTTTGGTCGCCGAAGCCCTAGGAACGGCCATGCTGCTGGCGACTGTGGTCGGTTCGGGGATCATGGGCGAGACCCTGGCGGGCGGCAATGTCGCCATCGCGCTTCTGGGCAACACCTTGGCGACCGGTGCCATTCTGGTCGTGCTAATCCTGGGCTTCGGTCCGATCTCCGGCGCGCATTTCAATCCGGCGGTCACCCTGGTCTTCTGGATGCGGCGGGAGATCACGGCTGCTCACGGCCTGCTCTATGTGGCTGTTCAGATCCTGGGTGGTTTGGCCGGTATGCTGATCGCGCACATGATGTTCGACCTGAATTTTCTCCAGGTCTCCGGCAAACTCAGAACCGGGCCCGGCCAGTGGCTTTCCGAGGCCGTGGCCACCTTTGGCCTTTTGACTGCAATCCTGGCAACCCTGCGCTGGCGGGCCGAGGCGGTGCCCTATGCTGTCGGGCTCTACATTACGGCGGGCTATTGGTTCACTGCTTCCACCTCCTTCGCCAATCCGGCGGTTACAATCGCACGTTCCTTCACCGACACCTTCAGCGGCATCGCGCCAACGCATATGCCGGGCTTTATCGCAGCCCAGCTTGCCGGCGCGGTCCTGGCCGCCTTAGTCTTCGGCTGGTTGCTGGTTCCAAAGGCGGCTGCCAAAGCGGCAAGCAAAGCGAGAACGACATGACCTGGACGATCTATCACAATCCGAAATGCGGGACGTCGCGCAAGGTCTTGGCTCGCCTCGAGGAGGCAGGCCTGGAGCCCAAGGTGGTCGAGTATCTGAAGACGCCACCCAGCCGGGAAGAGCTTGTCGGCCTTCTGGATCGTATGGGGATGTCGATCCGCCAGCTGCTGCGTCGCCGTGGGACGCCCTATGACGAGCTGGGTCTGGACGATCCCAAGTGGAGCGACGCGGAGCTGATCGACTTCGTCGGCACCCACCCCATTTTGATGGAGCGACCGGTCGTGGACGCCGGTGGCAAGGCCAGGCTCTGTCGGCCGGTGGAGGAGGTCGAGGTCCTGATCACCGCGGCCGGGTAAAACGTTCTTAGCATTGCTGGAGGGTGACGCCTTTCTCTGTGCGGGTTATGCTGCCCGTCATGGAAAAAGAGCACATCAAGACCAGCTGTCCGCGCGATTGCTACGACGGCTGTGGAATCGTCGTCGTCAAGCGCGAGGGCCGCGTGACCCGGGTGCTGGGCGATCCCGAACATCCTGTGGCGCGAGGTGCGCTCTGCGGCAAGTGTGCGCTTGCCTACAACGGTGTCTGGCGCGATCCGACAGCCCGCCTACGCCATCCTATGAAGCGAGTCGGCCCCAAGGGCAGCGGTCGATGGAAGGTGGTGACCTGGGACGAGGCGCTGGGTGAGATCGCCGATCGCCTGAACACGATCCGTGCCAAGTCGGGCGGCGACCGCATCTTGAACATCCACTACACCGGCACTTGCTCCATTCTGGCCGGCGGCTTCCCACAGCGCTTCTTCAATGCTGTCGGGGCGACCGAGGTCGAGCCGGACACCATCTGCAACAATGCCGGCCACGTCGCCCTGGGCTATGTGATGGGCACCTCGGGCTGGGGTTTCGACCCCCGAACGGCGGTCGACAGCGCCTGCATCCTGGTCTGGGGGGCCAACCCTTCGGCCTCGGCGCCGCATGCCCACAAGCACTGGCTGGCGGAAGCGCCAGGCGCGGTCGTGGTCGTCGACCCGGTGCGCACACCGACGGCAGAGGCTGCCGACCTGCATCTGCAATTGCGGCCCGGCAGCGATGCCGCCTTGGCCTTCACGCTGCTCCACATCCTGCAGCGCGACGGCAAGCTGGACCGCGACTTCCTCGCTGAGCGCACTTTGGGCTGGGAGGAGATCGAGCCTCTCTTGGCCGATTGCACACCACCCTGGGGTGCAGCCGAGACGGGTCTCACGGTCGAGGCGATCGAAGAGGCGGCCAGACTCTATGGGAGCGGGCCGGCGCTCACTTGGCTTGGTCAGGGTCTGCAGCGTCAGCCGCTCGGCGGCAACATCTTCCGAGCCATCGCTTTGCTGCCTGCAGCCACTGGCAATTTCGGCAAGCCCGGTGCCGGGCTCTACTATCTGAATGGCGGCGGGGCGCGGCGCATCCTTATGGACTATGTCCAGGGCGACGACCTGGTTTCCTCGGCCCGTCCCGCGGTTAGCCACATGGATCTGGTCGAGACCTTGAACGATGGCGAGCAGGCGCAGGCCTATATCTCCTGGAACATGAACGTTGCGGCTTCGGGGCCACGACAGGCCGCGTTGCGTGAGGCTTTGGCGCGCGAGGACCTCTTCGGCGTGGTGATCGACCTCTTCGAAACCGACAGCGCGCGCCTGGCCGATTTCCTGCTGCCGGCAGCCAGCTTCCTGGAGTTCGACGACCTCAACAAGTCCTACTTCCATCTTAACATTCACGCCCAGACCAAGGTGGAGGAGCCTCCCGGCGAAGCATTGCCCAATCAGGAGATCTTCCGGCGGCTGTCGCGTGCCATGGGGCTCAGTCACGTCGCGCTTTTCGAAGAAGACCGGGCGATCATCGACCACATCCTGGAGCACTCGGCCTTCGACATCGACTTCGAGGGTTTGCAACAGCGCGCCGGCGTCTGGCTGGGCGAAGAGCCTTACGTGACCTACGCCAAGGGGCGTTTCCCGACGCCCTCCGGCAAGCTGGAACTGGCCAGCGATCAGGCCGAGGCCGATGGCCATCCACGGGTGCCGCAGCCGATCAGCGACCCGGCACTCTCCGACGGCTGGCTCAGGCTGCTCTCGCCGGCAAGCCCTTGGATGATGAACGACAGCTACGCCAACGAGCCTAGGGTCAAGGAGAAGGTCGAGCCCTTGGAGATCACCCTGAATCCCAAAGACGCAGAGCGCTTGGGAGTTACGACCGGAAGCCGCATCCGCCTGGAAAGCAAGATCGACAGCCTGGAGGCGCGGGCCGTCGTCGACGACCTGATCCCCGAAGGTGCGATCTATGGCGTCAAAGGCCACTGGGGGAGCAACGTCAATCGCCTGAACCCGGGTGCTAAGACCGACATGGGCGCGAGCACCGCGGTTCACGCGGTGCCGGTCAGAGTCTCATCGCTCTAGCTCTTGATCCGCGTGTTCTCCGGATCGTAGAGGCAGGGCGCCACCACTCGTGCTGGCAGGCGCTCGTTCAAAATCAAGGCGTCCAGAACCGTATCCGGGGCCGCGAAGGGCGGGTCGACGAAGGCCATGGCCAGGTTCTTGCCCACCCTGTGGCCCCAAGCGGCCGAAGTGACGGTGCCGACCACTGTCTTGCCGCTCAGAAGCGAATCGCCGGCATGGGCCGGAGCAGAATCGCTGTCGATCTCCAAGGTGACGAAACAGCGTCGCGGGCCGGACTGCATCTGCGCTTCCAAGCCGGCCTTGCCCGGGAAAGCGGGCTTGGCCCGGTCGACGAAGCGATCCAGCGCCGATTCATAAGGATTGAATTCGGTGATGAGATCGCCCTTCCAATGGCGATAGCCCTTCTCGATACGCATGGACTCGGTGGCGTAGAGACCGAAGGGGCGCATGCCGTGAGCAACGCCGGCAGCGCGCAGGCTCTGGTAGGCGCCGACCAGTTGGCTGTTTTCGATGTGCAGTTCGAAGGCTGCTTCGCCGGAGAAGCTGACACTCATCGCCACGGCCGGCACCTGGCCAATTCGCACATGGCGGACGGTGAGCCAGGGGAAGCCAGCTGGTGACCAGTCGGTGCGCGGTGCGGCTTCGGCCATCACTGTGCGGGCCTTTGGACCGGCGACCACGAGGATCGTGTGGCTGTTGGTCAAGCTTTCGATGCGTATCGAACCGTCACCGGGCAGATGATCGGTGAGCCAATCCATGTCGTGATACTCGGCCGCTGCCGCAGAACCCCACCAGATCCTGTCATCATCCAGCAGGGCCAGGGTCGCCTCGCCCAGAACATTGCCCCGATCGGTCAGGATGTAGCCCAGGCCGACCTTGCCGCGCTTGCGCGGCGTGCGGCCGCAGAAAAGGCTATCCAGCCAATCACGACAGCCGTGGCCGCTGATCTCATAGCGGTTGAAGCCGGAGATCTCCATAATGCCGACGGCGCTCTGAACCGCCTTGATCTCTTCGCCGACCAGATCGTGCCAGTTTGGAAAACGGAAAGTCAGCCGTTCTTCGAAAGCCGGATCGCTATTGAAGTAGAGCGCGCGCTCCCAGCCGTTAACGCTGCCGAATGCGGCACCTGCGGCTTCGAGGATCGGCGTCAGCGGCGTGGTCTTGGCCCGCCGACCTGCCGGCCGCTGCTCGTGCGGCATGTGAAAGCGAAACTCGTTCTGATAGTCCTCGATCGCCTTCAAGGCCGTGTGCTCGACCGTGGCATGACGGGTGAAACGTCTGGGGTCCAGGCACCAGGTGTCGTAGCAAGCCTCTCCATGCACCATCATCTGCGCCAACAGCCAGCCATGGCCGCCGCCCTCTCCCACGCCAGCGCGCAAGCCGATGATCGACCAGGCATTGCGCTTGCCGGGAATCCGTCCGACCAGCGGCAGGCCGTCGGGGGTATAGGTGATCGGTCCGTTGATGATCGTATGGATACCGGTGCGCGTCAGGCAGGGCAGCCGCTCGAAGACCCGCTCCATGTTGTCCAGCAAGCGGTCCAGGTCGTTGGGGCAGAGCGCATTGGCAAAGTCGGGATCGATCCCCTCCATGCCCCAAGTCTTGCAGCCCTGCTCGTAGATGCCGACCAGCAATCCCTTCTTCTCCTGCCGCGAATAGAAGTCGTCGATCGGGCAGCGCAGCAGCGGTACGCGGTCTTCTCGTCCCTCCAACTCGGGCAGCGGTTCGGTCAGAAAGTACTGGTGTTCCATCGAGACCACTGGGTGCTCCACCCCCATCATGGCGCCGACTTCGTTGACCCGATAGCCGCAGGCATTGACCACCATTTCGCAATGAATGCGCCCCTTGCCGGTCTCCACGAGCCAGCTTCCGTCCGCTTTCTGCGACAGACCGGTAACGGGCGTATGACGATAGACTTCGGCGCCAGCCTTGCGTGCCCGCCGCGCCAGAGCCTGGCAGAGTTGCGCTGGGTCGATGTCGCCGTCGAGCGGGTCCCAGAGGCCTCCCACCAGGCCGTCGGTCTGCAACAAGGGGTGCCG
Source organism: Rhodospirillales bacterium (assembly GCA_963669445.1). Classification (GTDB taxonomy): domain Bacteria; phylum Pseudomonadota; class Alphaproteobacteria; order Kiloniellales; family JACOMY01; genus JACOMY01. Next base: position 6,455,600 of record OY770029.1, read on the forward strand.
ACGTGCGCACTCGGCCGCGTCGATCACTTCAAAGTCCACACCCATGCCTTTGGCCAGAGAGATGAAGTGGTGATAGCCGTCCAGGTGATCCTGCGTGCCAGCCAGGCGAATGCCGCCGGTCCCGTGGTGATAGTTTATTGGGTAGTCGGGATCCTCGGCCAATTCCTTGTAGAGGCGGATCGAGTGGCTCTTCAGTCCGATCATGGTCTGAACCGCACCAAAGTTGGTCACCTGGGCGGCCGAGTGCCAGGTGGTGCCGCTGGTCAGCTCGTCGCGTTCGACCAGGACGACATCGCTCCAACCCTCCTGGGTCAGGTGATAGAGCAGGCTGCAGCCGGCGATACCGCCGCCGATCACCACGACACGGGCGTGCGTTTTCATGCCAAGGGCTCCCGATAAGAGGCATCCAAGAAAGAGTCAGGTGTCCAGATCTCAAGCCAAACGCCTAGGCGTGGCAAAGGTCAAGCCATGGCGAGGGTCGATGCGGACTAAGCGAAGCCGGCTTGCATGATTTCGGGAGCCGCTTCCCCTCTTCTTATGGCGGAAATCCGGAAGCGCCGCTGGCGTCTTCTTCAAGAGTCCATATTTGTGCCTTAGCGATTGCCGGTGGTTCGAGCAGAATTGCGCCCTGCAAGGCGGACACTGGCCGGCGGCTGGAGAGTGAAGGATGGAACGCAGCTTCGAAGAGATTTCACCGCAGCGTTTCGGCTATGGGAGGCGGCTGGGCGAAGCAATGCCCGGCGATCAGCAAACACTGCTGGACCAGGTGCAACCCGGCGCGGCCAAGACCTCCGGCTTTGTCCGATCCAATGCGAAGAGCCGGATACGCGACTTGAGGCAACTGACCTTGAGACAGCGGCGCGCGCGGAAGGCCAAGCAGCCCGAAGAGATAAAAGCGGTCAAGCGGGAGCGTGCGACCTGGCTGCGCACGGCCTATGCGACGGAAGCGCATGAGCGCGTGCTCTGGAGCGTGTCTCAGCCGGATGGTTTCTACGAGCGTTTGGCTTTCTTCTGGGCCGATCACTTCACGGTCTCGATGGCCAAGACCTCGCTTCGGGGTTTGGTTGGATCTTTTGAGGCCGAAGCGGTTCGTCCCTTCATTGCCGGCGATTTCCGCACCCTGCTGCGCAATGCGGCGCTGCATCCTGCAATGCAACTCTATCTGGATCAGAACCGCTCGATTGGTCCCGCGTCTCGGGTCGCTCGCAGAAGCAAGCGCGGTCTGAACGAGAATCTGGCGCGCGAGATCATCGAGCTGCATACGCTGGGTGTGGATGGACCCTATAGCCAGCAGGATGTCCGTCAGTTCGCAACGCTCCTGACGGGCATGACGGTAGACGAGACGGCCGGAGTAGCGGTCTACGACCCGGACCGATCCGAACCGGCAGAGACGCGCATCCTGGGGCGTCGTTACGGCGAAGGTCAGGATGCGGTCCTGCAGGCCCTCGACGACTTGGCTCTCCATCCGGCGACCGGGCGTCATCTGGCGCGCAAACTCGCGATACACTTCCTCTCCGACACGCCGCCTGAAGCAGTGGTGCAACACCTGGAGACCACCTACGTCGACAACGACACCCAGCTGATGCCGCTTTATCGGGCTCTGCTGGAACACCCGGCCAGTTGGGAGACTTTCGGACAGAAGGTGCGTCAACCCTTCGACTACCTCGTGGCGCTCCTGCGGATTGCCCTTCCATTGGGGCGTGAAGCAGAGATCACCAAGCCCAAGTTTCGCAGCTTTGCAGCACAGGACGGCACCATGATTTCGGACCCGCGGCCGTCCAACTTTCCTCTTACGCTGGCCCCTCTTGGCGCCATGGGGCAGCTGCCCTGGTCTGCGCCCGGCCCCGATGGTTGGCCCGAAGCTGCGGCAGCATGGATCTCGCCGCAAGGTTTGACCGAGCGTATCGGCTTTGCCACGCGTCTGTCGCGCGGCCCGCTGAAGTCGACCAATCCACAACAGCTGCTGAGCATAGCCTTCGGCGAGAACGGACCGGACCGTGTCGCCTTGCTGGCAAAGGCGGCCGGCGGCGATTTCGAAGCGCGCAGCCTGATTTTGGCGAGCCCAGAGTTGCAAAGGAGGTAGGCGGCCCATGTCGATGTCTTCCAAGGTTACCGCCAAAGCTGTCTCTCGACGTGCGGTCCTAGGCGCTGGGCAGGGTCTTTTAGCCACCGCCGCGCTCGCTCGGCCATCATTGGTTTGGGCTGCCGCAACGGGTGAGCGACGTCTGGTCGTTATCGTGTTGCGTGGTGGGCTTGACGGCCTCGATCTGCTGCGTCCCTTCGAGGATCCGGATTGGTTGAGACTGCGCCCGACACTCTCTGCCGGGGCAGAAGAGGATGCGCTGGAATTGGCGCCGGGCTTTGCATTGAACCCTACCCTCAAGCCGCTCTACGCGCTGTGGCAGTCGGGCGAATTGGCCTTTGCGCCGGCCGTCGCCACGCCCTATCGCGACAAGCGCAGCCATTTCGAAGGACAGGATATTCTGGAGATGGGTACGGCGACGACCAGCGAGGTCGCCGATGGTTGGCTCAACCGGGCCGTTCAGCTGATGCCCAAGGGCCGGATCAAGGGCTATGCGGTGGCCGTGGCGCGCGAGCGCATGCTGCTGCTGCGCGGCGATGCCCCAGCGCTCTTCTGGTCGCCGCGCAACGACTTGACCGCCGATGAGGAGGGAGAGTCCTTGCTGGACGCGCTCTATGGCGACGATCCGCTTTTCGCCAAGGCCTTCGGGGCGGCGCAGACGGCCGACTTGGTGACCGACGAGCTGCGCGCCAATCTCGCTTCCCGCAAGGTCACGCCCAAAGCCAGCGCGCAGCTTGCCGCCGAGATGCTCAAAGGCGAGGCTCGTGTGGTGGGCTTATCGCTTGGCGGTTGGGACACACATGCCAGCCAGACTTCGAACTTGAGGAAACGCCTGCAGCAATTGGCGGAGGCCCTGCTTGCGCTGCGCCAGAGCCTGGGCGCGGACGTATGGGGCGAGACAGTGGTCATGACCGTGACCGAGTTCGGCCGAACCGTCGCTGAGAATGGCACCCGCGGTACTGATCACGGTACCGCTGGCGTCACCCTACTGTCCGGCGGCGCCATCCGCGGCGGCCGCCTCTTCGGTGCGTGGCCCGGCTTGGGCGAGGGGGCGCTCTACGAAGGGCGCGACCTCATGCCGACACAAGACCTTCGCCTCTATCCAGCCCATGTCTTGCGGGCCGGCTTCGGTCTTTCCGCCTCGGACTTGGAGCGTTCGGTCTTCCCCGGTTTGGACATGAGCAGCGATCCGGCTTTCCTCTAAGAGCCCATCCGGAAACTGCTTGTGCCCTGCATCGCTGCCGAAGCCGGCGCGACGCGTCAATCGTGGCTTCTGCAGCGACCCGAAGGGCTGTCTTATCAAGGCCTTGGGACTGCGTCGTGCGCCGCTTACGATGCGCAAGGCATCGCCGCGCAACACTCTCCTTGCCCAAGACTTTGATAAGACAGTGCAGGACACAAGCAGTTTCCGGATGGGCTCAAAGAAGAATTCCCTTCGATGAACGCACGACGCGACTTGCAATCTCTGCGCTTGGCAGCAAGGCTAATGCCTAATGGCCGAGGTCAGGCCATCTGGCGACGCCGTGGGGGCAAATGAAAGCGACGCTGTTCGGATTCGTGTGGGCTTACAGCAGCCGGCAGCAGCTGATCATCCTGGCGATCACCTGCCTGGCCTTCCCCTTGGTCTACATGATCCTGGAAGTGCCCAAGTGGATCATTAACAGTGCGATTGAGGGGCACAAGTTCCCGGTCGATGTTCTGGGGTTCGAACTGCAGCAGTTGCCCTACCTTCTGGCGCTGTCAGGCTTCTTCCTGCTGCTGATCGTACTGAACAACGCAGTCAAGTTTGTCCTCAATCTCTATAAGGGCATCGTCGGCGAGCGCATGCTGCGCCGCCTTCGCTATCAGCTCTACGAGGCAGCCCTGCGCTTCCGACCGCGGGTCTTCCGCAAGACCAGCGGCGACCAATTGATCCCGATGATCACTTCCGAGGTCGAGGATCTGGGCCACTTCGTCTCCGAAGCGGTGGCCACCCCCGCCTTTCAGGGCGGCTCTCTCATCGTCTACATCTGCTTCATCTTCGTGCAGAACGTCTGGCTGGGCCTGGTCGCGGTCTCGCTCTACCCCTTGCAAGCCTGGCTCATTCCCCATCTGCAGCGGCAAGTGTCCTTGCTCGCTCGTGATCGAGTGCGCAATTTGCGTGTTGTTGCCGACAAGGTGGGCAGCAGCGTTGCCGGGTCCGAAAGCCTGCACGTTGATGCCTCTCGCAGCCATCATCTGGCCGATTTTTCAGACAGGCTTCACGAGAACTACATCATCCGCCTGCAGATCTATAAGAAGAAGTACTTGATCAAGTTCTTGAATAATTTCATGAATCAAGTGCCACCTTTCATCTTTTATGCGGTGGGCGGCTATTTCGTCATCGAGGGCGAGCTGTCGATCGGCGCGTTGGTGGCCTCGATCGCCGCTTATCAGGATATCTCCGGGCCCTGGAAGGATCTGCTGGGCTACTACCAACGCTATGCCATGTCGTCGATCAAGTACACGACGATCATGGAGAACTTCGAGCCAGAGGATCGCTTTCCAGAGTCGCGCTTTGCAGCGCCCAAGGCGAAACAAGGCGAACAGCCCAAGGCGATCGGGCTGAGCTTGGAGGCGGTCTCGCTGCCCGCATCGTCGGGCAGCGATCTGCGCAACATCGCCTTTTCACTCGACGCTGGAAAGAGCCTGGCTTTGGTCGGTAACGACGAGAGTGGGCGGGCAGAGCTACTGCAGGCCATCGCCGGCTTGTTGCCGCTTTCGAGCGGCCGGATCCTGCTCGCCGCCAAGCCGCTGACGCAGATCCAGGAGGCGGAACTGGGCCGGCTGATTGGCTATGCGGCGCCCGGCACCTATGTCTTTGCCGGCAGTCTGCGCGACAACTTGGTCTATGGCTTGCGCGCCCGTCAGCTCGGCCAGTCCGAACTGGCCGAGTCGGAGCGGGAGTTTAGGGCAAAGGAAGCGCGGCTTTCCGGTAATGCTGAGGTCGAATTGCACGCGCCTTGGGTGGACTACGCCCAGGCCGGCGTTGCCGACGCTAAGGCCATGGACAAGCGGCTGGTCGCCTTGCTGACGGAGTTGGGACTGGGCGATGAGCTGATGCACTTCGGCCTTGAGCAGCACTTGGATCCCGCGCGTGCGCCGGATTTCGTGGCCCGCATCGTGAAGGTGCGCGCCGCGATCCGCGACGAGATCGAAGCCGATCCGAAACTGGCGGCCGCTGTCTCCTTCTGGGACCCCGAGGCAATCAACGAGGCTGCCTCCCTTGCCAGCAATCTTCTTTTTGCCTTTCCTCGTGGTCCGGGCGTCGGCTTCTTTGAAATCGCCAGCGATCCTGCTGTTCTTGAGATCATCGAGGCCGCTGGTCTGCTGGAATCCTTGGTCGCTCTGGCTGCCGAGGCCGGAGAGCTCTTGGTCGCGGAGCTGCTGGACCACGATCCGGAAAGCCTGCCGCCCAACCTGCAGACACCTGTCACGAAAGAGGAGCTGGATCGCCTGCGGCCCACGCTCGCTGCCTATGCCCAAGAGGGCTTTGCCGGCCTGTCGCGCGGCCAGCGCCTGGATCTCCTGGCGCTGGCTCTGGGTTTGCAGCCGGCCCATCATAGCTTTGCGACCCTTGACGACGCGCTGCGCACGCGTCTGCTGCAAGCCCGTAGCCGTGCACGTGCCGATTGGCAGCGCTTTGAAGAACGCTACGCCAGTTTCGAAACCGAGAGTTATCTCGCCGCGCGCGACGTCGGTCACAATCTGCTGCAAGGCAAGCTGCTGCCCGGCCACCCCGGCGCCCGCGATGCTTTCACCGCGATCATCGGCCCGGCCTTAGCTCGCGAAGGCCTTTTGGAGCGCATCCAGCGTTTTGGCCTTGCCCATGAGGTCGGGGTCGGCGGCAGCGCCCTCTCAACCCATCAGCGCTCAATCGTTGCCGTCGCGCGTGCATTGGTGAAGCGTCCGGCGCTGCTGATCGTCGATCTGGGACCTGGCGCTACGACTGCCGCTCTCGCCAAGTTGCAGACCCTGCATCAAGGGACATTGGTACTGGGTTCAGGGAGCCTCGCTGCCGTTGCAGAGGCAGATTGGGCCTGTTTGCTGACACAGGGGCGGTTGGTCGATCAGGGTGCGCCCGCGGATCTGCTGGGACAGACAGGCAGCCGGGCTTGATTAGAGCAAGCTGGTCGGCGGCAAGGGATCCAACAGCGAAGGCTCTTCGTTGGTGGCCTTGTTCAGCCGTGTGGAGACTGGATAGAAAGAGAGATCGCCATAGCTGCCCTCTGCATCCGGGTAGGGTTGCAACAGATCCTGAAGCGCCGCTTGCTCGGCAGTCGGATCGAGCCAGGCCCCGAAGGTCTCAGGTGCCAGAATCACAGGCATACGGTGGTGCAGCGGCTTCAGGGTCTCGTTGGCTTCTGTCGTGATTATGGTGACGCTGTCAATCCGCGTGCCCTCATCGCGATTGCCCCAGCGCTCCCAGAGGCCGGCGAAGGCGAAAGGTGCGCGCTTGGCAAACTCGATGCGGTAGGGCTGTTTCGGCGCCTTCTTGCCCTGCTCGGCGCGCCACTCATAGAAACCGTCGGCGGCCAGCAGGCAGCGCCGCTTGGCGAAGGCTTGCCGGAAGGAGGGCTTTTCCGCCAGGGTCTCACTGCGGGCGTTGATCATCTTGGCGCCGACCGAGAGGTCCTTGGCCCAATGTGGCACCAGACCCCAGCGCAGTTGCGACAGGCGTCGCCGCCCCTCCTGATCCAAGCGCACCACCGGTACCGACTGTGTCGGGGCCACGTTGAAGCGCGGTGCCAGGTTGGGCTGCTCTTCGAAGGCGAAGAGCGCGCGCAGCGCTTCCGGCGCCGTAGTGATGGAGTAGCGCCCGCACATTGGGTCTAAGCCGTGACTGCGACGCGGCGCGCCGCGATGCTCTCGACCGTCGGCAGGCCCTCGGTCAGGCGGGTGGCACAGGTTTCCACGGCGTAGGCGATCCCCTTTTCCGTGGCATAGCTGCCCAAGACCTGCGTCATCTCTGCCATCAGGCTGCGAAAGCGCAGATAGAGCACCTCGTCGGGTACCTCTTCGGAGGCCCAGAAGTCGGCCAGTTCACCCTGAAAGGTGAGGCCCGGAATGCCGTAGACCGCACGGCCCAGGTTGATGCACTTGGCGCCGAAGTTGAGGGCGGCTAGGCCGGCGGTTGAGTTGACCGTGATCACGCCTGCGGACTGCTTCACCAGTTCGGCCAGCGGGCCACCGTCGATGAAGTGCACCCGATCGGTTACACCGGCCTTTCGGGCGGCCTCGCGGATTCCTCGCGGGTGGCCGCTCAAGCCCTGGTCCAGGGGATGGCACTTGAAGACCAGGTGGTGCGTCGGATCGGCGTGCTTGGCGAAGCTGTCGATCGTGTAGCGATAGAAGTCGCGCACCTGAGGAAAACGCGAATGCCGCAAGAGCTGGCTGTCGCCTGGTCGCTGTGTGAGTGCCAGGTAATAGGGCTGCTCAAGGTCGAAGATGGCCTGGACCTCGCGCTCCAGCTTCTCCGTCAAGGTCTTGCCGTAGTAGTAGCGCCAGAGGTGGGCGAGCCCGGTCACGTAGCCTGGCATGTAGACCGGCGAGCGATAGAAGGGAAACAGCGGCGCCAGGAAATAGAACAACAGGCTGTAGCGCAGGATGTTCAGGGTGTTGTTCCGGGTGATGGTACCCATGGCCTCGTGCGCGCCGGGCAGCTCGTCCAGGCTCTCGCCGAGCTGCATGTAGACGGCCGGGTCGCGGGGCAGGCTGGAGCTGCCATTGACGCCTGAGGGCTCCAAGGTAATCCAATTCGGCCGCAGATAGCCTTGCTCTAGGCAGGCCGTGGCGATACCCAGCTTGGCCGCCTCCTCGATTGCGACCTCCGTGTAGTAATGTCCGTCGCCATAGGTCACGACATCGGTGACCGCTTGGCGCCGCAGCAGGCGTGCGATCCAGTCGCGGTAGCGTCCCGTGGGCGCCAGGAAGAAGTGCGCCTGGGCAAAGCCCCAACTGCAGAGGTCACCGCCGTTGAAGATGACACGCGTCACCCTGTGGCCGTCGTCGCGCAGGCGTTTGGCCAGCCGGCGCGGAAAGCTGCCGAAGGGGGTCTGTACGAAAAGAAAGTGGCGCTCGGCCATGTCCAACCTTGTTTTAACCGCCCCGGCGAACAGCAGGACGATAGCGAGATGACAGTTTTGTAGGCATGTAGCATCCGCGGGCCGGGGCTTGCCACTGCAATTGCGACGCGCTCAAGGGCCTCACCCGGACGGTTTCCAGAACTGCGGCGGCTGGTTTAGGTTTGCAGGAGATGGAAACGGGGGCCTCTCCTGGGATAGGGGCGGGCTTGCGCATTTGGGAGGGCAGAGCCATGACGTCCGCGCTGACGGAAGAAAGCCTCGGCAGCTTCGACTATGTGATCGTGGGTGCCGGGTCGGCCGGTTGCGTGCTGGCGAACCGGCTGAGCGCAGATCCACGCCGCAAGGTCGCGGTGCTGGAAGCCGGCGGCGACGACAACTGGATCTGGTTCCATATTCCCGTCGGCTATCTCTACGCCATGGGTAACCCGCGCGCCGACTGGTGCTTCAAGACCGAGGCGGAGCCGGGCCTGAACGGACGCGCTTTGAACTATCCGCGCGGAAAAGTGATCGGCGGCTGTTCGGCCATCAACGGCATGATCTATATGCGTGGCCAATCCAGCGACTTCGACCAGTGGCGCCAGCTGGGCAACCCCGGCTGGGGTTGGGACGAGGTGCTGCCCTACTTCCTGCGCTCGGAAGATCAGTCGCGCGGCAGCGACGAGCTGCATGGCGCCGGTGGCGATTGGCGGGTCGAGGATATGCGTCTTACTTGGGATGTGCTGGATCGCTTTCGCGATGCAGCCGACGAGATGGGCATTCCCAAGATCGACGATTTCAATCGCGGCAGCAACGAGGGCTGCACCTATTTTCAGGTGAACCAGCGCCGTGGTCGGCGCGTAACCACGGCCGGCGCCTTTCTGAAGCCGGCCCTGAAGCGGCCGAACCTGACGCTCTTCACTCAGGCCCAGGCCTTGGAGTTGACCTTCGAGGGCAAACGCGCCACCGGGCTGCGCCTCAATCATCGCGGCCGCGTGAAACGCATTGAGGCCAGAGGCGCGGTGCTGTTGTCGGCTGGTGCGATCAACTCTCCCCACCTCTTGATGCTGTCCGGCATCGGACCCGGCGAGGCGTTGAACCGAGAGGGCGTTTCGGTGCGCCACGCGCTTTCCGGCGTGGGCGGCAATCTGCAAGATCACCTGCAGCTGCGGCTGATCTACAAGATCCAGGGTCTGAAGACTCTCAACACCCAGATGCAGAGCCTCTTTGGCAAGGCAGGGATTGCCTTGCAGTACGCCCTGATGCGGCGCGGGCCGATGACCATGGCGCCCTCGCAGCTGGGTGCCTTTGCGCGCTCCTCACCGGAGTTCGAGATGCCAAATCTGGAGTATCACGTGCAACCCCTGAGCCTGGAGAAATTCGGCGAGCCGCTGCACAGCTTCAATGCCTTTACCGCCTCGGTCTGCAATCTGCGTCCGCAGAGCCGTGGCTGGCTGAGCTTGAAGAGCAAGGACCCGCTGATCCCGATAGCGATCCAGCCCAACTATCTGAGCGATCCGGCCGACCAGCAGGTTGCAAGCGACGCGATCCGCCTGACCCGTCGTATCGTTCTGGAGAGCAATGCCTTTCGCCCGCATCGGCCGGAGGAGTATCTGCCGGGCCCGGCGGTCGAAAGCCAGGCCGATCTGGTGCGCGCGGCCGGCGACATCGGCACCACGATCTTCCATCCCGTCGGTACCTGCCGCATGGGCGAGGACTCGGGTGCAGTCGTCGATGCGCGGCTGCGGGTGCAAGGCCTGGAGGGCTTGCGCGTCATCGATGCCTCGATCATGCCGACCATAACCTCGGGCAACACCAATGCGCCCACCGTCATGATCGCCGAGAAGGCGGTCGATATGATCCTCGAAGACGAGGCGGCGCGTCAGGCCGCTTGATGCGAATCACACAGTTTGCCACAAGGCTCTATTGCACGCGCTGAGCGAAGGATCACCGTCGTGTCGAGAATTGGTCGGACAGTCTGCTTGATCGTGCTGGTTTTGGTCGTTGCTGGCTGCAGCAGCAAACCGCCGCCGCCGAAGGGCGATATCTCGCTCAGTCAGCGGGAGATCATTGAGGTGCAGAGTGCGCTGTTGGCGCGTGGCTTTCCGCCAGGGCCGGTGGACGGGGTGATCGGTCCGCGGACGAGGGATGCTCTCGCGGCCTATCAGCGGACCTATGACCTGCCGGTCAGCGGCTACATCGACAGCGCGACGAGGGCCGCCTTGAAGAAGCAGGGCGGGGCACTCAGTTCCGTCGACGGCAGCGGCCTCCTCTCCGTTCGCCCGTTGGAGCCACCCTATCCGGGCGAACTGGGCGCTTTCTTGAAACGGCGCTATGGCGCGGCTGCCAGCTCCTATCCCTATCAAGGCGATGCCTGGCTGGACGTCGCCCAAGTCTCGCTTGGACCACAGTCCGGCAGCGGTGAGGCCGTCATCGTTACCGCCTGGACTGCGGAAGATGCCCAGACCGGAGAACTCAGCATCTATCGCCGCTCTGCCGGCGGCTACAGCCCCATCCTAGGGCCGCTGCCAAATCAAGGCTTCGAATTTCCCGGCAGCTACTCGAACGAGATGCGCGACGTCGCCGTGTCGCAAGGTTCCGGCCACCGCCTCTGGCGCTTCGACGGCGAGACCTACCGATAGGGCGTTCGTCAAGCGGTATTGGCTGCGACGTCTTCCTTTGCTTGATAAGAACGCTTGCCCCGAGGTCTGAGGGCGAGCCCAGAGGAACCCCTAGCCACTCGTCCTCTTCAAGCGTTGCTAACCGTCTTGCGGCGGGCGCCCGCCATGGGGATGCTCGCCGTAGCGCCAGCGGCGCATCTGCGACCAGACGACCTGCATCTCGGGGCGCTGCTTCAGCGCAATGGCGCGCGCGATCTGCCGGCCGGCGACGCTGCCGATCATGACGCCCGCGAAGACGGTAAAGAGGGCGGCGAAGAGAGATCCTATGAGCCCGAACAGCAGGCCCAGCGTCGTCGAGCAGAGCACGATCACGATGTAGAGGAAGCCGTTCTTGATGCGCTCGAAAAAGCCCGGTTCCGGGTTGGCGGCCGTGGGCTGGTCAATGATCGGGGGGTCCCTGTAGGGTTCTTGCATGTTGGGGATACTCCAAGGCAATGGCCGGCTCGTCGAAGAGCGTGTTAAGCGATGCGGAGCCGGCGATAAAGACCTGACCCCAAGAACAAAGAGGTTAACCTATGGCAAAGGGTGAAGAGCCGGCCGAGGTTGGACAGCGAGACAGCCTCATCTACGAGATGGTGCTGGCCAATATGCGCGACGGCGTGGTGACCTTCGATCTGCAAGGCACCATCGTTACCTTCAATCGTGCAGCCGGGCGCATCTTGGGTCTCGATCCGGACCAGGTCCTGGGTCTCAGCTTTGCCGAGATCTTTCTAGGTGAGGCGCGCTTCGATGATTTCAATGAGGTCATGCTGCGCGCGATCTATGAAAATGAGGTAACCCATAGCCGCGACATCGTGATCCGCAATGGCGAGCAGCGGCTTGATCTGCACGTCTCCTCCAGCTTTCTGCATATGGTCGAGGGCGAAACCCAGCAGCGCTTCGGCGTCATCGTCGTCTTCAGCGACGTGACCGAGCAGCGCAAGCGCCGCAAACTGAAGCGTCTCTTTGGCGAGTACGTCGATCCTCGGATCGTCGAGCGCATTCTGGCGCGCGACGAGGAGCTAGAGCAGGGTCAAGAAGTCCGTATGACCGTCCTCTTCTCAGACATGCGCGACTTCACCGGTTGGTCGGAACGCCTCTCGCCGCCGCGCCTGATCGAGTTGCTGAACCGCTTTCTTGCCGCCATGACCGATCCGATCTCGGCCCAAGCAGGGATTACCGACAAGTTTATCGGTGATGCCATCATGGCCTTTTGGGGCCCGCCTTTCACCGATCCTGCCGAACAGGCCGAGGCCTGCTGCCGCGCGGTGCTGGAGCAGCGGCGCCAGCTGCCGGCGCTAAGGGCGGCCCTGGCGGCAGAGGGCTTCGCGCTCAGCGAGCGGTTGGATGTCGCCAGCGGCGTTGCCACCGGCAAGGTTCTGGCCGGCGAGGTCGGGACCGAACATTCGCGCGGTTTCACAGTGATCGGCGACCGGGTCAATGTCGCAGCAAGGCTGCAGTCCGCGGCAAAGACCTATGGCACCCCGATCGTGGTTTGCGAGGAAACCAGACGCGCGGCCGGAGAGGCCTTCTGCTTCATGGAGCTTGACTTCGCGGCGCTTAAGGGTCGGGAGAAGCCCGAGCGGGTCTTTGCTCTGCTGTGCAGCCAGGAGGACGCTGGCCCCTCGGAGGCGGACCGGAAGGCGGCCTATGCGGGCGCACTGCAAGCCTACCGCGCCCAGGACTTCGAAGGTGCTCTGGAGCAGCTGGACGGCTGGTTGCAGACCAACCCGGACGATCCGCCATTCGTTCTGCTCCTGCAGCGCGCTCGACAACTGAGGATCTCTCCCCCCGGCAAGCACTGGGACGGCGTCTACCGGCTCGATCTAGACCGAGATGGTCACAGGTCGAAAGGATCTGCGGTCTGAATCTTGGTCTCCCTTGAAAGCGATAGAGTGGGACTGAGACGATAGGACTATTCGATCCATCGCCATCGCACTCTAAGCCGGGAGGCCGTCGCCGGGTGACTCTCAATCGTTGCCTGAAGCCGGCGGCGTCCACTTGAGTGCCAGCATCGTTAAGTCGTCTGAAGGCGGGGCATCGGCGACGAAGAGGCTGACGGATCGCTTTACGGTTCTAATGACATCCTCTGCATTTGCGTCCTGCGACAGCCCTGCCAGAGCCGCCTCCAGGCGTGGCTCGCCATAGGCCTCGTCGGCTGCGTTGAAGGCCTCGGTCACACCGTCGGTGTAAAGCAACAAGAGGTCTCCGGGGGCGAGCTGGGTGTGGTCCTCGGCAAACTCGAAGTCCTCCATGACGGCGAGCGGGATGTCGCCGATCTGACCCAGAGCCTCGACCCGGCCGTCGGTGTGCTTCAGATAAGGCAGATTGTGACCGGCGTTCACGAAATCCAGTCGGCCGCTGCGCAGGTTCAGAACCCCGTAGAAGAGGGTGACGAACATCATCTCGTCGTTCTCGTCGGCCATGACGGCGTTGACTCGATTGATGGCCAATCCCGGCTCCCGTAGTGACTGGGCTCCCGCCTTCACCAGCGAGCGCGAGATGGCCATAAAGAGTGCTGCTGGAATGCCCTTGCCCGAGACGTCGGCAATCACCAGACCCAGGTGATCTTCATCGATCGTGAAGAAATCGTAGAAATCGCCGCCCACCTCCAGGGCCGGCTCCATGAAACCTGAGATCTGCACGCCTTCGCGTAACGGCAGGCTCTTCGGCAGGATCGATCCCTGCAGCCGTCGGGCGATCTCCAGCTCCTGCTGCAGGCCGGCCAGTTTGGTCTTGGTGACGATGGCCTCCTGCAACTCCGCCACCATCTGCGTTAGCCGCTTGTGCTGATCGGTGATCCGGCTGGACATACCGCGTAGGACTTGGGTCAGTAGGCCAAGCTGCTCGTCCTCGCTGGCTTCCGTGCTTGCCGTAGGGCGTCTCGTGCCGCTCTTGGGATCGTCCAGCAAACTGCGCATATCGTCCAAAGCGTCGTCCTTGATCCCGCCATCAAGGGTGGCTGCAAGGCGCGAGAGCTGTTGGCGGATCAGTCGTTCCTGGCGGCGGCGATTGCGCTCTGCGTGGCGGCGCTGCTGCTCCAGGGTGATGGCGTTGGCACGGAAGACCGCGACAGTATCGGCGATGCGACCGATCTCGCCCGATCCGGTCGCTTCCAAGGTCACGTCGGTCTTGCCGCTGGAGAGTGCTTTCAGGACCGAGATGGCGCCTTCGAGCGGACGAAAGGCATGGCGCAGATAGAAATAGAGCGCGGTCAAGATCAGAACGAGGAAAAGGCCGACCGATCCCAGAATCAGCGCGCCGAGACGGTTCACCTCCGCCAACTCGGCCGTCGAATCACGTAGCGAGACCAACGTCCCCACCACCTGATCGTCGGCGTTCTTCACCGGCACGCCGGTCACGGTGTAGCTGCTGTCCTCCGTATAGGCCGAACTGAAACTGCTGTCGCGCGGAGGGACTCGCGGTTCGACTTTCTGCCACAACGAGAGGGAGGTGGCTTCGACCAGGCGTCCGCGCAGGCTCAGAAGAAAGGCGTCTGCTTGGACCTCATGACCGAAGCGAAGCAGGCTCTCTATCGCATCGCGTCCAAGAGTGAGGACGCCGATCGGCTTGCCGAAGCTCTGTAGTGGCAGGGCTGCTAGGATCATGAAATTGTCGGGTGAGGTCTGCTGCAATCCTTGTACCGGGCGCAGCGTTTCCACCACCCTGTCTAGCGATCCGGCATCCAGAAAAGGCTCCTGATCGATGGTCCCATAGGAACTGTAGATGAGGCGCCCGCTGGTGTCGGTTACCTGGACAACGGTATAGCGGCCGATGGAGGTACGCTGCACGTTATCGAACCACCGCCGCAGCTGCTCAGCGTTGGCCGGGGGCGTTCGACGCTCCATCTCGCCGATCAGCGTATGGCCTTCATCGTTGATCTCGGCCACGGTTTCGTCGACCAACCCATCCCAAACCGATTCCTGGCCAACGATCGCAAGCGAAGCCAGTCGCGACTCAAGTAGGGTCTCACGCCTAAGTCCGACCAGGACGAGGCTGACGACCACCAGCAGGAAGGCGAGGGAGAGATAGATCGTGAGGCGCGAGCGCAGCAGCATCAGTCAGCGCCACCCCGCCGCAAGGATCTTGCGCGGCCAAGAAGTGAGACCAAGAGCGGAATCGCCAAGAGCAGAGAGACCCAAAGCGTGGCTTCAATCCTCAGGCTGATTGCACCCAAGGCAATCAAAGGTCCAATCAGAAGACCGATGAGAGCTGCGGCGAGGCCGTTCGGTCCGGTCGCGCGGCGCCAGCCGACCGAGATTTGTAACCCCATTGCCAGACCCAGAAAAAAGAGGGAGCCGAACAGCAGGACATTGATCGGATAGGGAAGCCAGATCAGGCCGATAGACACGACAAGCATGATTGGCGTGACTGCCGGTTTGCGCAGGATCAAGCCGAGAGCAAAGCCTATTCCCAGCATTCCGAGGAAGCTTGCCAAGAGTGCATAGTCGTGACGATCGATTACGGCACCACCGAAGAAGGCGACGATGCCGGCCGTTGCCGCGGCGGCGGCGCCGACGTCCGCGCCCTGCCGCCACAACCCGCCTATCCGAATTCGCAACCGTCGTGCGGGCGACGTCAGGAAACAAAGCGGTATGCCGACCAGAACGACCAAGATACCGCTGACGAGAAAGGCGCCGCGTCGTCCGACACCATCGGCAACGAGGCTGCCCAGAAGCGGCCCGAGGACCATACCGGCAATTACCAGAAACGCGCAGTACCAGGGTGCGCGCAGGCTCCGACCGGGTGCTTGCATGACCGAGAAGAGCGTGAACCAGACAGCAAAGGCCGAGAGCGGCCGCGATAGCAGAAAGGGCGTCAGGTCACGCAATTCGTAGGTCCAGGCCGTTGCAATTCCGGCGGCTAGAACGGCCAGCAGATGAACGGCGACGCGTGGCGGCCCTCTCTGCTGCCAGAGTACCGCTGCGGCAAGGCCCAGCAGTCCGCCGATTGCCTCCAGCGAGAGGGCGAGTGCTCCAGCCGAGCTTGCCAAGAGATTGAAGCCGACGCGATCTGCCGCGAAGCTGCCGATCAAAGGCAGGGTCATGGTGCCGACCAGAAGCAGACCAAGGCTGAGCCAGCCCGGCCACCAAAGATCCTGCTCGAAGCGGGCCGGACGTTCGAAGCGATAGCGCGCGTCGACCTCGGCCAGCGCTTGGTCGACATTCTTGGTCACGCTGCCGTCGATGTCGATCGAGCGCAGCTCTTCGGCCAGATAGGTCACCTCTCTGGCCCGGCTGCGTACCGGAGCCCGCGCGCGCTCGGCCAGATGATAGATGTTCGTCACCGGGCTCTCGTGGCCGATGCGCGAAAAGTCGGCGAATATCCCGCGCGCATTGGCGGCCAGGCTTGCCATCAGGTGGGCTCTCGGGATCTCCCAGCGCTCGGTCAGCAGGATACGAATGTAGGCGGTTGTGCCCAGGCCGCCCAGCAGGGCGGCGGCGAGGAGGAGCAGATACTGATGCAGAGCAACACTCCAACCACTGGCGCCAGTGAGCCCGACCGTGACCTGACCGACCCGCCCGCCGTTCTGAGTGATCCAGACCGAAATCTCAAACGGCTCATGGAAAGAACCGCTGACAGGGTCAGTCTCGTTCATCAGCGCATAACGACCTGTCTCGGAGGCATCTTCGATAACCACGGAGGCCAACTCCGGATTGGTCTGCAAGACCTCGTCCAGGTAGTCGAGGACGCCATAGAGGCGATCAAAGGGAATGCCGTAGCCCAGTGCCAATTCGACGCTCTGTGCGATGGAACGAGCGATCGAGTTCCCTAGGCGTTCCGTTGCTTGGCGAAGGTCGGTGACCTGCTGTTGCTGAATGTCAGAAACAATCCAATAGCCTGCAACAGCGATATAGACTGCCACCAAGGCTCCCAGCACGGCCGAATAGAGGTCGGATCGCCGACTGGCCAGATGGCCTTGCTTAAACGGCATCGTCGATTTCCATCAGACGGCGCTTGGCGCGGTCGAGTGCCTCTGCTGCCTGCTCGCTGGTGTTGCGTGCATTGCGGCTCGCAGTTTCCAAGGACGGTCCCAGCGGTTCTGGCTTAGGGCTCTTGGCAAGGGCGCGTTGCGGTGTCCAGGCGCCCTGCCAAACGGCCGCGGCCCTGGCAATCGCCCGGCCGCGGCTTGAAAAGACGAGCATTGCCGAGAGGCCGGCGAGGAGCGAGCCGATCAGGACCGTCGCCCAGTTCTTTGAGGCGAGCGCGAAGGTCAGATCTCTGGGCGGGATCACCTGATCTTCGGCGATGACCAGCACCACATGCCCGATTACCTGTGCGAAGTCGTTCTCGATGGCCTCTCCGATCGCGACCTCACCTCGATCATAGGCAACCCAGGTCGAGTGATGGTGGTCGTTGATCGCGCGCCTCCAGGTGCTGGGAATACGGTCGCCGATGGCACCGCGATCCGTACTGTAGAGCGCTGTATCATTCGGGCCGACGATCTCGATTGCCCGCACGTTCGCTTCTGCCGAGCGGTCGCGCTCGATCTTGCTTTGCAAGGCCGGCAGGTCCTGGATCGGCAGGCCGAGGCCGAGGTTGGCCTCGACCGTTGCCTTGAGCGAGGACACGAGATAGCGATAACGCGCAATTTCAAGCTCTTGCAGGCCTTGCTTCACCGCATTCCCGCTTAGCATCGAGAGACCCGACAGCACCAAGAGAGTTGCCACGCCTGCGATAAGGCCTATTCGTATTGCAAAGACCATAGCCGCCTGAGGTTCCTGGCTGCTGCTTGAGGGGAGTCTGGCCCGACCCGAGGCCTCTAGTACCCTCGTCCCCCGTGGTGTTGTCGTCTGCGACAATGCTACAAGGCTCTGTCACGGCTCGCTAGTGACGTGACAGAGTGTATCGCCGATTCGAGCCCGAACAAGGAAGCGGAGCGACAATGCTGCAGCGCTTGAGCCTGGTTCTTCTCTTCGCCATCGCCGCGGTGGTGGCGGCAGCCTTGGCTCTGGGTGCCTATCTGAACTACGGCTCAGTGAAGGCAGCCTATCTGACTCAGGTGGATTCGCGGCTGAAGGCGATCGGGACCGGTATCGTCGACGATATCGAAATCAGCATCTCCTTCGGGATTCCTCTGGCCGGGCAAGAGACGCTGGAGCCGCTCTTGAAGCGCGAGCTGGGGATCGACCCCACGATTGCCGCCATCGACGTCTTGGGGTCAGACGGCATCATTCTACACAGCAGCGATCCGGCGCGAGTCGGCGATAACCTACCGATGCTGGATGATCAGTCCCTGCGCTTGGAGATCCCGGTTCTGAACGATTTCGGGGGCGAGGCCGGCAGCGTTCGGATCATAGCCAATCAAGATGCCCTGGATGCCAACCTGGACGGAACCGCGATCGAGGTCCGCAACGCTGCCATCTATGCGCTGCTGGGCGCCCTGGCCTTGGCGGTTGCCGCGTTGGCGTTGTTGTTGTCGGGCGCTCAACGTCGCGCTCAGGAAGTCAATCACTTGGCCGGCGCCGATGAGGAAACCGGGGCAAGTTGGGCCTTTCTGGAGGTCGATCGCGCGCAACGCGCGATCGAAGACCGGCTCGCCCGCTTGGAGAGCGGACCGGAGCGTGCGAAGAGCTAGAGTGGGGGAGACGATGCGGGGCGAGAGAGGGGACAAAGAGAGGAACAGGTCTTGCGCCGCCTAGACCGACCTCTGCTGGTGATCCTGGCGGTCATGTTGATGGCTGCCTTGCTGTTCATCTCCTGGCGCGCTTTGGACAGCGCCGAACGCTTGTTGCTGCCCGAGCTCGACCGCAAGGCCAGCGTGATAGGCAAGTCGGTTTCCAGCCTTCTGCAGGAGGCGGTCGACCTTGGGATTCCTCTGGCCGAAGTGGTCGGCGCTGATGCGGTCTTGGACGAACAGCTCAAGGCCAGCCCAGAGTTCTCCTCGATTGAGATTCGCTTGGCATCGGGCGCGATCCTGGCGCAGGCCAAATCGCCGACGACCAAAGCCGGCGTTGATCCCCTGCAGGTCGAGACGCCGGTGCTGGTCCAAGGCGAGGAGCAGGCCAAGGTCACCGTCGTCATTCCGCGCTCGCTGATCGAGCGGACTGTGCGCAACATCTGGCTGGACGTTGCCATCGTGCTGTTGGCGTCCATGCTGGTGACCTTCGAAATGCTGGCTATGGTCTTCAATTCCGAGACCGGGCGTGCCCTGCGTGGCTTGGGCCAGCGGCTGGTCTCTATCGGCCGCGGTGACTTGCGCCTGCATGCCAAGGTCGACGCAGCCGGTGCCTTCGGTGAGGCCGCGCGGATGTTGGATCATCGGCTGGAGGCTCTTGGCGAAAGGCAGAAAGAACTCCTGGGGCGCGCCGAGGCGCAGCGCGATCCGGAACTCGTCGAAGAGGTGCGCCAGCTCGACCAGCGCTTTCAAATCTCGACCCCGCGGGAAGATCCGCCGCCCACGCTAGCTGCAATTCGTGCGCCGCTCTTTCTCTTCTTCTTTGCCGAAGAGCTCACTCGGCCCTTTCTGCCGAGCTTCATCTCGACCTTGGCTTCACCCTTCGCAGGGCTCTCTCGCGAAGTTGTGATCTCTTTGCCGATCGTCCTGTTCATGGCGATCGTCGCCGTGTTGCAGCCCTTTCTGAACGGCTTTACCGAGCGGGTGGGGCGGCGGCGGGCGTTGCGCATCGGCATCGTGGTCGCCGTCATCGGCTTTGCCGGTTCGGCCTATGTCGGCGATCTCTTGCAGTTGCTGATCTTTCGCTCCTGCACGGCCGTCGGCTATGCTCTGGTGTTCGTCTCGGCGCAGGGGGCGATCATCGATGGGACCGACCGACTGAACCGGGCGCGCGGTCTCTCCATTTTGGTTGCCTCGATCTTCGTGGCGGCACTCTGCGGACCGCCTGTGGGCGGAATTCTGGCTGATCGCTTGGGCGAGAGGGAAACCTTCCTGGTCTCTGCGACTCTGGCCTTGCTGGCATTGGCCGTCACCCGTTTTGCCATGCCGCAGGAGATTCGCCGCGATCGCCTCTCCGGTCCTGCGCGGCCCAGCTTGAGCCTCATTCTCAAGGTCTTGAGCAAGCCGGCGATGGCGCTGCTGCTGTTCGGCTGCGCCTTTCCGGCCAAGCTGATCCTGGCCGCCCTGGTCTTCTACCTGGTGCCGCTGTCGATGGCGGATTCCGGCTTCGACCAGGCAGCGATCGGCCGCGTCCTGACCCTTTATGCGTTGGCGATGATCATCCTGGTGCCCACGGTGTCGCGCTTCAGCGATCGAATGGGTTATCGGCCGACCTTCGTTTTGCTGGGGGCCGTGCTCTCTGCAACTGCCGTGGTGCATCCACTGATCTGGTCGGAGCCCTGGGGTGAGGCCGCGATGGTCTTGCAACTGGGTTTCGCCCAGGCTCTATCGATAACCCCGCAGTCCGCCCTTGTAGGCGAGCTTGGGCGACGTCATCTACCAGATATACCCGAAGGCATGGTTTATGGCGTGTTCCGCTTGGTGGAGCGCAGCGGCAATGCCGTGGGACCAGCCCTGACCGCTGTGGTCTTGGGCGCCTACGGACTGAATATGGCTCTGATCGTGGTCGGCGGTGTCTCGGCGCTGGGCGCGCTGCTCTATGTCTTCGCTGCCGGCATGGGCGGCGGCCGAAACCGGTCCGGTCCGGTGTAGCGCGAGAGAAAGACGGGAGGGGGATCGATGTTACAATCGAGAACGATAGGACGCCGAGCCGTTCTTGCTGGCATCGCCGGCGCCTCGCTTCTTCTGCCGGCGCAAGGCGCCTTCAGTCAGAGCAGCGGGAAGAAGGGACCCTTCAAGATCTATCAGATGACCTATCGCGGCGAGACTGACGTCGAGCGGGGCTTCAAGGACTATTTGGAACAACGCGGCATCGACGCCGAGATCATCCACCGTAACGCCGAACGCGATCCCTCGAAGGTGAAGGAGTTTCTGAAAGAGATCGACGAGATCAAGCCGGACCTGGTCTATACCTGGGGCACGCCGGTGACCCTGGCGACGGTCGGTCGTCATGACGACGAGGCGAGCTTTGATCTGAGCGACGAGATCCCTGTCGTCTTCACCATCGTGGCAGCACCGGTTCGCGCCAAAGTGGTTCCTGACTTCGCCTCTTCCGGCCGCAACCTCACTGGCGCCTATCACGTGGTCCCGCCCGATGCGCAGCTGCGCGCGATCCAGTCTTATCGTCCGATCGAGGCACTGGGCGTGCTCTACACGCCGACAGAGGCAAACTCTATGGCCATCGTCGAGCGTCTGGAGCAGCTTGCCGACCAGTCTGGTTTCCCCTTGATCAAGCGCAGCTTCGCTCTCGACGCCGAGGACAAACCGACGGTCGAGGGCTACGCCGAGCTCCTTAAGGAGATCAAGGACGCGGGCGCCAACTGGTTGATCTATCCGCCCGACACCTTCTTGGGTTCGCAGCTGGATCTGATCCGACCAGAGGCCTTGCGGCTTGGGCTGCCGACCTTCGGCACGACCGAACAGCTGGTACGCAAGGGCGAATGCCTCTTGGGCCTGATCTGTCGCTACTACTCGGTCGGACAGCTGACCGCGCGCAAGGTCGAGCAGATCCTGGTCGAAGGAATCCATCCAGCCGATATCCCAGTTGAGACCCTGAAACGCTTTTCGCTGATCATCAATGTGCCGGTGGCCAAACAGTTGGACCTCTATCCGCCGCTGTCGATGCTGAACTATGCCGAAGTGATCGGTAGCTAGGGGCAGTGCAGCTGGATCGGGAGGAACGCTGCGGCCGTTGGGTACCTGTGCGACTGGAGGACGTGGCGGAGATCGAGGCGCTACAGCGCCTGGTCTACGGCAGTCTGGTCGACCGCGACCTCTTCAAGCCGGCGCCACCCGGCTTCTTCGACTCTGTGATCGGCGGTCGGGGTACCATCCTGGGGCGCTGTCTTGATGGCCGTTTGATCGCGTTCGGCACCCTATTGACCGGCTTGGATAGCACGGACGGCGCGCGCGAGCGTCTGGCGCTGGGGCCTTCAGTTCCCCTTGCGATGATGCAGGGAGTCGTCGTCGATCCCGCCTTCAATGGTCATCACCTGCACCGCCGGCTCTTGCAGCAGCGTTATGCATTGTTGCGACCAACCGAGACTTGGCACGTCTACGCAACGGCGGCCCCGGGAAACACGGCCTCTTGGAAGAACATGCTAGCCGAAGGCTATCAGGTTGCCGACATCAGCGTCATGTACCAACGCCTGCTGCGCTACACGCTCCATCGCCCGCCCAATCCCGTCATTGCCAGCGCCGATGATCCTGGCCTGATCTGGGCCGATCCGGAAGATCAGCTGGGGCAGGCGAGCCTGTTGCGCTCCGGCCAACGCGGTGTCGCCTTGAGGATCCAGGCTGATCGAGTCGAGATCGGCTATCGTCCGCATTAGGTGAAAGGATCTAGAGCAGGAAGCCCTCGGGGAAAGGATCCTCCTCTTCCAGCCAAAAGCTGGAGCGCCCGCAGTAGTGCGCTTCTCCCTCCACTTCGACGGTCACGGCCGAGGTTCCGGCGAGTTGGGTCTCGCCATCGATTCTGGCTTTGAATTGACTGCCGGTGATGCTCTCGAAGATGGCGTCTTGCCCCAAGCCTGCCAGACCGCGCGCGTGCAGCAGCGCCATGCGCGCGGTGACCCCAGATCCTGTCGGGCTGCGGTCCACTTGATCGCCGGCGAAGACGCAAAGATTTCGGCTGGCGCTGCCCGAGAGGCCGAGGCCGCCATCGGTTAGGATTGTGCCGTAGAGGAAGCTCAGATCCGTTTCATCCGGATGCGCAATGGGCTGCTGTGCTGCCGCCAGGCGGCTCACCACTGCTGCGGCCTCCACCAGGCGAGGTAGCGCTGTGGTTGCAAGGTCAAGCTCGAGGCGCTCGGCCGGCAGGATGGCGTAGAAGGCCCCGCCATAGCCGATGTCCAGAGTCAAGCGACCCCAGGTTGGCGTTGTGACGCCTACATCCAGAGCCGCTGCAAAGCTGGGGACGGAGGTAAAGCGGGCCGCCCCGCCCTTGCCGTCCTTGACGGCGACGCGAACGCGAACCAATCCGCAGGGGCATTGGATACGCACCAGGGCCTCTGGCCCCTCCGCTGCAACCAGTCCCTGGTCGACGGCATAGCGTCCGAGCGCAAGCACGGCATGGCCGCACATGGTGCTGTAGCCTTCGTTGTGCAGAAAGAGGACCGCCAGGTCCGCGTCGGGATGGTCGGGCGGAACCAGAAGCGCGCCATACATCTCCTTATGCCCGCGCGGTTCGCGCATCAGCAGGCAGCGTAAATGATCGTGGCGCTCGCGCGCATCGCGGCGCTTGTCAAGCAAGGTACTGCCCTTCAACTCCGGATAGCCGGAAAGGATGATGCGTGTCGGCTCGCCGCCGGTATGCATCTCCAAGGTCTCTATCGACAGGCCGCGCATCACCCAGACGCCCCATTCTGCTTTCAGTCTCCCTGCTCTATCCAAGCCTCGGTTGCGAGAGAAGGCAAAAAATTGTGCTTGTCCTGCGTATGAGCGTCGCGATTAGCTGAAAGACCGCTATAGTCTGGGTGCTGGCGGGCCGAGCGCAGGAGAGCGCTTAGGTGCTGAGGGGATTGACTGACGTATGTTCGATGGCTTCGAGGAACGGCGGATAGCCACCAAGGACGCCGAGATCTTCGTGCGGATCGGCGGGTCCGGACCTCCCTTGCTGTTGTTGCATGGCTATCCTCAGACGCATGTCATGTGGCATGGTGTGGCGCCGCAGCTGGCGGAGACCTACACGGTGGTCTGCCCGGATCTGCGTGGTTACGGACAGTCCTCAAACCCACCAGACGGCGACAATCATGCGGGCTACTCGAAACGCGCGATGGCGGCCGATCAGGTCGCCGTCATGTCGGCACTAGGCTTCCAGCGCTTTCAGCTTGTCGGCCATGATCGCGGCGGGCGAGTGGCCCACCGCCTCTGCCTGGACTATCCCGATCATGTCGGCAAGGTTAGCATCATCGACATCTGCCCGACGCTCAGCATGTTCGAAGCCACCGACCAGGCCTTTGCCACAGCCTACTATCACTGGTTCTTCCTGATCCAACCGGCTGATTTGCCCGAGCGCATGATTGCAGGCGCACTCGACGACTACATGGACCGTACCCTGCGCGGCTGGGGCGGCGGCAGCTTCGATCCCGCGGCGATCGCCGCCTACAAGCAGGCCTTGCGCGATCCGGCGAACCTGCATTCGGCCTGTGAGGACTATCGCGCGGCGGCATCGATCGATCTGGAACACGATCGGGCCGACCTTGGGAGCAAGATTGCCTGTCCGCTGCAGATCCTTTGGGGCAGCAGGTCCGTCGTCGGCAAGCTCTTCCATCCTCTGAAGGACTGGGGGGAGAAGGCCGGAGCGGTAAACGGCATGGCGATCGAGGGCGGGCACTTTCTGCCGGAGGAGGCGCCTGAGGCCGTGCTGCTAGCCGTGAAGGAGTTTCTCGATTAGCCCGCGCCGGACCAAGCCGGATCGGCGGGCGGGTCAGCTGAAGGAGCAGGCGCGCCACCAGGTCTATGCCGAGGTCGGTGGCCAACAGAAGCCGGAGCCGGAGGTCAAGAAGCGCGGCCTCTTGGCAAGCTTGCGCACCTATCTTCTGGCTGGCGTTCTGGTTGCCGCTCCAGCTGGCATCACCGTCTGGTTGGCGCTCTGGTTTCTGACCTTCGTCGACAGCTCGATCATTCCCTTGATCCCGGCACGCTGGAACCCGGAGACCTATCTGCCCTTCTCCGTTCCGGGCCTTGGTCTTCTGATCGTGCTGATCTTCCTGGTGTTCCTGGGGATGATGACGGCCGGCATGGTTGGCCGAGGCATTCGCGCCCAGGGCGCACGGGTAATGGCGCGCGTGCCCTTTCTGCGCTCGATCTACAGCGCCACAGAGCAGATCTTTGAGACCGTGCTTGTTCGCCAGGGAACCGCCTTTCGTGAGGTGGCGCTGGTCGAGTTTCCCAGGCGCGGTTCTTGGGCGATCGGCCTGGTGACCGGCACCACGGTCGGCGAGGTGCAGGAGCTGACCGCCGACGAGGTGATCAACGTCTTCGTTCCCATGACTCCGAACCCGACCGGCGGCTTCTTGATTTTCCTTGCCGATGAGGATGTGCATCGCCTCGACATAACAGTCGATCAGGCCCTGAAGCTCATCATGTCGGGCGGTATTGTCGGTCCGGACAGCGAGGCCGGCGCGGGCAACGGAAGTCGGCGCGCGGCCGAAGCACGGGTCTCCGAGCAGCTCGAGGAGCTGGAGCGCACGGCCAAGGAGGGCCCGCTGCATCGCGCGCCCAAGCAACGCAGCCCCTTTCTGGCGCGTCTGCGTAACTATCTGGTAACCGGGGTGCTGGTCGCTGCACCGATCTCGATCACCGTTTGGCTTGCCTGGCAGATCGTCTCCTTCTTCGACGTGCGGGTGCGCCCTTTGATTCCGCAGGACTGGAATCCCGAGACCTATCTGCCCTTCGCCATTCCCGGTATCGGTATCGTCATCGTGTTGCTGGTCTTGATTTTGCTGGGCATGTTCGTGGCCGGTTTCGTCGGACGCTGGGCGTTGAAGACCGGCGAGAACATGCTGAACCGCGTGCCCATCCTGCGCTCCATCTATAAGGCAATCAAACAGGTCTTCGAGACGCTGTTCTCGCAGCAGTCCATGGCTTTTCGCGAGGTGGTCCTGATCGAGTACCCGCGCCGCAACGTCTATGCCATCGCCTTCGTCACCGGAGGCAACAGTGCGATGCTACAGGCCGGTGCTCAGCAGACCGTGATCAACGTCTTTGTTCCCTCGACACCGAATCCTACCTCTGGATTCCTACTGTTCGTTTCGCCGGATGATGCCGTCGTTCTGAAAATGTCGGTCGAGGAGGCGATGAAAATGATCGTCTCAGGCGGGCTTCTGACACCTGAGAGCAAGGTGGGCGACAAGGTAGACGAAGAAGCCGACGGACAGCAGGAGAAGGCGTCCTAAACCACTTGGCCCTGCCCTTTCAACAGGCGCGCGGCCTCGGTGCGGTTACGGGCGCCGAGTGCGCGCAGGGCCGAGGAGACATGGATCTTTACCGTGCCTTCCGTGATCCCCAGTTCCGCTCCGATCTCGCGGTTGGAGAGACCCTCCGCGGCAAGGCGCAGGATCTGATGCTGACGTTCCGTCAAGGGCAGGAGCGGCTTCTGCTCCGCAGAAACGCCGAGCACCACTTCCTCTCCGGTCTTCAGCAGACGCATCAAGGCGTCGATCAAGAGGTCCGGTCCGACCGACTTGGCGATGAAACCAGCGGCCCCCGCAGAGAGCGCCCCCCGGACGTCTTCGGGCGCTTGGCTGGCGGAGACGACCAAGAGCGGCGTTGCCGGTGCCGTTTCGCGAAGCCGCGCAATGGCCCCCGGCTCCTCCATTCCCGGCATGAAGAGGTCGAGCAGGACCAGATCGATGTCGTCGCTCTCGAGCCGCGCCTCAAGGTCTTGGAGGGTCGCTGCTTGCAGGAGGGTCGGCGCGGGTTTCATCGCCGAGAGCACGCCTGCCATCCCGGCGCGGAACAAGCCGTGGTCGTCGGCAATGACTATCTTCATGCAGCTTTACCTTTGAAGAGGTGTGCAAGCAGGGCCTTCAATCTGGCCGCCTTGACCGGTTTGTGCAGCAGGCGATAACCGCCGAGGGCGGCTTGGTCCAGATGTCCCGGGTCCGATTCCCCGGTAAGGAGCACGGCCGGAACGTCGCGAGCGGCGAGGCGGCGTGCATCGGCAATGGCTTCCGCACCGGTGCGACGTGAGGCCAGCCGATAATCGGCGATAATGGCATCGGCCGCTTCGCTGTCTCGCGCCAAGCGATCAAGTTCCCCGACGGTGGTGGCCAAGCGAGCATTCAGGCCCCAAAGTTCGAGCAGCGCCATAAGAGATGCAGCGACTTCCGTGTCGTCCTCCAAGACCCAAACGCGCTGCCCGGCGAGGCTGCCCCCCTCGGTGTTGTTGGCTAGTTTTGGTCTGAGGTCGATACCTTCCTGCCTCGGCCAGGGCAGCGACAGGGCAAAGACGCTGCCCTGCCCGGGGCTGGATCGCAGGCGCAGCCGACCCCCCAGCAGACGGGTGATCCGGTCGGCGATGGCCAATCCCAGACCAAGGCCCAGGCTTCTGTCGCGTGCGGCATTGCCCAGCTGGACAAAGGGTTCAAAGATCGCCTGGCGCTGTTCGGCCGCAATGCCCAAGCCGCGATCGACCACCAGGATGCGGACACCTGTCCTGCCGGCTCTGATACGGAGGGTCACCGGTTTGCCCGCGCCGTACTTGACCGCATTGTCCAGCAAATTGCGCAGCACCGAGGCCAGCAAGGTCGGATCGCCGAAGCAGGGATAGAGCGGTCCCTCGACCTCAATGGCAACCCCGGCGTTTGGCGCGGTCTCCTCGATCAAAGACTCGATCAAGGCTCGAAGCTCCAAGGGTGCAGGCCGCACGATGACCACGCCGGCATCCAGCTTGGAGATGTCCAGGAGCGCCGAAAGCAAGGTCTCCATGGAATCGAGGCAGGCTTCCAAGCGCCCTAACTGTTCCGGCAAGCGCTCGGCATCACGCGAGAGCAGCGAGAGATAGAAGCGCATGGCCTGGAGCGGCTGGCGCAGATCGTGACTGGCTGCGGCCAGAAACTTGCTTTTGGCGGCGTCCGCCTCCTCCGCCCGCAGCAAGGCAGCACGCAAGGCCTCCTCCGCTGCGTGCTTGTCGGTAACGTCCAAAGCTAAGCCATCCCAAATGACCGTTCCATCCGCCAAGCGCCGCGGTTTCCCGATTGAGCGGACCCAGCGCATCTCGCCATCGGCAGAGATCACTCGATTCTCGAGATCCAAGGTGGTGAGACGCTCGGCGGAGTCTTCCAAGGCCTGCAAGAAGGCCGTGCGGTCGCTTTCCGGGATCCAAGAAAAGTCGACATCCCGCTGCTCGGTAATGGCATTGGGATCGATTCCGAAAATATCCTTAAGGCCTTGGCTTAGATAGGAATAGCTGTAGCGGCCGTCGGCGTGACGGACACGGCGCACGACGTTGCCGGGCAGGTTCTGCACCAGCACGTCCAGGTCCACCGCCGGCCGCCCGGCAGGTGGTTTTTGGGATCTTGCGCTCATTAACGCTTGCATATCCTACTTCTATATCGGAAGGTATATGTCGAAAGTTATAAGTTGGATAGAGAGGCGCCATGGACAAGATCATCATCGAGGCGCGGGTCAACGAGCTGGCGCCGCGCGAAGAGAACCCCAATGTGCCTTGGTTGCCCGACGAGATCGCCGCCGACGCCAAGGCCTGCTTCGACGCCGGCGCCTCTGTGCTGCACTATCACGGCCGCACGCCGGAGGGTGCGCCGGAGCACGGTGCCTGGTTTTATCTGGAGACCAACAGCAAGGTTCGGGACCTCTGCCCGATCCTGATTCATCCGACCCTGGGCTATGTCGCCAACGACGCCGATGCGCTGGGCCGCTTTGCCGCTGTCGAGGAGATGATGCGCGATGCGGCCACCGCACCCGACTTTGCGCCGATGGATGTCGGCAGCGTCAATGTCGACTGGTGGAACCCCGAGGCGAACAGCTACGACACGACGGAGCTGATCTACAAGAATTCGACCGCGACCCTGATGCACTTCGCCGAGCGCATCAAGCACTACGGCTTGAAGCAGTATCTGGTCAGTTGGAACGTGAGCTTCACCCGGCAGATCGAGGCCTTCATGAAGATGGGTGTGATCCCGGAACCTGCCTATGTCTGCTTTTGCATGACCGATGGCATCATGCTGGCCGGCCATCCCGGCACGCCGGAAGGGCTTGATGCGCATCTTACCTTTTTGCCGAAGGACAAGCGGATCGTCTGGACCGCGGTCAACTACAAGGGCGACCTGCTGCTGCTGACGGAGAAGATCATCAAGGCCGGAGGCCATATCTCAATCGGCACCGGCGATTATCCCTTCGCCGAATACGGCCAGCCGACCAACGGCTGGCTGGTCGATCAGGTGGTGGCGCAAGCCCGCGCGCTGGGCCGCGAGCCCGCGTCGGTCGAGGAGACGCGTCAGATTCTGGATATGCCTAAGGTCAAGATCGCGGCCTAGCGCGACGACACCAAGACAAACAACGGGAGACACTCATGTACTGGAACAAGACTGCTGCTTGCCTGGCGACTGCCGGCCTGATGCTGACGGCTGCGAGCGCCTCGGCCGAGACCCTGCAGATGCAGACCTTCCTGGGCGCCAATGCCTCGACCACCAAGGCCTTCGAGGCCATGGCTGCAAAGGTTGCCGAGGACACTGGCGGCGAGGTCACGATTGTAGTACTGCCGGGTAAGGCCGTGGTCGGCGCCACTGAAACAATCGACGCCATCAACAACGGACTGCTGCAGGGCCAGTATACCGCGCCGACCTATTTCGCCGGCAAGGATCCGGCCATGGCGGTGCTGGGCGATACGCTGGCGGCCTATCCTGATTCTGCGACCCGCGACCGTTGGTTCACCGAGGGCGGCGGTTTGGAGCTGGCGCGCAAGCTCTACGACAAGCACGGCCTCTACTTCATCGGCCCGGTCTACTGGCCGCCCGAGCAGATCCCCTCGGTGAAGCCGATCGTGACGGTCGCCGATTTCGAGGGTCTGAAGATGCGCGCGCCCGGCGGGTTGCCGTCGGATCTCTTGACCCGCGCCGGCGCCTCGCTGGTAACCATGGGGGTCGGCGAATCGGTGAACGCGATGGAGACCGGCGTGCTGGATGCCACCGATCTGGCCAACATCGGCCTGAACGTGGCTTTGGGAATGCATAACAAGGCCAAGAACTCCACCCTGGCTCGCCACTCCATGGCGGTCACCGAGGTCTCGCTGGATAAGGATGTTTGGGAGGGCCTTTCGCCGGAAAACCAGGCTGCCCTAGAAGCAGCAGTCGCTGCCATGTCGGCTGAACTGCAGGAGACCCTGACGGCCGAAGACGCGGCCGCGACCAAGAAGGCGACCGAAGAGTTGGGGGTGACGCTCTACGAGTTCGGGCCCGAGGATGCCGCTGCCTTCCGCGCCATGCTGTTGGAAGTCTGGGACGACTGGGGCGCCAAGAGCCCGGAAGCCCAAGAGATCATTGACAGCCACAAAGCCTTCATGAAGCAAGAAGGTTTGCTCTAGACCAAGGGGTGCGCGGGGCGGCCTGTCGCCCCGCCGCATAATCAACTCCGCCCGGTTGGATTTGCCATGTCTGCGATCGATCGCTTGTCGCTCTGGTTGGGGCGCATCATTGCACTGGTCTTCCTGGCGATTGCTCTGATGCTGGGCTGGGAGGTGGTGGTCCGCTACCTCTTCAACGCACCGACCTATTGGGCGCATGAGATCGCCGGCATTCTGGCTGCCTATGCCTTTGTCTTCGGCGGTGCCTACTGCATGGCGGAGAACTCGCACATGCGCATCACCTTGCTACTGGAACGCTTGGGACCGAGAGCCAGAAAGCTGGTCGAAGCGATCAGCCTGCTGGCCGGGACCATCTACCTGGGCGGCCTCACCTGGGCAGCCTGGCGTATGACCGAGAAGGGCCTGTTTCGCATTTCCGCCGAGGGCGTCTGGCTACCGGAGCGCTCCGGCAGTTCCTGGAGCACGCCGGCCCCGGGCTTCGTAAAGCTCGCCCTCTTCCTCGGCGGTCTCCTCTTCCTCCTGGTCGTGTTGCGCCAGTTCCTGCGTTTGCTGCGCAACAGCCGCTAAGCATCATGGACATCGCCACTCTCTCGATCCTGATCTTGGGCGCCATGGTGCTGCTCTTGACGGTGGGCGTGCCCTTGGCATTCGTCTCCGGCGCGATCGCCGTCGTGCTGGCGCTCAGCCACTTTGGCACCGGCGGGCTCTTCATCATCGGCAGCCGCACGGCGGAGTTCCTTGGCTCCTTCGCACTGGTCGCGGTTCCGATGTTCGTGCTGATGGCCTCAATTCTGGAGCGGTCCGGCGTCGCAAAGGACCTCTATCGGGCCTTCCACGTCTGGGCCGGGGGGCTCAGCGGTGGCGTCGGCGTAATCACCACCCTGGTGGCCGTGTTGCTGGGCGCCACCACCGGCATCATCGGCGGCGAGATCGTGCTCTTGGGCCTGGTCGCCCTACCGCAGATGCTGGCCTTGGGCTACGATAAGCGCTTGGCGATCGGCACGGTGACGGCGGGCGGCGCGCTCGGAACCATGATACCGCCCTCCATCATCCTGATTTTCTATGGCATCACCGCCCAGGTTTCGATCCCAGAATTGTTTCTGGCGACCCTGCTGCCGGGGCTGCTGTTGGCCAGCCTCTACATCGGCTACATCCTGGTCCGCTGCCGCCTCAATCCAAAGCTGGGGCCGCTGATCGACGAGGCCGATCGCAACCTGCCGCTCGCCGAGAAGATCAGGCTCTTCAAGGGTGTGGCCTTGCCGGTCCTGGTCGCGGCCTCGGTCCTGCTGTCGATCTATGCCGGCTTTGCCTCCATCACCGAGTCGGCCGCCGTCGGCGTGCTGGGTACTTTGCTGGCAGCCAAGGTTAGAGGCGAACTTAACTGGCCTATGCTGAAGGGCGCCCTGGTGCAGTCCTTGCGCACCTGCGGCATGGTCTTTTGGCTCGTCTTCGGTACCAACGCACTCATCGGGGTATACAACCTGCTGGGCGGGATCGCCTTCGCCAAGGCACTGCTGGGCGGCGTCTCCAGCACGCCAGAGGTCATCTTGCTGGTGATGATCCTCGCCTTCATCCTGCTGGGCTTCTTCATGGACTGGATCGGCATCCTCTTCCTCACCATGCCGATCTTCCTGCCGACCCTGCAAGCGCTGGGATACGACCCGATCTGGTTCGGGATTCTCTTCAACCTCTCTATGCAGATCGCCTATCTGACGCCGCCTTTCGGGCCAGCCTGCTTCTACCTGAAAGGCGTCACGCCACCCGATATCTCGCTGCAGGACATCTTTGCCGCGCAGTGGCCTTTCATCGCGCTGCAGATCCTGGCGCTGGTCCTGGTCGCCAGCTTCCCGGGCATCGCGCTCTGGCTCCCCGACCTACTCTATCGCTAGACGAGGCTTCCATGGCAGATGTCAGCATATTGCAAGATCTGGAGCGGACCGCGGCCTCGAACCGCCTGGCGCCCGCCGACCTGGTGGCCTTGCTGCGAACCATGCTGCGCATCCGCCGCTTCGAGGTCCGCGCCAAGGAACTCTTCCTGGAGGGCGTGATCAAAGGCACCGCCCACTCCTCGGTCGGACAGGAAGCGATCGCGGCCGGGGCCTGCCGGGCCTTGGACGCCCAAGACTTCATTCTGACCCACCACCGCGGCCATGGTCACACCATCGCCAAGGGCGCCAAGCTCACCCGCATGATGGCGGAGCTGATGGGCAAGGCATCGGGTTACTGCGGCGGCCTGGGCGGCTCCATGCACATCGCCGACTTCGAGGTCCGCGTTTTGGGTGCCAATGGCATCATTGGCGCCGGTATGGGATTGGCGACCGGGGCGGCCTTGAGCGAGGTCTTGCGCGAGAGCGGCGGCATCGGCATCGCCTTCTTCGGCGACGGTGCCACCAACGAGGGGATCTATCACGAGGCGACGAACCTGGCCACGGTCTGGTCGCTGCCGCTGATCTTCTTCTGCGAGAACAATCAGTATGGTCTTTCGACGCCCTCTGAAACGGTGACTGCCGGCGCCATCGTCGAACGCGCGAAGAGCTATGGCCTGCCGGCCGAGCGCATCGATGGCAACGATGTGGAGGCCGTCTATGCCGCCGTCGAGCGCGCGGCTCTCAGGGCGCGTAGCGGTGAGGGACCCAGCTTTATCGAGGCGATGACCTATCGCTGGGACGATCACTCGATGCGCGCAAATCTGCCGCGTTATCGCAGCGAGGAGGAGGAGAGCGGCTGGCGCGCCGCCGACCCCGTCGCCCGCCTGGCCGCGCGCTGCCAGCAGCGAGAGCTGCTGGATGAGACGGGGCTGGAGGCCGAGGAAGCCGCGGCGGCAGCGGAGATCGAGGCCGCAATCGACTGGGCCAAGCAGGAGCCCGAACCCGATCTTGAAACCGCCAAGACCAAGGTCACTGCAGCCCTCTTGACGGTCGAAGGGCCGGAGCCGCCGCCGGGCGAACGCCCACTAACCTATAAGCAGGCGATCAACGAGGCCTTCCATCAGGAGATGGAGCGCGACCGGCGCGTGCTCGTAATCGGCGAGGATGTGGGACGCATCGGCGGCATCTTCGGCCTGACGGAGGGCTTACACGACCGCTTCGGGTCAGCGCGCGTGCGCGATACGCCGATCTCCGAAGGCGCGATCTCCAGCTGTGCCGTGGGTGCCGCCTTGACCGGCCTGCGCCCCATCGTCGAGGTCCAGCTCTTCGACTTCGTGACCCTGATGATGGATTCTCTGGTCAATCAGGCGGCCAAGGCGCGCTTTATGCTGGGCGGCGCCGTAACCGTGCCGCTGGTGGTGCGCGGTCCGCAAGGCGCCGGCATTCGCCTGGCGGCTCAACACACTCAGTCTCTGGAGGCCTGGTTCGCCCATGTGCCGGGCCTGGAGGTCTATGCGCCGGCGACGCCCTACGATGCCAAGGGGCTGATGGCGGCCGCCATCCGCTCCGACAACCCGGTGGTCTTCCTGGAACACAAGCTGCTCTATCTGGGCGGTGAGGCACCAGTACCGGAGACCTCTTACGTCATCCAGCCGGGTAAAGCCAAAGTCCTGCGCGAAGGTAGCCACGTCACCATCGTCGCAATCCTCGGCATGGTTGAGCGCGCCCTGCAGGCAGCCCAGCGGCTGGAGCGTAAGGGGATTTCGGCCGAGGTGATCGATCCGCGTACCATCAAGCCGCTGGACACCGAGACCCTGCTGGCCAGCCTGCGCAAGACCAATCGGGCCGTCGTGGTGCACGAGGCCGTGCGCTTCGGCGGCATCGGCGGCGAGATCGCTGCAACCCTCATGGAAGAGGGCTTCGATTGGCTCGACGCGCCGGTTGCCCGCATCGGCGCGCCGGAGATGCCGGTGCCCTACAACGACCGTTTGGAACGCGATTACATGCCCTCGGCTCGCGACATCGCCGCTGCCGCCGAGGCTGTCTGCTATCGGAGGTAAGACGATGACCGCACCCGCCCTCAAGGAGCTGCTGGCCGACCCTGCCATCACTCTTGGCACCTGGACCCAGATCGCAGCGCCCGAGATGGTGGATCTGGTAGGCCTCAACGGCTTTCGCTTCACCATCATCGACTGCGAGCACGGCTTCTTCGGCCTGGAAACGGCCGAAAACTTGGCTCGCGCCGCCGATGCGGTCGGTATCGCGTCTCTGGTCCGCGTGCCGAAGAACGACCCCATCCTTATCATGAAAGCCCTTGATGCCGGCATACGCCATGTCGTGGTGCCCAACGTCGCCAATGCCGCCGAGGCCGAGGAGGCCGTGGCCGCGACACGCTTCGGACCTGTCGGCCTGCGCGGCGCCTGCCCCTGCTGCCGCTCGGGCGGTCACTTCATCCGCAACTGGCGCGACTATGTGGCTGAGGAGGAGGCCAGGGTCGGCGCCGTCGCCCTGGTCGAAAGCGAGGCCGGCTATCGGAACTTCGCCGAAATCGCCGCGGTCGAGGGTCTGACCGCCATCATGATCGGCCCCTTCGACCTCTCGGTCTCCATGGGCCTGGAGGGCAACTGGCGCGACCCTAAGGTCTTGGCGGCCGTGCATGCCATGATCGCGCAAGCAGTGGAGGCAGGACAGAGGGTCATCATGCCGGTCTTCGCGCCCGACCCGGCCGAATGCGCGCTGCTGATCGCCGGCTATCGCGCGCTGGGCGTGGAGAGCTTCGTCATCGGTTCCGACAAGATCCTAGTGGCCGAAGCCTTCGCCCGCTGGACCACCACCCTTACCCAAGCAGGAGAGCCGAGATGAGCCCGCGCAAGGTCATCATCCCGCCCGGCCTGGAAGCCGTCTACGAGCGCTTCCACTACGCTCCAGGCATCTTGATCGGTGACGAACTCCACATCTCCGGCCAGGTCGGCCGCCGCGCGGACTTGAGCGTGGTGGAGGACACCGAAGCCCAGTTCGTCCAGGTCTTCGAGAACGTGAAATTGGTGCTCGACGCCGCGGGTGCCAGCTTCGACCAGGTCTACGAGCTAGAAAGCTGGTTCCTGGAGATGCAGCGCGACCTGCCGCTCTTCATGGCGGTCAAAGACCGCTACTTCGTCGAGCGCTACCCCACCTGGACCGGCTTCCAGGTGGCGGGGTTTTCCATGCCGGGAATTCTCGTCGAGGTGAAGTGCCGGGCTTGGTTGGGGTGAGTAGCGAAATGAGCGACCGCTTGTAAGGCAGATGGTATTTGTCAATTTATGAGGAGAATTGCGAGCAAGATAGTTTGTAAAATCATACTTTTACTCCTAATTATTGACAATATGATGTATCTAAACTTGATTACTACAATGCACTTTAAAAATTTTTGACTTGGGGCTTTGAATATTCTTGTTAGTCACTCCAAACATCAGAGTCTCTATCTCCATCCAAGGAAGGTTCAGGTCTTTCGCGATGTCCGCTTTTGTAATGCCCTTTTTCCATAGAGCAGATAATACTTTCTCTAATACAACTGAAGTTTCTCTCTGAATTCCCTTTGGTTCACCTGATCGATATCCGCGTCGGCCTAACTCAATGACGATGGAACGGTAACTCCAATCACTAAGCATCTCCAAGTTGCGGAGCCTGGTTGCCAACGCCATAGCAGACACCTTCCAACGAGACTTTGCTCGAATAATTTGCGAAGCACTATAAATTTGTCTCACTGTGCTCTTTACATCTGCTTCAGGCATGAGAAATGCAGAAGCAAACTGATCAGCTTGTTTTTCGGCATTCGCAACCTGCGCAGACTCGCGGCCTGCATGAAAGTGTAGAACCAGGTGGGCAAGTTCATGGGCTGAATCAAAATTGGAACGCTCGGCTGTCTTGCTCTGATTTAGAAACATATACGGATACTTGGAGTTCCAGAAAGAGTAGGCATCAACATTAGGCGTGTTTTCTGATAATGACAAGACCCTGATACCTTTTGATTCGTACAGCTTCAACAAATTGCCAATGGGTCGATCACCAATTCCCCAATGCTGACGCAACAGCCGTGCAGCTACATCTGGACGCTCACGGTCCTTACTTAGGTCTATAAGATCTGGTGCTGGAAGATTGAATCTTTGGTCAATCCATTCATAGAACGCTATACCCACAGATCCAGCAGCCAAAGACGCATTGCGTTCGGCCGCACTCATCTTTTTGAGACTACGAAAGGAAACAGCCTTAGTCTGGAGTCTCTCTGGAGCTCCCATAAAAAAGAAATCACGTGGAAAACCCAGCGCCCGTATCAAGCAGTCAATAGTTGCATCGTCTGGTTGATGTCCGTTCTCCACTTTAGAAACCGTAACAGGTGTCAGCCCCGCTGCTTCAGCCAACTCCTTCCCGGACAGCTTCCGCCTGTGGCGTGCCATCTTCAATCTGTCCGCATCAAACACTAGATCTTCTCTTTCAAAGTGACTGGAACGTCAAAGTCGTCGACAGGTCCATCGGCGGGGTCTAACTGCTCGTCCCAATCGCCCTTGAATTGTTCAATGTAGATGCGTTCGCGGAAGTCAGCAAATCGCTGCTTCCTTATGATTGGACAGGAGAGTTCAACGCTACCATCTTCACCGACCATCACAAAGTAGGTCGCGATCTGGTCGCCGAGCGGATCCCTGACGTCATCGCTCGGCAGACGATCTTGATCAGTTTCGAGTATCATTCCGAAGTGTTCGAAAAGAGTAGCACTGCACATCCTCTCAGAGGCTGGCCCTTTTGCTGAACGCGGCATGGGCGGGAAGGCTGTATCGCAAGCTTTGTCAACATTCTGATATCCAACGCGCATACCTAGCTTGCGGTTGATCACCGCTTCGACCCCAAGGGTACAGTCCAACTCCCAGTCCAATCCCAAGATCTGATCGCGCAGCGCATGGACGCCGTGAATGTATGCGAGGGTCCCTGGCGCATTTCGAGGCATCAGTGGGCTTGCATCGTCGGAAGCTGCCCTTGCGGAGTCACGAACTGCAAGGATTTGTGCAATGCTCAAGCCAAAATCAGCGAGCCTGCGCTCAACATCTCTGGGGGTTTCCAGAATCGCAGTACTAAAGACTGTCATGCTTTCCTCGTTTAAGATTTCCCCCATCATATGAGGGGGGGAATCATAAACGCAAGCCTAATCGTGCGAATGCGTAGTCGAGAATTCAGTACGGTTGTTAGCATGTCAGCATGATCGTGGCTATCCATCGGAACGGTTTGGGCATCCCTGTTCCTTCACCAAGACCCGCCGCGCACTCTCCTGTAGGATCTTTAGGTAGCGGTCTTGCGACCAGCCGCGGGTCCTAGTCAGAAGCTCCCAGTTCCGGACTGAAAGCAGCGTCCAGAGCAGGTCGCTGGCTTCCGTCTCGCTGAGACCTTCGGCCAGATCCCCGTCGCGTGCCAGGGCGCGAACTGCGGCCTCGCAACCCTCCCACATGTCTTGCATGCGTTCGTTCCAAGCCTCCGCTGCCGCAGCGTCCTTGTGCTCAAGCGCCAGCAGAGCCTTGGCCACGCCGTAGATTTCCGGGATGTAGCCGGCCCAGGCCTCGACAAAGGCCTCCAGGCGGGCGCGGCCGCTGGTGGCTGCGCGGCTGGCGGCCAGGCGGGCATCGCTTTCCTTGATGCGATCCAGGTGATGCGTGGCGGAAATCAGCAAGGCCGCGCGGGTGGGGAAGTGCAGATAGACCGCCTGGCGGCTGATTCCGGCCGCCTTGGCGATATCGGACATGCGCACCGCCTCGCCGCCGCCGCTCTCCAGCTGCGCCAGGGTCGCTTCCAGGATCCGGTCTTCTGTGTCTGAATTATCTCTTGACATGATGTCAAGTAACGCCCATCTCCGCTCTGTGTCAATTGACACGGTGTCAAGCGCAAGGAGATGCAAGATGAATGTTATCGTGTTCGGCGCAACCGGGACCGTGGGCCGCCATCTGGTCGAGCAGGCCTTGGAGCAGGGTCATCGCGTGACAGCCTTTGCCCGTCATGCCGATCGGCTGGAACTACAAAATGGCTCTTTGACGAAGGTCGCGGGCGATGTTCTGGATCCGGCTGCCGTTGATGCCGCTCTGGAGGGGCAGGATGCGGTGATGATTACCTTGGGGGCGGGACGCAAGGGTGGGGTTCGGGCCGAGGGGACCAAGAACGTGATTGCTGCGATGCAGCGGCGCGGGCTCAGCCGCCTAATCTGCCAATCCACCTTGGGCGCCGGGGACAGCCGCGCGCAGCTGAACTTCTTCTGGAAGCGCATCATGTTCGGCCTGCTGTTGCGTCCAGCTTACCTGGACCACCAGAGGCAGGAAGCCCTGGTCTGCGCCAGTGATCTGGATTGGACCATCGTGCGCCCGGCCGCCTTCACCGACGGCCCGCACTCTGCCAGCTACAAGGCAGGCTTCCCGCCGAGCGAGCGCGGACTTAGCCTGACGATCTCCCGGGCCGATGTCGCCGACTTCATGCTGCGCCAGCTCCGCGATGGCCGCTATCTGCGCCAGACACCTGGGCTCTCGTACTAAGGCACAAAGGGTCAAAGCCGCGAAGGCCCGATTTTTGCGTTTGCCATTGCCCCGCCCGGTCTGCTGATATCGTCTGCAGAGGCGTCGCGGAGGGGGGCCTCTCCCCCTCTCCTTGAAGCTGCGCCGCTCATCCTGGATCGCCGACAGGGGTCACGCACCCTCGGGCGGACATAGCAATAACGGGAGACGACACTATGGGATTCCTTTCGCGAGCCATGACCTTCGGCTGCGCAACACTTTTGGCGGCGGGCATCGCCGGCGCCGCCTCTGCGCAAGAGTTGAAGTTCTTCACCATCGGTACCGGCGGTACGGCCTACACCTACTATCCGATCGGCGGTCTGATCGCGAACGCGATCTCCAAGCCGCCGGGATCGCGCGAGTGCGGCGAGGGCGGCAGCTGCGGAGTCGAGGGGCTGATCGCCTCGGCGGTCTCCTCGCGCGGCTCCGTCGATAACGTCAATGCCATCAATTCGGGATTGCGCAACTCCGGCTTCTCGCAGTCGGATGTCGCCTACTGGGTCTATACCGGCAGCGGCATCATGGAGGGCCAGCCGGCGGCAGAAGATCTGCGCGCCATCGCAGCACTCTACCCCGAGCACATTCACCTGGTGGCGCTGGCCGACAGCAACATCAATACGGTCGCCGATCTCAAGGGCAAGCGGGTCTCGCTCGATGAGCCGGGGTCCGGGACCTATGTCGACGCGCTGCTGATCCTGGAGACCGCCGGTCTCTCGGCCGATGACATCGAGGCCGAGGCGCTGAAGGGCAATGCCGCGGCCGAGGCGCTGCGCAACGGCAAGATCGACGCCTACTTCGTGGTCGCCGGCTATCCGACCGGCTCGGTCGTCGAGTTGGCCTCTGCCGTCGACATCAAGCTGGTGCCGATCAGCGGCACAGGCGCGGAGGATTTGGTGAAGAAGTACGGCTTCTTTTCGACCGGTGACATTCCGGCCGGCACCTACGAGGGGGTCGAGGCGACACCGACCGTCGCCGTGGGCGCACAGTGGCTGACCAGCGCCAAAGAAGACGATGAGCTGATCTATCAGATCACCAAGGCGCTGTGGAACGAGCAGACCCGCAAGCTGCTCGACGACGGTCACGCCAAGGGCAAGTCCATCACCCTGGAGACCGCGCTGGACGGTGTCGGCGTGCCGCTGCACCCGGGTGCGGAGCGTTACTATAAGGAAGTCGGCCTGATCAAATAGCGTTGGCTATTCCCAATGAGGCCCGGATGGAACCATCATCCGGGCCTTCCTCTTTTTTGACCGACCTTGGGGGCAAGCGTGCAGGACGCGGATAAGGATGCGCTCGGCGCTGACGAGCTGAAGGCGTTGGAGCGGCGCTACGACCGCGAGTTGGCGTTTCGTGCGACCGGACCGCAGATCGCCTTTGTCATCGCGACGGCCTTGGTGGCCATGTCGGTCTATCACTTCTATGCCTCCGGCTTCGGTCTGATCCGCGAGATCCTGCATCGCGGGATTCATCTCTCCTTCGTCATGGGCCTGGCCTTCCTGCTCTACCCTTTCCAGCGGTCCGCCAAGGCGGAGGGCGTGGAGACCGCCTGGTACCGGGTCCAGGGCGTCCACATCCTGGACATTCTTTTCTGTCTGATTGCGATTGCCGCTGCGATCTATCTGCCCCTCCTGCCGCCTGAAGTTCTGGCGCGCCGGGTCGGCAATCCCGCCGAGATCGACGTCATCATGGGAACCGCTTTGCTGCTGGTGACCCTGGAAGCGACGCGCCGCTCGGTCGGGCCGACCTTACCGATCATTGCCTTGATCTTCGTGGCCTTCGCGCTCTTCGGCCCGATTGCGCCGGGTGCCCTGAAACACGGCGGTGCGAGTTGGCCTGGGCTGATCAATCACCTCTATCTGACCAACCAGGGCATCTATGGCTTGGCCATCGGCGTGATGGCGCAGTACGTCTTTCTCTTCATCCTCTTCGGTGTGCTGGCCACCCGCATCGGGCTGGGCCAGCTCTTCATCGATCTGGCGATGGTCTTGGCGGGGCGCTATGCCGGCGGTCCGGCCAAGGTGGCGGTCTGTGCCTCTGGCTTCATGGGCACAATCTCAGGCTCCTCCATCGCCAACACCGTGACCACCGGCTCGCTCACCATCCCGGCGATGAAGAAGGTTGGCTATCCCCCACACTTCGCAGGCGCGGTGGAGGCGACGGCCTCGACCGGCGGGCAGATTACTCCGCCGGTGCTGGGGGCGGCGGCCTTCATCATGGTCGAGTACTTGGAGATTCCGCTGCGCGACGTGCTGGCGGCAGCCCTCTTTCCGGCCCTGCTGCACTATTTCGGTATCCTGGTGATGGTGCACCTGGAGGCGAAAAAGCTGGGCCTCAGGGGCTTGAGTGCAGCCGAGCTGCCGAATGCCTGGATCGTGCTCAAGCGGCACTGGCTGACCCTGGTGCCCCTGGTCCTGCTGGTCTATCTGGTGCTGGCCGGACGCACCCCTGACTTTGCCGCGGTCTGGGGGATCGTGGCCTGCGTCATCGTCGGTTTCATCAATCCGGTGAAGCGGCTGACTATCCGCGATCTGCT
The DNA here is from genome assembly GCA_963669445.1 of Rhodospirillales bacterium. Lineage (GTDB taxonomy): Bacteria > Pseudomonadota > Alphaproteobacteria > Kiloniellales > JACOMY01 > JACOMY01. The sequence continues at coordinate 6,496,445 of OY770029.1, forward strand.
GGCGGCCCTGGCCGAAGGTGCACGCAACACCTTGGCCGTGGGCGCGGCTGCTGCCAGCGTGGGCATTGTCGTCGGCGTCGTTACCTTGACCGGTGTCGGCTTTCGCCTGGGCTTCATCGTGCTGCAGACGGCAAACGACATTGGCCTCTTCCTCTCGACGCTCTGGCCGCTCTCCTACGTCAGTGTCACTGCTTGGGCATTGTTCTTTTCGCTATTGCTGGTGGCGGTCGCCTGCATCGTCATGGGGGCCGGGATTCCGACCACGGCGACCTACATCATCCTGGTAGCGGTCGCCGGTCCAGCTTTGGCGCAGCTGCAGGTCCAGCCCCTGGTCTCCCACTTCTTCGTCTTCTATTACGGCGTCCTGGCCGACATCACGCCACCGGTGGCATTGGCTGCCTATGCGGCTGCCGGCATTGCCGGCTCCAACCCTTTCCGAACCGGAAACACCGCCTTCAGACTGGGCATCGCCAAGGCGCTGGTGCCCTTCGTCTTCGTCTACTCGCCATCGCTGCTTTTGGTGGCCGAGGGCTTCACCTGGGGCGCCTTCATCATGACCCTGAGTGGCGCGATGCTTGGTATCGGCTGCCTGGGCGCGGCTTTCTCAGGTTATCTTTTCGCGCCGTTGAGCCGGTTGGAGCGCTGGTGGCTGGGGCTCGGCTCCTTGCTGTTTGTCGCGCCGGAACTCTACACCATGCTCATCGGTTTCATCCTGCTGGGGCCACTTGTGTTGATCCAGTGGCGGCGGCGCTCCAGCGACTGAGATCCGCTGAGGTATCCGCAATGATGAACCTCGAAACAAGGCCTGTGCTGGTTGTCGGCGGTAGTTCCGGGATCGGGCTGGCTGTGGCCCGCCAAGCCTTGAGCGAGGGCGCACAGGTCACCATCGCGTCCCGCTCTGCCGACAAGCTCGAGACTGCCGCCGGCGTTTTGGGAGAGGGCGTCTCCATGCAGGTTCTAGACAGCACCAAGGTGGAACCGGTCGAGGCTTTCCTGTCGAGAGTGACCTGGGATCATGTCGTCGTGTCCGCTGCCGAGACAGCCACTGGGTCCGTGCGAAGTCTAGCCTTGGATCACGCGCGTCAGGCCATGGACAGCAAGTTTTGGGGCGCCTACCACATCGCCAGGTTCGCAAGTATCCGCGACGGCGGCTCCCTGACCCTGGTTTCGGGCGCCTGGAGTGTGCGCCCCGCCGCCGATGCGGTGCTGCAAGCCGCGATCAATGCCGCGCTCGAAGGTCTGGCTCGGGGGCTCGCGCTCGAGCTTTCTCCGGTGCGCGTCAATTGCGTGTCGCCGGGCCTGGTCGACACGCCGATCTGGTCATCGATGGATGCGGCCGCGCGAAAGGCCCTCTTCGAGCAGGTGGCTGCGAGCCTGCCTGCCAAGACGATCGGCACGCCGGAGGATATCGCCGGCGCCGTCCTTTACCTGATGAAGACCCGCTTCGCGAGCGGAACGACAGTTCGTGTCGACGGCGGCGGAGCGATTGCCTGATTAGCTCGAAAGCCCAACCTGTTTCAGGGCCGCCGACTGCCGCTTGGCCAGCGCTTCCACCTCGAAGTCTTCGATCAGTTCGTGGAAGAGACGGTACCAGTTGATCTTGGCCTTCAGGTGCAGGAAGACGGAGCCCAAGCCGATCGCCGCACGGTCCATCAGTACGAATTCGGCCGGCGGGCGGACGCCGCCGATCCGCTTCAGCTCCTTGTGCACCTTGGCCGCGACATCGGCACCATAGGCTCCAGTCTCGCCCACGATCGACTGCTCCTTGTCGGTCAGGATCGGGTCGTAGAGAAAGCGCGCCCAGAGGTTCAGAATTTCCAGGGTTTCACGGTTCAGGTCCTTGAAGCCCCAAGCCTCATAGGCCGCCACCATGCGGGCTTCGTCCTCACTCTCCAACGCCTTGTAGAGCTCGATCACGCCCCAGACGAATTTGGGCGGGAAGACGCGAATGCAGCCGAAATCCAACAGGTTCACTTTGCCGTCGGTCTGTAGCGTGTAGTTGCCCAGATGCGGATCGCCGTGAATGACGCCATAGAAGTAGAAGGGCACATACCAGGCGCGGAACATATTGACCGCAATCTGTTTGCGCATCTCCTGGTCTTCTTGCGTCTTCAGGAAAGTGAGGAAGCCCTCGCCCTGCAGCCAGGTCATGGTTAGCAGGCGGTCGGTCGAGAGTGCCTCGATCGGCTCCGGCACCGCCACATTGGTTTCCTTGGCCAGCATTGCTCGATAAAGCTGCATGTGCTTGGCCTCGCGGCGATAGTCCAGCTCCTCCTTCAGACGGTCACTGAGTTCGCGCTGGATGTCACTGGTGTCGATGGCGCGGTCGTACTGCCGATAGATGCCGAAGGCGACCTTCAACTGGCGAATGTCAGCTTCGACGGCCGAGGCCATGTCGGGATACTGCAACTTGCAGGCCAGCTCGCGGTCTTCGTGGTCGCGTGCGGCATGGACCTGGCCTAGCGAGGCGGCGTGCACCGCCTCGCGGCCGAAGCTCTTGAACTTGGATTGCCAGTCCGGCCCAAGCTCGCTGCGCATGCGCCGCCTCACGAAGGCCCAGCCCATCGCCGGCGCGTTCGACTGCAGCTGACGCAGTGCCTCGGCGTACTCCTTCGGCAGGGCGTCGGGAACGGTGGCCAGAATTTGGGCGGCCTTCATCAGAGGCCCTTTGAGGCCGCCCAGCGCTTGCGTCAGGGCCTCGGCGTGTTCGTCCTTGTCGACATTGCGACCGACCAGGCGGCGCAACGCATAGCCCGCCGCAAAGCCGCCAACCTGACGCCCGACGCTGACATAGCGGCGCCCGCGCCGGCCAAAGCGCGAACTCTCGTCACCGATTTCCCGACTGTCTTCGCTATCGTCGACTTCCATGGACTAGGCCATCGCCTCCAACTCGTCGATGAAGCCGGTCAGAAGCGAGAGGCCACGTCCCCAGAAGGCCGGATCTCTGGCGTCCAACCCGAAGGGCGCCAAAAGCTCGTCGTAGTGTTTGGTACCGCCGGCCTTCAGCATCTCCAGATACTTCTCGGCAAAGCCCTCCTCGGCTTGCTGGTAGACCGCGTAGAGCGAGTTCACCAGGCAATCGCCGAAGGCATAGGCGTAAACATAGAAGGGCACGTGGATGAAGTGCGGGATATAGGCCCAGAAGCTACGGTATTCGGCATCGAAGGTGAAAGCCGGGCCCAGAGCCTCGCGCTGCGTCTCCATCCAGATGTCGCCCAACTGCTCGGCGGTTAGCTCGGCCGTGCGGCGTGCGTCGTGCACCCGCGTCTCGAAGCGGTGGAACGCGATCTGGCGAACCACAGTATTCAGCATATCCTCGACCTTGCCGGCCAGCATCAGGCGTCGCCGCTCCGGCGTCCCGGCACTGCGCAGCATGGCCTGGAAAGTCAGCATCTCGCCAAAGACGCTTGCGGTCTCTGCCAGGGTCAGCGGCGTGTCGGCCAACAGATGACCTTGCGCGCCGGCCAGCACCTGGTGCACGCCGTGGCCCAGCTCGTGCGCCAAGGTCATGACGTCGCGCGTGCGGCCCTGATAGTTCAGCAGTAGATAGGGATGCGCCGAGGGCACGGTCGGATGGGCGAAGGCACCCGGCGCCTTACCGCTGCGCGCCGGCGCATCGATCCAGCTCGAATCGAAGAAGCGTTTGCCGACTGCGGCCATGTCGCTGGAGAAGTGCCCGTAGGCACCCAGCACCATGTCGCGTGCCTCGTTCCACGGGATCAGGCGGTCGTCGTCCTGCGGCAGGGGCGCGTTGCGCTCCCAGTAGGGCAGGTTCTCATAGCCCAGCCATTTGGCCTTCATCGCATAGTAACGGTGCGAGAGCTTGGGATAGGCCGTCACGACGGCTTGCACCAAGGCTTCGACCACCTCGTCTTCGACCAGGTTCGCCAGGTTGCGGCTCGCCACCGGTGATTTGAAGCCGCGCCAGGTATCTTCGGTCTCCTTGTCCTTTGCCAAGGTGTTGGTGATAAGCGAGAAGGTGCGGGTGTTCTTGCCCAGGACTGAGGCGAAGCCATGTGCTGCTGCCTCGCGGACCTTGGGACTGCGGTCGGTCAGCTTGTCCAGGATTTCGGTCGAGGTGAGCTCCTTGCCATCCAGGGGAAAGCGCAGGCCGGCCATGGTCTCGTCGAAGAGGCGGGTCCAGGCCGCGCGACCGGACACGTATTTCTCGTGCAGCAGGCGCTCCACCTCGTCGCTCAGCTGATAGGGCCGAAATGCCCGCTGATCGCGCACCCAGGGCCGCCAGCGCGCCATGGCCGGATGCTCCAGAATCGCGGTCAGCGCTGTATCATCCATCTTGTTCAGCTCTAGCGTGAAGAACAGCAGGTTGGTCGAGATCGTGGTGATCCGCTCTTGCATGGTCTGATAGAACTGGCCGATGCGCGGATCGGTCATGTCGCCGGCGTGCAGCAGCTGGGCAAAGGAGCCGACTCGGCCCAGTGCCTCCTGTAGCGCTTGATAGCCTTCCAGTGCCTCGGCGAAACCGGCTCCTGAGAGGCGCGCTAGCCCGCCCTCATAGCGCCCTCGAAACGCCTCCGCAGCCTTCAGGGCCTTGGTGAGATCGGCCTCCAGCGCTGCATCTTCCGCCCCGGCATAGAGGTCGGACAGGTCCCATTCCGGCAAATCGCCCAAGGCAATTTCCGCTTTTTTTGCCGGGTTTTCTTGCAGTCCTTCAGGCATCTTACCTATCTCCTTGCAGTCCAGGCCGATATAGGCGTCCAAAGTGGCTGCGCCAAGGCGGGTGCGCTGGGGTAACGGATCTCTGTGAGGGAAGGATTGAAAAAGACGATGGATTACAAGGCCTGGTCATCCCTACCGCAGATGCTGTTCGAGCGGGCAGCGGTGGACCCCGAAGCGCCGGTCCTCTGGGCCAAGCGCGACGATCGCTGGCAAGCCCTGACTTGGGGAGAGCTTGAAAGCCGCGTGCGCAACTTGGCCAAGGCCTTGGTTGGGCGGGGCATTCATGCCGGCGACCGGGTGCTACTGGCCTGCGAGAACCGGCCGGAGTGGTGCATCGCCCACTTTGCGATTATGAGCTGCGGTGCCATCACTGTGCCAGCCTACACCACCCATACTGAGCACGATTACGAGCATCTCTTGAGCGATTCTGGCGCAGCCGCTGTCCTGCTCTCCAGCGCTGCCCTCGGCAAACGCTGCTTGCCCGCCGTGGCCAAGGCGTCGCACTGCCGCTTTGCGATCAGCCTGGAGTCACAGCAAGCCCGCCTCGCCGACAACCAGGAACTCCTGGACTGGGCGACGGAGGAGGCCTCCGGTGCTGCGGCCGCAGCCGACTTGGACGAGCGTCTGGCGGCCTTGGATCGCGATGCCGCTTGCGTTTTCATCTACACCTCCGGCACCGGTGGAACGCCCAAGGGCGTGATGCTGAGCCATAACAACATTTTTACCAACTGCGGCAGCGCGTTCGATCTTCTCAGCAGCTTCGGCATTGAGGATGCGCAGCAGACCTTCCTCTCCTTTCTGCCGCTCAGCCATTCCTACGAACATGCCGCGGGTCTTTGCTTCCCGCTCTCGATTCGCGCCCAGATCTACTATGCCGAATCGGTCGAGAAACTGGCCGCCAACATGGCCGAGGTACGGCCGACCCTGATGACAGCAGTCCCGCGGCTTTACGAAAGCATGCGCCAGCGAATTTTGGCCGGTCTGAAGCATCAGCCTCAGCTGCGTCAGAAACTCTTCCACAAGACGGTGGCCCTGGGGCTGAAGCGTCATGCTGGGCAACGACTGGGTCTGATCGAGGGTCTACAGGACAAGATCCTGGAGCGATTGGTGCGCGAGAAAGTGCGCCAGCGTTTCGGCGGGCGCCTGCAAGCCCTGGTCTCCGGCGGGGCCGCACTTAATCCCGAGATCGGCAACTTCTTCCAGGCCTTGGGGCTGACCTTGTTGCAAGGCTATGGCCAGACGGAATCTGCCCCTGTGGTCTCCTGCAATCGACCCGACAAGGTGAAGATGACGAGCGTCGGCCCGCCGCTGGATGGCGTGACGGTCAAGATTGCCGAGGATGGCGAGATCCTGGTTCAGGGCGGCAATGTCATGCTGGGATACTGGCGGGCGCCGGAGGCGACGGCTGCCGTCATCCGCGACGGCTGGCTGCACACCGGCGATGTCGGTCACCTGGATGAGGACGGCTACATCTACATCACCGACCGCAAGAAGGACATTCTCGTGGTCTCCGGCGGCGATAACGTCTCTCCGGCTCGCCTCGAAGGACTTCTGACCCTGGAGGCAGAGATCGAGCAGGCGTGCGTGATCGGTGATCGCCGTCCCTATCTGGTGGCGTTGATCGTTCCCTCGAAGGCCGCCATCGACGAGTGGGCCAAGGCGAAGTCGGTGCCGTCCGACCTGGCGGCGCTGGCTGAAGATCCCGAATTTCGCGAGCACATGAGCGAGGTCGTGGGGCGTACCAATGCCAAGCTTTCGGTAATCGAGCGCATTCGTCGCTTTAAGATCGCTTCGGAAGGCTTCACCATAGACAACGAGATGATGACACCGACCATGAAAATCCGCCGCCACAAGATCCTGGCCGCCTACGGCCCGGCGCTGGAGGCGCTGTACGACAAGAAGGGGGCAGCGTGAATCTAGCTGCACCGCATAGCTATCTGGCGGAACGCGAACCGCCGCCCTTCGAGTTGATCAATCCCGGCAAGGCCTCGCCCTTCTTCCTGGTCTGCGACCACGCCAGCAATCACGTGCCGGCGGACCTGCACTGCCTGGGCCTCCTGTCCGATCAGCTGGAGCTGCACATTGCCTATGACATTGGCGCTGCGGCGATGACCCGCCGTATGGCCGAGGTACTGGGCGCGCCGGCAGTGCTCGCCGGCTTTTCGCGCTTGGTCATCGACGCCAACCGCGTGATCGACCACGAGACCTCCATCCCCGAAGAGAGCGACGGTGTGAGCGTTCCCGGAAACCTGGGGCTGGATGGGGAGGAACGAGAGCGACGCATTGCGCGCTACTTCGATCCCTACCATCGCGCGGTCGCTACCGGCCTCGAAGCCGCACGCGCGCGTGGAGAGCGGCCCATTCTAGTCTCCCTGCACAGCTTCACTGCCATCATGAACGGCCTCCAGCGGCCTTGGCAGGTCGGCGTGCTTTGGGATCGGGACGACCGCATGGCCGCACCGTTGATCCGAGGACTGGGCGCGCGTGGCCTCACCGTCGGCGACAATCAGCCCTACAGCGGCGGCACCGACTTCGGCTTCACCATGCAGCACCACGCCTTTCCGCTGGGCCTGCCGCAGGTCCTCTTGGAGGTGCGGCAAGATCTGATCAGCGAGCGGCAGGAGGCTGAAGCCTGGGCCGATCTGCTGGCACAAGAACTGGAGCGTTTGACACTGTTGAACGCCGAATAGAGGGGGAGGGATCGGATGGCCACACCCAGTTTCACCGTGGGGATCGAAGAGGAGTATCTTCTGGTCGATCGGCAAACGCGCAACCTGGCGACCGATCCACCGCCTGAGATGATGCAGAGCCTGAAGCAGGAGACGGAGGGTCACGCCTTCCCGGAGTTTCTGCGCGCGCAGGTCGAGATTGCGACCAAGCCCTGCCAGAACATTGCCGAGGCGAAGCGCGAGATCAGAGCCTTGCGCCGTCAGGTGTCTGAGGTTGCTGGGCGCTTCGGTTACGGCCTCATTGCTTCTGCCACCCATCCCTTCGCCTATTGGTCGCACCAGCAACGCAGCAGCGGCGAACGCTACGACAACCTCTCGCGCGACCTACAAGCCGTGGCGCACCGCCTGCTGACTTGCGGAATGCATGTGCACGCCTGCCTCGACGATGACGATCTGCGCGTCGATATGATGAGCCAGGTTGCCTACTTCCTACCGCACCTCTTAGTGCTCTCGACCTCCTCGCCCTTCTGGGCCGGGCGCGATACGGGCTTGAAGTCCTACCGCTTGGCGGTCTTCGACGAGATGCCACGCACCGGCCTGCCCGAGACCTTCGATTCCTGGAACGAGTACCAGCGCCACGTCGACATTCTGGTGCAGGCAGAGCTGATCGAAGATGCCTCCAAGATGTGGTGGGACGTCCGTCCGTCGGCGCGTTTCCCCACGCTTGAGATGCGGATCGCCGACGTCACAACCTACTGGAAAGACGGCATCACCATTGCCGCCATCTACCTCTCGCTGCTGCACATGCTCTGCCGTTTGAAGCGCGAGAATCAGCGCTGGCGGCGCTATCTGCGCATGCTGATCGAGGAAAATCGGTGGCGTGCCCAGCGCTATGGCTCGGACGCCGGCATGCTGGACATCGGCAAGGGCACCATCGTGCCCTACGCGGACCTGCTGGAAGAGATTCTCGCGCTGATCGAGGTCGATGCTGAGGAGTTGGGCTGCGTAGAAGAGGTGCATGCCGCACGCGATATTCTGCTGCGCGGCACCAGTGCCCATCGCCAAGTCGCGGTCTACAACCAGGCCAAGGAGAGCGGTGCCGCAGAGCAGGATGCGCTGAACGCTGTGGTCGACTGGCTTATCGAAGAGACCGTCCGAGATACCTGATGGCATTACTCCTTGACGATGACCGATGACTACGATCGAGCGCGACAAGCAGCGGTTCTGGCCTGGTTGGAGAGCGGTGCGGCTTTCTCGGGCCAGGTGCCGGAGGTCATTGCAACGCACGGCAATCTGATCTTCCTGACGCCAAGCCGGGCCTACAAGATGAAGCGCGCCGTCGACTTCGGCTGGATGGACTTTTCCAGCCTGGATAAGCGCGCGGAGGCCTGTCGCCAGGAACTCCAGCTCAACCGTCGCACGGCCGCGGGCATCTATCGCCGCGTTCTGCCGGTCACCAAGACTGGGGATGGCCTGTCTCTGGACGGTGACGGCCAGCCGGTCGAGTGGCTGGTCGAGATGGAGCGGTTCGAGGAGGCGCAGCGCTTGGACCATGTCTCGGACCGCGGTGCCTTGACGCTGCTGCATATGCGCGACCTCGCTGATGCGATCGCCGCCTTCCATGGCCAGGCAGAGCGCGCCATTCCACGGGATTTTGCGGCCACACTTTCCAGCATCGCTCGGGAAAACGAGATCGATATGGCGCGCGCGGCCGATCTCTTCCCCGAAGCGGAGCGTGCGGCTCTACGGGCAAGAACCCAGCAGGAGATAGAACGGCATCGCGGTCTCATCTCCGGGCGCGTGGAGGCCGGCTGGCTCAGGCGCTGTCATGGCGATCTGCACCTCGCCAACATCGTGCTCTGGCAGGGGCGGCCGATGCCTTTCGACTGCATCGAGTTTAATGAAGACTTCATCGCCATCGACCCACTCTACGACCTGGCCTTTCTCTTGATGGACCTGGAGCAACGCGGCCGCCGCGATCTGGCCAGCCTGGTGCTGAACCGCTGGCTGGCCATGGTGCCGGAACCGGATCTGCAGGTCGCGGGCCTCGCCCTGCTGCCACTGGTGCAGTCGATCAGAGCCGGAGTGCGCGCCAAGATCTGCGGCCTGCAGTGGTTGGAGGCCAAAGGCGACTTACGTCGCCGGCGCGCCGAGGGGGCGCGCCGCTATTTCGAGTACGCGCAGACTTTCCTGGAACCTACACCGATAACGCTGGTCGCGGTCGGCGGCCTCTCGGGCAGCGGCAAGTCGACCCTCGCAGCGGGCCTGGCCGCCGGTCTCGGGGCGGCACCCGGAGCGGTCCTGCTGCGCAGCGACGTCTGGCGTAAACGCCTTCACGGTGTTGCACCGGAGGAGCGCTTGCCGCCTGCAGCCTACAGTGAGGCGGAAAACCGCCGGGTCGCCGATACCTTGCTGCAGCTTTGCGAAGCAGCGTTGAACGCCGGCCGTTCCGTGGTCTTGGATGCCGTCAATGCCGATCCGCAGCTGCGCAGGACACTGACTGCACTGGCGGAAAGGCGCGCCTGTCCCTTTGCTGGGCTTTGGCTCGAGGCGCCCCTGGCGGTGATGAAGGCTCGCATTTCCAATCGCATAGGCGATGCTTCGGACGCAACGGCGGCCCTGGTTGAACGCCAAGCCGCCAGCATTGACCCGCCGGCAGACTGGCAGCGGATCGATGCGAGCGGAACGCCCGAAGAGACCTTGGCGGCTGTACGGAGCGCCTTAGGCGGGTAGTGGAATCTCGAAGTCCGGGTTGGGTACCTTGTAGCCGGCCTGAAAACCGGACCGTGCCGCCAGCTCCAAGTACCAGCGCTTCACGCTGGGAAAGTCGTTCAAGTCGATACGTTGCCATTCGTAGCGGCTGCACCAGGGCCATATCGCGATGTCGGCAATGGTGAGTGCCTCGCCGGCCACGTGCGCGTTTTGCGACAGCTGCTTGTCGAGCACGCCGTAGAGGCGCTTTGCCTCCGTGTGATAGCGCGCCTCGGCATAGGGCGCCTTGCCGGCGTTGAACTGAAGGAAGTGATGCGCCTGACCCAGCATCGGTCCTTGGCCGCCCATTTGCCACATGAGCCACTGCAGGACTGCCCACCTGCCGTCCTCGTCCTTCGGCATAAGCCGCCCGGTCTTCTGTGCCAGGTAGAGCAGGATGGCGCCCGACTCGAAGAGCGCGCGGCCAGGTTCGCTCCCGGCTGTCTCGTCGTCGACGATGGCCGGGATCTTGTTGTTCGGCGAGATCTTCAGGAAGTCCGGCGCGAACTGCTCGTCCTTTATGATGTTGATTGGATGGACATCGTAGGCCAGGCCTAGCTCTTCCAGGGCGATAGAGACCTTGCGGCCGTTGGGCGTACTCCAGGTGTAGAGATGAATCATGAAGGCTGCTCAAGCGTGATTGGCGGGATGTCCAGACAGTAGCGGCGGACCCCCCGGCAAGGAAGTCCGCCGTCTTCGCTAAGCGCGAGTGAGGTCGCTATTGGCCGCTGGCCTGCTCATAGATGGTGGCGAAAATTGTGTCCAGTTCCTCGGCCAGCGCCTTCAGTTCCGGGCCACCCTGCTGCATGTAGGGCGCGAAGACGGAACTGGGGGTCTTGTAGGAGAGGCTGGCCGTGCCGTCTTCGTTCTCGGTCAGGTAGAAGCGGATCGGTGCCTCGATGCCGGCGGCGATACTGGCTTCCAGCATGCGCCGGGCGAAGTCGTTGCGATAGACGCCGACCACCCGATTGCCGGGGATGGTGATGCCCTGGCCGGCTGCACCGGCTGATGCGCTGGCCGTGGTCACCAGTCCCATCTTGTTCTCTTTGATCGTAACCTTCAGACGCTCCCATAGCTCGGGAAAGCTGTAGCTGGTGCTGGTGACGCGCCAACCGTCGCGAACCGTGAGGTCGGAAGCCTGGGCCGAGACGGCGGTGAACAGCAGGACCAGGGGAAGCAGAAAACGAAGCATGGCGGGTCTCCCGTCGCTCAAAAAGGGTGTGGTCGGCGCAGTCTGGTCAGACAACTGTCTAGCGCCAAGCCTTCTCTAGCCCACATTCACGTCTTCTTGAAGGCAACTGCCTTTGGGTTTGCCGCCTACTCTATGCCAGCAGGGCGGCAATGAAGGCGCCGTAGCAAGCCAAGAGGATCCCCCCCTCGACCCGTGTAATCCGTGTCCGCTGCGTCGAGAGGAACCAGAGCGCCAAGGTGGCGGCCGCCATGACCCAGATGTCCAAGGTCAGGACTTCCGGCGGCACCTCGAAGGGGATTGCCAGCGCGGTGATGCCAAGGACGCCGACAATGTTAAAGAGATTCGAACCCATGACATTGCCGATGGCCACGCCGGATTGGCCACGCAAGGCCGCCATCATGGAGGTGACGATCTCCGGTAGTGAGGTGCCTATGGCCACCACAGTCGCGCCGATGGTGGCCTCTGACAGGCCGGCAAAACGGGCAATACCCACGGCACCTTGCACCAGCATATGTGCGCCGCCGACGATGAGCACGAGGCCGCCCACGGTGATCAGGAGATCGATCCAAATGTTGCTGGGCTCCTCCTTCTCCTCCTCCACGCCTTGGGCAGCGGCGGCCGCCGCTGCTGCTGCAGCGCTATCGCGGCCCTTCCGCCGCTCCTGCTTGTAAGCATAGAAGAGGTAGCCGACCAGCAGGACCAGCAGAACGATGCCGGTGGCCCTGTCCAGATAGCCGATGAACAGCAGTGCCGTGCCGACGGCTGTTGCGATCACCACGGCCAGCGCATCGCGGCGAAAGCCGGCCCGATGCACCAGCATCGGCCGCACAACCGCGCAGAGTCCTAAGACAAGAAATACGTTGGCGATGTTTGAGCCGACGATGTTGCCGATGGCGAGTGCCGGTGCCCCGGCAATAGCGGCTTGCACGGAGGTCACGATCTCGGGCGCCGAGGTGCCGAAGGCCACAATGGTGAGGCCGATGATCAGTGGCGATAGGCCCAGTCGGGTCGCCGTCGCCACTGCACCGCGCACCACCAGCTCTCCGCCGATCAATAGTCCGATAAGACCTCCCAGCGTGAGAAGCGCGAGCAACATGTAATGGAAATCCCCCGGGGTCTGCGCCGAATGAACAGGCTGGCGCGACGCGTGCCGCCTCGTAACGTCGCGAAGCCATTTGGGTGCCTTTTGCGCTCAAGCCAAGTGAAAAGGCCCGATGAAATGACGATTCGGCCATGCTGTTGCGTGCGTGCAGCGACGCTTTCCGAATAGGTTTGACGAAAACTCTTTGCGCAAGAGGCCATTCAGCCGGCACTCTAGAGTAAAGCTCGGTCGCGAAGAGGGGGGATCAATGGTTGCGCGCGTCGCGACGGTGGCGTTTCAGGGGATCCAGGTGGTGGACGTGGACGTGCAGGTTCAGGTTTCTGCCGGCTTGCCTTCCTTCACCGTCGTTGGTCTGCCGGACAAGGCCGTGGCCGAGAGTCGAGAGCGGGTGCGCGGCGCGCTGACCGCGCTGGGTCTGGCATTGCCGCCCAAGCGCATCGTGGTCAATCTGGCGCCGGCGGATTTGCTCAAGGAAGGCAGCCATTTCGACCTGCCGATCGCCATGGCGTTGCTCAGCGCCATCGGCGTGCTGCCGGCAGAGGAGATCGGCGGGCAGCTGGCGCTCGGCGAACTGGCCTTGGATGGGCGCCTCTCGTCGGTCACAGGTGTCTTGCCGGCCTCGATCCATGCCTCGGCCAAAGAGATCGGCCTGGTCTGCCCGGAAGCGCAGGGAGGCGAGGCGGCTTGGGCTGCCGGCATCGATGTCTTGGCGCCGGCCTCGCTGCTGGCTCTGGTCAACCACATGAAGGGCACGCAGGTGCTCTCGCCGCCGCAGCCCAAAGCCGAGGCGGAGCAGAGCGCGAGCCTGCCCGACCTGGCCGATGTGAAGGGCCAGGAGACGGCCAAGCGCGCGCTGGAGATTGCCGCGGCTGGCGGCCACAATCTGCTGATGATCGGCCCGCCCGGCTCCGGCAAGTCGATGCTGGCCAAGCGTCTGCCGGGCCTGCTGCCGCCGTTGACGCCGGCCGAGGCGCTGGAGGTCTCGATGATCCACTCGGTCGCCGGCACTCTGCCGGACGGCGGCATCCTGCGCCATCGCCCCTTTCGCGACCCGCACCATTCGGCCTCGCTGGCGGCCTTGGCCGGCGGCGGCATTCGGGTAAAGCCCGGCGAGATCTCCTTGGCGCACATGGGCGTCCTCTTCCTCGACGAGCTGCCGGAGTTTCACCGCGCCGCCCTGGAGGCGCTGCGCCAGCCCTTGGAGAGCGGCGACATCACCATCGCTCGGGCGAACAGCCATGTGAACTACCCCGCGCGCGTGCAACTGGTGGCCGCCATGAACCCCTGCCGCTGCGGCTATCTGGACGATCCAGCGCAGGCCTGTTCGCGCGCGCCGCGCTGTGCTGGCGACTACCAGGCCAAGATCTCCGGTCCGCTCTTCGACCGCATCGATCTGGTGGTCGAGGTGCCGGCCGTCAGCGCCTCAGACCTCTCTCTGCCGCCCCCCAGCGAGGGCAGTGCCGAGGTCGCAGCCCGGGTGGCAGCAGCACGCGCGATCCAAAGCGAGCGCTACGCCGACCTGCCGCAGCCTCTGCGAAGCAATGCAGAGCTGGAGGGGCAGGTGCTGGATGACCTGGCCACGCCGGATGCCACCGGCCGCGAACTGCTGACCGAGGCTGCCGCACACATGAAGCTTTCCGCCCGCGGATATCATCGGGTGCTGAAGGTGGCGCGCACCATTGCGGATCTGGCCGGCGCGGAGCAGGTTTCGCGCGCACATATTGCCGAGGCGCTCAGCTATCGACGGCGTCACTACCGCCCTGCTTGAGGAAAACCATGACAGACTTTGACCACAACCGCGTCGCCCTGGTGTCCGGCGCGAGTCGAGGCATCGGCGCAGCCGTCGCCCATCACCTGGCCGTCGGCGGCTGGCAGCTCTCTCTGGGCATGCGTAAACCCGAAGCGCTCGATGGGATCGAGGAAGCACGCTGCCAGCTGGTCACGCATGATGCGCTGCAGGCCGACGAGACTGCCTGGGTCGAGCAGGCGATGCAGCGCTTCGGCCGTATCGACGCTTTGGTCTGCTGCGCTGGCATCATGATCCCGGAGACGGTGGTCTCGATCGAGGAGGAAGCGCTTGAGCGGATGTGGCAGGTCAACGTTGCGTCGCCTCGCCGCCTGATCAAGGCCGCCTGGGAGCCGCTTCGTGCTGCAGGCGCCGGTCGCGTTGTCGTTCTGGCCTCGCTGTCGGGCAAACGCGCGAAATCGGCCGACAGCGGAGCCTATGCCATGACCAAGCATGCCGCCGTGGCGATGACGCAGGGTGCGCGCCTTGCCGGTTGGGAGCACGGCATCCGCGCGACCGCCATCTGTCCCGGCTTCGTCGCCACCGACATGGCACGCGCCATTACCAATTTTCCCGAAGCGCAGATGTCGCAGCCCGACGACATCGCCCGCATGGTTGCCTTCGCGTTGGATGCGCCGGCCACCGCAAGCCCGTCCGAGATCACTGTCAACTGCTTGGCTGAGGGGCTCTATTGATTGTTGCTTACGCAAAGTCAGTGTGAACAAGCGCGCAGTAAAGGGGCCCAGCAGATGGTGAAGTCACTCGTTGTGCATGTCGGCGACCCGAAAACCGGAACCACAGCCATACAGGAGATACTGCATAGCGGTAGCTATGTGCAGGCTGGCCCTTCGCTCTACTATGGAGAGCGCTTAAACGCCAACGCGCTTGGCCAGAGGCTGAAAGAGCAGAGGGTTCACTCCAACCCAGAGCTGGTCGGCAGGTGGACTCAGCATCTCAACTGCTATAATGAAAGTGCTGCAGACATCGGTATTCTTTCAGGCGAAACGCTTGCTCGCGTCAAACCCGCGCATCTCAAGCAAATGCTTCATGAAACAATTGATGTTAAGGCGGAGAATATCAAGATTGTTATTTACCTGCGACCACACGTTGATGCGCTTTGCTCTCGATATGTTCAGAATGTTAAAACAGGCCAGTTTTCAGGCGATATAGAGCAGTTCTACTTTTTACAAAATCTCTATGTTCGCTATGCAAAGAGGGTGGAGAGATGGTTAAAAGTGTTTGGCGACAACCTATTCGTATTTCCATATATAGATGAATGCTTAAAAAATAGCGATGTTGTGTACGATTTCTTCTCCAAAGCCCTGGGAATTGACGATGTTTCGTTTGAATCGTCAACTCAATTCAACCGATCGCCATCACTGCGAGAGTTGTCTGCTATTCGCTATTACTACATCAAGCTCTATGGGGAGCAGATCAACGAGATTCGGTCTTTCAGAGTACACGGCAAACCACGAGTTAAGCTGGATGAGTTGCTTAGAGAGGAGAGGGAGAAGCACTCCGGCGAAAATGAAATCAAGCTTCACAAAGGTTTGTGGGAGAAGATCGCTGTGGAATTGCGCCAAGACAGTGAAAGCCTAGACCGAATCTTGAACACGAACGGTCTCTACACGCGCGAATTGGAACGCGCCGGCGAGACCGCGATCGACGCACCCCAGTCGCTGGAGCTGAGTGCTCACTTTGATCGGGAGGAGGAGCGTATGATAAGGACGCTCTTGTCGTGCGTCGTGGAGCTGTCTCAACAACTGGACGAACAGAAGGCTCTGCTGGACGAAAGGCACACGCAAACTAAGACAAGGACTTCCCTGCAGGGGACCGCCTTGTTTCAAAGCACCTGAAGTCCGCGGTCCAAACGTCCGTTTGAGAATAGGGGACAAAACACCTGGTCCATCGTCACTCCGGCTCTGTCACCCGCCTCAGAGTCAGGTTGATGCGCCCGCCCTCCGGCAGGAGGCGCGAGCTTCCGGCCAGAATTCGGTCGACGCCGTGGAAGCAGTGTCGGCTTGTGCCTCCCAGCACCAGGACATCGCCGCTGGCAAGTCGGAAGGGACCCGTCGGGTCCTTGCGGTGCCGTCCGCCGATGCGGAAGAGCGCCGTGTCACCCAGCGAAATCGAGAGCACCGGGGCATTCAGCGCGCGCTCGTCCTGGTCGCGGTGCAGGCCCATACGCGCCGTCTCGTCGTAGAGATTGATCAGGCAGGCCTCAGGCGCTGCCCGATAGCCGGAGAGTTCTTGCCAAACCTCCAGGATGCCGGAGGGAATGGCCGGCCATGGCTGGTTGGTCACGGGATGAGTGGTCTGATAGCGATAGCCGTCTCGATCGCTCATCCAACCCAAGGAGCCGGCGTTACTCATCCGGACCGACAGCGGCTTGCCGCTTTTCGGCATGACCGTTCGGTAGGGCGGTGCCGCGTCGAGGAGCTGCCGCACCTCCTCCAGCAGAGAGACCTGTGCTGTGCGGTCCAGCCATTGAGGGTGCCACGCCAGCCCCTCCGGCCAGGTATTTCCCATCAGTCTTCGTCGCGGCCGAGATTGCGCAGCTTCTCCTCCTCCTCGCGCTGGACGGCGCGGATGCCGAGCCAGCGCACGCCGACATAGCCCAGAAGTGACACCAGCGATGCATAGCCTGCGACCTCGGACAGCAGCGGCTGGTTCCAGCGATTCTCGGCCAGAAGCGAGATCAGAATGGAGGCGATCGCGCTGAACAGCAGAACGCCCAGGACGGCGCGAAACAGGGGATCTTTGGGGAAAGCCGGGGTCTGTCGGAAGAGGGGCATTTGGTCTGGACCTCTGGTCGGTGTCTCTGGGTGCGGCATTGGCACGCTCCCAAGCGATAAACTCAAGTCTGCTTCGCGGCTTTCCGCGACTTGCAGGGCGGTCTGTGATGCTTATATGAGCAACGAAGCAAAGCCCAAAAGCGGACATTCTTGATTTGTGAGGAACTGTCCTGCTGCCATTGAGGCAGTGCTGGGCTGTAAAATCCCGACCCTGGGCCCGCGTGTTCGGCGCTTCGGCAGTAAGGCCGGCCAGAGGGCTGCTGATAGGAGAGTGAGTAGAGATGAGCAAAGTGATCGGTATCGATCTCGGTACCACGAATTCCTGCGTGGCTGTAATGGATGGTTCGCAGGCAAAGGTTATCGAGAACGCCGAAGGCGCGCGAACCACCCCCTCGCAGGTCGCCTTCACTTCTTCGGGAGAGCGCCTGACCGGCCAATCGGCAAAGCGCCAGGCCGTCACCAACCCGGAGAACACCATCTTCGCGATGAAGCGCCTGATCGGTCGCCGCTACGACGACCCGATCATCGGCAAGGACCGCGATCTGGTTCCCTATAGCATTGTGAAGGCCGACAACGGCGATGCCTGGATCGAGGCGCGCGGCGAGCGCTACTCCCCCTCGCAGCTCTCTGCCTTCGTCCTGCAGAAGATGAAGGAAACCGCCGAGAGCTATCTCGGCGAAGAGGTGGCCGACGCGGTCATCACCGTCCCGGCCTATTTCAATGACGCCCAGCGCCAGGCCACCAAGGATGCCGGCAAGATCGCCGGTCTGAACGTGCTGCGCATCATCAACGAGCCGACTGCGGCTGCCCTGGCTTACGGCTTCGACAAGAAGCAGAGCGGCACCGTTGCGGTCTACGATCTTGGCGGCGGTACCTTCGACATCTCGGTTCTGGAGATCGGCGACGGCGTCTTCGAGGTGAAGTCGACCAACGGCGACACCTTCCTGGGCGGTGAGGACTTCGATGCCACGATCATCGACTACCTGGCCGATGAGTTCAAAAAAGAGAACACCATCGACCTGCGTCAGGATCGCTTGGCCCTGCAGCGGCTGAAGGAGGCGGCTGAGAAGGCCAAGATCGAGCTCTCTTCTGCGAAGGAGACAGAGGTCAACCTTCCTTTCATCACCGCTGATCAGGCGGGTCCCAAGCACCTGACCATGAAGCTGACCCGCGCCAAGCTGGAAGCCCTGGTCGGTAGCCTGGTCGACCGCACCATGGAGCCGGTGAAGAAGGCGCTGAAGGATGCCGGTGTCACCGCCGGTGAGATCGACGAGGTGATCCTGGTCGGTGGCATGACCCGCATGCCCCGGGTTATCGAGACGGTGAAGGCCTTCTTCGGCAAGGACCCGCACCGCGGTGTCAACCCGGACGAGGTGGTGGCCGTTGGTGCCGCCATTCAGGCCGGCGTGCTGAAGGGCGACGTCAAGGATGTGCTGCTTTTGGACGTGACCCCGCTGTCCTTGGGCATCGAGACCCTCGGCGGTGTCATGACCAAGCTGATCGACCGCAACACCACGATCCCGACCAAGAAGAGCCAGACCTTCTCGACCGCCGAGGACAACCAGACGGCCGTGACCATCCGGGTCTTCCAAGGCGAGCGCGAGATGGCGGCCGACAACAAGATCCTGGGTCAGTTCGATCTGGTCGGCATCCCCAACGCGCCGCGTGGCGTGCCGCAGATCGAGGTCACCTTCGACATCGACGCCAACGGCATCGTCAACGTCTCGGCCAAGGACAAGGCCACTGCCAAAGAGCAGCAGATCCGCATCCAGGCTTCCGGCGGTCTTTCCGACGACGATATCAATCGCATGGTGAAGGAAGCCGAAGAGCACGCGGGCGAAGACAAGGCCAAGCGTGAGTTGGTCGAGGCCAAGAACCAGGGTGAGGCCCTGGTGCACCAGACCGAGCGGACCCTCTCGGAGGTCGGCGACAAGATCGGCGAGGAAGAGAAGCAGGCCATTGAGGCTGCGATCGCCGAGCTTAAGACCGCGCTCGAGGGCGAGGACAAGGAGGCCATCGACACCAAGGCGCAGGCCTTGGCCCAGGCCTCCATGAAGCTGGGTGAGGCGCTCTACCAGCAGCAGCAGGCAGCTGAGGGCGCCGAGGGCGGCCCGGATGTGCAGCAGCCGGGCGGCGATCAAGGCGGTGCCTCTGCCAAGGACGAGAAAGTCGTCGACGCCGACTTCGAAGAGGTCGATGACGACAAGAAGAAGTCCGCCTAACGGCACCAGCTCACGAGCTGACGTTTGGGATGAAGGGACCTCTTGGTCACCCACTTCACTGACCGAGTGAGGCCCTTCGTTCCGATCGCAGCGATGTCAAGGCGCGACCCATGGCCCAAGATTTTTATCAGCTGCTCGGCGTTCAGAAGAATGCGGACGCCGGTCAGCTCAAGAAAGCCTATCGCAAGCTGGCCTTGGAGCTGCATCCCGACCGCAATCCGGACGACAAGGAAGCCGAGAAACGCTTCAAAGAGGTCAACCACGCCTACGATGTGCTGAAGGATCCGGAGAAGCGGGCAATGTACGACCGCTTTGGTCCGGCGGCCTTCGACGGTTCTTCGGCCGGTCCAGGGGCCGGGCAGCGCGGGCGTGGCGGCGGCTTCGACTTCGGTGGCTTTGCCGACATCTTCGACGAGATGTTCGGCGAGTTTTCCGGCGCGCGTCGTGGCGGCCGCAGCTCTACCCAAGGGGCCGATCTGCGCTACAACATGTCGATTACCTTGGAGGAGGCCTTCTCCGGCAAGGAAACGACGGTGCGGGTGCCTGGTACGGAAGGCTGCGGCGCCTGTAAAGGCAGCGGCGCCGAGCCTGGCTCTAGCCCCACGACTTGTCCCACCTGCAAAGGCCGCGGCCGCGTTCGGGCCAGCCAGGGCTTTTTTACCATCGAGCGCGCCTGCCCAACCTGTCAGGGCGAGGGCCGTACGCTGGACAAGCCCTGCAAGGTCTGCAACGGCGAGGGCCGGGTGCAGAAGGATAAGACCCTTCAGGTAAACATCCCTGCCGGTGTCGAGGAGGGCACGCGTATTCGCCTGGCCGGCGAGGGTGAGGCTGGTGTCCGCGGCGCCCAATCGGGCGACCTCTACATCTTCCTTTCGATCAAGGAGCATCCCTTTTTCGAGCGTGGCGCTGCCGATCTGCAGTGTGTGGTGCCGATCACCATGACCACTGCCACCTTGGGCGGCAGCATCGAGGTGCCTTCGATCGACGGTGGTCGGGTTAAGGTCACGATCCCCGAAGGCACGCAGGCCGGTCAATCCTTCCGCGTCCGCGGCAAGGGGATGAGCGTGCTGCGCAGCCGAGACCGCGGTGACCTCTACATCTCCGTCAAGGTCGAAACCCCGGTGAAACTCTCACGGCGGCAAAAAGAACTGCTGCGCGAGTTCGAGGAGGAGAGCGATCTCAAATCCTCCAGCCCGGAGAGCCACGGCTTCTTCTCTCGGGTGAAGGACTTCTTGGACGGGCTGAAGAGCTAGAGAGCGTCTCTGGCTTGTCCTTGGCGGGTAGGCGGGTTGTTGCCGTTTCGGTGAAGCTGGAAGGCGAAGCGATCAGGGCGTAGGATGACGTTCATGGATAGCGTTACCGACTCCCTACTCTACGTTGGAACCCTGGAAGAATTGAAGGCCGAGGGTCACCATGTCGTGCGCGGCGGGCGCTCGCCCATTCTGGTGATCTGGCGTGACGGCGCAGTCTACGCCCTGGACAACCGCTGCCCGCATCTGGGCTTTCCGCTAGATCGCGGCTCCATCGAAGACGGCATCCTGACCTGCCACTGGCATCATGCACGCTTCGACGTCACCAGCGGCTGTACCTTTGACCTCTGGGCCGATGATGTGCCGCCCGGCCGGGTCGAGATCCGTGGCCAGGAAGTCTGGGTGGCGCCTGAATGCGGCTTCGCCGATCCGGCCAGCCATTGGCGCCGTCGCCTGCACGACGGAATGGCCCACAACATCGGCCTGGTGATCGGCAAGGCCGTGCTGGGCTCGCTTGCCGCCGGTGTCGCACCGGCCGATCTGGTCCGCGATGCCGCACTCTTCGCTGCGCGCAATCGCGATGGCTGGAGTATCGGGCAGACCATCCTGGCGAACCTGGCAGGCCACCTGCACCGCTTGCCGGAGGAGACCGCCTATCTGGCGCTCTATCAGGGCATCCGCCGGGTCGCTGCCGACTGCGAGGACGAGACGCCCCGGCGCGACCGCGCGGCCCTGCTCGGCGCAACGGCGCCGCTGGCAACTCTAGAGAATTGGCTGGCCAAGTGGTCGGCGGTGCGCCAGCGCAACGCTGCCGAGCGTACGCTCCTGACCGCGGTGGCGGCCGAGGTCTCTCAGGCCGACCTGGCTGCCATGCTGCTGGCCGTGGTGAGCGACCGCTTTTTTGCCGACGGTGGTCACGCGCTCGACTACATCAACAAGTGCTTCGACAGCCTGGACGTCGTCGGCTGGGATCAGGCCGCAATCCTGCTGCCGACCCTGATCGAGGAGATCGTCACTGCGCGCGGCGGCGAAGAAAGCGATGCCTGGCGCAATCCGATCGATCTGATCGACCTGCAGGAAGCCGCTTTCCAGCGACTGCCGGAGATCCTGGAGACCGCACGCCCGTCGCGGCGAGGGAGTGCCGAGGAATTGGAGGCTCTGGCCGATCGCCTGCTCGAGGAAGAGCCGCAAGCCGTGATCGCTGCCCTGGAAGAGGCCCTGGCTTCGGGCCTCAGCGGCGCCGAAGTCGGCCGCGCGCTGGCCTATGCAGCCGCACTCAGGGTCGCGCGCTTCGGTACGGCCAACGAGTTCTCCGACTGGGACAGCGCCCATCACGTCTTCACCTTCTGCAACGCCGTGCAGCAGATGCTTGGACGGGCGGGAGAGCCCGCGGATTTGCGGCGCCGTGCCCGCTGCCTGCGTGCGCTCTACCACGGTGCCATGGCGCTCTACCTGATCCGCTACCTCAATCGGCCGCCGGCCCGCCTGCCCGACCCGGCGAAGGCCCTGGATCTCCCCACGAATCCAGAAGCGCTCGCCAAGGCCATTCTCGAATCCTTCGATCGCCAACAGCAGGTGAGTGCGGCAGCAGCGTTGGTTGCCCGCCACCTCGACTTGGGGCATTCCGTCGATCCCCTGATCGCCACTCTGGCTGAAGCCCTACTGCGCGAGGATGCGGGCTTCCACTCCTTCCAGATCCTGGACGCCGGCGTACGCCAGTACGACGCTTGGGGTGGCGGTGGCGCCGGTCGTAACATTCTGATCGCCGTGACGCGTTTTCTGGCCGCCCACTCCCCCACCGAGCGGGCGCACTATCAGACGGCGCGCATTGCGAACAAACTGCAGCGCGGCGGACAGGTTCAGGACGCATAGCCTCGATGCAGCCTGCCGTTTCGGTCATCATTCCCTGCTATCATGCAGAAACAACCTTGGTCCGCGCGCTGCGCTCCCTGCTCTGCCAGACTCTGGCGGACTGGGAGGCCCTGGTGGTCAGCGACGACGGCAAGGACTATGTGGCCTTTCTTGCTGAGGCGGGAATCCGAGATCCGCGCATTCGCCACTGCAGCAGCGGCAAGGTCGGCGGCGGTGCCCAGGGTGCGCGCAATGCCGGCTTGGAGATGGCGCGCGGGCACTTCGTGGCGCCTTTGGATGCCGACGATCTCTATCTGCCGCGACGGCTCGAGCTTATGCTGCCGCTGGCCGAAACGGCCGGTGCAGCCTTCGATGGATTGCAGGTGGTCGATGAGGCCGACGGCCGCCTCTACCAGCGCTACTTCGACGATGGCAAGCCCTGTACACTGGACGGCAAGGCCTTCCTTCAGCTTGACGTTCCGATGATGCCGCTTGTTCGCCGCGACTGGATCGAGGGCTGGGACCCGGCGATCGATCTCTGTGACGACCTGGCGCTCAACTTAAAGATCTTCGCCAAGCAGTCGCGCATTCCCGTCGCCCCCTGGGTCCTGCACGACTACCGCATTCGCGAGGGCTCGATCTGCCACGCGCCGGATTCGGCCGAGCGTGCAGAGAAGGGTTACCGGGCCTTGTTGGAGCGCCTCTACAACGATGGCTATGGCCTCGAAGACGAGGCCTTGATCGGCTGGGCGATTACCCGGATCGAGGAGAAACGCGCACTCAACGCGGCCTACCGGAAGGCCTATGAAGCTGGCGAGGTGGAGAGCTTCGAAGCCTTCCTAGACACCCTTCACCAGTCTTCCTGAAGGCCAGCCTTGGTCAGGCCTTCCATCAAGTGCTTGTAGTCCTCCGGCTCGGTATTCCACTTCTCGAACTCTTCCTTGGCGGAAAAGTCAGGTTTCAACTCGTAGACCCGCGCCAGAGAGCGTGGTGCCTCCGGGTGCTCCAGTTGGCCCAGTGCCGTGGTGAGCAAAATCTGCGGCCAGAAGAAGTTGGGCATGGCGACCCGGCGAATGCGTGCCGCGGATTCCTCGTACTCTCGCCGGTGATAGTGATAGCGCGCGAAACTGAAATGGTACCAACCCGGATGCAGAGGGTTCAATTCTTGCGCGCGTCGTGAGAGGGCGATTCCGCGCTCGAACTCGCCAAGGCAGATACGATAGAGGCCGACGTAGGCCAGTACGTCGGGATCGTTGGGATTGAGCTGCAGTGCGCGCTCCGTTTCCGATTGGAAAGCCTCGATCTCCTTCTTGAAGAAATGGATGATGGCCAGCCAGCAGCGCGCATAGGCATGCTGCGGGTCCAGATCGATGGCTCGGCGTGCCATCGCATCGGCGCGCGCGATCGAGGCCTCCTGAGGGTTTTCGTCCAAGCGATGTTCGGCCAGATAGATGTTCGCCAGGAAGGCGGCAGCATCGGCGTTGTCGGGGTCGAGCCGCAACGCACGCTCCAAGAGCTCGCGTGCCTCGGCGTGTGCTGCACTGTTCAACGAATAGGGGTAGCGCCTTGCTCTTAGGACACAGTCGTAGGAATCGAGTTCGCTCGGGCTCTTCTTCAGAGCCAGCTGCAGCGCTACGTCCTGAACCGAGACACCTAGGCGTGCTGCGATGGTGCGCGTCACCTCGTCCTGAACCTCGAAGAGGTCCTCCATCTCGCGGTCGTAGCTCTCGGCCCAGATGTGCAGTCCGCTCATCCCGTCGATCAGCTGGGCGGTGATGCGGATACGTCCACCGGCACGCCTGACGCTGCCCTCGACCACGTAACCGGCATGCAGCTCTTTGCAGATGTCGGTCAGGTTCATACGCTGACCTTTGTAGCGAAAGGTCGAGGTGCGCCCGACCACCAGCAGTTCGCGAAAGCGCGCCAGATTGGTGATGATGTCCTCGGTCAGCCCATCGGCGAAGTACTCGTCCAGGCCGCCGCTCAGGTTGTCGAATGGCAGCACCGCGATCACCGGACGAATCCGCTTGGCCTTCTCCTGCTGCTCCTTGTTCGGCGGCGCCTCTGCCGGCGCGCTCTGCTGCGGTTTCGAGGTTTGAGGTGGCGGTGGCTGCGGTGGCGGCGGCTCCGGCGTATCGGTCTTGATCTCGCCGACGAAGCGAAAGCCGCGGCCGTGGACGGTCCGGATCAGGCGCTGTGAACGGCCGTCGTCGCCGATCGCCTGGCGCACGCCCTTCATGCAGGTGGAGATCGTTGCTTCGGTAACGATGCGCCCGTCCCAGATCTCCTGGACGATCTCCTCCTTGCTCACCACCCGGTCGCGGTTGCGCACCAGGAAAAACAGCATATCGAAGACCTGCGGCTCAACCTTGCAAGGTTTGCCGTTGCGCCGTAGCTCAAACAGCCCGGTGTCTAACTCGCAAGTGTCGAAAGCAAGAATCATCGCTAGCTCCAGGCCATCACCTCGCGTCGGAGAGCAGGATGTTCAAGAGGAGTTGTCGTCGATTTTCCTCGGTTCGGAATTTTGCGATTCGCCCCGAAACCGCGCACATTTTGTCATAAACCAAACATTCCTCAGACACTCCTCAGATCCTCCTCAAGCATTGGTCGGAAACAGCCGCTACTTATGATGCCACGCAACGGGGTCATCCCGCTGCCTGAAGACAGATAGGTGAGGAGCCAAGCCAATGCCGATGATAGACGTTCACGTGATTAAGGGCGTGTTCACCCAGGCGCAGAAGCGCGACATGATCGAGAAGATCACCGACACCATGGTCGATATCGAAGGCGAGAGCCTGCGTGAGGTCACCTGGGTACGCATCCGCGAGATCAACAGCGGCGAATGGGGTATCGGCGGCCGCGCGTTTTCGGCCGACGACGTCAAAGCTTTGCAAGGAATTGCCGGCTAGAACTGGAGCATTCCGAGGAACGGAGAACATGCAACCTCGCGCACTAGGCACCACAGCTACGGAGCCGCTAGCGGTGCTGCCGCCGCCGTGCCTCAAGCGGCCTCCTTCAACCCTGCTTTGCGCAAGCCTTCCACGATGTGTTCCATATCGTCAGGGTCGGGGTTCCACTTCTTCAGTTCGCGATAGGCCGAGAAACTCGGTTTCAGTTTGTAGGCATGGGCGAGCGATTTCTCCGCATCTGGATGGCCCAGTTGCCCAAGGCAGGCTGCCACCAGTATGTGCATCCAATAGAAGTGCGGCATGGCGATTCGCCGGGTCTCGGCTAAGGCTTCTTGGTAGTCCCGCTTGTGATAGAAGTAGCGGGCAAAGCTGAAATGATACCAGCCGGGATGCAGGGGATTGAGTTCTTGAGCGCGGCGCGACAGCGCATAGCCGCGATCGAACCTACCCATGAAGGTGAAGTAGTGGCCGAGGTCGGCCAAGATTTCCGGATCGTTAGGGTTGAGCGCAAGGGCGCGATTGCCCTCTGCTTCGAAGGCCTCGTTCTCAAGTTTGAAAAAGTGAACGATGGCGAGCCAGCAGCGCGCATAGGCGTTCTGCGGGTCCAGGCGGACCGCCCGCTCAGCCATCTCCAGGGCTCGTTCGATCGGATTGGGTCTGGGATTGGCATCGACCCGATGCTCGGCCAGATAGACATTGGCCAGAAGCGCGGCCGCATCCGCACTGGTCGGATCCAGGGTGACGGCACGCTCGAGAAGGTCGCGGGCCTCGGCGTGGATATCGGCGCTGAGCATAGAGGTGTAGCGCCGCGCGCGCAGAACGCAGTCGTAAGCGTCCAACTCGGTCGGGCTCTTCTTCATCGCGCGCTGGAAGGCGACATCCTGCATGGAGACGCCAAGGCGGGCGGCGATCGTGCGGGTGACCTCGTCCTGAACGGCGAAGATGTCCTCCATGTCGCGATCGTAGCTGTCTGCCCAGATATGGATTCCGCTGATGCCGTCGATCAACTGGGCGGTAATGCGAATCCGTCCGCCGGCGCGACGGACGCTGCCCTCTACGATGTAGCCGGCATTAAGCTCCTCGCAGACGCGTGTCAGGTTCAGGCGTTGACCCTTGAATTGAAAGGTCGTGGTCCGCCCGACCACCAGCAACTCCCGAAACCGGGAGAGGTTGGTGATGATGTCTTCGGTCAAGCCGTCGGCGAAGTACTCGTCCAGGTCGCCGCTCAAGTTATCGAAGGGCAACACCGCGATCACCGGCTTGGCTGCGCCGTTGTTCGTGCCCGTTGCCTCGGCAAGCTCAGGTGCGGCCAATTCGGCCCGAGGCGGCAGATCCGGCGACGATTTCAGCGGCGGATCCGGCGGCGGCACCTCGGCGGCAATCTCGTTGGCTGGCGCGTCTTCGGTTGCGATCCTAACGTCGCCGACGAAGCGGAAACCGCGCCCATGCACGGTCCGGATCATGCGCTGCAGGCGCCCATCGTCGTCCAGTGCTTGGCGCGCGGCCTTCAGGCAGGTGGAGATGGTGGCTTCAGAGACGATGCGACCGTCCCAGATTGCATTGACGATCTCATCTTTGCTGACGACACGCTCGTGATTGCGGACGAGAAAATGCAACAGATCGAAGACCTGAGGTTCGACCTTGCGCACCACGCCGCCACGCCTGAGCTCAAAAAGCTCCGTATTCAGTTGCCACTCGTCGAAGGCAAAAATCATCGACGGTCACCGCCCATCGCACTGTCCAGGTTTGCTGATGCCCTGGTCCTCGTTCAAAACACCGCGCGCATGCCGACCATCGCAGCAGATCGATAAAAACTGCACGCCAAGCCTGGCAAATTCCCAGCTCATCCCCGACCGCTCTTCACACTCTCCTCAAGCGGTGCCCCATCTTAGCGCCTAGGTCTTACCTTACGCAATGGGGCGGTCCCTGCGCGGAAACAACAGTAAGTGAGGATCGGATCATGCCTATGGTCGACATACACGTTATCGAAGGCGTGTTCAGCTCAGAACAAAAGCAAGAGATGATCAAGAAGATAACGGAGACAATGGTGGCCATTGAAGGCGAGAGCTTACGCGAAGTCACCTGGGTGCGCATTCGCGAAGTCAACAGCGGCGAGTGGGG
The DNA here is from genome assembly GCA_963669445.1 of Rhodospirillales bacterium. Classification (GTDB taxonomy): domain Bacteria; phylum Pseudomonadota; class Alphaproteobacteria; order Kiloniellales; family JACOMY01; genus JACOMY01. The sequence continues at coordinate 6,523,773 of OY770029.1, forward strand.
CATGGGTGGTCGGCCGATGACATCTGAAGACGTGAAAGCACTTCAGTTGCTCGCAGTTTAACTCTTAGCGCAAGAGGCGGCTCGGTCTTCGCACGCTGCGTTCCGAGCCGCCTTTCTTCTTGGAGTCCTTTTTGGAAACGAGCAGATCTGCTCGTTTCCAATGCGGTGCCGGCCCTCTCCCCCGCCCGACCGCCCAATCCAGGATACTCTCGTGGACGGCCGGGCGGTGGAGAGGGCCGGCACCGCGCTTTTCCGCAAAGCTTTAAAGAGCCCGCTTTTTCCTCTTTGACTCAAAGAACAGGCCGGTGGTCCCACCAAGGGGCCGCCTCCTCCAGCTGGGCGGCAACGCGGAACAGCAGATCCTCGTGGCCGAACGCAGCGCTGATCATTACGCCGATCGGCAGGTCGGCTGCGTTCCAATGCAACGGCACCGACATGGCGGGCTCGCCGCTCATATTCATCACCGGGGTGAAGGGCGACATGGCGCCAATGGTCTGCTTGAAGGCCTCCAAATCCTCCGTATTCATATGCAGCGGACCCAGGGTTGGCGGCGGCAGGGCCAGGGTCGGGCTCAGCAGCAGGTCATAGCGTTGGCGGAAGGCGGCCATCGCCCGGCCCTGGCGATGAAAGGTGTGGATGGCCGCCGGATAGTCCTCGACCGAGATCGAGCGAGCCATCTCCACGCAGTCCCAAGAGACGCGTTCGATCTCCTCGGCCTCCACCGGCTTGCCGCGCATCCTGCCGAAGGCCTTCAGACTCTGGCTGAGGTTGCAGGCCGCAACCAAGTAGATGGCCTCGCCCAGTTCTTCGCCGTTGCCCGGCGGCGTGGCCTCCTCAACATGATGACCCAGGCCTTCCAGCAGCTTCGCTGCCTCGCGCACCGCGGCCAAACAGTCCGCGTCCACCTCGGCATCCGTCAAAGGGTTCAGCTGCAGGGCAATCCTCAAGTTACCGGGCTGCTGGCCGACGGCTTCCAGGTAAGATCCCGTTTGCGGTGGTGCCCAATAGGGATCGCCTGCTTCCGTTCCGGCGACGCAGTCCAGGGCTGCAGCGCTGTCGCGTACCGAGCGACTGACCACGTTGTGGGTTGCCAAACCGCCCCAACCCTCGCCGTAGTCGGGACCCGACGGCACCCTTGCTCTGGTCGGTTTCAGTCCAAAGATCCCGCAACAGGAAGCCGGAATGCGAATCGAACCGCCGCCGTCGCTGGCGTGCGCTAGCGGCAGAATTCCGGCCGCGACAGCGGCTGCCGCTCCACCCGAAGAGCCGCCGGAAGTTCGGGAAAGATCCCAAGGATTACGGGTTTCGCCGGTCAGGCTGGTCTCGGTTGAGGTAGCGAAGCCGAACTCAGGCGAGGTGGTCTTGCCGAAGATGGCAAATCCCGCCTTCTTGTAGCGTGCCACCAAGGTGCTGTCTTTCTCGCAGCGGGTATCCTTGAACAGCCTGGAGCCCTGCGTGGTGATCTCTCCGTTCAGCTGGGCGCCAAGGTCCTTCAACAGGAAGGGAACGCCGTGGAAGAGGCCGTCCGGCAGACCATCGGCGATCGCCTTGCGGCCATGATCGTAGAGTTTCTGCGAGAGTGCGTTGACGGCAGGGTCGAGACTCTCCGCACGCTCGATTGCCCGCTCCAGCAGTTCCTCGGCAGAGATCGCGCCCGAGGTGACCAGCTCCGCCAGCCCTAGGCCATCGCAGGCATCGTAGTCTTCAACCGACAGCATCGCCGTTCTCCCTCATACTTTCCCAAACCCCTCATTGCCAACTTGTCGGCGAGGGAACTCCATGCGCACTATCTCACCGACTGAAAGAGAGCAACCGAAAGAACATCGAAGGGGGGAAGCATGTCCTATCTCGCTCGAAGCCTGACAGGTCTGGCAGTGGCCGTCATCGGCCTGGGACTGGGCTTGAATGCCGCCAAGGCAGAGGAAACAATCACCTGGGGCAAACCCGCCGAAATCACCTACGGCGATGTGCATGTGGCCGGTACCTCTGCATCCTGGGATGTCTTCCAGCTGGTCTATGAAACCCTGCTGACCACGGATGAGAATTTCGCCGTGCAGCCCGGCCTGGCCGAGGCCTGGGAGGAGGTTTCGCCGACCGAGTATGTTTTCACGCTGCGCGAAGGGGCTGCCTTCTCCAACGGGCGCACGGTCGTGCCGGACGATGTCGTGGGCACTTTCGAGCGCATTCTGGATCCCGAGACTGCTTCCTATTGGGCAAAGCAGTTCGGCACCATCGTCAAGGTCGAGGCCTTGGACGATCGACGCGTCAAGGTGACCCTGGAGGAGCCGCACACGGCCTTCCTGCCGGCCGTGGCGCACATCTCGGCGGCCATCATCCCGATCGAAGAGTACCGCGACGGCAGCTTCGATCCCATCACCCAGATGCTGGGCTCCGGCCCTTACATGGTGGAAGAGCACAAGCAGGACGAAAGCTGGACCTTCAAGGCCAACCCGCACTATTGGCGCGACGGCTATCCCTTGGCGCAAACGCTCTATGCCCCCATCATTCCCGACGAGGCGGCACGGATCGCAGCACTGCGCGACGGACGCATCGACTACACCTTCTTCGGTAACCCCGATGTGGAGCTGCTGTTGGCACGCGACCAGAACATCAAAGTGCAGTCGCAGCAGACCAGCAACTATTTCCGCGTCGACGTGAATGCCAAGAATCCCGATCGCCCGTTCCACGACCAGCGCGTCCGCCAGGCCATGAACCTTGCCTTGGACCGCGAGGCAATCCGTGATCTGGTGTTCGCCGGCACAACCGAGGTGGACTATCCGGTGCCGCGGGTCTTCGGACTGGAAGCCTGTCGCCAGCTGCCCACCTATGCCATGCCCCGCGACGAGCGCCTGGAGCGCGCCCGTAACCTCTTGGCCGAAGCTGGGACGCCGGCGCCCAAGGTCAGCATCATCGCGACCTCGTCGAACGAGCTCTACTCGCGCATTGCACAGGTCATGCAGCAATCCATGGCCGAGGCCGGCTTCAACGTCGAGATCGAGCAGATCCCTGTGGCCGACTGGCTGCAGAGGGTCTTCACCGACGGCGACTTCGACCTCTCGGTCTCTTGGCTTGCCGGCTACACCGATCCCAGCATGGTGATCTCTTGGTGGAACCCGAACTTTGCAGTCTGGAACCTGGCCTTCTTCGTCGACGATCCGGCGCTGGACGAGGCCTTGGCGGAGGTCAAGCGCCTGCCGAACGGTCCGGGTCGCGAGGCCAAGCTGGACCAGGTCTGCCAGATGATCGATGCTGGCGCCAACCTCTTGGCCCTGGTCAGCAAGGTCGATTACGTCGCCTATCGCGACGATCTGATCGATCTGCGCCTCGCGCCGAAGACCGGCTCATCCAACATGTTCCAGTACGTGGACGAGTTCAAAACCCTCAAGAATTAGGGAGTTTGCTTGACGCAGCAGGGTGATGCCACGGGGTAATGGGGCTGGGTGATGCGTATCCTCACCTATCTGGGGACCAGGGCCTTGCTGGCCCTCTTCACCCTCGTTGGCGTCGCCCTACTGATCTTCATCGCGATCCGCCTGGTGCCCGGCGGCTTCGCCGACATCGTGCTGGGCCCCTTCGTCACGCCGGAGGCGCGGGAGATCCTGACCCAGCGGTTCGGGTTGGACGAGCCGGTTTGGGTGCAGTTTCTGAAGTGGTTCCTGGCCCTATTGGAAGGTGATTTCGGCAACTCACTGGTGACGCAGCAGCCAGTCATGAGCGAGCTGCTGCGACGCCTGCCGGTGACGGCAGAACTGGCCTTTCTCTCGCTTGCCTTCGCGCTCTCAATCGGCCTGCCGCTCGGCGTGGTCTCGGCTGCAGCGGCAGCCGGCGGCGGCGGGCGCGCCGGTCGGCTTGTCGGCGCGCTGGGCGCCAGCATCCCGGACTTCGTCCTCGGCAGTCTCTTTATCTTCGTCTTCTCTGTCTGGTCCCTGGGACTGCCGGCCGGCGGCTACACCCCGTTCTTAGAAGACCCGATCGGCAACCTGCTGGGCATGGTGCTGCCGGCCGTCACTCTGGGCGTCTTCGGCATGGCGTTGATCCTGCGCACCACGCGCGATGCCGTGCTGACGGTCCTGACCGAAGGCCACATCACCGCTGCAGTCGCCCGCGGCGACAGCCCTCGCGACATCCTGCGCCACCACGTGTTGCGCAATGCATCGGTCCTGGTTCTAACGGTCTCCGCCACCTACTTCGGCTACCTCCTGGGCGGCGCAGTCATCGTCGAGGTCCTCTTCTCCGTGCCAGGGGTCGGCTTCTACATCTACTCCGGCCTGATGAACCGCGACTACGCGGTGGTGCAGGGCGGGGTGTTGTTCGTCGCTGCCCTTTTTGTGCTGCTGAACATGGCCGTCGACCTGGCCTATGTCTTGATCGATCCCAGGATCGGTGCTTCGCGGGCGCAGCGATGAGCAAGTTGTGGAAAGCGCTCTCGTTGCTTTGGTCGGCCGACCGTCTGGCCGGATTGGCACTCGGCATCCTCTTCGTCATGGTGTTACTGGGCATCTTCGGCCCCTGGCTGCCGCTGGGCGATCCGACCAAGCTGGCGGCGGGGCCACGCCTCTCGCCGCCCAGCTGGGCCTTCCCCTTCGGTACGGACGAGTTGGGCCGCTCTTTCCTTCCCCGAGTTGTTGAGGGCATTCGCTACACCTTCCTCTTGGCAAGCATGGCGGTGGCCATCACCGCAGTCTTGGGCACCTTCCTTGGAATGCTGGCTGCCCATCTGGGGCGTTTCTTCGATCACGCGGTCGGCCGTTTCGCCGATCTGCTGTTCGCCTTCCCGCCGCTTCTGGCCGGTCTTCTGGTGGCTGCGGTCGCTGGGCCCGGCGCGCTTTCGGTGATCACCGTTATTTCCGCCGCCACGCTGCCGCTCTTCATTCGCGTCGTGCGCTCGGCCAGCCTGTCGGTCGCGGAGCGTGATTTCGTGATCGCCGCCTCTGTCGCCGGCGCCTCCACCTGGCGCATTATCGGCCGACACATTCTGCCGAACGTGCTCTCGGCTGCGATCGTGCAGCTGACCTACGCGTTGTCGATCGCCATGATCATCGAGAGCGCACTCTCTTTCCTGGGCCTGGGAGAGCAGCCGCCGCGCGCCTCTCTTGGGACCCTGCTCCGAGTCAGTTCGGTCTACTTGACCATCGCACCTTGGCTGGTCGGCTTTGCCGGCCTGGTGCTCAGCCTCGCCATCGTTTCGGTGAACCTGCTGGGCGACGGCCTTCGCGACCGGGTCGACCCGCTGAAGGGGCGACCTCTCACATGAGCCCGATCCTGGAGGCCTCCGACCTGGATCTGGTCTACGGGACCGAGGCCGGCCCGGTTCAAGCCTTGGATGGCTTGGAGCTGAAGCTGGCTGCGGGGGAGACGCTGGCGATCGTTGGCGAGAGCGGGTCCGGCAAATCGACCCTGGGTCTCGCGATCGGCCGGCTGCTGCCGCCGGCAGCACAGCATCTGGGCGGCCGTTTGCAGGTCGCCGGCACCGAGGTCTTTGCCGCCACTGCGGATGCCATCCGCGGGTTGCGCCGCGAAACTCTGGGTTTCGTTTTCCAGAATCCCATGTCATCGCTGGATCCGACCATGCGGATCGGGCGTCAGGTGGCCCGCGCCAATGGCGGGCGCCCCAGCGAGGCTCGTATCGTCGAGCTGCTGGCAAAGGCAGAACTTGACGAACCGGAGCAGCTGCTCCGTCGCTATCCGCACGAGCTATCCGGCGGCATGGCGCAGCGTGTGGTGATCGCCATGGCGATGGCGCGTGCGCCTCAGCTGCTGGTCGCCGATGAACCCACGGCCTCGCTCGACGTCTCGATCCGAGCCAAGGTCATGGCGACCCTGCTGGCCCTGCAGCGCGACGCCGGTGCCGGTCTCATCCTGCTGACCCACGATCTGCACCTGGCCGCGCGCCACTGCCAACGTCTGGCGGTCATGTATGCCGGTCGGATCGTCGAGATCGGTCCCAGCGCTGCAGTGCTCAGCCGGCCCGGTCATCCCTATACCAAGGGACTGTTGGCAGCGGCTGCGGGAACCGAGGCGCCCGGCGAGATGCTGGAGCCGATCCCGGGCTTGCCGCCGGTCTTACGCAAGCCGGCCCCGGACTGCTCCTTCGCACCGCGCTGCCCCTATGTGGAGCGTCGGTGCCGCGAGCTGCGCCCTGCCGCCCGCCCGCTCGAGCGCAAGGAGATCGCCTGCCATTTCGCTGAGCGCCTACTGGCCGGGAGTGAGCCGTGAGCCAACCGATTCTCGCGCTCTCCGACGTCCGCTTCAGCTATCGCGCCCGCGGCTTCGGCGCCGGCAAAGTCGATGCCGTACGCGGCGTCGATCTGGAAATCGCTCCCGGTGAGACGCTGGGGCTGGTCGGCGAAAGCGGGTCGGGCAAGACCTCGCTTGGCAAGCTCTGTCTTGGGCTGCTGCGCCCGAGCCAGGGCGAGGCGACCTTCCTGGGCGCACCGATGGGCAGCTTGCGCAGTCAGAAGGGCAAACGCTCGCTGGTGCTGCAGCATCCCGAGTGGGCGCTCAACCCGCGCCTGCGTTGCGGTGCTTCCGTCGCCGAGCCCTTGGAGATCCTGGGCCGGGGCGATCGCAGCACGCAAAGCGCCGCCGTCGCTGCCATGCTGGATGCCGTCGGCCTGGACGCGGGCATTGCCGAGCGCTATCCCGGCGCGCTCTCCGGTGGTCAGCGCCAGCGCGTTGCCATCGCACGCGCCCTGATTACCGAGCCGCAGCTGGTGATCTTCGACGAGGCCGTCTCTGCGCTCGACGTGTCGGTCCAGGCGCAAATCCTGAACCTGATCAAACGACTGCAGGGTGAGCAAGGCTTTGCCGCACTCTTCATTTCGCATGATCTGGCGGCCACGCGCTATCTCTGTCACCGGATCGCCGTCATGCTGCGGGGCGAGATCGTCGAGGTGGCGCCGGCCCGCCTGTTCTACGACCGCCCCAACCATCCCTACAGTCGACAACTCTTGGCTGCGATCCGCTGAATAGAGGGCCCAACTATGCGTTCCACCATGCTGCTCCTGCTGTTCGCGCTCCTCTGGCCCGTCAGCGCCCTGGCCCAGGCGCAGGATCGCGAGGAACTGGAGCGGACCTGGCAGGCCGCCTGGGTCTTCTTGCCGAGCGATTCCGAGGCCGGTTATCGCCGAATCTCTACCGAGGAGCTGCCGAATGCCCTCTCGAAGGAGGAAGCGCCTCTGCCGGCCTTGGTCTACGGGCACGGCTGCGGCGGCCACTTTCACGCGTCCGAGGTCGTTGGGGCATTCCTCGCCCGCGCCGGCTACTTGGTCGTCATGCCCGATAGCTTCGCCCGTGAGAGCAAACCGACCAGTTGCTTGCCCGAGAAGAAGCTGGGGGGCCTGCACCGCGCCGTGCTGTCTTGGCGTCAAGCTGAGCTTGGTTACGCCATCGAACGGCTGCGGGCACTTCCGCAGGTGCGCCAGGATGCGCTCTTTCTTATGGGCTTCAGCGAAGGTGGAATCGCAACCGCAACCTTTGTCGGAGCGCCACTGGCCGGTCGCATCGTCGAGGGCTGGACCTGCCATGCCGGTTGGCCGGAGTATCGCGGCCTGAAGGGCCCTGAGGAGGAAGCGATCCTGACCCTGGTGGCTGCCAAGGACCCCTGGTTTCGCCTGCCGATCCTGCAGGGCGATTGCGGCGCCTTCATGCAGGAGCGCCCGCAAGGCCGCTCGCTGGTTGTCGAAGAGCCGCCACAGCTGGCGATCTCCCACTGGCTGACCAAGGACGCAGGCCTGCAGCAAGAGGTTCTGGAATTTCTGCATCGCCACACGCCGAACTAAATCGACCTTTGGTCGGCCCCTCTTGCCCGACGCCTAGGGTTTTTGCTTCCACTGGGTCTGGCTGATCGGAGCGGGAGCAGCGGCATGATCACCGTTTTTGCCATGTGCGGTGAGAGCATCGAGCGTTTTGAGGGGGCGGGCGCGGACGTACCTTTGGCCAGTGCGGCCTGGATCGACCTCTTCGCGCCCAATGCCGAGGAGATTGCCGCAGTCGAGGCGGCCATGGGGATCAGGATCCCGGCACGCGAACAGATGCAGGAGATCGAGACCTCCAGCCGCTTGAAGCGCGATCCCCATTCGCTCTGCCTCACCGTCTCGCTTCTGTCCAACGTATCAAGCCCCAACCCGCAGATCGGGGCGGTCACCTTTATCCTGAGCCACCAGCGCCTGGTGACCCTGCGCTACTCGGAACCTTACTCCTTTCGCGTCTTCTCTGGCTTGGCGACGGAGGACGCCAGCGTCTGCAGTAGCGGGACGCTCGCAATGATCGGTCTTTTCGGTGCCGTCATCGATCGCTTGGCCGACATCGTCGAGATGGCAGGCCAGGATGTGGAGGCGCTGGCCCACGAGGTCTTCAGTCAGGCCGATCACACCGCCGGTCAGCAGAGTTACAAGGGACTGATCCAGCGGATCGGACGTATCGGCGACATCATCAGCAAGGCGCGCGAGAGCATGATGAGCCTCAGCCGCGCGCTCACCTTCCTCAGCCTCACCGCAGCCGAGGTCGGCGCCAAGAAGGATCTGCGCAACCGCTTGAAGACCGAGAGCCAGGACCTGTCTTCGGTCAGCCTCTATGCTGACTTCGTCAACGACAAGATCACCTTCATTTTGGATGCGACCTTGGGATTGGTTGCGCAGCAGCAGAACAGTATCATGAAGATCTTCTCGGTTTTGGCGATGGTTTTCCTGCCGCCGACCCTGGTTGGATCGGTCTATGGCATGAACTTCCAAGATATGCCGGAGCTTGACTGGCACTTCGGCTATCCCATGGCACTGCTCTTGATGCTGGTGAGCGCCGTTCTTCCCTATCTTTTCTTCAAGCGAAAGGGTTGGCTGTAGTGGTCGGTGGTGGCTGGTAGAATCACACCCCCCTATTTTCCTTGCCATACCAATCCCTTTTGCCCCATGGTTTTTCCATGGTTCTCTATCGACCACCACCGGCTACCACGCATTTCTGCCCCAAGATTGCCCCATGGCCAAGCTGACCGACCGCGTGGTGAGCCAAGCCCGGATCCAGAAGGGGCAAACCGGTTGGCGTGAGATCACAGATGATGGATGTCGCGGGCTACTGCTGCGGATCTCGCCTCGAGGTGAAAAGGTGTGGTCGCTGCGGGTGATGTTGCGGGGTAAGCGCGTGCGCCAGACGATCGGTGCCTATCCCACCGTCAGCCTGGCAGAAGCGCGCAAGGTGGCTGGCGAGATGCTGGCTGCTGCGAGGGAGGGCCACGACCTGGGCGAGCTGCAGGAGCGCAAGCGCGCCGCGCAGATGACATTCAAGGATGCGCACGCCGAGTACCTGGCTGCGGTCGGGCCATCGCTGTCGGCAAGGTACCTGAAGGAGAAGCGTCGCAAGGTCGAACGGCATGTGCCGGCGCTAATGCTGTCCAAGCCGATTCACGAAGTCTCCCGCGGCGACCTGGCCGCACTGTCAGATGATCTGCAGCGCAAGGGCATGGGGCCCGAAGTCAACTTGGTCCTTGCGGAGATCCGAGCCTGCTTGCGCTGGTATGCCGATCGTGGCCTGATCGACAGCGTGCCGGTGCTGCCCAGATCCGCCAAGGTGAAGCAAACCTCTCGCGACCGGACCCTGACCGACTCGGAGATCAGGGCGCTCTGGCGTGGCCTCGACGATCGCCCGCAGCATGTCGCCGATCTCTTCCGGCTGTTTCTCCTGACCGGCGCTCGGCGCGAGCAAGTCGAACGCATGGAGTGGAAGCACACAGACCTTGAGGAGCGGCTGTGGTCGGCGCCGCCGACGCATCACAAGATGGGATCGCGCACCGGTCAGACGATCGTGTTGCCGCTGGCAGACTACAGCCTCAACCTGCTGCAGCGACGTAGGGCCACCGTTGCCGGCCGCTACGTGTTCCCGGCAGTTCGGGCCGGGGCAGAGGTCTACAACGGCACGCCGCAGGTCATGAAGACGCTACGGGCAAAGGGGTTGGCGACAGACTGGACCGTGCACGATCTGCGGCGAACCATGCGCACGACGATGCGGCGTCTCGGTATCGCCGATGACATTTGCGAGGCCTGCCTTGGTCACGCGCCTCAAGGCATAGCCAAGGTCTATGACCGATACGACCGACTCGCCGAGAAGCGCGACGCCTTCCAGCGCTGGGCCGACTATGTGCTCGGAGTCGTGGGTGAGCGCGGTGACAACGTGGTGGTGATGAAAAGGACGAACTGATGGCCTGGCAAAAAATGAGGGCAGACGAAACGATACTTCGACACGCTGTCGCGATCTACGTTAGCGAGCAGGCAGGCAGCCTGGATGCTGCATTCGATGAGGCGCTAAGCCTCGTTATTGGTTGGTCGGCGGGGGACAAAGCGGCAGCGCTGGGGCGGCTGCGGAAGATGCGCACAAACGATGCCGAGCTCCTCGAAAAGCTGCTGAACGAAGCCAAAGAGAAGAAAGCGAAGGGCTTGAGATATGTGCGCCCGGTCCTGTTGAACAGCCTGACCACCCCGGCTCGTGAGCGGCGGCTGCAGGTAGCGGGCAAGCTTGAGGAACTCGCAAGGCAGGCGACTCAATTGGCATCTCGCCTAGAGACAATCAATGATGGTGACGACGCAGATAGCCTGCAGAAGGAAGGCTTGGCGATACTGCGCGGCGTGGGTGTTCCGGAAGACGTGGTTTCGCAAGAGCCTGGATGGCGAGACCCGAAGCAGCCCCTTTCACCCTTCGCTGCCGCCATCCTCGGCGAGGTAAAAGGCCCAGGCTCACTGCTGACCGATGGCCTTCGCTTCCCCGCGCGCACCAAGGGCGAGGACAAGTCTTAGGAAGGACTGCAAACCTGTTCTTAAGAAAAGCTAGCGACTTGTTCTTAGGAAAGAGTGAGGACTTTTTCTTAGGAAGAAGTCGGCAGTATTTCCTATGGAAAGGTTGCAAAAATAGGGTTGCACAACTCGAAAAGGACTGCATAGGTTCAAGCAGATATAGGTAGGCCGGCGGCAGAGTTAGCTCTCACACACGCTCCACCACCGGCCCGGAACAAGACCCGCACACCACGGAAGAGGAGCCAGGTAATGTTCACGGATACTGTAGCGACGACCGATCGCGCCTCCAATCACGAATCGCAGCCGGGAAGCTCTTTTGATCGGCAAGTGATGACCGTCAAAGAGTTCCAGCAGGCCTTCGGCGTCAGCGAAAGCTACGTCTACAAGCTGATGGGCAACGGCGATGTCGAGTATCGGAAGATGGGCCGTAAGCGCGCCATCGTGATCGAAAGTGCCAAGGCTTGGTTCGCGAACCTGCCGGGCAACAAGAGGGCGGCTTAGAGCCCGCCATCGGGATCAGACCGATGGTCACCGCCGCGGCGAAGCAGCCGCACACCCCTATCCCCACAAAAGAAAACCGGGCCTCGCGCAGCAACGCGATGACCCGGCAGGAGTGCTTTACACAATGTCAGATGTATCACTGCGGCCGCGTGGCTGCAACCCCTATCAGCCCGATTTGTTCGCCTGGGCTGACTCGAATCAGCGCCGAGTCTATCGCCCATCGTCCCCTGCAGGCCGGCTTCTGGCGCGTCGCGGGATCTCGCCCCGTCTTGCCGATCTTGTCGCCGAGCTTGCCGGCCTAGGAGGAGGGCGCGGCCAATGAGTATGACCGCCACGCCTCCCTTCGTCGACTGCACCGCAGTCGCTGAAGGCCTTCGTCATCGTCGGCCAGAGTGGCTGCCCCAGATCTTCCCGGCCGGCGTGATCGAAGGCAGTGTCTTCTACATCGGCGATCCTGACGGCACCCCTGGCCGTTCAATGCCGATCCCCTTGGATGGTGCGCAGCCGATCCTCTGCGACTTCGCCTCTGACTTCTCCGGAGACGACCTCGACCTCTACGCAAGGGCGACCAGCTCCGACCTGGCCACCGCCCGCCGGGATGCAGCTGCCCGGCTGGGATACGGCGATGAGTCGTGGGAGGCGCGCAAGCCCGACGAAGAGCTGCTGAAGGCGCGTCGGGCCAAGATCGAACTCAGGCGCCGACAGAGTATCGCTCGTGCACAGAACGTCTGGGGTCGAGCGGTCCCCGCGGACGGCACCCTGGCAGAGACCTACGCCCGCGAAAGGGCCTTCAAGGATGAGATGCCAGCGTCTCACGGCTTCGTCGCCGAGCTGCACCACAAGGACAGCGACCAGCAATTCCCGGCGCTGGTGACCACGGTGACGGACATCCGCAACGAAGACATCATCGGCATCCACCGCATCTACCTCGACGCCAAGACCGGCTGGAAGGTCAGGTTCGGTGATCGGAAGATGAGCCCGAAGATGAGCATGGGTCACGTCAAGGAAGGGTCCATCCATATTGGTGGCGAGGGCGGCGCCCTGATGATCGTCGAAGGCATCGAAAATGCCTGGTCGATCTGGGATGCCCTTGGCGACCGCGGCACCGTCCGCGCGGTGGTCGGCGCCAGCATGTTCCGAAGCCAGATCTTGCCGAAGAGGTCCGACTACGACGACCACCTGGTGATTGCGGCCGACAGCGACGAGGCCGGCATCAAAGGAGCGGAAGCTCTCCGAGACAGGGCCGTGGCTCTGGGCTGGTCGGTGCGGTTGATGTTCCCGCCCAAGGGTACCGACTTCAATTGCCTCGCGATGCGGGAGGCCGGCCATGAATGAGATCAAGGCCATCTTCAACGATGCAGAGGCGTTTGAGGGCCCAACGCCCAACAGGTCGGCTCTGGGTGATGATGACGGCGCCGACCCCGAAGAATCCAGCGACCGCTTGGGCACCTCGCCAACAGCTAACGCCGGATCTGACTTCCGGTTCCATCGTGACGCCTTGCAGTACCGCCGCGAGACCAGCGACGGCGATGAATGGGTCTTCCTCTGCCCCAAGGTCGAGGTGCTGGCCCGTACCCGCGACGGCGAGAACACAAACTGGGGCCGCCTGGTGTCCTTCGAGGACAGCGATGGCAACACGCATGAACTGTCGTTGCCGATGGAGGAGATCACCAAAGGCAGCCAGGGCATGGTGATCGGAATGCTGGCATCGCACGGCCTCGATGTTCCTACTAACACGGGACCGAAAGGGAAGCTGCTGCAGTATCTGGCCCAAGCAAAGCCAGACGGTCGGTACCGTTGCGTGACACAGGTGGGTTGGTCCGGCGGCACCTTCGTATTGCCGAACGAGACCTTCGCACCAGAGGGCGCCGACCGCATTCTCTATCAGCCTGAAACCATCGGCGGCGATCACAACTACCGTCTTGCCGGCAACCTTGAAGACTGGCAGCAGACAGTCGCCGCGCCCTGTCTCGGCAACACGCGTCTGATGCTGGCAATGTCCCTAGCGTTCGCCGGGCCGCTCTTAGATCTGACCGGCGCCGAGTCTGGTGGCGTCCACATTCGCGGCGCATCCAGCACCGGCAAGACGACGGCCTTGGAGGTCGCAGGTTCTGTCTGGGGCGGCGGTGGTGTCAGGGGCTTTGCCCAGCCCTGGCGCGCAACGGACAATGCCCTTGAGGCGCTAGCCGCAGCACACTGTGACACGCTGCTGTGCCTTGACGAGCTGGGCGAAGCGCAGAGCAAGGCTGCCGGCCAAAGCGCCTACATGCTGGCCAACGGTCAGGGCAAACAGCGCATGACCCGCGGCGCCGCACTGAAGCGGTCGCATCGGTGGCGCGCTCTCTTTCTCTCGACGGGCGAGATCAGCTTGTCCGACAAGATTGCCGAAGACGGTCGCGGTGGTCGTGTTCGCGCCGGCCAAGAGGTTCGCGTCCTCGATGTTGCTGCCGACGCAGGGGCTGGCCTAGGGCTCTTCGAAGACATCCACGGCGCCGAGAGCGCTAGCCATTTTGCCCAGACCCTCAAGCAGGCCGTGAAGGCCAATCATGGGGAAGCCGGGCGCGAGTATCTGCGCCACCTGGTAGATCACCGCGACCAAGCTTCTGTCATCGTCCAGCGCATTCAGGATCAGCTTATCAATGCGCATCGCCCGCACCAGGCCGATGGTCAGGTCGAGCGTGCGCTACGCCGCTTCGCGCTGATCGCTGCCGCCGGTGAGTTCGCCCGTTACACCACGGTCCTGCCCTGGCCAGACGGTGCCGCTAGCCAGGCCGTCATGACGTGCTTCGGCGTTTGGCTCGACGGCCGCGGCGGGGCCGAGCCCCAAGAGATCCGCGAAGGCATCGCCCAGGTGCGCAAGTTCCTGCAGGAGCATGGCGCATCCCGGTTTCAGGCTTGGGATGGCGGCGATCGCATCCCCAATAGGGCCGGCTTCGTCAAAGACGACGGCAGCGAGCGGCATTTCTTCATCATGAACGAGGTGTTCGCCAAGGAAGTCACCCAAGGGCACGATGCCAGGCTGGTGGCAAAGTCGCTGGCCGACAGGGGGATGCTCGAACGTGACCCGAACGGCAAGACATCTCGGTTGATCTACGTACCGGCCGAGAAGTCCACAATGCGTCTCTACCACCTTCATTCACACATCTTCGAGGAGAAGTAACCGATGAAGTTCGCGCACATCTTCGAGGAAGTGTTCGGCGCCGACTCAGGCTCTTCAAAAAAGGGTGTAAGAGGTGTAGGGGTGTAAGGGGCGTGTCTAAGCAACTGGAAAAGCTCAATAATTTCTCTTACACCTCTCAGGGTGAAGCCTTACACCTCTTACACAAAGGTGTAAGAGACGAAGAACAAGGTGTAAGACAAAACTATAAGGAAAATCAGTTAGTTAAAGACATCCCTTACACCCCTACACCTCTTACACCTAATTCTGCAGAGGTTGAGGCTGGTGTTTTGGACGCCTTCGACGAGCGCGCGGCCATCGCCCAGATGGATGGTGGCCTCACCCGCGGTCAGGCCGAACACCAGGCCGCCCGAGACCAGGGTTTCGCCGACGCCCAGACCCTGCGCTTCGCCGTCGTCGCCGGCTGGCTGCGACAGGTGAATGCCTGGGGTGCCGATCATGCCGACGATCCCTTCCTGCAGTCCCTACTGACCGACGCCCGCACCTTCTGCGGCAGCGAATGGGCGGTCCAGGCTTTGCAGTTGGGCTGGGGTGAGTTGGATCTCTTCGCGGTGCACGGTGATGCCTCTGAGGCCCGCCTCGACGGCCGCGGCTTGGTTGCCAGCCTGGACGGTAGGCCTATCGCAGCAATGACCGCCGACACGTCGCTTATCCAGTGCCCTGCTGGCCATCACCTGACCTACCGGCGGCGTCCGTTCGATCCGCAACGAGGGGCGGTGCTGCTGTGGGAGTTGGGGCAATGACAGATTTATCAGGCAGGCCCGGTAAACCGCACGACCAGCATCAGGAGCCGCTGCGTGATGCACCACAAGACGTAGAGGAGGAGAAAGCCATGAATGCCAATCAGACTCACCAGCCCTACGAGAACGAGCAGCAGGGTGGAGAGCTTGCCTATCACTCGCTGGCCAACATCCTGCCTCTGATGGAAGGCGATGCCTTTGACGAGCTGGTCGAAGACATCCGCACTCACGGTGTCCGAGAGCCGATCACCCTTTTTGAGGGCCAGATCCTAGACGGCCGCAACAGGTACCGCGCATCTCAGAAAGCTGGCATCGACTGTCCTATCGCTGAGTACGACGGCAAAGATCCGGTGGGGTTTGTCGTCAGCCTCAACATCACCCGCCGGCATCTTCAGACACACGAGAGGGCCACCGCAGCCGCTAAACTCGCTAATGCCAGTTGGGGCGGTAAGCGCAAATCCGGGCAAGATGGCTCAAGCCATCTTGATAGCAGTGAGCGTGTCGTCACGAATGAGCAAGCCGCAGCTGCCCTTGATGTTTCAAAGGATACCGTCCGCCGGGCAAGAGTGGTTTTGGAGAAGGGTGCGCCGAACGTGGCCGAGGCCATGGAGAGTGGCGAGGTGCCGGTGGCAGTCGCTGCCAAGGTGGTGCAGACGGTGCCGCAAGAGGTGCAGGCCACTTGGGTAGATGTAAAGTCTGAGGCCCGCAAAGTTACTGACAATGGCGGACAGAGCGGCGCCAAGAATGATTCGATTTCGCCCACCGGCAAGCCAGACGACAAGGTCATGCTGAGGCGCCTTCGGGCAGAGCTAAAGCAGGCTAGGCAAGAGAAGGCCGAGCTGGCCGAGCAGCTGAAATTCGAGAAGCTCTGGCACAGCCAGTGTGCAGCAAAGTTGGGTTGGGCCTTGGAGTGGGCCGACGAGTTGGAGCGCCGCAGTGGCGTGCTGTCTGACGGCAACGAGGAAGTCGAGCAAGCTCGGGTTCTGAGCATCCCCATCGAAGAGATCCACTCAAGGGGGAATGACGCCCACTATCGCCATGGGTGCGTCATTGGCCCGATAGACGACGCCCGTGTCTTAGAGCTGGTTGAGAGTGTCGAGAGGGGTGATCCGCAGCCACCGATCCCGGTTGTCCGCGATTGGCGATCTGAGGACAAGAAGTGGCTCAAGGTGTATGTCGTGCTCGGCGATCCACACCTGTTCGAGGCCTACAAGATTGCAGGCAAGGAGACGGTGCCCTGTGTCCTGGCCGCTGGCTTGGCAGGCCTTCGGTTGGAGATCCAGTATGCCGAGCAGTGTGTGGACGCAGGTGACGCCAACAACGAGCACCTGCGCGATGCAAAGAACGTCAGGCGCAACACCAAGGAAGAGCTGGCACGGCGCATCAGGGCTCTCAGGCCGGTGCAATGACCATGCAAGGCAAAGTCCCTCTCTGCCGGCTCTACGAGCGCACCAGCGCGAGCGGCAACCGCTACTTCAGCGGCCGGCTGGGCGGCGCCAAGGTGATCGTCTTCCTGGACCAGAAAGCCGAAGCCGACGTCCCGGTCTGGCAAGTCTATCTGCAGGACGCTCGGCACCAGAACCCCGGAAACCAGCGCAGGCCGCTGCCATGGACGCTCAGGCGCCCCTCGACGACGGCTTGCCGGATGACCTCTTGCCAGTGCGATGATGGAGATGATGATGACCAAGGTTGAAGACTACCGCGCGGCCGTCCAAACCGTTCGCCCCGATATCGAGCGTGCTGGCCACGGCCAAGACTGGGCAATCCTGCGCAGGGAGCCAAATCGTTCTGTCTGGTGGGTGGACTGGATCGCCATGGGCGACTTCCTCCCGTTGGTCTGGAGGGGCACTACGGCTGAAGAGGCCGCGGACTTTGTTAATCGACATTCTTCTAAACCGACATGGACCTGATCGGTCAGATGCAGCCGCACACCCAGACCCGCTTCGTCCCGGTCGATATGGAGACGGCACTCAAGGCGCGTGCCGATCGCGCTGCCTTGATGGATCGGGTGCGTGAAGCCCTGTCCTGACCTTGGTATAGGGGAGGGGTGCCGGATCCTCCTGACCCGGCGCCCGCCACCTCAGCCGTAGATCGTAAACTCGATGCTGGTTAGGGTGACGCCTGCCGGCAGGGTGACGCCGGCGGCGAGCATCAGGGTGTCGTTGCCACTACCGCCGTCGAAGAGGTCGCCGGCTTGAAGCTCATCCTGGGTGCCAGCGTTTAGGGTGTCATCGCCGCTTTCGCCCAGCACACTATCGATACCGCTACCGCCGTAGAGGAAGGAATCGGCCCCAGCGCCGCCATAGAGGAAGTCGTTGCCGAAGCCTCCGAAGAGGGAGCCGTCGTCGCCTTCGTCTCCGTAGATCCGGTCTTTACCGGTTGCCCCATAGAGACCCAGATCATCCCCGGCGCCACCGAAGATGCTGTCGGTCGCATTGCCGCCGAAGAGACCCAGGTCGTCGCCCGCATCGCCGTATAGCCAGTCCAGCGCATTGCCGCCGAAGAGTTGGTCAATCCCGCTACCGCCGAAGAGTTGGTCGGACTGATTCTCGCCATAGACCTGGTCGGCACCACTGTCGCCGTGGAGCGAGCGATCCTCGCCGGCACCGCCGACAAGCAAGTCCTCACCAGTGCCACCAAAGAAGTAGCTATCGTCGCCGATCGCCCCGAAGAGCCGGTCATCGCCGTCGTCGCCATAGAGAAAGGCATCGTCACCAGCGCGACCGCTCAGGCCGTCGTCATCCTTTCCACCGTAGAGCAGCGAGTCCGCGCCGCTGTCGCCGGCAAGAAAGTCGTCTGCGACGCCACCGTAGAGCAGTTGGTCGGCACCACTGCCGCCGAAGACGGTGTCGGCGTCGACATTGCCGCTGTAAGAGCCGGTGTCTCCACCGAAGAGGGCACTGTCTACGCCGTCGCCCCCATAGACATGATCGTTGCCTGTGCCGCCAAAGAGGGAGGAGTCTGCGCCGCTGTCACCGAAGACCCGATCGTCGCCGGCTTGGCCGCGCAGCCTGGTGTCGCTATCGTCACCGCCGTAGAGCCAGTCATCATCTGCACCGCCGCGGAAGTCTCCGTCTTTCCCTGTACCACCAAAGATGCTGTCTGCCCCGTTGCCGCCGTAGAAGGTGCTGTCCAAGCCGCTGCCACCGAAGAGGCTGTCGTTATCGCCCTGACCGAACAAACGCGCGTCGTTTCCTTCGTCACCAAAGAGACCGTCCGATCCGCCGCCACCGGAGAGACGCGAATCTTCACCATCCCCGCCGTAGAGCCAATCATCGCCATCGTCGCCGCGGAAAGAGGCATCTGACCCACTGCCACCGTAGATCAGATCAGCGCCAGTCCCTCCGGTCAAAGAGGTATCATCTCCATCGTCCCCGAAAAGGGCGTCATCGCCTTCGCCGCCAGAGATCCGATCGACGCCGTTACCGCCGTGTAGCAGGGTATCATCACCATCGCCGCCATAGAGGAAGTCGTTACCGTTACCGCCGAGGATTTGACTATCGTTGCCATTGCCGCCGAAGAGACTGTCGTTTCCATCGTTGCCACGGAGCCAGGTGTCCGCCGCGCCGCCACCGTAGACGGTATCGACGCCACTGCGGCCCCAAAGACCGCTATCGCTACCGTCCTCACCCAAGATCTCATCGTCGCCACTGCCGCCAAAGAAGCCAGCGTCTTTACCCGCGCCACCGAAGAGGGCATCGTTGTCCTCGTCGCCACGAAAGCTGCTATCGTTACCATCGCCGCCAAAGAGACGATCGTCGCCAGCGCTGCCGATGAAATTGAAGTCGTTGCCGCTGTCACCGGAGAGGCTGTCGTCTCCTGTATCGCCGTAGAACTGTGAATCGTTGCCGCCACCGCCAAAAAGCAGATCCGTGCCAAGCCCGCCAAGAAGGAGTGTATCGTTCCCGCTGCCACCAAAGAGGACATCCGAGCCCTGGCCGCCCGCCAGCACCGCATCTGCGCCGCTGTCCCCAACAATGGTATCCTTGCCGTCGTAGCCGAGGAGCCGGAGATCATCGCCCTCATCGCCCCGGATCAGGTCATCCCCATCGCCTCCGTAGAGGCTATCATCTTTGCCATCGCCGCCGAAAATCCTGTCGTTGCCTGTGCTCCCGGCGAGAAAGCGGTCATTTCCGGAACCACCTGAGAGGGTGTCGTTCCCGCTATCCCCGTAAAAGGACCGGTCCACACCTGAGCCACCGTCGAGACTGTCATCACCGTGGCCGCCTTCAAAAAGGCTGTCGTCGCCGTTGCCTCCCTGGATTAGGTCTTTCCCGCTGCCTCCGAGAAAGGCCAAGTCATCTCCATCGCCGCCATAGACAGTGTCGCTGCCCGCTCCACCGACGAAACCCCTGTCGTCTCCGCTGTCCCCGGAAAGTGTGTCGGCGCCAGTGGCGCCAAAGAAGGATGCATCCACTCCGTCGCCACCGAAGAGGCTGTCATTGCCGCTCTCTCCGAAGAACCCCGAATCGCTGCCATACCCGCCAGAGATGCTATCATTGCCGGTATCACCATAGAGGTAAGAGTCATTGCCAGCGCCCCCGTCGAGGCTGTCGTCGCCGTCACCTCCAGCAAGGAGGCTATCGTCGTCGTCGCCCCCGTAGACACGGTCGTCGCCATTGTTGCCCCGCAGGCTGATGTCGATGCCGCTGCCTCCATAGACCCGGTCGTTGTCGAAGCCACCGAAGAGGGCGCTATCATTGCCTTCGTCGCCGAAGATCAGATCGTTGCCGTTGTTGCCTCTAAGCACTGCGTCATTGCCTGGCCCTCCTTCCACACGGTCGGTCCCGGCGCCGCCGAAGAGGGAGAGGTCGTCGCCGCTACCGCCATTGATGGTGTCATTACCGCTGTTACCGACAAGAACGCGGTCGGCCGCGTCGCCGCCGTAAAGGCGGTCGAGGCCGCTGCCACCAATAAAGGTGCTGTCCCGCCCGGCGCCCCCGAAGAGGCGATCTGCGCCGGTGGCTCCTACTAGGAATTGGTCGTCTCCATCGTCGCCATAGAGCGTGTCAAAGCCCTGTTCACCAAAGAGGCCTTGATCGTCACCGCTGCCCCCGAAAAGGCTGTCACCGCCGCTGAGGCCGGTGAGCAGATCCTCACCGCTCCGCCCATAGATCCGATCGACATTGCTGGTGCCGGTCAGTGTGCTGTTGTCGCCGATCGTGCCGAGAATGAGCGCCATGGTGTTTGCCTCCTCAGGTTATCCAACTGTTCTTATTCCGGATTCCCCAAGTGGGCCCTGTTCGTGTCGAAAGTCTTGCTCTTGATTCGATCCGAGCGCAACCTGAGATTCCATGGGTTGTCGGAAATGCTCGATTGCGCGGGCGTCGAGCGCTTGCCCCCTCAATCGCGGGCCAAATGAGGCAAATGCGGTGTTTCCGGACGCACTGACCCCATACTTGGTGCCATCGCGGCCGGTTTCTAAGGCGGTCATGTCGGCACTGGCCGTGGTCGAAGCCGGTCGATGCGATCGAGGATGTCGGCGAAGAGGTCGCGTGGGACCGCGACCTCGGCGGGCTGGAAGGTGACGTAGCGGCCATGCCGGACGACCTTCGCACCGATCTTCACCAGCTTCTCACGCAGCGACGTCAGCGACCAGTGGCTGACCGGATTGGGCAATACCAAGGTCCGCATGAGATTGCCGAGGTTGTAAGCCAGGGCGTGCAGTTGCAGGCGAGCTGCGTTGGCCCTGAAGCTCCGGCAGGACAGCCGCGTCCAGCGGATCGCGTTCTTGCCTTCCTTGATGTGCTGCTCCGCCGTGCCGCGCTGATTGTAGAAGGCGACGACCCGCTCGGCGGGCCGGGACAGGTTCGTGACGATGAAGCCGACGCGGGGATACAACTCGCCGGGATGCCATTCCACCTTCGCCACGACCCGCCGCGCCTTGGTCCAACTTCCAGCTTGGTAGCTGAAGCTGGCGTAGTAGCGCCGCACCTCCAGCGGCGGCCGGCCTCGCGGGCGGCGCAGAAGGTGACCGATGTATCCCTGAAGCACGCTGTTGGCGGGAAGTCTGATGGCGTAGCCGAAACCCTCGGCCTCCAGATACTCATAGATGTCCGGCGCGGCAAATGCAGTGTCTCCGCGGAAGTAGCGCCTAAGCGTCCGGCTCCGATAGCGCGCGACAACGGGATCGAGCACGTCGCGCCAGCCATCGGCGCTGTGCACGTTGCCTGGGCGAAGCGCACACCGTTTGAGGTCGCCGAACTGATTGAACAGGAACAGCGGGTGATAGCAAGTGCAGCCGAAGTGGCCGTTATAGACCGTCCCTTCCTGGTCGCCATGGGTGGGGCTGACCGAACTGTCCGTGTCAAGGATCACCAGCTTCGGCGGCTTGCGACAATGAACGCGGTCAATCCACACCCCGGACAGAGCGCCGAGTGCCGTGAGATTGGCGTCAGCTGTCAGCCATTGCGTCTCGAAACGGTCCATCTGACTGGATGACGCCGCACCCCGGTCCGTGGCCTTGCCGCCGACCAGCCAGCGCATTGCCGGATCGCGGGATAGGCGCTCGGCGTCGTTCACGTCCTCGTACTCGGCCAGCCGCCCGAACACCGATTGCCGCAGCATGCCGACGACGGCGTGCCAGCCGTTCTGGCCGCGACGTTCGTCTCGCAGCAAACCAGCCGCCGCTTCCGTCAGGCCGAGAGCATCGTCGAGTTCCCGATAGGCGAGCAGACCACCGTCGGATGTCACCTTCGATCCATGGAACTCTAGCTTCAGGCGGCGATCGAAGTTCACACGAAGCCGCCCGTTTTTGGATTCACCCATCGGGTGCGCCATGAAAACCTCGTACCAGTTCCTGTAACTTCATGATATAGAACCATGAATCGGATCGCGAGGCCCCGCAACCACAATCTCACCTGGGCAATGCGGGGTTAAGCAGTGGCGCGAGGCCGGGACCTACGTCCTGGACTGGTCGCACCGGGTCTTCGTCGAGCCGGACGAGTACCGGGAGGCAACCAAGGATTTTCGGAGGATCGCAGCATGACCGACTGGGTGAAGCTGCTGAACCTGCCCAAAAGGCGATTTCCTCCTAATCGAGCGGGGATGGACGAAGGACGGTCGGCCAATGTGGTGGGCAGACTGCCACCGTGACGGCGGTGGCGAGCCAGACACCGTCTGGATGGGGCGTGAGCGGAATGAGGCCATGCGCATCAAGGAGCACTTCGAAGAGGATGGATACCAGGTGCTGGTGTTCGGGCCGTAGGGCTGATTGCCAAGACCAGGGAACTGTAATTTGACCCTCAAGCCTCTTGAGCGCTACCGTGGATTGAAGGTAGGCGAGGAGGCGATGAAATGGCTGTGATCTTCGGAACGACCGGTGGAAATGATTTGCTGAGTGGTACAGAGGCTGTCGATACGATCTATGGTCTGAGCGGCGATGATCAGGCTTATGGGCTCTCCAGCACGGACAGCCTCTTCGGTGGCAGCGGGAGCGATCTCTCCTTCTTCGGAGGCCGAGGCGCCGACAGTCTCTTCGGTGGTGATGCAAACGATTCCTGGTTCTATGGAGGCGGCGGTACCGACAGCCTCTTCGGCGGCGCCGGGTCCGATTCCCGCTTCTATGGCGGCAATGTCGTCGATAGGCTTTATGGCGGCGCTGGGAATGATTCCTTCTTCTTCGGCGGCAGCGGCGACGATAGCCTCTTCGGCGGGAGTGGGGACGAGCGATACTTTTTCGGTGGCACTGGAAACGACGTCTTCTATGGCGGAGAAGGTAGCGAAAGACAGGTTGTCGGTGGCAGCGGTGCGGATACCATCTTCGGCGGCAGTGAGCCCGATGGCTTCTTCTTCGATGGGGGCAGCGGTGCCGACAGCTTGTTCGGCGACAGTGGAGAGGACATCTTTATTCGGGGACGCAACGGCGACGACCGCCTCTATGGTGCTGTTGGGGACGATGGGCTCCTCTTCGGGGATAGCGGCACCGACTGGCTCTACGGTGGCAGTGGCAACGATGGGCAGCTCAACGGCTTTACCGGCAATGACGAGGTCTTCGGCGGTACCGGGAAGGATGGCATATTCCTTGGGTTCCTAGGCACTGACACTCTGTGGGGCGGTGACGGGGACGATTATACCTTCTACGGTGGCAGCGCGACCGACATACTTCGCGCGGAGAGCGGAAACGATTTCTCCTTCTACGGCGGCAGCGCCACGGACACGCTCACCGGTGACCAGGGGGACGATTCCTTCTTCTTCGGCGATGATGGCGCCGACACGCTCACAGGCGACAGCGGGCAGGACTATACCTTCTTCGGCGGGCAGGGCGTCGACAGCCTCTTCGGCGGCAGTGGCATCGATTTTCGCTTCGGTGGCGATGCAGGCGCCGATCGCCTCTACGGCGGCGATGGCGATGATATTTCCTTTGCGGGCGGCAGCGGGCTCGACAGGCTCTTCGGCGACGATGGGGGCGACTTCTATTTCTATGGCGGCAGCGGTGCCGACAGCCTTATCGGCGGCAGCGGGGGCGACAAGTACGCCTTCGGAGGGATCGGCGTCGACCGCCTCTTTGGCGGCAGCGGCGATGACGGACCAGCTTACGGAGGCAGTGCCGGCGATTTCCTCTATGGTGGAAATGGTGACGATTACTCGCTCTTTGGCGGTCAGGGCAAAGACAAGATCTACGGCGGCAGTGGTGTTGACACTTCGCTGTTTGGCGATTTCGGTAGTGATTTCGTCGCCGGGGATTCGGGAAACGACAGCCATTTGGCTGGCTTCAGCGGTAGCGATGGCCTGTCGGGTCGCGCCGGCGATGACGCCTTCTTCTACGGCGGCAGTGGCGACGACAGGCTTGCCGGCGGCAACGGCTCAGACTCCTTCTTTTTCGGTGGCAGCGGCGGCGACTTTATCCGCGGTGGCGGCGGCGATGATGCCTCCCTCTTCGGTGGTTGCGGGATCGACACGATCATGGGTGACAAGGGCGACGATGTCCTGAACATCGCCAGCCAAGGCGAGCTGCAGGCTGGCGACCTCTTTGACGGCGGTGCTGGAAGCGATACGCTCTTTGTTGGAACAGGTGTCAGCCTGCCGGCCGGAGTCACGCTGACCAACATCGAGTTTGTGATCTACGGATAGGCCGCTACGCAGCGTTAGTCAAAGCCCGCTCTACAGCCTCAGGCTCCCGGTCAATCACCATGAGGTAAGCACGCGCCGCAGACTCCGGCCGGCGGCGCCCCTGTTTCCAGTTGCGCACTGCCGCGGCCTAGAAGCCGAAGCGGCTGGCAGACTTGGCCTGGCTCAGCGCTAGGGGCTCTCCTATAACCACACGAAATCGATTGAGGTCAGCAAGTTTGCGGCGGTGACGCCGTCCACCAGAAAGGCTTGGTCGACACTGCCGTCACCGTCCTGATCGACCTGCACTTGTCGAGGCCCGTCATAGCGCGATTCGGAGTTACCGCCGCCTGAGAAGGCTGCAGCGCCGATGTAGGCAAAGCTGCCGACCTCCAGGCCGGTGGCAAAGACCAGCTTGTCCTCACCGTTGGCACCGTTGGCTGAAACGCCATCGAAGTCACGGATGATTGCGTCGGCCGAGCCGGTTATGCCGACATCGCTGCCATCGAAGAAGAAGGCATCCTTGCCAGCACCGCCGAAGGCAACGTCGCCAGAGCCCATCAGCATGGTGTCGTCACCGGCCCCTCCCTCGAGGCGATTCTCGCCATCGCCGCCGTAGAGGACATCGTTGCCTTGATCGCCTTCGATCACGTCGTCACCGCCCAGGCCTTGCAGGCTGTTGTCGCCGGTGTTGCCCTCGATGGTGTTGTCCAGATCGTTCCCGGCGCCGTTCAGGTTCCCGAAGCCACCCTGCAGACGCAGATTCTCAATGAAATCATCGGCCCCGCCGCCGGGCAGAGTGAAGTCGGTCTCCGCCCGGACCAGATCCGTCCCTTGGCCGGAGAACTCGCGCACGTTGTCGGTCGCAGTGGTGACGATGAAGGTGTCGTCCCCGCTGCCCCCGGTCATGTTGTTGCTGCCCCCGCGACTGTTCAGGCGGTCATCGCCGCTGCGCCCCAGTAGGACGTTGTCAAAGGAGTTGCCGATCAAGATGTCGCTGTTGTCGTTGCCGACCATCTTGGCGTTGCCGGCGGCCGTGTTGATGTTCACCCGCTCAATCACCACCTCGGCGGCCGTGCCAAGTGTGTAGTCATCGGCATTCGAACGCAGCACGTCGTCGCCTTGACCGGCACCATCGAAGATTAGATCCGTGTTGGTATCGATGATGAAGGTGTCGTTGTTGTTGCCGCCATAGGCTGTATCCGTGCCCGAGGCACCATTTAAGCGATCGCGATTCTGTCCGCCGAATATCAAGTCACTGCCGGTGCCGCCGACTATCTGGTCGTTGGCCGAGTCACCGAAAACCGTGTCTGTGCCAATCCCGCCGAACAGCGTGTCGCGACCGCTCGCACCAAACAAGGTGTCTTCGCCATCTTGGCCGCGTAGCTGGTCGTCCCCTCCGTTGCCGCCAAGGTAGTCATTGCCAGAATCGCCATGAACATCGTCGTTACCAAGCAAACCAAACAATTGAGCATCATCTCCACTGCCTCCAAAGAGAGTGTCGTCTCCAACACCTCCGAACAAGGAGGTGTCGTCGCCATCACCGCCGTACAAACGGTCGGTGCCGCTGCTTCCATAGAATTGGGTATCACTACCGCCGCCACCATAAAGGTTGTCGTTGCCGCTTGCTCCGTAGATGAGGCGATCATCACCACTGCCACCGTAAAGGCTGTCGTCGTCGGCGGCTCCGTAGAATCGGTGATCGTTGCCAGTGCCACCAAAGAGGCTGTCGTCGCCATCACCTCCGGAAAAGAAGCGATCGTCGCCATCGCCGCCAAAGATCTCGTCGGCGCCGCCACCTCCGTCGAAGACGCTATCGGCGCCGGAGTTGCCTGAGAGGCTATCTGCGTCAGCTCCACCGAAGAAACGGGTATCGACGCCACTGCCTCCATAGAGCTTATCGAGACCTGTCGCGCCGTAGAAGGAGCTGTCGTTGCCGGACCCGCCCAAGAGAACATCGTTGCCGCTATCACCCCTAAAGTTGGCGTCATTGCCACCATCACCGCTAAGGGTGTCGTCGTTTTTCCGTCCGAAGAAAGAGCTATCGTCGCCGCCACCTCCGAATAGAAGGTCGTTGCCACTGGATCCTTGGAACCGCCAATCCTGCCCGGCGTCCCCATAGAGGCTGTCAGCGCCGGAACCGCCGATGAAGCGAAAGTCACTGCCGCTGCCACCGTAAAGGATGTCGTTGCCGTTTTTTCCGTCGAAGGAATTTTCATCTCCACTGCCGCCGGCGAGGCGATCGTTCCCCGCGTCTCCATAGAACCGGCGATCATTCCCGTTGACTCCATAGAGGCCATCGTCTCCTGCACCGCCGTAGAAACTGACATCCTTACCGTGGTGGCCAATCCCGTCGCCAATGAGGGCGTCGGCGCCGCTGCCGCCAAAGAACGCGCTATCGGCTCCTGCGTCACCGGAAATGACGTCAGCGCCTTCCTGTCCGTAGAAGTATGCGTCGTTCCCCGCTCCAGCGAAGAGGGCATCATTGCTGCTACCGCCGTAGAACATGGCATCATGGCCACTGCCACCAAACAGGCTGTCGTTCGCTGCGTCTCCGGCGAAAGAGCTATCGTTTCCTGTGGAGCCCGAGAGGATATCGATGCCCCCGCGCCCGGCAAAGCCGAAATCGTTACCACTACCTGCGAGGAGGACGTCGTCTCCCGCCTCACCGTAGAAAAAGCGATCCAATCCACTGCCGCCCGCGAGGCGGTCATCACCGCTGCCACCGAAAAAGGAATAGTCTCCTCCATCGTCGCCGAAGAGGCTGTCGGTACCACTATCGCCAAAGAAAAAGGTATCGTCCCCAAAGCCGCCGGAGAGACTATCGTCGCCATGCCCTCCCGAGAAACCTCGATCGTCCCCTGCCGCGCCGAAGAGGCTGTCGATGCCGCTCCGTCCATAGAAGAAGTAGTCATCACCAATGTCACCGCTGAGCAGGTCATTCCCACTTCCGCCGTCTAGGCAGTCATTGCCGCTGCCTGCGTACATAGTGTCATTACCATTCAAGCCGAAGATCGCTTGACCCAATGTGCCCACATAGAATGCGTCGTTCCCATTGGTTCCCACTATTGTGAAGGTGCCCATGATCTAGCCTCCCAGCGTTGCAAGGAATCAAGTATCGCATGATTTCACTAGTTTTTCAACCAATGGACACATTGGACCGCCCAGCAGACTCTGCTTTTCCCTTGTCAGCAACAACCTTGCGTTGGCATATGCGCCATTCCGCAATGGCTGATCTCTTGCTGATTTAGATATTCGAACGGGAATTCCTCATTTGCGTTCCCTCCATCAACTGTGTCGTCGTTCAGGACGGCGATCAAGCCAGAGTTCGCTCCTGGTAGCGACCGCACCAGCGCTGTGACGGCCATTTCTATCCGCGGCCCATCTCTCTGCGCCACCGCCTCCCGGTAGACCTCGACCAGCTCAGCTGGCGCGCCGGCCTGAAGGCAGAGCGCAGCCGTCATATCCTCAAGAACCTGAAATCGAGCAAATGCATGCGCGCGGCTGATCAAAGGAACACCTCCTGAACATCCAGGCGCGTGTTGTAACCCTGTGCGGCTGAGACGCCAAGAGAGTCAGTGAGTGGCCGCGTGAGTCCTTGGGGGCGCTGCCCTGATAACTCGCCAATCCGTGCACAGGCAGCAATACTCGCCCGTTTTCCACCTTCTCTCCCACGATAACGCTTTGAAATGCTGGCGACGCTCTGCGATATATGCAAGGTCAGAAAGAGTAGTCAGCAGAAGTGCGGCCGGATTTCCCGAGAATGGAAAGGGCTGCCGGCCAAGGCGCCGAGAGAGGCGATTTCCGGGCTGCCGAGCTGGGTTTCGAAAATGAGGGAGATTGGTGAGCCGATGATGGAAACGCCATCGTGGGCTCTCTCTGGCATGTAACGAGGGGAGTTAGGGATGGTTCGACCTGGTGTGCTGAAGGCAAAGCCCTGGACTGGGCGGCCCAGGGGTGACAGGCCGAGAGAGCCCAGCGGGCGTATCTCGCGCCGGATATCGCCAACGCCAGAAACCTTGCAACGCTGGGCAGACGTGCTTGGCGAGCCGCTGACCAGCAACGTCTTGCCGGAATCGCTCTTCGCCGTCTGGCATCGTCGCGGCGAGCTAAACGACCAGGCTTTCGTCATCGGTCAAGCTCTCTGTCGTTTGGTGCAGGCGCACGCCGCATTGATGGCGGGGCCGAGGCCACCCTCTGCCGGCCGTCTCGATCCTTGCCATGTCGGCCTCTCGCATCTGGACGACCCTCAGCACTTCGCGCGGGTGGCAGCGAAGATGACAGCGGTTTCCGACGTGCTGCGCGACCTAGATCGCTTTGACCGTTACCTGGCCGTCACGCTCGACGCAGCCCGCGATATCGAGCCCGCGGCCGACGAGAAGCACCTGGCGATTGCCGGCTTGGAGGCTCTAGCGCGGAGCATGGGCAAGATCGAAGAGGCCGCCAGAGACGCGGCAAACCGTTGGGCGGCGTGAGCCCTCGCAGAGGCAAGGGGTGTGAAATGGACAGTGTATCAGCAGGAGCAGGTGATAGTGCCGTGTCCTATGGCAGTCTGTACGAAGACGAAGAGCGCCGTAGTTACTTGGCGTCGATGATCGTCAAGCTTGGCAGTGAGCTCACCCCCGACATGGTCGAGGGATACGTCGAGCAGTGCCTGAAGGCAGCGTCCTTAGCCGCGCAGATGAAAGTCCAAGAACAGTTCAGTGAAGAGCTTCGAAGCGAGCTTGAAGATTACAACGGCGGGCAGATCGGGCTTCGCGGCGACCGCATTCTGGATAGGCTGTTGGCTGCACTGCAGCTACCGCTGCCCATCAGGGCAGCAGATGCGGGAGCGATGTTTGCGCCAGCGCCTCCAGACATCCCGGAGGGCACGGCATGACAGGGCACGACCCACAGCCTCTGCAGAAGGCGACCGGAAGCAAGGTGGCGAAGCCAGAGAAGAAGCGGGTCCCAGGTGGCGCCAAAGGTTGGCCGCGAATGGAGAAGGTGACCCAAGAGGACGGCACCAAGAAGGCGGTCTATGAGAAGCCCGGAAAGCGCGGGCTCTTGGACCTCATGGATGCAATTGGCACCGAGAACGAGGACTTCGCGATCGGCATCTTTACCCAGGTCGCCTACTGCGAGGGAAGTGCATCCGAGAAGGTAATGCACACAGCCAACTTTCGCGGCGCCATGATGGAAGAGATCACACCTCGGGACGCGATTGAGACGGCTTTGGCGGCTCAGATGGTGGCCACCCACTGCGCAGCAATGGACATGGCGAGACGGCTTCGAGATGCGGACCACCTCGAGCTTCGGGACAGCTGTGAGCGCACACTCACCAAGCTCAATCGGACTTTCATCGCCCAAGTAGAGGCCCTCAAGAAGTATCGATCCGGTGGCCAGCAGAAGGTCACGGTCGAGCACGTCCACGTCCATGAAGGCGGTCAGGCGATCGTCGGCACGGTCTCCTCAGGGGGAGGGGGGCGCAAACAGAGAAGGTCGCAAACCTCATGAGCGACCAGCCTGACCTCAAAAAAAGCGGCTGTGTATTTCAGAACGCCCGGCAGTGCACCGCCAAGGCGAAGCGGACAGGGAAACGCTGCCGAGGTCCGGCGATGGCAGGGCGGAACGTATGCCGGGTTCATGGCGGCCTTGGTGGACGGCCCATCAAGCATGGCGCCTACAGCAAGGCACATCTTGAAGAGCTGCGGCATTTTCGAGAGCTGATCCGAGAGAGCCGGGAGTTTCTCGGTCGAATCAGTGTTGACTGACTGAACCATCTGCGGATGGCAGGTGGAGCCCGGGAAGACATGGCAGATTGGGAAGGTCACACCCAAGATTGCATTCCCCAACGCGCGCGCGCGTGCGACCAGCACCAGGCCACCGCCACGGCGACGACGCAGACCGCGAGTTGCTGGACCTGATGTCCAGCCCTGCCGGCCGCGCCCTCGTCTGGCGACGGCTCTCGCCAATGGGGCTGCTGCAGCCTTCAGGGGCAGACCCCCAATCAGACCGACAAGCCGGCATGCTCGATGCCGCCCACCTCATCCTCGCCGATGTCAGGCGCGTCACCCGCTTTCAGACCGGGCAGATGATTCAAGAGGAGTTAACTAGACAATGGTAACAGTCCCACGCATTACGCCTAGGCCGGTCAGCGGTGCAGGCAACCAGGTCAGGGCGACGCCTGATGATTTCGGGGCGGGGATCGCGTTTGGCCTAGAGAAGCTTGGATCAGGCGCCGTCGACCTTGGCGTCGAGATTGCGAAGATCGACAAGGCGAAGCAGCTCGAAACCGACCAGGCCGAGCTGCTGGAGGCCAATAACCGGGCCGACGAACTTGGCCGCAGGGTCCTTCTCGATCCTGATGCAGGTTACCTCGCCCAGACCGGGCGTGCTGCCGCCGATAGCCGCGATCAGACCTTGAAGCTCTACAATCAAGAGCTGGCAAAGATCGGCAGCGGACTGTCTCGGCCGGAGCTACAGAACCTCTGGCAGCAGCAATACCGCGGGCGGCGCTCGGCCTTTGAGACCGACGTTCACCAACACGCCCTGAAGCAGGCCAATGCCTGGAAGACTGGTGAGCGGGAAGGAAGGATCGCCAATGCGACGGTTTATGCAGCGTCTCACTGGCAGGACCCGCAACGGCTGGCGGTCAATATCGGCAACGTCCGCAAGACGGCGCAAGCCTTTGCGACAGAGCAGGGCTACGGTGCGGAGCAGGCAGAAGCCTTCGTACGAGGTAGGGTCAGCACCGCCCACTTTGCCGCCGTTCAGCAGATGCTGGCGGCCAATGACGTGGTCGCTGCCGCGCAGTATGGCCAGAAGCACCGTGATGAGTTCTCGGCGCAGCACCTGATTGCGGCCAACCGAGCAATCAACGAAGCTGCTGTCGTAGTCGGCGGTCAGTTCCTCGGCAATGATGCGGTCGCCAAGGGCAAAGCCAAGGTCGATCCCGTCGGCGCGCTCTTGGTGCAGCAGAAATCGAGCGACACCCTGTTCTCGGCCCTGGTGCAGCAGGAGAGCGGTGGCGATGCCTCGGCCATCTCCAAGAAGGGCGCAGCCGGTCTGGCATAGGTGATGCCTGATACTGCCCGATGGATTGCCGGCCAGCTTGGTGAAGGCGATGTCGCGGCGATGAACGATGCCGAGATCACCAAGTGGCTGCAGGCGCCGGAGAACAGCACCCGGTATGGCCGCTGGTACTTGGACGCCATGCTAGAGCGCTTCGACGGTGACGTTGTCCTGGCGCTGGCGGCGTACAACGGCGGGCCGGAGAACGTCGAGAAGTGGCTTGAAAAGCACGGTGACCCGCGTATGGGTGAAGTGACCTCGCTGGAGTTCGCCGACAGCATCCCCTTTGCTGAGACCCGGAGCTACGTGGCCGCGGTGCTGACCAAGGCCAGCATGTCGGCACAACCCGGCGGCGGCGGAGACTGGTACGCGGCAGCTGTCGAGATCGCGTCGGCCATCCCAAACCCTGAGACGAGAGCGGTTGCCATGCGCCAAGTCGAAGCGGCCAGAAAGGGCGAAGAGGCCGCCTCCAAGCGTCAGAGAGATCAACTTGAGGCCGAGACTGAAGCCCTGATTGAAAGCGGTACGAACCCAGATGACCTACCGGCGGCCACCAGGCGCGCCCTGGGTGCGGTGAAGATGGATCAGTACCGCAACGTCTACGACAAACGGAGCGATCGCCAGACCGACTTTGAGCTCTACGACGAGCTTTCGCGTATGCCGCCCGATGAGATGGCGGAATACGACCTCTTCTCGGTGCAGCATCGCCTCTCGCCTGCCCAGTACAAGGAGATGAAGCAGCGCAAAGCGGAGGCCAAAGAGATCGTCGAGGGCATCCTCGGTAAGCCTCCAAAGGACTACAATCCCTTCACTCTGACGCAGCGTCGCTCGGCCTTGTTCCAGCGGCTGGGCATCAACGGCAGCAGCGGTGCCGAGCAGCGCGGGCGTCTGTCTTCCTGGATCGACCAAGCCATGCGGGAGGAATCGGCACGCAAGGGCGCACCCCTCACTCCAGCCTAAGAGAACGCCATTCTGCAGCGCTCGCTATCGGTGGTGAGTAGCGGCTTCTTCTCTGGCGACACGCTCCTGGGCGAGGTTGACGAGATCTCAGACCTGCCCAGCGACGTGCAGGAGGGCCTGAAGGGCGCCTTCCCAAGCATGAGCGAAGAGGAGCGACTGGAGGCCTACATACTTCTGAAAATGACGGGACAGGTCCAATGACCGAGACTCTTGCAGAGCAGTATCGCAACGCCTTCGATCGGCTGAAGGCGAGCGAGAGAGCCGCGGCGACGGGTTCCCTCCTGGCCGCAGAAGAACAGAGCCCCGATGCAATCGCAGCCGGTCGCAAGGCGGGCAAAGTCGTGCAGATGCAGCCTGCTGAAGCAGACCTGGATCCGGCTGAAGCAGAGAGGCAAGCCAAGGCTAAGAGCTATCAGGAGAACCTAGACGCCAGCCCGAAGCTGCAGGAGTGGATCAAGCGTGACGGCAACGCCCTGGTTGCCCACGACGACACAGAGCGGCTGTCTTGGTGGGAGCGCGCCGGCGGCTTCGCGCAGTCCTTCGCGGCAGCGATTCCTTCGACGGTGGGTGTTGGCCTGCAAGGGCTCTCTCGTGAAAACGACCAGCAAGGGATCTTCTCGCCAGTGCCCGATCGGTTCCTCGGCAGCCCTGCGATGCGGCAGCTCAACACCCAGCTAGAGACGCTTCGGACCCAGCAGGACCGCTTTGCCGAAGTGGTCTTGCGCCCGGTGGGCGAGGACCTGGAAGCCCTGGGCGAGAGCATCGACGTGGCGCCTGATGACCGCAACATCGGCAACGACATCGCGGCGGCCTTCGGACAGTTGACCGGACAGGTGGCGCTGTTCTTCCTCGGGCGCGGCGGCAATGCAGCCAACCTGACGCTCTTCTACGGCCAAGGCGCGGAGCAGCAGCGACGGCAACAGATCGAACAAGGCGTCGATCCCGACACGCCAGAGGCAAGGCAAGCGCAAGCGCTCGGCGGCTTGGTCACCCTGGCGACGGAGCGTATCGGTCTAGAAGCTCTGATGGCGCGCATCCCGGCATTGCGGAATCGGGCGCTGCAGTACCTGGCCGGTGCCGGCAAGGGTGCGGTCGTCGAGGGCACCCAAGAGGTGACCGAAAACGTAGTCCAGCAGGCAATCACGAACGCGCTGGCAGTGAACGATCGCAGCCTCTTCGAAGACATCGAACACGCCTTCACGGTCGGCGGTGCGGCCGGTGGCCTGATCGGCTTCCTCAGGGAGGTGCTGGGAGGTCGGAGGGGGCGAAGTACACCCCTTGATGCTGGCGAGGGGGAGGAGGAAGCCGTTCCCACCCTCTTCGCAGGCGAGGGCGAGCCCACCGCTCCGACGATCCGAGAAGGCGGCGAGCGGTTGCCGGACTTCTCCAACGTGCAGCCAGACGATGGCTCAGGGCCGACGACCAGCCCCATTCACGCGATCAACGAGAATGCGACAGAGTCCAAGCTGGCAATCCGCTTGCCGGACGATTACCGGGTCTTCGTCGAAGAGGCGACAAGGGGAACCGAGCGCGACACGATCTACGCCCCGGCCGAAGAGATGGTCACTTACCTACAGAGCAAGGGTGAGGACCCGGCGGCCATCGCCGAGAGCCTGGGACTGGATTACAGCGAGGTCACCACCGCGGCGGCAGCCGGCACCCGCGTTGCCATCCCGACCAGCGCCTACGCTGCCAGGATCGCCGCCGGCGAGCATGGCGAGTGGTTCGCCAACAATGCCAGCTTCACCCCTACCGGCCGCACCCTGGCAGACCAGGCCAACGAAGAACTGGCGACAGGGCTTCGACAGCAGGCCGAAGAGCTGTAGCAGCAGATCGATCAGGAACTGGAACTGCAGGCGGCAGACCAGCAGGTCGCCGACTTCGTGCTGTCGGAGTTCAGCAATGCCGGCGTCGCCCCTGGCGTGGCAGGGCAGCTATCCCAGGCGGTGGCAGCTTTCTTCCGCACCTTGGGCCAGAGGACTGGCACGGATGCGCTAGAGGCCTTCCGTTCGGTCGGCGGCCTCAGGGTCCGGGGCGAGATTGTCGAACGCCTGAACAGCCTGGACCGCGACGAACTCGACAAGCTCATCGATCTGGCACGCACGGGCAGGACAGAGAGCAAGGCCAAGCGCGATGAAACGCTGGTGCCCTTCCTGCGCCGCCAAGGCTTGCAAGAGGACAATGGCGAGCTGGCCGCCATCGGTGCCGAAAAGCTGGTTAAGGCCGGTGGACGGACCCTGGATGACGCTGCCGTTGCCGCTGCAGAAGCCGGCTATCTGCCGGAACTTCGCGCAGAGCTGGAAGGCGACCGACTGGCAACGCTCAATCCAAGGCGGGTGCTGCTCGATGCCGTCGATCGCGAACTGCGCGGCCAGCCTGTGCGCTTGCCCGACGACGCTGCCGATCGCGCCGACGCTCAAGCCGCAGCCGTCGAGGACCTGATCGAAACCGCTGCACAGTTGGGTGTGGATCTCAACCAGGACAACGACAGCATCAAGGCGCAGATCGATGTCGGCGTGAATGACGGTATCCGCCGACTGGAAGAGCGGGCCAAAGGACTGCTGCGCGGCTTCACCCAGGTTCCAGTGACCGGCATTCGCCCGGACGCGCCGGCGACCATCTTCCTGACTAAGGATTACGACCTCTCGACCGCCCTGCACGAGCTGGGCCATGCCTTCCTCGAAATCGAGTTGGCCACATTGCGCGAGAACCCGGACGCCAAGGGCCTCAGGGACGACGTGGAAGCGCTCAAGGGCTGGTGGGGCCGGAATGCCGAAGCAGTCGCGAAAGAGGCCACAGCCTTCTTGGACGGCCGTCAGACAGTCACCGCGGACGATGTTCGGGCCTTCCTCGAAACCGATCTCACGGTCAGGAGCCATAGGGACACAGCGATCCATACTGGGCTGCATGAGCAGTTCGCCCGCGGCTTCGAGGCCTACCTGATGGAAGGCAAGGCACCCTCTGCCGGGCTGCAGGAGGTTTTCAGGCGCTTCAAGTCCTGGCTGCTACTGATCTATCGGCAAGTGCGGCGCCTGGGTGTCCGCCTCGATGACCAAGCGCGAGAGACCTTCGATCGCATGCTGGCGACCGAAGAAGAGATCGCCGACGCCCGCGAGCTGGCCGGCAAAATCACGCCTATCGAGGCACCGGAACTGCAGTTCATGACCGAGAAGCAGCAGGCGGCCTATCGGAAGCAGAGCCAAGAAGCCCTGGAAAGCAGCAGGGAAGCGGTCCTCGCCGATCTCATGGGCGAGCTGGAGCAGACGCAATCGAAGACCTACGAGAAGCTGCGCGCCGAAACCAAGGCGGCGGCAACCCAGATCGTGAACGCCAGGCCGGTATACCGCGCCAGGGAGTGGCTGCAGAACAGCCGTTGGCTCGGCGATGGCCAGCCGCAGAACCTGCCAGAGACCAAGCTCAACAAGCAGGATCTGATCGACCTGGGCTACGCGGGCAACCTCAGGAGCCCGACCAATCGGGCGGCCGGCAATGTGCTCTTGCCGCCGATCTACAGCGCCAAGGGCGGTGTCCATCCCGATGTCCTGGCCGGGCTCTTCGGCTTCCGCAGCGGTGACGGCATGGTGCGCAGCATCCTGTCGTCGCCTGACAGGCAGACCGCCATCGAGCAAGAGACAGACAGCATGATGCGCGAGCGCGTCGGCGACATGCTGAGAGACGGCCGCCTTGAAGAGCAGGCGCTTGCCGCGGTGCACGGCGAGGACTTCGCCAGCGTAATCGAAGCAGAGGTCAGGGCTCTCTCTTCCGACAGGCCGCAGTTCCAGGCCGCCCTATCGAAGCAGGCCAAGGCACAGGCCGCACAGATGGCCGCTGGATGGTCGCCAAGGCAGGCCAAGCCGGAATTGTACCTCAGGGCAGAGAGGGGCGCTGCAGAGGCCAGCAGGCGCGCCCTGCAGCGTGGCGACCGGCAAGAGGCACTGAAGCACAAGCAGCGGCAGCTTCTGAACCACCACCTATGGCGCGAGGCGAAGCGGGCAAACGAGAGCGTCGAGAAGCTGCTCGGACAGGTTTCTCGGTACCGGCGGAAGGCGGTCAGGCAAAACATCGGCCCGACATTCATTGAGCAGATCGACAACCTGCTGCAGCGCTATGACTTCGTGAAGCGCACCGCCAGAGAGCTACGACGCGACGATAGCCTGATCGAGTTCCTGCAGCGCATGGAAGAGGAAGGACGCTCGGCAGAAGTCGATATCGATAGCCGGATCATCGCGCGGGTGAACCGGACAAACTACACCCGCGTGCCGATCGCCGAGCTGGAGGGCCTCGCCGATGCCCTCAAGAACCTGGAGCACTTGGGCAGGCTCAAGACGCAACTGCTCTTGGAGAACGAGCGGAGAGAGCTGGAGCTGATCGTCGATGCCGTCGAGACTTCGGTGAGGGATAGCGGCACCTTCACCCCGCAGCGGGTCGGCAGGGGCACCCCGGCACAGCGCCGCGGCGACAAGCTCGAAGAGTACGGGAACTTGATCCTCACGCCCGACACGGTCCTGAAGGCCCTGGACGGCGGTAAGGATCTCGGCCCTGCCATGGAGCACATCAAGCGCCCAATCGATCGCGCCATCTCCGACAAGTACATCCCCATGAAGGAGAAGGCCGACAACGACCTGACCGCGCTCTTCAACCGTTACTCCAAGCGCGAGCAGAAGGCCATGAAGGTCCGGAGGGAGCTGCCGGGCATCGAGCAGCCCATGACGAAATGGCAGATGATCGGTGTTGCTCTGAACTGGGGCAACGAAGGCAACCGGGAAGCGCTCTTGGACGGCAACTTCCACGAAAGCCAAATCGAGCTGATCCTCGACCAGCTGACCAAGAAGGATTGGCAGTTCGTTCAAGCGGTCTGGGATTACCTCGACAGCTACTATCCGCAGATCGCCGAGCTGCAGAGGCAGCGCACCGGCACCGTACCGGAGAAGGTGAAGGCTCTGGCAGTGGAGACCAAGCACGGCACCTTTGCCGGAGGGTACTATCCACTGCGCTACGATGGCGGCAACAGCACTAAAGTAGGCGACGAAGATGTGCAGAACCTCTCGCGCCAGATGATGGCCGGGCGGTTCTCGAAGGCACAGACCCAGCGGGGTCACACGGTCGAGCGCGTCGGCTCCGGCGGCCGGCCGGTGCTTCTGGAAATCTCGGTGTTGCCGCAGCACCTGCAGCGGGTGACCTATGACCTGGCTGTCGGTGAGGCGGTCCACTACGTCAACCGGGTCCTCAGCCATCCGCGGACCCGCAAGGCCATCGAAGAGACGGGGCGGCAAGGAACCTGGCGGACCCTCGACCTCTGGGTCAAGGACTCCGCGGCCGGGGAGACACCAGCCGGCGACATTGAGGAGGCGGTAGCCAGGCGCATCCGCACCGGCTTCTCGGTCTCGGTGATGGGCTTCAACCTGAGCACCGCCCTGCTGCAGCCGCTGGGCATCCTGCAGACCTCAGTCGCTCTGGGTAAGCGCCACACGGTCAAAGGCGTCCTCAAGGTCGCGACGTCCCCATGGTTCGGGCCGCGCTCGATCTTCAAGGACATCTATGAGATCAGCCCGATCATGCGGAACCGGACGGAAGGCTTCAACAAGGACGTTGCGAACGCCACCGCAGACCTGAAGGCGGTCATGCCCGATTGGCTGGTCGAAGCGGCCTTCTACATGATCAGCAGGACGCAGCAGGTGGTCGATGCCGCAACCTGGATTGGCGCCTACTCCAAGGGGCAAGAGATGTTCGGCGGTAACCTGGAAAAGGCCAGAGACTTCGCGGACGGCATGGTCAAGAACGCCCAAGCCTCGCCGCTGCTGACCGATCGCTCAGGACTGGAGCGCGGCACGACCAGCGAGAGGAAGCGGCAGAGCGAGCTGGTGCGCATGCTCTGGACCACAATGGCCAGCTACATGTACGCGAAGGCCAATGTCGCCACACAGAGGACACGGGACACCAACTTCCGCAGCCCTCGTCAAGTAGCTGCCTGGACCGCCGACATGACGCTGCTCTTCGTGGTCGAGACCATGCTGGTTGCGGTGATGCGCGGAACCTGGCCGGACGATGAAGAGGACATCCCCGGCTTTGTCGGCCGAGAAACCGCCTTCACCTTCCTTGCCGGGCTGCCTGGCATCCGAGAAGTGACGACAGAGGTGCAGGGTTTCCGCGGTGGCGGATCGCTGGCGGCCTTCATCCAGGCGGCCGGGCGGCTGGTGACGGAGAGCACGGACGATGACGCCTCGCTGCAGGACTTCAAGGCGATCAACAATGTAGGCGGGATCGTCTTCCGCTATCCGTCCAAGCAGATCAACCGCACGGTCGATGCCTTGATCAGGGACCTCGACGGCGAGGACGTGGCGCCCATCGACTACCTCATGTGGCGGCAGAAGTAGGCTCGCAAACTAATGGCTCAATCCATGTGCGCCCACTTACTTGGGAGAAGACCAGCAGCGAGTCAGTGCGCCACGTCTCGCACAACTAAAGGTCACAGTATCCGTAATCAGACTTGTACCAACCGGCGCGACTTTACCGCACAGTGACGGCCGTGTCTGATCACTTTGCAAAAGTTATGGTTGTAGTGTTAAGATTTCCATGATGTGGCCTAGCGAAACGACGCAGCTTCGGCAAAGTTTGTGATTGAATCCGGCATTCCTCCCGCAGTAGCAGCCATTGCGTACTCCTGTGCAATGTCGGTAGCAAAAAATGCAGGATCGTCCGTCCCAAGCACGATAGAGCAACCCGCATCTATCAACGTTCGGATGGGATGTTCTTGAATGGAGGTATAGAGACCAAGTGAAAGGTTGCTCGACAGACAGATCTCTAGCGGAACTCTCTCCTGCGCCAGCTGCCGGAGCACTGCTTCCGACTCTACCGCTCGCACTCCGTGGCCAACCCTCTCAAGACCAAGATCTTCAATCGATTGGATAATTGTATCCGGGCCGAGATGCTCGCCTGCATGTGCGGTCACGTGCAATCCCTCTGACCGAGCGATCCGGAAGGCTTCGGAGAATTCCCATGGTTCGTACAGTCGCTCGTCGCCGGTTAACCCGAATCCAACCAGAATGTCGAGCTGGCGGCCCACCGCGAGCCGGGCCGCCTCTACCGCCGCCGCAGGACCGAGGTGTCTTACAGCTGTTGCGATCATGCCGCAGTCGATGCCGAAATCCTCTTTTGCTCGCAGACGGGCAGTTGATAGCGCGGTAAGCTGGTCATCGAAAGCAACGCCGACTCTCTCGAGATCGGGCGGTGATAGCATGAACTCGACGTACGTTGTTCCGAGTCCTGCAGCACGAGCTAGGTAGTCATATGCGATCTCTTCCAAATCTAATGCTGTAACGATGACCGCCGCTACCTGGTCGTACGCTTGTAAGAACGTAGGAAAGTCGTGCCAACCGTGACCTTTTAGCATCAGCATCGCTGGGTCGAGACTCATACCATTTCGTTCGGCGAGGGTGGCCGCCATTTCGGCAGTGAGTGTACCCCGCAGATGCACATGAAGATCAATCATCGACGCTCCCGTTGATAAGATGTAAATACTGACGAGCAGCAAACGAATCCGCCCAACCGGAGTCCACTATGGAAATCCGCTTCTTGTCGAGAAATCCGCATAAGATAGATGAGGCCTCTACCATCCTTAAGGCCGTCGGCATTCGCGTTATCCCTGTGCAATTCAAAATTGCTGAGCTCCAATCTGACGATATCGAAGCAATTGTCCGTGACAAGGTATTGCGGGCGTTCCATAAGATAGGTCATCCGATCTTTGTTGAACAGACAGGACTCTATCTGGGTGATCTCAATGGCTTTCCAGGTGGTCTTACACAAGTGTTTTGGGATACCCTTGAGGCTGAGCGTGTCTCGCGAATCTTTGGTGGCGGCGCCGTCACGGCGAAGACTCGCCTTGGATACTGCAACGGCAGAAAGGTGTTCCAGTTCGAGGGGGTCATAGAGGGCACGATTTCCCCTAAACCTCGTGGAGATCGCGCTTTCCAGTGGGATTGTGTTTTTGTTCCCGATGGCCATGAACAAACCTTCGCGGAAATGGGTGCAAAGAAGAATGAAATATCAATGAGGAGGCTCGCGTTGAATAAATTCTCGATGGACCTGCGTTGTAGTGGTCTTGTTTGAAGATCTGGGGCGGCTGGTTGCTCAACGTCGGATAATTCTTTTTGCTGGAGCTGGACTTTCGGTCTCTCTCGGTCTGCCAAACTGGTTTGGACTAATCTGTTACATGGCGAAAGAGCTGGGGTACGAACCTGACGTCTTGATGCGTCCCGGGGCTGATTACCTACAGATTGCTGAGTTTTACAAACTGGAAAGTAACAGTATCGGTCCATTACGTAGCTGGATGGACCGCAGCTGGAGCGTGTCAGATGATCAGTTGCTGAAATCTCGTGTCCACAACCAGATCGTCGAACTCAACTTCCCCTTGATCTACACCACCAATTATGACCGCAATATCGAACGCATATTCGAACTAAAAAACAGGAAGTTCAGCAAAATCAGATCAGTTCTAGATGTTGCCAACGCCTCAGAAGATTGTACGCAGATCGTCAAGTTCCATGGTGACTTTGATGATGACGAATCGCTAGTCATAACAGAGTCTGACTATTTTGAGCGTTTACAATTCGGGTCTCCTTTGGATGTCAAGTTTAGATCTGATGTTCTAGGTCGTAGCATCCTATTCGTCGGGTATAGCCTGAGTGACCTCAATTTGCGCCTCCTCCTGTATCGTCTTCACAAGACATGGGCGGACACAGAGTTTGCAGCGCAGAGGCCGCAGTCGTTCATCTTCCTGCTGCGGCCCGATCCAGTCCAAGAGCGCGTGCTCGAAAGCCGTGGGATAACACCTATCATTTCTCAATCCACCGATTCGAGTGCTGGATTACCAGCTATGTTTGATGATCTTCTCCGCGCTATCGCTAAGCAGCCCTAACAGCCTCGTAAGACGTTGCCCCAGGCTGTGGAGCAAACCTCAGTGTTGAATGGATCCCTCCCCTCCATATTCTGTCATCGTTTCATCTAGGATGGTTAAAACACACTTGCATTAAGGTGGCGTATCCCTTGTCTGAAGGTGCCTAGTGCTGAAATGGAGGTCTGGCTCTATGATTCATGAGAGTTGGTACTGGAAACGCGAGCTGGTGTATCTCGCCTCGGAGTTCGAGACATGGGGAAAGCGCTTCATTGCTCATACAAGTGACGAAGCACTTTGGGAAGAAAGTGGGTTCCGAGTAGAACGGTCGTTGTTCTACTCTGCGTTAACGATTCGGCGCCTAATTGACAGCAATAAAGTAACAGACAAAATGAAAGGAACATCGCTTCACCTGCAGTCTGTAGATGTCAATGATGAGTTTAGAGAAAATAAAAATCAGACCATATGGTCAGCAACTCCTCACTGGGACATAGAGAAGCTCTTCAATTTGGAGGTTATGACACCAATACATATGTCCCCTTACGATCTAGCTTCAGAAATATTGCATTCTTTTGCGTTAGTCTGCGTAAGTGACGAAAACGACACTGACATCGATGCATTTATAGTGGCGTCAGACCGAAGCAAGTTTGTGAGAGCTGTAAGGGTTCCGCGCCAAGAGTGGACCGGGTTTTTGTATAATCTGATAAATGATAGTGTCAACAAGGTGTCAGTGATTGCTGTTTCCCCAGAAAAGAAACCAAGAGTTACACTGGAATAGGCGGCGCAAATGATGCTGCTTGAACTCGACCGCCTCGCTCGTCACTCCCGGACCTCACGATCGATCTGGCGGATGGTCTTGGCCGGGTCTGTCCAGGCCTCTTGCTCTTCCTTGGGGACAACCTTCGCGACTCTGGCCGCGGTGGAGACCGCAACTTCGCCACCCTCAACAGCGGCTATGACGTTGGGGGCGGCCTTGTCTCGGACTGTGCGGGCGTGGTGAACGGACCTTTCGGACACCTCAAAACGTTTCGCGGCATCGGCTACAGAGATACTCTGCAAATTTGCAG
Organism: Rhodospirillales bacterium; assembly: GCA_963669445.1. GTDB lineage: Bacteria > Pseudomonadota > Alphaproteobacteria > Kiloniellales > JACOMY01 > JACOMY01. The sequence continues at coordinate 6,565,988 of OY770029.1, forward strand.
AGTTTTCCGGGCGACCGGGTTTGAGGTTTGCGAGCTGCTCGGCAGCCAATGCCCGCTGCGTCTCAGTCAAATGCCGCCGATGCAAGTTGGCGCTGACCACGAAGGCCACCGGATCACTGCCGGTGTAGTCACAAGTGATAGCCTCGACGCCCGCTTCCGTGGCTGCCCGGTATCGGTTCCGCCCATCCAGGATCTGGCCTTTTTTGCTCCACCGCGGGGCAAGCCCCAGTTAGACTACAGTTTGTGCAGCAGGGGGCATACGCTCTAGCGAGCCAGGTGAGGTGCTAGTGAATCCATATCTCAACATGTCTTCCGGAGAAAGGCAGATGCTTCTCGGGCGACACGACTTCTCCGTCGAGCAAGTCAAACTCAGAGTGCTCGGGAACTTCGACAACATGGAGGAGAGCGCTGAACACGCTGCCACTGAGATGTACGGGCTGATTGGGTCAATGCCAGATTCAGACAGATTGGACTGGGCAGATGTTGCAGAGGCAGTGCGTGACCACAGAGACGAATTCTACATGATGCTGAACGAAATGAAGGTTCAGACGACGCTAGGAGCTTTGGCATTAATCTATCATCAATGGGACAAGGATTTCCGAACGTTCATGGAGCGAGAACTGTCACGCTTTTACGATCGCGATGGAGTCACGAAGTTCTGCTGGCAGTCCAATATAGGGATATTGTTTGATACTCTGGAGGAGTTTGGGTGGGTCATTCGAGAGGCCTCTTGGTTCCCACTGATCAATCAATGCCGCCTGATCGTGAATGTCTACAAGCATGGCAAGGGTTCCTCATTGTATACGCTCGCGAAAGAGCATCCCGAATACCTTGGCGGTCCGTTCGATGACATAAACACAGCCACTTGGCTACAAATCGCAGATTACCGGCACCTTTCGATCACACAAGAAGAGTTCGACCAGATCACTGATGCGTTGAGACTGTTCTGGGTGGAACTCCCTGAGAACCTATCCTTACCAGAGGCTAAGTGACTCCACGGTTGAACTCGACGCCCCCTCTCGCCACCTCTGACTCTCAACCGCGGAGGGTCCCATGCGCGTTCTAGCTGCTGTGATAGGTCTCCTGGCGCTGACCGGCGCCGCGACGGCGCAGGAACTGCCGTCCAACTACGCAAACGCTGTCCGGGCCGATGCCGCGCGGGAAGCTGGTTCCTACGTTCCTTGGTCCGGCACCTCGCTCTACAGCGATCCAACGCCATCCTATCAGCCGATCTACGACCCGCCCTTGATCAGCAACAGCAATGGCGGGTTTACCACGTACTCGGACGGGACGATGAGCAACACGACCGGCGGCTTCATGACCTTCTCCGATGGCACCTTGTGCAACAGCTATGGCGGTACGACTACCTGCAGCGGCTCGTCGCTGGGCGGGCCGGTCGAGATCTACCTCAACGCCATCGGGCGGTAGGGTTGCTAGAGAGGCAACCCCACTTTCGATAGGGCCTCCCTCGCAGTAGCCTTTGCGATGTCGGTTAGCAGGTCAATCCCCCAACCGCCTGCCACCGAAGCCCTTTCTTTCGTCTTGCGCCAGACCTCCGGATCTCTCACTGAGTCAAGGAAGTCATGACCGTCCCATGTGAGCCTGTGAACAAAAACAAATCGGCCAAAGCCGACGGGAACATCATCAGATCTGCCGCTAACAAAGCCCGCCTCGATTAACAAATGTAGATGCTCTTTGACCACAGCGGGTGCTTGGCCTTCAACCTTGACTTCAATCTTGTCGCCCCGACCTCTGTCCTGCTTCTCAATCTCCAAGAGCAAGATTCGGATAAGGTCCATGTTACGCTTCATCCGATGCCTCAGCCTTAAGCCCACGCTCAATCAGCCGGCGGATCGCCTCTGTCTCCGTGTTGCACTGTTTCTGAAACCGATACTGGCGAACGCGCTCCCAGGTCTCGCTTGGCAGCCCGATCGATTTGCGGACTAAGTCCGTAGTCTTGTTTGCCATGAACCAAAGATGGCGTCGGCCGCAGATGAATGCAAGGTGGTGCACAATGTGCTTGACGCAAAAAGGACATATGGCTTAGCGTCGGATGCAGCCTGACGGAGTGTTTGCACCACCCCGCCAGGCCTAACCCAGACCATGGAGGATAAGTCCAATGACCAAGGCTAAGCCCAATATCGCGACGAAGCCGGCTTCGCTCAAGTTCACGGAAGCAACACCCACAAAGGGATTGAGCATCGCGGACGCTCACGCAGAAGCGCAACTGCTGGGCAACGAGAGCGAAACGCTTGATGTCGCCCTCTTTCACAGAGACGATGACGCTGGCAAGACGCAGGAATGCGAAGAGCAGAAGCTCTACAACTTCTATCGCACCGAAGGTTTGCTGGCGATGATCGAAACCACGCTCGCCCGCGATGCGGCGGAAGCCCTTGTCCAACTCGACCGCATCGAATGCCGGGTGCAAGAGATGTACATGGACGCCGGCTCTGAGATTGAGCGGCGAAGCTTTTATCATGTGAAGCTGATGATTGAGAGCGTGGCACGGGTCCTGGCGGATCTGGGTGGCGTCGATCGCGCTAAGCTATCCTGGTGCGGTGGTATCTTACGCACTGAGATGCGGGGCTACATTCCGCATTCGAGAGTGGCGGCGTGACCCATGCAGACGCTCACCACCGCGGCGGACCTGGTGCAGGCCGCTCGCGTCGCCAAGGCCAAGGACCTAGACGCGGTCCGCGCCTTCGACACCCGAGAGAGCATCTGCGGCTCTGTCAGGAGCCTGGCTGCCCTTGAAGCAGCATCGGTCGCGGCCATGGAGGCAGCCGTTGCCGCGGAAGATGCCATCGTCGGCCACCACAGCCGAACCCTGGGTGACGTTCACACCAAGCTCACCTGGCTCAACGAGTATGCTCGCGGCGACTGCTACGACGACTATTGCGAACGGCTGGTCATGTCGGCCCTGGCCGATCTCAGGCGGCTCTGCGGGCGGCTGGCATAGCTGGCGAAGTGGGGCATTCTGTCGTGCAGATTTGCCCCACGTCTGCCCCACGGGCGCAGTTCTTGGGATTGTTTGCATGGAAAAGCAAAGCGCAATCAAAATCTTACGAGCATCTGGGCAAGACTTCTAGTTCTTCAAGCGAAAGGGTTGGCTGTAGTGGCCGGTGGTGGTCGGGAGAATTTCAACCCCTGTTTTTCCTTGCAAGAGTCGGCCCTTTTGCCCCATCGCTTTTCTGTAATCCTCTCTCGGTCTATCCGGGCCTTCGCCACGCCTTGGCCCACAGCAGCCCTTTGGGGAAGTTGACCGCTTGCTGGCAGCATAGCGAAAAATAGGAACGGCGGCCAACTCACGCTGGGCTTGTTGCGTTTAGATCATAGAAGGAACCAATCTGCCGAATGCCTTCTGTAATCTTTTGCTGAACACGAACCGCTGTTTGCGAAAGTGGCCGCAGCGCTGGCGAGATTACGGCGAGCTGATCATAATGCGTGGGTACGAAAGGGCGGAAAGTCAGGCCTTGCGCTTCGATGGCCTTGTCATAGGTCCATGCGGTCAAGGTATCGACAATCGCCACTCCGAACCCAGATAGCGCCAGTCCAAGGCCTGGTAGGTAGACGGGGGTCTCGTATTTTGGATCGAAAGTCGATCCTGCCTGGTGGAAGGATTCTCGCAAAAGGGTATAGACGATGTCATCGGGGTTGGGCGTGATCAGTGGTCGTGCATCGAGGTCTTGCGGAGTGATACGGCTCTCTTCTGCAAGAGGGTCGTCGGCTGGAAAAGCACAGACATAGGCCACCTGGAGCCGCTCGATCCGGTAGTTCGGCGAGTCGGGCGGATCGAGAACGATGCCAATATCGATCTGCTGAGTAGATGCCAACTCTCGAATCGCTGGCGAAGAGCGCGACGTCAGGGTGATCTTCGGTGAAGAACCCTGTTCGAAGCATTCCTTAAGCAAATGGGGAACCAGGAAGTTCGACGGACCAGGAAGACTGGCGATGATCAGACGTTCTGGGAGACCGCGTGGGGCATTTCGAACCAAATCTTCCAGTCGGCTCAGGCCGCGCAAAGCTTGGTCTAACTCATTGAACAGGAAGGTAGCCTCGGGCGTTGCTTCGAGATGCCCCTTGACCCGTCGGAACAGTCTGTAGCCGATTTCCTCTTCGAGACTGCGGAGCGTTTTGCTGATTGCCGGTTGGATGATACTCAGCATCTCCGCTGCGCGAGACACGGAACCTGTAACCAGGATCGCATGCAGCGTCCGGAACTGTCGAGTTTTCATCGTTTTCCGGAATCTCCCTGTTCCAAGACCACCATTTAACCAAACGGAATAACTCCTTGAGGCAATACCATTTGATCGCGAACACATTCAGCGTCCAAACTCGACTTTGAGAGAAGTCGCAGCGCCGCTGAGGCGGACAATCCGAGAAACGCCTCACAGGCGTCACTAAGAGCGGCAGAAGTCGCCGGCAGCTGGAGAGCCTATCGGTGGTTCTTGAATTGAGGAAGTGATGTGATGCCTCCTCTACGCATTGGGCGAAACGATCCAACGGAACCTTCAATCGCGGCCGGCCTCTCGGGAAGGTTCGTCCTTCTGGGATTACTGGGTTTGGCTGCCGGCGTCGCGGTCGCCGCCTGCTGCAGAACAAGCACTCTAACAGCCACTCGTAGCGGGGACTTTTCCGCTGAGCCGAGGACTCTGGACGGAAATTCTTCCTCGCCCGCAATTGAAAGCGTGACAGAGATGTTCGGCCAGGCTGTTGCCATCATTGGTATACTTGGGGCGGTTCCATTGGTGACAAGAGAGTCGGCCGAGAGCAGCGACTTTCCGGCCAAGGGTGGAACCGGCGGCAAGGGCACCTCCTCGGCTAGATTGGTTGTACTAGGCGGTTTTGCCTGGGGTACGGCCGGTAGTGGCGGCATTTCACTCTCAGCTCACAGAGCTAATCTACAACGACTAACCGTCATAGCGGTATGGGCAACTGCCACAAGTCATTCTACACTTGCCGGTGGGATTACGGACTTCCCGGAGACACGATCGTGAAGCAGTATTCGCTCGAAGAATGGCGTGACATGGGGCGGGCCTTCTATGATGTGCGCTTGAAAACCGATCCGCGGCAGTTTTCGGCCAGGGCCGATTTTTGTGGGGTCAACCGGCTGATCCTGACCAAGGTCCGCTTTACCCCACAGCTCTTGGCCCACGACCCAGCGAATATCAGGGAGTTTGATAGCGACTACCTTCTCTTTGAGCGCTATGAGAGCGGCGAGGGGCGCGGTGTTCTTGGTGGGACAGCGACGCAGGTGGACTCGAACACCCTGCACATGCTGGACATGTCGCAACCTTATGCGACATCGACCAGCGTTGTTGTCGGTGATGGTGTCTTGATTCCGCATGATCTTGTCGGGTTCGATCCGTCACGGGATCCAAATTATGTCTCAGTGCAGCGGTCGAAGCCGCGGGCGCGCTTGTTGGAAGCAGCGCTTGACGCGCTGATTTCTGCGATTGCCGAGGGAAGCCTCGATGAGGCAAGGGATCTTGCTAACGCCTTCGCCGGGCTGGTTCAGAGCCTCCTACTGGGGCGCATTGAGGACACGGATCTGCAAAGCGCAGCCTCCACTTTAGATCTGGAGTTGCGCGATCATATCAATACGCATCTGGCGGATCCCGGCCTCAATGGTACGGACTTGTGCGACCGTTTCGGTCTATCGCGCGCCTCTCTCTATCGGCGTTTCCAAGAGGAGGGAGGCGTCGAGCACTATATCACCGGATTGCGCTTGGATCGCTGTTTGGTAGAACTCTCCTCGGCGGCACCGACACGCGGCCGCGTAAGAGCCATCGCGGAACGATGGAGGTTCACGGACCCGAGCAACTTCAATCGCCGCTTTCGCGAGCGTTTCGACGTCGCGCCGAGTGAATGCCTGGCGCTGAATGAGACGCCGGTGAGTACCAATGCGAACGGCGGAAATCAGCACCTTATCCACCAATGGATGCGTAAGAGCCCAATCCGAAACTGCGTGTGACCTGTGGTGCCTTATCAAGGACTTGGGCAAGGAGAGTGGCGCGCGGCGATTCGCGCCGTCAAAATCAATCTGAGACGGAGAAACAACAAACCTGAGATTCTAGGCCAATGACAGATACTGCAAGGTGAATTACACTTTTTGAGCATTCAAACACTGAACGGTTGCTCAGGAATTCTGGTCAGGCTCCGCTCTGTTCTGACTTCCTGTCTTGACCCTTCGGTGGGCAGGGGAGGTATGGTTTCGTGAGATCGCATTTGAGCTTAGGTTCCGCCGTTACAAACGGATTTGCGACTAAGATCGCGATAGGCCTCCGGGAGAAAGTGGGAAGAAGAGCTGGGCTCCTTGCCGCAACGAGCGTCTCGGGCTCGCTCGTTCTCTTCGCTTCTGTGCTGCTGGGATCGAGCGGGGCGCTCGCTGATTGCAGCCTGGCCTCCGGGACCACGTGGACCTGTAGCGGAGATCTCTCTGCTGGGCTCGTTGTTCAGGACGAGGTGCCAACCTCGACCACGACGGTCAATGTGAAGGACATAACGGTCGTCCCCGAAACCTCTTCCATCTTTGGAATTGATTGGTTGGCATCATCGTCGACCAGCGCAACCGCCAACCTTAACGTCGACACTGGAGATCTCACTCTGGTGAACTTGGTGCCGCTTCGATTTCAGAGTGGCCGTACCGCAAACTTCACCTTCACAGGTGCAGCAACGCAGCTCGGTAACGAGGTCGACGTCGGCCCGGTCTTTCTCAGGGGCGGCGACTCAAATACGATCAATGCTACCTTCGACGAGGCAACGGTAACCACTGCGGCAGATGCGGCAAGTGGGGCCAACGAACCTATAGGCGCTGTTCAGATTTTTGGCTCGCGTAATGGGTTGACGAATACCAGTGTAAAACTCACGCTCGAAGGAGAGGGTTTGACTACAAATACCAGCGGAGATCAGGCCGCTGGCCTCTTTGTGCAGGTCTCTCCTACGAGTGGCAACGCGGGACAGATAACGATCACATCCGGCAGTTCATCTGATCCTGCCGCTCTCATGGTCACAACAGAAGGTGATTCAGCGCCGGGTGCCCTTCTTTTCTCGGCAGGTCGCTCCGGTGTTGGATCTGGGGGGAGCGGAGGTCGAGCAGGGGCCGTCACCGTGTCCGGCACGGTGATTGAGGCGACGACCAGCGGTTCGAGTTCCTCGGGTGTGGCCATCTACAGTAGAGGTGGAATCGGAATTGCTGGTTCCAGCGGGGGCTCTGGAGGCTCCGGCGGAAGCGCTGGGGCTACCAACGTCGGTGGCCTCTTCACCATCTCTACGAGTGGCGATAGTTCAGCTGGATTGGCCGTGAGCAGTATCGGCGGGAGAGGTGGGCTTGGATCGGGAAGCGGCTCGGCGGGGGCCGCGGGGTCAGGTGGTTTTGTCTCGTACTTTGGTTTGCCGGACAGCACAATCCAAACAGCGGGCGAAGCCTCGCCTGCTATCTCGATGCAAAGCATCGGCGGTCGTGGGGGATCGGCAGGGAACGTCACGGGATTGTTCACCTTCGCGGCCGACGGCGGCTCGGGCGGTACGGGCGGCCTTTTGAACGTTACGAGTGGTGGGTCTATCACGACGGAGGGAAACGGATCGGCCGGAATCGAACTCCAGTCGATCGGCGGAGCAGGTGGCAGCGGCGGCAGTAGTTTTGGGCTCTTTTACTCCAACGGTGGCAGCGGCGGCAGCGCCGGTGCCGGAGGGGGCATTGTTGTCACCACTGCATCCAGCAGCTCAATCACCACGCTCGGCAATAGCTCACCAGGGATCATCGCGCAGACGATCGGGGGTACCGGCGGCAGCGGCGGCTCTTCCGGCGGCATTGTCACGATCGGCGGCTATGCTTCGGGCACCGCCAGTGGCGGTGACATTTCCATAGTTCATGGTGGTGATATCTCGACCGGTGAGAGCCCATCCGGCGAGGCCGATTCCTCCACGACCGCCTGTGCGGTCGGCTGTTCGTACGGAATCTTGGCGCAGTCGATCGGAGGTGGCGGTGGCAATGGCGGTGCTTCAGCAGGCTGGTTCTCTATCGGTGGGGCCGCAGATGGCGGCGGCGGCGGCGGCGACATCGACGTAACTACCAGCGGCAGTGTAACGACGGCTCTATCAAACTCGACGGGCATCTTGGCTCAGTCGATCGGCGGCGGCGGTGGCAATGGTGGGGCGTCGGTCTCAGGCGGCGCCTTCGGCTCTTTATCGATCGGCGGCAGTGGTGGCAATGGCGGTGTCGGTGGCGCCGTCACGGTGACCACGACGGATTCGGCGAGTTTTGTGACCTCTGGCGACGGCTCGCACGGCGTTCACGCCCAATCGGTGGGCGGTGGTGGCGGCAATGCCGGATTCTCTGTCGCGGTCGCTGCGGGAGCTGTGTTGCCGACTGCATCGGTTTCGCTTGGTGGTAGTGGTGGCAGTGGCGGCGACGCCTCGGCGGTCAAGGTTGTCTCATCTGAAAACAGCAGTGTGTCGACCCAAGGAGAGGGCGCGCATGGGATCTTCGCCCAATCGATCGGCGGTGGCGGCGGCAATGGCGGCTTCGCGGTGTCCCTTGCCGGCGGTACATCGGGCGCCGTTTCCATCGGAATCGGCGGCAGCGGCGGCAGCGGCGGCAGTGGGTCCCTCGCCCGGATTACGAATGCAAGTTCGGTTTCGACGACAGGGGATAACTCTTCGGCGGTCATCTCCCAATCGATCGGTGGCGGCGGCGGCAATGGCGGCTTCAGCATTTCCACCAGCGCCTCATCCAGCGTTGCCGGTATCAGTGTCGGAGTTGGCGGCTCCGGCGGGAGTGGGAACAATGCCGGCTCTGCAACATTGATCAACAGCGGTGCCTTGACCACGGTCGGTGACCTTTCGCCGGGTCTTGTCGCACAGAGCATCGGTGGTGGCGGCGGCAATGGTGGATTCTCGATTGCCGGCACCCTGACAGTGAATACCCCGGCCGCGGCGCTTTCCGTGGGTGGCAGTGGCGGGACGGCAGGCTCAGGAGGCTCCACGACGGTGGACAACAGAGCTGCCATCGCCACGGTGGGAGAAGATTCACCAGGGATCCTGGCGCAGACCATCGGCGGGGGCGGCGGCAACGGCGGGCTCTCCATCGCCGGAACCATAACTGCGGGAGCTTCGGTCAGCGGGTCCGGCGCGATTGGTGGCAGCGGCGGAGTCGGCGGTGCCGGCGGTGACGCCAATGTCTTCAACGAGAGTGCTATCGCCACCAGCGGCGAGCGCTCGTCGGCGATCCAGGTACAGTCGGTTGGTGGCGGCGGAGGCTCTGGCGGGGTTGCCGTCTCTGGATCAGTTGGAATCAGCGGCACAAGTAGCCTTGCCCTCTCCATCGGTGGTGCTGGATCCGGTGGCTCCGGCACGGGGGCTTCCAGTGCGATCGCGACGACTTCGGGCGATCTCTCCACACTGGGCGATCTCTCGCCTGCCCTTGTCGTGCAGTCGATCGGCGGCGGCGGCGGGGCCGGCGGGACCAGCATCACCGGCACAGTCTCCAGCTCGAGCACCAAGTCCTTGAGCGCCAGTATCGGCGGCGGCGGCGGCAGTTCCGGCGCCGGATCTCTCGCCCGCGTCACGGTCAACAGCGATATCAGCACCGGCGGCCAGCAATCGGATGGGATCTTGGTTCAGTCGATTGGCGGCAGCGGCGGCAATGGCGGAACCGCTGTTGCCGGCAACCTGACCACGTCGAAGTCTACCCAGATCGGTCTGGGTATCGGCGGCGGTGCCGGGAACGCCGGCGCCGGCGGTACGGTCTCCGTCAATGAAACCAGCCTTTCGGACGGCCTTAGCCACGACATCACCGTCACCGGCGACGGCAGCCGCGGCATCGTCGCCCAATCGATCGGCGGCGGCGGTGGCAATGGTGGTATGGCGGTCACCGGTAACCTCAACACCGCCAAGACGACAAAGACCCTGAACGTCACCGTAGGAGGAACCGGTGGTGCCGGTGGAGCTGGCGGTGACGTCGCGATTACGCATATCGGCGCCATCTCGACCGGAACGTCGGGAACACAGTCCTTGACCGAACTAAACTATGAGTATGGGATCCTGGCACAGTCGATCTCTGGCGGTGGCGGCAACGGCGGTCTGGCTGTCAGCGGCAGCACCAACAAGGGTAACCGATCGCTTAGCCTCTCGATCGGAGGGGCCGGAGGAAGCGGTGTCAGCTCCGGTGACGTTGCGGTCACCAAGTCGGGGAGCATTGCCACCCATTCGCCCTTTTCGCATGGGATTTTTGCACAGTCGATTGCAGGCGGTGGCGGCAATGGCGGCGGAACAACGACCTATCAACGCAGAAACTCGGACACGGAAGCCAAGTCCTTTACCTTGAGCATCGGCGGCAGTGGTGGCACCAGCAATGCCGGCGGCGACGTCACGATCGACAACTCCGCCAGCATTGTGGCCTCCGGTTTGGGCGCGCAAGGCCTTGTCGCGCAATCCATTGGAGGCGGCGGTGGCAATGGCGGCAGCAATGTCTTCCAAAGCAACCAGGACTCGGGCACCTCGGGTGTCTTGACCGTCGGAATCGGCGGCGGCTCCGGTGCCGGCGGTGGCGGTGGCGATGTCTCCGTCCTGAGTAGCGGTGCCATCGTAACCGGGACTGAGGGATCGAACAGTGACGATCTCGCCAGCAACACAGCGACCGGCTACGGCATCTTCGCACAGTCGGTCAGCAGCGGTGGCGGCAACGGCGGCTCGGGCATCAGTGGTGCTGTCGAGACCAGTGGCGACAAGAGTTTGGTGGTTGGCGTCGGCGGTGCCGGTTCGGGATCGGCCGATGGCGGGACGGTCTTCGTGCAGAGCCTCGCGGGCGGAAGCGTCACGACCTTCGACGACGGATCGCACGGCGTCCTGGCGCAGTCGGTGGCCGGCGGCGGCGGCAATGGAGCCGCGGGGATCGACGGCGATGTCTCCAACGGCAGTACCAATGCTCTGACCGTCGGTATCGGCGGCAGCGCAGGGCCTGGCGGAGCAGGCGGCGGCGTCACCATCGAGCTGAACGACGACGTGACGGTGCAAGGTGACGGCGCCAAGGCAATCGTGGCGCAATCGATCGGCGGTGGAGGCGGCTCGGGCGGCATCGGGATCGAGGGCGATCTCGAAGGCTCCGACGATTCCGAAACCAACCAGTTGAGCATCGGGGTCGGCGGCTCGGGCGGCAGCGGCGGCGCCGGCGGAACCGTTCAAGTGACTATGAATGCCGATATCTCGACCGGGGTGGATGGCGACAGTCTGGTCTCGACCACCGGGGCCATGGACGGCATCTTCGCGCAATCGATCGCGGGCGGTGGCGGCGACGCCTCCGCCGGTATCGCTGGCGATGTCACCAACTCGTCGGAATCGAAGGCAATTACGCTCGGCATCTCACTCAGCGGCGGTACTTCGAAGAGCGGTGGTGCCGTGACCGTCACCAGTTCCGGCAGCAGCATCGCCGTCTCAGGGGAGGGCTCGCGTGGCATCGTCGCGCAAAGCATCGGCGGCGCTGGCGGTGAAGGCAGTGTCGGTATCGAGGGCAGCATAGAAAGCGCCGATAGCGCCTCCAGCACCACGCAATTAGATCTTGGCATCGGCGGTAGCGGCGGCGGCGGCGGCAGCGGTGGCACGGTCACGGTGACCAATACGGCTGCGATCACGACCAATGTGACCGACCTGGGAGGCTTCACCGACAATCATGGCATCCTCGCGCAGAGTCTCGGCGGCGGTGGTGGCAACGGCGGCGTCGGGATCTCGGGCGATGTGACCAATGCCGAGGAGTCGAAAGCCCTGACCATCGGTATTGGCGGATCCTCCGACAGCGGCGGCGACGGCGGCAGCGTGACCGTTACCAACAAAATCAATGGTATAATCGCGACTAGCGGATCCGGGTCCTACGGCATCTTCGCGCAGTCGCTTGGCGGCGGTGGCGGGACCGGTGGCATTGGCGTCGAGGGCGATGTGGAAGGTGACGAAGACGCCAGCTCAGTGACCCAGCTGGAGTTTGGGCTGGGCGGCAGCGGCGGCTCTGGGGGCGATGGCGGTCAAGTCTTTATCAGCAATAAGGCCAGCATCTCCTCTTCGCTCGACGTCAACGGCGAGGGGGCGCAGATGCACGGCATCTTTGCGCAATCGATCGGCGGCGGCGGCGGCAGCGGAGATGTTGGTGTCGGCGGCGACATCACCGGCTCGGAGGACTCCAAGGCGCTCACCTTGGCGATTGGCGGGTCGGGCGGCAGCGGCGGGTCTGCAGCCGCTGGCGAAACGGGCACGGTCGGATCGGCGGGCGTCGGCGTCTCGAACAGCGGCGCGGTGACGGTCGTCGGCGACGGATCAAAAGGCATCTTCGCCCAGAGCATCGGCGGCGGTGGCGGAGATGGCTCTGCGGGGCTGAGTGGAACGGTGGACAGCGGCGATGGTTCGGCTGTGACCCTGTCGGTCGGCGCACAAGGCGGCAGCGGCGGCGATGGCGGGGTCGTCAAGATCAACAACAGGGGCACGATCACGACCGGAAGCGCCGCGACCACCAGCGACACCGCGATCACCGAAGCCCACGGCATCTTCGCCCAATCGATCGGTGGCGGCGGTGGTACTGGATCTCTCACCGGTTCGCTGCTCTTCGGCTCGAGCGCGACCTCCGGCTCGGAGAAGGGCCTGGCTGTAACCCTGGGAGGCTCCGCCGGCGCCGGTGACGGATCAAACGTGACGATCTTCAATGGCGTGTTGGACAACGGCAAGACCTTCGCCAACAGCATCACCACCTATAATGCGAACTCGCACGGTCTCTTTGCGCAGTCTGTCGGTGGCGGCGGCGGCTCGGCTGGCGATCTGGGCGGGATCTCGACCGACAGCGATACCGACGGCTGGCTTGTAGCGGCCAGCTTCGGCGCCAGCTCCGGCAATGATGGGGACGGTGGCGATGTCGAAATCCAAGCGCTGGGTGAAGACATCAACACCTTGGGCCTCGGGTCTCATGGAATCTTTGCGCAGTCGATCGGCGGCGGCGGCGGCGACGGCGCCAATGCCGCATCGAGCAGCGAGACGAGCGACGCCACACTGGCCCTCAATTTCGGTGCGAGCGACGGCAGCAGCGGCTCGGGCGGCGCGGTGACGGTCGATTCCACCAGCGCTGTGACAACTTTGGGAAAGGGCGCCGTCGGCATCTTCGCGCAATCCATCGGTGGCGGTGGCGGCAGAGGCGCCAATGAAGCGAACGGCCTCTCCGGTACCCTGACCCTGGGTGGCCTCGGAAGCGCGAGCGGGGCGGGGGGCGCGGTTACCGTGGCGATCAGCGGCGACGGTGTCGTCACCAAGGGCAGGCGCGCCCACGGCGTCGTAGCCCAAAGCATCGGCGGCGGTGGCGGTTATGCCGGGAGGCCGATTTTCGGCAGCCGTGCTCTCTATGGCAGTGGGTTGGATTTCGGCGCGGATGGGACCGCGAGCGGATCCGGCGGAGCGGTCGTCGTGAACTTGACCGAGAGCGGGTTCAGTTCGGGCTCGGGAATCGTTACGAATGGCAAATTCTCTGCCGGTGTCTTCGCCCAGAGTGTTGGCGGTGGCGGTGGCGTTGCCGGAGCCTTGGATGGTAGCACGAACGGGGCAACGATCGGTAGCGGCAGCGGATCGGGCGCTGGTGGAAAGGTCCAAGTGAACCTTTACGACGCCTCTGTCATCGCCAATGGGGGTAGCTCCTTTGGCATCTTCGCCCAGAGCGCCGGAGGCAGTGGCAGTTCGGTGTCCTCTGCAGATAAGGTTTCGATCAATCTCTCCACCGGCACTATTCAGGCAACCGGCGCCGGCTCGACTGGAATCTATGCTCAGAGCAGTGGTCAAGGGCGCGGCAACGTGGTCGTGGAAATTGGGAGCATCGCGCTGGTGTCGGGAGGAGCTGTGAGCAGCAGTAGCAGCGCCGGCGGTGCCGCCATTTTCATAAAGGATGGCGTCGACAACAGTGTCATCAACAATGGGTTTGTTCAAAGCTCGGTCGGGCCTTCCGGCCGTGCCATCGTCAGTGAGGGAGTTGGGACGACAAGCGTCACGAACAGGGGTGTCATTACTGGTCAAGTTCTTCTCAACGGATCCGCTTCGTCGTCGGCTCCCGCTGCTGTGGCTGCGAGCAGCCAATCCCGATTTGTGAATGCGGCGAACGGGACACTCTTCACATCGCGGATTGTCGCCGAAGAAACGGTAAACCGTGGCGTGATCCACGTCGGTAACCCTGACGAGGTCGCCACCTTGCGGGTTCAGGGCGACTACACACAGCCAGCCGGCGGCGTCTTGGCTGTCGATGTGATTCCGTCGAATGCCGAGAAAGGTCTTCCGGTCACGGATACACTGATCGTGCAGGGAAACAGCAATGTGGAGGGGGTTGTAGAGATCACCCTCTTGAGTACCGAACAGGCCAGCGACGGCGAAATTACAGCGGAGATCATCCGCACCGTGGAAGACCCGGATGCACCGCTTGGTGCCACCGGCAACGCTTCGATAGACTTGCAGGTTGCACCATCCGTGGTTGCCCAATACGCGCTTTCCAAGAATGCAGCCAACGATGCCTTCCTCTCCTTCGACATCGACTACGCCAATCCGACTGCCGCGGCGCAAATGTCCAACAATACCTTCAACGCTGCGAGAGGGTTTAACTCTCTGGCACGCGCCGGAGGTGTCAGCGATTCCCTCGCCAATGACTTGATCGCCTTCACCGACCCGGAAGCCTACGCGACCGTTATGGACAGTCTGAACCCCGAGGTGTTCGTGAACAACCAGATCACGACCCTGCGCTCAAACTATCTGTTCAACAATCAGATGACGAACTGCGAGAATCACGCCAGCGCCTATCGCTCAAACGATCTGAAGCATTGCGTGTTCGTGTCCGCCGATGGGAACAGGGTGAACCGCTCGACCAACGCTTCGAACGAGGGCTTTCACTCGACCTGGTGGCAAGTGACCCTGGGTGGCGAAACCGCATTGAATCAAGACTGGAGCATTGGCGGTGCCTTGGCCTATCAATCCCGCAACCAGACCACTGATTCGCACAACAATTCGAGCAGCGACGGGGACGGCGTACTGGCCGGCCTCTACGCGACCCGCTTTCTCGGACCGGTCGAACTGACCGGATCGGTCTCAACAGGCTTCGGATGGTTCGATACGACACGCAGTCCCTTTAACCTGGACGAGGCGACCGGCTCTCAATCTATCTGGACGGTATCGACGAGGATTGGAGCCGCCTATCAGTACGACCACGAAATCTTCTATGCACGCCCGAGACTTGATTTCGGCTTCGACTTCGTCGATGGCTCGAGTTTCACGGAAGGCGGCGACAATCCCTTCAGACTATCGGTCGAGGGTGACGGTGATGCTTTCTTTACGCTCCAGCCCTCTGTCGAGGTCGGTGCCAACATTCAAACAGATCAAGGTTTTCTCTTGCGGCCGAGACTGAGTGTGGGTGTCGTCCAGTTCCTGGGCAACGACTCAGCATCCATGTCCTCGCGCTATGTCGCCGGGTCGAACAGTATTCCTGCTTTCAGGACGAGCACGGACCTTGGCTCTACCCAAGTCGAGCTTGGCGGCGGTCTCGATCTAGTCGCCGCCAACAATATGACGCTTCGGGCAGAGGCTTTCGGGAGCCTGAATTCAGTCTACTCGAGCTACGGTGGAGGGCTCGCCGCCGTCATCCCCTTCTGAGGGCTCCACAGAAGCAGCTTGAGAATCCGCGGCAGGGCATTGGAGGCGAGCAGATTTGCTCGTCTCCAATAGGACTCTAGGTCCGCCATGCACCTGATAACTCTAATGAGGCGCCCCTCGTCTGTCGGTGGTACAATGTCTCCCCAGCGCATTCGGGAGGTAAGACGTGAAACGCATCGCAATCTGCACCGACGGCACCTGGAATAAGCCGGATCGGAAAGATCGAGGTAAGCGAAAGCCATCCAACGTCGTCAAGATTGCACGTGGTATTTTGCCTGCTGCAGAAGACGGTACCGCGCAGATCGTCTTCTACGGAGATGGCGTCGGTACGAACTGGGGGTTGGACAGAATTCTTGGAGGTGGCTTCGGCTTGGGTCTTTCGGCAAACGTCGTCGATGCGTACCAGTTTCTGGTCTTGAACTATGTACCGGGCGACGAGATCTTCCTCTTCGGGTTTAGTCGCGGCGCCTACACAGCCAGAAGTCTCGCGGGTCTGGTTAACAAGGTTGGGGTGCTTCCCAAGGATCACGCGTTCTATACGCCGGAAGCCTACAAGCTCTATCGAAATCAAGTGTCCGACAGCGAACTGAGAGCTTTTAGGGAGGAACACAAAACGCGCGTTGCGCAAATCAAGTTCATCGGCGTTTGGGACACGGTCGGGGCCTTGGGCATTCCGGTCAGCGTCTTCAAGTGGTTCAACAAGCGCTATCAGTTTCACGATGTCGATCTTGGACCCAACGTCGAAAACGCCTATCACGCGCTCGCGATTGATGAGCGCCGTCGGCCCTTCGCGCCAACGATGTGGGAACTCCCCGAGGGCTCCAAACAGAGGCTCGAACAGGTATGGTTTGCAGGTGTGCATACGAATGTCGGTGGCGGCTATAGCCAGGATGGTCTCGCGAACCTCGCACTCCATTGGATCAAGGCGAAGGCTCTACAACACGGTATGGCCTTTGATGATATCTTTCTCGATTACTACAAACCATACCATCTGCATGAACTCAGAGACTCGATGTCGCTGCTGTACCGGTTGCTGGGTCCAATTAGCCGGACGATTGGCGGCACCAGACGAGGTCGTGAGGCTGTTCACGCGTCGGCCGAAGAGCGCGTGTCTGCTTTACCGGAGTACAGGCCTCAGAACCTTGACGCCTATAGGAAGAAAACCTCCGCCAAGACCCAAACCTGATGGCCGCTTTGGGGGCGCCGATGGCCATACAGGTTTGTAACGACTTTTGGGGAAGGCATCTCTGCCTTCCCCATCGCCAAGCGCACCGTCAGTTCCAGAGGAAGTCGCTAGCCGTCAGCTGATTGGCCGCAGCAAGCCCGGTGACGATAAAGGCGATATCGGCACTGCCATTGCCATCGCTGTCGACCTGCACCTGCCCGGCGCCGTCGAAGCGCGCCTCCGAGTTACCCGCTCCGGAGAAGCCCGAGGCGCCCAGGTAGGTGAAGACACCGCTCTCCAAGCCGGAGGCAAAGACAAAGCGATCCTCCTGATTGCCGCCGAAGTTCCGACCGTCAAAGTCCTCGATCACAGGGCCGCCGGAACCGGCACCATCACCGATCTCGTCGCCGCTGAAGCGGAAGTCGTCATTCAGCAACCCGCCATAGGCTCTCGATGCATTACCGAGAGCGATGTCATCCGTGCCACTGCCACCGAAGAGGCTGTCCGCGCCGAGCCCACCGAAGAGGGTGTCGCTCCCACCACCGCCATAGAGGCTGTCGTTGCCGGTCAGGCCGCGCAGCAGGTTGGCCGAGGTGTTGCCTTCCAGGACATTGTCCATCTCGTTGCCGACACCGTCGATGGCGCCCGCACCCTGTTGCATCCTGAGGGCTTCGATGTTGTCCGAGAGGCTGTAGTCCACCAGCGCGCGCACCAGGTCATAGCCTTGGCCGGCAGCCTCGACGGCTTGATCGCCGCTGCTGTCGACAACGAAGGTATCGTCGCCTAGGCCGCCTGCCGCTATGTCATCGCCGCCGCGACCGTTGAGGCGATCGGCGCCGTCCTCCCCGATCAAGATGTCGCTGCCGCTGTTGCCCAGTAGGATGTTGTCGTGCTGGTTGCCGACCAGGGTGGCATCGCCGACCCCGGCGTTGACATTGGCCCGCTCGACGAACGCATCTGCCCCGCTACCAAGCGCATAGGTGAGAGCGTTGGAGCGGATGACGTCCTCCAGGCCGCCGCCGGCGGTCTCGCGCACGACGTCCATCCAGGTATTGACGACGAAGGTATCGTTGGCAAAGCCACCGTCAGCCACATCGGCGCCGCTGCCACCGTTCAAGCGATCCCGGCCAAGGCCGCCGAACAACGCATCGGTACCTGAGCCGCCTACGATGCTGTCGTTGCCGGTTGCCCCCAGGGCAAAGTCCTCGCCTTCGCCGCCGAAGAACTGGTCGCGGCCACTTCCGCCGTTCAGGATATCGTTTCCTGCGTCTCCGCGCAGGGTGTCGTCTCCTTCGGCCCCGAACAGTATGTCGTCACCGCTAAGCGCGCGCAGTGTATCGCTGCCGCTGAGGCCGCGGAGGTTGTCGCGAAGATTGCTTCCGGCAAGGCTATCGTTGCCGCTACTGCCGTTGAAGACAGAGTCAAGTATCGTGTTGAGGAACACGATTTCCACTTCAGGCAAGAACACATCGATCGGCAGGGGGTCGGTGGTTCGGAGAGTGTCGCTGCCGCTGCCGCCGTGCAGCATTTCGCCCGGCGCAACATGTCCGTTGCCGACAAAAAAGGTGTCGCTGCCGCTGCCGCCGTAGAGATAGAGGTCGACGCCACTACCGCCGAGGATTGTGTCGTCGCCCAGGCCGCCGATCAGGAAGGAATCATTACCTGAGCCGCCGAAAAGAGAGTCGGATCCGGTGCCGCCGTAGAGCGACTCATCATTGCCATCTCTCCCAAGCAGCTGGTCGTTTCCGCCATCGCCAGCCAGTAGCAGATCATCTCCGGATCCTCCGAAGACAGAATCGTCATGGTTGCCGCCGAAGAGGTAGGCATCCTTGCCGCTGTCCCCGAAGATGCGATCGCTGCCGCTACCGCCGAAGAGGTAGACGTCGTTCCCGGTGGCGCCTACGAGCGTGTCATCACCCGTGCCACCGTAGAGTCCGAAATCGTGACCATCGTCTCCTCTGATCCAGTCCGCGCCTTGATCGCCGAAGAGGGAAATGTCGCCGCCGCTTCCCCCGAAGATGGAATCGGCGCCGCCGCCGCCGTAGTGCGTCCGATCCACCCCGGAACCCAGTAACACGCCATCGGAGCCGCCCCCTGCAGAAAACCCGGTGTCGTCACCATCGTTGCCACTCAGCGTGTCATTGCCTGCACCTCCAAAGAAGAAGCGATCATTCCCGTCATCGCCGAGTAGATTATCGTCGCCGACACCGCCATAGAGGTGGCTGTCGTCACCCTTGCCGCTGTGCAGGTGATCATCGCCCGAACCGCCCACAAGCAGTGTGTCTTGGCCAGATCCGCCAAAAAGGGAATCCGTACCACTCCCACCATAAAGGGCCTCGTCATCGCCTGCACCGCCAAACAGCCTGTCGTCGCCCAGCATGCCGCTAAGGAAGTCGCTACCGCCGAAGGCTTCAATCTGATCATCTGCGGTGCTGCCGTAGATCGTGTTGTCGCCACCATCGCCACTGTAGAAGGCCATAATTCTTCTCCTTTCCCGCCTCTCGCCCCGCCAGGCTGATGTCGGCTGGCTTTGGTCAGAGGCTTAGTTCCTGGGAACCGCTGCTTCTCAATCTTTGAGCCAGGCTCGTTCCCGGCTTTGATGTGCAAAGATCAGCCTGAGAGAAGAAATATTCAAAGGGGAATATTTCATCCGCTACATTAGTTTTTTTCATGAAGTTGGGCGTTCTTGTGCCGTCGAATGCGGTGAAGCCGGGTTGCGCAGCCCTTTTGCCTAGGATGAAAGGAGGTGATTGAAGGAGGTATGGGCTCGTCGCGCTTTCCAAGATCGTGACGAGGACGCCAGAGCAATCCCCTGGCATCGGCTCGGGGCCGACGCTCTATTCATCTGTTTCGGAGGCAGATCGTCGTCGCAGGTGATTCCACCTGCTCGGGGTTTGCTCTAGTGTATCGATAGAGGGGCGGCCGTGGTGCTGGCTCGCTCGCTGCCCGCGCCCTTAGCCGGTGCAGTTGTTCGCTGTGCGTAGGTTGTTGGAGTTTGGCTAGAACAGCGGCTTTGCGTATCAATCCTCACAGACAATTCTCCTAGGAACGAAAGGGCTGAACATGAGCCTGAGTGGCAAGCGTGTAATTGTGACCGCAGCGGCCGATGGCATCGGCAAAGTGATCGCCGAGGCCTACCTGGCAGAAGGCGCACAAGTGGCTGTCTGCGACATACAGGAGGATAAGGTCGCTGCCATGAAGGCAGCCCATCCCCATCTTCTAGCCGAGGTCTGCGATGTGGCCGATGAAGGCGCTCTCACGGCTTGGATTTCACAGGCATTGGAAGCGCTGGGCGGTTGCGACACGCTGGTGAACAATGCCGGGATTGCTGGGCCGACCGCGCCTATCGAAGAGATTCCGATCGCCCAGGTGCGGAGCTGTCTGGAGGTCGGCTTGCTGTCGCACATGATCTGCACGGCCAAGGTGCTGCCCGGTATGAAGGCGCAGGGCAGTGGCCTGATCGTCAACATCTCCTCGGCTGCCGGGCTGCACGCCTTTCCCCTGCGTACGCCCTACTCGGTCACCAAGTGGGCCGTGATCGGCTTGTCCAAGTCCCTGGCGGCCGAGGTCGGCGCATTCGGCATCCGCGTCAATGCCGTCTGCCCCGGCGCAATTGCCGGAGAGCGGATCGAGCGGGTGATCGCCGCGCGCGCCGAGGCCGAGGGTCGAGCGATCGAAGAGGTGCGGGCCGACCAAGCGGCCAGGGCTTCGCTGCGCACCTTCATCCCGCCCGAAGACATCGCCGGTACCATCCTCTATCTCGACAGTTCCGCCGGCTGCCGCGTTAGCGGTCAGGCATTGGCGGTCGATGGGCACATGATGACGATTGCCTGACCTGTACGCCCATCAGAATTGGGAGCTCTCGCAAGCTTGTAGCGTTCGGCTCTGCCGCGCAGCCTCTGCTTGTGGCCAAAAGGACACCCCTCTTGCCGTTCGCGAGCCCCGTCAATGGCTGGTTTGACAAGTCGCGAGCGACGCGAAAGACTTTCCATCTTGGCGCTGTGCAATTGGCAGGCAGTGCCGAGTTGGAAAACGACGCGGGTGCAGCTGAAAGGGCTCAACCTGACGCGCAAACTGGAACGAAGGGGAGAGGAATAGAGCAATGGGCTTCCTAGAGGATATCTTCAACGCCATTGGCGATGGAACCTGGGGGTGGTCGTTGATCCCCTTCCTCGTCGTCCTCGGCGTCTTCTTCACGCTGGCGACAGGTTTCTGCCAGTTTCGTTTCTTCGGCCGCATGTTCCGGGTCCTCTTCCCGGAGAAGGTACCCGGCTCTAGCGGACACGTCTCTTCGCGCGCCGCCCTCTTCGTTAGCGTCGGCGGCCGTGTCGGCGGCGGAAACATCGCCGGCGTTGCGGTGGCAATCTCGCTGGGCGGCCCGGGCGCCGTCTTTTGGATGTGGGCCATTGCGCTGGTCGGCATGTGCACCAGCTTGATCGAGTGCTCACTCGCACAGGCCTTCAAGCGTTCGGAAGCGGACGGTTCCTACCGGGGCGGGCCAGCGCAGTACATCCTCTTTGGCCTGGGCAAACAATACAAGTGGCTGGCGGTCATCTACGCCATCTGCCTAATTGCGGCCTTCGCGCTAGGCTTCAATGCCTTCCAGGGCAACACGGTTGCCGGTGCGGCACAGGATAGTCTTGGTATCGACCGGCTTTGGATGGGGGTCATTCTGGCCGTCATCACCGCCTTGGTGGTCTTCGGCGGCATCAAGCGGATCGCAAAGGTGGCCGACGTCGTCGTCCCGATCATGGCGGTCGGCTACATCCTGATGGCGATCATCGTGATCATCATCTCCATCGGCGAAGTGCCCGGCATGATTGTAAACATCGTCGAAAGTGCTTTCGGTCTGAACGAGGCAGTGGCTGGCGGAATGGGTGCGGCAGTGGCACAGGGTCTGCGTCGCGGTCTCTTCTCTAACGAGGCCGGGCTTGGCAGTGCGCCCAACGTGGCCGCAGTGGCCTATGTGCGCCACCCGATCAGCCAGGGCATCGTGCAGTCGCTGTCGGTCTTCATCGACACCATCATCATCTGCTCCTGCACCGCCTTCATGATCCTCTTGAGCGATGTCTATGTGCCGGGTGCGGAGATCGATGGTGTGGTCCTGACCCAGCAGTCCCTCGTCAGTCATGTCGGTGATTGGAGCCAATACTTCCTGACCTTGGCGATCCTACTCTTCGCCTTCAGCTCCATCATCTACAACTACTATCTGGGTGAGACGGCGCTGACGGTCTTCACCGACACGACGATGGCCAGGAACGTGCTGCGAGTCTGCATCATCATCCTGGTGTTCCTGGGTGCCTCGGCGGAGGGGGCGACCGCGGTCTTCTTCTTCTCCGATCCGGTGATGGGCATTCTGGCCTTGGTGAACCTGCTGGCCATCATCATGCTCTTTCCCGTAGCACTGCGGCTGCTGAACGACTATCGCAGTCAGCTCGACTCTGGGACAGAGCACCCGACCTTCCGTCCGGAGAACTTTTCCGATCTGGACATCGACAAGACCGCTTGGACCCTAAAGGACTAGGGCTGCCAAGCGATGAAGAGCCCCCCGGGAAAGGGGGCTCTTCATCGGGTCTGCCAAGAGCGTACTGCTCTAGAGGGATCTGCGCGTGCCGTCCGGCGCAGTGATCGCGATGTCGGCGAATCGAGCGGCACCCATGCGCCGTTGGAAGAGAGAGATCCCTAACAGCCAGACCCTGACCGCCTTGGTGGCGGGCCCGCCAATGTGGGTTTGGTAGTCGCTATAGAGGTCTCGTTCTTCCGCTAGCCACTGACCCAGTTCGCCCAGGCCGCTGCGTACCACCATGTGGGTCTCGATCGGGTTCCAGCGCGGGAAGGGGCAGCGGAAGGTGTGTCCAGGCTCCAGCCCGGCGCTCCAGATGTAGGTCAGATCCTGTCCGTCATCGTACTCGACCCCAAGGGAGATGTAGTCGTGGGTGGGTATCTGGTCTTCGGGGAAGAGTGAGGGCAGCTCTTCGACGATCCAACGCCAGTTGATCTTGGCACCCGGTTGCAAATCGACCGAGACGGGCTTTTGCAGGATTGCACCTTTCTTGTGTGCCTGGCAGCCAATCACCCCGTTGCCTTGGTCGAAGAAGATGCCGGCATCGTCTCCTGCCATGTAGAAGTGTTGCCATCCCTCGGGTAAACGTCGCGGACTGTTCAGCCGCGCGATCTCGGCATCGATCACGCCGCCGAAGTCGCCGTGTTGTGCCAGAGACGTCAAGCCATCGAGGGCGGAGCCTTTCCACACCAGTGCGACGCTGTAGATGTCTACATCGAACGAGGTATAGATCTCTTCGGGTGTCCAGAGTTCGCCATCCTCGTTGGCCCACTCGGCCATAGCGCGGGCGATCTCGATCGGCCCGTCATGCGCTGCGATCATCGTGCCGGTGTTGTTCATGGGATTGTACAGGGGCCGCAGGCCGACTGTGCGCGCGTTGAAGGAGGTGCCGGGCTCGAACCAGAGATCGTGCTCGCGCGAGATCCAAACCCGGCCGCCAATCAGGAAGGTGACCTCTTGCCCCTTCTTCAAGGTGATCTCTGCAGCCTTCCAGGGCAGGTCGTTGCTGCGTAGATCCAGCACCCGATACTCGGCCAACAGGGGACTGTTGGCGGTTTCGATCACATCGACCAGGCCACCGACAAAGCGGTCGCGATCCAGAAAGCTCATACTATTCGCCGCGGCGCTGCGCGAGAGGAGTGCCATGGCCATCGGCGCGCTCACTCCCAAGGCGGTGATCTTCTTCAGTAGCGTGCGTCGGGTCTCGGTCGAGAGGTCGCTCCCGGAATCGCTGTGCGATAGGCACATTGGCTTGTCTCCCTTGGCTGTTTGGCGGCCATATGCGGCCGCTTGGTGGGAGTCTGACCAACCGGTCGCAGCACGCTAGAGCGAGCCTCCCCAAGCTCTCCGGGCAAATCGCCCGATTTTGCCGAGCCTCGTTGGATTGTGGGGCGGCTGGCCCTAGCATGGTGACAGGATGCCGAGATCGCGCTCGCAAAACTTGAAGGCCTCGTTGATCCGCCGGGTGGTCCTGGTCGCCCTGCTGTCACTGGTGTCGGCAATGCTGGTGGTGCTTTTCGTCTCGCATCGGGACATCGAGACCTCGGATCGCGAGACGGCGGAGCTGGTCTCGAGAGAACTGCAGATGCAGCTGCTGCGCATTAGCGTATCGGCCGATGTCGAAGAGCGCTTTCCCGATTGGCCGCCGATCGCTGTGCCGCCCGCCTATAGCGGACGCTGTATTGCCTACTTCGACGCCCCCGGGGTCATGCAGCGCAACAGCTGCATCGGGACGGCGATCAGCCATCAGCCGGTGCCGGACTGGTTCATCGGCTTTTACGACCTGGTCTTTCCCCAACATCAGGCAGCCAAAGCCGCAGTCGTCCATCGAGACCGGAGTTACGGTTCGGTCACGGTGCTTTCCGACAGCGACGGTGCCATTGCCAGCGCTTGGCGCGCTCTGGAGCAGATGTTCGGCCTGACGCTGATCACGATCGTCGGCCTTTCTATCCTGATCTACCTGGCGATCGAGCGAGCCTTGGCACCGACCGAAGTGGTCGTGGCGGGTTTGAGCCGCATTGCCGCCGGAGACTTTGCCCATCGGCTGCCCCGGTTCCGCCTTTCCGAGCTGCAGGAGATCGGCGAGGCCTCGAACTCGCTGGCTGGGACCATCCAAACCACTCTGGCAGAACGCGCACGGCTCTCCCGCAAGCTGCTCAATGCACAAGAGCAGGAACGCCGTCGTCTGGCCCGAGAGCTGCACGACGAGTTCGCGCAGAACGTGGCTGCGATCCGGGCGCTCGCGGCGTCGATAGAGACCACGGCCGATCCGAAGAGTAGCCTGCACGACGATGCGCAAAGGCTTGCCGAGATCTCCAGGACAATGCTGACACAGCTTGATCGCACGCTCTTGGAGCTGCGTCCGGCGGAGCTGGAGCGGCTCGGTCTCGTCGAGAGCCTGCGCCAGCTCATTTCGCTTTGGAATGCAGCCTCCACGCGTACGCGTTTCACCCTTCAGGCGGCGGCGCTGCCAAGCCTGGACGAGGAGATGGCGGTTCATCTCTATCGCATCGCCCAAGAGGCTTTGACCAACGCTGCCAAGCATGCCGATGCCAGCCAGGTGTGCCTCAGCCTCGATACGGGCGATGCTGGAGAGATCCGTTTTTTGGTCGAAGACGACGGGCATGGTCGGCCGGAGGCACGCCGGAGCGCCAGAAGCGGGATGGGATTGGTCAACATGCAAGAACGCGTCTCAGCGCTCGGCGGCACTATCAGCATCTCGAACGTGGACCCAAGGGGGCTGCGCGTGGTCTGCTCGATCCCAAGCGAGGCCAAACCATGAACAGAACGGACATCACCGTCATGCTGGTCGACGATCATGCTGTGGTGCGCGAAGGCTATCGCCGGCTGATCGAGAAACAAGGCGACATGGCCGTCGTTGCCGAGGCGGCGACGGGTGCCGAGGCCTATGATCACTATAAGAGGCATCGCCCGCAGGTGACGGTGGTCGACCTCTCCATGCCGGGCAAGGGCGGCATCGAGATCCTGCGCCATATTCGAAAGTGGGACGAGCGTGCCCGGGTTCTGGTCTTCACCATGCACCAGAACGCCGCCTTTGCCGCGCAGGCCTTCAAGGCCGGCGCCCTGGGCTTCGTGACCAAGAGCAGTGAGCCCAGCCTACTGATCAGTGCCATACGCGAGGTTTCTCATGGCCGGCGCGCGCTCAGCCCGGATATCAGCCTGGCGCTTGCTCTGATGCACATAGGCGACCAGGAAAGCCCATTGGAGAACCTGACTGCGCGTGAGTTCGAGATTTTTCGCATGCTGGCCGAGGCCCGCTCGGCAACGGAGATTGCCCAGATTCTCAACCTCAGCGCCAAGACCGTCTCCAACTATCGCTTCATCATTCGAGCGAAGCTGGGCGTGGATTCGGACATAGAGTTGGCGCATCTGGCAACCCGCCTGAAGGTCGTCGATCCGGACCAGCTTGCAGTGACACCAGGCGAGGCAAAGGACTAGGCAGTCCGCGTGCCGTCCTGCTGCGCCCGGCTTGACTCACAAGGGGGCAGGCGGACAGGGTCGGGGTAGATAGGAAAAGAGGAGTGCCAGGGTATGGATCTCGGTTTGCAGGGTAAGAGAGCGTTGGTGACCGGCGCCAGCAAGGGTATTGGCAAGGAGATTGCCCGCAGCCTCGTGGGCGAGGGCGCGAAGGTCGCCATCTGCGGACGCACGAAAGCGGACCTGGATGCCTGTATGGCGGAACTGGGCGGCGACATGAGCGGCAGCGTCGTGGACGTCGGCAACAAAGCCGACCTGGAGGCCTGGGTTCAGCAGTCCAGCGCAGCCATGGGCGGATTGGACATCGTGATCGCCAACGTGAGCGCGCTTGCGGTCGGCAATGACGAAGAAAGCTGGGCGGCTGAGTTCAACGTGGATCTGATGCACACCGTGCGTCTGGTCGAGGCCGCAATGCCGCATCTGCAGAAAAGCGACACCCCGGCGATCGTCGCCATCTCCAGCGTGTCGGGCCGTGAGATCGACTTCGCCGCCGGGCCCTACGGCACCTTCAAGGCCGCCTTGATCCATTACATTCAAGGCTTGGCATTTCAGCTGGCGGGCCAGAACATCCGTTGTAACAGCGTCTCGCCCGGCAACATCTACTTCGATGGCGGGATCTGGAATATGATCAAGGACAACAACAACGAGCTCTATCAGCAGGCTCTGGCGCTGAACCCGACCGGCCGGATGGGCAAGCCCGAAGAGGTGGCGCGCGCAGCCGTCTTCCTGGCAAGCCCAGCAGCGACCTTCATCTCGGGCACCAACCTGGTGGTCGATGGGGCACTCACGCGCGGGGTGCAGTACTAGAGCGGGATGACGTCATCCCGCTGGACAGGTTTGAAACATAGAGCAGAATCGCGAAGGAACTGGGCGCCACGCCGTGCAGCGTCCCGCCCGGTTCTTTGGTGGGTCCGGCTTTAGGTCGGGACTGAATAGCGTGTGATGGTCATCTCGGCTGCTTCTTGGCGCAGTGGGATCAAGGCCTGATAGGCGTCAGATTCATGCCAGGCCGTCAGAGACTCTTGGCTGGGGAAGCGAATGATACCGACGGCATCGTGATTGAGCTCTCCGGCGAGAACGCCTTCGGCCTTGCCGCGCAGCAGCAGCTCACCCCCATGCGGTTTGAAGGTTTCGCCGACGCTGCCGGCATAGGCTTGGAACTTCTCCGGATCCTTGATCCGAACCTGGGCGATGAAGAAGGCAGTCATACCTGATCTCCCTACGAGGTGATGGTGTTCAATTTGACAGAGCGGCAAATTGTACGTAGCTGTACAAAATACGGCTGAACAGGTTTTGTCCAGTCTTGTACAAAATTTTGTGACTATGGGAGGAACGGAAGCTGATGGGCCGGCCGGCCAAGTTCGATCGTGATGCTGCCGTCGAGATTGCGATGCAGGAGATCTGGCGACACGGCTTCGAGGCCTGTTCCGTCGCGACCCTCTCCGCGCGCCTGGGCATCACGCGGTCCAGCTTCTACAATGCATTTTGCAGCCGCGAAGCGCTGTTTCTAGAGGCGCTGGAGCGCTATCTGGCGACCACGCCTGACCGGATGCTCGCGACAATTCCTTCTGACGCAGCCGTGCTGCCGTTACTGACCGAGATGTTTCGCGCTCTTTGCCATGACCGGGCCGTTGATCCGGAGGCGCGCGGCTGTATGGCCGTCAACGCCGTGGCTGAACTGACTGGCACGCACGAGACCTTGGGTCCGATACTCGAGAGCCGTTTCCAAGAGAGCATTGCCCGCATTGAATGCCTGCTGGCGCGCGCTGTGAAGCAAGGCGAACTGCCGCCGGAGACCGACGTGAAAGCCAAGGCCTTGGCGCTCAAATCCTTGATCGTTGGGCTCAATTTGATGGGTAAGGTCGTGCCGGACGAGGCTACGCTCTGGGCGGCGGCCAGGCACAGTCTGGAGGGGCTAGGCCTCTGGGCCGAGGCTGAGACCACGCACGCTTAGCCGCGCTCGCCGTAACGCTCAGGTGCAAAGCGCGTCGCAAAGAGGCGATCGGCTTCAGCTGGATTTATGTCGGCGACCAGCAGGCCTTCCTGGCCGTAGGGCAAGTGGGAAAGGCAGCGACCATCGGGCGATATCAGGCTTGTTGCTGTATCCTGGAAGCGGTGGGCGTAGTTGACGCTGGCCATAAAGATACCGTTCTCGGCGGCGCGGCAAAGCATGGTCTTCTCGAAAATGGGATGATCGAGTTTGCCCCATGTGGTGCCGTGAGCGCCGCCCTCGTCGCTGCCGGATTGGAAGGGCTGGAACACCAACTGAGCGCCGCGCACGGCTGCCCAACGCACCGTCTCGGGATAGCGCCAGCCCTCGTGGCAAATG
Organism: Rhodospirillales bacterium; assembly: GCA_963669445.1. GTDB lineage: Bacteria > Pseudomonadota > Alphaproteobacteria > Kiloniellales > JACOMY01 > JACOMY01. Next base: position 6,594,194 of record OY770029.1, read on the forward strand.
GCGATGCCGAAGGGTACGCCCTTGACCTCGAAGAGCTGACGGCCGTTGCCGGGCACGTAGGAGGCATCTTCTTCGGGTGCGAGTTGGGTCTTGTCTTGAAAGCCCAAGACAGTGCCGGTCTCGGAGATAACGAATGCCCGATTGAGGATGCCTTCAGGGCTATCCCAATCCATCGGCAGAACAACGGCGATGGCCGCTTCCTGCGCCTGACGGCAGATCTTCGCCAAGGCCTGCTCCAGGCCGGCTGGATCGTGCGGCGCGACCTCTAGGCCGGGCACCCGCAGGCCGGGGAGGTAGCATTCTGGAAAGCAGACGATGTCCGCCTCCTGAGCGGCAGCCTCCCGGACGTAGCGTTCGACCTGGGTAAGGGCACCCGCAAGGGTGCCGGCGAAGGGTGGCGAGGCCAGAGCGATCCTGAGCATGGCAAAACCCTCCTACGAGGCTTGCGTCAGCGTCAAGCGGTGCGATGGGCAGCGTCTGCTAGTCTTCGAACAGCTTTGCCAAAAATCCAGCCAATGCGCGGTTCGATTCCGCGCGCACGGCGTCATCACGCCCAATCAGATAGCCGTCCTGGCTGGCACAGAGGGCGAGCGAGCCGCGGCGCAGCAGAGGGGTGGAGACCGGCAGGCCGGTGCGCTCGTCGATGCCGCTACCGTCCTCTTGCAGGCGATAGGCGCAAGGGGCCAGAGTGTAGCGCGGGCGCCAAGGGCGGGTCGAGCGGCCGTCCCATTGGTGCATGGCCTCTGGATAGACGATGCTCTCGACCTCCGAGCCGCCGCCGGTTAGATCGCCCTCGATCTCGGCACAACGTTCCGGGTCGATCAAGCCGTCTCGGCCACCGTTCAGGATCAGCAGCGGCGCGCCGGTGGTCTTGGGATTGGCGGCGCGAATGATGCAAGGGGCATAGAAAGCGACATGGCCGCTGAAGCGCTGTCCGTTGGGAGCCAGCGCTTTGGCCACTTGCTCGTAGGCGGCCAGCACGCTGGCCATACCGCCGTAGGAGAAGCCGATGAGCGCGATCCGCCCGCCGTCGATCTCGGGTTGGCTGTTGAGGTAAGCAAGGCCGGAATAGGCATCGGCCAAGAGCATGACTTCCGTCACGTTGAATAGGCGCTCGAAGAAGCCGGACGCCAAATCGCGGCGCGGTGCGAAGCTGTCGATCACCAGGGCCGCGACGCCTTGGGCGGCCAGCTGTGGGCCGTAGGTCAGCTCCCGTGCCCCCAGCACACCGCCGGCCCCGTGCAGCAGGATGGCAGCAGGTACCGGATTGTCCGGGCTGGCTTCGGGCGGTAGATAGAGCCGGGCCTGGGCCTCGGTCGCTGCCGCCTCTTCCAGCCCGTTCAGCGCAAAAGGGCTACGGCTTTGGAAGGAGAGACGCTGACCTGGGGAGGTCGCAACATCCGGCCAAGGATCTTGGAAGTGCGGCGCATCGGCCAGGGGCGGCCCCGCGGCGGGAAGACCGGTTAGAGTTAGGCACAGCAAGGTTGTGAGCAGGCGTTTGGCCATTCCGATATCCATCAACTGCCGAGGCTGCTTGCGAGCGGGGCGCTCTCTGCTAAACCTGGTTTGAATGCATGGCATGAACAAGGCAGGATTGGGATCACATGAGCGCTAGAAACCCGCGCTGGACGCGCCGCCCAGAGGGCTCGACCTGGGGCGACTGGGGGCCGGACGACCAGTTGGGCCGACTGAACCTGATCACGCCCGAGGCCCTGCTGCGCGGCGTGCAGGAGGTCAGCGCCGGCCTCAGCTTCTGTCTCAGCCTGCCCTTGGATCTGCCGGGTGGCAATGCGCTGAATGCCAGGCGCTATCCGCCGAGCTTGCGGCCGACCATCGGCGAGGGGGCGGCCATGTACAACCGCCCGGTCGCCGGCATGGACTCCTACACCGGCCGAACCGACTTGACCGATGTGATTTCCGACGACGCAGTGCTGCTCTATACCCAGTACTCGACGCAGTGGGATTCTTTGGCCCATGTCGGCAGCCACTTTGACAGCGAAGGCACCGGGGAGGCCGGCAAGGTCTACTACAACGGCTATCGCGCCGGCGTTGAGATCGAGAATCCGGAGCTGGCCGCCGGTGCCACGGCGCTCGGCATCGACAAGCAGGCGGTCAAGGCCACCCAGAGCCGCGGCATACTGCTGGACTTGAAGCGCATCTATGGTGAAGAGCGTGCCTATGTTGGCCTGACCGACTTGCAAGCAGCGATCGAGGAGCAAGGGGTGCTGGTCGAGGCGGGCGACATCCTCTGCCTCTATACCGGCTTTGCCGATCGTATACTGGCCATGCAAGGTAAGCCGGATCCTGAGGTCCTCCATGGCGCCTATGCCGTGCTCGATGGACGCGACAAAGGCCTGCAGGAGTGGATCACCGACAGTGGGATCGCCGCATTGGTCGCGGACAACTATGCCGTAGAGGGCGTGCCGGCAAAGAGCGGCGAGGGTCCGCATGCCGCCCTACCGCTGCACGAGCACTGCCTCTTTCGTCTAGGCCTGCCTTTGGGCGAGCTCTGGTACTTCGAGGAGTTGGCTGCCTGGCTCCAAGAGGCGGGGCGGAACGCCTTTCTCTTGACCGCGCCGCCTTTACGCTTGCCCGGTGCTGTGGGATCGCCGGCGACGCCAGTCGCCACCGTTTAGTCAGCCTCGGCGAAGCGTGCGAGAGCCTCGATATCCGCGCCTTCGATAGCGGCAATCGCTCGTTCGATGCGCGCTGTCGGCCAATCCCACCAGGCAAGCTCCAGCAGCTTGGCGATGGTCGCGTCGGGAAAGCGCATGCGGAGGACCTTGGCCGGGTTGCCGGCGACCACGGCATAGTCTGGGATCTTGCCGCCGACCACAGCGCCCGCACCGAGGATCACGCCGCAGCCGATCTCTGTACCCGGCAGGACGAGCACGTCGCGGCCGAACCAACAGTCGTGCCCGACACGCGTGTCTCCGCCATGCGGCAAGCTGTGGCGGTAGTTGGAAAAGCGGGCCGCATCGAAGACGCCGAAAGGATAGGTCGAAAAGCCCGCCATCGGATGATTGGCGGTCGCCGTCACGAAACATGTGCCCTGAGCAATCTGGCAGAACTTGCCGATGACCAAGCGTTCCGGCACGCCGGCGAAGAGATAGGGCGCGATGCGGCGGGCATAGTCCTCGGGAATGTCGGCATCGTTGAAGTAGGTGAATTCGCCGACCTCTATGTTGGGATGATCGATCACTCGATTGAGAAAGACGGTGGCGGGGTCGGAAGTTCCGTCTGGAAGGACGACCGGATTTCGTGCCTTTGGGTCGGGTAGGGTCATGGCCGAGAGCTTCCTATGACGGGTTCATTTCAGTGGGGCCAATCGCACTGCTCGAACCCCATGCATTTCGCCGATCAATAGCTTGCAATCGCGGAGTCGGGAGCCTTGAGACAGAGCCACGCGGTCGCCGAAGCGAGAAGGCATCCATCTTCGTATCGGCCCGATTGCATGCTATGCACGGGTCACGCTAGAGGTGACGGAGTGGAGCCAAGTGAAAACCTATAGGATTCGAACAATAGAGGGCGGCGCGGTCAGCATTTCGACCGAGGCGATCTCGTATTTCAAGAACAGTCTGCGTGGTCGATTTCTCTTGCCGGATGACGCAGATTACAATGAAGCGCGCAGCATTTGGAATGCCATGATCGATCGGCGCCCGGCCTGCATTGTTCAGGCCGCGGGAACGGCCGATGTGATGACCTGCGTTTCCTTTGCAGCAGAACATGGTCTGTTGTTGGCCGTGCGCGGCGGCGGGCACAATGTGGCGGGCAACGCAGTCTGCGAGGGCGGCGTGATGCTTGACCTCTCGGCGATGCGCTCGGTCCATGTCGACCCTCGGCGTCGTCGGGCTCGGGTCGAGGGCGGCGCGACCTGGGGAGATATCGATGCCGAGACCCAGGCCTTCGGTCTGGCGACGACGGGTGGCTTGATAAGTGAGACCGGTGTTGCCGGTCTGACCTTGGGCGGCGGCATCGGTTGGTTGGCGCCCTCTTATGGCTTGGCTTGCGACAACCTGATCTCCGTCGATGTCGTGACGGCCGACGGCAAGATGATTGTCGCCAGTGCCGAGGAGAACAGCGATCTCTTCTGGGGGCTGAAAGGTGGCGGTGGCAACTTCGGCGTTGCGACCTCGTTCGAGTTCCAGCTTTATCCGGTAGGGCCATTGATCTTCGCCGGCATGCTGGCTTATCCGATCGAAGAAACCGAGGCTTGCCTGGCAAAGCTGCGGGACGTCATGGCATCAGCGCCGGACAGTCTGGCGGCCTTGGGTGCGATTACCACCACGCCCTCCGGTGAACCGGTCTTCGTGATAGTCGCGGTCCACAACGGACTGCTGGACGAAGGCGAAGCCCTGACGGCCTCCTTGCGCCGGTGGCGGACGCCGTTGTTGGATACGATCGGCCCAACGTCCTATCGCGAGGTCCAGACCCTCTTCGATACAGACGCTCCCAAAGGGCAGCGATACTATTGGAAATCCAGCTTCTTGGATTGCCTCTCCGACGATGCCATCGCTGCCATCGCGACAAAGGGCCGATCTCGGACGTCGCTCAAGTCGAGGATTTTCGTGGAGTTTCTGGGCGGTGCCTTGGCCAGGAAGCAGCGCGAGACCAGGGTCTTCGAACATCGAGGATCGCCATACAATCTCTTGGTGATCGGATGCTGGTCCGAGGCCAGCGATGATGCCGCCAACAAGCAGTGGGCGCGCGACACCTGGGATGCGATGCAACCCTATGCCTCGGCGGGAGTTTACGCTAACTACCTGGGAACGGAGGACGACGAACAGGGCAATCGCGTGCCACAGGCCTTTGGTGCGGAGAAGTACGAACGCCTGGTCGCGCTCAAGCGAAAGTACGACCCCTCGAACCTCTTTCGCATGAATCAAAACATCAAGCCGGACTAGATTGGTCCGCCATCAAGGAGAAGATCCACAGGAATGGCCGAAATCGAGTACTTCTATAGCGCCCATTCGGGCTTTGCCTTCATTGGCTCGGCCGCGTTCATGGAACTTGCCAAGCGCACGGGGCGCCGCATTCGCCACAAGCCGATGGATCTGCATCGCGTGATGGAAGCGCGCGGCTCCAGCGGCTTTGGTGAGCGCGATGCCGACTATATCCGCTACCACTTCCGCCGCGAGATCTGGCGCTGGGCCGAGTTTCGAGGCGTGGAGATCATGAATGCGAGGCCGACCCATCACAGCAACGGCTATCTGCGGGCCAACCTGATGCTGATCGCCGCGACCGAGACTGGCGCCGACACCGACAGCCTGGCGCATGCCTTTCTGGTCGGGCATTGGCGCGACGACGCTGATGTGGCCGACGAGGCGACCCTGGTCAGGCTGGCCGATGAGGTCGGCTGCGACGGTCAGGCCCTCTTGGCGGCTTCCGCAGAGACTGCAGTTTCTGACATTCATGAAGCAAACACTCGGGAGGCCATCGCAGCAAAGATGTTTGGATCGCCCACCTATGTGGTCGATGGCGATATCTTCTACGGCCAGGACCATCTAGAGCTGGTAGAGCGGGCGTGTCGTAAGGCCTTTGGACCAGCCCCGGCCTGACACTCATGCCGAAGGTTGCATCCCGTCTAGTCGGCGATGCCTGGTCGAATGCAGAACCGGGCGCCGATCCGGTCCTTTACGGCAGTGTGAGCCTAACGCCGAGCGGCGCCTTCGAAGCCCGCAGCCTGCAGAGCTTTCAATTGGTCTACACGGTCGGCCGTTTTGGCCTGGACGACACCGGCTCGATCAAGGTCGTGCATCGCTACTCCAACGACTGGGGGCGATTGCAGACCGAGGACCCGGCCGGCGTCAACTATGTGACCGCCAGCGCCAGCAACGGCTCCAGGCTGCAACTGGTCTATCAGGACGGCGGCGAGCAGCGACCCTGGTATCGCTCTCTGCGCGTCACCGTTCGCGGCGATGGGCTTTATGAAGGCGACCGGATCACCATCCACTTCGGCGATCGTTCCGGCGGCTCGCCGGGGCTGAAGCTGCAGACCTTCTGCGAGAGCGGCTTCGAGTTCAAGGTTCTGGCCGACGTCTGTGCCACCGGCCATTTTCTGCCGATTCCCGATACGCCGGCGATCTCGATCGTGCCAGGACCGCCGGCAGTCTGGAAGGCGGTGCTGCCGAGCCTGCGTCGACCGGGCGAGGTCTTTCGTCTGGGCATCAAGGCCGAGGATCGCTGGGGCAATCCGACTGACCTGGCGCAAGAAAGGTTGCAGCTCCGATCCTCGCTGCCGGTGGAGGGCCTGCCGGAGCATTTGGACTATCCACTGGGGCAGCGCGCACAGGTCATCGAGGATTTGCGTCTGCACGCAGAAGGCGTGCTGCGTATCGATGTGCTGAATGCTGAAGAAGAGTTGCTTGCCCAGACCAACCCCTTGCTCATCCGCGCTGGAGGGGTGGCGGGATATTGGGCCGACCTGCACGGGCAGAGTGGAGAATCCGTCGGCATCAACACGGCCGAAGAATACTTCGACTTCGCGCGCAACCTGGCTTTCCTGGATGCCACGAGCCATCAGGCCAACGACTTCCAGATCAACAAGGCCTTTTGGGCGTCGATTAACGAATTGACGGCACGCCACCAGGAGGATGGCCGCTTCGTCACCTTCCCAGGCTATGAGTGGTCCGGCAACACGGCGGTCGGCGGCGATCGCAATGTCTACTTTCGCCGGGAAGGTCGGCAGATCCGGCGTTCCTCGCATGCCTTGCTGCCGGATCGCAGTGACCTCGATACTGATGCGAACACGGCAGCGCAGCTCTTCCAGGACCTGGAGGAGGAAGACTGCATCGTCTATGCCCATGTCGGTGGCCGTTACGCCGACATCGAGCAGGCACACGATCCCAAGCTGGAAACCGCGATGGAGATTCACTCTGCCTGGGGCAGCTTCGAATGGCTCCTGACCGACGGCTTTGCGCTGGGCCATCGTGCCGGGGTGGTCTGTAACAGCGATGGCCATAAGGGCCGCCCCGGGGCCAGCTATCCGGGGGCAGCCAGCTTCGGTGCCTACGGCGGGCTCACCTGTTTCTATGCCGAAGAGCTGACCCGCGACGGCTTTTTCGAATGCCTGCGACGGCGGCATCACTTCGGCACCACGGGCTGCCGGATGCACCTGAACGTAGGCGCCCGCTTGGCCTCCAGCGGCAGGCTCTTCACCCGCGATCCCCGGTACTTTGCTGTCGAGGGTGAGGCCGTGGGCGAGGTCATGATGGGCGACATCGTTCAGACCGAGGAAGAAGTCCTGCAGCTCGACATCGAATGTCTTGCAGGCGCGCCGATCGAACGGATCGAGGTCTTGAACGGCACGCGACGGGTCGCAATCCTGCGTGGGTACTCGCAGTCCGACCTAGGTCAACGCATTCGGGTCGTTTGGCAGGGGGCGGAGTATCGTGGTCGCGGTCGCCAGACCAGCTGGAAGGGTGAGGTCAACCTGCAGGACGGGAGAATCTGCGCAATCCAGGCTTTCAATGCCTGGAATCACGAGCGACCGACCGAGCTTGTCGATGATTCAAGAGTGACCTTCGATACCCTGACCACCGGCAATTTCGGTGGTTTCGATGCCTGGATCGAAGAGACTGCGAAGAGCCGTCTGCAGGTCGATTGCGATCATGTTTCGGCTGCACTGGACCTGGCGGAGATCGGCCTGGAGGAGAAGGTCTTCGAGGCCGGAGGTCTAGATCGGCAAGTCCGAATCTTCCGGCTACCCGACGAGAACAGCTGTCAGGAGATGCAGCGCTGCGTCTCGGTTCCGCTCGCTCCGGTCGGCGACAACCCGCTTTGGGTTCGCGTCACGACGGAAGACGGCTTCAACGCCTGGTCCAGCCCCATCTTTGTCTATCGAACCCACCCCGACCCGCTGTTCGGCCAGGAGTGACAAGTGTGAGCTATCGCATCGGCATCGGTCCCAACCTGCGCCAATCACCCTACTTCGAGGCGACCGTCGAGGCCGGCGTAGAGAGCTTTTCGGTCTACAATCACATGCTGATCCCCGGCTCCTTCGGCGACCCAGAGGCCGAGTACCGGCGGCTTACGGAGGCCGTCGCACAGTGGGATGTCGCTGCCCAACGCCAGGTCGAGATCCGCGGCAAAGACGCGACCCGCCTGGTCCAGTATCTGTCCACGCGCGAGGTTCGCGGGATGGCGGTAGGCCAGGGCCGCTATGTGCCCCTCTGCAATCACAAGGGCCTGCTAATCAACGATCCTGTCCTGCTGAAGCACAGCGATGAGCGCTACTGGCTCTCCCTGGCCGACAGCGACGGAGCGCTCTGGGCCGAGGCGACTGCAAGGGCGCTGGACTACCAGGTCGAGGTCTTCGAGCCCGACGCATCACCCATGGCGATCCAAGGGCCCAAAGCGGTGGACCTGGCCGCAGATCTCTTCGGCCCCTGGGTGCGCGACTTGCGGTACTTCTGGTTCCGCGAGACGGAGGTGGAAGGGATAGCTTTGCTGCTGGCGCGCTCCGGTTGGTCGAAGCAAGGCGGATTCGAGCTCTACCTGCAAGATGCGAGGCGCGGTGGCGACCTCTGGCATCTCGTTAGGGAGGCTGGCCAGCCCTACGGCATTGGCCCCGGCGCACCCAACGATCTGGAACGCCTGGAAAGCGGGCTGCTATCTTATGGCGCCGATGCCCGCGTGCAGACCCATCCGGCCAACCCCTTCGAGCTGGGTTTGGAGAAGCTGGTCGACCTCGACGGCGAGACTTTCATCGGGCGCGAGGCACTGCTGCGGATCAAGGCTGCAGGCGTAACGCGCCGCCGGGTTGGCTTCTTCATAGAGGGGCCGCCTCTACGACCGAACCAGGCCGCCTTGGTGGTTTGTTCTGACGATCGTCCTGTCGGCTATGTGAGCGAGATGGCCTTCTCACAGCGTTTAGGCCGCAACATCGCCGTTGGCTTGGTCGACGTGGATGCTGGAGCGCTCACTCTGTCAATCGACGGAGACGAGCGAGCGCTGACCCTGACGGACCTCCCTTTCATTCGGGGGGCTTGAGCCAGGACAGCAGCGCACTGTGATCTGTTTCCTTGGCCTCTTCTACTCCGCTGGAATGCAGAGAGTCATATTTTTTGTGATACCAAAATTGATAATGATATATAGAAGCGTATGAAGGTCTTTCCTAAGCCGCCTCTCCAAGGATCTTGCGGAGGGCGTTTCGGCCCAGGCGACCGACGCCGTCGCGGATGTCGGACTCGACGGCCATAGCCAGCGCGATGGCGTCGCGACGGCGCAAGGCCGTGATGATCTCCTTGTGGCGATCGACGGTGTAGTACTCCTGCGCATAGCGTGCTGCTACGCGCAGGAAAGGGCCTAGCTGCAGGCGCAAGCTCTCGATCATCGGCAACGCCACCGGTACCGGGTTGGCAGCGTGAAGCTCGGTGTGAAAGCGATGGTTCAGCAGGGTCGAGGCCTCCAGATCGCCAGCCTCGAAAGCAGTGTCGATGCGGGCGTCGATCGCCTCCAGCTCGTCGATCTTGATCTCAGACATGTAGGGCAGGGCGCGCTCTGCCGCGTGAGCCTCGATGCAGCAGCGTAAGGACACCAGTTCTTCGAAGCGCTGCGTGGTCATTTCCGGCACCATGATGCGGCGATTCTCTAGCACCAGCAGCGCATTCTCAGAGCTGAGCCGGCGCAGCGCCTCTCGCACTGGTGTCGGGCTGACGCCGATCGCCTCGGCCAGGCCGCGTATGGTCAGCGCCCGCCCAGGATCGATGGCGCCGATCATTAAAGAGTGGCGCAGGCGGCGGTATGCATACTCCTGCGATGTGACATCAAGTGGGCGGGGAACCTCTGGAAGGCTCTGAATCTCTGCTTTGGCAGCCACGCGCGTCTCCTCCAACCCGTCAATTTTCAGTCTTTGGCGACATTAGCAGCTTGACAGGCGGTAGAAAAGTGATATCAAGTCCAAATTGTGATCACAAAGCTAAATTTGTGATCTCGTTGATAGGAGCAAGGAGCGTGAAGGCGGTGACGGCCGATGCCTGGATTGAAGCGCACCCGGAGGTGGAAAGCCTACGTGTGGCAGTTTGCGATCTGAACGGGGCCTTGCGCGGCAAGCGGATCCCCGTGTCGCAGTTGGAGAAGGCGCTGGAGGGTGGGTTGCGCATGCCACTCTCAATCACGGGCGTCGACGTCTGGGGCGAGGATATCGTCGGCGGCAAGCTGGTCTTCGAGACCGGCGATGCCGACGGGCTGTGCGAATGGACAGGCCGCGGTCCCCTGCCGCTCAGCTGGACGGCAAAGCCCTCGGCCTTGGTTCCATTGCAGTTGACCTACGAGACCGGCGGCCCCTTTCTCGGTGATCCGCGCCAGGCCCTGGCTGCAGTGCAAGAGCGTTTCGAGGCCTTGGGTCTTACCCCGGTGGCGGCCAGTGAGCTGGAGTTCTACCTGGTCGATTCCAGTGAGGAGATCCCCACCGCGCCGATCTCTCCGGTCTCTGGTCGGATCCTGGATACCGATGCCGTCCTCTCGCTGCGCGAACTCGATCACTTCGACCTCTTCCTCGACGATGTTTACGCAGCTTGTGAGGAGCAAGGCGTGCCGGCTGACGCGGCAATTGCCGAGAACGGGCCAGGCCAGTTCGAGATCAACCTGGTCCATGTCGCCGACGCGCTCCAGGCGGCCGACCACGCCGTTTTCTTTAAGGAGATCGTGCGCAGCGTCGCCCGCAAGCATGGCTTCTCCGCGACCTTCATGGCCAAGCCCTATGGCACGCGCGCGGGCAGCGGATTTCACGTGCACTTCAGCCTGCTGGACCGCGACGGCCGCAACGTCTTCGACAATGGCGGTGAGGAAGGTTCGGACGTTCTGCGCCACGCGATCGCCGGTTTGCTGGCCGCTATGGCCGACTCGACCCTGCTCTTCGCGCCGCACTTCAACTCCTATCGCAGGCTGCGCCCGGGTAGTCATGCGCCCAGCGCCGTCGCCTGGGGTTATGAGAACCGCACGGTTGCCATCCGTGTGCCCGGCGGCCCGCCGGCTGCGCGCCGGATCGAGCATCGCGTCGCCGGCGCCGACGCCAACCCCTATCTGGTGATCGCGGCAATCCTGGGGGCGGCGCTGCACGGCATTAAGAACAAGCTGCAGCCCTCCGAACCGATCGTCGGCGATGCCTACAGCCTCGACCTGCCGGGCATTCCGCCCGATTGGGCCTCTGCGGTCGAGGCTTTCCATCGCAGCAAGATCATCCCGGAGCTGCTGTCCCCGCTGCTGCAACGCATGCTGGTGGACTGCAAGCGCCAGGAGATGACTGTCTTTGCCGAGCGTGTGACTGACTTTGAATACTACAGCTATCTGGAGGCCGTCTGATGACTGCTTCGGTTCACCCCTATGCCGGCAGCGGCACGCACACCGGCAGCTACTACGCCGCCAGCGCCAATCGGACGGCACTGCGTCCGCAGCTGGTCGGCAGCCACAGCGCCGACATCTGTGTGCTTGGCGCCGGCTACTCGGGCCTTTCGACTGCCCTGCACCTGGCTGAGAAGGGCTATAAGGTCACCTTGATTGAGGGCGCGCGCATCGGCTGGGGTGCCTCTGGTCGCAACGGCGGACAGATTGTCAATGGTCTGAACGCGAGCCTGGGAACCATCGAACGGCGCTACGGCGGCGAGGTCGCCGGCAAGGTCGGATCGATGGTGCAGGAGGGCGGCCGGATCATCCGCCGCTTCGTTGAGACCTACGACATACAGTGCGATCTGAAGGAGAAGAACCTCTTCACCGCCTATACGGCCAAGCAGATGCAGGAGCTGGAAGCCAAGCAGACGCTGTGGCGCCGGCACGGCATGGACGAGCATGAGCTGTTGGATCGCAACGGCCTGAGAAAGCACATCGCCAGCGACGTCTACTGCGGCGGTATGATCGATCATACCGGAGGGCATCTGCATCCCTTGAACCTGGCGCTTGGTGAAGCGGAGGCCTTCGAGAACCTGGGCGGCCGTCTGTTCGAGATGTCGCCGGTCACCAGTATGGATCGCAGCGGCAAGGATCCCGTCCTGAAGACCGCTGAGGGAGATCTCACCTGCAAAACCCTGGTACTTTGCGGCAACGCCTATCTGGGCCGTGTGGTGCCGGAGCTGGCGCCGCGCGTGATGCCGGTCTCGACCCAGGTCATGGCGACCGAACCCTTGGGCGAACGTGGAGCGGCCTTGTTGCCGAGCGACCTCTGCGTGGAGGACGTGCGCTACGTTCTGGATTACTTCCGCCTCTCGGCCGACAAGCGCTTGCTGTTCGGTGGCGGTACCGTCTATGGCGGTGCCGACCCTTCGGACATCGAGCGCAAGCTGCGCCGGAACATGGACAAGGTCTTTCCCCAGCTCGTCGACGCCAAGATCGACTATGCTTGGAGCGGCAACTTCGCCCTCTCTTTCACGCGCGTGCCGCAGATGGGGCGGATCGACGACAAGATCTACTTCGCGCATGGCTACAGCGGCCATGGCGTCACCGGCTCGCACCTTTTCGGCCGCATCCTTTCCGAGGCGATCGACGGCGATCTTTCGCGCTTTGACATCTTCGCCAAATTGCCTTGGTATCCCTTTCCAGGAGGGCGGACCTTCCGCGTACCCTACTCGGTCGCGGGTTCCTGGTGGTACGCACTGCGCGATCGGCTGGGCGTCTGAACAGAACAAGAGAAACTGAACCTTTAGGGAGACGAAACGATGAAGAAACTCGCTGTTGCAACCCTGGCCGCCTTCGGTGTGGCCGCGGGCCTGGGATCGGCTTCGGCCGACGACAGGGTCGTCAATGTCTATAACTGGTCGGACTATATCGCTGAGGACACGATCCAGAAGTTCGAAGAGAAGACCGGCATCAAGGTCGTCTACGACGTCTTCGATTCCAATGAAGTTTTGGAAGCCAAGCTTCTGAGTGGCTCTTCCGGCTATGATGTCGTGGTTCCGAGTGCTGAGTTCATGGCTCGTCAGATCGGTGCTGGCATCTATCAGCCGCTGGACAAGGAGGCACTGACCAATCTGAGCAATCTCGATCCGGCGATCCTGGCGCTGCTGGCCAGGATGGATCCCGACAACACCTACGGCCTGCCCTACATGGAATACACCACCGGCATCGGCTACAACGTCGACAAGGTGAAAGAGCGGATCGGCGAGGACAAGATCGGCAGTTGGGACATGATCTTTGATCCCGAGACGGTGGCCAAGCTGCAGGATTGCGGCGTGGCTATTCTTGATTCCCCGACCGACCTCTATCCGGCAGCCCGCAATTACTTGGGTCTGGAGGCCGACAGCAAGGATACCGGCGATCTGGAGAAGGCGACGGAGCTCCTGAAGTCGATTCGCCCCTACGTTCGCTACTTCCACTCCTCGCAGTACATCAACGATTTGGCCAACGGCGATATCTGCGTGGCGGTCGGCTACTCCGGTGACGTGCTGCAAGCGCGCGACCGGGCGGCAGAAGCAGGCCAGGGCGTGAGCGTCGCCTATGCCGTGCCGCGTGAGGGCGCCTTGGTCGGTTTCGACATGCTGGGCGTGCCTTCCGATGCACCGCACCCCGAGGAAGCCTGGGAGTTCATCAACTTTATCCTGGAGCCCGAGATCGCGGCTGACATCACCAACTACGTCTACTTCGCCAATCCCAACACCGAGGCGACCCAGCATGTGGACGAGGAGGTGCGCAACGATCCCGGCATCTATCCGGCGGCCGAGGTGCGCGAGAAGCTCTTCACCACGACGCCCGACCCGCAGCGATACACCCGCAAGCAGACCCGGGCCTGGACTTCGATCAAGACGGGTCAGTAACCGGAACTGGTCCAAAAAGGGGGTCGTTAAGACCCATCACTAAGACTGGCTTGTCGTGGGGCGACTGAAGTGTCGCCTCACGATCGAGCGGACAATAAAACGGGAGGTGGGCATGGCTGAAATGGTCATGAAGAAGAGCGCTACGCGCCCTTGGACGGATCCCAACGAGGAACCCTTTATTCGCATCAAGAACGTCACCAAGAGGTTCGGCGACTTCGTAGCCGTCGATAACGTCTCCCTGGATATATACAAGGGAGAGCTCTTCTGCCTTCTGGGTGGCTCCGGCTGTGGCAAGTCGACCTTGCTGCGCATGATGGCCGGTTTCGAAGACATCACCAGCGGCACGATTGAAATCGACGGCCAGGACCAATCCGGCATCCCGCCCTACGAGCGGCCGACCAACATGATGTTTCAGTCCTACGCCCTCTTCCCGCACATGACGGTGGAGCGCAACATTGGCTATGGTCTGCGCCGTGACGGTGTCGCGCGCGCCGAGATCGATAAGCAGGTCGGCGATATGATCGAGCTGGTTCAGCTTGGCCAGTTTGCCAAGCGCAAGCCGCACCAGCTGTCTGGCGGACAGCGTCAGCGCGTGGCTTTGGCTCGCGCGCTCATCAAGCGGCCGAAGCTGTTGTTGCTGGACGAGCCCTTGGGCGCACTCGACAAGAAATTGCGTGAGGAAACGCAGTTCGAGTTGATGAACATTCAAGAAGCGCTTGGCATTACCTTCGTCGTTGTGACCCATGATCAAGAAGAGGCCATGACACTCTCCAGCCGCATCGGCGTCATGACTGCGGGCGAAATCGTTCAGGTTGGCGAGCCGCACGAGATCTACGAGTATCCAAGCTCCAAGTTCGTGGCTGAGTTTATCGGCTCGGTGAATATGTTCGAGGGGCGGGTCACCGAGGATGCCGAGGACCATGTCCGCATCCATTCCGACGAGATGGGCGGCGAGATCTATGTCTCGCATGGCGTCAGCTGCGCGCCCAATCAGAAGCTCTGGTTCGCCGTCCGGCCGGAAAAGGTGCGTCTTAGCCGCGAGAGACCGGAAGCCCAGGCCAATGTCGCCAGAGGCAAGGTCGACGAGATCGCCTATATGGGCAATCTTACGCTCTATCGCATCCTGCTGGACAGCGGCAAGCAGGTCCGCCTGACCAGATCGAACCTCGATCGGGTCGATCGCGATGCCATCGATTGGGACGAAGAGGTCTTCGTCAGCTGGGGGGACGGCGCCGGCGTCGTGGTGACGACATGACCGCGGCAGCCAAGACCCTTGGCAGAACCGCCAGCCTGATCGAGCGGGTGCCTCCGCTGCGCTGGACGGCCGCTCTGCTCGCGCGTTTCGGCTTGTCCGGGCGCGGCCTGGTGATCGCCGTCCCGACCCTCTGGCTGCTGATCTTCTTCCTGATCCCCTTCTTCGTTGTCGCCAAGATTTCACTCTCGGAGCCGGTGATTGCGCGCCCGCCCTACCTGCCGCTTTGGGAGTGGGGTGAAGAGGGGCAGCTGCTGATTACTTTGAACTTCGGTAACTACCAGTTCCTGCTCGAAGACGCGCTTTACTATCTGGCCTATCTGAACTCAATCAAGATCGCGCTGATCTCCACGATTCTGACCTTGCTCATCGGCTATCCGATGGCCTTCTACATCGCGCGCAGCTCCGAATCGCGCCGCAACATCCTGCTGCTGCTGGTAGTCTTGCCGTTCTGGACCTCCTTCTTGTTGCGGGTCTACGCCTGGATCGGCTTCTTCAAGGCCAATGGCGTCATCAACAACTTCTTGATGTCGACCGGCATCATCTCCGAACCGCTGGTCATGCTGCAGACCGACTTCGCGGTCTACGTCGGCATCGTCTACAGCTATCTGCCCTTCATGATCCTGCCGCTCTACACCAACCTGGTGAAGCTGGACGGGGCCTTGCTGGAGGCAGCATCGGATCTGGGCGCCAAACCCATCATCACCTTTTTCACCGTGGTTCTGCCCTTGTCGGTCCCGGGCATCATCGCAGGCTCGATGCTGGTGCTCATTCCAGCGATCGGCGAGTTCGTGATCCCGGCCCTGCTTGGCGGTCCCGACACCTTGATGATTGGTCGCGTGCTGTGGGACGAGTTCTTCCTGAACCGCGACTGGCCGGTGGCCTCCGCCGTGGCGATCGCCATGCTGATCGTACTGGTCATACCCATCATGCTGCTGCGCAATGCGCAGGGTGCTAGCGAGGAGCGAGCCTAATGCGAAAGAACCGCTTCTTCCTACCTATCGCAACGGCCTTGGGCTTCAGCTTCCTCTATGCCCCCATCGTCAGCCTGGTGATTTTCAGCTTCAACGAATCGAAGCTGGTCACGGTCTGGGGCGGCTTCTCGACCAAGTGGTACGGCGAGCTGTTCCGCGATCCGCAAATCCTGGATGCCGCCTGGCTCAGCCTCAAGATTGCCTTCATGAGTGCCAGTATCGCGCTGGTCTTGGGTACGCTGGCTGGTCTGGTCCTGGCACGCTTCCGCCGCTTTCGGGCCAAGACGGTGCTCAGCGGTATGGTGACGGCACCGCTGGTCATGCCGGAGGTGATTACCGGACTCTCGCTGCTGCTGCTCTTCGTGGCCATGGAGGCCATGTTGGGTTGGCCGGCAGGGCGCGGCATCGACACCATCGTCATCGCCCACTCCACCTTCTGCATGGCATACGTCGCAGTCGTGGTGCAGGCGCGCCTGGTCGATATGGACGAGTCGCTTGAGGAGGCAGCGCTGGATCTGGGCGCCACGCCCTTGCGCGTTTTCTTCGACGTGACCCTGCCGGTGATCTCGCCGGCGCTGATCTCCGGCTGGCTCTTGGGCTTCACCCTGTCGCTCGACGATCTGGTCATTGCCAGCTTTGTCTCCGGCCCGGGCTCGTCTACCCTGCCCATGGTGATCTTCTCCAAGGTGCGTCTGGGGGTGAGCCCCGACGTCAATGCCTTGGCGACCATCATCATCGGTGTCGTAGCGATCGGCGTCGTCATTGCGGCCTTGGTGCTACGCCGCAGTGTTCAACAACGCCCGATTTAGCCTCGTCTCAAACGCTAGGATTCCTGTGTCATGACAGACAAAAAGGGCGATCAAGCCTTCCGAACGACGGAGAACAAGGGCCGCTGGCCCGAGATGACCTACGGCGGCGCACTCAGCTTTCTGCGCCGCCGCTATACCCGCGACCTGTCTGGCGTCGATGTGGCCGTCAGCGGCGTGCCCTTCGATACCGCCGTGACCCATCGCTCTGGCGCCCGCCAGGGTCCGGCGGCGATCCGGGCGGCCTCGGTACAGTTGGCGGAGCTGCAGGCCTTTCCTTTCGGCTTCGATCTCTTCGAGCATCTGGCGGTGGTCGACTACGGCGACTGCTTCCTCGACCCGCATCATCCCGAGACCATTCCGGGGACGATTGAGGCCCATGCTGATAGGATCCTGGAGAGCGGCGCCAAGATGCTGACCTTCGGCGGCGACCACTTCGTCAGCTACCCACTGATCAAGGCGCACGCCAAACGTCACGGCCCGGTTGCTCTGCTGCATGTCGATGCCCATTCCGATACCTGGGACGACGACGGCGTACGCCTGGACCATGGTTCCATGTTTCGGCGCGCGGTCGAGGAGGGCATCGTCGATGTCGCCCGCTCGAGCCAGGTCGCCATCCGCACCTTCAACGACAGCACCCACGGTTTCGAGGTGCTGACCGCACCCTGGGTGCATCGCAACGGCATCGCGGCCACGCTGGAGGTCGTGCGGGAACGGGCGGGTGATGCACCGCTCTATGTAACCTTCGACATCGACGGGCTGGATCCGGCCTTCGCGCCCGGCACGGGGACCCCGGTTCCAGGCGGCCTCTCGACAGAGCAGGGGCTGGAACTGATCCGAGGGCTTGCGGGCATGAACTTGATCGGCATGGATGTGGTCGAGGTGCTGCCGGCCCTGGATCAGGCAGAGATCACCGCATTGGCCGCGGCCACGCTGGCCCACGACTGGCTCTGCCTGCTGGCCGAGGCCAAGGGTGCCAAGCGTCAGTTGGTTGGTCGCCTCTAGGGCCGTCTTTAAGAGAGAAGCCATAGGAGAGAAGCCATGAAGATCGGAATCCTGATCTGCGGGCGTCCGCCCGAGGAGTTGAGCGATCGCTTCAAGAGCTATGATCTCATGTTCCAGGATCTGCTGGCCGGGCGGGGATTCAGCTTTGCCAGCTATGCGGCCTTGGATGGGGAATTGCCTGGCGCCGTCGATGAATGCGACGGCTGGCTGATCACCGGGTCGCGTTTCGGCGTCTACGAGGAACACGCCTGGATTCCGCCACTTGAGGACTTTCTGCGCCGCGCCTATGCAGCAGCGGTGCCGATCGTCGGCATCTGCTTTGGCCATCAGATCCTGGCGCAGGCCCTAGGCGGCAAGGTCGTGAAGTTCGACGGCGGCTGGTCTCTGGGCGTCCAGAGTTACGAGCTGGAGGAACTGGGCCACACCCGCGTGATCGCCTGGCATCAAGACCAGGTCGTCGGGCTACCCGCCGATGCCGAAGTCGTCGGCTCCTCCGCCTTCTGCAAGTATGCAGCGCTCGCCTACGGCAAGCGGGCCTACACCATCCAGCCGCATCCGGAATTTCTGCCCGACTATGCCGGTGCGCTGCTAGAGGCCAGGCGCGCCGTGCTTCCGGACGATCGGGCCGGGGAAGCGCTGGCAAGCCTGGACCAGCCGCTCTCCACCACCCAGGTCGCCGACAAGATCAGCCGCGTTTTCAAAGAGGCTGCCTAGACCTTGCTTCAGCCTTTGCTTTCGAGAATAGGATTAAGACGATGTGCGCAGCACCGCTGAGCGAATGGTACGACACCCTGCCCGAGGCCTTTACCACCTATCTGGGCGATCGCCGCCTGGAGGAGGTCGAGTGTATCATCCCCGACGTCTCCGGCATGTCGCGCGGCAAGGCAATGCCGGCGCACAAATTCAGCCCCGATCAGCGCTTCTTCCTGCCGACCTCGTTGTTCTTCCAGACGATTACCGGCGACTATGTCGACACCAAGAGCTATGACGAGACCGAGCCCGACATGGTGCTGCGTCCCGACATGCGCACCGCCTCTGCGATACCTTGGTCCAGCGATCCGGCCATGCAGGTAATCAACGATCTGGTAACCCGCGACGGACAGCCGGTACCCCTGGCGCCGCGCAACGTCCTGCGCCGGGTGATGGACCTCTACGCCGAGCGCGGCTGGCAAGCCGTGGTGGCGCCGGAGCTGGAGTTCTACCTGACCCGCCCCAACACCGACCCCAATGAGCCGATCGAGCCGCCGATCGGACGCACTGGGCGACGCGGCGTCGGCCGCCAGGCCTATTCCATGGTCGCGGTCGACGAACATGGGCCGGTGATCGATACGATCTACGACTTTACCGAGGATCAGGGCCTGGAGATCGACACGGTCATTCAAGAGGGCGGCGCCGGGCAGATGGAGATCAACCTGCTGCATGGCGATCCCCTGGACCTGGCCGATCAGGTCTTCTACTTCAAGCGTGCGATCCGCGAGGCGGCCTTGAAGCACGGCGTCTTTGCCACCTTCATGTCGAAGCCCATGCGCGACGAGCCGGGCAGTGCCATGCACGTGCACCAGTCCATCGTCGACGCCAAGACCGGCGAGAACATCTTCTCCAAGCCGGACGGCCAGCCGACGGAGATCTTCTATCACTTCATCGGCGGCTCGCAGAAACACCTGATGGAGCTGGTGCCGATCCTGGCGCCCTATGTGAACTCCTACCGACGCCTGCGCGCGCATATGTCGGCACCGACCAACCTGGAGTGGGCGGAGGATAATCGCACCACGGGCCTGCGCATTCCCCACTCCCCGCCGCAGGCGCGGCGTGTGGAGAATCGCGTGATCGGTATGGATACCAACCCCTACATTGCCATTGCCGCCAGTTTGGCCAGTGGTTATCTAGGCATGGTTAATGGCACCGAGCCGCGCGCCGCCGCGAAGGGCGAGGTCTTCGAGACCGCCGAGGCCCTGCCGCTCAGCCTTGACGACGCGCTCGACCTCTTCGAAGAGGCCAAGGATATCCGGCAGGTCTTGGGTGAGGAGTTCTGCGCCCTCTACGAGGCCATCAAGCGCGCCGAGCTGGAAGAGTTCCACGGCGAGATCTCGCCCTGGGAGCGCGAGCATCTTCTGCTGAACGTGTGAGGCGCGCTGTGGATATCCTCACCATCAACGACACGCCGGGCCGCTATCCTGAATCCTATTACACGGCAAGCGTGGAGATACCGACGGCGCGACCGAAAGCCGAAGGCAAGCTGGACTGCGATGTCTGCGTGATCGGCGGCGGCTTCATGGGACTTTCCTCGGCCCTGCATCTGGCCGAGAAGGGCTTCAAGGTCGTGCTTTTGGAGGCAAACCGGGTCGGTTGGGGCGCCTCCGGTCGCAATGGCGGTCAGGTCGGAACCGGCCAAAGGGTCGATCAGGACAGTCTGGAGAAGATGGTCGGCGAGGCGCGCGCCAAGGAGCTTTGGCAGCTGGGGCTGGACTCCGTCAGCCTGGTCAAGCAGCTGATCGAACGCCACGGGATCGACTGCCACTTCCTACCCGGTATCATTCATGCCGATCACCGCGCCCGCTTTGTGCCCGAGAGCCGGGCCTATGCCGAGAAACTCCGCGACCGCTACGGCTATGACCGGATAGAAGCGCTCGATAAGGATCAGGTGCGTGCGCTGGTTGGCTCGCCAGCCTACCACGGCGGAACCTTGGATTGGGGTGGCGGGCACTTGCATCCGCTTGCCTATGCCTTGGGATTGGCGAAGGCTGCCGAGGCGGCTGGAGCAGTGCTCTATGAGGGCTCCCGTGTGACGGCGGTCACCCGCGGCGCCAAGGTGAAGATCGAGACGGCCGCGGCCGAGATCGAGGCCCGCTATCTGGTGATCGGCTGCAACGGCTATCACGGCGACCTCTGGCCCGAAGTCTCCAAGCGGGTCATGCCGATCAACAACTTCATCGTGGCCACCGAACCCCTCAGCGAAGAAGAGGCCCGCGGCGTCATCCGCGACGGTCAAGCCGTGGCTGATTCAAAGTTTGTCGTCAATTACTTCCGCTTGTCAGAGGATCGCCGCATGCTGTTCGGCGGTGGCGAGTCTTACGGCTATCGTTTCCCCAAAGATATTGCCGCCAAGGCCCGTGGCCCCATGCTGGCGATCTTTCCGCAACTGGCCGACAAGCGCATCGATTACGCCTGGGGCGGTACCCTGGGCATCACCATGAGCCGCCTACCCAACCTGCAGCGCATCACCGACACCATCCTGACCGCCGGCGGCTTCTCCGGCCACGGCGTCGCCATGGCGAGCCTCGCCGGGCAGCTGGTTGCCGAGGCCGTCGCGGGTCAAGCCGGCCGCTTCGACCTCTTCGCCAGCCTCCCCCCGCCGCCCTTCCCCGGCGGACGCCACCTGCGCAGCCCGCTGCTGGTGCTGGCTATGCTCTGGTATGCCATGAGGGACCGGCTTTAGCCTCAGCGGAGGCTAGCCATAGAGGATGGTCTCGATCAAGTCGACGGTGGCGCCGCCCGGGATAGTGACACCCGGGGCGAGCAGCAGGGTGTCGCTGCCGAAGCCGCCGTAGAGTGCGTCGCCGGCGACCAGTTCGCGCTGGCTGATCACGGCCAGGGTATCGTCGCCCTTGCCACCCATGACCGTATCGATACCGCTGCCACCGAAGAGGAAGGCATCGTCGCCACCACCGCCGTCGACCGTATCCGATCCGGTGGCGCCATAGAAGCGGGAATCGATCCCTGCGCCCCCGGCGAAGCGGTCGTCGCCGCTGGCCCCATAGAAGAGGCCGTCGTCACCGGCCCGGCCCGAGAGGCCGTCGTCGCCGCTGCCGCCGAAGAGATAGCTGTCACCACCGCTGTCGCCGGTGATGAAATCCTGGCCAAGGTCACCGAGGAGGGATGTGTCATCACCCTCTCCGCCATAGAGAAAATCCGCGCCGCTGCCGCCCTCCAGCGTGAGATCGCGGTCCTCGCCGCCATAGAGGCGGTCGTCGCCGCTACGCCCGATCAGGCGTGCATCCTCGCCCGCCCCGCCGAAGATCCAGTCGTCCCCCTCGCCGCCTTGGAAGATGCGGTCCTCGCCGCTGTCGCCGAAGAGGCGGTCGTTGCCTTCGCGCCCGAAGAGGGCTTCGTCGTCACCATCGCCGGCATAGATGCGATCTGCGCCGTGGCCGCCATCCAGCCGGCTGTCCATGCCCTCGCCGCCGTAGAGGCTGTCCCTGCCATCGTCACCGAAGAGGGAGAGGTCGTCGCCCTGGTCCCCGGAGACCCGGTCGTCTCCACTGCCGCCGTAGGCAAGGCTGTCGGCCCCGCTGCCGCCGACGAGGCTGTCGTTTGCAGAAAGGCCATAGAGACGATCGCTGCCGCTGACGCCTTCAAGCGTGTCGAAACTGCTATCGCCAACCAGAGTGTCATTGCCGTTTTTGCCAATTCGGTTTAAGGATTCAAAGCCGGTAATGGTGAGGCCAGGAGGCAAGGTGGCAATACCAATCAGCACAAGCGTATCGATGCCGCTCCCACCGTCGTAGGTTTCGCCGGCCACCAGCTCGGCGTCGCTTCGCACAACGACCTGATCGGCGCCGCTACCGCCATAGACCAGGTCCGACCCTAACCCGCCGTAGAGGCCAAGATCGTCTCCCAATCCAGCGACGAGCAAGTCATCGCCGCTACCGCCGACCAAAAAGCTATCGTCTCCGCTAGCACCATAAAGGCTGTCTGCACCCTGGTTTCCGTAGAGCTCTGAGTCTCGTCCGCTACCGCCAAAAATGGTGTCTATTCCCCTGCCTCCGAAGAGGCCAAAGTCATCGCCCTCTCCGCCGTGGAGGAGGTCGTCATCCGAACCACCGAAGATTAGACTGTCATCTCCGCTGTCGCCATATAGGTTGTCGTTTGTTCCACCCCCGAACAATGAAAAATCTCCCCCGCTACCGCCAAAAATTGCATCTGCCTCTCCGCCGCCAAAAAAGCGAAGATCGCTCCCTTCATCGCCAAAAATCTGATCGTTTCCGAAGCCGCCGTCGAAGCTCTTGTCTTGTTCGCCGCCGCCAAAAAGGGTATCGTCGTCGAAACCACCAAAAAAGCCGGTGTCGCGTCCGCTGCCGCCCAGCATGACGTCGTCGCCGTTGGCGCCATAGAAAGCGCTATCTTGTCCCTCGCCACCGAAAATCTGATCGGCTCCGACATCACCGAAAAAGCTTAGATCACTGCCTCCACCTCCATAGATCCTGTCATTGTCACTACCGCCGACAAACTCTCCGTCTCGGCCTCTACCGCCGAAGAGCAAGTCTTCCCCAGCGTCACCGTAAACCTGTCTGTCGTCTCCGCTCTCAACCAAGATAGAATCGTCGCCAGTTCCTCCATGGAAGACGCGGTCGAGCCCACTACCGCCAAAGAGCTTGTCATTACCGTCTCCCCCAGAGAAGGTCGTGTCGTTTGCATTGCCTCCATAGATCCGGTCATCTGCATCGCCACCGTCAAAACTCGTGTCGCTTCCATCTCCGCCGAACAGTGTATCGATACCTGCTCCACCGAAAAATGTACCGTCTTCACCGCTGCCGGCGTAAAGGCGGTCAGTTCCGTCTCCTCCAAAGAAAGAGTTATCGTGTCCACTTCTTGCATGAATTATGTCGTTTTCCTCATCACCTCGAAAAGCCCTGTCATCGCCATCACCGCCGTCCAACACGTCGTCACCATGATTACCAAGAAAACTAGTATCGCCTCCACTACCACCAAAAATAGAGTCGTTGCCAAGCTCGCCTCGAAAAAAATGATCATCCCCACTCCCAGATACAAGCAAGTCAGACTCATCTCCTCCTAGGAAACTGTAGTCATTTCCGTTTCCTCCAAATAAATAATCAAACTCACTCCCGCCATAAAAAAACCCATCTCTATCTTGACCACCATACAAATGATCTTTTCCGGACATGCCTCGAAAGAAAAAATCGTTGTCACTTGCGCCATAAAGCGTATCGTTTCCATTGTTTCCAAAAAAACGGCGGTCACTACCGTCCCCGCCATAGAGTCTATCTGCACCAGTGCCTCCAAGAAACTGCTTGTCACTTCCACGATCTCCGTGAAGGCGATCAGCACCTGAGTCACCTCGCGCAAATGTGTCATTTCCACTCCCGCCAAAGATAGTATCCTCTCCGTGGTTGCCTCGTAAAATCTGATCAATATTGTCGCCGCCGTAGATAAGGTCTATACCTGATCCGCCGTAAATTCGCTGATCTATGCCGTCACTACCAAACAAAATATCCGAACCATCCTTACCCATAATGCTTTGATCATTACCAGAGTCACCATAAACGGTGTCGCTTCCGCTACCACCAATCAGCTTGCGGTCATCACCGCTCCCCCCCCTTAACCGGTCGTTGCCGCTGCCTCCATCCATGAGTGTGTCAGAGCCGAGATCACCGAATATTGTGTCCAGGCCATCACCTCCGTAGAGGTATCGCTCATTTCCTGCGTTCCCGATAACTATGTCATCACCCGTGCTGCCATAAAATACTGAAACTGATCCGCCACTCATAATTAGGTGATCGTTACCGCTTCCTCCAAACAAGAAATAGTTATTGCCATTTTCTATATGCAGGCTGTCATTTCCGCTATCGCCAAAAAGGAATGAGTTTTTTCCGAAATAATTTGAATAGATTTGATCATCACCGCTTCCGCCATAAACAAAACTGTTGAATCCACCGTCAACAAAAACTGTGTCAGCCCCGAGACCTCCCAACAACGAGAGATCATTACCGCTGCCGCCGTACAAGGTGTCATCGGCACTGAAACCATAGAGTCGATCGCTTCCGCTCAGTCCCATGAGGACGTCTATTCGGTCGTCTCCGGTCAAAGTGTCATCGCCATTAGTGGCTATCCGGAGCAATTGTTCAATATTAAGAAAAACGACACCGACGCTCACGGGTGCTCCATTGCCGAGAACTAATGTGTCGGTGCCGCTGCCACCATCATATGTTTCGCCGGCAATCATCTCTAGCTGACTTCGCACAAAAATCAGATCTCGGCCGCTACCACCGAAGATATGGTCCAAACCTAGACCACCAATAACGCCGAAATCACTGCCTGTGCCGCCGAAAATACTATCGTCGCCGCTTCCCCCGTAGAGCGAGGTGTCGTCGCCATGGCCTCCATGCACGCGGTCCGCACCGCTGGCGCCTGCAAGGCCACGATCGTTCCCGCTATCGCCGTAGAGCCGATCGTTCCCAGCCGCGCCGTAGACCAGCGCCTCTTCGCCGCTGCCGCCGAAGACAGAATCGTCCCCATGGTTCCCGAAAAACCCCCAATCGTTTCCTTCGCCACCGAAGAGGCTGTCGCTGCCGGTACCGCCGTAGAAGAGGGAATCGCTGCCGCTGCCTCCTGCCAGGCTGTCCGCGCCACTGCCAGCGAAGAAGGAACGTTCGTTACCGCTGCCTCCGTAAAGTCCGTCGTCACCCTCACTGCCGTAGAAGAGAGACTCGCTCCCGGTCCCTCCGTAAAGCCGGTCGCTCCCACTGTCGCCGAAGAAGGAGGTCTCCTCACCGTCGTCGCCGAAGAGGTGGTCGGCCGCGCTGCCGCCGAAGAAAGAGAGATCGCTCCTGCTGCCCCCGAAGAGCGAGTCCTCGCCCAGCACACCGAAGAAAGAAATGTCGTCGCCCGAGCCTCCAGCCAGGGTGTCGGAATCCTCGCCGCCGTAGAGCCGGGTGTCGTTGCGATCGCCGCCGTAGAGGCTGTCGGCGCCGCTCTCGCCGAACAGTGAGCGGTCGGCGCCGCTGCCACCGAAGAGGCCGTCCTGACCGCTGCCCCCGAAGAGCGAGCGGTCCGGGCCGGCGCCGCCGTAGAGGCGGTCGTCGCCTAGATCACCGAAGAGGCGATAGTCCTGGCCAGTATCGCCTGCGAGACGATCCGCCCCGCTGCCGCCAAAGAAGCTGGCGTCGTCGGCCGCACCTCCGTAGAGTGTATCACTGCCGCTCGCGCCGAAAAACGAACGGTCGATGCCCGCAACACCGAAGAGCCCATCCGCGCCAAGCCCGCCGAAGAAGGAGATGTCGTCGCCTTCATCGCCGTAGGCCCGGTCGTCGCCGTCGCCGCCGGCTAGGTAGAGATCATACCCACTGCCGCCGAAAAGGCTGTCGTCACCCGAAAGGCCGTAGAGCTTGTCGCTGCGGCTGAGCCCAAAGATCGTATCGACATCCTCCGTGCCGGAGAGCGTGTCGTTGGCGAAGTCAGTTCCATAGATCACGGCCATCGTCTCGGAGACCTCTTTAAGGCTGTAGGCAATCAAGGGTAGTGGTAAGCAGCCATTAGGAGCAAGCTCTTTGTCATTTGTCTGAGTCCTTGCCGAGGTTTTCGACGATCATTTCAATAGAATAATTTACCGAAAGTGTTAGGCTTTTTCGCTTTCGTTAAGGACGCTGACAGATGCATGTTGGCGACACGGGAGCAATGCCATGGAGGCCGTTGGTGACGAGAAAGTCGGACAAGCTGCAGGTCTCGGTCTGGCGCGGCGGGCCGGAGGGCGGGCGCTACCAAGCCTTCGCGGTGCCGGCCGCGGAAAGCCAGACCGTGCTCGACTTGGTGGCCTGGATTCAGCAGAACGAGGATCCGACGCTCTCCTACCGCTTTGCCTGCCGGGTCGGCATGTGCGGGTCTTGCGCCATGATGGTGAACGGGCAGCCGCGCTGGACCTGTCGCACGCATGTGAGGAAGGTTGCGAAAGAGGGGCGGATCGCGGTGGCGCCGCTCGCCAACCTGCCGGTGATCAAGGATCTAGCGACCGACATGGATCCCTTCTTCAACAAGTGGGTCGCAGCCGAGGGTGTTTTCCATCCCTCCCAGTCCCGCGACGATCCGATCCTCCCGGTGTCGCCGGAGAGCAAGCAACGCCAGGCGGCCGATGCGGCCATCGAGTGCATCAACTGCGGGATTTGTTACGCAGCGTGTGATGTCGTGGCGGCGAGATCGGATTACTTGGGGCCGGCCGCGTTGAACCGGGCCTGGAGCCTCTTGAACGACGTGAAGGATGGAGCGCCGGAGGGCATTCTGGATGCCGTTAGCCGTGACGGCGGCTGTCACAGCTGCCATTCCATGGGGAACTGCGCTGCAGCCTGTCCCAATGAACTGAGCCCTATGACCGCGATCGCCGGCCTGAAGCGCGCCAGTGCGGGCGCCTTCTTCAAGCGGAAGCGCTAAGCATGCTGGACATGCGCCTCTACATGCTACAGCGCCTCTCGGCCCTGGTGATGGTTCCCCTTGTCCTTGGTCACCTCGCGACGATGATCATCGCGGTGCAGGGTGGCCTCTCCGCCGAGGAGATCCTGGGCCGCACGCAGGGCAGTCTTTGGTGGGCGCTCTTCTATGGTTTCTTTGTAGCTGCCGTATCGATTCATGCTGCTATTGGTTTGCGTGTCGTTCTAGCTGAAACACTGAAGATAACGGGCGTTGCACTGAACGCTTTTACCTGGCTGACTTTCCTGGTCCTGCTCGTGCTGGGAGCCCGCGCGGTCTGGGCGGTGGTTGCCGCATGATCCCTCCGCACCGCCGACACCCGCTCTGGTTCGCCTTCTTCCTGCACCGTGTCTCCGGGGTGGCGCTCGTGCTGTTCCTGCCGCTGCACTTCTGGCTGCTCTCCTTGGCCGTGGATCGTGCGGCGATGGATCGGGCCTTGGCCTGGACCGACATGACCGTCTTCAAGATCGCCGAGTTTGGACTGGTCTTTCTGCTGGCCGTGCATTTCTTCGGTGGGCTGCGGCTGCTGGCGCTGGAGTTCCTGCCCTGGAGCGGTCGGCAGAAGACCCTGGCCGCAGCCGCCGTCGGTCTGGCGACTCTGGTCTCCGGTGTGTTTTTGCTGCAGGCGGTCTGACCCATGATCCAAACCAGCGCGATCGAGCGGCACGAGACAGACATCTTGATTATCGGCAGTGGTGGGGCCGGCCTCTTCGCAGCCCTCCACGCCCAGCAGGCCGCAGCAGAAGGCACACGCATTACACTGGCCGTGAAGGGTTTGGTCGGCAAGTGCGGCTGTACGCGCATGGTGCAAGGCGGCTACAATGTCGCTTTGGGCAAGGGTGACTCTGTCGAGCGCCATTTCATGGATACAATTCAAGGCGGCAAGTGGCTGCCCAACCAGGACATGGCTTGGCGGCTCTGCGAGCAAGCGGTGGTCCGGGTGCGCGAGTTGGAGAACGAGGTTGGCTGCTTCTTCGACCGCCAGTCCGATGGCAGCCTGCATCACAAGGCCTTCGCCGGGCAGACCGCCGATCGGACGGTGCACAAGGGCGATCTGACGGGGATCGAGATCATCAATCGCCTGATGGAGCAGGTCTTGAAACGCCCGGTCGAGCGCCTGCAGGAGCATCGCGCGGTTGCTCTGATACCGGCACGCGAAGGTGCAGCACTCGCCGGCGTGCTCTTCATCGATATGCGCGCAGGCTGTTTCCGCTTCGTCAAGGCCAAGGCGGTGCTGATGGCCACCGGCGGTGGTCCCACCATGTATCGCTATCACACGCCCTCGGGCGACAAGTCGATGGACGGGCTGGCAATGGCGCTCAGCGCCGGCCTGCCCTTGCGCGATATGGAGATGGTGCAGTTCCATCCGACCGGCCTGCTGGCCGGACAAGCCAGTAAGATGACCGGGACCGTGCTGGAAGAGGGTCTGCGCGGCGCCGGCGGTTATCTCTTGAACGGCAGCGGGCGGCGATTCCTGTTCGACTATGATCCCAAGGGCGAGCGTGCGACCCGCGATGTGGTCAGTCGCGCCATCTATGCCGAGATGCGCGCCGGCGAGGCCTCGCCGAACGGCGGCGTCTACATCGCTATGGCCCATTTGGGACCCGATCTGGTACGGCAGAAGTTCAAGGGCATGGTCAAGCGCTGTGCCGACTGTGGCTTCGATCTGGCCACAGGCCAAGTCGAGGTGGTGCCGACGGCGCACTATTTCATGGGCGGTGTGGTTGTGGACTCCGATACCCGCACAGAGATGAAGGGTTTGTACGTTGCCGGTGAGGACGCCGGCGGCGCGCATGGCTCCAACCGTTTGGGCGGCAACGGCGTCGCCAACTCGACCGTCTTCGGCGGCATTGCGGGCGAACGGATGTCCGCCGAGGTTAGCGGGATGAAGGCGGCACAAGATCCCGACGAAGGCCGTCTGGCCGAGGCACTCGAACGGGCTTGCCTGCCATTGAACAAGAAGCCCGGCAAGGTCCAGCCTTTGCGGCAGGCCCTGCAGGATGCCATGTGGGAGCATGTCGGGGTCATGCGAACTGCCGAGGGCATCGCGCGCGGTCTGGAGGCTCTGCGCGACATCGAGGGAGCGCTGATGGAGACCGGCGTGGCGGGCGACAACCTGGCCTTCAACTTGACCTGGCACGACTGGCTGAACTTGCGTAGCCTGCTGGATGTCTCTGAGGTCATTGCCAAAGCCGCCCTGGCGCGGGAGAACTCGCGCGGTGCGCATTTCCGCGAGGACTTTCCCGAGGCCGGCGATCTTGCAGCCTCGAACTTCACCGTCGCCCGGCGCGGCACGCGAGGACTTGAGGTGACAGGAGAGCCGGTGCGCTTCACATTGGTACGGCCGGGCGAAACTCTGCTGCCGGAGGGCGAGCCGGAAAGCCTGGTCGAGACACCCCCGCAGGCTTAGGCACAGGGAGAGCGAGCTATGATCCCGATCGAAAGCATCCAATCGACCGCTGAGCGCTTGATGGAGAAGGCCGCCATCGAGATCCCTGACGACTATCTTGCGGGTCTAAAGCGTGCGGCGGCGGACGAGGACGGCGATCTCTCCTCCTTCGTCCTGCAGGCCATGTTGGAGAACTACGAGGCGGCCAAGCAGGACCGCCGCGCCATGTGCGGAGACACCGGCTGCCCGCGCTGGTACGTCAAGATGGGCAACGAAGCGCAGATCCAAGGCGGCCCCGTGGCCTTGGAAGACGCGTTGCGGCGAGCGACGGCTAAAGCAACGGAGGAGATTCCGCTCCGGCCAAACCGCGTGCATCCGCTGTGGCGTACCGACCACGACAACAACGTCGGCATCGGTGCGCCGGAGATCGAGTATGCCTTCGAGCCGGAGGGCGACTGGATCGACCTGACGACGGTGCACAAAGGTGGGCTTTTCGGGACCGACTATCGCATGCTCTTCCCCTCAGACGGGATCGAGGGGATCAAGCGCTTCTTCCTCGACACCCTGGTCGCCTTCGGCAAGCGTGGTCTGGCGTGCCAGCCTGCGATCATCGGCATTGGGCTGGGCGGTTCCAAGGATACCTGCATGGTCCTGGGCAAGCGTGCGGCCTGTCTGCGTACCGTCGGCGACCGTAATCCCGATCCGAAGATCGCGGCCCTGGAAGCCGAGCTCAAAGACCTAGGCAACTCCATCGGCATGGGCGCCATGGGTTTCGTCGGCAAATCAATGGTGGTCGACTGCCACATCGAGGTCGGCTACTGCCACACCGGCGCCATGCAGATGTCGGTGCATGCCTTTTGCCTCTCCTCCAGACGCGCCACGGCCCGTCTGCACGGTGACGGTCGGGTCTCCTATCGCACCGACCCGCAGTGGTTCACCCCCTTTCAACGCAGGGAGACGGTCGAATGGCAGATGCCGCAAGACCAAGCAAAGTCCGCTTAAGCACCAAGCCGTCACCGGAAGACTTGGCCAAGCTGAAACTGGGTGACATCGTCTATCTCGACGGCTTGCTCTATACCGGCCGCGAGGGCGTCTACAAACGCGCGCTCGAGGAGGGCCGGCCCTTGCCGCTGGACCTGCCGGCCGAGAGTGCCGCCAACTTCCATTGCTCGCCGGCCGCCAACCAGCGTGCGGACGGCTCCTTCGATGTCGGCGCGGTGACCGGAACCGGCTCATTTCGCTTTGCCAAGTGGATTGGCGACTGGTTCCGCCTCTCCGGCGCCAAGCTGATCATCGGCAAGGGCGGCATGAGCCCGGAGGTCTACAGAAGCGAGTTCGTGCCCGCAGGCGCCCTCTACCTGACCACCGTCGGCTATGGCACCGGTGCCTTGCTGGGTCGCGGCATCAAGGACGTGAAGGGTCTCTATTGGCGCGAGGAGTTGGGACTGGCGCAGGCCATGTGGGTCTTGGAAGCGGAGAACATGGGTCCTTTCCTCGTCGCCTCGGACAACGAGGGCAACTG
The DNA here is from genome assembly GCA_963669445.1 of Rhodospirillales bacterium. Classification (GTDB taxonomy): domain Bacteria; phylum Pseudomonadota; class Alphaproteobacteria; order Kiloniellales; family JACOMY01; genus JACOMY01. The sequence goes on from OY770029.1 coordinate 6,625,082, forward strand.
CCTCTTCGAGCGCGAGAACGCCAAGATCGCAGCGGGCCTCGCCAAGGCCTACGAGGGGACAAAGCCGGCTGTTCTGAAGCGCTTCGGCGAGACTGACGACCGGACGGACGAGGTGATATCTTAGATCAACTCTCTGGCCATGAGGATAAAGCCGGAGAGGAACATCATCACGATCAACAACCTGCGAAAGCGCGTGGTCGGCAGGCGCCGGAAAACCATAAAGCCGAGCTGGGCTGCAACCATCGACAAGGGCATGACGATGGCCAGCAGGATCAAGGTTTGACCATCGTAGGCACCTTCGATTGCCAGGAGTATCGCCGAGATTCCTAGAATGACGACATTGAAAGGCTGCAGCAGTGCGCGGCTCTGCTCCTTGGTCCAGTCTCTGAGCGCGATCCACATGGTCGGCAACGCGCCGGAGAGGCCGGCCACGGCGCCCAGGATTCCGCCGAGGAAACCGATGACGGCGTCGATGACGCGCGTCTCCTTGGTCATGCTGGGCAGATCGCGGCGCAGTAGGAAGAAGGCACCGTAGAGCAGCAGGAAACTGGCAATCACCAGCTTTAGGACAGTGGCATCGATGAGCCAGAGGATCTGCAGGCCGATGGGGATGCCGATAAGGCCGGGTATGAGATAGGTGCCGAGGCGTCGCCAGTGGATCGCGTGGCGCACGTACCAAACACCCTGAAGGCCGCTGAATACCGAGATTGCCAAGACCAGAGCGACGGCCTGCAAGGGCGGCATGATTTGCAGCCACCAACCCAAGGCGAAGAGCGCTGTTCCGAAGCCCGCCAGACCATTGATGAAGCCGCCGGCGAGCGCGCCCACGGAGAGGAGGAGCAGAAAATCGAAGCTGAACATCGGCTATCTTTGCGCCACGGCGTGCGAGTCGAAGGCGCCGATATCGATGACGGCAGTCATGCGCGTTGCCAGTGCCTCCAGCACGGCCAGCTTGACGCTGTCGACGCGCGACACCAGGCCCAGGGCGCGTTTCTCCATCGAAGGCTCGAGCGGCAGGTGTTTCAGCGGCAAGGGGTTGGGGTGGGGGACGCACGGCCGGGGTACGATGGAGACGCCCAGGTTGGCGAACACCATGCTGGAGATCGCATCGAGGGTCTCCAACTCGGTGCTGTCGACGACCTCGATGCCGACCCGCTGCAGCCAAGCCTCGACGAGAGATCCCACGACCGCTCGGCGCGAGAAGCGGATGTAGGGCAGATCGCGTAAGAGCACGATCGGATCATCACTTGCCGTTTTCAGTGAGGCCAGCAGCTCCATCTCCTCCGCCGCGATCTCTTGCCAGCGCAGTCGGCGCGGCAGGTTGGGTGGCCGGGTCACCAGGGCCGCATCCAGACCGCTGCGCTCTACCTGGGCGACCAATTCTATGGTGAGGCCAGTGACCACACGGACCTGCAGGTCGGGGTGGTCAGCCTTCAGCTTGGCGATGGTCAGGGGCACCAAGCCGGTCATGGTGGTGGGGACGGCGCCAAGCGTGAGCTCACCGCCAAAACCCTCATCGCCCAAGACCGAGGCCGGCAAGGCGTCATAGGCGGCCACCAGGGCGCGCGCGCGCGTCACCAGGGCCTGGCCCAGCGGCGTCAAGGCCGGTGTGCGGTGCGAGCGGTCGAACAGCGTGACGCCCCAATCCTGCTCCAGCGCCTTCATCTGCTGGCTGACCGCTGCATGGGTGATGAAGCGTGCCTCAGCCGCCGCGGTGAAGGTACCCGCATCGGCGACTGCGATTAGGGTCTTGAGGTTACGGATCGACATGGGGTGATCCGTAACCCCAGGTTATAATCTTGGCAAGATCAGCAGTGGACCTGAAAGCGTGGCTTGATTGACTGATCCGACGTCACCGTCCTACGCGGCTGCCAGACCGTGCCGGGTCCTATCGGCTTCTGTTGCATGAGACAGCCCCTGCTGTTGGAAGTAGTTTGCCAGGTCGGCGAGACAGGGTGGTTCTGCACGATAGGCGATGGTCATGGCATCGAAGAAAGAATCCTGAAAAGAAGCGAGGCCGAAAGCAGGTCGCCTAGTTCGATTGTACCACCAAAGCGCACAGGCATCGCGCTCCACCAACTCCAAGAGGCCTTGGAGAATGGCCTCGGAGAGCGTGTCGCTCGCAGCACAGCCGCTGGCGCTGGAGCGCAACATGATGCCTTACAAGACCAGCCGCGGCTGCTGGTGGGGGCAGAAGCATCACTGCACATTCTGCGGTATCAACGGGGGCGGCATGGGTTTTCGCGACAAGTCACCGGACCTGGCGTTGGACCAGGTGCGCAAGCTGCGGCAATCTGCAGTTCGTTGTAGCCGATGCAATCATGCCGAGGTCTTACCGCAAGACCCTCTTGCCGAAGCTGACTGAAGAGGACCCGCGCTACCGCATCGCCTATGTGGAGAGGGCAAGCCTCAGCCTCAAGGATGTGCTGCTCTTGAAGCGGGCTGGCGTCGATTGGATGGTCCCCGAAATCGAGGCGCTTTCTAGCAGTTTCTTGATGCAAATGAAGAAGGGCGTGCTCGCCCGCCAGAACTTGGCTCTCATGCGCTACGCACGTTTGGCGCAGATTAACATCGGCTGGAGCATGCTGCTGGCCTTTCCCACCGATCAAGTGGAGGATTACGAGCAGACCCTGGACCTGCTGCCTTACCTGCACCATCTGCACCGCCCAAGGGAGTCTACCCCGTCTCGACCGCGCGCTTCAGCCCTTACTTCAACAATCCCGAAGAGCACGGCATCACAGCGATCCGGCCGTTGCCGAGCTACGCAGACGGCGGTCCGCGTTATGACACAGCGCCCGGTCCGCGCGATCACGGATGTGGAATCCTGGGCTGTCGAGAAGCGGTTGGGTGTGGTGGTAGATGACTTCTACATGCCCTTGGCGACGGCCGGCCCTCAACTCCTCCTCGAACTGGAAGCGACCGCTCAGCAGGAACGGATGGCTATTGCGGCTTAGCGCGATGAGGTTTTCTCCCATCGAGCGGTAAGCAGGCAATGGCTTGGCTGAGGGGAGGCCTGCCCCCTCAGCATCCCTTGCTGTCGGTAGAAGATCGATCCGGGATTTTGGCACAGCCGATCAAGAAGATTGATCCTTTCCCCGCCGCGTCGCAGACTGGGCGTGCCTTTGCAGACCAACATGAGGGGAAGAAGATGGCAAAGACCCAGGTCCTTTCGCCTTTGCCGGGTACTTTTTATCGGCGACCGGCGCCCGATCAGCCGCCATTCAAGGAAGACGGCGACGACGTTGCTAAGGGCGACGTGATCGGCCTGGTGGAGGTCATGAAGTCGTTCCACGAGGTGAAGGCCGACAGCGGCGGCAAGCTGGTCGGCTATCTGGTCGACAACGAAGATGCGGTCATGGCCGGACAGCCGCTCTTGGAAATCGAGAGTTGAGCTAACCCCGCCCATGCTCATCCGCTCTCTGCTGATCGCCAACCGCGGCGAAATCGCTGTTAGGATCATTCGTGCTGCCCAAGAGTTGGGCCTGCACACCATCCAGGTGCATAGTCTGGCCGATGCCGATTCTCTGGCCGTGCGCATGGCCGACGAGGCGGTCGAAATCGGCCCGCCGGCTGCCGGAAAGTCCTATCTGAAAATCGAGAACATTCTGGCGGCCGCGCAGGAGAGCGGCGCCGATGCGGTGCATCCGGGTTATGGCTTCCTGGCCGAAAATGCGGACTTCGCCGATGCCGTCGAGGCAGCCGGTCTGGTCTTCGTTGGCCCGACCGGGGACTCGATCCGGGCGCTGGGCGACAAGGTGACGGCGCGCAAGCTGGCAGCCGAGGCCGGCGTTCCCACCGCGCCCGGCAGCCCGGGCCGGATCGACAAGGTGGAGACAGCCTGCGAACTGGCCGAGGAGATCGGCTTTCCGGTGCTGATCAAGGCCTCGGCCGGCGGCGGCGGGCGCGGCATCCGTGTGGTGCAGAACCAGGAGGAGTTGACCGAGCTCTTCCCGCGGGCCAGTGCCGAGGCGCATGCCGCCTTCGGTGACGGCGGGCTCTATGTCGAGAAGCTGGTCGAGCGGGCACGCCATGTCGAGGTCCAGGTCTTGGGTGACGGCGAGCGAGTGGTGCATTGCTTTGAGCGCGAATGCTCGCTGCAGCGCCGCCGTCAGAAGGTCTGGGAGGAAGCACCGGCCAAGCCGCTCTCCGAAGCAGTGCGCCAGGCGCTCTGCGCTTCGGCCGTGTCGCTGGCCAAGTCGGTGAACTATCGCGGGGCCGGCACGGTCGAGTACCTCTATGACGAGGCGACGCAAGACTTTTACTTCCTGGAGATGAACACCCGCATCCAGGTGGAGCATCCGGTGACCGAAGAGATCACCGGCATCGACCTGGTGCGCGAGATGATCCGCATCTCCATGGGCGAGCCGCTCAGCCTTAAGCAAGATGAGATCGCCATTCGCGGGCACGCCATCGAATGCCGCATCAATGCTGAGGATCCCTCGCAGAACTTCATGCCGGCCCCCGGACTGATCGAGCAGCTCATGGTTCCCGGTGGCCCCGGCGTGCGCTTCGATACGCTGATCTATCCCGGTTACACTGTTCCGCCTTTCTATGATTCCCTACTGGGCAAGCTGATCGTCTGGGGCGAAACCCGCGAGGCAGCGCTTGCCCGCCTAAGGCGAGCGTTGAAGGAGCTGCAGGTGCAGGGGATCAAGACCACGGTGCCGCTGCATCAGGCGCTGGCCAGAGACGAAGCGGTGCAAAGCATGGAATTTCACACGCGGTTCTTGGAGCCCTGGCTTGAAGAGGGGGGCGCCGCCGCACTCGATAAACAAGGAGAGCAGAGCTAGATGAAGACACGCTACTCATTTGGCGGCGATGAGCACATCTTTGTCGAGGTCGACGAGGAGATGTCCTTGCCGGCCTTCTTCAAGAGTCTCGCCATCACCAATGCCGTCCGCGAAAGCCAAATCAAGGGAGTGACCGAGGTCTGTCCGGCCAATGCCTCCATGCAGGTGAAGTTCGATCCGGATCTCATTCATCCCAACGACATGCTGGCCGAACTGAAGCGCCTGGAAGAGACGGCCGAGCATGCCGATCCCGTGCTGAACACGCGGATCATCAAGATTCCGGTCTATTTCAACGACCCCTGGACCTACGAGACCTTGATGCGTTTTCGCGAGCGGCATCAGGACCCGAACAGCACCGATCTGGAGTACGCGGCCAGGATCAACAACTTCAATTCGGTCGACGACTTCCTGAAGGCCTACACTGGTTCGCCCTGGTTCGTCTCAATGGTGGGCTTCGTGGCCGCTCTGCCCTTCATGTATCAACTGGTCGACCGCCCGCATCAGATCGAGGTGCCGAAGTATCTTAGGCCACGCACCGATACGCCGAAGCTGACGGTCGGCTACGGCGGCTGCTTTGGCTGCATTTACTCGGTGCGCGGTGCCGGCGGCTATCAGATGTTCGGGATCACGCCGATGCCGATCTACGATCCCAAGCAGGAGATCAGCTATCTCCGCGAGTTCATGGCCTTCTTCAATCCGGGCGATATCGTCTACTTCGAACCGATCGGACGCGAGGCCTATGATCAGGCCGAGGCCGACGTGGCGGCGGGCAAGTTCGAGCCTTTGATCCGCGACGTGACCTTCTCGCTCAAGGACTTCCAAGCCGACATCGAGGGAACCAACAAGCAGTTGGTGGGGGTGCTCAATGGCAATTAGAGTAAAGGCGCCGGGGCTTGCGACCACGGTTCAGGATCTGGGGCGTCCGGGTTACTACCACCTGGGCATTCCGCTATCGGGTGCCATGGACCGCTTGGCGCTGCACAGTGCCAACCTGCTGGTCGGCAACGAGGAGGGGGCTGCCGGACTGGAAGCCGTCTTCATGGGGCCGGAGCTGGAGTTCACTGAAGACCGCATGGTTGCGGTCACCGGTGCTGAGCTGCCGCCCAAGGTGGACGGCGAGCCGCGCGAGGGCTGGACTGCCTTCCAGGTGAAGGCCGGCCAAACCCTGAGCTTTGATTTCCTGAAGTCGGGAGCGCGTGCCTACATCGCCGTCAGCGGCGGGATCGACGTTCCCGTCGTGCTGGGCAGCCGCTCGACCTACGCGCTTGGCGCGCTTGGCGGCTTGGAGGGGCGCAGCCTGCAAGCCGGTGACGAGCTGAAGCTGGGCGAGGGCGCTGCCAGCGGCGGCGAAGGGCGCAGTTTGAGCGCCGATCTGCGGCGCTTGCCGGGCACGCCGGCCGAGCTCAGGGTGCTGCCCGGTATCTATTGGTACCGTCTGACCGAGGAGGCCGGCCGCAACTTCTTCGAAGACACCTGGAAGGTCGCACCGGAAGCCGACCGTATCGGCTATCGCTTCCGCGGCGGTCGCCCGATGAGCTTCGTCGAGCGCGAGCAGCCCTTCGGTGCCGGATCCGACCCCTCCAACATCGTCGACGGCTGCTATCCTTACGGCTCGGTGCAGATCCCCGGTGGTACCGAGCCCATCGTGCTGCACCGCGACGCGGTCTCCGGCGGCGGCTACTTCATGATGGGCACCGTCATATCGGCCGATATGGACCTGATCGGCCAGATGCAACCGCACACCGAGACCCGCTTCGTTTCGGTCGACATGGAGACGGCACTGAAGGCGCGCGCCGATCGCACGGCCTTGCTGAACCGGGTGCGCGAGGCTCTGGCTTAAGCGCGAGCCTTCGCTCGACCCTCTTGGGTCTTGGCATGGGACGGCGCCAGCGCTCGTAGGCTTGACGCCGTCCCATTCTCGACCAGATCGCACTAGGCGTAGATCGTGAACTCGATGCCGGTCACTGTCACTCCTGCAGGAAGGGTCGCACCGTCGCTCACGACAAGGGTATCGCTGCCGGAGCCGCCGTCGAAGATGTCTCCGGCCTGCAGCTCGCCCTGGCTGGCGACGTTTAGGGTATCGTTGCCACTCTCGCCCCGCAGCGTGTCGACATCGCTGCCGCCGAAGAGGAAGGCATCGTCGCCCTGGCCAGCCAGGATCAGGTCCTGTCCACTGCCGCCGTAGAGGTGGGAGTCCGCACCGCCGCCGCCGTTCAGGGTGTCGTCGCTATCACCGCCGAAGAAGAAGGCATCCTCATCCATCCGGCCGCTGAGCACATCCTCGCCCGAGCCTCCATAGAACAGGGAGTCCGCACCGGCGGCACCGACCAGGAAGTCTCTGCCGCTGGCGCCGAAGAGGGAGGCGTCGCTGCCGCTGTCGCCATAGACCCGATCGCGCCCGCTGCCGCCATAGAGCCCGGCATCGAGACCGCTGCCGCCAAAGAGCCGATCGTTGGCGTTGCCACCGAAGAGGCTCTGATCGTCACCGTCACCGGCATAAAGCCAATCGCCGGCATAGCCACCATCCAGAACGTCGCTGCCGCTGCCGCCGAAAAGCTGATCGGCGTCGTTGCCGCCGTAGAGACTGTCGGCGCCGCTATCGCCGCGAAGCCCGCTGTCTTCGCCGCCGCCGCCGAAGAGCTGGTCGTTGCCCAGACCCCCATAAAAATCGCTGTCCTCGCCGGCACCACCGGACAGCCTGTCGTCGCCGGCCGCACCGAAGAGCCCGGCGTCGTCTCCCTGCCGTCCGCTGACCCCGTCATCGCCGCTACCGCCGTAGAGCAGGGAGTCATCGCCGCTGTCGCCGGCCAGGAAGTCCGCGCCGCTGCCGCCCGAGAGCGAGACATCAAGCCCGCTGCCGCCGAATAGCTGATCGTCGCCTAGGCCACCATAGAGGCTGTCAGAATCCAGGCCGCCGAAGAGGCCGCTGTCCGAACCGCTGCCGCCGTAGAGCCCGTCTTCGCCGTCTTCGCCGAAGAGACCGGCGTCCTGGCCACTGCCACCGTGGAGCCTGTCCGCGCCGCTGCCACCGTAGAGACCATTGTCGTCACCGAGGCCGCCGAAGACCTGGTCCGTACCGCTGCCTCCATAGAGGCGTCTGTCCACGCCCGTATCGCCGGAGAGGGTGTCGCTGCCCTGATCACCGAAGAGATAGCTGTCGGCACCGGAGCCGCCGAAAACGCTGTCATCGCCGCTGCCGCCTAAGAGATCGCGGTCGGCACCGGCCTCGCCCAGGATCTCGTCATTCCCGCTGTCACCACGCAGTGCCACGTCGGTGCCATCACCGCCGGCCAGGCTATCGTCCCCGCTGCCGCCGAAGAAGAGGCTGTCACCGCCCAGACCGCCAGAGAGCTCGTCGTCACCGCTGCCACCGCGGAGCTGCTGGTCGTTGCCACTGTCACCAGCCAGGCGGTCATCGCCCGCCTCGCCATAGAGCTGGCGATCGGCGCCACTGCCGGCCGTCAGGCGGTCGTCACCACTGCCGCCAAAGAGCGAGCGATCGGCACCCTCGTCGCCCGAAAGCGTGTCGGCGCCAGAGCCACCATAGAGGCTGTCCTCGCCGCTACCGCCGTAGAGTGCGGTGTCATCACCCTGACCACCCTCCAGGCGATCTTGGCCGGAGCCACCGAAGAGGAAGGAATCGTCGCCCTCGTCACCGGCCAGGCTATCGTCGCCGCTACCTCCAAAGAGGTCGCTGTCCGCGCCGGCGCCACCCGAGATCGTGTCATTCCCAATGCCACCGCGCAGGAAGCGGTCGATGCCGCTGCCGCCTGTGAGACTGTCGTCGCCGAGCTCGCCCAGAAGGCTCACGTCATCGCCGCTTCCTCCGTCCAAGCTGTCGCCGCCACTGCCGCCATAGAGCAGGGAGTCGCCCTCAACGCCGCCGCCGAGGGTGTCTGCTCCACTGCCGCCGAAGAGGCGCTGGTCGGCGCCCCCATCACCAAAGACCCGGTCATCGCCTGCGTCACCGAAGAGGTCGGTGTCAGCCTCGTCGCCACCGAAGAGCGTATCGCCACCGCTGCCGCCATAGAGCCGCTGATCGGCGCCGCTGTCTCCCTGCAGGGTGTCGAAGCCGGTTCCGCCGGAGAATACCTGATCGTCGCCGCTGCCGCCGCTCAACAGATCATTGCCAAGCTGGCCGAAGAAGTTTCGGTCCTGCCCGTTATCCCCATAGAGGCCATCGGCGCCAACATCCCCTATGAACTCGCTGTCGTTTCCATCCCCTCCAAAAACACTGTCATCTCCAATCCCGCCAAACAGATCAAGGTCGGCGCCACTGCCACCATAGAGACGATCGTTCCCCGCCAGGCCGGATAGAATGCTATCGATCCCGCTGCCGCCTTCGATCCGATCGCTGCCCGAATCACCAACTAGAGCGACATCATCACCCAACCCGCCATAGATTTCGTCGTCTCCACTGCCACCGAAGAGCAAGGCATCACTGCTTTCGCCGCCTTCGATGGTGTCGTCTCCTGCGTCTCCACTGAGCGCAGTGTCGGCTCCGCTTCCACCGTAGAACCGGTCCGCGCCAGACCCACCGAAAAAGATCGAATCGTCCCCAGCGTCGCCGCTAAGGCTGTCGTTCCCGGACCCTCCGAAAAAGGAGGAGTCCGTGCCACTGCCGCCGAAGAGTCTGTCGTCACCTTCTTCTCCGCGGAAGTTATGGTCGTTGCCACTCTCACCGAGTACACGATCGTTTCCGCTATCGCCCTCGATTCGGCGTTCGTTACCGCTACCCCCGAAGAGGCTGTCGTCCCCGTCGCCGCCAAAAAGGTCCTGGTCGTTGCCACCGTCGCCGTAGAGGCGGTCCGCGTCGCGGCCGCCCGAAAGCTGGAAGTCGTTACCTCTTCCGCCGAAGAGGCTGTCAGCGCCACTGCCACCGAATAGGAAGGAGTCGTTGTTGTCGTCGCCGAAGAGGCTGTCGTCGCCGTCACCGCCATAAAGGTACTTGTCGTTGCCACCGTCGCCGTAGAGGCGGTCCGCGTCGCGGCCGCCCGAAAGCTGGAAGTCGTTACCTGTTCCGCCGAAGAGGCTGTCAGCGCCACTGCCACCGGTTAGGAAGGTGTCGTTGTTGTCGTCGCCGTAGAGGCGGTCTGCGCCGCTGTCACCCGACAGCCGGAAGTCGCTACCTGTTCCGCCGAAGAGGTCGTCGGCGCCACTGTCTCCGTATAGGTAAGAGTCGTTGCCATCATCGCCGTAGACGCGGTCGTCATCATTGTTTCCAGAAAGGCTGACGTCTGCGCCACTGCCGCCGAAAAGACTGTCGTTGCCTCCGTTGCCCGTGAAGCGAGAGTCGGCTCCGGTACCGCCAAAGAGGGTATCGTTGTCGGCAAATCCGGCGAAGGAGGTATCGTTACCCCTACCCCCGAAGAGGCTGTCGTCACCGCTGGCGCCCCATAGGCTGATGTCGTTGCCGTCGTCACCATAGACGGAATCGTCACCGCTGCTGCCTAGCAGGCCTTCGTCGTTGCCGCTGCCTCCTCGTATTTCATCCTGGCCATCGCCGCCCCAAAGGCGAAAGTCTTCTCCAGTTCCTCCAAGGATCCGGTCGCTGCCGGCCCCGCCCATGAGAAGGTCGTCACTTCCGCTGCCGCCGTTGAGGGTGTCGTCGCCTTCCTCTCCTTCCAGTCGAAAGTCGTCGCCGCTTCCCCCAAAGACTGTGTCACTGCCGCCATCGCCATTGAGGGAGCTGTCATCGCCCAGGTCGCCGCGTACTTCGTCCGTACCGCTGCCTCCATAGAGCCTGTTGTCGCCGCCATAGCCTCCAAAAACATGGTCGTCGCCGCTTCCGCCAAGGAAGGAGATATCGTTCCCATCGCCTCCGTAGAGCGTGTCGTTCGCGTCTTCGCCAAAGAAGGACTCATCGGCACCGTCTCCACCATACAAGAGGTCCTCGTCCTGGCCACCCCTGAGATTGAGATCATTGCCTGTACCGCCGAAAAGGGTATCGGCGCCGCGTGCTCCGAGCAAGGTACGGTCATCCCCATCTCCGCCTTCGATCAAGTCGTCGCCTGCGGCTCCATAGTGATTTAGGTCCGATCCGCTTCCGAGAACGAGGCGATCGCTGCCGCTGCCTCCAAAAAAGACTTCGTCGGCGCCAGATTCGCCGTGCAGTGTGTCGGTCCCACTGCCGCCAAAAAAGTTGTTGTCGGCTCCGTTTCCGGCATAGATGACATCGTCACCCAGGCTCCCTATAACAAACAGATCACCCTCATCGTCTCCGAAGAGGACGTCGTTGCCGAGACCTCCATCCATGCGATCGACGCCATCGCCGCCGAATAGTTCCGTGTCGTCGCCGGCTCCTCCGAAGAGATAGTCGATACCGCTGCCGCCAAGCAGAGCGGTGTCCGAACCAGTGTCGCCGAAGAGGGTGTCCGTTCCACTGTTGCCAAACAGGTAAGAGTCAGCGCCGCTGCCGCCGTAGACGACATCGTCCCCCAGATCTCCCTGAAGCGAAGCATCGCTGTCGAGGCCGCCGAGCAGGGTGTCGTCGCCTGTGCCGCCAAAGAGGCCGTAGTCCTCGCCGCTGCCACCATTTAGGGTATCGTTGCCGTCTTGCCCTTGTAGCAGGGTATCGTTTTGCTGACCGCCGCGCAGCGTGTCGTCACCGCTGCCCCCGCGCAGTTCGTAGTCATCGCCGCCCTGACCATAGACCCGATCGGCACCGCTGGCGCCGTAGAGGTAGGAGTCCACACCGGTGCCGCCGGCGACCAGATCGTCTCCTGCGTCACCGAAGAGAAAGGAATCGCCGCCGCTGCCGCCCAGAACGCTGTCGTTGCCAAGACCCCCGAAGAAGAAAAAGTCACTGCCGCTGTCGCCCGAGAGGAGATCGGATTCTTCGCCGCCTCTGAAGTCTCGGTCATTTCCCAGTCCTCCAAAGACGAAATCGACACCCTGGTATCCACTGCCATCGCCGAAGAGGCTGCTATCGTTTCCGGCATCGCCAAAGATGAAGTCGTCTCCGGATTCTCCGAAGAGGACCGCATCGTTTCCGTCACCGCCCCAGATGCTGTCGTCCCCCTGAGCGCCGTAAAATCTGGTATCGATTCCCTCGTCGCCGTAGAGGCTGTCATCGCCGAGACGACCCAGAAACCAGGTATCTCTCCCAAAGCCGCCGAAGAGTCCGTCATCGCCACTACCGCCATAGAACTCCTCGTCAGCGCCGCTGCCGCCGTAGAGCCGGTCGTTGTTGTCGGAGCCTTGGATCTGGCCGTCTTCGCCAGAGCCTCCGAAGATCGTGTCGTTCTCTGCCCCTCCCACCAGGCTGGTGTCGTTACCGCTGTCTCCCTGAATGCGGTCCGCGCCGTTGCCGCCGAAGAGTCGCCTGTCGCCGGCACTACCCCCGCTTATGGTGTCGTCACCGTCGCCGCCGAGAAGAGAGGTGTCGGCGCCTTCGTCGCCGAAGATGAGGTCGCTCCCGCTGTTGCCTCTCAGATTGACATCTTTGCCGGTGTTTCCGCTGATGTGGTCTATCCCACTGCCGCCGAAGAGGGAGCTGTCGTCGCCGATATCCCCGCGGATCGTGTCGCTTCCGTTGCCACCGAAGAGTCCTTCATCATTGAAGCGACCGCCATAAAGCCGATCGCTGCCATTGGCACCATAGAGATAGCTGTCGTCGCCGTCGCCGCCGTAGAGCCTATCGGCACCACCGGAACCGAAGAGAGAGACATCATACCCCTGATCGCCGTAGAGCCTGTCGTTGAGCTGACCCCCAAAGAGCCCGAGGTCGCCGCCGCTGCCCCCGAAGAGGCTGTCGTCAGCGCCGGCGCCATAGAGCAGGTCGCTACCGCTCAGACCGTAGATCGTATCAACCAGAACGCCGCCAGATAGGATGTTGTTGACGCCTGTCGTGCCGAAAATGAGTGCCATGGTGAACGCCTCCCCTAATTCATCATTTGCTCGTCTCTCTTCGGAGAGTCTACATGTACTGCTCCCGGTGATCGACAGAAATTGTCCCTGTCAGGCGAGAACCGGCGTTGCGGTCTTGTGATAGACTGCTCGGAGCAGGGCTTGATTGGACTTGGACTGCAGAAAAGGCTTGTGCTCTTGCTCGCGGACTCGCGACGCACTCAGAGTCCTTTTGGAAATGCGCGAGTTTCCTCAAGGACTCTCACACCCTGTGACTGGACCATGGGAGACCATCAGCCATAGATCGTGAACTCGATTGAGGTGAGGGTGACGCCGGCCAGGAGACTGACGCCCGATGCAACGAAGAGGGTGTCGCTGCCGGAACCGCCGTCGAAGATGTCGCCGGCTTGCAGCTCGCCCTGGCTGGCGACGTTCAGGGTATCGTTGCCACTCTCGCCCCGCAGCATATCGACACCGCTGCCGCCGAAGAGGAAGGCATCGTCTCCGTCGCCGGCCAGGATCAGATCCTGACCACTGCCGCCGTAGAAGTAGGAATCATCATGGCCGCCGCCGTTTAAGGTGTCGTTACCGGCATCACCGAAGAAGAAGGCATCCTCGTCCCTGCGGCCGCTGAGAACGTCTGCGCCAGAGCCTCCATAGACGAAGAGGTCGGATCCAGCGGCCCCCACCAGGAAATCGTCGCCGGTCTCGCCGAAGAGGGAGGCATCGGCGCCGCTGTCGCCATAGATCCGGTCACGGCCGCTGGCGCCGAAGAGCCCGGCGTCGCCACCGCTGCCGCCGTAGAGGCGATCGCCGGCATTGGCGCCGAATAGGCTCCGGTCCTCGCCATCGTCGCCGAAGAGCCAGTCGCTGGCATAGCCGCCGTAGAGCCTATCGCTGCTGCTGCCGCCAAAGAGCTGGTCGGCGTCGTTGCCGCCGTAGACCCGGTCGGCACCGCTGTCCCCCATCAGCGAGCTATCCGCGCCGCCGCGCCCGAAGACCAGATCCTCTCCCAAACCGCCGTAGAGATGACGATCCTCACCGGCACCGCCGAAGAGACGGTCGTTACCTGCGCTACCGTAGAGAAAGGCATCGTCGCCCTGGCGCCCGCTCAGGACATCGTCGCCACTGTCGCCGAAGAGCCTGGCATCGGCGCCACTGTCGCCGGCCAGGAAGTCCGCGCCGCTGCCGCCCGACAGCGAGACATCGCCGCCACTGCCGCCATAGAGCTGATCGTCGCCGATACCGCCGAAGAGGCTGTCAGAATCCAGGCCGCCGAAGAGGCCGCTGTCCGAACCGCTGCCGCCGAAGAGCCCATCCGCACCCGCTCCGCCGTAGAGGTCTCGATCGTCGCCACTATCGCCGAAGAGGCTGTCTGCACCACTCTTGCCATAGAGCCAGGAGTCCGCGCCGCTACCACCCGAGAGAAGATCGTCGCCGCCATCACCGAAGAGATAGCTGTCCTGTCCAGATCCACCTAGGACTTGATCACTGCCGCTACCGCCATAGAGCCCCCGATCGCTTGCTGCATCGCCCACCACCGTGTCGGCGCCCGTGTCGCCGAAGAGCCCGACGTCCACCGCGTCGCCGCCGGCGAGCGTGTCGTCACCGCTGCCCCCGAAGAGGAAGCTGTCGCCACCGGCGCCGCCCGAGAGGCGATCCGATCCGCTGCCGCCGCGCAGCTGTTGATCGTTGCCGCTGTCACCGGCAATCCGATCGTCCCCATGATCTCCGTAGAGATAGCGGTCGTTACCGCTGCCGGCTGTGAGGCGATCCGACCCGCTGCCGCCGTAGAGTGAACGATCATTGCCTTGATCGCCAGAGAGAGTGTCATGCCCCGACCCACCATAGAGGCTATCTTCGCCACTACCGCCGGACAGAGCGCGATCGTCGCCACGGCCACCGGAGAGGCGATCTTGCCCGGAACCGCCGAAGAGAAAGGAATCGTCGCCCTCGTCGCCGACGAGACTGTCGTCACCGCTACCACCGAAGAGATCGCGGTCGGCGCCGGCGCCGCCGGCGATGGTGTCATTGCCGGTACCACCGCGCAAGAAGCGATCCGCACCGCTCCCGCCGGCAAGACTGTCGTCGCCTAGGGCACCCGACAGGCTTAGATCGTCACCGCTGCCACCTTCAAGCTTATCATTGCCGCTGCCACCGAAGAGACTGGTGTCGTCACCCGCCCCGCCGTCCAGCCGGTCCGCACCGCTGTCGCCGAAGAGGCTCAGGTCGTCGCCTGTGTTGCCCCGCAAAAGGTCATTGTCCAGGCCGCCGAAGAGGCTGCTGTCGTTGTCATCGCCGCCTTCGAGTGTATCGATACCGCTGCCGCCGTAGAGTCCGTGATCGGCGCCATGCCCACCTTCGAGGCGGTCTACTCCCGTTCCACCGAAAAGGCCGGCGTCACCTCCGCTTCCGCCGAACAGCAAGTCATTGCCACTCTGTCCGAACAAGCTGCTGTCCTCACCTGAGTCACCAAAGATGAGATCGTTTCCGTCGTCGCCTGTGAGTCCCGTGTCACTGCCGTAACCGCCATAGAGCGTATCGTTCCCGCTGCCACCCGTTAGATTGAAGTCGCCGCCGCTGCCGCCGAACAGACGATCGCTCCCGTTCCCGCCGCCCAGAATGCTGTCGACGTCGCTGCCACCCTCGATCAGATCGTTGCCCGCACCCCCAAAGAGACCAGCATCGCCCCCAAGCCCGCCATAGAAGTAGTCGTTTCCGCTTTCACCGAAGAGGAAGCCGTCACTGCCGTCCCCACCTCTGGCGGTGTCGCTTCCATCGCCCCCGTAAAAGAGGCGGTCCTCGCCGCTGTCGCCGGACAGATAGTCGTCACCCGCCTCGCCGAACAGAGAAAGGTCAGCTCCGCTGCCTCCAAAGATCCGGTCGTCGCCCGAACCGCCGTCGAGATTGCGTTCCTTGCCCAAGCCGCCGTAGATTACATCGTCACCATTGCCGCCGAAGAAGGAGCTATCACTGCCATTGCCACCGAAGAGGCGATCTTCGCCGGCCTCTCCGTTGAAGTTGTAGTCGTCGCCGCTATCGCCGAGAAGGCTATCGTTTCCATCGTCCCCATCGAAGCGATAGTCGTTCCCAGAACCGCCAAAGAGGTCATCGTCGTCGCTGCCGCCGAAGAAATAGTTATCGACGCCTTTGTCACCGTAAATGCGGTCGTCGTCGCTGTTCCCTAGGAACTGATAGTCATTGCCATTGCCACCGAAGAGGCGGTCGTTGTCGGCACCACCTTCGAACAGCGAGTCGCCGCCGTCGTCGCCATAGAGGGCATCGTCTGCCTCGCCGCCGACGAGGAAGGCGTCTGTCCCGCTTCCGCCGAAGACATAATCGGCACCGGTCCCTCCGTCCAGGCTCAACTCCTCGCCTGTTCCCCCATAGAGGCTGTCGCTGCCGTCGCTGCCCAAAAGGAAGGTATCGTCGCCCTCACCGCCGACGAGGTGATCGTCGCCACTGTTGCCGAAGACGCTCGTATCCTTGCCTAGGCCGCCGGAGAGATAATCGGAACCGCTGGCGCCCAAGATGGAGGTGTCGTCACCCGCGCCACCGAATACGGAATCTCTGCCCCGGCCGCCTGAAAGATAGACATCGGCGCCACTCCCACCAAAGACACTGTCGTTGCCGAAATCGCCGAAGAGGCTGTTGTCGGCCCCCGAATCACCATAGACCTTATCGTTTCCAAAACTGCCGATAAGTTGAATATCATTGCCACTATTGCCCCTGAGGGTGTCATTCCCTGCCGAGCCATAGAGCGATCGATCGTCGCCGCTGCCTCCATAGACGATGTCGTTGTTGGCGTCCCCGAAGAGGGCCGCGTCATTTCCGGTACCGCCAAAGATGGTGTCATTGGCGGACCCGCCTTCAAGACTGGTGTCGTTACCGTCATCGCCCGTGACGACATCATCGCCATCACCGCCGGCAAGAAGAGTGTCGTTGCCGATACCGCCTGAGACGCGGTCGTTACCCCGTAGACCGGCGAGGAGAACGTCACTGCCCGAGCCGCCGCAAATGAAATCGTCGCCGCTGCCACCATAATGAAAGCGATCGACATCGTCGCCGAGGGAAAGTGTGTCGTCTCCGCTTCCGCCTGCAAAGCTGGTGTCGCTTCCCTCCTCTCCATGGATCGTGTCGTCTCCCTCGGCACCGTGGAGGCTCAGATCTCCGCCGCTGCCGCCATAGATGCGATCGGCGCCGATGCCTCCGTCGAACGAAGAGTCGTTACCGCTGCCTCCGAAGAGGACGTCTTGACCTTGGCCACCATAGACCTGATCGGCACCATTACCGCCATAGAGCAGCGTATCGTCGTCTTCTCCGCCGTGAATCAGGTCATCACCCGACCCGCCTTCGATAAGCCCGTCCGCGCCGCTATCGCCGAAGAGTGCATCGTTCCCTCTGTCACCCTTCAGCGAAGCGTCGATGCCGCTGCCACCGCGTATTTGGTCGGCGCCGTTGCCTCCATAGAGTGCGACATCCGCCCCCCTACCGCCGTTAATCGCATCGTTGCCGTCTTGGCCAAGCAGCAGGTTGTCGTCTCCAAAGCCGCCCTGAATATTGTCGTTGCCGCTGTTGCCGGCGAGATTGGCATCGTCTCCGCCCTGGCCTTCAAGCAGGTCTGCGCCACTGCCCCCGAAGAAGGTCGCGTCGCTGCCGGTATCGCCAGAGATCGTATCAGCGCCGTCATTGCCTCGGAAAATCGAGTCCGCACCGCTGCCGCCGTCGATGCTGTCATCCCCACTGCCACCGAAGAAGCGCCGGTCGTTACCGCTGTCGCCAGAGAGGGTATCGGCACCGCTGCCGCCCTGGAGGGTGACGTCATTACCCAGGCCTCCGTAGATCCTGTCGTTACCGTTACCGCCAAAGAGACTCTGATCGTTCCCGCTGCCGCCGAAGAGTCGATCGCCGCCGTCACTGCCGAACAGGAAGCTATCGGAGCCATCGCCACCGTAGATCCGGTCATTCCCCGTTCTCCCGAAGTGGAAGGTGTCATTTCCTTGGTCGCCGAAAAGACGGTCGGCGCCTTGACCTCCAAAGAGGCCTTGATCTTTCCCACTGCCACCGAAGAGGCTATCGTTGCCGGCCAGCCCGTAGAGCAGGTCGCTGCCGCTCAGCCCATAAATCGTGTCGACTTGATTGGTCCCCGAGAGGGTGTTGTTCTCTCCCGCGCTTCCATAGAGGACGGCCATGCTGTATCTTGTCTCCAAAATCGAACTGATAGATGCATTATCAGTGTGTGAAATTGTATACCTATCGGCGCAGTGGGTCCATGGATGGTCGCAAAGGGTTGCAATGCTTCATGGAATTGAAATGGATGAATGTTTATAGATTCGACGCACTCGCCCCTTCGGTTGAACCTCCCTGTGTCCCGAGGCGGCACGGCGAGCACAAAACGCGCCGCCCTCGATCCTATCCGTAAATGATGGCCTCGAAGTTGGTAACCGTCACGGCGCCAGGCTGGGTAACGCCCGCGGCAATCAGCAAGGTGTCGGTTCCATCGCCGCCGTCCTAGGTCTTGCCGGCGGCCACTTCACACTGGCTGGCGATACAAAGAAGATCATCACCACTTCCGCCATAAAGCCTGTCCCGGCCACTGCCGCTGAAGAAAGAGGTCATCGCTGGAGCCGACACGCATGACATCCCCTCCGTCGCCGCCGAAGACTCCGACATCGCCGCCGAAGACACCGTCGTCGCCAGCGCCTCCATCACGCGCAGAGATTCCTGAGTCCGGGATTCCCCATTTCGATCCGATTGATGACCAAGAGCTTCCATGAGGCTCGGTTCGAGTGCAACTGACAGAACCAGAAAACGCGTTGGAGAAGGGGCGATTTGGTTAGCGTCGGACGCCTATTCGCCCACTCGGTGGGGACCTGTCGTTGGACAGGGGGCCGGTCTTTGAAAAAGGAACCCTCCGGCCAGAAAAGCGCCCTGGCTCCTGCTGGAGGGCTACGAATTGCGTCTTCAGATGCACCCGACACAGGCATCACCTTCGCCGAAGGGTGGCGAGCTGCGCGTCGATCACCACGAGCGCTCTTGCGCGATTAACCGTGCCGTAGTGGCCTGGGTAGACCGACCGAAAGGCCAAGGCGCGCATCCGCTCCAGGCTCATGCAATAGGCCTCGGGTTCCGGTGGTGGCCAGGAGGGGCCGTGGTCGCCGTCGAAGAGCATGTCGCTGGTGAAGAGGCTACCGGTCGCTGCTTCGAAGAGCGCCAGCCCGCCGGGCGAACGTCCCGGAACATGCAAGACCTCGACCGTGCGGTCGCCCAGGTCAAAGATGTCGCCGTCCTCGACCAAGCGGGTCGGCGCAGCTGGCGCCAGGGTGTAGTCGTCCAGGCTGTAGCCGGCATGGGGCAGGGCCCAAAGCGTGCCTTCGTTCAGATAGGTCCCGAAGGTGGCGTTCTCTTCCATCGGCTTGGCCAGCGCCGGCGCATCCAGCGGATGGCAGGCACGTTCGGCAAAGGCCGACCAACCGCCGGCGTGGTCGTAGTAGGAGTTCAATGCGACTGCTGTCACCGGCATGTCGGCCACCGCGCTTACCAAGGGTTCCGGCGAGACGATGCCGGAACCGGTGTCGATCAAGAGCGCGCACTCCGAGCCGCGTAGCAGCCAAAGATCGCCGACGGCATAGGAATCGATGTTGTGCTCGCGAAAGCGCAGCACGCCCGGATAGGCCTCGATCGAGAACCAGGTCTCGGCGACGGGCTTCTCGGCAGTCATGACGCCATCTCCTCCTCGAAGAAGATCCGGTCGTGTTTCAGCGGGTTGTCGGGATCGGGGGGATTGTCCAGTTCGCGGGCATAGCGATGGCCGGAATAGACGGCTGCTGCAATGATCGCCGGTGCCTCGCAATCACCGATACGCTTCAACGAGGCGGGCACGCCGTTCGCGCCTTCGTCAATCTTGGCTTTGAGTGCGTGGTAGAGGCCATCCTCGGGCCGTCTCGCGGTCACGAGCAGCAGCGACTGTGCGGCGACCTGCATCTCGCGACCGCTGTAGGCGCAAGCGAGGCTGGCCTGCGCGCCATCGAAGCTGGTCAAGCTGTGCGAGACGACGAGTTTCACGCCCAGTTCCATCAACCGCGTCCGGGCCCGCCAGCGGTCGTAGGTATAGGTGCCCCAACTGCAGACCGAGTCCTCGGCCGTGACGAAGGTGACGGGGATGTTCTCGGCCCTCAGCCGCTCGGCCAGGACGCTGGCCATGTAGTAGTTGTCGTCGTCGAAGATCAGGGCCGGGCCGCTGGGCAGTCTGCCGGCCATGATGTCGTCGGGCGTCAGAACCTCCGCACCTTCCGCCAGGCCGGCGATGCCGCCGGGATTGCTGATGCCGAAGCCGTCGGCCCGCCAGGTGGCGCCGGTGGCAAGGGCCACATGGTCGGCGCCGAAGTCCAGGACGTCCTTGGCAGAAAGCCTGCTCTCGCGATAGACCTCCACATTGTCCAGCTTGTCAATCTGCTGTTGGCGATAGTCGCGCACGCGAATCCACTGCGTCAGGCCGGGCAGCTTTGATTCCCGGATCACCCGACCACCCAGCTCTCGGCTGGCTTCGGCCAGGGCCACGCGGTAGCCGCGTTTGCCAAGCGCATGGGCTGCCTCCAGACCGGCCGGACCGGCGCCGACGATGAGCACCTGCGTGTCGGAGCCGCGCGGCGGCACGCGCTCGGCATGCCAGCCGCGTCGCCATTCCTCGCTCATCGTCGGGTTCTGGGTGCAGCGGATCGGGAAGGCCTTGCCGTCGCCGACATAGCAGACATTGCAGCCAATACACTCGCGGATGTCCTCCAGTCGACCTTCGTCGATTTTCTTGGGCAGGAAGGGATCGGCGATCGAGGGTCGTGCCGCCCCGATCATGTCGAGCACGCCACGCTTGATCTGGCTGGCCATGGTGTCGGGCGATGTGAAGCGACCCACCGAGACCACCGGTTTGCTGGTCATCGCCTTGATGGCAGAGACATAGGGCTCGAGCGCGCCTTCCGGTACGAAGCGCGAAAGACCCATCTCTAGCGAATAGTCGTTGACGTTGATGTCCCAGAGGTCGGGCAGCTCTCCCAGGATGCCGAACATATCCTCGGTCTCGCCGGGCATGGGATTGCCGTCGCCGCCCTGATAACCACCGTTCGTCTCTGCCGAGAATCGCACCGCGACGCCAAGGCTGTCGCCCACTGCCTCCTTGGTCTCTTCGATTAACTCGCGGACGATGCGAACCCGGTTTTCGAGACAACCGCCATACTCGTCGACCCGCGTGTTGTGGACCCGCGACATGAACTGCGAGAGCAGGTAGCCGTGCGTGGCATAGACATAGACGATGTCGAAGCCGGCCTCTTTGGCGCGCAGGGCGGCGTTGCGGTGCCAGCGGCGCAGCTCGCGGATGTCGGCCTTGTCCATCGCCCGGGTCTGGAAGGGGTCGCCGGTGGTGTTGGGCATGGAGGTGACGCCCATCGCCACCTCGCGGGTAATCATGTTGGCGCTGCGCGCGCCGCCGACCCAAAGCTCAGCCCCGGCTAATGCGCCATGTGCATGCACCTTTTCGGTCATCAGTGCATGCGCCTTGATATCGCCCTTGTCCCAGAGCGTGGCGCAAAGGTAGGGGGTATCGTCGCTGGCCGGGTGGATCGAGCAATACTCGGTGTTCACCACGGCCCAGCCGCCCTCGGCCTTGGACTCGCGCAAGCCCGCCAGAGTGCGCGGGCGCGCCCAGCCGCTGCCGGTGCAGTGCGGGACTTGATAGAAGCGGTTCTTCGCGGTGACCGGGCCGATCTTCAGCGGCTGGAACAGGACATCGTAGCGGGGATCGCGAGACATAGGCCCTCAGCGTCTTGATTGAACGTTGGTCCAATCGGACAGGCTGCCGTGGCCGAGGTCAAGTGCCTCTTTTTGTCCAATGTGGCGGGTAGAGGTAGCCACCCTTTGGCGGCTCGATGCCAAGCTCAAGGCGGGCGGCCTCCAGCGGCTTTTCCACCCAGGCCCAGTGATCCCAGCCCTTGGACAGGTCGATCTTGACCTTGGAGCCGCGCTCGGAGGCCTCGAAGAAGCGATCGGCGATCCCCTCCAGTGCGAGCGTGCTGTGGATTTCCTGCTGCGGTACCGGGGTTACGTTCAGGCCTGCACCGAAGGTCAGCATGACGAAGAGCAGCACGAAGTAGGGATTGCTCTGCATATAGGCTGCCTGAAAGGCGCCGACCTGCATCTCACCTTCCGCATCGGTGCCGTAGCCGGAGAGCACATGGGTGAAGTCGTGATAGACCGCCGCTTCCGGAAAGCCCTGTTTCTCGCCGGGAAAGCTGAAACCGTGGCTGCGACAGTGCGCGAAGAAGGCATGACCCAGACTGTCCGGCGGCAAGTCGCCCAGAGCCTGGTAGCGTGCAGCGATCGTTGCATCCTCGAGCAGGCCGCGCAGTCCGCCGATCCCCTTGACCAGCCCGGCCAAGCCATAGCGGCGATACTGTTGCTGAAACGTCGCGGTGATGTGAGAGCGGCGATAGAAGTCGATGCGGAACAGCATCATGTGCCGCTCGGCCAATTCTTGGATGGCCTTGAGCCCTGGCTCGTCGACCTTCAGCGCCTGTGCGAACGCGGCAATCTTGGCCATCCTTGCCGGTTTCGGCGAATCGTCGGCAATGGCCAGTAAGACCATGCCCTGAACGATTTGCCGTGCCAGCGCGGGATCTTCGAAAGCCTGAGCCAGTTCTTCCGATGTGGCCGGATCGAGATCTTCGAACGCGAGATCGGTGCCTAGGAAGGTGCGCTGGGCCGCCGCAATCATCGCTGTTGCGGCGGGGCCGAACCCGCCGCCTGCCAGCGCCACGGCCTTCATGGCCCGAAGGCCGACGGCCGCCTGTTCCGCGTTCGGTTTCAAGAGTTGCATCTGCTTGCCCCCTGCCGGGATCGCCTGTCCTGCCGCAATGTCGGTTATGCTTAGTTCTTTGTCAAAAACAGCATGCCATGTCACGTCGGGCCTGTGGGTCGCTGTCTCCCGAAGCTCCTCCTCGTCGTCGCTCCTGCAGCGATGCGGGCCGATGCCGTGTATTTGAAGTCGGTCTCAAACCTGTACACTTGTTCAAAGTGTCGAGAAAGTTTTAATAAATTAGGCACTTTTCTGATGTAAAAACTGTATGTGTTGTTGCCTTTTTTAGTTACACGCGTTTCACGGCAAGGGCGGTGACTTGCATGCTATAATTGCTGAGATGGGGCGATCGTTCGTTGTTGGGAACATCGCGCTCGGGCCGAGACCTCGATCAAGCCGACTCAGGGGGGACGAAAGGCGAGGTTCTACGCTGGACAATCAGAGGCACGCTTTGCCGCAGACGCTTGGTGAAGGTCGACAGCAACGGCGACGCAAGCGCCGATACGACCTTCCCCATCTACAGCCTGATCTTTTCGAACCGCTCAACGGCCAGCGATTTCCTCTGCCTAGTATGACGAAGCGGGGACGAAGTCGTTGCCGGCGATGACCCGCTGTGTCCATCTTTCCTCCAGGCTCTTGCAGTCGACCTAAGCCCTGGCAGGCGGTCAGGATGGGCTCCCGGGATATGCCGAAACGCTTGCTCCTGTCCCGTGTCATGGCACGGTCGATTTGCTCCGAGCCCAGATCTAGGCTCACTCTTTCGCTGCTGATTCTCGGGTTCTCATAGTGATAACCTGACCAAAAGGTGAGATTAACCTAACCAAAAGGTTAGGTTGGCCTGGCCAAATGGTGAGGTTAACCTGATCATAAGGTTAGGTTGACTTGCTCAGGAGACTATAACAGGTCGAGGTATTTGAGGTTCATTTGCTGTTTTCGGCAGAATGGGCAATTTGTTTGTTGGCGCAAGCGCCATGAGACGTTAAGGTGACGGTGGGCAGGTTTTGCCGACAGGCAACTGAGGGGACTACGATGGCAAAGATCTATGGCGGACCGGCGGCGGACAGCCTCACCGGGACGAGTGCAGCGGATGAGATTCTCGGTTACGCCTTGGCGGACACGCTCTTCGGGGTGTCGGGGAACGACAGTCTCTATGGCGGTGAGGACAACGACAGCCTCTATGGTGGAAACGGTACGGACCTTCTTCAAGGAGATGCCGGGGACGACAGCCTGTTCGGCGGCGAGGGGGATGACACTTCGCTGTTGGGCCTGAACGGCAACGATGTCATCGACGGCGGTCTTGGGGAAGACGGCTCGCTGGTCGGCGGGGGCGGCGACGATAGCATATACGGCGGCGGCAACAACGACCAAGGTCTTTATGGCGAGAGCGAGAACGATCGCGTCTTTGGCGGTGTTGGCGCCGACTCGGTCTTGTTCGGTGGGTCGGGGGATGACCTGGTCTATGGCGACGCCGGCTTCGACTCCTTTCTGGCTGGCGAGGATGGAGCGGACAGCGTTTTCGGTGCCGAAGGGAACGACACGTCTCTCTTCGGCGGTCTGGGCGAAGATCGCGTGGAGGGCGGCGATGGTGATGACATTGTTCTTGACGGTGGCGAAGGCGATGATGGCGTAGTCGGCGGTAGCGGTAACGACACCAGCCTATCTGGCGGGGATGGTGCCGACAGCCTCTTCGGCGCCAGCGGTATCGATAACGGCCTCTATGGACAGAGCGGCAACGACAGCGTTTACGGCGGGCTCGGCAGTGACACCAAGCTCTACGGTGGTGACGGCGATGACCTGATCGACGGCAGTCTTGGAGACGATGCAGCGCTGGTCGGGGGGTGCGGTCAGGACCGGGTCTATGGCGGCAGCGGCGCCGACCTGCAGTTGGACGGCAACAGCGGTGCCGATAGCCTCCAGGGCGGCAGCGGTGGCGACAGCTTCCTGCGCGGCAACGCCGGCGATGACCAGATCGGCGGCGACGACGGCGACGACTTCGGGCTCTACGGCGGCAGCGGTATCGACCAAGTCTATGGTGGCAGTGGCGACGACAATCTCCTGGCGAACTACTACGGTGGCGGCGGTGTTTTTGGTGGTGCCGGGCAGGATATCGGACTGTTTGGCGGAGACGGGCTGGACAGTCTCTATGGCGGTATCGGCGAGGACACCAACCTGGTTGGCGGCAGTCTTTCCGACACTTTGCGTGGTGGGGAGGGGAACGACACCTCTCTCTTGGGTCAGACCGGCGACGACTCGGTCTTCGGCGGTTTGGGCAGCGATCTCAGCCTGATCGGCGGCGAAGGTGACGACTCCATCTTCGGCGGTTCGGGCAGCGATCTCAGCATCATCGGCGGCGACGGCGACGACCGCTTGGAGGGCGAGAGCGGTGCCGACATCAGCCTCAGTGGTGGCAGCGGCAAGGATCGCCTCTATGGTGGCGAAGCCAATGACAGCTTCCTTTATGGTGGAGAGGGTGACGATCTCATCTACGGCGCTGGTGAGGGCGACAGCTACCTCATTGGAGACAAGGGCAACGACACGATCTTCGGCGGAGAGGGCGAGGATCTCCAGCTTTCGGGAGCCAGCGGAAACGACCGACTGCAGGGAGATGCGGGCGACGATAGCCTTTTGGTCGGGTACCTCGGCGACGATATGCTCTACGGCGGCAGTGGTGCCGACTTCGGACTCTTCGGCGGCTATGGTCGCGACACGCTCTTCGGCGGCGACGGTAGCGACGACGCTCTGATAGGCGACGATGGCGATGATGCGCTTTACGGTGGTGTCGGGGACGACAGCCAGATCGTTGGTGGATCCGGGAATGACCGCGTGGTCGGCGGCAGTGGTCACGACTATGTCCTGACCGGCGGTTCCGGCAGTGACTCCGTCTATGGCGGTAGCGGTGATGATATCTTTTCCATCAGCGAACCGGGATACATCGGCCCTCTGGGCGACTCCTACTATGGCGGTGCTGGCAATGATACCGTGATCTTCGTGAATGGGGCTGAGCCGGACCCACAGATCACGCTGGTCAGCATCGAGACCATTTTGATTTTCGGGGATACGGGCCCGGATCTCATCAATGGCGGCAGCCGCGGCGAGGCTATCTATGGCGAAAGCGCTTCCGACAGTCTCTATGGGAACGGCGGTGATGACAGCCTCTTCGGCGGTGTCGGTGACGATCAACTGCTCGATGGCGGTAGTGGTCAAGACTGGGTTTTCGGCGGGCTTGGAGACGACCAGGGTTTGGACGGCGGCAGCGGCGACGACCGAGTCTATGGTGACAGTGGCGCCGACGCACTGGAAGACAAGGGTGGTGGAGACGATCGGCTCTACGGCGGTGAGGGCGCAGATGTCAGTCTCGACGGCGGAAGCGGAAGCGATTCCCTTTTCGGCGGTCTTGGAGACGACAGTTTCCTATACGGCAGCTCGGGCGCTGATCTGGTTCTCGGTGGTAGCGGTAACGAGAGCTTCCTTGGAAACACTGGCATCGATCAGGTTGACGACAAGGATACAATCTATGGCGGGTCCGGTGCAGATCGCTTTTTCCAAGGTGGCGCGGGTTCCGATTCCCTCTTCGGCGACGAGGGCGACGATTTCTTTCTGACCGGCGGCAGCGAGGCAGATCTCATTCGCGGCGGTGCCGGCAACGACACCAGCCTGCGCGGCGACAATGGTGACGATCGCATCGAAGGCAACGAGGGCGACGATTACACCCTCTTCGGTGGCCTCGGCGACGATACGCTCTTCGGCGGATCTGGCGGGGATACCTTCCTGCGGGGCGGCCTATTGTCCGGCACCACGGACCTCGACAGTGGCAAGGACCTCATCTATGGCGGCAGTGGTGCCGACTCCTCGTTCTCCGGAGGAAACGGCGAAGACCAGCTCTTCGGCGGTCATGGCGACGACCGGGGTCTCTTCGGCGGCGGCGGCGACGACATCATTGAGGGCGGTTCCGGGGACGATAGCGGACTCGGCGGTGGTTTTGGTAACGGCACCAACCAAGATAGGATCTACGGTGGTAGCGGTAACGATGCCTACCTCGGCGGCCGTTCGGGTGACGATTTCGTCTACGGCGGTGATGGGGACGACGTGAGACTCTATGGAGAAAACCGGTACGATTCAGGGACACTCCTCAACGACTTGCTCGACGGCGGCAGCGGCGCCGATAGTCTGCTTTATGGCGTAAAGGGCGATGATCGTCTCTATGGCGGCAGTGGATCCGACCAATCCCTCTACGGCGGCAACAACAGAGACAAGATCGAGGGCGGAGCGGGCGCGGATCTTCACCTCTTCGGCGATGCTGGTGCCGACTCCGTTTATGGTGGCGCCGATGGCGACACTCAGCTCTACGGTGGCGATGGTGACGACTCTGTCTATGGTGGCGAGGGCGATGATCGCGCGCTGTTCGGCGCGAGCAACGACGATCTGGTCGATGGCGGCAGCGGCAGCGACGCCTCCCTTGATGGTGGAGACGGCGATGACCTTCTCAAGGGTGCTAGCGGAGCCGACAACGACCTCTATGGCGCGAGCGGGATTGACACGCTCTACGGTGGGCTTGGAGACGACACCAATCTAGCCGGCGGAACCGGGGACGATCTGGTCGATGGCGGCAGCGGCGGCGACGCCTCTCTCTATGGTGGGGACGGCGACGACCTTCTCAAGGGCGCAAGCGGAGCCGACAGCGATCTTTATGGTTCCGGCGGGATTGATACGCTCTACGGAGGGCTTGGAGACGATACCAATCTAGCCGGCGGAACTGGGGACGATAGCGTCTTTGGCGGAGCGGGTGACGACGTCTCTCTGGTAAGCGACAAGGGTCGCGACAGCCTCTTCGGTGGATCCGGCAACGATCTGATGGTGGTGCGCTCGCAAGGCGACCTGGTTTCGGGCGGTGAAGTCTTCGATGGTGGCTCCGGGGTGGATACCTTGCTGCTGGCTCAGGGCGTGACACTCGCCAGTGGCGTCAGTCTGGTCTCAGTGGAGAACCTGAGTACCGCCTTGCTGGGCACCAGCGGCAACGACACCGGGCTCACCGGCGGCAGCTTGAACGACATCATGTCTGCGCTCAGTGGAGCGGATGTCTCCTTGTTCGGACAGATCGGCGATGACGTCATATTTGGCGATGATGGCAATGATCAGTATCTTTTTGGGGGTATCGGTGCCGACAGTCTCTTTGGCTATGATGGCATCGACTACAACTTTCACGGTGAGAGTGGGGACGATTGGCTCTACGGCGGCAACGGCAATGACGGTTTTCACTACGGTGGCAGCGGCAATGACCGAATCTACCTCGGCAACGGATCCGACTTTATTCACTACGGGGACGATGGGGATGATCTCATCGACGGTGGAGCCGGCGGCGACGAAGGATTCAAAGGCGGAGCGGGAGCCGACACGTTACGCGGGAATGTTGGAAACGACGCCCGTCTGGCCGGTGACAATGGAGATGATCGCATCTATGGCGGATCAGGCAGTGACCGTTACTTGGTTGGAAGCGGGGGGCAGGACGGCGTCTCGGGCGACAGCGGTAGCGATACCTACCTCTGGGGCGGTGGTGGAAACGACAGCATCTTCGGTGACGAGGGTAATGACAGTGTCCTCCTTGGAGAAATTGGAGACGACCTTGTCTACGGCGGCCAGGGCGACGATGTCTCGCTTGTCGGCGGGCAGGGCTTAGACAGTCTATTCGGTGGCTCCGGGGCCGACCTCCTGCTGATCCAATCGCAAGGTGAATTGGTTTCTGGTGGTGAACTCTTCGACGGCGGTTCGGGGGCCGACACTCTTTTGATCCTGAACGGCGCGACCCTGCGGAGCGGCGCCAGCGTCCTCTCCGCCGAGACCATCCTGGTGCAGGGCAGCAGCAACGACGACAACGGCCTCATAGGCACAAGTTTGGCCGACACGGTCCTGGGCCTCAACGGCAACGACACCAGCCTGTTGGGCAGCAGCGGCGACGATCGGGTCTATGGCGGCGCAGGGGACGATACCAGTCTCTTGGGCGGCAGCGGAAAGGACCGAGTCTACGGCGAAGACGGCGAAGACAGCGTTCTATCGGGTGGTGCCGGTGATGACCTGGTCGAAGGAGGAACCGGCAACGATCAGTCTCTCGAAGGCAATGAAGGTGCCGATACGCTGCGCGGTGGCGATGGCAATGACAACCACTTGAATGGCGGCAACGCCGACGACAGCATCTTCGGAGGATCGGGGGACGATCGCACTCTCGTGGGCGAGACTGGTCAGGATCGCCTCTACGGTGACAGCGGCGCCGACAGCGTCCTGCAGGGTTGCGGTGGCGACGACATCATCGACGCCGGTTTGGGCGATGACTACCAGCTCCAGGGCGGTAGCGGAAACGATACGATCTATGGCGGCAGTGGCGCAGATTTGATTGTCCGCGGATCGCAAGGCGACGATGTGCTGCACGGCGGTTCCGGAGATGATTTCAACCTCTGGGGCGATGACGGAGCGGACATATTGCGCGGTGGCGCGGGCAAGGACTTCGACCTGCGTGGTTTTGCCGGCGACGACAGCATCTTTGGCGATGCGGAGGCCGACACGCTGCTGCTCGGCGGTAGCGACCAGGATCTGATCTACGGCGGCGAAGGCGACGATACCAATCTGTGGGGCGAGGACGGGGACGACGCGGTCTTCGGTGGTGCGGGCGATGATGTCTCGCTGATTGGCAGTTCCGGCCTCGACAGCCTCTTTGGCGGATCGGGCGCCGACCTGCTGGTGGTCGCCTCGCAGGGCGATCTCGTCTCCGGTGGAGAGGTCTTCGACGGCGGCAGCGGTGATGACACGCTGCTCTTTTTCGGAAACGCCACTCTGCGCAGCGGTGCCAGCGTCCTCTCGGTCGAGACCATTCTGATCCAGGGCACCAGCGGCAAGGATGCCAGTCTACTGGGCCAAAGCCTCGACGATCTCATTCTCGCACTCTCAGGCGACGATCGCTCGCTCTTCGGAGGCGAAGGCGACGACCGCATCTTTGGCGGAGCTGGCGCGGAAATCGCACTCGGCGGCGGTGACGGTAATGATCTAATCTATGGCGACGGGGATGGCGACACGGCCCTTCGGGGAGAGCTAGGCGATGATCGCATTTATGGTGGCCAGGGTTACGATGCTGTGCTCGATGGAGGTGACGGAAACGATCTTGTAGACGGTGGCAGCAAGGGTGATTTCTTCCTCAGGGGCGGCGTCGGTGACGATACGGTTCGCGGCGGCTCGGGGCGCGACATCAGCCTGAGAGGCAATGAGGGCAACGACCGCGTCTACGGCGGTGAGGACGGCGACACGGCCGTCTTTGGCGGTGACGGTAACGACCGCGTTTATGGCGGCTCCGGTGACGACAGGCAGCTTGAAGGCGGATATCTTGCGGATCTGGTGGATGGCGGATCAGGGAGCGATCGTATCCTCTTGGGTGGCTCTGGAGCGGACACGCTTCGCGGCGGAGATGGTCTCGATCACTCTCTATTCGGCTCTTCGGGCGACGACCGTGTCTATGGTGGCAGCGGTGACGACACGGCCCTATCGGGCGGAGACGATCAAGATCGCATACATGGGGACAGCGGCGGGGATACCAGCCTCTTTGGTGGCAACGGAAACGATCTGATTTATGGCGGCGATGGTCTCGATCACTCTCTGTTCGGCTCTGCGGGTGACGACCGTGTTTATGGAGGCAGCGGAAACGACACGGCCCTATCGGGCGGAGACGATCAAGATCGCATACACGGAGACAGCGGCGGGGATATCAGCCTTTATGGCGGCAGTGGAAACGATCTGATTTATGGCGGCGATGATCTCGATCGCTCTCTGTTCGGCTCTGCGGGCGACGACAGCATCTTCGGCGGAGACTCCGACGACCAGTTCCTTGCTGGTGAAGATGGCGACGACCTGATCGAGGGTGGCGAGGGCGACGACGTCAATCTGCGGGCTGGAACAGGAAACGATATCGTTCGCGGCGGCAATGGCAACGACTTCGACCTGCGTGGCGATGACGGCGATGATCTGCTTTATGGTGGTGCTGGCATAGATTCGCAGTTCTTCGGTGGCGATGGTCAGGATCGCATCTATGGCGGTAGCGGCGGTGAACTGCTGATGCGTGGCGAAGGCGGAAACGATCTCATTTTCGCCGGTTCGGGTGACGATCGCTTTCTGGCGGGTGATTCCGGTCAAGACACGCTCTATGGCGATGCCGGTGACGACACATCGCTTTCCGGCGGCAGTGGCAGCGATAGTATCTTCGGCGGCAGCGGCAGCGACTACCTCTTGTGGGGTGGCGCAGGTAACGACGAGATTGTCGGTGGCAGCGGCGACGATAGCCTCTTGTTCGGCTCCGCGGGCGATGATCTGATCGACGCCGGCCTCGGTCAGGATTTCGATCTGAATGGCGGTGAGGGCGACGATACCCTGCGTGCCGGTGATGGGAACGACGTCAGACTCGTCGGCGCAGCTGCCGACGATACGGCCTACGGTGGATCGGGTAGCGATCAGATCTTCTATGGTCTCGACGGCCGCGACACCCTCTTCGGCGACAGCGGTGCAGACCAGACGCTCCGTGGCGGGATGGATGAGGATCGCGTATATGGCGGTGGCGCGAGTGACACCTCGCTCCTCGGCGACTCGGGCGCCGATGCGGTTTTCGGCGGAGAAGGCGCTGACCGCACCTTGGATGGTGGCAGCGGCGATGACAGCGTGGACGGCGACCGCGGCGATGACGGCGGCCTCTTCGGGGGCGCGGGCAACGACAGCGTCATGGGCAGCACCGGCGCCGACTATGGCCTCTATGGGGGTGGTGGAGTCGATCGCGTCTTCGGCGGCAGTGGTGACGATCGCAGTCTCTTTGGCGGGGCCAGCGTCGATCGTCTCTTTGGGGGCACTGGCCAGGATTCCCAGCTCTACGGCGGCGAACAGAACGACCGCCTCTACGGCGGCAGCGGCGACGACAAAGGTCTGGTCGGCGATGAAGGCAACGACCGCATCTACGGCGGAGATGGTGATGACAAGGACCTCTTCGGCGGCGAAGGCGTCGATAGCCTCTTCGGCGGCTCTGGCGACGACACTTTCGTGATCGCTAGCTTGGGTGAACTCTACCCCGGCGGTGAGACCATAGATGGCGGATCAGGGATCGACACTCTGGTCCTGCTGAGCAACGCGCACCTGCCGGGCGATGCCCTGATCACCAACGTCGAGATCATCTTGACCCTCAACGAAGCGCTCATTGGCGACTCTGGTGCCGACTCGTTGGTTGGCAACAGCAACATCGATCGCATTTACGGCCAGAGCGGCGATGACCGTCTCTACGGGTTGGGCAACAGTGACACCATCCAAGGCGGCGATGGCGGTGATCGCCTCTTCTCCGGCAGCGGCAACGACAAAGCCGATGGCAGTAGTGGTGCAGATAGACTCTATGGCGATAGTGGCGCCGACGAGCTGCAAGGCGGGGAGGATAACGACAGCCTCTTCGGTGGTTTGGGTATCGATTCGCGCCTGGACGGCGGTGATGGCGACGACCTGATCGACGGGGGGCGCGGCAACGACCTGCGGTTGGACGGTAGCAGCGGTGTCGACACTCTGCGCGGCGGCGGCGGACTGGATCGCGACCTGAAGGGAGGCAGCGGCAACGACACGCTCCAGGGCGATAGTGGCGGCGACTTTGCCCTTTTCGGCGGTCCTGGTGACGACACCTTGGAAGGCGGTCAGGGCGACGACAGCCTCTTCTACGGCGGCCTTGGCGCAGACCTACTGTTCGGTGGTTCGGGTCGCGACGCCGATCTGATGGGCGACAGCGGGGCGGACTTGGTTTACGGCGGTGAGGACGACGACGGCGCACTCAGTGGTGGATCGGGTGACGACCGCCTCTTCGGTGGCGTGGATGACGACAGCGGACTTGCCGGAGATGACGGCAACGACCGCGTCTACGGCGGCGACGGGAATGACAGCAGTCTCGACGGCGGCAGCGGCGACGATCGTCTCTATGGCGGGTCCGGTGACGATCGTTTCCTGCGAGGCCGTAGCGGTAACGATATTCTTGAAGGTGGTAGCGGTGCCGACACGCTGGCCGGCCTGACCGGTGACGATGTTTTCTGGGTCCGCAGCGCCGGTGCGCTGCAGGTCGGCGACAGCTTCTTCGGTGGTTCGGGGGTCGACAGCTTGATGCTTGCAGCCGGCATTGGCTTGCCGGCAGGAGTGGTGCTAAAGGGAATTGAAGCGATCGGCACTCTGGGCAGTAGTGCCGGCGACACCCTCCTGGTCGACAGCGGTAGCCAGATCGTCGATGGGATGAGCGGGAATGATGCTCTCTCTGCCGACAGCGGTGCACAGATCTTGGAAGGTGGCGACGGCAGCGACCATCTCTTCGGCGGCCGAGGCAGGGATACCCTGAGTGGCGGTAGCGGCAGTGATGCCTCCCTCGTCGGCGGCAGCGGTGACGACCTCGTGCGAGGTGAAACCGGGGCAGATATCGTTGCTGGCGGTTCCGGTGACGATGTCCTGGAAGGCAACTCGGGCAACGATCTGGCAATCGGTGGCCTGGGACGCGATCTGATCTTCGGGGGCTTCGGGGCCGATGCCGCGGAGGGTGGCAGCGGCGACGATACCATTGACGCCGGGGCCGGCGCTGACCTGGCTCTCGACGGAGGCAGCGGCGACGATCGCATCTTCTCTCGCGGGGGCGAGGACAGCGATCTCAGAGGCGCGGATGGTGACGATTGGCTCGATGGGGGCGGCAGCAAAGACAGTGGCTTCTATGGAGGAACCGGCAATGACCGCATCTTCGGCGGTAAGGGCCACGACGATGGGCTCTATGGTGATGCCGGGGTGGATCGCCTCTATGGCGGCGAAGGCGACGATGGGAAGCTGAACGGTGGCAGTGCGCGCGACAGCGTCTTCGGCGACCTCGGCGACGATGATCTGGACGGCGGTCAGGGAAATGATCTGCTGTTTGGTGGCGAGGGCAAGGACAATGCCAACGGTGGAATTGGTAAAGACACGCTCTATGGCGGCAGCGGAGAGGATCGTCTCTTCGGTGGCAGCGGCTTCGATCGACTGGACGGGGAAAGTGGTGCGGATGACCTGTTCGGAGGCAGCGGCGACGATACCTTCTGGGTCGACGATACCGGTGATCGCATCTTCGAGAACTTCGACGCCGGCGACGACCGTGCATTCGTCACGGCCCTGGTCTACAGCTTGGCCGAGAACGTCGAGGTGCTGTCCAACGTCAAGGATGGGGTGGCCCGGACCTTGACCAGTTCCACCGGAGGTGCGCGGCTGGTCGGCAACTCCGCCGGCGACACGTTGATTGGCCGTTCAGGCGAAGATGTGGCTTACGGTGGTTTGGGTGACGATCTGCTCTTCGGTGGTTTGGGTGACGATGTTTTGCGCGGGCGCTCCGGCGGTGACTCGCTCTTTGGCGGAGCGCGCGACGACGTCTTGGATGGACAGGGAGACGACGATGTCTCGGATCTACTGGATGGCGGGTCTGGGGACGATAGCCTGCTGTTCAACAATGGCGACAGTGCCAGGGGTGGCTCCGGCTCGGACAGCTTCCTCTTCAACGGCGACGAGACCGGTGGTGGCCTCTTCGGCGGCAGCTTCGCCAATTTGCTGATCATCGAGGATTTGGAGGCAGCACTCGCCGTTGGCACCGGCGCCGGCGATCACCTGGTCTTTGAGGGCTTGGAGGTCGGCAGCTTCGCCTATGTCGGGGCTGCAGCCTTCACCGCCGGCGGTAACTCGGAAGCCCGCTTCGAGGCAGCTGAGAACCAGCTTCAGGTCGACCAAGACGGAGACGGCGTGATCGACATGGTTGCCAAGCTCAATGGGATCAGCCTGGCCGGGCAGTTGACCTCGGCCGACTTCCTTTGGTCCTAGTGGACCGATCCAGACGTCTGGGGGTCGTCCGTCTAGGTTGTACTACTGGGACAAAGAAAGGGCCCGCTGTCGAAGACAGCGGGCCAGAGATCTCGCATGGGGCGCTGGTTGGTGTGCGCCGCCGAACCTCTCAAAGAGGTCTTACAGCCAGACGAAGTCTGAACTGGTCAGCAGGTTTGCCGCGGTGACCCCATCGACCAGGAAGGCCTGATCCACGTTGCCGTCGCCATCCTCGTCGACCTGGATCTGCCGCGGTCCGGCAAAGCGTGCTTCGGAGTTGCCGCCGCCAGAGAAGGCGCCAGCGCCGATATAGGCAAAGGATCCGGTCTCCAGGCCGGAGGCAAAGACCAGTTTGTCCTGACCGTTGGCGCCATTCGCCAGCACGCCGTCGAAGTCGCGGATCACCGGTCCA
The DNA here is from genome assembly GCA_963669445.1 of Rhodospirillales bacterium. GTDB lineage: Bacteria > Pseudomonadota > Alphaproteobacteria > Kiloniellales > JACOMY01 > JACOMY01. Next base: position 6,659,841 of record OY770029.1, read on the forward strand.
CCGGACCCACCGGAGCCAAGGTTGCCGCCATTGAAGATGAAATCGTCTTTGCCAGACCCGCCGAAGACCACGTCGTTCTGTCCGATATGGATGGAATCGTCGCCTCCTTCGCCGCGCATGGTGTCTTGGCCGGCGCCACCGAAAAGGGTGTCGTCGCCCAATCCGGCCTCGATCACATCCTCGCCTTGATTGCCGGCCAGGCGATTGTCGCCGCTGTTGCCCTCAATCGTGTTGTCCAGGCTGTTGCCGGTGCCGTTGATGTTGCCGAAACCATTCTCCAGCCGCAGATCCTCGACATAGGCAAAGGCCGAGCCATCCGGCAGGGTGAAGCTGACCTCGGCCCGCACCAGATCGGTACCGGAGCCATTCTGCTCGCGTACGCGATCGGTAGCGGTATCCACGACAAAGGTGTCGTTGCCGGAGTTGCCGTTCATCGTGTCTCGGCCGCCACGACCATTCAGGATATCGTTGCCGTCGGCTCCGCGCAGGAAGTTGTCGAAGCTGTTGCCGAGAATTGTGTTGCCCAGCGAGTTGCCCAGCAAGCCGCCGGCGCCCGCACCCGGATTGAGCAGGGCGCGCTCGAAGAAGCCGTTGGCACCGTCGCTCAAGGTGTAGTCGTCGGCATCGGAGCGCAGCACATCCGAGAGACCGCCGCCGGCGGTTTCGATCACGATATCGGTCTCGGTATCGACGAAGATCGCGTCATTGCCCATGCCACCGGCCATAGTATCCTGGCCGCTGCCACCGTTCAGGCGATCGTTGTTGGCACCGCCGAAAAGCTTGTCTCTGCCGCTGCCGCCAGCCAAGCGGTCCGCACCGGACTGACCGATCAGTCTGTCATCGCCACTGGCGCCCAGCAGGAAGTCCTTACCGCCGCCGCCGTCGATGCTGTCGTTGGCATCCTGGCCACGGACCGTGTCGTCGCCGATGCTGCCCCAGACATAGTCGCGACCGCTGCCACCGCGGATATCATCGTTGCCGCCACCACCTGCAATATCATCTTCGCCAGTGCCACCGAACATGCGGTCGTCACCGGAACCACCGAAGAGGCTGTCGCTGGCCGAGTCGCCATAGATGGTGTCGTTTTGCTCATTGCCTTCCAGTCGGTCGCGACCGGAACCGCCGAATATGGTGTCGACGCCGGTCTCACCTTCCACATTGTCGAAACCATCGCCGGCATGCAGTTCGTCGTTTCCGCCGCCACCATAAATCTGGTCGAAGCCGGATCCGCCGAACATCTTGTCGTTCGCGTCTACATAGCTTGTATAGTAATAATAGTATTGATAGGCATACTGAGAGTAGTAAGTATCGTAGAGGTAGCGGTCACTGTACAGGAGATCATTGCCGGACCCACCGTAGAGCGTGCTGGTGCCGGACTGTCCGCCCAGAGCATCGCTGCCGTCATCGCCGAAGAGGGTGTCTACGCCGTCATCGCCCCACAGCGTGTCGTGGTCACTGCCACCCCAGACGCGATCGACGCCCGAGTTGCCGTAGAGGGAATCGTTGCCGCTGTCTCCGAAGAGGCGGTCGGCATTGTCGCCGCCGTAGATGGTGTCGTTGTTCTGTCCGCCGACGGCAGTGTCATTGCCTGTGTTGCCGAACAGCGTATCGTCGCCTGATAGGCCGTAGATTGTATCGTTGGCGCTGGTGCCATAGAGGCTGTTGTCCAGAATGTTTCCATAGATCAGCATTTCTGCTCCTCCTCTTGCCAAGGGGCAAACAAAGGTTGGGTGCCAGTCGGGGTCTGGAAAGCTTTAGAATGGGTACCTTATTGTCCCGCTCTCTCCTGGCCTGCTGGCCGATATGATGGACGACAAAGGTAACACGCCGCTCTCATGGACGTGAGGATTCTGCCAAATAGGGGCGAAAATTTGTTTTTCAACGAAAAAAGCGTCAAGCCGGCCATAGCTTTGGCAAAGTTGACAGAATTGGCCTCTTCGCTGTCCACAATGATCCTGAATGTCGCCCATCTTGGACCGAGTCATAGGGAATGAAAGTTTCTTTCCACCTTACCCGACCTGTGGACTCTCGGTGAAATTCCATAGCCAATCGCAACCGTTTTTTGCTGTCAGGTCGCGATAGCCCTCGGTCTGGGTGACGACGACCTTGGCTGGGCTGCTGGGCGCGCTGTTGCCGAGGCCTTGCAGGTCAGGCCCGATGACACCGCGGCGGAAGTCGGCCAGGTATTCTGTCGAGGTCTGGCCGCGCACGACGATGAAACAGAAGGTCCAGACGTCGCGATAGTAGTTGAGTTCGAAGCCGCTGTCGGGCTGCTCGCGCTCCTGTTTGATCGCCGTGGTGACATAGATCTTATCGCCAGCGGCGAGATCCACCGGCGCGCAAGGTCGCTCGCCTTGGGCGGTCTTGGGTTCTCTGTTTCGGCAAGCCAGGATGCCTCGCTCCGTTGCGGTTTGGCGCAAGAGGTTTGGCATCTCGCGCGACCAGCTGCCGGCATCGGCCTGTTCTTCGATACGGGCGTGACCGCAGGCAGACAGCAGGAGAGAGAGAAGCAGCAGGATAAGGAGCGATCGGAGCATAGGCGTCCTGACGAGATCTCAGCTTTCGAAACGATGACGCTCTCTTGTAGGACAGGGGCGGGCGATCCTTCAACGAGGGCTTCACGATGGTACCTGCGAACGCACTTCCCGGACCCGAGGAGATCGAGGCAGCGGCCGCGCGCATCGAGGGGCGCGTGCGAACAACGCCCTTGCTGGAGCCGGGCCTCGGAACCTTCGGGCTGCCGGGATCGCTGACCTTGAAGCTGGAGTGTCTGCAGCATTCCGGTTCATTCAAGGCGCGCGGTGCCTTCAACACCCTACTCAGCTGCCAGCCGCCACCGGCCGGAGTCGCGGCAGCCTCGGGCGGCAACCACGGTGCGGCCGTGGCCTTTGCCGCCGAACGCCTGGGAATCCCGGCCAGGATCTTCGTGCCCGAGATCGCAAGTCCGGCGAAACTTGCCCGGATTCGTGCCAGTGGTGCAGAGGTGGTGGTTTCCGGCGCTCGCTATGCCGACGCTCTGGCGCTCTGCGAGGCCTATCAGCAAGAGAGCGGAGCGATCGGCATCCATGCCTATGACGCTGCGCCGACCATCGCCGGACAGGGGACCTTGGGGCGAGAGTGGGAGACTCAGTTGCCGGGCCTGGACAGCCTGCTGGTGGCCGTGGGTGGCGGCGGCCTTATTGCCGGCTTGGCGAGTTGGTTTCGCGGACGCAAGCGGATCGTCGCTGTCGAGCCGGAGGGTTCGGCTGCTATGCACAAAGCCTTGGATGCCGGCGGCCCTATCGATGTGGAGGTGCAATCCATCGCCGCGGACTCCTTGGGCGCGAAGCGGGCCGGCCGGCTGACCCATGCGCTGGCTGCTGCTTATGTAGACCAGTCGGTATTGGTTCCAGATGCCGCAATCCTAGAGGCGCAAGCACTGCTCTGGCAGGATTGCCGCATTGCCGTCGAGCCGGGAGGAGCTGCCGCACTTGCGGCCTTGCTATCGGGTGCTTATACGCCAGCTGAGGGCGAGCGCATCGGCGTCCTAGTCTGCGGAGCAAATGTCGATTTAGCAAGCATCACAGCGAGATAGCCGCTGATAACGGGGGCGGAGAGCTACCAGGCGCGTGCCTTTTGGCCACGGTTGGTCAGGGCCTCGTCGCAGCGATGGGCGACGGCGTCATATCCGGGGTCACCCATATGGAAGGTGCGTGTGGTCGGCAGGTAGGGCTCTGACAGGCCAGCGGGAAGCAGACCTTCCGTCGGCTGAGTTATCCCCAACTCCTGCGCAGACAGCCGCGTCACATAGAGTGTGTCGCTGCCCTCCAGGCGATAGCAGATTTCCCAGTTCTGCGGATTGGTCTCCAGCTCAACTCCGGCAAGCGGCACGGGGCTGGCGACGCGAATGCCGATCTCCGGCGGGAACAGCGCCGATTGATCGCCCTTTTCGATCCACTCGCAAGAAGAGGTGAGCGAAACGCCGGGGCAAAGCAGCATCGGCTCGCGCTCCAGGCGCTCCTGCATCGCCAGGACGACCTGATCGCTCGAGGGCTGGGCCGGCGTGTCGCCGATTCCGGTGATGGCGACGCCACCCGGAGTCTGGCTACCAGCACAGGCGCCAAGCACCAGGGCCAAGGTTGCAAGAAGGCTCACAAAACGCATTATCCGCGTTCCCTCAGTCAGAACGAACTCTCCTTATCTACTCCTTTACGATCGGCAAAGCGAGTCCTTCGCAGAACGGCAGCCTGCGACCCAGTGCACTGCAGCCATCCGATTTCAGCTAGGTGGGCCAATGGCAGCTGGTGTATCGTCGTCGACATGACACCTCCCGATGGCAGCACCGCCCAGCAACGCGGACCAAGCGGCGACAACGCCAATCACCGGCCCACGGTGATCTTGACCGGGGCCAGCCGTGGCATCGGACACGCCACGGTCAAGCGCTTTTCCGACGAGGGCTGGCGGGTGATCACCTGTTCGCGCGAGCCCATTCCGGAGGACTGTCGTCGCGACCGCAACTGGACCCATCATATCACTTGCGACCTCGCCGACCGGCGCTCTCTGCAGGCCTTTGTCGATCAGGTTCAAGATCTAACCGACCAGGCGCCGCTGGAGGCGCTGGTCAACAACGCGGCCGTCAGTCCGAAGACGCCCTTCCGGGAACGACTCGGCTGTCTAAACGGCGATCTGGACGAGTGGCGCCTGGTGTTTGAGTTGAATTTCTTCGCGCCTTTGGCTTTGGCGCGTGGATTTGCGACCTCGCTTGGCAAAGCCAAGGGCTCGGTGGTGAACATCACCTCGATCGCCGGACACTCGATCCACCCCTTTGCCGGTTCGGCCTATTCGACCTCGAAAGCTGCCCTCTCGGCACTTACGCGAGAGTTGGCGGTGGAGTTTGCGCAGCTGGGGGTCAAGGTGAATGCCGTGGCGCCTGGTGAGATCGAGACGGCCATGGTGAATGAAGAATACGACAGTCTGATCCCGCGTATTCCGCTGCAGCGCATGGGCACGCCGGACGAGGTCGCCGCTGCCGTCTATCAGCTCTGCACCAAAGACTTCGCCTACGTGACCGGTACTGAAATCTTCGTCACCGGTGGGCAGCATCTCTTCTAGGGGGTGGGATAATGAGCCGTGAGATCGAAGGGGCCGTCGCGGCCCACTACAGCCGTTACAACTTGGAAAAGGCACTTCTGGCAGAAATGGCCAGGGCCGGCTATGACGCCGAGAAACTGACGGCCGGCGATCTGGCGCCTGTCGACGAGTTCCACATCGGCGGCATCGAGGCCAGCGAGGCCCTGGCACGCCATCTGCCTGAAGGCCCTGGCTGCCGTTTGCTCGACATCGGTTGCGGCATCGGAGGACCGGCGCGGTTCTTCGCTGAGCGTTTGGACTGCGATGTGGTCGGCATCGACCTGACGCCCGACTTCATTTCAGTCGCCAAGGCGCTGACCGCGCGGGTGGGCCTGAGCGACCAGGTCAGTTTTTCCACGGCGAGCGCGTTGGACCTGCCTTTCAACGATGCCGCCTTCGACTGTGCAACGCTGATCCACGTCGGCATGAACATCGCCGATAAGCATGCGCTTTTTGCCGAGGCAGCCCGCGTGCTGCGGCCGGGTGCCGGTTTCGTGGTCTATGACGTCATGCGCTTGGCGCCGGGCGAGCTTCCCTTTCCACTGCCCTGGTCCTCCATGCCTGAAACCAGTTTCGTCGCCAGCCCCGACGACTATCGCCGAGCGCTCGAGGGCGTGGGCTTCGAGATCAAGATGGAGCAGGCGCGCGGTCAGGAGGGGAAGGACTTCTTCCGCCGCCAGCGCGCGCGGGCCGAAGCAAGCAATCCAGGGCCCAGCCTGGCGCCAATCATGGGCGAAACCTTCCAGACCAAGATCGCCAACATGTATGCGCTGGTGAACGAGGATGTCTTGGCACCGGTCGAGATGATTGCGATCCGCAGCGGCACCTGAGGCGCCTTCTGCCCCTTGCGGCTCATGGCAGCTGTCGTGGACTGCGCTTGCCCCTCTTCCTGACCGGCTTGTCTTCGTCGGCCTTGGGCGGGCGGCGGCGAGGGTAGCTTTCTAGTCTTGCGGGCGGAGAGCAACTTCACCCTGACCAACGGTACGGCGACGGCCTTCGTCGAGAACCTGCGCCTGCAGGCTGGCCTTGGCGACATCAATGGCGCCGGCAACGCCTTGGCCAACTCCCTCACGCGCCTCCTCACGGGCAACAGCGCCACCAACGATCTGCGTGGCCTCGATGGCGATGACCGCTTGGAGGCCGGTGACGGCGACCATCGGCTCTTTGGCGGGCTGGGCGCCCACTCCTTCCGCTTCAGTGCCGCCAACCTCTTAACTGCGACCGACTTCGTCGGGCTGTAGCGAGGCTGCCCACGGAGCGTTTCGAGCGTCAGTTCGGTTTTGACCTTCGGTTTGGCCGAAGAGGATGGATCATCCGGAAGTCATGCCGGGGGTTCGTTGCGGGACCCTACGTTTCGTGCCCCGATCGGCTTGTGCGCAAGACATGTCAAACAATGATCGTTATGGTGACGGTCTTGACCGCTGCAAATCTGACGGCAGCGGCGAGGTCTGTTGCAAGCTGAAGTGGTTCTGCCAATCGCTGATGCTAGGGGGCAGGGAAAGGGGAGGCATTTCACATGGGTATCTACTTTGGGACATCGGGCAACGACACGATTACCGGCTCGAACACGGTGGATGAGATTTTTGGTTATGACGGAAATGACACGCTCTATGGTGTGCTGGGGGATGACAGTTCTCTGTTAGGTCAATCTGGCGCCGATTCCCTCTTCGGCGGTTCTGGTGGCGACGCACGGCTCTTTGGCGAGTCGGGCGGCGATTGGGTCTTTGGCGGCAGCGGCGACGATTCCTTTTTTGGAGGCGGAGATGGCGACGATCGTGTGTACGGCGGCGACGGCGTTGAGTTTCTCGTACATGGGGGAAGTGGCGATGATCTGGTTCTCGGCGAGAGCGGCCAGGACCTTGCTCTTTATGGAGGTTCGGGCGACGACCGCATCTACGGCGATACCGGCGCAGATCTCAGTGTTTACGGCGAGGATGGGAGCGACAGCCTTTTCGGAGGGTCGGGGAACGACACGGGCATCGGGGGAGGCAGCGGAAGAGATCTGATCTACGGCGGTGACGGCAACGACTCCTCTCTTAGAGGCGGCGATGGCGAGGACACTATTTTCGGCGGTTCAGGTGTCGAGTTTCAGCTATTCGGGGATTTCGACAGCGTCAATCCGGACGCGGGAAACGATGTGGTTTTTGGTGGCTCCGGTGACGATCTGTGGCTCTTCGGTGGGTTTGGCGATGACACTGTATCCGGTGACGCCGGTGACGATGTCTCTCTCGACGGCCGATCTGGCGATGATAGGATTGAGGGCGGTTCGGGCGCCGATCGATCGCTTACCGGGAGAACAGGCGCAGACACCCTCATTGCGGGCTCTGCAGACGATATTCAGCTCTTCGGCAACGACGGCAATGATCTTCTTTTCGGGGGTGGCGGTTCGGACACTGCGCTTTATGGCGCGTCAGGCGACGATCGCATCTATGGCGGAGGTGGTGCGGATCTCGAGTTGATCGGGAATGATGGGAATGACAGGATTTATGGCGGGCTAGGCAACGATTTTCGCTTATTGGGCTACAGTGGAAACGACTTGGTTCATGGAGAGGAGGGTGAAGACACCTCACTCTACGGCGGTGGAGGCGACGATACTGTTTTCGGTGGATCGGGTGCCGATGCCAGCCTCTACGGCGATGCCGGCAGCATTAATCCGGTGGCCGGGAACGATGTGATCTTCGGTGGGTCCGGTGATGATCTAGAGCTTTATGGTGACGGTGGCGATGACACTGTGTCAGGCGATGCCGGCGCGGATGTCTCTCTTGGCGGTCGGTCTGGCGATGACCGGATATTCGGAGGAGCCGGCGACGATACGAGCCTGTCAGGTAGTCTTGGAACTGACCGAATCTATGGTGGTAGCGGAAATGACAGCGGCCTTTACGGTGGATCGGGCGACGACCAGGTCCGCGGTGGGGAGGGCGACGATACGGGCCAGGGTGACAGCGGTCGCGATACGCTCTTTGGCGGCACCGGCGACGATCGACTGATCGGCAACGCGGCGAATGATCAAATTGTGGGTGGGACGGGAAGCGATCTGCTCTTCGGCGATCAGGGGCGCGACCGCCTTAATGGTGCCTCTGGTACGGATACGGCCTACGGCGGCAACAACAACGATACCTTCATCGTCGATACCTCGAGCGACCGGCTCTTCGACGGCACGGGTCAGGGCGACGACGTACTGCGTTCCAATGCCGACGACTACACCCTGGGAACGTCAGCCGAAGTTATGATCGAGCGCGTCAACATCAACACGGCGACCGATACGGCCAAGATGGTCGGCAACGCAAACAACGACCTCCTGATCGGCAATTCCTTCGACAACGTGTTGCTAGGAAAAAGCGGCGACGACCGTCTCAACTCCCGCGGCGGCACCAACAGCATGACCGGTGGTTCTGGCGACGACACTTTCATCGTCACCACCTCGGCCGACGTGGTGCGCGAGTTTTCCGGCCATGGCACCGACCTGGTCCGCGCCGAGGCCAACTTCACCCTGCCCGACGGCTCGGCGGCCGCCTTCGTCGAGAACCTGCGCCTGCAGGGCGGTTTCGGGAACCTCGACGGAAGTGGCAATTCCTTGGACAACACGCTGGAGGGCAACAGCGGCGACAACGTCCTGCGCGGGCTTGCCGGCGACGATCGCCTGGATGGCGGCGACGGGAACGACCGCCTCTTCGGCTCTGCCGGCATCGACCAGATGCGCGGCGAGAGTGGTGCCGACACCATCGCGGTTGGCTCGGCCGACAATGTCTTTGGCGGTTCCGGCATGGACCAGTTCCGCTTTAACGGCGACCCCCTGGGGTCCGGCGGTTCGGGTGGGCCTAACATCCGTGATTTCGACGGGGTCTCGCTCAATGCCGGCAATGGAGAGGACAAGCTGGTCTTCGTAACAGGGCTCGAGGTGGGCAGCTTCGCCTACGTCGGAGCCGCCGCCTTCTCTGGCGGCGGCAACTCGCAAGCCCGTTTCGCCGGTCCGCGCCAACGAGAGGTCGACCGCGACGGCGACGGCACCAGCGACATCAACGTGCAGATCGACGGCTTTACGGCGGCCAACCTGCTGACCGCGACGGACTTCGTCTGGCTTGCCTAAGGCACTGGTCGGCTCATTGGTGCGATGATCTGCCAAAGGGGTAGATCGCCAGGGGGATAGATAGATTGCCTGGCAGGTGGAAGGGCATGGAATGTCTGGTTACCACGCCGGCGTATCGATGTGGTCCCTTGCGGTTCGCGCTCCGATCTGCTTGTGGGCAAGACATGTCAAAGATCGATCGTTAAGGTGTTGGCCTCGATCGGTAAGGATCTGGTGGCAGCGGCGAGGGCTGGTACACTCTGACGTTGTTCTGCCAATTGCTAACGCCAGATGGCAGGGAAAGAGGGGCAATTCACTTGGCTACCTACTATGGGACAACCGGCAACGACACCCTGACCGGCACGAACACGGCGGATGCGATTTATGGTTATGACGGCAATGACACGCTCTACGGGGTGGGGGGAGCCGACACTCTGCTTGGCGGATCTGGGTCCGACTCGCTCTTCGGCGGTCTTGGAACCGACACCTTGGTTGGCGGCACAGGCGCCGACTTTCTCGTCGGCGGTTCCGGTGGCGACACAGGCCTCTTTGGCGGTCATAACGACGACTTGGTGTTCGGTGGCAGCGGCGAAGATTGGTCGGTCGCTGGAGGAGTAGGGGACGATCGTGTCTACGGCGGCGACGGTGATGACGACTTTCTAAGCGGCGATCTGAGGAATGTCACCTACACCGCCGACCCCAACGGTAACGATTATGTCTTCGGGGGTAGCGGTAAGGACGTCGCGGTCTTTGGAGGATCGGGCGACGACCGGATCTACGGGGACAGCGGTGCAGACCGTGTGCTTGCGGGCGACGATGGGGACGACAGCGTCTTCGGGGGGCCCGGCAACGAAACCGTCGTCTTGGGCAGTAGCGGCAAGGATTGGGTGCACGGGGGAGAGGGCGACGATACCTCCCTCTTCGGTGGCGACGGTGACGACTTCGTCTATGGCGGATCGGGCGCAGACCTCAGCCTCTACGGCGATGCCCGCAGCATCGATCCGGTGGCCGGAGACGATGTGGTTTTTGGCGGTTCCGGTGATGACCTGGATCTCTTTGGCGGCAGTGGCAATGACACCCTATCCGGGGATGCCGGCGACGACTATAATCTGGACGGTTTGTCTGGCGATGATCGGATTGAGGGTGGCTCGGGTGACGATCAAGTGCTTGTCGGCAGAAGCGGCGCAGATGTGGTCGTGGCCGGGTCTGGAGACGATACACGGCTCTACGGCGGCAGTGGCAATGATCGGATCGCCGGCGGCTTTGGCGACGACACCGCCCTTTTCGGCGCCGACGGCGATGACTCCCTCTTTGGCAGCCAGGGAAACGACCAGCTGGTCAGCGGTGCCAATGGCGATGATCTGCTGGATGGAAGTGTTGGCCATGACAGCAGTTTCCTGGGCGGTAGCGGTGCCGATAGCCTGGCTGGCGGCGACGATGAGGACTTTAGCTTTTTCGGCGACAGCGGCTCGGACCGCGTCGCCGGCGGGTCCGGTGATGACACCTTCTTCACAGGTGGAGAGGGGGACGACTCCCTCTACGGCGGCGCCGGCGATGATCGCATTCTCTATGGGGACAGCGGCGCCGACAGAGTCCTGGGTGAATCGGGTGCGGACACATACCTCTACGGCGTCAGCGGTGACGATCAGATCTATGGCGGAACCGGCTTCGACCGCGGCCTGGGTGGCGGCGAAGGCGACGACAGGGTCTTTGGCGGCGCGAGTGACGATACGATCCTGGTGGGTGATTCTGGAGCTGACCGTATTTATGGCGACGGTGGAAATGACGCTGGCCTCTACGGCGGTTCGGGTGACGACCAGGTTCGCGGCGGTTATGGCGACGACACAGGCGAAGGCGGCAGTGGTCGTGACACGCTGTTCGGCGGTGCCGGAGAGGATCGCCTGATTGGCGACTCGGCCAACGACCAGATCGTAGGCGGTACCGGCGCCGACGTGATTTTTGGCGGTCAGGGTCGCGACCGCCTGAACGGTGCCTCGGGCACGGATACAGCCTACGGCGGCAACAACAACGACACCTTCATTGTCGATACCTCGAGCGACCGGCTCTTCGACGGTACGGGTCAGGGCGATGACGTGCTGCGCTCCAACGCCGACGACTACACCTTGGGCACCTCGAGCGAAGTGTTTATCGAGCGGGTGAACATCAACACTGCGGCAGGCACTGCCAAGATCGTGGGCAACGACGGCGACGACCTTCTGATCGGCAATTCCTTCGACAACGTGCTGCTGGGAAAGAGCGGCGACGACCGTCTCAACAGCCGCGGCGGCAGCAACACTATGACCGGTGGCAGCGGCGACGACACCTTCATCGTGACCACCAGCGCTGACGCGGTGCGGGAGTTTTCGGGCCATGGCACGGATCTGGTGCGGGCCGAGGTCGACTTCACCCTGCCGACCGGCAGTGGCACGGCCTTCATCGAGAACCTGCGATTGCAGGGTGGCTTCGGGAACCTCGATGGTGCTGGCAATGAGCTGGACAATGGCCTGGAGGGCAACAGCGGCGACAACAAACTGAGTGGCAACAGCGGTGACGACACGATCGCCGGCGGCGAGGGCGATGACCGGCTGTTCGGCGGTGCGGGTGCCGACCGCTTTGAAGGTGAGAGCGGCGCCGACACCTTAAGCCTGGGGACCGGAGACGTTGCCTTTGGCGGCTCTGGGATGGATTCCTTCCGCTTCATAGGTAGCAGTCTTGGCAATGCAGGCTCGGGCGGTCCGGTGCTGAGAGACTTCGACGGGGTCTCGGCAAACGGCGCGAACGGAGAGGACAAGCTGGTCTTTGCCACCGGACTTGAGACCGGCAGCTTTGCCTACATCGGCGCCGCCGCCTTCTCCGGCGGCGGCAACTCCGAAGCCCGCTTTGCCGGCCCAAGGCAGGTGCAGGTCGACCAAGACGGTGATGGGAGCGTGGATCAGGCCTTCCTGGTCGACGGTGTCACGGTGGCCAATCTGCTGACGGCGACGGACTTCCTCTGGCAATAGTGGCATTTGATGTATACCCGTAAGGGTATATCCATTAGGGTCCTTATGTGGAGCCGAGCCACTTGGAGGGCGAGACGTGGTCGACATTACTGGAACCGATCTGAACGACACGCTGACCGGTACGAACAGTCTGGACAAGATTTTTGGTCTCTCGGGGAATGACACCCTGTTCGGATTGTACGGAAACGACAGGCTCCATGGCGGAGCTGACGACGATAGCCTAATCGCTGGCCCGGGCTTGGATCGACTTTATGGTGGCTTGGGCGATGACTATGCCTTGGGCGGTAATGGAAACAACCGATTGGTTGGTGGTAGCGGGAATGACACCCTCTTCGGAGCGGATGGCAATGACTCCATCTTTCCTGAAACCGGTTTGGCTACCATTGACGGCGGTAGCGGCTTTGACAGTCTGAGAATGAGTCGTGCAGATGCGATTGGGGATCTGGTCTTGGACCTTGCGACCGCAAGCGTCCTGCTCGACGGTCCGGGGGGTGCAACAGGCAGTACGATCGTAAACATCGAAAAGCTGGCCTTCGAGGCCGGTCAAGGGAATGACACCCTGACCGGAGGCGATGCCGATGACACGCTCAAGGGATCCAGCGGCAACGATTCTCTATTTGGTGGCTCCGAGTTCGACCAGCTCACCGGCGGTTCGGGTGCGGACCTGATGTATGGCGCCAGTGACCGTGACAGACTGGTTGGCGACGACGGAGACGATACTCTTTTTGGCGGGGAAGAGCTCGATCAACTGTTCGGTGGCTCGGGCGTGGATGTCATGTACGGCGGCAGCTACATCGACGTTTTGCAGGGTGGCAGCAGTCGGGACTCTCTCTTTGGCGGTGAGGGCCCGGACCGGCTTTATGGCGGTAACGGGGATGATTTTCAGAAGGACGGCAATGGCAACGATAGGCTCTATGGCGGTAACGGGGACGATTTTCTGAGTGCTGGTAGTGATCACGACACACTCTACGGCGGAGAAGGCGACGATTTTCTGGAAGATGAGTATGAAGATGGCTTTGGTATTGATTCATTCTTTGGCGGCGGGGCGGACGACACCCTGGTTGGCGGCAGCGGTTTCGACCGCCTTTTCGGTGGTGACGGCAATGACCATCTGACCAACAATTCGGGCGTCGATACGCTGTTTGGCGGAGATGGCAATGATACCTTCATTGTCTTTCAAGAGGTCGCGCACATCTTTGATGGTACCGGCCAAGGCGACGACGTCTTGCGCTCCAATGTGGCGGCCTACACCCTCGGTCCCGCCGCCGAGGTTATGATAGAGCGTGCCCACCTCGATGAGGCGGCCGGTATCGCCAAGCTGGCGGGCAACGGCAACGACGACAACTTGATCGGCAACAGCTTCGACAACAAGCTTGTGGGACGCAGCGGTGACGATCGCCTAAATGGCGGCGGCGGTACGAACACTCTGACCGGTGGTAGCGGCGACGACACCTTCATCGTCTTCACCTCGGCCGACACACTTAGAGAGTTCGTCGGTCGCGGTACGGACCTCGTACGGGCCAATGTGGATTTCACACTGCCAAGCGGCTCGGCGAGTGCCTTTGTCGAGAACCTGCGCATCCAGAGCGATGTCGGGAACTTGGATGGCGCCGGCAACGAATTGGACAACAGCATCGAGGGCAATTCCGGCGACAACATCTTGCGCGGTCAAGCTGGCGATGACGTCGTCATTGGCGGTGATGGTGACGACTTGCTCTTCGGCGGGCCGGGTGCCGATCGCCTCGAAGGCGAGAGCGGTGCCGACGACCTGCGCTTGGCCACCGGCGATGTCGGCTTTGGCGGCTCCGGAAGCGACCGCTTTCACTTCAACGGCGCATCGCTGGGCAATGCCGGCTCCGGTGGACCCATCATCCGAGACTTCGACGGGGTCTCGGCGAACGGCGCGAACGGAGAGGACAAGCTGGTCTTTGCCACCGGACTTGAGACCGGCAGCTTTGCCTACATCGGCGCCGCCGCCTTCTCCGGCGGCGGCAACTCCGAAGCCCGCTTTGCCGGCCCAAGGCAGGTGCAGGTCGACCAAGACGGTGATGGGAGCGTGGATCAGGCCTTCCTGGTCGACGGTGTCACGGTGGCCAATCTGCTGACGGCGACGGACTTCCTCTGGCTCAGCTAGAGCTTGCTTGCGCTCGGGAGCGCATGGCTGGCGTCGTGCCGCTATTCCACAGGGCGAGTTACGACGTCACACCGGTCGCAAAAGTGTAACCGGCTTCCCACGTCTTCCGTCTAATCTGGCCGAAGCCACCCCAAGAGCCAGCTGCAAGGAGAATACAATGTCCGCCCTCTTGAAGACGGTCGATCCCGATGGACTTCTAGAATACTCAGTCGTCTTCACCGACCGCGCCCTGAATCACATGTCTCAATCCTTCCAGGGCGTGATGCGCGACATCTCCGACACACTGAAGCGGGTCTACAAGGCAGAGGCCGTCGTGGTCGTGCCCGGCGGCGGCACCTATGCCATGGAGGCCGTTGCCCGCCAGTTCGCTCACGACAAGAGATGCCTGGTGATCCGCAATGGTTGGTTCAGCTATCGTTGGAGCCAGATCTTCGAGGCAGGCCGGATCCCCTCAGAGACCACGGTCCTGAAGGCCAGACAAAGCGGCTCTGGCCGCCAGGCGCCGTTTGCACCGGTCCCGATTGAAGAGGCAGTGGCGGCAATCGAAGCAGAGAAGCCTGATCTGGTCTTTGCACCGCATGTCGAGACCTCGTCGGGTATGATCCTGCCAGAGGGCTACATGAAGGCGATCGCCGAAGCGGTGCATAAGGTCGGCGGTCTCTTCGTGCTGGACTGCATTGCCTCGGGCACCATCTGGGTCGACATGGCCGAGGTCGGCGTCGATGTCTTGATCTCGGCACCTCAGAAGGGCTGGAGCGCCTCGCCCTGCAGCGGCCTGGTGATGCTGAACAAGACCGCGCGCGAGCGCATCGCGGAGACCAGCAGTTCGAGCTATGCCTGCGATCTTAAGAAATGGCTCGAGATCATGGAGGCCTATGAGAAGGGCAGCCATGCTTACCATGCGACCATGCCGACCGATGCTCTGGTCGGATTCTGCAATGCCATGCGAGAGACGGAGAAGACCGGCTTCGATCAGGTGCGCGCCGCGCAACAGGAACTGGGGCGCCGCGTGCGCGCGCTCATGGCGCAATCCGGCTTCCAAAGTGTTGCGGCGGAGGGCTTTGAGGCCCCGACCGTGGTCGTCAGCTACACGGACGATCCAGACATCAAGAGCGGCAAGAAGTTTGCAGCGCAAGGACTGCAGATTGCCGCCGGCGTGCCGCTGATGTGCGACGAGCCAGCGGACTATCAGAGCTTCCGCATCGGCCTCTTCGGCCTGGACAAGCTGGCCGACATCGACCGCACGGTGGGCAACCTCAAGACCGCACTGGATCGGGTCGTGGCCGCAACCAATCTGCGTTAGCGCGGGCACCCGGCATCGTTCCCACTCACCGCAGCGCCGCCTCGGTGACCCCTTTGCTTCGGCTCATGCGTTTGGTAGCCAGGTAGAGGTTGGTCTCGCTGGCGGCGATGCCGTCGATCAGGCGGATACGACGTAGCACCGCATCCAGTGCTTCCAAAGACTTGGTCCCCAACTCGGCGATCAGGTCCCACCGGCCGTTGGTGGTGTGCACTGTCTGTACCTCCGGCATACGGCCAAGCTGACTGACGATCCGGTCGGTTCCGCGCCCCTCGACCGCGATCAGGATGATTCCGCGCACAGCGTGCTCCTGCGCGTCCCCCTTGAGCACGACGGTGAATCCCAGGATCTCGCCCTCGTTTGTCAACTTCTCCAGGCGACTGCGCACCGTGGCCCGGGCTAAGCCCAATTGCAGGGAGAGGTCGGATATCGAGGCCCGACCGTCTCTGCGCAGAGCAGCGAGCAGGGTTTGATCTGTTTCGTCCATATTGGAACTATACCTGTTTCAATCTGATAAATATAGCTATCAAATTGATCAAGAATCTGGCTTGTGACTGCCAGTTGGGCGCGTCCATCTTCTCCTCAGACAGGAAACAACAGCGTCTTCAAGGGAGAAAGCCATGAGCGCGAAGGACATCGTACTGGTCGGCGTGCCGACCGACAGCGGCAGCAAGCGGGCCGGTTGCCTGATGGGTCCGGATGCCCTGCGGACGGCGGAGATTGGATCTGCCCTGATTGACCTGGGTCATCGGGTCGAGGATCGCGGCAACCTGGCCGTGGCACCGCGCGCGGTTTCTGCCCATCCCAATGCCAACATCCATGCCCTGGCCGAGTGCTGCCAGTGGGTCGAGGATCTCTCGGACGTGAGCTACCAGGTCGCCGACAAGCGCATTCCCATCTTTCTGGGCGGCGATCATCTGCTCTCCGGCGGTACCGTCGCCGGCCGCGCCCGCCGGGCGGCCGAGGAGGGGCGGGAGCTCTTCGTGCTCTGGCTCGACGCGCATCCCGACTACCACAGCCTGGCCAGCAGCCAGAGCGGCAATCTGCACGGCACGCCGGTCGCCTACTTCACCGGGCAGCCCGGTTTCGAGGGCTATTTCCCGACCCTCAAGGCGACAGTGAAGCCGGAGAACATCTGCATGATGGGCATCCGCTCCGTCGATAGCCACGAACGCCACGAACTGGCGGACTCGGAGATCCAGGTGAAGGACATGCGTGCCATCGACGAGCAGGGCATCACTCGACCGCTGCAAACCTTCCTGGACCGGGTCGCCGCTGCCGAAGGGCATCTGCATGTCAGCCTGGACGTCGACTTCCTGGACCCCGATATCGCGCCGGCAGTCGGCACCACGGTTCCAGGCGGCGCCACTTTTCGCGAGGCACACCTGATTATGGAGATGCTGCACGACAGCGACTTGGTGACCTCCATGGACCTCGCCGAGTTGAACCCCTTCCTGGACGAGCGCGGCCGCACCGCCAAGCTCATGGTCGATCTGACCGCCAGCCTCTTCGGACGTCGGCTCTTGGACCGTCCGACCCGCAGCTATTGATCTAAGCGCTAGAGAGTTAAGGGAGACGGACCATGACCTTGAAACGCCCCGATAACATCAACATCGTTCCCTTCGTCAGCGTCGACAACATGATGCGCCTTGTGCTGCACGTTGGTGTCGAGCGCTTCCTCTATGAGCTGGCGGGCTTCATCGAAGAGGACTTCCGCCGCTGGCCTCTGTTCGACAAGACGCCGCGCGTGGCCTCGCACTCCGCCGAAGGGGTGATCGAGTTGATGCCGACCAGCGATGGCCAGACCTATGGCTTCAAGTATGTGAACGGCCATCCCAAGAACACGCGCGAGGGCCTACAGACGGTGACGGCTTTCGGTCTTCTGGCCAATGTCGACAACGGCTATCCCTTGTTGCTGTCTGAGATGACCATGCTGACGGCACTGCGCACCGCCGCTACTTCGGCGGTGGCAGCCAAGCACCTGGCGCCCAAGGGGGCGAGCACCATGGCCATCATCGGCAATGGCGCGCAAGCGGAGTTCCAGGCGCTCGCCTTCAAGGCCCTCTTGGGGATCAAGCGCCTGCGCCTCTACGACATCGACGGCGCGGCGACCGAGAAGTGTCTGCGCAACCTCACGGGCTGGGGTTTCGAGATCAAGGCTTGTGCTTCGCCCTTCGCCGCGGTCGAGGGCGCGCAAATCGTCACGACGGTGACGGCCGACAAGTGCAACGCCACCATTCTGACAGACAACATGGTCGGCTCGGGCCTGCACATCAATGCGATCGGTGGCGACTGTCCCGGCAAGACCGAACTGCACCGGGATATCCTTTTGCGCTCCGACATCTTCGTCGAGTATCCGCCGCAGACCCGCATCGAGGGAGATATCCAGCAGCTCGCCGACGACCATCCGGTGACGGAGTTGTGGCGGGTGATTGTCGGTGAGGCCGAGGGTCGCCGTGCCGCGACGCAGACGACGCTTTTCGATTCGGTCGGCTTCGCCACCGAGGATTTCTCGGCACTGCGCTACGTACGCGAGAAGCTGGACGGCACAACCTTCTACGAAAAGCTGGACATGTTGGCCGATCCGGACAATCCGCGCGACCTCTTCGGCATGCTGCTGCGCGCCGAGGTGATGCAGTCCAAAGCGGCTTAGGCAGGCCAAGCGGAGGACGGAGCCATAGCGGACGCGACAAAAACGCCGATCCTGCGGAGGCTGAGAATCGTTGCACGAGAGGCCGCCGCGCGTCACTGTGGCGCGGGCTTGCAATGGGGCTGCCTTTCCTGGCGGCCCAGCGGGCTCATGCGGCGTCACTGGACACCCGTATTCGCGGGGGCCGTCCGGCGCCGCCTTCCCGACAACGGAAACTCGGATTGGTTGGTCGATGACGAATGAACTGCCGCCTGTGCCTGAGCTCTTCGCGGCTTCGGACAAGGCTGAGAGCCTAAAGCACGAAGCGGGCGACATGCCGAGCTGGGATCTGACGCCGCGCCAGATCTGCGACCTCGAACTCTTGATGAATGGCGGTTTTGCCCCGCTGAAAGGCTTTCTGGGCCAAGCCGACTACGAGTCGGTCGTCGAGTCCATGCGATTGGCCGACGGCACGCTATGGCCGATGCCCATCATGCTGGAGGTCAGCGAGGCATTTGCCGGGAAGGCCGAACCCGGAACCTCGATCGCGCTCCGCGATCAGGAGGGCGTGATCTTGGCGACCCTGGCGGTCTCCGATCGCTGGCAGCCGGACAAGCAGAAGGAAGCGCTCCAGGTCTTCGGGACCGAGAATGAAGAGCATCCGGCCGTCGATTATCTGATCAATGTCGCTGGCCCGGTCTATCTGGGCGGCGCCATCACCGGGCTGCAGGCGCCGATCCACTACGACTATCGCGCCAGCCGCCTCTCGCCCAACGAGTTGCGCAGCTTCTTCAACAAGATGGGCTGGTCAAAGGTCATCGCCTTTCAGACCCGCAATCCCCTGCATCGGGCCCATCAAGAGCTGACTTTCCGCGCCGCCAAAGAGGCGCAGGCCAACCTTCTAATCCATCCCGTCGTGGGCATGACCAAGCCCGGCGACATCGATCACTTCACGCGCGTGCGCTGCTACGAGGCGGTGTTGAACGAGTACCCGGCCGGGACGACACACCTGGCGCTGCTGAATCTGGCGATGCGTATGGCTGGACCGCGGGAAGCGGTTTGGCACGGTTTGATCCGTCGCAACCACGGCTGCTCGCACTTGATCATCGGCCGCGATCACGCGGGTCCTGGCAGCGATTCCTCAGGCAAGCCCTTCTATGGACCCTATGATGCCCAGACGCTCTTCAAGGAGCATGAGGACGAAATCGGCGTCGAGATGATCGACTTCAAGAAGATGGTCTTCGTGCAAGAGCGCGCCGAGTATCAGCCGGCCGACGAGGTGGCCGATGGACAGACGGTGCTCGACATCTCCGGCACCGAGTTGCGCCGGCGCCTGTCCGAAGGTCTGGACATTCCGGACTGGTTTTCTTTCCCGGAAGTCGTCGCGGAATTGCGCCGGACACATCCGCCCCGCTCCAAGCAAGGCTTTACCCTCTTCTTCACCGGACTCTCGGGCTCTGGCAAGTCGACCATCGCCAATGCCTTGATGGTGAAGCTGATGGAAATGGGCGGGCGGCCGACGACCCTTCTGGACGGCGATCTGGTGCGCAAGCACCTGAGTTCAGAGCTGGGTTTCTCCAAGGAGCACCGCGACATCAACATCCGCCGCATCGGCTATGTCGCCTCGGAAATCACAAAGAACGGCGGCATCGCCATCTGTGCTCCCATCGCGCCCTACACCGCGACCAGGCGTGCCGTGCGCGAGATGATCGAATCGGTCGGCGTCTTCATCGAGGTGCATGTCGCAACCTCGCTGGAGGAGTGTGAGCGCCGCGATCGCAAGGGGCTCTATGCGCTGGCCCGCGCCGGCAAGATTAAGGAGTTCACGGGAATCTCCGATCCCTACGAAACTCCGGAGAATCCCGAGCTTCGGATCGAGACGGAGAGCACCGACCCCGATGGTTGCGCCCAGCAGGTCATCTTGAAACTGGAGTCTTTGAACCTCTTCGGCTGAGGAGCCATCGCTTCGTAACAAGAAGGAGGGCTGGGCGGCGACGTCCGGCCCTCTTTCCTTTTGCGGCTTCACGTTCGCGCTAAGCTGCCTTGCGGCTGCCGCAATCCCGGTTAATTTCATTCTGGTCTACACTGCTAGCGTGAACTGCGGAAAGTTGGCGATGCGTTGCCTCTCATTATGTTTGGCGGTCCTTGCAGGCCTGCTCCTTGTCCGTCCGGGCCTGGCGGCTGAATCTGAAACTGCCGGAACTGAACGGGTGCAGGTGCGTCTGCTGTCGGATGTCTCCGCCGTCGCGCCGGGCGAGCCTTTCACGCTTGCTTTGGAACAGCGCATCATTCCCGGCTGGCATACCTATTGGAGGAATCCCGGCGACAGTGGATTGCCGACAGAGATCGAGTGGATCCTGCCGGCCGGCAGCAGCGCCGGCCCGATCCAATGGCCATTTCCTCACCGCTTCGATGTTGGCCCGATCACAAACTACGGCTATAGCGACCAGGTCCTCCTTTTGAACCAGATCACCCCGCCGGAGGATTTGAGGGCCGGCGAGACCTTTGCCATGCTGGCGAAGCTGCGCTGGCTGGTCTGCGAGGAAATCTGCATCCCTGAGGAGGCTGAGATTGCCTTCTCCCTGCCGGTCGGCGAAGGGCCGGCACCGGCCGTGGTGCATGACGATCTTGAGGCGGCGCGCACTGCCCTGCCGGTCGCCAGCCCCTGGCCGCTTAGTGTTGCAGGCAGCGGCGAAGTCGTTAGCCTCGATCTGGCCCTGCCAAGTGCGGCGCAAGCCACCTTGATCGATGCCGCTTTCTTCCCCGACGCCTGGGGACAGATCCTGCATTCCGGCAAGCAGATCTTGACCAGCACGCCCGAGAGCATTCGCTTGGACCTGGAGCCCGAAGTCGGCTTCGACCCGAGCCAGACGCCGCTTAGCGGTGTGATGGTCTTGACCGAGCGCCTGGCCGATGGAAGCGAGGCGCAGCGGGCACTGCTTGTCTCCGCAAAGCTAGAGGGAACGCAGGATCTCGCGGGAGCTGCGGCGGGCGGCGAGGGCGGCGGCAAGGGGACTCCCCTGCTGATCACCGAAGGGGCTGATATCGCCGATATCGGCTTTTTCCCGGCGCTATTCTTTGCGCTTCTGGGCGGCATCATCCTGAACCTGATGCCCTGCGTCTTCCCGGTGCTCTCGATCAAGATTCTCTCGCTCAGCCAACAGGTCGGTGGAGACCGGCGCGAGATGCGCCATCACGGTTACGTCTACACCGCGGGCGTGCTCGTCAGCTTCGCCGCGATTTCCGGATTGCTCTTAGCGTTGCGGGCCGGCGGCGAGGCCTTGGGCTGGGGCTTCCAGTTCCAATCGCCGATCTTCGTCATGCTGATGGCTTTGCTGTTCTTTGCACTGGGACTCATGCTCTCCGGCGTCATGACGGTCGGGGCCTCGTTGATCGGCGTGGGTCAAGGGCTGGGCGCCAAGCCGGGTATGAGCGGCAGCTTCTTCACCGGCGTGCTGGCAACTCTGGCGGCAACACCCTGCACGGCACCCTTCATGGGCGTAGCCGTTGGCTATGCCGTCACCGCGAACCCGGTGAGCGCGCTTGCCGTCTTTCTGGCTTTGGGCTTCGGCCTGGCCTTGCCCTACCTGCTTCTCACTCTGGTGCCGCGTTCTCTGGCTTGGCTACCGAAGCCCGGCGCCTGGATGGAACGTCTGAAGCAGGTCTTCGCCTTTCCGATGTATGCAGCGGCCATCTGGCTGGTCTGGGTGCTGGCACAGCAGAGCGGTGCCTCCGGTGTCCTGGCTGCGCTGGCCGCCATGCTGCTGCTGGCCTTTGCCGCCTGGCTCTACGAGGCGACCAAAGGCCTGGAGCAGCGTGGCCGCTTGGTCGGTAACAGCGTGGTGGCACTCTTGCTGGCCGCAGCCCTCGTCGGCTTGCCGCGCCTGCTGCCGCCTGCCGGCAGCGGCCCCGCCATGGCGGCCGCGGAAGACGCTCTGATTCCCAGCGAGCCCTTCAGCCCGGCGCGCGTGGCGGCACTGCGGGCTGAGGGTCGTCCGGTCTTCGTCGACTTTACGGCGGCTTGGTGCATCACCTGCCTGGTGAACGAGAAGCTGGTCTTCACCGACGAGAGCGTGGCCAAGGCCTTTGCCGAGGCCGATGTCGCCCTGCTGATCGCTGACTGGACCAACCGTGACCCGGTAGTCACCGAAGCCCTGGCGGCCTATGGACGCTCGGGCGTGCCGCTCTATCTATTCTACCCAAGCGACGGTGGCCCGGCGGCGATCTTGCCGCAAGTCTTGACCGTCGGCAGCGTCCTACAGGCCCTAGAAGCAGCGCAAAGCAAACCGCGATTACAGCAGGCCCTGGCGGACTAGACGCCCCTACCCAGACGGAGATGCAGAATGTCCAAGCTATCCACCTTCGCCGCAGCGGCGGCCTTGACCCTAGCCAGCGTCGCCACAGCGGAAGCAGCGCCCGAGATCGGTGCCGCGGCACCGGCCTTCAGCGCGGTGACGGCCAGCGGCGACAGCCTTGCGCTTGAGAATCTTGAAGGCAAGACAGTGATCCTGGAGTGGACCAATCACCTCTGCCCCTTCGTCTCCAAGCACTACGGCAGTGGCAACATGCAGGCTCTACAGAAGGAAATGGCAGGCGAGGATCTGGTTTGGCTGCAGGTCATCTCCTCCGCACCCGGCCGTCAAGGCCATGTCGAGGGAGATAAGGCGCTTGACCTGAATCAGGAGCGCCAGGCTGCACCCAGCGATGTCCTGATGGACCCGCAAGGCACGATCGGCCGCGCGTATGCCGCGCGGGTGACGCCGCACATGTACATTATCGATCCCGAGGGAACCCTGCTCTACATGGGCGGGATCGACTCCATCGCCTCGGCCAATCCCGCCGATATCGACCAGGCCACCAACTATGTGCGCGAGGCCATGGGCGCAATTGCGGCCGGCGAGGTCGTGCCCAATCCGGTCACCCGTGCCTATGGCTGCACCATCAAGTACGGGCCGGCTTCTTAAGGGAGCGTCTTAAGAAGACGCCTTAAGCCTAGAGACGACAAAGGGGGGCGAAGGCCCCCCTTTGAACTTGTGATCAAGCAACGCTAGTTGCTGATCGTCGCACCGATCGCCTGCTTGGTCGCTTCTTTCTTCACTGCGTCAACGGCTGCATCCTGCGCGGCGTCTCCGGCTTGATCTGCCAGGCCGCTGGCGCCAGCTGCGGAGGCATCCGACGCCGTGCTGGCGGCATCGCTTGCAGTGCTGGCTGCATCGCTGGCGGTGCTCGCGGCGTCACTCGCCGTGCTCGCTGCATCGCTTGCCGTGGCGGCTGCATCGCTGGCTTCTGCTGCGCCGGCCGTACCGCTGTCGTTGCCGACAACAGAATCGACCGCGCTGCCGGCGGCATCCGATGCCGTATCCTG
This sequence comes from Rhodospirillales bacterium, assembly GCA_963669445.1. GTDB lineage: Bacteria > Pseudomonadota > Alphaproteobacteria > Kiloniellales > JACOMY01 > JACOMY01. The sequence continues at coordinate 6,683,446 of OY770029.1, forward strand.
TGCGGTGGATTTGACTGCATCGGTCGCCAAACCTTCGCCCAGCGTGCTGTCGACGGCCGAGCCGGCAGCATCGGACGCAGCGTCCTGTGCCGTTGACTTGATAGCCGAGGTCGCCGAGTTCTGCAGAGAATCGGTCACACTGTCGGCCTGTGCCGGCAACACGATGGCTGCGGATGCAAATGCAGCGAACGCGATCTGTCTTAGCGTCATCTTTCAGTTCCTCCTATGAAACAGTCTGGGGCCGCTTGCTTCCTACAGACCGGTGGGAAGGTCAAGCTGACCGAAAGGTCATGGTTATGCCAGGTCGTGAACTTCTGTGAGCCTTTGCGCAAGGTCACTGTAGATCTTTGTCGCGGTCGGGGCGGTGGAACAGCAGCACCAGCACCACCGAAGAGCCGGCCAGGGCCGCCATTAGTAGAAAAGCGCCGCTGAAGGAGCCGCTGGCGTCAAAGACAATTCCGGTGATCACCGGGGCCAGGAAACCGGCCGCGGCGAAACAGCAGTCCATGATGCCCAAGGCCGTGCCCGACCAGTTCGGCAGCACGTCGATGTTGACGGCAAAATAGGCGGCATTGGCCGCCATGGCGGCGGCGACCGCAAAGGTGATGCCGATCATCGCCACCGTCAGACTGTCGATCAAGGCGACTGGAATGACAGCAAGCGCTGCGATGGCTTGGGTGCCGGCAATCTGCAAGCTGCGGGCTTGGCGCAGGCTGCCGCCGCGTTTCAGCACGCGATCCGACCAGCCGCCGAAGATCAGCAAGGTGACTGCCGCTGCCGCCCAGGGCAGGGCGGAGAGCAGCCCGGCCGTTGCAATCTCCAGCCCATAGGCTTTGTTCAGATAGCCCGGCAGCCAGGACATGAAAAAGAACAGAAAGTAGCCGAAGACGAAGAAGGCCCAGTAGTTCACCAGCAGGGTTGGCGTAGCAAAGAGGCGCCGCCAGGGTCGCCCGCCGGACTGACGCAGAGAGCCGGTCTCAGGCTCGCCCTGTTGGATGTGGGCCAGTTCCGCCTTGCTTACGCGCGGGCTCAATTCGGGCCGGTCGCGGTAGAGCAGCAGCCAAAGCGGCAACCAGCAGAAGGAGAGCGCAACCAGGGTCAGGAACATGGCGCGCCAACCGAAGGCATCGATCAACTGCGAGACCAGCGGCGCACCCACTGCCAGCGCCAGGGGCACCGCCACCAGAGCACCGGCAAGCGCGCCCGCCCGCTCGTTGGCCGGCAGCCAGCGCCGCACTGCAACGGTGACGGCGGGAAAGCTCGGCCCTTCGGCCAAGCCCAGGGCCACACGCGCGGCATAGAGCATGGCAAAGCCCGTCGCCAGGCCGGTCGCGCCGATCGCAAAACCCCAGAAGACGACCGAGCCGGCCAGCACAAACTTGGCGCCCAGGCGGTCGACCGCCAACCCGCCCAATAAGGTTGTGGCCGCATAGCCAAGTCCGAAGGCGCCAAGCACCAGACCCATGGTCGTCGCCGAGAGCCCCAGTTCGCGCTCGATATCCGGCACCGCAAAGGCAATCGCCGAGCGATCGATGTAATCGATCACGGTGATGGCAAACAGCAGCCCGACAATCACCCAACGAAAGCCGCGAAACATCTTTGCTTCTCCTCGCGAGGTTTGTTGCCTCTATGGAAATCCGGACACAGCCAGAGGGCATTTGCAACCGCCTTCGCCAGGTTCGGCCTCGCTTCCTTGCCAAGTCGTCGTAAGCAGTTCGCTTCAACCACCCTTTGTCCGGGTACATCTTTCGCCTTGCAGGCACGTGGCGCCGTGTCATCTATGCGCCTCATGCAACGTGAGACTCTTGGCTACGTCCTGGGCTTCCTTGGGGTCTTGGGCTTTAGCGTCACCCTGCCGGCTACTCGCATCGCCGTGGAAGCCATGCCGCCGGTCATGATCGGCCTGGGTCGCGCCGTCGTGGCGGCCGCGGCAGCAGGGCTCGTCCTAGCGGTTCTACGTCCGAAGCGGCCGCGCGGTCGCCAGTGGGGCAGTCTTGCGATCGTGGCTGCCGGGGTGATTTTTGGCTTTCCCTTCCTCAGCGCCTGGGCCATGCAGCACCTGCCCTCCAACCACGGTGCCATCGTGCTGGCGCTGCTGCCCTTGGCCTCCGTACTCTTCGCAGCACTCAGGGCCAACGAGGTGCCCTCTCGAGCCTTTTGGCTGGTGTCCTTGCTGGGCAGTGGGCTGGTGATCGCCTTCACCATCGTACAGGGGGCCGGAAGCCTGCAATTGGCTGACTTGGCTTTGATCGCGGCCGTGCTGGCGGCGGGCCTAGGCTATGCGGAAGGTGGCCGTCTATCGCGCGATCTGGGCGGCTGGCAGGTGATCTCCTGGGCGCTGGTCATCGCCGCCCCGGTCTTGGCCGTGCCGGTTGCGATCAGCTTCGATCAGGTGCCTTGGGCGAGCCTGTCGAGTGAGGTCTGGATTTCCTTCCTCTATCTGGCCTTGGTCAGCCAATACATGGCATTCTTCGCCTGGTATGCGGGCATGGCCCTGGGCGGTGTGGCCAAGGTGGGGCAGCTGCAATTGCTGCAGACCTTCCTGACCATCGGTTTCGGTTGGCTCTTGTTGGGCGAGGTGCTCGACCTCTCCACGCTGCTGTTCGCGCTTGCGGTGTTTGGCTGTGTCGCCTGGAGCAAGCGGATGCCGGTCACACGGCGGGAGGCGGCCCCGCATTCTCCTCAATCAGCGCCTTGAGCGGCGCGCGACTGCGGATCGCTTTGGCCAATCCAGCTAGATTTGGATAGGGCTTGTAGAGCGCGCCCTCGCCATCGGGATGCCAGGTCATCAGCATGAAGAGATAGTGGTCTAGGGCGGAGATCGGACCCAGCAAACCCGGACCCGGCCGCTGTGCCACGGTCCGCTCCAGAAGATCGTAGGCGGTGAAGGTGTCGGCCAAAGCCTTCTCTTGGACCTTCTCGGCCTCGGCCTTGCCGCCCGCGGTATAGATGTCGGCGTAGTTAAAGCGCCGGCAGCCCTCGTAGAGGGAGTTAGAGAGGTAGACCATCCACTGCAAGAACTGGGCGTGCTCCGCACTTCCCGGTCGTGGCGCCAAGCCGGCCTCGGGATGGGCCAAAGTCAGGTGAATGCAGATGGCGGCCGATTCCAGGACGATCTCGCCATCGGGCAAAGCCAGGGCCGGCACGACGGCAGTCGGACAGATTGCCGTGTAGGCGGCCTCTCGTGCGGCCTCCTTGGAGATCAGCACCAGTTCATAGACCTGCCCCATCTCGGTCAGCAGCATTTCAGGCGCGAAGGAGCCGGTACTTGGGCGCCCATAGACGCGGTAGTGTCCCATGGTCTTCTGCTCAGCTCCAGCCGGTGAGAATGGAGGGGCGGACCAGAGTCAGCAGCGCCTCGCCGTTGTTGTAGGCGGTGCCGATCCGTGTCGCCTGTGCGCCGTTGGCCAGAGAGCGGAGCGGCTTGGGCGGCTGCGAGGGAGAGACAGCGCCCGGGCCGCGGATCAGAAAGTAGCTGATCTTCTGGTTGGCTGCGCCGATGGTGCGCACCGGACCGGGCGCGCCGGGCAGGACCAGGTTTGGCGCCGAAGATTGGCTGGACATGATCTGCTGCGCCAACTGTTGGCGGGCCAGCTCGCTGCGGTGGAGGTCGAGCAGTAGGGTGTCGTCCAACTGGAAGGCTAGGCCGATCTGGCGGTTTGCGTCGAAGTCGCGGCCGCGCAGGCGTGGCGCGAAGAGGTTGCCGACCAGGGGGATGTCACGCAGGAATCCGATCTTGTCCTCATCGCGGCGCACCACGCTGGTCTTAAAATCTGCATACCAGGCGCCGGTATCGGCCAGGACCAGGACATTACTAAGCCCGAACTGCCGGTTACCCTCTCCTCGGAACAGCATCTTGGAGAGCCGGCCGCTGCCCAGTGGCTCGTTGCGCTCGTCGCGACCACCCGAACCGGTGCGAACGTCAAAAGCAAGTGCCGAGGCCGGCAACAGGCTCGCAGCGGCAGCGAGGAAGGTACGACGCTTCATTGCGGACATCGCTCGAGGTTCCTTCAAAGATTCTGGCTTGGACGGCCACCCTCTTTGGCGGCCGTCTCGTGCGCCACTCTTCTAGGGAAAGTCGGATGCCCGACGGTCGCAATCAAGTCTTCATTGAGCCGTGGTCGCCTCGCGGTGTTGCAGATCTCCGCTGCTCCTCGACCAATCGCTTTAGCAAGGGAAGAAAATGCGAGAAAGGCTTAGTCGAGGCGCCGGCGCGCTTGCCGGCGTCGTCCAGATAGCGAACCTGCAGGATTGCCTCGAGATTGCGGTTCCTGGCGAAGTCAGCAACCTCATCCTTGCTCATCGGTCCGCCCTGAAGGCTAAGCGAGTGCTTTGATGCTTCCGAAAGGTGCTCGTAGTAGGCTGGGTTGGTCGCACAGAGATAGCGCTTGGCGGCCACGTGATGGCGCACGCAGTCCACCAGCGCCTCGGGGAACAGCCCCTCCAGCAAGGCAGCGCCACTGCTGTGGTGATAGCGGTCCTCCTGGTCGGCCATGGTGAAGCTGCCATGCGGACCGACGAAATGACCCACATCGTGCAGCAGGGCTGCGGCGATGACGATGTCTGGTTCGCCGTTGCGCTCGGCCAGGGTCGCAGCCTGCAGCATGTGCTGGGCCATGGTGACCTGCTCGCCAAGATAGGCCTCCGCGCCCCGTCGCTCGAAGATGTTCTCCAGCGCGGCGACGATGTCTTTCGGGCCCGGTTTGGTCAAACTGCTCACGTGCTTGCCTCCTTCTGCTCTGCCTCCAGGACCGCGAGGGTCGAGAGCAGACCATCCTTGTCGGCGTAGCAGCCTTGGAGCCAACGGGTGCCGCCGGTCGGGCTAAAGGCCTGGCGCCCGTGTAGGATCCGCGTGTTGTCGACAATGAAGCACTCGCCGGGCTGCAGCTTGAAGGCAAGGCCCAGGGCAGGATCTTCTACCAGATCGCCGAAGCGCCGATAGGCACGATAGTAGGCGGCCATCTCCTCGTAGGGGACGGCGGTAATGGCTGCCGTGCTGCGGTTATTGAACCGCACCGCGGTGATCTCTCCCTCGGCACTGACCTCGATCATGGGGCGTTCTGCTGTCAGGTGGACGGAAGCGCTGCCGCGATAGTCGAAACGGGCCCGATGTCGGGACAGGAGTGCGAATCCCTCGGGATCTTCGGCATAGAGTCGTTCTGCCACTCTGAAGCCGTCAACCACCAGATTGTCGCCACCCTCGGCCGCATTTTCCAGACAGTAGAGAATCTGGAGCGTGGGCTGCGGATCGCGATAGGGATTGTCGGTATGGGCCTGCAGGCCAAGCCCGGTGTAGGCCAGGTTGCTGGGTGCGATCTCGCTGCGCACCTCGAACCAGCGCCCGTAGTTGGTCTCGCGCAGAAAGCCGAAGAGGGCGACGACCTTCAGCAGGGCCTGTGGTTCGATCGGACCGCCCACCAGTTTGGCAAAGCCGAAACGCCGTACATGGCCAAGCCAGCGCATCAAGGATGTGCGATCGGTCACCAGGCCGCGGTAGTCGCCGGTCACGCTGTCGAGATCGAGATCCCGCCCCCAGGTCCGAGCCTGGGCGGGCGGCCGCGGTGCATCCGGGCGAGGCCCGCGGTCATAGATATGCGCCTGCAGCCAGGCGCTCTCGAAGGCAACCTTCTTTCCTTCGGGCTGGAACAGAAGCTCCAGGTGCGCTCCTTTGATCCTGGCCTCGGCGATCGTCGTGTTGCTCGGGATTTGCTGCAAGGTGATGAGACGCTGTCCGTTTGCCGGATCTCTGGTGGCTGGGTCTCGTGCATTGTCCCGAAGCCAGATGGCGTGGAAGCGTGCGCTCAATCCTGTGCCCCAGGTCACGCGCAGAGCCTTGCCGCCTTCTAGAACATCCAGGTCGCTCAGGTCAGTCACTGTCCATTCCTCGCTTCACTCTCATGAGTGACAGACTCGGATGCCAGAGGCATAATGACAAGAGATGCAAATGATACCTAAGACTGCGATTCTGTTATGTCTCAATCTCTGCCGCCCTTGGAGTGGCTCCGGGTGTTCGCTGCAGCCGCCGAGTCTCAGAGCTTCACGGCCGCTGCGGCGCAGCTGAACCTCACGCAGGCGGCGGTCAGCCAGAGAATTCGCAATCTCGAAGCCCGCTTGGGACGCGCGCTCTTCACCCGCCTGCCGCGCGGCGTGGAACTGACCGCAGACGGTGAGGCCTATGCCCCGCATGTCAAGCAGGCATTGGCGACGCTGGAACGCAGTACGGCGGACCTCTTCAGTGCGCCAAGGGCGCGGATTTCGATCTCCGGTTCGGCCTCGGTCATCGCGCTTTGGATCACGCCACGCTTGCCAACTCTGTTGGCACGCTTTCCCGACCTGCAGGTTTCCTTTGCCACGGTACAGCGCTTCGGCGACTACGCTGCAGCGCAGGCCGATCTGGAGATCCGGTTCGGCGGCGGCGCGTTTCCAGGATTGCGCGCCCGTAAGCTCTTCGACGAGATCTTGGTACCGGTTGCGGCACCGGCGCTTCTCTCCGCCTCATCACAAGACTGGCGCGCGTTGCCGCAAATTGCCTTGAACGGCCCGCGCGACGGATGGCGGGAGTGGGCGGCCGCGGCTGCGGTGTTACCGCCGCGTCGGCCGCAGCTGCGCTACGATTCCTTCGCGCAAGCCCTCGCCGCTGCGATCGCCGGCCAAGGGGTGCTGCTGGCCTCTCTGCCACTAGCAAGCGCTGCCCTGACCGCCGGTAGCCTGGTCCGCCTGGATGAGCCTGCTTTGCGCATGGATCAAGGATACTGGCTGACTTGGAGCGAGGGCCAAGCGCGCTATCGAAACCAGCAGAGCATCATCGCTTGCTTGGCCCAGAGTGATTCTGACTAGAGCAGATCGCGTGAATCTGCACTATGTTTCAAAGCTGTCGAGCAGGATGACGTCAAATCGTTTCGTTTTGACGTCATCTTGTTCTAGACCTCCGGCAACCCCGGATGGCGATAGGCATGGAAGAGAAAGCGGGCTGCGGCGGAACGGTGCGGCCGCCAATCCTCAGCGAGCCGCCGCAAGGCCTTGTCGTCGGGTCGTTCGCGCCAGCCCTTTATGCGTTGTGCCGCCACCTGTAGCGCCAGGTCGCCGGCCGGCATGATGTCGCTCCGACCCATCGAGAAGAGCAGGTAGATCTCTGCAGACCAGCGTCCGATGCCCTTGGCGGCGGTCAGGTGCGCGATGGCGGGCTCGTCTTCCATTTCAGTCAGGGCGGTGAGATCGATGCGCCCTGCGACGATGTCTTCTGCCAGCGCGGTGGCGTAGCGCATCTTGGCGCGTGAGAAGCCGGAGGCGACCAGGTCCTCCTGGGCGAGGCTGAGGAAGGCGCGCGGTGTGGCCCTTGGCATGCGGGTCTTCAGCTTGGTCAGGATCGCGGCTGCGGACGCGGTCGAGACCTGCTGCGAAACGATGATCCGCAGCAATCCTGGAAAGCCGGCCGGGTTCTTGCGCCGCGGTGGCAGGCCGCAGTCCTGCAAGGCCTTGGCAAGGTCGGGATCGCGGGCGGCCAGATCGTTTAGCGGTGCTGCCAGCTTCGGGTCGGGAGGTTTCGCCATGGGCCGCAGCCATAGCGAAGCGCGGCGGTCCTGGATAGCCTCTCTGTCATGACAGCAGAGATTACGCGCTTCGCACCCTCGCCGACCGGCCACCTGCATCTCGGCCATGCCTTTTCGGCGCTCTTTGCCGCCGAGGCCGCCGGAGCGACAGGCCGCTTTCTGGTGCGGATCGAAGATCTCGATCAGGGCCGTGCTCGGCCTGCTTTTGAGGCGGCGATCGAGCGGGACTTGGCATGGCTGGGCCTGGATTGGCCGCGTCCGATGATGAAGCAGTCCCTGCGCGGTTTGATTTATGCCCAGGCCTTGGATCGCCTGCGCGAGGCAGGTTTGCTCTACCCCTGTTTTTGTACCCGCGCGCAGATCCGTGCAGAGATCGCAGCGGCCGGACAGGCGCCACAGGGACCTGAGGGGCCACTCTATCCCGGCACCTGCCGCAATCTGCCTGCCGGAGAGATCGCGCGGCGTCTCGATGATGGTGCGGCGCCGGCCTGGCGACTTGACGTTCGGGCAGCCCTAGCGCGGGTTGCGCCATTGACCTGGCATGACCGCGACGCCGGCCGGCAGCGGGCGGAACCGACCCTCCTTGGAGATGTTGTGCTCGCCCGCAAGGATCTGGGAGCCAGCTACCACTTGGCCGTGGTGTTGGACGATGCGGAACAGGAAATCTCGCTGGTCACCAGAGGCGCGGATCTCTTTGCCGCGACCCACCTGCATCGCTTGCTCCAGGCCCTGCTTGCGCTTCCCGTTCCGCAGTGGTGGCATCACCGACTGATCCTGGACGAGGCCGGCAAGCGCCTGGCCAAGCGTGACGATGCTCGAAGTCTCGAAGCCCTGAGGGACGCCGGTTGGACCGTCGAAGCAATAAGAGTAGCGGTTGGGATTTGAACCCCTGCCGGAGAAGTGCTTTGCCGCTTCCTAAAGCTTCTCTAGTCCGATCAGGATCTGCGGCTGGGCCACCGAGAGCATACGCGCCCGCGGGCCGCTCAGGGTGAGCTGCAGGTCATAGGCTTCGGGTTCGTCTTGTAGACGGGCGGAGACAAAGGCGACCTGCCGCCTCAGTTCCTCACTGTCTCGCGGCATCAGGCCGGTGAGGAAGGGAGTCGCCAGCAGATCGCCGAGATCGTGGGCAAAGAGGCGCGTGGGCTGGCGAATGACCTCGGCCACGCGGAAGAGGCTGCCGCCAAGGCGCTGGTTCAAGACCTCCTCGCAGGCGCCGCGGTCGGCATCGGCAGTCTTGCCGGCCGTTTCAATGCCGAAGAAGGTCTCTATCACATTGCCCAACTGGTGATCTTGCAGCTCGGTCGAGCGATCGTTCTCTGCCCAGTACTCCTCGGCCAGACGACTGGAATAGCGCCCGCTCTTCTCGCCGAAAGCGATCAGCATTTTGCCGCCGGGCAGCAAACGCTCGTGGATGTGGCCGAGGAAGCGAGCGATGTCGGCGGTGAAATAGATGGCGTGGATCACGATCACCATGTCCAGACGCTCTTCCACGGCCGCGGCACTGCCCGCCTCAGCGGTCACCATCTGGTCGATACCGGCTGCGATGCTGCGCGACACGGTGACATTGGGAAAACGACTGGCGAAGAGATCGCGGTAGCGCTCCAGTGCCCCTTCGGCCGTATCCAAGGGCAAGAATGAGAGCGGCTGCAGGCGCCCCTCCAGCGCATAGGCCGTGGTCTGGCCATCGCCTGAGCCCACATCCATGACCAAGGCGCCCGGCCTGAGCGGCATCAGCCTTTCGGCCAGCCTCGGCACGATCTGATCGCGTTGGTCGGTGCCCAGCATGAAGGGCGCCTCCAGTCCCAATCCCATCTCGAACAGCCGAAAGGGGTCCGGCTTGACCAAGCGCGAGAAGACCAGTTCGTAAAACTCCTCCGGCTCCTTGCCGTCCAGCTCGAGCGTCAAGAGCCGCTCATAGCTGCGCATGAGGCTGGCTTGTTTCTTTAAGGCCGACTTGGTGATGGGTATGGACTGGGTCATGAGCGTAACGCCTCCCTCGCGGCCGTGAAGCTATCGCAAAGACCGGGACTTGGTCGAGCCTCACGAAGCGTGTCAGCTGATCTCGAAGAGCGGTGCGCCCAGGACCTCGGGGCGTGGCGTGACCCCCAGCCCCGGTAGCTCCGAGGCGCGCATGCGGCCATCGACACGCTGTGGTGCACCTTCCGCCGTCGAGACCGTGACATAAGAGTTAAAGTCGGTGGCGGCCAGTCGAAAGGCTTCGTCAGTCGAATGCGCCAAGTGTGCGATCGCCGCCGTCGTCACATCGCCGCCCCAAGAATCCTCCAGGTTCATAGCGACGCCGAGCGAGACGCAGAGGTCGCGAATCTGGCGCGCCTTGCTCAGGCCGCCGACCTTGGAGATCTTCAGATTGATTGCATCCATAGCGAGGTCGCGCTGAGCACGCAGCAGGGCCGGCAGTCCGTCTATGACCTCGTCCAGGATGAAGGGATGATCGCAATTGCGCCGAATAGCCAGGCAAGACTCATAGCTTGGGCAAGGCTGCTCGATATAGACGTCGAGGTCGCGCACCGCGCGCACCACGCGCTGCGCCTCATGTTGCTGCCAGCCGGTGTTGGCATCGCACATCAAGAGTTCGCCGGCTTCCAGGACGGCGCGGCAAGCGCGGATACGGGCGATGTCGTCTTCTACTGCGCCGCCGACCTTCAGCTGAAACTTGCTATAGCCCTCGGCACGATAGCCGGCGACCTTCGCGGCCATCGCGTCCGGCGCCTCTTGGCTGATGGCCCGATAGAGCGCCACCTCCTCGCCGGCACGCCCGCCCAGCAAGGTGACCAAAGGCAGGCCGGCCGCTTGCCCAAGCAGATCCCAACAGGCCATGTCCAGCGGCGACTTGACGTAGGGGTGACCCAGAAGGGCGCTGTCCATCACGCCGTTCACCCGGCCCAGATCGCGCGGATCCAGGCCGATCAGCTGCGGCCCCAGCTCCTTGATGCCAGCACGCGCACCGGGACCATAGGCTGGCAGATAGAAGGGGCCCAAGGGGCAAACCTCGCCCCAGCCGACCGTGCCCTCGTCCGTGGTGAGCGCCACCAGCGTCGAATCGAAAACCTCGACGAACTTCCCGTCGGCCCAGGAATAGCGCCCTTCCCTAAGCGGTAGATCGACTTGGTAAACGGCGATCTTAGCAATCTTCATCTGCTGTCCTTATCGGCTTTCTGGAAAAGCGCCGCATTGGAAACGAGCGGGTCTACCCGCATCAAAGAGTTTCTTAGAGGTGTGAGAAGGCGAGCGCTCTGGCGCGGTCATCCATTTTCCGTGGCTGTGTTCGGAGGTGTCCGACGATAAATCGGGCCGCGGTCGATGACTTCCTGCAGCATGCCTTCTCTTACGTAGGCGGGCTCCTCCTCGATGGTGATCGGTCTGTTCTCTTGACCAGGATAGCCAATCAGGTCGCGGACCTCTTGCAGCATGTAGTAGCCGGCGGACGCCAGAGTGCCGATTGCACCCAGGGCCTCTGGGTCTTTACTGTTTAGGTGCTCTGCGGCGGTGGTCGGATCCTGGCCGGCGACAGCGTTCAATCCGCGAAAGAAGGCCGGACGCAGGTCGGGCCTGAGTTCAACCGCGCGGTCGAGGATCTCTTGGTGGGCGCCGACCTGGGTTGCCGAGGGCATGCCTTCGGCTGCCGGTATCAGGACGTCGGCGATGCCGGCGAAAGTCTGGCGCTGTGCCTCGCTGATCATGCTCATCTATGCGGCCTCCAGACTGCGGCGTTCTTCGATGATGTGGTGCGTGCCCCTGAGCGCCAGGGCGACAATGGTCGCCGTCGGATTGAAGCCGGAGGAGGTGGGGAAGATGCTGCCATCGAAGATGTAGAGGTTCGGCACATCGTGCGCCCGACCCCATCCGTCGACGACGGAGGTCGCCGGGTCATTGCCCATACGTGCCGTCCCCATCAGATGCCAGCCGCAGTCGCGCATCAGACGGGTCTCGGTCATGTCGATGGCGCCGGAGGCCTGCATCGCTTCCTTGATCCGCTCCAGGTGGAAGTCAATCAGCCGCTGCGTGTTCTCTGAATTCTTGTAGATGATCTTCGGTGCTGGAATGCCATCGCTATCGGTCAGCTCCGGATCCAGAGTGACTCGGTTCTCCGCATAGGGCAGATCTTCGGCGATGATGCCCCACTCGAAAGAGCGGCCGAAGACCGTCGCCGTGCGCTTGTGCAGGTTGGCGCCCCAGGCTTCTGCGATCGGCTTTCCCTCCATGCCGGCGCGGAAGCCCAGCGGACCGCCGGTCGGCATGCAGTTCCACTTGGCGCCGCGCACGAAACCGCGCTTTTCGTCACTCTCATACCACTGCATCGAATGGATCGTCTGGCCGGCCGGCCCCAGCCAGCTCTCCAGCGGTTCGTCGAAGCTGCCGGTGACGGCGCCATAGGGATGCATCATCAGATTGCGCCCCAAGAGGCCGGAGCTGCTGGCCAGTCCGTCGGGAAAACGGTTCGACTTCGAATTTAGCAAGAGGCGGGGCGTGCCGATTCCGTTGCAGCAGACGATGACCGCGCGGGCGCGTTGACGATGTTCGACCTCGCTGCGGTCGACATAGATGGCGCCGTCGGCCAGACCTTGATCGTTGACCGTGATCTCGCGCACCCGGGCCCCGGTGATCAGGGTGGCGCCATCGGCCAGCGCATCGGGCCAGTGGGTGTGATCCATCGAGGCCTTGGCCGCCTCCGGGCAGCCGGTCATGCAGGTGCCGCGGCGCACGCAGGGATTTCGCCCACGGTATGGCCTCGTCGGGATGGCGTGCGGGGCCGGCCACCAGTGCCAGCCCAGCTTGTTCATGCCTTTGGCCGCCAGCATGCCGATTTTGCCGATCGGCATCGGCGGCAGGGGCGGTGCCTTCATCGGTGGATAAGCCGGGTCGCCGGCAAGACCGGAGACACCCATCTCCACTTCGCCTTGCTCGTAGAAGGGCTCCAACTCTTCATAGGTCAGCGGCCAGTCGGCGGCGACCCCGTCCAGCGTTTTCACTCGAAAGTCCGATGGCATGAACCGCTGCCAGTGGGCTGCCCAGATCAGGGTGGCACCGCCGACGCCGGCGTACATCAAGGGATTGACGTCCGACTCCGTCGTTTCGATGGGATAGTCGTCGCCGGTCTCGCGCACGTTGGGATTGGGATGCCAGCGCTTCTGCGCCATCAACTCCCACTCCCGCTTGTCACCCCAGAATTCAGCGTTGTCGACCCAGGTTCCCTGCTCCAGACAGACCACCTTGAAGCCGGCCCCGGCCAGATGACGAGCCGCCACCGACCCGGAGGCGCCGGCCCCGACGATGAGAACGTCGGCGATCTCCGCCTGCGATGCACCCTTGGTCATTCTGCTTTTCTCCCACTGACTGGGCCAGAGCATGCCAAAGGCGGGGCAAGGGAGGCAAGGCAGCGCGCAGACTGTCTCGCAAGTTCAAAGCCTATAGATGCGCGAAGAGCCCTGAAGAAGATTCACCTTGAACGCGTAAAAGTTTTCATATATATTTTCCTAGACCGTAAAAGATGCATTCATTAGGCTGAGGCTGGGATTGGGTTGACCGTTAGAGTGAGTGGGGGACGTAGCTATGCGTAAACTGCCGATTTGGATGATCTCGAGTTTTCTGGTTGTGCTTGCGGGCGGTGCGGGTGCGGTTTGTCTGCCAAGTGAACGCTTCACGATTCGCGAAGCGCCGGAGCCCAAGGCAGCGATCTCGCCCGATGAGCCCGAGATGGCGGCCCTTGTGCTCGACAGCTCGGTCGGGATGGCAGGCTTCATTCAGGGCGACAAGGCCGACCACCCTCAACGGATCTTCAAGTCCGTTGTCTCCGCGGCCTGGGACGCCATGGACAGCAGTATTGACGATCGAGCGAAACCACGCGGCTATGCACTGGTTAACAGCCGTTTGCTGAGGGCTGAGAACTATGATGGTCTGCTGCAGCATTGCGAGGAAAGCGCAGCTCCGGGTTCTGCGGGTTGCACGCGAGAATCGACTCTGAGTAACGCGGTCTTGTTTAACTCTGACGCACACATCAATCGCCTGTTTCAATCTTTGAGCAATCCTTCGCAACTGAGAACCTTTGAGAAAGATCTCTTCGCTCGCGATGGTCTCGATTTGAAGCGCGATCTGCTGCTTATTGTGACCGACCTTCAGAACAATGCGAAGGACAAGGGCGCGGAACAGCTCGGCGAGTTTCTGTTGCCGCTATTGAGTAAGGGAGGAGAAACGGCGGTTCTTGTGGCGCCCTTTCGGTCGATCTTCAGCGGCTCAGTCTTCGATCTGCCAGGCTACGATTCGGGACACTTCGTGGTTCTGGACGAGAAAGTGCAACCCTTCTTTGTCGTTGGTTTTGGCCCTCCAGCCGTTCTGCAGAGCTTCCATGCAGCCTTCATGAGAGAGTTGTCTCGAAGCAAACTGCCATTGGCCGATCTGGTGGAAGCTGGGCTGGCACAGTGGCCCATGATGACCACCCAAAGTGCCGGGCAGCCGTGGTGGGAAGGCCGACTGCAATTGGTTTCCTCAGCTTTGGATCGACGCTCTCTTGTCGCGATTAGCGAGCTGCCGCATCCGGCAGATCCGGAACGCACGCTCCCAGTGGTGGAGCTACCGGTTACCGTTCTCAGCCAAGCGCAGGGCAAAACCATCGAATTGTTGCGGTTGGATCTCGGTCGCTTTGGCGGTGAGAGCGCCTATGCACAGGATGCACCACGAGGGGCGCCGACGCGAATGGTCTGCTGGGGCAATGTGGAAGGTGACCAAAAGATCTGTCTTTCGGATACTACGAATGAGTTGAGATGGTCGCTTCGAGGCTTGGGCGGTTGGTTTCGAGGGCCTGAGGTCGTCGGCCCACGGCAGATCATATCCGATTGGCTGTCCGGTCTGTGGGAACCTGCGAAGGAGGCCTGCGCCGCCCGGGACTGGAGCCTCATTCCAGCGAAGCAAACGACGGCCGTGCCGGGGAAGGGACCAGAACTGGACATTCCCTTTGGACTGAGACTCTCCTTGTCCAGGGATGACCATGGGCGGGACTATCACGCCAAAGGCACGCTCCTGCTCGAACCCGGCCCTTCTGACCAACAAGCATTCTATCGAGGCGATGAACTCATGCTTGTCTTCGATCTAACGCTGCTTCCCTCGTCGAAAGCCGATTTGCAACCCTGGTTGGAAGAAGGCAAAGGGTGGCATCTCAACTCCACCAAAGTGCCGTCGCACCGAACCCGAGAGAACGATAGGCCATCGGGTCTTGGCGACAGACTCCTCGGAGTCGGCGGCTTGTCGAACTTCTTGAGGCAGCTGTTCTCTGGTACGCCGCAGTTGCCGGTATCCGAGTTCCAGTCCCGACATGGGATCCTGGTTCGCTTCGTCGAGTAAGGCTTGGACGATGAGTGCGATCAAGAAATTCTTCCTCAAGCTGGCAGAACTTTTTCTGGAGTACTGTTTGGGCTACCTACTCAACATCTTTGGTAGCCTGGCACCCAAGGTCTTGCCTCCGCTTCTGCCGCCTGTACTCGCCGTCTTGGTCGCGAAGCTGGAGCTCATTCCCCTGGCGGTCGAAGGTGCAGACGAACTGGGTCTCAAGCGCGCTGAAGCGCTTCTAATCGAGACCAACACCTCTGCAACACTCCTTGGTCTCTTTGCTGCAATCGTGTTTTGGATCCTGATTCGGAGAAAGAAAGTGGCGTTAGTTTATCATGAGATTGATCCACTTCGCGCCTGGTTCTGGTTGATTGCCGCAGTGGGTTTGATTTTATCGATCGCTGTTTCTGGGTTGATACTGGAGGTGTCCGGAAGAAATCTTCAGGTTCTTCGGTTTGGCGATATGTCTGTTCAGGAACATATTGCTTTAGTTTGGGTTTTTTTGATACAGGGCATTGTATACATCGCAATGTTTTGCGGTTGCCTCTATGTTTCCTTGCCGGCAGCGGTGAGGGTGGCACTGCAACCGCCCTATGTGTTTCGGCCCGTTTTCCGAAGGATCAATGCATTCTCGGCAGGGAGGCTATAGGCCATGGCCGGTCACACTATTCTGGTCGGTATTGGTGGCACCGGGGCCAAGGTGGTGCAGGGCGTCATTCATGTTGCCGCTGCGGGGCTCATCAATGGGGATATCGACGTTTTCTTCGTAGATCAAGATGGCGCTAACGGCAACACGACGCGGGCGGCGACGGTTGCCGACACCTATAGCCGGCTGGTCGACGCCATGGCGGATTGGCGCTCAAGGGAGCCCGACGGTACCCCTGCGAGGAGCGGCGCCTTGCGAACCAAAATCTCCGTCCGCGAAAGAGTGTTTCAACCGATATCAGCAAAGAAGGCGACCTTGGAGACGATTTTCGGCGTGGCAACCGAGCCGGCGCTGGAAGATCCCGATCACGACGATGCCTGGCTTATGCGTGCCCTCTTCAACGAGGTGGAGCGATGCGATCCGATGGATAACGGGTTTAGAGCGCGCCCCGCGGTCGGTTCTGCGGCCTACAGGCGTGCACAGGCGCTCTGCGAAGACGGCGAGCAGGACCAGAGTCTCTGGTTCGCGCTGAAGGCGCTGATCGAACAACGTGCGGTCGACCATCCGGAAGGCGTTCATGTCGTTCTGATAGGATCGATCTTCGGTGGAACCGGCGCGTCCGGCTTGCCCTACCTGGGCCAGGAGCTGCGCAGACTGGTCAGTGGTTCCAACGGTGCGCTCGATCAGGTACGGATCTGTGGTCTGATCATGCTGCCCTACTTCTTTGCGCCACGTCCTGATGGACATGTCGGGCGCTGCTATGGTCCGGCCGAGACCGGCCAGGTGCGTCTCGCCTTGAACCACTATGCGAACCTCATGGAGAGGGCCAGCGACAAACCCTTTGTCGACTCGATCTACCTCGTTGGCATGGCGCGCCGGTCTCGCGTTGCCTACGACAAGGAAGGCGGCGGCGGCGAGCAGGTGAATCCCGCGATGCTAGCCGAGTTGGTGGCGGCCCTAGGTGTCGCGCACTTCTGCAACGATGAGAAACCCAAGAACAGCACGCACTATGCGCTCTATGGGGACGGTGATCATATCACCCTCGCGGACCTGCCCATGCCCAACGCAGGTCAGGCCGGGCAGAGTGACCGCTTGGCTCTGCTCTCTCTCCTGCGTAGCGCCTATGCCTATCTCCATTCAATCTACCCGCTGGTGACGGCTGTCGAAAGAGGCGAAGAAGGATTGGGTGACTATCCGTTCTTGGCGCACCATCTACCGAAACGCCTGAATGAAGAGCACAAAATACTGCTGAAGAATTTTGCTGATTACTTTGGAGATTTGTTGAAATGGTACGCGGCGTTGGAGTTTCATGCGCCGCCAACACTCAAGGTCGAGCTTGTCCGTGCCGAAGGTTTCGCCGAACCGCTCTTTGTGCCGGGGGTGGGGGCAAAGCTCAGGTTCGTTTCGGATAACATGGACATCAGACCGGCCAAACCCTTGACGTCCTCCGAGATCGCTCAAGCCAAAGCTGCCTTTGAGGGCTTCTATGGTTTAGCGCCTGTTGATGCCCTGGATCGGGTGATGGCGCGCCTTTGCAAGGGGAGAAGGTGGGGCACGTCTGCAACTCGATCAGTCGGTGCCTTCGTGGCCGAACTGCTGTCGGTTTCAGCAGTACGCAAATTTTAAACCGTGGAGAAGGTCGATGTCCGGAAACATTCCGTTTCTCAGCGATTTCGATGCCGCCAAACCGGGGGCAGTCGATGTACAGAGGTCAATTGGGGAGTGGCATGGCGAGCCAGGGCTCTTTGCGTCGCTCGCTATGGGAACGGCTTCGAGTGGTGTGCGATCCTTCCAAGAGATTTCCGGTGTGCCCAGCATATGGGCCCATGCCGAGGCATTCCACGAGGTTTGGAGCAGTCCGGCGCCGTCGGCAGGGAACCAAGACAGTCTTCGCGAAGAAGCCATTGCCTCCTGGCGTGGTTTGCTGACCTTAATCGCGTTAAGCGAGCTTCTGCCTTTGGAGGTCCGACTCCACGCCTTGAAGATCGATTCCAACAAGGCGTTTCTCGATACTGCTTTGCAGCTCTTACCCTCCGGCCTTCTCGGCGAGCACCGTGGGTTAGAGAACAACAGGGGCCTGCTTGGCGTGGTGCTCTATAAGGACGCCCGAGAGCATCAGGCTGCCGTCGCCGGGCTCTTGGTGCCGGCCACCCTGGTTCTGCCGGCGCGAGAGTTTCGACCGGCTAAGCATCCTGCCCTCACTTGGGCACTTAAGGATAGCGGAGAGGGGCGCTATCCTCTCGGCGATCCGACCAAGAGTGGTGCATTGCGCGGCCGCCAACGCACAGCGCTTTTAACCTTTCTGGAATCCTTGGACACCAAGGTTTCGGAGTTTCACAGGAACATGGATCGAGAGCAGCATAATCCCTACTTCGACTTGCGGGATCGCGTCACTTCTTTCCACAATGACCTTCGGCGTCAGCCCGGCGCCGGTATTGGTGTCTTTGATCTAATGAATATGGAGAGTGCGTCTGAAGAATTGCTGATATCGAGACCGCTTTCCCTGCTCTGTAAAGTTCCAACTCAAGAAGAAAGCGATGAGCACCCAAACCGTACCGACTGCGAAGCTGTGTTGCGGCCACTCCGGGGTCTAGAAGGTTGGCGTGCTCTTTTCTTTTCCGACGAGATGCAGAAAGAACCGATCGGCGATGAGGCTGAGGAGCGCATCGTTTGGAACAATCAGAGCGTCTACGATGTGTTGGAGGCCGATGTTAGACGCCTTGTTCTTGAGGGACCAAGAGATGAGGAGGCCAATGGAGTTATCGCGCTGACGCCGGATGATCTCTTCACCGACCGCCTTGTTCGCCTGAATTGGGACCAAGCAAAGGTTGCGGAGACCGGACTGTTCGGCGAGTTTCCGCCTTTCTTACTACCAGTAACACCAGCTGTGCTATTGCTTACGGAACCGCGACAACTTAAAGAGGTTTTCAGCTTGAAGGCTGATGGAGAGAGCGGCGGTTTCACGGCTGAGCTAAGACTTACACTGAAGGATTCACGCGGCGTTGAGCGGACCTTCAGGGCGCGCCGACGCTACGCGCCCAATCAAGTTCGCGAGCAAGCGCTTACCCTGCCGAATCTCGCGGTTTGGCCCTCGCGTCGGGCGGTGGATTGGAGCCGCTACTTCATCTATGGAATTGGCGGTGGCAGCACTGTCCTGGAGTTGCAGACACCGATCGGCGAACGTGAACTGCTTCAAATGGCCTGCCAGCATGAGGGGAGAAACATCTCGATCGCCAGCGCTCTCGATGTGGTGACGGGCAACTGTGCAGAATTCATTGACGGTCAGAGACTGAAGGGTGAGTGGGAACGTATCTACCAGTGCGACTCGGCACCGGAGGCATTGTGGTTCGGGCAGAAAAGGGCGCAAGGTCTGCTGGTGTTGGATCTACCGGAAGCACCCAGCGTTCAGCCTGGGACATTCTGGAGGGCGGCCGTCGATTTTGGGGCATCCAACACCTCCGTAGCTGTTCTTCGGGCAGCCGGTCAGCCCGAGGATGCGTGTCTGCTATCCTTCGAAGACTTTACCTTTGTGCCCTCAGCTCCTGAGAACGAGCCGCGCAAGTTTGAAGATGTCAATAACTATGCCTTGCTGCAGGCGCATATGGAGTTTTTTCCTCCGCAGCGGGTCGATTCCCCCTTTATGACTCTCTTGAGAAGGCGCTTTACCGCGGCTCTTGGGACAGGCGCCGAGATCGGCGGCATGATGATCGCCTACATGCAAAGCGCACGATGGATCGATTGGTTGGGCCAAGGCGAGAGCCGCTATCAGTCACGTCTGAAATGGGATCCCGATACGACGAAGGCCGAGATAGAAGCCTTCATGCGTCAACTCATGATGCAGGTATGCTTCGAAGCGCGCATGGGGGGCGTTGCGCCAACATCGATTGAGTGGCGCTTCTCGCTACCCTCCTCCCTGCCCAAGACCAAAGCCGAGCAATACACCGATCTGGTTGAGACCATATTGGCGGATATGCTGGTTGAAGACCGGAATGATTTGAAGATTGGCTACCCTTTAGAAAGTACTGCGGCCTTGTCATTTATGGCAATGACCGGAAAAATGGCCGGTACTTTGCCGATCGTTCTCGATACAGGCGGGCATAGCACTGACATCGCCGTCCATAGCGGGATCGCATTGAAGGCGCTCTGGGAAGGATCGATTGAAATCGGCGGTCAGCATATACTGATCGACGACTGGGCCAGCGACGTGCATTGGCCCGTTGCCTCTAAGGTCATCGCTGCTATCGGTGACCTGCGGAGCAGCGAGACAGAGAATGTCAGCGCTCTTCCGGAATCGCTGCGTAGGATCGCTGTGGAGATGGCCATCAATCGCTTCGGTCTGCCGAGTTCGGAAAAGGCAGAATCAGCTGCAGGCGCAGACGGGCTCCGATTGCTTGAGCGCAGCCACCTGCGTGCAGAGTTTGTTCTCTTCGGTTTGGTAGATTATCTGCGCGTTGTTTTTGATAGTATTGAAGAAATTTCGACACAACACAGCAGTGCAGTCGTTGGGTTGAATTTTTCTGGTCGGGGTAGTCTGCTCTTTACTTCCGTTTTGGCTGGATCATCTGAGGGTGAGGGATTTGGTCTCGATCAGAGGCTCTGGGATTTCTGGAACAACGCGCCTTCGCCGCCAGACGGTGTACGACCGTCGCTGAAGCGCTTCTCTCCCTCCAGTGACGCCAAGTCGGAAGTAGCCGTCGGTGCGGCGGCGATGCGTCGGGTCGTCGACCTCAAGATGGCCTTGAACGCCCACCCATTGCCGATGGGCGAACGATTCTCCCTAATCGCCCATCCCGGCGATGCGTCTGAGCCACTGCCGCCTGAAGAGATTGGGGCCTTTGATTCGGTGCGCCTGGATAGGGTCACAGGTGAGGGAACGGATTTCAATCTATCTGGTTTGGCCGAAGAGACTGTGCTGCCTGAGTTCGCGAATTTTTGTGAACGCTTCCAAAATGCGCGCGATCCGGACAAGGCCTTCTTCAAACCGGACTATCTGGATGATCTGGGAGGGCGTGCACGTCCGCAGTTTGGCACCGTTCTAGGGGAAACGATAGGGGCAGTGAGCCCGGATGGCTTCTTGCAACCACTATTCATCATGTGCCTGCGTGCTGCGCTGGACAGTTGGGATGAAATCGTTGCTTAGATCAAGGGCCGCATCATCATGCGCGATACTCGTTGCCCTTTGCGCCACCGCTCTCCTAGTTGTCAGCAATGCGACGGGCGAGGAGGGTGACGGTCTCGTAAGGGGTACGCTCTCAGAATCCGACGCGCGTCCTGTTTTTCCGAAGGTGCGCGCGTGCGCCAGCATTCTGGTCGCTGTCGATCATGCCTTCTTCGGCCCGCCCAAAGAACAAGCGGTCAGCCCGCCGGAGATCAAGAGTGACTTGGTCCTAAAAGAGGTTGAGGCTGGCTACAGTGCATCGGAATGGCTGCTGGATGGAGTCCTCTTGCCGACCCTCGATGAAGCCGAAGTCCAAACCTGCCAGATTGCTCTAGACGACATTAAAGACGAAGATGACGTGGGGGTGAGACAGTTTGGTTTGACAACAAGGTCTGAGGACTCTTCACTCTTGTCTTTGCTTAAGAACAAAACTCGTTGGCGCTTCGACTCCTCATCCCACACAATTTGGTACAGTTTAGGGCCACCAAATCGACCTTGGCCACTATCGGATCTTATCGACACCGAGGGGGTCGGCCAGAAGCAGGGTTTTGCCTTGCCTGCTGACAGCATTGTGGCATTGGCCGCCGATACCGCCGAAATCAAAAACATGATTAACAGACTCGTGGATCAACCGATTGCGGAGTTCAATACTTGGCCTTACCTGCTCGGTGCCGTGATACTAAGTGCAGTGTTCACCATCTTTCTCGCGCTCTTTTGGTTGCAAGCGCGAAACGATCGTATGTTGCTGTTGCGATTGCTAAAGTCGGGCGAGGTCAGAGAGCATGACTTGGAGCAGCGAGCGACTGCCGAAGTGAACCGCATCGCAGCTTATCTTGTCCAGGAAACGCGGGCACTTGCCGATAGCGTTCGAGCGCTGGATTACTCATTGCGTGGCGGCGAGCGGGATGAACACCCGATCTTGGATCCGGATGAGGAGCCGGCAGGCGAAGCAGCTGCGGTCCGCGGGGCAGAACCGGCAGAGTTTCACAGCAGTCAAGAGAGGGAACTAGCTTCTGCCAAACCAGCGCAGCCAACTTCGGGCCTGATCGCGCAATCCTGGCAGCACCGCTCGGCACAGTGGTCAGGAACTTATGATGTGGAGGCGCTCGTCCAGCGCTACAACAGTTGGCTCAACTCCGATCGAGATATGAGAGACTTTCCTGTGGAGATGGGGTTGGTGGAAGCAAATGGCGTTCGTCACAGAGATGCGGAGCCCTATGGGGCGATTCTACTTCCTGACGGTGCCAGATCGGGAATCTCGCTCTTTATACTAGCCTTGGGCCCAGAGGATGCGATTGGTCTGCCAGGTGCGGACATCGTGGTCGGTTCATTCCGATCCGCCGCGCTTCAGGCACGCTCAAAGCCCTTCTTTGATGTCGATATCGGCAAGAGTGCTAGGCTAAAGGTCGTCAGGCCCTGTGTTTTTCGACAGCAGGATGAGGCACTCTGTGTTCTCATCGAACCTGGGATCCTGGTTGCGCCACAGTAGGCGAACTGATGCGCTTTCGAAGATTAGCTGTCTAAGGAGACCCCATCCCCCGCCGATATGCGCCCGCCCTCCATGACGCGAAGATAGATCCCCATGTCGAGATGTCCGAAGCCGGCGCGTAGGGTTCGCGGGATGTTGAGGTCGCGCTTGGCGGTGTCCGGGTTGACCGTGGTTGCAGCACAGCGTTGGGTCTTGTCGGCGACCTCGAACAGTGCTTCGCCAATCCGCAGGCGCTTGCCGATCCAATCGAGCTCTCTCCAGGCCGGCAGATCTTCGATGATCAGGTTCGCGCGAAAGCGGCGAGGATCGACTGGCTGACGGGCGACCCGCTCTATGTCCTCGATACTCCGCCGAGAGATCAGGTGGAGGAAGATCTCGTCGAACTCGCTGAAGGCCTGCTGCGGTGCTTCGACGAACTTCGGCGCGCCGCGCGGTGAAGACTTGAGGTACGCGGTGAAGAATTGGGTCAAGAGGGTTCGGCCAATCGCGGTGTCGGCCTTGCCGCGGGCAACCTGCTTGCCGGCGCGCAGCAGGGTCACGGTGCAGCTCTCGGCGTCATAGTCCAGCCCCAGCGCGGCCAGACGTTCTTCATAGTCGAGGCCAACGAACTGCCTGTTCTGCGACCAGTCCTCAGAGGGTTGGCCGGATCCGGTGGTGCTGTAGATCAGGGCAAAGCGACGATCGTGGGGAAGCGGTCCTCCAGGGCTCAAGGTCGCCGTCTCAACCTCTTGCCCCGCCAAGCCCTTGACGGGATAGCGCGTCATCGCTGCCAGTCTTGCCTGCTGCATATCCGGCCCTCTTCGTTCGCGTCCTTCGACGCGCCACGAGAGCCGCGGCCAAGGCGCTCTGTCAAGTGCAGGGCCGGCACCCGCGCTCTTCCAGGATGCCTGCTAGGAGCTGCTGGCAGTGCTGGCGTCGTTCAATGCCCAGTCGTAGTCGTGATCTTCTATTTCGTCGATGCTCTCCAGCTGGGTTGCAAGGGTCGGGTCGGCGTAGCGCTTCAGGTGAGTGATTACGCCGGCGTCGCTGCCGCCGAAGTCGCTCTCGAACCAGTCATAGATCGAGGAGACGTAGAGTGCGCCCTCCTCGATACGGGCACCGCGGGGATGGTTCACGAAGCTGCGCGCGGCGGCATCGAGTTGGCTCTCCAGGCGATCGGCATCGAAGGCTTCGGCGTAGAGATTGGGGCACCCTAACGCTGCACAGTTGACGGCGTAATGCACACGCGCGTCGCGCCAGATCGGCCGCAGAATGCGATGCTCGATGTCGTCCAGGGTCAAGGGCATGGCTTCGACCTCGACCAGGGTCGCTTCCCAGGGCCCGTTCGAGAAGAGCCCGCTAGAGATGTCGATGTCGCGAATGGTTTCTACCGGATAGTGATCCAGCACCGTGGCGACCGTCAGCGCATTGTAGAGATTGACCCAATAGGCGAACTGCTCCGTGCGATTGAGGCTGCTCACCGGCACCGCCTCTAGCTCGCGCATATAGCCATGCAGACCAGCACGCGCGTTCATGGCAGCACGGTAATCGATGCGGTTGATGCCGTCGCTGCCCTGGCTGAGGTAGCGGTCGAGGAAAGCAGCCCAGGTGCTGTGGTCGATCCGCTGCACGCTGTCCGGGTCGTGCGCCTCCCAATGCGGCCAGAGATCCGCGCGCGGTGCCGCCAACGCTAGCCCCGGCGCGAGACTTGCCAAGAAGCCGAATGTTCCTGCTCGGCAAAGTAGGTCTCGTCGCGTTTGCATAGCCTGTTAAGTGGTTACGCAAGGGCGCCAAGCCTATGCACGAGCGCGTGCGCATCCTGTGATTGGGCAATGTGATCAAGATCTGTGGCTTGGGGCGCAAGTGCGCCGCACCCAAGCCCCTTGTGCCATATTTGTCACAGCACCATATCTGTATCGGTCGCTGAGCCTGCCCGGTTTTGAAAGGGGGGCGCAGCATCACGCTGCCGATGTGCCGCAAAGCGGGCATGGGCACAAGCGAAGCATCATCGGCGTGCGCTGCAAGATGCAGGTGCGCGGAATGGAGGGCGAGATATGGATTTTGAGAAGTACAGTGAGCGCGCGCGCGGCTTCCTGCAGGCAGCGCAAACCCGTGCTCTGGGCGAAGGCCATCAGCGCTTTGCACCCGAACACCTTTTGAAGGTCATCATCGACGACCGCGAGGGACTGGCCGCAAACCTAATCAAGTCGGCCGGTGGCGATCCGGCCATTGCCAAGCAACAGGTCGATCAGGCCTTGGCCAACCTGCCGCAGGTGAGTGGCAGTGGTGCAGGGCAACTGAGCCTCGACCCGGCTATGGCGCGTGTGTTTACCCAGGCCGAGAAGCTGGCCGAGAAGGCCGGCGACAGCTACATCACGGTCGAGCGTCTGCTGCTGGCAATTGCCATGGACAGTAACTCTGCGGCCGGCAAGGCGCTGGCTGCGGCCAATGTCACGCCGCAGAACCTGAACGCTTCCATCGAGGCGTTACGCCAGGGGCGCACGGCCGACAGTCCGGCTGCCGAGAGCGGCTATGACGCGCTTAAGAAGTACGCCCGCGACCTGACCGAGGTCGCCCGCGAAGGCAAGCTCGACCCCGTCATCGGCCGCGATGAAGAGATCCGTCGCACCGTCCAGGTGCTGTCCCGGCGGACCAAGAACAATCCCGTCCTGATCGGCGAGCCCGGTGTCGGCAAGACTGCCATCGTCGAGGGCCTGGCGCAGCGCATCGTACAGGGCGACGTTCCGGAGAGCCTGAAGGACCGGCGTCTGCTGTCGCTCGACCTCGGCGCGATGGTGGCCGGAGCCAAGTTCCGCGGTGAGTTCGAAGAGCGCCTGAAGGCCGTGCTGCAAGAGATTGCGGCCGCCGGCGGCGAGATCGTCGTCTTCATCGACGAACTGCACACCCTGGTCGGTGCCGGCAAGGCGGATGGTGCCATGGATGCCTCCAACATGCTGAAGCCGGCTTTGGCGCGCGGTGATCTGCACTGTGTCGGCGCGACCACCCTGGACGAGTACCGCAAGCACATCGAAAAGGATGCAGCCTTGGCCCGGCGCTTCCAGCCGGTCTTCGTGCCCGAGCCGACGGTGGAGGACAGCATCTCGATTCTGCGCGGTCTGAAAGAGAAGTATGAGGTGCACCACGGTGTGCGCATCACCGACGCTGCCTTGGTGGCAGCCGCGACCCTGTCCAACCGCTACATCACCGACCGCTTCCTGCCGGATAAGGCTATCGACTTGATGGACGAGGCGGCCGCGCGCTTGCGCATGGTGGTCGACAGCAAGCCCGAGGCCATCGACGAGTTGGACCGCCGCATTATCCAGCTGAAAATCGAGCAGTCGGCGCTGAAGAAGGAAGACGACAAGGCCTCGAAGGATCGGCTGGAGAAGCTGGAGGTCGAGCTGACGGATCTTGAAGAGCAGACCTCTGAACTGACGGCGCGTTGGCAGTCCGAGAAGGAAGAACTGCAGAAGGCGCAAAAGCTGAAGGAGCAGTTGGATCAAGCCCGAAGTGAGCTGGATATTGCCCAGCGCGACGGCGATCTGGAGCGAGCCGGCGAGCTGCGCTACGGCGTGATCCCGGCACTGGAGAGCCAGCTCAACGAGGCCGTTGAGGCCGAGCATCACCGCATGCTGAACGAAGAGGTGAACGACAGCCACATCGCCGCCATCGTCTCCCGTTGGACCGGGATCCCGGTCGACAAGATGATGGAGGGCGAGCGCGAGAAGCTGTTGGGCATGGAAGGGGCCTTGGGCGCGCGTGTCATTGGACAGGCAGAAGCCATCAGCGCCGTCTCCGACGCGGTGCGTCGTGCCCGTGCCGGTCTGCAGGACCCCAGCCGACCCATCGGTTCCTTCCTCTTCCTGGGCCCAACCGGTGTCGGCAAGACGGAACTCACCCGTGCGCTTGCCGGCTTCCTCTTCGACGACGACCAAGCGATGGTGCGCATCGACATGTCGGAGTACATGGAAAAGCACTCCGTCTCGCGCATGATCGGCGCCCCTCCTGGTTACGTCGGCTATGACGAGGGCGGTGCGCTGACCGAGGCAGTGCGGCGTCGACCCTATCAGGTCATCCTCTTCGACGAGGTGGAGAAGGCCCATCCCGATGTCTTCAACGTCCTACTGCAGGTCTTGGACGAGGGTCGCTTGACCGATGGGCAAGGGCGGACCGTCGACTTCCGCAACTCGGTGATCATCCTGACTTCCAACCTTGGTTCCGATCTCCTTGCAGCTCAGCCCGACGGGCAGTCCGTAGAGGCCGTGCGCGAGCCGGTCATGGATGTGGTGCGGGCCTCCTTTCGGCCGGAGTTCTTGAACCGTCTGGACGAGGTGCTGCTGTTTCATCGCCTAAGCCGGGCCGAGATGGACGGCATCGTGACAATCCAGCTGAAGCGCCTGGACGAGTTGCTTGCCGATCGCAAGATCGACCTTGACCTGGACGAGAAGGCCGTCGCCTGGCTGGCCGACAAGGGCTACGACCCGGTCTATGGGGCGCGACCGCTCAAGCGTGTCATTCAGCGCTATCTGCAGAACCCGTTGGCGCAGTCCATACTCTCCGGCGAGGTACATGACGGCGATCGCGTGGCGATCACCGCCAGCAGCCTGGGACTGGTCATCGGGGCGCCAAGTGCGTCACATGACGTGGATGAAGCGGCGGCCTAGGGCTTCGGCCTGATGCGGCCGGCTTCAGGCCGAGAGAGGCGGGTCGTGACGCAGGAGATCGGAGGAAACGCAGAGGCAGCGGATCTGGTTTCGGCCGGAAACGACTTCCTCACGCGGGGTATGACGGACCGGGCTGCAGCGCTTGCAGCCCGGGCCTGCACCTTGGAACCCAACTCCGGCCAGGCATTGAAGCTGGCAGCGGAGATCGCGCGGGTTCAGGGCGATCTTGCCGGCGCGCAGGAGGCCTACTGCCTCTGGCATGCGGCAGCACCCGAGGACAGCGAGGCCTACTATGCCGCCTGTCTGTTGTCAGGCGCGGAGCTGCCCCAGGCGCCGAAAGACGCTGCTCCGGCGCCCTTCGTCGTCGAAGACAACTTTCTCTCGCCGTTACAGCAGGGGCTGGTCTCTGCCCAGGTTCTCGACAACTTGGGCGAGATGGAAGAGGCCAGCGTTGTGCAATCGGGCGAGAGCCAACGCGACGGTGCCTCGCGCTCGGCCCGCGTCCTCTATGATCCAGAGCCGGTGCAAAGCTGGTTTGCCCCCCTGGTGCTGGCTTATCTACCCTATGTATTGCCGCGCTTGGGCCTTGCGGTCTTTCCGGTGCAGCAGGTAGAGCTGCAGCTGACCGCCAGCTATCACGGCGACTTCTATAAGGCCCATCACGACGTGACCCTGGGCGAGATCGATTCCGTTGCCGGTCGGCGCGTCAGCTTCGTCTACTACTTCCAACTCGGCGACGGCAGTTTCGCAGGCGGCGCCTTGCGGCTCTACGACCACTTTGCCGGTCAGGGCACCGACACGCGCGAGCGCTTTACCTCCGTCCTGCCGCTGAACAACCGCCTGGTGATCTTCCGCAGCGAAGCCCTGCACGAGGTCATGCCGGTCGAGGCACGCAGCGGCCGCGCCGAGGATGGCCGCTTCACTCTAAATGGTTGGGTCCACGGCGAAGGACAGAACGATTGGCAGATGGACGATCGGCTCTAGCAGAGCCGGCGGGCTCGTCTTGACCGAGGTCGATCGGGCCGGCTTGGTTGCGGCTTTGCTGGGCGAGGATGGCGGGCAGCGGCTGCCGGGACCGGCCCAGCTAACCTGGCGGCGCAAGGCTCGAGTTTATGCCAGGCAATGGCTTGAGCAAGGCAGTCTCGACACACTCTTCTCGGCGCTTGATCGGCATCAGGCCGATAGCATCGAGATCGCCGTGCTGGCGCGTCTCTGGAGCGTCCCGCCCGAGGCCTGGCACGCCGTCTTCTCCGATGCCCAGCGCGGACGGATCGGCTTTTTGGTATCCTGTGGCGCGCATCGGCAGGTCGTGACCCCTGCTGAGACCATTGCGACCAACCGCAGCTTCTTTCGCAGCCTCGAACGCATTCTGGGCGCCTGGGGCTTCGATGAGGCGGGGTTCAACTCTGCCGGCGGTCGCCTGGACGCCTTCAGCGGTCCGGAGGTCCTGATCGATCGCCGCCTTCCGCAAGGGTTCGCCGCCTTCTATCGAGGAAAGCCGCAGCAGGTCCTGCCCGATGATGGGCGAAAGGCGCTGGAGCGTCTGCTTGACGGCACGCTGGCCTGGCTCTTGGCGCAGCAGGGCTCTGATGGCGCGCTTGCCTACAAATACTGGCCGAGCCAAGGGCGCTATTCCGCGGCGAACAACACGATCCGCCAATTCATGACGAGTCTGGCCCTGATCGATCTGGCTGCCTTTCGCGCCGATCCCACAATCCTGAAGGCTGCGACGGCGAGCCTAGAGGCGAACCTCTCATCTTTCCTCAGGCACGAAGGTTCGATTGCCGTGATCGAACATCAAGGGAAGGCAAAACTGGGTGCGGCGGCCCTGGCGGCGCTCTGTCTGCTGCAGCATCCCCAAGCGGAAGCCTTTGCGGAAACCCGGCAGGCCCTCGAAGCTGGTATCCTGGCCCTCTGGCAGGAGGATGGGTCCTTTCGCACCTTCCACCGACCTGCAGAGCGGAACGACAATCAGAATTTCTATCCGGGCGAAGCCCTGCTTTATCTGGCGCGGCGCCTGCGGCGTTACCCCGACACAGCCTTGCGGGCGCGTGTCGTCGCAAGCCTGCAGTACTATCGCCGCCATCATCGACGCGCGCCCAATCCAGCCTTCGTTCCTTGGCACAGCTTGGCGATCTGCAGCCTGGCACGCGATCCCTCAGCTCTACCGGCAGATCTCTGTCGTCACCTCTTTGCCATGAACGACTGGCTTTGCGCACTGCAGCAGTGGGAGAATGTGCCGCATCGCGATATGGCCGGGCGCTTCTATGCGCCCGGTCGTCCCGACTTCGGCCCTCCGCATGCTTCCTCGACCGGGGTCTACCTTGAAGGCCTCGCAGCGGCCTTTGCCTGTGCTGAGGCTCTGGGGGAGAAGACGCGCGCTTCACGCTATGCGCAGACCATCTGGCGCGGACTCGGGCACCTCGACCGACTGCAGTTTCGGGAACCGGCAGAGTGCTACTATCTTAGCCGGCCGCAGCGCGTTCTGGGCGGTCTGCGCAGCGAGGTCTATGACAACACATTGAGGATCGACAATGCCCAGCATGCTCTGGCTGCAGCCTTGGCGGTGTTACAGCAGCCGGCCCTGCTGGCGGCCAAACCCTCGGCAAGTGGTTTGGTTCCGCTAGAACCGCGTTCAGCAGCGGGGTTGGCTTCGCAATAGGCCCCAGCCGAAGATGCGATCCTTGCCTGGAGGACCCAGGTCGGTGGCAGAGGCCTCGAGGGCGGCCACCGTCTGTCGCGGGCTGGCGCCGGCGTTGCGGTGGCGCCACTCCGCCGCTGCTGCTGTAACGAAGGCGGCTGCCATCGAAGTGCCTGTGCTGAAGGTGCCGCCATCGCGGGGATGGCCGGTCCAGATGGTGACGCCGGGCGCCGCCAGCGAGAGATAGCCGCCTTGGTTGGCAGAGCGGTAGGGGCGTCGGAAGCGGTCGACTGCGGTAACCGCAACCACCTCGCTATAGGCTGCGGGAAAGGCCGGCGGTGCAGCCGGCCCACCATTGCCGGCGGCAGCCACCGTCAAGAGGCCGCGGCCGGCCGCATGGCCCAAGGCTTGCTCCAAGGCGCCGTTCGGCGGCCCGGCCAGACTCATGTTGACCACCGTTACTCGGCGCTGAAGAAGCCAATCCAGACCGGCTACAATATCGGCGGCGGTGGCCGCGTCTGCCCCTGCCTGATCACGATAGAAGACGGCGGCAGCATAGAGCCTGGCAGCCGGCAAGAGGCCCTCGAAGCCGCTACTCCTGCTCCCGACCAGCAGCGAAGCTATAGCAGTACCATGCACGTCAGGCGCGTCGCTTCCCCGCGCCGCGCCGAATCTGCGCATTTGGACGCGCTGTCCGGTGACGCCGGGACCCAAGCGGGTGTCGATCATGCCGATCCGGATGCCGCGACCGCAGCGGGCGGCCCCAGCCGGCCAACCGACAAGCTGCATATTGGGAATATTTCCGGCGGCCTCGTCACGCGCTGGACGGTAGACCGCATTCAGCACGACGGACGGTGTGACCTGTGCTTGGAGCTGCTGGCGGGCCTGTACCGCCGTCGTACCGGACGGTACTGCGAGACGAGCGAGGCGCAAACCCAATTGGTTGAATGTTTGATCGCTGAGCAGGCTGAACCCAAGACCGGCTGCAGCAGCGAGACTGGCAGGGCTCGGGTCAATGATCATGACCTCATCAGCGAGGAAGGCGCCGTCGGCTGTCGCGCGTGCGTTCAGGGCATCGTCGCCGCGTCCACCCTGGTCACTTCCGCCTGCCG
Organism: Rhodospirillales bacterium; assembly: GCA_963669445.1. Lineage (GTDB taxonomy): Bacteria > Pseudomonadota > Alphaproteobacteria > Kiloniellales > JACOMY01 > JACOMY01. Next base: position 6,714,026 of record OY770029.1, read on the forward strand.
CAGCGGCAGCGCCTGCCGCAGCTGCAGCGCCACCGCCGTCGTCCCCGTCATCGCCGCCATCATCCCCGTCGCCGTCTCCATCCCCGTCTCCATCCCCGTCTCCATCGCCGTCACCGTCACCGTCTCCATCCCCGTCGCCGTCTCCATCCCCGTCGCCGTCTCCATCCCCGTCGCCGTCTCCATCCCCATCTCCATCCCCGTCGCCGTCGCCATCCCCGTCGCCGTCTCCATCCCCGTCGCCATCTCCATCCCCATCGCCATCCCCTTGGGCCGCAAGGCGCTTTGTACCGAAGGGTGTGTGATCCATCAGGAGACCCGGCAGGCCCGCAGCCGGCAAAGCCAGCAAGAGCGAACCGAGAAGGAGACCTCGTAACAGTGGCGAAAAGGCATGGCGTGACATGGGCGCAATTCTCCCTGTGGGCAGCGGGGAAAGACTGTCGTATGGTCCGAGAACTCTTGGCCCTTTCCAAGGCAAAAAGCGTTTTGGAATAACTTTCGATCGGCCGCGTTGTTAGGAGTGAACGATCCTAGAATGGTGTCAATGCACGCAGACGCGCGGCGAGAATTGGTCAGCCTCTTGCCACGATTCAGGCGCTTTGCCCGGGTCCTGGCAAGACGTGACGACCTGGCAGACGATCTGCTGCAGGCTGCCTGCGAGCGGGCCCTGTCCCGCCTCGACCAATGGCAGCCCGGCACCAGGCTGGACTCGTGGATGTTTCGGATCATGCAAACGATATGGATCGACTGGACCAGGAAACAGCGGGTGCGCGGGATCAACGAACCGATCGATACCCAGCCCGAGCCGATGGGCAGCGATGGCCGCAAGGTCGTGGAAGCCCACCTGCAGCTGGCTGCCGTTCGCGAAGCGATCGCGCTCTTGCCGGACGAGCAGCGCGCAGTGCTTGGCCTGGTGACGATAGAGGGTCTGTCCTACAAGGAGGCAGCGGAAATCTTGGAAGTGCCGGTCGGGACAGTGATGAGTCGCCTCTCTCGCGCACGTTTGCGTCTGGCGAAGGAGGTTGGAGGGTGACAGACCTCTCCGACGAAACCCTGCTGGCCTATGCCGACGGCATGCTGGAGCCAGAGGAGGTCGCAGCCGTCGAGCAGCAATTGGCCGAGGATCGCGCGGCGCAAGAGCGTCTGGAAGCCTTGCGCGAAGGTGGACGGCTGGCTCAGCTGGCCTTCCCCGAGCCCAACGATGACGGCAAAGATGACCCGTTCGCCAAGTTGCTGATGGCTGAGGAAGAGACGGCCGAGCCGGTCCCGAAGGTCGTCGCTTTCCCTAAACGCAGAGAAAAGCCGCGCGGCCTTGCGGCCTGGACCTTGCCTCTCGCGGCCTCCTTGGCCTTAGCGGTTGGTCTGGCCGCGGGTCTCTCGTGGGAGCGTGTCGCCGGAACCGGAGGCACGTCCGGTGATCTCTTGGCGGCCGGCCCGGTGGCAAGCGACAGCCTGCTGCATCGCGCGCTCGAGGGCAGCGCCAGCTACGAAAGCCTAGAAGAGGCCGAAGGTTCGGTGACGCCTCTGCTGAGTTTCCGTGATTCCCGCGGACACTACTGCCGTGAGTATCAGACCGTGGAGGCAGGCAAGGCGGCGGCTGGACTGGCCTGCAAGACAGATGGCAGCTGGCTGGCGACTGCCGTCGTTGCCTTCCCCGATGCAAGCGGTAGCGACTACACCACGGCTTCGGGCCCAGCCGCAGAGCTTCTCTCGAGCCTGCTGCAGCAGGAGATGCAGGGCGAGCCCTTGACCTCGGAAGAAGAGCGCCAAGCGATCAAGGGCGCTTGGCAGCAGTAGGCTTGAAAAGGAGCAGTCGGATGATTGATCACGGCAAGCTGGAATTCATCGCCTTCGACGAGGCCGCCTCCGTCCCCAACATCGTGGTCGACGGTGCGGCGAACGCAGCCACGGTGATGACCCTGTCGCACTGGCCGAAAAGCGGTACGCCACAGGCTCTCAAGGCCAACACGTCGGCCGAGATCGTTTTTCGCTATCTGGAATCTCCCGCCTTCCACGTCGACGTATCGGCGATCACAAACAATCATTTCGACGAGGATGGGCTTGTCGGACTTTATAGTTTGCTAAATCCAGAGGCTGCAAAGACCGAACGCGATCTCCTGGTCGGGGTCGCGCATGCGGGCGATTACAAGACTTACAGCGATCGCCGGGCTGCACGGATTGCGTTCACCATCGCTGCCTTTGCTAACAGCGAGTCCTCGCCGCTCGACCCAGACGTTTTTACGCGCTCCTATGGCGAGAAGACAGCCGCACTCTATCGTGAGCTTTTGCCCCGCTTGGGCCAGATCGTGCGCGAGACAGAGCAGTTTCGGCGCTATTGGGAGCCGGAGGACCGTCGGCTGAGCGAAAGCGAGGAGAAACTCCGCCAAGGCGATATCCGCATCGAAGAGCGGCCGGAGCTTGACCTTGCCATCGTCAGCATCACTGATCGTGAGGAGACGCAGGCCAATGGCGACTACCTGGGGTGCCATCGCATGGCCATTCACAACGCCACCCCCCGCAACCGCCTTCTGATCCAGCGCGGCAGACGCTCTGTCTTCGCTTACCGCTACGAGAGCTGGGTGCAGATGGTGACGAGGCGATCGCATCCCAGGGTGGATCTGGCGCCGCTGGCCGCGGCGCTCAGTGCCGACGAGCCGGAGGGGGTGGTTTGGGCCTTCGACGGTGTCGCTGAGATCACGCCGCGCATGACCCTCTCCGGGGCGGACGAAAGCGCAATTCCACCTGAGATCATTCAAGATAGGGTCACCGCATTCCTGCGTGGGGCGGCCCCGGCCTGGGATCCCTACGACCCGGAGTAAGCGCTGCCGGAGAGGGCTCTGTGCCGGATCACCACCGCGCAAGGAAGACCGGCGACAGCACCCGAACTCTAGCAGGCTGTTGAAGACGCCTGATGATGCAGGAGGGCAGGAGATTTGTTGAAAGACTAGGAAGGCTCCGCAGGATGATACGGATCCAATCGTACAAGGAGGCTGACGCGGGCTTTCGACAAAGACCCATGCTCATGCGCGCCACGGCTTTGTTCAACAGCCCGCTAGGGACCAGCCTTTCAGATCGAGTGTTCAGAGCCACAAGAAGTCACTGGCAGTCAGTTGGGCCGCTTCGTTCAAGCCATTGACACGGAAGGAGAGATCGGCTTTGCCGTCGCCGTCGCTATCGACCTCGATCTGATCGCGGGTCGCATCGTAGCGTGCCTGGCTGTTTCCCTTGCCGTCGAAGGCCGCGCTCTCTACGTAGCTGAACGTGCCGGTCTCGAGGCCGGTCGCAAAGACGAAACGGTCTGCGGAGGCGCTTGCGTTGAACAAGGCACCTTGGAAATCCACGATCTCCAGGTTTGCACGTAGAGTTCCCGCAGGCAGGGTCGTACCCCTCTCATCACCATCGAAGAAGAAGCTGTCGGCGCCGGTTCCGCCTTTGGCCCGATCATCGCTGCCGAGCGACAAGGTATCATTGCCGCTACCGCCAAAGAGGCTGTCTGCGGCTCCATCGCCGACCCCTCCATCCAAAGAGTCATCGCCGTCGCCGCCAGCCAATCGGTCGGTACCTGATCCGCCATCCAGAGAATCTTTGCAATTGCGCCCTCTCAGATCGTCAATACCGGAAAGGCCGCGAAGGCTGTCGTCGCCGACGCGCCCGAACAGGGTGTCATCGCCGAGATTCCCAATCACCTCGGCGCCACTTGCCGAGCTGGTGAGGTTGCGTCCGACACCATCGTCCTGGTTCCCAAGGCGCTCGATGTGACTGGCAAGCTTGTAGCCATCGGCATCGGCTATGACCACGTCGAAGCCGCCGTCTGCCGTTTCTCGGACGATGTCGTCCAGATCGTCGACAAAGACGACATCGTCCCCTTGACCACCGCCAACAAGGTCTACTCCCGATCCGCCTTCCAAGAAGTCATTGCCGCTTCCACCATAGAGAAAGCGATCCGCGCCACTGCCGCCACTCATCACGTCGAACCCAGACCCGCCGGCAAGCGTGACGTCGTCACCTAATCCGCCATAAATGCGGTCATCGCCCACTCCGCCAAAGATCAGCTTGTCGTTACCATCGTCACCGGCCAAGTGGTCACGACCTTCGCCGCCGTAGAGCGAACGATCATTGCCATCTCCCGCCGCCACGAGGTCATCGCCGCTGTTGCCGCGAAGATCCCGGTCACCGCCAGACCCGCCAAAGAGTGAATCGTCCCCTGAACCGCCAAAGAGCTGGGAATCGCGACCGCCGTCGCCATTGACGCTGTCGTCGCCGTCGTCGCCAAACAGGCTGGTATCGGCACCGCGACCGCCGAAAAGCGTGTCTTGCCCCGATCCGCCAAAGGCGGCGTCTTCATCCGCGCCGCCGAAGAGCGCGTCGTCGCCGCTGACACCGTAAAAGAGGTCCTGACCGCTGGCACCGTAAATCGTGTACGAGCCCGGCCGACCGGAAAAGGTGTCGTTCGCTGAAGTTCCGAAGATCGAATCCTCGCTGACGTTGATGGTTACCTCGACATTGGTCACGACCAGTCCTTCCGGCAGACTGACACCGGATTCCAGAAACAGCGTATCCGTTCCACTCCCTCCATCGAGCGTCTCACCTGACTCCAGCGCAGACTGAAAGCCGACAACGAATGTGTCCGAGCCGCTACCGCCGAAGAAGCTGTCGCGTCCGACTTCATCGATCATGATATCCTGGCCTTGGCCGCCGAAAAGCTGGTCGTCGCCCTCTCCCCCTCTCATCAGATCGTCGCCGCTGTCTCCATAGAGCCGATCCTCACCGATCTGCCCGGCGAGGCTGTCTGCGCCGCTGCCACCGAAAACACGATCATCGTCGATCCCTCCGCCAAGGGAATCCTTGCCGTCACCTCCGAAGAGCTCATCGTCGCCGAAATAGCCGTAGAGGCTGTCGTCGCCGCTGAGCCCGAACAGCGAGTTCGAACCGCTGCCGTCGATAACCGTGTCTTCGCCACTGCTGCCGATGAAGGTCTGGATGCCGCTGGCCCCGACCTGTAGGAAAGTCTCGACATTGGTGATACTGACGCCGCTTGGTAGGGTGATGCCTTCGCCCAGAATCAGCGTGTCCTTGCCTTGCCCGCCGTCGATCTTGTCTCCTGCCTCGATGTCCGACTGCTGGAAGATCGTCACGATATCGTCGCCCGACCCACCATCCAGATAGTCTATGCCTGGACCGCCACCAAGGTGATCATTGCCGGAAAGCCCGAAAAGACTGTCGTCCCCGCTGCCACCATTCAGATCGTCTTGGCCATCACCGCCGAAGAGTGTGTCGGCGGAACTGCCACCGCTCAAGGTATCGTTGCCGGTTGCCCCGCTATAGGTGTCGGCTCCACTGCTGCCGGTCAGCACGTCGTCGCCGCTGGAGGGCAGGCGGGTCACGACCTCGAACCCGGTTACCAAAGCGCCTACCGGCAAGGTCACACCGGCGCCCAGGATGAGTGTGTCCTTTCCACTGTCGCCGAAGAGGCTCTCCCCTGCGGTGATCTCCGACTGGTCGCGAATGAAGACCCGATCGTCGCCCGATCCACCGAAGACGGTGTCGATGCCGAGCCCACCTTCCAACAGGTCGAAACCGTCGCTTCCGAATAGGGTGTCGTTACCCGCACCGCCGATTGCGCTATCGTCCCCGCCGCCTCCGGTCAGATTGTCCTGCCCGAGACCGCCGAACATCCGGTTGACGCCGGAACTGCTGTTGAGGAAGTCATCTCCTGTTGCGCCATAGAGTCTGTCAAAACCACTGTCGCCGTAGAGGCTGTCGTTACCACTATCGCCACTCAGCGTGTCATCGCCAAGATCGCCGAAAACTCGATCGTTTCCATTGCCACCTGTGGCTTCGTCATAACCATTGCCACTGCGAATCAGATCATTTCCTTCTTCGCCGCGCAGGTCGTCCAATCCGGAGCCGCCGTCGAGCGTGTCCGCCCCGTCACCGCCCTTTACCTTGTCGTCTCCGGTCGTGCCGAGCATGAAGTCACTGTCGCCACCGCCGTAGATCGTGTCGCCTCCGGTGCCACCTATGGCGGTGTCGCTTCCATCGCCGGCGTCGATGAAATCATCCCCGTCTTCGCCGAACAGCAGGTCGGCTTCGGCACCGCCATAGAGAACATCCTTGCTACTACCGCCATAGAGACCGTCTCTTTCTGCGCCACCGAAGAGAGCATCGAAACCACTACCGCCGAAGAGAACATCTACACCCTGACCGCCGAACATACGGTCGACCCCGTCGTCACCGAAAATCTTGTCTTGCTCACCGCCGCCGAAGAGGTCGTCTGCCCCGGAACCGCCGTAGAGCGTGCCCAGGTCGCCCGAACCGAAAATCTGATCCACGGAGGATCCACCGAAGATGGTATCGCGAAGAACGCTGCCGTAGAGGCGATCCTTGCTAGATCCGCCGTACAGGATTTGCGCCTCGAAGTTCACGGGAGCCACACCCATCGGGAGCGCCGCGCCGGTTGCCACGATAAGGATGTCCTCGCCGCTGCCGCCGTTGACGTAGTCGCTGTACTGCAGGTTCGACAGGGTCGAGATTATGAGTGTGTCGGAGCCGGAGTCGCCGAACAGGATGTCGAAGCCACTGCCGATACCCAAGACATCCGACCCCAGACCGCCGAAAGCGACGTTCTTGCCGTCGCCGCCGAGCAGGCTGTCGTCGCCGCCTTCGCCGTAGAGGCCATTGGCGCCGCTGGTGGCAAGCAGTGTGTCGGACCCTTCGCCGCCGACAAGTAGGTCGTTTCCGGTTTCTCCATCCAGGGTGTCGTCGCCCTGGCCGCCGAAAAGCTGGTCGTCGCCGTTGCCTCCGTCGGCGATATCGTTTCCACCTCCTCCGTAGGCCCTATCGCTGTCGTTCCCGCCGAAGAGACTGTCGCTTCCCTCCAGACCATAGAGGCGATCGTCGCCGGTCAGACCGGATATCTCATCGGCCGTACTGCTACCGATCAGAACGTCACTGCCGCTGCTCGGCGCAAAGAGGGTGGCCATAATCTGCTCCCTTCGACTCTTTCTTCTGTTCAAGCACTGGGTTCCCTGGGCGCGCCAAAAGGTTCACTTGAGGTGGAAGAAAATCGATCGAGGTACGGGGTGCAGACCATCGCACTCCGTCTATCTGTGTTGCGGTTTTGTGGCTCTGATGTGTGCCGGAGGAGGGCGAATTGCTTCGGCCCGGGATGCCTGGAGCAGACCTTTCAGTCGGCCTCGCGTTCCTCGACCATCCGCTTCAGCGCGACGCGGTCCAGCTTGCCGGTTGGATTGAGCGGCAGTCGATCCAGGAAGACGACCTCTTCAGGGGCCTTGTAGCCGATGCGCTCTCGGGCGAAGGTGATCAAGTCTTCGTCCCTAGGCCTCTTCTCCCCGGTCTTGAGGGAGACGAAGGCTACGACATTCTCACCATAGAGCGGATCGCGCTTGCCGACGACGCCAGCTGTGGCGACGGCCGGATGCTGCAGCAAGGCCTCCTCGACCTCCTGCGGTGTGATGTTGAGTGCGTTGTGAACGATGACCTGCTTCTGCCGGCCGCGGAACCAGAGGAAACCGTCCTGGTCGGCTTCTACGAGGTCGCCGGTGTAAAACCACTCCCCGTCCATGACCGCCGCCGTGGCCTCGGGATCCTTCCAATAGCCCTGCATCACCGACGGGGTCTTGACCCACATGCGGCCAACCTCGCCGGCGTGCAGCTCTTCGCCCGCGGTATTGCGCACGGCGATTTCGACGCCGGGCAGCGGTCGGCCGATGGAGCCGGGCTTGATCTCTCCGCCGGCTCGGTTGAAGGCGATCTGACCGGCCTCGGTGATGCCCAGGCCCTCGTGGATCGTCAGCCCGGTCAGCCCGCGGAAGGCCTCTTGCAAGGTGCTCGAGACCTTGTCGCCGCCGCAACGGCAAAGCCGGAGAGAGGCGAGATCTTTGGCGCTGACCCCTGGATTGCGCACCACACCGAAGAGCGCCGTTTGCAACATCATCAAGACGCTCGGCCGCTCACGCTTCAGCAGTGCGTGCAGCTCCTCCGGCGTGTTTGCACGTGCCAAGACCACGCGCGCACCAACGCTGAAGGCGGCGAAGGTTAAGAAGAAGGCACCCAGATGCGCCATGGAACTGGCCGGCATCACCACGTCGTTCGCTGCAAGCGCAAAACCCTTGGCATTGATCGCAAACATGGCTGCCAGAGAGCGGTCGGAATGCTCCACACCTTTCGCCGGCCCGGTGCTACCGGAGGTGAAGAAGATACAGGCGGGGTCCTCTGGATTGCGGACTGAAAGGGTCATCTCCGGCGCTGGCTTGGCCATGAAGCCTTCGAAGCTGGGTTCGCGCCCCTCCGGCGAATCGTAGCTGATGATGCCCAGTGGCAAGGCCTCGCCCAGTTTCGCGACCTCCGGCTCGCGCTCGGCATGGAGGAACAGCATTGACGCGCCGCTGAGGCTCAGCTGATGGGCGATCTCGGCGGGGACGCAGCGATAGTTCAGTGGCACGCAGACCAGGGCCGCGCGCTGGCAGGCCAGGTAGAAGACGATCAGCGCCGTGCGGTTCGGCATCAGAATTGCAACCCTGTCTCCAGGCGCCAGCCCCATTGCCAGAAGGTGCCGGGCCAGATGATCCGCGTTCTGGTCCAGTTCGCGCCAGCTATAGCTGCGCAGCAGAGAGGTCAGGGCCACCGCGTCTGGCTTGGACGCCAGCGGCGCCGCCAGGATCTCGGAGAAGGGAACGATCTGCTCGAGCGGGCCTCCGTTTAGCGGCATCTTCGCACTCCTTCGACTGGCTCAAACCGGCAAGGCTCGATAGCCAGAATGGCGCGACTGAAGGAGATCCCGCAAGCTTGGATCGGGCGCCAGCTTGCGCTCGACCGCTGGTGTGAGCGCAAGATCGGACAGCGGAACGGCAGCACTGGCGGCGGCAGCCATTCTGGCGGCGCCGAGGCAAGCGGCCAGATCGCTGCCTTCAGGTAGGGCGACTGGACGTTCGAGCAGGCTGGCCAGCATCTGGCACCAGAAGGGATTGCGCGCGCCACCGCCGGCGATCGCGATGGTCTCGACGTCCAATCCGGCGCCTTGCTGCGCCTCAACGCAATCCAGCAGCTGGAAGGCCACACCCTCCAGAAGCGCCCAGGTCAACTGCGCCCTGTCCGTGGTGAGCGCCAATCCACTGATTGCCCCGCGGGCGTTTGGGAGACTATCCGGCGTGCGAATGCCATTCAGGCTGGGCCGCATGATCGGGGCCTCGCCGGCCCGGCCGGCGCGGAAGAGGCTTTCGGCCTGTTCGGCCAGGTCGGGCACACCGACACCCGTGATGCCGGCCAGCCAGTCGAGTGAGGCCGTGGCGCTCATCACCACGCCCATGGAGAGGAAGGTCTCGGGTGCAGCATGTGCCGAGGTCAGGACGGCTTGCTCGGGTGCCGGCTTGAAGGCCTGGTCGACGATGCAGACCACACCGGACGTGCCGATGGTAATCACGCAGTCGCCGCCCTTGGCCGCCCCCAGCCCCAGGCTGCAGGCCATGTTGTCCCCAGCACCGCCGGCGACCGGAATTCCGGGCTTTAGCCGCCAGCGTTCGGCCAGGCTGCGGCGCAGGCCGCCGCCAGCCTCCCAAGACGCGATCAGGGGCGGCAGCTGCTGCAGTGACCAGCCGGCAGCCTGACAGAGCGTCTCGTCCCAGGTGCCCGTGGCGCAGTCCAGCAGCATGGTGCCGCCGGCATCCGTGGGTTCGCTGGCGCGCTCCCCGGTGAAGCAAAGACGGATGTAATCCTTGGGCAGCAGCAGGCAGTCGGCGTGCTCGATCACCTGCGGGCGATGCTGGGCCAGCCAGAGCAGTTTCGGTGCACCCAAGCCTGGATCGGGGGTGCCGTTGGTGCGCCAGCCGATGTCAGGGACACGGTCTTGCAAGACCTTGCACTCGGCAAGCGCGCGCTCGTCGTTCCACAGCAGCACCGGATCCAGCGGGCGATCGGCCTTGTCGATCAGGACCGGCCCCAGCATCTGGCCGGAGAGGCCGATCGCCGCCACCTGCTCCATCAGACGGGGGTGCTCGGCTGCCAGCTCGTCAAGGACCGCGGTCACCGCTTCCCACCAGAGGTCGGGGTGCTGCTCGCTCCAGCCCGGCTGGAGGCGCGAGACAGCGATCGGCCGACTGGCGCTGGCGTGGGCTTTAGCCTCAAGGTCGACCAGTACGCACTTGACGCCCGAAGTGCCGATGTCGAGGCCGGCTAGCAGCACGGCGCGCTCGCTAGCAGTTTGCGCGCGGTCTCTTCGTCCGACACAAAGCTATCGACAACGCCGGTGGATAGCACGGCCCGGATGATCGGCACCTTGTGCGCGCCACCGGCGGCCAGCACCACGTTGGCGATTGGGCGTAGGTCATCCAGGTTGATGCCGATCACTCTCTCGTTGATGGGATGGTCGACCGGCTTCCCGTCGGTGTCCAGGAAATAGCCCTGCAGGTCGCCGACGGCGCCGGCTGCGCGAAGATCCGCGACGACAACATCGGCAGGCAGGCCGTGATGCACCAGGATGGAGCGCTCCGAGAGGTCGCCAGCCGCCATCGCAAGGGCATCCACTGCGCGGATCTTGCCCAGAATATCGGCGATGACATCCAGTTCCATCATGGTGTCGCGGCTTTCCGCCGTCCCGGCATAGAGTGGTGCTGTGAAGTAGCTGTGCTTGGCATTGCAGAGGTCGGCCAACCGGGTGGTGATCTCGAAGGAGTTGAGATCAGAGCCTTGCGTGAGGCCACCCATGGTGGCGACGATCTCCAAGTCCGGCCGGTTCAGCGGCTCCATGAAGCGGGTCGCCAGGTTCAAGGTGTTACCCCAGGACATACCGAAGATCTTGGTTTCCGGCTTGGCCAAGAGGTCGTGCAGCATGTGGCCCAAAGCCGTGCCGACGATTGTCTGGACTTGGTTCGGATCGCTGGGGCTGGGCGCGATGGCGGCCTCGCGCAAGTCGAAGCGACGCTTTAGCGCCTCCTCTAGCTCTATACAGGGTGCAAAGTCAGAGTTGATGGTGATCCGCACCATACCCTGCCGGCGTGCCTCGGCCAGCGCCTTGTTGATGCGCAGCCGGGTCACGCCCAGCTTCTCAGCCACCGCCCCTTGGGTCAGGCCCTCGACATGGTAGGCCCAGGCAACGCGGGCCAGAAAGCGCTGTTCCTCGTCGATCTGCAGGGTTTTGGGCGGGCGCGGCATGTGCTTAACGGCGCTCCAGCAGGTGCCGGCAGAGCTCGACGAAGCCCTGCGCACTGCGGCCTTGCGTGACCCAAGCGGGCGGCTCGGACAGATCGAAGTCGCGGACGTTTGCCATGCCGACAGAGTGGTCGAAAAAGCCGAACATCGGCTGGTCGTTCGGACTGTCGCCGGCGAAGAGGCAGTGTGACTGCGCGGCATCCAAATCGTAGCCGAAGACCTCCGCCAGGCATCGCCTAGTCATCGAGAGCTTGTCGTAGTTGCCAAACCAGCCGTTCACATGGATCGAGCTGACCTTGGCGGTGGCGCCGGCTGCTTGGAAGGCCTGTAGGATCTGCTCGATCTCGGCGGCGGAAAGCGGCGATACGTCCTCGCAGAAATCGATGGCCAGATCGGCGATGCGATAGTCCTGGTCCGATGCGACACCGGCGCCGGGAACCGCCTCAAGGATTTCTTCGCGAAGCGCATCCAGACGCTGGCGATCGGCCAGCCGCTCCGCACGCTCCTTGGCGAAGCCACTGGCCATGCGTCTCTGGGCGCGGTCGTAGGCGAACCAGAGCGCGCCGTTCTCGCCCACCACGGCATCGACCGGCCACATGCGGGCGATGTGATCGCACCAGCCGGCCGGCCGGCCGGTCACCGGGATGATCTTCAAGCCCGCCTCCGACAGCGCTTCCATGGCAGCCAGGCTGGCAGCGGGCAGGCGTCCCTCCTCGGTCACCGTGTCGTCTATATCGGTCAGCAGGAAGCGCAGGCCGCGCGCGGCTTCAAGCGGGAACTCGGCAAGGGGACGCACTATTTCACCGCCCCCATGGTGAGGCCGCGCACCAGCTGCTTGGAGGCGATGAGCGCGAAGATGATCACCGGAATGACGATCAGCGTCGAGGTCGCCATGATCTTGCCGTAGGGTAGGTTGTAGCCCTCCATGAAGCTAACGGCCATGGCAGGTGCGGTCTTGGCGGCACCGCGCGTCAGCACCAGGGCATACATCAGCTCGTTCCAGGAGAAGATGAAGGAGAAGATCGAGGAAACGGCGACGCCTGGCATCGCCAATGGCAGGCAGATCGAGCGGAAGATCCGCCACTGCGAGGCGCCTTCCAGCGAAGCGGCCTCGTCCAGGTCGCGCGGAATCGAGCGGAACTGGTCGGTACAGATCCAGATCACGATCGGCAGGTTGAAGGTGAGATAGATCATGATCAGCACGACGTGGGTGTCGAGCAGCCCTAGAAAGCGCACGATCAGGAAGAAGGGTAGCGCCAGCACGATAGGGCTGACCATGCGATTGGTGATGAACCAGAACCAGAGGTCCTTCTTGCCGCGAAACTCGAAACGCGCCAGCGCATAGGCGGCCGGGCAGCCTAAGAGGATGGCCAAGACTGTCGTACAGACGGCAACGATCAGCGAGTTGATCAGGGTGTGCCCGACCCCGTCCTCGAACAGTACGGTCGTGTAGTTGTCGAAGGTGACGGAGAAGATCCAGGCCGGCGGGGTCTCCAGCGCCACGATCTGATCCTTCAGGCTGGTCGTCACCATCCAATAGAAGGGGAAGATGCAAAAGATCAGGATCAGCGAGAGCAGTAGCGCCTGGGCTAGCAGACCGCCCCCGTTGCTGGCCGGGCCGCGCGCGCTCACGACTGCACCTCCTTATAGAAGAATTTGATGTAGAGCTGGCTCAGCACGATGGTGAAGAACAGCAGGATGATCGCTTGTGCCGAGGCCAAGCCCTGATCGAAGGCGCGAAAGCCGACCCTTTGGATCATCAGCGAGATGAACTCCGTGGCCGACCCCGGCCCCCCGCGGGTCATGGTGAAGACCATGTCGAAGAGTTTCAGCACGTCGGCCGTTCGCAGGATCAAGATGGCGGTGATGCCGGGGATCAGGAAGGGCAGTTGGACGTGGCGCAGGATGGTCCACCAGCTCTTGGTCTCCAGCTGGGCCGCCTCTTCGATCTCGCCCGGCACCATGGTCAGGCCGGCCAGCAGCACCAGCGCACAGAAGGGTGTCCATTGCCAGACGTCCCAGAAGGCAACGGCGATGAAGGCGTTGGTCGGGTCGCCGATCCAGTTGATCGGCCCGAATCCCAGGAACCCGATCAGCTGGTTGACCACGCCATATTTGATGTTGAACATGACCTGACCCAGCAGGCCGACGACGGCATAGGTAGTCGCCATCGGGACGACCAAGGCCAAACGGGTCAAGGTCTTGAAGAAGCCCAGGCCCGGCCGGTGCAGCAGCAAGGCGATGCCCAGTCCCAGGCCGACCTGAAGCGGCAGCACGATAAACAGCAGAACGAAGGTGCGCTGCATGGCGTCCCAGAACACCGGATCGCTCAGCACGAAGCCGTAGTTGTCGAGCCCGATGAACTTAACCTTGCGCAGCTTCGTCAGATTATAGTTGTGCAGCGAGGTATAGACCGCAAACAGCAGCGGTCCGATGCCGATGAGCGCCAGGGTCAGGACCGCTGGGCTGAGAAAGGACCAAAGGGTCCGCCGTTTAACGCGTCCTCGCATGAGCGCGCTTCCTCATGGCAGCCTGCTTAAGAGACGTGCTGGGCGGCGACCGACCGGACCGCCGCCCACTCACATGGCGTCTACTGGTCCAGTTATTGGGCCAGCGGCTTCTCGCCGTCGTAGTAGCCGGCCTCTTCTAGCACGGCCTCCATGCGCTCGCCCAAGATCTTGGCGCCCTCTTCGGGGGTGACTTCACCAAGCATGATCTTGGTGCCCCACTCCTGGACGATCTCGGTAATCTCCGGCCACTCGGCAAAGCGCGGACGGAACTCCGGCACGCCGTCCTGCCAGCTCTCGACCAGGGCCGGCACGAAGTCGTACTGCTCGGCAACGCCGTCCAGATTGTAAACCGACTGGCGGGCCGGCACGCCGCCCATCTCCAGATAGGGCTTGGCATTGGCCTTGGAGGTCAGCCACTGGATCAGCAGCCAGGCTGCTGCCTGCTCCTTCTCGTCGGCTTGGGAGGCAACGGCCAGACTGAAGCCGCCCAGCGCCGGCTTGCGACCGGCCGGTCCCTTGGGCTCCGGCGCAATCGCCAGGCAGTCGACGATCTTCGAGGTCGCCGGGTCCTTTAGGGTGGAGTAGAAGGCCGACCACTCGGTGATCATGGCGACATCGCCCTGCGCCAGACCATTCACCGCTTCGGCATGGTCGTAGGCGACGATGCCGTCGGGCATGTACTGCATCAGATCCTGGCGGAACTGCAGACCTGCCTGGCTCTCGGGCGAGAGCAGGTTGGAGCGGAAGTTCTCGTCTAGGAAAGAGCCGCCGAAGGGCCAGAGCACGCGCGCGAAGCTGTCGGCGGACTGGGTCTCGTTGCGTTTGGACTGCAGTGCGAAGGCATGCTTGCCGTCCCTGGTCAGCGCCGGGCCATAGACATCCTTCAGCTCTGCCCAGGTCTCGGGCGGGCGGTCGAAGCCGGCTTCTTCCAGCATGCATTTGTTGTAGAACAGCAGGCCTGAATAGTTGTCGAAGGGCAGGCCGTAGACCGTCCCGTTCCAGCCGCCGAAGGCGTTCAGCACCAGCGGGAAGAAGTCGTCCAAATCGAGATCAGGATCCAGCAGATCGGGGTTCGAGGTGAACTTGTCGATCGGGACGATCCACTCGTTCTCGGCGAAGTTGCCGATCCACACCAGGTCGATCAAGGCGACATCGAGGTCGCCCTGGGCCACGAAGTCGCGCACCTGCTCGCCCAGTGCGTTCTCATAGGGCAGCTTGATGATGTTGACCTTGATCCCGGTCTTCTCCTCGAACTCGGGGATCATCTTCTCTGCTGCCTCATAGCCAGGGCGCAGTAGAAAGACCACGTCCAGGGTGGTGCCGGCGTAGGGTTTTGCCGCCTCCTCCAGGGACCACGCGAACGCCGCCTGGGCGCCGCCAAGAGCCAGACCGGCACTCAAAGCGCCGGCGGCCATAAGCGATCTCAGCTTCATAACTCTACCTCCCGTGGATGACCGTTTTTTGGGTTGACGATCCAAATGTAACACGACACATACAAATGTATAATCGCCCTAAGCAGTCAAGACCAAATTTTGGCTACCCGTGTCGGTGCTGGCTGCATTCCCACAAATCCCGAGCAGTTGAGATCAACTGCGATGGGGTTTTGTGCTAGGCAACGAGAGCCTTGAGCGCGAACCGCTCCGGGCTCAAGAAAACGCCCGAAAGGGGAGAGGAGAGCGGGGCTTGGCAAAGGTCAAACTGGCGGGTATCGACAAGTTCTACGGCTCGGTTCAAGCGCTCTTCGAGGTTTCCTTGGAGATCGAGGAGGGTGAGTTCGTGGTCTTCGTCGGCCCTTCGGGTTGCGGGAAGTCCACCCTGTTGCGCTGCGTCGCAGGCCTGGAAGGGATTGAGCGCGGGACGATTCATATCGGCTCCGAAGAGGTTACCGGCACTGCGCCCTCGGACCGCGGCGTCGCCATGGTGTTCCAGTCCTATGCGCTCTACCCCCACATGAGCGTGCGCCAAAACATGGAATTCGGCATGAAGATCAACGGCGTGCCCGCAGAAGAACGGGCCAGCCGCGTGGCCGAAGCCGCCCGCACCCTGCAGCTTGAGGACTATCTGGATCGCAAGCCCGGCCAGCTCTCCGGTGGGCAGCGTCAGCGCGTCGCCATCGGCCGCGCCATCGTAAAATCGCCCAAGGTCTTCCTGTTCGATGAACCGCTGTCGAACCTCGACGCCAAGCTTCGTATCCAGATGCGTGTCGAGCTGGAGGCACTGCATCGCGAGCTTGGCTCCACCATGATCTACGTTACCCACGATCAGGTGGAGGCCATGACCATGGCCGATAAGATCGTCGTCTTGAATGGGGGGCGCGTCGAGCAGGTCGGTGCGCCGCTGGACCTCTATCACAGGCCGAAAACGGAGTTCGTCGCCGGCTTCATCGGGGCACCGAGTATGAACTTCCTGGATGTGACCTTGGAGGAGGGCGCCGCGCGCTATGGCGCGGCACAACTGCCCACGAGCCAACCAGCGGCCAAGGGGCCGGCGAAACTGGGCATACGGCCCGAGCATTTGGTTGTGACGACGCCGGAGAGCGGTCAGATCAAAGGCGAGATCCTGGTGAAGGAGTCTCTGGGTGGCGAAAGCTATCTACATGTGAACACCGAGGGGGGCGAGCGTATGGTGGTCAAGACCGACGGCGACACCCTGCTGAAGTCTGGAGAGGCGATAGGATTGGACCTGCCGCAGGCGCGGGTGCACCTCTTTGCGCCCGATGGTCACGCGCTCACAGCCTGAGGGGATCGATACGATGCGCCAAGAGAGTGCCGGCTGGCAGGAGCGAATGTCAATCCAGGTCGATCCGGCCGTGGCACGCTCGCGCGCCATTGAAGAGATTCTGGTGGCGGAAGCGGCCCTGGAGCAGGCCGTACCCTTCTACCGTCGGGCCTTCGGTGATGAGCCGGCCCTGCTGATCGCCGACGAAAACACCTGGTCGGCGGCAGGCGCGGCACTGCAGGCGCGGCTTTCCGCTGCCGATATCGCTGTCGAAGGTCATGTGCTGCCGGCGGAGCCGCGCCCCAAAGCCAGCCTCGAGCTGGCTGAGGAGCTGCAGGAGCGCATCGCCGACAGCCAAGCCCACCCCCTCGCCGTGGGCTCCGGCGTGGTGAACGATCTGGTCAAGTATGCAGCCTTTCAGCTGAACCGGCCGTACCTCTGTGTGGCGACGGCCGCCTCTATGGACGGCTACGCCTCGGCCGGCGCGCCGCTCAGCGAACGCGGCTTTAAGAAGACGCGGAATTGCGCGCCGCCGAAGGCGATCTTGGCGGACCTGACGGTGATTACCGCAGCGCCCGCGGCGATGGTCGGTTGGGGTTATGGCGACCTTGCCGGCAAGATGCCGGCGGGTGGTGATTGGCTGTTGGCCGATGCCTTGGGGGTCGAGGCCTTGGACAGCGTCGCCTGGCCGCTGGTTCAAGACAATCTGCGCGGCTGGCTGTCAGATCCCCAGGCCCTGGCGGCCGGCGACCCGGCGGCGACCGCCGACCTTTTCGTTGGCCTCACGCTCTCGGGCCTGGCGATGGAGTTTCACGGCTCGTCTCGCCCGGCCTCGGGCGCCGATCACCAGATCGCTCATCTCTGGGAGATGCGCGGTCTCACTCACGAGGGCCAGGGGGTGTCGCATGGTGCCTGCGTCTCGGTCGGCTGCCTGGCCGTGTTGCGCCTCTACGACTGGCTGTTGGAACAGGATCTTGCCGCCTTGGACGTGGCGGCGGTGGTTGCCGCGCAACCCGACATGGAGACCAAGGCCGGCTGGATCGACGAGAGCTTCACCAACAGGGAGATTGCTGCAAGGGCCAAGGAGGAGACGGCTGCGAAGCACCTGGAAGGTGCTGCTCTGACAGAACGCCTTCAGCGCCTGCGTTCGGTTTGGCCGTCGCTTAGACCGCGATTGCAGACGCACCTGCAGCGGGCGGATGAGATGCAGCGGCTTTTGGCTCTGGCCGGGGCGCCGAGCCGGGCGGCAGACATCGGTGTCGCGGTAGAGGATCTCTGCAGCACCATCCTGGCCGCCCGCTTCACCCGTAGCCGCTATACCTTGCTGGATCTCTTGGACGAGACCGGTCTTCTGGCCGATGCGGTCGGCGCAGTCTTCCGGGCCGAACAGACCGCGTAGAGGAAAGACATGGCTGAGTTTCATGCGCAGGGCGCCAAGGCCCTAGAGGAACTAGGCGCGGTGGTCGCAGCGGTGGATGGCGCAGCGGTCGCATCCGCGGTCGCAGCGATCGTCGCGGCCAAGCGGCTTGCGCTTTATGGGGTCGGCCGCGAAGGACTGATGATGCGGGCGCTGGCCATGCGGCTCTATCATCTGGGCCTCGACGCGCATGTCGTGGGCGACATGTCGACGCCGCCCTTGAGCGACGGTGACTTGCTGCTGGTCTCGGCCGGCCCAGGATACTTCTCGACCGTGGCCGCACTGCTGGAGGTTGCCAAGAAGGCAGGTGCCAAGACGCTGTGCTTCACCGCCCAACCTGCTGGCGTGGTTCCGCAAGCTGCCGATCTTGCGCTGCACCTGCCGGCCCAGACCATGGCCGATGACCAGAGCGCCGAGCGGACCCTATCGGTCCTACCCATGGGTTCGCTCTACGAGGGCGCGCAGTATCTCGTTTTTGAGCTGCTGGTGCTGGCGCTGCGGGCGGAACTGGGCGAGACCCAGGAGAGCTTGCGCGCTCGTCACACAAACCTGGAGTAGCTGCCTTGGATTGCTGGGTCGAACGCTTTTCTCTGACCGGTCGGCGGGCCTTGGTGACCGGTGCCTCCAAGGGGATAGGCCAGGAGATCGCCAAGGTCTATGCCGATGCCGGCGCCGATGTGGCCTTGATCGCCCGCGATCGCATCGGGCTGGAGGAGACGGCGGAGGCAGTGCGGGCCGAGGGCCGAGAAGCCTTGATCATTGAGGCTGACCTTGCTGATGTCGACGCGACCCGATCCGCGGCCGCCCAGGCGCAGGAGGCCTGGGGAACCATCGATATCCTGGTGAACTCGGCCGGTGTCGCGCTGACCGCGGCGGCCTTGGAGATCAGTATCGAAGACTGGGAACGCAGCATGGCGATCAACCTGCGCGCGCCCCTGTTGTTGTCGCAAGCTCTGGCGCCGGCCATGATCGCCCAGCGCTGGGGCAAGATCATCATGATCTCCTCGCAAACCGGCGTCATCGCCGCCCCGGACCATGCCGCCTATGCCAGCTCCAAAGGTGGGCTCAATGCCTTGACCAAGTCGCTGATGGCGGAATGGGCGCCGCACAACATCCAGGTCAATGCGATTTGTCCGACCGTGGTGCTGACCCCGATGGGTCAGAAGATCTGGGGTCCGGCGGAGAAGGGCCAGCCCTTCATCGACAAGACGCCGCTGGGCCGTTTCGGTCAGCCGATCGAGGTTGCCGACCTGGCACTTTACCTGGCCTCCCCGGCTTCGGAGCTGATGAACGGAGCGTTGGTGATGCTCGAGGGCGGCTTTTCTTCCGTTTAGGCGGCCTTGTACCTATGATCCTCTTGCCGCAAGGGGGTCGATACCGTTCCAAGTTCCGCGCCCTGCCAGAAGTCTAAGGCGGGTGATTGCGCTGCGGTCGAACATCGGCGCCGCTCTGTGCCGATCGATTGCTTTGCGATGCATACCCGCTCCATAGGCGGCTGCCAGCATCTCGGCTCCACTGCGCCACACCGAGAAGGTCATGCCGTCCGGTGTTCCAACGAGGGAAAATAGCTGGCGGACTAGGTTGCTTTGCGAAGCGCTGAACGCGACTCTGACCGCTTCCTCTTGCTTCAGGAACGCAAGTATGCGCGGATACTCCGATTCCTCTTCGCTGAAATAGCCGGCCGAGGTTATGACGGCTAGCAGACCGCCGGGATCTCGATCCAAAGGCTGGAGAAAAGGGCGCCGCTCGCCTGGGTGCGACCAGTCGACTTCACCACCTTGGGCGACGACCGCAAGCAAGCCATGCCAGCTCTCGATCGTCTGGCCGGCGAAGGGTAGCTGCTGCTGCTCGGCATAGAGCGCAGCTTCCGCCTCCACTCTGTTCGGGTAAAACGCAATGCCACCCCAGATCTCGGTTCGCTCGACCTGCCAACCGTCTTCGCCGAGAGGCGCATCGTAACCGCAGCGCCAGGTCGCGGCTGTGCTAGGGCCGGAGAAGAAGCTTCCTTCAGTCGGAAAGCTGCGCTTTAGGCGAGCGAGATGGACTGTTATCCAGCTGTAAGCGGTCTGTCGCATGCTGCACCTTGCTTGTCAGACCGCCTGTCGGACCACCGGTCAATCTGGGCGATCAGGCAGTCTCGATGGACCCGACGCCACTAGTCGCGCTGCGGCGGCAGTGCGCGGCGTTGCACCACGTGGGTCATCAGCGCGGCCCCGACGATTGGTGCCAGCAGGTTTACGATCGGAATGAAGAAGAGGCCGGCAATGATGAAACCGGCAAGGAATGTCAGCAGACTACGCTCCTTGCGCTTCACGTCCATCTCCGCCTTGGTCATGTGTCGGATGGAGACGATCTCGAAGTACTCGCGGCCCAGCAGGTAGGCATTGACCGCCAGATAGAGCAGTGGTGCGCCGATACCCGTCACCAGGAGCAGGACATAGAGCGGCAGGATCGCGATGTTCACGATGACCATGACGATCAGCAGGCGCATGCCGATCCAGACGTCTTCCAAGGTGCTGACCTGCCGGCTGGCCGGGCGCTTGGGATAGTGCTTGCTTTCGACCGCATCCATCACATCGTCGAGGAAGAAGCTGATGCCGATGGTGACCAGGGCCGGGAACACGAAATAGCCGGCAAACAGCATGGCGACCGGCACCGAGAGGTTGATCAGCGGGTCGAGCCAAGAATCGATTGCCCCTTCGCCGGTCGAGGGGATCAAACTGGTCAGGCCCCAGACCAGCAGGGTCGAGGCGATGAAGATCACGACGGCGACCAGCAGCGCCTTGACCAGGATCTTGAGGATCTTGGGATCGGTCAGCTGCGCGATGGAGCGGAGGAAGGCAGGAATCAGCATGAGCGCACTTCTAGCGCAGTCCGTTGGCTGCCGCCAGCGCTTCTGATCGCCGCGTGTTGGGCTATGCGTGAGGGTTCGTCAGCTGGGCTTTCCGCTGCCGGTGTCATTAGGCTAAGCTCTCGCTCTGACACCAGAGGCATGCGTAGAGAAGGAAAGAAATCCATGGCCGACGAGAGTTTCGATCTGATCGTTATCGGCGCCGGACCGGGCGGCTATGTCTGCGCCATTCGTGCCGCCCAGCTTGGCCTCAAGGTGGCCTGCGCCGAGGAGCGCGAGACCTTGGGCGGCACCTGCCTCAACGTCGGCTGCATTCCCTCGAAGGCCTTGCTGCAGGCCTCGGAGAAGTACGAAGAGGCGATGCACGCCCTCTCCGGCTTCGGGGTTAAGGTCGAGGGCGTTTCGCTCGACCTCGATCAGATGCTGGATCATAAGGACAAGGTGGTCGATGCAAACGTCAAGGGCGTGGAGTTCCTCTTCAAGAAGAACAAGGTCACCTGGCTGAAAGGAACCGCCAGGATCGCCGCCAAGGGGCAGGTCGAGGTCGGCGGCAAGACCTACGAAACCAAGAACATCGTAATCGCAACCGGATCCGATTCCATCGACCTGCCGGGCATTGAGGTCGACGAGACGCGCATCGTCTCTTCCACCGGTGCACTGGACCTGGAAGAGGTACCGGAGACCATGGTGGTGATTGGCGGCGGCTACATCGGGCTGGAGTTGGGCTCTGTCTGGCAACGTCTGGGCTGCAGGGTGACCGTGGTGGAGTTCCTCGATCGGCTGGTCCCGGCGATGGATCAGGAGATCTCAAAGCACTTTCAGCGCACCCTAAAGAAGCAAGGCATGAAGTTCCGCTTCAAGACCAAGGTGACCGGCGCCAGTCTTGCCGAGAAGGGTGTGAAGC
This sequence comes from Rhodospirillales bacterium, assembly GCA_963669445.1. Lineage (GTDB taxonomy): Bacteria > Pseudomonadota > Alphaproteobacteria > Kiloniellales > JACOMY01 > JACOMY01. The sequence goes on from OY770029.1 coordinate 6,735,589, forward strand.
TAACCCTGGAGCCTGCAGCCGGCGGCGCGCCCGAGGAGATGGAGACCGATGTCCTGCTGGTCGCAGTCGGCCGCAAGCCGCGCATTGCCGGACTGGAGCTGGAGGCTGCGGGCGTCGAACTGGATGACCGCGGTCGGATCGCCACCGACGATCACTGGCGCACCTCTGTGGACGGCATCTATGCCATCGGCGACGTCATCGCCGGGCCAATGCTGGCGCACAAGGCGGAGGAAGAGGGCGTTGCCGTGGCCGAGATGCTGGCCGGAGGGGTTGGTCACGTGAACTACGACACGGTGCCCGGCATCGTCTACACCTGGCCCGAGGTCGCGACGGTCGGCAAGACCGAAGAGGAACTGAAGGCGGCAGGCGTCGACTACAAGGTCGGCAAGTTCCCCTTCACCGCCAACGGCCGCGCGCGGGCAATGAACGCGACCGACGGTTTCGTCAAGATCCTTGCCGATGCCAAGACCGACCGCATCCTGGGGTGTCACATCCTGGGGCCGGAGGCCGGGACCCTGATCCACGAGGTCGTCGTCTGTATGGAGTTCGGCGGCAGCTCCGAGGATCTGGCTCGCTCCTTCCACGGACACCCGACCTTGAACGAGGCGGTGAAAGAGGCTGCCCTGGGAGTCGAAGGCCGCGCGCTACACATCTAGAGAGGTCTTAGGCAGAGGGGGGGTAGCGGCTCTTCTAGCGCCCTGCTCTAGGTCGAGACGCCGAAGTCGATGACGCTGCGCAGCACGCGTCCCTCCTTCATGGCCTTGAAGCCCTCGTTGATCTCCTCGAGTTTGATGCGATCGGAGATCCAGTCGTCTAGATGTAGGCGGCCTTGCATGTAGAGTTCGATCAAGCGGGGCATGTCGATACGAAAGCGGTTGGAGCCCATGTTGGAGCCCTGGATGCGGCGCTCGCGCAGGAAGTCGTATCCATGCAGTTCGATCTTCTGACCGTAAGGCACCATGCCGACCACCGTGGCGGTGCCGCCCGAAGCCAGCATGCGGAAGGCTTGCTCTACCGTCTCTTTCAGGCCCAGGCACTCGATGGCGTGATGGACGCCGCCTTTGGTCAAGGCCCGTACCGCCTTCACCGCATCGCCCTCTGTAGGATTGACCAGATCGGTGGCGCCCAGCTTTGCTGCCAACTGCAGCTTGGCCGGGTTGGTATCCACTGCGATGACACGGCCGGCACCGGCGATAAAGGCGCCGTTGACCGCCGCCATGCCGACCCCACCGCAGCCGATGATGGCGACGCTCTCGCCGGGAGCCACCTTGGCGGTGTTGACCACCGCACCAAAGCCGGTGATGACGCCGCAGCCGATCAGCGCCGCGCGATCTAGGGGCATGTCCTTGCGGATCTTCGCGACGGCATTCTCGTGCACCAGCATGAGTTCGCCGAAGGCCGAGAGATTGAGGAAGCTGTGCAGCGGCTCCGGCTTGTCCCAGATCAGCTCGCGCCCCTCGCCCGGGAGAGTCTTCACTTCGGTGTTGGAGCAGATCGCCGGTCGCCCCGAGTTACAGTATTCGCAGAAACCGCAAAAGACAGAGAGGCAGGAGATGACATGGTCGCCGGGCTTAACGTAGGTCACCTCCGAGCCCACCTGCTCCACGATCCCCGCCGCCTCATGCCCCAGCACGGCCGGCAGCGGGTGGGGATAGAGCCCCTCCATGAAATGCAGATCGGAATGGCAGAGCCCGGCAATCGCGGTCCTGATCAGGACCTCGTGCGCGGCCGGTTTCTTGGTCGAGACCTCTTCGATCACAAGGGGTGTGTTGGGCTCGTAGAGTACGGCTGCCTTCATGGAGGGTCCCTCGCTGCTGTCTCTGTTTGGACGTCGCTTAGATGTCTAGCACGAGTGGGACGACCTCCGAAGATTGAGTTTGTCTTTGCGTTTGCAGCAGGTCCCTACGCGCAGGATTCCTAACGCAAGCTCAAAGGGGCGGAAGATCGTCACGCCGGGGCAGATCGGCGCCGCGCCTTGCGCAAGCGAGGGCGGCAGCGGCAGCCGCGTACTCGAGAATCCGTGCGATTGTCGCGCCGTCCAAAGCTTCGAGAGATGCGCGGGTCTTGAGGTTCCGTAAGGCCAGCGCGGTGATGAGCGCTGCCTGGAAAGCATCGCCGGCCCCGACCGTGTCGACGACCTCTACCGGACGACCTGAGATCGTGACCTGCCCGGCGGCGGCCAAAGCCTCGGCCCCTTGTGCACCACGGGTGACGATCACCAGGCTGGGGCCAAGATCGCGCCAGCGCCGCGCAATCTCGATGGGGTCGCTATCCGGATAGAGCAGCTGCAGGTCCTCATCGCTGACTTTCACAACTCCGGCAAGGCGCACAAAGCGTTCCACCCGCTCTCGCCAAAGTGTCACCCTAGGCTCGACGTTGAGACGTACGTTGGGGTCGAGGGTGAGCAAGCGTCGATCCGCCTCTCGCTCGAAGAGGGCCAGCAGTGCGGAGCCCACGGGCTCCACAACCAGCGAATAGGAGCCGGCATGAAGGCCCCAGACCGCGGTATCGAGATCGGGCAAGGCGCCGGCTTCGATTGCCCGATCGGCTGCGCCCTTGCCATAAAAGGCATAGACCGGTCCGCCATCCGGTCCCACATCGACCAGGGAGAGCGTGGTCGGCCGCTCGCTGCGCACCAGCAGCTCTGTCGCGACCCCCTCAATCTCGAGCGCCTTGCGAAGCCGTTCGCCGAGCCGATCGGTCGAGAGGCCGGTGAAGAGCGCAGAGGGCTGGTCGAGCCGCGCCAATCCCACGGCCACATTGAAGGGCGAGCCCCCAATCCGGGCATCGAATGCGAGACCCTGCTCGCTCTCCGAGCCGAAGAGGTCCCAAAGCGCCTCGCCACAGACCACGAACATCTCAAGCGCATCCTTGTTTCTTGGCCAGGCCTGAAAGCGGGAGAGCTAAGGACTGGTCGCCTCTCGGCCCCGTATCAATCCCGACGGCCGACCACACTAGCGCGGCTTTCCTTGGCTCGTGTAGGCCGCAAGTGCCATTGCACAACCCTCGCTCCAGATCACTGCCAGCCAGCGTTCGAATGCCGCTGCAAACCTTGGTTCCTGTTTCAGGTCGCCGTAGACGCGGTCCTGTTCCAACCAGGCTCGCGGCCGCAGCCGTGCGTCTCGTGCTGCGCCGTGCAGATCATCCCAATGCGGATCGTTCGGCTCGATCGTCGTACCGTCTTCGCGTTTGCCCTCGCACATACGCGCCCAGAGGGCTTCGACGAGGGCCAATCCTTCGATCGGACCGCCGCTTGCCAGGGCGTCGCGCAGAATCGGAAGTACGAAACCGCTATGGCGTGAGGAGCCGTCGAAAGCAACCCTTCGGGTCGTATCGACGATTGCCTGGTTGGAAAAGCGGCGGTCAATCAGATCGATGTAGGCGCCCGGCGTGATCAGGGGGACTGGCTTGACGTGCGGCGCGATCTCTCTTTCCTGCACCTTTCGGAAGAAGGCCCTGATAGGGGGGTGAGCCATACACTGCGCGATGTCTCCGAGCGAAAGGATCTCACCCGGGTTGGCAATCACTTGATGGCCGGCATTGAGGATGCGGATCTTCATGACTTCGTAATCATGAACCCGATCAGAGAAGGTGGCACCGGCCAGATCCCAATCCGGACGGCCGGCGCAGAAGTCGTCCTCAATCACCCATTGGCGATAGTTCTCGTGGGTGACCGGCGCCTTGTCGTCGACGCCGAAGCTCTGTGCCAGCGCGATCTCGTTCGGTCCGGTCGCGGGCACGATGCAGTCGACCATGGAGTTCGGGAAGCTGCAGCAGGCCTCGATCCAGTCGGCCAGACCCGGATCGGAGAGGCGCGCAAGGCCGACCAGGGTCTGCCGTAGGACCTTGCCGTTGCCCTGGAGGTTGTCGCAGCTGAGCCCCGCAAATGGACCGCTGCCGTCTGCGCGGCGCAGCTTCAGTGCTGCCACCATCGCACCGAAGGCCGTACGGGGAATGTCTGGATTTGCTGCGTCGTGGCGGATATCCGGATGGCCCGCATCGAAACTGCTGCTGGCTGGATCGACATAATAGCCGCCCTCCGTCACGGTCAAGGCGACGATGCGAATTCGGGGATCGGCCAATTGACGAATGAGGGTCGAGTTATCCGGCTCGACCGGAAGGAAGTCGATCATCGAGCCGGTGACCTCAGCCGAAGCGCCGGAAGGGGCAAGCTCTATCAGGGTCGTCAAGTAGTCTTGTGCACGCAGCCTCTCGCGTTGGGCAGCATCGCCTGGACGCACACCGGCACCCACGATCGCCCAATCTCGACAGAGGCCTTGTTCGAAGAGGCGGTGGAGATACCAGGCCTGATGGGCGCGATGAAAGTTGCCCAGCCCGATGTGAACGATCCCAGGTGTCAGGGCTCCACGGTCGTAGCATGGACGCCTGATCGCCTCGGGAAGTCTGGCCAGGTTCGCGTCTGAGAGCGGGATCAACTCATCCATTGACCACCGTCTACATTGTAGGTTTGCGCGACGATGTAATCGGCTTCTTCGCTGGCTAGGAAGATCGCCATCCCGGTCAGATCCTCTGCCCGCCCCATCCGGCCAAAGGGAACGGCGCTGCCGACCTCGGCCTTCTTCTCGCCCGGCGCCTTGTTCTCGTACCTGGCGAAGAGCGCGTCGACGCCGTCCCAGTGCTCGCCGTCGACCACGCCGGGGGCGATCGCGTTTACGTTGATGCCATGTTGGATCAGATCGAGCCCGGCAGACTGCGTTAGGCTGATAACCGCCGCCTTCGTCGCGCAATAGACGGCGACCAGCGGTTCACCGCGCCGTCCGGCTTGGCTCGCCATGTTGATGATTTTGCCGCCGCCGCCGCGTTCGATCATGTGGCGGGCGACGGCCTGCATGGTGAACAGCGTCCCGGCAACATTGACATCGAATACCCGAGCGTAGTCCTGGCGCGCGATCTCTACCAGGGGAGCAGCGGTGAAGAGGGCTGCGTTGTTGATCAGAATGTCGATGCGGCCCAGCGCCTTGAGTGCTGCCTTCACGCCCTCCTCGATGCTCTTCTGGCTGGTCACGTCCATCTCGATCGCGCTGGCCGCGGTGCCGATCTCGGCAGCGGAGCGACGCGCACGCGCGACATCGATGTCGGCGATTGCGACCGCAGCGCCTTCACGGACATAGGCTTCGGCAAAGGTCCGTCCTATGCCGCGTGCCGCACCGGTGATAAGTGCAGATTTTCCCTGCAACCTTGTCACGCGATTCGCAGCCCCTGCTCATCGAAGCGGAGGATCTGATCGGCGCGCGGATTGAGCGTGATCCTGTCGCCATGCTTGAAGCTCACTTCACCGGGTGCGCGCACAGTGATCGTCTCGGCCAGCCCGGTTTTGTGGATGTGGAAGAAGGTGTCGGAACCCAGATGCTCGGCGACGCCGACCGAGCCCTGCCACTCACCGCCTTCTGCCGCCACCTCAATGTGCTCGGGTCGAATGCCGATCGTGTGGGCATTGTGCTTTGCCGCCTCGGGGCCCTCGATAAAGTTCATCTTGGGCGAGCCGATGAAGCCTGCGACGAAGAGGTTGCGCGGGGCCCGGTACAGCTCCAGTGGCGAGCCGACCTGCTCAATGAAGCCAGCACGCAACACCACGATCTTGTCGGCCATTGTCATGGCCTCGACCTGATCGTGTGTCACATAGATCATCGTCGTTTCCAGACGCTTATGCAGCTCGCTGATCTCCAGCCGCATGCCGACGCGCAGTGCCGCGTCGAGGTTGGAGAGCGGCTCGTCGAAGAGGAAGGCGGAGGGCTCGCGGACGATGGCCCGACCGATGGCGACGCGCTGGCGCTGTCCGCCGGAAAGCTGTCCCGGGCGGCGGTCGAGGTAGTCGGTCAGGTTCAGCGCGGCAGCGGCCTGTTCGATCCGGCGGTCCTGCTCGGCCTTGTCGATCTTCGCCATGCGCAGCGGAAAGGCGATGTTCTTGCGCACGGACATATGCGGATAGAGCGCATAGGATTGGAAGACCATGGCTAGGCCGCGTTTTGCCGGCGGAATGGCGGTCGCATCCTGGCCGTCGATCCGGATGGTGCCTGAGGAGATGTCCTCGAGCCCCGAGATCAGTCGCAACAAGGTGGACTTGCCGCAACCCGATGGACCGACGAAGACGGCGAACTCTCCGTCTTCGATTGTGAGGTCCAGCGGCGGGATGACTTCCAGTTCGCCGAAGCTTTTGGTGACCTGCTCGAGAGTGATCTGTCCCATGATGGTACTCCCTATTTGACCGCGCCGAAGGTGAGGCCGCGTACGAGTTGCTTCTGACTGAACCAGCCGAGGATCAGGATTGGTGCGATGGCCATGGTGGAAGCTGCCGACAGCTTGGCGTAGAAGAGGCCTTCGGGGCTGGAGTAGCTGGCGATGAAGGCGGTCAGCGGTGCTGCCTTGGCTGCCGTGAGGTTCAAGGTCCAGAAGGCCTCGTTCCAAGCCAGGATGACGTTCAGCAGAACGGTCGAGGCAATGCCCGGCACGGCCATCGGCGTCAGGACGTAGAGGATCTCTTCTCTCAAGGTCGCGCCGTCCATGCGCGCGGCCTCTAGGATCTCGCCCGGAATCTCCTTGAAGTAGGTGTAGAGCATCCAAACGATGATCGGCAGATTGATCAGCATCAGCACGATGACCAGGCCGATTCGCGTATCCAGCAGGCCGAGCTCGATGAAGATCAGGTAGATTGGATAGAGCACACCGACCGCCGGCAGCATCTTCGTCGAGAGCATCCACAAGAGGATATCTTTGGTCCGTCTGGAGGGCACGAAGGCCATGGACCAGGCGGCGGGTACGGCGACCAGAATGCCCAGCAAGGTGGAGCCGCCGGCGATGATCACCGAGTTCCAAAGAAAGCGCATGTAGTCGGAGCGCTCTTGCACGACGGTGTAATTCTCCAAGGTCCAATCGAAGAACAGGAACACCGGCGGATCGGCGATGGCGGTGGCTTCGGTCTTGAAGCTGGTCAGAATGGTCCAGAGGATCGGGAAGAAGATCAAGAGACCAACTGCCCAGGCGGCGATCGTGTTGACGGTTTTGCGCCGGGTGGTGACGGTACGGGCCATGTCTCTGTCCTCCTCAGGCGTCCAGGTTCTTGCCGACGATGCGCATCAGGAAGATCGCGACGATGTTGGCGAGGATGATGGCGTAGATGCCACCGGCGGAGCCGAGACCCACGTTCTGGCTTTCCAGCACACGTTGGTAGATCAAATAGGTGAGCGTGCGGGTGCCGAAGGATCCTTGGGTCGTGACGAAGATCTCGGCAAAGATCGACAGCAGGAAGATCGTTTGGATCAAGACGACGACCGTGATCGCGCGGCTAAGGTGGGGCAGGATGATGAAGCCGAAGCGCGCTACGGGCGGGGCACCGTCCATCTCCGCTGCTTCCAGTTGCTCGCTGTCCAGGGATTGAATGGCGGTCAGCAGGATCAGCGTCGCAAACGGCAACCACTGCCAGGATACGATCAGCATGATAGAGAAGAGCGGCGCTTCGCTCAGCCATTCCACAGGCTGCGCGCCGAAGAATTGCCAAAGGTGGGCGAAGAGGCCGTTGACCGGATCCATCAGCATGTTCTTCCAGACCAGCGCCGAAACGGTGGGCATGACGAAGAAGGGTGCGATGACCAGGATGCGCACGATCCCCTGTCCCAGCATCGGCTGGTCCAGCAGCATCGCCAGCAAGATACCGAAGACGACCGTGATCACCAGAACGCCGATCACGATGACAAGGGTCGCTTGCACACTGGGCCAGAAGGCGCTGGACGTCACGAAGCGGACGTAGTTGTCGAAGCCTACCCAGCCCAGATCGCCGCCGCGTAGCGGCAGAAACTTTTTGAAGGAAAAGTAGAGCGTCATCAGGAGCGGAACCAGCATCCAGCCGAGAAGCAGGACGACGGCCGGCGTCATCATCATTCTGGCTGCGGATCTGGAATGTTGTGTAGCCATGACCTGTCTCCTCGCGGGCGGCGGGATCTCGGTTTTCGGCCGGATTCGTCGCGCGATTGCTGGACCGGGTTGCTGGTCTGGTGTTGTCGGATCGTGGCCGGGGCGCAGCCGAAGACTGCACCCCGGCCAGCACAGGGGCTCAGTAGCCGGCGGCTTCCATCTCGTCGGCCGTCAGGTCTTGCGCCTTTTCAAGCGCTTCCTCGACCGACTGCTGCCCGGCCAATGCCGCCGAGATCTCCTGTCCGACCTGCGTGCCGATGCCCGCGTACTCCGGGATGGCGACGAACTGGACGCCCGTGTAGGGCACAGGATCGACCGTCGGCTGCTTTGGGTCGGCTGAGTTGATGGACTCCAGGGTCACCTTGGCAAAGGGAACCTTGGCGTATTCAGGGTTCTCGTAGAGCGAACGCCTGGTGCCTGGCGGGACATTGGCCCAGCCCTCGTTTTCGGCGACTAGGGCGGTGTACTCCTTGCTGGTCGCCCAAGCGATGAACTTTTTCGCGGCATCGGTCGCATCGGAACCGGCGGGAACGGCCAGCGACCAGGCCCACAGCCAGTTGCCGCGCTTGCCCAAACCATTGTCCGGTGCCAGGGCAAAGCCAACGTGATCGGCGACGGTCGAGTCCGCGGGATTGGTCACGAAGGAACCTGCCACGGTGGCGTCAATCCAGATGCCGCATTTGCCCTGCTGGAAGAGGGAGAGGTTCTCGTTGAAGCCGTTGGTCGATGCACCGGGGGGACCATAGTTGGTCATCAGGTCCATGTAGGTGTTCAGCGTGTTCGCCCATTCCTCGCTGTCGAACTGGGGCTGCCAGTCTTCGTCGAACCACTTCGCGCCGAAGCTGTTCGACATGGCGGTCAGAAAGGCCATGTTCTCGCCCCAACCGGCCTTGCCGCGCAGGCAGATGCCGTAGACATCATTGTCCTTGTCGGTCATCGCAGCGGCGGCTTGCTTGATAAAGTCCCAGTTCGGTGCGTCGGGCATTTGCAAGCCCGCCTTCTCCATCAGGTCGGTGCGGTACATCACCATGGAGGACTCGCCGTAGAAGGGCGCGGCATAGAGTTCGCCGTCCACCGTCAGACCGTCGCGGATGGCGGGCAGAATGTCGTCGGCATCCCAAGCGGCGGGTAGGTCGTTCAGCGAAACCAGCCAATTCTGCGCGCCCCAGATCGGGACCTCGTAGGTGCCGATCGTCATGACGTCGAACTGCCCGCCCTTGGCGGCGATGTCCTGCGTGATGCGCTGGCGCAACACGTTCTCTTCGAGCGTTACCCACTCCAACTCGATACCCGGGTTCTGCGCGGTGAAGTCCTCGGCCAGAGACTGCATGCGGATCATGTCGCCGTTGTTGACGGTGGCGATGGTGACCGTGGTCTGGGCGTTCGCGCCGGCCATGGCGGCAAGCGCAAGGGCGCTGCCTGCAAGAATAGCAGTTTTCAGGTGCATCTGAACTCCTCCCAAGGTGACTCTTCTTTGTATGTCGTGACGCCAGAAAACTTTAAGGCAGTCGCGATGTCAATAGAAAATTGACGCGCGCAAAGTTTCAATCGGAGTCAAGCGGAGGCTCGCATGACCAATTTGCCTTCGAAAAGGGTCTCTTCACGCACCCCGCGCTCGCCTCCGGCCGCGATCAGATTGAACAGGATTTCGACGCTTTTGTTCGAGATCGCCGCATAGTCCTGTGCGACTGTCGTCAAAGAGGGTGAGGTGAAGCGCGAGAAGGGATGATCGTCATGACCGGCGATCCTAATCTGGCAGTTGCCGCCGCGACCCACTGGCACCTGCAGTTGGCATGCTGCCGCGATTAGGCCGATCGCCAAGCGGTCGTTGCTGCAGAGTACGGTGTCGGTGGCAAAACCTTTGCGCCGCAAGACCTCGAGACCGCCGTCGAAGCCGATCTGCTCGAAATCCCATGTCTTGCCCTCGACGCGGACAATGTGCGGCTCGTGGCCAAGCTCCTCTATGGCCGCGACGAAGGCATTGCGTCGCTTGTTCGCGTTCGGATTGACCGGCGGCATCTCGAAGAAGCAGGGTGGAGAGCCGGTCCTGCAGAGGTACTCGACGATCAGCGGAATGCTCTGGCCGTTGTCGGACCCGATAAAGGCCTCTGCGACGCCCTCGATGTTGCTGTCGAACAGGACCGTCGGCACGGCCTTGCAGAATTTTTCGACCGCGCGCTTGTCGGAGCGTCGACCCAAGGGGGCAAGCAGAACGCCGACCGGCTTCAACGAACGCAGATTGTCGAGAATGTCCCGCTCTTGCTCCTTTTCGCCGTGCGAACTGAAGAGGATCGGCCAGAAACCCTTGCTCAGGCAACGGCGTTCGATGTTCCGCGCGATTTCGGCGAAGAAGGGATCGGCGAGATAGGGCACGACGATGCCGATCGTCTTCGTCAATCGTCGGTTCTGGTTCATCGCATAGATGTTCGGACGATAGTCGTAGCGCTCCAGCGCCGCTTCGATCCGCGCTCGCGTCGAGGGGCGCACGCTGTTGGGATCGTTGAAGTACTTCGACACGGTGGGACGCGAGATGCCGCTCAGCCTGGCAAACTCCTGCATGTTCTTGATCTTTTCTTCGTCCATGCCCCGACCCCTGTTGATGGCAGCGAACTTGGACCTGATCCTGCTGGCCTTAAGGCTCAGGAGGAAAGCTCCAGACTTTCCGCGCGCAAATTTATGATTTTACATAGGCAGCTGCTTCCGCAGCGGTCAAGACAGGGCATCCGTCCACGTGCATCGTGCGTCGACGATCGGCCGCCGGCTTGGGCGCAGGGTCGAGGGGGAAATTCGTGAAACGGGGACTTGTGAAGAACAGAGAAGGTTCGAACCCTGGTCGGACTCTGCAACCGGAGGCAACCGAGACAAGAGTGGTTCGAGTTTCGGAGGTTTGGTGGAGCCGAGGGGAATCGAACCCCTGACCTCCTCATTGCGAACGAGGCGCTCTCCCATCTGAGCTACGGCCCCAAACCAGGGCGTGGGCGGACTCGCGAGCCCGCTCGCGCGAGAGCGGGACTATGGTTATGGCCTTCCTGGCTGTCAAGGAGACTTTGAAGGCCGCTTCGCCGCCGCACAAAAGCGATTGCTGCACTGCACACAATACAGAACGGACTTGATTCAAATCAATGTCCGCGCGAGCGTGGATTGCCACACTTCGGGCACAGTTTGGCAGGCTGCGGGCGAACCTTCGGGGGCGCCGGGAGCCGGCCGCCATCGCTTGGGCCGTCAGTCAAGGTGGCCGTCAGTCAAGGGGTCAGGCAGCAGACAATGACAGAACAGCACACCACCGGAGGGGAGCACGGGCGGCCGTCACGCGGCAATCCGCTGCTCATCGCCTTCCTGGCGGCCGGCGGGCTAATGGGCCTCTTCCTCGCCGCCAAGGCAAAAGACGGGGCTATGGAGTTCCATGGCTACCTCTTCATGCTGGCCGCCGTGATCGGCATCTTCACGTTGGTCTCCCACATTTTCGACGAGCCCAAAAAGGCGCTGGTCGAGCGTGGAACGGGCGTGACCTACATGGATGGCGTCATCCGTGCCGGCGTCATCGCGTCGATGTTCTGGGGCGTGGTCGGATTGCTGGCCGGCGACTTCATCGCCTGGCAGTTGGTCTTCCCCTGGCTGAATCTGGATCTGCCCTGGACCACCTTCGGGCGTCTGCGGCCGCTGCACACCTCGGCGGTGATCTTCGCCTTCGGCGGCAATGTGTTGATCGCCACCTCCTTCCACGTGGTGCAGCGCACCTGCAAGGCGCGGCTGGCGGGCGGCAATGCCGGCTGGTTCGTCTTCTGGGGCTACAACCTCTTCATCGTGATCGCCGCGTCGGGCTATGTGCTGGGCGTCACCCAGTCCAAGGAGTATGCCGAGCCGGAGTGGTATGCCGATCTTTGGCTGACGCTGGTCTGGGTGGTCTACCTGCTGGTCTTCCTGGGCACGCTTTGGAAGCGGACCGAGCCGCACATCTACGTCGCCAACTGGTTCTATCTGGCCTTCATCGTCACCGTGGCGATGTTGCACATCGTGAACAACCTGGCGCTGCCGATCTCCTTCTTCGGCACCAAGTCGGTGCAGGCCTTCTCCGGTGTGCAGGACGCGCTGACCCAGTGGTGGTATGGCCACAATGCCGTTGGCTTCTTCCTGACCGCCGGTTTCCTCGCGATCATGTACTACTATGTGCCCAAGCGCGCCGAGCGGCCGGTCTACAGCTACCGCCTTTCCATCGTGCACTTCTGGTCGCTGATCTTCCTCTACATCTGGGCTGGGCCGCACCACCTGCACTGGACGGCCCTGCCGGACTGGGCGCAGACCCTGGGCATGGCCTTCTCGATCATGCTGTGGATGCCCTCCTGGGGTGGCATGATCAACGGCCTCATGACCCTCTCGGGCGCCTGGGACAAGCTGCGTACCGATCCGATCATCCGCATGTTCGTGCTGGCGATCGCCTTTTACGGCATGAGCACCTTCGAGGGCCCGGTCATGTCGATCAAGGCGGTGAACTCGCTCAGCCACTACACCGACTGGACCATCGGCCATGTGCACTCGGGCGCGCTCGGCTGGGTGGGCATGATCTCCTTCGCCGCGCTCTACTACCTGACGCCGGTGATGTGGAACCGCCCGCAGCTCTACTCCTTGAAGCTGGTCAACTGGCACTTCTGGATCGCGACGATCGGCATCCTGCTCTACATCACGGCCATGTGGGTCTCGGGCATCATGGAAGGCCTGATGTGGCGGGCCTACGACGCCCAGGGTTTCCTGGAGTACTCCTTCATTGAGACGGTCGAGGTGAAGCATCCCTTCAACATCATCCGGGCCGTCGGCGGTCTGCTCTACCTCATGGGCGCGTTGATCATGGCCTACAACATGTGGCGCACGATACGCGGCGATCAGGCGGAGGAGGCCTTGCCGGCCGCCCGGCCTGCCGTATCGCAGCCGGCTCCGGCCGAGTAAGGGAGGGCATCTACAATGGGACTGAAGCACGAAGTCTTCGAAAAGCACTCTCTGGTTTTGACCGTGGGCATCCTGGTCACCGTCGCGATCGGCGGCCTCGTCGAGATCGCGCCGCTCTTCTACCTGGAGAGCACGATCGAGAAGGTGAAGGGTGTTAGGCCCTACTCGCCCTTGGAGCTGAAGGGACGCGACATCTACATCAAGGAAGGCTGTTACAACTGCCACAGCCAGATGGTACGGCCGCTGCGCGACGAGGTGGAGCGTTACGGACACTACTCGCTGGCGGCGGAATCGATGTACGACCATCCCTTCCAGTGGGGCTCGAAGCGTACCGGGCCGGACTTGGCCCGTGTTGGCGGACGCTATTCCAACGAGTGGCAGGTCGCGCATCTGATCGATCCGCGCTCGGTGGTGCCGGAATCGATCATGCCGGCCTACGGACATCTGCAGCGCTACCGCTTGAAGTTCGACGACATCGAAGAGGAATTGCGCACCCATAAGGCCTTGGGCGTGCCCTACACCGAAGAGATGATCGAGAACGCCCGCGTCGACCTGATGGCGCAGACCGATCCCGACCGCGACGGCGCCTTCGACGTGGAAGAGCGCTATCCAAAAGCGGTGGTGGCCGATTTCGACGGCAACCCGGCGGTGGTCAGCGAGATGGATGCGCTTGTCGCCTATCTGCAGATGCTGGGCACCCTGGTCGACTTCAGCGTCTATGACGCTTCGGAAAACCTGAGATAGGGGGCGATCATGACTTACGAGACAGTCGCCACGGTCGCGCCCACCATCGGGCTGATCCTGTTCATGACGCTCTTTGCCGGCGTCGTCGCCTATGCCCTCTGGCCGCGCAACCGCGAGAAGTTTCGCCGCGCCGCCAAGATGCCCTTGGACGAGGAGTAAATCGCCATGGCCGGAACGCCTGAAAAGGACGACATCAGCGGCGTCGAGACCACGGGCCACGAGTGGGACGGCATCAAAGAGCTGAACAATCCCCTACCACGCTGGTGGATCATTACCTTCTACCTGACCGTGGTCTGGGCCATCGTCTACATGATCTTCATGCCGGCGATCCCGCTGTTCAACAGCTTCACGCACGGGGTCTTGGACTGGTCTAGCCGGGCCGCTCTGGAGCGGACGATGGAGCAGGCAGCAGCCGAGCAGAAGCCCTATATGGAGAAGATCTCCGGCGAGAGCCTGGAGCAGATCCAGAACGATCCGGAACTGGCCGGTTTCGTGCAGGCCGGCGGTCGCTCCGCTTTTGCCGTCAACTGTTCGCAGTGCCACGGCCAGGGCGCGCAGGGCGGCATCGGCTACCCCAACCTGAACGACGATGGCTGGATCTGGGGCGGCACACTGGAAGAGATCTACCACACCATCCAGTTCGGTATCCGCAATGCCCACCCGGACTCGCGCGACAACATCATGATGGCATACGGCAAAGATGGTATCCTGTCGCGCGAAGAGATCCAGCAGGTGGCGGAGTATGTTCTCTCGCTATCCGGCCGTTCGGAGAACGCGGAGATGGTGAGCGCAGGCAAGGAGATCTACGAGGCCCAGTGCGTCTCCTGCCATCAGGAGGGCGGCATCGGCGACACCAGTTTGGGCGCCCCGAACCTCACCGATGCGATCTGGCTCTACGGCGGCAGCCGGGCGGCCATCATCGAGAGCCTGACCTTTGGTCGCGCGGGCATGATGCCGCCTTGGGAAGGCCGTCTGAGCGACGATACCATCAAGCTCTTGACCGTCTACGTCCATTCCCTGGGCGGCGGCCAGTAGTCAGCCACGCGTGACCAGCACGCTAGCTAGGGGAGTTGTCAGCACGCGATGGCCGAAGCCGAGCCGAAGCTGAAGCTAGAGGAGACCGTGGCCGCTGCGGCGGCTGCGGCCGACCCCAAGGGGAGCGCTGAAGAGCACCATAGTCCGGTGGAGACGGTCGCCGTAGAGGCGGTGAACTCCAAGGAGAAGCGTGCGCCGCTCTACAAGAAGCGAGAGAAGATCTATCCCAAGATGGCGCGCGGTCAGTGGCGCAAGATCAAATGGATCGTCTTGGTGGTCACGCTCTCGTTCTACTATCTGCTGCCCTGGATCCGCTGGGACCGTGGTCCGGGCCAGCCCGACCAGGCCGTCTTGCTGGATCTGCCGACCCGCCGTTTCTACTTCTTCTGGTTGGAGATCTGGCCGCAGGAGGTCTACTTCCTGACCGGCCTGCTGATTTTGGGTGCGCTGGCGCTCTTTCTGGTGACGGCGCTGGCGGGCCGGGTTTGGTGCGGCTATACCTGCCCGCAGACCGTTTGGACCGACCTCTTCATCTACGTCGAGCGGCTTATCGAGGGCGATCGTGCTGCCCGCATTCGGCTGGACAAGAAGCCCTGGAGCTTCGACAAGGTCCGGCAGCGGGTGCTGAAGCATAGCGTCTGGGTTCTGATCGGCTTGGCCACCGGCGGCGCCTGGGTGTTCTATTTCGCCGATGCGCCAACCCTGATGGGCGACCTCTTGCGCTTCGATGCACCGGTGGTGGCCTATGCCTTCATCGGCGGCCTGACCTTCACGACCTATTGGCTGGGCGGACATATGCGCGAGCAGGTTTGCACCTACATGTGCCCCTGGCCGCGCATTCAGGCCGCTCTCTTCGACGAAGACTCGCTGATCGTCACCTATCGCGATTTCCGTGGCGAGCCGCGCGGGCCGCTGAGGAAGGGCAAGGTGCAGGAGGTGCACGGCGATTGCATCGACTGCAAGCAGTGCGTCGCGGTCTGTCCGATGGGGATCGACATCCGCGACGGCATGCAGCTGGAGTGCATTTCCTGTGCGCTCTGTATCGATGCCTGCGATTCCGTGATGGACAAGATCGGGAAGCCGCGCGGGCTGATCGCCTACGACACCCTGCCGGGGGTCGAGGCCGAGGCGCGCGGCGAGATCCGCAAGCTAAAGCTGATTCGGCCCCGGACTGTGCTTTACGGCGGGCTCATCGCCCTGGTCTCCGTCATCATGCTGGTCGGGCTCTTCAGCCGGAGCAGTCTCGACTTGAATCTGCTGCCCGATCGCAATCCGATCTTCGTCACCCTGTCGAACGGCGACATTCGCAACGGCTACACCTTGAAGGTGATCAACAAGACCGACCGCGCACACCTCTACACACTCTCGATCGAAGGCTTGCCGAAGGCCTCCATCTCGGTTCTGGGCGGCGGCGACCAGGCCGAAGTGAACGTGCCCAGAGACAGCGTGCAGTCGTCGCGTATCTTCATCTCTGCCCCGGCGGCCTCGCTGCCGGGCGCACTCACCGATATCGAGCTGGTGCTGACCGACGAGAACGGTCAGGCCCAGGCTGTCGATACCGTGTTCAAAGGACCCTGATGCCATGACCAGCTTGGAGTCTCCGCGTGATACTCTCGGGAGCCCGCGACCCTTCACCGGCCGTCACCTCCTCTATTGGCTGGCGGGCTTCTTCGGGGTGATGCTGATTGCCAATGTGATCTTCATCTGGCTGGCGCTCGATACCTTCAGCGGAGTGACCAGCAAGACCGCCTATCAGGACGGTATTGCCTACAATCAGCGCCTGGAGGCCGCGGCCGCGCAGCAGGCACTTGGTTGGGAAGGAGAGGTCACGCAGGAGCCGCAGACCGTGGTGCTGAGCCTGAGCGATGCCGAGGGGAAGCCCGTGCGCGGCCTAGCCCTCGACGCGCGTTTCCTGCGCCCGACCAATGATGATCAAGATCAGACCCGCCCGATGGTCGAGGCCGAGCCGGGCCGCTATGTGGCGCCGCTTGGTCTGCCGGCCGGCGGCAATTGGAACCTGGTGATCAGCGGCACTGCCGCCGACGGCACGCCCTTCGAGACCCGCACACGGCTGTGGGTGGATTGAGCCATGGCCGACAGGGCTGAAGTCGAAGGCTCAGACCCGCCGCCTTCCTGCTGTGCGCCGGCAGTCTTGCCTGATCTTTCCGACGATGTGGCCGCCCTGGCCGCGGCGTCGGAGGAGGCGGTCGAGACCCTGCCCGACGGCCAGCAGCGCCTGGTGCTGGTGATCGAGAACCTGGAGTGCGCCGCTTGCGTGCCCAAGATTGAGGGCGCGCTCAGGTCGCTTCCGGGGCTGAGCGAGGGGCGGGTCAATCTGACCACGCGGCGGTTGCGTCTGGTCTGGCATGCCGAGACCGGCAGCCTGGAGGCCTTGCTGCGGCCCGTGCTCGCGTTGGGCTACCGCCTGGCACCCTTCCAGGTCGGTCGCATGGAGGCGCGCGATGCCGAGGAACGCAGCTTTCTGCTGCGCTGTCTGGCGGTCGCCGGTTTCGCTGCCGGCAATGTCATGCTGCTGTCGGTTTCGGTGTGGAGCGGGCTTTGGGGCGATATGGGCCCCGCCACCCGGGATCTGCTGCATTGGGTCTCGGCCCTGATCGCTCTGCCGGCCGTGGCCTATGCCGGGCGCCCCTTCTTTCGCTCGGCAGCCTCGGCCTTGAGTGCGGCGCGGCTGAACATGGACGTGCCGATCTCCCTTGCCGTGGTGCTGGCTGCGGCCATGAGCCTCTTCGAGACCATGCGCGGCGGCGAGGAAACGTTCTTCGACGCGGCCGTGACCCTGCTGTTCTTCCTGCTGATCGGTCGCTTGCTGGATCGCATGATGCGTGGTCGGGCACGCTCTGCGGCCGAGAACCTGATGGCGCTGAAGGTCGATAGTGCGTTGGTCGTCAAACCCTGCGGCGGGCGCGAACGGCGTGCCGCCAGCAGCCTAAAGCCCGGCGAGGTTTTTCAAGTTGCGCCAGGCGAGCATCTGCCGGCCGATGGCGAAGTGCTCGAAGGGCGGGCAGCACTCGACGTCGCGGCGATCACCGGCGAGAGCCTGCCGCAGACGGTCGAGCCGCGCTCCAAGGTGCATGCCGGTACACTCAACCTGGACGGCAGCCTCTTGGTGCGGGTTACGGCGTCGGGTGAGCGCACCCTGCTGTCCGAGGTGCTGCGGCTGGTCGAGACGGCCGAGCAAGGCAGAGCACGCTATGTCCGCCTGGCAGACCGGGCGGCGCGCATCTATGCACCCACCGTGCACATCCTCGCCTTGGCAACCTTCGCCCTGGGCCTGGGTTTGGGCCTGGCTTGGCAGGCCGCGCTGATGAACGCCATCGCCGTCTTGATCGTCACCTGCCCCTGTGCGCTCGGCCTGGCGGTTCCGGCGGTTCAAGTGGCCGCGGTCGGTCGTCTGCTGCGCGCCGGGATCCTGATCAAGAGCGGCGATGCGCTGGAGCGCCTGGCCCAGGTCGATCATCTGGTCTTCGACAAGACCGGCACCCTGACACTTGGGCGCCCGGTCTTGCTGAACGGCAGCGAAGTCGCGCTCAGCGATCTTCAGTGCGCCGCCGCCCTGGCCGCCGCCAGCCGCCACCCGCTGGCAACTGCCTTGGTCAAGGCTGCCGGCCCGGTTCCGCTGATGCAGGCCGTGATCACCGAGGTTCCGGGCGCCGGTCTCGTTGCCAAGGCCCCCGACGGCGAACTGCGCCTGGGTTCGGCCGATCATGTCGGAGCCGTGGATAGCGACAGCGGCGCTGAAAGCCTGCTCTGGCTCCGGCATCCCGATGGCCGGCTGGTCTGCTTCCGCTTCCACGATGCCTTGCGCCCCGATGCGGCCGCGGTCATGGCGGTCTTGAAGGCGCAAGGGCTGACCCTCGAAATTCTCTCGGGCGACCGTCCGGCCGTGGTCGCCGACGTCGCCCGGCGCCTGGGCATCGAGACCTGGCAGGCTGGCGTCAATCCGGCCGAGAAGAGTGCGCGCCTACAGGCCCTGACGGCCTCCGGTCACAGGGTGGCCATGGTGGGCGACGGTCTGAACGATGCGCCGGCCCTGGCTGCAGCCTATGCCTCCATCTCCCCGGCGCAGGCCAGCGAGGCCAGCCAGGTGGCTGCCGACGTCCTCTTTCAGGGCGAGGCGCTGACCCCGGTGCCTGAAGCGCTCACCGTCGGCCGCAAGTCCCGGCGCCTGGTCCTCCAGAACTTCACGGTTGCGATCAGCTACAATCTGGTGGCCGTGCCCTTGGCCATGGCCGGCGAGATCACGCCGCTGCTGGCCGCCGTCTTCATGTCTTGTTCTTCCCTGGTGGTCACCGCCAACGCACTGCGCGCGGCCCGCGGTGCCAAGACGGCGGAGAAAGGGGAGGCGGCAGCCATCGCCGTCCCAGCCGAATGAACGCGCTGATTTACCTGATCCCCGCTGCCCTCCTGCTCGGCGGCCTCGGCCTCGCCGCCTTCCTCTGGGCGCTGCGCAGCGGCCAGTTCGACGACCTGGAGGGGGCGAAGCATCGCATCTTGGAGGATGACGAGAACAAGGATCCGCCGCGCCAATAGGTACCTCTGCAGCTTATGACTGTATCTCTGAAGAGGATCCTAGGTCTCCTGAATTCAAGAGGTTATCGTTCTGCTGCATGTCGTAGAC
Organism: Rhodospirillales bacterium; assembly: GCA_963669445.1. Taxonomy (GTDB): domain Bacteria; phylum Pseudomonadota; class Alphaproteobacteria; order Kiloniellales; family JACOMY01; genus JACOMY01. Next base: position 6,754,877 of record OY770029.1, read on the forward strand.
GATCGATGTCTCGATACGGGTCACGGCCGGATGGTTGGTAAAGTTGTCGAATGCCTGATCTTTCAGGTGCTGCATATCGCGGGCGACGACATGAACCACAAGATCGTAGCGACCGGTGATCAGATAGGCGGCGCGTACTTCGGTGATGGTCGCGATGCGCGCGAAGAGGCTGTCCACTATGTCGCGTTCGTGTTTTGCCAACTCGATCAAGAACAGCGCCTCCAGTTGATAGCCGAAGGCTCGCAGATCCAGATCGAGCTTTGCACCCTTGATCACGCCGGATGACCAGAGCCGCTTCAGCCTCTCATGGCAGGTCGAGGCTGCAATCCCGACGCTTGCTGCGATCTCTTTGTTGGATACCCGAACATGCTTCTGCAGGAGCCGGATGATCTCGATGTCTGTGCGGTCTAAGTCCACGTGATTGCCAAGCCTCCGAATTCAATTCGTTAGATTTCTGAGGTTTCCTAACGATAATCGAAATCGTGGGCCGTACAAGGAACAAGCATCGTGACAATCCGTATCCCAGCGTTTTCCTGCCTTTCCCCATCATTGCGAGACGACTTCAAGAGGGATGGGTTTCTGATCATCGAGAATGTGCTCGATAGCGCGGTGATCGAGCGCTTGCGGGAGTCCTTTCCGCGGATTTTTCGAGGCGATTTCGACACCGGCGTCTATCCCGACGAGTGGCACTGGCGCGAGGGCGTCAGCCTGCCGGACGTGACGCGACACATGGCGAACGTCTGGAAGTCCAATCTCGCGATCGCTGGCCTGGTGCTCTCAGAAGATATCGGGCGCTTGGCATGCTGGTTGACGGGCTGGTCGGGCGTGAAGCTTGGACAGGATACGATTTGGTGGAAGCCGGCGGGAACGAAGGCGGGTACCTTCCATCAAGACACCTCCTTCTTGAGTTTTCTGTCGCCGCCGAAGACGATCACATGCTGGTTTGCTCTGGACGATACCCGAGCAGGAGCCGGCACGCTGCAGTATGTGCGTAGCTCCCAGCGATGGCCCCTGACCGAGATTCCTCCGGACTTTCTCAATCCGGATGACTACCAAGAGCCCATGCGCTTAGCCGCTCAGGCTGCTGGGATCGAAACGCCGGAGGTCGTCAGCATTGAGGTGCCCGCCGGCTCTTGCGTGGTCCACGCTGGCGAGACCTGGCATGGCTCGGAAGCCAACCGCACCGGTGACCGCATGCGGCGATCGATCGGTGTCCATATGGTCTCAGCCGATGCGGTGTTTACTGGCCGCGAGGGTGGCTACATCTATCGCCGCTATCAACGAACCGGATCGACAGACCTAGACGAGAGCTTTTTTCCAGTCTTGTACGCAGACGACAGGTCGAGGACAGCGTGGTTGGAGCGATACTGCGAGACTGGGCGGCGGTAACGTTCTCCGGATAGGCGCAAGTAGGGAAGAGAAAACCTGCCTTCGGCCGAGACATCTTGGTGGCCTACAGCCTAGTGCAGTAGTTTACCAAATTACATCGTCCGTTGTTTCGCTTGGCGAAGACACGTTTGGGCAAAGAAAGAGCGAGGGAGCTTTAGACAGTGGCCTCAGACGAACCTCTTCTCGATCAAGGAGCACCTGATCCCGGCTGCTGGGTCGACGTTGATCCGAGAGTTTGCGGAGAGGATTATCGCAGTTTCGAAGGTGAGTCCCAAAAGTGGCAGGGGCCATTCAATTGGCAGCGGCGACACGGGGACGCGATTGTCCACTATCAAACGGACCGGGTGATCAGTGGAGACTGGGTCCTCCTTCCCGACGGTACGCGCGGGGAAGTCCGCCATGTTCTTGACTTCGGCTTTAGGAGACCGGGGCCGGGCGACCCGGTATGGATCTATGGCGAGCTAGAAGTAACGGAAGCCGAAGCGCAATTTGTAGATGGTGCACAGCCGGCTCCTTATGTTGCAGAGCCTTGCGACGGCCCTTCTTTGGAAGCAGATCTTCAAACTAGCCCTTCCTTCCTAAGACGACTGCATGATCAAGAGTTTGCGGAAGTCGTCAACAAGGCCTTCTGTTATCATACCTTCTACAAAGGTAATGATGACAGAGGGTGGTATTGCAGCGACCGGCACGCAGCGCGCATGATCGCTGGACTTCGCGGATTGAAAGAGAGCTACCTGGACTTCCATCTCCGCTTCGACAAGGACCTCATCTATCCAGATGATGTCGACACTACTGAGCAGGCCTTGCTACAACACATTGAATCCATTGCGAATTCTAAGGCCGCTGATTCCTTCGAGGAGATTGCGAAGCGGCTTCCGGTCTACATGAATGATGGTGACCAGGAAGTCCGGGTCGAGACTCCCGAACATCTGCGGCGCCTCCTCGACAAACAACACAGTGAGGCCGAAAAGAGCAAGAGTCGGCGGCCTTTCTCCCTAGAGTCGCTCCTTGAAGACTCGCATCGGCTTCTAAAGGGTGTCCGACGGGGAAGAGGCAATCCTTTGATGGCTGAAGTGAAGGCGCGTTTAGCTGATCTGGGGTGGAGGCGAGAGACTGAAACCGATAGGTGGCGAGAGAAGCGGGCGGGCCTTGGTAAGCGTCTTGCCATCTTGAAGGAGATTGAGGAACTTGAGCGGGTCGCGCCACAGCCGTGTCCCGATTGGGCGCAATCACTAAAAGACCTACCTCACCGGTGGACAGTTATGACCCAAAGGGAGCTAGACGGGCTGACCGACCGAGAACAGGAAGCCCTCTTCCCAGATAGGTTAAGAGCTCGGGTCCACACTCTCGCGCGCACTGGTCGTATCGATGAGTCCTCGTTTAACGAACTCATAGTGCGCGCGTACAAGACCCCTCGGTGGTAGCGCTGGAAGGTCAAGACTATGCCGCATCGTGGAAGATCAGCCCCAAGGTCGTGCGTTCGCCCTTCGTCAAGTCGCTGACACCGTGCCTGAGTTGTGCCCTGACCGCTCCGCGCCGTCCCGCTACCGGGAAGAGGCTGTTGGCGAAGAGCACGGCCTCGCCCAGCGACGGGCGCAAGACCTGGGCGCGGCTCTGCATGCGGGCGCGCGACTCGCTCAAGACCAGCTCGCCGCCTTCGAAATCCCGCTCCGGGTCGCTGAGGAGGAAGACGACCTGGATCGGGAAGGACAGCGCGCCGTAGAGGTCCTGGTGCAGGCGGTTGTAGTCGCCGGGGCCGTAGCGCAGGACCAGAGGCGTCGCCTTGGTCTGGCCGGCGGCGTGACAGAGCGCCAGGTAGTCCGCGAGTTCCGCTGGGTAGCGCTGCTCCAGGCCCAAGGCACCAGCCCAGGCTTGGGCGATCGGTGCCAGCTGTCGGTAGAAAGCTTGCCTCAGGCTCTCGACACTTTCCGGCAGAGGGTAGTCGAAATAGCGGTAGCGACCGGCGCCATAGCCATGGCGCTGCATGACGATGGAGCGGCGGAAGAGCGGCTCTCGGTCAAAGAGGTCGGCGAGATCGCTTGCCTCTTGCGCGCTCAGCAGCGGGCCAGTCCGGGTGAAGCCGCGCGCGTTCAACTGCGTGGCCAAAGCCTGCCAGTCCAGAGCTTCGACGCGCACCGATAGATCATCACTCATGTCGCTCTCCTCAATTCTCGAGAGGAGACTGCCAAGGTGATCCCAGCTGTGCTTCCCGCTGCTTGCTTAAGCCTCGCCCTCGATCGAGATCAGCGACTTGTAGGCGTGCCAGCTGGCGAAGCCCAGCAGAGGGAAGGTCACGATCATGCCGACGAAGAGGGTGACGATTCCGGCTGCGGCCAAAAGGGCGATCAGCCAGGCCCAAACTAGGCAGGGTTTCCAGTTGAGCACCACGGCGCGGAAGCTGGTGACGATCGCGGTGAAGGTGTCGACATCGCGCTCCATCAAGAGCGGCACGCCGACGATGGAAATGGCGAAGACCACCATGGCGATGATCGCGCCCACGCCGCTGCCGACGATCAGAAGCGCGATTCCATGCTGTGTCAGCAGCAGTTCGGTCAGCAGCAGCTCCGCCGGTGGGACGTGCTGGGTGCCCATGAAGAGCGCAAAAAGCAGCATTGCCAGGCGCATCCAGAACATAAGGATGACCATGAGCAGTACCGCCATGAAGGCCAGCTGCAGGGGTGAGCGGGTAGACACCAGCAGGGCTGAGCCGAGGCTGATCGGCTCGCCCGAGCGCAGGCGGCGCGCGGTCTCGTAGAGACCCACGGCCAGCAGCGGTCCGACCAACATGAAGCCGGCGGCCAGCGGCGGCAGAAACTCTATATAGTCGGTGACCCAGAGCCCGATGGTGATGATCGCGCTCACCACCGAGAAGATGAGGCCGTAGGTGATGGCAATGGGCCGGGCCTCTGTAAAGTCACGCCAGCCGGCCGCCAACCAGGCCCAAGGTGCCTCAGTGCCGACGCGCTTGATTTCAATTCGCCGTGGCTCTTTCGACGCTTCCAAGGTTTGATCCATCCACTTCTCTCCCCGGCTGGCCCTAGACGTTCTTTGGCGATGGCTGTGGTTTGACGCTTCGCACTGGCCCACAGTCACGCACAATGACCGACTCTATGTTGGCCAGTGTATAGCAGACGACCTGGACCTGCGGAGTGATTCAGGTCAAATCCGCCTTCCTTTGCCGGCAAAAGCGCGGTTCCTTTGTCGCACTGCGGCAAAACTGGGTGCCGGGTGGCCATAGCCAAGCTTGACAGGCGAAGACCCGCCTTTCTAAGTTGCGGCCGCTGTGTGGGGTATCGGTCGGAGGGGAGCGATGACGGATCCCGAGGATCGAGAAGACCTACGCAGTCTTGAGACTCGTCTGGAGGCGGCGCGCCAGCGTCACAAGGGCGGGCAGAGAAAGCCCCGGCGGCCGGCCGATAGCAGCGGCATGGCGGCAGGCTTTCGGGTGGCTATCGATCTGATCTCGGGCCTGGCGCTCGGGGTGGCGATAGGCATCGTGCTCGACATGTGGCTTGGGACGTCGCCCTGGTTCTTGATCCTGTTTTTCTTCATAGGATCCGGGGCTGCCTTGATGAATGTGATCCGTACGGCCAGAAGCCTGGAGGCGGATCGCAAGCGGCGCCAGGAGGAAGAGAAACGGCAGAGGGCTGGTACTCCCTAAGAGCGGGAGGCCAAGGCTCGACGTTCGGCGCTAGGGCGGGACCCATGGACCCGACCCGTTTTTGAGGGGAGTTCCGCAGTGGCTTCTGAGACCACTGATGACGGCGGCGTTGTCGGAGAAGCGCTTGAGCATGATGGGGCGCACGATTCGCCATTCCATCCGATGGAGCAGTTTGAGGTCCATCCGATCGGCAACGTCGACATATTCGGCCTCAATCTCTCCTTCACCAATGCGTCGCTTTGGATGGTGATTGCTGCGGTCGTTTCAACCGGCTTCCTGATGTTCGCCATGCGTGGCAGCTCCATCGTGCCGACCCGCCTGCAGGTGGTCGCCGAGGGGCTTTATGACCTGGTCGCCGGTATGGTGCGTGACAACGTGGGCAGCGAAGGGCGGGCCTTCTTTCCCTTCATTTTTACGCTCTTCATCTTCATCCTCTTCGCCAATGTGCTGGCGCTGATCCCCGGCTCCTTCGCGGTGACCGCCCAGATCATCGTGACCTTCTTGATGGCCATCGTGATTTTCGTGGCCGTGACCGTGATCGGCTTCATGCGCCACGGCATGCACTTCTTCCGCTTCTTCTTTCCGGAAGGGGCGCCGGCCTGGACTGCCGTCATCCTGATCCCGATCGAGGTTGTGAGCTACCTCTCGCGTCCGATCAGCCTCTCGGTCCGTCTTTTCGCCAACATGACCGTCGGCCACGTGCTGTTCAAAATTTTGGCCGGTTTCGTTTTGCTGATGGGCCTCGCAGGTGTCCTGCCGCTCGTGGTGCTGGTCGGCATCACCGCGCTGGAGCTGCTGGTGGCCGTGCTGCAAGCCTACGTCTTTACCATTCTGACCTGCGTTTACCTGCACGACGCCATCCACATGCACTAAGGGCGTCGGGCGGGCGCGTGGTTTGCGCGCCGGTCAACCCGTTCAACCGTCAAACCAATGATCCTAGGCCAACGATCCTTGGGTCACCGTTCTAGAGGAGTTAGAGAGTTATGGAAGCAGAAGCCGCAAAGCTGATCGGTGCAGGCCTCGCCGCCATGGGCATGATCGGTGCCGGTATCGGTGTGGGTAACGTTTGGTCGTCCTTCTTCAGCGCGATCGCCCGCAATCCGGCCTCCAAGGACGAAATCGGCGCCAACATCTGGATCGGCTTTGCCGTGACCGAGGCTATTGCCCTCTTCGCGCTGCTGATCTCCCTGATGCTCCTCTTCGTCGCCTAAGCTTTCGCGACGAGACGGCCCGGTCGGCCCTCCTTTGGCAGGCCGGGAACAAGAGGATCAGAGACGGTGACCGGCCGGACGAGGGCTTCAGACAGCCTTCGGATCCGGCCGCCTACCGTTGCTAGACAGGTAGCACGCTATGCCTCAGTTCGATATGACGACCGCACCGAGCCAGATCTTCTGGTTCCTGCTGGTCTTCGGCCTTCTCTACCTCACCTTCGTGAAGGTGGTGTTGCCCAAGATGGGCGGCGTCATTGACGCGCGGCAGAGCAAGATCGAAGGCGATCTGGCTCGAGCCGAGGCGCTCAAGAAGGAAGCGGACGAGGCTGTCGCCTCCTACGAGAAGGCGCTTGCCGCCGCGCGCTCCGAAGCCAGCGGTATTCTGCACGAGGCCGCCGAGGTGACCCGCAAGGAAATCGAGGCGCAGAGTGCGGCGTTCGACAAGGAGCTGAACCAGAAGGTGCAGGCAGCCCAGGCCCGGATCGCCGAGGCCGAGGCCGAGGCGCGCAGCCACCTGAAGGAGATTGCCGTGGCTGCCGCCGGCATGGCGACCGAGAAGCTGATCGGCGTTGCCCCCAGTGAGACTGAGGCCAGTGCCGCAGTCGAGCGTGTGACCGGAGGAACCGCCTGATGGATCTCTTCGGCAGTACCAATTTCTGGCTCTGGGTGGCGCTGGTCGCCCTGATCGCTCTCATCTGGTGGAAGGGCGGACGCGGCATCGTCGCCGGCCTGGACGCCAAGATCCAGAAGGTCCGCCAGGCTATCGACGAGGCGGAGACCCTCAAGGCCGACGCGGAGCGCACTCTGGCGGAGTACAAGCGCAAGCAGCGCGACGGAATGGCCGAAGCGGAGCGTATCGTGGCGCACGCCAAGAACGAGGCCAAGGAGATCAACGAGCAGCAGCTGGCCGATCTGCAGGAGACCCTGAAGCGGCGCGAGCAGCTGGCAATGGATCGTATCGCCCAGGCCGAAGCCAATGCCCTGCGCGCAGTGCAGGCCGGTGCCGTCGATGCTGCCGTCGCTGCGACGGCGGACCTGATCCGCGATAAGCTGGACGAGGGTCGCTCCGACGCCTTGGTCGATGCTTCGATCGAGGAAGTGGGGCGGCGGCTGAACTAGTCGTCTGCGACACTGCCGAGCACTAGCAAGAGGGCTGCTTTTTTGGCGGCCCTTTTCGTTTTGGGTGCTCTTGGGTCACTTGAATGAACGGATTCTTTCTGGGTGAATTGAGCCCTAGAGCGCGGATACAATCAATCCCGCTTTTTTGGTCGCATTCCCTCGCCTTTTGATATAGGTTCAAATCGTCAAATTCTTTCATTTCAATCTGCCGATGATCATCGCTGGGTGGTCTCGGGCGGCAGGCGACGAGGAGTAGCCAGCATGGCTGTCATTTTGGGAACCACCGGGCCGGATTCTCTCGACGGAACCTCTGCAGTCGATACCATCTTTGGCTATGGCGCCTCGGACCGCCTCTTCGGGCTCTCGGGCAACGACACGCTCTATGGCGGCAAGGGCGAAGACTCCTACCTCGAGGGCGGCAGCGGTGACGATCTGATCCTGGGAGGCGGCGGCGATGACCTCTACCTCTACGGTGACGAAGGGGCCGATACCCTGTTCGGCGGCGACGGGCTCGACGGCCAGGTCTTCGGCGGCCTCGGCGACGATTTGGTCTTCGGTGACGAGGGCGACGACCGGCTCTACGGATATGACGGCAACGACAAGGTCTATGGTGGCAGCGGCAGCGACGGTCTCTCCGGCGACTATCTGAGCGCCTATGGCAAGTATGGGGCCGATGGCGACGACGGCCTCTATGGCGGCAGTGCGAACGACATCTTTCTCTTCGGCAGCGGTGGAGACGACTCGCTCTTCGGCGGCGATGGCGATGACCAGGTCTTCACCGGCGACAGCGGCGCCGATTCTCTCTACGGCGATGCCGGGAATGATTCCTCCTTCGATGGTGGCAGCGGGGATGACGGCCTTTTCGGCGGTGAAGGGATCGATTCGGAGTTCTTCGGCGGCCAGGGCAATGACCACATCGCCGGCGATGCCGGGGACGACAGCAGCCTTTTTGGCGGCCTCCAACAGGACAGCCTCTTCGGTGGCAGCGGCAAGGACGTCAGCCTCTTCGGCGCGGCCGGTAACGACACCCTGTCGGGCGGCAGCGGCGACGACAGACGCTTCTACGGCGGCAGCAGCGGCGACCGGATTCACGGCGACGCTGGCGCGGACAGCCTGCTCTATGGCGCGGACGGGGTGGACCGGCTCTTCGGCGGCGAGGGGATGGACGCCGGGCTGTTCGGAGCCATCGGCAATGACCGCCTCTATGGTGGCAGTGGCGACGACAGCCTGATCTTCGGCGAAGATCAGGCGGATCGGCTCTACGGCGGCGAGGGGATGGATGCCGGCCTCTATGGAGCCGCCGGCAACGACCGCCTCTATGGTGGCAGCGGCGACGACAGCGCCCTCTTCGGCGGCGAGGACAATGACCGGCTGTCCGGGGACAGCGGAGCCGACCTAGGGCTCTATGGCGCAAGCGGGAGTGACACACTCTTTGGCGGTGGCGGCGATGACACCTCCCTTGTTGGCTCTACCGGGAAGGATTACCTCTACGGCGGCGAGGGATCGGATCTCGCCCTTGAGGGGGGCAGTGGCAGCGACTTCCTCTTCGGTGGCAGCGGAGATGATAGCGCCCATTTCGGCGGCCGGGGCAATGACAGCCTATCCGGCGAGAGTGGCAAAGATAGCCTGCTCTATGGAGCGAGCGGAGACGACCGGGTCTTCGGTGGCGACGAGGCCGACGCCTCCCTTTACGGCGCCAGCGGTGCGGACCGGGTCTTCGGCGACGGCGGCAAGGATGGGTTTCTCTTCGGCGATCGTGGCCAGGATCGCCTTTATGGCGGAGATGACGCGGACTCCAAGCTCTACGGCGGCAGCGAAGCCGATCGCCTGTTCGGAGACGAAGGAGGTGATGCCGGGCTCCACGGCGATAGCGGGGCGGATCTGCTCTACGGTGGGGCGGGCAATGACGGCAGCTTGTTGGGTGGCTCGGGCAAGGACAGCGTTTTCGGTGGTCTCGGCAATGATTCCATTCTGCAAGGCGGCAGCGGCATCGACAGCATCTTCGGCGGCAGCGGCGACGATGTCATGCTCGAGAATCTTAGCAATGCACTGCTTGCTGGCGACCTCTTCGATGGCGGCAGCGGAACCGATACCCTGGTCGTCCGGGGGTTAGCGAGCTTACCTGCTAGCGGTCTACTCTTGACGTCGGTCGAAGTGATCGAGGTGATTGGGAGCAATGCCGCCGATACTGGGCTCCATGGCACCAGCCTTGATGACCGTATCTTTGGCAAAAATGGCAATGACGTAAGCATCGACGGCAAGGAAGCCGACGATCGGCTGTTCGGCGGCAGTGGCGATGACCGTACCCTACGTGGCAAGGAGGGTGACGACCGGCTCTATGGAGACAGTGGCGCTGATCTTCGCCTCTTTGGGGCAAACGGCGATGACATGCTGTTTGGCGGGGATGGCGAGGACACCTCCTTGATCGGTGGGGCCGGTGCAGATCGAATCTACGGAGGCGAACAGCAGGACTCTTTCCTCTACGGCAATAGCGGCGCAGATCACATTTTCGGCGGGCAGGAGACCGATCTGCTCCTGAAGGGCGGAAGTGGTGCAGACCGACTTTACGGGGAGGGGGGGTTAGATCGGAGTCTTCTAGGCGGCGACGGTGATGATTGGCTCTACGGTGGAGCCGACAACGATGGCAGTCTTTATGGTGACGAGGGTTCGGACCGGATTTTCGGTGATGACGGACCGGATGTAAGACTGCTTGGAAAGGACGACTCTGACATCATTTTCGGTGGGGGCGATGATGATCTGTCGCTGGATGGCGGCGCATCGGACGACAGCATTTTTGGCGATGCTGGCAACGACGTCAGTCTGGAAGGAGGCAATGGCGACGATCGAGTGTACGGTGGAGCGGGCGCCGACCGTAGTTTGATGGGAGGCAATGGCCAGGATCTGCTTTTTGGCGGAGACGGTAACGACACTGGTCTATTCGGTGGGTCGGGTGTCGACAGCCTCTATGGTGGCAAGGGTCTAGACATCGGGTTTTATGGGGGAAGTGGCAACGAGACCTTGTCCGCCACGCAGGGTCGTGCCGTCAGTTTCTTCGGGGACGCCGGGGACGACCGTCTTTACGGCCGAGCTCTCGACGACACATCCCTATTTGGCGGCAACGGCAGCGATCTTCTTGTTGGCAAGAGTGGCGACGACAGTGGGTTCTACGGTGGTGGGGGGAGCGATACGGTCTTCGGTGGCGATGGGGACGATGGAGTGCTATCCGGTGGTTATGATTCCGATGTTGTCTATGGCGGCAAAGGGGACGATGTGCTGAACGGCGATGGGGGTTTTCGACCCGGATTTGATAGTATCTTTGGCGGCCTCGGAGACGATTCAATAAACGGCGATGGGAGTGGTGATATTATCTGGGGAGCAAGTGGCCGTGATAACTTATTAGGAGATTACTATGGATCTGCTGATGATTACTGTGTGGATTCGGGTTGCTATTTTCCTGTGGGGGGTGGGGACCGCATTTTTGGCGGCAGTGGTGACGAAATGTACATTCTCGGCCGCGGCGGCGATGACCGATTGTACGGTGATCAAGGTAACGATCGCTCCCTAGAGGGTGGCCGGGGAAACGATACGATTTTCGGTGGATCTGGAGACGACACGGGCATTGTTGGCGGCAAGACCAGTATTTACTATTTCCGCACGCCTCCTGGCGACGACGACGTACTCTACGGGGGTGAGGGCGACGACCAATCCTTGTTGGGTGTAAGAGGGGACGACAGCATCTTTGGTGGCGCCGGGGACGACTCTATGGTTTTCGGCGGCGATGGCAGTGATACGCTGGTTGGTGGTCTGGGCGTCGATCGGCTCTTTGGCGATCGAGACGACGACGTGTTCTTGGTTGCCGGTCAAGCCGAGTTGACGGCTGGGGAGATCATGAAAGGCGGAGGCGGGGTCGACACGCTGATTCTACAGGGCGGCGCGACCTTGCCGGCGGGTGTCGAGGTGACCAGCGTCGAGGTCACGATTTCGATGCCACAGGCCACCAGCGGCAACGACACCATCTTCGGCACCAACGGGGTTGACGACATCCGCGCCTTGAGCGGTGATGACACGGTCTACGGTCTGCGCGGCGACGACTCCCTACGCGGCCAGCCGGGTGCGGATAGGCTCTATGGGGCGAGCGGCAAGGATACGCTCTTCGGCGGCGAAGACGACGACCGGCTGTCGGGTGCCACGGCGAACGACCAGATGGTCGGCGGCAGTGGCAGCGATGTTCTCTTCGGCGATCAAGGGCGCGATCGTCTGAACGGGGCGTCGGGCAGCGATACGGCCTATGGCGGTGACAACAACGACACCTTCATCATCGATACTGCGAGCGACCTGATCTTCGATGGGGTCGGTCAGGGCGAGGACGTTCTGCGCTCCAGCGCCAAGAACTATACGCTTGGCACCGCGGCCGAGGTCGTGATCGAGCGGGTGAACATCAACACCGCCGTGGGTGATGCCAAGATGGTGGGCAACGCCAACGATGACATTCTGATCGGCAACTCCTTTGACAATGTCCTGCTGGGCAAGAGCGGTGCCGACCGTCTGAACGGCGGAGGCGGCACCAACACCATGACCGGCGGAAGCGGCGACGACACCTTCATCGTCACCACCAGCGCAGACGTTGTGCGGGAGTTCTCAGGTCACGGCGTCGATCTGGTGCGCGCCGAGGTCGATTACACCTTGCCGACCGGCAGCGGCACGGCCTTCATCGAGAACCTGCGCATGCAGGGTGACTTCGGCGACATCAGGGGCACCGGCAACGCGCTCGACAACTCGATCCAGGGCAACAGCGGCGACAACCGGCTGGCCGGCAACCAGGGCGAAGACACCATCGAGGCGCGCGATGGCGACGACACCTTGTTCGGCGGTTATGGCGCCGATCTCTTCTACGGCGGCAGCGGTGCCGATACGATCAACATCGCCCAGGACGATACCGCCTTTGGCGGCTCGGGCGAGGATTGGTTCATCTACGGCGGCGACCTTTCCACCGGATCGCAGGTCATCGAAGACTTCGACGGGGTCAGCCTGAACGCGGCCAACGGCGAGGACCGCATCGTCTTCCGCACCGGGCTGGAGGTCGGCAGCTTTACCTACATCGAGGCTTCCGCCTTCACCGGCGGCGGCAACTCCGAGGCCCGCTTTGCCGGTGGCGATACCCTTGAGGTCGATATCAGCGGTGATGGAGTGGCCGACGCTGTGGTCGCAATCGATGGTCTCGCCGCCGCCAACCAGCTGACGGCAACGGACTTCCTTTGGCTGTAAGTCAATCCGACATAAACTGAGCTCGCTTACTAATTGGAGCCATCTGAATTTCGTTCGCTTTCCAGCAAAGCGGGGATGAAAAACGTGTCGACGCACATCGAAGAGCCTTAGATCTTGTGCGACGACCAACCGGCAGCACCCTTGTCTACACTTCTCTGCTGACGAGCCGCATCACAGGCGTGTTGATCACAGAAACCTCTTGGTATGTCGCGACCGGAGGCGATAACTTTTTTGCGGGCTGACCAAGCAGGGGCTGGCGGGATTCGAGCATCTTACCCGGATGCTCCTTGCTAGGCTGCCGCTGCCGCGGTCCGATGAGGAACGGGGAGGGGGAGAATAGCAGAGATGGCAACGCTGACAGGAACGAATGGGCCGGACAGTCTGTCCGGTGGCGCCGACAATGACGTCGGTTTGGGATACGGCGACGACGATACGATCTATGGTCGCGGCGGTAACGACACGCTGTTTGGCGCCGACGGCGCAGATTCTCTCTATGGGAATAACAACGCTGACCGGCTCTACGGCGGGTCGGGCGATGGTGGGGCAGCCATCGATTATCTCTTCGGCGGAACAGGCTCCGATACGACCTTAAGCGGCGGCAGCGGCCCGGATCGTATCTATGGCGGTGATAGTAATGACAGTCAGCTCTTTGGCGGTCCGGGTGACGATTTGGTCAGCGGTGGGGGCAACGCTGACTTCTCCCTCTTTGGCGGTAACGGGAACGACAACATCTATGCAGGTGGCGGCAATGACGTCAGCCTCCTCGGCGGCAGCGGTGCGGATACGCTGCGCGGCAATGTCGGTCAGGACACCTCGCTCGACGGTGGGTCCGGAAACGATACGGTCTATGGCGGAAGCAATTCGGATGTTCGTCTCTTGGGTGGTGCCGGCGATGATCTCATCTACGCCGGCTATGGTAGCGACACCAACGTCAATGGCGGCGATGGCAATGATGTCATCCAGACCGGTGGTTCGAACGACCATCTGATCAACGGTAGCAGTGGTAATGACACCATCTTCAGCGGAGACGGCAACGACCGCTCGCTGGATGGTGGAACTGGGGAGGATTGGATCTACAGCGGGGGAAATGGCGACACCGCCGTCTATGGCAGCAACGGTGACGATCGCATCTTCAGCGGTGCCGGGACTGATAAAACAGTCAACGGCGATTCAGGAAACGACACCCTCTTTGGCGGTGATGACTTTGACATCTCTCTCTCGGGTAACACGGGAGACGACACCATCTATGGCGACTCGGGCGGCGATGCTCTGATCAATGGCAACAGCGGGAACGATAAGATCTTCGGCGGGAACGGCAAGGAGAATACCCTTCGAGGTGGGAGTGGAAACGATAGCATCGACGGTGGAAGAGCCTCGGACTACGTGATTCTCGGTCAAGATGGCGACGATGTGCTCTTCGGCGGCAGCGATGTGGACTCGATCATCAAAGGCGGCACCGGTTCAGACCGGGTCTACGGGGCGCAAGGGGCCGATGTCTCGCTCTACGGCGGTCTCGGCGATGACTGGGTGTCAGGTGAAAGCGGCAGCGACCGTTCACTCTACGGCGGTAGCGGTGGCGATGTCATGATCGGTGGCGCGAGTGACGATCGTATCTTCGGCGATAGCGGTTCCGATTCGCTGCTCGTTCGCAGCCTGAGCGAACTGATCAACGGCGATCGCCTCTATGGAGGCGACGGCACCGACACGCTGCTGTTCTGGGGCGATCTGCCGAGCGCCGACGCCCTTCCTTCCCCCGATTTGTCGAGCATAGAGGTCTTGGCCGCCAGCGGTAATGATGCAGACAACCTTCTGATCGGCAGCACTGCTCTCAATGGCAATGCCTTCAGCTACAACTTCCTCTTCGGCGGGAGTGGGAGCGACACGATCTACGGCAGTGACCTTTCCGGCTCTACGCCGAGAGACCGCCTCTATGGTGGCAGCGGCGACGACGCTTATCTGATCGGGGGTTCCGGTAACGATCATATCGATGGCGGTCTCGGCGATGACTTGAACCTCTTCGGCGACAGTGGCAACGATAGCATTTTTGGGGGCAGCGGCAATGATGCGAGCATTGCAGGCGCTGACGGCGACGATCTGATCTACTCAGGTAGCGGTGCAGACAGTCTTGTCTATGGCGGTGCGGGAGATGATTTCTTGCGAGCTCTGGCCGGCAGCGACAGCGGCATTTTCGGTGGCCTCGGCGACGACAGTCTTGTGGCAGCCGTTGGAGACGATAGTCAGCTCGAGGGCGGCTCGGGTGACGATACGATTTTCAGCGGCAATGGCAATGATAGCTATCTTACGGGAGACAGCGGCGAAGATACGCTAGACGGCGGGCTAGGCAGTGATTTGCTGTTTGGCGGTAACGGAGATGATTTTCTGCTTGGTGACTTCGGGAACGACAGCCTTTTCGGTGGGGGCGGCAATGACAGCCAGTCTGGAGGAGCGTCTCAAGACCTGCTTTATGGCGATACGGGTGTCGACACGCTGATAGGTGCTCTTGGCGACGATGGGCTGCGAGGTGGCGGGGGTGTCGATAGCCTCTTCGGTGCCGGAGGGCGCGATTCTCTCTATGGCGAGGATGGAGACGACCAGCAAGGTGGCGGCATAGCCCCGGACAGTCTCTTCGGCGCGTCGGGGTCGGACACCCTGGACGGCAACAGCGGAGCGGATACGGCCTATGGAGGGTCCGGCAACGATAGGGTCACGGTCGACACGGCGGCAGATCGCGTGTTTGAGGCCGCCGACGGCGGGGACGCGGACCAGCTTCGCTCCTCCGCCGCGGACTACACCTTGGCCAGTGGCGACAGCGGCCATATCGAGCAAGCCAATGTCATCATCGGTGCCGGCCCTGGTAACCTTGTCGGCAATGAGTTCGACAACAAACTGGTCGGCAATAGCGCTGCCAACAGTCTGGACGGGATGACCGGAGACGACATTCTAAACGGTCGCGAGGGTGGCGATGTCATGTCAGGCGGCCTCGGCGACGATACCTTCGTCGTCGATACCCAAAGCGACCAGATCGTCGAACTGAGCGGCGGCGGAACGGATCTGGTGCGTGCTACGGTTGACTTCACCCTACCGGTCGGCACCGCCACTCAGGTGATCGAGAATCTGCGGATGGAAGTCGGTGCAGGCGCCATCGGCGGTGCAGGAAACAGCCTGGACAACATCGTCAACGGCAACACTGCGGCCAACAGTTTGGCGGGCTTGGGAGGCGACGATCGGCTCTTCGGCCTCAATGGTGACGATCGGCTTTTTGGCGGGAGCGGCAGCGATCAACTGCGTGGCGAGAGCGGTAGCGACACTCTGGCGATGCAGAGCGGGAACCGACTTATTGGCGGTAGCGGATTGGACGCATTCTTCTTCAATGGCGACAGCCTGACGCCCGACGCAAGCGGTGCTCCCGTCATTGTCGACTTCGACGGTGCCTCTCTCGGGGCCGCCAACGCGGACGATAAGCTGGTGTTCGCGACCGGTCTGGAAGCCGGTACCTTCGCCTATATAGGCGACGCGGCCTTCAGCGCATCCGGAAACAGCGAGGCTCGACACAAGGGCGTCGAGCAGGTCGAAGTCGATCAGAACGGCGACGGCGCCGTCGATCAGCTCTTCCTGATCAGCGACCTCTCCGCAGCCGGGCAACTCACGGCCACTGACTTCCTCTGGCTGTGATTGGGCGTCTCTCGGAACCAAAGCCCTTGGTTCCGCGATGACCCTCGGCTGCAAACCGGGTAGAGCGGTCAAGCGAAGCCCTGGGGCCCGATCGATCCAAGGCCTTGCGTCCTGCTTGCGGTCCGGCCTGCTTGCTGTTAGAGCCGCGCAGGTCTCGGCCGGTGCCGAGCAGAACAAGAGAAACAGGCAGCGACGACACACTTGGAAGAGCCCTTCATCCTCTTCGACGATAGCCTGGCCGGGCGCGCGCAGCTCTTCGCTGCGCCGCGTGCGCTCTATGTCGCCTGGCGCGAGGAGGATCTGCCGGACTGCTTTGCGGCCCTAGAAGCCGAACGCGCCGAAGGCCGCTATCTCGCCGGCTACGCCGCCTATGAGCTTGGCTATGCTTTGGAGCCACGGCTCTCCACATTGATGCCGGGGCGATCCGCCGTCCCGTTGCTGTGCTTCGGCGCCTTCGATGCGCCCCGGCCATTCGGTGAAGCCCAAGCGCTCCTACAGGGGGGTGGCGAAACTCAAAGCCTTCCCACCGCTCGGCCGCTGCTGTCCTTGGCCAACTACCGATCGCGCTTTGAGGCGGCGAAGGCCCTGATCCGTGCAGGCGATGTCTACCAGATCAATCTGACCTTCCCGCTTGCACTCGACTTGCAGGGGACACCCTTGGCTGCCTTTCGCATGATCAGGACGCGTCAGGCGGTCGCCTACGGCGCTTTCGTGCGATTGGCAGGACCGACCCTGCTCTCCTTCTCGCCGGAGCTCTTCTTCGAGCTCGGGGCGGAGGGGCAGCTCACTGCGCGGCCGATGAAGGGCACGATCCGGCGCGGCGCGACGGCGGGCGAAGACAGGGTCCTGGCCGCGCAGCTGGCGGCCGACGAGAAGAACCGGGCCGAGAACCTGATGATCGTCGATCTACTGCGCAATGACCTCTCTCGCCTTTCCGAAATCGGCTCGGTCAAGGTGCCGGCCCTCTTCGAGGTCGAGCGCTATGCCACGCTGCACCAGATGGTCAGTCGTATCGAGGCACGCCTGGAAGGTGAATCCGATCTCGCGCGCCTCTTCGCCGCCCTCTTCCCCTGCGGATCGATCACTGGGGCTCCGAAGATCCGGGCCATGGAGGTGATCCGTGATCTGGAGCCCTGGCCGCGCGGCGCCTACTGCGGTGCCATCGGGTGGGTGGCGCCGAAAGGTGCCGCGGGACCGGCAATGCGCTTCAACGTGGCCATCCGGACCATCAGCATTGCCGAAGATGGGGAGGCACAGCTGTCAGTTGGAAGCGGCTTGGTCTATGATTCGGATGCAGAGGCGGAGTATCGCGAATGCCTGCTGAAAGCCCGCTTTGCGGCGAGCTTCGACTGATCGAAACACTGCTGTGGACACGCAGCGAGGGCTTCTGGCTGTTGGAAGGCCATCTGTGCCGCTTGGCCAAGTCCTCGTGGATGCTGGGCTTCCACCATTCCGAGTCCAGGGTGCGCAATGCCTTGGCAGACGCGACCCGCGATTGCGAGGGTGAACGCTTGCGCGTGCGCCTGCTCCAGGCCCGCGATGGCGGACTTGCGGTGACCGTGCGCCCGGAACCGCTGGTCGAGCCGCGGACCTGGCGCCTTGTGGTCTCGCCAGAGCGACTCCAGCCTGACGATCCGCTGCTGTGCCACAAGACCAGCAGCCGAGCGCTCTATGACAGCGAACGTGCGCGCCTCTGCAAACCGACGCGAGCATCCGGCTACGACGAGGTGATCTTCCTCAATACCGAGAATCAAGTCTGCGAAGGCGCCATCACGTCTCTTTTCGCCGATCTGGGCAGTGGACTGCTGACGCCGCCTCTGCACTGCGGCCTACTGCCTGGTGTGCTGCGGGACCACCTCTTGGCGACAGGCCAAGCGCGAGAAACTGTTCTGACATTGAGCGATCTGGACAATGCCTCTCGGCTCTTTGTCGGCAATGCCGTGCGGGGCCTCCTGCCGGCGGTCCTCGAAACTGCAAGGCTTTAGCTTTTTTGGTACCAGCGAAGGTTCTGCAGTCGGTTCCATTGCAACTGTCGGCACGGCGCCCAACCATTCGAGAGGGGGGCGTCGAGCCAAGGTGACCCGACGCATCTGCACGATAGCCTACGCGCATAGGCTTGTGCCTGTCCGCTGACTCCAGCGATGTGGAATGAAGGCCTCGTCTAAGGGGAGAGCGAAGAGCGTGGCCAGGCTGTTGCTCAAGGACTTTGTGGCGACCACCAGGATCACTTCCTTCGCCTTGCGGCTGGTAAACCCGGCGGCCAGAAAGCGTTTGTACTCGGCCTGGCAGCGCTGGCCGCGACGCTCCGTAAGTGCTTGTGCGAAACAACGCAAGGCCTCCAGCGGTTCATCCGTCAGCGGGCGCCCCTCGCGCAACGCCGTGAGGAGCGCGCGCGCCATTCCACTTTCAGTGGCAAGAGTGGAGTGACCGGCGACGCAGTAACCGCAGTCGTTCACCCGGCTGACAGTCAAGAGCACCAGATCGCGTTCCAAAGGGCTCAATGAGGACTGTGCCAGGGCTTGGTTCATGGCCATGAAGGCTCCCAGCGCGCTGGGAGCCTCGCTCAGGCAATCGAAGACTTTGGGAACAAAGCCCAGGTCAGCCTCCAGGCCGCGCAGGAGCGCTTGCGGGCCTGCGTCTTGCAGGCAGGCTGTTTCCATCTCGACCATCTCGTCATTTCCCGTCTGATCGTGCTGTTGCATGTCGCTCTCCTTCTCTTTCTTTCCCACTTTGTGGCGGGCCCGCTGCGGGCCTAACGAGCGGGCGCCGCCAAGAGGTATTCACCGGCCAATTGACCGGCTACTTCTCAAGGCGGAGCAAGCTGCTATAGAGTGTGAAGCAAGCTGCTACAGAAAGTGGACTATGCACGCGGTCTCGGCAGATCGTGGGGGGCTTAAAACTCAATCGCGGCCTTGATCTTGCAGGAGCTAAGAGCGGATGCAGGCGTTCAGGAGGCCGCTTCCGATCACGACTTGCTCCAGCGGGAGGGAATATTGGAATTCGGCCAGTTCTGTCCAATCGCTAAGGCCAATGAAGTCTTGGGTGAGAAGTGGACGCTGTTGATCGTCCGCGAACTGCTGATGGGCAGCCATCGCTTCAGCGATCTGCAGCGTGGGCTCGGCACGATTTCGCCGACCATCCTCTCCAAGCGGCTGCTCAGCCTGGAAGCCCAGGGCCTGATCTATCGCAAGGGCATTCAGGGACAGCGAGGTTTCGAGTATCACCCGACGCAGTCCTGCAGGGAACTGCTGCCCATTCTGCTCGCACTGGGTACCTGGGGTATGCGTTGGACCCGCGCCAATCTCTCGGATCAGGATTACGACGTCGAACTCTTGATGCTCTATTTGGAGCGCAGCGTCCGACCGGAGGGTCTGCCTGACACTGGATGTGTTATTCGCTTCCATTTCAATGACTTCGACGCGCTGACGAACTGGTGGCTTGTGGTCAATGGCACATCGGTCGACATCTGCACGGCCGATCCCGGTAAGGACATCGACCTTTTCATCACCACGACAGTCAAGACGATGACCGAGCTGTGGATGGGCAGAATGGACTATCGTGCCGCCCGCAGCGCCGGTTTGTTCGATGCGCAGGGACCCGTTGGCCTCACCCGAGACATTGAGGCTTGGCTTGGCCGTTGCGTCTTTGCCGACCTGCCCGAACCAAAAGAAATCCTTGGCCAGACAGAACTCTGAACTCTACTGCATCTCGCGCCAGAGTGGGTCGGTCTTGAAGTGCTGGACCAGAAAGTCCACGAAGGAGCGAACCTTGGGCGAGAGGTGACGACCCGGCGGATAGACGGCGTAGATCTGCGCGTCGGGTGCGGCATAGTTCTGCAGCACCTGGGTCAGGCGGCCGCTCTGCAGGTACTCGCCGACCAGCCAGGTCGGCATCAGGGCGACGCCGTGACCGGCCAGCAGCAGCTCTAGGATCACCTCGATGGAGTTGGTTTCGACGTCGCCCTTGACCTCAACCGATTCGGCGCCCTCCGGCCCATCGAACTGCCAGACGTTACGCACTGCGCGATAGAGGAAGACCAGGCAATTGTGGTGGGCAAGGTCGCCAGGACGTGCCGGCACGCCGTGCTGCTTTAGATAGCTTTCGCTGGCCACGGCCACGCGCCGGGTGACCGCCAACTTACGGGCGATCAGACTGGAGTCGCTGAGCTCGCCGATGCGGATGACCAGGTCCAGACCCTCTTCCAAGAGATCGACATAGCGGTCGTTCGTCGAGAGATCGATCCGCATCTCAGGGTATTGCGCCAGATAACGAGGCAACAGGGGTGCGATGTGGGCGTGACCGAAGACCACCGGTGCGTTCAGCTTCAAGGTGCCGCGCGGTGCGCCATGCAGGTGCGTGACGGCCTGCTCGGCTTCCTCCACGTCGGTCAGGATGCGCTGCGCCCGCTCGAAAAAGGCCGATCCCTCCTCGGTCAAGCCGAGGCGCCGCGTCGTGCGGTTGATCAGCCGAGCACCTAGGCGATCCTCTAAGCGACTTACCTGTTTGGAGACCGCGGAGGGGGTCAGGTTCAGGTTGCGTGCAGCTTCTGAGAAGCTGCCCGCCTGTACCACCCGTACAAAGACCTCCATGGCGTTGAGCGAGTCCATATGCTCCTCCGACTGTGCCTTGAAGGCACAAATGTGGCTAATCTGTGAGGGATTTTAACCCCTGCATGGCTGCTGCTACGCTGCGGCGGGGCGAGGACGACCCCTGCCAGTGTTGAGCAGCATCCCTTATGCAAGGGGAAGGGTGCCGCCTTCAAGAGGTGACTGCGCGAGGGGTGACATGCGCGCGCCTAGCTCTGTCGCGAAGAGCTTGCATCGATAGGGGGCAGGGGCTATCGAGACGGCCGCTGAGAATCTCGGACAAGAAGGGTGTGCTATGGGAGACGCCAAGGGGAAGTATCGACCAGGTGCAGCCATTCTGCTTCTCAATCACCGCCGCGAAGCCTTCGTCGCGCAGCGAATCGACAACCCTGGACCGGCATGGCAGATGCCGCAGGGCGGCCTCGACAAGGGCGAAGACCCGCGCGACGGGGCATTGCGAGAATTGGAAGAAGAGACCTCGATCCCGCCGGACCAGGTCGCCATCCTGGCGGAAATGCCGGATTGGCTGGAGTACGACCTGCCGCACGAGTTGGTCGGTAACCTCTGGAAAGGTAAGTATCGTGGCCAGCGGCAAAAGTGGTTCTGTGCTGCCTTTTTAGGCAGCGATGCTGCTGTGAACCTGGAGACTGAGCACCCGGAGTTCTCGGCCTGGAAGTGGGTGCCGGTGCCGCAGACGGTGGATCTGATCGTGCCCTTCAAGCGCGACCTCTATGCAGAAATCATCCGGCACTTTCGGCCTTATTGGATGGATCGGCCGCTCTAACCTCCGGTCATTCCGCGGCAGCGGAACCTGCTGCAGCCTGTCGAAAGGCCGCCGTCATCTCTTCCAGTGAGCGCCTGGCGCCGCTCTGCAGGTACTCCATCGCCTCCAGCGCACCCTCGTGTGCACGCCGGGAAGAACCGGCAACGCAGTCCTCAACCACGCGGCAAAAATAGTTGTGCTGATGACCGTCGACAAAGGTGTAGTGGACGCAGACGTCGGTGAGGCCACCGGTCAGGATCAGCGTCTGGGCGCCCAAGCCCTTGAGCAGAATCTCCAAATCGGTGCCGAAGAAGCAGGAATAGCGCGCTTGGCGATGAAATAGTCGCTGGGCCGCGGATCCATCGCTTTGGCATAGTCGGTTGCCGGATCGGTTTCGATACAGTGCACATCCTCGCTGCCGTCCAGCTCTCGGCCAAAGTCGATGTGGTCGGGGCGGTGAATCTCTTTGACGAAGATGATCGGGACGCCGACCTCATGTGCCACATCCACTAAGATCCGCGTCTTTGCGACCCGATCCAGGTAGCCCGGCATGGCGGGAATTGCCTGGCTCTTGCCGTCCGCCTCGCCTTTCTCCAGAAAGTCGTTCTCCTGGATATCGATCACGATGAGGACGGCTTGCCCTTCGACGATGTTGCGTCTCGGCATGAGGGGGGTCTTCCTTTTGGTGCTACGGCGCACTCTCCAATACCATGGTCACGGTGTTGCCTTCACGGTGTAGCACCATGCGGACCAGGCGGCCCTTCTCGTCGTACCAGAGGTCGCGTTTCTCTGCGCCGCTCTGCGCATAGCGGCTTGCTTTCAAGCGATGCCCACCGACCAACACCTCTTCCTCGCCCTTATCGGTCGTTGAGACGGCAAGGGCTCGCCCGGTTTTGGTGTCCAGCAGTTGCGCGCGGGAGAGAATCTCCGGGTTCCAGGGGCTGGTGGGCAGCAAGGCGGCATCGACGCTCCAGGTCTTGGCGCCGTCGCTCACTTCCAGCTTGCCGCCTGAAAGCGTCACGTTCAGCGAAGACTTGTCACCGTCGTCGTTGGTCTCGCGGTGCAGGGCGGTCAGGCGGCCTTGTTTCAGCGTCTGGGTAAGCCTGCTGTCGTTCCGATAGGCGGTGATCCCCAAGACCTTGACCTGGATCTTGCGGTGAATGCTTGCGGAGACCTCCTCGCCTTTCTCCTCAAGGATCACGGACATGGTGCCGACCTTGCCGCGGCCGCTGACGTCGACGGCGTAGGTATAGGTGCCGGTCGGCGGTTGCGGCAGCCCTTCCGCGCGGGCAAGGATCGCCAAGAACAGCAGGGGCAGCATGAGGAGAAAGAGACGCTTCATCGTGCAATCACCTTTGCTTCCAGATCGTATTCGTCGGCAGCCAGTACCTCTGCCGTCACCAGGTCGCCTGGCGCGAGATCGCCGGAATCCGGCAGATGCACCTGGCCGTCGATTTCCGGTGCGTCGGCTGCACTGCGTCCGATTGCGCCTTCGGGGCCGGCCTCATCGATCAGGACGGCGATCTCAGTACCCACTTTGGCCTGCAGCTTGGCCGCCGAGATCTCCTGCTGGTGGGCCATCAGCCGCTGCCAACGTTCCTCTTTCACTGCCTCGGGCACGGGATCGGCCAGCGCGTTGGCAGGCGCTCCGTCGACGGGCTCATAGCGGAAGCAGCCCAGGCGGTCGATCTCGGCCTCCGTCAGCCACTCCAGCAGAAAGTCGAAGTCGGCGTCCGTCTCGCCGGGGAAGCCGACGATGAAGGTGGAGCGTAGGGTTAGATCGGGTACCTCGCGGCGCCAGGCGGCGATGCGGTCCAGCACGCGCTCCTGATTGGCCGGGCGGCGCATGGCCTTCAGGACGGAGGGGCTGGCGTGCTGAAAGGGGATGTCGAGGTAAGGCAGGATCTTGCCTGCTGCCATCAAGGGCATCACCCGGTCGACATGGGGGTAGGGATAGACGTAGTGCATCCGAACCCAGATACCGAGTTCGCCAAGGGCCTCGGCCAGGTCGTAGAAGCGCGCTGCGCGCGGCTGTCCGCGCCAACTGCTCTCGGCATAGCCGATGTCGCGGCCATAGGCGCTGGTGTCCTGCGAGATCACCAGCAGTTCCTTCACACCGGCCGCGGCCAGGCGCTCGGCCTCCATCAGCACGGCAGCCGCCGGCCGGCTCTTCAACCCGCCGCGGATCTGCGGGATGATGCAGAAACGGCACTTGTGATCGCAGCCCTCTGAGATCTTGAGATAGGCGTAATGGCGCGGCGTCAGACGCAAGCCCTGTGGCGGCACCAGGTCCAGAAAGGGCTCGTGCTCGGGCGGAAGCACGTCGTGCACGGCCTCCAGGACGGCCTCGTACTGCTGCGGACCGGTGATCGCTAGCACCTCGGGGTGTTCGGTCCGGATGCGTTCGGCCTCCACGCCCAGACAGCCGGTCACGATGACCTTGCCGTTCTCGGCAATGGCCTCGCCGATGGCCTCCAGGGATTCGGCCTTTGCACTGTCCAGGAAGCCGCAGGTGTTGACCAGCACCACCTCGGCCTCGTTGT
Organism: Rhodospirillales bacterium; assembly: GCA_963669445.1. Classification (GTDB taxonomy): domain Bacteria; phylum Pseudomonadota; class Alphaproteobacteria; order Kiloniellales; family JACOMY01; genus JACOMY01. The sequence continues at coordinate 6,779,086 of OY770029.1, forward strand.
AATCACCACTAATTGCATAGCCCTCGGACCGCAGCTTGGTCAGGATGCGTTCGCTATCCACCAAGGCCTTGGGGCAGCCCAGGCTGACAATACCGACGGTGGGTGGCTTGGCGAGCGATCGGGCTGGTGTCTTCTGAGCGGCAGGCGCCTCTTGCATGGCACGGCTTTCGTTGGCTGCTGGGCTGTCGTGTCCGGGATTTCGCCCAGATATAGGCCTCTTTCCTTGTTCAGGTAAGGCGGAAAGGTAACTGGCGATGAGACGCTTCGGTCGCAATAGGCGTAGGGTCTTGTGTTTGCTTCCAGCGGTTCTGCTGCTGGCCCATCCGACACTCGCTGCTGAAGAGCGCGAGGTTCTCGGCCATGAATTGGTCGAGCTGCTACGCGGCAAGACCATTGAGGGCACCTGGCGCGGGCAGCCCTATACCCAATGGTTCGGTGCGGATGGACGCACCTCCTACACAGTCCAGGGTGCGACCGACTGGGGACGCTGGCATCTGGGTGACACCGGCGCGTACTGCTCCACCTGGTCGCGCGGTGGACTCAGCTGCTACCGTGTCTTGGAGAAGGACGGCAGCTACTTCTGGCAGCAATCCTCCGGCGGCGCGCTGGAGCCTTTTAAAGTGCGGTAGCGTCAACCCTGCGCGCTGCGCCGGATCGGCGCGACCGCGCGCAGGGCCAGGGCGGCGATAGTGAGTGTGGGATTGGCCACCGCGCTGGTCGGGAAGACCGAACTGCCCAGCACGAAGAGGTTGCGGTGCTGGTGGGCCCTGAGGTCCGGGTCGACGACCGAATGGTCCGGGTCGTCTCCCATGCGCAGGGTGCCAATGATGTGTTGTGCCGACTTGATCTCCGGCGTGTGCCTCACCTCATCGACGCCGAGCCTCTGAAGGACGTCGTTGTGCGCTTGTCTTGCGGCCTCTAGTCCGGCACGGCAGTAGTCGTCGATTGCGTAGTGAATGCGCGGGCGAGGCACGCCGTAATGGTCGGTCAAGTGCGGGTCCAGATCGATGCGGTTATCTGAATTCGGCAGCTGCTCGATCAGGCTGGAGAGGGCGATCTGCCTGCTCGTGCGGTTGCGCAAGGCCCGGTCGAGCGCCTCTCCGCGAAGCCCTTGGGCGATGAGGCTGCGTGCCGTGCTCTCCGGCGCGCCGGTCGGCCACGACCATCCGGCATTCAGAATCTCGATGCGAAAGGCTGGCCGTTCGCCGCGAAAGTCACCGGCCCGAGGCGTCTCGATGCCGGCGGTCGAGAGCGGGCCACGCCAGGGATAGAGCGGTTCTTTGGCCAGTGCCCAGGAGAGCTGGACGGGATGGTCCATCAGATTGCGCCCGACCTGATCGGAGGCATTGGCAAGTCCGCCGGGATAGGTCTCGCTGGCTGAGTTCAGCAGTAGGCGAGGCGATTCGATGGCGTGCGCTGCCAGCACGAAGACCTTGGCCTTCACCTCTGCCTCGCCACCGGCGGCAAATCTGACCTTGGCCCGGGTGATTCCCCCTTGGGCTCCGGTCTCCAAGCCAACGACAAAAGCGCCGTCGAGCAGGCGCGCGCCCTTGGCCTCGGCGGTTTCGCAATGCAGCGCTGCGTCGTACTTGGCGCCGATCGGGCAAAGTGGAATGCAGGACGCGCTGCCGCAGCAGGCCGGCCGATCCCGATAGGGACGGGAATTTCGCGCCTGCGGTGTCGCTTGCACCCCGGCATAGGGTGTTCCCGCCAATGCCTCGGCCAGGCGTCGATCCAGATAGCTGGTCGGAATCGCGGGGAGCGGGTAGGGGGTGGAGCGCGGCGAGAGCGGATCCTCGCCCGCCGGTCCGGCGACGCCCAGCGCGGCTTCCGCCTTGCCGTACCAAGGCTCCAACTCCGCATAATCCAAAGGCCAGTCCAGCCCGCGGCCAAACCTTGAGCGCAGGCGGAAATCGTCCGGGACGAAGCGCAGGCAGGTACCAAGCCAATGCCAGGTGGTGCCACCGACCCCCTTGACGTAGGTCGCGTCGAAGCGCTGCGGGCCAGCTTGGACATACCAAGCATCCGGTGCCTCAGAGCGTGGAAAGGGATAGAGGGGCGCGCCGAGGTAGGGTGCTTGCGGGGTCTTGATCGGCGCGTCGAGAAAACGATCGTGGGCCTCGCTCCGCTCGATCCGCGGACCGGCCTCCAACAGCATGACGGAGAGTTCGTCCGCCAAGGCGTCCGCCACCAGGGCGCCCGCTACACCGGCGCCGATGATGGCGACGTCGCAGTCATAGCGCAGGCTCACAGTTGGGGTGCCTTTGCCCAGGCCCCGAAGCCGCCGCCGCTGCAGAAGCCGGGGGGCTTGGTGTAGTCCATGGCCGACCAGATGAGCGCCTCCTCATAGGTCACCAGGCGCTGCTGCTGACCTATGCGAACGATACCGCTGTACCAGGCTGCGACCAGCTCCTGCGCCAAGGCTTGCTCGGCGCCGCCCGCTGCTAGATGCATCAGCGCAGCACCCTGGCCAAGCTCCTCGAAGGCAGCGAGGTAGCCGGCGGCCAGGGCAGGATCGAGGTCATTCTTGCCGGTCAGTTCCTGCGACAGCGTCAAGAATTCTTCAGCAGTCAAGCTCGCGGCACGAGGTGTTCTGGGCAGCGCGGTCAGCAGCGCTGCTGCGGCCGTTCCCAATAGGAGCGCGCGACGGCGGCTGTCGACAGGCATGGCTCACCTCCCAGAGACTGCACTGCAGAGGTAGCAGCTTGCAGCTAGCTGGCCAAGAGCGACTCCTCGAAGGGGGCGGAGGTCAGGTTCTCGTAGCCGGCCTCGGTGATCAGCACCTGCTCTTCCAGCTTCACGCCCTCGCGGCCGCCGACAGCGCCGATATAGGCCTCGATCGTGATGGTCATGCCGGGCTGCAGGCAATCGTAGCCCTTGCGGTACATTCCCGGCTGATGATCGTGCGAATAGCGGACCGCGGGGAACTCATCGCACAGCCCGACGCCGTGGTACTTGCAGCCATAGCGTTGCGCCACGAACTCTTCAGCCAGATTGTCGCCACCCAGGGTCATCTCTTCGAAGCTGAGACCGGGACGCAGCACCTCCATGTTGCGCTGTATGTGCTCATAGGCGATCTGGTAGAGGCGTCGTTGCTCGTCGCTGGGTTTCACCGCGCCGGCTATCCAGGTGCGAGAGATGTCGCAGCAATAGCCCCAGGTGCCGACCATGTCTGTGTCGAAACCGACCAGATCGCCTTCCTGAATGATCCGCGGACCGCACTCCTGGAACCAGGGGTTGGTGCGCGGGCCGGAAGCCAGAATGCGGGTCTCGATCCACTCGCCGCCGCGGGCGATGTTGCCGCGCACCAGCTCGGCCCAAAGCTCGTCCTCGCAGATACCCGGCGACAGGACGGCGCGCATCTCCTCCATCGAGGCTTCGCAGGCGGCGATTGCACAGCGCACGGCTCGCAGCTCGTTCTCGTCCTTGAACAGGCGGGCCAACTCCATCACCCTTTGACCGGAGTGTAGGTCCACACCCAGGTTCTGCAGCGCAAAGGCGCCGGCCAGTTCCATCTTGTCGACGGCCAGGCGTCGGTTGCCGCCGCCGTGCCGGCGCAGCAGATCGTCGATCTCGGCGGCAAAGCGTTTGGCGTCTTCCTCCACCCGCTCGCCATTGATGAAGTAGAAGAAGCTGGCGCTGGTGCGCACCTCCTCGATCAGCGGCAGGTAGGAGGAGAGGTGCTCGCAGCCGTAGAAATCCCAGAGGATCACCGGCCCCTCGGTCGGGATAAAGGCCGCGCGGGCGAAGTTGTGCGATGTCCAGGCCTGCATATTGCTGCTGTCGGTGGCATAGCGGATGTTCAGCGGGTCGAAGAGCAGCAGGCCGCCCAAATCCAGCTCTCGCAAGAGATGCCGTACGCGCCCCAAGCGATACTCGCGCAGCGCTGTCAGGTCCGGCAGCGCCAGCCCTAGGGCGGCCCACTCGTCGAAGGCACGCTGCGTCGGCCCGATTTCGATCCGGTCGTTATCGGCGTCAAGCACGCTCTGTGAAACTGGGCGTTGCGGCCGGCGCGTCGGATCGATCTTGCGTGCGGCGACGTCGAGGATGATTTCGGACATGAGCCTTCCCAAATCTGATGCCTGATTGTCCTTGTGTAGCAGTTTCGCAAGGGCGGAATCGTTGCAAAGGCGCCTTCGAAAGGCGGTGGCGCGACCTTTGATGCGGACAGCGGCACGGCCTGCGCGGGCGCGACGGCATGCAAGACTGTTGAGGGTAGAATGGAGTTAAGAATGAGCAGTGACGTCAGTACCAATAGCGATCAAATCGACTATTGGAACTCCGAGAACGGGCAAAAGTGGGTGCGCAATCAAGCGAGCCTGGATCGGATGTTCGCATCGGTCACCGATCGCCTTTTGGCGCTGGCGAAGCCGCAGATCGGCGAAGCCGCGATCGATGTCGGCTGCGGCACAGGTGCGACCACAATGGCGCTAGCCGAAGCGCTGGGAACAGAAGGTCGCGCGCTGGGCGTCGACGTCTCGGCGCCCATGCTGGCCATGGCGCGCAGCAGGGCAGAGCAGGCCGGTCTGACCCAGCTTACTTATCTTGAAGCCGATGCGCAGACTCACGCATTCGATCCGCAGGCACTGGACCTGTTGGTATCGCGTTTCGGTGTCATGTTTTTTGAGGATCCGGTCGCAGCCTTCGCCAACCTGCGCGGCGCCATGAAACCCGGTGGGCGGCTCTGCTTCCTCTGTTGGGCGCCGCTTGCCGTCAATCCCTGGTTCTCGATTCCACGCGCTGCCGCCATCGCGCGCATGGGCAAGGTCCCGCCGGCGGCAGACCCGCGCGCGCCTGGCCCCTTGGCTTTTGCCGAGAAGGACTATGTCCAGCAGATCCTCCGCTCCGCTGGTTGGACCTCTGTCGAAGTCGTCGAAGAGGAGGTTCGTCTCTCCACGGATGTAGCCTTGAGCGAAGTTGCGCGGCTGGCCAGCAACCTGGGACCGGCCGTGCGGATCGTTCGTGCTCTCGATGGCGGTCCAGATGACTTGCAAGCCGTCGCTGAACAGCTCTTGGTGGATTTTCGTCCCTTCGTGACGGCAGATGGGCTTAGTATTCCCGCACACTTCAACGTGGTTCGGGCGCAGCCTTAGTAGGGGGGGACATGGCAGAGGTCAGAAAAGTCGTTGCGGAGACCCCGCTGGACGAGGTCATGGCAATCTTGGAGTGCGATGGCGCAGTCATCTACGAACGGCTCTTGGAACCCGAAGCCATCGCGGCGATCGGCGCGGAACTTGAGGCTTACCTCGGCCGCTCGCATCTGGGCGAGGGTGCGTTCTGGGGCTTCAAGACCAAGCGCGTCGGCGCCTTGGTTGCCAAATCCCGCACCTTCGCGGAGCGCGTTGCCCCTAACCCCAGGGTGCTGGCGGTGATGGAGCGCCTCCTGGGTCCGCGCTGCGAGCGCTTTCAGCTTCACGTCACGCAATCGGTCAACATCGGCCCTGGCGAATCCGCGCAGATCCTGCATCGAGACGACGGTCTTCTGCCCTTTGTCCACCCCGGTCCACAGGCGCTTTGCAACACCATGTGGTCGTTGACCGATTTCACGGTGGAGAATGGCGCCACCCGGGTCATCCTGGGCAGCCACCTTTGGGACGACGAACGTCTGCCCAGCCCCGGAGACGAGATCGCCCAGGCGGTGATGCCGCCCGGCTCCTGCATGATCTATGTCGGATCGATCTGGCACGGCGGCGGCGCCAACCGCTCTGCCAACTCTTGGCGCAATGGGCTGATCTGTGGTTACAGCCTGGGGTGGCTCAGGCAAGAGGAGAACCAGTACCTCGCCGTTCCCCCCGCCATCGCCAAGGACTTGCCCGAGCAGGTGCAGCACCTGATCGGCTACAAGATCCACGGCGGCTTTCTCGGCTGGGTCGAGGGTCACGATCCCCACGTCGTTTTGGAAGAGCGCTATGACGAGGTGATGCCGGCCGCGCCCGAGGGCGGTGAGGCAACGGAGGAGACCAAGCTCTTCAAGACCGCCGCGCTCGGCCCGCCGCATTGGGTCCGGCTGGGATGATGACACCCTTCTAGCGCATCAAGCCCCGCCGATCGCTTGCTGCAACCGGCGGGGCCGAAGGCACCTATGCTGGAGTGTCGGACGACACTAGACGATCATGAAGTCGTCGGTATCGAAGTCGCCGACCAGAGCGTTCTCGATGCTGATCAGTTTGCCGTTGAGTTCCAGCTCCACGTCACTGCCGTTCTGCGCCAGCTTATCGACGACCTCGGCGGCGGTCAGGTCTTCGTTGGTCACGAACTGGAGCTGGTCCACGCCGAACTCGAAGTCGAAGATGATGTCGACGCCGACGTCGTCTTGGAAGAAGACGAAGATGTCTTCGCCTGCTCCGCCTGTTAGTCCGTCGTTGCCCACGCCGCCGCGGATCGTGTTGTCACCCTCGTCGCCGACGATCACGTCATCGAATTCGGAACCGGTGACGTCCTCGAAGTTTTCGACATGCGCCGTGCCAGCGGTACCGGCGGCCAGGTCGACGTCTACGCCGGCGGATGCCCCAGAGAAGTCTAGTAAGTCTTTGCCGTCACCGCCATCGAGCTCCAGCTTGATCTTGTCGAGCACATTGTCGAGTATCAGGGCGGCATCGTCGCCATCGCCGAAGTTGGTCTCGAGCACCTCGGTCTTGCGGACGTCAAGCTGGAAGAGGCCTGCGGCGGTCTGATCGTTCAGCTCAACCCGGGCGAACTCGACACCCAATGGCGTGACCGAAAACTCGGCGACGTCCTTGTTCTGCAGGTCGTCGTCCACCAGATCGGTGTCGAAGTTGACCTGCAGCCGGTCATAGCCGACGCCGCCATGCATGAGGTCGGAGCCGTCGCCGTTGTTCCAGATCAACTCGTCATCGCCTTTACCGCCGAAGACGCGGTCGTCGCCCTTGTTGGCGACCAGGCTATCGTCGCCCTCGCGACCCTTCAGAATATCTTCGCCGCCCAGACCGCTGATGACGTTGTCGCTCTCGTTGCCGACGATCACGTCATCGAATTCGGAACCGATCATGTTTTCGAAGTTCTCGACATGCGCTGTGCCGGCCGTGCCAGACTCAAGATCAACCTCGACGGCCGCTGATGCCTTTGAGAAATCCAGCAGATCCTTGCCGTCGCCGCCATCGAGATCCAGCTTGATCTTGGCGAGCAGGTTATCCAGAATCCGGGCTGCATCGTCGCCGTCGCCGAAATTGGTCTCCAGCACTTCGGTCTTGCGGACATCCAGCTCGAAGAGGCCGGCGGCGGTCTGGTCATTCAACTCGACCCTGGCGAATTGGACACCCAGCGGGGTGACCGAAAACTCGGCGACATCCTTGTTCTGCAGGTCGTCGTTCACCAAGTCGGTGTCGAAATTGACTTGCAGCAGGTCGTAGCCGACACCGCCATGCATGAGATCGGAACCGTCGCCGTTGTTCCAGATCAGCTTGTCATCGCCCTTAGCACCGAAGACGCGGTCGTCGCCCTTGTTCGCGACCAGGACATCGTCGCCCTTATCGCCTTTCAAGGTATCGTCGCCGCCCAGGCCGCTGATGACGTTATGGCCCTTGTCGCCGGAGATCACATCGTCGAACTCGGAACCGATGACGTTCTCGAAGTTCTCGACATGTGCCGTACCGGCCGTGTCGGCTTCCAGGTCGACCACGACGGCCGCCGACGCCTTGGAGAAATCCAACAGATCCTTGCCGTCGCCGCCATCGAGCTCCAGCTTGATCTTGGCGAGCAGGTTGTCCAGGATCAGGGCTGCATCGTCACCGTCGCCGAAGTTGGTCTCGAGCACCTCGGTCTCGCGGATGTCGAGCTGGAACAGGCCGTTGACGGTCTGGTCGTTCACCTCGACCCGGGCGAACTGCACGCCCTGCGGTGTTGTGGAGAACTCGGCGACATCCTTGTTCTGCAGATCGTCGTCCACCAGGTCAGTGTCGAAGTTGACCTGCACGTGATCGTATCCCTCGCCGCCATGCATGAGGTCGGAACCGTCGCCGTTGTTCCAGATCAGCTCGTCATCGCCCTTGCCGCCGAAGACGAAATCGTCGCCCTTGTTCGCGACGAGGGTATCGTCGCCTTTGCCGCCGAAGAGATTGTCATCGCCAAGGCCACCTGACACATTGTCGTTTCCGAGAAGGCCAAGCACGATGTCGTTCCCGTCTTTCGCGTCGATGCTGTCGTTTCCAAGGGAACCAAGAATCAACTCGCCATTGTCCGAGCCAGTGATTGTAAGTCCGTTGTTGATTGGATTGAGTTGATCGCCGATGGCCATGTCTTTTCTCCTCGCAAGATAAGTTGTCGCCCTATTGGCGCTCACACCGACTTGAAGTGTACTTCCCGAGTAAGAGAAGAAGCTCGAGACGGCACGCTCAAGTGGCGCGTGTCAGTAGGTCGTGCGCGCGGCCGAAAAGGTTCAAAGGCGAGAAGATTTTTTTTGGTCGATCATCGGCGACCTCTGCCGAGCGCCGTTAGACGCTGGACAAGAGGATGCTGGTTTCGCTGTTCAGAACGCCGTCCACCAGACGGACCTCACGTAGGACACGATCGAACTCGCTGAGGTTCTCGACCAGGACCTCTGCAATCAAGTCCCATTTGCCGCTGGTCGTGTGCAGCACATTCAGCTCGACCATACCCCGCAGCTTGTTGATGACCTGCGAGGTGTTCCGTCCGGTCACCTCGATCATCATGATCGCGCGAATGTGGTTGTTGTCATAGTCCTCTCGCACGCGTGCGGTGAAGCCGAGCAGTGCCCCGGATGCGAGCATACGGTCGAGGCGTGTTTGTACCGTGGCGCGCGACACCCCCATGATCTGGGCCAGCTTGGAAACCGGCGCCCTGCCGTCCTTGCGCAGCAGGCTGACAAGCATGCGGTCGTGGTCGTCGAAGACGTATCGCGTAGCGGGTTGAGATTTCATCAGATTTGACAAATTGCTAAAGCATCCTGCGCATTTTGTCGAAACTCTGTACAAAAGTCTAGCAGTTTCGCCATTTTCCTTGCAGTAACGACAGTTCATGCTAGGGCGATCAAATCCAAAGAGGTTAGACAATGTCGGCTCCCAAACCGTCCAAACTGGCCTATGTGCCCTTCGTCAGCGTCGATCAGATGATGCGTCTGGTGCATCGGATCGGCCTGCCTGAAATGCTGAGCGGCATCGCCGCCTACATCGAAGAGGATTTCCGCCGCTGGGAACTCTTCGACAAGACGCCGCGCGTGGCATCGCATTCCGCTGAGGGCGTGATCGAGCTGATGCCGACTTCGGATGGCGAGGTCTATGGTTTCAAGTATGTGAACGGTCACCCCAAGAACACCCATGATGGCCTGCAGACCGTGACGGCTTTCGGGCTCTTGGCGGATGTGCAGACCGGCTATCCGGTGATGTTGTCGGAGATGACGCTGCTGACAGCGCTGCGCACGGCGGCGACTTCCGCCTTGGTGGCCAAGTACCTCGCACCCAAGAGCGCCCAAACCATGGCCATGATCGGCAATGGAGCGCAGTCGGAGTTTCAGGCGCTGGCGATGCGCGCGCTTTGCGGTATCACCACGCTGCGGCTCTACGACATCGATCCGGCTGCGACCCGCAAGGTCATGCACAATCTGTCCGATCAGGGCTTCGAGATCGTCGCCTGCAGCACGGCGCAGGACGCCATCGAAGGCGCGCAGATCATCACCACCTGCACCGCCGACAAGCAGTACGCCACGATCCTGACCGATAACATGGTCGGCGCTGGGGTCCACATCAACGCGATCGGCGGCGACTGCCCCGGCAAGACGGAACTGCACAAGGATATCCTGAGCCGCGCCGATGTCTTCGTCGAGTACACGCCGCAGACCCGTATCGAGGGCGAGATTCAGCAGATGCCTGAGGATTTCCCGGTCACCGAGATGTGGCAGGTGATGACCGGCGTTGCCGAGGGTCGGCGCGATAACCGCCAGATCACACTCTTCGATGGGGTGGGCTTTGCCACCGAGGACTTCTCGGCGCTGCGTTACGTGCGCGATCAGCTTCAGGGAAGCAGCCACGATGAAAAGCTCGATCTCTTGGCCGACCCGGACGACCCGCGCGACCTCTTCGGGATGGTGCGCCGTGCAGAAGGAGGTTCCGCTTGACCCGACCTTCCGCACAGGCACCGGCCGCGGTGGTGATGGTGCGCCCGCACTGCTTTACCATTAACACCGAGACCGCCAAGGACAATGCCTTCCAGACCCCCGCCAGTACCGAAGGCGCAGACATAGCCCGCCGCGCTTTTGAAGAGCACAGCGCCGCCGCGGCCGCGCTGGAGCACCACGGCGTGCGGGTTCATGTGTTCGAGGGCGAAGACCCGGCCACGCCGGACTGTGTGTTCCCGAACAACTGGTTTTCGACCCATGCCGGCGGGCATGTGGCGATCTATCCGATGAAGGCGCAGAACCGTAGGTTGGAGCGGCGCGCCGATGTGATCGAGATGCTGAAGGCTCGCTACCGCGTTCAAGACGTGATCGACTATTCCGGCCTCGAACCCGATGGTCTGTTCCTCGAAGGCACCGGGGCCATGGTGCTGGACCACATCGACCGCGTGGCCTACGCGGTCGAGTCCGACCGCACCAACCCGATCGCGCTGGAGCGCTTCTCAACGCATTTCAACTTCGAGCCGATGGTGTTTCCCGCAGCCGATTCGCGCGGCGTCGACATCTACCACACCAATGTCCTCATGTGCATCGGCACGGACTTTGCCCTGCTCGGCGCAGATCTGATTACCGATGACGCGCGGCGCGACGAGGTGGTGGCGCGACTGGAAGAATCCGGTCGCAAGGTCATCCACTTGAGTGAGGCACAGATCGCGGCCTTTGCGGGCAACGCGATCGAGCTGCAGGGCCGAGACACGCGTCTGCTCGCCCTCTCGACGACCGCTCATGAAGCGCTCGAGGACGCACAGATTGCGAGCATCGAGGAAAGCGCGAGGCTCGTACCCTTGCACATCCCGACGATCGAGCTGGCCGGAGGCTCCGTGCGTTGCACCATCGCCGGAATTCACCTGGCGCGCCGTAGTTGATCGGCTCTGAACTGGTCTTGGGCATGGGATGCCTCAAGCAAGCTGATCCTGGAACCAGCCAGATCGCCGAAGGTCGCATCGAGATCCTAACCGGCCTGCCAGACGTCTTGCGGCAACGTCAGGATCTCATCGCGCATCCACTGTCCGGCCAGGCCGAGCGCGCGTTGCTCGGTCCAGACGACATCGATGCCTTCCAGAATGTCGCTTTGCTGGAAGGCATACTGCAGTTGCACAAGCCGTCCTTCAGCGATCCCCTGGGCGACGATTGAGACCGGTAGCTCGGCCCAACCGAAGCCTGCACTCACAAGCTCGGCTGCCATTGCCGGGCTTTCCGCGTGCCAGATCGTGGTACTCTTCTTCTCGTTTTGTTGGGCTGCGGTGTCTGCTGGTTTGCTGTAGCGGACTATCTGTCTCTGATGCCGCAGGTCGCGATAGCCGACCTGGCCGTACCTCGCCAGAGGGTGATCGCGCGCGCAGACCGGGACGAGTTGGGAGAACCCGACACCGCGGAACTGGAACCCCAGGGGGTAACCTTCCTGTTCCGTCATGAGGCCGATGTCCGTCCAGCCTTGCTTCATCAAGGTCGGCGTTTCTATCGGACTCGGGTTCAAGATCTCTAGCGATACGCCGGCAAAGGTCTCGCCAAAGCGCTGTAGAATGTCGATGAGCGGCGTGATGGTGATGCCAAGCTCGATCGACAGACAGAGCCTGGTCTCGATCCCCTCAGCCATCGAACTCGCCTTGGCCATGAGCTCGCGATTCCCCAAGAGGATCCCCTTCGCGTGGGGCAGCAGAGCCTGACCCTGAACCGTCAGAACGGGGCTGCGGCCGCTACGGTCGAAAAGCTCGACGCCGCAATCGATTTCGAGATTGGCGATGGCCGTGGAAATGGCCGACTGCGCCTTTCCCATGCGCCTCGCCGCAGCCGAGAAGGAGCCAAGTTCGGCGGCTAGCAGGAAAGCCTGCAGGGTATCGGGATTGATCATGTCATACCTATCTGAAAACCAGATAGATACTAACTATAAAATCGAAAAAATCTAGATAGATTGCGCGCAGATTTTGGAGGTGAGGATGTCACAGTCGGTTGCCCTGCGGTCTGGCAAAGACCGCCTTCGCTATACGCTCTCGTTCGAGGTGTCCTTGATGTCCCTGCTGGTTCCGGTGGGCGCATGGTTCTTTGACGTGGGCCTTGAAGAGATCGGCCTACTTGGACTGGTCCTGTCGCTGAAGGCCATGGCTATGGGGCTGCTCTACAACTGGGTCGTCGACCGGCTCACCGCCCGCAGCGGGCGGGTCTCTTCAGACCGCGGTTTCTTCGGCCGGGTGTGTCATGCACTGGGGTTCGAACTGAGTTTGGTGACCACGTCGCTGCCGATCTATATCTGGTGGCTGAACATCACCCTGTTGGAGGCCGTCGCGACCGACCTGGTCGTTACCAGCTTCGTCGTCAGCTATACCTTCCTCTTCACGCTTGCCTACGACCGCCTCTTTCCCGTGCAGCCTAGAAGCATTGCCGTCGCAGAGATGGTTCCGGCATTGGGCGACTGTCGCCGCTGATGGTCTGACTGACCTCCAGCGGTGCCAAGACACCGTCACCCAAGGATTCTTGAAAGGTTGCGAGCGGTGTCGCGGCCGCTCATGTAGGCACCGCCGCAGGTTGCGACATAGGAGCCGGCGACTGCTTCGCCGGCGAAGAATAGGCGATCGTCGAGCGGCCGGGACAGATCGCCGCGTGCCGTGGCACGGCCGGGCTTGGGCATGGCATAGGCACCGCGAACCAGGGGGTCGTTGGCCCATTGGGACATGTCGCCCTTTACGAAGTGCTTCGAGGCATCGCTGCCGACCATCTTAACCAGTTCGCCGAGCGCGAAGTCGACCGCGGCGTCGGCTCCGGCGGCCGACAGCTCCCAGCCGAACTCGCCGCCCAAGAAGCCGACCATCACGTCGTATCCGAAGGGCCAGGTCAGGAAGTAGGCGGCCTTGGCGGGCAGGTCGTTCGGCACCCAGTAGGTCAGCCACTCGTTGGGTCTCAGGCCGAAGCGCGCGCCGTCGAACTGCAGCGGCACCTTGACCAGCAGGCCCATCGGCAGGTCGTCGATTGCCTGCTGCTTCCAATCCGGCAACGGCGGGTCGAATTGGATGGCGCCTGATCCCAACACTCCGGTCGAGACGGTCAGGACACAGGCCTTGGCGTCAATCGTGCCCGACGGCGTCTCCACGGCAACGCCTTTGCCATCCCACTTTATCTTCGTGGCCGCTGTGTTGAGGCGAACCGGCAGGCCGCTGCCAAAACGTTCCACGACTGCCCCGAAGCCTTGTTTGACCATGTAGAGAGGGGTCGTGTCGGCACCGTTCCAATAGTCTCTGGTGGACATATTCTTGAAGTCCACGCCCATGTCCATCGGGCCGATCCAGGTCTCGGTCACACCTTGGAAGGGCAGGTTGTCGGGCATCACCGTCGAGGCGGCAACATCGATGCCCTTATTGCCCGCTTTCGCCAAGGCCCCGGTCACCGCACCCCAGGCGGCGCCGTACTGCTCGTTCTCCGTCTCATTCGCCAGGCGGTCGCCGACATAAAGGGGCCCGTCTGCGCCGGAGTGATCGTAGAGGTCAAAGTGCCACTCTTCGGCCAGAGCGGTGTAGGGATTGACATTGGCCGAGGTGATCCAGGAGCAGCCCTGGTCGAAAGGAACTCCGAAGGTCTCGCTTTCGGTCCAGGCGCGCCCGCCGATCCGGTCGGCGGCCTCTATGACGACGACCGACTTGCCCATCTCGATCAGAGTTCTGGCGGCAGAAAGACCGGCAGAGCCGGCACCGATCACCACCACATCCGGATTGCTGGGGGCGGCAAGCACCCGATTACTCAGCAAAGGCGCTGCCAAACCACCTACGAGAAGCGATCGCCTGGACAGTCTGTTCATGTTAACCTCCGCCTGCTTGAAGCACGAAATCCGCCCTGAGATCTGTGCGCTGGCGGCTGTGGAGGCAACTTGAAAAACAGCGCCGGGGTGGATAGTTTTTCTATCCATGAGCGCCCGAAAGTTGCCACCTCTCAATGCCATAAGGGCCTTCGATGCCGCCGCTCGGAACGGCGGGTTTCGTGCCGCAGCACAGGAACTGAACGTGACTCACGGCGTCATCGGTCAGCATGTACGCGGGCTGGAATCTAGGCTTGGTGTCCGCCTCTTCGAGCGCAACAAGCGCGGCGTAGAGTTGACGGAGGCCGGTTGGCTTTTTGCCGAACGCATCTCCGAGTCGTTGCAAGACATCGCAGCGGCAACCGACGACCTCTGCGGAAAGTTCGGTACTGACCGCGTCCACGTTCGCGCGATCGCCGGCGTCGCCTCGAAGCTCTTGGTGCCCGCGGCGCAGAAGATGGCGGAGCGTTTTCCCAGCCTGACGATCGTCGTGGAGCCCTTCACGGACGTGGAGGATTGGGAGATGGGAGACGCCGATTTCGCCATCGCCTTTGGCAAGCCGGGCGACCTAGAGGGAGAGTGCGAACTGCTGTTTCACCAGGAGTTCTTCCCTGTCTGCTCTCCGGACTTTCTGGCGCTGAACGGACCCCTGTCCTCTGCCCAAGATCTCTTGAACGTCCACATTCTGCACGAGGACTATGGCGACTGGTGGCGTGCCTGGTTTGGGCGAAACGGCATCCGCCTGCGCCAGCGCGCGCGCTCGGTCTTGTGGAATGCATCGCAAACCATCGAAGCTGCCATTGCCGGACAAGGGGTGGCACTCGCCAGCAAGCTGCTGGTGGGGGCGGACCTCGCATCGGGCAGACTGATCCGCCTGCCAGGAAAGCCATTGGATGACGGCGCCTACTGGCTGATCTGGAGAGAGAAGAAGCCAAGAGCCGGCCGTGCCCTGGATGTCGCAAACTGGATCCGCAATGAGATCGACCGCAGTGGGATGGAAGCGGATCCGGGGAGATAGTTCCGGCGCACCCCTCACTTGGCCCCGTCGTCGAGGCGCCCTGCCTCAAGGGCCGGCAGATCGACACCCCAGCTCTTCAGCAGCAGCGCGCGAACCGACTGGGCAAGCTTGAGGGACGGGATGCGCAGCGTGTCCATTGGCAAGTCTGCCGCAGTGATCGCCTGCTGCGGCGGGGGCACGATCTTCCCCAGCTTGACCATCTCCGCTTCTACGTCGCGGTCCTCGACCACGCTCAGGGGGCCCCAGTAGAGACGCCAGAAGGTCTTGCGCGCTTGCTCCCAGGCGATCGGATCGGTCTCGCTTGCCAAGGTCGCGACGGCCTCGACCGCCGAGAAGCTGACCCGAAGCTGCTCCTTCAAGAAGGGTGCGCGATTTGCCTGCTGTTGTTGCGCGCTGAACTGCCAGGCGCCAATCGATAGGGTCACTATCGTCAAGACCCAGGGAACGACGGCTGCCCAAGTCTTAGACCGCTTTTCATCGGCCATTCCCGTTCTCCTACCAGGTGTGATAGGCAAGGGTCTCACACATCCCATGAACCCGGAATGCCGAAGTGTGCGCCGCGCTTTGAACCGGGTTCTGCTTGTCCGTTTGAGAATGCAGGGCCACAGCCCGCAGACAAACGCGCGTTCTTGACGGATCCGCTATGCCCGAAGATCGCCATATGCCGCCCACAGCACCCTCCGCGCTGGAGCGTGCGTTTCGTGAAGTCTGGCAACTGATTACGCTCGGTTTTCCGATTACGATCTCGCTGGCCGCCGCAACGCTGATCGAGGTTGTGGACACGATCATGATCGCACCGCTGGGAACGGAGGCCCTGGCCGCCGCTTCGATAACCGGATCGGTCATCCTGGTCTTCTTCTCGGCCCTCTATGGCTTGGTGTCGGTCGGGGGTGTGCTGGTTGCCAAGGCCTTTGGGGCCGGCGATCGTCCGGCCGCCGTCTCGGCACTCCGCGCGGCCCTGGTGGTGGCGGTCGCCGGTGGCACGCTTGGCGCTGTCTTGATGCTGGCGGCGCGTTTGCTCCTGCCATACATCGGACAGCCCGCTGAGGTTCTGGAGGTCATCACCCCCTATTGGATCACGATGAGCCTACTGCTCATTCCTTTCGCTGCCTTCTACGCGATGAAGGGGCTTTATGACGCGACCGATCGTGCCTGGCTGGGAGTCGGCTTCGCCTTCTTGGCGGTGCTGGTCAACATTCCGGCAAACTGGCTTCTGATTCACGGCGTTGGCAGCTGGCAGGGGCTGGGGCTGCTGGGCGCCGGCCTTGCCAGTCTGCTCGCCGAGTCCATCTCGCTCCTTCTGGCTATCCTCTACTGGCGCTTGGCTCCCTCCATGGCGGACTATCGGACTTCGGCCCAGGTGAAGCTGCGCGATATCCTGCTGCAAATCAAAGAGGGTGGGGCGCTGGCGCTCGGCTATGCGGGTGAGGGCGGTGCCTTCGCCGTGGCCGGCTTGATGCTGGGCTGGTTCGGCGCGCAGGCGCTGGCGGCCAACCAGATCGTCAGCTCCGTCAGTTCGGTCCTCTACATGCTGCCGTTGGGCATGTCGACGGCGGTGTCGATCCGCGTCAGCCAAGCGATCGGCGGCGAGTCGCAGCATCGCCTACGTCCGATCGGCTTTGCCGCTTTCGGCATTGTCGCCTTCTGGATGGCCTTGGTCATGGCGCTTCTTCTGACCTTCGGCGGGGATATCGCGACAGCCCTGAGCGAGAACGTAGAGGTTGCCGCACTGGCGACCAGCATGTTCATCATCTTCGCAACCATGCAGATCGCCGATGGTGTGCAGGCGGCTGCTCTGGGCGCGTTACGCGGGATGCTGGACAACCGCTGGCCCGTGCTGGTGACCTTGGTATGCTATTGGGTTCTGGCTTTGCCCTTTGCCTGGGTCATCGCCGGCCCGCTGGGGTTCGGGCCTAATGGCATCTGGGTTGGCTATGCGGCAGGGCTAGCGCTCGCTGCTATCCTCCTGGTCAGGCGCTTTTTGCAGCGCACCGCCTAAGAGTCCCTTTGGCTATGGGCAACCATGCTCATCTCCATGGCGATGCCGGCGATGGCGCCATAGAATGACGTTCATGTCTTCTCTCGCCAGGTTCCACAGCGCTCAAGAAGCTGTCTATCGGACCGCCCTGGCCGAACTCCAAGCCGGACGGAAGCGTTCGCATTGGATGTGGTTCATTCTCCCCCAGTTGGCCGGGTTGGGCAGATCCCAAACGTCGCTGTTCTATGCCCTCTCCGATCTCGACGAGGCCAAGGCCTATCTCTGCGATCCGATACTCGGACCGCGGTTGCGCGCCTGCGTGACAGCGGTCCTTAGCCACGAGGACCGTTCCGCTCACGAGATCTTCGGCTCTCCCGACGGCATGAAGTTCCAGTCTTGTCTGACCCTGTTCGAACGCGCCGACCCGCGTGAGCGGCTCTTCGCCAAGGCACTGGCTGTCTTCTTTCAGGGTAAGCGCGATTCAAGAACGATCGAACTGCTAGGCGAGGGTTCTTAGGACGAAATCGGCGCGCTTCTTGACGTTTGTCTTGGGCAAGAGACGCGCGCTGTAGCCAAGCCGGTTCAGCGCCCTCTGCAGCCTCTCGAACTCCGCTAGGGCCGTCGCCAAGTCATGACGGCGCGCGCTGTCCGTGGCGTAGATTTCGGCCCAAGGTGGCGCGAGAAAGACAGACTTTGCGTAATGGCGTTTGCCACCCAGCGTGGTCCGGTAGGCAATGCCGCAAGCCTGCTGCAAAGCGACCGCGGCGTCGATGAGGCCGCGGTCGAAGAAGACCAAACCTGACATCCGGCTGGCAGCAAGCAGATCCGCGTGCGCCAAGGCCAGGGCACGCTCTGCAAAGGCTGTGGGATCGCGCCAGGGCAGGGCATTCCCTCCGACAGTCAGTTCCTCCGCGACGATCCGGCGGCCAGGCTCCTCAATGACACTGTGACCGCGTCCCTTCAGTTCGGCCAACAGCGTAGATTTTCCGCCGCCCGAGCATCCTGTGATCAGGACCGGCCTGCTCACGGCCAAGGCGTCTCGTCAGCTGCCGATATCATGATGGAGGTGAAACAGATTGCCATTGAGGTCTCTTACGGTGAATTGGCGCATCCCCCAGGGCTTATCTTCGAGCGGATCGACGATGTCTGCGCCACGCTTGGCCATCTCCGAGAAGGCCTTGTCGATGTCTTCGGTGAAAATCCAGAAGGCCGCGGGGTAGATCTCTCCGTCGGTCTGTCGAAAGAAGATCGCGCAGTCGCCATGCGACACGGCACCCATGCGCCCTTCCTCGTGGTGCCAAGCGATGGAGAAGCCGAAGCGGTCGCGATAGTACGCCTGCGCGCCCTTGACATCGCGCACGGCCAGTTCGGGTGTCGGTTGGGCAAGCTTCATCTGCTGTCCCTCTGCTTTCGGATACGCGGTCTTATGCGGGGAACAGTGTTTCCTGTTCTCTTGCCACACGCGCAAGCGCATCGCGTGCGATCAAGACATGAAACGGCAGAATCGCTCTCAGATAGATGCGACCGCCGAGATTGTGCGGGTGAACCCAGGTCGCCAAGGAAACTCGACCATAGAGAGAGATAATCGCCACGCGAAACTCAAGATGCTTGTCGTCGAAGCCGGCGATGATCTCGCTTTCCGTTTCCGATTCTACCGGGAATGGACCCAGCTTGTCGGCAGCATCGGGACCGTCGTTGGACAATCCAAAGGGGGTCGTCACGACACGGCGCGCTCGCAACAACAGCCGGGCCCAGCCGGGGAAATCGACGATGATTTCGGCGGCTTGCCGCGGGGGCGTCTCTGACGCCACGGAGAAGCAATCCAGGAAGTCGCGCGCGGCGATCCGTTCATGCAATCCGCTCTCAGCGGGAAGGTTCGAGGTCACCACGTTTGGATGTCGAAACATCGCCTGGATTACTCCTTGCCGATTCGTGACAGCACACAATAGAGCAGCTATCCCGCTGATGGCGCCACACCAGGATGTCGCGCGCCAAAGGCCAGCAGCAAGAACGAAGCGGAGTTAGCGTCACCCACAGTCAATCCGGCGTTAGGCTCGGTTTGGCAGACGATCATGACGTGGCTTGAGGTGCCGATCCCCGGACCAAGAGTTTTCTAGGAATAGTTCGTCAGATGCATGCCTGACGATCTTTGCCAAAATGGAACAAAACCCACTGCTGCGTGGTTTGAATGAGAAGGCAAGAGGGTCGAGCGAACCCGACCCTCCCAACACTGCGATTAGAGTGCGGCCAGGACGGCCTCGGCGCTGGTGGATTCCAGGGCACCGGGGTTGGCTTCCTCGGCCAGGAAGGTAACCTTGCCATTGTCCACGACCATGGCGAAACGCTTTGCGCGGACGCCCATGCCATGCGCAGTCAGGTCCAAATCCATGCCCATCGCCTTTGTGTAGGCGGCGCTGCCGTCGGCCAGCATGAGGATGTTGTCGCCCACACCCTGATCCTTGCCCCAGGCGCCCATAACGAAGGCGTCATTGACAGAGAGGCAGGCGATCGTGTCGACGCCCTTTGCCTTGAGGTCGCCGGCATGTTGCAGGAAGCCCGGCACATGCTTTGCAGAGCAGGTCGGCGTGAAGGCGCCCGGCAGGGCAAAGACGACGACCTTCTTGCCGTTGAAGAGCGCGTCCGAAGAGATCTGCTCGGGCCCATTGGAAGTCATATGGTTCAAGGTTCCGCTCGGCACGCTGTCGCCAACCTGGATCGCCATGCTGGTCACTCCTTCTCAAGGTCTCTGTTTGCTGCTTGTCGCGGCGCGCGGAAACGGCGCCGACTGCGGTAAAGATAGGGTACGCGAGGTCCCGGGCCAAGCCGCTTTGATCGATTGCGAGCAAAGCTTCTGATGAAGCGGCGGCACAGAAGCCCTATCTTTGTTGTAGGATGAGGGCTGCCCCACCCCAGAGGGGGCAGGCCCAACCCGAACGGGGTAAGCCCCACCCGAGAGGGAGAGGGATGAGCAGGAGTGAGCGATGGCACAAGACGACGAGACGGAAGGCTATCTGACCGGGCACATTCTGATTGCCATGCCGGGCATGCGCGACACCCGCTTTCAACGCAGCGTCGTCTACGTTTGCGCCCACAACGAAGAAGGCGCAATGGGGCTGGTGGTCAACAAGCTGATCGACAGCCTGACCTTCGACGAGTTGCTGCAGCAGCTCGGCATCGAAAATCCCCAGCCGGGACAGAAGATCGATGTGCATTTCGGCGGACCGGTCGAGTCCGGCCGCGGCTTCGTGCTGCACTCGGCCGAGTACCAGCAGGATTCCACACTGCAGGTCGATGAGCGGATCGCGATGACCGCCACCCTGGACATCTTGCGCGACATCGCTGCCGGTGAGGGGCCAAAGCGGCATCTCTTTGCGCTGGGGTATGCCGGCTGGGGGCCGGGCCAGCTGGATTCTGAACTGCAGGCCAACGGCTGGCTCACCGCAGACGCGAACGAGACCTTGGTGTTCTCCGCCGAGCTTAGCGACAAGTGGGATGCGGCGATCAAGGCTTTGGGCATCGACCCCAGCTTCCTAGTGATCGATGCCGGCCACGCTTGAGCCAACATGGATCCACTGAGCGATATCCTGACGCAGCTGCGTTTTAGCGGACTCCTCTATTTCGCGACCGAGTTCACCGCGCCCTGGGGTATCCGCGTGCCACAGCACCCCGGCACAATTCGTTTCCACCTGGTAACGCGCGGCGGTTGTTTCCTTCGCGTTGCAGGAGAGGCAGAGGCGCGGAAACTCGGGGTCGGCGACTTTGCCTTGGTCCCGCAAGGCCAGGCGCACGACATCGCCCATGCCGCAGATGCCCGTCCTGTAGCGCTGGAGAGCGTCTTGGAAGAGGCCGGCTATGCGGGTCAGGGAAGCTTGGTTTATGGCCTTTCCGACCGCGGTGAAGAGGCGCGACTGCTCTGCGGCCACTTCACCTACGAACAGGTCGCAGGGTCGATGGGGCTCTTCAGTCAGCTGCCGCCGCTGCTTGTCGTCTCTAGATTGGAAAGCGAAACCCAGGCCTGGTTGGCGGCGACGCTCTCGATACTTGAGGCGGAGGAAGGCAACCCGCAGCCCGGCCAGGACGCTATTCTGCGGCGGATTGCGGAAATCCTCTTCGTTCAAGCACTGCGACGCTGGTCGCTGAGTGAAGGCATTCCATCGGGAGTGCTGCGTGCGCTGGCCAATCCCTACCTTGCCCGTGCCTTGACTGCTCTGCACCGCGCGCCGGCCGAGCGTTGGACCGTCGAGAGGTTGGCACGAGAGGCCGGGTTGTCGCGCAGTCTCTTTGCTGAGCGCTTTCATGCGCTCTGCGGTGTGCCGCCGTTGCGCTACTTGACTGACTGGCGCTTGCAGCGCGCCCGTTTGGCGCTTCTGTCGGGAGAGCGCTCGGTAGACGAGGTCGCCAGAGACGCCGGCTACCGCTCTATTGCCTCCTTCAGTCGGCTCTATGCCCGTCATTTCGGCGAAGGGCCGGGGGCTACGCGCCGTGCTGGCCTGGATTCGCAGAGGAGTGCCGCCTGACGCTGCTCTCGCGCGATACCTCGCAATTGGACGATTGAACAAGACTGCTGGACAGCTGCGCATGGCGGCATTCGCTAGGCCGACCGACCTCTTTCAACGAGCGGGACAACCTGATCCCGTTCGAGGAACGGAAACTTTGAAAGAGGAAAATGACGATGCTGAAACAGACCTTGCCGGCGATTGCCCTCGCTGCCGCGCTGACCGCCGCCGTCGGCTATCCAGCCCTTGCCGTCGATGAAATGAACTTGGCCCCAGGACTCTCGGCCGCCGGTGCGCCGGTCGCCCTCCACGGCGCTGACCCTGTGGCTCTTCTGGATCAACGCGACGACCTTGCCGGGACCGCGAAGTTCACCTCGGTCCACGACGGTGCCGCTTACTACTTCGCCTCGGCCGAGAACCAGCGGACTTTCGATGCCGATCCTGAGCGCTATGTCGTGCAGAACGGTGGCTTCTGCACCTATGGGGTTTCTGTCGGAAAGAAGTTCGACGGCGATCCGCGTTACCACTCTGTCGTCGACGGCAAGGTCTACGTGTTCCTGAACAAGGACATCTACGACCTCTATCTGAAGGATCGGGCCGGAACGATCGACAAAGCCGAGGAACAGTGGGCCGTGATCGAACACATTGCCGCGAACGAACTCTAGCCGCAACGAGCGGACCGTTCCCTTTGCAAAGGCAGAGGGGACGGCCGCAGGCGGTCAAGAACACTGTACCGGACTTTTCACTATCGTTGACCGGACGAGGGCCATAGCATCGCGGGCAGTGAAAAGGTCCAAGAGCGAGATGATGTGATGGCGCCAGAAGCCTTGATGCCCCAGCAGCTCTATCGAGTCTGCGACTGCCAGGATTTCAACTTCGAGACCACCGATGACCTGGAGCCTTTGTCTGAGCTGCCGGGCCAAGAGCGCGCCTTGGAGGCAATCCGCTTTGCTGCGGCCATACCGCATTCCGACTATCATCTCTATCTGCTTGGCGGCCATGGAACGGGGCGCCACCGCAGTGTGCTCACACTCTTCGAAGAGGCGGCCAAGGCTCGCAGCACGCCCAGCGACTGGGTCTATGTGCATAACTTCAACACCCCACATCA
The DNA here is from genome assembly GCA_963669445.1 of Rhodospirillales bacterium. Lineage (GTDB taxonomy): Bacteria > Pseudomonadota > Alphaproteobacteria > Kiloniellales > JACOMY01 > JACOMY01. The sequence continues at coordinate 6,801,617 of OY770029.1, forward strand.
ACCGCGCGCCATGTCGCTTCCGCCGGGACGTGGGCCGGCCTTTGCCGCCGAGATGCGCAGCTTCATCGAGGATCTGACACAATCGATTCCCGCTGCCGTGGAACGCGACGAGAACCGCGCCCAGATCCAGGCCATCGACGAGCGCTATCAAAAACAGCAGGAAGCTGTCTTCGCGCAGTTGGATAAGGAGGCCAAGGAGCAAGGTTTTGCCTTGCTGCGTACACAGCAGGGCTTGGCCTTTGCGCCCTATGTCGAGGGCGAGGTGAACGCCAAGGCCTATGAAGGCGTCAGCGAGGAAGAAGGCCAGCGCCTGCAAGAGGTGCTTTCTGGCCTGCAGAGCAAGCTGAAGGAGATCTTGCAGGAATTCCCCCGGATGGAGCGCACGCGCCGTCAGGAGCAGACCGAGCTGATGCGCGACATTGTTGCCGATGCCGTGCGCGAGCCCCTATCGGCCGTCAAGGCGGTGGTGGTCGATGTGCCGGAAGCCTTGAAGCACCTGGACAAGGTGCGCAAAGACATCAAGGCGAACTTTCAAGCCCTGCTCATGGCCAGCCAGCCTGGCGGGCAACAGCAGGCAGCTGCAGCAGATCCACAGCCACGCAGCGAACCCTTGGGAACCGTCACCGGGCTCAGGCGCTATGAGGTGAACGTCTTGGTGCAGCATCGCACCGAGAGTGGTGCCCCGGTGGTGCATGAGGACAATCCGACCTTGGCTAATTTGACCGGTCGGGCCGAGCATGTCGCCCAGATGGGCACCCTGGTCACGGACTTTAGCCTGATTAAGGCTGGCGCGCTGCATCGCGCCAATGGCGGATTCCTGGTGCTGGACGCGCAGAAACTCTTCAGCCAACCCTTCGCCTGGGAGGCCCTGAAGCGCAGCTTGAAGGCGGAGCAGATCAGTATCGAGAATCCGGCGCAGAGTGCGGGTCTGGTCTCCACCGTTTCTCTGGCGCCGCAACCAATCCCTTTGAAGGTGCGGGTTGCCGTCATCGGCAGCCCACGGATTTTCTACATGGCTCAGCAGGCCGATCCCGACTTTGCCGCGATGTTTAAGGTCTCAGCCGATTTCAGCGAGACCATGAGCCGGGATGTCGAGCGAGACGAGCTTTTCGCCCGGCTGATCGCCGCCATGGTGCGCGAAGCCGAACTCCTGCCTTTCGATGTCGAGGGGGTTGCGCGCCTGATCGAGGCGGCCTCGCGCCGGGCCGCAGACTCCCAAAAGCTCTCTCTCGACCTGCAGCACCTCTACGATCTGGTGCGAGAGGCCGACTTCTTTGCCCGCGAGGCTGAGGCCAAATTGGTCTCCCGCCCCCATGTGCAGGAGGCGATCTCGGCACGGATCCGCCGTGCCGATCGCATCCGCGAGGCCAGCCACGAGCAAATCACGCGCGACATCATGCTGATCGATAGCGAGGGCAGTGCGGTCGGGCAGGTCAACGGCCTCTCGGTTCTGCAGATGGGCCGCTTCGCCTTCGGCAAGCCGACCAGGATCACCTGTAGTGTGCGGCCGGGTTCGGGCCGGATCATCGACATAGAGCGCGAGGTCAAGCTGGGCGGACCGCTGCATTCCAAGGGCGTTTTGATCCTACAAGGCTTCCTCGCCGGCCATTTTCTTCCCAAGGCAAAGCTTTCGCTCGGTGCAAGTCTCGTCTTTGAACAGTCCTACGGTGGGGTCGACGGCGACAGCGCCTCCTCGACCGAGCTCTACGCGTTGCTCTCGGCTTTGTCGGAGCTGCCGCTGCGGCAAGACCTGGCGATCACCGGCTCGGTCAATCAGAAGGGCGAAGTGCAGGCCATCGGTGGCGTGAACGAGAAAATTGAGGGCTTCTTCGATATCTGCAAGGCGCGCGGGCTGACCGGCAAACAGGGTGTGATGATCCCCAAAGCCAATGTTGTCCACCTCATGCTGCGCGACGACGTGGTTGCGGCGGCTGCCAATGCCGAGTTCCACATCTACCCCATTGCCCACATCGGGCAGGGGATAGAGCTCTTGACCGGTGTCCCGGCAGGCGCGCGCGACGAGGAAGGCGCCTATCCCGAAGGCAGTGTCTTCGGCAAGGTCGAAGCGCGGCTAAAGGCGTTTGCCAACCTCGGGAAGAAGGACAAAGAGGCTCCCGATAACGGCAGCGAGGCCGATGAGACGGCGGACGACGAAGGCGCTGCCGAGGACGATCAGGCCGAGTAGGCACGCTCACGATCGCGCTCGAAAGGGAGCCCGACCATTTTCGATCGCTTTTACCGCTGGTCCATGAAGGCTGCTCAAGGTCCTCGCGCCCTTTGGGCTTGTGCTGTGACCTCCTTTGCCGAGAGTGCGCTGCTGCCTCTGCCGGTCGATGCCATACTGGTTCCGGTGATGCTGGCCGACCGCAGCAAGGTCTGGAGAGCAGCATTCATCACCACGCTCGCCTCGGTCATCGGTGGCTGCGTCGGCTATCTGATCGGCCATCTGCTCTATGAGACCGTGGTGGTCTGGCTGATCGACCTCTACGGCTGGGAGGAGACCTTCAAGCGCATTCAAGAGCGCTTTCACGACGAGGGCGTCTGGATCGTCTTGATCGGCGCCATTACACCGCTGCCCTACAAGCTGATCGCGATTGCCAGCGGCGTGCAGTCGCTGCCCTTCCTGCTGTTTCTCGGCGCCTCGATCGTCGGGCGCGGTCTGCGATTCTTTGCCGTCGGCGTGGCCCTCTATTACTTCGGCCCGCAGATCCGCGTGTTTCTGGACCGCTATGCTACCCTGATCGGCTGGATCACGGTGATTGTCTTGATCCTGGGTTTCGTCATGATCGAGTGGGTGATTTGAGGCGAGGGCGGTGGGGACGTCGGCTTCTTTGGCGGTAACGGTTCCGACAGCATCTTCGGTGGAAGTGAGGCCGATTTCATCTTTCGAGGTGGCCGGGACACAGACCTGCTTTCCGGCGACCAGGGCACTGACTCCGGTTTCTACGGTGACGGCACGTCGACCAAGCCTTCTTGATGGACGGCGAGACAACTGCCAACCTACTGACTTCAAACGATTTGGTCTGGCTTTGAGAAAGACCTGTCGAAGGGTTGGTGCGGCTGACCGGCGGGCAAGTGCGGAGCAAGACGAAAGCTCATCGTGCAATCGCGATGATCTCGGGGCTCGCCTCGGTCACAGCGCTCAGGTCCCAGTCGCCGTAGTAGCAAACCGAGTCGAAGCCGCTGGCCTCGAGCCAGCCGGCGATCTCGACGGCGCTGGAGAAACGTAGGCGATCGGGGGCGCAGAGACGGCTGCCATCGGGTAGCTTGTAGTTGACCTCGTAGGTGACGAAGGGCGGCTCCACGGCACGGATGTCGTAGAAGACCTCGACCTGGCCGATGCCTGGAACCTGCAACCAATCGCGGGTTTGCTCAGGGCGCCAGCTCTCCCATTCCTTGACGAGTGGATTGCGGCTCTCGAAGGCGAGGCGTCCGCCCAAGGCGAGGTGGCACCGCAGGGTCTTGAGGACGGCAAGAATGGTCTCTTCTTCCAGGAAAACCTGGAAGACATGGCCGGTCAGCACGATGAAGTCGAAGCGGGTTTCCAGGTCTAATTCCGTTGCGCCCGACAGCACCCACCTCACGCGCTCGGCTCCAGGTTGGCGGCGTGCCTCCTCCAGCATGGCTGGCGAAGGCTCTGCCCCCGTCGTCTCGTGTCCGGCAGCGGCCAAGCGGCGGGCCAGGCGGCCGGTGCCGCAGCCCATGTCGAGGACTCGTGCAGGCGCGGTGCCTAGGATCTCCAGATAGAAATCGTGGTCTTCGCTGCCAGAATTGGCCGTGTCGTAGAGCGCGGCGAAACGCGGGTCGGCGTAGAGCGGAAGGACCATGTGGTCAGCCTGTAGGCACTAAAGGCTGCAGCTTCGCCAGCGGGATTTTGCCGAAGGGCAGCCGCAGAAAGGCGTGACCGTCCTCCAGCACCAGGGGTAAGGCAAGCCAACGCCCCTGCATGCCGCTGCGCGGTTGTGCCATGCCGCCCAGCAGACCGCCGTAGGTCTTAGCGAGCGCAGGATCCAGCCGACCCAAGGCCGCCAGTCCGTCGAGTAGAGCTGGAAAGCCCGCGGCCTGCAGATTGAGGGTTCCGACCGGGCGTAGCAGATCATCCAGGCTGAGCCTGCCGGCCGCTTCCAAGGAGACCGGGCCCCAGGTCAGGGTGAGTCTCTGGAGGTCCAGGGTGCCACCGTTCTGACGCCAGTACTGCAGCACCTGGGGTGCCGGTCCCGGCGCCAAAGGGCCGCTGAGGTTGGCGCGGAGGCTGCCTTCCTCAATGCTCGTACCGAGGGCTGGGAGCTGGGCGCCAAGTGCTTGTGGCAGTGAAAGGCCCGTGAGATCGAGGGCAAGCGCCGTGGTCTGGCTGGCGTCGGCTAGTGGCGGCAGAGGGGCTGCCGTCAGTTCCAGGCTTTGCAGGCTGGCTTCACCCAGGCCGCCAGTTAGCTGAATTTCGGTCTGACGCAGGTTCGCTTGGAGCGCTTCGGGGCCCTGCTTTCCTACCTCCAGAAAGGCCAGGGCTTCCCGGCTGTCGACTTCCAGAGAGAGTGCGTCGATGTCGAGTGCATGTCTGCCGCTTGCATCGATGCGAATGCTGGTCGGATCGGTGAAGGAGGTCTCGCTGGTCAGCACCTCCGGCCCCTCCCAATGTCCGCCCTGCCAGTCGGCCTTCGGGCGGGCAAGCGCTGCGGAGATTGTAAAAGGAAATCCCGAGAAAGTGAGGCCGTCATGGTCCAGGGTGATGCCCTCTCGTCCGGCATCGTGCTGTGCTGCCACCACGGCTGCCGTCACCTGGTTTTGTGCGATCCACCAGAGCGCCGGGACGGCGACGATGACCAGAAGCACCAGGGCCGCTGCGCCGACCACCAGCGGGTGGCGGCGCCGTTTCTTGCCGCTGCTCTTGTCCATGCAGTCTCATTCCTCTCGACGATGGGCTTGTGTCCCCGCTGTTCTACGAGGCCGGAGGGCGCAAGGAAACCGGAAGAAGGCTAGGGTGAGCAAGATCACGATCACCGCACGTCCTCTTGATCCAAGGCCCTCGCCTTGATGGCCTAGACTGACGACCTTCCTGGCGACGAGAAGGTGGCAGCGATGCGTCTCTTGGCCGTGATACCCATCTTCCTGGCGCTGACCGCCATGGCTGGCGAGAGCGCGGCACCTGGATGGATGACGCGCGAGTGGCCTGAGACCGACTTCAGTCTTCACATTGTCCCGCTGGAGGAGATCGAGTCCGGCGGGCCACCAAAGGACGCCATTCGCTCGATCGATGCACCAGTCTTCAGCACGCTCAGCAAAGGCCATGCCAAAGGATGGGCGGCAGAGCTGGAAGACAGCGAACCGGTGATTGCACTAGAAATCGATGGCGATGCGCGCGCCTATCCCTTGGGCATCATGATCCGGCATGAGATCGTCAATGATGTCGTCGGTGGCGAGCCGGTTGCGGTTACCTACTGTCCGCTGTGCAACGCCTCCCTCGTTTTCTCGCGTATGGTCGAGGGAGAGATGCTCTCCTTCGGCGTCAGCGGGTTCCTACGCAAGGCCGACCTTATCATGTTCGATCGCCAGGAGGAGAATCTCTGGCAGCAGTTCGAGGGTCGCGCCATCGTCGGTGCGCGCGCCGGAGAGACCCTGAAGCTACTGCCCTCGCGGTTGGAGTCTTTCGGCCGCTTCCGCGCGCGCTTCCCGGAAGGCAAGGTGCTGATCCCAACCGATCCGGAGCGGCGCGACTATTTCTCCAATCCCTACCGCGACTATGACCTGCCAGGCGGCGTTTCGCCGTTCTATGACGGGCCGCTGCCGAGTGGCATCGAGCCCATGGCGCGCGTCGTCGCGGTGGTCGAGGACGGCAAGGCCGAGGCCTGGTCTCTGACTCTGTTGCGTCTCGAGGGTGAGATCCTTGCCGGTGACCTGAAGCTCACCTGGACCAAGGGACAAAACACGGCCTTGGGCGCCGAGCGTATCGCCGATGGCCGCGATGTCGGCAATGTCGTTGTGCAGCGAAAGACGGCGCAAGGCTGGGTCGACATCCCTCACCATCTGGTCTTTGCCTTCGCCTTCCATGCCTTCGAGCCCGAGGCAGCGATCCATGGGCCGGAAGAGTGGTCGCCTTAGGCTCGCGACAACGCTTCGTGCAGCTTTGAGCCCTTCCGATCGCGCACTCCCTTCCTTTTCGACAATCTTGATTCTTTAGGCTACAGCGGTTGGATTGGCTGCGGGTACAAGCCGAAGGCGGGAACCAGCGAAGGGTCGGACTGGTTGCGCTCTACCGGTCGGCGAATGGGTGACTCAGCCAAGTTCCGACATTTCCAAGAAGAATGAACGCGAGAGGAGAGACACATGACCAAGATCGCTTTCATCGGGCTCGGGATCATGGGTGCACCTATGGCCGGGCATCTGATCGACGCCGGTCACGAGGTAATCACCTCGACCCACCGCAAACCGCCACCCCAGGCACTCATCGACAAGGGGATCGGTACGGCGGAGAGCCCAAGGTTGGCCGCCGAGGCAGCCGATGTCGTCATCACCATCGTACCGGACACGCCCCAGGTGGCCGAGGTGCTGTTGGAAGGTGATAGTGCAGTGATCCACGGCCTCGGTCCCGGAAAACTCTTCATCGACATGAGTTCGATCTCGCCGATCGAAACCCAGGCTTTTGCCGAGAGGGTGATCGCTGCCGGGGCCGACTATGTCGATGCACCGGTCTCCGGCGGCGAAGTCGGGGCCAAGGCCGGCACCTTGTCGATCATGGTCGGCGGCTCCGACACAGCCTTCGCAACAGCCAAGCCGCTCTTCGAGATCATGGGCAAGAACATCACCCACGTGGGCAAGGCAGGTGACGGGCAGATCGCCAAGGTGGCCAATCAGATCATCGTAGCGCTCAATATCGAAGCCGCCGGCGAGGCCTTGCTCTTTGCCTCCAAGGCTGGCGCCGATCCGGAGCGGGTGCGCCAGGCGCTTATGGGTGGCTTTGCTTCCTCCAAGATCTTGGAGGTCCACGCCGAACGCATGGTAAAGCGGACCTTCGACCCCGGTTTCCGCATCGCGCTGCATCAAAAGGACCTCAATCTGGCGCTGCAAAGCGCCAAGGCCTTGGGCCTCTCCCTGCCGAATACGGCGAGCGCACAGGAACTCTTCAATGCCTGCGCTGCAAATGGAGGTTCTTCTTGGGATCACTCTGCTATGGTGCGGGCACTGGAGCTGATGGCCAATCATAAGGTCGCGTAAACGCGACCAGGGTGTTGAGGGGAGGATGCCGGTACCCATGAGCCCGGACTCTATGAACGACGACGACAGCACATTGCTTCAGTCCCTCTTTCAGGCGGCAGTCGATGCAGCCATGCCAGAGCGGGTTCTGGCCGGATTTCTGCCGCCAAGGCCTCAGGGGCGAACCATCGTGGTGGGGGCCGGCAAGGCGTCTGCCGCGATGGCGGCTGCTCTGGAGGCGGCTTGGGATGGACCCTTGGAGGGGCTGGTGGTCACTCGCTACGACCATGCCGTCCCCTGCAGCCAGATCGAGATCGTCGAGGCCGCCCATCCGGTCCCGGATGCGGCCGGCGAAGCGGCGGCGCGCAACATCCTGGATCGGGTTTCCGGGCTGAATGAAGACGACCTCGTGGTCGCGCTCATCTCCGGCGGCGGCTCCTCGCTTCTGTCGCTGCCCGCACCGGGCCTGACGCTAGCCGACAAGCAGGCCGTCAATCGCGACCTCTTGGCTTGTGGTGCTTCCATCGGAGAGATGAACTGCCTGCGCAAGCACCTCTCGGGCGTAAAGGGCGGGCGCTTGGCGGCAGCCGCCTATCCGGCGCGCACGGTGACCCTCATCATCTCGGACGTACCTGGCGACGATCCCGCCGTGATCGCATCCGGCCCGACCGTCGGCGATACGACCAGCCTGGCCGACGCCAAGGCGATCCTTCGACGCTATGGCCTGCAGCCGAGTGGAGCAGTGCTGGCAGCCTTGGACGATCCGGCGAACGAGACGCCGGAGCCAAACGATCCGCGGCTTGCCAAGGCCGAGTGGCGGATGATCGCCGCACCCCAGGCGTCGCTGGAGGCGGCCGCAGAGGTGGCGCAAAAGGCTGGCGTTACGCCCTTGATCCTTGGCGATGCCTTGGAGGGGGAGGCGCGTGAAGTCGGCAAGGTGATGGCCGGTATCGCCCAGCAGGTGCACCGGCACGGCCAGCCTCTGGCCGCACCCTGTGTTCTGATCTCGGGCGGCGAGACGACCGTGACCCTGCGCGGTAAGGGGCGCGGCGGCCGCAATGTGGAGTTTCTGCTGGGGCTGGCGGAAGCTCTCAAGGCAACGCCCGGCATCAGTGCGATCGCCTGCGATACCGACGGGGTCGATGGTGCGGCAGAGGTCGCCGGCGCGCTGATCACCCCCGATACGATCGCGCGTGGCTTGGCGGCGGGCTATCCCATCGCCCGCGCGCTGGAAGAGAACGACGGGCATGGGTACTTCGGCACTCTGGGCGACCAGGTCGTGACCGGCCCGACCCTGACAAACGTCAACGATTTTCGGGCCATCCTCATTCGCTGACCGAGACCGCAGTCAAGAAGGGACGAAGCGATGAATAGAGAACGTCAAGTCAAGATCGTCGCGACCCTGGGGCCGGCCTCCTCCGACCGCGAAACCATTGAGGCCCTGTTTCGCGCCGGTGCTGACGTCTTCCGCCTGAACATGAGCCACGGCACCCAGGCCGAGCAGCGCGCGCGCTACGACATTATCCGTGTCATCGAGGAGGAGCTTGGTCGGCCGATCGGCGTACTGGCCGATCTGCAGGGACCGAAAATCCGCTGCGGCACCTTCGCTGCGGGGCCGGTCGCCTTGGAGACCGGTGCCAGCTTCCGCTTTGACAGCGATGCCGCCCTGGGGGATGGCGCTCGTGTTTGCCTGCCCCACCCCGAAGTTCTGGCGGCCCTGCACGAGGGCGCTACTCTGCTCGTAAACGACGGCAAGATCCGGCTGCGCGTGACCGACCTCGGTTCCGGCTTTGCCGACTGTCGGGTTGAGGTCGGCGGAGACATCTCCGACCGCAAGGGCGTCAGCTTTCCAGATGTGCTGTTGCCGGTGGCTGCGCTCTCGGAGAAGGACAAGAGCGACCTGGAGTTCGCCTGCGAGATGGGAGCCGATTGGATCGCACTCTCCTTCGTGCAGCGACCTCAAGACGTGCTGGAAGCCAAGAAGCTGGTGGGCAATCGCGCCGCCGTACTCTCAAAGATTGAGAAGCCGTCCGCGGTCAAGGACTTCGCAGCAATCCTCCAGGCCTCGGACGGCATCATGGTGGCGCGCGGCGACCTGGGCGTCGAGATGCCGCTTTCGGAGGTGCCGCCGATACAAAAGCACTTGATCCGCGATTGCCGCGCCGCCGGCAAGCCGGTGATCGTCGCCACCCAGATGTTGGAGAGCATGATCACCGCACCGGTTCCGACCCGGGCGGAGGTTTCCGATGTGGCCGGCGCTATCTATGACGGTGCCGATGCTGTCATGCTCTCGGCCGAGTCCGCCGCCGGCGACTTTCCGGTCGAGGCGGTTTCCACCATGAACCAAGTGGCCATCACCGTTGAGCGCGACGATCTCTACTGGGAGATCCTGGAGGCCGCCTCCGCACCATCCAGTTCGACCGTCTCGGCGGCGATCGCCACTGCGGCGAAGGAAATTGCGGAGACCATCGACGTCAAGGCGATCTGCTGTTTTACTTTCGGTGGAACCACGGCGCTCAATGTCGCCAAGCGACGGCCCAGAGTCCCGATCGTGGCGCTGACGCCCTTCAAACCGGCAGCAAGGCGTTTAACTTTGGTTTGGGGACTGCGTTGCGTCAATGCAGCGCCTGTGGGACGCTTTAAGATGGCGGTTGTCGAGGCGGTGCGTGGCGCCCAGTCGCTGAACATCGGCTCGAAGGGCGACCGCATCGTTGTCGTCGCTGGAGTGCCCTTCAATCGCTCCGGCACAACCAACATTCTGCGGGTCGCCCCCCTGGACGAACAGGCCGTCTTTGAAGGCGAGACCGCAGATTGAACTGATGAACCCGCCCGTGTCGGCCGATGCGGGCATGAGCAGCCAGCGAACCCAGCAAGAAGGGGGGATAGATGAGCGATAGCCAAAGCGACCTCGATCCGGTCGAAACCCAGGAATGGCTTGACGCAATCGAAGATGTGGTCGAGCGCGATGGTGGCGATAGAGCCCATCAACTTCTGGATTCCGCGGTCTCTCGCGCGCGCTCGCTTGGCGTGAACCTGCCCTTCAGCGCGACGACGGCCTATGTCAATACCATCCCGCCCGAGGAACAGCCGGCCTATCCCGGCGACGTCGCACTTGAGTGGCGCATACGCACGATCAACCGCTGGAACGCCATGGCGACCGTGGTACGACGAAACAAGGTTTCCAGCGAGTATGGCGGGCATATCGCCTCTTTTGCCTCCTCCGCCGTGCTCTACGACATCGGCCTCAATCACTTCTGGCGAACCCGCAGCGACAAGCATGGCGGCGATCTGGTTTTTTTCCAGGGCCATGCCATCCCCGGCATCTATGCCCGCGCCTTTATGGAAGGGCGCTTGGACGAGGAGACATTGGACAACTTCCGCGCCGAGACCGGCGGCAAGGGGCTGTCCAGCTATCCCCATCCCTGGCTGATGCCGCACTTCTGGCAGTTCCCGACCGTCTCCATGGGTTTGGGTCCGCTCTGTGCCATCTATCAGGCGCGCTTCATGTCCTACCTCGACCACCGCGGCCTGATCGACAAGGCCGACCGCAAGGTCTGGTGTTTCCTCGGCGACGGCGAGATGGACGAGCCCGAGAGCCTGGGCGCACTTTCCATCGCCGCACGCGAGGGCTTGGACAACCTGATCTTCGTGGTGAACTGTAACCTGCAGCGTCTGGACGGCCCGGTGCGCGGCAACGGCAAGATTATCCAGGAATTGGAAGGCGAGTTTCGCGGGGCCGGCTGGAACGTGATCAAGGTGATCTGGGGTTCCGGCTGGGACGAGTTGCTGGAACGCGACGAGAGCGGCCGCCTGCTACAGCTAATGCAGGAGACTGTGGATGGCGACTATCAGGCCTTTAAGTCCAAGGGTGGCGCCTACACGCGCGAGAACTTCTTCGGAAAGTACCCTGAAACTGCGGCTCTGGTTGCCGACATGAGCGATGAGGAGATCTGGAAGCTGCAGCGCGGCGGTCACGATCCTCACAAGGTCTTTGCCGCCTACCAGTCTGCAGTCGCGACCAAGGGCCAGCCGACCGTCATCTTGGTGAAGACGGTCAAGGGCTATGGTATGGGCGAGGCCGGCGAAGGCCAGAACATCACCCACCAGCAGAAGAAGATGGCTGAAAATCAGCTTCGGGCCTTCCGCGACCGCTTTCAAATACCGGTTGCCGACGAGGAGGTTAAGAACGCCCCCTATGTGCGGCTGGGTAACGAGCAGAAGGATTACATTCTTGCCCATCGCGAGAAACTGGGCGGACACTTCCCACAGCGAAGCCCACGGCCGGACAAGGACATCGAAATCCCGCCACTCTCGGCCTTCGATGCGCTGCTGAAGTCCACTGGCGAGCGCGAGATTTCGACCACCATGGCTTTCGTGCGTGTGCTGAACACGCTCTGCCGTGACAAGTCTATCGGCAAACACGTGGTGCCCATCGTTCCAGACGAGAGCCGGACCTTCGGTATGGAGGGTATGTTCCGCCAGCTCGGCATCTACAACCCCAAGGGCCAGCTCTATAAGCCCGAGGACGCCGATCAGCTGATGTACTACAAGGAATCCAAGAGCGGGCAGGTCTTGCAGGAGGGCATCAACGAGGCGGGTGCCATGGCCGACTGGGTGGCCGCAGCGACGGCTTACTCAGTGCATGGGGTGCCGATGATCCCCTTCTTTATCTTCTATTCGATGTTCGGCTTCCAGCGGGTCGGCGACCTGGCCTGGGCTGCCGGCGACAGTCGCGCGCGGGGCTTTCTGGTCGGCGGGACTGCCGGGCGGACCACCTTGAATGGCGAGGGGCTGCAGCACGAGGATGGCCACAGCCACGTCATCGCCAGCACGGTGCCGAACTGCGTCAGCTACGACCCAACCTTCTCCTACGAGGTAGCGGTCATCGTGCAGCATGGTCTGACGCGCATGTTCGTCGACCATGAAGACATCTTTTTCTACCTGACGACGATGAACGAGAACTACAGCCATCCTGAGATGCCCAAGGGGGTCGAAGAAGGCATCGTGAAGGGGCTCTACCGCCTGCAAGCCACTTCCCGGCCGGGCAAGAAGCATGTGAACCTCATGGGCTCCGGCACCATTCTGATGCAGGTTATCGAGGCAGCGGCGAAGCTGAAGGCCGACTTCAAGGTGACCGCGGATATCTGGTCGGCGACCTCGATGAACGAGCTGGCGCGTGACGGACAGGACTGCGAGCGCCTCAATCGCCTGGACCCCTTGGGCAAACCCAGGGTGCCCTACGTCGCCGAGGCTCTGGCCAAAGCCAAGGGCCCGGTGATTGCAGCCACCGACTATATCAAGGCCTATTCCGAACAGATCCGTGCCTTCGTACCCTTGCCCTATCACACGCTGGGCACCGATGGTTTCGGCCGCTCCGACAGCCGCGCTGCGCTACGCCACCACTTTGAGGTCGATGCCAACCACATCGCCGCCGCAGCGATGGCGGCCCTCTATAAGGAGGGTGCGATCACCAAGGCCGAGATGGCAAAGGCCATGGACCTCTACGGTATCGACGCCGAGAAAACCAATCCCCGCACTGCCTAAGGGCTGGAGAGAAGCAAGAGGAACAGCATTATGTCTGTCATTGAAGTCAAAGTTCCTGACATCGGCGATTTCTCGGATGTGCCGGTCATCGCAGTGCTGGTCGCGGCCGGAGACAAGGTTGTCGAAGAAGACCCCTTGATCGAGCTGGAGAGCGACAAGGCGACGATGGAGGTGCCCGCACCGGCGCACGGAACGGTGCAGGAGATCAAGGTCAAGGAGGGCGACACGGTCTCTGAAGGCGCGCTGATCATGCTGCTGGAAGTCGGCGAGGCGGAAGCCCCGGTCGACGCGCCCCATCCCGAGGGTCCGCAAGAACCGGAAGCCCATCCGCCCACCCAACAACCGACCTCGGCTGCCGCGAGTGCCAAATCGACGGCAGCTGCTCCTGCCGCCGGTGCATTGGCGCCGGTCGATGAGGCCGGCTTCGCGTCAGCTCATGCATCACCCTCGGTCCGGGCCTTTGCTCGCCAGGTCGGCGTGGACCTGGCCAAGCTCTCTGGCAGCGGTCGCAAGGGGCGCATATTGCGCGACGATGTTGCAGCCGCCTTGAAGAAAGAGGTCGGCAGCGCGGCGCCGGCTGCGGCGGCCTCGGGCGGCATGGGTATCCCGCCGATTCCGCCTCAGGACTTCTCCAAGTTCGGAACGGTCGAAGATGTGGAGATGAGTCGGATCAAGAAGCTCTCTGGCCCGGCCCTGCATCGCTCTTGGCTCAACATCCCGGCCGTTACCCACAACGAAGAGGCCGACATCACAGAGCTGGACAAGTACCGCAAGGAACTGGACACCGCGGCCAAGGCCGAGGGTTATCGCGTCACGCTGTTGTCCTTCCTGATCAAGGCCTCGGTCTCGGCCCTAAAGCAGCATTGGGAGGTCAACAGCTCGATACACCCTGACGGCGACAAGCTGATCCGCAAGTCCTATTACAACATCGGCTTTGCTGCCGACACGCCGCACGGCCTGGTGGTGCCAGTGATCAAGGGAGCGGACGCCAAGGGCATCGTCGAGATCTCCAAGGAGCTGGGGGCGCTCTCGAGCAAGGCACGCGACGGCAAGCTGGGACCGGCCGACATGGCGGGCGCCAGCTTCACAATCTCCTCTCTCGGCGGCATCGGCGGCACGTCTTTCAGCCCCATCGTCAACGCGCCCGAGGTTGCGATCCTGGGCGTCACGCGATCGAAGATGCAGCCGGTCTGGGATCCGGGAAGCGAGAGCTTCCTACCGCGCAACATGGTCCCGCTGTCGCTCAGCTACGACCATCGCGCAATCGACGGCGCGCTGGCCGCCCGCTTCTGTGCCACCTTGAAGTATCTGCTGGCCGACGTGCGCCGGCTGATGCTGTAGGAGGGCGGCGCAATGGCTGAAATCGAGGTCAAGGTCCCTGACATCGGAGACTTTTCCGATATCCCGATCATCACTGTCATGGTCGAGGTCGGCGAGCAGGTCGAGGAAGAGCAGGCGCTGATCGAGCTGGAGAGCGACAAAGCCACCATGGAGGTGCCGGCGCCGAGCGCTGGAAAGGTGACTTCCATCGCCGTCAAGGTAGGCGACACGGTGAGCGAGGGCAGTCTCATCCTCACCTTGGAGAGTGCAGGCGCCAGTGTGGCGGCACCTGCACCCGCACCTGCCCCAGCGGAATCACCGGCTCCGGCGCCTGCACCCATAGCAGCGCCCAGTGGTCCGATCACCAAGGGCGATCACCACGCAAGCCTTGTGGTCCTGGGCTCCGGCCCGGGCGGCTACACCGCGGCCTTCCGGGCAGCGGATCTGGGCATGGAGGTCATCCTGATCGAGCGCGACGAGACCCTGGGCGGGGTCTGCCTCAACGTCGGCTGCATTCCCTCCAAGGCCTTGCTGCACGCCGCCAAGGTGATCACCGAGGCCGAGGAGATGGCTGAGCATGGCATCCAGCTCGGCAAGCCAAAGGTCGATCTGAAAAAGCTGCGCGCCTGGAAAGACGGCGTGGTCGGCAAGCTGACCGGCGGCCTCAGCGGTCTGGCCAAGGGGCGCAAGGTCAAGGTGGTCCGCGGCGTCGGGCGCTTCACAGGCGCAAACATGATCGAGGTGAGTGTGCCGGAAGGCGGCACAACCACGGTCTCTTTCGAGCAGTGCATCATCGCCGCCGGCTCCGAGCCGGTGGAACTGCCCTTCATCCCGCACGATGACGAGCGCGTGATCGACAGCACCGGAGCGCTGGAGCTGCGCGACATTCCCAAGCGACTGCTGGTCATTGGCGGCGGCATCATCGGGCTGGAGATGGCCTGCGTCTACGATGCGCTCGGCAGCAAGATCACCGTCGTCGAGCTGATGGATCAGATCATCCCCGGCGCCGACAAGGATCTGGTGAAGCCGCTGCACAAGCGTATCCAGGGCCGCTATGAATCGATCCAACTGAAGGCCAAGGTGACCAAGGTGGAGGCGCAGAAGAAGGGCCTTTCCGTCACCATTGAGGGGCCCGGGGGCAGCACCACGGAGCTCTACGACCGCGTCCTGGTCGCCGTCGGCCGCAAGCCCAACGGCAAGACCATCAACCTGGAGGCGGCCGGGGTCACGGTCGACGAACGCGGCTACGTGCCGGCCGACAAGCAGCAGCGGACCAACCAGCCGCATATATTCGCCATCGGCGACATCATCGGCCAACCCATGCTGGCGCATAAGGCCGTCCACGAGGGTAAGGTCGCTGCGGAAGTTGCCGCGGGTCATCGCCGCGCCTTCGATGCTCGCGTGATCCCCTCGGTCGCCTACACCGATCCCGAGGTCGCGTGGGTTGGCCTCACCGAGACTGAAGCCAAGGCCAAGGGCATCTCCTACGGCAAGGGCGTCTTCCCTTGGGCAGCCTCCGGGCGTTCACTCTCCAACGGCCGCGACGAGGGCATGACCAAGCTGCTGTTCGATGAAGAGAGCGAGCAGGTGATCGGTTGCGCCATCGTCGGCACCAACGCCGGCGACCTGGTGGCCGAGGTGGCCTTGGCGATCGAGATGGGATGTGACGCGACCGACATCGGTCACACCATCCATCCCCATCCGACTCTGTCGGAGACGGTGAATTTCGCGGCCGAGATGTTCGAGGGTACGATCACTGACCTGATCCCGCCGAAACGCAAGAAAAAGTAGCTTTGCGGATTTTGAGTGGAGTGGGTTCGCCTGCGTTCGCCCACTCCAGTCTAGCCCTTTGCTTTAGGCGGAAAGGGGGCACGGCTGGCCCTGGAGCCAAAGCGTGGTATCAGGAGACCCTGTTTGCGACCCAGCCCGACTACAACCAGACAAAGTCACTTGCCGTCAGCAGGTTGGCCGCAGTGACGCCGTCGATCAGGAAAGCCTGATCGACGCTGCCGTCACCATCCTCGTCGACCTGCAGCTGGCGTGGGCCGGCAAAGCGGGCTTCGGAGTTGCCGCCACCGGAGAAGGCAGCAGCCCCGATGTAGGCGAAACTGCCGACCTCCAGACCCGTGGCGTAGACGATCTTGTCCTCGCCGTTGGCGCCGTTGGCCGAGACTCCGTCGAAATCACGGATGATCGGGCCACCCGAGCCGCCGTTGCCTAGGGGGGCACCACTAAAGAGAAAGCTGTCGGCACCCGAACCGCCGAAGGCCTGGTCGCCCGTGGCCAGATGCATGATATCCGCCCCGCTCTCGCCCTCGAAGCAGTCGGCGCTCGGCCCTCCGAACAGCCGGTCGTCGCCAAGGCCGCCCTCCACCACGTCCTCGCCGGCTTTACCGCTCAAGGTGTTATCACCCGTATTGCCCTGAATGGTATTGTCCAGGCTGTTGCCGGTGCCGTCGATATCGCCCTTGCCGCCCTGCATGCGCAAGGCCTCGATGAAGGCAGAGCCAGAGCCGTCGGGCAGGGTGAAGTCCACCTCGGCCCGGACCAGATCCACGCCATGTCCTGAGAAGTCGCGCACCACATCGGCCGAGGTGGTCACGATAAAGGTATCGGCGCCACTGCCACCGGTCATGGTGTTGGTGCCGCCGTGGCTGTTGAGACGGTCGTCACCGCTCTTGCCCAGCAGGATGTTGGCGAAGGAGTTGCCGATCAGGATGTCGCTGTTGTCGTTGCCGACCATCTTGGCCACGCCGGCGCCTGTGTTGATGTTCACACGCTCGATGATCACTTCGGCCGCCGTGCCCAAAGTGTAGTCGTCGGCGTTGGAGCGCAGCACGTCGTCGCCTTGCCCGACACCGTCGAAAATCAGGTCGGTCGCAAGGCCGATGATGAAGGTATCGTTGTTGTTGCCGCCGTAGGCCGTGTCCGTACCTGACGCTCCATTCAGGCGGTCACGGTTCTGGCCGCCGAAGAGAAGGTCGCTGCCAGTACCGCCGACAAGCTGGTCATTGGCGCTATCGCCGGTCAGGCTGTCGTCGCCGTTACCCCCGAAAAGGGTATCCAGACCGCTGCCGCCGGTCGCCGTGTCATCGCCGTCCTGACCGCGCAGGGTGTCGCGGCCGTCGCCGCCAAAGGCGCTATCGCTGCCGCTGTCACCGCGGATGTCGTCGTCGTTCAAGCCTCCAGACAGCCTGTCCGACCCGCTGCCGCCGAACAGCCGATCCCCGCCGATACCACCATAGAAAGCGTAATCATCACCATTGCCGCCGTAGAGCTTGTCGTCGCCACTGCCTCCAAGAAAGTAAAAGTCCTCCCCACTGCCGCCCGAGAGGCTGTCGGCGCCGCTACCGCCGGAGAAGGACAAATCATCTCCATTGCCGCCGGAGAGGGTGTCGTCGCCATCGTTTCCGGAGAAGGAGGAATCATCCCCACTGCCGCCGGAGAGGCTGTCGGCGCCGCTGCCTCCGACGAACACAGCATCTATCCCATCGCCGCCGTAGAGGCTGTCGGCGCCACTGCCTCCGTAGAAGGCGAGATCACGCGCACTGTCGCCGGAGAGTCTGTTGGCGCCACTGCCTCCAAAGAAGTAGAAGTCCTCCCCACTGCCGCCGTAGAGGCTGTCGGCGCCACTGCCTCCGAAGAAGGACAGATCATTCCCATTGCCAGCGGAAAGGCTGTCGTCGCCATCGCCTCCGGAGAAGGAGGAATCATCGCCGCTGCCGCCGGAGAGATTGTCGGCCCCGCTGCCTCCGTAGAAATTGAAATCACTCCCATTGCCACCGAAGAGGCTGTCGGTGCCGCTGCCTCCGTAGAAGGCGAGATCACGCGCGTCGCCGCCGAAGAGGCTGTCGTCGCCACTGCCTCCGGAGAAGTAGAAATCCTCCCCAGTTCCGCCGTAGAGTCTGTCGGCGCCGCTGCCTCCGTAGAAGAACAAGTCGTTCCCATCAGCACCGAAGAGGCCATCCGCACCACTGCCTCCGTAGAAGGAGGAATCATCCCCACTGCCGCCGGAGAGGCTGTCGGTTCCGCCTCCACCGTAGAAATAGAATTCATCTCCACTGCTGCCGTAGAGGCTGTCAGAGCCGTTGCCTCCATAGAAGGCGATTTCACGTCCACTACCGCCGAAGAGCCTGTCGGTGCCACTTCCTCCAAAGAAGTAGACATCACTCCCACTGCCGCCGAATAGTCTGTCGGCGCCGCTGTCTCCAGAGAAGGAGATATCGCCACCATTGCCGCCGAATAGTCTGTCGGCGCCGTTGCCCCCAAAGAACAGTCTATCGCTCCCAATGTCGCCGTAGAGGTAATCAGCACTGGTACCGCCATTGAATTGGGAATCATCCCCATTGCCGCCGAAGAGGCTGTCGCCGCCACTGCCTCCGATGAAGAAGGAATCATCCCCGCTGTCGCCGGAGAGGCTGTCGGCGCCGCGGCCGCCGAAGAAGAAGTCGTCATTCCCACTGCCGCCGAAGAGGCTATCGGCTCCATTGCCTCCGATAAATGCGCCATCACTCCCATTGCCGCCGTAAAGCCTGTCGTTACCCTGGGTTCCATAGAAGAGAGTATCATCTCCGTCACCGCCGAAGAGACTGTCGGCGCTATTCATGCCATAGATCCGGTCGGAGCCACTGAGCCCATAAATTGTGTCGACATCGTTTGTCCCGGTGAGGGTGTTGTTCTCTCCCGCGGATCCAAAAATGACGGCCATGCGTGTCCCCTCAGCCTCTGCCCTGCCTGCTCACTCTGCAGCAGTAGTGCGCCAGCGGGACGCGCTTTGAAAGAGAGGATTCTCCGTTGGCAGGTCAGCGGCGAAGGTGTTTGCTGCTTGATAAAGCTAAATGGATCGTGCAGAGCAACGTGATGGCAGTCTAAATTTCGAACTAGACAACTTTGTATTTTTTTGATTCGAGGCTGTGATCTAATAGCTTTTAGATGATGCTGTTTCTCCTGTTAACGATTAGAAAAACAAGGCTGTTTTCTTGAATCGGAGATCCCAATTGGCATTCCCTAGCACTGATGCGCGGCCAGACTCACCGCTTCGCATCGACTGGTGACACCGCAGGAGAAGTAAGTCCTAAGGGCTGCCTGTCCGCGCTATCCATAGCACCGCCTCCTTAGACAGCCGGACATTGGCGCCGGTACGACCAGGGTCGCCCAACGTGCCAAACCAAAAGCGGCTCGGAATTCTCCCATTGACGATCTGTCAGAACCTAGCGTGTGATACAAAGCGCCTATCAAGGAGCTTGAATCACATCTCCACACCGCGCCAAAATCCCATTGCTCAACATGCCCTAGAGCTGTTGCCGGATGCCGAGCGGTCGCAGATCTGGTTCCTCTCTATTGTACCCTATCCCGCATGGCGACCGCGCACCCTGTTGGTCGGCCCCAGGCGTCGCGCGGTTGCGGTCCCCTTGCGCATGCCCTTCATCGACAGCGACGGCAGCGAGCACATGATGCTGGACAATGGGCCGGAGACTTGGGCAAGGCTTTGGCCCTTCGTGGAGCCCGAACCGGGCCCCGATCCAATCCCCGTCCTGGTCTTGGGCGATGCGCCTGAGAAGCAGCTCGCCGGCAGTTTCGATCCGGCCGATCTGCAGAAGCTGCTGCTCTTCTCCGAGACGCAGGCCGGGGTGCAGATCAAGACCCACTCGGTTACGCCACCCCTCTATGTGGAGGCTTTTTGGGGACCGCGCTCACGCGGCCGGTTGGACGCCATGCTCGGCCGCCTGGATCGCTTCAACATCATGCCGGACTCTCTGCTGAAACGCGCGCGCGACCGCAGCGCTGAGGCGAACTGGGCGGTGTTGGCGACGCCGGATCTGCCGCAGCGCGCAGAGGTCTTGGCGGCACTGCAGCCGCTCATCGACCACCGTGCTGGTACGGTTATGTCCTTGGCGGATGGCCATGATGCCGCTGCCGTCGACGAGGTCTGCGCCGGCCTTGCCAACATGCCGCAAGAGGCGCGCCCCTATTACCTGCTGCTGCTGGGCGATTTTCCCGAAATTTCTATGGAGGCGCAGTACCTGCTGCAGAGCTTTGCCGGGCTGGGGCGGCTTTCCTTTGCAAGGCCGGAGGCGTACCGCGCCTACGCGGAGAAGGTGATCGCGGCCGAAAAACAAGAGAAGACGGGTGATCTTCTCTACATCGCGACCGACAGCGATGACGTCAATCATTTGAACTATCAGGAGCTTGTCGAGCCGCTGGCGCGGCACCCGGACCTTGTCGAGGCGACCGAGGTGTTGGCCCGTGGCCGTGCTTCCAAGGCGCGCAGCTTGGCCCTGCTGCGCGCAGCTCCACCGGGCAGCATCGCCTTTCTGACTGCGCACGGCCACGAATACTTGAGCCCGCTGAAGGGCGATCCCGACGCGGTCTTCGCCGAGCAAAAGCTTTGGCAGGGCGCACCGGTCATGGATGACTTTCAAGGCGATGTCGACAGCGGCCTCTTGGGCGCGACGGATGCCGCCGAAGGGAGTTTCCTGCCGGGTGGCGTGCTGATCCTCGACTGTTGTTATTCCGCCGGCACGGTGCAGCAGGACACCCAACCGGAATGGCTCTATCACCCCATGCCCCAGCGCCTGCGCCCGCCCGAGGAGTTTCTCTCCGCTTTCGCCACGGCGGCACTCGCCAATCCAGACGGTCCTCTGGCCGTCTTCGGGCACGTCAATCGTTCGCATCAATATGCTTACTACGACCCCTCCAAGACCTGGCCCTCGATGACCTTCGGGGTCTACCTGGATCTGCTCGATGCACTGCTGGGCGGAGAGAGCATTGCGCTCGGCCGGGAGACCTGCCGGCGCATGGCGGTGGCCTACATGGCGCAATGCCAAGTCATCTCCTACCAGATCGAACAGAAACTGACCGGCCAGAACCGTGGCCACATGGGTTTCACCGCGCTTAGCCGGCCGCTGTCCGACTACGCACGCTCCTTCGTACAATACAGCTTCGGTACCTGGAACTTCCGCAACTACGCCATCCTGGGCGATCCCATGGTCCGGGTCGCCAAACGGAGACAAGCGCCATGAGCCTGGACATCAACCGCAGCACCCGCCGCCGCGCCATCGAGTTGTTGAGTGCAGCGGAATTGAACGAGCCCGAATTTTCAGGTGATTTTCGCCCACAAGGCGCCTTCGACCTCTTCCGCAAGGCCGAAATCCTGCTGCCCAGCGAAGTCGACGCCGTCAAGGTGGCGGTGGAGGACAAGCAGCTCTACGGCACGCGGCTCTATGTCGGCTTGGTACCGCCGGGCGATCAGCAAATCAGCGAGGCGCGCATCGACCTCTGTTTCCAGGGACCGGTATCGCGCATCAAGGCCTGGAGCCCGAGCGACCTTTTCAGCCTGATCAAAGCCAGCGAACGAAAACTAGCACTGACCGCAGAGGCCAACAGCGCCAAGCTCTTCCCACGGCTCGACCTCTTGCTGACACAAGTGGGCGTCGGCCTACCCAGCCTGACCGCGCGGATCGATCAGAGCGGCGAGCGAACGGTCGAGCATCACGCTAGCCTGGTGCGCGCCATGACCGACGGCCAGAGCCGCTTGACCTTCCAACTCTTCGCGGACCCCAAGACGGCCAAGGACCAGCGCCAACTGGTCGCCGAAGTCCTTTTCGCCGTCGAGGGCGAGAGCACTCCCGAGGTGGCCGAAGCGGCGCTCGAGCTGGAGGTCTCTTGCAAGAGCGGGCTTTTAGGCATGCGCCGGGCTGTCGTGCAGGCGGTGGACCTGGTGTTTGACAGCTAGAAAGCTGAACTAGGCAGCCAGAGCGACAAGGCCGGTATGGTGAGGATGGCCAGCAGCACCAAAGCGTCCAGCAACAGGAACCAAGCGACACCGCGGAACACCTGCTCCAGGCGCACCTCCTTGGGCGCCACCGACTTGATGACGAAGACGTTGAGGCCAATGGGCGGGGTGATCAGGCCGATCTCCAAGAGCTTGATCACCACGACACCGAACCAGATGAGGTCCAGGCCATAGCTCTCCACCAGCGGCACGGTGAAGGGCAAGGTGAGCACCAGGATGCCGATAGAATCCAGGAACATCCCGATGATCAGGTAGAAGAGCACCAGGCCTGCCAGGATCAGCACCAAGGGCGCGCCGGAGTTCACCACCCAATCTAGAGCGGCCGGTGTGATGCGCGTCAGCGATACGAAGGCGACGAAGATCTTGGCGGCGAGCGCGATGGCGAAGATCATGGCCGTCTGACGGATTGCAATTGCGCCTGCCTCAGCGAGACCCGAAAGGGTCAGGCGGCCGGTGGCGAAGCCGATCAGGACCGCGAGCAAGAGGGAGACCGCCGCTGCCTCGGTCGGGGTGAAGATGCCGAGATAGATGCCGCCAACGACCACGATGAGAAGCAGCAGGGTCGGCCAGGTAGCCAGTAGGGCCGGCCCCAAAGGTACGCGCTCTTCATCCTTGTCCGGCAAGGGAGCATCGCCCGGGCGCAAGCGCACCCAGAGCCAAACCGTCAACAAGAACCCGGCAAGCGACAGCAGCCCGGGTAAGACACCGGCGAGGAAGAGCGACTTCACCGACTGCTCGGTGAAGATGGCGTAGATGACGAAGAGCAGGGAGGGCGGGATCAGCGAGCCCAGGGTGCCGCCGGCTGCGACCGAGCCGCAGGCCAGTTCCGGCCGATAGCGGTAACGCAGCATTTCCGGCACCGCGATGCGCCCCATGGCAGCTGCACAGGCGACACTGGAGCCGGTGATGGCCGAGAAGCCGCCACAGCCCATGACCGAGGCCATGGCGAGCCCGCCCGGCGTGCGGCCCAAGGCGACGCGTAGCGCGCGGTAGAGATCCGTCGTGATTCCGGCCTGGTAGGCAACGTGTCCCAGCGCGATGAAGAGTGGAATCATTGAGAGCGGATAGTTGTGGATGAAGCCGAAGGAGGTCGAACCGATGATCGAGAGCGTGGGACGAAGCCCGCGTTCGATGTCGAAATCGCCGCCCGGGCGCCAGGAGAAGAAGGTGAGCAGGCCCAGGCAGGCAACCGAGCCCAGGCAGTAGGCGATGGGAACCCGCAGGACCAGCAACAGGAAGACGCCCACCAACGCCAGACCCGCCAGCAGTAGGGGATCCATTATCGGGTGGGCCTGCTTGCCAGGTCGTGCCCAAGCATGGCCAGCAGGCGCAGACCGAAGGCAGAGAGGCCGGCGAAGAACAGACCATAGCCCAGCCAGTGCGGGACGCGCAGGTCGCCCTCGTAGTACTCGCCCGAAGCCCAGGCGTCAGTGAAGAGCCGCCAGGCGGCCCAGGCCAGAAAGCCGACGAAGATCAGGCCCATCAGATGGCCGAAGCAGGCCAGATAGCGCTTGGTCTTGTCCGGCGCCCGCTCGGTGAAGATCGTGACCTCAATATGCTCGCGCGCTGCGGTCACCAGCCCCAGCGGCGCCAGGACCACGACCACCATCAGCTCCTGCACCCAGAGCACATCGTCGGGTATGATCCCGCGAAAGAGCCAACGGCTGAAGACGGTGATCGAGACGACCAGACAAAGCAGCGCCAGGCCAAGGTTCGCCAGATCGCCGAAACGCCGCTCCGGCCAGGTCGGCTGAAGCGGCGTTAAGCTCTTGCCAAGCGGATCCATTCCTGCAGGTCCCCTAGCGCGTCCAGGGATAGCCTTTCTCGTCTTTCTCCTTGGTGTACTTGGCAACGGCCTCGTCGTAGGCCTTCATGATGGCATTGCCGTCCAGGCCCTCGCCGTTGGCGTCATTCTTCCAGGCATCGATCTGTTCGTGGCTCTTGGCCAGCAGCTCTTCATGTTCTTCGGGCGAGAGCAGGGTGACGGTGATGGATTTGCCGTCGATCCCGGCCTCCATTTCCGCCTTGTCGGCCACTTGGCTTTCGATCATGGCCTTGGCGAAATGGTCGACGAAGTCTGACGCAACGCCGTGCAACAGCTTGCGTTCCTCCTCGCTTAAGGCCTCGAAGCTCTGCTTGTTCATGATGATGCCGAAGGCCATGTTCTGGCCCCAGTCCAGCTCCAGCACGAAGGAGGCGACCTCGTACTGCTTATAGGCCTTCATGGAGTAGTAGTAATTCTGGTTGCAGTCGACCAGGCCGCTGTCGAGGGCCTGATAGACCTCGCCTTGCGGCATGCGCACCACCTCGGCCCCCAGTGCGGCCAAGGTCTTACCGTAGGGGCCGGAGCCGCGGATCTTCTTGCCGCTCAACTGCTCCAGGGTCTCGACCTTGGTGGTGCAGATCAGCTGGATCGGTCCGGTCGAGTAGTTGGAGATGTAAACCAGGTTGGCCGCATCGAACTCCTCCAGGAAGACCGGGTGGTGGTTTGCCAGGTCAAAGAGCGCACGCATACCGACCCAAACGTCGGAGTTCGCGACCGGCAGATCGCCGATGTTGTAGGCACGCAGCTCCTTGGGCGTGAAGAAGCCGATGACCGAGCCCATGTCGGCAACCCCGTCGGCCACGCCCTGCAACACCGCCTTGGTGCCCAACAGCGATTTGCCCCAGAAGAACTCGATCTGAAGCTCGCCTTTGGAACGTGCTTCCAACTCATCGGCGAACCACTGCAGCGCGGCAGCGCGCGTGCCGCGATTCGGCCCGAACTCGGCAAACGTCAGAGTCTTGGCGACCGTCTCGCCGGCCCAGCCAAGACAGGCGGTCATCAGGGCCGCAGCCCCCAAAGCCTTCATGCGCATATCAGTTACCTCCCATTTTTTCCCACTCTTGTTTCTTCGACACCTGCCCTCTTCTCCTCCAGACTGCCCATTTAGGAATCGCGCCTGGGCGGACGAAAGGGGGGTGAGGGTTGGTGCTGTGACCAAAAAAACTAATCGCAGCAGTTGCCCGGCAATTGAGGTGCCGTGACACCGCTGTGGTCGCAGCAACCGCCCTTCCAGAAGGCTGCTCCCTTACCGCTGCAGTACTTGTCGTCGGCCCCCACCATCTGCATGAAGAGCGGGTGATAGTTGCGGCAGATGTCCAGTTCCGACGTCACCCAGCGCAGGGGATCGCGGCCATAGTGCTCCCAATAGTCGCCGGCCATGTTTAGGCCGGGCACTGCCGGATTCCAGGACTCGTCGAGCCAGAGGTCGGGGTCGCCGTAGTTGGCGGCGATCCGGCGGATTTGAGGATCATCCAGGCCCAGCAGGCGGCCATTCTCGATCAAGAGCTCGTTGTCGCCGTCACGCTCCAGCCGATAGGTCGGGAAATAGAGGTGCAGGTGCCAATGGCCGACCAGGTGGCCAAGGCGAGCTGCGCGTCGCTCGTCCATCGATGAGATGATGGTGCCGAAGCCCATGTGGATGACGCCGGAGCGCACTCGCTCGTAGAGGCAGTTGACGAAGCCTGAAGGGAAATCCTTGCGCGGCCGGTGGATGTGCGGATTGGTACCGATCGAGGCCTCCCACCAATAGAGCAGGCCCTTGCCGGGAAAGCCCGGGTACTCGATGTCCTTTGTCTGCTCCATCACCTCGCGCAGTTTGTCGCCGAAGGCGCCGCCAGCGTTGATCTCCATGATCTTGGAGTCTTCGACCTTCAACTGGGTCCAGTCGCAGGGCGCGATATGGTTGGTGGTGCCGGCGATGATACCATTGCCGTCTTCCTTGCCGGGCAGATAGATCCAAGGCCGCCCGGTGATGTGTCCCGGCAGGTAGGTGGCGCCGAACTCCGAATTGCCCTCCCAGGTGCGCCCGACGATGTCGGCGTTGTAGCGCTCGCGTTTGGCATCCCAGTAACCGGCATGATTGGTGAATTCGATATCAGTGCCCTCGGGATCGGTGATCCGGGCTCGCTTGCAGCTTCTGACCCGGTCCCAAGTCCAGCGATCCAGCGCGGTCAAGAGTTCGGCCGGCATGCTGTGCGCCGGCGAGGCCAGGATTTCCGGCGTGATGAAGGGCATACGCTGGATCTTGACGTAGGTGTCGGTCAGTACCGGCCCGCCGTAGCCCATGAAGATCTTGTCGTATTCTTGTTTGGCCGCGATCTCCTCCCACTCGTCCATCCACTGAGCCAGTTCTTTGGTGCGGAAGAGGTAGTACTCCACCTCGTCGGCACCGACCCACTGACGGACGGGGCCGCGGTCGATGAACTTGATGTCGTAACGAATCTGGTGCTTCTCCAGCAGCTTCTTGCAGGCTTCGATCACCAGCTCGCTGTGCCAATTGTCGACCCGAAGAAGCACCCTCTCGCCCGGCTTCAGATCCCAACAGGCATTGAGGCCGTGGTTATAGGGGCGCCGCGCCACATGCTCCAGGTAAGGCAGCAACTGGTCGGAAGAGGTGACCTCGACGAAAGGCGGACAGCGCGGCGGCCGGCTGGCCGCCAGCGGCGGCTGGCTGAAACGCGGTCGCTCCGGGCATTCGATCAGTGGGCCCTGTCCGTCGGCCATCTGCGACATTCCTCATTGCACTTGTGTCTCAGCAAGGAATGCATGCAATAATGCATAGGTCAAGAGTATGGAGGGCCGCGCGTGGCGACTCCGAGAGGATTTTGCATGCAAACTGGCTGTTCTGACCCGTGAGTGCGCAGTTAGAGGCGGCGACGACGGCCTTGCGCGCGGCAATCTTGGACGGCGCCTTTGCGCCGGACCAGCGCTTGCGCGAGGTGGCCGTTGCCGATGCCTTGAAGGTGTCGCGCACTTTGGCCCGTCTGGCCATGAGCGCGCTCGAGACCGAGGGGTTGTTGCTGCGCGAACCGAACCGTGGGTCGCGCGTGCGCGCCTTCACCTTGGCGGAGATCGCGGACGCCATCGAGGTGCGCGGCGAGCTGGAGGGAATGGCAGCCCGCCTTTTGGCAGAACGCGGCCTCTCGGAGGAGGTGGAGGCTGCCCTGTGTGCCAGCCTGGCGCAAGCTGAGGCACTGATGGCCGCTGGCGTGACGACCTCTGAAGCACGTCAGGACTGGGTCGCGATGAACCTGGACTTTCACGGCGCCGTCATTGCCGGCAGCGGCAACAAGGCGATTGCGGTTGCCGTTCGCCAGGTCTCGCTGCTGCCGCTGGCCTCGGCCGGCTCGATCATCTTCGACACCGGCGATAGCTTGCATGGTCGCGCTCAGCTGGAGCGGGCGCACGAGGATCATCGTCTGCTGTTCGAGGCGGTGCTTGCTCGCCAAGGCGGCCGGGCCGAAGCGATCCTCCGCGAGCACGCCTTCCGCAGCGCCCAGAACAGACGTCACAACCTGGCGCTCGGAGCCTCGGTCGCCGGTCTGCCCGGCGTCCATCTGATACGCCAGTCCGCCTGACTGCCAGCCTGCCCAGTTTGCACTTTTGGTTGTCGCGTTGAGCCGAATGGCCGCGCCGCTGCCTTCACAGCACCGTAATTTCCCCGCTTTCCCGGCTCATCAATCTGGGCGAAACGGTCTATAAGCCCCAGGTAGATGAGGATGAGACAGGCGAATCGGAGGTCTGAAGCATGACGCTTGCGTCTGGTGGCGGTGGCAGCGGCGCCGGTGGGGAAGGGCAACCGCGCCCGGTGGTTTTGTGTATTCTGGATGGTTGGGGTGCGCGTGAGCCGGCATCCGACAACGCGATAGCGCTTGCCGATACGCCTTGCCTCGACCGGCTGACCCAGACCCGACCGCATGCTTTGATCGATGCCTCCGAGCTGGAGGTCGGTCTGCCCAGCGGCCAGATGGGCAATTCGGAAGTGGGGCATATGAACCTGGGCGCTGGACGTGTCGTGATGCAGGACCTGCCGCGCATCGACCAGGCGCTCGCCGAAGGCCGCCTCTCAGACTCGGATGAGTTGACGTCCTTTATAGCTGATATGAAGCAGTCCGGCGGCCGTGTTCATATGATGGGTCTGCTGTCTCCCGGCGGTGTGCATTCCCACCAGGACCAGATGGCCGGCCTTGCAGAGTTGCTGCGCGCCGAGGGGCTGGAGGTTCTGGTGCATGCCTTCCTCGACGGTCGCGATACGCCGCCGAAGTCTGCAGGTGCATTCCTGAGCGACTTTCAGACCAAGACCAAGGCGCCTTTGGCCAGCATCAGCGGCCGTTACTTCGCCATGGACCGCGACCAGAACTGGGACCGCGTTGGCCGTGCCTACGACTGCATGGTTCGGGGTGAGGGAGCGCGCGCGGCCGATGCTGCTTCGGCACTGCAGCGAGCCTACGATCGTGACGAGACCGACGAGTTCGTCCCGCCTACTGCGATCGGAGATTTTGCCGGTATGACCGACGGTGACGGTCTAATCATGGCCAACTTCCGCGCCGATCGTGCAAGAGAGATTCTGACCGCCCTATTGGACCCGGCCTTCGACGGCTTCGACCGCGGTCGAACGCCCGCATTCGCCGCTGCGCTCGGCATGGTCGAGTACTCCGGTCACCTGAACGCCTTCCTCTCGACCCTGTTCTCGCCGGCGACCTTGGAGGAGACACTGGGCGCTTGTGTCTCCCAGCAGGGCTGGCAGCAGTTGCGCATCGCCGAGACAGAGAAGTATGCCCACGTCACCTTTTTCTTGAACGGCGGCCGCGAAGAGATCTTTCCGGGCGAGGAGCGTATCCTGGTGCCCTCGCCGAAGGTCGCGACCTACGATCTGAAGCCGGAGATGGCAGCAGGTGAGGTTACCGATAAACTGGTGACTGCGATCGAGTCGGGCCGCTTTGACCTTATCGTTGTGAACTACGCCAACGGCGACATGGTGGGCCACACCGGCAATCTGCAGGCGGCGATTGAGGCGGCGACCTTCGTCGATGGCTGCATGGCACGCTTGGAAGCAGCTGTCACCGCGGCTGGCGGCGCTCTAGTGATCACGGCCGATCACGGCAATGCCGAACGCATGCGCGATGCGGAGACCGGGCAGGCCCATACGGCCCACACCATGAACCGCGTGCCGGTCATTCTGGCTGTTGCGCCCAAACAGTTCGACAGCCTCTTCGACGGGCGTCTGGCCGACGTTGCCCCGACCCTGCTGCAGCTGCTGGGCCTGCCACAGCCAGCCGTCATGACCGGTCGCTCGCTCTTTGAACCTGCTGCCGCATCGGCTGCGGCCTAGCGTTGGGGATCCCTATACCCTTGTTCCGCACCGCGTCCCTCATAGCCGCTTGCCTCTGCGTCCTGATTGCTCCCAGCCTGCGTGCGCAGGACAGCGATCAGACCGAGAAGCTGAAGGAGCTGGAGTCGGCGATCGTTGCAACGCAGGAGCGGGCCGACAAGCTGGCTGCGCGGCAGTCGGCCTTGGCGCGCGAGAGCGAGGCCCTAAGCCAAGAGTTGGCGGCCGTGGTCGAGAAGACCCAGTTCTGGGAAGAGGAACTGATTCAAGTCGAGATCACGCTGGTCACTCTGATCGAGGAATCGGCGCTCAGGCGCGAGGAGCTGATCGTCGCTCGCCAGCGGCTCTCGGTCCTGACCAGCGCGCTTTTACGGCTGTCGCTGCTGCCGCCCGAGGTGCTGATTGCCCGACCGGGTGCACCCGGCGAGATGGTGCGCGCCGGTCTGGTGATGCGTCGCCTGGTCCCGCGGCTGGAGGCCCAGGCCGCAAAGCTGCGCCACGAGGTTGCCGACCTCAAGGGCTTGGAGAAACAGATCGAACAAGAGAACAAGGAAGCCCTGGAGGCAAAGCGCGTGCTGCGCGCGGAGGAAGAGCGTCTGGCTCAATTGCTGCAGCGTCGCCGCGATCTCCTAAAAGTGACGGAGAGTGAGCGCAGTGCGGCGGAGAGTGAGGCCATTGTCCTGGCAAGTTCCGCTAAAGACTTGAAAGGTTTGATTGATTCAGCTGCACGGCGGGTCGCGCTCGGTCCGCCTCAGGTGCCACCCTCACCGCCGAAGGATCGGCGCGTCGCGCTGACCGCCGACGGCAGGGTCGACCAGGCGCTGCTGCAGGAACTCGCCAGCTCCAGGCCACAGGAAGAGGCCGCACCGCAGCAGAACGATACCCTGCGCCCCGATGAACGCCAGAGTGCGCCACCACCCCCGGAAGTGGTCTCGCTGCGGGACCTACCGCCGCTCCCCGAGGAGCCGGGGGGGATGGTCTGGCCGATTGCGGGTGAGGTGGTGAAGCCCTTCTCGGCACGTAGCGGTGACCGTCAGGGGCTTCGGATATCGGGCCGCGCGGGCGCGCTTGTGTCGGCCCCCTACGACGGTGTGGTGGTCTATGCCGGACCGTTCCGCAGCTACGGCCTCGTCTTGATCCTGGAACACAGCGGGGGATATCATTCCGTTCTATCGGAATTGGGAATGATCGACGCGCTGTTGGGTCAGCGGGTCGTTGCGGGAGAGCCGGTTGGCACCCTAGCAAAGGGTTCAGAGACCAACTCAGAGATGTATGTTGAATTGCGGCGCAACGGCGGGCCCATCGACCCGGAGCCCTGGTTCGAACGCGCCAAACCATGAGGATAAGGAAAACGATGACTTTGCGTCACTTGGCTGCCGCGACGGCTTTCGCTCTTGTGGTGGTGACCTTGGGTGCTCCCGCGAGTGCAGAGGAGCCAACCAAGGAAACCTATCGCCAGCTCAAGCTGTTCGGTGATGTGCTGGAGCGCGTCCGTGTCGACTATGTCGACGAGGTGACGGACGAGGAGCTGATCGAGGCGGCCATTCGTGGCCTGCTCACCGATTTGGATCCGCACTCCAGCTACCTCGATCGTGACGAGTTGGATGCAATGCAGGAGCAGACGCGCGGCGAGTTCGGCGGTCTCGGCATCCAAGTCACCATGAAGGACGGCTTTGTCGAGGTCATTGCACCGATCGACGAAACCCCTGCTGCGCGTGCGGGACTGAAGGCCGGTGATCTTATTGCCGAGATCGAAGGGGAGACAGTGCAGGGTCTGACCCTGAACGAGGCTGTCGACCGCCTGAAGGGCAAAGTCGGGACAGAGGTCACCATTACCATTCTGCGCGGCGAGGAAGAGCCCTTCGACGTGACCTTGGTGCGCGACATCATCACGGTCGCTTCGGTACGTCATCGCACGGAAGGCGACATCGGATACATCCGGCTGACCCAGTTCAACGAGCAGACCACCGAGGGTCTGGAGGAGGCGATCAACGAGATCGAGGAAGAACTAGGCGATCGCCTGGTTGGTTTCGTCCTGGACCTGCGCAACAACCCGGGCGGCCTGCTGAACGAAGCCATCTCGGTCACCGACACCTTCCTGGATCAGGGCGAGATCGTCTCCACGCGCGGCCGCAACGAAGAAGACATGCAGCGCTACAATGCCAGAGAAGGGGATTTGACCGACGGCGTGCCGCTGGTGATCCTGATCAACGACGGCTCGGCTTCAGCTTCCGAGATCGTGGCGGGCGCCCTTAAGGATCATCGCCGAGCCATCCTCATGGGCACGCGCACCTTCGGCAAGGGCTCGGTGCAGACCATCATCCCTCTGCCCGGTCACGGCGCCATGCGGTTGACCACGGCCCGCTACTACACACCTTCCGGCGTTTCCATCCAGGCGACGGGTATCGAGCCGGACATTGAGGTCGAGTTAGCCACGATTGAGGCCATCGAGCTAGGCAATGTGCGTCACGAAGAGGATCTTCGAGGTTCTCTTGAGAACCCGCACGAAGAGGGCGAGGGCGAGGCTGCACCAGCTGCTTCCGAGGATGGCGAGGGCGAGGATGCCGTCAGCGACGATTCCAAGCCGGACGAGCCGACTGTGGGCGGCGTCAGCCCGACCAATGACTATCAGCTGAGCCGTGCGCTCGACCTGCTGCGTGGCCTGGCACTCTTCAATGCCAAGACCAGCGCGCTGCAGTAGAGCTTAGCGTTAAAGGGGGGGATTGATCGGCGCAATCCCTCCTCTCAGCTGCCGTCGACCAGCCAATCGACGAAGTCAGAGGGATAGCGCTTGGCCACCTGTTCGAAGAGGGCCAGACTCTCTGGTGACAGCAGGTTGCGCCACTGCCCCGATTGGCCCTTGTGGAAGAAGCGCGCATTGTCCTTCCACATCTTGTAGTTTGTGTCGGGGGCCAAGTTGTTGGCGTTCTTCTTCATGGCCTCGAAGCCGGCGGCTTCGACCAGCGCGGGCCAGCGTTCCTCGGCAACCTCGATCTTGAGCGCCGCTGCCAGACGGCGCATCTGCGTTTCAAGATCGGCCTTCAAGTCCCTGTAGTGCAGAACCTGGATGTTGGGCCGGTCGCGCTCAGCCCAAAAGGTTTCGCCATGGTGGAACAGGGACCAATAGGGCGCGCCGTCGCATTCCCAAGGAAAGCTGCCGTGGGTCAACCAATAGTGGAAGAGTTCGTTGGGATCCTCCGGGAGCTCGTCTGACACCGCTTCATCCTCGCGAGGTTCGCGCAGGAAGAGGACGTCTGCGTCCGGGTTTGCATTCGCCATGTGGTTCATCATCGAGACGAAGACGTCTCTGGGATCGCGCGCGACGCAGATGTAGGTCGCCTCGGGGTACCAAGGTAGACCATCCAAGGCCGTATGGGTCTTGATGATGCGCCGATGGCTCTGGGCGGCATAGAGCGCATGGATCTGCTCGACCGGGACTGACAACAAGTCCATCCAGGGCGATATCTCAGCCAGCGGACGATCGAAGGGCGCTTGCTGAAAGATCAGCAAGGCACAGATCATCTGCGTCCAGGTGGTGCCTGCCTTGTAAGGCGTACAGACCAGAATGTCGCCGGCGCGCGGCTCGAAACCCTGCCAGCGCGCGCTGTCCCATGCACGATGGCGATAGTGCCTGAGCGGCAGTGCCGTGATGTCGAGTGTCCCCACCTGAACGTTCCGATGCTTGCCTTCCTAAGGCAGGCGTCAGACCTCCATGCCAAGTGCGCGCTTGTAGAGATCCAGCAGGTGCTCCTGCTCCTGCCGGTCGTCTTGCTCCAACTTTCTGAGCTTCAGCACCTGGCGCATTATCTTGGTATCGAAGCCGTTGCCCTTGGCTTCGGCAAAGACCTCGCGAATGTCGCCGGCCAGGGCTGCTTTCTCCTCCTCCAGGCGCTCGATACGCTCAATGAAGGACTTTAAGCGATCGGCCGCGATCCCGCCAACCGAGGGCTCAGAGGGGCTGCTGGAAGCTGTCTCGGGCGCATAACTGCCGCTCTCTTCGTCCATACTGGCCTCCTTACCAGGACCGTTGTCGCAAGGCGGTGAGACTAGTGACCTCCAGGCCCCTTGGGCAACGCCGGAGGCCTGTGGAAGAGTGTGGATAAGGCAGATTTAGGCGCTTAGCCGTGTTGCTTGATCGATTCGGTGAACGCGGCCTTTTGCGCATCGCTGGCGTCGGTCTGGTACTTGTCCTTCCACTCACTATAGGGCATGCCGTAAACCAGCTCGCGGGCGGTCTCCTTGTCCACCGCGAGTCCCTGCTCCGTGGCGGCCTCTCCGTACCAGCGCGACAGGCAGTTGCGGCAGAAGCCGCCATGTTCATCAGGTCGATGTTCTGCACGTCGGTACGGCCGCGCAGATGCTCGACCAGCCGACGGAAAGTGGCTGCTTCCAATTCGGTGCGGGTCTTGTCGTCCATGGTACCTCGTCCTTAAGTCTTTGGGCGCCCCAGCGCCGATCGATGTGACGTTGGAAGACTAGACATTGGGCGCCGCCAGCCTGCCCGCAAGCGAAGGACCATAATCGGAAATGACAGTGCGGATTTTCGGTGCGCCGCGTACGCGGGCCTATCGTTGCTTCTGGTTGGCGGAGGAGATCGGCCTGGACTATGAGGCGATCTCGGTAACCGCAGAGGAGGCGCGCAGCCATGCCGGCCTTCTGGCGGTCAATCCGATGGGCAAGCTGCCGAGCATGGAGGATGAGGGTCTGTGCCTCTGGGAATCCTACGCCATCAACCACTATATCGCCCGCAAGTACGGTGGTGCCTTCGGGCCGCAGGACCTTGCCGAGGATGGGCAGCTCTTGAGCTGGGCCTTCTGGACGGCTACTGCGATCGAGCCGCCGGCGCTGATCATGCTGATGAATGGCTTCCTGGGCGATGAGAGCGAGCACGACCCAACAAAGATCCCCCCGGCGATGGAAGAGTTAAGGCGGCCCCTGGAGTCCCTGGAGGCGCACATCGACCAGCACGGCTATCTCGTGGGCGAACGCTTCACCGTGGCCGATGTCAACCTGGTCGCGGTCTTGGGCTGGGTGGCTGTCAGCGGCGGCGATCTCGCGCCTTACGGCAGCACCGTAGCCTGGCTTGCTCGCTGCGGCGCGCGGCCCGCGGCCCGCAAGGTCCTGGCCCGCATGGGTCTCTAATCTGGAAGCGCCGGAAACTGGAAGCGCCGGAAACTGGTAGCGCCGGAACCTTGAACCGCCAGCCAGTGCTGCCTCGCAGATCAGCGGCCCAGCTCGACTAATGAATGACCCCTAAGAACTTGGAAATCCGAATGCTGACGATATTGGAAACGCAAGATCCCGTGCTTTTGAGTTTTGCCCAGGCTGTGCTGCGCGATGCCGGGATCGAGGCGCATGTCTTCGACAGCAACATCTCCTTCACCGAGGGATCAGTCGGGATCTTTCCACGCCGGCTATGCGTCGTCGATGCGCTCGGCTTGGCAGCCCGTCAGGCCTTGCTGGACGCAGGCTTGGAGAAGGACTTACCGCCGGCTTGATGGCGAGCGTAAAGGGCTGATGTCGTGCGGTCGAATCGCTTCCTATGGCAGGGCAGACCTGCATGGTCCCGCTTTGTCTTGCATAGCATGATCGAGCCCTCTATATACCGCGCTTTCCGAAGCTAAGAGCGGTCGGGCCCCAAGGCATGCCTTGGCCGCGTCTCGCCGTCGGTGACAACGACGGTGGCTTCCTCCACATCAGGTTCGAAGGAGTCCGAAATGCCGAAGATGAAGACCAAGAGTGGCGCCAAGAAGCGCTTCAAGCTGACGGCAAAGGGCAAAGTCCGCGCCGGCGTGGCCTACAAGCGCCATAACTTCTCCGCCAAGTCCCCGAAGATGAAGCGCCAGGCGCGCGGCACCTTCGTGCTGGACGAGAGCAACGCGCGCACCGTGCGTCGGCACTTCCTGCCGAACGGCTAAGCGTTTCAGAACTCTGCGAATTTAAGGAGACGTTACGATATGGCACGCGTCAAGCGCGGTACCACCGCCCATGCCCGCCACAAAAAGGTTCTACATCAGGCCAAAGGTTTCCGCGGCCGCTCAAAGAGCAGCTTCCGTCCGGCGCTTCAGCGCCTGGAGAAGTCGCTGCAGTATGCCTATCGCGATCGCCGCAACCGCAAGCGCGATTTCCGCGGTCTCTGGATCCAGCGGATCAACGCCGGCGCGCGCCTGCATGGCCTGACCTACTCGCAGTTTATGCACGGGCTCAAGACGGCGGGCATCGGTCTGGACCGCAAGATCCTGGCCGACCTCGCCGTGCGTGAGCCCGACGCCTTCAAGAGCCTGGTCGAGCAGGCCAGCGCCGCATTGGGCCGCTAGCTTGGTGGCTGCGATCCCCGTTTGGGGGCAGCCTGACGTTAGCCACGTATGAATAGCCTGTGCGCGGGGCTTGCCGATCGGGGGGTTGCTGAAGCGACACCGCGCCTTGGCATACCCCGCGATCGGCGCTAAGCATCCGCCGCACATCCGAAAAGTGAGGGACGAGATGCAGGATTGGAGCGCCGAGGGACTTGGCGCGCTGGAGGCCGGCTTGCTCGAGCAGGTCGCCGACAGCAGCGACAGCGCAAGCCTGGAGGCCGCGCGCGTCGCCATTCTGGGCCGCAAGGGCAGTCTGACCGAAAAACTGAAGGGCCTCTCCGGCTTGGCGCCGGAAGCGCGCAAGGATGCCGGGCGTGCCTTGAACCGCCTGAAGCAAGCCGTCGAGGCTGCTATCGAACTACGCAAGGCTGCGCTGCAGGATATCGAGCTGGAGAAGCGGCTGGAGGCCGAGCAGATCGACGTGTCGCTGCCGCCGCGCGCCAGCCATGTCGGCCGTTTGCACCCGCTGCCGCAGACGGTTGAGGAGCTGATCGCGATCTTCGGCGAGATGGGTTTCTCTTGGGCCGAGGGGCCGCACATCGAGGACGATTTCCATAACTTCACGGCGCTGAACATTCCGCCCGATCATCCAGCGCGTCAGGAGCAAGACACCTTCTATCTGCCGCCGAACGCCCAAGGGCGGCAGAAAGTGCTGCGCACCCACACCTCGCCGGTGCAGATCCGCACCATGCAGAGCCAGAAGCCGCCGATCCGGATTATCTGTCCGGGACGCACTTTCCGCTCTGACCATGACGCCACGCACAGTCCCATGTTCCATCAGGTCGAAGGCCTGGTGATCGACGAGGCCACCAACATGGGTCACCTGAAGGGCACGCTTGTGACTTTCCTGCGTGCCTACTTCGGCGTCGAGGATCTGCCGGTTCGCTTCCGGCCGAGCTACTTCCCCTTCACCGAACCCTCGGCCGAGGTCGATATCGGCTGTGAACGCTCTGCCGGTCGTCTGGTGATCGGTGGTGGCAAGGATTGGCTGGAGATTCTGGGTTGCGGCATGGTGCATCCCAAGGTGCTGGAGAACTGCGGCCTCGATCCGGCCCGCTACCAAGGCTTCGCCTTCGGCATGGGCATCGAACGTATTGCCATGCTGAAGTACGGCATTCCCGATCTCAGACCTTTCTTCGAGAGCGATATCAGACGCATGCGCCATAACGGCTTCCTGCCCTTGGAGGTTCCCTCCATGGTGCGCGGTCTCTAGGGGGCAGCAGTCATGAAACTCACTTTGTCCTGGCTGAAGGATCATCTGGAGACCGATCGCTCCTTCGAGGAGATCGTCACCAAGCTTTCGCTCGTCGGTTTGGAGGTGGAAGGCGTCGAAGACCCGGCGGCTGCGCTGGCGCCCTTCCGTGTGGCCTATGTCCGCGAAGCCCAACAGCATCCCAATGCCGACCGGTTGCGTGTCTGCACGGTGGAGCATGCCGAGGGTACGTCGCAGGTGGTCTGCGGTGCACCCAACGCCCGCACCGGCATGTACGGCGTCTTCGCTCCGCCCGGAAGCCACATTCCCGGTACCGGCCTGGACCTCAAGCCCGGCAAGATTCGCGGCGTCGAATCGAACGGCATGTTGGTCTCCGAGCGCGAGATGGGGCTGTCGGACGAGCATGACGGCATCATCGATCTTGAGGGCGAACCAGCGGTCGGCACGCCCTTGTCCGAGATCCTGGGTATGAATGATCCGGTGATCGAAATCGCGATCACGCCGAACCATGCCGAGGCTCTGGGCATTCGCGGCATTGCCCGCGACCTGGCAGCTGCGGGCATGGGCACGGTCAAGCCGCTGGTCCTGGAGCAGCACGAAGGCAGCTTCGAAAGTCCTATTCGCTGGCATATCGAGCCGGGCGAGGCAGAGGTCTATTGTCCGGCCGTGGCCGGTCGCTACTTCCGCGGCGTCACCAACTGCGAGAGCCCGAACTGGCTGAAGCGGCGCTTGGAGGCCATCGGCCTGCGCCCGATCTCCGCCCTGGTCGACATCACCAACTATGTGACCTTCGATCTGAACCGGCCGCTGCACGTCTTTGATGCCGACAAGGTAGCTGGCGACGTCACCATGCGCATGGCCCGTGAGGGTGAAGAGGTTCTTGCTCTGGATGGCAAGACCTACCGCCTTGACGCCGAGACGCTGGTGATCGCCGACGAGACGGCGGCGGAGGCGATTGGCGGCATCATGGGTGGTGAGGAAAGCGGCTGCACGCTTGCGACCAAGAACGTCTTTCTGGAGGTGGCCTACTTCGATCCCATTCGGGTGGCACGCACCGGGCGTCGGTTAGGAGTCGGCTCCGACGCGCGTTACCGCTTCGAACGCGGTATCGATCCGGAGGGGCTGCGCTGGGGCATTGAAGTTGCGACTGCATTGATTCTCGAGATCTGCGGCGGCGAGGCCAGTCGTCCGGTTCTGGCAGGTACCATCCCGGCCCCGGAGCAGCGGGTGCGCCTGCGCCCGGAGCGGGTCGAGAGCCTGGGTGGTGTCTCTGTGCCGAAGGCGCGGCAGGCTGCCATCCTGACGGCGTTGGGCTTCGCTGTGAACGAGCGCGACGGCGTGCTGGATTGCCTGGTGCCGACCTGGCGCCCGGATGTCGATGGCGAGGCCGATCTGGTGGAAGAAGTACTGCGCATCGAGGGTTATGACTCGATCCCGGTCACCCCACTGCCGCGCCATGGCGATCTGCCTGTCGCGGTGCTGACGCCCGAACAGCGGCGTCGGACCCAGGTGAGGCAAACCCTTGCCTGGCGCGGGCTGGACGAGGTCATCACCTTTTCCTTCATGGACGGTCGGCAGGCGGCGCTCTTTGGCGAGATCGACGAAACCCTCCGACTGGTGAATCCCATCTCCAGCGAGCTGGACGTCATGCGTCCCTCGGTCTTGGGAAATCTGGCAGCCGCTCTGCAGCGTAATGCCGATCGGGGTAGCCCTGACCTAGGGTTGTTCGAGGTCGGTCCGGTCTATCAGGATGACACGCCCGACGGCGAACCCTGGCTGGCCAGCGGCCTCAGGCATGGCTTGGCGGTGGGGCGGCAGTGGCAGGACGGGAGCCGACCGGTCGACGCTTTCGACGCCAAAGCCGACGTACTGGCGGTGCTGGAGGTCCTCGGCGCACCGGTCGAGAACCTGCAGGTCAGCCGCGAGGCGCCGCGCTGGTATCATCCGGGCCAGTCGGGTCAGTTGCGTCTCGGACCCAAGGTGCTGGGCGTCTTTGGCAGTCTGCACCCCAAGGTGGCTCGCGCCTATGGTCTGAAGGGCAAGACAGCAGGCTTCGAAGTCTTCTTGGATCGAATCCCCTTCCCGAAAGCCAAAGGGAAGACGAAGGCTCCACCGGAAATCTCCGCCTTCCAGGCGGTAGAGCGCGATCTGGCTTTCGTGCTGGACCGCGAGGTGCCGGCCGAAACTCTGGTTCGTGCCGCACGCTCGGCTGAGAGAAACCTGGTTTCCTCCGTTCGTCTCTTCGACCTCTACGAGGGGAGCGGCCTGCCGGAGGGCAAGAAATCTTTGGCGATCGCCGTTACCTTGCAGCCGAGGACCGCGACCCTGAAGGATGCGGAGATCGAGGCCGCTATGGCAAAGATCGTCGCCGCCGTGAACAAGGCCTGCGGAGCGACTTTGCGGAGCTAGAGCGGCTCAATTTTAGGAGTGAGGTGGTGCGACCCGCCGACCTGAGAGGGGGGGAAGGGGCGGCGGCGAGCCGCACCACATCGAAGCGGAGCAGCCAAATGTGGTTGGGGGACCGTAGGCTTGCTCCTGGAGAGCTATACGTAAGGCCCTCGCTAAGAGTACCCGGTGCCCAGAGATTTTTTTACGAGCGCTTTTCCTGGACCTCGGGGGTCGGCCCCCTTGCCTAGTGCTCTGGTTTTTGCGAACGAAGGCGACATGAGCGACCTGTCCCACATCCGGAACTTTTCCATCATTGCCCACATCGACCATGGGAAATCGACCCTGGCCGATCGGATCATCCAACTCTGTGGCGGCCTTTCCGATCGCGAGATGAAGGATCAGGTCCTGGATTCCATGGATCTGGAGCGCGAGCGAGGCATCACGATAAAGGCCCAGGCCGTTCGCCTGACCTACAAGGCCAAGAGCGGCGAGACCTATCATCTGCATCTGATCGACACGCCAGGCCACGTAGACTTCGCCTACGAGGTCAACCGCTCGCTGGCGGCTTGCGAGGGCTCTCTGTTGCTGGTCGATGCCAGCCAGGGCGTCGAGGCGCAGACCCTGGCCAACGTTTACCAGGCGATCGACAACGATCACGAGATCATCGTGGTATTGAACAAGATCGACCTGCCGGCGGCCGAGCCGGAGCGTATCAAGCAGCAGATCGAGGAGGTGATCGGGCTGGATGCCACCGACGCCCTGGAAATCTCTGCCAAGACCGGCAGTGGGGTCGCCGAAGTCCTGGAAGCTGTGGTCGAGCGGCTGCCACCGCCGAAGGGCGAGACTGATGTGCCGTTGCAGGCCCTGTTGATGGATTCTTGGTACGACCCCTATCTGGGTGTGGTGATCCTGACCCGTGTGG
The DNA here is from genome assembly GCA_963669445.1 of Rhodospirillales bacterium. Lineage (GTDB taxonomy): Bacteria > Pseudomonadota > Alphaproteobacteria > Kiloniellales > JACOMY01 > JACOMY01. The sequence continues at coordinate 6,841,497 of OY770029.1, forward strand.
TGAACGGGACCCTGCGCAAGGGCGCGAAACTGCGCCTGATGGGGACGGGGGCGTCGCATGAGGCGGTGGAGGTCGGGCTGCTCACACCGCGCAAGGTGGCGCAGCAGTCTCTGGGCCCGGGCGAAATCGGCTATCTGGTCGCCGGGATCAAGACCATCCACGAGACCAAGATCGGCGATACGATCACGGAAGATCGAAAGCCGGCAACTGAGCCGCTGTCCGGCTTCAAGCCATCGGTTCCGGTGGTCTTCTGCGGCCTCTTTCCATCTGAGGCGGCCGAGTACGAAGACCTGCGCGATTCCTTGGCGAAGCTGGCCTTGAACGATTCCTCTTTCCAGTACGAGGCAGAAACTTCGGCTGCTCTGGGATTCGGGTTTCGCTGCGGATTCTTGGGGCTTCTGCATCTGGAGATCGTGCAGGAGCGGCTGGAGCGAGAGTTCGATCTTGACCTGGTCACCACCGCCCCCTCGGTCGTCTACAGGGTGCATTTGAATGATGGGTCGCTGCTGGAGGTGCACAACCCAGCCGATCTGCCGGATCCGGTGAAGATCGACTTCATCGAGGAACCTTGGATTAAGGCGACGATCCTGGTGCCGGACGACTTTCTGGGCGCGGTGCTAAAGCTCTGCGAGGATCGCCGCGGCGAGCAGATCGAGCTGACCTATGTCGGCAGCCGCGCAATGGTGACCTATCTGCTGCCTCTGAACGAGGTCGTTTTCGATTTCTATGATCGGCTGAAGTCGGCAACGCGTGGCTATGCCTCCTTCGACTATCAGATCGAGACCTATCGCGAAGGCGATCTCGTCAAGGTCTCGATCTTGGTGAACCAGGAGCCAGTTGATGCGCTTTCGATGATCGTGCATCGGGCACAGTCGGAAGTGCGCGGTCGGCAGCTCTGCGAGCGTTTGAAGGATCTGATTCCCAAGCAGCTCTTCAAAATTGCCATTCAAGCCGCCATCGGCGGTCGCATCATTGCCCGCGAGACCGTGTCTGCGATGCGCAAGGATGTGACGGCCAAGTGTTACGGCGGCGACATCTCGCGCAAGCGCAAGCTCCTGGACAAGCAGAAGGCCGGCAAGAAGCGTATGCGCCAGTTCGGCAATGTCGAGATTCCACAGTCGGCGTTCATCGCCGCTTTGAAAATGAAGGACAGCTGAGCCGCGAAAGGGCCGGTCGAAGATCGCTCGACGCAGGTCGCGTTTCGCAAAAAGTTGCGGAGGCGCGGTAGCAAACCGCGCGTCGAGGGTGACCGTCCGGCAGCAACTCACGACTTGCATTTTTCGCATTTGTGTTATCTCATGGATGTGGGGAAGGGGGAAACTTAGGATTTGGTGCCCGACGTGCCTCTTGAGGAAGAGAAGGAAACGCGACCCAAAACCTTTGCGCCCCCGAATCATGGAAGCGAGAGCAGCGCAGCTGGTCGCTGCAGCCTGTTCGACGCTTCAGTTCAATCCAGGAACGACGTTCATTTGCAGAACGATCGTTCAGGAGGAGGGGGATCATGAGCGCGCGTGCGACTTGGGCAATGATTTCGGTCTTGACGGTGCTCGCGGTTGGATGCTTCGCAGGCGCTCTTGTCTACGTGCAACGCCTCAGTAGCGACCATGAACGCCTTCAGAAACTAACCTTCGGAGAGTTGCTCTGGGATGTTGAGCAGACTGAGCGATCAGCGTTGCTTTTGCGACAAGCCATCGTCGACATCTCGCAAGCGAGCCCGAGCAGCGGGCAGGCGGAGAGCCACCCTGGGGATAGCTTTTCGCTCCACCTTGAGACTGTCATCGCTCATCTTCAATCCCTAGAAAAGCATAGCGCAAGCGAGGACTTTTCCCAGAGGTACGGTCAACTGACGGTGCTCGTCGAGGTTCTGGCCATGCTCAAGGAGTGGCAACGTGAACTTCTACTTGGCGAAGTGACCGAGGGTTCTTTGTTGTCTCTTGAAGTTGCGCTTGCGACACTGGCTGAGTCCTTGAATGGCCTCTCTCTGATCGTTATGGAGCGGACAGATCGACTGTCCGGTCAGATTGCCGATGAGATCGAGACCCTGACGGTTCTCGGTATTGTCGGACCCTTGGCGCTTCTCTTCGCCCTCGGATTGCTGCTCCGGAACAATCGCATGACCGAGCAGAGGATGAGCGAAGCAGAGGCGTCCAGAGAGCAAGTTATCGGCGCCCTCAACACCCTTGCCCATGGCTTTGCCTACTTCGACAGCGCGGACCGTCTGGTTCTTTTCAATGATTGGTATCGAAGGTCGTTTGATCTGCCAGTTAGAGAAGGAATGACCTTCGAAGAGACGATCCACATGGGACTTCAGCACGGCCTCTATGCTGACCCCGACGGCAAGGGCGAAGACTGGATTGCCGAGCGCTTGCGTTTGCACCGTCATCCGCAGGGACCAATTCACATGCAGTTCGGCAACGGGCGATGGGTCCAGATCGAAGAGCGGCCGACCGGAGAGGGCGGGCGCGCCGGTTTGCGCGTAGACATAACCGACTGGAAGGTGAACGAGGCAAACCTGCAGGCGGATCTGCGAAAAAGGACGGCCTACTTGGCAGCCTTGCGCGGCGCCACCTCACTTCCATCAGCAGTGCTAGATCATATGCTCACGCTGCTTTCCGAGGAGCGCCAATCTGATCGCGCCAAAATCTATCTGGAGACAGCGTTCCAAGCACATAGCCTGATCTCACGTATGATTGAAGACCTACCGGTACTGGCGGATCCGCAACGCGGCGAGCTAGGACTGATGGCTGTTGAGTTCGAGTCCGAACAGCTGTGGCAGGTACCGATGGCCTTCTTGGGTTCAGGCGCGGAGACCAGCGGCGTGACCTTAGCACCCTTACCGGATCCAAGTCTGCCAGAGCATTTGAAGGGCGATATCACGCGCCTCCTACAGGTGATCGTTACGCTTTTGGATCATGCACTGGCAGAGGCCGACGGCGGACAGCTGACGCTTGGGTTTTCTCTGGTCGTGCCGCAGGGCTCCGCATCCTCAGCGCTGTTGCTGCGCTGCGAGATCGGCCTCTCGGACCGGGCACCGTCGCGAGAGCGTTGGTCGAAAATGCTGAACTTGGCGCCGCAAGAGTTGCTCCCGGACACCTTGGAGTCCTCCGGACTGCTTTTGACCCGGCGCTTGGTGGAAGCTATGGGCGGCAGACTTCATCTGAGCGAAGGCTTTGTCTTCGAGGCACCGATCTCTCGTATTCCCATGCCCCTGACCTTGCCGTCGAGTGATCGCGAGCATCCGCTGCTAGAGCAGGGTGCCCTACGCTTTCATGGCAATCCCAGCGTCTTGGTGGTGGAGGACGACCGAATCAGCCGACGCTTGATTCTGGCCTATCTGGAACGGATGGGCTTGCGGGCGGAATCCGTCAATGATGGTGCAGCGGCAGTCGAGCTGGCTGACAGGAAGCGCTTCGACCTGATCTTGATGGACATTGTCCTGCCCAGGTTGGATGGCTTGGGCGTAACCGAAGCCATACGCGCCGGTAACGGCGCCTGCCGTGATGCACCAATTCTTGCACTGACTGCCAATGCCAAACCGGTCGATGTCGAGCATTGCTTGAGCGCTGGGATGAATGGCCATATTGCCAAACCCGTCGATCCTGTCCGCCTGTTGCAGGCACTGCAGCGCTGGATGAAGGTGTCGCGGGATGAGGAGAGCACGACCTTGCGCACAAGCGGACCGGACTTTGAAGATCCGCTGGATTCCGCTGCTTTGGATGACCTGGTCGCCGGTGCCGGTGGGGCCCTGGCAACCGAGCTGATCGGCGACTTCCTGTCAGATCTGGATACGCGCATGGAGGTCTTGCGACATGCCGCCAAGGAGATGGACAGCGCGACCCTGGTCAAGGTCTGCCACTCGATAAAGGGCTCGGCTGGCCTCTTCGGGGCCAGTGAGTTGGCGGAGTTGGCGGCGCAGATCGAAGAGGAGGCCAAACACCTGACGCGAGGCGAGGCCTTCCGCTTGGTCTCCGAACTCTCGGCGGCGCGTGATCGCTCGCGCGATGCCTATGGGTCTTGGCAAATCCGCCATGGCACCGGGCTCGATGCGATCGACGAGCAGGCCAACGCAGATCACAGTGACGGCCCGCGCCCCCCCGAACCCTCAGATCAAGTCTGAGGAAGGCCGTTTACCAAAGCTGCAATCAATCTTTGCCCTGGATCCGGTCGAGGACAGCCTGCTTCTCATCGGCAGTCATGATCATCCAGTCGCGAATCTCGTCGAGATTGCGCTTGCAGCCGATGCAATAAAGGTTGGCGGCGTCCATCTGGCAGACAGCGATGCAGGGGGAGGGGATGGAGGTGTCGAAGAGCCCTTCGCGCACACGCCGCCGTCGCTCCGCGCGCCGAGTCTGTCGGTCGCCGGCCAGCATGTCCGCGCTATGAGTATCGGGACTGGCGTTGTCCATAGTGTTGGGGTCTCTCTCATCCACGTGAAGCGGTCGAAGCAGCGCTCTACTTGGCTCTTCGCATGCCGCGCGTCTAGAGTGCCATTCGTCTTTTTCCTGGGCACGGCTGCGCGTCACTGTCGCAGCTCTGGTTCCACGCCGGCCGTGGTGATCGGGACCGCCGAACATGTCTCGAAACAGCTGTCAGGGTTCGAGAGTCGCGGTGTCGGTCGGTCGGACCTAGATCGGTGTTTGTAAAGAGGAAGGTCTCCAGGTCTTGTTGCGACGCATCCGCCTCTATACCGGGCTCTTCCTCATGGTCTTCGTGGTTTGCCACCTGGCCAATCACGCCGCAGGTCTCTTCGGTCACGAGGCCCTAGCCGCCGGCCTGCGCATCTTCGCCGCTGTCTGGAACAATCTGCCGATGCAGATGCTGCTCATGACTGTGGCGTTGGTGCACATGCTGCTTGGCCTCTATTCCTTCTTCGCACGCAAGAGTCTGCGAAAGTTGCCGCTGCCCGAAATCTCGCAGCTCTTGCTTGGTCTTCTAATACCGCCCTTGCTTGTGATCCATGTTCTCGGCACGGCTTATGCCCAATCGGTCTATGGGTTGAAGGCCGACTATATCTACATCTTGCTGGTGTACTTCGTGTTCGACCCCTGGCTGGGAATACAGCAGGTGCTCGTCCTGTTGATCGCTTGGACCCACGGGTCGCTTGGCATCTGGTACTGGCTGCGACTGAAGCCCGGGTTTGCGCGCTGGCGCGATCGGCTGCTGGCGGTTCTGATCACCTTCCCGCTGTTTGCGCTTGCCGGCGTGGTTGCCGCTGGACGAGAGATCATCTACTTGGCTGGGCGCTCCTCCTGGCTGAACGCCCGCATCGGCGAGATGAACCTGCCGGACGAAACGCAGATCGAACAGATCTATCGTCTCGAAACCAATCTCTTGATCGCCTACGCAGTGCTCTTGGCTCTGACCATTGTGGGGCGCGTGCTGCGATGGGTACTTCGCGGCCGCAGCAACCAGGTGAGGATGTCTTATCCCGGTGGTCGTGTCGTGACCGTTCCCTTGGGCACTTCGATCCTGGAAGCCAGTCAGCTGAATGGGATCGCACATGCCTCTGTTTGCGGCGGTCGTGGACGCTGCTCCACCTGTCGCGTTCGCATCATCTCAGGTGCGCGCGCACTGCCCTTTGCCAAACCGGAGGAGAAGCGCGTGTTGCGCGGTGTTAATGCCCCACCCGATGTGCGGCTGGCCTGTCAGACCCGTCCGCTTGCCAATGTGGAAGTAGAGCCGCTCTTGGCGCCGGGCGTCGGCCCCAACGAGGCCGCCCGTCGACCGGCACCACGGCCGGGCGAAGAGCGCGAGATTGCCGTGCTCTTTGCCGACATTCGCGGCTTCACCTCGATCAGCGAAGCCATGCTGCCCTACGATGTCGTCTTCTTGTTGAACCGCTATTTCCGTGCCATTGCCGTGGCGTTGGAGGGGGCCGGGGGCCATGTCGACAAGTTCATCGGCGACGGGGTGATGGCCCTCTTCGGTTTGGACGAGGCGCCCGATCGCGCTTGCCGGCAGGCCCTGGAGGCTGCGGCCGCGATGGGCAAGGCGATCGACGATATCAATCGGGCCTTGGCCCACAACTTGCAGCAGCCGCTTAGGATCGGCATCGGCATTCATGTTGGTACCGCGGTCGTCGGTGAGATGGGATACGGTGCTGCCCGCGCATTGACGGCGATCGGCGACACAGTGAACACCGCCAGCCGTTTAGAGCAATTGACCAAGGACCATGGGGCGCTGCTGGTCGTCTCGGAGGAAGCGGTCGAACGTGCCGGTATTGCCAAGACATCGGCCAAACAGACAACGACGCCGATCCGGGGACGCAAAGAGCCCTTGCGCATTCTGGTCCTAGGCTCGCTCGACGAGCTCTCCGCCCTGGTCGATGCGAAGCGAGAACCTGCGGCGCGCGTTTGAACTGAGAGGACCGTAGATCGAAGGGATTGCGATCTGCTTGGTCATCGTTTTAAGCAGCAGAAAGCCCTACTGTTTTTCCTCGAAAGCCTTGATCGCGGCCCGCAGTTGGTCGACTTCCGGGCAGCCGACCACACAGGCGGTGTCGACGATACGCAGCTGGGCCTTGGCTTTCTCCAGATCACCGACCTGCAGGTAAAGCTCACCCAGGTATTCGTTCGCGCCGATGTGGTCCGGGTTGATCAGCAGGGCCTTGTTATAGACGGCGAAGGCACGCTCGGTCTTGCCAATGCTGCGGTATGAGAAACCCAAGAGGCTCCAGACATCCGCACTGTTGGGCTCTACCTCAGCTACATCTTCCAGCAGCTCGATGGCCTCTTCGAAGCGATCGTCGTCGATCAGCGCGATGGCCTCTTCGAACTCGCCGCTGGGTGTCGCATCGTTGGTGATCATTCGAACCGCACCTGCGGGTGTCGCCAGACCGAGGGTCAAGAGCAAGACAAGAGCGAGAGGCAGCCTAGAGGGGTAACGGGGCATGGACTGGTCCTTTTCGAGGCGGCAACGAAGCGGCGCATTCACCTCGACAAAATTGGCGCCGACATCCAGCCTTGTCTAGTCGCGGCGGCGATCATCTTCCTACGAAGCTTCGTGATCTCCGTCATCCGACGGCTCGGGTGAGTCGATGACCTGACGGGCTATCTCGTAAGAGAAACCGCGTCTGCCTAGTGCCGCCAAGTCGCGTTCGCGAGAGGCTTTGCGCAGTGCCGGCAGCCTATAGGGACCAAGACGGCGGCGTTTGCAGTAGTGGTGCGCGCGGGCTGCTTCACTTCCCAGGTCCAGCTCCAGCGTAGCGACGGCGGATTCAGCGGTCTCGGCGTCGATCCCCTGTTCACGAAGCCTGGCTGTGATCGCACGCGCAGATAGGCCCCGCCTGGCAAAGCTGCGGGCCTTGGTCTCCGCAAAGGCACAATCGTCGATGAGACCCAGGCGTTCCAAGTCGTCCAACAGCGGCGCAATCTCTTCCGGCCCGATCGCTGCCCGGTCTTCTGCTTCTGCTCGTTCAACGCGACGCCTAAGGAAGCGCTCGACGCGCCAGCGGCTGGCCGCATAGCGCGCCAGGTAGGCCAAGGCCTGATTGCGTAGCGATCGTTGGGTCAAACGTCTGGGCCGCTTCTTGCCGGCCTCAGAGGGCGAGCGCTGCGGAGAAACCTTTATCTGTTCCATGGCGCGCATGATAGCATTGCCGTTCCGCGTCTTGCAGCGCCCTAGCCGGGGCCGTAAGTGAAGGCCCCATGCCGCTTGACGAAGCCAATGCCAGCCGAATGCCGCTGAACGAAGGCGAGCGAGCGCCCTATGGCTTGGGCGCCAGACGCGTCGGCCTGATCAATGGGCGCGGTCTCTGGACTCTCTATCGCAAAGAGGTGCAGCGTTTTCTGAACGTCTTCACCCAGACAGTCATGGCGCCGGTGGTCACCACGCTGCTGTTTCTGGCGATCTTTACAGTCGCACTTGCCCGGCAGGGCTTCTCCAGCGGGTTTGCCTACGATCAATTCCTGGCACCCGGTCTGATCGTGATGGCTATCCTACAGAACGCCTTTGCCAACACCTCGTCTTCGGTCGTGATCTCCAAGATCCAGGGCAACATCGTCGATGTGCTGATGCCGCCGCTCTCCTCTTGGGAGTTTGTGATCGGCTTTGCCGGCGCCGGAGTTACCAGAGGCCTCTTGGTCGGCGCCTCCGTCACCCTGGCGATGAGCTTCTTCGTATCGTTGCCCTTCGCCGATCCTCTGGCGATCCTTTTCTTTGCCTTCAACGCCAGCCTGATGTTGGCGTTGCTGGGTTTTCTGGCCGGCGTCTGGTCGGAGAAGTTCGATCACATCGCCGCCGTCACCAATTTCGTCATCATGCCGCTCTCCTTCCTCTCGGGCACCTTCTATTCGCTAAGCCGTCTGCCCGACGACTGGCAGACCGTGGCGCTGATCAATCCCTTCTTCTACGCAATCGACGGTGTGCGTTACGGCTTTCTGGGGCAGGCCGACACCTCGCTCTTGGCCGGGGCAATTTATCTGACAGCGCTCAATCTCGGTCTGCTCGTTCTGGCCCAGCGCCTGGTGGCGCGCGGCTGGCATCTCAAAGCCTAGTCCTTCTTTTCCAATGCTGGCGGTCCGCGAATTCGGTTTGGTGAACGGACGCGGGCTGATGGTGCTGTGCCGCCGCGGGATCGGGCGCTTCCTGGCCCAGTGGCAGGAGTCTCTGGCCGGACCACTGGCCTCCTCCTTCCTCTTTCTTCTGGTCTTTGTGCTGGCGCGCGGCGGTCGTGGCGATGTCTGGCCTGGCGTGGACTGGGCCAGCTTCATTGCCGGCGGCATCGTCATGTTTTCGGCCTGCCACGCTGCCTTCGAGAGCCTGGCGATGAACCTTCTCCACGACAAGATGGAGGGGATGATGCAGGACGTGGTGGCCGCCCCGCTGACCCCGTTGGAGATCGTGCTGGGCTGGCTTTCAAGTGCTGTGGTGAACGGATTCTTGGTTGGATGCCTGGTCGGGCTCGTCATGATGCCTTTTGTCGATTGGCACTTGATCTGGCCGCTTTCCTCCTTGTTGTTCGCTCTGCTCGGCATCCTGCTCTTCGCGCTGGTCGGGTTGCTGGTCGGTCTTTGGGCCGAGAAGTGGGATCACTATGCCTTTGCCGAGACCTTCTTGATCCTGCCCTTGGCCTTGCTTTCCGGAACCTTCTATCTGAAGGAGGACTTGCCGGCGATGGGCGAGACCCTGCTGCAATTGAACCCGGTCTTCTATGCCTTCGACGGTTTCCGCGCCGGTCTGTTGGGGAGGGCCGATAGCTCTGCGCTCGTCGGTCAAGCCTATCTTTTGGCTTTGTGTCTGCTGCTGGCGCTTCTCGCCTGGCAGCTGGTGGCCCGCTCTTGGCGCCTTAAGGCTTAGTTCGAGACCTACCAAGCAAAAGAAGATGGATCGGTTGCAATCTTTGCCGGCGTAGCGCTCTCCCGCGGCGTTGACAGCCAGCCAAACGGCCGCTTTAGTCGCAGATCTGGGCCCCAGGCTGGCTTTGGCCGGTCTCGGGGCCTTTGTAGTCAACGCGTTTTATCGGAAGAGGACAGAACGATGACCGGCGGTCTTATGCCGACGTACAACAGGATCGACATCGCCTTCGAGCGGGGAGAGGGCTGCTGGCTCTTCGCCGAGGGCGGGCGACGATACCTGGATTTTGCGTCGGGCATTGCCGTCAATGCGCTCGGCCACTGCCATCCGCACATCGTCGAGGCCTTGGAAGAGCAGGCGCGCAAGCTGTGGCATGTCTCGAACCTCTATCGGATTCCACAGTCCGAGAAGCTGGCCGAGCGGCTCTGCGCCAACTCCTTCGCTGAGCAGGTCTTCTTCACCAATTCCGGCGTCGAGGCGGTGGAGTGCGGGATCAAGCTGGTACGCAAGTACCACGACGAGACCGGCCAACCACAGCGTTGGCGGATAATCGGCTGCCAGGGGGCTTTTCACGGTCGCACCTTGACCACCCTGGCTGCGGCTGGAAACGAAAAGTACCTAGCCGGCTTCGAACCTCAGGTTCCGGGATTCGACCACACCGCCTTCGGCAACATGAACGAAGTTCGGGCCGCCGTCACTGACGAGACCGCAGCGATCCTGGTCGAGCCGATCCAGGGCGAGGGCGGCATCCGCGCCGCCGATCTCGCCTTCCTGAAGGAACTGCGCAAGGTCTGCGACGAGTTCGGCCTGCTGCTGTTCTTCGATGAGGTGCAGTGCGGCATGGGACGCAGCGGCAAGCTCTTCGCCCACCAGTGGGCAGAGATCGAGCCCGATGTCGTGGCCACCGCCAAGGGGATCGGCAGTGGCTTTCCGCTGGGCGCCTGCCTGGCGACCGCCAAGGCCGCACAGGGCATGACGGCCGGCACGCATGGCTCAACCTACGGCGGAAATCCGCTGGCGACGGCCGTCGGGAACGCCGTTCTGGACGTGGTCTTGTCCGAGGGTTTCCTCGAGCAGGTGACCGCGCGCGGCCACTACCTCGGCGGCAAGCTCGAAGCCTTGGTCGCCAAGCATCCAAGCGTGTATGCCGAGGCGCGCGGCGCCGGCCTGCTGCGTGGACTGCGTTGTCATCCACCGGCCGGCGAGATGCTGACGGCACTGCGTGAGGCCGGCCTCTTGAGCGTACCGGCGGCGGAGAACGTCTTACGTATCATTCCGCCCTTGATCGTCTCTGAAGACGAGATCGACCAGGCAATAGAGATCCTCGACCGCGTCGCCGTCGAGACCGCAGAAGGGATGGCCGCAGCATGACCGAGCCAAAGAACAGACCCCGCCATTTCCTGGACATCGACGCGCTATCGGCCGACGACCTTCGGGACATTCTCGATCGCGGCATGGCCTACAAACGCGGCGATCCGCCGGGCGGCAACGCCGAGCCGCTTGCCGGCAAGACCATCGCTCTGGTCTTCGAGAAACCCTCGACCCGGACGCGCGTCTCGTTTGAGGTGGGCATTCATCAACTTGGCGGCCAACCCATCGTGCTGGAGCCTTCGGGCACGCAGCTGGGTCGCGGCGAAACCATCGCCGACACGGCGCGGGTGCTCTCGCGCTATGTCGACGCAATCATGATTCGCACCACCCTGGTGGAGAAGCTGCTGGAACTGGCCGACTATGCCAGCGTCCCGGTGATCAACGGCCTGACCGACAGGACGCATCCCTGTCAACTGATGGCCGATCTGATGACTTTCGAAGAACGCCGCGGGCCGATTGCCGGCAAGCGTGTGGTCTGGGTGGGCGATGGTAACAACATGGCGGCGACTTGGATCCATGCCGCTGTGCGCTTCGGATTCGAGCTGTGGTTGGCGTGCCCGGATGGCCTGGAGCCCGGTTCGAACCTGCTCAATTGGGCCAAGGCCGAGGGTGGTGCGGTGCGCGTGACCACCAAGGTCGGCGAGGCGGTTGAAGGTGCGCACTGCGTCGTCACCGACACCTGGGTTTCCATGGGCGACGACATGGGAGACAGCGAGCGTCGTCGACGCCTGCTCACTCCCTATCAGGTCAATGGCGAAGTCATGGCCAAAGCATCGCCGGATGCGATCTTCTTGCACTGCTTGCCCGCCTACCGCGGCAAGGAAGTGACGGCCGAGGTGATGGACGGGCCGCAGTCTGCCGTCTGGGATGAGGCCGAGAACCGCCTGCATGCCCAGAAAGGTATCATGACCTGGTGTCTTGGCTCTTAGGACGGTGCGCGACCAGGGAGCAAAGACCTGATCGCGCGCTTCTCGCTGTCGGCAGGGTCCAGTTCAAATTTTCGAGGTAACGAGCGGCATGAAGGCTGCAAACGGCGAGGACTCTGTCCTTCCTTTCGTCATAGGATCTGCGGGCGTACGCGGCCGGGTGGTTCGCATCGGCCCGGCCTTGCGCGCGATCCTTGGTCGGCATGCCTATCCGCCGCAGGTTACTGTCTTGCTGTCGGAATTCCTTCTGCTGGCCGGTGGCCTTTCATCGATGATGAAGTATGAAGGGATCTTCACCTTGCAGCTTCGAGGAGAGGGCCCACTGCGCCTGCTGGTCGCCGACGTTGATTCCAACGGTGCTGTTCGCGGCTATGCCGATTGGGATGCGGATGGCCTAAGCGATCTGCTGGAGCGGGAGGAGAAGCCTTCCCTGCCGCGTCTCTGCGGTTCGGGATATCTTGCCTTCACGGTCGACCGCAACGAGGAAGGACAGCGCTATCAGGGTATCGTAGAGCTGACCGGCGCCAGCTTGACCGACTGCGTGTTGCACTACTTCCAACAGAGCGAGCAGCTGCCCAGCGCGATCCACCTCGCCACCGACGCGACCGATGGGGGGCAAGCCGCCGGTATGATCCTGCAACGCTTGCCGGCCAGCCAGTACGGCAGCGAGCACCCGGACCTCCTGGAGGCTCGCGAAGAGGGGTGGCGGCGCGCGACGATCTTGATGGCCACCCTGAGCGACGCCGAACTGCTCGATCGCGCAATCTTACCGGCCGGCCTGGTGCATCGCCTCTTTCACGAGGAAGAGGTTACCCTGCACCAGGAGACCCCCTTGCAGGACCGTTGCCGCTGCTCACGAGAGCGCCTCGCCTCGGTGTTGGCGTCGATGGGGCCTGAGGATATCGCCGAGATGACTCTGCCCGATGGCCGGGTTCAGGCGGTCTGCCAGTTCTGCAGCCGACACTATGATTTCGCACCGGAAACTGTAAGAACCTTCGGACAGGGTTCGGTGCAGTAAAGGTACAAGAAGAATGGAAAGCCATCTGGTCGAGGTGAATACCTTTCTGGCCTATACGGTCGGGATCATGGTGTTCTTCGTCGGCTTGAACGTCAACCAGAAGGTCGGGTTCTTAAGAAAGTTCAACATTCCCGAGCCGGTGACCGGTGGCATTCTGGCAGCCGTCGTCGTTTTGCTACTCTATGTGCTGTTCGATGTAAGTCTTGTGTTCGATCTGGCGACGCGCGATCTGCTGCTGGTCTATTTTTTCACCACCATCGGCATCAACGCCAGCATTCGCGACCTCGTGTCCGGCGGCCGTCCACTCTTGATCTTCCTGATGCTGACCCTGGTTTACATTGTGCTGCAGGACCTGATCGGTGTCGTCGCTGCGCGTGCAATCGGCGAGCAGGGAGCCGTAGGCGTCCTGGTCGGCTCGGCCTCCCTCGTCGGCGGACATGGCACGGTCATCGCTTGGGCGCCGGACATCGCCGCCGACTACGGCATCCCCAATGCACTCGAGGTCGGTGTTGCGGCTGCGACCTTCGGCTTGGTGATTGCCGGGCTGATCGGTGGGCCCATCGCTATGTTCCTGCTGCGTTGGTTCCCAGTTCGGGAGAGCGAAGGTGAACGCCTCCTGGTCGGCATTCCCCATGAGCGCGAGAAGAGCGAGCAGATCAATCACGTCAGCATCATGAGCGTGATCTTGGTGCTGCACATTGCCATCATCATCGGCTACTTCCTCGATCAGGCCTTCATCGAGATCGGATTGAAGTTGCCGCTCTTCGTCTCTTGCCTTCTGGTCGCGATCCTGTTGTCGAACACGGTCCCCGCCATTTTTCCCAAACTGCGGTGGCCTGCGCGCACGCGGGCCTTGGCTCTGATTTCCGACTTCTCGCTCGGCCTCTTCATCGCCATGTCCTTGATGGGAATGCAGCTCTGGGAGATGGCGGATCTCGCCGGACCCCTCCTGATCATCATGCTGGCGCAGGTTCTGGCCTTGGTGGCCTACATCATCTTTCTCGTGTTCCCGCTAATGGGGCGCGACTACCTCGCGACCGTCTTGTGCTCGGGCTTTGCCGGCTTTGGCCTGGGGGCGACGCCGACCGCGATCGCCAATATGACCGCCGTGACCAAGACGCATGGCCCGGCGCCGCAGGCCTTCATCATCCTGCCTTTGGTCGGCGCCTTCTTCGTCGACATCGCCAATGCCTTCATCATGCGCTTTTTTCTTGGTTTCGATCTGTTCTAGGCGACAATTCGAGACGGGCCGAGGCGAGTCGTCGCCAAAACGGTGCTGTGCGAATGAGTGTCTCGCTTGACAAGGGAGGAGAACGAAGTGGCAGGACGAACCATACCGGTCGAACCCTTCGACCTTGTCGTCTTCGGCGCAACCGGTGACCTGGCGCATCGCAAGCTGTTGCCCAGTCTTTATCTGCGTTTCAGCGCCGGTCAGGTACCGGCGCAATCGCGGATCATCGGTGCGGCGCGCAGCGACCTGGATGATGCGGCCTTCCAAGCGCAGGCCAAGGCGGCGCTGGAAGAGCATCTGGAGCCCGCCCTGCTAAAGCCGAAAATGCTAGAGCGCTTCCTGGCTATGCTGAGCTATCTGCGTGTCGATGCCAGCGAATCGGCAGGCTGGCCCGAACTGGCAAGGCACTTGGAAACCGCCACTGTTTCGGAGAAGCCGCGGGTGCGTGCTTTCTATCTTTCCGTAGCGCCTCGTTTTTTCGCGCCGATCTGCCAGCGGATGGCCGAGGCCGGGCTGACTACGCCGGAATCCCGCATCGTAGTGGAGAAGCCCTTGGGTCGCGATCTGGCGAGCGCACGCACGCTCAATCAGCGTTTGGCCCGTCATTTCGAAGAGGGTCAGCTCTATCGGATCGATCACTATCTGGGGAAGGAAACAGTCCAGAACCTGATGGCGATCCGTTTCGCCAATGCGCTCTTCGAGCCCTTGTGGAATGCGCGCCATGTCGACCATGTGCAGATCACCGTCTCCGAGACGCTGGGGGTCGCCGGGCGAGGCGATTACTACGATAAGAACGGCGCCATGCGGGACATGATGCAGAACCACTTGATGCAGCTGCTCTGCCTCACCGCAATGGAGCCGCCGGCGCACTTCGAGCCCAGTGCCGTACGCGACGAGAAGCTTAAGGTCATTCGCGCGCTGGAGCCGATCGGCCCCGCGGAGATCGAGAGCGAGACCGTTCGGGGCCAGTATCGGGCGGGGCCGATCGGGCCCAGTTATCGCGATGAGGTAGACAATCCGAACAGCATGACAGAGAGCTTCGTGGCTCTGCGTGCCAAGGTTGCCAACTGGCGCTGGGCCGGGACGCCCTTTTATCTGCGCACGGGAAAGCGTTTGCGAGGCCGTCTCTCGGAGATCGTCGTCGTCTTCAAGGACCCGCCGCATTCCATTTTCCCAAGTCCTGGCGGCGATCCACGGGGCAATGTACTGATCATCCGCTTGCAGCCCGACGAAGGCATCACCTTGCGCATGACGGTCAAGGAGCCGGGTCCCGGCGGCATGCGCTTGATCGAGACGCCCTTGGACATGACCTTCGCCGAGGCCTTGGGTGGCGACGGCGTCCGCATGCCCGACGCCTACGAACGCCTGCTGATGGATGTCATCCGCGGCGACCAAACCCTCTTCATGCGAGGCGACGAGGTCGAGGCAGCTTGGGCCTGGGCCGATCCGATCATCGATGCCTGGGCGGCATCGGGGCGCCCGCCCCGCCTCTATGATAGTGGCGGATCGGGGCCGGAGGACGCGCTGATGCTGATGCACAGAGACGGGCGCCGCTGGCGGGAGATTGCAAGCTAGTGCTGGAGAGACTGACCTTCGCGAACCGTTGCGATCAGGCCGCAGCCTTGGCGACGGTCGTCGCAAGCGACCTCGGAGTTGTCATCGCAGCGCGCGGCAGAGCCAGTCTTGCCGTGCCCGGCGGCACCACCCCGACGGCATTCTTGCAGGCGCTGTCACAGGCACAGCTCGATTGGTCGTCGGTGCACGTGACCCTCACCGATGAGCGTTGCCTGCCGCGCACCTCCGCGCGCTCCAACCAGAAGCTGCTGTCGGAAAATCTGCTTCGGAACCGGGCTGCAGCGGCGCATTTTCTGCCGCTCTATGGTGAAGACCTGGATCATGATCAGGTCGCATCACGACTGGAGCGCGAGCTGTTGCCGCTGGATGTCTGCGTTGTCGGAATGGGCGAGGATGGTCACACCGCCTCTCTCTTCCCAGGTGCCGAGGGCTTGGAGGAGGCTTTGGCCGATACAGCCCCGCCGCTGCTCAAACTCACGGCGCCAGGCGCTCCGGAGCCGCGCGTTAGCTTGAGTGCAGCGGTGCTCCGCCAAGTCCGTAAAGCCTATGTCCTGATCGTAGGCACGGCCAAGCAGGTGGCCCTGCAGCGGGCACTGGCAGAGGGTCCTACGGCCGAGGCGCCGATCCGCGTGGTCTTGCGCCGGAGCGAGGCGACCGCAATCTACTACGCTGACGAGAGCTAACCCTGACCGATCCGGGAGACCCAAGCGATGCCCCTCAATGCCACCGTCGAGGCCGTTACAGAGCGTATCGTCACCCGGAGCAAAGAAAGCCGCGCTCTCTACCTGGAGCGCTGCGAACGCGCCATAGAGGCGGGACCCGGACGCGCGCATCTTAGCTGCGGAAACCTCGCGCATGCTGCTGCAGCTGCCGGGACGGACCAGCAGGCGATTGCCTCAGGGATCGCCGGCAATCTCGGCATCGTCACGGCCTACAACGACATGCTCTCGGCGCATCAGCCCTTCGAGCGCTTCCCCGCGCTGATCCGCGAGGCGGCACGCGCAGTCGGCGGTACCGCACAGGTCGCCGGCGGCGTACCGGCCATGTGCGACGGCGTCACCCAGGGTCAGCCGGGCATGGAACTCTCGCTCTTCTCTCGCGATGTCATAGCGCTCGCTGCTGGCGTGGCGCTCACCCATAACTGTTTCGACGCCGTCGTCTTTCTCGGCGTCTGCGACAAGATCGTGCCGGGCCTGGTCATGGCGGCTGCCACTTTTGGGCACCTTCCGGCGGTCTTTCTGCCGGCAGGGCCCATGACGTCTGGTCTGCCGAACAAGGAAAAAGCATTGGTGCGCCAGCGCTTTGCCGCGGGAGAGGTCGATCGCGCGACCCTGCTGCGCTCGGAACTTGCATCCTATCACGGTCCCGGAACCTGCACCTTCTACGGCACTGCCAACAGCAATCAGATGCTGATGGAGTTCATGGGCCTGCATCTGCCGGGCGCCAGCTTCGTCAACCCCAACACGCCGCTGCGCGATGCGCTGACGCGGGAAGGTGCGCAGCGTGCCTTGGCGCTCTCGGCCAAAGGCAATGCGTTCACACCGGTCTCGGCAATCCTGGACGAGCGCGCCTTCGTCAATGGCATCGTCGGCCTGCACGCGACCGGTGGCTCGACTAACCTGGTGATCCACATGATCGCCATGGCGCGTGCTGCCGGGGTGCAGATCGATTGGGAGGACTTCGCGCTGCTCTCCGAGGTGACGCCGCTGATGGCGCGGGTCTATCCGAACGGTCTAGCCGACGTGAACCATTTCCACGCCGCCGGAGGCCTGGGTTTCATCATTGGCGAGCTCCTGGGGGCTGGCCTGCTGCATCCCGACACCCGCACCGTCGCCGGCGACGGCCTCGCGCACTACACCGCCGAGCCCAAGGTGACGGAGAGCGGCGCCGTCGTCTGGCAGCCCGGTAGCGGAGACAGCCTGAATGACGAGATTCTGCGCCCGGCCGATCGCGCCTTCCAGGCAAGTGGCGGCCTTAAGCTTTTGCGCGGCAATTTGGGCGCTGCCTGTATGAAGGTCTCGGCCGTCAAGCCCGAACACCAGGTGGTCGAAGCCCCGGTTCGCGTGTTTCACGATCAGGAGGCGGTCAAGGCCGCCTTCAAGGCCGGCACCCTCAACTGCGATCTGGTCTGTGTGGTCCGCTTTCAGGGTCCCAAGGCGAACGGCATGCCAGAGCTGCACAGCCTGACACCTCTGTTGAGCGTGCTGCAGGACAAGGGCTTCAAGGTGGCCTTGGTCACCGACGGCCGCATGTCGGGGGCTTCCGGCAAAGTGCCGGCGGCCATTCACGTGAGCCCCGAGGCTCTGGACGGTGGCGCCATTGCCCGCCTGCAAGACGGCGACTTGGTGCGGGTCGATGCTGTCGCTGGTGTCTTGGAGGTCTTGGTAGAGATGGATGTCTGGAACCGACGGCCACTCGCTGAGGCCGACCTCTCCGAGAACCAGCACGGCCTGGGACGCGAACTCTTCACTGCCTTTCGCGCGGCGGTCGGTACCGCTGACAGCGGCGCTGCGGTAAGCGTCTAGGTCATGGAGAGACGAGGAATTGCCATGTGTGATGCTCTGCAGGCCGCCTGGGACCGTGTCGAACGGGCCGGTCGCTCCCTTGACGACAGGGACCTGAGGACACTCTTTCAGGAAGATCCATCACGAGCCGGGCGTTTTTCGGTGGCGCTGGACGACCTTTGCATCGACTTCTCGAAAGAGAGGCTCGACGAAGAAGCGCTGGCGGCGCTACTGGCCTTGGCCCGTGCCAGCAACCTGGAGGCGCGCCGCGAGCAACTTTTCGCCGGTGAGAAGATCAATCTGACGGAACGGCGTGCGGTGCTGCATATGGCGCTGCGCGGCGGTGTGGATGCGGCGGTGGCGGTTGATGGTGTTGCCGTCCTGCCGGAGGTCAAGGAGACCCGGCAGCGCTTTCTAGCCTTCGCCGAAGCCTTGCGTTCGGGCCGCATTACCTCCGTCGCAGGTGAGCGCTTCACCGATGTCGTCAACATCGGGATCGGTGGCTCGGATCTGGGGCCGGTGATGGCCGTACGGGCCTTGACCCCGGACTTGGACGGTCCGGCTCTGCACTTCGTCTCCAACGTCGATGGTGCGCACTTGAGCGATGTCCTACGTCAGCTGAATCCGGCGCGAACTCTGGTGATCGTAGCCTCCAAGACCTTCACCACGCAGGAGACTATGCGCAACGCTCACTCGGCGCGAAGCTGGCTGGAGCAGGCCTTGGGCGAAGCCGCAGGTCAACACCTGGCCGCCGTCTCGACCAACCTCTCGGCCACTGCAGATTTTGGGATCGAGGCGTCGCGGGTCTTCGGTTTTTGGGACTGGGTGGGGGGGCGCTATTCACTCTGGTCAGCGATCGGTCTGCCGATTGCGATCGCGATTGGGGCCACGCGTTTCGAGGCCTTTCTGGCCGGCGCCGCGGCAATGGATCGTCATTTCTGCGAAGCTCCGCTTGAACGGAACCTGCCGGTCCTGCTTGCCCTGATCGGGGTCTGGCGCCGCAACGTTCTGGGCTGTCCGACGGTCGCACTGATCCCCTACGATCAACGGCTAGAGCGTTTTCCAGCTTACGTGCAGCAGCTCGACATGGAATCCAACGGCAAGCGCACGACCTCTCTGGGTGGGGCCGTCCCGAGACCCAGCGGCCCCATCATCTGGGGTGAGCCCGGCACCAATGCCCAGCACTCTTTTCTCCAGCTCCTGCACCAGGGCACTGATGTCGTGCCGGTCGATTTCATCGCCAATGCCCAACCGCGCGAGGCGCTGGCCGACCACCATGCCATGCTTCTTGCCAACTGCTTCGCCCAAGCCCAGGCGCTGGCCTTTGGCAAGAGCGAGGCGGAGGTTCGCCTGGAGATGGCTGAAGAGGGGCGCTCGCCTGATGAGATCGACCGCTTGGCGCCGCATCGCAGCTTTCCCGGCAACCGACCGTCCACCGTCATCCTGCAACGTCGTCTCGACCCCTTTAGCCTGGGCCGTCTCATCGCACTATTCGAGCACAAGGTCTTCTGCCAGGGCGTGATTTGGCAGGTAAACTCGTTCGATCAATGGGGCGTCGAGTTGGGCAAGGTGCTGGCGAAGGCCCTGATTCCGGTCGTGAAGGGCGAGAGCAGCGCTGAGGAGCTGGACAGCTCCACGGCGAACCTGATCGCACGCGCTCATGCTTTGCGGCAGGGGTAGAAAGCAAGCTCGGACAAAGCGAAGAGCCGCCAGGAACGAAAGCGGGTGAGCAGAGCCGATCGCACGTCCGTATCAGGGCGTAGAAACGCCGACTGCCGTCCCAGCCATTTTTCTGTATTGATGTTACTTAATCTTCTTCCTGATAGTCTTCGTATTTCTTCTGCAGCGCCGTCAGAAAGCCATCAATGCCCCGATTGCCGAGGATCGAGGTGTACTCGGAGCGCTTGGTCGAAAGTTCGCTGACGCGGGACTCGAAGAAGATATCGATCGCCCGCCACTTTTCTCCGCCGTCTTTGCGCATCAGATAGGAAATCACCCTGGGTGTTTTTCCTGGCAAGGTCAGGGTCGTCTCCACCAACTTGGTCTCGCGCGGGCCGTCACGCTCTCCCGTGACTGCAAGCCGGGCATTGGGCTGTGCCTTGAAGCGGCTGGCTGCGGTTGCAACAGAGAGGTCGGTGAAGAGATTGACGTAGCGGTTCTGTTGCTCTTGTGTGAATTCCTTCCAGTAGCGCCCGGCGGCAATGCGCGCCATGAAGGGATAGTCGAAGGCCGTGACCATCAAGGGGTGCAGCATGGCCACCCGCGTATCGAAGTCGCTGGCTGCGGGCGAATGCAGCGCCTGGAGTATAGCGTCGTTTAGTCGCTCTACTGCGGCTTCGGGGGTCTCTGGCTCGGCGGCAGCGGCTGGCGAAACGGGCATAAAGAGCACGCTCACCAGGAAAATTGACGAAAGCAGCTTGAACACGGACTTGTCACCTCTTTGGGCTTTGACAGCTCTAAAGCAAGCGTGGCAGCAACGATGGTTACTGTGCAATGCAACAGAGACATGGGCGTCGGGGAGATTTGCAGCAAGCGCGATCTTGTTTCGCGTCTGGCAGTGCACAAATTGACCCTGTCCCAAAGAAGTTGAAGGAGTTGCTGCTGCCGTGGCTGTCCCCTTGATCCAGCAGGCCCGAGTCGGCGCCTATATCATGAAGCAGCGTGTCACGCGCAACACCCGCTATCCTTTGGTGCTGATGCTCGAGCCGCTCTTCCGTTGCAACCTGGCTTGCCCCGGCTGCGGCAAGATCGATTATCCCAAGGCGATTTTGGATCGGCGTCTCTCGGTGGAGGAGTGCATCGAGGCGGTCGAGGAGTGCGGTGCACCCATCGTCTCCATTCCCGGCGGTGAACCTTTGATTCATCGCGAGATGCCGAAGATCGTCGCCGAGATCGTGAAGCGTAAACGCTTCGTGTATCTCTGCACCAACGCACTGCTTTTGGAGAAGCGCCTCGACGAGTTCAAGCCGACGCCCTACCTCACGTTCTCCGTCCACCTCGACGGACTGGAGGAAGAGCATGACGAGGCCGTCGCGCAGAAGGGCGTCTTCAAGAAGGCTGTCAAGGCAATTAAGGCAGCTCGTGATCGTGGCTTCCGAGTCAACCTGAACTGCACGCTCTTCAACAATGCAGAGGCCGACAAGGTCGCCGAGTTCATGGACTTCGCCCGTGATATCGGGATCGAGGGCGTGACGATCTCACCCGGCTATGCCTATGAGCGAGCTCCTGGTCAGCAGCATTTCCTCAATCGCGAACACACCAAGAATCTGTTTCGTGACCTCTTCCGCATGGGCAAGGAGAGAACCAAGGAGAAGAAGCCCTGGCGCTTCAGCCAGTCTTCGCTGTTCTTGGACTTTCTCGCCGGGAATCAGGAGTACAAGTGTACCCCTTGGTCCAACCCGACCCGCAATGTCTTCGGTTGGCAGCGGCCCTGCTATCTACTGAACGAGGGTTATGCCAAGACCTATGCGGAGCTGATGAACCACACCGATTGGGACTCCTACGGCACCGGCAACTACGAGAAGTGCGCCGACTGTATGGTGCATTGCGGCTATGAGGGCACGGCTGTAGAGGACACGGTGAAGCGCCCCTGGAAGGCGCTGAAGGTCGCACTGACTGGGATCCGCACCGAAGGCGCCATGGCCGAGGAAATTCCCTTGGACAAGCAGCGTCCGGCCGAGTTCGTCTTCGATCGGCTGGTCGATGGTGCGGTCAAGGAAATCCACGACAAAGGTGGTCCGCAGCGCCCGGGCGACCAGCGTCGCGACCAGACTGCGGCCGAGTAGTCTTAGACCAAGGCAGCAGCGCCGAACTTCAGTGCACGCTGCAAACTGGCGTGCGCGCGCTTGCTGCCCTTGGCCAGGGTCATTAGGTCTGACAGTTGACCCGGATGTCGGGAGAGTCTGCCCAGGACGGATGTGATTCTGACGCTGCCATCGGGCCTAGTCGCGCTCAGAGCTGCTTCCGGCACGTCTTGATCCGCCTCGTCGGAACAGGCGCGCAGCACTAGGAATGGAAGCCCATGTCGCTGAGCAACCAGGGCGACGGCATGACTTTCCATATCAACGGCAAGTGCAGCGCAGTCCTTGCGCAGTCGACGCTTCTCCTGAGCGGTCGCGACGATGCGATCTGATCCTACCAGGCGGCCGCCGTGGCAACGCTTGGACAGTGCGGTTGGCAGCTGCGCCCGCAGCCCAGCAAGCCTCTCCTCGTCACAGAACCAGCGCTTACCGGGATCTCTTTCCAAGCAGACGTCGTCAGCAAGCACCAGGTCACCAGCATGCAGGTCGGGCGAGAGCGCGCCGCAGAGGCCGAAGGAGAGCAGGCAATGCGCTCCACCGCTGGCCAGGCGCTCTGCTCCGGCTTCGGCCCTTCGGCTGTCTGCTCCCGAGATCTCAACAATGACGGCCCCCGCGTCTGCCAGCGGTGTCAGCAGCGCTGCCTCGCTCTTCAGTCCACAGACGGCCCCAATCACGGGCGACTGAGCCTAGAGGCCCCAGATCGGTTGCTTGGCGTTGCCTTGCTTCAGACTGCGATAGCGTCCGAGTGCCCAGATCGGGAAATAGGCGCTGTAGCCGTCATAGCGCAGGTAGAAGACACGTGGGAACCCGACGCCTGTGTAGAGTTCTTCTTCCCATTTGGCGCCGTCGCGCGGGGCGTTCACCAGATAGTCGATTCCGCGCGAAACCTCTGGCGAATCGACTTCTCCTGCAGCCATCAGGCCGAGTAGAGCCCAAGCCGTCTGCGAGGGGGTCGAGCCCTTCACCTCGCCTCGGCGTTCCTGCCAATAGGTGGCACCGTCCTCACCCCAGCCACCGTCGGCCTGCTGAAACTCCTTCAGCCAGGCAACCGCGCGCCGGAGGTAGGGTTGCTGCATGTCTTCTCCAGCGGCATTCAGGGCCGCCAGCGCCGACCAGGTGCCGTAAATGTAGTTGGTGCCCCAGCGCCCAAACCAAGAACCTTCGGCTTCCTGCTCGTTCTTCAAGTAGTCCACAGCCTTAGCGACCACCGGGTGATCGCGCTCATAGCCCAGCTGCGCCAGCATCGAGAGGCAACGTGCGGAGACGTCTACCGTCGGCGGGTCCAAGAGGGCACCGTGATCGGCGAAGGGAATGTGGTTCAGATAGTGGTGCGTGTTGTCGGCGTCGAACGAGCCCCAGCCGCCATTCTTCGACTGCATCCCACAAACCCAGTTCGCCGCCCGTTCGATCGCCGGGCGATAGCGCAGATCATTAGCGCGATGCATGGCGGTGACGACGACCGCGGTGTCGTCGACGTCAGGATAGTAGTCGTTCCAGTATTGGAAGGCCCAACCGGAGGGCGCCAGATCTGGCCGCCGCCAGGCCCAATCGCCCTTAAGGTCTGTGATTTCGCGCTCCAGAAGCCAGTTGAAAGCGTTTGTCAGGCTCTTGTCCAAGGGGTCTTCGCCGACTTCCAGCAAGGCATGGCAAGCAAGGCAGGTATCCCAGACTGGCGAGAGGCAGGGCTGACAATAGGCGTAGTCGCCGTGATCCTTCAGCAGCTTTTCTACTGCACTGTAGGCGGTCTTGAACTCGGCGCTCTCCCGATCGTAGCCCAGCGCATCGAAGGCCATCACGGAGCCTGCAATTGCCGGAAAGATGCCGCCCAGCCCGTCCTCGCCGTTGAGGCGCGGCGTGATGAAGTCGACGGCGCGTTTCATCGAGCGCTCTTTCCAGCGTCGCGGCAGCAGTGGGAAGACGCGACGCACCACGGCGTCCATGCCGGCAAAGAAGGCACCCAGCGGCGTACCGGTGGCATTCATGCGATAGCGCAGGCGATCGGGGTGATCGGGGAACAGCTCATCGATGCGCACGCCGCGCGGATTGCGTCCTTTCGGCTGCAGATGCATCAGGATCAGCAGCGGCACGATGACGGTGCGCGACCAGTAGGAAACCTTCTCCAGATGGAACGGAAACCAATAGGGGAAGATCATGATCTCGACCGGCATGAAGGGCACGGCCCGCCAAGGAATAACGCCAAAGAGCGCCATCGCGATCCGGGTGAAGACGTTCGCGGTCTGGGCGCCGCCGTGCGCCAGGATGGCCTTGCGTGCGCGCTGCATGTGCGCAGCGTCGGGATCGTCACCGGCCAACTTCAAGGCCCAATAGGCCTTCACGCTGGCGGAGATGTTGAAGTCGCCATCCTTGAACAGCGGCCAGCCGCCATGGTCGCCCTGAATCTTCCGAAGATAGATGGCAAGCTTCGCTTCCAACGCGTCATATCCAGGCTCGTTGATATTGCCCAAGAAATGACGAAGGAAAATGTATTCAGCAGGAATCGTGGCATCGGCTTCGAACTCGAAGACCCAATGTCCATCGCTTTTCTGCAGGTCTTTAAGGGCGCGGCCAGCATCTTCGATGGCATGCTCGACAGCTTGCCGGCGCCTCAGTTCAAGAGAAAGATCCATTCTATCTTCACGTGCCCAATTCCGATTGTCGAGCGGTGCCAAAGTTACTCAAGCTCCCAGAGTTCTACAAGCGCTCTTCGCACCTGCAGCATTGATGCCTGAGCGTATCGCCCCTTCGATTGTTGCAGGCAGTCCCGTGTCGGTCCAATCCCCAGCAAGTCGCAGGTTCGTGAGGTGGGTCGCACTTCCCGGCCGACGGACCTGAGCGTCAGGTGTTGCAGCGAAGGTGGCGCGCTTCTCGCGAATGATTCGAATCTCCGGCTGCGGCTGCTCCCGCAGGCCCAGCGCTCGCGCTGTATCCTGCCACAGCTTCGATGCTAATTCTTCTTGTGAAACAAGGTCTAAGGCCTCCGCCGCGCTAACCGTCAGACTGATGATAGAGCCTCTGGCGAAGATCCACTCGGCGGTGCCGCCCAACAGACCTAGCAAGGGTTTCGTTGCTGGCAAGGGGGTGGCATCTTCAAGGCAGAAATGCGCATTGACGATGGGTCGCGGCTCTAGTCTAGGGTCGAGGACAGGCAGAAGATCGCGCAGATTCCAGGGCGGAAGTGCCAAAACCACACGCTCGTCTGCCTGCAGTTTCAGAGACTCGCGGTCGAAATGGAGCGCTACTGCTGCAGATTTATCACAGTCGATGCGGCGCAGGCGAGCGCCAAGGTGGACTTGGCCGCCCGATTCCGCAATCGTCGCAAGAGCCGGCTCGACAAAGGTGGCTGCCAGCGAGCGTTTGGCAATGCGTGGCCGACAGGCTGCACCACCCTTCAGGAAGCTGCCGTCCAGAATGTTCCACAGCAGCGCCGCGCTGGCCTCACCCGGTTGTGTGTTCAGCGTCGCAACCGTCATGGGCTCGAAGAAGCCCCGCCATAGACGGTCGCGCTCCGGCAGGCAGTCGGCGACGGTTGCGGTAGCCGAGGCCCGCTTCAAACGGTAAGCGCGCAGATAGTCGAGGGCACGCGTGCCGGGGATACGCGTTGAGGCTCGGAACACCCACCAGGGTATGCGCCCCTCCGAGATTGTAACTTCGAAGCCCTCAGCGCTCTCCAGATCGAAGAAGGGATAGCTGGCCTCCGCCGGGCCGATCAGTTCCTCCTCGGCCCCGACCCGTCTCAGATAGTCGTAGACCGCCTCGTTGCCCGAGAGCACAAGATGGTTGCCGTTATCCAAGGTGACGCCCAGTCCGCGATCGAAGTAGCTGCGACAGCGCCCGCCGGCCTGCGGTGCGGCCTCGTAGAGGTGAACCTCATGCCCTAGCTCGGCCAGACGTAGGGCCGCGGAGAGGCCGGCAAGGCCGGCCCCGACGACATGGGCGCGGGTCGGCATGATGCTAAAGAAAGCCGTGCCGCAGCAGAACGGCCACCTTGCTGAGTTTCGACAGGCTAACGCGAGGCTCCAAGACCTCCCAACCGCGGGCTTCCAAGCGATCCAGAATTCGAGCGTAGACGGCATGCATGAGGATCGCCGGCCGCATCGCACGGCGCGGCAAGGCCCTCATGATGACGCCAGCTTCGTCCAAACGCTGTCGCGCCCGCCGAGCCAGCCAGGCCGCTGCGACGGCCCGTCCAGGGTCTTTTATGACCGCGGTCGGATCGCGGCTGTCGATGGCGGCAGCCTGCAAGGCTTCTTCAGGCAGATAGAGCCGCCCGTCCTCCGCATCCTCGGCAAGGTCGCGCAAAATGTTGGTCAACTGCAGCCCCTCGCCCAGAACCACAGCGAGCTCTTCGGCCTTGGGACCCGACGCGCCGAAACAGCGGATCGACAGCATTCCCACGGCGCCGGCAACCCGCCGACAATAGAGCAGGAGGGTTTCGAGATCCGGGGCAACGACGGGGCCGCGGGCGTCCATTTCCATGCCGTCGATAATGGCTAAGAACTCGTCTTTCGGCAGCGCGAAGGTGGCAATGGGCTCCAGCAAGGCCCGGCCGGTTAGCGAGCGGGGGGCACCCTCGAAGATCAAATCGACCTCATTGCGCCAAGCCTGCAGACCCTCGAGCTTCTCGTTCAGGGGGGCCGGCTCGTCGGCGATGTCGTCGACCTCTCGGCAGAAGGCGTAAACGGCGAACATAGCCTCGCGCCGTTCTTTGGGAAGCGCGCGCATGCCGGCAATGAAGGAACTGCCGGAGGCCGCCACGACGCGATCGACATGCGCGCGGGCCTCAGACAGAGACAGCTGTTCCTGGCCGGCTTCCTGCAGGGATGCGCTCATGCCTCGCGTCTGCCTTCGCCGAGCCTGAAGAAGACTGCGCAGCATGCGCCGAGGGCGGCGAGGAGCATGGCAGATTTGCCAAAGGCCACGCGCTCGGCCAGGGGATCACGCGCCCGGAGCGCGGCGGTCAGCCGGGCGGCCAGGCGATAGATCGTTGCCGACTCCAGAGCCAGGCGTCGGCTGGGCAAGCGGACCGCCAGCGGCCGCGCTTCGTCCAGCAAAGCATCGGTGGAGTCCAGACAGCGGTCGAGGACCCGTCGCATTCCAGGGCTGAGCTGCCGACCGCCCAGATCTTCGGTCTTTACGCCCTCTACTGCCATCCAGTCCTGGGGCAGGTAGCAGCGATCCAATTCGCGATAGTCCTCGCCGCAGTCTTGCAGGTGATTGATCACCTGAAGTGCCGTGCAGAGCGCGTCGGAGGCACGATAGGCGGCCGGATCCTTCGTCTCATGCAGCGCGAGCAGGAAGCGGCCGACAGGGTTGGCCGAATTCTCGCAGTAGCCCAAGAGGTCCTGCCAATCGCGATAGCGCGACTGGCGCGCATCCTGAATGAAGGCGATGGTCAGATCGCTGGCGTGTTGGAGTGGCACCTTTCCCAACAGCAGTGCGTTGCGGCAGGCATGCGCCTTCTCCAGTGCCGGATCGTCAGCATGTGCGCCGTGGATCGCCTCGGCGAAGCGCGTCAGGCGCTCCACCTTGGTCTCGGGCTCGAGGGTCGGGTTGTCGGCGATATCGTCTATTGCGCGGGCAAAGGCATAGTAGCTGGCGACCTGCGGACGCAGCTTGCGCGACACCAGAAAGGAGCCGACCGGAAAGTTTTCGTCGCCGGCGTCCTTGCCCGAGGGCGTCTCCAGTGGGGTCCCCTGTTGGCTATCGACAGTCAAGGCGGGTGCCATCCCTTTCGCTTCCCCAACTCCAGCTGTCAGGCGGCCGGGCGATTGCCGGCGCCGATGCGTCCTTTCCAAGTCGCGCCCTTGCCTTGCCAGTGTCGCCGCGCCGAGTCAAAGGTCATGGCGGTGTAGAGCAAGCCGGCCAAAGGCAGCAGAAAGCCACGCCAGGCCGGTAACGCGTAGAGGCGCAAGGTGGGAAGCCAAGCCAGTGCCATCAAGAGCCAGGTGATCGCGCCGAGCGCCGCAGCCATCACATTGCCGTTCCAGGTCAGACTGAATAGCAGCAGCGGCGGCAAGAGATAGAGCAGCAACATCCCCAGAAGCGTGCCCAAGAGCAGCAGGGGATTGTAGTGCAACTGGGTATAGGCCGAACGCGCGACCATGGCCCAGATCTCTCCCAAGCCGCTGTAGGGCCGGATCGAATGCGAGCGGAGGGTCAGACCTAGATAAAGGCCACGTCCGGCACGCCGTGCCGCTGGTCGCAGGCGCGCAGCCAGGCTGCAATCGTCGATTACAGCCCCTTTGATGGCGGCGATTCCGCCGACGGCTTGCAGGTCCTCGGCACGTACCAGCATGCAGCCGCCGGCCGCTGCCGAGATGCCGCGGCGGTCGGCCCCGACCCAGGGAAAGGGGTAGAGCTTTTGGAAGAAGAAGACGAAGGCCGGGATCAAGAGTTTTTCCCAGCCGCTGCGGCAGGAGAGGCGCACCATCAGGGATACCAGGCTGACCCGATCCTTCTCTGCCTTTGTCACCAGGCGGCGTAGCGTATCGGGGGCATGGTCGATGTCTGCATCGGTGAACCACCAATAGTCCGCTGGTGCTGCCGGGCTCCGGGTGCCGCATTCCAAGGCCCAAAGCTTTCCGACCCAGCCGGACGGCCGTTCGCCGGCGTTCAGAACCCGAAGCCTTCCACCGGATGCTGCTTCGGAAGCGACGGCACGCGCCTCGGCCCCGGTTTCGTCCTCGCTGTGATCGTCGATCAGACGCACGTCGAAGGGACCGGGATAGTCCTGCCGAACCAGGCTGCGCATGGCCTGAGCAATGACGTCGGCCTCGTTGCGGGCCGGGACCACGGCGATGATCCTTGGCCAGTGTCCAAGCTCTTCTTCCACCGCATCGTCCAGCCTGGGGCGGGCCAGCCAGAAACCGCCGTGCAGGCCCAGCAGATAGAGCCAGGCCAAGAGCGGCAGGAGTGCCAGCCATGTCATGCTTCGGCTGCCAAAAGGCTGGCGTGACGGGCGACGAAAGCGGCCATGACTTCATCGGGTGGGATTGGCCTCAAGCGCGGTCGGGTGAATCCGCGTGGATTGCCGAAGTAGGTGCGCGCCTCCTTCTCCTCAAAGCCTGCAAGCTGCGTTGCTTCAAAGTAAGCGGAGGCCTTGTCGGCGCGTTTGATGGTGTCGATCAGATGCTGCGGCAGGGTCGGCGGCAGTCCGAAGCGGATATGGACCGCTTCGCTAAGGCGGGCTTCCAGTTTCTTGTAATCTCCGCCAACCGCTCCCTTCACCGGCGTGATCAGATCGCCAAGAACATACTCGGCCGCGTCGTGGAGCAGGGCCGCCAAGAGCCAGCGCGGGCGATAGCCGGGTCGGATCTCGGCCACCAAGCGCTCGACCAAGAGAGAGTGCTGGGCAACGCTATAGGCCCAGTCTCCCTTGGTCTGCCCGTTCCAGCGCGCCACGCGCGATAGGCCCTGGGCGATATCCTCGACCTCGACGTCCAGCGGCGAGGGATCCAGCAGATCCAGCCTTCGCCCCGAGAGCATGCGTTGCCAGGCCCGTGGAGGTGCAGTCTTCGAACTGCGTTGCGTCTTCTTTGTGGTCATTGGTTACCGACGGTTGGTTGCCATTCTGCAACAGTCAGATGAGAAACACGATGCAAAGGTCTGAAAACCGTGATCAATTTGCACAAACACTCAAAAAGAGCGCCTCGGGACTACGGCAGCGCGAGCGGGTGCGTTACTGTGCGTTCGTCCCTGTGGTGGGCAAAGGGGAAGCATAAACCAGCGGACAAGAGAAGGGGGAAGTCTCCGTGACGACTGGTTCGAGAGTGGCACCGCGGTCAGAGCGAGGCTGCGGGATGCTGCGGATTGCCAGCGCCGCTCTCTTAGCCGGGGCATCCTTGGCGCTGGTCGAACCGAGCGCGGCTCAGAATCTGACGCCCTCGCAGTACTCGGTGGAAGTCTATCTGGACAATGCGGAGCGGATCGGGGCGCCGCGTCTGGAGGAGGTCTTTCGCTTTGCCAACCCGCCAGGACCCCTGACACCGGGCGAGCGATCGACGCTGTTGGGCGATCTCCTGCCCGGAGCGTCCAATGCCCTGGCAGCCCAGAACGGCGTCCGGATGAATCGGCGGTTCAATCAGCTGATGAGCTGCCCCGAGTTTGTTGGGCAGAGCGCAGTCATGGTGCAGTCGGAGTGTCTTTGGCTGCAGACCAGCGGCGGCGGAATGGGGATGACCGAGAAGGATGGGGAGACCGGATACAACGACACGCGCGTCTCCGTCGCCTTCGGCGGACAGGTCGCACTTGCCGAGGACTGGTTCCTGGGCTTGGCCGGCGACTACTCTCGAGATTGGCTTAGCAGCAATGACAGTCGGATCATCAGTGATGCCGACTCGCTCTTTCTTGGCGCCACCCTCAAGTGGCAGCCGATCGAGCGAGCGATCGTTTCCGTCGCACTGGGCGGCAGCTACGCTTGGCTGGACAACGAACGCCGCATCCTGGGAACCGGTCGCACCGCGAGCTCCTCGCCGAACTATTGGAGCGGTGGAGCGCGCTTGCACATGGAGTATGAGTTCGTCCTGGACGGGCCCTTCTACCTGCTGCCTTATCAGGATGTGGATATCGTCTACACCGAAACCCCGGCCTACGCTGAGAGCGGGGCAGGCGCTTTCAACCTTGATGTGGAGAAGGGCAGCCAGGTCAGCGTCAGCTCGACCAAAGCGATGGAGATCGGCAGCCGCATGCGCATCGCACGGGGCTTGCTGTTGAAGAGCTATGCCGCGGCCGGTGTGACCATCGCAAACCATCAGGATTGGACGACCGACGCCGTGTTGGCGGCCGGTCCTCCCGGAGCCGGCACCTTCTCTTCATCCATCCCCATCGACAAGTACTACGGACGCTTCGCCGCGGGTTTCGAACTGCAGGGCACGAATGGCCTGGATATCCGCATTGAATATGACGGGGCGGTTTCCGGTCACTCCGACAGTCACATAGGTTCCTTGCGTTTGGGCTATCGTTTCTGATAGGGCGCAGGCAGTTCTTCAAACCTTCGGAGAGGCATCATGTCGGCTTCCGTGCTGCGCGGCGTCGTCGCGCCCATCCTGACGCCCTTTAACGACGACCTGTCGATCGCGACTGACTTGTTTCTCAACCACAGCAAGCGGCTGTTGAATGAGGGATGTGCCGGCCTGGCGCCTTTCGGCACCACTGGCGAGGCCTTATCGATCGGGATCGACGAGCGAATCGAGGCATTGGATCGCCTGATCGAGGGCGGGATCGATCCGGCCCTGCTGATCCCCGGCACGGGTCTCACCGCGCTGGCCGACACCGCGCGCCTGACCGCCGCTTGTCTGGAGCGGGGGTGTGGCGGCGTCCTGTTGCTGCCGCCTTTCTATTACAAGGCTGTCTCCGATGAAGGCCTCTACAGCTACTTCGCCCAGCTCATCGCCCAAGTGAAGCCCACACGGCCCGCAATCTATCTCTATCACATCCCGCCGGTCGCTATGGTCGGACTGTCGCCGAGCCTCGTTCGCAAGCTCTTCGACGACTTCCCCGAAGCCATCGCCGGGATCAAGGATAGCTCCGGTGATTGGGCTAACACCCAAGCGCTGCTGCACATCGAGGGTCTGGTGGTCTACCCCGGTTCCGAGCTCTTCTTGCTGGACGGCCTCAAAGCCGGCAGCCAAGGCTGCATCACCGCGACCGCCAACATCAACGCAAACCCCATCGCCAAGGTGGTCGAACGCTTCGATGCGGGCGATGCGGCCGGCGCCGAGGCCCAGCAGGCGGAGATCACGGTCTTTCGTAAGCTCATTCAGGGACCGGGCGCCATTCCCGGTCAGAAGCGCCTGTTGGCGATGGAGACGGGCGACGCCCGCTGGGCGAACCTGCGCCCACCCCTGCTCTCGATCGACCCGGCGGAGGGCCTGGCCTTGGCAGAGAAGCTGGGGCGGGCCGCTTAGCCTCCCGCCTCGCTCTCTTCGAAGATTTCCACCTTCAGCGGTAGGACTTGGCCCATCCAGATGGCGTGATCGCGATGGTCGGCCAGTTCATCTTCGCCCAAAGGGTGGATGAAGATCGTGAGCCCGTCGCGATTGTGGGCGAGCCAGGGGATTACAGTGCCGAAGAGAGGGGAGGGAAAGGCCAGCTGGCAGCTCCAGACCGGATGCGGGCCCACCGGCTTCTCGTGCATACGACCCATAGCGATGCCGAAGCGATCGCTTGCCGCCTCGCACAACAGGCGTGCTTGCTCCTTGCTGCCGGCATCGAAATAGACGTGGGCATGCCAGCCCTTGGCCGCGCTCTCATCTCGCATCCGGGCCGCCTCACTCTGGCGTCGACATGAGCACGTAGAGGGCCTGCAACAATTCTGGCGCATCTTCGCCGAATGCCGAGAACCAGCGATCGTAGATTGGCGTGATGTTGCCGGTGCGATTGAGTTCGGCGATCACAGAGTTGGCGATCAAACGGAAATCGGAGTCGTTTCGTGGCACCGCCAGGGCAAAGGGTTCGAAGGAAATGAGCTGGTTGGCGATGGCGAAGCGGGTGCCGGAAGTCTGGGTGATGACCAGCCCGATCAAAACCACTTGATCGGCAGAGAAGGCGGCGACCTCGCCGTTGATGACGGCGGTGACGCCCTCGTCTGCAGTTGCGACGGGAACCAGGGTGGCATTCGTCCCGGTCTGCTCAATGCGTTGTTGTAGCACCTCGATCGTCGTGGTTCCCGTGACCGCGGCGACTTTCTTACCTTCCAGGGCCCGGATCCCTTGGACAGGATTGTCGGCCAGGCTCATCAAGGTGGCGCCGGTTGCGAAGGTCAGGTCCGTGAAATCGACCTTGGCTTGCCGGCTGATCGTCTTCGTGGTTGCACCGCAGAGGATATCGATCTCGCCCTTCTCAATCGCGTCGAAGCGAGTCTCGGCCGTGACCGGTACGAAGGTCGTTGAGAGGTCATGACGTCCCAAGGTGCCCTTTACCGCCTCTGCGATCGCCAGGCAGAGCTCCACAGAGTAGCCGACGATTTGCCCCTGCTCGTTGGCAAACGACATGGGCGGACGGTCTTCGCGGTAACCAAGGTTTATGCTGCCGCGCTCCATGATCCGCTCCAAGGTCGGGCTGGACTGCGCTGAGGCCGAGCCGGGGAGCGTCGCTGCCAACAAGGCTGCGCCCAACAAGCCGACTGCTGCCTGTCGCCAAGAGCCGAGGTTAACCATTGCCCGCATGGCATTTCTTCCTTTCGCTGAAACTCTGATCGCTGCTTTTGGAAAAGGTGGCACAGCCGGCCCGCGCAGGCCATGGTCTTTCGCCATTTTGGTCTGCTTGGGAAGTGACGCCCGTCGTGGCATAGTCCCAGGCCTGACGTGACGGGGTGCTGGCGTCAAGGCAGGACATGTTAACAGTCGAATACAATCCGCTGCTGATCCTCGCATCGGTCTTGGTTGCGATCATGGCGGCCTTTACCGCGCTTAGGCTGACCAATGGCTTGAGTGCGCTCCCCTCCGCGCGCCGCAAGCCGGTCATTGCCAAGGCGGCAATCGCGCTGGGTGCAGGCATCTGGTCGATGCATTTCGTCGGCATGCTGGCAGTCCAGCTGCCCATCGGCATTTCCTATGACCCGCTGCCGACCCTGCTCTCGGCCCTGCTCGCCATTCTGGTCACCGGGATGGGGTTGATCCTGCTGCATTTCGGGCGTCGCAGCCACCTTAGGATTGTTGGCGCCGGTGTGCTGACGGGCTTGGGCATCGTGGGCATGCATTATCTCGGCATGTCGGCCATTCGGGGCAACTGTGTCCTTGTTTACGATCCGCTGGGCGTGGTGCTGGCAGCGTTGATCGCAATCGCCGCCTCGATCCTGGGGTTGGAGCTGGCCTATCGACAGCGCGGCTTGACGCAGACCATCGTCGGCGGTGTCGTCTTGGGGCTCGCGGTATCGGCCATGCACTACACCGCCATGGCCTTCACCACCTTCCAGCTGGCCGACAGGGCGGAATTTGTCCCGACCTCCATCCTTTCCAGCAATTCCCTGGCGCTGCTTGTCTCCTTGGCCTCCTTCTTAATCTGCGGTCTCTTCCTGCTGATCGCGATACCGGCAGAGTCGCGACAGGAAGAGGGAGAAGAGGTGCAGCCCGAAGCGGCCGTACCGGCAGCTGCGACAGCCTCTCGTCCACAGGCTGCCGTCTATTCGCAAGCGCTATCGCAGCCGCGCAAGCTTGCAGCCGAAGAGACTGGCCGCATTCCCTATGAGCGTGACAGCGCCATCCGCTTTCTTGCGGCCCAGGAGATCGCAGCGGTTCGCGCCGAGGGTCATTACACCTGGCTCTTGAACGGCGAGGGAGAGCACTTCTGTCCCTGGTCGATTTCGCGGGTCGAGAAAGCGGTCGCGGATCTGAATTTTCTGCGCACCCATCGCAGCCATCTGGTGAACCTCTCCAAAGTGGCGGGCTTTCGCCGCGAGGGTGACAAGGGCCTCTGTCTCCTGAGCGACCCGAAGGAGAGTGAGGTGCCAGTCAGCCGATCGAAACTCTCGGCTGTACAGAAGGCCCTGGGGCTCTCCTGAGCAATCGCATTTCGTGCGGGTAATCCGCATTTCGTGCTGAGAGGCGGCAGTTCTGCGCGGCCCGTCTAGCGAACGAAACGCGACCTCTCATCATCGTCCGAGACAAACCAAGAAAAAGCGGATGGGAGGAGTGGAGACGATATGATTCCCGCATCTTTCGACTATCACCGGCCGGACAGTCTGGCCGATGCTGTGCAGCTCTTGAGCCAGCTTGGCGAAGAAGCCCGCGTGGTCGCCGGTGGGCACAGCTTGATCCCGATGATGAAGCTGCGCATGGCCGTGCCCGAGCACCTGATCGACCTGCGGAGGATCGCCGAGCTCAAGGGTATCTGCATGGACGAAGAGCGTATATCCATCGGTGCGATGACCACCCAGTCAGAAGTCATCGCCTCGGAAGCTTTGGCAGAGGTCTGTCCGATCCTACGCGAGACTGCCGTGCTGATTGCTGACCCGCAGATCCGAAATCTCGGCACGCTCGGCGGCAATGTCGCGAACGGCGATCCTGGAAACGACATGCCGGCGCTGATGCAAACCTTGGACGCGCAGTTCGAAGTGCGAGGCCCACAGGGCGCGAGGCAGATCGCAGCGCGTGACTTCTACGAGGCCGCCTTCTTCACCGCGCTCGGCGAGGACGAGATTCTGACGGCAATCCACATCCCGAGGCCGAGCGCTGGACATGGTTATGCCTATGAAAAGCAGAAGCGGAAGATCGGCGACTATGCCACGGCCGCGGTCGCTGTGCTGTTGAGCATGGAACAAGGCCGCTGCTCGGCCGCCAGCATCGGCCTTACCAACCTTTCGGATACGCCGCTTTATGCCGAAGCGGCCGCGGCCGAATTGGTGGGCAGCAGTTTGGAAGCTGCCGCGCTGGATGCCGCCGCGGCGGCTGCCGAGGCGATAACGGAGCCAGTATCGGACGGTCGCGGCCCCAGCCAGTTTCGCACGCAGCTGACCGGCGTGCTGTTGCGCCGCGCTGTGCGCAGTGCGCAGACCCGCGCCGCCTGACCCTTTCATCGGAGACGCCAAAAGCCATGAGTAAGACAGCCATTGCCATGACGGTGAACGGCCAGAAGGTGGAAGCCCTGGCCGAGCCGCGCATGCTTCTCATCCACCTGCTACGCGAGACCCTGGACCTGACCGGGCCGCACATCGGCTGCGACACCGGCCACTGTGGGGCCTGCACCGTCGACCTCGACGGCCAGTCCGTCAAATCCTGCATGGTCTTTGCCGTACAGGCCGAGGGCGCGGAGGTCACCACAATAGAAGGGATAGCCCAGCCCGACGGCAGCCTGCACGCGATCCAGGATGCCTTTCGCGAGCACCATGGCCTGCAGTGCGGCTACTGCACGCCGGGCATGATCACGCGGGCCTATCGCCTGTTGCAGGAGAACCCAAATCCGAGCGAGGAGGAGATCCGCTACGGCATCTCCGGCAACCTCTGCCGCTGCACCGGCTACCAGAACATCGTCAAATCCATTCAGGCCGCAGCGGCCAGTTTGAACAGCGTATCGGAGGCAGCGGAATGAACGAGCAGGCACCGCTGGCAAGCGAACGCGCCGAGAAGCTGCAAGGCCTCGGCTGTGCCCGCAAGCGCGTCGAGGACGCGCGCTTCACCCAGGGCAAGGGCAACTACGTCGACGACATCAAGATGAAGGGCATGCTGTTCGGCGACTTCGTGCGCTCGCCCTACGGCCATGCCCGCATCAAGTCGATCAACAAGGAAGCCGCCCTTGCCGTACCCGGCGTGCTGGCGGTGATCACGGCCGAAGACCTGATCCCCTTGAACCTGCATTACATGCCGACCCTGGCCGGCGACGTGCAGGCCGTTTTGGCACACGAGAAAGTGCTGTTCCAGAACCAGGAGGTCGCCTTCGTGGTCGCCGAGGACCGCTATGCCGCGGCCGACGGCGTCGAGCTGGTCGAGGTCGACTACGAGGATCTACCGGTTGTCGTCGATGCCTTCAAGGCTATGGACGAGGATGCGCCCTTGTTGCGTGAAGACCTGAAGGACAAGACCGAAGGCGCGCACGGGCCGCGCAAGCACCACAACCACATCTTCTATTGGGATGCGGGCGACGCCGAGGGCACCGACGCAGCGCTGGGTTCGGCCGAGGTGGTTGCCGAGGAGTTCATCACCTATCAGCGCGTCCACCCCTGTCCCTTGGAAACCTGCGGCTGTGTCGCCTCTATGGACAAGGTGAACGGCAAGCTGACGGTCTGGGGTACCTTCCAGGCACCGCATGCGGTGCGCACCGTGGCCTCGCTGATCTCCAACATACCCGAACACAACATCCGCATCATCTCGCCCGACATCGGCGGTGGCTTCGGCAACAAGGTCGGCGTCTATCCCGGCTACATCTGCGCTATCGTCGCCTCCATCGTCACCGGCAAGCCGGTGAAGTGGATCGAGGACAGGATCGAAAACCTCTCGGCGACCGCCTTCGCCCGCGACTACCACATGACCGGCAAGATCGCAGCGACCAAGGAGGGTAAGATCACGGGGCTATGGTGTCATGTATTGGCCGATCACGGCGCCTTCGACGCCTGTGCCGACCCGACTAAGTTCCCGGCCGGTTTCTTCAACATCTGCACAGGGTCCTACGACATCCCGGTGGCCTATGTCGGGGTCGACGGGGTCTATACCAACAAGGCGCCTGGTGGTGTTGCCTATCGTTGTTCCTTCCGGGTGACGGAGGCCTCCTACTTCATCGAGCGGATGATCGACGTGCTGGCCCGCAAGCTGAATATGGATCCAGCCGAGCTGCGCATGAAGAACTTCATCGCCAAAGAGCAGTTCCCCTATACCTCCGCACTCGGTTGGGAGTACGATTCCGGCGACTATCACACGGCCATGAGCAAGGCCATGGAGACGGTGGACTATAAGGCGCTGAGGGCAGAACAGGCCGAGCAGCGCGCCGCCTTCGACCGTGGCGAGACCCGCAGCCTGATGGGCATCGGTCTTGCCTTCTTCACCGAGATCGTCGGCGCCGGGCCGGTCAAGAACTGCGATATCCTGGGCCTCGGCATGTTCGATTCCTGCGAGATCCGGGTACACCCGACCGGTTCTGCAATCGCCAGACTGGGGACCATCTCGCAGGGTCAAGGCCATGCCACAACCTTCGCCCAGATCTTGGCAAGCGAGATCGGCCTGCCGGCGGACAGCATCACAGTGGAGGAGGGCGATACCGATACCGCGCCCTATGGCCTTGGCACCTACGGCTCGCGCTCTACGCCGGTTGCGGGAGCGGCGACGGCTATGGCCGGTCGCAAGATCCGAGCCAAGGCGCAGATGATTGCCGCCTACCTCTTGGAGGTGCACGACGACGACCTGGAATGGGAGGTCGATCGCTTCCAGGTCAAGGGTAACCCGGAACGCTTCAAGACCATGGCCGAGATTGCCTTTGCTGCCTACAACCAGGCGATTCCCGGGATCGAGCCGGGGCTGGAGGCGGTCAGCTATTACGATCCTCCAAACATGACCTATCCCTTTGGCGCCTACGTCTGCGTGCTGGATATCGACGTGGATACCGGGGTCAGCAGCGTTCGGCGTTTCTATGCGCTGGATGACTGCGGAACGCGGATCAATCCCATGGTGATCGAGGGTCAGGTGCATGGCGGTCTGACCGAGGCGTTGGCCATCGCGATGGGCCAGGAGATCCGCTACGACGAGATCGGTAACGTCCAGGGCGCCAGCCTGATGGACTTCTATCTACCGACCGCCGTCGAGACCCCGCATTGGGAGACCGATCACACGGTGACGCCCTCGCCGCATCACCCTATCGGCGCCAAGGGTGTGGGCGAGAGCCCCAATGTCGGTGGCGTTTCCGCCTTCTCCAACGCGGTCGCCGATGCCTTCGCCCATCTGGGTCTCACCCACAGCCAGATGCCGCACGACCATTGGCGGGTCTGGACCGAGGCCGAGAAGCTGGGCCTCCATGACCGGTGAGCTGGAACGTGCGGGGCTGGAGCCGCTTCCGGCCCTGATCGAGCGCTTGGCGGCGGTCGGCTACATGGCCGATCCGCCGCTGGCGGCTGCCGTACAGCTGTCTTCGACCCTCCAGCGGCCATTGTTGCTGGAAGGCGAGGCCGGGGTGGGGAAGACCGAAGTGGCCAAGGCACTGGCGGCGCTTGAGGGGCGGCGGCTCATTCGCCTGCAGTGCTATGAAGGCCTGGACGCCAGTGCTGCGCTCTACGAGTGGAACTATCAGCGCCAACTGCTCGCCATCAAGGCACACGAGCACGACCGTGCCGAGGCCGAGGCCATCGAAGAGCAGATCTTTTCCGAGCGCTACCTGCTGCGCCGGCCCCTGCTCGAGGCGATCTCGAGCGAAGAACCGGTGGTCTTGCTGATCGACGAGATCGACCGAGCCGACGAGGCCTTCGAGGCCTATCTTCTGGAAGTCCTCTCCGACTATCAGATCACCGTGCCGGAGTTGGGCACCATCGCCGCGCGTTCGCGGCCGGCCACGGTGCTGACCTCCAATGCCACGCGCGAGCTGTCGGACGCGCTGCGCCGGCGTTGCCTCTATGCCTATGTCGATTTTCCCGACGAGGCGCGCGAGCTTTCCATCGTGTTGCGCCGCGTGCCCGATCTGGATCGCCGGCTGGCTGAACAGCTGGTGCGCTTCGTGCAGGCGCTGCGCCAGGAGGAGCTGGAAAAGCTGCCCGGCATCGCCGAGACCCTGGACTGGGCGGCCGCCCTGCTGGGCCTGGGGATCGGTGACCTGGAGAAGGGCGATCCGGCGACCCTGCAAGCCAGCCTGGTTTGCTTGCTGAAGACCGAAGGCGACCAGAAAGCCGTGGTGCCCGAGGTGGTGGCGCGTCTGGTCGGCAAGGCGGCCTGAGCTGATGGCCCGGTCCGGCGCACCCCAGTTCGTGGAGCGGCAGAGCGAGGCGGCAGCCGGCAAGATGATCGGCTTCGTCAATCATCTGCGCCTCAACGGCTTCGTCGTCGGGCTGCCGGAGGCGGAGGCCTCCGTCGCCCTGCTCGGCGATCTCGACCTCACCGACCTGCCGGGCAGCCGGCTGCGCCTGCGCGCACTGCTGGCCAAGCGCAAGCAGGAGTGGGAGGACTTCGAGGATCTCTTCGAGGCCTATTGGTTCGCCAGCGGTCGCCGTCGCGAGGCGTGGCAGCGCAAGACCGAGCACAGGGCGCCGAAGCGGCCGGGTGTGTGGAACGAGCACTTTGCCGAAGCCGAGGTCGCCAGCGATGCAGTCGGCAACCCGCACTCCGGTGGTGGAGAGGGCGAGGCTGATGCGGGTGACGGGCGTCTCATCGCCTCCAAACAGACCTATCTCCATACCCGCGATTTGCGCCACCTGGCCGATCGCGGCGAGCTTGCCGAGGCCGAACGCCTGGCAGAACGGCTGGCGCGAGCCCTGCGCTACCGCTTGGCCCGGCGCTACCGGCTGGAGACCGCGGCCGAGCGGCTGGATCTGCGACGCACTCTGCGGCGCAGCCTGGCCAAGGGCGGCGAGCCGATCGATCTGGCCTGGCGGGCACGACCGGAGGAACCGGTGCGCGTTGTCGTGCTGCTGGACGTCTCCGGTTCGATGGATCTCTACAGCCGCTTTTTCCTGCAGTTCGTGAAGGGCCTGGTCGGCGGCTGGGCGGAGAGTGATGCCTACCTCTTCCACACGCGCCTGCTGCGTATCACC
Source organism: Rhodospirillales bacterium (assembly GCA_963669445.1). Lineage (GTDB taxonomy): Bacteria > Pseudomonadota > Alphaproteobacteria > Kiloniellales > JACOMY01 > JACOMY01. The sequence continues at coordinate 6,881,373 of OY770029.1, forward strand.
CAGAGCCTGCACGAACGCGATCCAATCAAGGCGATGACCAGGCTCTCGCTGATGACAGCCGGGATGGGCGGGGGGACCGAGATCGGCGGCTGCCTCAAGGTCTTCAACGAGCGCTATGCCAAGCGCGCACTGAACGCCCGCAGCGTGGTGATCGTCATGAGCGATGGCTACGATACCGGCCCGCCAGAATTGCTGACCAAGGAACTCGCAAGGCTTAAACGACGCGCACGTCGGCTGGTTTGGCTGAACCCCTTGCTGGGTTGGCGGGACTATGAACCGGTCAACCGTGCGATGGTAGCAGCCAGGCCTTTGCTGGACCACTTCGCGACAGCGCATAGCCTGGAGAGCCTGGCGGCCTTGGAACCCCAGTTGGCGCGGCTCTAGGAGGAGAGATGCCGACATCCGACAGCCTCTTCAACACGATCGAAGGCCTACGTCGGCGCGGCGAAGACTGCTGCGTCGTTACCGTCGTGCGTACCGCCAATGCGACATCGGCCAAGGCCGGCGCCAAAGCCGTGGTGACGGCAGAGGGCGAGATGATCGGCTTCGTCGGCGGTGGCTGCGTCACCGGCGCCGTTCGCCGGGTCGCGCTGGAGGTCTTGGCCGGCGACGAGCCGCGGCTCATTCGCGTACGGCCGCGCGAGGAGGTGGTGGAGGCTGTCGATGTCGACGGCGTGGAGCTGCATCGCTCCGGCTGTCCCAGCGGCGGTACGGTCGAACTCTTCCTTGAGCCGCTGCGTCAGGCGCCCCGCGTGCTGGTTTGCGGCGCCTCACCGGTCGCCAACGTGCTGGCCGACCTAGCGCTGGCGATGGGCTACCGTGTGACCCTGTCGGCATTGGCGGAGGATCAGGAGGCCCTGACCGCCAAGGCTGCGCGCCACAACGGCTTCGACTTCTCGGATCTGTCGCTCCGGCGTGCCGATGCGATCGTGGTCGCAACCCAAGGCAAACGCGATCGCGAGGCCCTGAAGGCGTCCCTGAACAGTGGCGCCGGCTATGTTGGGATGGTTGGCAGTCACCGCAAGATCGGTGCCTTGAAGTCTCAGATGTCGGGAGATGTCGCTGCCGAACGCCTCTTGGCCCTGCATGGTCCAGCCGGCCTTGCCATTGACGCGATCGAGCCCGAGGAGATTGCACTTTCCATCCTGGCCGAGATCGTGCAATGGCGGCGCAGCGACCAACGCCGGGCGGTCGACGACGGACAGATCCTGCAGGCAAGCGGCAGCGAGGCTTAGGATCGACAGGAGGGCTCGCCATCGTGCTTTTGGCCCGGCTATAGTCCGGCCATGCCCGAGACCTCTGAGAAGAAACAAGCGCACTACCACCCGGCCGGCGACAGCGGTCTGATCGTGGAGTTCGGCGATCGGCTGGATGTGCGGATCAACAATGCCGTGCTGGCCTTCGATGCACGGCTGCGTCGCGCAGCCATCGAAGGCGTGAGCGAAACCGCGCCAACCATCGCTTCCGTCTTGATCCGTTTCGATCCCCTGGCTCTGCCTTTGGAGCGCTTGGAAGGCGAATTGGACACCCTATTGGCGGAGGCTGATTGGTTGGCCGCACCGCCGCCGGAGGGCCGCAAGCGCTGGCGCATCCCGGCCCTCTACGGCGGCGAGGCCGGCCCGGACCTCGCGGAGACTGCCGACCTGATCGGGGTCGACGAAGCAGCGCTGGTACGCGAGCACGCCGAGAGCGTGCAGCGTGTGCTGATGCTGGGGTTCGCGCCGGGCTTCGCCTATCTGGGCCAATTGCCGGAGCGCTGGGACCTGCCGCGGCTGACCAAGCCGAAGCCGCAGGTACCGCCGGGCTCGCTTTCGGTGGCGGTACGGCAGTCTACATTCACCGCAACGACGATCCCGACCGGATGGCGGACCATCGCCTGTTCGCCGTTTCTTTCCTTCGACCTGTCACGCGATCCGGCCTTTCTCTTAGAGCCGGGCGATGAGGTCGCTTTCGAGCCGATCGAGCCCGCGGATTTCCCAGGTTTGCGTGAACGTGCGACCGCTGGAGAAGAGATCGCGACCTTTGAGATCTTGTCATGAGCGGCCGCCTGGAGGTCGTCTCGGCAGGACCTTGTGTGACGGTGCAGGATCGTGGCCGGCCGGGACTTCAACGCTATGGTGTCGCGGAGGGCGGAGCGCTCGACCCCTATGCACTGGCTGAAGGGGCCGCCTTGCTCGGCAACAGCAACGATGCAGCAGCGCTGGAGCTTTTCGGGTTGGGGGGCAGTTTCCGTGCATTGGAACGGCCGCTGCGCTTTGCCCTCAGCGGCGCGGTGATGCCGGCCGTCAAGGTTTCGCAAGACGGCGATCGCGAGACCCTTGCCTGGCGCAGCAGTGGCGTGTTGCAGCCTGGCGAAATCTTGGAGATCGGAACGGCGGCCGAAGGCCTGATCGGCTACCTTCATTTGGGCGGTGGGGTGGCGACCGAGCCGGTCTTGGGGTCTCGTGCCGTACATCTTCGCGCCGGCATCAGCGGCGGGCGCTTGGAAGTTGGCGCGGTCCTGCCTTTGGGTGAAGACAGCGGCCGCGGCGATCGTCTGACCCTGTCACAGCCGGGCTATTTGGCTCAACGTGAGATCCGGGTGGTTTGGGGACCGAGCGCCGCGCTCTTCGGCGAGGCGGAACGACAGCGCTTTCTGGATACCTCCTTCACCGTCTCGACCCGCCGCGACCGTATGGCCGCCCGCCTGGAGGGTGGCGCGTTCAAGGCCGGCGCGCAGCTGACCGGTCTCTCCGCTGCGGTTTCTCTGGGTGACGTGCAGGTTCCGGGCGACGGGGCGCCGCTGGTATTGCTGGCCGATCGGCAGCCGACCGGCGGCTATCCGCGGATCGCCACCATCATCACCGCCGACCTTCCCGCCTTTGCTCAGATCCCCAGCGCTGCGCCTTTCCGCTTCAAGCTGGTCGGGCGAGAAGCGGCACTGACGGCGCTGAAAGCTTGGCGTGCCGAGGTCAAGGCCCTGGCCGATCTGGTGCGCCCGCTGGTGCGCGATCCCCGTACCATTCCCGATCTCTTGTCCTACAACCTGATCGACGGCATGGTTTCCGTCGAGGAGGAGCTGCCATGAGCAATGCAATCGACCTCAATGCCGACCTGGGCGAATCCTTCGGTGCCTGGACCATGGGCAACGACGCCGCCTTGTTGGACATCGTCACCAGCGCCAACATTGCCTGCGGCTTTCACGCCGGCGACCCCTCGGTCATGACCGACACCGTTCGCCTCTGCCTGGAGAAGGGCGTGGGCATTGGCGCGCACCCCGGTTTCGACGACATTCGCGGGTTCGGCCGGCGACGCATCCTTGGCATGAAGGCCGAAGAGACCAAAGCCATGCTGCTCTATCAGATCGGTGCACTGCAGGCGATCGCGCGCGGCGAAGGCACTTCGGTGCGCCACGTCAAGCTGCACGGCGCACTCTCCAACATGGCAAGCGAAGAGGCGGCGATCGCCGACAGCTACGTCGCCGCCTGCAAGGCCGCTGACCCCGATCTCATCGTCGTGGCCATGGCGACGACCGAGCTGGAGGGCTCGGTCCTGCGCTCGGGCATGCGGATTGCGCGCGAACTCTACGCCGATAGGGCCTACAACCCCGACGGCACCCTGGTCTCGCGCGGCCAGCCCGGCGCGATGATCCATGATGCCGGGGTCGCCTCCGAACGGGTTCTGCGCATGGTCGAGGATCAGGCAATCACCGCCATCGACGGCAGCAAGATCGCAACTGCCGGAGACACGGTCTGCGTCCACGGCGACGGTCCCGAGGCTCTGCGCATCGCCGAGCAGATCCGCAATCGCCTGGACAAGGCCGGGGTGGCGGTGAGAACAGTCGGGACTGCCTGAGTGTCTGGATGGGTAGCAACCAACAAACAGACTGATACCAATTCATTGGAACCGGGTTCGACGTCTCTGGTTACAGCAGGCTATCAAAGTGGTCTGTCTTAGCGACGATAGCGACCGAGGATGCGTCAGTTCATTGCAGGTTATCCATAGATTATGAATTCGATGCTGGTCAGAACAACGTCGGCCGGCAGGCTAACTCCAGACTTCAGATGAAGGGTATCGACCCCAGCCCCTCCATCGAACAGGTCGCCAGATTGCAGCTGATTTTGCCTGTCCACGTTCATGGTGTCTGCGCCGCTGCCACCAAAAACACTGTCGATACCCCGTCCTCCGAAGAGGAATGCGTCGTTGCCTACGCCGCCTCTGACCACATCATCACCAATCCCGCCATAGAGGAAGCTGTCCTTACCTCCGCCCGCAGAGACGGTATCATCACCCACGACACCGAAGAAAAAGGCATCGTCCCTCGCCCCGCCAAACAGCTTGTCGTTTCCTTCACCGCCAAAAAACGACGAGTCTTGACCATCGGCCCCATAGACGCGATCAGCCGCGGCCAAGCCGACAAGCAAGAAATCGGCACCGCTATCACCGAACAGGCTGTCGCTACCGCTCCCGCCACGAATGAAGGCGTCGTTTCCACTGCCGCCCTGGACAGTGTCCCGGCCGCTCACACCATTGAAATGGCTGTCTTCGCCGTTGCCTCCGGATAGGAAGTCGGATCCATCGCCGCCGAGGAAAGTGGCATCGTCTCCATCGTTGCCGAAAAGCGAGTCAGAGCCGGAGCCCCCTCGAATCGCGCGATCTCGGGAACTGCCGCCGTAGATTTTGTCGTTCCCAATTCCGCCGAAAAAGTCTCTATTTTCTCCCGCACCGTAAATCGCATCGCTTCCATCGCCACCGAAAAACGATCCGGACGCGTAGTCGACGACCTCGTTGCTGAACAACTTGTCGTCACCCGACCCGGCAAAGAAATAGCTGTTGGCACCTGACCCTAAGATGGAATCATCTCCGGAACCGCCAAAGGCATGGTTGGGGTGTCTGAAGGCATATTCGTAGGTCGGGTCTACTACATCTTGCCCAGCCCAACCGGCGAAGATGGTGTCGTCACCATCTCCACCGTCAAGCGAACCCTCAATTCCTGCGCGACCGCGACCACGAATGGTGTCGGAACCATCCCCACCAAAGAGGTCGCTCTTTCCGAGAATCGTGTCGCGACCGCCGTCGCCAAAAAGATCGTATCTTCCACTGAGAGAGTCGCCACCACCCCCGCCGAAGAGGCTCACTTCGCCAAAGATCGAATCGTTGCCTGCGTCGCCGAACAGTCCATCGTCGCCGTAGAAACGGGGATACCTGGTGCGGTCCCCCACCACCGTGTCGTCGCCAAGACCACCGTAGAGCACGTCCTTGCCGGATCCACCGATTAAGAGATCGGACTCACTGCCTCCAAAGAGGCTGTCATCGCCTGAAACACCGAATAGGCTGTCGTCATTGCCCTGCCCAAGGATGACATCCATCTGGTCGCTTCCGGTCAGGATATCCTTCCCTGAGGCCCCATACAGCGTGGTCATATCCCTAAACTCCCTTGCTGTCAGACTACAATCATTGGCCGATGTGCTTGACGAGAAAACCCTTAAGAGCGGTCAAACACAGCCCTTAGGATAGACAGATGTGCTTCATACAGGAATATGAAATTGAACGTCCCGCCTTGGCCCCTACGGTCCACAGATGCCTCGGCGCAAGCTCTGGCAAGCTGCCGCTCGTGGGTACAAGCTGATCCTCGCAGTAGATTGCCGTCCTGCAATGCTGGTTTCTTAGCAATCGCTTCACCCTATGATCACCGGGTTAGGGCAAACCAATCCAATGTGCGGCCGAACCAGCCTTTCGGAATGCCATGGCCGCCGTCGTGCAGGAACAAGGTTAAGGATCCCGCATCGCAGTCGCCGAAGCTCTTGACCCAGGTCGAGCCCTCGGTCGCATTGGTCTCGGCGGCGCCTGCGCAGCCGTTGGTCTGGCGCCAGATGTCGAGCGATTGCATGACGTTGCCCTGGGTGAAGGCATAGCCGTTCCAGATTACCTCGCGGCCTTCGAAGGGTACCAGGGGGTCCTTGAAGCCATGCGTGTGTTGCAGGTGTACGGCGGCCGCGCAGGTCTCGGGTAGCGGGCCCCAGAAGGCGCCGGCGACGGCGGCAAAGGCGACAGCGCTGTCTGGCGAGACGCAGGCAAGATCCCAGACCATAGAGCCGCCGCGCGAAAAGCCGGCGGCGAAAACCCGCTCACCGTCCAGACCGAAACGCTGAACGGCGTCGGCAATGACCGCCTTCAGATAGGCGATGTCGTCGCGAGGCAGATCGTTGCCGTCGTCGACGTTCCAGTCCCGACTGCCGGACTGAACGATGTCGTCCTGACCCGAGGCAGCGATCAGGGCAAAACCACGTCCGGTCACTTGGCTGACCAAGCCTTGATTCTTGATAGCATTGGCGCCCGACCCGCGATAGCCGTGCAGCCAGAGCAGCAGAGGCGCCCCCTCTGCTTGCTCGGGCAAGGCGACGTGGTAAAGGCCGTTCTCAACTTGGCAGGGCTCTTCCAGCGTACCGCAGGCTTCTGCCGCAGCCAGTTGGACCTGTGCCAAGATGAAGACGCTGAGCAGCCCGGTCGCAAAGCTGCGGAACCGGCGGGGGAGGCTGGTAGATCTCATCGTCAAAAGCTCCAAAAGACGTTGATGTGTCCGTCAATTCGCTGGGAATCCTATGGGCCAAGTTCGCAAGATCCAATGTGTCCACTCCGAGAGTTGTTGACGCAAATGAATGAACAAGAGTCCATTAGATGGTTGTTCAAGGCAGAGGCACGGTGCTAGGCCCTTCTCCAGAGGGGCGACAAGGTCGGCCAAGGGAGCAAAACAGGTGACCAACTTCTACCTCTTTTACGATCAGGCCAACAAAGGCGTTTCCGGCACTAACGTTGCCGATGTGATGTTTATGGGCAGCTTCAACGACTCTTCCATCTACGGAGCTGGAGGAGCCGATTTCCTGCATCCACGAAGTGGCGACGACAGCTACATGGTGGGTGCTAATGGTGACGACACCGTGCTTGGGATGGACGGTGACGATGCCGGCTATGGCTCGAGTGGGAACGACACGCTCTTCGGCGGTACCGGCGTGGATACGATGTTCGGGGGTTCAGGCAACGATTACTTCGTGCTGAAGAGCCAGGTCGAGATTCCCAACAACGCGCGGGTGGTGAACGGAGTCGGCGCGCTGGAAAGCGGCGACATGTTGATCGGGGACGAAGGGCAGGACGCGCTGGTCTTCTATGAGGGCTACAGCCTTGTTCCGGACGGCGTAACCCTGGACGGGATCGAAGGATCGATCTTCGCCGGTAGTGCCTATGCCGATACGGTCTTTGCCGGCAGCGCCTTCTTCACGCTCTTTGGAGGAACGGGTGCTGACACGCTTTACGGGGCAACCAGCGGCAACACCCTTTACGGCGGCAGTGGTTATGATCGCGTCTTTGGCGCGACCGGTGACGACATCGCCATCCTGCGCAGCCTCGGAGAGTTGGTGACTGGCGAGCAGGTCTTCGGGGGCAGCGGTTCCGATAGCCTCCTGCTCTTGGAAGAGGTCGCGACTCTGCCCGCTGGATTGCCCACGACCAAGGTCGATGCTCTGGTGATCTTCGGCACAACGGCTGCGGACACGCTGCAAGGCGGTGACAATCGTGACAGCTTTTTCGGTTACGACGGCGATGATCTCTCGTTTCAAGGAAACTCCGGCAACGATGCCCTGTTCGGCGGCAATGGCGACGATGAAGGCCTTTATGGTGGGTCCGGAAAGGACCGCATCTATGGCGGCTCTGGTGCGGACAGCAGTATTAGTGGGGATTTGGGAGACGATAATCTTTTCGGTGAGACCGGGATAGACCAAGCCTATGGCGGCGGTGGGGATGACCGAATCTTCGGTGGCTATGACCCGGATGAGCTTCGCGGATCAAGCGGCAACGACACCATCTATGGGGGTGATGGCGACGACGCCATTCGCGGCAACACTGGGCTGAACAGCATTTTCGGCGGCAGCGGCGACGATGCCGTTTTGATCACCCTTTTGGAGAACGCTGTCGACAATGCCTTCTACGGTGGCTCAGGCTTCGACAATCTGATCAACAACAACGAAGCCTCGCTCGACCCCTCGAACGTGATCGTCGATGTCGAACTGGTGCGCTGGGATCGACCTTTGTACATTCCAGGCGAGCCCAACATTCTCAACACCTACTTCCTAGGCAGCGGCAGCTACTCGATCGCCAGTCCGGCCTATCTTGCCGCGGCTGACACCATCTTCGGTGCCACGGGAAGCGACAGCTTCTACGGCGGTACGCAGGATGATCGGCTCTATGGCGGTGAAGACAGCGACCGGCTCTTCGGCGGCTCAATGGAAGACGGGCTCTTTGGCGGTGCAGGCGCTGATTCTCACTATGGTGGGCTTGGGCGAGACTCGCTCTACGGCGATGACGACGGCGATACTTCGCTCTTCGGCGGCAGCGGTGTCGATCAGATCTTCGGTGGTTCCGGTGACGATGTGGGCCTCTATGGCGGTCGAGCGAGTGACACGCTGCAGGGCGACAGCGGTGCCGATTCCGATCTCTTTGGCGGCAATGCCGGCGACCTGATAAAGGGCGGAACCGGGGCGGACTCCTATCTGTTCGGCGATGGCGGGGCGGACACCATCTACGGTGGCCCCTCGGCCGATGCCAGACTCTTTGGCGGTGTCGGCGACGATCTGATCAACGGCAGAAACGGCGACGACAGCGCGCTCTTTGGCGGTATCGGCGACGACGAAATCCTGGGTGAAGCTGGCTCGGACAAATTGGTCGGCGGCAGTGGCGTGGACAGCCTCTTCGGTGGTAGCGCTGCCGATCGATCTCTCTTCGGCAGTTCGGGCGATGATTTCGTGGCTGGCGATGAGGGGGCGGACGTGAGCTTGATCGGTGCTGCGGGAGACGATGGTCTGACCGGCCGGCAGGGGAACGACGCCTATCTGCTCGGTCAGCGCGGCGACGATCGGCTCTCTGGCGGATCCGGCCTCGATTCCTTCTTTTTCGGCGGCAGTGGAGCTGACCTTATCAGAGCCGGCAACGAGGCCGATGCCTTTCTCTACGGCGGCAGCGGTGTGGACAGCCTCTTCGGTCAAGGTGGGAATGACACGATGAACGTCGCCAGTCAGGGTGAGCTGACAGCGGGAGATCTCTTCGACGGTGGTGCTGGTGTCGACACTTTGGTCGTTGCGGCCGGCGTTAGCCTGCCGGCCGGAGTCACGATGACGAGCATCGAGTCGGTCATTTACGGTTAGGGCGGAGCTTGCTCTAGCGCTTCAAAAGAAAGTGAGCTTGCGCGGTTGCCACCGGTCGTTCGATCGACTCCTGCCAGGCCGCAACCGAGACCGAGGCGAGACGACGACCAATGCGGGTCACCTCGGCCTGGGCGAAGCAGTCCTTGGGTCCGGCGGAGCGGCGATAGTCGACCGTGGTTGTGATGACCTTCGGCAGACCGATGGACTGGTGCTGCCACAGCAGCTCGACGCTGGCAGTCAGTTCCAAGAGGCTGGCAAGCGCGCCGCCGTGGATCGCCGGCAGATAGGGATTGCCGATCAGGTTGGGGGAGAAGGGCAGGGTCACGCGCACCCGGCCTTCGGCCAACTCTGCTCGAGTCTCGAGAAAGCGGGCATAGGGGATGCTGGCGAGGAAGCCTGCGACGTCGTCGCGGGTGCGCGCGCGCTCCAGCTGCTCTGCTAGGCCGCCTGTCATGCCCATTGTTTCTGCCATGCCGCAGGTGCGTCATAGATCATGAAGGTGCCCTGGGCGCTGGCGAGCGGCGGCTCGTCGGCTGCATGAAAGGCGCTGCCGCGGGCAAAAGCGATCTGCCTGGTCAGGCGATAGCACTCGCCCTTGGCCAGGATATCGCGGCCAGGCTCGTTGGCGCGCGCATAGTCGAGGCGCAGATCGATGGTGGCGACCACGCGTTCCGGCGCCACGGCCTTGCCGCAGGCTGCCCCCAGCGCGAAGTCCAAGAGCGCAAGAAGGGCGCCGCCGAACAGCAGCCCGCTTTGCGGATCGCCGGCCAGTGCGTCGCGAAAGGGCAGGCGGCAGAGAATCTGCTCACCTTCCTGGCCGTCTACCTGGATGCCCAGGTGCCGGTTGAAGGGAATGTCGTGCGGGATCAGCCCGGCTATGCCGTTCTTGGTGATCGGGTCTTTTTCCTGGCTCATGACCTCTTGATTAGAGGATCTTCAATGATGCGTGAAGCGACGCCTGGGGCATGGCTCCCCTCGGGCCGTCGATGCCGATCCGGACTTGCTGGCTGCGAAGTCTCGCCCCTATAAGACGCCTATGTATCTCGTGACGGGCGGGGCCGGCTTCATCGGCTCGAACATGGCGGCAGCACTGGTCGAACGCGGCGAGCGGGTGGTCGTTTGCGACACCTTGGGCAGCGACGACAAGTGGTTAAACATTGCCAAGCTGGCGCTGGAAGATGTGATCGCGCCGGACGACCTTGGCGCTTGGCTCACGGGTCGGCGCAGGCTTCAGGGGCTGGTTCATATGGGCGCGATCTCAGCCACGACCGAGACCGACATGGACCTGCTTGCCCGCAACAACTTCCGCTTGACCCAGGCGATCTGGACCTGGTGTGCGGAACAGCGGGTGCCATTGGTCTATGCCTCCTCGGCAGCAACCTACGGCGACGGCGAGGCAGGCTTCGACGACGATCCCGGCCAAGGGGCCTTGGCGCGCCTCAGGCCTTTGAACGGCTATGGCTGGTCCAAGCATCTCTTCGACCGCTGGGCGATGCGCGAGTTGGCCGAAGGCCGCGCGCGGCCGCCGCTATGGGCCGGTCTCAAGTTCTTCAACGTCTATGGCCCCAACGAGTACCACAAGGGCAGCATGCGCTCCGTCGCCCATGCCTTCTTCGAGCAGCTTCAGGTCGCGGAGAAGGATTCGGTCCGCCTCTTTCAATCGCACCGGCCCGGCATTGCCGATGGCGAGCAGATGCGCGACTTCGTTTATGTGGGCGACTGCGTCGAGGTCATGCTCTGGCTCTTGGAGACCGGCTCTGCGTCTGGCCTCTTCAACATTGGCACCGGTCGCGCAGAGAGCTTCAATGAGCTTGCCAGGTCTGCATTTGCCGCGCTCAACAAGGTGCCGAAGATCGAGTACGTGCCGACGCCAGAGGCGATCCGAGAACGCTATCAGTACTTTACTGAGGCCAAGATGGAGCGCTTGCGCGCGGCGGGCTATGACCGGCCCTTTCTTTCCGTCAGAGACGGCGTACATCGCTACTTCCACGACCATCTGCTGCAAAGAGACCGCTATCGCTGATGACCCCGCTCTTCGTTCTTCCCTTTCCAGGGATCGATCCGGTCGCCCTGGACCTGGGTCCCTTGCAGATCCGCTGGTATGCGCTGGCCTATATCGTCGGCATCGTATTGGCCTGGCTCTACTGCCGCGCGCTCGCTCGGCGGCCGGAAAGCCCGGCCTCCGTGCAAGCGGTCGACGATCTGGTGTTCTGGGCGACCTTGGGGATTCTGATCGGCGGTCGCTTGGGACTGGTGCTCTTCTATCAACCCTCCTACTTCCTGGCGAACCCGCTGGACATCGTGAAAGTCTGGGAGGGCGGCATGTCTTTCCACGGCGGTTTCCTTGGCGTCATCGCCGCCCTCTTCTACGTTGCCTGGCGGCACAAGATGCATTTCTTTGTGCTGGCCGACCTGGCTGCCGCCGGCGCGCCGATCGGTATCTTTCTCGGCCGCATCGCCAACTTTGTGAACGGCGAGCTTTGGGGGCGAGCCAGCGACGTCTCCTGGGCGATGATCTTCCCCGATCCGGCGGCCGGCGGCATTCCGCGCCATCCCTCGCAACTCTACCAGGCCTTCGCCGAGGGGCTGGTCGTCTTCATCGTGCTGCGCATTCTGGTGCAGCGCGGTTGGCTGGGACGTCCGGGCCGGGTCGCTGCCGCCTTCGCGCTGACCTATGGCTTGGCGCGCTTCATTGACGAGTTCTGGCGCGAACCAGACTCCTATCTTGGCTTCCATCTTGGATTTGTGACCCAGGGCCAAATTCTCTCGATTCCGATGATTCTGATCGGCCTCTACTTCCTTTGGCGCTTGCGCGGCTCCCTGCCGCCGGCACCCCCGGCCAAGCCAGCCGAAAAGAAGACGTGACGGCCAGCCTCGAGCAACGCTTACTCAGGCGGATCGCCGCCGAAGGGCCGCTAACCATTGCCGACTTCATGGCCGCCGCCCTGCTGGACCCGCGCGAGGGTTACTACACCCGCGCGACCCCCTTGGGCGATGAGGCCGGCCGCGGCGGCGACTTCGTCACCGCGCCGGAGGTCAGCCAGATCTTTGGCGAGCTGCTGGGCCTCTGGTGCCTGGAGGCCTGGCAGCGCCTGGGATCGCCGCAGGCGTTTCGCCTGATCGAGCTGGGACCGGGCCGTGGAACCTTGATGAGCGATCTGCTCCGCAGTCTGGCCCTCATGCCGGACTGCCTGGCCGCGGCCGCGATCCACCTGGTGGAGGTCAGCCCCCGGCTGCAGGCGATCCAGCAGCAGACTTTGGCCAAGCACAAGGTGACCTGGCATGGTTCCCTTGCCGAGCTTCCCGCCGGTCCAGCCGTCGTGGTTGCCAACGAATTCTTCGATGCCCTACCGCTCCGCCAGTTCGAGCGCTCGCCGGAGGGTTGGCACGAACGCCTGGTCGTGCGTGGCAAGGAGGGTTTGGCCTTCGCTCTTTCGGGCCGCCTGCCTAGGGGACTCCTACCTGAGGTGGCTGAGGTTGGTGCCGTCTATGAGATGTCCACGGCCACGACGACGATCGCAGCCGAGCTCGGGCGCCATCTGGTGCGGGAAGGCGGTGCTGCGCTGGTGATCGACTACGGCTATCGGTCTAGGCCCGGAAGGGGCAGCCTGCAGGCCGTCGCCGGGCATCGCAAGGTCCCGGTGCTCAGCGCGCCGGGGCAGGTCGATCTCTCCGGGCAGGTGGATTTCGCGGCCCTTGCAGTTGCCGCGCAAGGCAGCGGCGCAACAGCTTACGGGGCGGTTGCACAGGGCGCTTTCCTGCAAACGCTCGGACTTGAGGAGCGCAAGCAGGCCCTGGCCGCGGGACAGCCGCCAGACGTCGCGGCAAGAATCGAACGATCCTGCGCGCGCCTGGTCGCGCCTGAGGAAATGGGCGAGCGCTTTCTGGTCCTCAGCCTTCAGAGTCCTGACCTGCCCGGGCCGCCCGGTTTGCCGGAGCAACCAAGACCTACTCCCTGAGACTGCCAGCGATCGCATCGACCGCCCGTAGGGACAGAGCTGCAATTGTCAGGGTCGGATTGGCAGCGGCCCCGGTCGGGAATGTGCCGCTGCCCAGCAGGAAGAGATTGTGATGGTCGTGGCTGCGAAGGCTGGAGTCCACGACGGAGGTCTTGGGATCGACGCCCATCTTGTAGGTTCCCATGATGTGGGCGCCGGCCCAGATGAGGTCTGCGTGGGCGAGCTTGCTGACCCCGATCCGGTCGAAGATCTCTTCGTGCGCTGCTTCGGCGGCAGCCATGCCGCGTTTGGTGTAGGCATCGAAGCGGTAGGTGACTCTTGGCCGGGGAATGCCCAGAGCGTCGCGATTCTCATCGTCCGGCTCGACCCGGTTCGCCGGGTCTGGCAGCTGCTCGGTCATGCTTGCCAGCATGACCTGGCGCGAGACCTGGTCGCGCAGCGCTTGCGCCAGCGCCGGCCCCTCAAGCCCGTCATCGATCAAGCCCTCTACGGTCGATAGTGGCGCCCCGGTTGGCCAGGCCCAGCCACTGTTGGAGATCGAGATCCGATAGGCCGGTCGCTGTCGCCGCCAATCGCCCCAACGCGTGTTCTCGATGCTGGAAAGCGTGATCGGCCCGCGGTAGGGCCAGAGCGGCTTGTCGGCCAGCGCCCAGGACACCTTGTAGGGGTGATCCATCAGGTTGCGGCCGACCTGGCCACTGCTGTTCGCGACACCCTGATCATGTCCCTCGCCGCGCGACATAAGCAGAATCTTCGGCGTCTCCAGTCCGTGGGCTGCCAGCACGATGACCTTGGCCTCGACTAGCCCCTCGCTGCCGTCCGGCCGCTTGAAGGTCAAAGCAGTGATCCGGCCAGTGGCGTCTGAAGTCAGCCCCGTCACCACCGTCTGCGGCACCACGCGCGCGCCGGCTTTCTCGGCCATGACGACGTGCACCATGGCATCGTACTTGGCCCCTGTGGGGCAAAGCGGAATGCAGCTGCCGCTGCCGCAGCAGGTGAGGCGTCCGGCATAGTCTTGCGTGTTGCGTGCGGCCGGCGTGGTCACCACGTGGTAGGGGCTGTCGGCCAAGGCGATGGCAAACTGCCGATCCAGGTAGCTGAGCGGCATGGCCGGCATGGGATAGGGGGCACTTCTTGGAGAGCCCAAATCTTCGGTGGAGTCGCCTGCAACGCCCAGCTCTCGCTCGGCCGCGTTGTACCAAGGCTCCAGCTCGGCGTATGAGATTGGCCAGTCCTCAGCCAAGCCAAAGCGGCTTCTCAGTAAGAAGTCATCCGGCAAGAAGCGCAGGGTCGTCGCCTCCCAGTGCCAGGTTGTGCCGCCGACCAGCCTTTCATAGCTTGTGGCGAAGGGATCGGGGCCGGCTTGCACCAGGTAGCTGTGCGGGTAGGTCTCCTTTGGCCGCGGCGCATAGGCGGTGTTTGGGTAGGGGCCGCTGGGCAGGTCGCGCTCTGGCGACTGCGCGTAGCGTTCCTGGAGTACCGCTCGCTCCAAGCGCGGACCGGCCTCGACGATCAGAGTGTCGATTCCCTTACGAGCCAGACCGACTGCAGTTAGAGCCCCGGCAATCCCGGCACCGACGATCACCACTTCCGCGGTCAGGTTTCTGGTCACGCACGCCTCCTCCTAGCTTGCAGGCGGCTCAGTCCAGTAGCCGAGTGGGCCTCGGCAAAAACCCTTGGGCTGTGAGAAGCCCATGGCCGACCACATGAGCGCCCCGTCGAGCGTAACGGCTTCGCGCGCTTCACCCTCTCCGACCAAGCCGGTGTACCAATTGCGTAGGATCTCTTTGCGCAGTGCAATCGCTTCATCGCTTGGCGAGCTCCGATCTTCGCTGAGTGCCAGCAGGGCTGCGCGCTTGGGGGCATGGCGTTGGAGGGCGGCCAGATAAACTTGGCCGACGTCGGGGTCGAGGTCGCTGCGACCCGTCAAGGCCTCTGACAGTGCCATGAAGGCATCGAGGTCGATTTCGGCGCGTGCGTCGCCAAGACCGCCCACGCCAGCCAGGGCAAATGCGCCCAGGGCCAAGCCGCGGCGTGTGAGCCCGCTAGTCATCTGCTGCTTGTCGACTAGCTGCTGCGCGACCAGGCGGCGGTCAGGACGCCGGCGGAGAAGAGGAAGCCCGCTCCGACGCGCTGGGCACCGGCCATCAGGCGCGGATTGGCCAGCCGACTGCGCATAGCGCCCGCCAGATAGCCGTAGAAAGCCGCATTGGCGGCGGCCAGCACCAGGAAGGTGGAGCCAAGGATTAGCAGCTGCGGTGTCGCCGGCAACGCCGGGTTCACGAATTGCGGCAGGAAGGCGACGAAGAAGACGATGCCCTTGGGGTTGAGTGCGGTCACGACGAAGGCATTCCAGAAGATGCGCTTGCCTCCGGCCGGCGGTAGGGCGCCGGCCAATCCGGTCTTCGCCAGGGTCCCGGCGCTGCGCCAGAGCTTCCAGGCGAGCCAGACGAGATAGGCGGCACCGATCCATTTCAGCAGCGTGAAGAGGCTGGCTGAGGCAGCCAAGACGGCACCCATGCCCAGCAAGGAGGCGATCATTGCCGTGGCGTCGCCCAAGGTCACGCCGGCGACGGCAGCCGGTACCACCTTGCGGCCATGCGCCAGGGATTGGCTGATCACCAGCAGGATGGTCGGTCCCGGGATCAACAGCAGCACCGTGGCGGCGATGGCGTAGGCGAGCCAGATTTCGAAGGACATGGACTTGCTCCTCACTCAATTGCGGTGATCCAGCCCCAGATCGGTGGCGCGATGCAAGGTCCTTTTGCTGCTTCCGCTATCGCGGCGCGGGGCAAGAGCCACTAGACTGCCGGCTATGTTGACCAGCTCTGCCCTCAGCTCCACGCCGAAGCTTCGTCATGGCTTCTTCACCCGCGCCGGTGGCGTCAGCCGCGGCGCCTACGCCGCCCTCAACTGCGGCCTTGGCAGCCGCGACAAGCCCGATGCGGTGCGCGAAAACCGCCGCCGCGCGATGGCGCAGTTGGACTGCGCTTATGAGGACTTGACGACGCTCAGCCAGATCCATTCGACCGAGGTGGTCACTTTGGACAGGCCACTGTCGCCCGAGTCGCGGCCGGAAGCCGACGGTTTGGTAACGAAGCAGCGCGGTCTGGTCTTGGGCGTCTTGTCTGCCGACTGTGCGCCACTGCTCTTCGTCGATCCGAAGGCAGGGGTGATCGGAGCAGCCCATGCCGGCTGGCGCGGCGCTTTGGACGGGGTGGGCGAGGCGACCTTGGCAGCGATGGAGGCCTTGGGCGCCAGCCGCAAGCAGATTCGCGCGGCGATCGGTCCTTGTATTGCCCAGACCTCCTACGAGGTGGGGCCGGAGTTTAAGGCCCGCTTCATCGAAGCCGATCCGGATAACATCGCCTACTTCGAAGAGGGTATCGCCGATCGGCTGCACTTCGATCTCAAGAGCTATCTGGCCGACCGTCTGGCACGGTCGGGCCTGGCCGAAGTTTCGGTCGAACCTGCCGATACCTGTGCCGAGGAGCTGCGGTTCTTTTCCTACCGTCGGGCCACCAAACAGGGCGAGCGCGATTTCGGAACACTCCTTTCGGCCATCGTCTTGGAGAAGGACTGAGATCATGCCGCTGCACTTTAGCGATCTTGAGTACCAAGAGCGGCTGCGCGCCGCGCAGCAGGACATGGCGGCCGCCGGACTGGATGCGCTGCTGATGTTCCGACAGGAGTCCATGTACTACCTGAGCGGCTACGACACCTTTGGCTATGTCTTCTTCCAATGCCTGGTCCTGACAGCCGACGGTCGCCAGGTGCTGTTGACCCGCGCCCCGGATCGGCGTCAGGCAGAATTGACCTCGCGAATTCCCGACATTCGGGTCTGGATGGATGCGCCGGATGCCGACCCGTCGATGGACCTGCGGGCGATCTTGCAAGAGCTGGGACTGCGGGGTGGACGCCTAGGTGTGGAGTTTGAGGCCTATGGCCTGACTGCCCGCAACGGCAAGCGGCTGGAAGCGGCGATGAGCGGCTTTGCAACCCTGGTCGATGCCTCCTTCCTGGTGACGCGCTTGCGCTTGGTGAAGAGCCAAGCGGAAGTGGCTTATGTGCGCCGCGCTGCAGCGCTCGCCGACGATGCCTTGGACGCGGCCCTGCCGCTTGCGGTCGCCGGCGGCGAAGAGGCCGAGATCCTGGCCGCCATGCAGGCGGCGGTGATCCGCGGCGGCGGCGACGATTCGGCCAACGAGTTCATCATCGGCTCCGGCCCGCAGGCGCTGCTCTGTCGCTACTACACCGGAAGGCGCAAGCTAGACACGCAGGATCAGCTGACCTTGGAATGGGCCGGCGCGTATCGCCACTACCACGCGGCCATGATGCGCACCATTCCGATCGGCAACGCGCCGACCCGCCAGCGCGACATGCATCGCGTAGCCGCGGACGCCCTGCTGGCGGTCGAAGATGCGCTGAAGCCCGGGAACCTGGTAGGCGACGCATTCGACGCCCATGCCCGCACCATCGATGCCGCGGGGATGGGTGAGGCGCGTATGAACGCCTGCGGCTATTCCCTGGGCGCGGTCTACGCCCCCAATTGGATGGACTGGCCGATGCTCTATCACGGCAATCCCGTCGAGATCCAAAGCGGTATGGTCTTTTTTTGCCACATGATCATCTTCGACGACGCTGCCGGTCTGGCCATGACCCTGGGGCGTACCAGCCTTGTCGGGGCGCGGGGCGCGGAGCCCTTGTCCCGCGGGACTCTGGAGCTTCTGATAGGTTAGCAGTCTTGCCTGGCGCCGTTTCGGCGGCTAGGTCAGGGCCGGTTTCCTCTGGTTTGGCATAAGGTTCGCTCGTGGCTGATGCCGCATCTCTTCATTTTCGCAGCACTCTGCTTGCTTGGCCTTCTGGCGACCTGCGTCATGGTCTAGCGCTGCTGCGCCTCCTCGTCCTTGGCTTGGGGCTCAGCCTCCTCGTTACCGGTTGCGGCAAGCTTCCCCGTCCTTTCGAGTTGGGCGACAAGCAGGTGAACCCGCTGCTGGTTCCGCCGGAGGGTGGCGAGCTGATGGTGCGCCGGCCGACCGGGCTGGAGTCGGCCTTGGAGGATGCCGGCGCGGCCTTGCTGGCAGAAGGTTTGACCCGCGGCGGCGTCGAGGCCAGTGCCGATGGGCGCAGTGCTATCGGTGCCGATCTTCTGGTGCACGTGCAGCGCGCGCCGGTCTCTCCGGCAAAGGAAAGGCTCCTGATTTCCTGGGAGGTCTTTAGTCCCAGCGGCGTTCTGCGCGGTGAGACCCGGCAAGACCTGGTGGTGCCGGTCGGCGCCTGGTCGGCCGGCGATCCGGACCTGCTCTTGGCGGCGGCAGAAGACGCAGCGCCGCAGCTGGCGCCCTTGGTTTCCGGTGCCGAGCGCGATGTGCGGGTAGCGAGCTTGGAACCCGAGAGTTCGGCCCCGATCCCTGAGATGGCCGTCGGCCTGATCCAGGGTGCCCCCGGCAGCGGCAAGAAAGAACTGGGCGAGGCGTTGGTCCTGCAGCTGGCGCAAGCCGGTATCCGCCTCATTCGTGAACCGCAGCCGGACAAGCTCTTGGTCGAAGGTCAGATCACGATGGGTGCGCCGCAAGAAGGACAGCAGGAGATCAGCTTGGTCTGGACCGTGAAAGAGGGTTTGGACGGGGCCGTCCTGGGTTCCGTCGAACAGCAGAACGTCATCCCCGCGGGCTCTCTGAACGGCCGCTGGGGAGAGGTGGCCTCTCTGGTCGCCCGGGGCGCCGTCGAGGGCGTCGTTGCGGTGCTACAGCGCAAAGGCAAGCTTTGAGCCCAGGGCCGAAGAGTTGATCCCGGTCTTGTGGTATTTCCAAAGGGTTGCGCCCGCTGCAGCAGCCGTTCCAGCCATGCAGTTCCTGCGTGCGCACCGTCAGATTTTTGTCATCTGAATACTTCTTTGGGCCGTTTACAGCACAAGTCAGAACCATTACAGTCCCGGCGCCGTGGCGATGGGCGGGCATCTGACCCGATAGCGCGTGAAGGCTGGGGCAACGGGCTTGGATTGCTGAGAGCAGGATGACGTCGAATCGATACGATTTGCCGTCAGAATCCTGCTCTACGGTTTTGAAAGTAGAGCGGATTCACGTGAGCAGGTGATTCCACCTGGTCGCGACCCGCTCTAGGGGCGGGCGATGAAGATCTTGACTGGCAACAGCAATCGGCCTTTGGCAGAGGCGATTGCCGCTTACCTCAGCATCCCGATCACCAAGGCTAGCGTCAGGCGCTTCTCCGATATGGAGTGCTTCGTCGAGGTGCAGGAGAATGTGCGCGGTGAAGACGTCTTCATCGTACAGTCGACCTCCTATCCCGCGAACGACAACCTGATGGAACTGCTGGTATCGCTGGATGCTCTGAAGCGGAGTTCGGCGCGCCGCATCACCGCGGTCATCCCCTATTACGGCTATGCGCGCCAAGATAGAAAGTCCGGGTCACGCACGCCGATTTCCGCCAAATTGGTGGCGAACCTGGTCACCATAGCCGGTGCCAACCGCGTCTTGACCTTGGATTTGCACGCAGGACAGATTCAAGGCTTCTTCGACATCCCGACCGACAACCTCTTCAGCGCACCGGTGCTGATCAAGAATATCGTCGAGCGCTATAACGGCGACGACACTGGCGAGGATCTGGTGATCGTATCGCCCGACGTCGGTGGTGTCGTGCGCGCCAGAACCATCGCAAGGCGACTTGACGCCGACCTCGCGATCATCGATAAGCGCCGCGAGCGGGCCGGGGTCAGCGAGGTGATGAACATCATCGGCGACGTCGCCGGTCAGCGTTGTATTCTGGTGGACGATATCGTCGATTCCGCAGGGACGCTGTGCAACGCCGCCGAAGCCTTGATGAAGGCGGGCGCCAGCAGCGTATCGGCCTATGTAACGCACGGCGTTCTCTCCGGCGGTGCAGTGGCGCGGGTCGAGGCATCGCCGCTGGAAAGCTTGGTGATTACCGATTCGATTCAAGCGACGGAGGCGGTGCGCGTCTCCCGCAAGATCGAACAATTGACCATCGCCCCCTTGTTGGGCGAGGCCATGAGCCGCATATCCGACGAGCGCTCGGTGTCGAGCCTCTTCGACTGAGCGGTTCTTCTAGTCCCTTCCCCCGTTAAGGTCGGGCGGCACCCCTGGAGGCCGTCGGCTGGGTGGAAGGCCCGGGAGTGTGTTTCCCCTGCAATCGGTCCGAGCCTGATGAGGCGGGAGCGACAGCGGGGCACGCTCTGTTTTGTTTGACGAAGGTGAATACGAGATGTCCGACAACCAAACCCTGATCGTTACGCCGAGAGAGCGGGCCGGGAAGGGGGCCGCCCGCGCTGCCCGGCGTGAGGGTCTGATCCCCGCCGTCATCTATGGCGACAAGAAGCCGCCGGTGACGATCAACCTAGACTACAATGAAGTCTTTCTGAGACTGCACCGCACCGGCTTCTACACCACCCTCTACGAGCTGAAGGTCGGTGGTAAGAACGAACGGGTGCTGGCACGTGACGTCCAGTTCGATCCGGTCCGCGACACGCCGATGCATGTCGATTTTCTGCGCGTTGCCAAGGGCGCGACGGTGACCGTGCAGGTGCCGGTGAGCTTCATCAACGAAGAGGCCTCGCCGGGCCTTAAGGAAGGCGGCGTTCTGAACGTGGTGCGCTACGAGATCGGCTTGAACTGTCCGGTCGATTCGATTCCCGATTCTCTGGAGATCGACCTGACCGGTCTGGAGCTGATGGACAGCGTTCACATCTCCACCGTCACCCTGCCCGAGGGTGTGGAGCCGGAGATCTCCGATCGCGACTTCACCATCGCCACCATCGCAGCGCCCTCTGCCGTGCGTTCTGAGGCCCAGGAGGCTCAGGAAGCCCTTGAGGGCGAAGTGGGTGAAGAGGGTGAAGAGGTCGAGGGCGACGAGGAGTCGGAAGAGAAGGAAGAGTCCTAGAGCCAGGTTTGCGGGCGCCGAGCACTCTGGTTCGGCGCTCCTCTGCTCTAGTGACGCTTCGCGCTGGGAGTGTCGGACGTGCATCTGCTGGTCGGACTGGGTAATCCCGGCGCGCGCTACGCCTATCATCGACACAACATTGGGTTCATGGCGCTCGACGACATTGTCGAACGCCATCCCTTTCAGCCCTGGCGCAAACGCTTTCAAGGTCAATTGGCCGAAGGTCGGGTGGGCAACACCCGTGCGCTCGCCCTGAAGCCGCAGACCTTTATGAACGAGTCCGGGCGCGCGGTCGGTGAGGCCTTGCGCTTCTACAAGCTGCCCAGCCAGTCGGTCGTCGTCTTCTATGACGAACTGGACCTGGCGCCGGGTCGCATCCGGGTAAAACTGGGCGGCGGTGCCGGCGGCCACAACGGCATCCGCTCGATCGACCGGCATATCGGCAAGGACTATTGGCGAGTGCGGCTCGGCATCGGTCATCCGGGGCTGAAGCACCTGGTGACGGGGCACGTTTTGAACGACTTCGCCAAGGCCGACGAGGTCTGGCTCGATCCCTTCCTCGAAGCGGTCGCCAGCGAGCTTCCGCTGCTGTTGAGCGAGGGACACGAGGCCTACATGTCGCGGGTCGCACATTTGGCACCGGCACCGAAAAGCGGCGGTCGGGGCAAGCTGGAGTCTCAGGAGTAAAGCATGGGTTTCAACTGCGGCATCGTCGGCCTGCCGAACGTCGGCAAGTCGACCCTCTTCAATGCCTTGACCGAGACCGCGGCAGCAGAGGCGGCCAACTATCCCTTCTGTACGATTGAGCCCAATGTCGGAAGGGTCGCCGTGCCCGATCCGCGCCTGGACGTGCTGGCGAAGCTGGCTAAGTCGGCCAAGGTGATTCCGACCCAGCTCGAGTTCGTCGACATCGCCGGCCTGGTGCGCGGTGCCTCCAAAGGCGAAGGTTTGGGTAACCAGTTCCTGGCCAACATCCGCGAGACCGACGCCATCGTCGAGGTACTGCGTTGCTTCGAGGGCGAGGTCACCCACGTCGAGGGCTCCGTCGATCCCCTGCGCGATGCCGAGATCATCGAGACCGAGCTTCTGATCGCGGATCTGGAGTCCCTGGAACGTCAACGCGATGCGGCGATCAAGAAGGCCCGCGGTCAGGATAAGGAGGCGATCGCCAAG
Organism: Rhodospirillales bacterium; assembly: GCA_963669445.1. GTDB lineage: Bacteria > Pseudomonadota > Alphaproteobacteria > Kiloniellales > JACOMY01 > JACOMY01. Next base: position 6,903,595 of record OY770029.1, read on the forward strand.
CTGGCCGCCATCGACCTGGTCCTGCCGGCCCTGCAGGACGGCAAGCCCGCGCGTGCTGTTGCAGTGCCGAAGGATCAGCGGGCCCAGGTTCGGCAGCTTAACCTTCTAAGTGCCAAGCCGCTGCTCTATGTCGCCAACGTCGAGGAGGCCGCAGCCGCCGAGGGCAACGAACTCTCCGCCAAGGTTGAGGCCCATGCCAAGCAACAGGGCGCCGGCTTCGTCGTCGTTTCCGCAGCCATCGAGTCTGAGGTGGCGCAGCTCAGCGACGAAGCGGAAAAACGCGAGTTTCTCGAGAGCTTAGGTTTGGAGGAGACCGGCCTCTCGCGCGTCATCAAGGCTGGCTACGAACTCTTGGACCTTCTGACGTTCTTCACCGCTGGGCCGAAGGAGGCACGCGCCTGGACCGTGCCGCGCGGCTCCAAGGCGCCGCAGGCGGCCGGCGCCATCCACACTGACTTCGAGCGCGGTTTCATCCGTGCCGAGACAATTGCCTATGCAGATTACGCGTCCTGCGGCGGCGAGGCCGCGGCCCGCGATGCCGGCAAGCTGCGCGCCGAGGGCAAGGAATACCCGGTCGTCGACGGAGACGTCTTCCACTTTCGGTTCAATGTCTGAAGTGATCCCGATGGGGATGGCGTCGGCTAAAGGATGCTTGCCGGTAATGGCGGTCTATCGACAGCAGACCCTCAGATCTCGAAGCGATAGCCCACGCCTCTTATCGTCAGCAGGTTCTTACCCTGGGCCCCAAGCTTTCGGCGCAGTCGGGTAATGTAGACCTCTACGACGTTGGTGAAGACCTCTTCTTCTTCGGATCCCCAGACACGCTCCAAAATCTCACTCTTTTGAACTGTTCTACCTCTATTCTTCAATAATAGTCCTAGTAGCTTTTTCTCATGGAGGGTGAGATTAATTTCTTTAGAGGATTTTTCTAGGTTTTCTTTTTCTGAGCTCGATGATTTTTTGCGCGTTATTGTTGGAAAGTCCATGAATCCGACAAAAATATTTGTGAAATCGATGATTGCCTTAGACCAATTAATCAATTCTTGTGGTTCAATGGGGTGAAAAAAGACGGCATCTTTTGTAACGCTGACAATGTCGTCTTCGTTGATGGTTTCTTCACGTCGCGCAGTCAGCAGGATCGGGGTCGGGAGGCCCGCCTCGTTCAATCGATTGTAGAGCCTCTGCCCACTTAAATCGTGAATAGAATAGCTCAGTATGAGAACATCGTATCTCTTGCAAATCAAGGAATCCAATGCCGCTTCCGACTCCGTGGCGGTCTCGACCTGAAAGCCTCCATCCGTGAAGTCTTGCGCCAGTTTCTGTACCGCAACCGCGTCGGCATCGATCAGCAGTGCCTGCATTGTCCGCCTCCTTTGGAGGCGTGAGCATAACAGGGCGTGCGAGAGAGTCGAAATGCGCCGCGTGGTCCGTCGCCCGGCAGCAACAAGGACAGCGCGGCGCAGGTTAATGTGTCGTCTCTTTGCTTGTCTCATAGCATGACGGGGGGGGGCGGTAGAGCGCATCTGGCAAACGAGCAGAGTCCCCTCTTCTCTGCGAGAGGGTCTGCCAGACGCGGCACCGATCCGCGGGCCGCATCGACCGCTTAGTTCAGCAGAGCCGTCGACCCCTTGTCGCGCAGAATGTCCGTCATCTCCTCGACAGAACTCCTGATGGCCGCCAGCGTCGTGTCCAGTGCTGTGGCCTCTAATTCTCCGCGATACATCAACTCCGACATGAGCACTGCCGTCAGGTGCAGGCTCGCCCCTAAAACCATGCCCGAATTGCCGTCGGTCTGGGTGATCAGGAAGTCGCGCGCCTCGAAAGCCGCATCCGTCGCTCCCTCATGAAACTGATCGCTGGTCATCTTCCCTCCTCGCAGGTAGGAACCGCCGGTTTACCTGCTTCAAATTCAGTTGGTTATTGTCTCCAAGTGTGTAGGAACACACTCATGTCTCTGCGAGGCCATCATCGATTTCTCATGGCGCTCTCTGTCTTGCCAACAGATCAGGACTTGGCGCCTGAGTTTCCAGGGCGCCCGGTAACATTGTTGCGCGTTCTTGGCCGTATTAATGTTAATGAACAGAGTGTTTAGACCATCGCTGGTTCCCTGCACGCTCTTGCAGCCGAGAACCGGGTGGCATAGCGCATCGCTGCCGCCCGGTTTCCTGTCAGATCGCTTGTTTGGAAACTCTAGAGCATTGTTCCCTCGCATAGGCTCGGGTCCATCGCTCTATGTATCTGTTTTAAAAAAGCAAACCGTCGTCGCAGGTGATTCCACCTGCTCGGGATTGGCTCTAGCCGGCGGCCCCAGAGGAGTGAGGGCCGCTGCAGTGTTCTCAACCGCGCTCTAAGAGCAGCCGCTGGTGTTGCCGCAGGTCGCGCACTTGGCACAGGTGCCGTTGCGCACCAGTGTAAAGTGACCGCATCCCGTACAAGGGTCGCCTTCGAAGCCCATCAAGCGCGCCTGACGGATCTTTCGATTGATCCTTTGGCGTTGGTCGTCGTCGACGGCTTGCGGGTGGCCTACCTCGGGAGCAACCTCGTCTTCCAGGTCGAGGGCGCTGGTGGAACCTGAACCGATCTTGGTGTCCGCAGTTCTCACCGTTACGCAATCGACCCTCAAACTGTCCCTGGCGAAGCCGACAGATGCCAGTGGCAGACTCTGCTGGTCCTGGCCAACAGCGGTGTCGCCAACCGCCATCGGCAAGAGCTTTACTTCGGGTGTGACATGGGCCAGGTCGTCCCGGCCTTCGTAGGAAATGGCGAGCTCTCGAAAAATGTAGTCCAGCACAGAGGTCGAAAACTTGATCGCCTCATTGCCTTCGACCTGTCCGGAGGGTTCGAAGCGTGTAAAGGTGTAGGCCTCGACGAACTCGTCCAGCGGTACGCCGTACTGCAGACCGATTGAGACGGCGATGGCGAAGTTGTTCATCAACGAGCGGAAGGCGGCACCTTCCTTGTGCATGTCGATGAAGATCTCGCCTAGGCGTCCATCCTCATACTCGCCGGTGCGCAGATAGAGTTTCTGGCCGCCGACGCTGGCTTTTTGTGTGTAGCCGCGACGCCGTGCCGGCAGATCACGACGTTCGCCGACCGGTTGCGCGACGATCTGCTCGACCAATTGCTCCGCAAACCTGCTGGCCCGGTCACATTCGGGACCGTCTTGCAAGGTCTCCGCGGCCTCTTCGCTCTCCAGAAGCGCGCTCGCCAGCGGTTGGGAGAGTTTTGACCCGTCGCGATAGAGGGCATTGGACTTTAGACCCAGCTTATAGGAGAGCAGGTATGCTTGCTTGCAATCCTCGATGCTGGCGCTGTTGGGCAGATTGATGGTCTTTGAGATGGCACCGGAGATGAATGGCTGGACGGAAGCCATCATGCGGATGTGGGCTTCCGCAGAGAGGGCACGCCGCCCGAGCCGACCGCAGGGATTGGCGCAGTCGAAGACGGCCAGATCTGTCTTCTTCAGATGCGGTGCGCCCTCGAGCGTCATTGCTCCACAGCAGTGGATGTTGGCGGCATCGATCTCCGTTTTGGTGAAACCTAGCGCGTGTAGCATGTCGAAGCCAGGTGCTTCCATCTCGGCGGCCTCGAGACCCAAGACCTCGCGACAGAAATCTTCGCCGAGTGCGAACCTATTGAAAGCAAAGCGAATGTCGAAGACGCTCACCAACCCGGCCTCCAGTGTCTCCAATGAGGCCTCGTCGAACCCTAGTTCCCGGAGGCGCACCGGATTGATTTTCGGTGCGTCTTCCAAGGTGCCGAAACCGATCGCGTAGCGAACGATGTCTTGAATCTGCGTCTCGCTGTATCCCAGGCGACGCAGAGCTTCCGGAACTGCCCGATTGACGATCTTCAGGTAACCGCCGCCGGCCAGCTTCTTGAACTTCACCAAGGCGAAGTCCGGTTCGATTCCGGTGGTGTCGCAGTCCATGGCCAGGCCTATGGTTCCCGTCGGTGCGACGACCGTGGTTTGCGCGTTACGGAATCCATGACGAGCGCCCATGCGTTCGGCCAGGTCCCAGGCTGCGCGCGCTGCGCGTACCAGTGAGGCATCGGGCACCCATGAGGCGTCCAAGGGAACAGGCTGAACGGAGAGGCCCTCGTAGCCGTCTCTAAGGCCATTGGCAGCGCGGCGATGGTTGCGAATAACCCGCTGCATGGCTGCGGCATTGGCCCGATAGCCCTCGAAGGGACCAAGGCTTCCGGCCATCTCCGCCGACGTGGCATAGGCGGTGCCGCTCATGAGTGCGGCAATGGCAGCGGCGATGTTTCTACCTTCGGGCGAATCGTAGGCCAAGCCCATGGCCATGAGCAGGCCGCCGATATTGGCAAAGCCCAAGCCCAAAGTCCGGTAGTCGTGGGATAAGCGCGCAATCCTCGCTGAGGGGTACTGCGCCATGTGGACGGAGATCTCCAGCGCTATGGTCCAGAGACGAACGGCATAGCAAAATGCCTCGCGATCGAAACCGGTCCCGTCGCTGTAGAAATGCCGTAGGTTCAATGACGCAAGATTGCAGGCCGTGTCGTCGAGGAACATGTACTCAGAACAGGGGTTGGACGCGTTGATTGGACCGCTGACCGGGCAGGTGTGCCAATCGTTGATGGTGGTATGGAATTGCAGACCCGGATCGGCGCATTGCCAGGCCGCCTCGGCAATTTGCTCGAAGAGCCGACGGGCGGGAATCGTCTTGACCACGCTGCCGTCAACGCGAGCGGTCAGATCCCATGGACCGTCTTCGCTAACCGCGTTCAGGAATCCTTCGGTTACCCTGACCGAGTGGTTAGCATTCTGTCCGGAGACACTGCGGTAGGCCTCGGACTGCCAGTCGGTCGAGTAGATTTCGACATCGAGCTTCTCGCAGCCTTGGGCGGCCTGATCGATGGTGCGGCGGATATAGTTCTCCGAGACGAAGGCGCGGCGGGCGGCCGAGACTGCGGTCTGCAACACAGCGTTCGACTTGGGCTCAAAGGCGGCCGCACCCAACTCCGGGGCTGCATGGCAGGCGTCTAGAACAGCTTGCAGGTAGTGTGCGTTGGCTTGCGAGCCGGAGACAAGGGCAGCGACCTTGCGCTCTTCCTTGACCTTCCAAGCCACAAAGTCCTCGATCTCGGGATGGTCGGCATCGACGACCACCATCTTTGCTGCACGCCTCACGGTGCCGCCCATTTGCGTGGTTCCCGCGGCGCAGTCTCCGACTTTCAGATGGGCCAGGAGGCCGGCGCCGCGATCGCCGCTGGGCAGCTCCTCGCCCGCTGCGCGAATGGATGAAAAATTTGTTCCCGATCCGGCACCGACGTCGAAGAGCTGCGCTTCCCGGCGCCAGAGGCTCATTATGCCCTGGGGTCCTGCCAGGTTGTCCTCAAGCGATTGGATGAAGCAGGCGTGCGGCTGCGGGCGTCGGCAGGCTGATTTGGAAGCGCATGCTTTACCGCTTTTCTCGTCGATGAAGTAGTGGTCTTGGCTGGGCGCATCGATGCCATAGGCCCAGTGGAGGCCGGTGTTGAACCATTGCGGCGAGTTCGGAGCGGCAATCTGTTTGACCAGCATGAAACGCATCTCATCATAGAAGGCCTCTGCATCCTCCTCACCGCTGAAGTAACCGCCTTTCCAACCCCAGTAAGTCCAGGTTCCCGCCAGACGATGAAGCAGCTGTTTGATCGTCGTCTCGCTGCCGCTACGCTCTGCCTTGGCGCGCGCATCCAAGGCGATTGGATCCGGCTCCGAGGGCCAGAGCCATGCCGGCACGCCGGCCTCCTCCTTGCGTTGCAGACAGGCGCTGATCCCACCCTTACGGAAGTACTTGCAGACCACGATGTCTGCTGCGACTTGGGACCAAGAGGACGGAACCTCGATATCGTCGGCATGAAAAACCACTTCGCCGTTCGGATTGCGAATCTCTACGGATGTCTTTCGGAAATCGATGCCGTCGTAAACGTCGGCGCCCGGCCTTGTGAAGAAGCGCGTTACCTTCAGACCCTGGCCTTTCGCGGCCTTGCAAGCGCGCCTCTGCGCTTTCCCGCCCGGCATCGTCGCTCGGCGGGGTGCTGCGTTTCGTTGCTCTGTCGCAAGGATCGACGCGCCGGTCTTGTTGCGCAGTCGGCAAGGCGCAGCTGCGCCCTTCTGAAAGATGTTCTTATCTTGATACATGACCAGCTCTCCAGAGTTCGCTTGGTCATTCAGGTCGGGTCTCTTTGTGTAGGAAGATTGGATTGGGAGTAGCATTTCCACGGCATGGCAAAGAAGTCATGATGCGGATCCCTTCGCCGCACGAGGCAAGGTCACCAAGGCTCCAATCTTGCTGAACGACTGCATCCTCATCGAACCAGCCTGTAGGGGGACAGTCCCAGTTACGGCCTACAATGCCCTTCCACTATAGATCTCTGCTGGAATGCGAAGTGCGTCCAGACCGTCGACGCATCCGAGGTTGATGCGAAAATGACCGGGATTGAGGCGGGTTTCGACAAAGGTGTGGATGCCACAATTCTTGCAGAAGTGGTGCTGTGCGGTCATCGTGCCGAACCGATAAGTCGACAGCATGTCTTCTTTGACCGATATTGTGATCCGGTCGGGTGGAACCAAATCAGAGGTCAGAATGCTGCCCTTGCGTGCGCAGATCGAACAATCGCATCGCATGGCCTTGTGAACTGCGGGCAGGGAAAAGGTGAAGCTAATCGAGCCACAGTGACAGCTACCGTGATAACTCTTCATCAGACCTCCTCATCAGCAACCAATCCTGCTTAACGTGTCTGAAAGAGAGCGCGCCAAGCATGACTTGCCGATCAACTGTATAGACAGTGATGCATCAGGAAAAATCGCTCTTCCTGACGTCCCGAAAAACCAGGTTTGAGGCCATCAGCAAGAGGCCCGTGGCAAAGCGAAAGATGTCTGCGGCGTAGATTGCCTCAAGAACGACGAGCAGCGCCGTCACGCTGAGCATATCGCTACCCAAACGGATTGGTTTTCCACGCAGATCTTTCGCATAGCGCCAAAGCAGACACTTCGCCCACGCAAGCCTTGAATCTGCGGCCGAGGCGTCTGGCATTCCGGCCTGCAAGGCGGGCGTGATGGTCTCTCCTTTCTCTCGCACCAAAGCCTTGATCAGGAAGGCTAATGCGATCCAGAAGCCAAGTACGGCCTCCGAGTAGCGCGCGATGGTCAGCCCTGAGACAATGAGACTGGCAGCCGCAAGGGCCTTGATCAGGAAGACGATCTTCAGCGCGGTTAAGGACCGCAAGAAGGCGTGCCGGTCGGTGACCGGCTTAGATCCAACCAAAATCTGTAGGATCGTTCCGACCCCGCCGATGGCGCCTGCGCCGATTCGAAAGGGATCGCCAAGCGCTGTTCCCATGCCGGCGCCGGATAGGATCGTCGCCGTATCGGCCGCCATGACCAGGATACCGGCAACGAGGATTCTGTTTCGACTGTCACCCAAGGTAAAACGGCGTATGGCCTGCCACCGGGCAATGGTTCTAGACCTCTTCGCCATCCTGGACCGTCGCTGCTCCCCAACTGAAATCTGCTGCAATGCTGTCAGCGCCGATGTCAGCGCACAACGAGGTTAGCAAAGTGGACCCGAGAAGCAGCGAGTGCAGAGTCATGCCTACAGCTTGGCTCGCGCCGCGTCGATCAGATCGAAGTAGGCTCGATAGCCATCCTGCTCGTGCCTTAGCTGATCCAGACAAGGTGCAGCGGCCTGGTTGCTCTCGCGGTCGGCAAGGAGCGCGGTGACGTACGAATAGACCGGATCCAGGTCTAATACTGTCATTGTCTGACCTCGTCTGCTGGTGAAGCTGCGCCCTAGAGAGCCAACCGCGTCTTGGTAAGGTTTGACCCTCTGATCTCGTGGCAAAAGCAAGCGCAGATAACACCAGAAGATACCATCCAGACTCTCCCTGACGAACCCGGGAAGACGCTGGAAGGCGAGGGGGGACTTATCTGGTGGATCGATTGTCTGCGAGCCTAGGGCCCGCCCGAACAGCAGGTCTTGCGTGATGTCCGTAACCGCGAAGGCTTTGGCATAGCCATCCGCGACCTTCAGCGCCTTGTCTCTCTCTACAGGGCCTCCCAGACCCATTCTCCGTCTGAGTAACGCCATGCAACGTTCTGGAGCCCGTTGGATTTCCGTTGCATCCACGACACCGGCAAGCTTCTCCGGATAATGCCACCGCGCCAAATCAAAGTGCTGCGAGAGGAATTGCCAGCCGTTTGGCAGCTGCGTTAGGTTGTTTGAGAGAAAGGGTACACTACGCTCAATCTCTTCTATGTCCATATCAATGCAGCGATCGATCAAAGACCTTGGCAAGCCGGGCCTTACCTGCCAAAGCCCCGCAATCTTGTCGCCTTCCTGCTCTGCCCAAGGCAGCAGCCGCTTCGGATCGGACCAGGCCTCTCGGCGAAACGATGGCGAGGAGAGCATAGCGTTGCCGTGATACATGAAGGTGTCGGTTAACGATCGATAGTCTCTCGTGCTTGCGGTGTGTTCAATGTGAGTGAGCCAGGGGGCGGGGTCGTCGCCGGCGATGTGGCTGAGGTCCGCGGTTGCCTCCAGCCAATGCTCGTCAACAAGGGCTTGCTTCGTCTTGGGCGGCGATCCCAGCGCATGCACGATTCTGCCGATCAAGATCAGAAACGACTCTGAAGAGAGCACCGGGTTGCGTACGAGGAAGCTGATTTTCTGCGCGACCTTGAATAGATCGTAGGCTTCACGGTCGGGGCCGAGCGTCGAAGAGATGATCGAGAGAACCAGGCGTTTGACGCCATCGCCGGAAGGCTCTGCCATGTCGATGGCGTTGCGTATCACCTCGTATGAGTGAACGACGCGCGCTTCGCCACTGTGAAACTTCGATGTCGGTTCATTCAGCCACAGGCCAACGTCGCTGCCAGATGAGAAGGCCTTGCCCCATGCGGTTGACAGTGTGCGCGGAGGCGACACGATAAGATAGAGTTGAACCTCTCCGGCTTTCACCAAGGATAGGATTTCTTCATAGGACTTGCCGTTTTGCTTGCCGGTGATGTCCAGTTCGGCCATTTCATCGCATGACATCGCTCAGAACCTTCTAGGCGCAGCGAGAGCCTTGTTGGCTGGGTGTTAAGCCACCGTCACTGTCGCGGGAGTATCGCCGGACCCGCGAAGATCTTGGCTCAGCGTCTTGTAGCGCATGATGAAAGCGAGCTTCGCATCCTTTGGCGACAGGGGCACAAGCAGCGGTCTGATCTCATCGGTCGGGCCGCCAAAAATCAGGCGCGCCTCCTCCTCGCCGAAGTTGGCCAACTGTGTGGCTTCGAAATAGGCGGCGGCATTGTCTGCACGTTTGATGTCCTTCGACACGGCCGCTGGTAGACTTGCCGGCAGACCAAAGCGTAAGTGCACGACCGCATCGACCCGCTGTTCGAGATCTTTGTATCCTGGACCGACTGCGGTCTTGTAGGGCGTAACCAGGTCGCCCAAGACATACTCGGCTGCATCGTGCAGCAAGGCAGCCAAGAGCCAAGACCTGTCGTAACACGGTCGAAGCCGCGCGAAGATCTCCTCCACCAAGAGAGAGTGCTGTGCGACGGAGAAGGCCCACTCGCCTTGGGTTTGCCCGTTCCAGCGCGCCAGCCTTGAGAGACCTTGGGCAATATCTTCGATGTCGACATCCAACGGCGAGGGGGAGAAGAGGTCGAGCCGATTTCCGGACAGCATGGGTTGCCATTTGCGGCGCAGATCACGCGTCGGGCGTCTCTGCACGAACTCGGCTTCAGATTGCCGGCCCATTTCCGTATCGAGGAACATCGAAGCGTCTCCTGCCTTTTCTCACGAGTAATCTCTTTGGCCTGAGTGAATAGTTTGGACTGCAGTCTGCAGCGACCATGAAGGAATTCCGGCGTGACTATGGCCTTCACGAGGCCATGCTATCCAGCGTCTCCGACACGAGCGATGGAGTAGACCGGCGGTCAATCCGGTGCATGAATATCAAAGACCATCCAAGGGAGGAGCTAACGTGGCAACGCGAGACGATCGACTTCCAACGCTGAGTAAGGTCTACGCCGCCGATCCGGCGACGGCCGATAAGGCCGTGTTCGGACAGCGCGGCCACGGCGACCGCCGCGCCTCACGCGCGAGCAGCGCGATTGTGTGCTGTGGCTGGAGTTGCATCCTTATTGTGGCTTGCCTGGTTCGGCAGTGCCGTCCTGAGAATTTCGATTTTGAATGGACATAGCCGCGTAGGTAAGGCGCTTATCCTATGCCTTATCTAAGGTGCGTGGAGCAATTCCGAGCCGGTTTGGACATCCACCGAACCGGTCCGCACTCCCCCCTGTACACTCATGGGGCCGCCCACGAGAGTAACCTCAAAATGGCGGTCTGGGTGTGGGCCGGCCCCGCTTAGACAAGAGGCAGATCGGTCCATTTCCAGACGGGCTTTTTCGAGTCACACCTAAGACGGCCATTACCCTAGGTGGCCGCACTGACCGGATAGGCTGGTGGTGTCTCAGGGATATGTGGCTTCGGCAGACCGCCAGTTCCCCGATCAAAAAGGGTTCGTGATGCGGGTCGACGGGATGGTGCCGATCTTTCCTAGATCGGCACCATCAAGATATTGGCCAGACGACTAGAGCATCGTCCCCTCGCATAGGCTCGGGCTCAATGCTCTACGCCTTTTGTTTTCTTCGCAATTCGTCGTCGCAGGTGATTCCACCTGCTCGGGATTTGCACTAGAACTTGGCGGAGAGCGTCTCGGCGCAGGCCTTCGCAAGGTCTCGATCGGGCTCGTCCATGCCCGGCATGGTGGCCCAACCGGCCTCCATCAATATGCCGGTACGCTGATAGGCCGATGCCTTCTTGAGATCGGCCATCCATTTTGTCTCTTGCGGGTCGGCTTGTGATCGGTCAAGGCAGAAGGGGACCAAGGTCGTCACCACGTCTTGGCGAGCCTTCTCTGCTGCCATGGCAGTTGCAGTACCCCCAGTTACCCATCCGCCCCATGAAAAGCCGATGATTGCCACGGCGACCGCGCCGACCCCGACGCCAAGCAAACCCGGTTTTGTCCAACTCGGTAAATTCATTGATTATTCCTCCATCGTTGGGGGATTTGTCCCCTGATCACTACTCTTTTTCAAAAAAAAGCAGGTATTCTTCGTTCTGTGAACGCAACATATCTACGCATGAACCATTTTTTATTCCTAGTCAACCAAATTTTACATATTAATCTTGAAATTAGTGAATATAAATCTAACTGGTTGAAAATGTTTTAGGGCATTCTTTCGATAATGCAACAGAAATAGTGCTACAATTTCAATGCGCCTGTAGAAAAAATTCTTGATACAAAAATAAAGAATAAAAAACTCTTGCCTGAGATGATGCTTATTCCGCAGTTGTCCAAATTTATATCAGTGTTGCCTCATTATTCGCTGGCATCTCTTAGAGATCACGCCAGAAACGTGGTGATTGATAGTCGAAAATACAATAGAAGAAATCTAGAAACACATCGATGTGATGGGCTGGTTTTGATCTTTTTGATCCGCTGCGGAGGTTTGTGATGCAGATGTTCGACAGCGCTGGTGTATTCCGGCAGGTCTCCGGTGACGTCGCAAAGGGATTCGTAGGGGCAGGAGATCGCTCGGTCGCGCAGCGACTGCGCGATTCACCAAGAGGGTGCAACCTATGCAGGCCTATCGCCGGATGGCCGGAGGAGCGGTGATTTCTTGGGTCGGCCAATCGATGTCGAAAGCGATGGAATAGACCGGCACTCCGGTACGTCTATCCGGTGCAACGACATCAAAGACCACCCAAGGGAGGAGCTACCATGGCACCGCGAGACGATCGACTTCCAACGCTGAGTGAGTTCTACGCCGCCGATCCGGCTGCGGCCGACGAGGCCGTATTCGGCCGCCGCAGTCATGGTGACCGTCGCGGTTTTTTGAAAGGCGCGGGCCTGGCCACGATGGGGGCCATGCTCGGTATGGCGATCCCGTTTCATCGCACTATGCCGCAGGGCCTGATCCCGGCTGCCTTTGCTTCGGACAAGGTGATTGAGGGCAAGGACGGCCTGCGCTTGTTGAACGACCGGCCGCTCAATGCGGAGACACCGGCACATCTGCTGGACGATCCCATCACCCCGACCGACCGCCATTTCATCCGAAACAACGGCCTGCCGCCCGAGGAGGTCGATCCCAAGACCTGGGCGCTTACGGTTGACGGTCTGGTCGAAACGCCGCTGACGCTTACCATCGACGATCTGAAGAAGGACTTCGAGGTGGTGACCATGGCCTTGGTCATCGAATGCGGTGGCAATGGGCGCTCAGCCTTCAACCCACCGGCCAAGGGCAATCAGTGGTCGACGGGTGCGGTTGGTTGCTCGAACTGGACCGGGGTGCGCCTCAAGGATGTGCTGACGAAGGCCGGCGTGAAGGATGGCGTGGTCTATACAGCCCATGTCGGTGCCGACACCCACCTCTCCGGTGATCCCGAGAAAATGCCGATTTCGCGCGGCGTGCCGATCGAGAAGGCTATGACCGACGATGTGCTGATCGCCTTCGAGATGAATGGCGGCCCACTACATCCTATGAACGGGGCACCCTTGAGGCTGGTCGTGCCGGGCTGGCCGGGCTCCTGTTCGCAGAAGTGGCTGAAGCGGGTCTGGCTGCGCGATCAGGTGCACGATGGGCCGAAGATGACCGGCACCTCCTACCGTGTACCCAATCGCCCGGTGGCGCCTGGCGAAGAGGTGGCCAAGAAAGACTTCGAGATTATCGAGCGCATGCCGGTCAAATCACTGATCACCACGCCGGAGAACGACGCCCAAGTGGATAAGACCGCCCTGGTGCGTGGCCATGCCTGGTCGGGCGATCGCACGATCGAGGCGATGGATATCTCCATCGACTTCGGCGCCACCTGGATCCCCGCCGAATTGGATCCGCCGGTGAACGAGGGCGCCTGGCAGAACTGGCGAGTGAATGTCAGCTTTCCCAAGGCCGGTTACTATGAGGTCTGGTCGCGCGCCACCGACAGCGCCGGCGCCATGCAGCCTTTCGCCATCGACTGGAACCCCAAGGGCTATCTCAACAACACCATGCACCGGGTTGCCGTCCGGGTGGCATAGACACTGTGAGGGAGGAACCTCAGCCGGCTCCTCCCTAGCTTTTTGGAGTTCTCTTATGACGTCTGTCGTTTCCTGCCGGGCGGCGCTTGCCGGCCTGTGCCTTAGCCTTGTTTTTGCCGCCTCGGCACCTGCCGAAGAGAGTGAGTTCGGTGTTCTGGTTGTCGCTGAGGGGGTCGAGGAGACCTACTACAGCTGTATTGCTTGCCACTCGGAGATGATCGTGGCTCAACAAGGCCTGACCCGCCAGGCCTGGGACGAACTGCTGGTTTGGATGGTGGACGAGCAGGGGATGCCGGAGCTGGACCCCGAGACCGAGGCGATCGTCCTGGACTATCTGTCAGCGCACTACAACGTCGATCGGCCGAATTTCCCTCAGGCGGACAACTGAGGCCGTTGCCCATTCGGCATGCAGCAAGCGACGTCAGATCGCTCCGGTCTGACGTCGCTTGGCAATGTTCCAGGATCATGAAGCGCCTGGCCTTTGACGATGGCGTCAGCGCCTCACTCGGTCTAACGATTCCTTGATCATGTCCCGTGTCGCCTGATCATTGCAACGATAAACGCTCAGGTTCTTCGGCGCTTGCGGCATCCTCACTTCGATGGTGCTTTTCCGACCTGCTTCCTCGTGCACGACGTCATATTGCTGGTTAATGTCGACCACCATCCTGTTCTTCTTTGAAGTATCAAGTGTGCCTATCAGGAGTGTTGTATTGTTGATATCTTTGCTGCTCTTATCTATTTGGTCTTTTTGCCATTCTTTCTATTTTCCGCTTTTTCCTTTTCAGTGAGTTTCTTTGTTGGGGCGTTCAAGCCGACTTCCTTGCCACTTCGAAGATGTAACGCAATCCTTCGCAGGCTTGGCCGAGGAGCGCATCGGCGGCTGAGTGTTCCCGGTAAGCCAGGTAAACAGGTCTTGAGAAACTGGGAAGAGAGGGCACGCGAAACAGGCGCCCCGCTTCGATCAGAGGCTTTGCCGTGCGTGCGAGCAAGAGGGCGGAGCCGCCCCGCTGTAGGATGTGGTTCAGCGCAATCGAGGAGGAGCCGAGCGATAGGCGCGTCGGTGCGCAGTCCGGAAAGGTGCGAGCGAAAGCAGTCTGGACCTCCTCTCCCCAATAGACCGTGACCAAGGTCTCGGCCCAATCGTCGCCGCCGTCGGGGTCGGTGGTGACCAGCCAAAGCGGCTCTACCGACAGCGGTTCGATGACGATGCCTGCGCTGATCCGAGGCTCGAAGAGAAGACCAAGATCCAAGACACCGCTTACGATCTGCTCCATGATCGGCTCGGAGTAGTCGGGCTCGATCCTAAGAGCCAGGTCTGGTGCGACCCGCTGCATCCAGGCGAGCCAGGGTTCGACCAGAACCTCCCAGAGATAGATCTGCACGCCCAGAGCGAGCGAGCCGGAGAAGCGTTCGTCGAGCATGGCTTCTTGCCGCCCGCGCGACAGGTTTTGTACTGCTCCCACGGCATAGCGTAGAAAGGCCGATCCCGCACCGGTCAAGGTCACCCCATTGTGGGTGCGCAGGAAGAGACGACGGTTCAGGCGCACCTCCAGCGCCTTGATCCTGGCGCTCACGGTCGGTTGCGAGACCCGCTGCTTGCGCGCGGCGGCATGAAAACTGCCGGCCTGTGCGACGGCGATAAAGCTCTCCAGTTGCTCTAGGGTCATAGTGATAGGGTTTTTCTATCAAACTTACGAATTTATTTTGTCTGTTTTTTCTGCGAATGGCAACCTAGGCTTGGCAGGGCTCAAAGTTCGGCCAGGAGGACAGGTGGCTATGGCACTAGAGGAAATGTCGTCGGCGCTGATGGCGGGATTCGCGCTGGAGGCGGTGGTGGATCTGGAGCGCTATCCGATCGACCGGCGAGGAACGAGCGCTTACAAAGCGATCGTGCAACAAGCGCAGCGCGGCCTGGGGACAGAGGAGTGCGCTTACTTGCCGGGCTTTGTCCAGCCTCAGGCGATCGAGGCAATGCAGGCCGAAGCCCTGTCTCTCGAAGCCAACGCAGTCTACTTCTCGCAAGCCCACAACCCCTACTTCAGCGCCGTACCCGACCACCTAGGCGAGCGGGATCCGCGCGGCGTCATGGGGCGCAAGACCAATGGCCTGGTTCCTGGAGAGGCCTTCGACCGCTCTCAGTTGATCTGGAACCTCTGCCGCAATGCTGCGGTGAAGGGCTTCGTCGAGGACTGTCTGAAGATCGAACCCCTGTACTTCTATGACGATCCCTATGGCTGTCTGAACGTCTCGATCCAGCGCACGGATGAGGAGTTTGCCTGGCATTTCGACACCAATGAATTCACCGTGTCGATCCTTCTGCAGCGGCCAGAGGCGGGTGGGCTCTTCGAGTTCGCGCCAAACATCCGAACGCCGCAAGACGAGTGCTATGGCGATGTCTATGACCTGGTCACCGGTGCGACCCCCAGCCCCTATGCCTTGGACCTCAAGCCGGGCGATCTGCAGCTCTTCAAGGGACGCTACTCCGTGCACCGTGTCACCGAGGTCGTTGGCGCGGTGCCGCGTCTGATCGCCTTGCTGGCCTACGCGCGCGAGCCGGGCATGTATGCGACGCCGGAGCGCTCACAGCAGATCTGGGGCAAGGTGCATCCCCAGCAGATCGCCGCTGCCGAACGCAGGCGCCGGGCGGACGGACTTTTGGACTAGACGATGGTGGAGAGGGAGCCCTCCAAACCACCAGAGCGCCGAGTCGCGCTGAACCTGATTGATCTCGAGCGCTATCCGATCGATCGGCCAGCATCGCCGGGCTATCGGTGCGCCGTCGAAGAGGTGCGCGCGGCACTGGCGGCGGAAGCTTGCGCTGTCCTATCCGGCTTTCTTCGCGCAGAGCAGCTCGCGCTGCTGCGGCGTGAGGCTCAGAGCCTCCAAGGCTCTGCAGTCTATGTTGCGCAGGTCCACAACCCCTACTTTTCCGCCATGCCCGCCGGGCTGTCCGGGGATGATCCACGCTGCTACCGCGGCTCACGAACCAACGGGATGGTACCGGCCGAGGCCTTCGCACGAGATGGGCCGCTGTGGATGCTCTACCGTCTGCTCGAGCTGCGACGTTTTTTGCAGGACTGTCTGGAGGAAGAGCGGCTTCATTGCTATGCGGATCCTCTGGGGGCGATGGTCCTCTCCGTCCAAAAAGAGGGGCAGGCCTTCGCCTGGCACTTCGATACCAACGACTTTGCCGTGACCCTGCTGCTGCAAGAACCACTTGGCGGCGGAACCTTCGAGTATGCGCCGAACATTCGGAGCGCTCATGACGAATGCTATGACGCGGTCGCCGAGGTCTTGGCCGAGCGCACGGCGCAGACCAAGCAACTGACGCTTCGGGAAGGCGACCTGCAGCTATTCCGAGGGCGCCACGCACTGCACCGCGTGACTGCGGTCGAAGGCGAGATTGCCCGCTTGATCGCCGTCTTGGGCTTTACCAAGGAGCCGGATGTCTTGGCGACGCCGGAACGTGCACAGCAGGCTTGGGGCAGAGTGCATCCCGCACAGCTCGCGGCGGCTGGGCGTCGGCGCCGCGCCGACCCTCTGATCGATTGAGGCGCATCATGTCGAACGACAAGGCGAAGCTGCCCGACGACCGCCTGCAACGGGTGCATTGGACGGTCGAGGCTGAGAGCGCCGAGGACTTGGCCAAGCGCTATGATAGCTGGTCGGAGCACTATGACGCCGACCTGGCAGAGGTGGATGGCTGGGCGGCACCGCGCTTTACGGCAGAACTGTTCGACCGCTTTGCCGAAAAGGACTGGAGCATTCTCGATGCGGGTGCCGGAACCGGCTGGGTTGGCGCTGAACTGGCGCGTCTGGGCTTTCAAGACCTGCACGGCATCGATTACTCGGCCGGCATGCTGGAGCAGGCGGTGCGCAAGGGTGTCTATCGCAGCCTAAGGCAGATGAATCTGGACCTGCCGCTTCGGCTGAGCTCTGACCTCTTCGATGCGGTCATCTGCGTTGGCACGCTGACTTACATCGAGCCTGCCTGCCTCGCCGAGTTTGCCCGCATCGTCAAGCCGGGCGGACTGGTCTGTTTCTCGGCGCAGCCCCGCATTCATGCCGAACGGGGCTTCCTCGCTCTGCAGCAGCAGTTGGATGAGAGCGGTGTGTGGCAGGTTCTGCATGAAAGCGACGAGATGCAGCCGCTGCCGCACTCCTACCCGGACGTCCGCTTCCGGACGACGATCTTACGCGTTCTGGACGCCTAGAGAGCAGATCTCGATCAGGAGGGCTCTCCTGTTCGCGTGGATCTGCTCAACATTGCTCTAGGCGCAGGGTGCGGCCTTGGCGGTGCTGTCGATCAGGGCCAGGCGCAGGGCCTCCTGCTCTGCGGCGCGGACCTGGGCTTCGGCATAGTCGGCTATCGCAGCGAACCGCTGGCGGTCCATGCCCTCGGCGCTCAAGAGGTACTGCGCGCGCGGGGTGCTCCAGCGGGCCTGCAGCGCCGCGGTCTCGGCCAGGACCTCGGCTTCGTTCGGGCGCGCGACCAAGGTCACGCGGCAGCCGTTCACGCCGCGATACTCCATGGTGACGCGGTCGCCGTCGACCTCGCCCGTTAGAGACATCTCGGTCAGGCTCAAGTTCGACGCCGAGAGATCGGGCGCGGAGATCCCCCCCGCGATTGCCGGCAAGGCGATTGTGGGCTCCGCAACTGCAGGAGCGGTCACCGGCTTTGCCGGAGCTGCCGCCTGTTGGGTCTGCTGCTCTGCATCGAGAGTAAGAAAGGCGTAGGCAGAGAAGCCGAGCGCAGCCAGCAGTGTGAATGAGGCTGCAAGCGCGCGGTAGCGGCTGCGGCTTTGGGGGACCGGCAGCGTAACTTCCGGAGACTGCGGTCGCAGCCCGGCCAGAGCCGACTTGGCCTCCTGAATGCGCGAAAGCTCGGCAGAAAGGGCAGGCTCGCGGCGCAAGCGCTTGTTAAGTGCCATCACCTCCCGCGCCTCCAACTCACCATCGGCATAGGCGTTCAACAGCATCCAGTCTTCTTCGCCGACGCTCATCCCAGGTCCTGCTTTCCCTTGACTTTCTTTCGCTCACTGCGCGCCGGGTCCACGCGCTCCAAGAAGGCGCGCCTGGCACGGCTGACCCTGCTCATGACCGTACCCTTGGGCACATCCAACACCGACGCCGTCTCGGCGTAGGAGAATCCCATGACGTCGACCAGAAAGAGGATCTCGCGTTCCCGCCCCGTCAAGGTCTCGAAGGCGCGTCGCACCAGGGCTGAATCCTCGACCGAGAGGCTACCGCTGTGGCCTCCCACTTGGCCTGCCCCCTCTAGACGTGTCAGGGCTGCCGCGTATTCCCTGCGCACTCGACGTTTTCTCAGCTCGTCGAAGGCCAGATTGCGAATGGTGCGGAACATCCAGGGCCTGAGACTGGCCAACTCGCGCGGATAGGCATCGCTGCGGATCGTGCGCTCGATGGCATCACCCACCAGGTCCTCGGCATCCTGCGCCGTGTCTGCCAGGGTACGGGCGTAGGCGCGAAGGTCGGGCAGGAGCTGCGTTATCAGCGGCCAGGCATCCATGCTAGCCTTCTGCCTAAGAAGAGGGCCGGGCGCAAGTCGGGGGTTTGGGCTCGGCGCAGGACAGAAGGCGGGAAAGCATGACGAGTTTCGCTGAGTACACGGTTGAGCGCGCCAAACGACGGCAGGCGACCCAATGGGAGCCGGGCGACGAGGAAGCCTTGCGCTTTGCGCGGGAGGCGCTGGAGCAGGACAAGCGCGACGCCCTGGATCTGGCCGTCAAGGCACGCTGGGGGGCGCTTGCGATCATCGCCCTGTTGCTGCCCTTCATCAATCCGACCTGGGAGGTCGTTTACTACGAATGCATCCTGCTGGGATTTGCTGCTATCGGCTGGGCACAGCGCAAGTATGGTCGGGTCGGACAGTCGCGCACCGAGTTGACCCTGATCTACTGCGATCTCCTGCTTATGCTGCTGGTCGCTGTCGCACCTAACCCCTTTGCCGCCGTCGACTGGCCCTTGGCGATGCAGTACCGCTTCGACAACTTCATCTACTTCTTCGTTTTGCTGGCCGGCGCCACCCTGGCTTACTCCTGGCGGACCGTGGTGGCGATGGGGCTTTGGGTGGCTCTGCTTTGGATTCTGGGTCTGATCGCCATTGCCGCTTTCTCCGGCACGCCGCCGCTCGAGGATCCCGCGCTGGCGCTCTACGCCGACAATCCCCGTATGGCCTCGATCCTGGATCCCTACAACCTGCGACTGGAGGTTAGGGTCCAGGAAATCGTGGTTTTCGGCATCGTCGCCGTGACCCTGGCTATCGGGGCACGCCGCGCCAGTCGTCTGCTGCTGCGCCAAGCCCTGCTGGAGCGCGAGCGCGGCAACCTTGCGCGCTATTTCTCGCCCAATGTGGTCGAAGAGCTGTCGCAGAACGACGAGCCCCTGAAACAGGTACGCAACCAAACCATCGCCGTGCTCTTCGTCGACATCGTCGGCTTCACGAGCTTTGCTCAATCCCGTAGCCCCGAAGCGGTTATCCGCACTTTACGTGCCTTCCACGGGCTCATGGAGCAGGAGGTCTTTCGCCATCACGGCACCCTGGACAAGTACCTGGGCGACGGTCTGATGGCGACTTTCGGAACGCCCAGCAGCAGCGGCAAGGATGCGGCCAATGCGCTGGCTTGCGCGCGGGCGATGTTGACTGCGCTCGAGCGCTGGAATGGGGAACGTGAAGCCGAGGGCGAGGAGGCCATCCGGGCCGGCTTTGGTCTGCACTATGGTCCGGTTGTCCTCGGCGACATCGGTGCCAACCGCCTAGAGTTTGCGGTTATCGGCAACACGGTCAACATCGCCTCACGCTTGGAGAGCCTGTCGCGTTCCTTCTCGGTAGCTCTGGTGGCCAGCGATGCCTTGGTCGCGGCCGCAAGGGATCAGTCTGGCGATGCCGCTACGACCGCTGACTTGGAGCCACGCGGCGAGGAGGCGATCCGCGGGATAAGCGAACCACTTTGTCTTTGGACTTTGGCGCGTTAGAGCAGAACGACGTCAAATCGAAGTGATTTGTCGTTTGAGCCCCGCTCTGTTCTCACTTTGCTAGTGCACGACGCACCCAGCATGGGCGCTGCCGCCTTTCCCGAGATCGCGAGCGCCTGCGCGCTCACGGCAAACGACTTCCTCTTCTTGTGAGCAGCGGTGAGCTGGGAGTACGACCATATGTGGCAGGCCAATGGGGGCAAGGGGCGGTCGGCATCACAGATGAGGGTTGGAACGCTATGGCTACGCTCTTTGGAACAGATGGTGGCAACGACAGCATCGACGGCACCAGTCTGGCCGATCGGATCTATGGGCTCAGCGGCGACGACCGGCTATACGGGCTAGCAGCGTCAGACCGGCTTTTCGGCGGCAGCGGCTTTGATTCGCTCTTCGGCGGGGCCGGTGACGATGCATCGCTCTATGGCGGTCGCCGTCAGGACCTTCTTTTCGGAGGGGAGGGCGCTGACTCCTTTCTCTTCGGGGGCGGAGGCAGTGATCGTCTCTACGCCGGAGACGGCTTCGACCGGTTCTTTTACGGCGGCACTGGTGCTGACCGATTTTACGGGGGCAGTGGGGCCAAAGAATTTTTCTTCGGCGGTCCCGGCAACGACACGCTAACGGCCGGTATCGGCAACGTGCTCGTCTTTTATGGTGGTGATCAGAATGATACGGTGTTCGGCAGCAACTTCTATGATCGGGGCGTGTTCGGATCAAGTGGCAATGACAAGATCTATGTTTTTAGCGGTAGTGATTACTCCCTTTATGGCGAAGAAGGCGACGACCTGATTGATACAGGAAGCGGCAACGACGGAGACGTCTTCGGTGGCGCAGGCGCAGACAGTCTCTTCGGCGGTGCGGACAATGACCTCGTACTTTATGGCGGAGATGGCGACGATCTGGTCGCGGGAGCTGCCGGGAATGACTCCTTGCTCTTTGGGGGGACCGGGGATGACAGCCTGCTCGGCGGCGAGGGTTATGATATAGGCTTGCGCGGCGCATCGGGTCGGGATTTGATCTATGGCGGTAGCGGCGATGATACTGGCTTGTTGGGTGGCGCCGGCGAAGACCTGGTCTTCGGTGGAAGCGGGAATGACGAAATCCTCTTCGGTTCGTCCACCGCCACACAAGCCCTGTCGGACGGGGCTGCCGACAGCATCTATGGCGGGCTCGGCGATGACAGGCTGCTCGATGGCGCCAGAGGCGATGATCGTCTGAGCGGTGGCTCCGGCGCGGACAGGCTGCTGTTCGGTGCGTCGGGCAACGACCGGCTCTATGGCGACAGCGGGCAAGACCGCAGCCTCTTCGGTGGCACTGGCGACGACCTGATCTCCGGCGGTGCAGGTGACGACACCAGTCTTTTTGCCGGCCTCGGCGACGACAGCCTCTATGGAGGCAGCGGTCACGATACCTCCTTCTACGGCGGCAATGGCCAGGACCTGCTCTATGGCGGCAGCGGCGATGATGTACGCCTCTTGGGCGAGGACGGAGACGACAGCATCTTCGGTGGCCGCGGCGACGATCGCGAACTTGCGGCCAGAACCGGCAATGATCTCGTTGATGCTGGCAACGGCGATGATCGCAGGATTTATGGCGGTGCCGGTGTCGATCGCCTATTCGGGCGTGCCGGCGCGGACGCCTCACTCTTCGGCGATCCCGGCAACGACAGTCTCTATGGCGGTCTAGGAGACGACACCAGCCTTCTGGGTGCGACCGGCAACGATCGACTCTTTGGCGGCGCCGGCGATGACGAGGGCCTCTATGGCGGTGTCGGCAGCGATCGTATCTATGGCGACGAGGGGGCCGACCAGCAGGATGGTGGCGACGGCAGGGACCGCTTGGACGGCGGCTCGGGGATCGATCGCATCCTGGGCGGAGAGGGGCGGGATACCCTATGGGGGCGCAGCGCGGAAGACAGTCTTTATGGCGGTAGTCGGAACGATAAACTGCTCGGCGGCGGTGGTGTGGATACTATGGCTGGAGGAAGCGGCGACGACACCTTCTACGTCAACACCCAGTTCGATGCACTGATCGAGGCCGCGAACCAAGGCGATGATCGCGCCATCGTCTCGGCCCTGATCTACACCTTGGCAGAGAACGTGGAGCGACTGTCCAACAGGCAGGATGGGACCGCAAGGACGCTGACGTCGAACAGCGGCGGTGCGCGGATCGTCGGCAATACGGCCGGTGACAGCCTCTTCGGGCGGTCCGGCAGCGATCTGCTCTATGGCGGTCTGGGCGACGATGCACTCAGCGGCGGAGGCGGCGACGACACGCTGCGCGGTCGCTCCGGAGCGGACACGCAGGCAGGTGGCCTTGGCGATGACTTGCTCGACGGGCGTGGCGACGCCGACGTCCGCGACCTGCTGATCGGCGATAGCGGCAGCGACACTCTCATCTTTAACGACAGGGATACGGCCTTCGGCGGATCCGGCCAGGATCGTTTTCTCTTCGAGAGTGCGGAGCGCGGTGAGACCCTGGCCGGTGGTACGGTGGTGGCCTTACTGGAGATCGCGGACTTTGAGGGCATTCTGACGGCACAGCCCAGTAATCGCGACAGCCTGGTCTTCGCAACAGGGCTGGAGAGCGGAAGCTTCACCTACCTCGAAAGCGCCGTCTTCAGCGGCGGCGGCAACACGGAAGCGCGCTTCAACCTTGCACTGGGCCAGCTTGAGGTCGATCTCGACGGTGACGCCACGATCGACGTCGCCGCCGCTCTGCCGAACATCGCGAGTGCTTCGCAGCTGACGGCAAGCGACTTCCTCTTTCTGTAAATCCCAAAGTCATTCCGGTGCGGGGACCAAGTCCTGGTGGCTCGCTCTTGCGTTGAACACGCTCATCAGGTGCCAGCCGTAGGTGCCCGCACCTGGACGCTCCTCCGGCACATTGGCAGCTCCTAATGGCGCCAGCCGCGCCGAGAGGGCGGGCTCCAGGAAAAAGCCGATAGACTGGCGCGTCGCGCCGTGATCGACCACGCGGTGCGGCGTCGCCGGGATTCGCCCCTCGGTCATGATCGAGAGGACATCGCCGAGGTGCACGGAGATCGAGTTCGACGTTGAGGGTATGTCCTGCCAAGTCCCGTCGGGTGCCTCGGCCTGGAGCCCAGGTCCGCTTTGCCAGAGCAAGGACAGCCCGGCTACATCACAGTGGCGCCCTGCCGCCAGCATCTCGCCCGCCTCGTCCAGTCGCATCTCTAGCGCCCGTTCCTTGTCTTGAGCGCTTTGCGGTGGGCGCGGGTAGTTCAGCAGTCGGAGAGTCGAGTTGCCGCCCTCGAATCGGGCCCTGAAGGCCGTTTCATCGAAGCCGAACGCGCGACCTGCCGCCATCATGACCGCGAGCGACACGCGCTGCAGATCGCGATGGTGACGGCGCATCAGATCGCACCATCCCGGAGCGGGCTCGCGCTCCGGCCATATGTTGGTCTCGGCGAAGATCTCCATGCCGGGGATCGGTGGGCCAGCCACCGGCGCCTCCGGGCCAATATCGAAGAACTCGTTATGCGCCCAGTTGTCCGCATCGAAGCTGCAGACATAGCCGCGATAGATGCGCTGGCCAGCGGGCTCTACGGCGCGGGTCGCGACCTGGCGCTTCTCCTCCCCCGTCAGCTCGAAGAAGCGAAGCAGCGCGTGCGTGCGGCGATCCAGGTCGTCAGCACCGGGAAAGCCGCTAATGCCGAAGCCGCCTTCGGTCTCGATGGCAGCTCCAATCGCCCGATCGACCGCTGCTCTTGCCTCCGGCTTCTCAGCGAAGAGGGCGGCGACGTCGATGGTCTGAAGCTCTGACATGGCGCTTCTCCAGAACAGGTGTCGGAGCCATGATCGCCGCTTTCCGGGAGGGGTGCAATCCCTCCGCGCTTAACTTCAAGTCGGCTCGTTCAAGAAGTCGTAATGATCGGGAAGCGGCTCGTCGGCAATGTCCTTTTCCGGCTTCACGCGGAAGAAGATGGCATAGAGCACAGGCACCACCACCAGCGTCAGGATGGTGCCCAAGGCGAGGCCCGAGGCGATGACGCAGGCCAGCGAATAGAACAGCGGGTCACGCACCAAGATGATGGGCATTACGCCCAGCACCGTGGTGATTGCCGACATCATGATCGGCCGGAAGCGTGAGACCGTGGCGGCGATCACCGCCTCGAAGGCATCGAAGGTCACCTGCCGTTCGCTGTCGATCCGATCGATCAGCACGATGCCGTTGTTGATGATGACACCGGCCAGGCTGAGAAAGCCCAGGATCGAGAAGAAGTCGAATGGCGCCTTCAGCACCAGCAAGCCGACCAGTGCGCCGGAGAAAGCCATTGGGATGGTCAGAAAGATGATCGTGGGCCGACGGTAGGAATTGAACTGCCACGTCAGCAGCAGGAAGATGCCAAGGATACAGACCGGCAGCGGCCCGAAGAGCTTCTCGTTGGATTCCTCCGAGTTCTCGATCTCGCCGCCGATTTCGACCTTGTAGCCGGCCGGCAGGTTCAAGTTCTGGATCGCCTCTTCCATCGCGGCGACCAATTGGGTGGCCTGCAGTGTCTTGTGCTTGGTCGAAACGGTGACCGTTTTCTGCTGGTTGTAGCGGGCGATGCGGCTGAACTGCCAGACGCCGCGAACATCGGCGATTTGGGTGAGTGGGATGCTGGTGTTGTTGGCGCGCGAGAAGACATTGAGGTTCCAGAGGTCGCCCAGCACATCGCGATCGTGATCTTCGGCGCGGACCGTGATCGGAATGGCCTGGTCACCCTGGCGGAACTCGGTCACGTCGCGGCCGTCGAGGAAGGCCTCCAGTGACAGGGCGATGTCCTCAGACGTGATGCCGGCGCGTCGCGCACGGCTCTGGTCGACGATGACTTGGGCCTGCAGGACCTTGTTTTCCCAGTCGTTGTGAACGAAGGCGATGCCGGGCATAGTGTTCAGCTCGCCGGCCAGCTCGCGTCCCTTTTCAAAAATCACTTCGGCGTTGGGGCCGGAGATGCGGAACTCGACCAGGCCCGGTTCGGATCCGCCCAGCCACATCTCCTTCACTCGTCCGTTGACGTTGGGATAGTTGGCGTTGAGGTAGTCTTGCAGGCGTTTGGCCATGATCGGCGCTTGCGCTGCGGTCTCGGTATTGACGATCAAGAAGGCCACATGCGGATCCGGATCGACCGGCGAGAGCGAAAGGAAAAAGCGCGGACCGCCGGTGCCGACATAGGCGATAGAGCTGGCGACTTCCGGATTGATCGCCTCGTCCGACAGCCAGTCGGTGATGGCCTCCACCGTCTCTTGGGTGGCCGAGATGCGATAGCCAGCCGGCAGGTCGACATAGACCAGGATCTGGTTGCGCTCGCTGGTGCCGAAGAAGCTCTTGACCAGGCCCGAGGCGGCTACCCCGGCGCCGGCCAGGAGCGCGATGGTCAGTGCGATCACGACCAGCCGCATTCTGAGCGCCAGCCGCAGCAGCTTTGTGAAGGCCAGCGTGAAGCGGTTTGGCTTCGGCGGTTCTTCGGCTTCGCCCGCCTGGGTCTTGGGCTTCACCTTCATGAACCAAACGCACATCGATGGCGTCATGTACATGGCCAGGAACCAGGAGCCGAGCAGCAGAATGGTCACCACCATGGGCAGCGAGAAGACATACTCGCCGGTTTGCCCGGTCACCAGGAACATGGGCGCAAAGGCCAGGATGGTGGTGAGCGAGGAGGTCAGCAGGGGCACCGCCAGGGTGCGGCCCGAGGCCATGGCAGCGGCCTTGCGCTCTTCGCCGCGTTCCAAGCGGCTGCGTATGTCTTCGGCCACCACGATGGCGTTGTCGACCAGCATGCCCAGCGCCACGATGGCGGAGATGATGGACACCCGTTCCAGTTCGATCCCGACCGGAGCCATGATCAAGAGCCCGAACAGCATGGTGATCGGCACGAAGGAGCCGACGATCAGGCCGGTGCGCAGGCCCAGAAACAGCATCACGACAATCAGCACGATCACCAGGGTCTGATAGACGTTGGAAAGCGCGCCATCGACGGCGACCACCACCAGATCCGGCTGGAAGGTGGCATAGTCCAGCACATAGCCGATCGGCAGCTCGTTCTCCAACTGCTGCAGCATCAGGGTCAGCTCTTCACCGAAGGCGACGCTATTGACGCCTGGGGTTATGGCGACCGAGATCACGATGGCCGGCGCGCCCTTGAAGTAGGCGAGCGAGCTGGGCGGGTCCTTATAGGCGCGCTCGATCTCCACGATATCGCGCAACGGCACGAGGGTGGTACCGTCCTTGGCCGGAATCAGGGCCTGCTGCAGCTCTTCCAGGCTTTCGAACTGGCCGGTCGCCCGCATGATGACCTCTTGGCCGTCCACATCCAGGCTGCCGCCCGGCAGCACCACGTTCTGCTGCTGCAGTGCCAAGACCAGGTCGGCGGTCGAGACGCCGACCTGCGCCAGTTTGGCGTTAGAGAACTTCAGCGAGACCTCTTCGTCCTGCACGCCGTAGAGTTCGACCTTGCGAATGCCCTCCAGAATGTAGAGGCGGTCACGGATGTCCTGGGCAACCTGGCGCATCTCTTCCAGAGTGAAGCCATCGGCCCAGAGCGCCACCGTGGCAATCGCGGTCAGTCCGAACTCGTCGTTGACGAAGGGGCCGACGGTGCCAGGCGGCAGGCTGCGCGCCAGATCGTCCATGCGGTTGCGTAGCCGTTTCCAGATCTCCGGCAGGTCGTTGTACTCGTCGCGGGTCTCGGCATGGATCACCACCTGACCGGTCTTGGTGTCCGAGGTGATCTCGTCGATCTCCGGCATGGTGCGGATTTCCGCCTCAATATGCCGGGTGATCAGCTGCTCCATGTCTTTCGGCGGCATGCCGGGGAAGAAGGCCGTCACAACCGCCTCACGGATGACAATCGGCGGGTCTTCCTGACGCGGAAAGTCGAGAAAGCTCCAGACCCCGCCCAGCACGATCAGCAAGATGACGGCGATGGTTGTGCGCGAATTGTTGAGCGAAAAGCGGGTGATGCCGTCCATCGTCGGCGTCCCTCCTCAGCGCTCGCCAGCCAGGCGCACTTCCTGACCGTCGCGTAGGAAGGTGACCCCGGCGGTGGCGATGATGTCACCGGCCGAGATGCCCTCGCGCACGATCACCAGATTGTCCTGCACGCCGCCGCCGCTGACCAACTGCTTGCGCACGGTCGAACTCGTGTCGTCGAAGACGAAGACGTAGCCGCGTCCCTGCTCTTCGCCCGGCAGGACGGCAGAAAGCGGGATCAGGTAAGAGGTCTCGCCGCCCTCGCCGGCCAGGATCAACTCGACGGTGGCCGACATGCCCGGCCGGACAGAGGCCGGGGCCTGGTCCAGGGTAACGACGACTTCGAAGGTGTTGGCCTCATTGGCGGCCGAGGAGATTTCCGTTACCCGGCCGTTCAAGGTACCGATCTGCTCGCTTGGAAAGATCACCAGGCCGGGCAGGCCCTGATCGATCTCGCCCACCACCGTCTCCGGCGCATTGATCGCCACCTCCATGGCCTCCTCGACATAGGCCTCGAAGGCAACTTCGCCGCGGGTGACCTCTTGGAAAGGTTCTATCAGGCGAGTGGCGATGATGCCGTCGAAGGGAGCCTTCAGTACCGTCTTTTCGAGGTCGCGCTTGGCCAGATTGAGCCGTGAGCGGGCATAGTCCAGTTGGTTAGAGGCGCTATCGTAGGCCGCTTGGGCCTGGTCCAGCGCTGCCTTGGCCACCCAGCCCTTGGCATAGAGCTTCTGTTGGCGGTCCAACTCATTGGTCTTCTCGTTGAGTTCTGCTTGGGCGCGCCCGACGTCGGCTTCGGCCGATTCGACGTTGAGTTGGTAGGTCGCCGGATCCAGGCTGGCCAGAACCATGCCGCGCGTGATCTGGTCGCCCTGCGTGACCTGGACGTCGCGTGTGTTGCCGGCGACCTCGAACGCCAGATTGGAGACATCGACGGCGCGCACAACGCCCGGAAAGCTGCGCAGCTGTCCCGAACTGCGATCGAGCACCTCCATGGAACGGATGGCACGCACGACCTTCTCAGGCTCCGGCGGCGCCGCCTCGTCGCAGGCCGTAAGCCCCAGCAACAGGAATAGAGGGATAGGTGCAAGCAATCTCACGGCGAAATCAACCTCGACTTTGTCTGCTTTCGAGAATAAGGGTAACCTCCTTTCTCCGAGGCTGTCGATCTGTTCTTTGCCTTGATTCAATTACTCAGTTCTATCCGGACCCAGAATGCAGGTCTTTATGTGTTTCAGGCAGAAAACCGCCACGAAGCTAGCTGCGTTGGCGCATCGATTCGTCAGGGCGAAGCAGGGCAGTGCCGTCGAGGGAGACCGATGGTGTTAGAGGGAGAGTGTCCGATAGTCACGACGAACATACTCGGCGCGAAGCAGTCCACCGCTCCTGTCGATCATGCGATCGACGAGCTTCTCGGTTTCAACAAAATTCTGATGTTCGTCACTGTCGCGTGGCAATTCCTTTGAGTTGGTCGAAAACCAAAAGGTGAAAGGCCGCCCTTGAGCCTCGGGCGCCAGTGCACGGCGGTTCGTCGACCCAAGGCGAGATTGGAAGTAGATTTCTAGCACCTCGGGCTCGGGATTGCCGTGCGACCCGTTTCCGCAGAAGACGTAGTGATCTGCTGAAACTGTCTTAGCAAAGTTCCTGTCTGTGTTGTTCTCTGATCCATGATGAGCGACTTTGAGAGCGCTTAGGTGGCAATACCCATCGTCGAGGAAGCGGGTAGCCGCTAGATCTTCAAGCAGCTTGTCATGCTGCGCGTCCCCGGTCAGCAGGATACGTTTGCCGTCTTCTTCGGCCATAAGCACAAGTGAGGCGATGTTTGGTGCAGATACACCTTCAAACGATTCTATGCCGTTCCACTTGTAAAGCGCGAACGGTGAGTCAGTTAGCTCACCAGTCGCAAAACGATCCAGTTGGTCTTTGATTTTCTTGCGGACAGCTCTAACGCCTTTGACGCCTTTGTCATGCTCCAGCCAGTTGATCCAACCTTTCTTTAAGTTCTCCAGAGCCGTCTTCGAGGGGCCTACCAGAGTAAACATCAAGGTCCCGATAGAGAAGGTTCGAGGCGCATCATCTCTAAACAGCAGCTTGCCAGGCCCTGATTCGCCAGGCAATACGTTGACAGGGATGTCAAGAAAGCTGGGTTTTGCATACCTTGAGACTTCCAGGGCTTCCCTGATCGAGGCCGCGACATTGCCAATCTCGTGGGCCTCGCGAACGAAGTCTCTGACGCCGGTTCCCCGTAAGACCGGCGCAGCTGCCGCCAACAAGTCCCCGATTTCGCCTGCGTTCTCTCCGACCTGGTCTCGAAAGGAGTTGTGCCATAGGGCTTTGATCTCTGGTGGTCTCGGTACTCTCGGTCTTCCTACTTCTGTATCTCCATTGGCCTGATGGAAATCGAAGACACGCCATTCAACCGCGTCGCGTAAGAGCTGAAGCACACCAGATATGTGGTCCTGGTCGATATGGGAGACGTAAACAGCATCGATCTGGCCCCCATTGGCCTTGACAAGGTTCGCTAGTGGCCGCCGAACGTGATTGCGCATACTCTTGTAGAGGCCGCCATCGCAAAGAACATTGCTTCCGTCGCCTTGCAACAGAAGGCAATCGCCGTGCTCTGATTGAAAAATTCTGAG
Organism: Rhodospirillales bacterium; assembly: GCA_963669445.1. Lineage (GTDB taxonomy): Bacteria > Pseudomonadota > Alphaproteobacteria > Kiloniellales > JACOMY01 > JACOMY01. The sequence goes on from OY770029.1 coordinate 6,933,285, forward strand.
CTTCATCAACCTTACTCCCCGGTTATGTCGCTTCGGCTAGAGAACTTCTCTGTTTCTGCGATTGCCGCTTCGGGATCGATCCGGCCAAAACCCGCGTCATTCACCCATTCGTAAGTCCCGCCAGGTAGGGGTTTGGCCGTCCTCTGCAGGATTCCGAGGCATTGGAGCGAGTTTATCGGAGCCTTTGCCGCATTCATCATGAGACCGATTACTCCAGCAACATAAGGGCTCGCCATGCTGGTCCCCGACATAGATACCCACGATGGTTCATCCTCATCTGCAAATCCGTTTGCGGCCACGATGTTCGTACCGGGAGCAGCAACATCGGGTTTCATCCGGTCGTCACGCGTGGGACCCTGGCTACTTGTAATGTTAATCTTGTTCTTTGAATGGTCATAGTTTGACACTGTGATCGTCGCGCGACCGCAAGCCAGCGACGACACGGAGTGCGAATCGATATTACTAAGCGACGAGAAAAACGAGGGGAATCGGAAGATTCGCTGTCCATTGTGCACTCCGAATTCGTGCGGATCATCGCGCTCAATCCAACAATGGAAGTTACCGTTGCGGACCTCTTCCCCAGTTAGGCGAACCCGCCAGATACCTGCCCGAACTCCACGAATCTCACCTGGTTGCAAGTGTGGTGAGAGATAGATGGCTATATAATTTTCACCATTACTGGGATGGAAGAGTTCATTATAGATCGAAATCATAGTTCCATCGCGCAGGCGGCGGTTCTCGACAAACTCCTGTGGTCTTACCGCTATCCATTTCGACTCACCTGGTGGTAACAGCTCGACCTGAAACCGGTCTTGCGGGCTGTACCAGATCTCCAACTCGTTCTCTGACACATCGGCGATTCCGTTTCCTACGACGACCCATTCCAATTCAGTACTGAGCCCGCGTGAAACGATGCGACCACTGGCATGGATGCGGCCCAGTATCCAGCCCATGTCCTCGTCGTGACTCGGCCCCTCTTGGCCTGCATTTCCTGCCGCCAAGGTGATCGACCGACCTGGGAGCGCGAGCGCATTATCCAACCAGCGGTTGGTGCTGCTAAGGCCGTCATGTGCTCCGCCGTTCGTGCCGAGGCTAATATTGATTGAGATCGGCTTTTTGCGTTCCTTGGCGAAGTCCATGAGATACTCGACGGCATGCAGGATCCGGCTTGAGTCTGAGAAAGTGTTTCGGCGACGTTCAAAATCGCTCTCTGCAACTGGGACATCAATTAGGACACCGACAATCTCTGCTTTCGGGCAGATGCCACTGTTGCCAGCTGCGATGCTTGCAACATGAGTCGCGTGTGAGGAGCGGGACCGCTGCGATTGCCGCTCGAGTAGCGTGGCGGGCAAGCCGGTGTCCGTGGCAGATGCTGCTAGCGCAGCGTTCAAGTGAGTGTCAGTGAACTCGCTGCCATAGCCGAATCGCAAAGGTGATGCCCTGAATTCTCCTCCTTGGTCCCATATTCTTGCAAATCGCGTATTACCATTACTGTCCAAGAAATCTGGATGCGCAAAGTCGAAACCGCCGACATCGATGATGCCGATGATGACATCTGCGCCCTCCTGATGGATTTCCTTCTCACCGATCTTCCGATCACTCGTGTCCGCGGCTGCTGCAGCAAGAGGAACATCGAGCTTGAGGGATTCGGTGTTGCTCACGAATGCAACGTCCTTGTCTGTATCCAATTGATCAAGGAAGGAGACTGGGACCGTGGCCGACACCTGATTGCGCCGAACGACAACTTGCGATGACGCTGCAGGCGCGACCCGGCCGTCTAAGGCCTCTTCGCAAAGACGCTTGACTCGCTCAATGGCAACACGCGTAGCGGCATCGTCGTCCTGCCCGTCTGATGCAACAACATCTATGACAACGTTGACATACGAGGCGTTGGCAGTCGGACTCTTGGCCAGTTTCTTTCGACTGCTCAGTCCAGTCGTGCTCAAAATATGTGAACCAGCAGATCCAGGCGTGGAAATCACCTGTATGGAGTTTTGCATTGCAGTGACGCTTATTCCATCTTCTAACTCATCGATCGGAAAGTCCGCTCCGCCGCTCGTCGCTACCTGTGTGGACAACTTCGATCGGCAGGCATTGACAGGGCCACTGCCATTTTCAATCACACGAAGCCGGGGGTGAAGGCGTTGCACCATGCGCGTGTCTTTGGCCATAACAGTCCGCTCCAGGAACAAGGAAGAAAGGTCACCACGGAAGAGACTCTACACGTTGTCCATCTGCCACGCAATCGTAGTAATGGGGATTTGACTGGATCCACACTGATTGTGCTTGTCTTAGGAGTAAGTCAGTTTGATTGGCGGGAAGTATTGAAGGCGGTACAGGCTACCGCGACGCGGTCTGGCGGCTGTGAACACGGGCAGCGGTAGGGATTGGGGCGATGGCGCCGTATCCTTCGACAGAGATCGCGGCGGCCGTCACCGCATAGTGCGCCGCAACCTCTGCTGCATCTCCTGCCAGAAGGCGCGCCAGGAAAGCACCGTCGAAACAATCGCCCGCGCCGCTGGCGTCCACGGCTTCGGCCTGGCAGGGAGGAATGGCAACAAGCCCAGACCCATCGCCCAGTAGTACGCCCTCGTGACCGAGAGTCAGCGCTACGAGGCCGGCGCCGCGGTCAAGGTAGTAGGATACGATATCTTCGGGACTGTCGAGCCCGGTCAGTTGGCGGGCATCGTCAAACCCAGGCAGGAAGATGTCGCAGAGGGCGCTGGAGCGGTCGACGACTTCGCGCGCCCTTTCCAGCGGCCAGAGGCTCAGCCGAAGGTTCGGGTCATAGGAAACCAGCCTATTGCACGCGCGGGCTGCAGCAGCTGCCGCGTCGCATGCTTCTAGTGCTGTCTTGCTGATCGCCTGCGAGATGGCGGAGTAATGTAGACAGCGGGCCGAGCCGATCGCGTCACCTGGCAGAGTCTTCGGAGCCATCTGGCTGGCCGCGGACCCAGTGCGGCGGTACTCGAAGATGTGGCCATCTGGGCCGTGGCGGACGAAATAGAGTCCCGTCGGCGCGTCAGCATCCCGCTCGACATAGCTCGTGTCGATCCCTTCTTCCTTCCAAAGTCCCATCAAATCGTCGCCAAAGCTGTCGGCGCCGATCCGCGTCGTCATTCCGACCTCTGCCCCTTGGCGCGCCGCTGCCACGGCGACATTCGAAACGTCGCCGCCGAAGCCGTAGAGCCAGCGCCCATCCGGCTGGGCATTGAACTCTACCATCGCTTCGCCGAGGCAGATGAGATCAAGCCGTGATGCAACTGTGTCAGTCACGGCTACTCGAAGTACTCCGAGTGGGTCTGTTGGACCTGGGTGATGATGTCGTCCAATCGGCCCAGATGTTCTCTGGCAACCGCCGTAGCCGCCTCAGCCGATCCGTCCTTCAGGGCGCGAGCAAGTCTTTGATGATCCTCCAGAAGGGTCGCGGTCTCGCCTTCTCTGCCGAAGCTGAGCGTACATAGGCGATCGACCTTTTGCTTGCACTCCTTGATCGTCTTGATGGTCAGCGAACAGCCGCCCAGATCGCAGATCAGCTTGTGAAACTCAGAGTCCAGAGCGTGGAACTTCTCGGACCGCCCGGCGTCGACCGCCTGCTGCTGCTGGTCCAGGTTTCGCTCCAGAACCTCCGCGCAGGCCTTATCCCACACCGCGCAGGCCCGCCGGATAACCTCCAGTTCAACCGCAAGCCGCAGGAAGCGCGCTTGTGCGATGCGCTCGGTTGAAAAGCCGCGTACCTCGGTCGCCTTCTGCGGCCGGATTAGCAGCAGGTCCAGATTGTTCAACCGATTGAAGGCGTCGCGGACCGGCTGGCGGGAGACGCCGAATCGGCGGGCAACCTCGACCTCCGACAGTTTGGTCCCTGGCAGGAGCTTCAAGGTCACGATGTCTTCGTGTAACCGGTCGAAGACCTCGTCCGTTGTCGTGCGGCGTTCGATGATGTCAGCGGTTTCCAGCATCTCTTGCTTTCATGTTTCGACCATTCTCACCAATCCGGCAGGTCGTGCAAAGGGTTTCACGTGCTCCCTGGTCGATGGCGCATCCGCCTTCATCCCAGAGTGCCGCAAGCTCCTCGATTGCTCGGGCTTGACAATACTAGCATACTAGTATCCTATGCAAGGTAGAATGCAGTTTCACAGTTCGAACAGCGCCCTTGGGCAACACCAGAACGAGAAGAAGGTCGGGATGACTGAATCAGCCGGATATGAACGCGCACCCACGTTGGCTGGCAAGGTCGCCATCGTCACCGGCGGTGGGCGCGACATCGGACGGGCCTGTGCTTTGCGGCTGGCCTCAGCCGGAGCAGCGGTCGCAATCAACTATCATAGCTCCGAAACGGGAGCCGCCAGCGCCGTTGACGACATCCTCGCCGGGGGTGGCCGGGCACTTGCGAAACAGGGCGATATGACGTCCGACCAGGACGTGTCAGCGCTCGTCGCCGAAACCGTGGGAAACTTGGGCGAGACGATCGACATTCTCGTCCATGTGACGGGAGGACTGGTGGCGCGCAAGACAATGGCCGACATGGACATCGACCATTGGAATCGGGTCATGGACCTGAATGCCACCTCCTTCGTGCGCGCAATCAAAGCCGTCCTTCCGCACATCGGGAAAGGAGGTTCGATCGTCGGGTTGGCCAGCCAAGCCGGGCGCGATGGGGGCGGGCCGGGTGCGGTCGCTTACGCCGCCTCGAAAGGCGCGGTGATGACGATGACGCGCGGCCTCGCCAAAGAGCTGGGACCTGACATACGCGTCAACTCCGTCTGCCCGGGAATGATCGACACCGATTTTCACAACGTCTTCACCAAGACCGAGGTGCGCAGCCACGTTGCCAACATCACGCCGCTGAAGCGCGAGGGCACGTCCCAGGACGTGGCAAACCTGGTCGCCTATCTGGCGTCGGACGAGGCCGCCTTCATCACCGGCGCAAATATCGACATCAACGGAGGCCTGCTCTTCTCCTAACTGGCCTTCAACGGTGTAGCCAATCCAAGAATCCAAAAATCCAAGGGAGGACAAGATGTACCGGAAACTTTCTAAGCTGGCGCTCGGCGCGGCAACGACCCTGTCCCTGCTGAGTGGTGCGGCCGCTGCGGAAGAGTGGCGGGGATGGAACATCCATGTCGATGGCTATCCTAACACCATCGCCATGGACAAGTTTGCTGAGTTGCTAGCCGAGAAGACCGACGGCGAAATCACGTTGCAGATGTTCCACGGCGGCACGCTGGGAAGCCAGCCCGACGCGATCGAACAGGTGCGTCTGGGCGGGCTGGAGGTCGGCAACTTCAATCTTGGTCCGGTCGGCCCAATCGCACCGGCGGCAAACGTCGTTTCACTTCCCTTCATCTTCAAGGACGTACCGCACATGTTCCGCGTCCTCGAAGGTGAAGGCGGCAAGATGATCGCCGACGGCATGGCGGAAAAAGGGCTTGTGCCTCTGGCTTGGTACGATGCCGGGGCGCGCTCCTTCTATAATGCCGAGAAGCCGATCAATGCGCCCACGGACGTGTCCGGAATGAAGGTCAGGGTCATGAACAACGACCTCTATTCAGGCATGATCTCTGAGCTGGGGGGCAATCCTTCGCCAATGGCCTTTGCCGAGGTTTACCAGGCGCTCAAGACCGGGGTTGTCGACGGCGCGGAGAACAACTGGCCGTCTTATGAGTCGACCGGGCATTACGAAGTGGCCGGCTACTACTCACTCAGCCAGCACCTGATCATCCCCGAGTGCCTTTGCATAAATGCGGATGTCTATAACGGACTGTCCGACGAGATGAAAGCTGCGGTCAGGGAAGCAGCCGTCGAGTCGGCTGCACTGCAGCGCCAGCTCTGGGCCGAGCGGGAAGCCGCGAGCCGCGAGAAGGTGGAGGCTGCCGGGGTCACCACGAACGAGCTGGCTGACAAGGCGCCCTTCCAAGCGGCCATGGTGCCGGTCTACGAGACCTATCTCTCGGACAACCCCGACCTGCGGCCTCTGGTCGAACTGATCCAGACGACCGACTAGTCCAGCCAGGACTTGCAGTGCTGCGTCCGGCCCGACATCGGACGCAGCCCATTGGGGGATCCGGCATGACCGAAGGGCAAACCCGGCGGCACACGTTTGTCTTCATCAAGACGATGGATGCCGTTCTGGACTGTATAGCGGCGGTATGCCGGCTCATCACCGGCGTGTCTCTGGTTGTTCTCACCACCATCTTCGGCTGGCTCGTGTTCGGTCGCTATGTCCTGAACGCGACGCCGACTTGGGTTGAGCAGGCTGCTCTGCTGCTGGTCATGGTTATCGCCTTTATCGGTGCGGCCGTTGGTGTCCACGAGCACTGGCATCTTTCCGTAACCACCCTGCGAAGCGCGGTGGCGCCGCGTGTGCGAATGGTCTTCGTCGCCCTGACCGACCTATTGCTGGCAGGCTTCGGCGTACTGATGCTGTGGTATGGGGCGCAGCTGACGCTGTTCAAGTGGGGGTCCAACATCCCGCTGATCCAGTTGCCCGAGGGCTTGCGGTCTTTGCCTCTGACCGTCGGTGGGGGTCTGATCCTGCTGTTCTCGCTGGGGCATCTGGCGCGCCTCGCGCTCGGGCGCGATCACCGCAGCGACGTTATTGGGTAGGAAGGGGCATGGGACTGCTCTTACTTCTCGGCCTGTTCGCGCTCTGCGTCGTCATCGGTGTACCGGTTGCACTGGCGCTTGGCATATCGGCCATTGCGGCGTTCTGGTACGAGGGACTGCCGCTGATGATCGGGTTTCAGAGAATCATCAGTGGAATCAATATCTTCTCTTTGATGGCGATCCCCTTCTTCATTTTCGCCGGAGAGCTGATGTTCCACGGCGGCATTGCCATGCGACTGGTCAAGTTTGCCTCGGCCGCCGTTGGCGCTGTCCGCGGCGGACTAGGCATCGTTAACGTGTTTTCGTCTATGTTGTTTGGCGGTATCTCCGGGTCGGCTGTTGCGGACATCTCTGCGTTGGGTTCGATCCTGGTCCCGGTGATGAAGGAGAAGGGATACGACGCCGATTACGCCGTGAACGTCACTGTCACATCATCGATCGCCGGGATCATCATCCCGCCGAGCCACAATATGATCATCTTCGCCATCGCTGCCGGCGGCGGCATTTCGATTTCCAAGCTATTCCTCGCCGGGGTCGTGCCCGGCATTCTGATGTGCCTCTGCCTGGCGGTGGTCGCCTATCTGGTGGCGGTTCGGCGTGGTTACCGGGCCGAGCGGTTTCCCGGCTTGACTGCGCTTGCTCTGGCCTTCGTCGGTGCCATACCCGGCCTGCTGACTGCCGTCATCATTGTCGGCGGCGTGCTTTCCGGCGTCTTCACGGTGACAGAGTCCGGAGCCTTCGGGACGATCTACGCTTTCCTCGTGACCTTGCTGGTTTACCGCAGCCTCAGTTGGCAGAACTTCCGCATCGCCGTCAGGCAGTCGGTCCGAACAACGGCAATGGTGATGATCCTGATCGCCTGCGCCGGCGCATTCGCCTACATGCTGACATTCTACAGAGTGCCGGACAGGATGGTGGCCTTGCTGACCGGCATTTCCGACAACCCGATCCTAATCTTGCTGATGATCAACGCCGTCCTGCTGTTGCTGGGGATGATCATGGACATGGCGGCGCTGATTCTGATTTGCACCCCCATCTTTCTACCGGTCGCGAACAGCCTCGGCATGGATCCGCTCCAGTTCGGCATGATGTTGCTGGTTAACTTAGGTCTCGGTCTCTGCACCCCGCCGGTAGGATCTTGCCTCTTCGTTGGCTGCGCGGTCGGCAAACTGCCGATCGAAAGGGCGGTACGGACGATCTGGCCATTCTATTTGGCGATCTTCGCCGCGCTGATGATGGTTACCTTCGTTCCGGCGATCTCCTTGACGCTGCCGCAGCTCATTGGATCTTGATTGGACGTGTGACCTCCAGGAGAGCGGCGCGGCACTGCAGCATTGGATCAGCAGTCAGCACGCTCTCCAGATCAAAGAACGGACACCAAGTCAACCGAGCATATCCCTGTACAACACAGACTCAGAGAGAGTCCTCTTCCAAGGGGCTATCGGTCAGCAGGACCGGGCCCGCATCGGTGATCGCCACCGGCTGTTCCAGCTTGACGCCCTCAGGTCCGCCTTCGGCGCCAACGTAAGACTCGACGCAGACCACCATCCCGGCTTCGAAGTGGCCGTCGTAGCCACCCTGTGCGGCATCCTCGGGATAGAGAATGAAGGGGTACTCAACGGCCAGTCCGCAGCCGTGCAGCAGGTCGGCGTAGCGATTTGCCAGATAGGGCTCTGGCAGGACGAAAGCGCGTTCTGAAAACTCGCGGAAGGAGAGGCCGGGCCGAAGCAGCGCGATGTTGTGCTCTAGCTGCTGGTGCGACAGGGCATAGAGCCGGCGCTGGCCATCGCTGGGCTTCCGCTCGCCGACGATCCAGCTGCGCGAGATGTCGGCATAGAAGCCGTAGGGGCCGATCAAGTCGGTGTCGAAGGACAGCAGATCGCCTGCTTGCATCACCCGTTCGGCGGTTTCCTGGAACCAGGGGTTGGTGCGCGGGCCCGACGTCAAGAGGCGGGTCTCCATGTACTCGCCGCCGCGGGCGACGTTCTCGGCTGCCAGGATCGCCAGCGCATCGCTCTCGCGCATGCCGGGTTTCAGTTGCGCTTTCAGGCTGGCGATGGCGTCGCTGCAGGCATCCTTGGCATGGCGCAGGGCGTGGATCTCTTCCGGCGACTTGATGGCGCGCGCCAGCTCCATCAGGCCCTTCCCGTCCTGCGGCTCGATCCCTTCGGCCCTCAAGGCCTCAACGGCCAAGAGGTCGGCCCGGTCGATGCCCAGCCGCCGATTGCCGTCGCCATGGCTGCGAATAAGCTCGACGATGTCCTGCGCCCAAAGGTCAGCAAAATGCCGGTTGCGATCGCCGCAGACCAGGAAATCCCAGGTCTTGGCAGGGCGGATCTCATCGATGACCTCAAGGCTGCGTGCCAGGTGAAAGCCGGTTGGCAGTTCGAACAACACCAGCGGCCCGCCGTTCAGCACCAAGGCATAACGGCAGTGGTTGTGCATGGTCCAAACCTGCATGTTCCGGCTGCCGGTGGCGTAGCGGACGTTGATCGGGTCGAAGAGCAGCTGGCCGGCAAGATCGCTGCGATCCAACTGCGCGCGGATGCGCTGCAGGCGGTAGCGCCGAATAGCGACCTCGTCGACCCGCTCCTTCTCCGCCCGCTGTGCGGGTGTCCAGCCTTCCATCATCGTGCTAGCGGATCATATAGACCTTGCGGACGGTTTCCTCGACCACGCAGGTGCCCTTCCAGCCGCTCGGAAAGAAAGCAACGCTCTCCGGCGCGATCTCGATCACCTGACCGTCTTCGCCGGTGTAGGTGCAGCGCCCCTCCAGGAAGTGACAGAACTCGTCGCGCTCGACGTGGCAGGCCCAGGTGCCGGGCGTGCAGACCCAGATCCCGCACTCGCTGGAGCCGTCTTCATTGCGATGCAGAAGCACGCCGGAGGTGAGCGAACGCCCCTCCAGCATGGTCGGGATCGCTCCCCAGTCCTTGAGGTCGCCGACCTTGCGGGGATGATCCAGTTTCGCAACAGGCATCGCCGTCATGCTCCCAAGAGGCCGTTCAGGACCTTGGCCGCCTTCTCTGTGCCGCGCTGGCTTTGCATGTGCGCCTTGGTGGCGGCCAGTCGGGCCTTCATGTCCTGGTCGGTGAGTAGCTTGTCGATGGCGGTCGCGAACTCCTCCTCGCTCCAGTTGGCGCGATGCATCTTCAGGCCGTGACCGGTCTCCGCCACCCGGGTGGCATTGTCGTGGCCATCCCAGACGTAGGGCATGATCAGCGCCGGCTTGCCGAAGAAGAGGCATTCGGTGAAGGAATTGTTGCCGCCGTGATGGATAACGGCATCGACCTGGGCGATGACCGAGGGTTGCGGGTACCACTTGTCCAGATGCACGTTGGGCGGCGGCGCCTCGTAGTCGTCGATATAGTCGCCGACATTGACCAGGGCTCTCACCGGCAGCCGGCTGAGGCTCGCAATCAGCCGCTTCAGGAGGTCGGTGTCGCCGGAACCGAGCGAGCCGAAGGAGAGGTAGATCAAGGGCTTGTCTTGATTGGCTCCGAACTCTGGAATGGCGTAGTCGGCCTCGCTGCGCACACAGCCTTCGAGATATTGGAACTGCGCTGGATCCAGCGGCTCGGAGCGCTTGAACATGACCGGCTCGGGATAGAGCAGCAGGTTCATGTGCGGCGAGGCCTCGAAGAACTGACCCAGCGGATAGGGGGCCTCGCCGCACGCGCCCAGGAAGCGGTTGAAGTCTGCGTGGATTTCTTTGACCGTTGCGTTGAACTTCTCGTCGAAGGCCTTGAAGCAGGCCTTGTCGTTCTCGCCGCAGCCGGAGAGATGCGGTGGAATCTCAGGGTCCGGGATCTCGTTCTCGGAGCAGGAGATGATACGCACCCAGGGCCGGCCCTTGCCTTCGCAGAAGCGCTTGATCGCCGGGAAGAGGATCACGTTGTCGACGCAGACCATATCGGGGTCCAGCTCCGCCAGGGTCGCCGGCAGGGTCTTCTCGGCCCAGACCGAGGTCTGGACGATGGCCTCCCAACAGTCCTTCACGTAGGTGTCGATCTGCTCATAGGGACTCTTGTTGAAGTTCGGAATATGGCCGTTGATAAAGTCGGACCAGTACTTCGCCATCTCCTCCGGCTCCATCGGCTCCGACATGGGAACCGGGTATTCCTTGAAGCCATAGCCCTCGAAGACGCCGGTGAAACCCGGATCGGTCAGAAAGACCGCGCGATGGCCCAGCGCCTCGCAAGCCTGGGCGATGCCGACGGAGTTCAGCGCCGGTCCGAAGGCGGCTTCGGGGAAGAATGCGATGGTCTTTGCGGTCATGTCTCACCTCCTTGACGGTGCCATTATGTTTTCTTGGGTCTCAGCTGCCTAGCTGTTCGAGAGCAGGCGGGAATGGGTTGCATCCCAGCCGAGCGTGATAGCGGCGCCGACCTCCGGGATTCGCTCGAGGGCTTCGATGCCGAGCCGCGCCGTGAGCGGTTCTTCCAAGCCATCCACACCCACTTGGATCAAGAGATCGCCACCGCGATAGCTGATCTCCCGCACCGCGCCGCTCAAGCGATTGTCCTTGTCGGCCGCATCGACGGACAGGCGCTCCGGACGGACCGCCAGCGAAGCCTTATCGCCGACTGCCAGCTCAGCCGGGCGTTCGCCGCGCAGCAGGCCCAGGCTTTGGTGTTGTAGACCCTCCGCCACCACCTTGCCGGCGAAGAAGTTCATCCTGCCGATGAAGCTGGCGACGAAGTGGGTCGCGGGATGCTCGTAGAGCTCTTGCGGCGGTCCAAGTTGAGCGATGCGCCCAGCCTGCATCAGTGCGACACGGTCGGCCATCACCAAGGCCTCCTCCTGATCGTGTGTCACGATGCAAAAGGTGATGCCGACCTCGTGCTGCAGACGTTTCAGCTCCAGCTGCATCTGCTCGCGCAGCTGTCGGTCCAGCGCGGCGAGCGGCTCGTCCAGCAGCAAGACCTTGGGCCGCTTGACCAGGGCGCGCGCCAGAGCGACGCGTTGGCGCTGTCCTCCGGAGAGTTGCTCCGGCTTGCGTTTGGCCAGCGCGCTCAGCTCCGCGATTTCCAGGACTTCACCGACGCGGTGGCGGATCTCTGATTTGGGCAGGCGCTCCATCTCCAGCCCATAGGCGACGTTTGCGGCCACCGTCATGTGGGGGAAGAGGGCGTAGGATTGGAACATCAGGTTGACCGGCCGCTGCCGGGGGCGGACCTGCGTCATGTCCTGGCCGGCGATCATGATGCGGCCGCTGTCGGGGCGCTCGAAGCCGGCGATGAGGCGCAGCAGAGTGGTCTTGCCGCAGCCGGAGGGACCCAGCAGGGCGAAGAACTCGTTCTCGGCCAGCGCCAGAGAGACGGCATCGACGGCAGTCACACTGCCGAAGCGGCGCACCGCTTGTTCGACGGCGACCAGCGCGCTCATGTCAGGCTTCCCCGTCGGCCGCTCAGGCGCTGTGCGATCAGCACCAGGGTGAAGCTGGTCAGTAGAAAGAGCGTAGCCAGCGCATTGATCTCCGGCGTCACGCCGAAGCGGATCATGGAATAGACCTGCATCGGCAGCGTGGTCGAGGCTTGCCCGGCACCGGCGGTGAAGAAGGCGATGATGAACTCGTCGATAGATAGCGTGAAGGCCAGCAAAGCTGCGGCGACCACACCCGGCAGGATCGCCGGCAGAGTGACGCGGAAGAAAGTGGTGTGGGCGGCCGCACCCAAATCCTCCGAGGCCTCGATCATGGCCCAGTCGAAGTGCTTCAGGCGGGCGCGCACCACGGCGCAGGCGAAGGCGATGTTGAAGACCACGTGGCTCAAGATGATGGAGTGAAGGCCGAGCGAGAAGTTAAGGATGTAGTAGAAGGAGAGGAGGGCTATGGCCAGCACGATGTCGGGTACGATCATCGGCGCAAAGAGCAGTGCATCCAGGCCGGCCGAACCGCGCCGCTGCTCGACACCCAGGGCCAGAAGAGTGCCCAAGGTCGTGGCAATGACGGTGGAGACGGCGGCGACGATCAGGCTGTTGATGGCGGCGCGCTGGATCGCGCTGTTCTCGGCCAAGGCCTCGTACCATCGGAAGGAGAGGCCGGACCAAGAGGTCGGCAGACCGGATTCGTTCAGGCTCAAGACCATCAGCAAGAGGATCGGGCCATAAAGGAAGAGGTAGACGGCCAAGAGGTGCAGCGAAAGCGGCCAGGATCGAGCCATGCGCCTTACACCTCCGCCCGGCGTGCACTGGCGCGGCGCACCAATAGGGCCTGACCGAAGAGGAGCAGCAGCATGATGGCGATGAGCGCCATGGAGAGTGCGGCACCGAAGGGCCAGTCTCGCGCGGTTAGGAATTGGTCGTAGATTAGGTTGCCGACCATCTGGATACGACCGCCGCCCAGCAGGTCCGGGGTGATGAAGTTGCCGATCGACAGCACGAAGACGAAGATCGCCCCGGCAGCGACGCCGGGCAGCGACAGCGGCAGAGTGATGCGCAGGAAACTGCGCCAGGCCGGCGCGCCCAGGTCCTCTGAGGCCTCCAGCAGGCTGCGGTCCATGCGCGCCAGCGAGGCATAGACCGCCAGCACCACGAAGGGCAGATAGTTGTAGACCAGCCCGGTCACGACGGCGCCCTGGTTATAGAGCAGCGAGAGCGGCTCGTTCGTCAGGCCCCAGGAGATCAGACTCTCATTGACGATGCCCTTGCGGTTCAACAGCACGATCCAGGCATAGGTGCGGATCAGGAAGTTGCTCCAGAAGGGTAGCATGACCAGGATCAGAAGGACGGCTTGCCAGCGCGGGCCAGCGCGGGCGATGGCATAGGCCGCCGGGTAACCGATCAGCAGTGCGATCAGGGTCGCTTGGCCGGCCACCAGCGCCGACTGCCAGAGGATCGAGAGGTAGAGCGGGTCGATCGCGCGCTCGAAGTTCTCCAAGGTGAAGAGGTAGTCGATGCCGCCATAGATGCCGCGCTGAAAGAAGGCGAGCAGGAAGACGATGCCCGCCGGAACGACCAAAAAGAGCGCCAGCCAGCCAAGGCCGGGCGCCATCAGCAAGAGCGAGGCGCTTGGACGTTTCACGTCACGGTTCTGGAGGTAGGAGGGCCGGAGCCGGCCTCAAGCAGGCTCCGGCCGATGGATCAGTTGGCGGAGAGGACTTCTTGGACGCTGCGGGTGAAGGCGCGCTGACCTTCGCCCAGGTCCTCGACCAGCTCCAGCTTCATCAACTCCTCCGGCGTCATGCCCAGGTTCGGAAATGTCTGGATCAGCTCCGGATCGACCTCGGCCATCGCTGCTTCGTTGGGCACCTTGTAGAGGATGTTGGAGGCGACCCAAGAGTGCACGTCCGGTCGCAGAACGTAGTCGATGAAGGCGTGCGCCAGCTCCTTGTTCTCCGATGCTGCCGGGATGATCATAGTGTCGACCCAAAGGTCGGCACCTTCTTTCGGCAGGATGAACTTGATCTGGTCGGTCTCGGCGATGCCGTAGTTGCACCAGCCGTCCCAGCCTTGCACCAGCACTGCCTCGCCAGAGACCAGCTTGGAATAGAAGGTGGTGTCGTCATAGGCCAGTAGGCCTTCCTTGGCCTTGATCAAGAGGTCGCGTGCCTCGGCCAGCTTCTCGGGATCGGTCTCGTTCACCGAGTAACCCAGCATGAAAAGAGCGGGCTGCATCAGCCAGCGGTCAGTCTGCAGCATGGTGACCTTGCCCTTGTTGGCCGGGCTCGGGTCCAAGAGGTCGTTCCAGCTGTCGGGCGTTCCCTCAACCAGGTCCTCGCGATAGCAGATACCCGTCGTACCCCAGGAGTAGGGAGCGGAATAGCGGTTGCCCGGATCGTGCGGCAGTGCGCGCGCTTCCTCATAGTAGTTCGCCAGATTGGGAACCTTGGCATGATCCAGCTCGGCCACCAAACCCAGCTTGTCGAGGGCTTGGGCGAAGGGGCTGGAGAGGAAGACGACGTCGTAGCCCTCGCCCCGATTGGTCATGAACTTGCCCATGATCTCTTCGTTGGTGGCGTGCGGCGTGAACTCCACCTCGATGCCCTGCTCTTTGGCGAAGTTCTCGAGAAGGTCCGGCGGCATATAACCGTCCCAGTTGCCGATCACCAGAGTCTCGGCCGCTAACGGTGCTGCAGACAGCAAACAGCTCAACGCGAGGGTTGCAGAAACTGTCAATTTCTTGACCATGTTAACCTCTTTGTGTGATTCCATTGATCCGGCTGCGGCCAGTGCAAAGGTGACAAGTGAGGCGCAGCCTATCCTGACCCTCCGGCGAGGGTCAAATGGCCATTTGTCGGAAGGCGGCGTGAACCTCGCCTTTTGGGCAGCTAACAATGTCCAGTCTAGAGAGGTATGTTCGCCGATCCTATCGGTGTGGACGGTGAGGCTGGTCCGGGTCGGAGTAGATGATGAGAGGCTATGTCTTTCGGGCTTTGATGGGGTTCGCCGAGGAGCGTTTCGGTCCGCTTGCGGTCGAGAGGATGCTGGACCAGGCAGACCTGTCCCGTCATGGCGCCTACACGGCAGTGGGCAAGTATCCCATCGAAGAACTGTTCGTCCTTGTAGACGCACTCTGCGCGGTGACCGAAGCCTCTCGCAAGGAGGTCTTGGTCGAGTGTGGACGACGCACGATTGCCTATGTGATCGAGACCCAGTCGCGCAATGGCGAGGCTTCTTTAGGGTTGGAAGGTTTGCTCGCTTCCTTGGATGACCTAATTTACGATAACTATATGAAGCTTTATCCCGGATCGGTTGTTCCCTCATGGACTTTTCAGGTTAACGGTGATGGCTGGGCAGAGCTGAGCTACCGCTCTAAGCGACCCTTTGCAGACCTTGCCGAAGGCCTTGTCCTGGGCTCGCTCGACTATCTAGAAATCTCTACCGAAGTCGTGCGCCGAGATTTGCCGCCCTACGATGGGCATGCGGCGGACTTTAGGGTGAAGTTGCCGTTGGCGTAGGGCGACGGCATAGTCAATCTCTGAAAGGCTGGATGAGGGGCTGCTAGATGGATCGCGAAGAGCTTCTGGATCGAAAGCTCACGCGGGAGGTGAAGGCCCGGCAAGAGGCTGAACGACTGCTGGAGGACAAGAGCAACGAGCTCTATCAGGCGCGGGTTCGGGCCGAGACGGCCGAGGCGGCCCTGACAGACGCCTTGCGCTCTTTGGACGATGGGCTCTTGCTTTTCGACCAAGAGGGTAAGTTGGTTCTGGCCAACCGCCGCTTTACTCAGATCTATCCAGAAGCAAAAGAGGTATGCCGTCCAGGCGTTGACGAGGGTGAGCTTTGGCACGCCATCATCACCAAAGGTGCCTTCGCCAGCGGCAGCCGCCGTTTGCCGGGATCGAGCGGCGTCGGAGAAAAGGGACGCGGTTCGGATCGGTGGGAGCGGATTACGGCCTCGGGCAAGTATGTCTGCATTATCGAGCAGGAGACCGAGGCCGGCCAGCGCATCTCGGTTCATCGCGATATCAGCGACATTCGTGCCGCCGAAGCGCAGCTGCAATGGCGTTTGGCGGCCATCGAGGAGGCCGCGGACGGGATCGCAATCACCGACCACCTGGGCTTCTTTGACTATGCCAATGCGGCCTATGCACGCCTCTTGAAGTACGGTGACGCGTCCGAACTGATCAACAAGGCCTGGCGTTCGCTCTACGATCCGGCGGAACGCGAACGCCTCGAACGTGAGGTCTTGCCGGTGTTGAGGGACTTCAACAGCTGGACCGGCAAGGCGCGCTCTCTCGATTCGATCGGAACCCACATCGATCAAGAGCTGTCTTTGAACCTGCTGCCGGGTGGCGGGATCCTCTGGGTGATGCGCGACGTTACCGAAGAGCTGCGTGCCAAGGCAGAACAGCAAAGGGTTATGCAACGCCTTTACGAGGCAGAGCGGATGGAAGCCGTCGGCCAGTTGGCCCGGGTTGTCGCCCATGATTTCAACAATGTGCTCTCGGCTATTTCAGCCTTTCGCCATGCGCTGGAGGGCGATCAGAAGTTGAGCGGTAACGGCCGCGACCTCTTGAACAAGATCGGCAGTGCCGTCGGTCATGCCGAAAGCATCATCAAACGGCTACAGGCGTCTGACGGCGAGCGTTCGTCGAAGCAGGGACGGGTCGATCTTGTCCGCTTGGCTAGAGATACCAGCGACATGGTGCGTGCGACGCTGGAACCCGGCCAGGAGTTGAGGTTACGCGCGTCGCTGCCTTCAGTGCCAGTCTTGGGTGATCATGCTCAACTTGGTCAGATGGTTCTGAACTTTCTCGTGAATGCCCGCGAAGCTTTAGGCAGGGAGGCGGGCAGCATTGAGGTTATCGTCTCGGAGGTGAGCTGCGACAACGATCTGCGAGGCGATTGGCAGGCCTCTGCGACAAGGGGTGAGAGGCCTCGAACGGCAGTGCAAGCTCTGCTCGCCGTCGAGGACAGCGGCTGCGGTATGCCAAGTGATGTCATCGAGCGCGCTTTCGAGGCCGATTTTTCAACCAAAGGCGGGGAGGCGGTTAGAGGTCTGGGCCTCTCAGCCGCAGAGTCGGTGGCGCAGGCTCATGACGGATTGGTCGCTCTCCTGAGTACGCCGGGCTATGGCACCAGGGCACAGCTGTTGCTACCGCGTTACCGGATGAACCTACCCAAAGCGGCGAGGATCTTGGTCGTTGACGATGATCCTCTTGCCGGCGAGGCCTTGACGGCTCTGTTGGAAAGTCAGGGGCACAGAGCCGACTTTCTGAACGACCCGGGCGAGGCCTTGGGCTTGATCGAGGACGACCCGTCGATCTGGGATCTGATTGCCTCGGACCAACAGATGCAGGGAATGGAGGGTACGCAGCTTGCCGAACGCTGTCTGACGGTTCGCCCCGATCTGCCTTTCATCATATTCACGGGGTTAAGGCGCGGTCTTGGGATGCTGCCAAACAATGTGGTAGGCGTGCTGCAAAAGCCAGTGGACTTGGGTGCATTGCAGTCACTCTTGGCTGAATAATGACGGGATGCTGAGATGCCCCTTGCGCATCGTCCAGGGATTGCGCAGCCTCGAAGCAAGAATCGCAGAGAGGGGATCTGCTCATGAAAGTACTCCTGGCGGATGATCACGACCTGGTTCGGGACGGGATGATCGCCATACTTTCTCGCGATGATCCCGCGACAGACGTGAGCGCGGTCGACGACCTTGATGCAGCGCTTGGATTGCTGGAAGAGAAGAGCTTCGACGTGATCGTCTTGGATCTTCGCATGCCGGGGATGCGCGGACTTGCCGGCATCTCCCGGGTTCGCGAGCTCTATCCAAATCTACCGATCGTGCTCTTGTCCGGTGCAATATCGCAGACTGATGTGGACGAAGCCTACGAACTGGGCATCCGTGGCTTTGTGCCGAAGACCTTGGCCGGCAAAGCCTTGGTGAATGCCCTGCGTCTCGTCGTAGCCGGCGAACGCTATGTGCCCTCCACAATGATTCGCGACCCCAGAGAGCAGGAGGCGATCGAGAAGGCTGCCGGCACACTCAGCCCGCGTGAAGCGCAGGTGCTTCAGCGCTTGGCGCACGGCGCTTCCAACAAAGAGATCGCCCGCGCACTTTCGATCCAGGAGACGACCGTCAAGCTGCACCTGCGCAACCTCAGCGATAAGCTCGACGCTCGCAATCGTACCGAAATCGTAGTTCGTGCGATCGAGCAGGGATTGGTCTGACAGCTGGGCCTGACGGCCGCCCAATTGCCCCAGATTTTGCCGCGCGTGACTCGAGGGTAGGATTAGACTGCGTCGACACTCCCAGCCAGGTCAGGCTGGGTAGAACTGGGACGCGGGGGAGCGTGCGGCAATGGATCTGGCAAGCAGCGCAGGCGTGGCACTGGTACTGGCCGTTGTGCTGCTTGCTCTCTTGGCGCTGCTGACACTGGTTTGGCACCGTGGCCGAATGACGGCAGAGGAGGCGACAGCCGCCAAAGCGCTTCTGGCAGAGCGCAGCCAGCAGTTAAGTGACCTGAAGGCAAACCTGGGAGGCCTCCAGAAACAGCTGGAGGAGACTCGACACGTAGCAGAGCAGGATCGCCACGAGTTGGCTCGACTTCGGGAAGCGCAAGATCAGGCAGGCCAACAATTCGAGGAGAAGCTGGCCCTCTTGCAAGATGCCAGAGAGCGGATGACCAAGGAGTTCAAGCTGCTCTCAAATGAGGTCCTCTCTAAGCAGGGTGATAGCTTTGCCAAGCAGAACGAGGAGAAACTGACCGGTCTGCTGGATCCGCTGCGCCGACGCATCAACGAGTTCCAGACCAGCCTCGAGGGCGTCCAGCGCGAAAGCGCCAAGGAACGCGCGGGCTTGGGTCAGCAGATCAAGAACCTGGCAGAGCTTGGCACCCGCATGAACGACGAGACTCGCAATCTGACCCGCGCCCTAAAGGGCAAGAGCCAGACACAAGGTGCTTGGGGGGAGATGCTGCTCTCCACCGTGCTGCAGAGTTCGGGCTTGCGCGAAGGCGAGGAGTTCACCACGCAGGTGAGTCACACTGACGAGAGCGGCCAGCGTCTGCGCCCGGACGTGATCGTGCACCTGCCCAACGGTGAGCGCATCGTGATCGACGCCAAGGTCTCGCTGACGGCCTATCAGGCCTATATCAACGCCGAAACGCAGGAGGAGCGCAATGCAGCGCTTGCCGGCCACCTGCGGTCTCTGCGCGAGCACCTACGTGGGCTATCCAGCAAGGGCTATCAAGGGCTTGGCGGCGGCAGCGGCCCGGAGTTCGTGATCATGTTCCTGCCGCTGGAGGATGCGCTGTCTGCGGCCCTCCAGCTGAGCCGCGACCTCTTGAGCGACGCCTTGCGCGACAACATCGTGCTGACGACGCCAACAACACTGATGGCGGTGTTACGGACCGTGCACAGCCTGTGGAGCATCGACCGGCGCACGCAGAACGTCGAAGAGATCGCAGAGCGCGGCGGGTTGCTCTACGACAAGTTCCACGGCTTTGTCGAAGACATGCAAAAACTGGGGCAGCGCATGGACCAGGCCCGCAGCAGCTATGACGATGCCTTTGGCAAGCTGAAGGCGGGACGCGGTAATCTAGTCTCTCAGGCCGAGAAGCTGCGCAGCCTGGGGGCGAAGGCGAAGAAACAGCTTCCGGGGGAGATCGTAGAAGGCGCCGAAGAGACGCCGGCCTTGACTGTGGTCGGCTCCAGCGAGGAGAAGGGGGGCGCAACATAGCTGGCGAGCGGCTTGATCCCCAGCCGAAGCCATCCCAGCTATCCACTGTAACACCTCACTCCAGACCTACGAACAGAGACCCCAGCCAATGGCTTTGCTTCCCATCCTCGTGGCCCCCGATCCGCGTCTCAAGAAAATTGCCAGTCCCGTCGACGGCGTAGACGATGAGATCCGCCGTCTAATGGATGATATGCTAGAGACCATGTACGAGGCCCCGGGTATTGGTCTGGCGGCACCTCAGGTCGGTGTGCTGAAACGCGTTATCGTCGTCGATGTCTCGCCAGAGGACGCCGAACGACAGCCGCATTTCATGGCCAATCCGACCCTGACCTGGGTTTCCGACGAGGATGGCGCCTATAACGAGGGCTGCCTCTCCCTGCCGGAGCACTATGCCGACGTGGTTCGCCCAGCCGGCATCCGGGTCAGCTTTCTCGATCGCGATGGCAAGCCGCAAGAGTTGGAGGCTGAGGGCCTCCTTGCGACCTGTATCCAGCACGAGATCGACCATCTGGACGGAATCCTCTTCGTCGACCATATCTCTGCGCTGAAGCGCAACATGATCCTGCGCAAGCTCTTGAAGGCGAAGAAGCAGGGAACCCTGGAGACGGCCTAAGGGCCGGTCTGAACCCGCCATGAGCTCGCTTCGCCTAGCCTTCATGGGGGCTCCCGATTTCGCCTTGCCGGCACTGCATGCCCTGCTGCAGGCCGGACATCGCATTGCCGCCGTCTATTCGCAGCCGGCCAGACCCGCTGGCCGCAAGCAGCAGCTTCGTGATACGCCGGTTGCTGCTGCTGCCAAAGAACTTGGGCTGCCGCTGCTGACGCCGAGAACTCTCAAGGATGCTCCGACGGTGGAGGCCTTCGAGGCCTTGGCACTGGATGCGGCGATCGTCGTCGCCTATGGCTTGATTTTGCCCAGGTCGATCCTCCATGCGCCCAGGCTTGGGTGCATCAACCTTCATGCCTCTCTACTGCCGCGGTGGCGTGGTGCCGCGCCGATCCAGCGCGCCATCCTGGCCGACGATAGCGAAAGTGGTGCCAGCGTCATGCAGATGGATGAAGGCTTGGACAGCGGCGGCGTTCTCGCCAGTTGCGTTCTGCCGATCACCGCCGAGACGACTGGGCAGAGTTTGCACGATGCCTTGGCGGAGAGAGGCGCTGAACTGCTGGTCCAAGCGCTGGAAGGGTTGAGCGCAGGCCGATTGCAGGCTGTGGCTCAGCCCCATGAAGGTGTTACCTACGCCCACAAGCTCAGTCGCGAAGAGAGCGGCCTGGATTGGCAGCGATCAGCAGCACAGCTGGAGCGCCAGGTTCGTGCCTTTACTCCATGGCCGGGCAGTCACTTCGAATTCGGCAACACGCGGATTAAGGTGCAGAAAGCTGTTCTTACGGAAGGGGTAGGAGAACCCGGAGTGGTCTTGGACGATGGCCTGGCCGTCGCCTGCGGCAGTGGAGCCTTACGCCTGCTGTCCCTACAGCGCCCGGGCAGGGCGCCGCAGCAGACGGACGCCTTCCTGCGCGGCTTCGCGATCCCCAAGGGCAGTCAGCTCACGTGACCCGTTACCGCCTGACCTTGGAGTACGACGGCACCGACTTTGTCGGCTGGCAAAGACAGGACAGCGGCCCCTCGATTCAGGCGGCCCTGGAGGCTGCCATTGAAGCTTTCACTGGCGAGGTGGTGCGCTGTGTCGCCGCCGGCCGCACCGATTCGGGCGTACACGCCAGCGGCCAGGTGGTCCACGCCGAGATCGCGCGCCCGAGCGATCCGAGGGTCGTCCGCCTAGCCCTCAATCATCATCTGAAGCCTTTGCCGATTGCCGTCATTGATGCGACAGCAGTAGAGCCTGATTTCCACGCGCGCTTCTCGGCGGTTCGACGCCACTACCGCTATCGCATCCTGAACCGTCCGTCGCCGCCTGTGCTGGAACGCCATTTGGTGTGGTGGGTTCCGGTACCGCTGGATCTGGCGGCGATCGAACAGGCGGCAGTCCGGCTGCAGGGCCATCACGACTTCACCAGCTTCCGGGCAGCCGGTTGTCAGGCCAAGTCACCGATCAAGACGCTGGAGCAGCTTGACATCAGGCGCAGCGGCGAGGAGCTGCACTTGGTGCTGGCCGCGCAGTCCTTCTTGCACAATCAGGTCCGTATCATTGCCGGAACCTTGAAGTGGATCGGCAACGGCCGCTGGTCGCCCGAGATCATCCCAGAGATTCTGGCCGCCAAGGATCGCAGTGCAGCCGGTCCCACGGCGCCGCCGCAGGGGCTCTGTCTGACTGCAGTCGACTACCCCAAGGCTTGATATCGGCGCTCCTTAATCGGGCACACGCTCGGGCATCCGGATCTCCATCTCGGTCAGTCCGAAGGCCAAGTTCACGATGTTGAGCGATAGGAAAAAGCCCACGGCGACGATGGCGGTGGCGCCCCAGCCACTGATCTCCAGACACTTGCGGGCGAGATACCACTTCATACCGAAGACGTAGAAGATGAAGAAGGGCATGAGAAGGCCGTTCAGCGGCTCTGGCATGATCGCGATGATGAAACGCATGTAAGCGATCGGCAGCAACAGCCAGTTGTAGGCCGCGATGAAATGCGGTAACCGAGGCGCAAAGGTCTTGTTGCGACCCACTTCCAGCAGGATGAGGGGTAGGGCAACCCATAGCAGTATGTAGGACAGGAGCCAGACGGCAAAGAAGTGGAAGCCCAGCGGCTCCACCGCTTCTTCGCGCTGTTGGACCAGGATGAAGACGACGAAGGGCGGAAAGGCGACCACGCCCGCCAGGAAAGAGCGCCAGGCCGTCCAGCGATCGCGCCCGATTAGGCCCAAGCCGCTGTCCTTGAAGGAAAAGAGCGGCAGGACGGCAGCGAGACCGCGGCGCAACTCCTCACCGGTAGGGAACATTCCGTGTCTCCGTTGGGGCCGCGGCCCAAGCTCTGACCGACAGGTCCCCCAAAAGGGTTCGTGGTGTCGCCGAGTGTCTCTTCGGCGGAAAGGCTGCTTCCCTATCCCTGTCAGGCGGCCAGGTTTTCGAGCGCACGTTCATAGATTTGGGTAAGCGTCTCGATGTCTTCCAGAGGGGCGCGCTCATCTACCTTATGCGCCCATTCGTTGCGCAAGCCCAGTTCGATCACCGGGCAGGCATCTTTGATGAAGCGGGCGTCCGAGGTGCCGCCGGTGGTTCCCAATTCCGGGCGTTTGGTCGTGACGGTCTCGACGGCACTCGCGACGGCCTCGCTCAAGGGCCCCGGCGGCGTCAGGAATGACTCTCCGGAGACCCGGATCGACAGCTCCATGTTGCCGTCGATCATGGCCATGCGCGCGCGCACCCAGGCCTCCACATCGCTGCTGTGATGGCAGTCGTTGAAGCGAACGTTGAAACGCGCGCTGGCCTCTGCCGGGATCACGTTGGTTGCCGGGTTGCCGACATCCATGGTTGTGACCTGCAGGCTGCTGGGTTGAAAGTGCGCACTGCCCTGGTCCAGTGGTTCTTCGGTGATGAGCTGCAGCAGCCTGACCAGGCGGTGCACCGGATTGTCGGCCAGGTGGGGATAGGCGGAATGGCCTTGCACGCCCTTGACCGTAATCCAGCCGTTTAGGCTGCCGCGGCGGCCGATCTTGGCCATGTCGCCGATGCGATCGACACTGGTGGGTTCGCCGACGATGCAACCGTCCAACCTCTCACCGATCTTTAAGACCCAGTCCAACATTTTCCGGGTGCCATTGACGGAGGGACCTTCCTCGTCTGCGGTAATCAGCAGCGATAGGGATCCCTTCGCGCGCTGGCTATCCAGGAAACGCGAAAGTGCGGCGACGTAGGCGGCAATAGAACCCTTCATATCGACGGCTCCACGGCCGATCAGCCAGCCGTCTTGGATGGCACCGGCAAAAGGGTCGACGCTCCACAGCGCTGTCTCGCCGGGCGGCACCACGTCGGTATGCCCGGCATAACAGAGGTTCGGGCCGTCGGTGCCCAAGCGAGCATAGAGGTTGTCGACCGGCTCGCTATCGGGTTCTTCGAAGATGCGACGGCTGCAGCGGAAGCCGAGGCCTTCCAGCGTGCTCTGCAACAAGGCCAGCGCGCCGCCCTCCGTCGGTGTGACGGAGCGGCAGCGAATAAGGTCTTGGGCAAAGCCGACGGGATCGATCGTTCCGCTCATCGCTCTTCTCGCTAGTCGCGCAGCAGGTCGTTGATTGAGGTCTTGGCACGCGTGCCCTCGTCCACCCGCTTGATGATGACGGCACAATAGAGACCGGGTCCCGGGCTGCCGTCGGGCAAGGGTCTCCCGGGCAAGGTACCGGGCACCACGACCGAGTAGGCCGGCACGCGTCTGCGATGGATCTCGCCGGTCTCGCGATCGACGATCTTGGTGGAGGCACCGATGAAAACGCCCATGGAGAGGACCGAGCCCTCTTCGACGAGCACACCTTCCACCACTTCGGAACGTGCGCCGATGAAACAGTTGTCCTCGATCACCACTGGCCCGGCCTGGAGCGGTTCCAGGACGCCGCCGATACCGGCCCCGCCAGAAATGTGGCAGTTCTTGCCGATCTGTGCGCAGGAGCCGACGGTGGCCCAGGTGTCGACCATGGTGCCGCTATCGACATAGGCGCCTAGGTTGACGAAGCTGGGCATCAGCACTACGCCAGGCGCGATATAGGCAGAGTGGCGCACCACGGTGTGCGGCACGGCACGGAAGCCGGCTTCGCGAAAGCGGTTCTCGCCCCAGCCGGCGAACTTGGAATCGACTTTGTCCCACCAGGAGGTGTTCTCACCTGGTCCGCCGGGGATCGGCTTCATGTCGTTCAGGCGGAAGGATAACAGCACCGCCATCTTCAGCCATTGATTGACATGCCAAGCCCCCTCGCGCTTCTCGGCGACGCGCAGCTCGCCGGTATCGAGGCCGGCCAGTGCGGTCTCGACGGCTTCGCGTGTGGTGCCCTGGGTCGTCGGCGAAACGCTGTCGCGCGCCTCCCATGCTGCCAAGATGCTCTGCTCCAACCCGGCCTTGTCCATCGGGTCTCTCTCCTCTGTCTCGTTCAGCTTTCCAAGGGCTTGCGACGCACCAAGGTGCCCAAGCCATGTGCGGTAAAGATTTCCAGCAGCATGGAGTGCGGCACGCGCCCGTCTAAGATGACGGCCGCATCGACGCCATTCTCCACGGCATAGACGCAGGTTTCCAGCTTCGGGATCATGCCGCCGTAGATGACGCCTTCGCGCTTCAGCTGGGCGATCTGGTCGACATCCAGATCGGTTAGGATCTTCTTATCGGGATCCATCACGCCGGCGACATCGGTGAGCAGCAACAAACGCGAGGCGCCGACCGCAGCGGCGATTGCGCCGGCTGCGGTGTCGGCATTGATGTTGTAGGTCTCGCCGCCGTTGCCCACGCCGATCGGCGCAATCACGGGGATCATACCCGAATGCTCCAGGCCGGCCAGGATATGCGGGTCGATGGCTTTGGGCTCGCCGACGAAACCCAGATCCAGAATCTTCTCGATATTGGAATCGGGGTCGCGCTGGGTACGGCGCAACTTGGTGGCACGGATCAGGCGACCATCCTTGCCGGAAATGCCGATCGCCGTGCCGCCGGCCTCGTTGATCGCCGAGACGATCTGCTTGTTGATCGATCCGGCCAGGACCATCTCGACAATCTCGACGGTCTCGGCATCGGTCACGCGCAGGCCGTCGACGAACTCGCTCTGAACGGCCAGGCGGTCAAGCATCTGACCAATCTGCGGGCCGCCGCCGTGCACGACGATGGGATTGATGCCGATCTGCTTCAGCAGCACGATGTCGCGCGCAAAGAGCTTGGCCAGTTCCGGATTACCCATGGCATGACCGCCGTACTTGATCACGAAGGTCTGACCGGCGTAACGGCGCATATAGGGCAGGGCTTCGGTGATGACGCGGGCCGTACGCAACCAGGCCTTAGTGTCGCTCAAGTTTCTCTCTGGCATGGGTGCGCGCTCCCTCCTGCTTCTTTGTCGGCGGCAGCTTAGTGTGCCGCAGTCGGGGATGCCAGCGCAGCCAGTTCTTGACGCAGGGCCGCTATGCCCAGGCCTTTTTCCGCCGAGGTCAACAGCACCCTCGGGTGTGCCGCGCGAAAGCGGTTGGACTTGCCTGTAACCGCAGCCAAGAGGTCGTCCCTCGCCGAGGCTTTTACCAGGTCGCCTTTAGTCAGAACCAGCTGGTAGGGGCGTGCGGCCTCGTCCAGCGCTGCCATGACATCCTGGTCGCTTTGCTTCAACCCGTGGCGAGAATCGATCAACACCAGGACGCGCTCCAGCTCGCGGCGGCCGCGCAGATAGCGTCGTGTCAGCTCGGTCCAAGCATTTATCGCGGTCTTGGAGGCCTTGGCGTAGCCGTATCCCGGCAGATCCACCAGAATCAGGCGGCCGCCCAAATCGAAGAAGTTCAGCTGTTGCGTACGACCTGGTGTGCGCGAGACCTTGGCCAAGGTGTTGCGGCCGGTCAGAGCGTTGACTAGGCTCGACTTGCCGACGTTGGAGCGACCGACGAAGGCGACTTCCGGGCCAAGCGGCGGCGGCAAGCGATCCTCGCTTGCCGCGCCGGCGACGAACGTGCAGCTCTGGGCGAAGAGCCAGCGTGCGAACTCGGCCGCTTGGCCGTCGTCCGGATCCTCTTCGACGTCAGGTCCAACCTCGGGCAAGGCGATCAGGACCGACGCCGTTTCTTTGCCGCTGGGTTGCTGGAGCGGCGGCCGCTCTTGCTCGAGGAGCGGCTGCTCTTCGATTTGTTCTCCAGCTTCGGGCGTGCCGGGGCTATCTTCTTCGGCGGCTCCGGCTCTGGCTCTGGTTCCGGCTCTGGTTCCGGCGCGCTCTTGCTGCCGCCGCCCAGCGTCATCGGCGGCAGCTTGCCGCCGATCGGGATGCCTTGGCGGCGCATGATGATGACCTGCTGGGTCATGGAGAGCAGGTTGTTCCAGGCCCAATAGATCACCAGGCCAGCCGCGAACTGGCCCAGCATGAAGGTGAAGACCACCGGCATCCAGGCAAAGATCTTGGCCTGCAGCGGGTCGGTCGGCTGCGGGTTCAGGCGGTACTGAGCCCACATGGTAAAGCCCATCAGCAGCGGCCAGACACCCAGCGAGAAGAAGTTGAGGATACCCAGGTTCGGTACGGTGTAAGGCAGCAGCCCGAAGAGGTTCATCCAGGTCGTGGGATCGGGCGCGGAGAGATCCTGGATCCAGCCGAAGAAGGGCGCATGGCGCATCAAGATCGTGCCGTAGAGCACGTTGTAGAGCGCGATGAAGATTGGAATCTGCACCAGCATGGGCAGACAGCCCGCGACTGGATTGGCACCCTCTTTCTTATAGAGCCCCATCATCTCCTTCTGGAAACGGGGCTTGTCGTCCTTGTAGCGCTCGCGCAGCTCCAGCATACGTGGCTGCAGCTTCCGCATCTTGGCCATCGACTTGTAGGCCTTGTTGGCGAGCGGGAACAGCAGGATGCGCACGCAAACCACGAGCAGGAGAATGGCGACGCCGAAGTTACCGACCAGCCCGTGGAACCAATTCAGCGCCAGATAGATCGGGCGTGCCAGGAAGAAGATCCAGCCGTAGTCCACGGCCAGATAGAACTTATCGATGTGGAGCGTATCGTTGTAGTGGTCGATCAGGTTCGGTTCGCGCGCGCCGGCGAAAAGGTGAAAGCTGTCCTCTTGCGTCGCACCGGCCGCCACGTCGTAGGGGCCGTAGGTCATGGAGGTCTGATAGGTCTTGCCGCCGTTGACTGGGCTATAGGCAAAGCGCGCGTCGACAGCGGCGTCCTGTTCCGGGATCAGCAAGACCGTCCAATACTTGTCAAAGAAACCGATCCAGCCGCCTTCGCTGCTCTGCGAGATGGTGCGGGTGGGATTGGCAGCGGAGGCTGGCGGAGCTTCTTCAACGGTATCGTAGTCGACCTCATCGTAGGTGTCGTTGAAGACGCCGACCAGGCCTTCATGCACGATGAAGGCAGTGTCCAGGGTCGGCGGAATGCCGACGCGATTGACCAGTCCATAGGCTCTGACCTGGATCGTCTTGTCGCTGGAATTGATCACCCGTTGCTTCAGGGTGAACATGTAGTCCTTGTCGACGTTGATCTCGATCTCAAAGCGCTGGCCCGCGCCGTTCTCCCAATAGAGAATCGTCGGCGTGTCGGCCCTGAGCGCGCTGGCATCGGTCTGCCAGAGGGTATCGCGGTCGGGAACGACTGTGCCGTCGCTGGTCAGCCAACGGACCGCAGCGAAATAGGGATACTCGCTGCCACGCGGGGCCAACAGTTCGATGTTCGGGCTGTCTTTGGCCAGCTCCGTACGGTAATCCTTTAGGACCAAATCGTCCAAGCGGGCGCCGCGAAGCGCGATTGATCCGCCAAGGCGTTCGGTGTCGATCGGCAGGCGCGGGCTCTCGGCAAGGATCTCTTCTTTGCTCTGAGGTTCCGGCGCGATTGTGGTCCCGTCGATGCCCGGCGCGGCGCTGTCAACGCCCTCGGATCCGGCAACCGTCTGACCGGCGGTCTGCTGCTGTGGCGGCGCCTGCGGCGGTGGCGGCACGAAGAAGAACTGGAACGCCATCACGATGGCAATCGATAGAGCGATCGCCAGAATGAGGTTCTTTATGTTGTGTTGATCCATAAAAGACCCTTACCGGATCAGCCTTGTCGTTGCGGGTTGGAGCGGGGGGACAAGGCCGTCGTCGGCGCTGGTTCAACTTGAACCGGCCCCTCTGGGACCGGGTCGTATCCCGATCCGCCCCAGGGGTGACAGCGAGCCAAGCGTCGCACGGCAAGCCAAGCGCCCTTCAAAGCCCCATGACGCCGCAAGGCCTCTTCGGCATAGCTGGAGCAGGTCGGAAGGAAGCGGCATTGCCGCCCGAGAAAGGGCGATAGGAAGAGCCGGTAGAGCCAGATTGCAGCCAAGAGCGGCAGAATCGATAGCCAGCGGAACAGGCCAAAAAGGCCTCCGGGCCGGGTCATCGTCTTGCGCTCTGTCTTGGTCGATTGACACGCTGCAAGGCCGCCAACAGGTCGGCGCGAAGGTCGCCGTAGGCACGCTTTACCGTCGCCGGACGGCCGATCAGCACATAATCCAGCTCGACGCGGCCATGTTCGGGCAGAACTTCGTTGGCGAGCGCGCGCAGCCGGCGCCGGGCGCGATTGCGTGCCACGGCATTGCCGACCTTCTTGCTGGCTGTCAGCCCCAGCCTTGCGACGCGCGGCGCAGTCTCGTTATCGTCGCGCAGAGCTGCCTGGACCACGAGGCCGGGCATCGCCCACTTGCGTCCGCGTCCGGCCACCCGAAGGAAGTCGGCGCGCGTCTTCAGATGGCTTAGGCGCTGCGCCATGTCCCTTGTTCGGGCTCTCGATCTCGGCGGCGGCTTTAGGCGGACAGGCGCTTGCGACCGCGCGCCCGGCGCCGACGCAGAACGTTGCGGCCACCCGGCGTTGCCATGCGCGAGCGGAAGCCGTGGCGGCGCTTGCGGACCACGACACTCGGTTGGAAGGTGCGCTTCACCTTTGGACACTCCTAAGGATCAGAAATTAGGCAATAGGTCCGCAGCGCAGAAAGTCGGCTGCAGCACCCGTGAACCCGGCATATAGGGGGGACCATGGGGCGCTGTCAATGCGGGCGAACGGCAAATTGGCCAATTGCGCCTTGGTTTGCTGCAGCTTCACGGTCGCATTGAACCAGGTCTCATTCGACGCGAAGCGGGGGCGGATCACGGCCTTGTTATGCTTTGCGTGCTGCGCTCCTCGACTGAGGTGCGCATTTATGGGTCACTATCAAGGGGGTGGGGCGACACGACACGCGATGGCCAACTTCGACGCGGATGGGACTCTGTGACCACGGCGTCGCGAAAGGCCTTGCGCCTGCGGTCGGTCTGTTATGGTGTGATGGGGTGAGCTGAAATGGAACTAGCCGAGATGGGAGACCGCGGCAGCGCCGAAGAACTGCAGACTGCATCGGCCAAGTCGCGTCGCTGGCTACCCTTCGTCATCCTGCTGTTGGCCAGCGCCGCCGCAATGATCGCTCTGGTTTGGCTGGGCGGGATCAGCTTCAAGACAATGTCCGAACACAGTCAGTGGCTGCGTGCCGAAGTCGAGGCAGCGCCCTTCGTGACAGGCATACTGCTGTTTGCGATCTACACGGCGGTCACCGCGCTTTCGCTGCCGGTCGCAACTTTAGTGACCGTCGTTGCTGGATATCTCTTCGGCATCCTGGTGGCCTCGATCTGGGTGGTTCTGGGGGCGACCTTGGGATCGACCATCGTGTTTCTGGCCGCCAGAGGCGCCTTGCATGACACCTTGATGACCCGTGCCGGCCCCTGGCTGAAGCGCATGGAGAAGGGCTTCCAGGACGATGCGCTGAGCTATCTTCTGGTGCTGCGGCTGTTGCCGATCTTTCCCTTTTGGCTGGTCAATCTGGTCCCGGCTTTGCTGGGAGTGAAGCTCTGGATCTATATCCTTGGGACCGCCCTTGGGATCGTCCCGGGTGTCGTGGTCTACGCGGCGCTTGGCAATGGCTTGGGTATGGTCCTGGCACGTGGCGAGGAGCCCGACCTCTCAATCATCCTGGACCCCGTCGTTATCCTGCCGCTGGCTGGCTTGGCGGTCTTTGCCATGCTGCCGGTCGCCTGGAAGCGCTGGCAGAGGCATCGAAAAGCCGATGCCTGAGGCCCGGCAAGAGATAGAGGCCGACCTCTGCGTTGTCGGTGCCGGGTCGGCTGGCCTGTCCCTCGCTGCCGGTGCTGCACAGCTGGGGCTCAAATGCGTGCTGATCGAGCGCGCTACAATGGGCGGCGACTGTCTCAACACCGGCTGCGTACCCTCGAAATCACTATTGGCCTCTGCGGCTGCTGCCGTCGCCTGGCGCAAGGCAGCCGATTTGGGCGTGATCCAACAGCCACCTGAGGTCGACTTCGCAAAGGTGATGGCGCATGTGAAGGGCGTGATCGCGACGATCGCGCCGATGGACGCACAGGAGCGCTTTGAGGGATTCGGTATCACCGTGATCCGAGAGAGCGCCGCCTTCACCGCCCCGAACCGGGTCGTGACCCCCTCCTATTCCGTCAAGGCGAAGCGCTTTGTCATCGCGACGGGATCGCGCCCTTTCCTGCCGCCGATCCCGGGTCTGCACGAGGTGCCTTTCCTGACCAACGAGACGCTGTGGGATCTGGAAACCCTGCCGGAGCATCTGCTTATCCTCGGCGGCGGGCCGATCGGCTGTGAGATGGCGCAGGCCTTCGCCCGGCTGGGCAGCCGCGTCACTCTGGTAGAGCGGGCGAGCCTCCTGCCGCGTGCCGAGCCGGAGCAGGCGATCCTTCTGGCAGACCGCCTGCGGTCGGAGGGTGTGTCGATCAAGGTCGGCTGCGAGGCGACGAGGGTCAGTCGGAAGGGGAAGACGATAGCTCTGCAAACTGGCTCGGACGCTGGCGGTGAGACCCTGACCGGCAGCCACCTGCTGGTCGCGGTCGGCCGCCGACCGGATTACGAGGGACTGGCGCCGGAACAGGCCGGGATTGCTTTGGATGCTGGCCGCCTGATCGTGGATTCACGCTTGCGCACGACCAATCGCCGAGTCTTTGCGGCCGGCGACGCTGCCGGCGGCGAGCAATTTACGCATTTGGCCGGTGCGCATGCTGCGGTGCTGATCAAGAACATTGCCTTTCGTATTCCCGCACGGGCCGATCGCCTGGTGGTGCCGCGGGTTACCTACTGCGATCCGGAACTGGCCCAGGTCGGGCTGACCGAGGCGGACGCGAAGGCTGGCGGGCGCAGCATCAACCTGCTGCGCTGGTCCTTCCAGGAGAACGACCGCGCCCAGAGCGAACTTGCGACCGGTGGCTTCATCAAGGTCGTCACAACGCCGAAAGGCAAGATCCTGGGTGCATCGATTCTAGGGCAGGGGGCCGGTGAGCTGATCCAGCCCTGGGTTCTGGCGCTTGAACGGCGGCTGCCGATCTCTGCCATGGCAACCACCATGTCTCCCTACCCGACCTTGGGCGAAGTCTCTAAGCGCGCCGCGGGCAGCTTCTATGCACCCAAGCTCTTTTCCAAACGAACACGTATCTTGGTCGCCTTATTGAAGCACCTAGGTTAAGAGGGTGTAGGCCGTTTCACTAGATTGGGCGCCCCGATGCGCTCGCAGGTGCTGTAGAGATCATGGCGATCAATCTGCCAAGACCCTGGCAAAGCATGTCTGCCCGTCTGCTGTTGTTGACGGTGGCCTTCGTCATGCTGGCGGAAGTCCTAATCTTCGCGCCCTCTATCGGGCGCTTCTGGGAAACTTGGCTGAATGAACGTTTGGCGGCAGCGCATCTTGCAGTCTTGGGTTTGGCGGCGACCCCCAACCTGGTGATCAATCCGGAACTGGAGGCGGAGTTGCTGTCGCATGTCGGCGCCTACTCGGTCTCGGTCCGCACCGACACGCACGGCAAGCTGATGCTGATGGCCGAGATGCCGCCGGAACCGGTATCGCAGACCGTGGACCTGGTGAACGCCAGCGCCTTCAAGCTGATCGACTATGCGCTGCAAGGTCTCGTCAGCTACGACGATCAGGTGATTCGCGTGGTCGGCCGCTCGCCCGAGGCGCCCGCCAGCACGGTGGAGATCGTCATCGACGACCTGCCGCTGAAGGACGATCTGCGCCAATTCGGACTACGAATCTTTCTGCTCTCGCTGGTGATCTCCGTGATTACGGCGGGTCTGGTCTTCCTGTCGCTTCAGCTGATGCTTGTGCGCCCCATGCGGCGTGTGACCGAAAGCATGATCGCCTTTCAGGGCGATCCCGAGAAGAGCCCGGTTTATCGGCCGAGCGGTGACCGCAGCGACGAAATCGGCCTGGCCGAACACGCGCTGGAAGAGATGCAGGAAGGCCTGCGCGATGCCCTGCGCCAGCAAACCAGACTGGCGGCTTTGGGCACTGCCGTCTCGAAAATCAATCACGACCTGCGCAACATCTTGACGACGGCGCGGCTGGTGTCGGACTCGATGGCGGAGAGCGCCGATCCGCGCGTGCGTCGCGTGACCCCGACTCTGATCAAGTCGATCGACCGTGCAGTTGACCTCTGCGAGCGCACCCTGACCTTCGCGCGTGGCGGCGAGATGCGCTTGGAGCCCAGCCGTATCGTCGTGGCTGACCTGGTGGCGGAAGTAGGATCAGCCCTACCGGCGGTGATCTCGGGTGAGGCCGGCTGGCAGGCCGAGGTGCCGCCCGATCTGGTGACAACGGCCGACCGCGATCAGTTCTATCGGGTGCTGGCAAACCTCTCTCAGAACGCCGTCGATGCCGGTGCCACGGTCCTGACCCTTCGAGCCGAGGTCGAGGCTTCACAAGGGCAGTGGTCGATCACCTTCAGTGACAATGGACCGGGTTTGCCGCCGCGCGCGCAGGCCAATCTGTTCCAGCCGTTCCGTGGCTCGGCCCGGGCAGGCGGTACCGGCCTGGGCCTAGCGATTGCGCGAGAGATTGTCGAAGCCCATGGCGGTGGCATTGCGCTCTTGAGCAGCGGTCCCGACGGCACGGTCTTCCGGATCGTCCTGCCGCTGCGCCAAAGCGATGCCGGAGCGCCTGCACAAACCGAGCATCGCTTGGCCGGCGAGTAGGAAAGAGTTTCCCAAGAGGCATGGTGTGATGTCGGTATCGGCGATCGATTACGCAGAAGAGATTGATGGACCATGGCTCACCGCGATGCTGCGGGAGGCCGGTTTCCTGGGCGAAGAGGGCGGGGTTCAAGATTTCGCCTTGGAGGATCTGGGCGGTGTCGGTCGTGGCTTCTTGAGCGGTGTGGTCCGGGTCCGTTTGACCTATGACGCCCCGGCCCCCGATGCACCCAAGAGCCTCATCGTCAAGCTGCCAGCCGCCGATCCAGACCACCGCGCCCTGGGCGTCACTTTTCAGGCCTACGAGCGCGAGCTGCGATTCTATCGGGATTTAGCCAAGACCACGCCGGTTCGTGCGCCGCATTGCTTCCAGACACTGGGCGATGGAGGATCGGCTGTCCTGATCATTGAGGATGCCGAACTCTGGACACCTGGCGATCAAGTCTACGGCCTCTCCTTGGCTCAGGTGGAGAACACGCTTCAGGAGGCGGCCAAGCTGCATGCCCATTGGTGGGGCGCACCAGAACTGGAAGGCTACCATTGGCTGCCGCGCAGTCCTTTCGATTTTCGGACGATCTTTGCCGAGCGATGGCCGGGTTTCTTGGCGGAGTACGGACACTTCCTTTCGCCCGGCGGGCAGGGTCTGGGGCATCAGATGGCTGCCTCCGGTCCCGCGTTACAGGCCGCTGTCGAGGCTGCACCTGTCACCTTGGCGCACTGCGACCTGCGCGCCGATAACCTCATGTTCGACGGCCCCGACGGAGAGCCGGTCATGATCCTGGACTGGCAACTCATGAGCCGCTCCATGGCAGCCCTTGACGTCGCGCGTCTGGTGTCGGGCAGTTTGGAAACCGCGCTGCCGCAAGCGGCATACAAGAAGATCGTCGCCAAGTGGCACGGGCAGATTTCGGCCTTGGGCGTCGAGGACTATCCCTTCGAGACGGCTTGGCGCGACTTCCGCGTCGCGGTGCTGCATGTCCTCTATATGCCGGTCTGCTTCCATGGTGACGTGAGCCACGAGGGCGCCCGTGCGGTGCGTTTCCTGGAGGCGCAGATCCAGCGGTCTTTCCGTGTGGCCGAAGAAGTTGCCGCCATTGATGCCTTGATGGAGAGCTAGATGGAACAGGATGTAGAGTTGGCGGCCCAGATCGATCGGATCTCATCGGCTTGGATGGAAGGCTTGCTACATCGCTCCGGTGCCTTGCCGGCGACTTCGCGGCTAAAGAGCGTCGCCTTGGATAGCTCAATCTCTGCCGGGCGCGGTTTCATGAGCCGGGTTGTCCGTGCCGAACTGGAATATGACGGAGCCGCCGGTGGGGCGCCTGCCAGTGTCATCATCAAGTTGCCATCAGACGACAAGGCACGGTTCGCGCTTGGTCAGTCGGTGCGGACCTACGAGCGCGAGATGCGCTTCTACGCAGAACTCGCAGCCTCGACACCCGTGCGCGTCCCAGTTTGCTACTATGCGGCAGACGATGCCGTCTTGGGCTCACCGGTCATCGTCATGGAGGATGCGAAAGACTGGACGACGCCCGATCAGATCTATGGCTTGACGCAAACACAGGTTGAGTGCGTTCTGAGGGAGGTCGCCAAGCTGCACGCGCACTGGTGGAACCGTCCGGAACTGGATCGGCTGACCTGGATTCCACCCCAACCCTGGGATGTGCGCCGCTTGTTCGAAGCGGCCTGGCCGGAGTTCAAGGCGCGCTACGCCGGCTGGCTTTCAAAGACCGACTTGGCATTCGGCGATCGCCTGGCAGACTCCTGTGCAGCCTTGGAAAGGGCACTGGTCCGTCCGCCACCCACCTTAGTGCATTGCGATCTCAGAGCCGACAATCTGATGCTGGACGGGCCTGCAGCTGGTGAGGCGGTGATGCTGCTGGATTGGCAAGTCATCAGCCGGACCGCGGCTGGACTGGATGTCGCGCGCTTGGTGTGCGGTAGTCTGGAGCGTGGCCTGCCGCAAAGCGGCTATCGCGCCCTTTGTGCGCTTTGGCATCAGCGTCTGATCGAGCTCGGCGTCGCTGGCTATAGCGAGGCCGAGGCTTGGCGAGACTTTCGCGTTGGCTTGCTCCTGGCTCTTTCGATCCCAGTCTGCTTTCACAGCAATCTCTCACACGAGGGTGCGCGGGCAATCCGTCTGCTAGAGGCCTTGACGCACCGCATGTTCCGCGTGGCCGAGGAGTGTGATGCACTGGGTAGCCTTGAGGGGCTCTAAATTTCTTTCTCATTCTCCCCTGATCTGCACATTTGTGACGAGGTCTGTGCAAGTCCTACACAATGAGGCCTGGTCTTAGCATTCATAGGGTCGTTTGAGAGCCAAGCTTACAATCTCTTATCTGAGTGATCATATTTCCTAACAATCAGATTTTGATGATCGACCCAGAGTGAGGAGAGTCCGATGAATGCGATCAACATCCGCTCGAACCGAGCGGCAGCTCTGTCCGACGACTGCTTGGATCGACCGGGTAAAGCGCTATCGATGTGCGGCACTCAGGTGTGCCAGCTATCATGGGCGCCGGAGGTCCGAGCCGTGGCGACAACCGGGGTTGCCGACGAGGCGCTTGATCGCCCGGGACCCTCGCTCTGGAGCCATCCGGGATGCCATCTCTGTTGGACGTCACAACAGCAGGTGGAACTGCATGACGAGACCCTGGACCGGCCTGGCCACCCGTCTTCCATGTGCGGCTGCGGATTCACCGACACTGTGTTCTGCTGGGCCCCGGACGAGCACGACGCAATGAAGGAAGAGGCCTTGGATCGTCCGGCCAAAGCAGCGGGTTACCCCTACTGTAAGTTTCCGGATCCCGAGCATTTTTCGGTAGAGCGCTCGGAGCCGGAGAGTTGCAATCCTTCGAGCGCCGAGGACGTGATCATCGACCAAGCCCTGGATCGTCCGCGGGACACAATGGCCTTCAGTAGTTTTTCCGAGCTGTTTTTGGAGCAACCTGCTTTGAAGGAGACCCTCCGGCTCCGTGCAAACTGCGGATCGGAATGCGAACTTGCCGACGAGGCCTTGGATCGCCCAACGGAGGTCGTTGCGGCCACCGCCGGGTTCTGCAGGCGGTGTCACAGGCCGGAAACGAGGCGGGGGTCCCTCGATGTCGCTGCCACTCAAACCTGCAAGACCGTTGTACGCATGAGCGACTATCGCGTGCGCAAGGCAGCATAGGCTGCCGAAGGTAGAATCCTCGGCATTGGCCCGCGACCGGGTGGGATCACCGGGTCGCGGGCATTGTCGTGTCTGAAAACCTCGTGCCCTGCGCAGCCAACTCGCAATCGACCCTTGCGATCTCGCGCGGTGGGCCAGGTTTTACGGCCCAATTTTTGTGACCATGTTGTTGTTGTGATTAGTAATTGCTTGAATTAGTATTGTAGTTTTAAATAAAAACCATAGCTTGAGAAGAAAATTTCATTCACTATGTACAAAATCCATATTTCATCCCAAATTCCGTTCCGTTCTTCACAATGAGGCGCGGTTTTTGCATTGCCGGGGTGCTTTCGTGGGGGCGCTTCCGCGAACAATATGAACGACCATATAGAATTTAGTGAGCAACATGACGGAACAAGAGTGAGGAGATCCCGATGAACGCAATCAGCAACCGCTCGAAGAGCATCACCCGGCTCAACGACGAGTTTTTGGATCGACCGGTGAACACGACGACCTATTGTGCAAACTGCACATTGACCTGGGCTCCGCAGACCGATGCAAGCGCGCAGGACGAAGCACTGGATCGGCCGTGCGGCGAGGGCGTCTTGACCGCCACTCGAGGACCGGCAGCGGCTCCGCAGGCCAGATTGTCGGAGGAATCGCTCGACCGTCCGGAAGGAACGGTCGCCATGACCGGCGGCATGCCCTTCTGCTGGGCGCCACCCGCCCCCGAGGCCTTGGCCGACGAGGCACTGGATCGACCGGAAGGAACGGTCGCCATGACCGGCGGCATGCCCTTCTGCTGGGCGCCACCCGCCCCCGAGGCCTTGGCCGACGAGGCACTGGATCGACCGGAAGGAACGGTCGCCATGACCGGCGGCATGCCCTTCTGCTGGGCGCCACCCGCCCCCGAGGCCTTGGCCGACGAGGCACTGGACCGACCGGAGGTTACGGTCGCCATGACCGGCGGCATGCCCTTCTGCTTGGGTTCTGCCGCCCCCGAGGCTCTGGCCGACGAGGCACTGGACCGACCGGAAGGAACGGTCGCCATGACCGGCGGCATGCCCTTCTGCTGGGCGCCACCTGGCCCCGAGGCCTTGGCTGACGAGGCACTGGATCGTCCAAGTGGAATTCAGACGATGTGCGGCTGCGGGTTCACGCAGCTTTGCTGGGCGCCGGAGGCAAAGGGTGAACCGAAAGACGACGCACTCGACCGGCCCCGCCAGATGGCTATGCAGAGCATGTCGATCCTGACCGATGCCTCGGCGGAATCCCTAGAGATGGCCGACGAATCGCTCGACCGACCGCAAGTGATGGGTGCCTTTATCCGTCCCTTAACGCGGGCGCCGGAGTTGGTGCAGGAAACTGGTGACGAGGCAATGGATCGTCCGGGCGATGCTCTGTCCCTCACCAGGTTCTGCGGCGCCAGAGAAGCGAGTAAGGACCGGCGACACCAAGCGGCGAGGTCACATCGCCAAGCCGGTGGGAAGGTGGTGCGACTCAGCGACTATCGCGAACGCCTCGCGGCCTAAAAGTGCATGAACGACAGAGACCGCAGGTGCCGTTTGGCTCCTGCGGTTATCTGCTTTC
Organism: Rhodospirillales bacterium; assembly: GCA_963669445.1. Taxonomy (GTDB): domain Bacteria; phylum Pseudomonadota; class Alphaproteobacteria; order Kiloniellales; family JACOMY01; genus JACOMY01. The sequence goes on from OY770029.1 coordinate 6,971,361, forward strand.
GTTCTCTGCTGATTTTGGCTTCAGGCGGGCAAGCCCGGCTTCGATCAGCCCAAGCACGCCCTGCGGCATGGCCACCACGAAGAAGGCCAGGATCAGGCCCAAGCCCAGCGTGCGGAACTCGCCGAACTCGCGCATCACCTCGTCGGCCCCGACCAGCAAGATGGCACCGACCAGGGCACCCCAAAAGCGGCCAACGCCGCCGACCACGATCATCGCCAGCACGAAGAGCATCACTGAGAGGCCGAGCAGGTTGGGGCCGATGGCACGGAAGTGGCTGGCCCAAAGCCCGCCGGCGACACCTGTGAAGAAGGCCGAAAGGCCGAAGACCAGCAGCTGGTACTTGAAGCGGCTGATCCCGCGCGAGATGGCGTAGCCCGGATTGTCGCGCAGCGCGCGGAATGCCAAGCCCATCGGGCTCTTCATGATGACGTAGGTGAAGAGCAGCGAGGCGATCAGCAAGCCCAGTACGATGAAGTAGTTGGCGGTCAGCCAGTCGCCGCGAAAGGCCTTGCGAGTCCCAAGATCGCCGAACTGCGAGAACCCGACGGCGCCGCCGGTGAACTGGCGACAGCGCACGCCTTCCATCACGTAGCACTCGGTATCGGTCACGATCAGGAAGTACATGACCTGCGCGATCGCCAGGGTTAACAGGGCAACGTAGGCGCCGGTCAGCCTGAGGCAGGCAAGTCCGACCAGGATCGAGACCAGAATGGTCGCCACGCCGGCAACCGGCATGGCCAGCCAGACGCTCCAATCCAGATAGAATCCCAGCATCGCCGTGGTGTAGGCCCCAAAGGCGAAGAGCGCCATCTGCGCCAGCGAAAAGATGCCGGCCATCCCGAAGACCAGGTTCCACTGCGATGCGACGATCGCATAGAAGAAGATCAGAACGATCTGGCCCAGGTAGTAGCGCCCGGGCAGCAGGAAGGGTAGCGCGATGAAGACCGCCAGAAAGCAGAAGGCGACCAGCAGGTCTTTGCGTGTTTGGCTGCGCATCGCCTGCTCCTAGAGCCGCGTGACCTGGGTCCGGCCGAAGACGCCGTATGGGCGCCAGATCAGGGCCAGAATCACCAGGAAGAGCAGCACCGGGAGGCCCCAGCGGGCGCCTAGATAGAACTGCGTGCAGGCCTCGACCAGGGCCAGCACGAAGGCCGCCAGCACGCTGCCCTGCACATTGCCAGGCCCGCCACTACGCACATGATGAAGGCCTTCAGCATGGGATCGTTGCCAAGCGGCGGTGAGAGCTGTGTGATGGAGGAGAGCAGCACGCCGGAGACTGCGGCGAGCGCGCCGGAGATGATTAGGACCTGCAGATAGATCGACTTGGCAGGCACCCCCATCAGGCGCGCGGCTTCGCGGTTCTGGGCCGTCGCCCGGATCGCGCGGCCGATCTTGCTGGTGCGCAGGGTGTAGGCCACGATCAGCATGATCAGGACCGATAGCGCGACGATCAGCAGGTTCTGATTGGCCACCGGCACTTGGCCCAATCGCACCATGCCGTCGAGGCTGACCGGCTGACCCAAGGGCTGGCCGCCGTAGATCAGCAGGATCACGTTCTCCAATGCGATCGCGATGCCGACCGTCGCGATGATGATGTTGGTTTCGAAGGCTGGGCTGCCCAGCATAAAGCGCACCAGGCCGAAGTAGAGGAAGGCACCGATGACGCCGCCTACCACGATGGCGGCTGCAAAGCCGAAGGGCCATGGCAAACCGGCTGCTGTCACCGCGGAGTAGGCGGCATAGCCCCCCATGGTCAGCATCGCCCCGTGTGCCATATTCAGCATGCCCATTGCGCCCCACACCAGGGAAAGGCCCAAGGTTGCCAGGGAGTACATGGCACCCACTGTGACGGCGGTAACCAGGATATAGGGTAAGACGTCCATTTCGCTCCTTGTGTCCCCTGCTAGCCGCCGAGATAGGTTTCCAAGAGCTCCGTGCTCTCATTCAGCGCTTGTCCGCTGCCACTCCATACGATGTGCCCATTGTCCAAGAGATGCACCTCTTCGGCCAGATCGACGACCCGCATGGGGTTTTCCTCGACCAGAAGGATGGTGCGGCCAGAGGCCTTGAGGTCGGAGATGACTTGGTAAATCTGGTCAATGATGATCGGCGCTAGACCCAATGAAGGTTCGTCCAGCATCAGAAGGCGCCCGCCGGCCATGAGGCCGCGGCCGATGCCGACCATGCGCCGCTCGCCGCCAGAGAGCGTGCTGGCCATCTGTTTGCCGCGTTCTTTCAGCTTCGGCAGGATCGCGTGGACCTCGGCCAGGCGTCGCTCGACGGCGGCGCGGTCGCGCTCCAGATAGGCGCCCATCAGCAGGTTCTCGTGCACCGTCATTTCCGAGAAAAGCATATCGCCCTGCGGCACCTGGATGACGCCCATCGCAGCGATGGCCTCTGCGGGAAGCCCTGCGATCGAGGTGTCGCCTATCCGGATGTCGCCGCCGCGCGGCCGCAAGAGGCCGGAAATGGTGCGCAGCAGGGTCGACTTGCCGTGGCCATTGGGGCCGATCAGGGTAATCAAGGTTCCTTCGGGCACCTCGAAAGAAAGGTCGTGCAGGACGTTGCGTCCCTTATAGCCCGAGGCCAAGTCCTGAACCGAGAGCAGGGGCGTCTTGCTCATGGGGCCGCCTCTTGCGGGTTCTTGTCCTTGAACCAGGACTTGCTGCGCTCCTTGGCGCCCTTTCCAAGATAGACTTCGATCACCTCTTCGTTCTCCGAGACCTCCTGCGGCAGGCCCTCGAAGAGCTTGGAGCCGTGGTGCATGATCAGAACCCGGTCCGAGAGCCGCATCAGAAAGCGCATCACATGCTCGATTAGGATGACCGTGGTCTTCATCTCCTGCACGACGCGGGAGACCACGGCCTCGACCTCGTCGATCTCGTTGGGTGTGAGCCCGCCGACCGGCTCGTCCATCAACAAGAGCTTGGGGTCGGTCACGATGGCACCGGCGATCATCAAGAGTTTGCGGTCCAGCACCGGGGCGCTTTCGACCGGCAGGGCTGCGCGTTCGCGCATGCCGACAAGTTCCAACGCCTCTTCGGTGCGCCGCTCGGCTTCCTTCCCCAAGCGCAAGCCAGGGAAGAGCCGATTGGTGCGGCCAAAGTAGGCGGCGACCTGTACATTCTCGCGGCCGGTCATGGAATCAAAGCCGGCGTTCATCTGAAAGGTTCTGGCCAGGCCCAGATGGCAAATCCGGTCGGCCGAAGCCCTGGAGATATCGATGCCGTCCAGTTGGACGCGGCCCGACGTCAAGGGCTGCAGGCCCGAAACCACATCGAACAAGGTGGTCTTGCCTGCGCCGTTGGGGCCGCCGATGCCCAGCACCAAGCCCGGTTCGACTTCGAAGCTCAGCTCTTCCACTGCGGCCAGCGCACCGAAACGCTTGGTGACCGATTGACAGACCAGCATGCTCACGGCGGTCAGAACTCTCCCGATAGAGGCGACGCAAAGGGCGGGGGAACCGCTCGCACGGCTCCCCCGACGATCATAAACCTGGAACCTGCGTTCTGACTACTTGATCCAGGGCGGCATCTTGAAGGGTGCCACTGCATAGAGTGGCGGCGCGATTAGAAGCGGTTGCTCGCGGTAGTCCTGATGCTGCAGGAATTGATGCGGCATGCCCAAGGAGGGGTCCTTGATCTGCGTCGGATAGCAGTAGGCATACTGACCATCGACGTCGAAACGGCAGGTGCCGTTCATGCCGCGATAGATCAGGCGTCGCATGGCACCGGCCACCTTCTCGTTCTGCTCCTTGTTGAAGGGCTCTCCGGTGCCGCCGGCAATCGCAGCGCCCAGTGCGTAATGCCACATGCCGTCATAAGTCTGCGAACCGATGTTGAAGGCGGCATCCTTGCCGTAGAGTTCCGCATACTTGTCGCGATAGGGCTTGCCGTATTCGTCGGGAATGGCGCCGATCACGGTGGAGTAGATGACGCCGTTCACTGCCTCGCCACCGATCTCGCGGAAGGCTGGCAGCGAAGGTCCGTATTGCATGTAGACCAAGCTTGGCGTCGGGTTCGGCACGAACTGCTGCATGAACTGCGCCAGATCCTGCGGCAGGAAGTGGGTAATCGCGATCGCCGCCGGCGGATCCTGCTGGATCTGGGCGATGATCGGACCCCACTGGTTGTTCGGGTAGGGCACGGTCTCGTAGAGCGAGACCTCGAAGCCATACTCGGCCGCCTGATCGCGAATCGCGTTGGCGATGATGATCGAGTACTCGTTGGCCGAAGGGATCAGCGCCAGTTTGCGGTTCGGCGGGGTCCAGAGGCCCTGGTCCTCAAGGCTCTTCAAGAAGAGCAGGAAGCCCGGTCCGTAGTAGTACTCCGGCGGGTCGCCCATGAAGGAGCCGTAGTAGAGTGCCGGATCGGACTGGAACTTCTGCACCGCGGTGATGGCGGTGTTGTAGTGGACCAGAATGATATCGTTCTCGGCCACAACGTCCATCTCGATCGAGGTGGTGCCAACATTATAGCCGTTGATGACCGCGTGCACTTCGTTGAGGTCGATCAGGCGCTGAATGGCCTGACTGGTCAGCTCGACGCCCATCTCCTTGGTGTCTTCGATGTGCAGCTCGATCGGCCGGCCCAGAATGCCGCCCAGCTCGTTGATCTCGGCTACCGCCATCTCCGCACCGCGCTTGAACTCGATGCCGTCGGCGGCCGCAAAGCCGCTCATCGGCAGGGCGCTGCCGATCGGAATGGGATCGCCGCTCTGCGCCTTGGCATCGCGATTGATGCTGGCCAGCATGGCCGCGGCACCGACGCCTGCGGTGGTTGCGGCCAGAAACTTGCGGCGGCTTGCCTGCGGGGCTTGCGGCGCCTGGGTCTTCTTGTGGTCGTGGGTCATGCTTCGACTGCTCCCTCTTGAACGTTGGCCTCGCAAAGGATGGTTCCCATCCCTCTCTTAGGCTTCGGCCTGCTCTCTGCTCCCCTACGCAGACGAGCCACCGTCGCCCCTTCTCTCCCGTCGAACTCGACTGCTTCTTTCGCAGTCCTATTCGGTTCCTTCCAACCGCCCGACTTGTCGTCGAGATTATCCTCAGATCTACGGCATATGTGATCACAGATGCCATCAAACGGTAGGCAGCTTAGGCCGGCTAGGTCAAGTCACCGTACCGATCTCACTGCGTCGCCTGTCGCGACGCTTCTTGTCTCCACGGCGGCGGTTGCCGCAGTCAGCACCGCTTGTTCGTCTAGAAGGGCGTCGGATCCATGAAACGCCGCAGTACGTTCTCGGTCATGCGCGAGACGTTATTGTCGTAATTGTTGTGCGCGAGGCTGCCGCCCCAGGCGATCGAGCTGGCTGCGAAGACGGCACCTCCCGAGGCAAGCTCGTAGAAGACGATGTCGGCACGCACCAAGGGGTTCTCCTGTCCGCCCAGCCCCGGATAGTTGATTAGGATCTCTTCGCAGACGACGAGATAGATGTCGGTATGGTCCTCCGAAGAGGCCAGAACCAGCGCGTTGGGCGGGGTGCCCAGCAGGCGGTCGGCCCGGTCCAACTCTAGGCCGGCTGCACCGCCGCCGATCAGCCCGAAGTCGCCGATGATCTCCTCCTCGATCCCCTCCATGATGAAGGCAGCACGGGGGTTGTCGGCATCGGGCTGGCGGCGATAGTAGGAGGAGATGTCGAAACCCTGAGCGGTGAAGCCGGTCCCCGCCATCATCTGCGGCGGCCGCGCGTTGCGGCGCCATAGCCCGCCGTACTCTCCGGTGAAGGAATGGTAGTATTCGCCGGGCTCTGCCGCCCAGGCGCGAATCCCATCCTCCGCGCGACGGACCTCCATGATGCCGGGACAGGTCTTGTGATAGGCGATGCGCCAGTACCAACCGTTGGCACCCAGGTACATCAACCGTCCGCCGGCATTCTTGAAAGCCTCCATGGCGTCCCACATCTCAAGCGAGTGGTACTCCGGGTGCGAGCCGGTCAGCACGACGGAGTAGTCTTCGATTGCTGCCAGGCCCTCGTAGTGCAGATCCTCGTCGGAGACGAAGTCGCATTCGACACCCATGGCATCGATCCAGTCGATGATGTGGGTGTCGGCATTGAACTGCCAGAGCGAAGAGCCGGCACCGCCCAGCCAGGACTGATAGTTCGGCCGCATGTTCAGGATCGGCCTTAGCCTAGAGGAATAGCAAACCCCACTGCCGTCGGAATGGGTGTCGTAACAGGAAGCGCCGTAGTTCCGGTTTTCCAGCAAGAAGACGTCTTGGGGATAGAGCACCGAAACCTGACCGGTCAGCAGCTGCGCCAGCGGCGCATCGGTCGGCATGTGCTCGTTGGCATAGGCCATGTAGCTGCCGGTCGGCACCAGGAAGCAGGCCTTGTTCTTACCCTTGGCGCTGCCCCGTTTGGCCTTGACCACGAAGGGCATGTAGTCCTCGTGCTCGTCGTAGGCGACGCGCACGGCGTAGAGCCCGCTTTTCAAGCCGTCGGGCACGGTCAGCGCGAAGTCCACCTCCCAGCCGGCATCGTAGACGTCGTCGTCGTGAAAGTGGATGGCGCCATACTCATCGGCCGCGTGGCGCCAGCTCATCTCCTGGCCGCTCCAGTTGTAGCCCTTCATCGCGCGGGCCGGCATGTTCACGATCGCACCATGCAACCGGTTGGCGCCAGCGTCGTGGATCACATCGGTGGTGATGCCGACAGTGAAGTCCCAACGCGCGACGATGTCGGGCTGTTCGACCGCCGGCGTGCTGCCAGCGAGCAGGCGTTCCATCTGGCCCTTGTCCAGGACACCCTTGGCTAGGGCCGGGCTGTCGATCTTGCCGTTGTAGTGCGCGTCGGTTCGAAGGCGGCTGCCCAGCATCTCGACATAGCGTGCCGCCATCAACAGCGGGCATGCCGGATCGCCCGGCTGCAGGGACACGACCTGCGTGACATCGCTGTCGTCATCGGTCTCGCCGTGATCTTGGAGCGGGTCCTGCACGATCCGGACCTGTCCGGTTTCTGCGTCATAGCTTGCTGCGGCCAGATACCACTCGCGTGCGACCAGGGGTTTGCCGGAACTGACGGTTTCGACCTTCCCAGCACCATCGCCCAGGGTCAGCGCCAATGCTCCGGCCTCATTGATGCCCAGCTCGAAGCCGCACTTGTTGGCCTCGTCCCAGCGCGAGATCAGGGCCTGCGCACCCCGCTCCGGCGTGGTCGGCCAGATCATTGCCTGGACGCTGAAAGAGCCGAGGCCGGCAAGGCAGCGGCTGTCTGCGACCACGGCGTAGGAACCGGCCAAAAGCTCCTGACGGCGGCCCCTATAGGTGCCGTCAATGGGGCAGGGAACAGGGGTCAGCTTGAGGCCTGGCCCTTCCGGCGAGGTGTCGCCATGGATGATCTGGACGAGCGAGGCTTGATAGTCGGCGCCCTCTTCGCTCGACACCATGAAGGCGATCTGCTCGTTGGGAAAGACGCTGATCTCGTCGCTGTAGCCAAGAATCTTCTTCACGGGTTCGTTCTCCGCCTCAGTCTTCGAGCGTTTCGCCGGTGTAGTGCTTCCAGCGCATCTTGAAAATCTCCCACTCCGCCTCTTCGATCGAGTGGAAGACGCGGTTGTGGTGCACATGCAGCTTGCCACCGCGGCCGGCAGGAAGCTGGGCCAGAACCCATTCCTCATGCGGCTTGGTGCAGAGCAGCGCATACTTGTTGTCCATGGCGGCACCGCGGAAAACGTTCAACAGCTTCTGCAGATCCGCACTGTGCAGACCGATGGGATTGGCCTTGAACTCTTCGACCAGGTGCTTGTCTTCGGGATTGATTTTGTACATGCCGTCCTCGTCCTTCCCGCTGCGCCCAAGCGGAGAGCGCCCCGGGAGCAGGCAGGGCCGCCCCGAGGGCCGCTCGGCCCAAATCAGATGAAAGCCCAACGGGGCCGCCGCGGTCTTTCGCAAAAGGCGACAATGTTTTGCGGATTCGTGAACCTGGGCCTGTGAAAGGCCTCTCAGGTCAAGTGGTTGGACCAGGCCGCGGGACGGCTCGGCCCCTGCGCCATCGTTTGCGCCTGACGCGGCGCGACACCGAACTGGCGGCGGAACATGGTCGAGAAGTGTGCCTGATGGGAAAAACCACTGCTATAGGCGATCTCGGCGATGGTGCAATGGGCGTAATTGGGATGGGTAAGCCGTTCATAAGCCCGCTGCAGGCGATTGCCAAGCACCCAATGCCAGAAGGACGTTCCGGCTGAACGGAACAGGCGGTGCAGGTAGCTGGTCGAGATTCCGAATGTCTCGGCCACGCCCTTGGCGCTGAGATCGGGGTCGAACAGGTGCTCGCGGGCATGGGTCTCGATACGACGACGCAGATGCAGGGCCGCCGGCCGGTCGAGCGCCTGGCCCTGATGGGCCTCGGAGCCCAAGAGAGCAACGATCAACTCTTCCAACTGCCCGCTCATCTGCCGACTGACGGCGGCAGGCAGGTCGTTGCCGTGCGTCATTAGCCAGTCTGCGAAGTCGGTCACGATCGCGGCCATGCGCAAATCGTTTGGATAGGCGCAGGCGCAGTGATCTTCGGCAAAGGGCAGGCGTCGGCGCAGGCGTTCGGCCTGCACCTTGATGGTTATGTTTTCGAAGCCGTCAGGGCAGGAAAGCTCGTAAAAGGCACGGGTCTGCACCATGACGTAACCACCTGGCGCCACGAAGCCGTTGCGCCCGGCATGGCTGTAATAGAGCTGCTCGCTGCGTGGAAACACCAGGACGAGGTGGTCGTCGTCGTCGGCGGCGATGCGCGGGCTGGTGCGCATTACGCGCTGCCCGTCGGCGGCAAAACGCGTGATGCTTAGACCGTCGAAGCCGTTCTCGACGATCTTACCGCGCAGGCCCTCGCTGGGGCCGCGATCGACCTCGAGATTGTAGTAGACCTCGCTCAAGACCTCCTGCCACCAAGAGAGCTGACGATGCTCCGGCTGGTCAAAGGTCGAGAAGGTCTGTCCCATAAAATGCACCTCCGCCAGAAGCGGCCTCTTCAGTCTCGAGTCACACACAAAGCGAGACGGAGTGCAAGCCATCTTCGTCTCGGTATAGACTGGTGCCACGCACGAAAGAGGGGGAGGCCTGGATGACGAAGACCTTGGGAGTGGTGCCGATCGGGATGCTGGTCCTGGCGGCGGTGATCTATGCGTTGGTGTTTCCGATGAACAGCCTGGCGTCTGCGGCCGGTGCCACGCCACTGGGCAATGCCTTCTGGCAAACCCTCGTCGGGGGGCTTGCGCTCTTGATCATCTCCAGCCTGCGCGGCTCGCCGGTCAGCTTTCGCTGGCCTTATCTGCGTGCCTATCTGGTGGTGGGGATCTTCGGCTTTGGTTTGCCGCCGGCAATCATCACTCTGGTCAGCGGCCACCTGCCCAGCGGTCTGATTTCCTTGGCTTTTGCGCTCTCGCCAACCTGCACCTACGCGCTTTCGGTCATCGTCCGCCTGGATCGCTTTTCCACCTTCGGCCTGGTCGGGATTGCACTGGGTTTCGCTGGTGTCGCCATGGTTCTGGCGCCGGAGGAATCCGGTATCGGGGCCGATCAGCTGCTCTGGTTCCTGCTTACCCTGGTCATCCCCTTACTGCTTGCCGTCACCAACGTTTCGGCTGCGGTCTTGCGCCCGCCGGCCACGACCTCGACGGTCATGGGCGCCGGTTTTCTGCTCGGTGCCGCAATTTCGACCTTTCCCCTGATGCTGGTGTTCGGCCAGTTCTATGTCCCGAGCACGACGGACGCCCTTGTGCCGACCTTCGGTGCGGCAGCGGTCAATGCGGTCTTCATCGTGCTCTTCGCCGAGATTGTGAACCGCTACGGCCCGACCTTCTTCGCCCAATTCAACTACCTGATGGTGGTGGCCGCGATCGGCTGGGGCGCGCTCTTCTTCGGTGAGGCCACGGGGCTCTACACCTGGCTTGCCTTGGCCCTGATGGCGGCTGGCGTCTTGATCTCCGAGCTGCGCAATCGTGACAGAGGGGCCGCGTAATGGTCCCAAACCTGCCGAGGCCGCCGCGCCTCTCGCTTGATGAGGCCGCGACCCTCCTCAAACGAACCTATGGCTGCGAAGGCGAACTGACCCCGCTAAAGGGTGAGCGCGACTTCAATCTTCTGGTTGAGCCGGACGACGGCAGCCAGTGGGTGTTCAAGATCGCGGCCGCCGAAGAGGACCCGCAGCATCTCGATCTGCAGGTTAAAGCACTGCGCCATCTGGAAGAGACCGCGCCGGATCTTCCGCTGCCGCGGGTGCGGGCCAGCCTAGCTGGCGCCGATCTGGAAGCCCTAGACCTGAGCGACAGGACAGCTTGCCTGGCCCGTCTCGTGAGCTTTCTGCCGGCCCAGTCTTATGGTGCCGTACCGCGCTCACTAGCGCTCGACCAAGCCGTCGGCGTCTTTGTGGCACGCCTGGATCTGGGGCTCGCCGGCCTGTTTCACTCCGGCGCCAGGGCGGAGTTGATCTGGGATGTGCAGCAGCTTGCGAGACTCCGCCCGCTGCTGGGGCAGGTGCACAATCAAAGTTATCGCCGCCTTGTCGAGGCAGTCCTGGATCGGGCCGAGAGCAGCATCCTGCCGGGCCTAAAGCGGCACCGCGCGCAGCTGATCCATAACGATGCAACCCTGGACAACACCCTGGCCGATCCGCAGAGCGGCCAGATCGCCGGTCTCATCGACTTTGGCGACATGATGCACATGCCGCTGGTCGTGGAGCCAGCGGTGGCCGCCTCGGATCTCATGCGCCACGCCGACGATCCCTTGGCCACCTTGCGTGCCGTTGTCCTCGGATTCGACAGCGTCGTGCGCCTCACCGCTCAGGAGGTCGAAATCTTCGCCGACCTGGTTGCCATGCGGACTGCCAGCGCAGTGCTGATCCTCTCATCGGACTTGTTGGGTCCTCCGGACGCGACGGTCGTGGAGAACGAGATGGTTACGCTTGACTGCTTAGAGAGCGCGGGCATGGCCAAGATCACCCTCGACCTGCAGCGCGCCCTGCATATTCCGCAGAGCCAGAGCAATCTCTTTGCGCGTCGGCAGAAGGTGACGGCGCCCGCTTACGAGCACTTCTATCGCGATGCCTTGCATCTGATCGAAGGCAAGGGGGCCGTCGTCACCGACAGTGCCGGCCGCGACTACATCGACGCCTACAACAATGTGCCCCACGTCGGGCACTGCCACCCCCGCGTGGTGAATGCCCAACAGCGCCAGGCGGAGCGGCTGAACATCAACACCCGCTACCTCTACGACAGCATGGTTGGCTATGCCGAACGCCTGGTCGCAACCCTGCCCGAGGGTTTGAACCAGTGCCTCTTCCTCTCCTCCGGCAGCGAGGCAAATGACGTCGCTTGGCGGATGGCCTGGGCGGCCAGCGGCGCCAAGGGTGCCTTGGTGATGGACGGCGCCTATCACGGCGTCACCGACCTGGTAGCTCGCCTCTCGCCTTGCGGCCTGATCCGCGACGAAGCAGATCCGTCCTTTCTGCGGCGTGTGCATGCGCCCTATCCGCTGCGCAGTCCGGACGACGACCCGGACGCCGAGACCGCGCGGGCCTTGAGCAGCATCGATGCGGCGCTCGCGTCGCTGCGTGGGGCTGGAGAAGGCGTGGCAGGCTTCATGGTCGATACCGGTCTCACCAACAACGGTGTCTTGGATCTGCCCTCCGGCTATCTGGCTGAGGCAGTCGCGCGGGTCAGGGCTGCAGGCGGTCTCTTCCTGGCCGACGAAGTGCAAGCCGGGTTCGGGCGCAGCGGCGAGAGCTTCTGGCGTTTTGCCCAAGAAGGCGTGGTGCCCGACGTCGTCACCATGGGCAAGGCCATCGGCAACGGCTTCCCGCTGGCCGTCACTGTCACGACGGAGGCCATCGCCAAAGCCTTCAGCGACAAGTTCTATTTCTTCTCCAGCATGGGCGGAAACCCGGTGGCCTGTGCGGCCGGCCTTGCCGTGCTCGACTGCCTGGACGACGAGAGCCTGCAGCAAAATGCTCAGCGCATCGGTCGACAGCTGAAGGACGGCCTCGTCCGCCTTGCCGCAAGCTATCCGACGATCGCCGAGGTGCGCGGCCAGGGGCTCCTGCTGGGCATCGAGCTGCACCGGTCCAGCGCGCCTGCCCCGGACCTGGCCGAAGCACTGGTCGAGGCCATGCGCGAGCGCGGTGTCCTGATTGGGACCGAAGGGCCGGATCGAAGCGTCCTTAAGATCCGTCCACCGATGGTCGTCACCGCAACGCAGGCCGAGCGCATTCTCGCTGCGCTGGAGGACAGTCTGGCAAATGCCGCGGGGTGATCCTGTTCGCACGCCATACCTCAGCGCAGCAACATCGCGACCTGGGTGCTCTCAAGGGCGGTCGGGGGAAGGGGCCGGCATGGCGCAACCGCAAACGGACATCTGCGCAACGCTCTGTGTTATTGCTGAACCAGCAGCACCATGATGGAGACAAGGGATGCCGACCAGCGAAGTAAAGGGCTGTTGCCCGCTTGATTGCCAGGACGGCTGTTCTTGGGTCGCACATGTCGACGAAGGCCGGGTCACCAAGGTGACCGGCTCGAAAGAGCATCCCTTCACCCGAGGTATCCTCTGCGCCAAAGTGAACGACTATCAAGCCAAGACCTATGCCGAGGACCGTCTGCTGTACCCCTTACGTCGGACGGGACCCAAAGGCGGCAGAAGCTTTGAGCGGGTTTCCTGGGATGAGGTGTTGGACCAGATTGCCGGGAGGTTCGGCGAAATCATCTCGACCTATGGAGCCGAGGCTCTGATGCCTTTGCATGACATGGGTTCGGCCGGGGTGCTGCAGCGGCGTGCGCTGATGCGGCTGTTCTATGCCCTGGGCACTAGCCAGATCCACGGCAGCCTTTGTGCCCAGTCGGCCATCATGACCATGGTCGATGGTCACGTGATGAACTTCGATCCGGCGCTGATGGCGCAAAGCGATGTGATCCTGCTCTGGGGCTCGAACCTGCTCTCAACGGCTCATCATCACTGGCATCCCTTGGCCGAGGCACAGAAGACGCGCGGTGCCAAGGTGATCGCGATCGATCCGCGGCGCACGCGGACGGCGCAGAAATGCGACGAGCATCTGGCCATCCGGCCGGGTAGCGATGCGATTCTAGCAGCCGGCATCGCCAAGATCCTGGTCGACGAGGGCATGGCCGATCTGGGCTATGCCGAGGCGGCCGCCAACGACCTCGAGGTCTACCTCGCAGAGATTGCCGACTGGACGCCAGAGCGCGTTTCCGCGGCAACGGGCTTGGCGGAGGCAGATATCCTGCGCATCGCGCGCCTCTACGGTCAGGCCAAACCTGGCACCATCAGGGCCGGAGTCGGGCCCCAGCAAACGACCGATGGAGAGGTCTTCATCCGTAGCCTCTCTGCGCTCGCGATCGTCTCGGGCCATTGGCGCAGGCCGGGCGGCGGGCTCTACATCGCATCCTTTCCGACCCTGGACGACGTGGCTGCCGAGCGTGCCGACATCCTGCCGCGCAAAGTCCGCAGCCTCGATCGCGCGCGGCTGGGCGAGATCCTGACCTCGGAAGCGCTCGACCCGCCGGTGAAAGGGCTGCTGGTTTGGGGCCATAATCCCCTGGTCAATCAACCCGACGTCGAGACAGTGAGGCGGGGCCTCTGCCGCGACGATCTCTTCACTGTCGTCATCGATCATTGCCTGACCGATTCGGCGCGTCACGCCGACATCGTCCTGCCCTCGACGACCCAGCTGGAGCACTTCGATATCCAGGGATCTTGGGGCCATCACTACGTCGGGCTAAATCATCCCGCGATTGCCCCGCTGGGCGAGGCCAGGCCGCATACGGTGATCCTGCGTTCGCTCGCCGAGCGCTTGGGTTTGAAGGAGCCGGCGCTCTTCGAAGATGACGAAACGATCGCCAAATCCAGTCTGCCTGCTGACTTCGATTGGGAGCGCCTGAAGGCGCAAGGCTGGCTCAAGGCGCCGCCCCCGGACGTGCACCCCGCCTCAAGCGGCACCCGTGTGACGATCGCGACAAAACTACCCCGCCCGGATGCGCCGCACATACCTGGAGATGCGCCCGAAGGCCTTCTGCGGTTGCTAACGGCAAAGGGTCACTACCTGCTGAACTCGACCTTCGGGAACATGCCCCGTCAACGCAAGCAGCAGGGCGCCCCGGTTTTGGAGATGCACCCGGCCGACGCCGAGCGACTGGGCTTGCAAGACGAGGCCCCGGTCATCGCGCGCAACCGGCAGGGTGAGGTTGCTGCGCGCCTGCGGGTGACGGATGGGGTGGTGGAAGGCGTCGTCGTCATCGAGGGCAAGCGTTGGTGGCCAGAGGCGGCAGAGCCGAATGCGGTGACGAACCGCCTGGCACCGCCGCTCTGGTCGGCGCGCGGTCAACCCGCCTTCAACGAGACCTTCGTGGCAGTGCGTGGCGCCGAATAACGCCCCGTTCTACCGCTTTGAGGATGACCGAGGGGTTTAGGCGCAGCGGCCGCCGTCGACAGTGTAGGAGGCACCGGTCACGAAGCTTGACGACCGCGAACAGAGCCAAGCCACCAGTTCGGCGACCTCTTCCGGCTTGCCGTTGCGGCCCATGGGGGCGCGCGCGGAAAGCGCTTCATGCAGACCTGGCGCGGCGTCATCCAGCGCGTCAGTCATCGCGGTCACGATCCAGCCCGGGCAGATGCAGTTCACACGGATATCCCGTGTTGCATACTCCATTGCCGTCGAGCGGGTCATGCCAACGACAGCAAATTTCGATGCGGAGTAGCCCGTGTTGACCCGACTGCCGACCAACCCGGCGATCGAGGCGGCATTCACGATCGAGCCGCCGCTGGCGGCCAGCATTGCTGGCACCTGAGCACGCATCGAGAGCCAAACGCCGGTGACGTTGATCTCCAGGATCTGCTGGAAGCTCGTTGGCTCCAGGTCCAGGAGCTGCGCTTTGGGACCCGAAATCCCGGCCGCATTGAAGGCAGCACTCAGGCCGCCGAAGGCCGCGACAGTCTCTGCCACGGCTGCTTCCTGTGCCTGGGCGTCGGTCACGTCGAGCGAAAGTGCAATAGCGCGGCCACCTGCCGCCTCAATCTCCTGCGCCGTGGCCTCGGCAGCCGCCAGCGCAATGTCGCTGGCGGCAACCAGCGCCCCGGACCTGGCCAGGCAAAGGGCGGAACTCTTGCCGATGCCGCTGCCGGCGCCGGTGACGATAACCGGAAGGCCTTCGAGATCGTAGTGCGCCGCCTTGCCCGTCATGCTGCAGCCTTACTCGCTTGCATCCAGGCGCCGAAGTCGCTGCGGGCGCGGGCGACGTAGGCTGGCTTGCGGGCCTTGCCTTTCAACCGCTTGCCGCGCTCGTCCCTCAGACCTTCGGGGAGAGGCGGAAAGAGGCCGAAGTTGACATTCATCGGTTGGAAGGTCTCGGCCTCGGCGCCGCCGGTGATGTGGGCCAGAAGCGAGCCGAGTGCCGTTGTTTGAGGCGGCGCGGAGAGCGGCGCGCCCTGCTGCTCGGCAGCTGCAAAACGGCCCGCGATCAGCCCGATGGCGGCTGATTCCACATAGCCCTCGACACCGGTGATCTGCCCGGCGAAGCGCAACGCGGGACGTGCCTTCAGCCTGAGACCGCTATCCAGCAGCTTCGGGGAGTTGATGAAGGTGTTGCGATGCAGGCCGCCCAGGCGGGCGAACTCTGCATTCTGCAGACCGGGGATCATCCGGAACACGCGGCCCTGCTCGCCGTAGCGCAGTTTGGTTTGAAATCCGACGATGTTGTAGAGCGTGCCAAGTGCGTTGTCCTGGCGCAGTTGCACCACCGCATGGGCTCTCCGGCCGCTATGTGGATCGGTTAAGCCGACCGGCTTCATCGGGCCGAAGCGCAGAGTCTCGCGCCCGCGCGCCGCCATGACCTCGATCGGTAAGCAGCCTTCGAAGTAGGGGGTCTTCTCCTCCCACTCCTTGAAATCGGTCTTCTCGCCCTCCAGCAGGGCATCGATGAAGGCGTTGTAGCCGGCCTCGTCCAGCGGGCAGTTGATGTAGTCTTTGCCGGTGCCGCCCGGACCCACTTTGTCGTAACGCGACTGGAACCAGGCAGTTTCCATATCGATCGAGTCGCGATGCACGATGGGTGCAATCGCATCGAAGAATGCGAGGTAGGCGCTGCCGGTCAGATCGCGGACGGCCTCGCCCAGCGCCGGGGAGGTGAGTGGGCCGGTGGCAAGGATCACTGAGGACCAGTCTTCCGGCGGCAAGCCGGCGATCTCCTCGCGGCGGATTTCGATCAGAGGGTGGCGTTCCAGTGCTGCAGTCACGGCATCGGAGAAGCCGTTGCGATCGACGGCCAGAGCCCCGCCGGCAGGTACCTTGTGGCCATCGGCGGCCGCTAGGATGACCGAGTTCAGGGACCGCATCTCTTCATGCAGCAGCCCGATGGCGCTGGCTTCGGCATCGTCGGAACGGAAGGAGTTCGAACAGACCAGCTCGGCCAGCCCCTCGGTCTGGTGCGCGTCGGTCTGTCGGGTCGGGCGCATCTCGTGCAGCACCACGGGTACGCCGGTTTCGGCGGCCTGCCAGGCGGCCTCGCTGCCGGCCAGGCCGCCACCGACAACGTGAAGTCTCTGTGTCTCGCTCATGGTCTTTGCATTAGGCCCTGGAGCCCAGGGTTACAAGAGAGCGGGCTTTTCAGGGCCGCAGTTTTCTCGCATATTGGTCAATGGCCTGCTGCCCTGCGGCCAGAGTAGGAAGCAGAGCAGCGACCAGGGATGCAAGAGAGGATCCGATCGATGGAGAAGCGTTGGTCCCCGCCGTCTCTCTCTGCGTTGCGGGCCTTCGAGGCGGCGGCACGTCACCTGAACTTTACCCGTGCGGCGGAAGAACTGAGCCAGACCCAAGGCGCGATCTCCCATCAGGTCCGCGATCTTGAGGCCCGGCTCGGCCAACGCCTCTTCGAGCGTGAAAAGCGCAGCTTGCGGCTGACTGAACCTGGTGCAAGCTATCTACCGTACGTGCGCGAAGCCTTGCAGCAGCTGCGGACCGGTGAAAGCGCCTTGCGACGCAGCAGGTCGCAAGCCGTCCTCACAGTGACGCTTTCACCCAATTTCGCCGCCAAATGGCTGATGCCGAGGCTCAGTCGTTTCACCGAAGCGCATCCTGACCTGGAACTGCGGCTTTCCGCGAACATGAAACATGTGGATTTCGCACAAGACGATGTGGATCTGGGTATCCGGCACGGTACCGGCGATTGGCCCTACCTTGCAGTCCACAAACTCTGCAGCGAGATGCTTTTCCCGGTCTGCAGCCCGGGACTGCTGGAGCGGAGCGAGACGCCGCAGGGGCCGGCAGATCTGCTGGCGCTCGGTCTCATCCACGAGGGCGACCGCAGTCGCTGGCGGCAGTGGTTGGCAGCCTTCGACGTTAGCAGCGAGGACCTGCAGGGGCCTTCGATCAACCAGACGGGACTGGCCATCGATGCGGCCTTGGGCGGGCAGGGCGTGGCCTTGGCGCGCTCCGCACTGGTCGGGCTCGACCTGCTCTCCGGGCGCTTGGTTCGGCCCATAGCGCACGAACAGCCGGCGACCTTCGCCTATTGGATCGTCTGTCCGAAGGAAAAGGCGGAGCTGTCCAAGATCAGCCGCTTTCGGGAATGGCTGCTTGGAGAGGTCGAGGCCGAAGCACGCGCCTTGGCAGGTGCCGAGGAAGCACGGCAGTCGCAACCGCCTGCAGGAGCACAGGTTCATGACTGAAATCGGCCCGGCGGGTCTGATCCTCACCGCACCGGGCCTGAGTGGTCCGATCACCGATCTCCAAACCGCTCAGGAGGGATTGCGCTCTTTCGGCATCGGGCTCTGGCCGCGTGACTTGAGCGGCTTGGCGCCGCCTCTGCGCGCGATCATCGACCAGATGCGCCCGAGCGACGAGGAATTGGCCGCGTTGAAGAGAGCCTTGCTGTTCGACCGAGAAACACTGCGTGCTTACATCCGCGACAGCGGTCGCCTGGAGGCCGTGGCCGGAGGCGGTGCGCTCGAGACCCGCGTCGAGAATCATGGCTACGACTACCCGCAGCTCTATCTGGCCGAAGCCGGCGTCGACTACAGCCGCTTCGATCGCTACCACATCAATGCGGCCGATGACGGCACGGCCGTCGACGAGGTGCTACAAATCGTTAGCGGCGGCGGTCTGCGCATTCTCCATCGAGTCGCAGGTGGCGAAGTCATCCTCAGGTTGGACTGCCCGGCCGCGAACCGCGGATGGATCGTCTGCTACAGCGGCGGCCAAGCGCACATCGGCAGTTTCGCGGAAGCTACAATTGGCACCAAGGCTTTGGTGCAGGTAATCGGCCCGCCGCTCTGGACAATGCGCTATCTCTAAGCGCCACGCAGGACGGGTGAAATGCATCGCCAACAGGTCCCAAGAGGGACGTAAGCTGGCCAGGCCTTGATGTTGCCGACCCAATGACCGACAATGCGTCCATGGCGAAGTCAACGACGGCTCTATTTGGCGTCTTCGCTGCGCTTGTTCTCGCGGCAGGCTCCGCTCTTGCCGGCCCCGACTGCAAGTGCCGCAGCAACGGCGAGGTCTTCGTTCAGGGCGAGCATACCTGCATCAAGACCAATCAAGGCTTCCGACTGGCGCGCTGCGACATGGTCCTCAACAATACCTCTTGGGTCGTGGTCGGTGACAGCTGTCCACTCTCCAGCCTATCGCCGGCTGAGGACCTGAAGGGCAAGCTCTTGGCGCTCCTTCCGGCGAACTCCTGACGGCAGTAGGGCCGGTGCCGCCTTGAGGTTGGAGAATGGGCGCTTCCGCTCATTCTCATTCAGTCTCTAAGAACCGCTTCTGCCGATGTGTCGACGAAACATCCGTGACAGCAGATCGCTCTCATTCACACCGACAAGCGCGTTCTTCATGTTGCCCTGAGAATCGAACAGCAGAAGCGTGACGTGTCCGACGTTGTGCTCGCGTGCCAACTGTTGGCCCTTGCTCGTCGTGATGTTGGCGACCAGGAACTGCAGTTCGCTGTCGTCGAAATCGTCCATGGCGCTGCGGGCCTCGCGCTGCAGAGCTACGCAGCTTGGACACTGCGGGTCGTGGATCTGAACCACCGAAGGGGTGCCGTTGCCTATTCGAGAGAGGTCCTCTTCCCGAACGGTCGCCTTCACGTCCTCGACCAGGTACCAGCCGCCGCCTCCCAACACGGCCACGACCAAGGCGCCGCTTCCCACCTTACTGAGTAGACTGCGCCTGCTGGGTGTTGCCTGTGGCGCCGTGGTCTCGGTCGCCGGTTTGACTTTCGTCCGATGGTTCCGCTTCGCTTTGTGCTTCTGCCGTTTCATCCTGGGTCGCTGCCTCCGTTAGGGGTCTAATCCTAACGACGCATTGCCAGCGCCTTGGTTCTAGTCACGAGCTTTCACGTTTCGGTGTCCCTAGAGTGCGAAGTTGGAGCCCTAGCAAGGCGGGAGGCCGAGATGGGCTCGGAATCGGTTCTTTATGAAGACTGCGTCGCGCGGCGGCAGAGAACGGGGCAAAGCGTCGGCCTTGATCTTAAGAACGAAGAGACGTGGCCCTGCCGCCGGTCCTTGCAGGTCCACGCTCAGTGCGGCCAAGGCCTCAAGCGTCGCGACCCGGCCGACCTTGAAAAAGCCGCAGGCGCCGGCGACTACTTCGAGATCGATCCCTCGTGCCGTGTGGCTCTCCTGCATCCCGGTCTCGCCGAAACGCTGATTGTCGAGGACGAAGATGTCGAGGTTCCTGGGCTTGGCCACCGCTATCGTTGCGAGGGAACCCAGTGCCATAAGCTGTTCGCCGTCGCCCGTGATCACCATGACGCGCTTGTTCGGCTGAGCTTGTGCGATGCCGAGGCCCAGCAGGGCGGCGCCACCCATGGCACCCCAGAGGTAGTAGTTGTCGTCGCGGTCTCCGGCAGCATGCACGTCATAGCTGGGCGAGCCCAGGCCAGACACGACAAGTGCCGCCCCGCGCCCTGCCAAGAGTGTCTCGACCGCTGCCCGGCGGTCCATCGAAAGATCCGTCATCTCGCTCACCAGGTCTTCTTGCCGAGAAGCCGTTGGCCGATCAGGACGGCAACCCGCTGGTCGGCCTCATATGCCATGACGGCTGCCTGCTCGACGGTCTCCACCAGCGCGTCACCGTTCTCGGATCGAAAGACGCTGATCCCGATCGCTTCGAGGCAAGTCTGTGCCGCCTGTCCCATTGGAACCTGCCAGGGATTGAACTCATTCCACTCGCCCCGCATCGTCACCAGCATCAAGAGCGGTATGCGGGCTTGCACCGGCAGCGAGAGCATGTTGATGCAGTTGCCCACGCCCGACGACTGCATCAGCACGACGCTGCGCATACCGCCAAGCCAGGCACCGGCGGCAATGGCGATGCCTTCCTCCTCACTGGTCAGCACAGTGGCCGTCACGTCGCTATCGGCCTCGAACAGCCGGATTAGGGAGGTATGCCCGGCGTCGGGCACATAGGACATGTGACGGACCGAGGCCCGCTTGAGGCATTCATAGACTGCTTTAGGCCACTCATCGGCGAGAGTGCAGGCCGTGGAAGCGGATGGTCCAGCAGAGGTCACGGTTTTCCTCCCGATGGTCTGAGGTGTTGCCTCTGCCTAGTCGGTTGATCGAGGCTTTGCATCAAATCTTTCGCATGAGCAGATATAACGATAATCTATTGTTATGGAGATTACCCAGCTTAGAACCATCATACATGTCGCGGAGTTGGGAAGCCTCTCCAAGGCGGCCGAACGCCTGCACATTGCCCAACCTGCCCTCAGCCGGCAGGTGCGCTTGCTTGAGGAAGAGTTGGGAAGCAGGCTGTTCGATCGGCATGGGCGGGGCATGGTCGTGACCGAGGCCGGCCAGGCAGTGCTGCGTCATGCCCAGCGCATCATGGGTGAGCTGGAGGAGATTCGCGCCGCTGTTGCCGGTGAAGACGCACCGTTGCGTGGCCACGTCTCGATCGGGATGCCGCCCACCGTAGCCGATATCCTGACGGAGCCGCTGGTCTCGGCCTTTCGTAAGCGCCATCCCGAGGCGACCATCCGGATCGTGAGCGCCTATTCGGGATACCTGCTGGACTGGTTGCACCGCAGCGATGTCGACGTGGCGATTCTCTACGAGCGGCAGCCAGCGCGTACGCTACGCTCTTCGCCGCTGCTGGAGGAGATGTTGCATCTCATTGCGCCTGCCGGGGGTGCCGTCATGGGCGCCGAACTCTCCGATACGCGGCCCATCTTTTTCGATCAGCTTGTGGATCTGCCGCTGCTCCTGCCCAGCAGGGGACATGGTTTGCGCAACATTGTCGAAGACTGTGCCCGCCATCGCAATATCGAACTGAAGGTAACGGTCGAGGCTGACAGCTATGCAAGCTTGAAGTCATTGGTGGCACAAGGCCATGGCTTTACCATTCTGCCGCTTGCCCCGATCCACGAGGAGATTCGAGTCGGGCGCTTGGTCACCGCGCCGATCGTCGAGCCGGTACCGATCCGTCGCCTGATGCTGTCCTACCCCTCGGACCGACCAACGCCCCGCTTGGCGACCTACGCAGCCCAAGTCTTGAGCGCGACGGCGCATGATCTGCTACGACAAGGTGTCTGGTCGGGTCGACTGCCTAGGTCGGCGCCGCCGGCAGCCAGGATGAGAAACGATACAGAGATTTTATAGCTGATCTATCAGACTGCTTCTTGCTGCTATGGGTTTGAAGGACCTTATGAGCAGTCTGCCGTGTCCCCGGAGATGTCGATGTCCCTCAGACCCGATCCCTACGCCGATATCCGCGAAGCCATTGCCAAGCTCTGTGCGCGCTTTCCGGGCAGCTACTGGCGCGGGTTGGATCGGGAGATGGCTTATCCAAGTGATTTCGTCGATGCCCTGACCGAAGCCGGTTGGCTCTCGGTCCTGATTCCCGAGGCCTATGGCGGTGTGGGGTTGCCGCTCTCGGCAGCAGCCGCGCTGCTGGAGGAGATTCAGCACAACGGTTGCAACAGCAGCGCCTGTCATGCGCAGATCTACACGATGGGCACACTGTTGCGGCACGGCTCGGACGCGCAGAAACAGAAGTACCTGCCGGACATTGCCGCGGGTCGGCTGCGGCTTCAGGCATTCGGCGTAACGGAACCTTCCAGCGGGACCGACACCTTGGCCTTGAAGACCACCGCAAAGCTGGAGGGTGATCGCTACATCGTCAATGGCCAGAAGATCTGGACCAGCCGTGCCGAGCATTCGGATCTGATGCTGTTGCTGGCGCGAACGACGCCGATTGATGAACGGGCCAAGCGCAGCGATGGGCTCAGCGTCTTTCTGATCGATATGCGAGAGGCGGTCGGCAAGGGCATATCCATCCGCCCGATCCGGACGATGATGAACCACTCGACCACAGAGGTCTTCTTCGACAACCTGGCGGTGCCGGCGGAGAACCTCATCGGCGAGGAGGGCAAGGGCTTCCGCTACATCCTCTCGGGCATGAATGCCGAGCGCATTCTGATCGCAGCGGAATGTGTGGGTGACGCTAAGTGGTTCATAGATAAGGCCGTGAGCTACGCTCAGGACCGGAAAGTCTTTGGCCGTCCCATCGGCCAGAATCAGGGGATTCAATTCCCAATCGCCAAGGCCTACGCCAACATGCGTGCTGCCGACTTGATGGTGAAGGAAGCGCTTAGGCTCTACGAGGCGGGCGAGAACCCCGGCGCCGAAGCCAACATGGCCAAGATGCTCGCTGCCGACGCTTCCTTCGAGGCGGCCAATGCCTGTGTCCAGACACACGGTGGTTTCGGTTTTGCCGAGGAGTACGACGTCGAACGCAAATTCCGCGAGACGCGCCTTTATCAAGTAGCGCCGATTTCGACCAACCTCATCCTCTCCTATCTTGCCGAGCACGTCCTCGGCCTGCCGCGTTCCTATTAGCTTCGAACGACCTGCCGCTGTTCGGCACAGAATGACTGTAGGGTAATTCAACTTTTGAGCTGTGCTGCGAAGCAGACGCTGCGCAGCCTGCCGAACATCGTGTCGATCGCGCCACTCATGCCATGAACGCACAGGTGTCTTTCGCGTTGAGAGCGCTCATTTAACAGTGGCGTTTGCGCCGGATTGAGAGGGGATCTTGAGGCGGACTGGGCGCCACTTTCCTGCTGTTAAAGCGGCTCAATCGCTGCTGTGGCGCGGCTTTCCTTTGCGGTGAAATCCCGGTTGCCAGGCAGCCTCTCACCAAACCCAAACCGCCTCCAAGTCCATTCGAAATCAGATGAGAATATCTCATCTAGTTATGAATGAGGATGCTTTGTGAAGATTACGGTAAGAGCATAGATATGCCAGCAGGAAATGCAGAGACGGAGCGGCAATCAGGTTGCTCTCAGCGCTCTGCGGAATGAGGAGAATTGCTATGATACAATCTCAGTCTTCAAGCGCCGCCAGCGTGCAGGGCTTCTCTGTTCGTGGCGCGATCCTCGGCCTGTTCGACGCTCTCCTGCGCTGGCAGGATCGTGCCAGTGGGCGCTACCACCTGGCCGAGATGGACGAGCACGCCTTGAAGGATGTCGGTCTGACCGACGCCGACATCTACAAGGAGTACAGCAAGCCGGTCTGGCGCCGCTAAGCGGGCGCAAGACCTCCATCAAACTATGCTCTGGCCGCCCCCTCCGAGGGGCGGCCTTCGCACTTCTGGCTCCAGACCGGAAATGAAGAAACTCTCGCCCGGAGTGTATGTTGGAGAACAAGACCTGTTCCAGAAGACGTCAAAGGGTCGCCGGCTGTCGCAGGGATTAGAGGAGAGACCCTTCTGAGAAATGGACAGCATCGTCACCCGACAGCTTCCGCTCCAGAGGCCTGCAATCTTACAAATGCGCCTTGTCCAACTCTTCGGCGGCTGGCGAGGATTCCCTTGATCGCGGAACGCCGCCCGGACACCATCTGTTTCAGAACCTCGCGGGCACGCGCCCTGCCAGGCAGAACGACCCTTCTTTGAGGTTCTTCTAGATCCACGTCTAGCTTGCCTCGTCTTTGGAGATGCCGGTCGGATGGTGGTGGGGAGGTCAAGGTCGGATGCAAGCAGGAGAGGCCAGGCCAGAGCACAGGCGCGAGCGCAGCCGCTTTCGTGACCTGGCCGAGATCGCCAAGCTGATCAACTCCGGTCTCGACGTACCGACGGTCTTGCGGCGTCTGGCGCGTGGCGTCTGTCACCACTCTTCCTGGTCGATGAGCGGCATCCAGGCGCTTGACATCGCCCAGCGCGCCTCGATCCCCATCGTTCGCTACGATCCCTATTCCGATGAGAACGCACCCTTTCCCACCGGTTGGGACGCCGAGACCAGCCCGATCGAGAAGGTTCTGGCCGACCGGGTTCCCATGGTCATTGCCGATGCGCCGGATCAAGACCTCTTTCCGGGCTATCGCGACGATGCGCGTCGGCGGTCCTACAAGACCGTAGTGATCCTGCCGTTGGACGGTCACGACGAACAGGGTCGCCCCATGGTGCTTTCGGTCATCGCCCGCGAAGCCGTGAAGCCCGACGCGGCGGAGATCGACTTTCTCCGCTGTGTCGCCGATCTCACGGCGATCGCGCTGAACAAGCTGAAGCGGCTGCAAGCCGAGGCCGCTGCCGCCCGGCAGTTGCGGCAGATGACCGAAGGGCTGACCGAGGTGATGGGCCAGGCCCTGAGCCGCAAGCGGGAGGCCACCTTGCCGGCCGCCTTGAGTCGGCTCATGCCCGCATCCTGGGCTGCGATCGACCTAACCACCGGCCGGCTGATCTACGATCCCGCTACGCCTCCGGCCTTGCTGAAGACCTCGAGCGACGATCCCGCGTCGGCCTTGTTGGTGGAGGCACGCGATGCTCGCGAGAGCCAGTTCACTCTGTCTCGGAGTCTTGTGGTGGGGGACGAGGAGGCCTTCGTCGAGCCAATCGTGATCGATGGCGTGCACGCCGGTGCGGTCTTCCTCTTCGCCAAGGCGCCGCTTCGCGAGCAGGAGCAACTGGCGGCCGAGGCCGGTCGCTTGGCGCTTTCTTCCCACCTGCTGCGCGACTTCGTCATGTTCCAGACCCGCGCGCTCTCGGCTGCCCAGGTCATGCGTCGTCTTTTTGAGGGCGGCTGGCGCGATGCAGAAGAGTTGCAGTCGATTGCGCGCAGCTTGGATTTTCCTCTTGAGCCACCGTTGCGCTTGCTCGTCGTTTCAATGCGCGAGAGCGAAACCGACGACCATCTGCATCGCTCCTGCCAGAGGCTGGCCCAGCGCGCTTTTGGGGCGGCGCTTTCTTGCCGGGTCGAGGGCGGCCTGGCGGTCCTGCTGACGGCTGGCGAGGCATTGGAGCGGGAGAACGCCCGCACAGGCTTCCTCTCGGCGCTTTCGGGTCTCTTACCGGAGAGCCCGCTCTTGGCCTTGTCGCCGGTGATCGAAGACTTGGCCGAGATTGAGGATGCCTGGCAGCAGATCGCGCGGCGTTTGAAAGTCGCGCGGGCGCTCGGGCGTGACGGCTGGGTCACCAACAAGCGCTTGGGCGCCTTCACCGCCCTCATGGCATCGGTCGACGGCGCCACCATCGAGAGCTTTCTGGGTGAGACTCTGGGGCCCATAGCCGCCGACGATCGCAAGCGGAGTAAGGACAATCTGGCGACCCTGGAGGCCTTTCTGCAGACCGGCGGCCGCTACCAGGCGACCGCCGAGCGACTGGGCATCCATGTCTCCACGCTGCGCTACCGCCTGGAGCAGATTGCAACACGCTTCGATCTAGACCTCTCCGACGGTGAAGCCCTCTTTGACCTTGAGGTGGCACTGAGGCTCTATCGTTTGCAGTCTTCCTATGAAACATAGGAAAAAATCTTCTGAAATTGCGTTGCCAGGACTGAAGTCAGCCGATTCCTCCGTGAGCTACGATGACTTTCGTGATGATTCATCGGCTTGGAAGGCTAATGGGAAGAGGCACAGAGAGGGCTGGCGAGAAGACGATCGATCCGTTGCGGTTTCGCCGCGCGCTCGGCACCTTCGTGACCGGCGTTACTGTCATCACCACATTGGAGGCGGACGGCACGCCGCGCGGGTTCACCGCCAATTCCTTCACCTCGGTCTCGCTCGACCCGCCGCTCATCCTGGTCTGCATAGCCAAGACCTCATCAAGCTGCGCGGTCTTTAGTCAGTCAGCGCACTTTGCGGTCAACATCCTCTCTGACGATCAAAGAACGGTCTCGGCGACCTTCGCTTCTCGCAATGCGGATCGCTTTTCCAAGGCCGACTGGTCTCCCGCCGCCTCTGGCGTGCCGCTCATCTCCGGCAGCGTTTCCTGGTTCGACTGTGCCCGTCACGACCTGATCGAGGCGGGCGACCATGTCATTCTAATCGGCCGCGTCACCGCCTTCGCTGACAGCGCCGCCTGCCCACTGGCTTATGCGCGTGGCGATTTCCTCGATCTGGATATGGATCAGAAGGCAGCCGAGGCGGCAACGGCGAAGGGCGGCATCGCGGTCGGCGCCCTGCTCGATCGCGCCGGTCAAATCCTGCTGCAGCGGCAAGGCGAAACTTGGACCCTGCCGATGGCAGCACCCAAGGAGCGCTTTGGTACGGCCCGTGCCGCCTTCGATCGACAGCTGTGCGCGAGCGGCATCGAGGCCAAGCTGACATTTCTCTACTCGGTCTACGACGCACCCAGTGGAGAGGGCGCGCAGTTCGTCTTCCGCGGCATGCTGGGTCCCTGCGCCTTGCCCGCGGATATGACCCTCTTCCCGATGGATCGCTTGCCATTGGACCAGGTGTCAATCCGCCAACACCGCTCCGTCTTGCTTCGTTACCGACGCGAGCACCAGGCGGCCCGCTTTGGCCTCTACGTGGCGGCCCCGGACAACGTGGGTCAGGTCGCAATGATCGACGGTGAACCTGCACCCTGGGAGATGCAGGAAACGGCCGAGGAGCCGCCCACATGAAATCCTGGACCATCGACAGCCTGCACGACACTCGCCTGCCACTCTATATCGATGGCAGCTATCGCATCTCTCAGGGCATTCACTTCGACAGCTACGACCCGGCCAGCGGCGCGCCCTGGTGCGCAATAGCAGACGGGACGCCCGAGGAGGTCGATGCTGCGGTCGCAGCAGCCCGTCGAGCGATGGCCGATCCGGCGTGGCGCGACATGACCCAGAGCGCGCGCGGCAAGCTGCTGCTGCGGCTCGCCGATTTGGTCGAGGCCAATGCCGAACGCCTGGCCAGGATCGAGACCAAGGACAACGGCAAGATCCTGCGCGAGATGCGGGCCTTGACCCAGGCTTTGCCTGTTGCGCTGCGCTACTACGCCGGAATGGCCGATAAGATACAGGGCGAGACCATCCCGGTGAACAAGCCGGACATGATGAACTTCACCCTGCGAGAGCCGCTGGGTGTGGTTGCGGTCATCATCCCCTGGAACTCGCCGCTCTACATGATGACACGGGCCTTGGCGCCCTGTCTGGCCATCGGCAATGCCTTGGTCGTCAAGCCTTCCGAGCATGCCTCCGCATCTGCCGTCGCCTTTGCCGAGTTGATGGCCGAAGCGGGTTATCCCGACGGTGTCTTCAACGTCGTGACCGGTCGCGGACATACGACCGGCGACGCGCTCATACGCCACCGCGGAATCGACAAGATCGACTTCACCGGCGGCACGGTAACCGGCCGTCTGATCGCCGAGGCGGCCGCGGAGAACCTCACCGACTGCCTTTTGGAGCTGGGTGGTAAGTCGCCGCATGTGGTGTGCGAGGACGCAGACTTGGACCGTGCCGTCAACGGCGTCGTCGCCGGAATATTCGCTGCTGCCGGGCAGACCTGCGTCGCCGGCTCGCGCTGTTTCGTGCAGGAAAAGATCTATGACGAGGTGGTCGCGCGGGTGGCCGAGGCGGCTGCTCGCATCGTGATCGGCCCGCCGGAGCGAGAGGAGACCCAGCTGGGTCCGCTGGCGCTCTGGAGCCAGGTGGAGAAGGTCGCGCACTTCGTCGAGGCTGCCAAGACAGAGGGGGCGCACCTGATCCAAGGAGGTGCACGGCCGCAGGGGCTGGGAGAGGGCTGGTACGTCGAGCCCACGGTCTTCGCCGGTGTCACCAACGAGATGGCGCTCGCGCGTGAAGAGGTCTTCGGACCGCTTCTAGGCATCCTCAAGTTCCGCGATGAGGCGGAGTTGATCGCCCAGGCCAACGACAGCGACTATGGCCTGGCGGCCGGCATCTGGACACGCGATATCGACCGCGCGCTTCGCTTTGTGCGCCGCGTGGAATCTGGGATGGTTTGGGTCAACACCTACCGCAGCCCCTCGGTCATGTCGCCGGCCGGGGGCTTCAAGAACTCCGGGTACGGCAAGCACAACGGCTTTGCCGCCATCGAATCCTTCAGTCGCATCAAGACAGTGGTGATCGATCACTCGGGCAAGACCCATGATGCCTTCGTTATGCGCATTACGTGAGAAAGGACCCGATCCTATGAAGTTCTCCGTCGTCATCAACATGGCGCGCTTCGACAAGAGCCGTTCCATGACGGAGGTGGCAGCCGAAGCGCTCGACCTGGTCAAGATCGCCGATGAGGGCGGCTTTGATATTGCCTGGACGGCCGAGCACCACACCATCGAACTGACGATCTCGCCCAACCCCTTCTTGCTGCTTTCGAACTGGGCGGCGCACACCAAGCGGATCCGGCTGGGCACTGCGGTCTGTGCGGCACCCTATTGGCACCCCATCCGTTTGGCCGGCGAGGCGGCCATGTTCGATGTGGTCTCCGGCGGACGCCTCGAATTGGGCCTGGGGCGCGGCGCCTATCAGTACGAATTCGACCGGATGGCCGGTGGCATGCCGCAGGGCGAGGGCGGGCGCTACCTACGCGAAATCGTGCCGATCGTGCAGCGCCTCTGGGAAGGCGACTATGCCCATGAGGGCGAAATCTGGTCCTTCCCCTCGGTGGCCTGCGTGCCCAAACCGGTGCAAAAGCGCCCGCCGATGTGGATTGCCGCGCGCGACCCCAACACCTTCGACTTCGCCATGAAGAACGGTTGCAACATCATGTCGACCGCACTGCGCGCGCCTTTCGCCGAGGTCGAGAACTTGGTGGCCAAGTTCAAGCAAGCCCAGACTGACAATCCGGGTTCCGAGCGCTTGACGCATGCCACCTTGCGCACAGGCTGCGTTTACGACGATCCGAGCGACCTCAAGGTTCCGGTCGAGGCACTGATCCATTTCGGTCGCAACTTCGAGAACCTCTTCCGCAACATCGGGACGGTGACGGAGGGCTTCCCGGAAGCAGTCGACTTCCAAAGTGTCGCCAACCGCGGCGAATACCAGCCGGAGACGGTACAGCAGAACATGCTGTTCGGTACGCCCGAGGAGGTGATCGAGAAGCTGGAGGCCTACCGTGCGGCCGGAATCGAGCATTTCATGCTGGGGGCCTGCTTCGGCATGTCGCCCCAGGCAACCCGGCGCTCTATGGAGCTGTTCTGCGAGCGTGTCATACCGCACTTCCGCTCCAATCCAACGCGGGTCGCAGAGCCTGCGGCAACAGAGCAGGATGACGTCAAATCGAAGCGAATTGCCGTCTGAACACTGCTCTACACCTCTGAAAATCAGAGCAGGTTTTCGCGAGGGGGTGTGACCCCTCAATGGTGATCTGCTCTAGCAACACTGGGAGACTGACAATGAGCAAAACCAAGCGATTCCTTTCTTCAAGCAGCCTGTCCACAGACTCGCATTTGTCGCGGCGCGCGCTGATGGCCATGGGCCTGGGTGCCGGTGTCGTCGCCAGCGGCTTGCTGCCACGCGGTGCGCAGGCCTCGGTCGATCTCTCCGGACAGCAGATGGTCTTCGCCAGCTGGGGCGGCAGTTATCAAGCAGCTCAGGAAAAGGCTTACTGCGATCCCTTCATGACCGAGACCGGCGCCCAGGTCATCCAGGACGGCCCGATGAACGGCTCGAAGCTGCGTGCCATGGTTGAGGCTGGCGCCCCGGTCTGGGATGTGGTCGATGTCACCGACACCTTCCTCTTCGCCAACGAGCAGCTCTTCGAGAACCTGGATATGTCGATCGTGGATGCCAGCGCGCTCGACCAAGCCTACGTTCATCCCAAGGGGATCGGTTGCATCGTCTGGTCCTACAACATTGCCTTCAACAGCGATGTGGTTGGCGACAACCGGCCAGCGAACTGGGCTGATGTCTTCGACGTCAAGAAGTTCCCGGGCAAACGCGCGCTGCGCGACCGGGTCTATCCGATGATGGAGATCGCGCTGATGGCCGACGGGGTGGCGCCGGCCGACCTCTATCCGATCGACGCCGACCGGGCTTTTGCCAAGCTGGATACGATCAAGGACGATGTCATCTGGTATAGCTCCAACTCGGCTGCCCAGCAGCTCTTCGTCGATGGCGAGGTCGGTGTCGGCATCCTTTTGAACGGCCGTGCCTACGATGTGGCGAAGAAGGGTGCGCCGGTGGGCATCGAGTGGAACCAGAACATCCGCTCGATCGACTATCTGGTGATTCCCAAAGGGGCGGCGAATGCAGAGGTCGCACAGTACTTCATGAACGCGACTACGAAGGCTGAGAACCAGGCGACCATGGCGAACATCATTGCCTATGCCCCGGTCAACCCTGCCGCCTTCGCCATGGTCGACGAGGAGGTGAAGCCCTGGTTGGCGACGACAGCGGAGAATGCCGAGAAGGGTTTCTTGATCGACGCAAACTACTGGCGTGACAATCTGGCAGAGATGACCGAACGATGGAACGAGTGGAAGCTGTCCTAAAGCTCTGGGGACGCCTGCCCGGCCCACCGGCCGGGCAGCGCGACACCCGACGCTAGGCTTCGATCCATCATGGTTTCTCGAACCTCCATGCTCATCCTGCCGGCGATTGCGCTCGTCGGAGTCTGCTTCATCTACCCGGTCGTCTGGCTCTTGGGGCGCAGCATCTCGGACCCGGTCTGGGGTTTGCAGAACTATGCGACGATCTTCGAGAAGAACATCTATCTGGGCGTTCTCTGGAACACAGTCTCGATCGCCGGTAGCACCACGCTGCTCTGTATCCTGATCGGCTTTCCCGTCGCCTACTCCATGGTCCATTCCAGGCCTTGGTTGCGCAAACTGCTGATCTTTGCCGTTCTGATCCCCTTCTGGACCTCGATTCTGGTGCGCAGTTTCGCCTGGCTGGTGATCCTGCAGCGCGGCGGCATGATCAACGACGTGCTGCTGGGGATTGGGCTGATCGTCGAACCCCTGGAGATCGTCTACAACCGGATCGGCGTCCTGATCGGCATGGTTCAGGTCCTGCTGCCCTTCTTCGTCTTCCCGCTCTATTCGGTTATGAGCCGGATCGATGGTTCCTACGTGAAGGCGGCGGCAAACCTTGGGGCATCTCCGGTGCGCGCCTTTTGGCGTGTCTACCTGCCACTCACCATGCCGGGTCTGCTGACCGGTGCGATGCTGGTCTTCATCATCGCGCTTGGCTACTTCATCACGCCGGCCCTGCTGGGTGGTCGCAAGGACATCATGGTGGCGCAGTTGATTTATCAGCGGATCGACGAGTTCGGCGATTGGCCCCTGGCCGCGGCCCTTGCGGTCGTGCTGTTGATCGGCACCACGGCAATCTTCCTCTTGATCAAGGGCCTCTTCAAAGTAGGGCGAGGACGGATCTGATGCTTTCCAACCCACGCGTCTGGACCTGGATCCGCTCTACGATAAACCTCTTCTTGGTGGTCTATATGCTGGCGCCGATGGTGGTGGTGCTGGTCATCTCCTTCTCCTCGGCCCAGTTTCTGAGTTTCCCACCGCCGGGCTTCTCCTGGCAGTGGTACGAGAAGATGTTCTCCAACCCGCTCTGGCTCAGCACCTTGGGAACCAGCGTCAAGATCGTCATTCCCACCGCGATCATCTCGACCGCGCTGGGGACGGCCGCCGCCTTGGCCTTGAATCGTATGACCGGCAGCTTGGCCCTGTTGCTGCGCGGGCTCATCATGGCGCCGCTGGTGATCCCGGTGATCATCACGGCGGCTGCCCTCTTCGGCGTGTTTCGACTATGGGGCCTCTACGGCAGTCTTGCCGGCCTCATTCTGGCCCATGTGGTGCTGACCCTGCCCTATGTCTTGGCAACCGTAAGTGCAGCCCTTCAGCTCTTCGACCGGCGGCTGGAGGATGCGGCGGCCAATTGCGGGGCCACTCCGGCGGTGACCTTCCGGCGGATCACCCTGCCCTTGATCGCGCCTGCCGTGCTCTCGGGCTTGCTTTTCGCCATGGTGATCTCCTTCGACGAGCTGGTGGTCTCGCTGTTCCTCTCCAGCCCCACGGTGCGGCCGGTGACGGTGCAGATGTGGTCGAACATCCGCGGCGACACCGACCCGACGATCGCCGCGATCGCCACCGTGCTGTTTCTTTTCTCGCTCTGCGCCCTGTTGCTCGACAGCTTGGCGCGCCGGCGCAGCGGCACCGGCCCAGGATTTTAGGATGACAGGCATGGCAGACTCGCTTCTGAGCTTGAAGAAGGTCGGCAAGACCTATGGCGTGATCACCGCAGCCGCGGACATCGATCTGGAAGTGGGACAGGGTGAGTTCGTGACCTTCCTCGGCCCATCCGGCTCCGGCAAGACAACAACATTGATGATGGTTGCAGGCTTCGTCGCGGCGACCTCGGGCGAGATCCTGCTCGACGGCAATCCCCTGACGCCCTTGCCGGCGCACAAGCGCGACATCGGCATGGTCTTTCAGCACTATGCCCTCTTCCCGCACATGACCGTCGCGCAGAACGTTTCCTTTCCACTGGAGATGCGACGGGTTGAGAAGGCCGAACGGCGGCGGCGGGTGGCGGAGGTCTTAAGCCTTGTCGGGCTCGAGGGCTTCGAGAGCCGCTATCCCAAACAACTCTCGGGAGGTCAGCAGCAGCGCGTCGCACTCGCCCGCGCCATGGTTTTCAAGCCCCGCCTTCTCTTGATGGACGAGCCGCTGGGTGCACTCGACAAGAAGCTGCGGGAGCACATGCAGATAGAAATCATGCATCTGCACAAGAATCTCGGCATCACAATCCTCTATGTGACGCACGACCAAGAAGAGGCTTTGGTCATGTCAGATCGTATCGCCGTCTTCAACAAGGGCCGGATCGAGCAGATCGGCACCCCACCGGACCTCTATGAGACACCGACCACGCGTTTCGTGGCCGACTTCATCGGCGAGTCGAACTTCCTAGCCGGCCGGCTCTCCCAGACCGCCGATGGCTTTGCAAGTCTGCAGCGCGAGGGCGAGCCGACCGGGCGCCTGGCCCTCCCCCTGGCAAGCGAGACGCCTGCGGTTCTGGCTGTAAGGCCGGAGCGGCTGCGTCTCAGCAAGGCCGCACCTAGCGGCCAGAACCAGGTAGCCGGCAAAGTGACCGATCTCATCTACCTGGGCCAGTCGCGCAAGATCGTGGCGCGCCTGGACGATGGGACCGAACTGGTCACTTTAGAGCAGGCGGGCAGTGCGGAGCCTCTGGCTCTGCAGGAGGGCGAGAGGGTCACCATGAGCTGGCGTGCCGAGGATGCGCGGATTCTGGCCGATGCCTGAGGTCTTTCGGCCAGTGCCCGGCGTGGGGTTGAGTTACAGCGACGAGGGACGAGGACCCGCGCTGCTCTTTCTGCACGGCGTTGGCTCCGCCTCAGTCTACTGGGATCCGGTCGTGGCTCGACTGGGCTCCGAGCGGCGGGCTCTGCGCTTCGACCTGCGCGGCCATGGCCAATCAGAACGGACGCCCGGACCCTACAGTCTCTCGGACTTCGTTACCGATGCCGTTTCGTTGCTCGATCATGTGCAAGTCGAGCGGGCCGTCGTTGTCGGCTTCTCGCTCGGCGGTCTGATTGCCCAGGCCCTTGCCTTGGAGCATCCGGATCGCCTCCTGGGCTTGGTCCTGATTTCCACCGTCGCCGGACGCACGGCTGAAGAACGTGCACGCGTGGCCGAGCGGGCGCGCATTCTGGCAGACGAGGGGGCCTCAGCGCACCTTGCCAATGCGGTGGAGCGTTGGTTCACCGACGCGTTTCGTGCAGCCCACCCGGAGGTGCTGGAGCAACGCCGGCAGCACTCTCTCAGCAACGATCCGGCCTGCTACACCAGTGCCTACCGTGTCCTGGCCGAGAACGATCTGGCCGAGCAGCTGGACCGGGTGACCTTGCCGACCCTGGTGATGACAGGAGAGGCAGACATCGGTTCGACTCCCCGAATGGCGCGGTTGATCCACGAAAAGATCGCCGGATCCGAATTGCACATCTTGCCGCGGCTGAAGCACGCCGTCCTACAAGAAGCCCCCGATCAGCTGGCCGAGCGGATCGACGCCTTCCTGAGGCATCGCCTCGGGATCTAGAGCAAGTCTGTCACGACAACACCCTTGCGCATTGATGGTGTGACGCGAGTGCCTTGCGTTCGCCAAATCTCTTCAAAGCGCTAATTCACTATTTGATTTATTGCAGCGAAATATGATCTAACGCCACTCTGCTCGAGAGGAGGTGATCATGACCGCTGTGCGCGAACGACGCTGCGGCGAGGCCCTGGTGGCCCTGCTGGCAGACTATGGGATCGATACGGCCTTCGGTATTCCCGGCGTGCATACGATCGAGCTCTATCGCGGGCTGGAGCGGCAACGCTTGCGGCATGTGCTCACCCGGCACGAACAGGGTGCCGGTTTCATGGCCGATGGTTTTGCACGCGCGAGCGGCCGACCGGCGGCCTGTTTTCTGATCTCAGGTCCGGGGCTCACCAACGCGGCGACGCCGATCGCGCAGGCCTACTCCGACAGCCAGCCCATGGTGGTTGTAGCGACCACCAACACCAGGCGGGAAATCGGCAAGGGTTGGGGGCCGTTTCATGAGCTGCGCAATCAACGGCTGATTGCCGAGCAGTTCACAGCCTACGCCGGCCAAGCACTCTCACCCGAGGACATTCCAGAGGTGGTAGCACAAGCCTTTGCCGCGATGGCCGGGCGACCGCGACCGGTCTACATCGAAGTGCCGCGCGATCTTCTCTCTGAACCCGCGGAGGGTGACTGGTCGCCCCGCCAGCCGGCACTGCCGCCCGCACCCCGACCGGAGGCGATTGCCAAGGCCGCCGGCTGGCTGCTTGAGGCACAGCGCCCGCTGGTTCTGGTCGGCGCCGGTGCTTCGGGTGCGAGCCGAGCGCTCCTGCAGGTGGTCGAGCGCAGTGGCGCCCTGGTGATCAGTTCATTCTGCGGCAAGGGGGTGGTGCCGGAAAGCCATGACCAAGTACTGGGTGCGGCGCTCTCCCTAGCCGAGGCGCGCAGGCTCGTTTCCAACGCCGATGTCGTGCTTGCGATCGGCACCGAACTCTCCACGGTCGACGCCTCGAACCACACGCTCGACATTACCGGCAAACTGATCCGTGTGGACATCGACCCGCGCAAGATGGTCGATCGCTATCCTGCCGACCTGCCGATCCTGGCTGACGCCAAATTGACCGCCGCGGCACTGGCCGGGCGGCTGTCGCTCCCGTCGAGAACGGGCCTGGCCGTTGCTTGGAAAGAGGAGGTGTCGCGCGTGCGCGCGCGTCTCGACAGTCTCGGGGGACCGAAATCCGGCGAGCATCGCCGCGTGCTGGATGTCTTGCGCGACGTCCTGCCGGCGGACGCGATCATCGTGGGTGACATGACCCAGCTTGCCTACACCGGGAACCATGCCTTCCCGGTCGAGCGGCCCAGGAGCTGGCTGCACCCTGCCTCCTACGCCACCTTGGGCTATGCGCTACCGACCGCGATCGGCGCCAAGCTCGCTGTGGCCGAACGTCCGGTCGTGTCTTTGGCCGGCGACTGTGGATTTCTCTTTACCTGCCAAGAGATGGCGACAGCGGCGGAACTGAACCTGCCACTGGTGCAGATCCTCTGGAACAACGAGGCACTCGGCGAGATTCGCGATGCGATGACCGAAGCCCAGATCGCACCGGCTGCCGTAGAGGGGCGCAATCCCGACTTTCTAGGCATGGCCCGTGCCTTTCACTGGCGCGCGGAGACGGCGCGTTCTTTGTTGGATCTGGCAAGCCTGGTCGAAGACGGCCTCCAAGCCAATGGTCCCAGCCTGATCGAAGTGCGGGAAGGCGAAGGGGATTGGGCTGGCTAGGCTTTCCAACCGCGTTCGGCATAGGGCGCATTCTCCAAAATCCTCTGGCCGGTGAGGCGGCTGAGGTCGATGGAGACGAAGCCGCCGTCCAGGATCAGTTCGCTCAACGCGCGACCGACGGCCGGCGCGTGCTGCAGACCATGGCCGGAAAAGCCGGTTGCGATCAGCAGGTTCTGCGGACCGGTCGGCCAAGCGCCGATCACCATGTTGCCGTCGAAGAGGCACTGGGCGTAGTGGCCGACCCAGGCGTTCCTCACCTTCAGTCGCTCGAAGGCAGGCACCCGGGTCGCCAAGCCGGGCCAGACGCGCTCTTCGAACCACTCGTGGCGGACGTCGAAGCAGAAGTCGCCGGCCAGCGAGAAATCGGTGATGCCCGAGATGAACCCGCGTCCCTCCGGGCGAAAGCCGACCCCGAAGCCATCGCGGACGTAGGGCAGGCCGGTCACCGGCTCTTCGGTTTCGAAGTAGAAGACCATGCGCGGCAGCGGCTTTACCGGCAGATCGATACCCACACTCCGGCAGAGCGCGCCGGCCCAAGCACCCGTGGCATTGACGTAGCAGGCAGCGGCAAGCTCGCCGCCTTCCGTCAACTGCGCAGCGCAGAGCTTATCGCCGTCGACGCGGAACCCAGTTACCTCTGCCGAGAGAAAGCTTGCACCCAAAGCTCTGGCTTTCTTGCGCAGGCCGGTCAGAGCGCCGTGCGGGTCGATCCAGCCGGCGTCGGCAGAAAAGGCGGCGTTCACCATGTCGTCGGTCTGAATCGCCGGCCAGCGGCGCGCGACCTCAGCCGGGTCCATCAGCTCGACGGTGCAGCCCATCGTGCGCTGGAAGTCTGTATTGATGCGAATGTCTTCGGCCTGATCTTCCCTGTTGGCGACGATCAGCAGGCCGTCGCGGCGGTAATCCAGGGGCGGCCGGTCGTCGCCAATACGCATCAGCTCCGGGAAGTCTGTGTAGAACTGCTGCCCATAGCGGGACATCAGCAGATTCTCGGGTTGCGAGAAAACCACGCGGACCATTGCATTGGACCGCGCCGAAGCCGCGAACGCGTAGCTCGGGTCTTTTTCGATCACGGCCACCTTCAGGCTCGGATCGCGGGTCAGCAGGTGGTAGGCCGTGCTGCAGCCGGTGAGCGCGCCACCGATGATCGCCACATCGTACATGCCGCGAGTCTTTCAAAAGATTGATCGGTAATTGACTTAATGGAGCGCATAGCGAACCATGTCTATGAATTTTTGAAGCCTTGGACCGTTAGAGGTTTCAGGCGCGTGTCGAATAGCGATACGACACGAGGAAAGATGAGTGTCATGCCGGAGGAACGATGAGCACCACGATCCGCAAAGGGCTCCAGGTTCTGCAATACCTCGCCCACGCGCCCGCGCCGCAGGGCATGTCGGAGATCGCCCGGGCCATCGATCTGAACAAGAGTGCCGTGCAGCGGATTCTGAACACCCTGCACGCCACCGACTATGTGGAGAAGGCACCTGGAACCTCGAAGTATCAGCTGACGCTCTCGATCTGGGAGCTGGGCTCGCATGTGGTGGAGCGGCACGAAGCACGCCGTCTGCTGCACCCAATCCTGCGCTTTGGTGCACAGACCAGCGGTTTCACGGTCTTTTTGGCCTATCGTTCCTTTCCCTTCATCGTCTATCTCGACAAGGTCGAGGGCGCCCAGGGGCGGCCCTACTCGGCAGAGCCGGGCAGCCGTGTCCCGATTACGGCAACGGCCGCCGGCAAGGCGGTCTTGGCCTATCTGCCGGAGGAGGAATTGGCGCGCCTGGACGAAGAGCATACGGACTGGACCGGCTATCTGCCTTTCGTGTCGGGCGATATGACGGGGCTAAGGTCGGAACTGGTCGAGATCCGCAAACGGCGCTTCGCGACTTCGGCGGGCGGTTTGAAACCCGGTGTAAACTCCGTGGCCTCGGCAATCTGGTGGCGTGAGACCCAGCCCTACGGCTCTCTGATCCTGACCGCCGATGAACAGAAGCTGCCGCAAGAGCGCTTCGAAGAGTTTGGTGCCATCGTCGCCGGCATGGCCGATGATGCGACTGCTGCCCTGGGTGGTGCCACACTGCAGCAGAATGCGCAGGTGCAGACCGCCTAGCCCTGCCACTCCTCCTGATCCACCCTGCTGTTTCGGACTCGCTTGCTGGCTAGGTGAAGGCCGCGCGCGCCGGAATAGGCATAGGTATGAAGTGTCAGTATTTCGCTAAGTTTGTCGAAATGTGATTTACAACATCGTCTTTTGACCCCTACACTCCCCACCCAACGGTAACGACTCACGGCGCTTGGACCGTGGGCAAGCGACGGGAGAGGCTAGAATGTCTGATCGGTACGAGGGAAAGCCGCTTGCTGCTCTGATTGCAGGCGTGGAGGCGGGGCGCTGGTCGCGCCGAAGAGTCCTGCAGGCCGCGATGGCCGGCGGGGCCGGCCTTGCTGCTGCACAGCTTTGGCGGCCGGATCAGGCAGTGGCAGCGACGCCCAAGAGGGGTGGCCTCTTCCGTGTCGGTCTGCACGATGCCAACACCGCGGACACCTTGGATCCGGCGACCGCGAACGGCGAGTTCACGGTGGAGATGGCCTATGCGATCCGCAATTGCCTGACAGAGATCCTGCCCGATGGCACCGTGGTCGGCGAGCTGGCCGAGGGTTGGGAGGCCTCTGCCGATGCCGCGCAGTGGACCTTCAAGCTGCGCGACGGCATCACCTTCCATAACGGCAAGTCGCTGACGGCGGCGGATGTGCGCGATTCGCTGCTCTATCATCTGGGCGAGGATTCCAAGTCAGGCGGCAAAGCCCTGCTGGCCACCGTGACCGACATAAAGGCCGACGGCGACACCGTGGTGATCACCACCAGCAGCGGCTATGCCGACCTGCCCTTCGCGCTTGCTGATTTCCACTTCACCGTCTGCCCGTCCGATGGCGAGGGGCAGATCGACGTCTCCGGACCTGGCACCGGTCCCTACGTGGTCGAGACATTCGAGGCCGGGGTCGAGGCGGATCTCACCCGCAACCCGAACTACTTCAAGGACGGTCGCGCCCACTTCGACGCCGTCAAGTTCCTGGCGGTCAACGACCCTGCTGCACGGGCAAACGCACTTCTGACCGACGCCGTCGACGCGATCAGCGATATCGACCTGAAGACCGCTCGCCTCTTCGCCCAGCAGGACGCGGTCATCATCGACGACGTTCCCAGCGGCGCACACGCGACCCTGCCGATGGATATGCGGGTCGCCCCCTTCGACAACCACGATGTGCGGATGGCGTTGAAGCTCGCGATCGATCGCCAAGGTGCGGTGGATCGCGCGCTACGTGGCTTTGGCTCGATCGGAAACGACCAGCCGATCTCACCCAGCATGCCCTACTACAGCCCGCTGCCGCAGCGGGAGTATGACCCGGAGAAGGCCAAGCACCATTTGAAGAAGGCCGGGCTCGACAGCCTGAAGGTCACCCTCTCGGCTGCCGACTCTGCCTTCAACGGTGCGGTCGACCTGGCGGTGCTCTATTCCGAAGATGCCAAGAAGGCCGGTATCGACATCGAGGTCAAACGCGAGCCTAACGACGGTTACTGGTCGAACGTCTGGATGAAGAAGCCCTTCGTGGTCTCGACCTGGAGCGCGCGCCCGACGCCGGACGTCATGTTCTCCACCGCCTACAAAAGCGGTGCCGACTGGAACGAGAGCCAGTTCTCCAACGAGCGCTTCGACAAGCTGTTGGCCGAGGCCAAGAGTGAGCTGGACAACGTCAAGCGCACCGAGCTCTACCACGAGATGATGCAGATCGTGCGCGACGACGGTGGCGTGGTGATCCCCTTCTTCCGCAATCGCGTCATGGGCCGACGCACCAACGTCGAGCATGAGAAGAAGATCAGCGGAATCTCACCGCTGGACGGGTCGCGCGCAGCGGAGCGGTGGTGGTTCAGCAGTTAGGCTTGGGTAGAAGGCCAGACGGGAGCGTGACATGCTCCCGTCTCGGCGTGCGGGAACTAAAGCTGCGTTCGATCAGTAGTTCCTCGCCAACCCAGGCGGCGATTCTGGCTTCCGTGATGTGGTCCTGGTCATCGCCGTAGAAGGTGACCTCCGTCTCGGTCGAGACTCTCCAGTCGCCTCGTGCCACGAAAAGGCGGCGTAGAATCTCCAGACGGGCGGCGCCTGGATCCTCATCGGCAATGCTGTAACGGCGGGTGGTTTCTCCGCCGGTGCAAAGCCCGCTGTCCTCCGCCAAGACCTCCGCTGCTTTGTCGGTCACCACGTAGGTCGTCTCGCCCCTGGCAATGTCGCGCGTCACCCGGCGGCTACCCTCTGAAGGTGACAGGGTCTGGCGCGGTAGTGGGCTTGCGCCGTCGGCGGGGCCAAATCCGTTCCAGTCTTCGGCGTCGCTTGGTGGGTGCGGCAGGGTCAGTTTGCTCGCCGCTGCAAGCACGGTCAGGCGCAGCGGCTGCCGGCTAGGCCAAAGCAGTGGCCAATAACTGGTGGAGAGCGCCAGGCGTAAACGATGTCCGGCGGCTAGGCGATGGGCGACGGCGCCTAGGGAGAGTGTGACAAGCGTCTCCTCGCCCGGCACCAGCGGCTTCGGATCGCCGAAGCCGTCACGCAGGGTCAAGTTCAAGGCGCCAAGCGCGATGCGCGTCGACTGCCCGTTCGGAGCGATATCGCACAAGCGGGCCACGCAGACGCCGGCAGTCTGCTCGGCAATCAGGCCAAGAGACAGGCTGGGCGCACCCAAGATGGTCAAGGGCTCGGCCAAGGGCGCGGTCTCGAACACCAGCGATCGGGCGTCGTCGCAACGCTGATCGCCCGGCAGGTCAGCGCCCCATCCCATCGGCATGATCTCGCCGGCAGCCGTGCCGAGATCGGGCGGGGTGGCAATCGTGTAACGGCTCTTACTGGCGACCCGACCCAGACGGCCCGCCTTGCCGAGCTTCAGGGTGGAGACGCTTGGCTTGGACGGTGGCCATTGCCGTAGCGCCATCCAATGGCCCGACCGCTGATTCTGAGAGGCCTCTTCGGGCGGAAAGCTGTCGGCGAGGAAGACTCGCAGCGCCGGTGCTTCCTCCGCAGCGTTGCGCGCGCCCCGCAGCCAGCGGTCGAACCAACGGGTACAAAGTTTGCACCAATCGATGGCCGGGCCGGGAATGCCCATATGCGGGAACTTGTGTGCCCAGGGGCCGATGATTCCGCGCACCATGTCCGGCTGGCGGGCGACCATACGCAGCACGCTGGCGGCAAAGACGTCGGCGGTGCCGCCGGCGGCCAATGTCGGGACGGCGAGGCCGTCTGCGGCATCGCAAGGAAAACCCTTGGTCCAGAACGCATCGCGCCCGGGGTGCTCCAGCCATTCCGGAAGCACCCAGTCCAACTGATCCAGCCGATCGCGCCAAAGGTCGCGCCAGCCAGAACCGACATTCTCCGGATCGGGCGGCCTGGTCAGGAAGGAGAGCAGGGTCGCGGCCCAGCCGATGTGCTCGCTGGCCATCGCACCGCCGAGGAAATGGCAGTCTTCGGCGAAGCGGTCGTCAGTGGCCCCGGCGACCGCCACGGCCTTCAGGGCGGTGGGCGGAGCGGCCGCCATTTGCAGTGCGCTGAAGCCACCCCAGGAGAGGCCATACATGCCGACTGCGCCGCTGCACCAGTCCTGCGCCGCAATCCAGTCGATCACCTCGGCGGCGTCGGCGCGCTCTTGATCGCTGTACTCGTCGGAGACAGAGCCCTGGCTGTCGCCTGAGCCTCGCATATCCACCCGGATAGCGACGTAGCCCTGAAGGACGAAGTGGCCGTGTGCGATCTCATCGCGTTCGGCCGTCGAATAGCGTTTGGGATAGGGGTGGTACTCAAGAATTGCTGGCTGTGGCACCGCACAGTCGGGGAACCAGATGCGGGCCGAGAGCTCGGTTCCATCGGACAGCGGAACCCGCACATCTTCCTCGATTCGAACGCTGCGCGTCATGCCCGTCTCCCACATCTCTTGTCTTTCTCCCATAAAGCCATGGATCGAAAATTGACGCAATGGATCGATATAAGATAAACCTGATTAATCTGCTTGCGCCCCTGTTAGGCCTCAAAGGATCGGCTTCACGTGGCTTTCTCCGTTGTTTCGCTGCTGTCCCATGCATTGACTGGACGCGCCTGGCCTCGCCAATGGCGCGCTGCCGAGCCGGCCGAGGCCTATGACGTTCTCGTCGTCGGTGGCGGCGGGCATGGCTTAGCGACGGCTTACTACCTGGCGAAGGAGCATGGCATCCGTCGTGTTGCAGTGCTGGAGAAGGGTTGGCTGGGCGGGGGCAATACCGGGCGCAATACCACCATCGTGCGGGCCAACTACATGGAGGAGGGCAACTTTCCGTTCTATCGCTTCTCGCTCGACCTTTGGCGCGACCTCAGCCGGTCCCTGAACTACAATGTCATGTTCTCAGCGCGCGGCATGGTTGGGGTGGCCCACAGCCTGGACGCCATGGATGCCTACGCCCGCCGGGTCAACGTCATGACCCTGAACGGCCTCCGCGCAGAGCTGCTGGACTTGGCGCAGATGCGTGCCCTTTTGCCCTACCTTGACTACTCGAACGAGGCGCGTTTTCCGGTAGTGGGCGGGATGATCCAGCACGACGCCGGGACGGCACGGCATGACGCCGTCGCCTGGGGTTATGCCAGGGCCGCCGACCGTTTGGGCGTTGACATCGTCGAGGGCTGCGAGGTCATCGGCTTCCTGTGGAAGGGCGCAAACATCGCCGGCGTGGAGACCAATCGCGGTCCGATCCGTGCGGGCAAGGTAGTGCTGGCTGTCGCCGGCCACACCTCGCTTCTGGCGGCCAAGGCGGGGCTGCGTCTGCCGTTGGAAAGCCATCTGTTGCAGGCTTTCGTCACCGAGGGGCTGAAGCCGATGATCGACCAGGTGATCTCCTGGTCCGGCGGGCATTTCTATATCTCGCAGTCGGATAAGGGCGGTCTGGTGTTCGGCAGCGATATGGACGGTCATGCCTCCTATAGCGGGCGGGGAGGCATTGAGGTTGCCCGCAAGGCTGCCGCTGCTGCCGTCTCGCTGATCCCGGCCTTGGGCAACGCACGGCTGCTGCGGCAATGGGGCGGGGTGGTCGATCAGACCATGGACGGCTCCCCCTTCATCGCGGCCGCACCTGTGCCTGGGCTCTATCTTACCGGCGGTTGGTGCTATGGCGGCTTCAAGGCGATCCCGGCCTCGGGTTTTTGCACCGCCTGGACCGTCGCCAAGGATAGGCCGCATCCCTTGAGCGCCTGCTTCTCCCTCGACCGCTTCGCCACCGGGCGAGAGCTGGACGAGGAAGGCAGCGGCCCCTATCCGCATCTGCATTGAGGCGCTGCCATGCGATTGACCTGTCC
Source organism: Rhodospirillales bacterium (assembly GCA_963669445.1). Lineage (GTDB taxonomy): Bacteria > Pseudomonadota > Alphaproteobacteria > Kiloniellales > JACOMY01 > JACOMY01. The sequence goes on from OY770029.1 coordinate 7,014,703, forward strand.
CTGGTGCGGCCCGCGCGTGAGCGGTGAGTTTGTCTACGGCGGCGACGCCTCGGCCCAGCGCCCAAAACAAGAAGAGGAGGATGCCGCGGTTTGGCTTGCCTATCTCTATCAGCGGGAGAACCCGCGTGGCCCCCATCGCGAGTTCTGGCAGCACCGCTTCGGCTGCCGACGCTGGCTCGTGGTCGAGCGCGATACGCGCACGCATGAAATTCTCGGCACTTCTTTCGCGGAGGAGGAGCTGTGAGGCGCCTGCCAGAGGGCGGCGACATCGATCGCTCGCGCCCGCTTCGCTTCCGCTTCGATAGGAGGGCTTTGACCGGCTACGCCGGCGACACACTGGCCTCGGCGCTCTTGGCCAACGGCGTGCGCTTAGTCGGCCGTTCCTTCAAGTATCACCGGCCGCGCGGCATCTATGCGGCCGGCCTGGAGGAGCCCAATGCGCTGGTCAGCATCGGACGCGGCGAGGCGCGCCGACCCAACATCCAGGCGACAACGATCGCATTGACGGAGGGACTGGAGGCCGAAAGTCAGAACCGCTGGCCCAGTCTGCGCCTCGACGTGCAGGCGATAACTGGTTTGGCTTCGGCGATCACCGGCGCGGGTTTCTATTACAAGACCTTCATGGGCCCCAGCGCGCGTGCCTGGATGGTCTACGAGCGCTTCATTCGAAAGGCCGCCGGCCTGGGCCGACCGCCGAAAGGACCAGATCCACGGCAGGCCGAGACCTTGCACGAGCATGATGACGTCCTGGTCGTCGGCGGCGGTCTTGCGGGTCTCGAGGCGGCTCTGGCGGCGGCAAGCGAAGGTAGGCGGGTCGTTCTGGCCGAGCGCGACCTCTGCCTTGGCGGTGCCGCTCTCGCCTCACCGCCCGGCAGCACAGAGCGCAGACGGCTGGGTGAGCTGTTGGCGGCGCTCGACGGTTCCTCCAAGGTTCGGATTCTAACCGCGACGCAGGTCTTCGGTGCCTATGACCACGGCTGCTTTGCTGCCGTGGAGGAGGGCGACGTACTGCGACTGCGGCTCCTGCATGCCGAAAGGGTCATCGTCGCAACGGGAGCCTTGGAACGAGGCTTCGTCTTTCCGGGCAATGACAAGCCTGGCGTGATGCTGGCCGGTGCCGCCAGGAGTTATCTCAATCGCTATGGCGTGCTCTGCGGCGAGCAGGTGACTGTCTTTCAGAACAACGACAGCGGTATTGCGGTTGCCTTGGATCTGGCTGGTGCGGGTGCGGCTGTGACACTGGTCGACCCGCGTCCGAACCTTGGTTCCGAGCAGCGTAGAGAGTTGGAAACTTGTGGCATCGCTCTGCGGCTCGCCAGCCGGGTGACGGCTGCGCGCGGCGCGCAGCGCCTTCGTGCCCTGGACCTGCGCAGTGAACATGGCCGGGAACGCCTGGCCTGTGACCTGCTCTGCCTGGCCGGTGGCTGGTCGCCGGTGCTGCATCTGGCCAGTCAGGCCGGAATGAAGGTGCGCTGGAGTGAGCGGCATGCCGCTTTCCTGCCGGGCTCGTCACCAAGTGGCATGAGCGTCGTGGGTGCAGCCGCCGGCGACTATCGTCCACTGCCAGATACCAAGAGCCCGCCGACAAGCGGCTGGACGACGTCTCTGCTGCCGCTTTGGCGTAGTGGCGCGGGGCGGATGGCCTTCGTCGATCTGCAGAACGACGTGACGGCAAAGGACATTCAGCAATCCCATGACGAGGGCTTCGTCTCCGTCGAGCATCTGAAGCGCTACACGACCCTGGGCATGGGAACCGATCAGGGCCGTACCTCCAATGTCCTCGGCCTTGCCTTGATGGCGGAAGCCAGTGGGCGCGACGTGGCGGAAACCGGCACGACGACCTTCCGCCCGCCCTTTGCTGCCGTTTCTTTGAGTGCCTTGGCCGGGGCAGAGGTCGGCTCTGCTTTCCACCTGCGTCGCCGCACGCCGCTGGACGGGCTGCTGCGCGAAGAAGGCGCGGTCATGACCCAATCCGGCCTTTGGGAGCGCGCCTGGTACTTTCGCGAGAACGGTTCGGATCTGGAAACCGCGACCATCCGCGAGATGGAGATCGTGCGCAGCTTTGCGGCTGTCGCCGACGTCTCGACACTGGGCAAGATCGAGATCGAAGGGCCGGATGCGGCCGAGCTACTGAACCGTCTCTATAGCAACGGCTGGAGCACCCTTCCGATCGGCAAGGCGCGCTGGGGCGTGATGCTGCGCGACGACGGCTATGTCTTCGACGACGGTACCACGACGCGCCTCGGCGAGACCCGCTACTTCATGACCACGACGACGGCCAAGGCCGAGCCGGTACTGGCCAGGATCGAGTTCCTGCTGCAGAGCGCCTGGCGGGACCTCAGGGTTCAGGTTTGCGACGTGACCGACCACTGGGCGGCCATCGCGCTCTCCGGGCCGGAGTCTCGCCGATTGCTGGGCACGCTGATCGGAGAGGCAGCGCGAGACCAATGCTTGCCTTTTCTCGGCCTCTTGGAAACGGATTTGGCCGGCGTGCCCGTGCGGCTGATCCGCGTCAGCTTCTCCGGCGAACTTGGCTATGAAGTCCACTGTCCGGCCGATGGTGCGCCGAGCGTCTGGCGGGCCTTGCGGCAGGCGGGTGCGGCAGCCTACGGCCTCGAGGCTCTGGGCGCACTCCGTATCGAGAAGGGCCATGTCTCTGCCGGTGAGTTGGACGGGCGCACCACCCTGGACGACCTTGGCCTGTCGGCCATGGCAAGCCGCAAGAAGGCCTTCGTGGGGCAGGTGATGGCCCGCCGGCCGGGCTTGCTTGCCGCCGGGCGTCAGCAACTGGTGGGCCTCAGCGCTGAGACGCCGCTGAGCAGCGGCGCGGTGCTGTCGTTCGGCCCCTTCGAGGGCGTGGGCGAGGGGCGCATCACCTCGGCCACCTGGTCGCCCTCTCTCGGCTGCTACCTGGCGTTGGCGCTGCTGCGCGATGGACGAGCGCAGTATGGCCGCGAGGTTGCCGTACACGACCCTGCACGCGGTCGGCTGTGCAAGGCCTTGGTCCGCGATCCTCACTTCCTCGACCCTGAAGGGAAGCGCCAACGTGGATAATGCAATCCTCAGCCTCGATCACGGGTCAGACCTTCAGGCCCGGTTTCGGCCCTGCTGCCGATTGGTGCAGGTCGGCTTCTGGCGGCAAGAGGTCGAAGTTGTGGCACCGCGGCTCGCAGCCGCTCTGGATTTCTCCTTGCCCGAAGATGGCCGGCAGGTGGTGGCATCTCGGCAAGGCTGGGCTTTCCGTACCGCGCCCGACCGCCTCCTGATCCTTAGCGAACGGGAGCGGCCGTTGCTTGAGGAGGCTCGCGCTGTGGTCGGCAAAGCTGGCGCGGTGAGCGACCTGGGTCAGGCCAGGGTGATCCTTGATCTTAAGGGCAGCGCGGCAGTCGGGTTGCTGGCTCGCGGTCTTGCGCTCGACCTTGGCCCCGGCGGACTTCCTCCCGGTGCCTTCGCGCAGACCCGGCTGCACGACGCAGCCATCCTCCTCCATCGGCTAACGGAGCAGCAGTTTCGCCTGCTGGTGCCGAGCAGCTTTGCTGCTTCGATCTCCGCCTGGTTCTCCATGACATGGAAAACGATGCGTTATTAGATCTAATGCATTGAATAGTGATTTATTTGATTGATTGGCTGGAAACGCTCGTGTAACTGGGATTGACGGAACGGCGGGGAGGGTCTGATGAAATCTCACGTGCGCGTGGCGGTCATCGGTGGCGGTGTCATCGGCTGCTCGACGCTCTATCACCTGGCCCATCTCGGCTGGACCGACATCGCGCTTTTCGAGCGCTCGGAGCTAACCTCCGGTTCGACCTGGCACGCCGCGGCTGGCTTCGGGGTGTTGCACGACGACACCAACATGGCGCGCCTGAACTACTACACGATCTCCTGCTATCGCGGTTTGGAGGCGGAGACTGGCCAGTCCTGTGGCATCCATACCACGGGTGCGCTCTACCTGGCCGAGACCGAAGCCCGGATGGACCAGCTGCGCATCATGGAGGCCAAGGCACGCCATCTTGGCTTTGCCTTCGAGCCGCTGTCGCCTAAGGAAACCAAAGACCGTCATCCGCTGCTCGACGTGACTCGATTGAAGGGCGCTTGGTATCAACCGGACGAGGGGCATCTGGATCCCTCCGGCATGACTCACGCGCTGGCCAAGGGCGCGCGCCAGCTGGGGACAGAAGTGCACCGCTTCACAAAGGTGTTGGAGACCAACCCGAGAAGCGACGGCACGTGGGAGGTCGTTACCGACAAGGGCAGCATCAGGGCCGAGTACATAGTCAATGCTGCAGGCCTCTGGGCGCGAGAAGTTGGTCGCATGGCCGGCTTAGATCTGCCGGTCATCCCGATGGAGCACATGTATCTGGTGACCGAAGCGATCCCTGAGATCGCCACACAGGGCGAGGAGCTGCCCTCGGTCTCAGATCGCGATGCAGAGTACTACATGCGCCAAGAGGGGCAGGGCCTGCTGGTCGGCGCCTACGAGCAGAACGGCAAGCACTGGTCGGTCGAGGGAACGCCCTGGGATTTCGGCCACGAGCTGCTGCCGGACGATCTGGAACGGATCTCGGAGAACCTCGAGCGTGCGATTGCCCGCACACCGGCGTTAGGACGCGTCGGCATCAAGCGCGTCATTAACGGGCCGATGATGTGGTCGCCCGATGCCTCGGGCATGTTGGGGCCGGTGCCGGGCCTCAGGAACTACTTTGCCGCCGTCGGCATCATGACCGGCATCGGTTCGGGCGGGGGGCTTGGCAAATGCGTTGCCGAGTGGATCGTCGAGGGCACGCCGGAGTGGGATGTCGCTTCGCTCGACATCGCGCGTTTTGGCGACTACTTCGGCCAAGACTTTATCCTGGCCCGCTCTTTAGAAAACTACGGCACCCGATTTCGGATGCACTTCCCCAAGGAGGAGCTGACCTCCGGCCGGCCGCAGCGCATGCGCGAGAGCTACGCCCAGCAACTAGAACAGGGCGCCGTCTTCGGTGTCTCCTTCGGCTGGGAAAACCCGCAGTACTTTGCTGCCTCAGTCACCGAGCGCGATCCTGGCTATGCCTACCGCCGTGCCAAGTGGTTTGAGCCGGTCGGCCGCGAGGCCCGTGCCCTGCGCCGCTCTGGCGGCATCATCGACACCTCCCCCTATGCCAAGTACCTGGTGAGCGGGTCGGCTGCCGAGGCCTGGCTGGACAGCCTGGTGACCAACCGTCTGCCGCAGCGCTTGGGCGGGATCACTCTCTGTCCCATGGTCAGCGAGAAGGGGCGGCTGGTTGCCGATTTCACGATCACACGACTGGGACAGGAGCGCTTCTTCCTTGTCGGCTCCGGCTCTGCGGTAAAGTTCCACCAGCGCCTCCTCCTGGATCGGCTGCCCGCCGCCGGGGTCGTTTTTGAGGATTTGACCGAGGCCTGGGCCGGTTTCTCCATCTCCGGGCCGCGGTCGCGAGACTTCCTAGCCCGGCTGACGAACGCCGACCTCTCGAGCGCGGCTCTACCCTTCCTTTCAGGTGCCGATGCGCAAGTGTCCGGTCAGGACGCCATCGTGCTGCGCCTTTCCTTCACCGGCGAGCTGGGCTTCGAGGTCTATACGCCGGACCGCGGCTATGCGGCAGTTTACGCCGCCATGCGTCGTGCTGCTGCCGACCTCGATATCGCCTTCTGCGGTTCCCTGGCTCAGGACAGCCTGCGGCTGGAGAAGGGCTACGGCTCGGTCTTCACCGAGTACACGGCCGATTACAGCCCCTTCGATGCTGGCCTTGACCGCTTCGTCAAGCTCGAGAAGGGACCTTTCGAGGGGCGTCAGGCGCTAAGCGAAATGGCGCAAGAGGGTGGCGATCTCAGCCTGCGGCTCTTCGCGGTCGAGAGTGAGACCGCCGACTGTATCGGCGGCGAGCCGGTGTGGAAGAACGGCCAGATTGTCGGCGAGACCACCTCCGGCGGCTACGGCTATACGGTCGAGCAGAGCCTGGCCTTGGCCTATGTCGACAAAGCTGAGGCCGACAGTAGCGCCGATTATCGCATTCCAATCGTGGGTGAGCTGCGCCCTGCCCGCTTATTGGAACGCGCTCCCTACGATCCCGGCGGTTCCAAGCTTCGCCAGTGAGGCCTTGCCATGACACCCTCTCCAAAGCTCGCCAGCTACAACGGCCGCCTCATCGACGAGGCCGAGGCGACCATCCATGCCCTCGCGCCGGCGGTGAAGTATGCCTCCGCCCTCTTCGAGGGATGTCGCGCTTACTGGAATGCGGAGCAGGAAAGCTTGCTCGCCTTTCGTCTGCCCGATCACATCGACCGGCTGTTCGACGGAATGCGCATCCTCCGCTTCGAGGCCGCTATCGACCGCGAGACCTTGACGCGCTGGGTCTTGAACCTGATCCGGCAGCAGGAGATCCGCCAGGGCCTGTATTTCCGCATCCTGGCCTTCATCGATGGTCGTGGCGATCAGGGCGCGCGCGGGCCGGTTAGCTTCATCATCACGCAGGCACCCTTGGGACGCGGTGCCGAGTTCGAGCGTGGCTTCCGCCTAGGCGTCAGCTCCTGGGTCCGGGTGGCGGACCGCGCGATGCCGCCTCGGGTGAAATGCATTGCCAACTACCACAATGGCCGGCTCGGCATTCTGGACGCCCAGCAGCAGGGCTTCGACTATCCTCTGTTCCTGACAGAAGCCGGCAAGGTGGCGGAGACTGCAGGCTCCTGCCTCTTCCTGCTGCGGCGCGGCCGGGTCGTAACCCCCTCCGTCACCTCCGACATTTTGGAGAGCATCACGCGGGACACGGTCCTGCGCCTGCTTGCCGACGACGGGATCGCCGTCGAAGAGCGCGCGGTCGATCGCACCGAGACCTATCTGGCCGAGGAAGCCTTCATCACCGGAACGCATCAAGAGGTCTGTCCGGTGGTCTCGATCGACGGCCTGCCGATCGGCAGGGGAGAGCCGGGTCCTTTCGTGCGCAGGCTACAGGGCCGCTACCTCGATCTGGTGGAGGGGCGTAGCGCCGACCCCGAAGGCTGGCGCTTGCCGATTACCCGCACTGATGTCGCTAAGAGCGATTGACGTAACCGAATAAAGATCCGATAGTTCACTATACGATGAAAACGCAAGGTGCGGCGATGGATGGAGTCACGACCCTGAGCGATCTGCCGAGCGGCGCCTGGGAGCTGCCCGAGGAACTGCGGATGCTGCAGGACACCGTGGCGCGCTTCATGGTCGAGGAGGTGCGTCCGCTGGACGAGCGCCAGCCGCACGATGCCTATGCTCTGCCGGCAGACGATCTTACGGCGCTGCAAGCCAAGGCCAGAGCCTTGGGTCTTTGGTGTCTGGCCTCGCCGATCGCACGGGGCGGCGGCGGCTTGGGGCTGTTGGCCCAAGTGCTGGTCGCGGAAGAGGCGGCGAAGTGTCGGATGGGTTGCTATGTGCCGGCCTGCGGGGCCTTTGGCATTGATCCGCCAAGTGTGATCTGGCTTGGCAGTCCGGAGCAGCAGGAGCGCTATGGCCTGCCGGCGATCGAGAAGGGTCGGAAGTGCTTCGTCGCAATCTCCGAGGCAGCGGGCGGATCTGACCCGGCGCGAAAGATCCAGACCCGAGCCGTGCGCGAGGGCGACCACTATCTCATCAGTGGCACCAAGATGTGGATTACGGCCGCCGGCGATGCCGACTGGGGGCTGGTGTTCGCCCGGACCGGCGAGGCCGGAAAGGGCTCCGGCATCTCAGCCTTCATCGTCGAGCGCGACACGCCCGGCCTCTCGGCGCGGGAGATCGGTGTCATCCGCTCCTATTCGCCCTACGAGCTGGTCTTGGACCGGGTCCGCGTGCCCTTGGAGAATCGCCTGGGAGCCGAGGGGGAGGGCTTCGCCATCTGTCAAAAGTGGCTGATCCATGCCCGCTTGCCCTATGCTGCCGGCGTCATCGGTGTTGCCCAGGAAGCCCTGCGTCTGGCCATAGAGTGGGCGCGACAGCGCCACGTCCACAAGTCCTTGCTGGCGGACAAGCAGGCGATCCAGTGGATGATCGCCGACAGCGAGATGGAGCTACGGGCTGCGCGTCTGCTGACCTGGCAGGCGGCATGGAACGGGGATCTGGGCCGGGACATCAAGACCGACGCCTCAATCGCCAAGGTCTACGCCACCGAGACCGCCGGTCGGGTGATCGATCGCTGCGTACAGATTTTGGGCGGCATGGGGTTGGCCAAGGAGATGCCGCTTGAGCGCTGGTATCGCGAGCTGCGCATCAAGCGCATCGGCGAGGGGCCGTCGGAGGTGCAGCGCATGGTGCTGGCCCGCGACCTGCTACGGGGCTGAACGGCATGTCCATCGACTTCGAACTCGCCCAGGGCATCGCGACGATAACCATCAACCGGCCCGAACGCAGGAACGCGCTGGACCAAGAGCACTATGCCCTGCTCTCGGCCGCCTGGCAGCGAGTCCGTGACGAGGAAGAAATCCGCGTGGCCATCGTCACTGGTGCCGGCGACAAGGCCTTCTGCGCCGGTGCGGATATTAAGTCCTTTGTCGGTCGCGAGCAGGAGTTGTCTGCGCTATGGCTGACGCAGAAGGACCCCTTGCTCAACCGTGGTTTGGAGATCTGGAAGCCGGTGATCGCCGCGGTGAATGGCTTCTGCGTCGGCGGCGGCATGACCCTGTTGCTCGGCACCGACCTGCGGGTCGCGGCCGAGGACGCCAGTTTCGGCTTGGCCGAAGTCAAGCGCGGGATCATTGCGGCCAACGGCGGCACGCAGCGGGTGATGAAGCAGCTGCCCTATGCCGTGGCCATGGAGATGCTGTTGCTGGGTGAGCGCATCGATGCCGAGACGGCCGCCCGCTGGGGCCTGGTCAATCGTGTGGTTCCTGCGGAAGCCTTGATGGCGACCGCGCGGGAAATGGCCCTGCAGATCGCCGAGAACGCGCCCTTGGCGGTTCAGGCGGCAAAGGAGCTGGCGATCCGCTCTCAGGACATGGATCTGGCCTCGGGATTGCGCATGGAGCAATTGGTCAATCGAATCCTGCACGCCAGCGAAGACACCAAGGCAGCGAAGGTGGCCTTTGCCGAGAAGCGCCAGCCCTCTTTTCGGGGGCAATGAGCATGTCTGGAACCCTGCCCTTTGCCGGATTGCGGGTCTTGGACCTGACGCAGATCTACAACGGGCCCTATGCCACCTTCCTGATGGCCATGGCTGGCGCCGAGGTGATCAAGGTGGAGCCGCCGGGCGGCGAGTTTCTGCGCCGGCGCGACGCGCGCTCGGGCGCCGGCGTACCCTTCGCCATGTTGAATGCCTGCAAGCGCTCGATCTCGCTGAACTTGAAGACGGAGAAGGGGCGCGACCTCTTCCTGCGTCTGGTCGAGACCGCCGATGTCGTGGCCGAGAACTATGCGCCGGGCGTCATGGATCGACTGGGCATCGGTTATGCGGCCCTTAAGGCGCACAACCCGAGTGTGATCCTGGCTTCGGGGTCCGGCTATGGCCAAGAGGGTGCAAACCGGGACTTGCCTGCCATGGATCTGACGGTCCAGGCGCTTTCCGGCGTCATGAGCGTCACCGGCTTTGCCGAGAATCCGCCGGTCAAGTCCGGTGCCGCGCTCTGTGATTTTTTCGGCGGCGTGCACCTCTATGGCGCCATCGCCACGGCCTTGTTCCGCCGTGAGCGTAGCGGCGAGGGGGCCAGGATCGACGTCGCCATGCTGGAGGCCGTCTATCCCGCGATGGCCTCAAACATCGGCATGACCTATGGCGAGCGCGACGACATCCCGCTTCGGACCGGCAATCGCCACGGCGGGCTCAGCCTCTGCCCCTACAACGTCTATCCGGCGCGCGACGGCTACCTCGCCATCATCTGCAACAGCGACAAGCATTGGCAGGCTTTGGCCGAGTGTCTGGGCAGGCCAGACCTGAAATCGGCACCCCAGACCCGCAGTATGCGCGATCGGGTGGCCAACATGGAGATGGTGGACGCTCTGGTCTCCGACTGGACCGCTGCCCGAAGCAAGGCGGAAATCTCCGCACTCTTGGCACGGCATCGGGTGCCTAGCGCGCCGGTGCGGGATTTGCCGGAGGTGGTAAGTGATCGGAGCCTGCGTGCGCGCGGCGCCCTGCTGGATATCGATCACCCCGACTATGGCGCCATCACCGTGATGCGCTCGGCCCTACGCTATGAGGACACGCCGCAAGCCGACTACCGCCACAGCCCTGCCTATGGCGCCGACAATGCCGAGGTCTTCGGCGCGCTGGGCTACGACTTGGATGACCTCTCTCGCGAAGGGGTCATCTGATGCGTGGGCGCACGGTGATCGCCGGTGTCGGCCACACGCGATACGGCAAGCATCCAGGACGCGATCGCATCGACCTGATCGTCGAGGCCGCCCGCAAGGCCGTGACCGATGCCGGGATCGAGAAGACGCAGTTGGACGGGGTTCTGGTCAAGATGGCCAACTCTGCGCCTTCGATCCTCTATGGGCAGAAGGTGGCCGAAGCGCTGGGTCTTCGACCGCGCGTGGGTGGAGCGCTTGATCAAGGCGGGGCTGCCAACATCTCGCTCATCTCCTATGCCGCGATGGCGATTGAGGCCGGGCTGATGGAGATGGCGTTGGTCTGCTATGGCGACACGCCTCGGACGGGGTCTCGCGCGGTCTATCATCGGCCTCGCGGCGACGACGCGGTCTATGGTTGGTACGCGACTGCTGCCGGCTACGCGATGATCCATCAGGCCTATAAGCAGCGCTATGCCACGCCGGACGCGCACTTTGGTGCCATCGCCGTCCAGGCACGAGCGAACGGTTTGGAGAATCCCGAGGGACACTTGCGCCAGGCGCTCTCGATGGAGGCCTATCTCGAGGGCCGCGCGCTGATTGAGCCGCTCCGGCGTGACGACTGCTGCCTGGTCTCCGACGGCGGTGCCGCCGTCATCGTCACCTCAGCCGAGCGCGCCCGTGCCTTGGGGATCGACAAGGCCGTACCGATCCTGGGGTTCGGCCAAGGGCAGGAGAGCTGGGACGTGCATCTGCGCCCGGATCTGACCCACACCATGGCGGAAGCTTCGGCCGAGACGGCCTTCGCCATGGCCGGCTTGGGACCTACCGACATCGATGTGGCGCAGCTCTACGACTGTTTCACCGTCACCGTACTGCAAACCCTGGAGGACTATGGCCTGGCGCCGCGCGGCCAGGCCGGCGCCTTCGCGCTGGCCGAAGGCATTGGACCCGAGGGGAGGCTGCCGCTCAACACCTCCGGCGGGTTGCTGTCGGAAAGCGGGACCCCCGGCCTGCAATTGGTCATCGAGGGCGCACGCCAGATGCGCGGCGATGCCCGCCTGCAGGTCAAGGACCCGCGTGCCTGCATCGTCTCCAACCAGGGTGGCTCGATGCACACCCACGCGACCCTGATCTTGGGGCACCCGACATGAGCCCGCGCCCCGAGATCACCGAGGTCAACCGGCCCTATTGGGAGGGGCTTGCCGCCGGCAAGCTTCAGTTTCAGCGCTGTGGAGCCTGCCAGTTGGCCTGGCTGCCGCCGCGAGCGGCCTGCCCCGGCTGCCTGGCGCCTGAACCCACTTGGGCGGCCGCGGGTGGCTGGGGTCACCTGGTTTCCTGGGTGGTCTATCACCAGGCCTATGCCGAGCACTTGAAGGATCGACTTCCCTACAACGTCGCCATCGTGGAACTGGACGAAGGACCGCGCCTGATGACCAACATCATCGATTCGCCCGAGGGCTTCGGCTTCACGGTCGGCGCGCGTGTGCGCCTGGCCCTTGAAGAAGAGGAGGAGGGGCTGTGGCTCGCCCGCTTCCGCCTGGCTGACGCGGAGGGGTCGTCATGAGCCCGCCCGCCCAAGGGCCGATGATCGTGAACGGCGCTCTGGTTCCCTACGAAGCTGCGACCGTCCACTTGATGTCGGCGGCGATGCGCTATGGCCTCAACGTCTTCGAGGGTCTGCGGGCCTATTGGAACCCACGCGATGAACAGCTCTACGTCTTTCGCCTTCGCGAACACATGGAACGCTTGGAACAATCCATGAAGCTATTGCGCTTTGCCCCGGATGTATCGGTGGAGGAGGTCGGCCAGGCGATCCCGGCCCTGTTGCGCAGCCATGAGCGCCGTGAAAACTCCCATATCCGGGCCACCGCCTATCTGGCCGAAGCCTCGGAGCATCATGTAGCGGGCCCGGTCAGCTGGATGGTCTATGCCGGCGCCAGACCGCGCTCGACCAAGGTCGAGAGTGGGATCAGCGCCCAGATCTCCTCCTGGCGCCGCCTCTCCGATAACTCCATGCCGCCGCGTATCAAGTGCGGCGCCAATTACGCCAATGCGCGCCTTGCCCGTTTTCAAGCCCAGGCAGACGGCTACGATGACGCGGTCATGCTGAACGAGGCCGGCAAGGTTGGCGAGGGTCCTGGCGCCTGCCTCTTCCTGGTGCGCGCGGGCCGTCTGGTGACGCCGGATCAGACCAGCGGCATTCTAGAGAGCATCACCAGAGCGACTGTCCTGACCCTGGCCGAAGAGAGCGGTCTTGATATCGAGGAGCGTGCCGTCGACCGCAGCGAGCTCTATGCCGCCGACGAGCTCTTCTTCGCCGGATCGGCTGCCGAGATCTTGCCGATCGTGGCACTGGACGGTCTGGCGATCGGTGCTGGCAAGGTCGGGGGCCTCACCCGTCAGCTTCAGGCTGCTTACTTCTCTGCTGTGACCGGGGAGAAAAACCGAGAGCGCGGCTGGGTTACGCCGGTTTACGAGACAGTGGGCGCGATCTAAGCCATGCACGCGCTTCCTCTCACACCACTGCCCGGCGATACCGCGAGACTCTCACAGCTTGCAGGTCTGGCGGCCGACCTGCTGGTTCGCGCCGGCCTGGGTTGCAAGGCTGCGCGCGCCATGGCCGACTGCCTGGTCTTCGCGCAGGCCAGCGGCATCGAAAGTCACGGCCTGATGCATCTGCCGGCCTACATCAACGGACTGCGGCGCGGCGCGCTCAAGGCTCGACCAAATTTCATGTTCGAGGGTGAACGCTCTGCGGCTGCCACGCTGGATGGCGATCAGGCGCCAGGAATCCTGGCGGCTCTTGCCGCCTCTGATCGTGCCGTCGCTCTGGCAAAGGAGGCCGGGGTCGGTGCCGTCGCGGTGCGCAACTCCGGTCACTTCGGGGTTGCCTCCTATTTCGTGCATCGCATGGTCGCCGAGAATCAAGTCGGCCTGGTCTTCTCCAATGCCTCGCCCAGTGTCGCGCCGCGGGGTGGACGCAAGGCTCTCTTCGGTACCAACCCAATCGCCGCCGGCTTCCCGCGCGTCGACGGCCCGCCTCTGGTCATCGATCTGGCCAGCACCCTTGGCTCTCGCGCCCGCATCCGCAAGGCGGCAGCTGAGCGCGAAGCGATCCCAGCGGACTGGGCCCTCGATGCTGCCGGCCAGCCGACGACAATGCCGGAGGCTGCCCTGCAGGGAAGCATGCAGGCGCTCGGCGGCCCCAAGGGAACACTGCTCTGCCTGCTGGTCGAACTGCTCTGCGTCTCGCTATCCTGTGGAACGATCGGCGCCAAGGTCAGGCCGCCACAAGATTCCAGCAGCAAAGCCGCCGGGGTGAGCCACCTCTTTCTGGCTTTCGATCCTGAGGGGTTCGGCGGTGCTGCCGCCTTGGCCGACAAGATCGCTGAGATCGCTGCGGCTATCGAGGCCGTCGATCCGGTGACGGAAGATCTGCCGGTGCGCCTGCCCGGTGCGCGGGCGGCGGCAGCGCGGGATCTGGCCGAGCGAAAAGGCATTCTCGTCTCAGCGGCCCTGGCCAACGCCTTGGCCAAGGCGCGCGACGAGGCCGCTGCCTTCGCTCACTTGCCGATCGGCGCTTGATCTCATGAGCCTGCGTATCGCCATCGACGTCGGCGGCACCTTCACCGACGGCGTGCTCCTCGATCCGGAGACCGGAGAGATCTGGCTGGCCAAGTCTCTGACCACGCCGGCCGATCCCGGCGAGGGGCTGGGTCGGGTCGCCGAGAGCCTGCTTGCTGCACGGGACGGCACGGTCGGCCAGGTCGTGCATGGCACCACCCTGATCACCAACGCGCTGCTTGAGCGTAAGGGCGCGCGCACCGCGTTGGTGACCAACTGCGGCATGGCCGATGCGCTCGATATCCGGCGGGAGCTGCGCTACGACACCTATGATCTGGGCTTGTCCTATCCTGAACCGCTGGTCGGGCAGGCGGACCGCTTCGAACTGGCGCTGCGCATGGGCCCCGACGGCAGCGAGTGGCACGCGGCGAACGACGAAGACCTCGATAGGCTGGCGGAGTCTGTTGCCCAGAGCGGTGCGGTCTCTGTCGCCGTCTGCCTGCTGCATGCGCCGGTTTCTGCGCGCCACGAACAGCAAGTGCGTCAGGTGCTGGCTGCCAAAGCGCCGAGCCTGCCGGTCTCGCTCTCGGCCGAGGTGGCGGGCGAGATTGGCGAGTACGAGCGGATGTCCACGACTGCGGCCAACGCCTACGTCCGCCCTCTGGTCGAGCGCTATCTGGACAGTTTGAAGGGTCGCCTGGCTGAGCTCGGCATCGAGGGGCGTCTCGACATCATGGTCTCGAACGGCGGCTTTACCACGGCCGAGCAGGCCGCCCGCTTCCCCATCCGACTGCTTGAGTCGGGACCGGCCGGCGGCGTCATCAGCGCGATTAACTGCGCTGCCGCCCAGGGCGCCCAGCAGGTCTTGGCCTTTGACATGGGGGGCACGACAGCCAAGGCCTGTGTCGCCGTCGAGGGGCGGCCGGACATCACACATGTCTTCGAGTTTGCCCGCGAGAAGCGCTTTAAGAAGGGCAGCGGCCTGCCGGCAGTCGCACCCTCCATCGACCTGATTGAGATCGGCGCCGGCGGCGGCTCGCTTGCCCGCTGCGATGCGCTCGGCCTGCTTAAGGTCGGGCCGGAGAGCGCCGGATCGGAGCCTGGACCGGCCTGCTATGGCCAGGGTGGTAAGAAGGCGACAGTGACCGATGCCGACCTGCTTCTTGGCTACTTGGACCCTGAGGGTTTTCTGGGCGGACGCATGCAGCTCCATCCCGAGCGCGCCCGTGCAGCGCTTGAGCGCGTCGGGACCGCAATTGGTTTGGACGCGCTGGCAACGGCCTGGGGCATCCATGACATCGTCAACGAGGCCATGGCCTCCGCGGCGCGCACGCACATTGCCGAGAAGGGCCTCGATGCGCGGAACTTCGCCTTGGTGGCGACTGGCGGTGCCGGGCCGCTGCATGCCGTCGAGGTCGCCAGACGGCTGCGCATCCGTCGCATTCTTTGCCCCATTGCATCGGGTGTGGGCTCTTGCCTGGGCTTCCTTGCAGCGCCTGCCAGGGCCGACCGCTCCTGGTCGCGGATCGAGATACTGGAAGAGCTGGACCGGACCTACCTGAAGGCACGCCTGGATCAGGCCTGCGCGGAGATCGGACAGGAGTTGGCCGAAAGTGGCATCGCTGCCGGGTCGTTGGAGATGCAGGCTACCGCGGAGCTGCGCTATCGCGGCCAGGGCGCAAACGTCGAGGTCGCCATCGATCCACGTCATCCACTGGACTCTCGCGCGCTGGAGGCGGCCTTTCTTGCGGCCTATGCCGAGGTCTTCGGTGTGACCGTGCCGGGCGGCGTGCCGGAGGCCGTCACCTGGAGGGTCTGGGGATTGGCCGGCGCGGGTCCCCGCCGGTTCCGACTGGCTGCGCCCGCCGTGGTCCATCAGGAAAAGACGAGAGAACGCTCGATCTACCTGCCGGACCGTTCTGCCTTCGCGGCCGTGCCGGAGTATGAGCGGGCAGGTCTCTCGCCCGGGAGCGTCTTGCGCGGTCCTTGCGTCATTTGCGAAGCGGAATCGACTTTTGTGGTGGCGCGTCCGGCCGATGTCAGGGTCCTTCCGGATGCGACGATCGAGGTGCAGCTGGAGGAGGTGGCGGTATGACCCGGCTCGATCCCATCGCCATCGAGATCCTCTGGACCAGGCTGCTGAGTGTCGTAGATGAGGCCGCTGTAGCCTTCGTGCGCGCTTCCTTCTCTACCCTTGTGCGGGAGGCCAACGACTACGCGGTGGTGCTGACCGATGCCAAGGGGCGCAGCCTGGCGCAGTCTTCGCAGTCGATCCCTTCCTTCATCGCCACCTTGCCGGCGACCATCTGCGTCTTCATCCAAGAGCACGGCATCGAGACTATGCGCGCGGGCGATGTCTTCATCACCAACGACCCCTGGCATGGCTCCGGCCACTTGAATGACGCCTCGATCGCCTGCCCGATTTTCCGCGATGGGCGGGTCGTGGCCTTCGCCGGCGTCGTCAGCCACTTGCCGGACATCGGCGGCCGTTTGCGCAATCCCGCCAACCGCGAGCTCTACGAGGAGGGATTTCAGATCCCGCCGATGCGCTTGATGGCGGCCGGTGAGGCGGACGCGACCCTTGTGCGTCTGTTGCGCCAGAACGTGCGGGTTCCCGACGAGACCCTAGGCGATGTTTGGGCCATGGTCGCTTGCGTGCAAACTCTGGGACAGCGCTTGAACGGGCTGTTGGACGAGATGGAGATCGATCTGGATACCTTTGCCGCCGAGGTGATCGATCGGACCGAAACGGCTATGCGGCGAGCCATCGAAGGGGCGCCCGATGGCACTTGGCGTTACGTGATTGAGAACGACGGGCCGGAGGAGCTGCCGGGGGGGGTGGTGACGATCGCTGTATGTGTCACCATCGACGGGGACCAGGTGAGCGTCGATTACGCGGGATCCTCACCGCAACTGCCCCTGGCGATCAACACGGTGATGAACTATAGCTTCGCCTATTCTGCCTATGCCCTGAAGGCGCTCTTCGCGCCTTGGATTCCGAACAACGAGGGGGCCTTTCGGCCAATCGCGGTCACGGCACCCGAGGGCTCGATCCTGAACCCGCGTCGACCGGCACCTTGCGGTGCCCGCGGCATGATCGGGCATCTACTGCCGCCAGCCATCTTCGGCGCGCTGGCGGATGCATTGCCCGAAGGGGTGCAGGCGGCACCGGGCTCGCCGTCCAACAACCTGCAGATCGCCAGCCTTGGCGGTGCAGCGCGCTATGCCGTCAATGCCTTTCTGGGCGCCGGTCAGGGTGCCAGCGGCGGTCAAGCGGGCGCCAGTGCCGTCAGCTTTCCCTCCAACCTCTCCAACACGCCGATCGAAGTGATGGAGGGCCAGGCGCCGATCCAGGTGCTGCGGCGCGCGGTCAGGCATGGATCCGGTGGACGTGGCAGGCAACAGGGTGGTGACGGCATCGCCTTCGACTTTCGTTTTCTTGGTGAGGCTCCGGCCATCGCGTCCTTCATGGTGAATCGCGTGCGATGTCCCGCACCTGGATTGCAGGGCGGAGCCGCCGGCGAAGCGGCCAAGTTTCAGATCAACGGCCGAGCGATGCCGGCCTCCGGTCAGCATCTTCTCAACCACGGCGACCTGGTATCGATCAAAACCGGCGGCGGTGGCGGCTTCGGTAAGGAGGAGGGATAGAGATGCGTCACGACGGCAAGATCGCTTTGGTGACGGGCGCTGCGCAGGGCATCGGTGCGGCCTGTGCGGAACTGCTGTTTCGTGAAGGGGCGACGGTTGTCCTCTCCGACCTGCAAGGCGAGGCCGTTGCCGGACGTGCGCAAAGCTTGGATCGGGATGGTCAGCGTGCGAGCGCCTTCACTTGCGATGTCGGCTCTCGAGCCGCTGTCGTTGGGCTTGTCGAGGCTGTTGTGCAGCGCTTTGGCCGCCTGGACATCATGGTGAACAATGCCGCCGTCTCCTGCAGCACCACCGCCCTGGAGCTGAGCGAGGAGGAGCTGGATCGGGTGCTGAACGTGAATTTGAAGGGCACCTTTTGGGGTACACAGGAGGCGGCCAAGGTGATGGTCGCCCAGGGCGGCGGCGCGATCGTCAACATGTCTTCTGCGCAAGCCGAGCTGGCGATCCCGGATCGGGTGCCCTACGGCATCTCCAAGGCCGGCATCAATCAATTGACCCGCATCTTCGCCATCGCTCTGGCGGACAAGGCAGTACGTGTGAATGCGGTGGGGCCGGGCACGATCCTAACGCCTCTGACGGCAGGGCTGGGCGAGAACGAGCCTGCCTACCGGCGCATCCTCTCGCGCACCCCGATGCGACGCCTCGGCCGGGCCGAGGAGGTGGCCAGCGTCGTCTCCTTCTTGGCCAGCGACGAGGCCTCCTACGTCACCGGCCAGACCCTCTATCCAGACGGCGGCCGGGCGCATCTCAACTACACGGTCCCGGTTCCGGACCCTTTGCCCGATTTGGGGGAGCTATGAGCACAGCCTGCATTATCACGGTCGCGATCACCGGTTCGGTTCCGCGCAAGGCCGACACGCCTGCGGTACCGGTCACGGTGAACGAGCAGATCGAATCGACCCACGCCGCCTTCGAGGCCGGCGCGTCGCTGGTCCACATCCATGTCCGCGATGGCGCGGAGAAGCCTTCATCCGACCCGTCTTTGTTCGAGGCGGTGCAGGCCGGCATCCGCAAGCATTGCCCCGGCATGATCGTGCAGTTCTCGACCGGTGCCCGTGGCCGCAAGCTGGAAGAGCGGGGCGGCATGCTGCACCTGCAGCCCGATATGGCCTCCTTAGCCACCGGTTCGGTCAACTTCCCCAGTTTCGTGAACGAGAACCCGCCACAGTTCATCCGCGCGCTGGCCTCGCAGATGCTGGAGCAGGGCATCAAGCCGGAGTGTGAGATCTTCGATCTGGCCATGCTCTACAACGCCGCCGATCTGGTCGCCGAAGGTCTGCTGGTTTCGCCGCCGCACCTGCAGTTTGTGATGGGCATCAAGGGCGCACAACCGGCCAGGCGGCAGATTCTAGCCTTCGAGGTCGAAGAGATGCGCGCGCTTCTGCCCGACGCGACCTGGACCGCGGCAGGCCTGGGTCGCCACCAGCTGGAAGTGAACCACTGGGCGCTTGCGATGGGCGGCCATTGCCGCACCGGACTGGAGGACAATATCCGCTACGACAAGCAGCGCCTGGCGGAGAGCAATGCCGAGCTGGTTGCCCGCGTGGCGGCGCTTTGCGCCGACTACGACCGGCATCCCGCCAGCCCCGCCGAGGCGCGCAAGATCTTGCGGCTGGCGCCGGCTCTGGCGGTGGTCTAGCCCATGTCTTCGCCCCGCACGCGCCGTCGCCGTACGCCGGATCGTCGGGCACTGCCGATCGAGCAGCTGCCCTGGTCGCAGCCGCGCCTGCGCGCACCCTTCGTGCAGATCCTCTCGGACGACGAGATCGCAGCAGTCCACTTGAATTCGCTGCGAATCCTGCAAGAGATCGGGATCGTCTTCAACGACTCGGAGGCCCTGTCGATTTTCCGTGCTGCAGGGGCACCGGTCGACGCGGAAGGGCGGGTGCGCATCGGCGAGGAACTGGTGACCCATGCGCTTGCGACCGCGCCCAGCCGTTTCACCCTAACGCCGCGCGATCCCGCCAAAACCGTCGAGATCGGCGGTGATGCGCTTGCCTTCTCGACCGTGCTGGGACCGCCGAATTGTTCCGACCTGGTACGCGGCCGGCGTTCCGGCAGCTTGGCCGATTTTGCCGACTTCGTCCGCCTGGGCCAGCACTTCAACATCATCCACATGATCGCCGGCTCGCCGGTCGAGCCGAACGACGTGCCGGTGGAGATCCGCCATCTGGAGAGCACGCGCACTATGCTGACGCTCTCCGACAAGGTGCCCTACCTTTTTGCGCAAGGACGCCAGCGGCTTTGGGACGGGTTGGAGCTGGTGGCGCTGAGCCTCGGTCTGGAGGGGCGCCAGGCTCTGATCGAGCAGCCCAGAACCTATTCCATCATCAACACCAACTCGCCGCTGCAGTACGACGGACCCATGGCCGCCGGGGTGATCGAACTCGCCCGGCACAACCAGGTGGCCCTGATCTCACCCTTCTCGCTGGCCGGTGCCACCATGCCGGTCCCGCTGGCCGCCGCCGTCTCCATGTCCAGTGCCGAGGCTCTGGCGGGCCTGGTCTTGGCGCAACTGGTGCGCCCAGGTGCACCGGTCGTGACCGCCGCCAAGACGGTCAATGTCGACATGAAGACCGGTGCGCCGGCCTTTGCCACGCCGGAGTCGAACAAGGCCGTTCAGATCGGCGCTCAGCTTGCCCGCCACCTGGGCCTGCCCTTCCGGGCGGCCAACTTCAACAATGCAAACCTGCCCGACGCCCAGGCGCTCTACGAGTCGCAAGGCTCGCTTTGGGCGGCCGTCACTGGCGGAACCAACGTGGTAATGCACGCTGCGGGCTGGCTCGAGGGTGGGCTCTGCGCCTCTTTCGAGAAATTCATTCTCGACGTCGAGATCCTGCAGATGATGGCGGTGTGGCTCCAGCCGGTGCCTGTCACCGAGGAGGTGCTGTCGATCGAAGAGATCCGTTCGGTCGGACCGGGAGGACACTTCTTCGGTACCGAGCGCACGATTGAGAGCTTCGAGGCCGCCTTCTATAGCCCTCTCATCACCAACACCACCAACTACGAAGCCTGGCAGGAAGCGGGCGCTGAGGATGCGACCGCAAGGGCGCACGGCCTCTACAAGCGGGCTCTGGGAGAGTATCGGTCGCCGCCAATGGCCGAGGCGGCAAAGGCCGCACTGGATGCCTTCACGGGTCGCCGCATTGCCGAGGGCGGGGCGGAGCTGGGTTAAGAAGAAAGAGGGAGTTTGCCGCATGCAGTCGACCAACAGGGATCGCTTCCTGCAGCACAGTCGCGCACGACCGGGTCAGTTGCTCTACGGCGCCGGCCTAGGCGTTCTCCTATTGGACGATGTCTTTCCGGGCTTTCCCGGCGATGTCCGCAACGCCAGCGCCTGGGGCTATCCGATTCAGTACCAGGTGATCAAGGACCTAGATATCTGGAACCTGGTCGATGGCCCGGACAAGGACCTGGAGCAGCACGTCGAGCCGATCATTGCGGCGGCGCGCAACTTGCAGGATACCTACGGCTGCCGGGCGATCGCTGCAGAGTGCGGTTTCTTTGCGTATTATCAAAGGCATGTGGCCGCCGCATTGACTGTGCCGGTCTTTATGTCCAGCCTGCTGCAGATCGGCTGGGCGCAGAACCTTATCGGCCCGGATCGAGTCGTTGGCGTCTTCACCGGTGGGCCGGAGGAGTTGAGCGATCAGCACCTTGAGGCGGTGGGCGTGCGCTTGGGATCCAATTACCGTCTCTTCAATTTTTATGACTGTGTGACCTCTACCGACCTGCCGGAGACCCGCAAGCTTTGGGGCACCGCCGGTCAGCGCCCGGACCCGCCCGGCTGCGACTTCGACCTCTGCGAAGCACAGATGGTCGAAGCCGCCTTGGCGATGCAGAGGGAGGAGCCCCGATTGGGCGCGCTGGTGCTTGAGTGCACCGGCTATCCGCCCTTCGGCCGCGCTGTGCAGCAGGCAACCGGTCTAGCGGTCTTCTCCTGGTCGACCCTGCTGGACTTTGCTTGGTCGGCAGTTGCGCACCGGGATTTCTACGGGCATCTCTAGAGGCGCGCTCCAGAGAACTGCTTCAGCGCTTCATTGAAGCGCAAGGATTTGGTTCGTAGGCAGCACTGTCGCGAACTCTCCGTCGAGGTTGGCGAGCGTCACGGAATGAATCTGCTCGGCGTCGTGCGCTACGCCGTCGGGGCCGGTCGCGGCATAGGCCCAGACCGCATCTGATGCGTAGAGGGTGTTGAAGCCGAGGTTGCCGGCCGAACGTGCCGTCGATTCGGCGCAGTGATTGGCCGTGGCGCCGCAGATGACCAAGCGCTCGACCCCGGCGCTGCGCAAATCCTGCTCCAGATTGGTGCCGACGAATGCGCTGGCCACATGTTTGACCGTCACAGCTTCACCGCTTCTTGGCTCGGCAAAGGGCTGCACGGCTGCGCCTGGGGCCCGGGCGTGAAAAGGATCGTCAGGGTCTAGGCCGTGATGATGGATGTGGAGGATCATGTCTCCCCGCTCTCGGAAGGTGTCCAGCAAGGCTGCGATGTTGCCTTCCGCCTGCGGGCAAGAGCGCTTCGCGCCAGCCTCATCGTCATGAACGAAGGCCATCTGAACGTCGATGACCAGGAGTGCTGATTTCATGAATGCTCTTCCTTTCTCGGCTTTGTGAGCGCGGGGTTCCTATTGCGATCTTCCAGGATGCGCGCTGCACGTTGTCCGTAAATACGAACATTGATCTCGTCGCTGATCACGCGATCGGGCTGCTGGTCATAGGTCAGGACGGCCGTGACGCGTGGCTGTCCGCCCTCGACCCTGGTCACGCCGTGTAGCGCGTAGCCACCCCGAAACAGGGTGAGCGTACCCGCATCAAGGCTTAGACTCTCTGCTTGCGACCTGTCGCCGGCAAGAAAGCGGCATACCGCTTCGCGGTCCTCTCCTGCCTCGCTGCGAGAATGCGGGAGGAAGGTGAACAGGCCTCCGCGTTCAGCTGCCTGCAGCAACAAGGTTACGGTGCATTCGGTCGTGTCGTAGTGCCATGCGTGCTGCATGCCCGGCTCCAACGCCACAATGTTCAAGGCTTGGAAGGCATCGGCACAGCGGTAGAGTTCTGCTTTCCTCTGCACCCGTCGAATGAACTCAGTCAGGCGCTCCGATCTGTAGAGGCGCTGGATCAGGGTGCTTGCGGGAATCTGATCATTGGCAAGTTGGAGTGCACGATGCACATAGGCCCGACTCCCGGGGTCGTCGTCGGGCAGGGTTGGGTCGACGGCCTCCTGATGGATGGTGCGTTTGGCTGTCAGCGTTTCGGCGTTTGGCAGCAAACCCTTTGCTTCCGCGGATAACGCAGCGATCGCGTCGGGGCGAACGAAACCGTCGAAACTGCACCAACCGATGGCGTCCATCTGCTGTTGGCATCGGAGCAGGAAAGCGGCACCTTTGCCTCGATCAAGGTCGGCGATCGGGTAGCGCTCCAGGTCGACCAGGTTCAAAGCCATGTCGGTGCGATCGTTGAAGGCAATGTCGGTCATCATACCCTCCTGCGACGGTCTTTGCCCGAAGCCCGCGAGAGAGGTCCTCGCCGGTCTCGGTTGCCGGCGCCCACTGTGCAGTCTGTCGGCTTGTAAGAAAAACGAAATAATATGGACTCATGACCATAAAAAACTTATGCAAACACCATGAACAGGCACCTCAATATGAACTGGCTCCGTACCTTTGAAGCGGCGGCCCGACATCAAAGCTTCACCACGGCAAGCCGCGAGCTGGGCCTGACACAAACTGCTGTGAGCCAGCACATCAAGGCGCTGGAAGGCAAGCTCGGACAGGCCTTGTTCGTCCGCCGGCCGAAGAGCCTGCGACTGACGGAGATCGGCAAGGCCTACCTGCCCTCTGTTCGCGAGGCGCTTGAGCAACTGCGTCTGTCAACGGACGGACTGTTCGGTCCTGACATGACGAGTACGATCGTCGTTCGGGCTTCGATGGCCTTTATCGTCTGGTTGTCGCCGAAACTGGCTGCATTCCAAGCCCAACACCCGGGCGTTGGGATCAAGCTGGTAACCTCGATCTGGCCGGAGGCGCATGACAGTCAGGCTGTGGATCTGGACATCGTCGTTGCGCCGCACGACCGCGTCGACGGTCGTCTGGAGAAGCTATCCGATGAGTACATCGTCCCGGTCTGCGGGCAAGAAACCGCCCAGACCATCGGTTCAATCGGCGACCTTTTGCGATGCAACCCAATTCACATTCTAGGCTTCGACGATCATCTCTCCCGTTACTTGGCCAACTTTGGTATCGCCCACGACGTCGGATCGGTGCGTCTCATCGTCGACACCTCGGTGGCGGCCTGCGAACTGGTCGCTGCAGAGCGCGGCTGGGCGATCGTCATCGAACGCTTCGCTGCCGAGGCCATCCGTTCGGGACGCCCGCTAAAGATTGTCGGCGCGCGGATGCCGCTCGGCCAATCGCACTACCTCGCGCTGACGGACTCT
Organism: Rhodospirillales bacterium; assembly: GCA_963669445.1. Taxonomy (GTDB): domain Bacteria; phylum Pseudomonadota; class Alphaproteobacteria; order Kiloniellales; family JACOMY01; genus JACOMY01. The sequence continues at coordinate 7,038,579 of OY770029.1, forward strand.
ACACAAGGCACACAGGCCGCCGCTCAGGCCTTCAGGGATTGGCTGCGACAAGAGTTTGTCTCTAGCGCGCGGCCAAGCTAGCCCGGATACTTGACCAGGATAGGGTCGGCTTGTATCGCCCACCCTTCGGGTCGCGTCGGGCCGGCCGCCCGCGGTGTCGGCGGCCTCAAGCGCAGCGCAAGGCTACGCTTTTCGACCTTCTTCTAGCGGATCGGACTCCGCCAGGCGCGATGACGGCCTCATCCTGGCAAGCTACTCGGGCTAGGGACGCTGCACCCGCCGTGCCGGCTGCTGCTTCATTCGAAGACACGTATGCTCAATTCCGCTTTCACACGGTCCATGACAACCGAACTCTTGAACTTTTCGACCTGTGGCATGCTGAAGAAATATTTGTGCGTGAAGGCTTCATACTCGCTGATATCTTTTACGACGACGACGAGAATGAAATCGACTTCTCCAGTTGTATAGTAGCACTGCTGTACTTCGGGCGCCTCGCGCATCCGCCTCTTGAAGGCATCCAGTATATCGACGGTCTCGCGGCTGAGGTTGACCTCGACGACGATGGTGACCTTCTGGCCCAGGCGCTCGGGGTCGAGCACGGCGATCTCCCGCTGGATCACTCTACTGTCGCGCAGTTTCTTAACGCGCTTCTGCACGGCGGCAGGCGATAAGCCAACCAGCGTACTCAGCTTCTCGGCCGTCATTCGGGCATCGGTCTGAAGATAAGACAAGATGTGCCGATCAAACTGGTCCATTTTCCGTTTTTGGTCCTGATCTTCATAAAACTATACGAGATTCGGAAGAAGCTACCGGCAAAGAGCGGAAAATGCAATGGCGCTTAGGGCTAAGTTTTTCGGCGAGGAGGAAAGCAGTCCATGCCACTTGAAGGGTCACAACAAGGCAAGCTCATCTGCCGGTCGTTGCACGACGAGATGATGGCGTTTCGCCACGATTTTCACCGCACCCCGGAGCTGGGGTTCGAAGAGACTCGGACGGCGGCGCGTATTGCCGAGGCCTTGCAGCGTTGGGGCTTGACGGTCCATCGCGGCAAAGGCGTGATCGGGATCTTGGCTGCCGGTGCCTCGACGCGCACGATTGCACTGCGTGCCGAGATGGACGCCTTACCGATTCAGGAAACCTCCGGCCTTCCCCATGCGTCGCGTGTCGAGGGTGTCATGCATGCCTGCGGACACGACGGGCATATGGCGATGTTGCTTGGGGCGGCCAAACAGCTGGCCGAGGACCCGACGTTCGACGGCCGTGTCGTCTTCGTATTTCAGCCGAACGAAGAGAATGGCTTGGGCGCAAAGGCCATGCTTGACGAGGATGTGGTCAAGCGTTTCGGAATCGAGGAGATCTATGCGCTGCACAACCTGCCTGGCGCGCCCTTGGGTGAAATCTCGACCCGCTCCGGCTTGATCTGCAGCAGCGAGAGCCTCTTTGAGATAGAGATCGCCGGCCAAGGCGGTCACGCTTCCATGCCCCATGTCGGCGGCGATACCATTCTGGTCGGGGCCGAGGTGGTGCAAGCGCTGCAATCGATCGTCGCGCGTAAACTGGCACCGGGCGCTGGTGCCGTGGTCTCGGTCACTGAGTTCATCACCAACGGTGGACGCAACATCCTGCCCAGCCGAGTGTTACTGAAAGGCGATGCGCGGGCTCGCTCACCCCAAGACCGCGAGAAGATCGAGCAGGCTATGCGCCGGATCGTGGCCGGCATGGAGTGCGCCGAGGATGTGAAGATCCGTGTCGGCTTCAATACCGAGTTCGTCGAGACGATCAACAATGGTGCCTGTGCCGCAGCAGCCGTGCAGACGGCCGAACGCGTGACGAGCCGGGTGATCGGCGATCGCCAACCCATGCCTTTCTCCGAAGACTTCGCGCACTTCCTGACGGCGGTTCCCGGCTGTTTCCTTTTGATCGGCAATGGCACGGAGGGCGCGCATGGCAAGCCGCTGCATGCCTCCGAGTATGATTTCAACGATGACCTTCTTATGATTGGTGCGGAGTTCTGGACCAGCTTGGTCTCCGATCGTCTTGCCTCGAGGAGGGTTTGAAGTGTTCGACGTTTTCGACGAAGCCACCATCAATCACACGGCCTATCGGCGCCACCGCGGCGATGCCTCTTCCCTTGTCCTCTCTCCTGAGGGATTTCGCGACGCGGCGGCTGAGATCACCGAGTGGGAAGGCTATGCCCCGACCCCGCTTCACCGCCTGAATGACTTGGCAGCGGAACTGGAACTCGGCCAGGTCATCTATAAGGACGAAGGGCCGCGCTTCGGATTGGGAAGCTTCAAGGCCTTGGGCGGCGCCTATGCCGCCCTGCGGGTGCTGCGGGCGGAGATCGCCAGACAGCGCAAGGCGAACGGCCTGCAGGGTGAGGTCACGCTCAAGGACGTAAGGCAGGGGCGCTATGCCGAGGAGGCAGCGCGCATTACCTTGGTCAGTGCGACCGACGGCAATCATGGACGGTCCCTTGCCTGGGGCTGCCGGCGTTTCGGCGCGCCTTGCCGCATCTACATCCATGCTGAAGTGAGCGAGGGCCGGGCCGAAGCTATGCGCGATCTGGGGGCCAGGGTGATCCGCATCGACGGCGACTACGATGCCTCGGTCCGCATGACCCGCGAGGCCGCGGCGGCGAACGGCTGGTTCGTCGTATCGGACACCTCTTGGCAAGGATTTACCGAACCTGCACGCGATGTCATGGCTGGCTATGGCGTCATGACCGACGAGGTGACGAGATTGCTCGAGCGCCCGCCGACCCATGTCTTTCTGCAGGGTGGAGTCGGTGGTATGGCCGCGGCCATCTGCGCCGCCTTCCGCCAGCATTGGGGCGAAACGGCCCCGCGCGTCGTCGTGGTCGAGCCCGACCGTGCCGCCTGCCTCTTGGCCAGCGCACGGGCCGATCGAATGACATCCGTGGCGATCGAGAGTGAAACCATCATGGCCGGGCTCTCCTGCGGTCAACCATCGGAGCTGGCCTGGTCGATCCTGCGCGAAGAGGCGAGCGACTTCCTGACGATCCCCGACGATGTGGTGGCGCCGACTGCACGCCTCTTGGCGAAGCCGCTCGGCAGCGATCCCAAGATCGAGGCCGGTGAGTCCGCCGTCGCCGGGCTGGCAGCTGCCGTCATCGCAGCGCGTCGCCCGCAACTTCGTCGAGCCCTCGGGATCGAGAGGGAGTCCGTCGTGCTCCTCTTCGGTTCGGAAGGCATCACCGATCCGGCGGTCTATGCCGATATGATGAGGGAGAGCGAGCGTGTCTGACGCCACACCGGCACGGGGCTTTCTCCAAGCCGAGTTCGAGACGCGGCTTGCCAGGGCACAGCGGATGATGTTCGCGCAGGGGCTTGATGCCATTCTGCTGACCAGCGAGCCGGAGATCCGCTACTTCAGTGGCTTTCAGACTCTCTTCTGGCAAAGCCCGACGCGCCCCTGGTTTCTGCTGCTGCCATGCGACGGCGAGCCGGTGGCCGTGATTCCTGAGATCGGGGCGGCGCTGATGCGCCAGACCTGGGTTCGCGACGTTCGAACCTGGAGCGCGCCGGCACCCGAAAACGATGGCCTCTCGCTCCTCACCGCGTTGTTGGCGCCCTATGCCGAACGGCGGCGCGCAGTCGGACTATTGAAGGGGCACGAGACAGCCCTGCGCATGCCTTTGGGGGACTACGAGCGCCTTCTGGACGGCCTACCGGGGTTGGAGGTGCGCGATGCGACCGGCATCGTTCGCAGCCTGCGTATGGTCAAATCCGACGCGGAGATCGCAAAGACGGCGCACATCTGCGCCATCGCCTCTCGGACATTCGACAAGGTTGATCGCCTGCTCCACGCCGGGCAGCCCTTGGTAGCGGCCTTCAAGGCCTTCAAGGTCGAGTGTCTGCTGCAGGGTGCCGACGACGTGCCCTATCTGGTCGGCGGTGCCGATCAAGGCGGCTACATCGACGTCATCTCGCCACCCTCCGACCGTCCTCTGCAGCGCGGCGACATCGTTATGATGGATACCGGCTCTGTCTTCGACGGCTACTTCTGCGATTTCGACCGAAACTATGCGATCGGCACCGCCGACGATGCCAGCAGGCGGGCCTACGACGTGGCTTACCGGGCTACGGAAGCCGGCTTGCAAGCCGCCCGGCCCGGCGTCACCTGCTCTGAGCTGTTTCGGGCTATGCAGGCGGTGATTGCCGAAGCGGACGATCAGGACGGCGATGTTGGGCGCATGGGGCATGGGCTGGGGATGCAGCTGACTGAATGGCCGTCGCATGCCGCTTTCGATGACACCGTGCTGACCGAGAACATGGTGATCACGCTCGAGCCCTCGCTCGGCTACGGCGAGGGGCGGATCATGGTGCACGAAGAGAACATCGTCGTTCGCGACGGCCCGCCAACCTTGCTGTCGATGCGCGCCCCGGCAGACCTGCCGATCATCGGATAGCAGCAGATGAACCTCGACTTTCAATGCGACGCCGGTATCGGGACCAAGGCCAATCTCGGCCTGATCGTCCTGAAAACCGACGAGACGATAGAGCATGAGATGGCGAGCCTGCTGAAAGGGCCCGGTCTTGCCGTCTATCACAATCGCATTGCAAATCAGAACGAGGTTTCATCGCAGACTCTGGCGCAAATGGAGGTCGACCTACCAGCCTCCGCCGAACTGTTCCCCGATGGGATAGAGTTGGCTGCGATCGGCTATGGCTGCACCTCGGCGGCAACGGTCATCGGCCCGGATCGGGTGGCGGCAGCCATCCGCCAAAGCCGGCCGGAGGCCAAGGTGAGCGAGCCGATCAGCGCAACGATTGCGTCTTGCCGTGCACTGCGGGCGACCAGGCTGGGATTCGTCACACCCTATGTGCCCGAAGTCTCGGCGCGGATGCGTGCGCTTCTGGAAGAAAGCGGCTTTGAGATCGCCGCCTTCGCCTCCTTCAACGAGGCGCGGGATTCGGTCGTCGCGCGGATAGACCCCGCCTCCATACTGGCTGCCATAGAGGCCGTGGCGGCTCAGGCGCCTTGCGATGCGGTCTTCGTCGCCTGCACCAACCTGCGCTGTGCAGGGATTGTGGCAGCGGCCGAAGCAAGAGTGGGCGTACCCGTTCTTTCCAGTAACACCGCCTTGGCGTGGCATCTGCTCACCTTGGCCGGTCAGGAGCCCATCCGACAAGGGTTTGGGTGTCTGTTCGAGCAACCTAGATCTCCGCCATGATCCTCGTTTAAGCGCCGCGCGTCTATACTCTCATCCTTAGTGAAAGCTGGAATTATGCCGACGATCGAATCGCGGGCGGACTTTGTCGCCTTCAAACACGTGCAGAAAAGCTATGACGGCGAGACGCTCGTCGTCAAAGACCTGAACCTTGAGATCGCAAAGGGCGAGTTCCTGACCATGCTGGGGCCGTCTGGCTCCGGCAAGACCACCTGCCTGATGATGCTGGCCGGTTTCGAGACGGCCACGCAGGGCGAGATTCTGTTGAACGGACGACCGATCAACAACATCGCGCCGAACAAGCGCAACATTGGCATGGTCTTTCAGAACTACGCGCTGTTTCCGCACAAGACCGTCGCCGAGAACCTCGCCTTTCCTTTGTCGGTTCGCAAGATCGGTAAGGCCGAGCGCGAGACCAAGGTCAAGCGGGCACTGGACATGGTGCAGATGGGCACCTTTGCCAATCGACGACCAGCGCAGCTGTCGGGGGGCCAACAACAGCGCGTCGCCCTGGCCCGGGCCTTGGTGTTCGAGCCTGAGTTGGTGCTGATGGACGAGCCGCTGGGGGCGCTCGACAAACAGCTGCGCGAGCACATGCAACTTGAAATCAAACATCTGCATGAGCGCTTGGGCGTGACGGTAGTCTACGTGACGCATGACCAGAGCGAGGCCTTGACCATGTCGGACCGCGTGGCGGTCTTCGAAGACGGCCGCATTCAACAACTGGCGCCTCCCAAAGACCTTTACGAGCGGCCGCAAAACGCCTTCGTCGCGCAGTTCATCGGGGAGAACAACGAGCTTGGCGGGACCGTTCAGTCTGCGTCAGGCGAAGAGGTCGAAGTCCTACTGGACAGCGGCCTGACCGTCACTGCGCTGGCCGTCAACTGTGGAGCCGTTGGCAGCAGGACGACCCTTTCAATTAGGCCTGAGCGAGTCGCCTTGAGCAAGGTTGGACCGAACCACGCCAGCGGTCAGGTCAAGGAACTGATCTACCTGGGCGACCACATTCGCTGCCTGATTGAGATCAATCAGACCGAAGACTTCGTCGTGAAGTTGCCAAACGGCATTGGCCACCAACAGCTCCAAGAGGGGGAATGGGCCGACGTCTCTTGGCAGATCGAGGACTGCCGCGCGTTGGATGTTCGTTAGCCCGTCCTCCGAGCCTGACCGCTTTTTCAACCTGTGTCGTAAGCAAAAGAAAACCTAGAAGGGAGATTAAGATGAAGACAAGTCGTGTGCTGGTGGGTGTTTTGACCCTCCTGTCCTTTTCCGGATCGGCTCTTGCCGAAGAGATGACAATCGTGTCCTGGGGTGGTGCTTATCAGAAGTCGCAACAACGCGCCTACCACGACCCCTACATGGCGCTCAATCCAGAGGTCAAGATCATCAACTCGGACTCCTCGGCCGAAGCCGTTGCCAAGCTTAGGGCAATGAACGAGGCGGGCAATGTGACCTGGGATGTCGTCGACGCGGTGGCGTCCGATGCCATGCGCCTCTGCGACGAGGGGCTGGCCCTGGTCCTGGATCCCGACGAGGTGCTGAACCCGGCCCCTGATGGAACGCCGGCCTCGGTAGACTTCGGCGATCTGATCGTGTCGGAGTGCCACATCCCCAACATCGTCTATTCGACAACGGTCGGCTATCGCACCGATCTGGTGGGCGATACGCCGCCAAGCGACATCTGTGCGCTCTTCGACCTCGAGACCTATCCCGGCAAGCGCGCCTTGGAGAAACGCCCGATCAACAACTTGGAATGGGCGCTGATCTGCGACGGTGTCGCCATGGAAGATGTCTACGATGTCCTGGAAACCGAAGAGGGACAGGCGCGCGCCTTCGCCAAGCTGAACACGATCAAAGATCAGACCATTTGGTACACTGCCTTTGCCGACACACCCCAGCTTCTGGCCGACGGCGAGATCGTCATGGGCTCCACCTTCAATGGCCGCCTCTTCGCTCTGATCGAAGAGCAGGGTCAGCCGGTCGCAATGTTGTGGGATGCCCAGGTCTTCGATCTAGACGGCTGGATCATTCCCGCCGGTCTATCCCCGGAGCGTCAGGCGCGCGCTCTGGATTACCTGCGCTACGCGACAGACACACAGCGTTTGGCGGATCAGGCCAAGTACATCCCCTATGGTCCGGCCCGTGCTTCTTCCGCACCGCTGGTGGGAACGCACGCCGACTTGGGTATCGAAATGGCTCCGCATATGCCGACCGCGCCCGAGAACGCAAAAAACACGCTGCTGTTCAATTACACCTGGTGGGCGGATTATCGCGATGACTTGGACGCTAAGTTTCAAGCCTGGCTGGCTCGGTAAACACACATAAACCTTGGTGACGAGGGTGACTAAATAAGTTGCCCTCGTCGCTGATTTTATATGCAAGGTTTTAGAAAAATGGGAAAAACGGCAGAATCTATACTACCCGGTAACACGATGACCGCAGCTGAAGGACGCTCATTGAAGGCTAACCTCCGGCGGGCATTGCGACGCGAGAAGCTTAAGGCCCTTGGTCTGATCCTGCCGCTCTTGGTTTTCGTGACACTTACCTTCGTCGCGCCTGTAATGAACATGCTGTGGCGGTCGGTCGACAATGGGGTCGTGCCCCAGACCCTGCCACAAACCGTGATCGCGTTGGAGGCTTGGGAACCAGCGAGTGGCTTGCCGCCGGACGAGGCGGTCTATGCCGCCCTGGCCGCCGACCTGAAGACCGCAGTCGCCGCGCGCCGCCATATGCAGCTGGGCGGCCGCCTCAACTACGAGCGAACGGGCATGTCCTCGCTGTTCCGCAAGACCGGTCGACGGGTTGCCAAGTGGGATCTGGCTGCCGATGCGCCCTTCGCCGAGAAATTCCAGAAGGTCGACAAAAAATGGGCCGATCCGGAAGTCTGGCGGGTGATCAAGACTTTCTCCGGAACCCATACGCCGGGATACTTCCTGAATGCCGTTGATTTCGAGTTGAGCGGCGATGGCGTACAGCTGCGCAGCGAGGAAGAGCGCATCTATCTGCTCCTGCTTGAGCGCACCTTCTTCATGTCCTTAATGATAACGGTGCTTTGCATACTGCTGGGCTATCCCGTTGCCTGGCTCCTGTCGACCCTGTCGTTGCGCGCATCGAACCTGCTGCTGATCTTGGTCTTGCTGCCCTTCTGGACCTCGCTTCTGGTCCGGACCTCGGCATGGAAGGTACTGTTGCAGCAACAGGGTGTGATCAACGATGTTTTGGTTTGGTCCGGACTGGTCGATGACGCGAACAGACTGGAGCTGATCAACAACCAGACCGGTACGATCATTGCCATGACGCACATTCTGCTGCCCTTCATGATCCTGCCGCTTTATTCGGTCATGAAGACCATCTCGCCGAACTATGTGCGTGCCGCCAAGTCGCTGGGCGCCAGCGACACCACCGCCTTTCTTCAGATCTACCTGCCGCAGAGCGTGCCGGGGATCGGAGCCGGATCGATCCTCGTTTTCATCATGTCGATTGGCTACTACATCACACCGGAACTGGTGGGCGGTACCGATGGCGTCTTCATCTCGAATCGCATCGCCTATCATATCTCCACCTCCTTGAATTGGGGCTTGGCGGCGGCGCTTGGGGCAATGCTTCTGGTTCTCGTCCTGGTCCTCTATTGGACCTACGACCGCATCGTCGGCATCGACAACGTCAAACTAGGATAATGTCATGGCCAACTTTCCATCCTATACGACCCGGCCACAGCGCGCCCGCTATTATGGAATCCGTGTGTTCTGTGGCCTGGTGTTCTTTTTCTTGATCGTGCCGACCTTGGTGGTGATTCCGCTCAGCTTCAATGCGCAGAACTTCTTTACCTTCACCCCAGAGATGCTGTCTTTGGACCCGGAAGGCTACTCGCTGAAACACTATGCGGATTTCTTCTCCAACGACGACTGGCAGTTGGCGCTGGAGAACTCCGTCAAGATTGCGCCGGTCGCCACATTGCTTTCGGTAGTGCTGGGTACTCTGGCCGCGGTTGGGCTCAGCCAGTCGCATGTTCCATTTCGCCGGCTCATCATGGCGGTTCTGATCTCGCCGATGATCGTGCCTCTGATCATCTCGGCCGCGGGCATGTACTTTTTCTATAGCCGGATCGGACTGCAGGGCACCTATTGGGGCGTGGTACTGGCGCACGCCGCCCTTGGTGTCCCCTTCGTCATCATAGCGGTGACGGCGACGTTGGTCGGCTTCGATCGCAGTTTGACCCGCGCTGCGGCCAATCTTGGCGCCGGGCCGGTTCGGACCTTCTTCAGCGTGCAGATGCCGCTCATCCTGCCGGGTGTCATCTCTGGCGCGCTCTTTGCCTTCATCACGTCATTCGACGAGGTCGTCGTGGTGCTCTTCGTCGGCTCCAACGGGCAGAAGACGCTTCCCTGGCAGATGTTCACCGGATTGCGCGAGCAGATCAGCCCGACCATTTTGGCCGTCGCCACCCTGCTGGTTGCAATCTCCATCCTGCTTCTGACCGTGGTCGAGCTATTGAGGAGGCGCTCTGAGAGACTGCGAGGTCTCTCCGCTTAGGGCGTACTCAGCTGCCCTCTTGGGCCCGCTGCCGATACTCGTCTCTGAGCAGGCGCTTCATTAGCTTGCCAGTGGGTTCGCGTGGCAGGGCCTGCCGGAAGTCAACGCTGCGGGGGCATTTCATGCGTGCGATCCGCTCGGCGCAATAGTCGATCAGTTGACGCTCCAAGTCCGCAGAGGCCTGGGACATGTCCGCCAGTTGCACGACGGCTTTGACTTCCTCGCCGAAGTCCTCGTTCGGGATACCAATGACGGCAGCGTCGACCACCAAGGGATGCCCGATGAGGAGGTTCTCCGCCTCCTGGGGATAGATGTTCACGCCACCTGAGTTGATGACGAAGGACTTGCGGTCGGTCAGGTAGAGGTAGCCATCCCGATCCAGTCGACCGATGTCACCCAGTGTTGTCCAACCGGCTGCGTTGCGCGAGGCTGCGGTCTTCGCAGGATCATTGTGATAGACGAAACTGTGGCCTTCGGAGAAATAGACCTCTCCCTCGGTGCCGATCGGCAGCTCAACGCCTGCCTCGTCGCAGATGTGCAGGCGGCCAAGCTTCGCGCGTCCCACCGAACCGGGATGTTCTAGCCATTCCTCCGCTGTGATAGCGCAAAACCCATTGTTCTCTGTGCCAGCATAGTATTCGTGGACAATCGGACCCCACCAATCGAGCATCCGACGCTTGACGTCCAAAGGGCAGGGCGCCGCGGCATGCACGGCCATGCTGAGCGATGCGATGTTGTAGCTGAGGCGCCGTTCCTCGGGTAGCTTCAGCATGCGCACGAACATGGTGGGAACCCATTGGCTATGGGTAATTGCCCGGGTTTCGATGATCGAGAGCGCGGTTTCGGCGTCAAACTTCTTCATGACGAAGACGCAACCCCCGCACTTGATGGTAACCATCGCATGGCGCAGCGGTGCTGCATGATAGAGCGGGGCCGGGTTCAGGTAGCGAGTCTCCGGCCCATAGTCGAAGAGGCTTGTCAAGAGCTCGATCAGCATCGTGACCTTGCCGGGCGGCTGGTCGGGCAAGGGCCATTTGATCCCCTTGGGACGGCCCGTGGTGCCCGACGAATAGAGCATGTCCAATCCCTGGGCCGGATCTGCGATCGGGGTTTCCGGCAGCCGCGCGACGCCTTTGCTCCAGGAATCGAAGCCGGGTGAGGCCAGCCCGACCATGAAGAGCGCGCAGGTCGAGCCCAGTGCTGTGCGCAGGGCCTCCGCGAGGGGCGCGAAGTGATCCGAGACGATCAGCACGCGCGCCCCGCAGTCGTGCGCTATGTAGATGATCTCCTCGGCTCTAAGCTGCGTGCTGACGGTGGTGTAGTAGATACCAGCGCGGTCGGCGGCAAAGCAGACCTCTAGGAACTCGCGGCGGTTCTCCATTAAGATCAAGATGTGATCGCCGGTCTGCACACCTAGGTCTCTCAGGAGGTGGGCGCCCTGGTTGGCGCGTGTCACCAGCTGAGCGAAGCTCACCGTCTCCCCACTGTCGCAGATGTAGAAGGCAAGCCGGTCGGGATCGGCCTCGGCGAAATCGTCGGGGCTGTAGGTCTCGTTCACGGGCGCGCGCTCAGAACTGGATGAGCGTCTTGCCGAAGCGGCCGCGCTCCTTAAGCGAGCTCAAGGCGGGTTTGAGGTCTTCGAAGGCATAGGCCTCGCCGATCACCGGGTGGATCTCGTGCTGCGCCATGGCCATCAGCATCGCCTCGAAGCCGTCGCGGTGGCCGACGGTGACGCCCTGCAAGCGGATCTGGCGCGATACCACCGGACCCAAAGAGGCATTCATGTCTAGTCCGGATAGGACGCCGATCAGCGAGAGGGTGCCGCCGGGCCTGATGGCGCGCAAGGATAGTGGCAGGGTTGCCTGGCCACCCAGTTCGATGATGTTGTCGAAGCCGCCCTTGTCCGCTGTCCAAGCGCGGCTGGCACGGGCCCAGTCCGGTGTCTCGAGGTAGTTCATGGTCTCGTCCGCACCAAGGGTGCGTGCGCGCTCCAGCTTTTCGTCGCTGGAGGAAATCAGTGTCACGTGCGCACCAAGGAGCTTAGCGAAGGTCAAGGCGAAGAGGGCAACGCCACCTGTTCCTTGGATCAGGATGCGGTCGCCCGCCACTGTCTGTCCCAAGGTCACGATGGCGCTCCAGGCAGTCAGAGCTGCGCAGGGTAGGGTGGCGGCTTCGGCATCGCTTAGATAAGTCGGCAGTCGTACGATGCCGTCCTGGGACAGGCAGACGAAGTCGGCCATCACGCCGTCGATCGGACCGCCCAGAGCCGAAGCGAAGCGTTCGGGGCTGGGTGATCCGGACTGCCAGTTCTGAAAAAAGGTCGGACAGACCCTGTCGCCCGGTTGCACGCGCGCGACCTTGTCGCCGACCGCCACGACTTCACCCACACCGTCCGAAACCGGGATCAGCGGCAATGTGCCGGTCGCCCGGCCATAGCCGCGCTCGGGGACGATGAGGTCGCGGGCGTTCAACGCAGCCATCCGCATCTTGACCAGCACCTCGCCCGGGCCGGGTTCCGGAACCGCCCGCGAAGACAGCTGAAGATGGTCGAGACCCCAATCGTCCTCGATCTGAAAAACGCGCATTCTTTGTCCTTTCCAAGGAGGCTTGGGGCTTAGGTGCGGTTGGGCCGTGCAAGGCGCGCGACACGCTCCAGCAGCATCTCGTCGGAGCCGTCGACGAGGCGGGCCAGCGCGGTCGCGCCGATGTGTCGGACGAAAGGGTGATCGTTGCGGAGACCCTCGGCACCCATGGCATGCAGCAGCCGAGGCAGATGGCGCTCGCAGGCCGCGCTCGCCGCAAGCTTGGCCTGAGCCGCCAGCAGTTGCGCGTCATTGCTGTTGTGGACGGCGAGCGCCGCCTTGTGCGTCAGCGCGCGCGCGGCAGCCAGATCGACCTCGGCTTGGGCCAGTGCGAAGCGCCATCCCTGATGCCCGGCCAGCGGTTTGCCGAAGCTCATGCGCTCCCGGCCGTAGCCTGTGCAGCTCGCAAGTGCGGCTTCGAGCATGCCGCAGCACATGGCCGCCACATAGCAGCGCGCGCCGTTGATCTCTGCGAGAATCGAGCGGAAGGCCTCGCCGGGAGGCAGCAGCAGGGCATCCGCTTCAGCCCGGTAGCCGCTTAGTCGAAACCCCCCGGTCTGTGCAGAGACCTGCGGAACTGCCGCATCCATGGCGTAGCGTTGCACCTTTGGGTCGCGAAGGTCGACGACGAAGGCAGCGATGCCGTCGCGGTCGCCGATCTTCCCGCACTGGGCGTAGACGATGGCCACGGCCGCACTACGCGCATTGGTGATCCAGGACTTCTCGCCATCCAAGACCCAGCCGTCGCCGTCGGTACGCGCCTGGGTGGCGATCGCAAAGAAGTCGGATCCCGCATGGAGTTCGGTCAACGCCGTGCAGGCGCTCGCCTCGCCGCCCAGGAGCTTGGCCAGAAACTTGGCCTTAATGTCCGATTGTGCAAAGCCAGCGATCTTGAGTGCAGCGTTGTGGGTGTTGACCAGGGAGAGGGCGAATCCGAAGTCGACCGCTGCCAAGGCTTCGCAGACCCGCGCCTTGCAGAGGAAGCCGAACCCCAAGCCGCCATCGTCTGTCGACACTTCGATGCCTGTCAGACCTAGAGTAGCTGCTTGGCGTTGCAGAAACGGCCATGGGTCTGCTGATAGATTCTTCACCACTGAGGCAAGCTGCTCGTGAGCGAAGTTGTGCGCGCAGGCGACGAGCTGCGCCTCTGATGTCGAAAGGTTCATCGCTTGCCGCGCTCTGTAAGGCGGCCCGTGATGTCGCGGAGCAGGCCCATGATGCCGCGTGGCATGTAGATCGTCGCCAGGACAAGGATCAAGCCGTAGATGATTAGGCGGAAGCTATCTGCGAAGCGCAAGTACTCGGGCAGGAAGACGACGATGAAGGCGCCGATGACCGGCCCGAAGATGGTGCCGCTGCCGCCGATGATGACGGCTAGGATCGCATCCAGGGACTGTGCAATGCCGAAGATCTCGGGGTTGATGAAGCTCTGGTAGTGGGCATAGAGCGCCCCGGCGAGCCCAGCATAGACGGCGCTGGTGACGAAGGCGAAGAGCTTGTATTTCCAGGCGGCGATGCCGATAGAGCCGACCAGGTTTTCGTTTTGCCGGATCGCGATCAGGATCTGGCCCATCCTAGACCGGACGATCAGCGCTGTCAGGCCGATGAAGGCTGCCGCCACGGTCAGCACGAGGTAGTAGTAATTCTGCCGGTTGCCGAAGTTGATCAGGTCTTCTTTGCCGGCAGGCTTTGGAATGCCGGTGAGGCCGGCCTCACCCTTGGTCAGGTCGGTGAAGTTCAAGAGGACGATGAAGATCACCATGTTGAAGGCGAGTGTGACGATGGCGAAGTAGTGGCCCTTGACCCGTAGGCTAGGATAGCCGGCGAATAGGGCAAAGGCAGCTGTGACGAGAGGCGCCAGCAGGATGCTCAGCCAGGCCGGCAGATCGAAATGCAGGTTTAGGAGTGCCGTGCTGTATGCCCCGATACCCATGAAGCCGGCCTGCACGATGGAGACATATCCGGTGTAGCCCTGGATCAGGTTCTGACCTTGGGCCACGACCACCCAAATCAGCGCCAAGATGCAAAGATGAAGGTAGTATTTGATCTCGAGCAACTGCGGCAGGGCAACGAAGAAGATCAGTAGAGCGCTGCAGAGCAATGGTGTCGATAGACGCGTGATCATGACTTCTTGCCCAACAGGCCCTGCGGGCGAAACAAGAGCACCGCGATCATGACGACGAAAGCGATGACGTCCTTGTAGGCCGAGGAAATGAAGCCAGCGGCGAGTGCCTCGGTAATGCCCAGCACGAAGCCGCCGAGGATCGCGCCCGGAATGGAACCGAGGCCGCCCAGAATCAGCACCGCGAAGCCCTTAATCACCAATCCTTCGCCGACGCCCGGCGCCAAGGCGAAGAGCGAGCCCACCATGACGCCGGCGGCAACACCCAGCATGGTTGACATGCCGAAAACGATCACCGGGATGGCATTGATGTTGACCCCCATCAGGATCGCGGCATCGCGGTTCTGCGCAACGGCCCGGATTGCCTGACCGGTTCTGGTGTACTCGACGAAGAGCGTCATTGCGGCCACCAACCCGATCGCTGCCAGAATGACGTAGAGGCGCAGCTCCGGCAGGGTCACGCCTCCCAGTACGAAGACGCGGGAGAAGTCGGTCGGGATCACCAACTGGTCGGCCCCGAAGAGTTCTAGATTGACCCCCTCGACCATCATGGTGAGGCCGAGTGCGACGATGAAGGCGTTGATGTGGCTGGCGTCGCGAACCTGCCGATAGGCCAGGAACTCGATCAGGATGCCGACCAGCAGGCCGACGAGCATGGCCAGCAGGATTGCGACAAGCAGGGGAAGGCCCTGCGTGGCCACAAAGAAGAAGGTGATGTAACCGCCGAACATGGAGACCGAACCATGTGCGAAATGCGCGATGCCCAGAATTCCGAACACGGTCGTGAGCCCGAGGGCGATGAGGACGTAAACGCCACCCATCGTCACCCCGTTGATCACCTGTTGGACGATCTCCACCATCGGACCAAATCCGCTCGGCGTTGCCTACTCGCCCAGGCCGCTCAAAAAGGCGGAATAGGCCTTGGCGTCGGACGGCAGTTCTTGAACATAGACCCAATGCCCGTCCTGCCACTGAAAGGCACCGTTTGTGGTGTAGGCTTGGCCATTGGCATCGAACATCTTACCGTCGACAGGCAGGTAGTTCATGACGGCTTCGGAAGGCACGCCAAGCTCGCGCAGGGCTGCGGCAACCGCTGCTGTGTCGTCGACGTCACCTGCTGCCTCCAGCGCGTGCTTCAGAGCATAGACCTGATCATAGGCGTAGGGCGCACTGGGGGAGGGGGAGCTGCCGTAGCGATCGCTATAGTTCTTGTGAAAGGCGATCCCGTTGTCGTTTGCCGACAAGAGGGTCAGTTCCGTCGGGCGCAGGTCCCAAACCCCCTCCATCTGGTCCGAGTTGGCGACCCGCAGGAACTGCTCTTCGCTGCCGCTGGTAAAGCCGTAGCGGGGCGCATCGATGCCCAGCTCGACAGCCTGCCTATAGACGAAGGCGGCGGGCTCGACATAGCCGACAACGAGGATGGCGTCGGGCTTCATCTCACGGATCTTGGTTAGCTGCGGTGACATATCGCGATCTTTGATCGCAAAAGCCTCGCGGGTGATGATTTCTCCGCCGGCCTTGTTCAGCTCGCGCTCGAAGGCGTCGACGTACATGGCATAGAAAGAGGTTTCAAGCGCGCCCAGGACGGCAACCCTCTTATGCCCCTTGTTGGCGACGAAGGTGCCGGCGGCCGCACCGGTGAAGTCGGCTGGCGGACGCGTGCGTACCAGATTCTCGAGCCCGCGCGTTGTGATCGACCGTTCGGCGGCATTGCCGACCAGCATCACCGCGTCCTCGTCGGCTATGAAAGAGGCGACTGCCCCGGTCGCGCCGGAGCAGCAGAAACCGAGGAGATACTTTACGCCGTCGCGATCAAGCAGCTTGCGGACGCTGTTCGATGCCTCCGTTGGGTTGGCCTTGTCGTCGTATGCAATCACGTTCAGCATGTAGACGTCGTCGCCCACCGTGATCCCTCCGGCGGCATTGATCTCATCCGCTGCCATGGCGACGGCATTGGATTGCGGCAGCCCATAGACTGCCGCACCGCCGGTGAGCGCATCGCTTACACCGATCGAGAGTTCCTTGTCCGCTGCCAGCGCCATCGGCACTGACAGGCTGAGCGCCAGACCGGCCAGTCCGCCTACCGTCATTAACTTGCTTACTCTCATAGCCTCTGCTCCCTTATCCTGTTTCCAGTCTTTATCCGTTCTTGCCCGACCGCTGTCTGCGGCGAGGGTTTGGTCGTTACTTTGTCAGTGTCCGAGGTAGGCCTTGGCGACCTGAGGGTCCTTTTGCAGCTCCTCGCCGCTGCCCTGCAGCACCACCTCGCCAGTCTCGAAGAGGTAAGCGCGGTCGGCCAGACGCAGCGCCATCGCCGAATTCTGCTCGACCAGCAGAATGGTGGATCCAGTGGCCTTGATCTTGACGATGGTCTCTTCGACCTCGGCAACAATCTTGGGGGCCAGGCCCAAGGAAGGCTCGTCGAAGATGAAGAGTTTCGGCCGTGCCATCAGTGCACGCGCGATTGCCAGCATCTCCTGCTCGCCGCCTGAGAGCGTGCCGGCCGACTGCTTGGAACGGCTCTTCAGGATGGGAAACATCGCCATCATCTGCTGCAGGTCGTGAGCCTGATCCTTGTCGCGTCGGCTGTAGGCGCCCATGCGCAGGTTCTGCAGCACCGTCATTTCCGGAAAGACCTGCCTGCCCTCAGGGCACATGGTGATGCCGGCCTTGACGATGGCATGCCCGCTCTTGTTGGTGATGTCCTGGTCAAGAAAGCGAACACTGCCTTTCGTTGCCCGCAGCAGACCGCAGATGACTTTGAGGGTTGAGGACTTTCCGGCGCCGTTGGCGCCGATCAGGGCGACGCATTCGCCCTGCATCACATCCAGGTCGATGCCGTGCAGCACAGGGATTTTGCCGTAACCGGCGTGGAGATCGCGAACCTCGAGCACTAGACGGCTTCCCCGAGGTAGGCGTCGATGACGGCTTGGTCGTTGCGAATCTCTTCCGGCGATCCCTCTGCGATCTTGGCACCGAAGTTCAGGACGACGATACGGTGGCAGACCCGCATGATCAGCGCCATGTGATGCTCGATCACCAAGACCGCGATGCCGCGCTTGCCGATCGCGACGATCAGATCGCAAAGCGCGTCGCGTTCTTGGGAGATCATGCCGGCTGCAGGTTCGTCCAAAAGAACTACTTTCGGCTGAGCCGCCAGGGTGGTGGCCACCATCAAGAAGCGTTGTTGGGCGGCCGAGATCGTGCCGACTTCACTTTCAGCGAGCGCGCTCAAGCCCGTAAGGTCCAGGATGTCGTCAACCCGGTCCTGGATTGCCAGCTGATCTGAGCGTGCCCCGCCGAAGCCGAATATGGAGCCGACGGGGTGAGCCGAGAGCGTTGGCTCGCAGGCCAAAGCGATCTGTTGGCGAACGCTCAGTTCTGGAAAGACGCTGGCTGTTTGGAAGGTCCGCGCCAAGCCCATGGCGACACGCCTGTGCTGTGGTTTGTTCTGGATGGCTGTGCCCGCCAAGCGGATGGTTCCACTGCTGGCGGGAAAGACGCCGGCCAAGGTGTTGACCGTGGTAGATTTGCCCGATCCGTTGGGGCCGATCAGGCCGACGATTTCGCTGCCGGCAACTTCGAACGAGAGGTCGCGAAGCGCGTTCACACCGCCGAAGGACTTGCTCAGTTTTTCAACGGAAAGGGCCGTCGTCATGCCTTCCTCCCACCGATGTCATGCGCTGCTTCATCGCTGACATATCTCAAGCAGGATCGTTAACGAGGCGAAGCCGGCACTGGAAATACAAAAACTTGCTTTTCCATCTAAAAATTAGATAGGAACTAAGTGAGCAACCCGGCAGAACCCTAGAGATGGGACCATAAGCGCCGATGCGGCTGATCCGAAATCTGAACTCCATACAGGTGTTTCTGGCCGTGGCCGAATGCCAGCATGTTCTTAAGGCCTCCGACCTATTGGGGATTAGCCAGAGCTCGGTCAGCTATCACATCAAAAAGCTCGAAGACGATCTGGCCGTGCGGCTGTTCGATCGCCGTGCCAGCGGTATGGTCTTGACATCGCATGGCGCGGTGCTGGCCAGCCACGTCAAATCGGGGTTTGCGGAGATCCACAACGGTATAGACACCGTCTTGGGCTTCTTCGACGTCCATCAGGTGCGGGTCGCCGTGGTGTCGATGTTTGCCAGCCGTTGGCTCGCCCCTCGGCTCAGCAGCTTCTGGGAACGGCACCCCGAAGTGCATCTCTCATTCAAGCATCACGCAAACAACTATACGGAGTTGCCGCATGCTGCAGCCATGGCCGACTTCGGCATACAATGGGGGCGCGGCACCTGGCCGGAATTCGAGGCCACGCGGCTGATGTCGGATCGCCTCATCGTCGTCTGTAGCCCCGCGTATCTGGAAAAGAATCCGATAGAGAGTGAGCGCGACGTCGATCGCTGTACGCTCTTGCACGTTGACGATAATGGCATGTGGTCAGAGTGGTTTGAGCGTGTCCGTGACATCTCCAACGGTAGCGAGGCCGAGATGCTCTTGGAGGATCGTGGCTTCCAACTGAGCGCCACTTTGAATGGGCTCGGCCTTTCCCTCTTCGTCGAGTCTTTCGTTCACGACGAACTCAAGCGCGGCACCTTGGTCAATCCGCTCGGTCGAAGCTACGAGACACGCTATGGCTACTATCTGGTGCAGCCGGCGGGGACAGTCTTGAGCAAGCCGGCTTCGATCTTTCGTAAGTGGATCCTAGACGGTGCCGATCTCAATCTCGCTTGGACTGTGTAAAAGCGCGCCAAGAAATCTGGCAGCCGACGGGTGGCTTACTCCGGTATGGTCGCGGTGATCTCGATCGAGCCATACCAGGCTGCGACATTGGCGATGTCTTCGTCGGAGAGATCCTTGGCAATCACGCTCATGATCTCGTTCTCGCGCTTGCCGGAGCGGAAGGCCTTCAGCTGGTTTTGCAGGTAGATCTCGCTCTCGCCGGCGATGTGCGGGGCGATCGGCATAGTAGCGATGCCGTTAAGGCCATGACAAACTTGGCAGGCTGTCTTGACCTTCTGTTTCCCGGCCTCGATGTCTGCTGCGATGACCGGCTGTGACGCAAGCGTCATCGCCAGCAAGAGACCCAAACCGGAGGCAGTGACGAGACGCTTGCTCGGCATCGCTTCGCCCTTTCATAGTCGTACTTTCGTCAGGAGAGAGGCCGCCCCGACTTGCCAGCCGGAGGCGGCCTCCTATCAACGTGCTTTCGCTTTAGCGCGCGTTATCCGCCATAGGATATGCGATAGACCGCGCCGACCAGATCATCCGACACCAGGATGGAGCCGTCGCGAAGCTGTACGACATCGACCGGCCGGCCCAGGTATTCGCCGGTTTCGGCATCGAGCCAGCCCGAAGCGAAGACCTGCGTGCCCGCAGCAGCGCCTTCTTCGTCCAGGGCGGTGAAGAGGATGCGTGCGCCGATCGGGTCAGTCCGGTTCCAGGAGCCATGCTGGGCCGAGAAGATGCCGCCCTTGTACTCCGCCGGGAACTGGTTTCCGGTATAGAAGGACATGCCCAGGTCTGCGGCGTGCGCCTCGGTCTCGACGACCGGGAAGACGCTGTCGGCCGGTGGCTCGGTTCCAGCGTACTCAGCCGTGCGAACGGATCCACCGCCATACCAAGGGAAGCCGAAGTGCTGACCGGCAGATGTCTGGCGGTTGATCTCGCCCGGTGGAATGAGGTCGCCCATGCCGTCGACCTGGTTGTCGGTCCACCAGAGCTCGCCATTGGCCGGATTGAAGTCCATGCCCACGGAGTTGCGGACGCCGAGGGTATAGACCTCACGATCGGTGCCGTCGGTATTCAGGCGGATGATGCCGCCGATGCCGGTTTGATCGTAAAGCTCCAGCTTCTCCGGCGGAGAGACATTGTAGGGCTGCCCTAGAGAGATGTAGAGCTTGCCGTCGGGGCCGACCCGGCAGACCCGAGCCGTGTGGTTATAGGACTCCTCGGCGACTGGAATCAGCTCGCCCTGCGGCACGACGTTGAAGGCTGCGACATCGGGCGACTCATAGAAGAACTCGGCAGCCGGGAAAACCAGCACGCGGTTCTGCTCGGCGATGAAGAGGAAGCCGTCCTTCGAGAAGCACACGCCGTTTGGCAAGACGAAATCGATCGAAGGGGCGAAGACCTTAACTTCGTCAGCCACGCGATCCTTGTCCCGATCGGTGACCGCCCAGACCTTTGTCTTGCGGGTGCCGACGAAGGTCACCACGCCCTGCGGGCCCACTGCCATGTGGCGCGCATCGGGGACGATGGCGTAGAGGTCGATTTTAAAGCCTGGCGGAAGCGTGATCCGCTCCAAGACCTTGGAGATAGCTTCTGCCTTTTTGCCGCCCTGCTCGATCTCAGGAATCTCCAGGGCCACGCCCGTGGTCTTGAATGCGCTTAGCTTCTCCAGATTGTTGGCCATGGCACTGCCGCCGATGACCGTGGCCATAGCGCCGGCATACAAAGCTGTCCGAACGACTCCCATCAGCACCTCCCTTTGGGTTCTCGACTTTTCATGAGGGCATAGGAACACCCTTGCTAGCCTAGGCTGTTGGCTCAGCAGTCATGTTCCATATCCCTAGTTTTGATGCTATACCGCGGCGCCCTTGCCGGCAAAGCCCAAAAAAGCCAGGACCTTAGTACAGGGTTTCCTCTGTGGAAACGCATCTATTACACACAGTGCGCACGTTGATAGTTCGCTTTGCTATCCTGCAGTCAGCATCGACCAAGGCAAGCTGGCAATCTCATACCACGACAACCATAGACTAAGACGATTTTGTCATATCGTGGTCGCCGTGGTTAACCGGGAGGGCTGCGATAGACGAACTCGCCCTCTGGTTCTGCGGCGTCGCTATTGGCCGCGGCGACTAAGGCGGCGTTCAAGGGGGAGCGGCTGCAGACCGGATCGGTCGCTGTAGCATCGCCGGCCAGTGCCATGGCCTGACAGCGGCAGCCGCCGAAATCTATGGTTTTTCGCTCGCACGATCGGCAGGGTTCTTGCATCCAGTCCAGGCCGCGGAAGGCGTTGAAGGCTTCGCCCTCAAGCCAGATCTGCTTCAAGCTGCGATCCTGGACGCGTTCGAAACTGAGGCCTTCGATGGTCTGGGCGGCATGGCACGGCAGCACCAGGCCATCCGGTGCCACATTGATCCCGGTCGAGGCCCATCCACCCATGCAAGCCTTGGGATAGGTCGCGTGGTGGTCTGCCGGTACGTAATCGATCACCAAGGTGCCTTTCAGCCGCTCTCGCGCGGCCTGCACCTCTTCGGTTGCCTGCAAGGTCTGTTCGCGGGTGGGCATCAGGCCGATGCGGTTCTTGGTGGCCCAGCCGTGAAACTGCACGGTTGCCACCTCCAGACGCCGCGCCCCCATCTTCAGCGCCAGCTCGATGGTTTCCGGCAGTTGGTGCAGGTTGCGCCGATGTACCACGGCATTGAGGGTCAGCGGAAAACCGATGTCCTTGACCCAGGCCGCGACCTGCATCTTGCGCGCAAAGCCACCGTCATAGCCACCGACCTTGTCGGCCATCTCTGCGGTCACGCCTTGCAGCGAGAGCTGGACATGGTCCAGCCCGCACTCCTCCAGAGCACGCAGCCGCTTCTCGTTGAGGCCGATGCCGGAGGTAATGAGATTGGTATAGAGCCCGATCTCGCGCGCAGCGCTGACCAGATCCTCGAGATCGCGACGCGAGGCCGGCTCACCGCCGGAGAGGTGGAGATGCAGCACCCCGAGGTCGGCGGCTTGACGAAACACCTCGACCCAGGCCTCGGTGCTGAGTTCGGCTGCGCGCTTGGTCAGCTCCAGCGGGTTTGAGCAATAGGGGCAAGAGAGCGGGCAGCGGTGCGTCAGCTCGGCCAGCATCGCCAGCGGCAGGTTGGGAGGCTTGGTTTCCGTCATCGCTGTAACTCCAGCATACGCCGCTCCACAAGGGCAGCCAGGAATCCGCTGGTGTCTTTGCTCACCTGCTCGAGAGGGGCCCCGTACTTCTCGGCCAACACTGCGGCGATCTCGTCCAGACAGCGCTCTCCGTCGACCTCGCTCAAGATCGCGTGGCCGACTTGATCGAGCTTCATGGCGCGCTCCGGTGCCAAGAGCACCCAGTTGCCGCGCACCCGGTCGTGGTGCAGGCGAACGCCGCGCGGCAGGTAAGGGCGATCATTGCTGGCCAGAGCGGCACTCATTGCTAGGCCGCGTGCTCGCTTGCCAAACCCTCACCGGGCTGCCATGCGCCGGGCGGGATCCGTGCCGGCGTAACGTAGGCAGCATCAAGCGCGTCCAGCTGCGCCCAGAGGACCTCGGTCTTGAATAGCAGTGCGCCTGCGGCTGCGTCCTGCTTCTCCTTCGTATCGCTGCGGTCCAAGACCCAACCCAGACCGAAGGCGACATCCTTCGGTGCCTCTTGCAGCCGTTGTTTGAAGTAGGCGATGGAGCGCTCGTTGGCGAAGGCGTAGTGCGCCAGCAGTCCTTCGATGCGCTGCGCATGAATCTTTGGGGCGAAGAGCTCGGTCAGAGAGGAGGCGACTGCCTCCAGAAGGCTGCGATCGCGCACGAAACGCACATAGGCATCCACGGCGAAACGCGTCGCCGGCAGCACGCCTTGTGCCGAGGCGACATAGTCCGGATCCAGACCGACCGCCTCGGCCAGCCTCAGCCAGCGCTGGATGCCGCCTTCCTTCTCGGCCGAGCCGTCATGGTCTTCGATCCGCGATCGCCAGGCCCGGCGCAGCGCCGGGTCCTCGCAGCGCGAGAGAAAAGCGGCGTCCTTCATGGGAATGTGCGACTGGTAATAGTAACGGTTGATGACCCAGGCACGCACCTGATCGGGGGTGCAGCCGCCGGAGTGCAGGCGGTGATGGAAGGGATGCTTGTCGTGATAGCGTTCCGCACCAATCTGGCGCAGACGTGCCTCGAAATCCTCGCGGCTTGCTGCCGAGGTCGGACTCATACCCGAAACTCCATGCCATCTACTCCGACTGTCCAGCCCGCGGCTTCTGCGTCTTTGCGCTCGACCGATCCGGGCACCAAGACCGGATTGGTGTTGTTCATATGCACGAACACCTTACGCTTGACCCCCAGGTCTGCGAAGGCGGCGATCGAACCGGATGCATCGCTCATCGCCATGTGTCCCATCCGAGCACCGGTCTTTTGGCCGACGCCTGTGCGACGCATCTCGTCATCGCGCCAGACTGTACCATCGAAGAAGACCAGATCGGCCCCCTGCAGCCGGCGCTCCAGCGCCTCGGTCATTTTCGCGCAACCGGGGATGTAGTAAGCCCGGGAGGTGCCGACTTCGAGGGCGACGCCGACGGTCTGCTCGCCTTCCAGGTCGGTCACCACCTCCTCTCCCTCCATGTAGAGCGGCACCTTGCCGGGAACGGAAAACAGAGTGGCCGTCACTGACGGCGTGAGCATAAACGGGCTTTCCAGAGCGACGGCCCGGCGCGTGACGAAAGCCGGATCGAGGGCCGCAAACAGCGGATTGCTGTCGAGGACGCTCAGGATCTCTCGCGTGCCGAAGAGGGTGAAGCTCTGCTTCTCTCGCAAGGTGAGCAGCCCGGCAACATGGTCGATATCGCCATTGGTCACCAGCACGCTGGCGATCGGCGACACGCGCGGGCCGGTCGGATGAAGTGCGGGGCTGGCCGCCACCTGAACCCGAATGTCGGGCGAGGCATTCAGAACCGCCCAAGCCTCACCGTCGCCGGATACCGCAAGCGACGACTGTGTCAGGCTGGGGATCTCGCCGCTGCGGGCCGCATTGCAGATGTCGCAGCCGCAGTTCCACTGCGGCAGACCTCCGCCGGCAGCGGCTCCAAGAATGAGCGCTTGCAGGTCGCCGCAGCCTTCCTCTTCCGCCATAATCTCTCGCTCTCCAGTTTGGCTGGTCTCACTCTGTTCTCACTTTCTGCGCCCGCCTGTCAAAGGCCTTCCCATAATAGAACCTTAAGAGACGGCAGGGTCGTCTGCTCTGGTGCAGGCGGAGCAGCGGAGAGGTCGCTGCTAGCCCGATCCGAACGCCTGGAACCAAGGCGTTCGGCAAATGGTTTCGCTAACCTATTGACCTGGAACGATACTTGTTCAGGCGAATGGGAAGCATTCGTCTGGGTTGCTCGACTAGGGACGTCGCATCGCCCGTTTCAGGTTCTTTGCCGCGTCGATGTTGGTCTCCTCGAGGCCGACCAGGTCGTAGAGTTTGGTCGAGGTGACATCGGCGTTCTTGAAGTTGGCACCCGCGACATTCGCTCCTGTCAGATCGGCAGCGCCCAAGGTCGCCATGGCAAGATCCGCGCCCTCGAAGTTGGCCTCCTTCAAAGAGGCGAACTCCAGGTCGGCGCGCATCATCTTGGCGCCGCTAAAATCGGCACCGTTGGCTTTCGCATTGGAGAGAACGCCGCGCATCAGACCCATCGACTGATTCTTCATGTCGGCGGAAAGGTCAGCGCCGGAAAAGTCCGCACCGGTGAGATCTGCCTTTGTGAAGTCCGCAGCCGCGCGGGAGCCGGAGAGGTCGGCCCCGCTGAGGTCAGCGCGACCGAACTGCGATTGGAAGAGTTCCGACCCGCGCAGAGAGGCGCCCTTTAGATTGGCATTCAGGAACCAGGCCTGGCTGAGGATTGCACCATCTAGATTTGCCCCGGAGAGGTCGGTGCCGTTGAGGCGCGCAGCGCGAAGATTGACACCGGAGAGGTCCAGGCCTGAGAGGTCGAGACCGTTCAGGCGTTTCAGACTAAGGTCTAGGGTCTGGCCGGCAGGCACCGCTGCTTTCAAGGCAATCACATCTTCGCGACCCATCTCCGCTTCGGTCATGATGGGGCTGTCCAGGTCGACGCCGGCGAGCACGCCCTGTGCCTGGGCACTGCCGCCCGCAAGGACCAGCAGCGCCACTGCTAAGACCAGTCGTGTCATGGTTCTCTCCCTGATTCCTCTGCCTTACGAGGCCGCCGAGCGCTCTCGTGGCGCCTTGGTCGGAAGCTGCCAAGCATGTTTGAGTGTGTCACAAGGCCCGCAGCAAAAACACCAGACCTTTGTCGTGCAAGCTGGCACACACCTCTACTGACACCGCTGTTGCGTCGCTTAGGTCGGCTCAGTGCATTGTCATTGGAAAATAAAATTAGATCAATAGCTTAACAAGAAAGGAAGTGTCGATTGCGGCGCCTCGCAGCTGACGGGCAGCAAAAAAAGCCAGAGACCTGCGAAACGGTCTACTGGCTTTCATTTTCCGCCCATCACGCGTTGTGGCCGGGGCGAAGGCGCGGACTGGTCAAGCCTGTCCGCGCAGTCTCATGCCTCTTGGCCGCCTACTCGGCAGCGCAGTACATGTTGATTTCCATGCCGCAGGCGACTTCATCGAGCTTCGGTGCAGTCCAGATCATGTTTCTCTCCTCAGGTTGACGCGCGCTGAGACACGCTCACCCGTATATTCAGTCTTCTTGGCCGACAGTCAAAGGGAATTTCCTAATAGAGTTCTAAGAGGACCTCTGGACCCCGCTTGTCGTACGGCCTAGATCTGGGACGATGAGGGGAGATGGCGAGGCTGTGGTCTCGAGGTGTAGAGGAGAGGGAAAGTGATAAGCCTCACGAGGTACCGCGGCTTTGGCGGCGTTTCCTTGCTGATGTCGTTGGTCTGTCTGACCTTTGCTTTTCTTGCTGCAACCAATACGCTCTTTGCGCGCCCTGACGGGCATGTGAACAGGGGATGGCCGGAGCCTTTTTCGGGCTATTGGGAATCTTGCGGGATGCCGGTCCGTTTCTCGCCGACGCCGCACGTTTCCTTGGCGATGCGCGATGCGAACGACCAGGCGATTGTCATTTTGGATCCGCGACTTGCCTCGGAAACCGACTGGGCCAGACGCGCGTTTCTGGCAGCCCACGAGTGTGCGCACCACAAACTTGGCCACACGAGCCTTCAGGGGCTCTTGGCGCGACGCTCTTCGTCGGCCGTGGTTCTGGACCAAGAGTTGAGTGCAGACTGCTGGGCTGCAGAGCTACTGGGTCGCCTCGGCCACGATGCCATCGTCCGGACCCTCTCTGACCACTTCTACCGACGCGGCCTCTATTCTCCCGGAGACGGCTACCCCTCGGGCATCAATCGCTCGACGCTCATTCGGATCTGCGGCGCAGAGGGTCGTCGCCTGCGGCAGTCCCAAGCCGAGCCCTAAGCGACCTAGACTAAAGTCCAATCGGGACTGCGACTCCTTCCCCACTATAGTCCTCTCCAAAGCGCACGCATGGAGTGTCCGCTGAGCCGAAGGAGGCGTGGAAGGCATGGCCCTCGTGACCCGCTCGCTGCATCTGGCAGCCTCTCAAGAGGAGGTTTGGAACCAGATCGGAAGCTTTCAAGGATTGGTCGATTGGCATCCGGCGGTCGAGAGCTGCACGCTTGAGCTCATTGACGGTGTAGAGCATCGACGCCTTGGTTTGGCCGGCGGCGGCGAGATTCTGGAAAAACTTCTGGGCAGCGAGGGCGGGTCCTATGGCTACGCCATCGTGACCGGTCCGCTGCCGGTCAGCGACTATCGCTCGATTCTCTCGGTGGTGGCAGCGGGCGAGCACTCCATCGTCATGTGGAGTTCGACTTTCGTCCCGGCAGGGCCGGATGCGGAGGCGGCGATTGGCGGTGTTTACGACGCCGGTCTGGCTGCTCTGGGCGAACGCTTCAACGGCTAAGCCTGTCGCATCGCGAACCGGGCGATGCCAAGCCTTTCGAGCGGTTGAAGGCACCCTAAACCGGGTCGTCTCAAGCAGCGACGAAGGTGGCAATTCTGTGACGCTGCGCGTGGTTTGACGGGCGGTTTCTGCGTGCCGGGTTCGCGTTGAGCTGGATTCCATATTATGCAGATAAATCAGCGTACTAAGCCCAAACTCGAGGCGCCAGTCGGTTTGGAAATCCCTACTCTGTTTTCTACTGCCCAGTGCGCCACGGCGTGAGCTGGTCCCAGGGTATTGTACTTTAGGCTTGCTTTGCTCCCTGCGTGTTGACGCCCGGCAGCCTTAAAGACCTAAACTAAGAAGTCCATAAGAAGGGAGGCCTGACTGCGAAAGCGGAAGCCCTGGACGTCAGAACTGGCGGTTTTGGGAGTGCGAAAGCAGCCGTCTTTGCAATCATACGCCTAAACGCCTCGTTCTCTAGTTGAGTAAACCAAGGGAGGAGACAGATGAGGTACTTACTTCCCAGTGCCGCGGCTTTGTTGTTGGCTTGTACATCGCTGGCCAATGCGAACGATTCGGTACTGAGCCTGACCAAGAACCCGAATGATTGGGTGATTCAGACAGGCGACTATGCAAACCAACGTTACTCCGGACTGTCGCAGATCAACCGCGACAATGTGGGTGACATGCAGGTTTCCTGGACTTTCTCGACCGGCGTGCTGCGCGGTCACGAAGGCTCGCCGCTGGTCGTTGGCGACACGATGTATGTGCACACGCCCTTCCCGAACGTGGTCTATGCCCTCGACCTGAACACGCAGGGCACGATCAAGTGGAAGTACGAGCCCAAGCAGAATCCGGACGTTATCCCGGTGATGTGCTGCGATACGGTGAACCGCGGCCTAGCCTATGCCAACGGCATGGTCTTCCTGCACCAGGCCGACACCAACGTGGTGGCGCTGGACGCAATGACCGGTGAGGTCAAGTGGACGGCAACCAATGGCGACCCCTCCAAGGGCGAGACCAACACCGCAACGGTTCTGCCGGTCAAAGACAAGATCATCGTCGGCATCTCCGGTGGCGAGTTCGGCGTGCGCGGCAGCGTTACCGCTTACGACATGAACACCGGCGAGCGGGTCTGGCGCGCCTATTCCATGGGTCCCGATTCCGACCTGCTGGTCGATCCGGAAAAGACCACCCATCTGGGTAAGCCGGTCGGTACCGATTCCGGCACCAACACCTGGGAAGGCGATCAGTGGAAGATCGGTGGCGGCACGACCTGGGGCTGGTATTCCTACGATCCGGAAGCCGACCTCTTCTACTACGGCACCGGCAACCCCTCGACCTGGAACCCGGCACAGCGTCCTGGCGACAATCGCTGGTCCATGACCATCATGGCCCGCAACCCGGACACCGGCATGGCCAAGTGGTTCTACCAGATGACCCCGCACGACGAGTGGGATTATGACGGCGTGAACGAGATGATCCTTGTCGATCAGGAGATCGACGGGGAGATGCGCAAGATGCTGGTCCACTTCGATCGTAACGGCTTCGGCTACACCCTGGACCGCATCACCGGCGAGCTCTTGGTGGCCGAGAAGTTCGATCCCGTGGTCAACTGGGCGACCCATGTCGATATGGATCCCAACTCCGACACCTACGGGCGTCCGCAGGTGGTGCCTGCCTACTCGACCGCGCAGAACGGCGAGGACGTGAACACCACGGACATCTGCCCGGCCGCTTTGGGTACCAAAGATCAGCAGCCGGCTGCCTTCTCGCCGCGCACTGGTCTGTTCTATGTGCCGACCAACCATGTTTGCATGGACTACGAGCCCTTCCGGGTCAGCTACACGGCCGGTCAGCCCTACGTCGGTGCGACTCTCTCGATGTATCCGCCCAAGGGCAGCCATGGCGGCATGGGTAACTTCATCGCTTGGGACGCCACCAAGGGTGAAATCGTCTGGTCGCTGCCAGAGAAGTTCTCGGTCTGGTCGGGCGCTTTGGCGACTGCCGGCGACATCGTCTTCTACGGTACGCTCGAGGGCTTCCTGAAGGCGGTCGATGCCAAGACTGGCGAAGAGCTCTATCGCTTCAAGACCCCGTCAGGCATCATCGGCAACGTGATGACCTACAGCCGTGGTGGCAAGCAGTACGTCGCCATTCTGTCGGGTATCGGTGGCTGGGCCGGCATCGGTCTAGCGGCTGGTCTGACCAACCCGAATGACGGCCTGGGTGCTGTCGGCGGCTATGCGGCGCTGAACAACTATACCGCACTGGGTGGACAGCTGACGGTCTTCACTCTGCCCAACTAAGGTCGCAGATCAGACTGTCACTTCTAGACAGGGGTTCGGTGCGGGTCGTACGTAAATGGCCAGCACCGAACCCCAACTTTTTTGTATGGAGGACTTCCCGCGATGAGACTGTTTGCCGGCCGGACGGGGTTGACGATCGCCATCGGCAGTGCGGTAACGATGCTGCTGGGAACCGTTGCCCTGGCCGACAACATCACGCCCGCCTATCAAGAGGATGGGAAGTACTATACGGAGGATGACGTACCGACCTTCAACGTTGCCGAGGACGGCACGGTCGATTGGTTCACCTTCTCCGGCTTCCGTCGCTATCACGCGGAGTGTCACGTTTGTCATGGCCCCGACGGTGAGGGCTCGACCTATGCTCCGGCACTGAAAACCTCGGCCATCGATATGGACTACTACGACTTCGTCGACGTGGTGACCAACGGCCGCGAGGTCGTGAGCAGCTCTACGACCTCCGTCATGCCGGCTTTCGGCACCAATCCCAATGCGATGTGCTATCTGGACGATATCTACGTCTATCTGAAGGCGCGCGGGGCCGATGCGGTCCCCAGAGGGCGCCCGGCCAAGAAAGAAAAGAAGATCGACGCCATTCGGGAAATGGAAGATGCCTGCATGGGTTAACAAGGCTCTCTTGGGCCTTGCCACTCTCCTTCTCTGCCAGGTGGCGGTCGCGGGGCCAAGCCAGGCGCAGACCTCGGACTTGGTCTCGACCACGGCGCTCCGGGTCTGTGCGGATCCTGCCAACCTGCCCTTCTCCAACAAGGCGGGGGAGGGTTTCGAGAACAAGATTGCCGAGGTGCTGGCAGCAGAACTGGGCGTTCCGGTAGAGTACACCTGGTTTCCGATGACGACGGGTTTCATCCGTCGGACGCTCAGAGATAACAACTGCGATGTGGTGATCGGCTATGCTCAAGGCCACGAACTGGTCTTGAACACCAACCACTACTACACCTCCTCCTACGCCCTGGTGACTCCGGCCGACAGCGATCTTGCAGAGGTGGAGACCCTTGCCGACCAGCGGCTCAAAGGGCGTTCCATCGGCGTCGTCGCGGGAAGTCCTCCGGCCACGCACATGGCTCGAAACGGCCTGCTGGCCAAGGCGCGTCCTTACCATCTGGTCGTCGACAGTCGCTATGATTCGCCGAATGCCGAGATGGTCGCTGACCTTCGGGCCGGAGAGATCGATGCTGCCTTCATGTGGGGCCCGATCGCCGGCTATCTGGCTCAGCAGGAGGAACCCGCACTGAAGGTGACGCCGCTGATCAACGAAGATCTGCCGCCACGGATGGCCTATCGGATCACCATGGGTGTTCGGCAAAGCGATGTGGTTTGGAAGCGCAAGCTGAACTCCCTCATTCGCCGCAAGCAGGGCGAGATCGATCGGATCCTATTGGATTACGGCGTGCCGCTGCTGGACGAGCATGGCCAGGCCCTCAAGGAGGTGGCGGAGCAATGAGGCTGTCGTTCCTCCTGACCGCCACACTGGCTCTATGCCTTGCGGTCGGGGGGACGGCCGGCGCCGTCGAGGAGCCGGCAGGCTATCGCATGGGGCAGTATCGGAGCCCGGTACCCGCGACCCTGACCGGTGCAACCGTCGTCACGTCCCAGGCAGCGCGTGACCTCTGGAGGCAAGGCACAGCCGTCTTCGTCGACGTGCTGCCACGCCCGCCGAAGCCAAGCAACCTGCCGGAAGGAACGGTTTGGCGCGATAAGCCGCGTGTGAGCATTCCAGGCAGTGTCTGGCTTCCCAATACTGGGTTTGGCCAACTCTCACCGGCCGATGCCGGCTATCTCGAGGCCGGGTTGATAGAGGTCTCGGGCAGCGATGCAGCAAGGCCATTGGTCTTCTTCTGCCGCGCCGACTGCTGGATGTCTTGGAATGCCGCCAAGCGCGCTCTGGAGATGGGATACACTCAAGTCTATTGGTATCCCGACGGAACCGACGGCTGGACGGCCGCGGGTTGGACGACGGAGGTCGTAGAGCCGCTAACCTTGGATTGAGCGGCCGCAAACGCCAGCCAGTCACTGTTCCTTGAAGATATTGTTCTTCAGGATGTAGCGCATGCCGCGCTGCCAGGATTTGTCGGTGTTGCCGCGGATGTCGACCGCCAGTCCCTTGACCGCGACACCGCTTTCGACATCTCTGACGATAAGGTTCATCGACAAGATCAGGTTCGAGACCTTCTGCACCTCACCGACGACCGCGTAGGTCGCACCCAACTCGCCCGCCAGCTTCACCTCACAGCCGTTGCACTTGGCGAGGTTCGCATAGAGGTTCATCTTGGCCTCAACCGGTTCCAAGTCGAGCAAACCGAAACCGCGTTCGGTGAAGGCATCCACGACATAGGCTTCCAGCATGGCCAGCCGCTTTGCCTCATCCTCCCGTGCGCCGAAGTAGGCTCCTTCGGTGCTGGTATCGATAAAGGTCAAGCCAAAGAAGGCGATCGTCGCACCCGGTTGCAAAGGCGCAGCACTCGCGACGAAGGATACGAGCAGCACGATCGACCCGCAGACCAGAGATCGAATGGTTCCTATCATTACCGGATTTTGTGGTGCTGCGGGTGTCAAAGCAATGTCGAAACCCGGCCATTAAGACTTTGGTGCCGGATCTGACAGGCTTATTAAATTCTTATACTGAAAGAAAAAATCTTATTGTTGACGGACCTTGTCTGCCTGTGAGAACGATTTGTCGCGAAACCAGCACAGCGAGGTGGGGAATCAAGAGGGAGCATGATGATGCGTGGTTGCCTATCCGTCTTGATGCTCGGTCTCTGCTTCCTGCAGTTCGCCCCCGCGGCTGCCGAGGACAAGCAGAACGTGCAGGCTGCGGTCCTTCGGGTGGAACACGAACGCCCCTTGCCTTTGTCGCGGCTGGACTTGCCGCCTGAGGATCTTGGATTTGCCGGTGGTCGTGTCGCGACGGCCGACAACCAGACCACCGGTCGCTTCATGAACCAGGACTTCACCGTCACCGAGGTGAGTGCGACACCGGAGACTGCGGATGCGGCGCTGGCTGCGCTGTTGGATCAAGGCATCGGTTTCATCGTGACCATCGCCGACGGGCCCACCACTCTGGCGCTTGCCGAAGCAGCCGGCGACCGTGCCTTGCTGCTGAACGCGGGCAGCCCTGACGACAGCCTGCGCAACGAGGCTTGTCGCGCCAATCTCCTGCACACCGCCCCCAGTCGCGCCATGCTGGCCGACGCGCTGGCTCAGTTTCTGGTCTGGAAGCGCTGGAACGACTGGCTTCTGGTCGAAGGCTCACACCCCGGCGATCAGCTTTTGGCAGAGGCCTTTCGCCGTGCCGCCAAGCGCTTCGGCGTCGATATCGTCGAGGAACTGGTGTTCGAAGACACCGGCGGCGCGCGTCGTA
Source organism: Rhodospirillales bacterium (assembly GCA_963669445.1). GTDB lineage: Bacteria > Pseudomonadota > Alphaproteobacteria > Kiloniellales > JACOMY01 > JACOMY01. The sequence goes on from OY770029.1 coordinate 7,071,331, forward strand.
CCGACAGCGGTCATGTGCAGGTACAAAAACAGATTCCAGTCTTCACCCAGGACGCGGACGATCATGATGTAGTGGTGGTCGCCGACGAAAGCGAGGTTTTCGGCGGCTACTTGCCTTACCAGACTTGGGAGCCGCGGCCGGTCGCCGGGTCCGCCGGCCTAAGGCCATTGTCCTGGCATGCCGCGCAGGAGGCCTGGGGTGCCACGCAGCTGCAACGACGCTTTGAACGTCAGGCCGGACGGCAGATGCGTCCGTTGGATTTCCAGGTGTGGATGGCGCTGCGCACCCTGGGAGAGGCGGCCAGCAGGACGCAGTCTGCCGATTTCGCATCCCTGCGCGACTTCATCTTGGGACCGGACTTCGAATTGGCGGCCTTCAAGGGTCAAAAGCTGACCTATCGGCCCTGGAACGGGCAGCTTCGTCAGCCCGTCCTCTTAGTCGGCGACCGCCTGCTGGTCTCGGTCTCACCGCAGCAGGAGTTTCTGCATCAGGTCTCGCGCCTGGATACCTTGGGCTACGACGAGCCGGAATCGGCCTGTGCGATCACGAGATAACGGAAGGGCATTGGATATGAGGCTTCACAACGGAATTTGCGCAGTGGCGGTCACGCTGGCGGCACTGGGTGTGGCCCCTTCAGCCCAGGCCTACACCCTCTATGTAACCAACGAGAAAGACAATACGGTCACGGTGATCGACAGCGAGACGATGGAGGTTACCTCGACCTTCGACGCAGGTCAGCGGCCGAGGGGAATCACCATCAGCCCCGACGGCAAAGAACTCTATGTCTGCGCGTCGGATGATGACACGGTTCGGGTCTTTGACACTGCCACCTTGAAGCAGACTCACACGCTGCCGTCCGGCCCCGATCCGGAGCTCTTCGTGCTGCATCCGAGCGGCAATCCCCTCTTCATCGCCAATGAAGACGACAATCTCGTGACCGTCGTCGACGTAAAAACCCACGCAGTCTTGGCCGAGATCCCGGTGGGCGTGGAGCCGGAGGGGATGGGTGTCAGCCCGGACGGCCGCATCGTCATCAATACCTCCGAGACCACGAACATGGCGCACTTCATCGATACCGAGACCTTCGAGATCGTGGACAATGTACTGGTGGATCAGCGGCCGCGTTATGCGCAGTACACGGCCGATGGCTCCAAGCTCTATGTCAGCTCGGAGATCGGCGGGACGGTCAGCGTGATCGATCCAAGCGTGCCCGAAATCGTCAAGAAGATCTCGTTCGAGGTGCCGGGTATCGTGCCGGAGGCACTGCAGCCCGTCGGGGTCGCCATCACCAATGATGGATCGAAGGTCTTCGTGGCCCTGGGGCCCTCCAACCGAGTAGCCGTAATCGATGGCGAGACCGACGAGGTGATCGACTATCTGCTGGTCGGTCAGCGCGTCTGGCAGCTGGGTTTCACCCCCGACGAGAAGTACCTCTTCACCACCAACGGCAACTCCAACGACGTCTCGGTCATCGATGTGGAGAGGTTGAAGGTAATCAAGTCGATTCCGGTCGGCCAGCAGCCTTGGGGTGTGGTCTCGTCGCCGAACTAGAGCAGTAAGGTCCCGGCTGATGGGATCATCAGCGAGGGGAGCGCCTGTCTGAACGGAAGCCCAGAACATCGACGCCCGGCCCATTTGGGGCGGTGTTGCTCTGGCTTTCACCACAGCGATCAAGAGGGAGAAAGACAGCATGTTTGGAAAATCCGTACTGGCCGCGATCGGTCTCTTCGGACTGGTGGCATTGCCCAGCTTGGCCGCGGCTGAGGGGCTTGGTTTCTCCGGCTTGCTCCGGGACCGCGAGACCCTGGAGCCGATCACCCTGGCATCCGGTAAGCCCCTGGCGGCGAAACCCTACGAGCTGCAGTCGGGGCGCTACTACAAGATCGACATCGTGGCCGATGGCTCTGCCGAGTTGGCCATTGCCGGGCCGGACTTCTTCCGTAATGTTTGGGTCAACGAGGTCGTCATCAACGATATTGAGGTTAGGCCCTTGGGGATAGATTCGTTGGAGTTCGACGACGAGGGAACGGCGACGATCTCTTTCGTCACGATCAGGCCAGGCATCTTCGAACTCAAGATACCCGGCACCAAGGGAGAAACCCAGCGTGCGGTCTTTAACGTGAAGTGAACCAGGACAGCGTTGCTGAAGCGCTCAAGGTAGAGGGCGTTAGCCACGCCTTCGGCAGCACGAGGGCATTGGATCAGGTGTCGCTGCAGGTCCCCAGGGGTGGCTTCGTTGCCCTCCTGGGGATCAACGGTGCAGGAAAGACCACGCTCTTTTCTCTGGTCACACGGCTCTACGACAATGTCAGCGGGTCGATCGAGGTCTGCGGCTTCGACGTTCGCCGCAAACCCGGGCCCGCGCTGGCGCGCCTGGGTGTGGTCTTTCAATCCCGCGCGCTCGATGCCGACCTCACCATCCGGCAAAACATGGCCTACCACGCGGCCCTACAAGGAATGCCCAGGCGCTTGGCCCGCGAACGTGCCGCTGCCTTGGTCGCAGATGTGGGCCTGTCTGAGAAGCTGGACTCGCGGGTCTCGACCCTTTCGGGAGGTCAGGTGCGACGCGCCGAGATCGCGCGCTCGCTGATGCACCGACCGACGCTCCTGCTGCTGGATGAGCCGACGGTGGGTCTCGATGTGAAGTCCAGGCGCGAGGTGGTTAGCCTTGTCCGCAGATTGGTGAAGAGCGAAGGCGTTGCCGCCCTCTGGGCCACGCATCTCTTCGACGAGGTCGAGGACGAGGATGCGATCGTCGTGCTGCACAAGGGTCAGGTTGTGGCACGCAGTTCGGCTCGTGCCTTTCGCGGCGAGAGCAGTCTGTCCGACGCCTTCCTGACCGCCACGGCCAAGAAAGCGGAGCCGGCGGCGTGAGCGGTGACGAACGCTTGACCTGGCGCGGTCGCCTAATCGCCTTGCGCGGCATCGTCTGGCGCGAGGCGCTGCGCTTTACCCATCAGCGTGGCCGTTTTCTCTCTGCCCTGGTACGGCCGCTGGTCTGGTTGCTGATCTTCGCAGCTGGCTTCCGCTCGATACTCGGCGTATCGATCTCACCGCCCTACGAGACCTATATCCTCTACGAGGTCTACATCGCGCCGGGCCTCTGCGCGATGATCCAGCTCTTCAACGGAATGCAGTCCTCGCTTTCCATGGTCTACGACCGCGAGACCGGGGCTATGCGCACCCTCTTGGTCAGTCCTTATCCGCGTTGGTACCTCCTCACCTGCAAGCTACTCGCCGGCCTATCGGTCTCGGTCCTGCAGGTCTATGCCTTCCTGGTGATCGCCTGGTTTTGGGATGTCGAGCCTCCGCTTTGGGGCTACGTCACCGTGCTTCCAGCGCTCATCCTCTCAGGCATGATGCTGGGGGCGATTGGGCTCTTCCTCTCCTCGACCATTCGCCAGCTGGAGAACTTTGCCGGGATCATGAACTTCGTGATCTTCCCGATGTTCTTCGCTTCCTCGGCTCTCTACCCACTGTGGCGTATGCGCGAGTCGAGCCCGCTACTCTACGAGATTTGCGTCCTCAATCCCTTCACGCATGCCGTGGAACTGATCCGTTTTGCGCTCTATGGACAGGTCAACTGGGTGTCCTTGGCGGTTGTCGTCGGCTGCACTCTGGCCTTCTTGGGTGCTGCCATCTACGCCTACGACCCCTCGAAAGGCATGATCGCCAGTCGCCGGCGGCCAGGGGGCTAGGCGTGTCGATGAGCGCCGTCGTCTCTCTGGTTCTCTGCCTGGCCTTTCTGGCGACGGCCGCTAAGGCCGAGCGGGTTCTGAGCATCGCGCTCATGAAGTCGGGAACCGTCGGCTGGGAGGTGGATACCATTCGCCACTATGGCCTGGACCATGCCGAGGGCTTCGAACTGGCGGTGCAGGAGATGGCGGGCAATGCTGCAGCCAAGGTCGCCTTTCAAGGAGAGACCGTTGATGTCGTGGTGGCGGATCTGCTGTGGGCAGCGCGGCAGCGCGCGGCCGGTCGAGACTTCGTCTTTATCCCCTTTTCACGAGCCGTGGGCGGTCTGCTGGTGCCCCCGGACTCTCCGGTCCAGGACCTCGGGGGCCTTGCCGGGGCGACCATCGGTATCGCCGGAGGGCCGATCGACAAGAGCTGGCTGATACTCCAAGCCTATGCGCGGCAGGTTCTGGGATTGGACCTGGCGTCGGCGACCGACCAGGTCTATGGCGCGCCGCCGCTGATCTTCAAGAAGGCACAGCAGGGGGAGATCCAAGCCTCCATCAACTACTGGCACTTCATGGCGCGGCTGGAGGCTGAGGATTTTCGTGCTTTGATCACGGTCGAGGCCGCCGCCTTGGGGTTGGGTCTTGACCCGAACGTCCCGCTCTTGGGCTATGTCGTTCGCGGCGAGTTGCTGCGCGATCACCCGGAGGTGGTTCGGGGCCTGGCGCGGGCTTCACGCGCAGCCAAGCACCTCTTGGATGAGGACGAGGCTGCATGGCAGCGTCTGCGAGCGGCGATGCGCGCCGAAGAGGATCGTGTCTTCGCAAGCCTGCGTGCGGGATTCCTCGCCGGATCTCCGGCAAGTGATCCGGTTGACGAGGACGCGGCCGCGCGCTTGATAGAGGTGCTGGGCAGGGAAGGCGGCGACACGCTCCTCGGCGACATGGACCGGCTGCCCGACGGTCTCTTCTATGTCGTCGAAGACTGATTTCCCGCGTTGGCGCGCGTCGCTGCTTTCGCTAGCCTTTCTCTTGCTGCTCTGGGAGGTCGTGGCTCTTGCCGCCGGCGACCCCACCTTGATGCCGACCCCTCAGCGTGTGGCAGTCATCATCTTTCAGGAGGCCCAGAGCGGTGCGCTCTTCGTGCATCTCTCGGCCACGCTTCTGCGGGTCTTGGCGGCCTTCGTCTTGGCGATGGGCATCGGTTGCGTCGTCGGTCTTTGGATGGGCCGAAGTCGGACCGCCGACATTTGGGGCGACCCTTGGCTGGTCGCCTTCCTCAATCTTCCAGCCCTGGTGACCATCGTCCTCTGCTATCTCTGGATCGGCTTGACCGAGGTGGCCGCCGTGGTCGCAGTCGCCGTGAACAAGATCCCCATGGTGGCAGTGATGCTGCGCGAGGGCGCACGGGCGCTCGACCCCGCGCTGGAGGACATGGCCCAGGTCTTCGGCATGAAGCGCGCGGCCAAGCTGCGCCACGTCTGGGCACCGCAGCTAGCACCTCAATTGGCGGCCGCCGGGCGCGCCGGTATGGCGTTGATCTGGAAGATCGTGCTGGTTGTCGAGTTTCTGGGGCGCTCCAACGGTGTCGGCTTCCAGATCCATCTCTACTTTCAGCTCTTTGAGGTCGGGCACGTCTTGGCTTACTCGGTCAGCTTCATCGCCGTCATGCTTGTGATTGAAGTCTTGATCCTCCAGCCCTGGGAGCGTCACAGCGGGCGCTGGCGTCGTCATGCGGGTTGAGATCAAGAGCAAGCGCTTCGGGGAGAAGGCGGTCCTGGGTGCGGTGCAGCTGCAGGTCGAGAAGGGCCAGGTGCTGGGCGTGACCGGTCCTTCTGGCATCGGTAAATCGACATTGCTGCGCATTATCGCCGGTTTGGATCAGGACTTTAGCGGCCGCATCGCCGAGGTCGGCCGCGTCGCCATGGTGTTTCAGGAACCCACACTGCTGCCCTGGCGCTCAGCGCTGCAGAACCTGACCTTGGTCACGGACTGCACGGCAGGGCGTGCGCGAGAGGCGCTCGATGAGGTCGGCCTGAAGGGTGAGGAGGAAGCTTTTCCTCAGCGTCTCTCCTTAGGTCAACAGCGGCGCCTGGCCTTGGCCAGGGCGATCGCGGTCACACCGGACAGCTTGCTCTTGGACGAGGCCTTCGTGTCTCTGGACGATGCGACGGCACTGAGGATGCGTGATCTCACACTCGCTCTACTGGAGCATCGCCAGGTCGCCAGCCTTCTCGTCTCTCATGACCTGTCGGAGTTGGCGATGCTGGCAGATCGCGTCGTCTATCTGGACGGTAGGCCAGCAGAGGTCCGCGGCGCCTTCACCTTTGAGCAGAGCCAGCGCGATCGTGACCAACGTGCCTCCCTTAGCCAACTGCGGGACTGGATATCTACGCGTCAGGTCGAAGGGTGGCAGCAGAGCTAACCCTTTCTCAGAAGCAGCGGATCTCCGCTTCGGCCTGGGCGCGGCGCAAGTCTGAGACGGCACCTTTCGCCTGCGGTGCGGTTCGGAACAGCGAGGTTCGCTCGCCACCGACCTGACGAATGGAGAGCACCGTCTCGGCTTCCACATAGGCGTCATAATCGAGGATCGAGGCAATCACGTCGATAGAGCAGGAACAGCGCGAGAGCATCTCGCGGGTCTGACCATTGACCGCCATGCAGGCGAAGACGTAGTCGGCCCGCGTTGCCGTGGGATAGTCGTTGACCAGCGAGAGGTCTTGAGCGTTGGGCGCACTGGCCGCTGTGAACATGAGAGCCAGGGTTGTTAAGCTTGCCTTAATGCGCATCTCAGTTGCTCTCCTCCACATTTTCCAAGGTGACCGTCTCCAAGAAGGCTACCTGGCCGGCATCGTTGGCCGGTGTCGCAGCACTCATCATGAGGAAGGCACCGGGGATGCTGTTCGATACTAGGAACGTCAGTTCCACGTCGGCCAAGGCGCCCAACTTGTCCCGATTGCGATCGTCTTCGAAGGGGCGGACGCGGATCTCCTTGGCGATCACCTGGTCGCCGGCAAGTTCGGTTTCGATCTGGGCGGCCAACTCGGCGGAGAACAGCGCCTCTTTCAGGCGGTTTCGGATGTAGTAGGGGCTGCCGCCGCTAATCCGCGCCATCGACCGCAAGCTCGATTCCAGGAAGACCAAGAGCACCGGGTTGCCGGCACTGCCGGGGAAAGGGTCAAGCTGTCGCCGCTGTTCTCCCTCCATGAGAGTGACCAAGGCCTCCCGTACACCGGTCTCGTTCTCGCCGATGCTGAGATGGATCTCGCCTTCTGGTATGGCATGCAGCGCTTCGCCGCCGACGCCGAGGCGCTGATGGTCGTAGTGCAGTGTGGTGCCGTTGGAAACATCTGCGATCTGATCGCCTCTGAACAACAGGTCGGAGGCTTCGCCTGCGGTAGCGAGATTGCCGCTCACAGCGAGGCTGGCAGTCACGATCAAGGCGGCCAATCCTCTAGGCCGAAGGCTAGGCATCGCGGTTCTCCGTCAAGATGAAGCCACGGCCGCGCAAGGTGCGAATGACCACGCCAAAGTCCGAGGCAGGGGATAGTTTACGTCTGAGGTAGCCGAGATAGACGTCGACGACGTTCTCCGATGAGTTGCCCTCTATGGCCCAGAGGCTGTCGAAGATCTCGCTGCGGTTCACCACGCGCCCGGCATTCTTCAGCAGGAAGCGCATGAGATCGCCTTCGCGCTCGGTGAGTTCGACCTGCCGGTCGCCGGCCGTAATTCGGCGCAGGCTTTCGTCATAGATCAGACCGCCGAAGGCAAGACGGCCGGACATGGCCTCTTCGCGGCGCTTCTCTTGAACCTTGAGCCGAACCAGAAGCTCGGCAAAATCGAAGGGCTTGGCGACATAGTCGTCGGCGCCGGCCTCCAAACCGCGGGTCCGATCCTCTACCCCAGAAAGCGCGCTTAGGATAATGATTGGGGCGGAGAGGCCCCTTGCGCGCAGCGCGCGTACCAGATCGTCGCCGCGCTCTTCGCCCAGCATCATGTCCACGACCGCGGCGGTGAAGACGCCCTGCTGGGCTAAGTCGAGTGCTGCCGAGGCATCTGCTGCGACCTCAGTTCGATAGCCGTCGCGCAGGAGTCCGCGGGCAAGCGCAGAGGCGATGTCGGGATCGTCTTCGACGATCAGCACACGTTTCTCGCCTCCTTGCTCAGTCATTGCCGGCTCTCCAGCTGGGCTCTTGGGCTTTGATCGACTGCGCGGGTTCCGCTTTGCAATCTAACCGTCACCTCAAGGCCTGGTCCTCGCATTGGACACCCTTCGCCCTCACCTGGGAATTGGCTCTTGGTGGGGCTAGTCAAAGAAATAGAGCCGGATTGTCGCTCGACGATCCACTTGGCGAGTGCTAGGCCGACGCCGAAACCCAGGCCGCCCTCTGCCCGACTGCCGCGGGTGAACCGCTCGAACACGGCCTTTTGGTCGGCTGCGGCAAGACCGGGGCCCTCGTCCAGCACACAAAAGACCGCCTGGTCGCCCTCGCGTCTGGCAAGGACGGCGACCCGCCCGCCCTCGGGTGTGTGGCGAAGAGCGTTGTCGAGCAGGCCGCTGGCCACCTGCCGGCACCAGTCGCGGTCTCCCAATGCGGCAAGCTCGGGATCGAGCTCGGCCAGGGTCTGGACGCCGCGCCGCTTGGCGTTCGGCGAAACATCGTCGACGGCGTCGCGCAAACAGTCGGCAAGGGCAAAGTCCCGCATGTCGAGCTCGATCTGGCCCGATTCGGAGCGGGCAACTCGCAGCAGATCGTCGATCCGTCGATTGAGGCGCTTGGCGCGCGACTGGATCACTGCCATGCCGCTGCGCACGTCGTCCTCATCGTTTTTGGGGGCGCTTAGCATTAAATCGCACTCGGCCAGAATCACGGTTAGCGGCGTGCGCAACTCGTGCCCAATGTCGGCAAAAAAGCGCCGGCGTTCCGTGTCGATCGCCGAGAGACGGTCGTTGGCTGCGCTTAAGTCCTTGGTTCGGGCTTCGATCACCTCGTTCAACTGGGCACGATCGGCGTCCACGGCTATGCGCCGCCGTTCCAGCCGCGCGGCTAAAAGGTTGATCTTGGCAAAGAGGACGCCCAGCTCGTCGCGCTTGGCCAAGGGTAGGGCGACAGGCGTCGCGCCACCGATCTGCGGTGCTGCGTCCGCTACCTGCGCGATCCGCGACAGCAGGGGACGGACCAGCCCGAAAGCGAAGATCAACAGCAGTAAGGGGGCAGCTATGGCTGCAGCTGTCGCAACGTTGCTCATCCACGACCGGAGGTCGCGGGCCCGTTCGGCAGCGCGATCGCGGTTGCGCCGTTCTTCTTCGATGGCGGTATTCAACAAGGGCGAGAACTGCGTGGCGAAGCCATCCAGAGCGGGTCGCAATGTGGTTGCCGAGCCGCCTTGGTAGCTGGTCTCGATGGCTTGCTTCAATCCTTCGAACTGGGCCTGCATACGGGCCAAGGTCAGCCCCTGGGTTGCCAGCAGCATCTGGGTTTCCTCATCGGCCCCTTCGGCGGCTGCGACGGCGCTGGAGATTGCCGCGCCGACCCGCTCGAAGGTGGCGCCGACCTCACGCGTCCTGCCGTCCAGCTGCGCCTGCCGCTGGGCTGACGGCATGGCGCCGCCGGCCGTCTCGACGGCAAGCAGCGCATAGTCGCTGATCCGCCGGGAGAGGGTTGCCAGCAACTCCATGCGAGCCTGCGCTGCCATGGCGCGGTCGATCTGTCGGGCGGTTTGCGTGGAGCCATAGGCCGCCAGCACCGCCGCACAGAAAGCCAGCAGCGCGATCGCGCCGGCCCCGGCAATCAGCCGCGTGCGCAGGGCGTTCAGCCATGTGAAACGCATGACCAGATTACCTGCCAGATCCGGTTCGGGCCTGGGACCCAAGCGCTGCGGCTGGGCCGCTAGGGAGCCTCATTGTGCCGCGACGCCATGCCAGGACATCAAAGAGCGCAGTCGGTGCGGTTCGACCGGCTTTGCCAGGACGCCGACCTGGGCCATGCGCGCCCGGCGCTTCAACTCGTTGCCGCGGTCGGCCGTCACCAGGATGGCCGGTATGTTATGGCCGGCCGCATTGCGCACGATGCTGATGGCCTCCAGGCCGGTATCGCTGCCGTCCAGGTGGTAGTCGGCCAAGATGATATCCGGCGGCACGCCGATGTCTGAGACGGCTTGCAGCAGTCCCTCGGTAGAAGCCGCAGGGATCACGCTGATGCCCCAGCTCTCCAGCATCGCCGTCATGGCAAAGCAGACGTCGGGATCGTTCTCCACCACCGCGGCAATCATGTTGAGGTCGAGATCAGCGTCGGGGTGCTGCATGCTTGCGGGCTTGTGGACGGTTTGCGTCAGTCCTTCGACCAGCGGCACTGAGATCGCGAAGATCGAACCGCGGCCGGGGACCGAGCGCAGGCTGATGGGATGCCCAAGCTGACGACAAGCGCGCTCGACGATAGAGAGGCCCAGGCCCATGCCTTCGTCGCCGCCGACCGGTGCGATCCTCTGAAACTCTTCGAAGATACGGTGCTGGTCGCGCGGTTGGATTCCAGGTCCAGTGTCCCAGACCTCGATCAGGGCTGTGCTCCCGCGCCTGCGGCAAGCGACCAAGACGCCACCTGTCGAGGTGTACTTGATCGCATTTGAGACCAGGTTTTGCAGAATGCGCAACAGGTAGCCGGGGTCGCTGCGCACCACCTCGCGCGATGGCCGAACGCGGAAGCGGAGCCCCTTGTCCTCGGCCAGCGGCATGAACTGATCGTTCAGAGCCTCGAAGAGCGAGGCCATCGAAAGTTCCGTTACGGAGAACTCCGCGCCGGTCGCATCCAGCTTGGACATCTCCAGAAGCGCCTGTAGCAGCGATTCGACAGAGTTGAAGGCGCGGCGCAAGCGGTTCGTGATCTCTGTCTGCGAGGAGTCCAGTCGGGAATCCATCAAGGTCGAGATCAGAAGCTTCGCGGCATTCATCGGCTGCAAAAGGTCGTGGCTTGCCGCTGCCAGAAAGCGGGTTTTCGAAAGGTTCGCGCCCTCGGCCGCATCCTTGGCCTCTCTCAGCGCGATACCGATCTGTTCGCGCTCGCGGTTCTCACGAACCAGGGCCTGGTTGGCAGCGGTCAAGGCGGCCGTGCGCTCGTCGACCCTCTGCTCCAAGGTTTCGTTCGCGCGGTGCAGGGCGTCATTGGCGCGCCGCTCGGCCGTCACATCGGTGAAGCTGCCGACGAAGCCGCCGGTCGGCATGGCGCAGAAGCTGGCATCAAGGATAGCCCCGTCGCTGCGTCTAAGCTCCAAGGCCAGCGGTGTCCTGGCCGTGCCGCTGCGCACCCAGGTCGAGAGGTTCCGATAGTGTTGGTCGGCCAGCAGAATGGCCTTGTTGCGCCTTAGGTAGCCCAGGATGCGTTCCAGGCTGGTGCCCATCTGCGTCAAGTCGAAGGGCAGGGTCAGCAGTTCGCCGAAGCGCAGGTTGGAGGCCGAGAGTCGCTCGTTGGCATCGAAGGTACAGACCCCTTGGCTCATGTGGTCCAGGGTGATGCGAACCTGGCGTGCCTGCTGGTCCAGCATCTTTTCCCGTTCTTCGCGCTGCTGGCGCACCATGTCGGTGATGTTGGTCTGCAGAATTGCACTGCCGCCGTCGGGCGTATGACGCTCCGAGACTTGAATCCAGCGGTCGTTGGTCAGCGAGATGACGAAGGTGGCGAAGGACTTGCCGTGCTCTTCCAGCCGCATGGCGGCCCAGCTCTTCGGACACTGACTTGGATCGCGCTTCAGATGGCTGCTGCGGGAGATCAGGTTCGCGTAGGTCTGGAAGGGGATGTTTGCCTTGATCTGCTGCGAGACGTCGGGGAAGAGCATGCGGAATCGGCGGTTGCACATCACCAGCCTGTCGTTCGATCCGAAGAGGGCAAAACCCTCCTGCACGGCCTCTAGCGCATTCGCCAGATCGCGCCTTGCGGCCACCGCCTCCTGGTGTGCCTGTTGCAGCTGCGTGTTGGTCTGTCCCAGATCGTCCAGCGCCTGTTGCAGGTCCTGGGTTCTGGCATGGACCTCGTTCTCGAGAGACAGTGCGGTCTGAAAAAGAGCGAAAGCCGAACCCGAGATATCGCTGCTGCGCTCGACGCGCACCATCAGCGCATCGTTGATCTTGCGGAGTTTTCGAACCTGCTCTTCGAGCGGCTGGCTGTGGTCGATCACTGAGGATCTCCCTCGCCCGGCGAGAAGAAGGCGACGCCTACGAAGGTCTGGTTAACGTGCATGCCATGGAACTGCTCGCCGTAGGTATTGAACCCGATCACGTTGTGTCGCCTTAAGATCTCGGAAACCTTGCGCTCCTTCTGCAGCTGCTGGGCCTCCAGGCGACGGAGGATGCAGTCGAAGCCCAGGATCATCTCCGGTGCCTTGGTACCGGCGCCGAGTGCTGCCAGCGCCAGCTCCAGCTGTTCGGCAATATCCTGTGCCTCGCCGATCGTCAGTACCAGGCCGCAGTCGATCGCCGAATAAAACCGCAGATCGGTCTCGTTCTCCACCTTGAGGATCGCGCGCACATGGTAGTTCCGGCCGACGCGCACCATGGTCGGATGGGTGGCGAAAGACATGGGCGACAGCTCTTCCGGCCGGACGCCGATCAGCCGCGCATACTCCTGCGTTGCCGGCTCTGCATTCAGCTCGCTCACCAGACGTTCGGCCGACTGCGCCTCGGTCACCACCATCCTGATGTCGGTGGGGCGATAGTGGTCGAAACGGATCTCCTTGAAGCCATAGTTGGTTTCGATCAAGGCCAAGAGAGCGGCGTTGTCGTGGAACACCCCATCGGCGAGGATGAAGGTTTCGCCGAAGGCCATGCCGTCACCTGCCGAACCACCGACCAGAGGGATCGGCGCGAGGCAGGGTTCGAAGGCAGAGAGCAGTGCGTCCTCTTGCCGGGAAAGGCCATCGGCGAAGAGGATCGCCAGTCGTCGCCAGCCCTCCGTCTGCCCCAGCCGTGAGACCATACAGCGCGTCGCGCGCGCGCCTGCATCCACGGAGAAGCGTTTGAGGTCGCTGAAGAGCGTGGTTGCGATACGGAAGTGACGCTTGGGGAAGGCGACGCCGGTGAGGGAGCCTGTCTCGTAGCCCTCGGGCGTGATTTCGCCGGCCGTCGTGCAGCCGATCACCGGACACTGCATGAAGACCTGGCTTAGGGCCTGAGCGAGCGCGTCGCGCGGATAGTCTGGTGAGGCAAAGATCAAGACGAAGGCTTGGTCGTCGCAGTCGAGGTTCTGATAGAGCTCGGCGACGGCCCGGCAGGGCTCAGCAGCATAAGATACGGCAAAGGAGATCCCCGCCGCCTTTGCTTCCGCATTGACTTGATCTAACAGCGCATCCTCCCCTTGCAACCCCTGTCCCCGTCGATGCCGACCGGTAGCAGTGGTCATCTTACTCCATAAGAGAGGAAAATTGTGCTTTACTTGCAAGCAACATGGCTTGCGTCCGGCGCTGCACGCCAAGCTTCCGCAAGATTGCGGTCACATGGGCCTTGACCGTGGTTTCGGCGATCGAGAGTTCGTAGGCAATCTGCTTGTTCAGTTTGCCGTCACAGATTAGCTCCAGGATGCGCAGCTGCTGCGGCGTAAGGCTGGAGATGCGATCGGCGATGTCGTCGACCGGCGTGGGCGAGGCATCTTGCTGTTTGGGCGGGCTATAGCTCTCCGGAGTATAGACCTCGCCGGCCCAGATCTTGCAGAGCGCCTTGACCAGGGTGTCGCGTGCCGCGTCCTTGCGGATGAAGCCGGCAGCGCCTGCCGACATGACGCCGGCGATGACTTGATCGCTGCTGAAGGCGGAAATCACCACGATGGGGGTCGAGGGCGTTGCATTGCGCAGCCTAATCAAGCCTTCGACACCGGAGGCGTCGGGCAGATTGAGGTCAAGCAGTATGGCATCCGGCTCAAAGCCGTCGTTCATCACCTCCACGCCTTGGCCCAGGCTATGGACGCGTCGCACCGTTCTAAGCGCGAAGGCCGCTTGCAAGGTGACCGCCAGGGCATCGCAGAAGAGTGGATGGTCGTCGATCACAAGCAGCGAACGAACCTGTCGCTGCTGCCTGCTATCGCCTTTTTGAAGCGTAGCGAACATCGCCGTTCCAGCGCTTGTTTGTTATCGCACCCTGAGGGTGCGCCGACCGGCTTGTGCCGGTTTCCTCCCGTTGTGACCTCAGCTTAGCCCAAACAGGGGGGCTCCGCCATCTCCTACCAAGGTCGTAGAACGCTCTTGTGCTTGCCAGACTTGCCCAGCGACCACCTCGGCCAGCGGCCGTTCAGCTCGTCTTCTTGCCGAGGTCGAAGCGTCGCTCGAAGGCGCGCCCGTCGGTGTCGCTTGCCTTCACCTCGACGCTGCCCTTGCCGCTGTCGTCGAAGGTGAAGCGAAAACTGGGGTCTTCGCTGATCGAGATGCCGGCTGTCATGCGGAACAGCAGGTCCTCGCCCTGAGAGACCTCCATCTCGTGCACGAAGAGGGCGGGGATGTAGAGCTGCGTGATCTGGTTGCGCTGCAGTCCGGAGTAGTTCGGGTGGCGCATCATGATCTGGGCTTCGCGCCGGCCGGGCACCGTCTGCTGGGCCCCGTCGAAGAGCTTCAGCTTCATCTTGCCGATCATGGCGAGCGCAGACTCCTCGTCCTTCATCGCCGGTGCCGAGCAGCCGCCCGAGGCCTTCACGAAACGGCCGGTCATGTAGATCTTGCCGTCCGCCGTCTCGGCCAGAGCGCGCACGTTGGAATAGGCATTGATCCGAACCCGCGTTTCGAGGTTCAGCGCGCCCATGGCTTCGCCGAACTCGAATTCTGCAGCGACCGGGGCCGGGTTCTCGTCGACGATCAGGGTCAGGCGCACAATCTGCGCATCGCTTCCCTCAACTTGCGAGATGGTGATCGGCACCGTGGCCGCATCGTGCGCACGGTAGGGGGCCTCCAGGCTGAAAAGGTGGTTTCCGTCCAGGATCTCCGCATCGCCGACGATGTCGCCCTTCAGATCGACCCAGGTCTCGCCGGCGATCAGGGGGTTGCGGATCTCATCGGCCAGCAGCGGGCTGGATGCAAGGCCGCTCGTGGCAAGACCGATCGTCAGAAACAGGGCGCCCAGCGTCTTCGCCATCGTTCGCATCTCCTGGAGTTGGCATCGCAAGCCCCTGGAACTGGGCAAACTTCTCTAAGCGACGCCTTCTGTCTCGTGACGACTATGCATAGCTTCCGATGCTTGTAAACTCAGACTTGAGTAGGGCGCCGGCTCTGTCACGTGCTTGTGTGGTCGGTGGTTTCCCCGCGCTCTACCCCCGGCAGCTCTTCCAGGGGGCGGTTTGGTCATACGACATCGAGGCCGACAATGTAGTCGGCAGCCTCCGCGCCCAGCTTCGAAATCACGGTCTGGCGCAGCGGCGCATAGTGGTCGCGGTTTAAGGTCATCTTCTGCGCGGCCGCCCAGAACGCGACCTCCTCCGCGCCCCAGGTCCAGAAGAGGAAGCCACGGCGCCGATCGTTCAGGCGGAAGCGAAAGGCGCCAAGGGCGAGCGACAAAGCCCCGTTCGCCGCGCGATCGACCGGCCCAAGCTGATAGTTGCCGCTTTTCTCCGCGATAGCCTGCATCTCGAAGACGCGGATCGCCCCGTCGGACTCGGCTAGGGCCTTCAGGCTGTCCAGCGCCTTCACCAGGATCGCCAACTGGTTGCCTGTGGCGATGGCCCCGATCACCTCCAACGCCGACTTGTCCATCCTGAATTCGCCCTTGCTCGAGCTGCGCTCGGCAAAGGCAAAACCCTCGCCGATCCAGCCCAGCCGCTCCATCACCTCGAGATAGAGCCGGTACCAGGCGTCGGTTTCGGCAAAACGATCATGCTTGGCACTCGCCGCCCGCTGCGCGAACTGGGTTGAATAGAGCACGTCGCTCTTTTCGCTAGCATCGAGCCCCGCGGCGAAGGAGACCAGCGAGCCACCATTCACCGCCGCACGGAGATCGGCCGAGGCGTCCGGCGCTGCCTCTGCAGCCGCGCGGTCACGCATCACGGCGCGGCGCTTTTCACGATCTTCCGTCGGCCCGGCCTGAGGGGCTTCGAGGCGCGGATCATGGCTCAGTTCGAGACTGCTGACGAAATCGAGCTGGCTTGCACCGGTCATGAGGCGTCTCCTGCGTCTTGGTCCTCTATCTCTTGGCGCAGGTCCCGCACCTTGGCGATGCCTTCCGCATCCTTCAGCACGGTGAAGGCCTCTTCGACCTCGTCGAGGAGAGTGAGCACCTCTTTCCGAAGGCCGCCCCCGGCCATGATCTGCGCGAGTTGCCACCCGACGTAGGCCATTCCGTCCGCCAGCTTCAGCCGCCGCGCGATGGCGTAGGATTCGGCCAAGGTTTCAAAGACTTCTTGGGCCCGCTCATCCTGCAGTGCGCCTAGTTGCACAAGCGTATCGGCCAATTTCTGAAGCGCAACTGAGCGCTCGCGGACATCGCCGAGCCGCTCGTAGACGGGTAGTTCTTCCTCGCGTCTGATGCGCAGCGCCTGCTCGGTGTCGCCGCGTTGCTGCAGTATGTCGGCGATCTTGCCCATGGTGACGGCGCGCTCGCGGACATCGCCGAGCCGCTCGAAGACGGGTAGTTGTTCCTCGCGTCTGATGCGCAGCGCCTCCTCGATCTCGCCGCGTTTCTGCAGTATGTCGGCGATCTGGCCCATGGTGATGGCGCGCTCGCGGACATCGCCGAGCCGCTCGTAGACGGGTAGTTCTTCCTCGCGTCTGATGCGCAGCGCCTCCTCGGTGTCGCCGCGTTGCTGCAGTATGTCGGCGATCTTGCCCATGGTGACGGCGCGCTCGCGGACATCGCCGAGCCGCTCGTAGACGGGTAATTGTTCCTCGCGTCTGATGCGCAGCGCCTCCTCGGTGTCGCCGCGTTTCTGCAGTATGTCGGCGATCCGGCCCATGGTGATGGCGCGCTCGCGGACATCGCCGAGCCGCTCGAAGACGGGTAATTCTTCCTCGCATCTGATGCGCAGCGCCTCCTCGGTGTCGCCGCGTTTCTGCAGTATGTCGGCGATCTGGCCCATGGTGACGGCGCGCGATCGGACATCGCCGAGCCGCTCGTAGACGGGTAGTTCTTCCTTGCGTCTGATGCGCAGCGCCTCCTCGGTGTCGCCGCGTTTCTGCAGTATGTCGGCGATCCGGCCCATGGTGATGGCGCGCTCGCGGACATCGCCGAGCCGCTCGAAGACGGGTAATTCTTCCTCGCATCTGATGCGCAGCGCCTCCTCGGTGTCGCCGCGTTTCTGCAGTATGTCGGCGATCTTGCTGGCCGCGATTGCTGCTTCGCGAGGCTGCTCAAATGCGTCGAAGATGGCCGCGGACTCTCGGGCGTGACCCAAGGCATCATCATAACGGCCTGCATGCTGAGCGAGATCCGCCATTCGCAGGAGCAGACTGCCCCAGTCTGGGTCCCGCTTCTGCAAGCTCCGGACGCCCGCTTCAAGGATTTCTGTGAGCAGCTCCATTTCGCCAAGACGCTGAGCGCTGTCTATGGCCGTGAAGATCAGGCCCGCACTCGGCTCGTCTCCTGCTTCATTCTGGCTGGAAATAGCCGAGCTGGACAGGCTGAGAGCCCCCTTCACGTCGTGGCGATTGTTGTAGAGATGGCTGGCTCCGGCGCGGGCCGCAGCGTTCAAGAGTTTGCCCGTGACCCCTCCCTCCAAAGCAACCTCTGCTGCGACGACACCCCGTTGGTCCAAAGGAAAGTTGCCCTCCTCAGCCTGCCAAGCGGCAGTGAGTTCGGGGAAAGCGCGGGCCGCAAGGCGGGGACGATCGGCGGGGTCGAGTGGCGGTGCCAGGGGGTAGGCCAGTGCGTTGGCGGCCGCGTGGCTGTGTCCGTCGATGGTGCCCCAGTCGTCGAAGAGTCCGAGGCCCAGAAGGCGCGCTATGGCGGGCTCCGGCGCCTCTAGGCCCAAGGCCTGAGCGGTGGCGGCGAGGGCTGCGCAGGGGATCGGTACGCCCTCGGCGAAGAGTGTGGCCGCCGAGAGCTGGCGCGCCTCGTCCGCGGTCAGGGAGTCGCGGTAGGTTTGCAGCGAGACCCGCGCGAAGAAGGCGACCAGGGCATTCTCGCTGTCTTTGGCCGTGCCCTCGTCGAGCAGCTCTTGAATCGCCTCGGGCGGTGCGCCGTTCGCCCTGAAGTGATCGAGCTGATCGAGCGCTTCCTCCGCTGCCGTCAACTCGCCGGCCAAGATTGGGCGACTCAGCACCTCCTGCAGGCCCGGGTTGCCCCCGGCCGCATCGAGTGCTCGCTGGACAAGCGCTTCGGCTGCCCGGTCGCTTTCAGCTTTCTCCTGCCCCGCGACGCGCGCGGCCGCGCGAAGCTGTTTCCTTTGCTCTTGCGGTGCCATGGGCTGCAGGTGGACGCGCGTCAGGCTTTGGGCACAATCGCCCATCCCGTCGGCGAGTTGGAAGTCGTAACGGCTGGTGATGAGGAGGTGTGAGTTGCTCGCCGCCTTCTCAAAGGCCCGCAGAATCGCCGCGATTGCCTGTCGATGGCGTTCGCCGACCCGCGTCTTGATCTCGCCCGGTTGAGGGGTCTCGAGGACTTGCTCCAGATCGTCCACAATCAGAAGGATCGGGGCCGCGCTGAAGGGACCCGTGAGCCATTCCTCCAGCGCGTCGACGAGACAGCTCTCGTCCGCCTCGACCCGTGCGCGCCATGTTTTGCGTGCCTCACCGCGCTCCTGCGGCGGCAGCGCCTCGACCAGGGTGTCGAAGACCGTGAGTGTGTCGTAGCGCTCGAAGAGGACCAGGGTGCGATGCGGCATTCGGGTTTCGACGCGCGCTGCCAGGCTGGACTTGCCGAGCGCGCCCATGCCGTGAATCAGGACCGCAGTGCCCTCTTCGCGAAAGGTCCGGACAACCCTCTGGATCGTGCGCCGCCGTCCGACGAAGGCCTCGCGGGGGGCGACCTGGATGCGACCACGCGCGGTGTCGAGGAAGGCGCGCACCGGTTTCGGCTGCGGACGTGGTGGCCGGTTGGTGGCGCAGAGCGGGCCGCCGCCCGCCGCTCCCAGGTAGACCCGTGCCAGGTGCCAGTGGTTTCCCCTGCCGCCTGACTGGCTGTCCAGGCTCGCCCGCAGCAGGTCTCGCCTGGCAAAGGCGGCTGCTTGTGGGACGCCGAAGCCGCGTCCGAGCGCTTCGTAGAGGGAGCCTGCGAAGTCGGTCGCGTCGCGGTCGTAGACGGAGCCGTCCCAGCCGACGACGTTTGCTGTCCCGCGCACCAGCGAGCGCACGAAGGAGGCGGTCTTCTCCCCCTCGGCCGTACGGCAGGCCGATACGACGACAAGAGCGGGCCGCTTGGCGCCATAGGCGCGGATAAGGTCGCCGGGGTCGACTGGATGTTCGCCGCCCTCTGCGGTCTCGAAGATGAGAACGGGACCGGCCGTCGGATCAATCGTGCCATGGCAGGTGAGATGCAGGACCTCGAAGGGGCCTTCTTCGGAGCTCAAGCGATCCCTCAGCGGCTCCAGCGCGCCGGTCTCTTCCACCACCAGATGGACCCGCTTGTTGGCGCGGGTCGCCTCCAGGATCCTGGCTTCCTCCTGCTCGTAGTCCAGCAGGGCTTGTCCCTCGGGTGCTGCCGCCATGAACATGACTTTGAAGTTGCCGGCCTCCGCCTCAGGCGGCGCGGTCTCGGCGCCCACCCGGCGCCAGACGACGAAGGGCTGCAGAGGATCGAGCGTCAGCGGGTCTCGCTCTTCCGCCAAAAGCTCCCAAGGCGCTTCGAGGAGGGCGACCTCGGCCGCATCGTCGATGCCCTCGACGCGCACTTCGAGTTCGCGGTCGCCCGCTGCCCTTGCCCAGGCCGAGGCCCATCCGGCCTGGTCGAGCCAGGCAAAGATCTCCCGGCCGATCGCCAAGAGAGCTGCGCTGTCGTCCTGTGTTGCCGCCCGGTCGTAGCGCTGAGCCCAGTCCTCAAGATTCGGGAGTGCTTCCGCAAGGCGGAGCCGTGTCTCGGGTCCCGGACCCCCCGACAGCCGCAGATCCGATCCCACTATGGCCAGCAAACCCGATGCCACGTCAGCCTATCCGATCGATTGTAAAGCAGAAGAGTTCTCGCACGAATAATCTCTTCTGTCTCTGCAGTCGTCAATCCAAGCCGCAGGGCGTAAGCCCAGGCGCTGGACAAAGATTGCAATGGGGACAAGAAGAACGCGGGTGCTTCAGCCGGCGTCACTCTTGCCGGCAAGCAGCGTGATTCGCTCGACCGCAAGGGCTGCGAGCCGCTGGGCGGCCAGCATCACCGCCTCCTTGCCCGCATTGCCGGCGACCCAATCGTAGAAGGCGAAGGCCGCATCCAGCTCCTGGTCCAGAGGGGGAGGGGGTGTGCCCGCCGGCTGAAGACTCTCCTCCGGTTCCTCTGGGTTGTGACCGAGCGCAGCCAGGATGCGATCGCTGGCCTGTGCCAAAGCAGCCGTCGTCGCTGCATCCAGACCGGTATCCATCAAGCGGCGGCGCAGGGCGACCTCCTGGGGCAGGGCTGCGCGGCTGAGCTCCGCCAAGCTGGAGATCTCTTGGCCAAGCGGCCAAGCTTCCCTTGGCTGCTGGCGGTAGGCTTGGCGTCTGACGGTACGCAGCAGGGCCGCGTGGGCCAATTCCTCCTTGGCGAGCGCTTCGGCCTTGCGGACCAGGACCGGGTCGTCGCTCTCGGCGGCGAGGTAGCTGTAGAAGCGAAACGCCTTCACCTCGTTGCGCACCGCCTCGGCCAAGCATTGATAGACCGAGGATCTGGCTAGCTCCAACGGGTCGGGCAGGCTGGGCTCCGGTCCCAGGGCCGCCGGCCAGGGCGGCTGGTCTGTCTCTGCCGGCAGGTCGGGCGCAGCCTCGCGGAGCCTCGCCGCGTGCTGCGTCTCCTGTTCGGCCAGGCGTAGGAAGAGCTGTTGCAGGTCCTCACGTCCACGGGTTTCCATGGCGGCCGCCATCGCCGTGAAACGCTGGGCGGCATGACGCTCCAGTGCGAGCGCCAGGACTTCCAATTCTTTCTCGTCGTTCAGTTTGGGAAGCTTGCCGCTCGCCACGTCTTCTTACTCTCAAGACTTGCCGTGGCTGTCGATGCCGTCCACCAGGACCCGATCGATCGTTGCCGGGACCTGATCGAGCAGGCCTTGCTTTGCGCCAGCCACGGCCAGCGCCGTCGAGAGGCCGTCGGCGTCCGTGGCGTTCTTCGCCACCACCGAAACCGATTTGATGCCTTCTGCCGGGCGCCCGCTGCGGGGATCGAGCAGGTGATGAAAACGCCCGCTGGCGTCGAAGCGCGTGCCGGCGGGGGCGGAGGTCGCCACGGCGCGGTCGACCACCTCCAAGACCCCCTGGCTTTGCCCGGGGCGCTCAATGCCGACGCGCCAGGGTCGCGGTCCGGGGGCACTGCCCAGCGCCCGCACTTCGCCCATATCGATCAGCACCTGCTGCATGCCGTCGCTGTGCAGCAGCGCGGCCACGCGGTCGGTGATGTAGCCTTGCGCAATGCCGTTCAAGGTCACCGCCATGCCCGCTCGTAGGAAGCGAACTTGGGCGGCATCGATCTCCAGTGCACGATAGTCGACCAGGCGGCGTGCCGCCGCGATTGCCGTTTCGGGCGGGCCGGCGGGGTCGGGGTCCTTCGCAGCAAAGTGGTCGCGATAGAGCGCCCAAAGCGGCTGCAAGGTTGCGTCAAAGGCACCCTCGGACCAGTCGCTCCAGAAGCGGGCGCGCTGTAGCAGCATCACCAGTTCCATCGGCGGACTATCCAGTCGCCCGGCCCGATTGAGGCGCACGACCGCGGAGTCGTCAGAGTAAAGCGTGAAGATCCGCTCCAACCGCGCGACCTCGGCAAGGACGCTGGCGATCAGGCCTTCTGCCTCCGCCGGCTTTCTGCCATAGAGCCGCAGCTCGGCCGGGGCACCCAGCACCGTGCCACGCCAGCGCGTCGGCGACGGGCTATCGGCAGCCAACGGCGAAGTAATGGCGAGGCCGCTCGTTGCGGCCAGCAGGGTAAGCATGCGCCGACGCGTGACCAGCGGCCTTTTCTTCACCGGGTCAGTCGCCATGGCTGTGCACATGGCTGGCCGCCTCTCCTTCGGCCCTCTCGCTCATAGAGTGATGCGATCCTCCAGCGTCGGTCGTGAGGATGTAATCCTCCGGGATCTCCGAGAGCGAGACGAGCTGCCCGCCATGCTCGGCGACGAAGCGCTTGGCGGCCTCCAGTTTGGAGAAGGGCACGGCCTCTTCCGCGCCCATGCCGCCGCGGCGGTTGCTGCCGATGACGAAGTGGGCGCCCTCGGCTGCGATCCAGGTACCGGGCTCGGGGCTATCCCAAGTGGCGCGTCCCATGTCGTTCACATAGAAGGCGGCGATCGCCTTGGGCTCGTCAGGCAGCAGGGTGAAGGCGATGCCGTCGCGCACCGAACTGAACCACAGGGGCTCTGCAGCCCCCTTCACGAAGATCTGCGCCTTGGGGCCTTTGTGATCGACGACGATCATCTGGCAGTAATAGCCGGTGGCCTCGCGGGTCGGCTCCTGATGGCTAGGCTTGGCAAGCTGCTCCTCCTCGCTGTCGCAGGAGGTCAGAAGCAGGACCGACAGGAAA
This sequence comes from Rhodospirillales bacterium, assembly GCA_963669445.1. Taxonomy (GTDB): domain Bacteria; phylum Pseudomonadota; class Alphaproteobacteria; order Kiloniellales; family JACOMY01; genus JACOMY01. The sequence goes on from OY770029.1 coordinate 7,093,591, forward strand.
CCGGCGATCAGGCAAGCAGCAAGACGCATGGCTCAAAGCTCCTTTCTAAGGAACAGGGTCGTGGCCGCTGTCAGCGCCAAAGCAGCCCAGCCGACAAGCAGCGCTACGGGCAGGAGCTGATGCGGCAAGGCCTCGGCGCCGAGACCTGCCAGGCCGGCCGCTTGCTGCACGTCCTCGACCAGGGTCATATTGAAGATTCGGAAGGCGTCGGTCGGATTGGCCAGCAGCAGTGCGGTGAAGAGATCGGGGGGGAAGCTCTGCTGGCTGTCCATCACCAGGACGCCGAGCAAGCCCAGATCGTAGAGCACGACCAGGATCAGCCAGAGCGCCAGCGCCAGGCCGGCGGCTTTGCTGCGCTCGTCGACAGCGACGCTAATGCAATAGCCAAACGCGATGAAGACGCCGCCCAGAAGCACCGAGCTGCCGCAGAGCGCGGCCAGGGCCAACCATCCCGCTTGGTTGGCGCCGCCCATCAGCGCGATCACTAGGCCGACGCCGCCGAAGCCGATGACGATGGCCAGGGTCAGGATGGCCAGATGGCCGAGGAACTTGCCGATCGCGATCTGCCAGCGGGTCAGCGGCGAACTCAAGAGCAGCAGCAGGGTGCCGCGCTCGGCCTCGCCGACGATGGCGTCGTAGGACAGCATGAGGGCGATCAGCGGCAGCAGATAGACCGAGAGACTGGAGAGCGAGACCACGGTGACGCTGAGTGCGCTGGCCTTGACGTCGCCGCCCGGTGCCGCACCGACCAGGGCCAGCACCAGCGCCAGGCCGGTCAGAGCTAGGATCAGCGCCGCGACCCAGCGATTGCGCAGGCCGTCGCGGATCTCCTTGACCGCGATATGGCGGAGGCCGGTCATGGCCTGGCCTCCTCGCTTGCGAAGTGGGCGTAGATCTCCTCCAGATGCGGCGGCAGGATGTCGACATCCCTGATTTCGCCGTTCAGCTTGGCGATGCGGCGGACGATGGCCATCTTGTCGGCGCTGTCGCAAAGGAAATCCATGGCGCCACCCTGGACCCGCTCGAGGGTAAAGGCGTGGCCCATCTCTTCGGCAATGGCGCCGACCGTTTCGGGCGAGACCTTGAGGCGGACGCGCACCGGCAGCTGCGAAGTTTCGCGCAAGGCCTCCAAGGAGCCGAAGGCGACCAGCCGACCGGCGCGCAGGATTGCCACCAGATCGGCCTTGGCCTCAAGCTCGGACAGCAGGTGCGAGGAGACCAGCGCCGTCGATCCTTGCTTGGTGAGCCCCGCGATCGCTTCATAGAAGTGCCGCCGCAACGGCGGGTCCAGGCCGTTGGTCGGCTCGTCCAAGAACAGCAATCTGGGTTTGCCGAGCAGGGCCTGGGCCAGGCCCAGACGCTGGCGCATGCCCTTGGAAAAGGTGCGCACGCGGTTGCGGGCAGCCTCTGCCAGACCGACCTCCTCCAAGAGCTGCAGGCCCTCCGCCCGAGCAACGCCTTTGATGTCGGCATAGAAGTTCATCAACTCGGCCCCGGTCATGGCCCCTTCGAAGGCGACGTTCTCTGGCAGGAAGCCAACGGCGCGGCGTGCCTCGGCACCGCTACGCCCGCGCGGATCCCTGCCCAAGAGGCGCACCTCTCCGGCACTGGGGGCGGTGAGGCCCAGCAGCAGCTTCATCAATGTCGTCTTGCCCGCACCATTGTGGCCGAGCAGCGCCAAACAGTGACCGGTGCCAACACTGAGGCCGACATCGTCGAGCACCAGCTTCTTTCGATAGCGCTTGGTGAGCCCTCTGACCTCGATCGGATCAGCCATCGCTCTCGCGCTCCATCGGCCGCATGAGTGGAAAGCTGTCGGTAACGCCGCCCGGGCGCAGGGCCGGGAAGGTCGACTGCGACCAGCGCAAGGTCTGCGTGGCCGGGCTGTTCAGAAGCAGCAGAGCCATCGGATGGCGCCACACCACCTGATCGACCAGGTCGTTGGGGTGATAGGGCTTGTCGGCGATACCGTCGCCGTCCAGGTCGAAGGCGGCATGGTCGCTCCAATAGTTCCCCGCCCGTTCGTCCGACCACTCGACATCCCTGGTGCCGACGTATTTCACCTGGGTTTGGTTGCCGATGAAAGCATTGCCGCTGAAGGCATTGCGCTCTGAGCCGGCGGTGAAGTGGATGCCGATCTCGCAATCCTGGAAGTGATTGCCTGCGATCTTGTTCTTGTTGGCGTTATAGATGAAGACGCACTTGTGCGGCCCCTTGCCCTCCGCACCGCCTGTCACCCGATTGCCCCGGATCTCCGCCCCGTTTGCATAGTTCAGTAGCAGGCCGTGGTCTCGATCGGCCTTAGAGACGTTGTCGTGAACCACCAAGCCGCGCGAGTACATGAGGGCATAGCCGACGTGGTTGCCGAAGGAGCGATTGCCCGAGACCTCGCTCCGGTTGGTGTACATGTAGTGTACGGCAAAGCGCAGATCGCGCATGTCATTGCCGCGGAAGACATTCCGCTTGCTGGTGGTGACAAAGATGCCGTCGCGGCCATAGCGGATCTCGTTGCCCTCGATCCTGGAGCCCGGCGCATTCCAAATGTGCACGCCATTGCCACGCTCGTTCACGCGCAAGTCCCGGCGGCCCAGGATCACGTTGTCCTTGACCACGGCATCCTTGCTGCCTTTCAGGTAGACGCCGATCAGATTGTCTTCCAGGCGATTGCCTTCTATCAGTGCGCCGATCGCCTGCTTGGTCGCGAAGATGCCGCTGTCCTCGCTTGCCAGCGTGAGGCCGGAACCGGTGATCGTGAGGTTCCGGACCTCGACCTTCGGCGCATCGAGCATCAGGACGTGACCCTTGCCGGAGCCGACGACCCGTGCGCCGGGCTCGCCCAGCAGGGCAAGCGGGGTCTCGACCACGACCCCACCCTGATGATCGCCCGGCAGCAGGCGCAGGCGATCGCCCGGCGCGGCGGCGGCGAGAGCCTCCGCCAAGTGATTGCCGCCGGGCTCGACGACGACCTCGCCTGCCGCCGCATGTGTGCTGGTTGCCAAGACCAGCAAGGCGGTGGCGAGGAGCGATCGCATCAGCGCCATACCGGCCGAGACCGCATCATACGGCCCTCGGCTCGACCAGCATACGCCCGCGCATCTCCATGTGCAGGGCGTGGCAGAACCATTGACAATAGAACCAATGGACACCTGGGCGATCCGCGATGAAGGTCGTTGACGCCGTCGCCTGCGGCCCGACCTCCATGGCAACACCGTAGTTTGCCATGGTAAGGCCGTGGGTCAGATCCTCGATGTCGTCCATGTTGGTGACATAGATCGTGACCTCGTCGCCCTGCTTCACCGTGAAGGTCTCCAGGCTGAAGGTCGGCGCGACGGAGTACATGTAGACCCGCACCTTGTTGCCGTCGCGGATCACGTTCTCACCCCAGTCGAGATCGACGCCGTCGGCGGCGGCCTGCTTGCGCGCATCCTCCCAGCTCGGATCTTCCCGGTTCCAGACCTGGCTTGGGTTGACCAGCGAGCGATGCACGATGATGCAGTCGTGCGGTTCGGCAAAGGTTGGGCCGTCATGCACCACCTTCATGGAATCGCCGGTGATGTCGATCAGCTGCTCGTTCTCCGGCTTCAGGGGGCCGACGTTGATGAAGCGGTCTTTGGAGAACTTGTTCAGCGACACCAGCCACTTGCCGTCGGCGTCCTTGGTCTCGCCCATGGAGGTGTGGTTGTGGCCGGGCTGGTACTGAACGTCGACCTTTGCCAGGATCGGGTTCACGTCTTTGCCGCCAAATTGCTCGATTGCCGCGGCGATGTTCCACTTGGCGACCTGGCTGTCCAGGAACAGCGTGGTGAAGGCATTGCCCTGGCCGTCGAAGGCGGTGTGCAGCGGCCCCAGGCCCAGCTCCGGCTCGGCGACGATGCAGCCACGCGGCTCTATCTTGCCGGCGAAGACGTCGGGTACCTTGGTCACGTCGATCACCGAGACGGTCGGCGAAAGCTTGCCGTTGATCACCACATGCCGGCCGTCGGGTGCCGTGTTGCAGCCGTGCGGGCTGCTGGAGATCGGTACGTAGGCGGTGAGTGAAGAGCCATGACGACCGTCGAGCACCGGCACGCCGGAGATCATCTCGGCCTTGCCGGCGGCAACCGCCGCCTCGATCGCCTTGATGTCGAAGATCACCGCCCAGTCCTGCTCGTTGGCGGTCATCTCGGCCAGGGTCACGCCGCCTTCCGAATTGTAGCAGGTGGAGAAGGCATAGAGGCCCTGATAGTCGGCATCGCAGTTGTCCAGGTTACCGTCGACGATAACCTGCCAGGCGACCTCCATCGTATCGCCGTCGATGGCGGTGAAGATGGCGTGGTACTTGCCGGGTTCGTCGAGGATCATGCCGTCATTCGGGATCGGTATCCGATGCTCGCCGTTGGCGAATACATAGCCGGTCCGCGGGTACTTCTGCGGCCGCATGCCGTGAATGTCTGCGGCATTGGGTATTTCGATGATCTTGTCGGGCTTCATCACATCGCAGCGGATGCGCGCCACCCGGGTGTTGGCCTTGTCGTTGATGAAAAGATAGCGACCGTCATAGGTCCCCTCGGTGAAGGACATATGCGGGTGATGCGCATCGCCGTTGAGCCAGGTGCCGTAGCGAGACTCGCCGTGCTTATCCAGATAGGCCTTGGTTTCCGGCAAGAGGTTCTCGGTCAGGATCTTGATGCTCTCGTTGGTTTGCCCCCAGCCGGTGGCGCTGCAGCGGTTGAAGACGGGAATCCGCATCAGCTCGCGCATCGAGGGAATGCCCAGGATGCGAACCTCGCCCGATTGGCCGGAACTCCAGAAGCCGTAGTACTCGTCCAGTTCGCCCGGACCGACAGCGGCCGTTTCGGATTCCGCGGCTGCGGCCTGTCGCGGCGCGGCCGTGAAGCTGGCAAGGCCGGTGGCGGCAGTTGCCCCGCCGATGCCCGCCAAACCAGCGACTTTCGCGGTTCCACCCAGAAGATCGCGCCTGGAAACGCTTGATTTTTCGACTTCGTGTTTCTTCATCTCGGTTTCCTCTCTTGTTGACTCTTTCGGGCTCTTCCTCACTGGGGAAGGAAGTCAGCCAGTTCCAAAGGTTCTTTGCTTTTCGCCCCAGCTTTGGGAGGGAGGTTGCCCGGCGACTGGGCGGCACGGCGTTCGCGCTTCAGCCGTCGCTGGATCATCACCGGACAGCGCTTGTCGTCGTGGTAGAGCGTCTGGCAATGCAGGCAGGAGTGACACTCGTTCGGATTGATCTCTCCCAGCGGATGGATGGCCGCGACCATGCACTCGTTGGCGCAGCGCTTGCAGGGATTGCCGCACTCGCGGTAGCGCTTCAGCCAGTCGAACATCCGAAGCCGCCCGGGAATGGCCAGCGCCGCCCCCAGCGGGCAGAGGTAGCGGCAATAGAAGCGCTCGATGAAGAGGCCGGCCAGGAGGAGGGCAAGGGCGAAGAGGACGAAGGGCCAGTTGCGCTGAAACTTGAGGATAATGGCGGTCTTGAAGGGCTCCACCTCGGCCAGTTGCTCGGCCAGAGCCAAGGAGTAGAAAGAGACGCCGAAAAGAGCCAGGAAGATGATGTACTTGAGCGACCAGAGCCGCTCGTGCAGCCACCAGGGCACGGTGACCTGGGGAACCCTCATCAGTTTGGCGAGCTTGTTGGTCAGCTCTTGCAGCGCCCCGAAGGGGCAGAGCCAGCCGCAGAAGGCGCCGCGCCCCCAGAACAGCAGGGCAGCGGCGACCGCGCACCAGAGCAGAAAGATCAGTGGGTCCTTCAGAAAGAACTCCCACTGGAAACCGCCGATCAAGGCATTGGAGAAGGTCAGGATGTTGACCACCGAGAGCTGAGCATTGGCGTAGAAGCCCAGGCCAAACAGCGTGAAGATCAGGAATCCGATGCGCAGACGCTCGGTAAGCTTGACGTGCTTGGTCAGCCAATCCTGCAGGTAGAAGATCACGGTCAAGAGGCCCAAGGCAATCAGCAGGATGACGATTTCGGGCAGCTTCTGCTGCCACAGCCGCTGCCACAGCAAGGTGCCGGCCGCCGCTTCGTCGGCCTCAATTGGCGCTGATCTGGGGACCTCTTGCGTCAGGTCGCTCGCCGGTGCGGCGGGCGCCTCCACCTTGGTCAGATAGCGCTCCGGCGGTCGATAGCCGAGATCGAAGGTGAGGAAGGCCTTCTGGGTGGGGCCGGTCGCCCTCTGCGCCAGCAGGTCTACTCGCCAGCTGCGCGCCGGATCGAAGCTGTACTCCAGCGGCACGACGAATAGGTCGATGTCTTTGAAGCGCGGCGCGCCTTCGGCGGCGATGGCCCCCAGGCGTTTGTGATCACGGTCGCGAAATCGCAGGGTCTCGTCGCCCTGGATCACCTGAAAGCGATCGAAGATGCCGCCGCGCACATAGCCCGAGCCCTTGAAGGAGTAGCGGCCGTCGGCGGCCAGCAGGATCGCCTGCTGGTCCGGCTTCAAGACCTTCTCGAGGTTGGCATATTCTGCTTCACCCAGCAGCGAACGCCCGATTGCCGGAATGGTCACCAGGGCTGCGTAGAGATCGATGAAGGGCGCGCCTGGGTCTCCTTCTTCCGGTCGGGCCGCCGCCACGGGATCGCCTGACTCGGCAAAGGCGGCATTGATGTCGGCGATCGAGAGGTTGAGGCGGCGCACCGCCCCTTCGCCAAGGAGGGTCTGCCAGTCCGACAGCGCGTCGACGTTCGGATTGACCAACCACTTGGGACCCAGCGCGGTCTCCGGTGCAGGCTCCAGTCCGCCGAGGCGGAGGCGGCGCGCGACCTTGATGGCCGAGCGCACGATGGAATCGTCGGCCACCATGATGGTCACCGTCGCGCCGCTCACGATATCGACCTCGTGTTCCACCCCACCCGAGGCAACGAAGCCCGGAACGTCGAAGCCGATGTAGCCGTCGAGCACGGCTGTGATCTTGTGCTCGGGAATGCCGATCAGAACGATCGGCTCTTTGTGATCGACCAGGTTCAGGCCAGCGATGCGGCCCTCAAGGTCGAGAGCGATCAGGATGTGAATGGGCTTGCCGGAGTAGCCCGCGCTATTCACGAAGCTGGAGTTTAGAAAGGCGTATCCGACAAGCTGACCGTCGCGCAGTACCTGCGTTACGGGAGGATCGCCTTCCCGTGCGCCGAATTCGTCGGCGCCGGGGAAGAGATCACCAGGCTCGACCCGCTTCAGCAGGCGTTCGAGATGATCGGTGGCCGCCGAGACCTGGTTCAGGTAAGCTGAAGCAAGCAGAGCGAGGGCGAACAGCGTAAGCAGAGAGGGGATTGAAATCGACCACCACCTTGAGTCTGCCCAATGGTTTGTTCGCCTCTGCACGGTCTGGCCTACCTTCTCGTCTCGGCCGAGAAACGGGATCCGTGGGGCTGGTCGATAGCCAAGGCATTCGCAGTGCGGAAGACCGCCAGTTGCATCGACACTAGGGTCGCAAACGGTGCCGCTGAAGCTCGAACGATCTGATCGTGGTTCAAAACTGCTGCCGGCCAAGTCATACTGCAGGCTTGGTGAATTGAGTCCTGGGTCATCGAGCAATCCCTCCCTCAATTAGCGCGGCTTTGATCGCTACGACCTCTTGAGGAAACAGTAGGCGCCCTGCCTCTTCGCTGCCTTGACATATGTCAAGCGCTGGTTTGTGGGACGCATGATGCCTTATGGACGAGCCGAAGGCGTAGGCAACAATCACGGCGAGCTGGGAAGGCTCGGAACGCCTCACCGCGCTTCTTGAGAATGGAAACGGCCGGCCCGAGGCCGGATCATGACACCTCCAGGTTCGGCGATGGCCTCGGTGAAGTCATGTCATAAATTGTCTATTGACACACCCGCAGAGGCACTCCTACTTACAGGATGTCATCAAGGCCTACACTCATTCATGCGAAGCAGTCAGAAGAGATGACACCCCAGTCCGGTCAGATTGAAATGGGGTTGCCCAGAAACTCATTGAAACTCGTGATATCAGAAAGAATAAATATTTCTGATTCCGATCAGGCAATTGGGGCAATCTCATGTTAGTCTCATTTTTGAGAGTATGGCTGGCTGCGGATCGTAGTATTGATTTGATCGTTCGATCTTAGGAATGGAGTATTAAACGTGGATTCGGAGCGCATTGGGGTGCAAATTTCTGACTGAAACTGCCTTGCGACCGGCAAGAGACGGTGATTTGAAAGGGATTTCTGCTTGATGAACCAGACAGCTAAGGATAGCCGAAAGACATTGACCATCGGATTGCTGTGGCACTCCGGTAACTCTGACAACCTCGGTGTTGGTGCACTAGCCGCTTCTCAGATTGCGATAATCGATGCCTTGGCGGAGCGGGTCGGCTGTTCCGTTCGCTACCTGTTGCTCGGGTGGAAAGATCCGCGCCCATCCTACATCGCCCATAAGCAGGTTGAGAGCCAAGGGCTACGAACGCGCGACCTGGTCAATCCATTTGGCGGGCTCTTGCGCCAAGTCCGTCGATGCGATGCCATCCTCGACATCAGCGCGGGCGACAGTTTCGCCGACATCTACGGCGCAAAGCGTTGTGCGAAGATCCTTGCTTCCAAACTGGTCGTCCTGGCGTCTTCGCGCTCCTTGGTGCTCAGCCCTCAAACGCTTGGTCCTTTTGAGCGTGGGTGGGTGCGCAAGACGGCACTGTTCATTCTCAATCGAGCCTCTCTCGTGTGCACGCGCGACGAGCTATCGCGCGATTTCGTCCAGAACCTTGGCTATCGAGGCGTTGTCGTTCGCTCGACCGATGTGGCACTACGGCTCCCCTATTCGCCGCGTCCGCGAACCGACGGTGCGATCAAGATCGGCGTGAACCTGTCGGGCCTCCTGTTCAACGGCGGCTACTCCGGGCGAAACATGTTCTCGCTCGCCAGTGACTTTGCGTCTTTTGGCAGAGCACTGCTCGCTGCCCTTGCGGCCGTGCCGAATGCCGAGGTTCATCTGGTTAGTCATGTCATCTCGGACACACAGGCGGTCGAGGATGACTACAGATTGGCAGAGCGCCTCGCCGGGGAGTTTCCCGATACCGTCTTGGCACCAAAATTCGGGTCGCCTTCTGATGCGAAGTCTTACATTTCCGGCCTCGACTTCTTTTGCGGGTCGCGAATGCATGCCTGCATCGCGGCCTTCTCCAGTGGTGTCCCGGTAGTGCCTTTGGCGTACAGTCGCAAGTTCATCGGCTTGTTTGGCGCGCTGGGCTATGACCAGGTCGTGGACCTGCAGCGTGAAGAGGAAGGCAGCGCAGTCAATGCAGTTCTGGCTGCCCTAGAGCGTCGACAGGCGCTTGCCGCGGAAGTGAAGATCAGCCGCCGGGAAGGCCTCGAGCGCCTTGGTCTCTACGAAGAGGCTCTTGAGCGGATCTTCGAAGAGCTGCTCAGGAAAAAGCGATGAGACCAAGTCCGTCCCTCAAACGCGTCATGGCAAACGATCTTTGCGCAGGTTGCGGTGCTTGTGCCGCCTCTGCGGCGCCAGGCAAGATCGAGGTCAGCATGGATGCCAGAGGATTCCTGCGGCCAACTCAGCATGAGACACTGGACGCGCCCGAAGAAGAGCGCCTGTCGCAAGTATGCCCGGGGCTAGGCATGCAGCAAGACGCCGGACGCAGGGCAGACAGTGTCTTGTGGGGGCCGATCTTGGCCGTGAGATCCGGGCATGCCGTCGATCAGAAGCTACGCCACCACGCCTCCTCGGGTGGCGCCCTCTCGGCTCTCCTGACCCACCTCCTCGACAGCGGTAAAGTCGACTTCGTCTACCAGACGGCGGCATCGCAGAACCATCCCCTCAAGAACAGTTCGGTCATCAGTCTCGATCGCGAGGCAGTCTACGGTGCCGCAGGCTCTCGCTATGCACCCTCGGCACCCTTGGCGGAAATCCGAACCGCACTGGAGCGAAACGGGCGCGCAGGTTTTGTCGGAAAGCCCTGCGACGTGGCTGCTCTGCGCGCGCTATGCCGCCATGACCAAGAACTCGCGGCCAAGTTTCCCTATCTTATCTCCTTCTTCTGCGCGGGCATACCAAGCCACGGCGCGGTGCGAAGAATCCTGAGTGCCCTTAAGGTCGAGGAGGCCCAAGTCTCGACCTTCCAGTTCCGCGGCGATGGATGGCCGGGTCATGCCAGAGCGGTGCTTCATGACGGCGGCTCGGTCAGTATGACTTACGCGGCCTCTTGGGGCGGGATCCTGAGCAAGGACGTGCAGTTTCGCTGCAAGGTCTGCCCCGATGGTGTCGGTGGCTTTGCCGATGTCGTCTGCGCGGACGCTTGGCATTGCGATGCAGACGGTTATCCCTTGTTTGAGGAAGAGCCGGGTGTAAGCCTGGTCATCAGCCGCACAGAGATTGGCGAGAAGCTGGTCGTTGACGCCATGGATGCAGGCGTCTTGTCCGCAAAACCGCTGGACCCGGCGGAGATTTCTGACATGCAACCCGGCCAACTACGTCGCAAGCGACTGCTCTTGTCGCGCCTTGTCGCGATGGCGGTCTTGTTTCGTCGGTGGCCGCGATACCGCGGCTTCAACCTCCTTGCAGCTGCACGTCAACCTGGATTGGTGGCCAACTTGCGGAGCTTTCTTGGAACGCTCAGGCGCCTTGTGTATCGTCGCCCAGCGGCCTAGATCTAAACCTCTTCATTGGAGTGTGTTCATGGATCACGTTCTTTCATCCAAAGTCAGCATCGGGCTTCCTGTGTACAACGGGAGCAATTTTCTCCCACAGGCGCTCGATTCCCTCTTGGCGCAGGACTACGAGCGTCTTGAGATTGTGGTTTCGGACAATGGGTCGGAGGATGATACTGCAGATATCTGCACCGATTATGCGCGTAGGGATTCGCGTATTGTGTATCACCGCTTTGCTACCAATGTCGGGGCGGCCAAAAACTACAACAAGACCTTTGAGCTCTCGACGGGCGCGTTCTTCAAGTGGGCAACACACGACGATCTGATCCGTCCCACCTTCGTTCGTCGCTGTCTGGAGGTGTTTGCGGAGCAGCGGGATCAACAGGTGTTCCCCTCGATCGTCTATCCGACATCGGACTTCATCGATGATCAGGGCCACATCATTGGTAGAGATAAGGATCGAATGCACACACTCTCGCGGTCGCCGGCGATCCGGGCGTTTCGTGCTCTGCAGTCAATGAACATGGCCGCACCTGTGTTTGGCCTGATGCCGCGCGAGGTTATGCTGAAAACGCGATTGATCGGCAGTTTCGTTGCCTCGGACTATGTCTTCATGGTCGAGGCGGCAATGCTTGGTCCAATTGTCCAGTTTGAGGATCGGCTGTTCCTGCGTCGCATCCATCCGCAGATGTCGCGAAAAGCAAACACGACGAAGGGCGATGTCCTGAATTGGTTCGACCCAAACGCGCGCTCGCGTCTGTCCATGCGTCAGAGGCTGTACCTGGAGTACGTGCGATCTGCGTGGAACTGCAAAGACTTGGGTTTTTTGGGACGTCTTGCCTGTACCGGTGCCGTCGTCTCAGGTGTCGGGATCAGGCGCGCTCATGTCACAGCGGGTCGATGGAAGCAGAAAATCCTCTCTGACAGAACCCGGCAGCCGGAGGTCACTTAGTCGCTATCGCGCATGCCCCGGAGAACCTTGCATTGGTTGGCGCCCCGCTCCAACGAGGGAGCGCACTCTGTTTCCCAATTGTGTTGATTGGACGCCTCGAGAAACCCCTGTCGAAGCGGGCCGAGAGCTGATTGCCTGTCTGGGTGATCGGTTGGAGGTGGATCATGGGTCAGCGCTGTTTCTTCGAAAGGGATGAGCGTCTGCAGCAGCTCTCGGCTGCCGGCGATCCGCTGGAGCGTATGTCAGCGGTGGTGGATTTCGAGCTGTTCCGTGCCGGCCCGGAGGCAGCTCTGGAGTGCTCGTTGGGCGATCCAGGTGTCCAAGGTTCTTGTATTGCAGACGCTCAACACGCTGTCCGACGACCGGAAGGAGCTATGGCCGAAAATGGGTGATGGCGTCTACCTGCAGGGCCGCAATGAGGACGAGAAGCAGTGCACGCAGGTGCTGATCGGCGCTACACCGGAAGGCCGCCAAGACATGGCGCCAGCTCAAAGGCCGGAGCCAGTTGCGAAAAACCGTACAGAGCGTCAAACTCAAAGACGGCACTAAAGTCATCGAAGACTATCGCCAGGCCGCCGCCTGACTGCCCCTCACCCAAAATCGGGCTTAGTTCCGATAGACTGCGCGGAGCCTCCTGACCCATGGGTCAGTGGCATGGCCACTCCCGGGCTTGAGCCAAAACCCTCTGCGTCCCATGGGGCACTCATAGAGTTTTCATGAGCAGTGCGCTCGTTGGCCGGTGTGCGCCAGAGCAATTCATTTGGACAGGGCCATGAACCGGCCGGCAGGAGCTATCCGCGCGCGTTGATCGGGGCAACTGGCGCGGCAGCCTGCACCAGTGACATGATCAACGCCTGCGACAAAGCTACTCAATCGACAGCAATCCACAGCTGTCAAGCGCAACGTCAGATTGACACCCCACAGCCCACGAGGCCAAGCTATCAATCAACTGTGAAAGTCCGTGAGTTGGTGTGGTTTCCCGTGCTGGCTGCGGCTCGCAAACGGGGCCTTATGAGCGAAGAGATGGCCAACAAGCAGAACGAGAATGGAAGTGCGAGGGAAGAAATCTCGGCAGGAGCGCAGGCCAACGGGTCCGCCGCCGCGGAGGCACAGTAGGGCAAGATCGACAAAATCACCGCATTGGCAAACGCCGTCTGGCTGATGACCCAATCCCCTTCCACCGCGACCTCTTGGTTTCCGACCTGGATTGGATGCTGGTCCTCCAATGTACCTTCGGCCAGTTCCACCTTTGGCGCAACGAAAATGGCTTACCCCTGGCATTCTCCAGCGACGAGGTGCTCAATCGGCTGAAGGGCGGCTGGAACGTACTCATAAAGCCGGACGAGCGGCGTTCGGGCGAGACGCCGCTGCTAGTGGACTTGATTGTCTCTTGGTCGGACATGAGGAAGGCTTGAAGAAGTTACGGGGGTTGATGTCGGGGTTGATTGAGGTTTCTGGGAAATTCTTAAGGATAGTGTTGAAATAATCGATGAATATACACACAGAACAGTTTGGGAAATTTTTGGTGATAGACATAGTCATCTATGCTATTATATTTGGAGTTTTTTATACAGCTATCTCTTACTCAATGGGAGTAATATTATTAACTGATGATGCATCTCAAAATCACTTCATTCAGAGTTTCACTTCAAAAGGCCTTTGGTATGTTATTGGTGTATCATCGGTTCCTACTTATCTTGTATTTTTGTATATCAGTAGTAGTGAGTTGCAAAATCTCAATACGATATTTATTTGCACAAATGTCAGTAAAGTATACAAATTTGTGCATCTGATAATTCAGATTCTCCTCATTGTATCATTTGGGGTTCTCTCTTTTCTAATTTTTTCTGACCCAATTTGTGAAAAGTCATACTGTATAATGACCTTTTTTGAGTTAGTGCGGTCGAGTAACTCCAGCATTGGAGAGGCAATCTATGCTTTTAACAAGTTCACAATGGTACTAGATAACTCGGTTGCTCTAGCTTGCTTTTTGGCGGCGTTTCGAGCGCTCATTGTACTAGTCATAAACATTATTTCGATAGGTTTTGGGAGTCACGGACAGGCCGAGAGTAGGCCGCAAACTTGGAAAGCAGACCAATGACCGACGACAACTTCACACAACAAGATCAATCGTCAACCGACAAAATTATTCAAGGAAATCGTGATGATGCAAAACTAATCAACTAAACAGTGGATGCATCTTCTAATGTTACAATGTTTTTGGCAAGCGCGATCGATATGAATAGAGCGGCGATGGATGGCCATGAATTGAACTTGTTGAGAACAATTGATAACATTGAAAGGAGTCTTCCGAAAGTAGGACTAGTTTCCAGTGTACACCTCGAACAACCGTTGTCGGATCGGAGGCAAGGCCGATTAACTGTCGCTGTGATCGAGAGGAGGCGGATCATGGGCCAACCGGGTTTCTTCGATACGGACGAGCGTCTGAAGCAGCTATCTGCAGCTAGTGATGCGTTGGTGCGTTTGTCCGCGGTGGTAGATTTCGAGCTGTTCCGGTCGGATCTGGAGGCGGCTCTTAAGTGCTCTGACCGCTCGAATGGCGGTCGCCCACCCTATGGTTATGGTGCAGTGCAGATGTTCAAGCTTCTGGTGCCGCAGACGCTCTACACGCTGTCCGACGATCGGACGGAGTATCAGGTGAAGGATCGCCTGTCCCTCATGCGCTTCCTCGGCCTGGAGCTCACGGACAAGGTACCGGATGCCAAGACGATCTGGTTTTACCGGGAGCAGCTGCCACGGGCCGGCGCGATCGAGGGGCTGTTCGATCGCTTCGATTGGTCCTTGCGCGAGGCGGGCTGCTTGGCAATGGGCGGTCAGATCGTCGATGCCATGGTGGCGAACGCCCGCTGGCCGCGCCTGAACGAGGAGGAGACGGCGACGCTGAAGGGAGGCGGGACACCCAGCCATTGATCCCCTTCCTCAGAAGATAAAGTCTGTCGCTGTCAACTGGTTTGCCGCGGTCATCCCCAAGAGAATGAAGGCGACATCGAGCGCCTTGTCGCCGTCAGTGTCGATTTCGACCTGACCGAGGGCCTCGTTGAAGCGCGCTTGCGCATTCCCGCCACTGAAGCTGGCCGATTCGATGTAGCTGAATTGTCCGATGCCGCTGTCTTTGGGGGTCAGGCCGGGCGCGTACACGAACTTGTCCTGCGCGGTCGAACCGTCGAAAAGGTTGCTCTCAAAATCGCCTATCACGAGCTGCGCCACGCGCGTTCCGCCCTGAAGCGCGCCATCCTCATTGAAGCGGAACCCAAAGCGATCGCTGCCCGATCCACCAAACACCGTATCGGTGTCGTTGAACACCAAGAGGTCTTGCCCGCGACCGCCGAACAATTGATCGGCTCTCTCCTCGTCGCCTCTGCCGTCCAAGGTGTCGGCGCCCGCGCCTCCGTACAGCTCATCGCGCCCGCTGCGTCCTCGTAAGACGTCGTCTCCGTCTCCGCCATAGAGGTAGTCTATGTTCTGGCCGCCGTACATCGTGTCTGATCCGGACTGCCCATAGATGGTGTCGCGGGCGGAGTTGCCTGTCACCTGTGCGCCGCCGGTGTTTGTGTAGAGCAGGCGCTTCTCGCCATCCTGGTTGCTGACCATAACCTCAACGTTTTCCGCGAGGGTATAGCGATCGGCTTCCACGAAAACGCGATCAAACCCACCGTCTTCCTCCTCTATGACTTTGTCGTCGTCGAAGAAGACGGTCACTCTATCGTCACCACTGCCACCCCACACGGTGTCGGTTCCGATTCCGCCGAACACGACATCGTCGCCGCTACCGCCATAGATCTCATCTCTGCCGGTTCCACCGAAGAAGCGGTCCAACCCCCTGCCGCCGAACAGCTGGTCGCTGCCTCCGTGACCGAAGAAGGAGTCATCGTGCCAGCCACCCTGCAGCGTATCGTTGCCGGTGCCACCACGAAGGGTGTCGGATCCTCTCTCGCCCTTGAGGATGTCGCTTCCGGAATCGCCATGCAGTACGTCTGCTGCGAGATCGCCAGTGGCAACATCGTCTCCATCCGCACCGAAAAACCTGTCGGAGAGGCTCGATCCGACGAAGCTATCGTCTTCGTCGGATCCGATTGCGACCTGACGCGTGACCGTGACGGTAGCCGAGGCAAGACCGCCCTTGCCGTCGCTGATGACGTAGGCGAAGCTGTCGGGTCCGAAGTACCCAGGGTCTTGGGTGTAGGTGAAGCTTCCGTCACTCTCCAAGCGAACCGAGCCATGGGCACCTTGGGTGAAGCTTTCGATCGCCAACTGATCGCCGTCGACATCGCTGTCGTTGGCCCGAACGTCGATGGATGCCGTGCCATCGCCACCTATCGCAGCCTCATCGTCTGTCGCAATGGGGTCGGTGTTGTCTTGACCGCCACCCGAACCGGCAAGCAAGGCGACCTCATTGGCAGAGAGGCTCTCGCCGAACAGATCGAGGTGCTCGATCGTGCCGTCGAAGGCGTCCTTCAGTTTGTCCGCCACAAGATCGCCACTGGATTCCTGGCCGGCCCCAATCACGATCGGCTCCAGATTCCCGAGCAGACCGCCTTGATAACTGTTGCTGGCGACCAGGCTACCGTCCAGATAGAGTTTCAGCCCGCCGTCGCCGAAGGTCACGGCGACATGGTGGCTTTGATTGGCCGACACGGACGCCGGCGCCGTGACGGTAAAGCTGTCCGACTCGCTCTGCAGGCGGACAGTCACCTTTCCATCCTCGATGTAGACGCCTAGATGGCCGCCGGTGTCGAAGTAGGAGGAGTCTTTCGAGAAGAGGTAGTGTCGGCCCGAGACGTCGTCTGCCGAAAAGCGAATCGCGAGCGTTCCTTCACCCAAGAGATACTCCTGCTCGTGCGGCAGGATCACGGCGTCGCCAATGCTGCCGCCGAAGGTCTGAGACTGAAGCGAGAGCAGCGGGTCGAAGGCCAGGCCCTCCCGGACCTCCACCGACACAAGGGCCGTGTCCTGTCCGCCGTTCCCATCGCTCAGCGTATATTGGAAGGAATCGGTCCCTTCGAAGCCCTTATTGGGCGTGTAGGTGAAGGAGCCGTTCTGATTGAGCGAGACCGTACCATTGTTCGGCTGTGCAAAGGCTGTGATGGTCAGGGCGTCCCCATCCGGGTCGCTGTCGTTGGCCAGAGCGTTGATGGTGACGGCCGAATCAATCTCGGTAGAAGCAGAATCATTCTTGGCCTTCGGCGGGTCGTCGTAGGGATTGACCTCGACGCTGACTGTCGCCGTGGCACTGCCTCCCTTACTGTCGCGAATGGTGTAGGTGAAGCTGTCCGACCCAGCGAAGTCGGCGTCCGGTGTGTAGGTGATGGAACCATTGCCGTTGAGAACGGCTGTGCCGTTCGATGCCTGACCGACCGAGATAATGGAGAAGGGGTCTCCATCGGCATCGCTGTCGTTGGCTAGAATTTGGCTGCCGTCGATCGTGATCGAGGCGTCCTCGTCAACATCGACCGCATCGTCATTGGCATCGGGAGGATTGTTCCCGGGCTGACCGCCGCTTCCCTCCAGCAGCTCGAAGATCCTTTGTTCCGCACCCATGCCGGAGCCAAAATCTGCCGGCCCGCCTTCCACCGGTCGCAGGTCTTCGATGGTGATACCCACGCCTGCCATCGCGTTGACGTAGAGGTCATTGTAGTAAGCCACGCCATTCGGATCGGTGTATTGCGCCGCTATGTTCTCTCCGATCGAGCCTTCCCCATTGGTCGAGGTTACGTTGTTTTTGATTACCGAGCCGCTGGGGACAAGGATGGTGCTGGCGTTATGTCCAAAGCCCGGAATGGTCAGAACCGTGTTGTTTAGGACTGTGATTCCAGAGGAGCCCCCACTGTCCGTCCCCAGACTGATTCCTCGAATAAGTCCATTGTAAATCACATTATTCTCAATCAGTATATTTGAGTATACGGCGTCATCGAGAAATATTCCTTGGCTGTATGTCAAGTCACCAGGCAAGAGAACATTGCCGCGAATCACAGCATTACTGGTTGCGCCTTGGAACTGAATAAAATCTTGGTGATCGCCACTCTCGGGGTGGTAGCGTGTGGGGCCAGTATTGTTCTCGACCAAGACGCCATCAGTACCAGCAAACTTCATTCCGTCTTTTCGAACATCGTCGAAGCGGTTGCCGATCACTTTCAGTCCGTCTGTTCCAAGAAAAACGCCGCCATCCTTGACATCATGGACGTAGTTGTTCTCAAATAGAACGTTGCTTGCGTCGCCCGAGTAGAGTCCTCGGCCTCCTGAATAAATATTATCTACGCGTGCATTGACTTCGGAGTTTGCGAATTCGATATTTTCGCTGCCGTTGTCAATAGTGACCATTTGAGCTGCAGATACGGGATTGTCCGGGTAATTTACATGAACGGAATCCACCCGTATGTTGCTCGAACCCTTGATACTCACGGACGTAAACTCGGCAGGATCATTCTTGTTTTCAGAGATAATGGTGAGCTTTGATGCGAAATCCATGTTCTTGATGGTGAAAGACCCGTATTGTCCGGATTTGAGCTCGATACGGTCGCCACCTGAAGCCTGGTTGAGGGCGTTTTGCAGCTCAGAGGCGGAGGATACTGTCCACTTGGTCATTCGTTAGGTTCTCCACGGAAGGCGAGGTTTTGGCGTACGGGCAGGAGCGCTGGACGGGTGGAACAGGGGGCGCTTCTGAGAGGCGCGCAAGGCTGGAGCCAGCGCGGCGGTGAGGGGATAGTCTTGTTTGTCTGGTAGGCGTCGGCGACGCGCGCCTTGTCTTGCCGATTGTGAGATCGCTGAGCGGCGACGTTGATCTGCCGATTGATCGACCGATGACATCGAAACGTGCTGCCTGTGGTCACCTTGCCGCGTCGCGGTGGCACCATCTGCTGCGTCAATGTTTTCTGTGTGCCACAGCGCGCCATTGATCGTGCCAAGGCTGCGAAGCGCCGTTTGCCGGACGCGTAGGGCACTTTGCTGACACATCCTTCGACCGATCGGGCGCCGGTCGCGTTGCCTGGGCGGGCCGCAGGAAGACGCTGCCTCGCCACTGCCGACGCGGGTTTGACGAAAGTTCCTTACCATCACTATGACATCGCCAAGGGGCAAACCCTCTCTTTCGTCCAACCCAAACCTTCCATCGCGCCTACTTCACTCTTCAAGTTGTATTCGGTCAAAATTCCAATTTCGTAACTGTCGGGAGGGAAAAACTTACAAATTTCGAATTATGTAAATTAAGAACCATGCAAAACCATTCTCATTGTTTGTTTGTCGGACAGTGAAAATGAATTGTGACCTTTTTTGGGCTAGAAGAGGGCGCCCTGCCTCTGTCTGCATGGGTTTCTCGTTTAGTAATACGCCCTCTGATACCGCTGATATACTGTCTTTCTGAGACGATATGCCCGTTCAGTGTGAGAATCAGGGCGCCATGCCTAAAAGTCGATCTGCCCTCACTCTCAGGTTTCCATGTGTAGAAGCCGGCGGCTTACTGAGGTCGGGTTGTTGTGATGGTTGTTTGTCGATGAGGAATGGTGCATTGCGGCTGCTTATGCGAGTAAGGTGGCCCTCACCGCATCGGCAATTGGGGATTTGGACCGGTGACTGACTGTCAGAGAGCCGGAAGCGGGAGCGTGCGACTGTCGGGACGTGACAAGCAGACGCGGATCAAATCTCCGCTCTATTGCGGCAAGTTCTGCTGATCTTTGCCTCACAGGGGTTCGGGAACGGATAGCGAAGACATGGCTCGCAGGCCTGAACGGCAAAGAGATCGAAGAGCCGCAGTTCATAACGGCCACGTCGAGGCGGCCATCGCGCCCACATCGGAGCATGTCGGTCCGATGCGCAGAGGACCTCGTCGCGTCGCCGCACACGCCGGTTCCTCCTTGCTGGTGACGGCGTTCTTCCTCGCCATCATCTTTCCCCCGGATGTCGTGGTGAATCTGGGGTCGATCAAGCTGCCGATCTATCGGCTTGTTCTGATCTTGGGGTTCATTCCTTGTGTCTTGCGGCTGTTTGCCGGTGCAAACGGTCCCATGAACAAGATAGATCTGTTCGTATTCCTCTATGCCATGTGGTCGGTTCTGGCTTTGCTGCGGGCCCATGGCCTAGAAGCCTGGCAGTTCTGCGGCATTACATTTCTGGAGACCATTGTTCCCTATCTTATTGCGCGAACCTATGTGTGTTCGGCACCGGACTTCCGCAGGATGGCCAAGACATACTTTCTCATCATCCTGATAATGCTCCCATTTGCGGTTTTTGAAACAGTCACGGGAAAGCACCTCTTGCGGGATCTGTTTCGCGCGGCAATGGGCATGGGTCCGATCGTCGGGCGGCCCGGTCGCCTGGGGTTGGATCGGGCTTTCGGATCGTTCGAGCACCCGATTCACTACGGCATATTCTGCGCGTCGATCTTGGGCATCGTCATCTCGTTACAGAGTTCTTTCTTCAAGATGGCGATCCGCTATGTGATCCTGTTCGTCGCTGTCGCCTGTTCGCTTTCGTCCGGCCCCCTGATGGCCTTCGTCGTGCAAAGCGGCCTCAAGGCGTGGGATCTGGCAACCAAGGGCATTGCCAATCGTTGGCGATTGCTGACGGGAATCTTCATTGTCCTCTACATTCTGGTCGACATTCTGTCGAACCGAACGCCCTTCCACGTCTTTGTGACCTATCTCACGCTGCGAATGGAAAGCGCCTACAACCGTATTCTGATCTGGGAGTTTGGCACGCAATCTGTAGAGAAGTTCCCGCTTTTTGGCATTGGCCTCAACGAGTGGGAGCGTCCCTATTGGATGAGCAGCTCGATGGACAACTTCTGGCTCGTGATCGCCGTTCGATACGGCCTACCGGCCTTGCTGTTCTTCTCCTTGGCTTTCCTGATCCTGTTTCGCCGGATCTCTCGATTGAAGCTGGCAGAGGAGCTTGCACCCTACCGGACTGGTTGGGTGATCAGCATGGTAGGTATGATGATCGTAGGATCTACCGTTCATTATTGGAATTCCCTATATTGTCTGTTCATGTTTATGGTGGGCGCATCGACGTGGCTGCTGCGAAGCCCGTCGGCACGGGCAGCCGACGGCTCAAAGGAACAGGGGAGGCAGAGGGTGCCTGTTGTTCGAGAGACGGTCCCTCGGCGGAGGGGTGAGGGTGTCCGCGGCACCAGACCGGCAAGGCAGCGCCCGTCCGAGACTCCGAGCTTGGATCGCAGTGAGCGCAGCAGGAGGGGGCGATGAGCAATCAAGCGGCTTGGTCGGGACCGCTTTTCCTGGTCGGACCATCCCGATCCGGGACGGCAATGATGCGTTCTGCCTTCAATGGTCACTCAAATGTGAACCTTGCCGGCGAAACCCATTTCTTCGATGATCTGCGCGTCCGAAAAGAGCTGCGCGGGCGCGGGGAACTGAGTGAGCGGCAGAGTGCCCTGTCGGCAGACTACTTTCGCGCGCTAGACGATCGACCCTATGGGATGAAGGGTGACCCTGATCGCAGCCCCACGTTGCGATCAGACCTGCTGGCGCGCGCCACGTCTCTTGGCGGCGATCTCGACAGCGTCTTCGAAGCCTACTGCCGCATCTATGCGGAAAGGGCAGGTGCGCGGATCTGGGGAGAGAAGACTCCCCGGCATATTTTCCGCCTGCGGGAGATGTTGGATCGCTATCCCACCGGCAAGGTTGTCTGCATGGTTCGCGACCCCAGAGCGGTGGTGGCCTCCTATCGGGACTGGCGCAACAGAGGTGGCCTCAATCCAGATTCGGATGCTGATTTCACGCGCGCGATTGCGCAGGAGGAGGGGCGGGCCAAGCTGTCCTACCACATCGTGATTGCAACCCTCCTCTGGCGCGCCGCCGCAAACCAGGGTCTGAAAGTCAGAGAGGCCTATGGCCCTGATCGGGTGCGGCTCGTCCGCTACGAAGATGTCGTCAATGCCCCGGAAGAGACTTTGAGAGACATTGCGGCTTGGCTTGGGATTGCCTTTGAGCAAGACATGATGGAGGTACCGCTCCACAACAGCTCGTTCGATTCTTACGACAAGAGCGCTGGCATCTCCGAGGCAGCGGTTGCGCGATGGCGGGAAAAGCTCTCACCGCGCGAGATCTCCATCATTCAAGACGTGGCCGGACAGGCTCTGCTGCGAAGTGGGTACCAGGACGCCGATGTCGGATCTCATCGCATTGCACTGGCGCAGGCACTGCTTGGCCTGCCGTTTGCCGTAGGGCGCGCAATATTTGCAAATAGGGGCCGTATGGGAAATGTGGCTGGCTACATCTGGCGTCGGTTCAGGGCGGTCGTTGCAAAGTAACCGGATCGCCAAAGGCAGTGCGCCCCCTAGCCCGAGAGAGTGTGTTTCGCGTCAACAGACATGCGTATCAATATAGGATAGGTTGCAGATGTTACCTTTAGTCTCGAGATTGGGTCGGTCGGAACTGTTTCTGATGCGTATTGTTGGCGCAGGACTGGCGCTTTCCACCGCAGTTCTGTGCCTAGCGCCGCGATTGAAGGCGCCTGCCTCTGCTCCTGCGTTTTCGGATCTCTTCGTGCACTTCGCACTGTTCTCGGCCGTCGCTTTTGCTTTGGGTTTGGCCTGGTCTCGCTGGCGCAAGGCAATTGTCGCTCTTGTGGTTTCACTCGCCATTGGATTGGAGGTCGCGCAGCTCTTCGTGCCGGTTCGTCAGTTCGATTGGTCTGACCTCGCCGCGAACGTGGTGGGCGCAGTCCTCGGTCTCTTCATGGCACACTATTGCCTGCGTCGGGGCCTGCTTCCCATTCTCGGTCACAGGGCGGCTCGATAGAGGAGATCTTAGGCGCCTGTTCGAGCAGAGTGTTGCCTTGCCCATCCTGCTTGCGTCTTGAGGGTTGTATCGCATTCCAGACGGTCGCCCGGTTACTGCCTAACCTTCGTCCTGGTCGCGACCGGTCTATCGAACCCGGGCCGTAACTTGTGATACTGGATCGTACAATCCTCGCCAGTTTCTCTCTATCAGAGCTTAGAAATGAAGCTTCTACACCTATCAGCGGACTACCCAGACCCGCTTGAGCCGAGCAAGACGAAGGCGATCTTTAATCTTCTCGCTTTGGCGGACGGCCATGAGCACCGTGTGCTGTCCATCAACAGAGTGGGCTGGCGCAAGGGGATCTGGGGTTTGGATTTCGCCGACCCTGTCGGTCATCAGCATCGTGCTGTCTCCTATGGTGCACCGCCCAAGGGACTGCTCCTGACAAGGTATCTCGAGCGCCTGGCAGCTTGGTTGATAGAAGACTGTCGCGCAGCCGGATATCGGCCGGACATCGTGCATGCACATAAGCTATCGATCGAGGGTCTGGTCGGAGAGATCCTGGCAGCTGCTTTCGACGTTCCCCTGGTCCTCTCGATCCAAGGGAACAGCGATCTGAAGATCATTGGTGCCCGACGCGATCTCAAGGCGCGCTATGCCGGTATTTGGCAAAGCGCGGACGCGGTTTTTCCTTTTGCGCCCTGGGCGGAAAGAGGCCTTGCCAGGCTGCTCGGCCAGCGCACGGGCAAGACGGTGATGCTGCCTTGCCCGGGGCCTGCCGAGACGCGCCACCCGCCCGTTACCGCCCCGCCGCTGATCGCCACGGTGTTTCACTTACGCGATGCGGCAAACAAGAACGCGGAAGGTCTGATCAAGGCGGTCACGATCGCCGCTAGAGAGATACCGGATCTGAAGCTGGAGATCGTCGGCGGCGGCGATGCCTCGGCCTTTGCCGACTTGGCGAGCTTTGTCAGCCGTACGGCCCCCGGTCGCGTCGAGCTGCTGGGCCCTATTCCCCATAGCGACATACAAGTCTATTTGAACAAGGCTTGCGCCTTCGCCCTCCTGTCGTTTCGGGAAAGCTTCGGTATGGTCTTTACAGAAGCTCTTCTGGCCGGGACGCCCTGTTTGATTCCAAAGGATCGCGCGATCTACGGCTACTTTGACGAGGGATCTGTGGTGCTCTCCGCCGATCCTGGGTCTCCGCAAGAGATCGCAAAGGCTCTGGTGCGGCTGGTGCGCGAGCAGGAGGGCTTCAAAGCGCGGCTTCGGAAGCTTGGCGAGGAGGGCGACTTGGACTTTCTTCGCCAGGATTCCATTCGCGCAGCCTATCTCGATACGCTTAATCGCCTTTGAGTGCGCATGCGCATGACCGGTCCCGTCGCGTCTCCTCGATGAAACGAATTGCGCGCTGGGCAGAACGGCATTTTTCCTTGATAGCGGAGCATATTTGAATTATCTGGATATCAGGTATCATAAATTGATACGGATTGGCGGGTGCGGCATGATGATTCCAGTATTCCTTACTGGTCAGCGTGGATCGAGGGATGAGGCGTTCCTAGCTCAGCGTTGCTCAGAGCTAGAGCCTGGTCGTCAGGGGCGGACAACTCAGTTTCAGGACTGCATGAGCCAACTCCTCAAGCGCGGGTTTGCAACGCCGATTGTGGTCACTGGTGAAGGCAATCGCTTCATCGTCGCAGGACAATTGCAAGAGATCGGGGCAGTAGCCGAGATCATCGTCGAACCCGAAAGCCGCAATTCACTCCCGGCGGCCGTGGCTGCCGCCCTCGTGGCGTCAAGGAGATCAAGCGATGCTCACATCGCGGTCTTGTCGCCAAACCCTGATCTTTTGGATGCCGCTGCTCTTGCTAACTCGCTGGATCAAGTCTCGCAGGCTGGAATGTGTGGAGAGATCGCCGTTCTCGATGCTGGTTCTGACCGGCGGATCAGCGCTTGCGGTTGCGGTGAGCCCCACGATGCTTACGCCATGGCACTAGGCGCCGATAGCGCTTTGGCCAATCGAGTGCCCAATCTCTCGCTCAATCAAGTGCAACAGCTAACGGACCAGGAGAGTATCTTGGTTTCCGGGATACTCTGTTCTTCGGCGCGCAATCTCGTTGCAAAGGCAGAGCGCCTTGATGGTGAGAGCGTTGCCGCCGTGCGGGATGCCGTCGAGAATGCGGATGGCGGACTCGATTTTCTGAGGTTGGGGAAGAGGTTCAAGCGCGCCCGTCAGTCGTCTTTCGAGGCGACATTCATCAATGACCAGAAGCGACCCACCGTCGTTCCGATCACGTCGACACAGCCCGAAGAGAGCAGTGGCTGCGCCCTTTCTAAGATGGCCGTATCGGATCCGGCCACCCAGGCAGAGCCGGCTGGATCCAATGTTTTGGTGATGGGCGACGGTCACCGAGCGTCGGATCTCTGGTGTCAATCCAATCTCGGTCTTGCGGTCTCGCTGGGAAGGAGCGCTCCGAACCCGGCGCCCCTGCCGCAGAGGGATGGGTCAGCAAAGATCGCGACACCGGGTGACATGTCGCGAGAGGTCGATGAAGCGGAACGTCCTGCGGAAGGCCGCGTCCATCGCCCTTGGGGCTGGTACCAGACCGTCGATCTTGGAACGCGGTTTAGGGTGAAGCGAATTGCCGTGACGTCTGGACGACAACTCTCCCTGCAAAAGCACTTTCATCGCGCTGAACACTGGGTGGTGGTGAGTGGTACGGCAGAGGTAACGGTAGGAGAGGATGTCCGCCTCCTCAGCGAGAACGAGTCTGTCTACATTCCAATCGGCTGTGTTCATCGCCTTCGCAATCCGGGACGTGTGCCTGTCGAATTGGTCGAGGTGCAGACGGGATCCTACCTGGAAGAGGACGACATCGTTCGGCTAGAGGACGATTTTGGCCGCGCCTAGTCTGCGTTCGAATCCCTAGCCTGGGGACGTGTGAAAGGCTCAAGGGCGCGGCCTGTGCAGATCTTTGATCAACCTCATCCGAGTAGTCTTGGCATCGAGACTACCGATGCCGTGGAGCACGCCGCTCATCGTGACAACCGTTTCCAGGAGTCACATTTTCTGCCGCGATACAGGCAGAAAAGCGATTCCATAAGACCGAGTACAAAAAACGTTGACTGTCACCAGAAGGTCGTGTAGTGATTTTCCACATAGCAAGTGTTGTCCGTCGTGGTCCTTTCGATGGACAGGTTCATAACTAGGGGCAGGAGGAACCGATGAGACGGTTGGGTGTATCACTTGTGCTGGCGAGCACCGTGTGGCTGGTAGCGATCTGGGCGCTCCACGGGCAAGCGTTCGCAGCAAAATACTACATTACGGACGTTGAGAATTTGACCGCGCAGGGCTTTCGGACCTCGGTCTTCCACAAGGCAACCTCGAACGGTGGCAAGAGCGGAAAAGTTCTGGAAGTGGCGAAGCCCGGAACCGCGAGCGGTACCTGGGATGACGTGACCGGTGCGTTCAAGCTCGACTTTGGACTGAAGTCCGGCAAGACCGTTTCGGCGAACGGCAATCTGCTTCTGCCAGGGAACAACGATGCTGCCGTCGTCGGCAACATCACCTTCTCGTTCAGTGAGGCCGTCAACGGCCTGACCACTCACGCGATCAAGTTCCTTGACTGGAGCTACAACGTTGGCGTTGCACCGCAGCCGAACTCCAGCAATGGCCTTGCAATCGCGCTGTGGGGCGCATCAGGTACGCCGACCTCCAATGGCAACTTCGATACCAGCACCACCGGATTGGGCGCCGACCTTCGGATCGCCCTTGCAGCCGCGCCTTTGCCGGCGGCACTGCCTCTCTTGGCAAGCGGCATGTTGATCCTGGGTTGGTTTGGATGGCGTCGCAAGCGGAACTCGCTTCCCGCAGCGTCAGCGGCTTAGAAAGCCAACCAGAACGCTTATTCGACGGCTAGATGATCGGTATTGGCTCCGGCTTCTCCACCGTCTAGTGTACAGATTGGAAGATGACAGTTCGGACCGTGATCAGGCTGCGAAGTCAGATCACGGTCCATTATTTTGATCGCTTGAAGCGCTGCTGAGAAGCCGCATTGGTGATTCACTCTATTATTCAGTTTTGGGCATTGAATGACTGATTGCCGAAGCCCCCGCCTTTTTTGGGTGTTGGAATGCAATCAATCCTTCGCATCCACCCCAAGGGCCGGGCTCTTAAGGCGCTTAGAGACGACCAGCAAAGCAGCGAGGAAGACCTTGCTTGAGTGCTGTCGCCGTCAGTACGATGGCCGCGTGATGGCCATGGACAGAGGGCTCGCGCTCTCAGGAATAGCAAAGGTGCGGAGGTTCGATGCGATGGAGATGATCAGGCTGGCAATTCCTGACGTGATTCGTCTGGTGCCCCGTCGCTTTGGCGACAATCGGGGCCACTTCTCGGAGACTTGGAACGTCAAGACTCTGAGAGATCTAGGGATCGATCCGACCCTCGCCCAAGAGAACCAGTCCTATTCGGCCGACCCTGGTACGGTGCGAGGACTGCACTACCAAGCCCCGCCGCATGCCCAAACCAAGCTCATCCGCGTCGTGCGAGGTGCGGTTCTAGATGTGGCCGTCGATGTGCGCCGTAGCTCGTCCAGCTATGGTCAGTGGGTCGCAGAGGAGCTCTCAGCGGAGAACGGCGCGCAGCTCTTGGTACCCAAAGGTTTCCTGCACGGCTTTGCCACCAAGGAGCCCGACACCATCGTCATCTACAAGACCGATTCCTTTTACGCGCCCGAAAGCGAGGGAAGCGTCCGTTTCGACGACCCGGCCCTGGCGATCGATTGGGGCATCGCATCGAGTGACGCGACCCTCTCAGACAAGGATGGTAAAGCACCGGGTTTTGCCGACTTCGCTAGCCCCTTCGCTTGATCGGTGCCGGGTGGTGAGCCCGGTTCTTTGATATTGCCACAGGGAGGCGGATCTTGAATTGCGCGCTCTTGGTGGAGCACCTACATGTCAGAGACGGTAATTTGACCTACTGACCTTTGACCGCTAAGGCATGCAATGAAGCAAGAAGTTGAAAAAACTATTGGAATCGTCATTGTGACGTTTCGTTCGAGTAATGTCATTCGTGAGTGCTTGGATAGCCTACTGGACGCGCACTACACCAATCTCCGCATCGTTATCTGTGACAATGCCTCTCCGGACGACGGTGTGGACGTGATTTTGCAATGGTCGCGAGACCGCGGGGTCGATCTGGCAGAAGTGAGCGTAGAGCAGGCAGCTGCGTCCCAAACCGGGCCAGGAGCCAAGGCGACGCTGCTGCGCTCACAGGAGAATCTGGGTTACGCCGGCGCTGCCAATCTCGGTCTCGCTTATCTTATGAAGCTTCAACAGCTTGACCTCTTCTGGGTTCTCAATCCCGACTGCGAGGTGGCTTCGGACGCGCCTCGGGAGTTCGCGCGAGCAGCCGATCGCTTTGGGACCTTCGGACTCATGGGCGGGCGGACGATCTATCGTGAAGCGCCCAATCGCGTTCAGTCCGATGGAGGGCTGGTCAGTCTCTACTCGGGCGTATGCCGAAGTCTGAACAAGGGTCGACTTCCAGATGAGGTCGCAGCGCCCGACGGCAGCAAGCTGGACTTTGTCTCCGGTGCGAACATGCTGGCCTCCAGAGCCTTTCTCGATAAGGTTGGCCTTATGGAGGAGGACTACTTCCTCTACTATGAGGAGGTGGATTGGGCCCTTCGGCGCGGCGAACTTCCCATCGTGGTGTGCCCCGACGCCATCGTCTATCACCATGGTGGGACTGCGATTGGTAGCGGATCGATCAGCAGACGCGCGTCTCACGTATCCAACTACTACAACTTTCGAAATCGCCTGCGACTCGTTTGGCGCTTCAATCGGATCGCAACGCCGGTTGCCTATGCCGTGGGCCTGATGAAGGCCGCTAGGCTCCTGTTGGCCGGGGCTTGGAGTGAAGCGGTAGGCGCCCTTCGAGGTCTTCATCAACTGCCGCCTTCCGCCGAAGTTAGGAAGAAGATCTCCACCACCGCACCGAAGAGCCGCGCCGTCGAGCAAGCTCAGGCCGATTGAGAACCGGTACGCTTAGGCGACAGAGAGTGGGTATCGCGCAGGTGACCTGAAGATCGACCTCGTCGGTGCAGGCCGATTGTCCTAGTGCGTGCCCGACGACCCTCGGATCGATAAGCGACTTTCACACCCGCACCACTCCTGGCAGGGGTGCGGTCGGTCTCACTTTCGGCCCGCTTTCAGGATTTCGGATCTGACGGTGCTAATGAGCCTCTCATCGGCAAAGGGAGAAATTGGTATCATTTTTTGGCTCGATGCATCGACCAAGGCATCCAAAGCCGCCCCGACGTCTTGTGCATTCTGGGCAACGAAGACGCCCGGCTTGCTGCCGAACTGCTTTGCCGTCGCCAACTGATGATCGTTACGCTGCTCCTTGAGATCGGCTCGCCTGGGCATGATGAGAAGAGGTTTCATTTGGCTGAGCGAACTAATGATCGTGCCCATGCCTGCATGGGCTACGATGCAGGATGCGGCCTCAAAACGCGCCTCAAACTCCGTAGGGCTAAGGAACCTGGTCCATTCGAAATGTGTCGGGTGATAGCCCTGGTCACCAGGATCACATATCTGTCCAAAGAGGTCCGAGCGTTGCCGTTTTCCGGCCCATTGGTCTACGGCCCGCACCAAGCGGTCAAAACTCAGTTGCGTGCCTACGGTCAAAAAAATCATAGCACGGAGCCTCTGAACTTCGGTGCCTGGCGGTCTTCTTCGTCGGCAAGGTGGGGCCATTGCGTGAGCCAAAGGGTCGTGTGCCGGCCAACGCGTTGTCCGGAAAGTGACAGCTCATCGCCGTTAGCGATGCTGTCGACCCAGACGGCTCGAGCCCCCATGAGCCTTCCCAATCGGATGGCGAAATAGCCCGGTGCGGCGCCTGTGCTAACCACCGCATGCGGTCGCGTACGGACGACGACGATAAAGATCTGAAACAGAGCCTTGAGAAGGCGTAGCTTTTGCCAGCGGTTGGCCTCCATCACGACATGGAATCCGGGCTTCGGCTGCCCGCGTTCGCGTGCATCCTCCTCAACCTCCGATCGGTAGTCGTGATCGGTCGTCACATAGTGCACTTGGCATCCATCCCAGGCTGGCCGTAGGCGACGCAGCTGTACCCAATGGCCACCTCGTGATGCAACTGCCAGCACTCGCGTACTCCTGCTCATGACCGCCCCCTTTCAGCGACAAGCACCGAGACAATGGCAGCGTTTGCTGCCTCTCCTCCAAGCTTAAGCATGACGTTCGACCAAACAGCCAGAGCAGAAATCTCGTCCGTGCTTTCTCAAATCCGGAAGGACAGCAGATCTACGGCCTGGCAGAAGAGTCGTAGTTAAAAATTTGTCATCTGCTCTTGCAAGTGCCTTCTAACCGTACGACATTCAACGCAGTGTGAATAGAGACTAGCCTCGAACTGGTAAGCGGGGAACTCGGCAGCACTGCTGTTGAGACGATCGGTGGCGCGGGCAGCCCCCAGAAGCACCGGAAACGATCCCCCTTTCCGCAATACGGATCTCTGAAGAGAAGCCGATTGACGTTGCGACGAGATGCTTGTAACGAGATTGCAAAATTGATACTATGAGGTTGATCGATAGGCGTATCGAGACCTCTGTTCCAAAGAATCCCGTTTAAGGTGAAGTGACCTCATGAGAGATCATGCTTTAGTAGATTCGTACAGGACACAGGGGATCTTACCCGAATGGGGTGGTCTGGCTTGGACTGTCATAGCGCTCGGCGGCGCAATGACTGTCTTCTGGAGCGGGACCGTGTCGCTCTCGGAAGCCTGGATGCTTCCTGAGTACAGCCACGGTCCCTTAATCCCAATCCTCTCCCTCATCTTGTTCCTGCGGCATCTGAAAACGGTTCCACCTGCAACGGGGCCGATCAAGGACCGCTCCCCCGGACTTCTTGTCATCGGGGCGGCTTTGTTTTTGGCCCTGCTCGGCAACATCTCGCGCATTCCCGATGTCGTCACCTACGGTATGATCGTTTGGGTCTACGGCATCCTGCTTGTCGGTTTCGGCTGGAGGCGCGGTCGGCAATTCTGGCCACCCGTCTTGCACCTAGCCTTCATGTTGCCTTTGCCGGCCGTCCTCTATTGGCAGGTGTCGAGCAACCTGCAGATGGTCTCGTCCGAGCTGGGTGTCGCGATCATTCGGGCCTTGGACGTTCCTGTCTTCCTGGATGGGAACATCATCGACCTGGGTATCTACAAGCTTCACGTCGCGGAAGCCTGCTCAGGATTGCGCTACCTCTTCCCGGTAATGAGTTTTTCTTATGTCTTCGCGGTCCTGTACCAAGGGCCGCTGTGGATCAAGACGGTGTTGCTGCTTTCCGCTGCCCCGATAACCATTCTGATGAATGCGGTTCGGATCGGGATCACCGGCTTTGTGGTCGATGCCTACGGTATCTCAGCCGCCGAGGGCTTCATGCACCTCTTCGAGGGCTGGTTCATCTTCATCACCTGTGTCCTCGTTCTGATCGGACTGGCCATCGTGTTGCAGCGTGTGACGGGCGACCGTAGGCCTTTGTATCGGGCCTTGGATCTCGATGTGTCGGGGCTCCGCGCGCAAGCAGCGCGTGGCTTGAAGGTCAAATCCTCTGTGGCCCTGGTCGCCTGCGCTTTGATGACGGCTGGTCTGGCCGGCATCTGGCATCTGGCTCCGGAGCGCACGGTTGAGACCGTGTCGCGTGATTCCCTGGTGTTCTTTCCGCGGCAGCTATCCGGATGGTCCGCCAACACGGTACAGAAGCTTGATCCGGAGATTGAGCGTGTCCTCGGCGCCGATGACTATGCCCTGTCCAGCTACACACTGAATGGCGGCTCCCCGCCGGTCGACCTCTTCGTGGCATGGTATGCCAAGCAGACTGAAGGCAGCGGCATTCATTCTCCCGAGGTCTGCCTGCCGGGGGGTGGTTGGGAGATGTCGGAGATCAAGCAGGTCAGCGTTGCCGTCGTTCTGCCAGACGGCAAGAAGACGGCCGTACCGGTCAATCGGGCAGTGATCCAGAACGGATTGGAACAACGCCTGGTGTACTACTGGTTCGAACAGCGCGGACGACGCCTGACGAGCGCCTATTTGGCAAAAGCAGTCACACTCTTCGATGCCGTTGCTCTCGGGCGGACGGATGGCGCTCTGGTCCGAATCGATACGCCCATCCTGGTTGGTGACGCTCCCGGTGCCGCGGACGCGAGGCTACAAGACTTTCTTGGCGCCTCCCTGGCCGTGCTACCGGATTTTGTGCCGCAATGACGTCGCAAAGATTCCAACCTAGGTTCACAGTTCTGTCACCGGAATGGGATGATGGCAAAGCATCTCCACTGAATGAGAGTCGCGAAGTTTCTTGTGATTTGAACGCGAAGACATCAAATGAATGGTCTGTTGATAGTGCTGGCGATAGAATGAATGGCCCTGCTGGATCGAATCCTGGTGCGGCTCCAGCGCGCTCGAGCGACAAGCGCAGTCAACTGCAGGCAGCGAAGGGCGCAGAGTCTCCGGCAGAAGGGGTGGGGTTCGTGTACGAAGACTTCTATGAGCTGAGAGCGCGGCCTTTTTTGACTGTACCCGATCCAGACTATCTCTATTGGTCGGGTCGACATCATATGGCCTTCACGGTGTTGGAGTACAGCATTCTAACGCGCGCGCCCATTGCGGTGGTGACCGGCGGGATCGGTACCGGTAAGACGACCCTGCTGCGCAAGCTCTTGAAGGACGTGCCGAACGAGTTGGTGACAGGTCTGGTCTCGAACATGCAGGCTGATCGGGGCGAACTTCTCCAGTGGGTGATGATGGCGCTCGATCAGCCAGTCGATACGAATGAGCCCTACGTCAACCTCTTCAAGCGCTTTCAAGACTTCGTCATCGAAAGCTATGCGGCGGGTCGGCGGATCCTCCTCATTTTCGACGAGGCGCAGAACCTGACCGTCGATGCCTTGGAACAGCTGCGCTTGCTGTCGAACATCAATTCCGACCAGGATGAGCTCCTGCAGATTATTCTGGTTGGCCAGCCACAGCTGCGTGCCCTCTTGGAGCGACCCGAGCTGGAACAGTTTTCACAGCGCGTGTGCGCAGATTACAACTTGACAGCCTTGGAACAGCAAGAGACATCGCAATACATTCAGCACAGAATGGCGGTCGCTGGCGCGACCTACGATGTCTTCTCGCAAAGAACACGCGACTTGATTCATGAAGTGACGGGCGGTGTTCCGCGTTTGATTAACGTGGTTTGCGACATCTGCTTATCGTGTGGGTTTGCAGCAGAACGAAAAGTGATTGACGAGGAATTGTTAAGAGAATTTCTTAAAGAAGCAGAGCATCATGGCATCTACAATCGGTTAAAAATGCCTGTAAACACGCCTACTCTTGTTAAGAGCGACCTTCTGGGGTCGCAGGCTTAGACACTGGATTGGTTGCGATGGAACAATCAATAGACATAATGGCTTTGTTGCGCGGCATCAAAGACAGGATTTGGCTAATTATTGCAATTTTTATGTTTGGCAGTGTGCTGGCCGCCGGTGTCGCCTACATTTTGCCACCGGTATTTAAGTCTACAGCAAAAATACTGGTGACGAGTCAGAGTATTCCAGATGAATTGGCGCGATCGACCGTGACTGCCAGCGCCGGCGAACGCCTCGCCCTGATCGAACAGCGCTTGATGACCCGCGCAAACCTGCTCAGTATCGCCGACAGATTGGATCTCTTTGCCGACCGCCCGGGCCTTAGTCCGACCGCAAAAGTCGACCTGCTGCGTGACTCGACGACATTCGAGAGCTTTTCTCACAACAGCAACCCGCGCTACCGCGGGCCCACGACCGTTTCAGCCTTCACCATTACCTACGCCAGCGACGGACCGCTGAAGGCGGCGCGCGTCGCCAACGAATTCGTGTCCATGGTGTTGGAACAGAACCTGCGCGCCCGCTCAAAGCAAGCCTCGGAGACTCGTGAGTTCTTCGGCGACGAGGTTCAGCGTTTAAGCGGGGAACTTACAGCCTTGGAAGCGGAGATCGCGCGCTTCAAGGAAGAAAATGAGAGCGCCTTGCCGGACAGCCTGGATTTTCGTTTGGAAGAGCTGTCAGCGCTGAAGTCCAAGAGCTACGAGAATGAGCAGCGGATCCTGCAATTGGAAGACAGCCGCCATTCGATGCTGGCCGAGATCGAGCTGCGGCGCAAAGGTCAGGCCCCCAAGGAAACACTATCCTCGCAGGAGCGCGACCTTGCGGATTTGAAGAGCCAACTCATTCAAAAGCGAAGCGTCTACACCGACCTGCATCCCGAGGTGCGCGGCCTGGTCGCCCAGATCGATGCCCTTGAAAAGTTGATCGTGCCCGCATCGCAAGTTGCCTCTGAAGGCGACGATCAGGAGGTCAAGTCGGCAGCTTCGAATGAGCTGGACTTCGAACAGAGGCAAATTGAGGCCATTGACCGGCAGATTGAGTTGCTGAAATCGCAGCAGTTGGCTCACACGGCAAGGGCCAGCTTGTTGGAGACCTCGATCTCCGACACGCCTAAAGTCGAGATGGCGCTGAGCGCCTTTAGCCGGCGCTACAACGATCTGCACAGCCAGTACGAGATTGCCGTCCGCAAGCAAGCGGAAGCAGAACAGGGTGAGAAGCTCGAACTCAATCGAAAGGCCGAGTCTTTCGAGGTGATCGAGCAGGCCCGAGTGCCCGAGAAGCCTGTTGCGCCAAAGCGTGCCGTGATAGCCGCCGGCGGTTCGATTGTCAGTTTGGGTCTGGGCCTTGGCTTGGCGCTCTTGCTGCAGCTCATGAACAAGTCCATCAGAACTGCCAGCGATCTGGAACGGACGCTACAGATCCGCCCCTTGGCCGTTGTGCCTTTGATCGAAACGGAGGGCGAGAAGCGTCGCAAGCGGCTGCGTGTCGTCTTGATCGTGCTGGTTTCTACCAGCGTCATTGCCGGCGTACTGTGGGCGTTGCACCAATACTATATGCCGCTGGATCTCCTGCTCGAGAAGTACCTGAACAGGACCGGTTTGGGCGGACTTATCGACATGATTAGCCGCCGCATCGGCTGACGGGGCAGGTCTGGGTAAGAGAGGAAGTCAGACATGGTCGAACGCCTGAAAGAGGCCGTAAGCAAGGCGCGTGCAGCCCGTCAAATGGTGGCGCCCGCGCAAAGCGGAGAGACACCTCCTCGCCCGATCCAGCATGACGAGGCAAGCCAGCCTGCAGCAAAGCCTGTCGCTGCACCGCAGCCAAGCTGGAGTAGCCTCAAAGAGATCGTTCTCGATCCCAAGCAGCTGCGCCGCAAGAGGATCATTTCTCATGAGAAGAGCGATCCGGCACATATGTCGATCGATTTGCTCCGCACCCGCTTGATCAAGATCTTTCGTGACAACGGCTGGAGCCGTCTGGCCATCACCTCGCCAACCAAGGGCTGTGGCAAGACCGTTATCAGCTTGAATCTGGCACTCTCCTTGTCGCGTCAACGCGAGTTTCGCACGCTACTGTTCGACTGTGATTTGCGCTCGCCCAACGTCGCACGCAGCCTGGGCCTGAGAAGTCATCACGCAATGGAGTGGTTTCTGAAAGGCGATGCGGCGGCGGACAACTTTCTGCTGCGGGTCGGAGACAACCTTGCGCTCGGACTGAACACCGAGCGCGTTCGCGAGTCCGCGGAACTCATGCAGAGTGATCAGGCGGCAGATAAGATTGATTCCCTTGTCGGCGAGCTGGCGCCGGACGCGGTGATTTTCGACCTGCCGCCCATCTTGATGTGCGACGATACGATGGCCTTTTTGCCGAATGTCGACTGTGTCTTGCTGGTCGGGGCGGCTGGCGAGACCAAACCCGCCGAGATTGAGGAGTGTGAAGCCATGCTTTCAGGGCATGCCAACGTCGTTGGCGTGTTGCTGAACAAGGCTCGGCAGACGTCGAAGGCGCATTACTATTCGGGGTAGATTCGTTTCCTCTTGGTCCGAGAACGATAGGACACACTGTTGCTTCAGTGCCCCACTTACAAGACAACTCCCTGATTTTCTCGGCATTCTGCTGTTCAAGCTTCTGCAATCCGTGCTAACTTTCCGCTATCGGATGGCATGAGGGTTGGGTTGATTGATGGGGGTTTTAGCCAGTCAGGTCAAAGCGATTCTACCCTACTTTTTGGCAGTTTGCGGGGTGATCGTTTGTGGGTTGGGCGCGGCGGACGCGCGCGACTATCGACTGAAGTCAGGCGACGTGGTCGGTATTACCGTGCTGGAGGACCAGAGCCTCAATCGTCAATTGCTGGTCAGACCGGATGGCAAGGTTTCCATGCCGATCGCCGGGACCTTGACGGCCGGCGGACGCACGCTCGAACAGCTCCAAGCAGAGATTCAGGCCCGGTTGCGACCGTCTTTCCAAACCCTCCCCAACGTCACGGCCTCACTTGTTCTCCTGGCGCCGCCGCCTGTGGTGATTCCAGAGCCGGAACCGGAACCTGAAGTAGAGGAGATCATCCTCTGGAGCGTTTACGTCTTGGGTGAGGTACAACGTCCTGGCCGCTTCGAGTACGAGCCGGAAAGTCCGATCACTGTCCTTCAGGCGCTGGCGCTGGCTGGTGGTCCAAGCGTTTTTGCTGCACGCTCGCGCATCCAGATCAGGCAGAGCACAGATGGCAAGGAAACCGTCACGCTTTTTGACTACGGAGCACTTGAAGATGACGGCATCACTGTCGCGTCTCAGGAACTCACCGACGGA
The DNA here is from genome assembly GCA_963669445.1 of Rhodospirillales bacterium. Lineage (GTDB taxonomy): Bacteria > Pseudomonadota > Alphaproteobacteria > Kiloniellales > JACOMY01 > JACOMY01. Next base: position 7,129,605 of record OY770029.1, read on the forward strand.
AGCGTTATCCTTGTGCCTGAGCGCGGCCTCTTCGACTAAAGTGGCCGTAGCGAAGGTCACACTCCGATACATTTCGGCCCGATACGTCTCGGCCCTTGTCTTTGCGATTTTCGCGGCGGCCTCACCGCTCCAGGCGTCGAACTGGACGATCGACGGCTTTGCCCTGCAAGGGTTCGAGGTCGACACCAATCGCGATTTTTCGGAGGACGGCGCACCGGTCTATGGTTCGGTCTCAGAATTGGGCATGAGCGTGCTCTTGGATCAGCAGAACCTGCAATGGCAGACCGATCTCGGGGTGGCCGGATTGTTCTTCGTGGGGCCGGGCAACACCCAAGGCCTCAGGCGGGCCGACCCGGTGATTGCGAGCGAGATTGTCTACTCCATGCCGCGCACGATCATCGAAGGGGGCTTCAGCTTCGAAGTCGAGCCTTCGGCGTTTGCTCAGGTCGAAGACACCGGTATCACCGACGAGAGCGCAGCCCAGCTCACGACCGATGTCTTCGCAAGCGTGACCTACCTCGTAGACGCAAGAAACAGCGCCTCTCTCGAAGCCAGCGGCCGTCTTGTGCGCTTCACTGGTGAGCCTGTTTCGTTGGTGCCGAACTCTACCTACGGCCTGAACGGACAGTGGTTCCACCGCGTCAATGCGCGTCTGGGAACGAACGCCCAGCTGGGGGCGACACGTTTCACCGCGGACGATGACGAAAATCCTGACAGTGTAATTCTTGATTCGCTCGTAGGAATAGAGTACGCTTTCAATCCGAGGCTCTCTGGCGAGACCAACGTGGGAGTGAATGTCGTGCGTAGCCGCGTGACCCGCGGGGAAAAGCGGGAAACGGATCTGACGGTCGCTTTCGCCGGCGATGCGTCTCTCGTTTGGAGTCCCGACGAGGCGACGGTCGTGGATGTGGAGATTTCTCAGGCCGTGCAGCCAAACTCTCTGGGTGAGCTGCAGAATGTTTCCGGCGTTGGATTTGGCGTGGACCATAAGTTCAATGAGCGATTGAACATCGAATTTGAGTCGTCCTATGTGCGGCGCGCTGCCATCAGCGGGTTTGAAACTGAGGGGACGAACCGTCAACTCGCCACCTTTTCTCCTACACTGGGCTATCGTTTCACCCCGAACTGGGAAGGGCGCGTGAGTTACGGGCTGGAACTCAACCGCTTCGAGGGCGCCTCACTGACGCCAAATCAGGTTGTCTTCGTTTCGATCTCTCGCAGCTTCAATCTTCTTCCATAAGGCTCAACAATGCAAAGGTCCAAAGAGGAGAGTCGGACGGAGCCGCTTGACCAAAAGAAGGCCCAGCACTTTTCCTTCTCGCTTGCCATGATCCCTGGTGTCATTCGAGTCTTGGATATCGTTTCGATTGCGGTTCCTGGATTTCTATTGTATTTCCTGGTGTCCAGTTACAATCCATACTCGATTGAGTATTATACAACAGCGATTGTTTTCGTAAGTTTTGCCTCATCCTTCTTTCTGAAGGGGGGTGGTTTGTATGAGATACAAGCAATCATGCGCCCCGTTGGAAGCTCGGACGTGTTGTTGCTATCGGTCATCGCGGCGCTTCTTCTCTATCTGGCTTTGGCATTTGCTCTCAGGGCATCTGAACTCTATTCCCACACGTGGCTCTACAGTTTTGGCGTTTGCAGCTTTTTATCGATCCTGGTGGTACGCTTTGCCGCCTATCGCGTGCTCCGGATCCTCTCTCAGCGCCATCTCATCGACCGCCGAGTCGTAATTCTGGGGACGGGAACACAAGGTCGCGAATTGCTGCGCCGGATTGGTGAAGTACGCCCCTTCTTCACGAGCATTGAGGGGGTTTATGGTACAAAGCACGAGGGATCCGACAACGAGGTCGAAGGCATCCCCTATCTCGGAAACACGGAGGACCTGGTGAAAGGGGCCAGGCAAGCGGCATTCGAGGATGTCGTCGTCGCCTTGCCATGGAACGCCGATCAAGAGGTCATCGAGGCTGTCGAGACATTGAAGGAGCTGCCGATCAACGTCTACATCAGCTCTGACCTGGTCGGATACCGCTTGGCCTTTCGCCCGGCACTGGGTACGTTTCAAGAACTCTCAATGTTCGAAGTGCTGCAGCGCCCGATTTCGGGATGGAGTTCGCTGCTCAAATTCCTGGAAGACTATATAATCGGTGCCTTGGTACTGCTACTGCTCAGTCCATTCTTCCTTTTTGTCGCCTTGGCGATCAAGATCGACAGCCCCGGGCCGGTTTTCTTCAAGCAACCGAGATTTGGATTCAATAACAAGCGATTCAACATCTACAAGTTTAGGTCGATGTATTATCAGGAGGTGCCCGAGGATCGGGTCACGCAAGCGACCAAGGAGGATCCTCGCATCACGCGCGTTGGTCGCTTCATTCGCAAGACGTCGATCGACGAGCTGCCGCAGCTCTTCAATGTGCTGAATGGCACAATGTCCTTGGTAGGGCCCAGACCGCATGCTGTCTCTCACAATGAGGACTTCGCGAAGCGTGTGCGAGGATACTTCGGGCGGCACAAGGTCAAACCAGGCATTACCGGCCTGGCTCAGGTCAAGGGATTGCGGGGGGAAACTGATACCCTCGAAAAAATCACCGCACGAACGAAGCACGACATCTACTATGCAGAAAACTGGTCGCTTCTTTTTGATTTACGCATCTTGGTGAAAACGGCTTTCGTCGTCGTCTTCCAAAGAAACGCGTACTGATCGAAAAAGCGCGATCGGATTTAGCAAGACTTGGATCTAGGTCCGAAATTTCTACTGTCAGAAGGTGCTTCCCGCTCGCCCATCAGGTCATCAAGGTCGAGAAGATGAAGTCCTCGCTTTCCAGATCCAGTGACGCGACCTCATTGATCACGGCAATCAGCTCGTCGCTCTCGCCGCTTGCTCCGACTTTGAAGAGCGCTGCCCCTTGGACGACTGCCGAGGCGACCTCCGGAAGCTCGGCCGCGTCGAACGACACCCGATAGTCGCTGGCGGAGCCCGACAGTTGGATCTGGTCTAGCTCCGACTCGAAGTCGTAGATGAAGGCAAAATCCTCTTCGCCCAGGTCAAATGGATCGCCATCGTCGTAGAAGGGACTGGTTTCGTCTCCCAACACGAAGAGATCCGCGCCGCCCCCGCCCACGAAGACATCGATCTCGCCGGCGCCAGGTGCAGCGATGTTGGGCTCTGCAACTGAGATCGCGACAGTCGCGTTAGAGGTCCCGCCCTTGCCGTCATCGACCGTGTAGGTGAAGCTATCGGTGCCGAGGAAGCCGGGCAGTGGCGTGTAGGTCAGCGTGCCGTTGCCGTTATCCACCAAGCTGCCGCCGTTGTCGGGCTGCGTGAGACTGACGATGCTGAGAGAGTCGCCGTCTGGATCGCTGTCGTTTGCGAGCAAGTCCGCAGCGACGTTGATCACCAAATCCGTCTCAGGATTGGTCGAGAGCTCGTCCTCGAGCGCTAGGGGATCCTCGTTGACACCCTGGAAGGAGGCGTCCTCGTTCACCAGCGGCGCAATGGAGTTCTCGAAGTAGTCGACCTCTGCAGTGTATCCGGGCACGGCCGCCCCATTGTAGGGGGCACTGCCGGCGAAAAGGCCGACTTGACCCACATCCAGGCTATGGTTCGTCGTGTGCACGACCTCCCAGGTGGATCCGTCCGCGGAGGTCTCAAAGGTCCAATCATCGCCGCTGCGCGAAATTCTAAAGTCGGTGACCGAGCCACTGTCAACCTTCTCGCGAACATGATAGTCGGTCGAACCATCCTCGATAACGCCGATGATCACGCGCAGGTTGCCGCCTGTGGTGTAAGCCAAGTCGAATCGAATAAAGTTCTGCAGGTCTTGTACAACCAAGAGACCATGTTCTTGGAAGCTCTGGTATGGCTCGGTGAGAAATCCGGCGCTGACTTGGAAATCCTCGTCGGCAACCTGCTGCATTAAGCGCGGTGTCGTCAGAAAGTCCGACGCGCTGACGTGAACACCGGGCGGAGACACAATCTGAACGAAGCCGTCAGTCTCACTTGATCCAAGCTGAGCTGATCCAGCGATCCCCTCGTAGCTCCAAACGGGATCCAATGCGGCGCCGGAAAAGTCATCGGAAAAAGCGATGGTCCCTGGTGCGGCCACCGTGACGTCGACCTGCCCTTGGGTCTGGGCCAGCCCGTCGGAGACCTGAACTGTCAATCCGTAGGACGGGGTCGTCGCCGCGTCCAGTCCGCCAGGATTGGCGATGACGATTTCGCCTGCCGCGTTGATGGCGAATACTCCGGCCTCGTTCCCGGAGATGATCGAGTAACTCAAGTCGTCGCCGTCAACGTCTTGAGCCGAGACGGTGCCGACAATCTCGCCGGCTTCGGCTGCCTCAGAAATCAACAGGGCGGCATCGGCCACTTCGGGACTGTCATTGGTCCCCTGCACATCGATCGACACGCTGGAAGAAGCGCTGCCGCCGCGACCGTCGCTGATCGAGTAGCGGAAGCTGTCTGTCCCGCTGAAGTTCTCGACTGGCGTATAGGTGAAGCTGCCGTCCGGGTTAATCGTCAAGGTGCCGTTTGCCGGCTCTGAGAGAAGGCTGACGGTCAATTCATCGCCGTTCGGATCGTCGTCGTTGGCCAAGATGCCTGTGTCCGCGGCGATGACCAGGGGAGTCTCTTCGGTCGTCTGATAGCTGTCGGTCGTCGCAACTGGCTGAAGGTTGCTGTTATCGACGCCAATAAGCACTTCGTTCTTGTCCGTTCCTTGAAGAATATCGCGCCCTTGAATCTCCGTTACGCTGAGATCCCCAAAACTCACATCGAAGTGATGTGCGTTCAAGTAGAGGGAACCCGTCGCCGGTGCTTGACCAATTTCAAAGTTTTGGATGCCTTGGAGGACAAAACCTTCCGGTTCGGCCTGACCTTCCTCAAAGACTTTAAGGCTATAGAGGCGATCATAGAGGCCAACTTGCTCAATTGTGACCTGGAAGTTGTAAGTCGTATCTTCCTGCAAGGTCATATTCGAGAAATCGAGGCTCTGAAAAAAGTTCAGCGAGGGGTGCAAGCTGAACTTGCCGACGCCATCGGCGTTGTTGTCGGTGTAGAAGAAGGCTGCTCCCGGTTCATATCCAGCCTTTGGCTGATAGCCTGCAAGCGGCACGTCGGTGTGACCCGACCAGAGGGCACCGATGGCAAAGCCGCCGCCGTGTTGTCCGACATTCAGAAGGTCGTGCGTCGTGATCGTGAGGTTGAGTTCGTAGTTGTCCCAGGTATGGTCGCCAAGCGTCAGCAGTCTATCGTAGCCGAGCTGCGTGGGTCGGACGCCATCTGCGCCGATGTGCCAGTCCCCATCCACCACTTGAACGACGTCCTGGAGGTTTGTGACGTTCTCCCAGTCGATCGTGTAATTTGGGTCGAAGTTGCTGTCTTCCTCATAGTCGATGGTGATGGTTCGAGCAAAAACCGTTCCATCGGCATAGACTGCCCGTATAGTAACAAGGTCGTCTGTGTTCGAGCCGTCTAGGTCTTCATAATTTATTTCAACGTTGAAGTCGCCATTTTCTTGCAAGCGTTTCGTATCGGGTCCGACTGAGAGCTGCTCATCGGCTCCATTATTTAGGTTGTAGGTAAACGATACCAAGTCATTCGACAGTACATTGCCGAGGATGTTGATTGCCTGTTGGGTTTCGCCGGGTTGCCCAAACTGCTGGCTGTCGCCATACCACACCTGAATGGCGTTGCCGACGATGACTTCGACGCCCGCGGTTGCGGTTTCTGTTCCGTCAGTGATTGTGTAGGAGAAGCTGAGCACCCCCTCGAAACCGGCATCGGGCGTCACAGTAAGGGTGCCGTCGCCATTGTCGACCAGAGTCGCGTTCTCGGGCAAGGTCGTCGAAACCAGGGAGAGCGTGTCCTCATTGAGGTCCTGGTCGTTCGCCAAGAGGTCTTCGGCGATGTTGATTGAGAGGACCTCATCTTCGGGCACGACAAGTTTGTCCTCACCCGCCACAGGCGCCAGGTTTACGGGCACGATGGTCGCATCTTCGTCCAGGATCGGCGAGCCAGCGTCGATAAAATAGTCGACCTTTGCGGTAAAGCCGGGCGCGTCGCCGGTGGAGGCGCCGAAGGTCCCGATGCTGGAGACGTTCAGAAGATGGCTGAAGCGACCGACTTCCGTATAGGTCGAGCCGTCCTGCGAGTAAGAGAAGGTGAAGTCGTCCAGGGTCCGAGAGACGCGGATATAGGGTGCGGCTTCGCCGTTGATCTTCTCATTGAAGACGGCAGTCGAGTTGCCATCGACCGTAATGGACGCAAAGGCACGAAGCTGCGTTCCGTCCGAATAGGTATCAAAGCGTAGGTAGTTCTGGGCATCTGCCTCAACCAGGATACCCTGCATTTGATAGCGCTCGGAAGGAAGCGACAGAAACTTTGCTTCGACGTCGAAGTCGCCGTTGGTGATGTCCTGCATCATCCGGGCGCTGTTGTTCTCGTCGAAAACGTCGAAGTCGCCGGCCGGCGTCGTCAAGATGACGAAGGCCTCGTCAGAGGTTGTGGCCACGCCACCCGATGTGCCTTCCGGACCGACAAAGTAGAAGCCGTTTGGCAGAACCCCGTCGTTGAAATCCTCGGAGATGATTTCGCTGGGCGGACCGACCACACGAATGGAAACGGTCGCGTTTGTAGTGTCCACGCCGTCCGTCACCTCATAGGTGAAGCTGTCGAGGCCGACGAAGCCGATGTCGGGAGTATAGGTGAAGACTCCGTCGCCCTCATCCACCAAAACACCATGGCCGGGGATACCGACACTCGAGACGACCAGAGCATCGCCGTTGGCGTCACTGTCGTTGCTTAGAAGGTCCACCTGTACAGGAGACGCCTCGGTCGTGGTCGCCCAATCGTCTCCCGCCTCAGGTGCAATCTGTACCGGCACGATGGTGCCGTCTTCGTCGGCGATTGGGGAGAGACTGTCGGAGAAATAGTCAACCTCGGCGGTAAACCCACCGGACCCCGGCGTCGAGCCGGCAAAGGGGCCAACTCCGGTGACCGTCATGGCATGTTCGACGGTCCCCAGCTCGACGAAGGTTTGGCCGTCAAGCGAATAGGACGCAGTAAAACTGTCGCCGTCTCTGCTCAAGCGCAGGTAGGGTGCACTGTCTTCCGGCAAAGCGATGTTGAAGAGAGTGGATGGGCTCCCATCTACATTCACGCCGAGGTAAGCAAAGAGCTTTGTTCCATTTGAGTAGGTATCGAAGCGAAGAAAGTTCTGAGCGTCCTGCTCGACCAGCAGTCCTTGGATTTCGTAGCGTTCGGTCGGTGTACTCAGGAACTTGGTCTCGATGGAGAAGTCGCCGTTGTCGATGGCTTGGATCAAGCGTGCGGCGTCGTTCTGGCCGTAGATGTCGAAGTTGCCTTCCGACGTGGACAGCGCAACGAAGGATTCTTCCGCAGTCGTGACGATGCCGGCCTGGGTGCCCTCCGGTCCCTGAAACTGGAATTCGGCTGGAATGACGCCGTCGCTGAAATCGCTGGAGACAACATTGGCGGGCGGGGCCGCGACGGTGATGACAACGCTCGCTTCAGAGGCGGTCTGACCGTCGGAGACGCTGTAGGTGAAGCTGTCGGAGCCGGAGAAGCCAAGGTTGGGCGTGTAGGTCAGCGTGCCGTCGCCATTGTCGAGTAAGCTGCCATTGGCCGGCTGCTGGAAGCTCGCAAGGCTCAGGCTGTCGCCGTCGGGGTCGCTGTCGTTGGCCAAGAGGTCGGCCGCAACGTCGATCGAGAGGCCCGTATCTTGCTCAGCACTCAGTGTGTCGTCGACCGCATCGGGCGCGACATTGATTGGAATGACGCTTCCGTCCTCGTCCAAGATTGGGCTGTCGCTGTTCTCAAAGTAGTCGACCTCGGCGGTAAAGCCGGGCGCGCCGCCTGTGGCGCCAGCGAACACCCCGGCAGCCGTGACCGTCAGTGCATGGGTGAAAGATCCGGCGGTGACGAAGTTGGTGCCGTCCGTCGAATAGGCGAGCGTGAAGAGATCACCCGCGCGGGTCACCTGAAGATAGGGCGCGCTCGCCCCGGCTATCTCGACATTGATGGCGGCCGAGGAGCTACCGTTGATCGTGATGGCGGCGAAGGCGAAGAGTTTGCTGCCGGTCGAATAGGTGTCGAAGCGCAGCCAGTTGTTCGCATCCTGCTCCACCAGCAGGCCTTGCATCTGGTACTTCTGGCTTGGCGTCGAGAGGAAACCGACCTCGAGCTGAAAATCGGTGTCGTTTGCAGCCTGCATCAAACGGGCTGCTTCGTTCTCATTGTATATGTCGAAGTTGCCGACCGGGACCGTCAGGCTGAGGAAGCCTTCGCTTCCTCTGGTGTCCAGTTCCCCGTTGCTGCCCGCCGGGCCCTGAAAGCTCCAGGCCGCGTCGATGACACCATCGCTGAAGTCGTCCGAGAGAAGAGTGCTGTCCGGCGGGGGCGGGGCCGCGACGGTGATGACAACGCTCGCATCAGAGGCGGTCTGCCCGTCGGAGACGCTGTAGGTAAAGCTGTCGGAGCCGAAGAAGCCGAGGTTGGGCGTGTAGGTCAGCGTGCCGTCGCCATTGTCGAGCAAGCTGCCGTTGGCCGGCTGCTGGAAGCTCGCGAGGCTCAGGCTGTCGCCGTCGGGATCGCTGTCGTTGGCCAAGAGGTCGGCCGCGACGTCGATCGAGAGCGCATTGTCGTGCTCTGCATTCAGAGTGTCGTCGACCGCATCGGGGGCAACATTGATCGGGGTGACGCTGCCATCCTCGTCCAAGATCGGGCTGTCGCTGTTCTCAAAGTAGTCGACCTCGGCGGTAAAGCCGGGCGCGCCGCCTGTGGCGCCAGCGAACACCCCGGCAGCCGTGACCGTCAGTGCATGGGTGAAAGATCCGGCGGTGACGAAGTTGGTGCCGTCCGTCGAATAGGCGAGCGTGAAGAGATCACCCGCGCGGGTCACCTGAAGATAGGGCGCGCTCGCCCCGGCTATCTCGACATTGATGGCGGCCGAGGAGCTACCGTTGATCGTGATGGCGGCGAAGGCGAAGAGTTTGCTGCCGGTCGAATAGGTGTCGAAGCGCAGCCAGTTGTTCGCATCCTGCTCCACCAGCAGGCCTTGCATCTGGTACTTCTGGCTTGGCGTCGAGAGGAAACCGACCTCGAGCTGAAAATCGGTGTCGTTTGCAGCCTGCATCAAACGGGCTGCTTCGTTCTCATTGTATATGTCGAAGTTGCCGACCGGGACTGTCAGGCTGAGAAAGCCCTCACTCTCTCTGGTGTCCAGTTCACCGTTGCTGCCGGCCGGACCCTGAAAGCTCCAGGCCGCGTCGATGACACCGTCGCTGAAGTCGTCGGAGAGAAGAGTGCTGTCCGGCGGGGGCGGGGCCGCGACGGTGATGACAACGCTTGCTTCAGAGGTGGTCTGTCCGTCGGAGACGCTGTAGGTGAAGCTGTCGGAGCCGAAGAAGCCGAGGTTGGGCGTGTAGGTCAGCGTGCCGTCGCCATTGTCGAGCAAGCTGCCGTTGGCCGGCTGCTGGAAGCTTGCGAGGCTCAGGCCGTCGCCGTCGGGATCGCTGTCATTGGCCAGGAGGTCGGCCGCGACATCGATCGAGAGCGCATTGTCGTGCTCCACTGCTAGGAGATCATCGACAGGCTCTGGTGCCACATTGGGGAGTTCGGGATCTTCATCGACGAGCGGATCGCTGTCGACCTCGAAGAAGTCGATCTCGGCCGTGAAACCCGTCGCCGGCCCTGCATTGCCGGCAAATACGCCCGCCTCGGTCACGGTCAAAGCATGCGTGAAGCTCCCTGCGGTTTGCCAATTGGTACCGTCAAGAGAGTAGAGGGCTGTCCACTCGTCCCCGCTGCGCTCAAGCTTCAGAAAAGGCACTTCCGCCTCAGAGACGGCGATGTTGAACTGGGTGCTCGTTACGCCATCGATCGTGACAGCGGCGAAGAGGTAGAGCGAGTTGCCATCGGAATAGGTGTCGAAACGGATCCAATTGTCCGTGTCTTGCTGTACCAAGAGACCCTGCATCTGATAGCGGTCTGTCGGCGTCGAGAGAAAGCGAACGTCCAAATGGAAGTCTTCGTCGGCCAGGCTCTGCATGACCCGAGCAGCGTTATTCTGCCCGAAGATGTCATAGTCCCCGTTCGGAGTCGTGAGCGTCAAAAACCGCTCGTCTCCTTCGGCCTCAAATCCAAAAGAGGCTCCGCCAGGCGATACGAAAACCCAGTTCGGGTCCAGCACGCCTGAGCCAAAATCGTCAGAGAACGCCATTCGAGGCTCCCATCGCGAAACGACGACTCGTCGCATCATCCATGATCATGCTCCAAGCTATCACGGAGGTTACAGTTACGAAAGTGAAATTTCTGTCATCGAGATTACGCTAACGTGATATGGCACAGGCTTTTCTTGGAAAAGTATCAAGCTGCTCACATCGCTAGCGGCTGGCGTTGCCGATCGCTGTCCGCGCACTTCCCTTTGGCATAACGCGCGAGACTCGCCACCTCCTGGTCCACGCCATCTATCAGGCCGACGTTTTTTGAAACAAGCGATCCTTCATGATCTCGGTGTACCGCGGGTCCGTGCGAACGAGACTGTCCACGATCATGGCGATCTGCGGCGTATCGATCTGCTTCTGCGTGTACCACTTGGCCGTCTCCGGATAGCGTCTCATTATGTTCGAGCCGCCAAAGGTCCAGTCGTAGTCGTCGAACTCGATGTAGCCGTTGGGCTGTAGGAGGCGATCCACAAGCATGAACGCGAAGCCGTCTATTGTGAGATCGTGAGCGCCGTCGATGTAGATGTAGTCAAATACCGGCTGACCTTGGCGGACAAAATCCATTAGCTTCCAACAATAGGAGTCGCGGAGTTTAAGTGTGTTGCCATAAAAATGAATGTTCGGACGATCTGTAACGGTCTCGAGCAGCTTACGAGTAATCTCGATATTCGGCTCGATGTCGAACAGATGCATGTCAGCGGAAGGGGGTAGTATCTCAGCCACGCACTTGGCTGTGCTTCCGACGTTGCAGCCAATCTCACAGTAAGATCGAATATCATGTTCCGCACAGAAACGGGCTAACTCTTTACCCCGTTCAGTCTCTCCAATAGCCAGTTCGTAAGGATTGGTCTTTTTTCTAAATATCATTGCTCTGGCCTTTGGAGTTGGGGCGATCGACCGGACCGCTCTGCTCGTCGTTTGCGACCGCTTGCTTGGCTGAATGCACTTGGCATTTGCGGTCTGGAGAGTCAATGCGTATCATCGACGGAGTTCCCAAGTAGCGCCCCCTGCTTGCGGAAAGTACTGGCGGTGTCTCTTGACATGCAGGGTTTCCGCAGGGATTGAAAACATCGATACGGACCTCCCGAGAGTGGCGATCTTTGCCGTAGGGGAAGCTGACATACGGAACAAGGGTGACGAGATTGATCATCCCGGTTGATCATCCCATCGTCGCGATCATACCTAGCCCAAAGCCTGTGGCGCGACCAGGTCTGATTTGACATATTTGAAAATATGAAATTGCATATATAAAATTCTTGATTTGTGTCGCGTGACGGCATACCTTGCGCTTCAGGCAAGCACACACTTTTTGGTCCAAGTGTGTCTCGGGTTCGCTAAGCATTGTGTGCATTTCACCCAGGAGCGAATACACGAGACTCGTGTTTTAGCGGGGACAAATCTGTGAAAGTTGCAATCTTGGCTGGCGGCAAGGGGACGCGTTTGGCCGAAGAAACCAGCGTTCGCCCAAAACCCATGGTGGAGATCGGCGGAAAGCCAATTCTCTGGCATATAATGATGCACTACTCGCACTATGGCTTCAACGAATTCGTGATCGCGCTGGGATACAAGGGTGAGTTCATTAAGCGATTCTTCGCCGAATACAGCTCGCTCAGTGGGAACCTGACGGTCACGCTGGGTGACAGCGGCAGTTCTGTCATCCAACATGACTACAAGCATCCGCCCTGGACGGTTCATTTGATCGACACCGGCATGGAAACGCTGACCGGCGGGCGGATCAAGCGCCTGAAACCCTATATCGGCGATGAGACTTTCTTGCTGACCTGGGGCGATGGCGTATCGGACGTAGACATTGGAAAGTCGATTGAGTTCCATCGTTCGCACGGTCGCTTGGCAACTGTGACGACGGTGCGCCCGCCTGCCCGATATGGGCATATGACTTTCGAAGGCGACGAGATCGTGTCCTTCGAAGAGAAGCCGCAGACCGCCGAGGGGTGGATCAATGGCGCCTTCTTCGTTCTGGAGCCCAAAGTCTTTGACTATATCGACGGCGACGCGGTCATGTTCGAGCATGCCCCGATGCAAAGGCTTGCTGAAGACAGGCAGCTGACGGCTTTTCGGCATACCGGCTTTTGGGCCGCCATGGATACCTTGCGCGACAAACATCGCTTGGAAGAAATGTGGGAATCGGGCGACCGGCCCTGGATGAAATGGGATAATTGATCATGCGCGTACTCTTGACAGGCCATCGCGGCTACATCGGGACGGTGATGACTCCGATGCTGACGGCAGCCGGGCACGAAGTGGTTGGCTTCGACAGCGACATCTATGAGCGTTGCACCTTCGAGCCGGGCGGGGAGATGCCCCAGATACCCTCGATACTGAAGGATATCCGAGACGTCGAAGTCTCGGACCTCTTGGGTTTCGATGCGGTCTTCCATCTCGCCGGACTCTCCAACGATCCGCTTGGCAATTTCCGACCTGAGATCACGCTGGACATCAATTTCGAGGCGACCGTACGGCTGGCCAAGGCTGCGAAGGCGGCTGGCGTTCAGCGGTTCGTCTTCTCCTCCTCCTGCAGCAACTATGGGGCATCCGGCGACTCCATGATCGACGAGGGCGGTCAGTTCAACCCGGTGACGCCCTACGGCGAATCGAAGGTGCGCTCCGAGTTGGCTTTGGCAGAGCTGGCAAGTGCCGACTTCGCCCCCACCTATCTTCGAAGCGCGACGGCCTATGGCGTGTCGCCGCGGATCCGCTTCGACCTGGTCTTGAACAATCTGGTGGCCTGGGCGGTCACGACCGGCCGCATATTCTTGAAGTCCGATGGGACCCCTTGGCGACCGATCGTTCACATCGAAGACATCTCCCGAGCCTTCATCGCCACCCTGAATACACCGGTCGATGCCATAGCAAACCGTGCTTTCAACGTGGGCGTCACCGAGCATAACTATCAGATGCGCGATCTGGCCAACATCGTCGCCGATGTCGTACCGGACTGTCGGATCGAGTATGCCGACGATGCTGGCCCGGACCTGCGCTGCTATCGGGTCAACTGCGACCTGATCGGCGAGGCGATGCCAAGCTTCAAGCCGCAGTGGGATGCCCGCAAGGGGGCCGAAGAACTCTACAAGGCCTATAAGGCGAGTTCGCTGACCCTGGAGGAGTTCGAAGGCCCGCGCTACCAAAGGATCGGACACATCCAGAAGCTGGTCGCCGACGGTGTGATCAATGAAGGACTGTGGCATCTGGGTGAGCATGCCAAGCCGAGGAAGGCCAGCGGTACTCAAGACGGTGGAAGCAACAGTTTTGAGAAGCGCTGTGCGGAGACGATCTGCGCCTCCTGCGCACACGAGGGTCTCCAGCCGGTGCTGGACCTTGGGCCGATGCCGCGGTCGGACGGGCTAGTCGATACCAGGGGCCTCGATTGCCAGGACCCGCGCTACGATCTGTTGGTCGGTTTCTGCCCCAAGTGCAGCCTCGTCCAGCTCCTTGAGACACCCTCGGCAGAGGAGATGTTCGGCGGCGAGTACCTCTATTTCTCTTCCTTCTCCGACGACCTTCTTAAGCACTCGAGAGAGAATGCCGAAGAGTTGATCCGGCTGCGCAGCCTAGGCAGCGACAGCACGGTCATCGAGCTGGCAAGCAACGACGGCTACATGCTGAAGAACTTCCTCGAGAAGGGGATCAAGGTTCTGGGCATCGACCCGGCATCGAAGCAGGCCGCTGCAGCGCGCGCGCAGGGCGTTGAGACGATCGTCGAGTTCTTTGGCATGGATTGCGCCGACAAGCTGGTTGCCGAGGGACGCCGTGCCGATGTCATCATCGCCAACAACGTCGTCGCGCATGTGGCCGACCAGAACGACTTTGTCGCCGGCATTCGGCGCCTCTTGGCCGATGACGGGATGGCCGTGGTCGAGTTCCCCTATGTGCGCGATCTGATCGACTACGTCGAGTTCGATACCATCTATCACGAGCATCGTTGCTACTTCTCGGTGACGAGCGCGGTTGGCCTCTTTGCAAGACACGGGCTCTATCTGACGGACGCCAAACGCGTCGCCATACACGGTGGCTCGCTACGGCTCTATTTCCAACCCCAAGACCTTGGCCGGAGCGAGCGGGCGCTAGCCATCCTCGAGGAGGAGAAGGCGCTTGGGATCGACAGCTATGCCTACTATCGGGAGTTCGGCGATCGGGTCGGTTTGTTTCGGGAGAAGGCGCGCCGCTTGATCGGCGAACTGAAGGCCGACGGCAAGCGGATCGCAGCCTACGGTGCCGCTGCCAAGGGCACGATCATGCTGAACTATCTGGGGCTCAATGATCGCGTCGTCGACTACGTCGTGGATCGAAACACCCACAAGCGCGGGAAGTACATGCCGGGCGTCAGGGTGCGTGTCGACGCACCGGAGCGCCTGATCGAAGATCGGCCGGAGTATGTAATGATCTTGCCGTGGAACTTCCGGGACGAGATTATCAGACAGCAGGAAGGCTTTCTGTCGGGTGGTGGGCGGTTCATTGTACCCATCCCGGATCTGGAAATCGTCGGCGCTTGATGCGATCAGGCGTGGGCTTGTCACCAGCCCGCGCTCCGGGTCGACAACTCGCCGGACTTTGATCCTGCCAAACGGGCCGTTTGCCGGTCGCCAGCCTGTTCGTCGTAGATCGACACAGCCGGCGATCAGGCTTCGGCTAAGAGAAAGACGTGATATTCATGCAAACCGCCAGCGCAGAAGCTCAACCCACCGAACAGCCTGCAGCGATCTGTCCAAGTTGCGGGAGCAACAAAACCACAGCGCTTTATCAGCTGGACGCCATTCCGGTTCAGAGCTGTATTCTTCTGGACACGGCCGAAGAAGGACGCGCTTTCCCGCAACACGAACTCAATCTGTGTTTCTGCGATGGCTGTGGTTTCATATTCAATGCGACCTTCGATGAGGCTTTGGTGAACTATGCCGCCACCACGGAGGAGTCGCAGGGTTTCTCTGGCACCTTCAACAGCTTCGCCAAGCAGCTGATTGACGAGATCGTTAGCCGCTACACGCTGAGCGACAAGAGGGTTCTTGAGATCGGCTGCGGCAAGGGCGATTTTCTTCAGGGTCTGTGCGAGGCCAGCGGAGCGCTCGGCCTTGGCGTCGATCCTGGGTTCATACCGGAGAGACTGCAGCTCACCGATGGTGGCAGCATCGATTTTCGTAAAGAGTACTTCGACCCGAAAACAGTCCCGCAGGCGCCGGACTTCGTGGTTTGCCGACACACCTTGGAGCATATTGCCCCGGTTGGCGCATTCGTCAGAGACATCAAGACGACAATTGGCAACGACCGCGAGGTCGGCATCTTCTTCGAAACACCCGATATGATGCGGATCCTTGAGGAGGGCGCCTATTGGGACATCTACTTCGAACACTGCTCTTACTTCACGGCAGGCTCTCACGCTCGGCTGTTCAGGCAGGAAGGGCTGACGGTAACGGACCTCTATCTGGCCTATGGCGACCAGTACATTATCCAATATGCAGAAGCCAACGGCAGGGCTTCCGGAGTGCCGCTGGATCTGGAGATGGACTTGGACCGGGCCCGCGGCTTGGCCGAGGCGTTCCCCGGTCGTGTTCGAGAGGTTCAGGCCTATTGGCATGACTTTGTGGAGACGCGCCGTGCCAAGGGCAAGCGTATTGCGATCTGGGGCGGAGGCTCGAAAGGCGTGTCCTTTCTGACCTCGACCGGATTGGGGACAGCCGTGGATCAGGTCGTCGACGTCAACCCCTTCAAGCAAGGCAAGTTCCTACCCGGGACAGGGCATCTCGTCGTGGCGCCCGAGTCTCTCCCCGAGGCGCCGCCCGACGTTGTCATCATCATGAACCCGATCTATCTGGATGAGATCGGATCGCACCTGCACCGCCTGGGCCTCAACCCCGAATTGGTGGCAGTTTGACATGGGCGAAGGGGTGAAAATGACTGGACACTGCGGCCTCTGCGGCAGCTCGGCGCTGGAACCTCTCGTCAGCTTCAAAAACACGCCGGTCCTCTGCAATGAACTCTGGCCCGATGCCGATACGGCGACGACGGCGGCGACCGGCGACATCGATCTGGTCCTCTGCCTCGACTGTACCTTGGTTGCCAACAGAAGCTTCGATGCGAAGAAGCTCGCCTACGCCAGCAGCTATGAGAATGCACTCCACTTCTCGTCGCGGTTCCAGGCCTTCGCTGAGACGCTTTGTCGAGATTTGATCGCGCGTTTCGGCTTGAGGGGTCGAGACGTCGTAGAGATCGGTTGCGGCGACGGCTTCTTCCTCGACATGATGGTGCGCCAAGGCGCGCGAAGCGCAACCGGCTTCGATCCATCGATGGCCGGCCGAGAGACGCCCTTTGCCGCCAATCCCGCAGTCACGATCGTCCCGACCTACTTCTCCGGTGAAGCTCTCGCGTCTGCCTATGACGCTTTGCTGTGCCGCCATGTGCTTGAGCACTTCCCGGACCCGCTGCCGGCCCTGCAGGAGATCAGGTCTGCAATTCAAAACCTCGACTGCCGCATTTACTTCGAGGTTCCCAATGCAGAGTGGATGTTCAGCAGCTTCAGCATCTGGGATGTCATCTACGAGCATGTGACCTACTGGAGTGCGCCGGCCTTGCGAACGCTCTTCAAGCGCTGTGGCCTGCGACCCGAGCAGATTGCGCCGGCCTATGGCGATCAGTTTTTGGGTATCGAGGCGCGAATCGACGAACCGGACCCGGCGTTCCTCCCGGAAAGGGGCGAGGCCGAACCGGTGATTGAGGCAGCGCGTGCATTCGGGCGAGCGACGGAGGTTGAGTTGGCTGACTGGGAGCAGCGTCTGACCAGCCTCGCACAATCAGATGGTCGTGCCGTGATTTGGGGTGCCGGATCGAAGGGGATCACCTTCTCGAATGTAGTGTCGGCGCCGAAGCACAGTATCGCCGGGCTGGTCGATCTGAATGACAGGAAACATGGTCGCTATACGCCGGTGAATGGACTGCCGGTCGTGGGGCCGGGCGACATTGGGGCCCTGGACCCCAGCCTCGTCCTGATCGCCAACGCGCTCTATGCCGACGAGATCAGAGCGATGGTTCGAAGCGCCAATCTCTCCCCTGACTTCAAAGTGATAGCCGGGTAACAAGACCCCGAGACAGCCGCCATCGTTTCGCGTAGACCTTCGTGGGGGAGAGCCTGCGATAACCGGAGGCTGCCGGAACAGAAACCTCCCTTCGAGCATTCATCCGAGAGGAGGCTAGGCTGAACGACCCTACGACACCTGCGAAGCAGTCTTCGGCCAAAGAGGGTGTCGTCATCAGCAAGAAGCTGGTGGCCGTCAACGCCATCAGCTCGATCCTGGCGCGCCTTCTGAACGTCGGCGGCCTCTTGTGGATGTTCCAGTATCTCCTAACACGGATTTCCACGCAGGAGTTCGCCGTCTATCCGGTGATCACGGCGGTCATGGTCTTTGCCCCGCTGTTCTTCTCCTTCTTCACGACGGGCGTATCCCGCTACATCGTCGATTCCTATGCGCGCAATGACCCGAACAGCGTGCCGATCATCGTTTCTTCGATTCTGCCCCCGCTCGGTCTTGTCAGCGCGATGTTCCTGATTGCCGGAGGGATTTTCGCCTGGCAGATCGAACATATCTTGACCATTCCGCCCGAGATGCTAGAGCCCGCCCGTTGGATGATGGCCCTGCTTGTGTGCTCCTTCTCGTTTCAGATGCTCCTTCTCCCTTTCGGTGTGGGCTTCCATGTGCGTCAGCGTTACGTGGAGTTGAACCTCCTTGGGGTTGCAAGGGACATTCTGCGGGTCGGCCTCTTGTTTCTTCTTCTGACTGAGGTGAGTGCGGCCGTGATTTGGGTCGTCGTGGCCACGGTCGTAGCCGATATGGCGCACCTGATTGCCGTGACCCTTAGGTCCAGAGTGTTGACTCCGACCTTGCGTTTTCGCTCGGGCCTCTACGATCGCTCTATGTCCAGGCGCCTCATGTCGTTCGGCCTCTGGACCACAATCGGTCAGCTCTCGAACATCTTGTTTACCAACGCAGCAACCTTGGTGCTGAACGGCTATGGTACAGCTCTCGATGTCACGAACTATCATGTCGGCGCCACCTGCTTCCGCCAGTTGCAGAGCCTTATCATTCTGGCACGCCTGCCGCTGCAGCCAGCCCTGGTGGCCATGCATGCGCAAGATCAGAACGAGCGGCTTGCCAGAACTGCGTTTCGCGGCGGGCGCTACGGGCTTTGGGTGGCCATGGCCATTGCAACCCCGCTTGCCATCTATTCGTCAGAGTTCATCCACCTCTATCTGGGGGACAAGTTCGAGGACGCGGGCGACGTCTTGATCCTCTTCATGCTGACCTTTCCCTTTACGCAGCCAACCGTCCTGCTGCCCATGGTGGCTATCGCCAAGGCACGCGTCCGCGCACTCAACCTGGCAGCCCTCATCAGCACATTCTTCGGTGTTTTGATAATGTTGGCTTTCACCCTAATCTGGGAGCTTGGTTCGATTGGTGTTACATTATCCCTTGTGATTGTTGCTATCGGATCGCAAGTAGCCTATTTCTGGAATCTTCAAAATGATCTGGTTGATTCGACTTTTTCTGTACTCTGGAAGGAAACTTTGCGCCCAGGTTTGACCCCTGCTCTTGTTGGCGGGGGGGCTTGGGGCCTGTTGCAGTACAATTTTGCGATCGACAGTTGGCTCTCACTTTTCCTGCATTCACTCGCCGGGGGGTGTGTCTATCTGGTCACCTTGTTTGGCTTCTGCATGAATGCCAGCGACAAAGAAATTCTCTCTGCAGTTGGCGCGAAAATCCGCAGTAGGCTGTCGAAACGCTAAGCAGAGGCTTTACCTCTTGCTCGGTCATGCAGGCGTGTTGAAAGCCTCTGAGGTGATCGGCAAGAGTTTCGCTACTGGGCGTCGCTGGGTCGGAGCGAGGCACCCGATCAACGCGCCGACGATGCGATCGATCTGGTAACGAGCGAAGCGACGCTGACCGTCGGAGACTCTAAGCGACAGCAACCAACATGATGGGGACCGTCCGTTTCCTGACTTTCTCGAGAGGAGGGCTGAAGCTCTGGGGCACCAGGTCAGTTGTCGAACTGACCTTGGACCGCGCATGGACTTGGATCAGACTGGTCCAGGCCTGGCCGGGCAGCGCCACGTTTCACGCTCTAGCATTGCGATCGGGGCACCGCTGAGCAGACCTTTTTGACGATCAGCAGCAAATGCGGAACCAGGAAGGATAAATCTCAGATTGAATATTGACTTCTGTCAGTCACCCTGATATCTGGTGCCTTCGAGCATTCGAAAGGGATGGCGACTCATCGTGAAACAGGCATTTGCGCGGCCGCGACGGTTTCTGGCAGCTCTTGGGTGGGCGATCGGCGTCATTGTGACTCCGGTAGCTGTCCAGGCCGCTCCCTTGACCATTGACGGTACCTTCTCGCTGTCTGGTTCCGCTCTGCAGAAGCCCGGCTTGCTGGTCAAGACCGCTCCCGTCTCCGGTCCCATCTCGTTAGACTTGGCCGATGGCGCTTCCAGCACATTCGCCTTGTTCCAGGTCTGGACTCGCGAGAAGTTCGTTTTGAACGATGATCTCGTTCCGCAATCGCTTATGGTCGATTTTGACTTTTCCTCGCTTGGCTTGGGCGGCACTGCCGCCGGCACCACCGTGGGGGAAGCTGGGGCCGTCCAGCAAGGACGCCTGACTTGGGGTGAGCCGCTACGAATCGCTCTCCAGGGCACATTCGCCGGCGAACTTTTGGTGTCACTGAGCGATACGGTCTTCAACACAGGCACCTCCGGTCTAAAGCCAAAGAAGAAGTTCGGTGGAACGAGCTATGCGACTTTCACCTACAATGCGACCCCTGTCGCAGCAACACCCCTGCCGGCATCGGTTGTTTTGCTCGCCTCGGGCATGATGGTGCTCTTTGGCCTAGGGTATGTTAGGCGGCGTTCCCAGAAGTCGATCGCTGCCGCAGCAGCGTGAGGACGACAGCGGTCTCGCTAGCAGCCTCATGGTGCTCTGGTCACCAACTCCCGTAGTGAATCTGGATCGTGAACCGGTGGGATCGCCTGTTCGTGTGGATCCGCTCACTCTGTCTCGGACAAGAACAGCTGGTGTCTGACCGCAACGGGGCTCGATCGCTTGCCTTCCGAAATTATCGACCCATCCGAGCATAGGTCGCCTGAACGAGACGGACCCACACCTTGATTGAGAAGGGGTTGCTATGCACTGCCCGCAATGCAACCGTCATGGCCGACCTCCCTTTCCCGATGTTAAGAAGAAACTTCGCCGATATGAGCAGTCTCCGCGTTCGTTCATCTCTACGGATGTCGAATAGACTGTGGTGTTTCTTTAGAATATAAAGATAGGAGCGGGCTCCTTTCCTCTTGTTTTGTGAAATGCTATCCGATGACATAAACTGGACCACGAGTGGGCGCTCTTCAAAGTGGATTTTTGTAGAGCCGGACAGCCTGATCATGAATTCCCAATCTTCATTGGCCGTGAGATTCTCGTCAAAACCACGGATTGTGTCGACAATGTTCTTAGAAACCAAGAGCGTTTGCGGGCTGATCATGTTTTCGAGCAGGATCTGATCCTGCATGTCGCCAGATCGAATGACCCGGGCTGGGTCCGGACGAACACAGGCAAGGCCCTGGCCAAACTGCCCTTCTCTATCCCGCCCATAAACGAGCTTCGATCCGAAGGTCGCGCCATAGTCAGACGTGAGTGACTGAATGACCTCAAGCTGGGTCTCCAACTTCGTGAGCAGCCATTCATCGTCACTGTCGTGAAACGCAACGAACTTTCCACGCGCATGGCTAATTCCCATGTTCCGGGCCGCGGCTGGGCCGGCATTTCTCTTGGCCCTGACGTAGCGGAAGCGCGGATCGGGAATGGCTCGGCAAATCTCCTCGGTTCGATCGGTTGATCCATCATCGGCAACAATCAGCTCGAGATCTGTAAAGGTCTGCGACAGTACGCTTCTGATGGATCGTTCAATGCAATACGCTCTGTTAAATGTCGGGATAATGACACTAACATAAACATCCGAAATCTGATCAGAGGTGGGATTCATTGTTATAGAACCTTGCACTATTTTTCACTGCCACAGAAGATATCTATGGGGATTGCCCTAAAGTAAATCGTTCCTTCGCTGTCTCTCTGCGTCCGACCCTTCCAACCAGCCAGTCAGGGCTTGCTCTGCTTCGAGCAACCAGATTTCGACGCCGAGCAGGCAAGAGTGCAGCGCCAACGACAGTCACTCTCTATCGGCAATCATCTTGGACTTCAACCAGATGTCGCTTTCCGGGGGGCGGCAGTACCGACGACCGTCCTATCGGTCTGGACGTTCGCTCCTGGCTCAAGCAGAGACCTGCATAGGCTTACAAAAGAGGTGGCACCTGCAAGCTGAAAGAGGGAAGCGGGGAGGGAGGCGGCCCGAGGGGCGAGTGATTGGGAGAGAGCAGGTGATTTGGTCCTAAATTCACCCACTCTCTTCCCGGGCCCAGGCCGCTCATCCGTTGAGGAAGGGGGAGGATGAGCGTCCCAGGAAGGACTGTTAGCATAATTGCGATGAGAATCAACGATATTTGATTTTAAGATACAGTAGGATCCAGGATGACGCAGGGTCGGGCAAGATTGCAATTCAGAGGTACAATGACGAAAAATAAAAAATGTCGAACGTCCAATGGACCCAGAGTCGGAATTTGAGATCGAAAGTCTATCATGATTAACGGTGCCTTTTCAATGACTTAAAGCGCATCTGATGGGTCATAATTATGGCAGATGGATCGGCAAAAGCTGTCAACGCGATACGAAATACCGAAAGCGAGCACCGCGATAGACGAATTTACAGCTTGACGATCAGCCTTGGAGAGCGCATACATATATTCTCATCTGTCAATTGCCAGCGGTCGATACGATGCGGTTCCTGACACTCCTTGGATTACTCCTTCTCACCCCTGCTGTGACACAGGCTGCATCCCTGTCTCCTAGTGTATTGGGTGAGCCGGGTGACAAGCGCGTGATCGAGGTCGGCACTCAGGCTGTCGGAGTGCAGGAGAACCCCGGCCGGGTGCTCAGAGTTACAGATTGGGGCGCGACCACGATCCGCCAATCACCTTCGCCGCTTGACGCTCAGTTTCATGCTTTTGCCGGCACTGCTTCGGATGTTCAGGACCAATGGCTGCTGTCGATGATGCCTTATCACGATAGTGGAGGGAGCGCTGAGCAACGGGGGGAGCCGGATGTCGATTCAATTCGTCCCTCGCTGGTGCTCTTTCTGGCAAGTGCCTTGAGCATCGCCGTTATCGGGGCGCGGACGCGACGTGATCGCGGCGTTTGAGACGCCCTCTTTTTATCACATCGCAGTAATAGGTAGTACGCTTTGATGGTGTGTAAGCTTTCAAGATTTAAATCTCTATTGCTATCTTTCGGCATGGTGCTTTTTCTTGTATCCTGTGACAGCACGGAAGAAAAAGTGACAGGATACTATGAGCGGGGACTCAAGCTCATAGAAGCAGACAAGCCACAGCAAGCGGCGCTCGAGTTTATGAACGCGCTTCAGCTCGACGAGACACATACCTCAGCACGGTTTGAGCTGTCGAAGCTTCTTTACGAGAAGCAGGATCTTAAGTCCGTGGCGGGACATCTGCTGAAGATTGTTGAGCTCAAACCCGACCATGTCGAAGCGCAGACCATGCTGGCTCAGCTCTTCCTGATGTCGGGCAACCTTGACGATGCCTTTTCCCATAGCGAGGCGGCATACAGGTTCGCACCCGAAGATCCCGACGTTCTTGCTCTGCGAGCAGCAGTGGCGCTGCGGCTTGAGAACCTCGATGCGGCGCTCGCAAGTGCAGAGGCAGCGGTCTTAAAGGACCCGTCTAGTGTCCCGGGCGGCGTCTCCCTCGCAGCCTACCACCTCCGTGATGGTGCGCCAACAAAGGCATTGGCGATCATCGAGCAGACGATCGAGAGAAACCAGGAGGAAATGGTTCTCCATTGGATGAAGCTGCAGATCCTGGCGCAAATCGGCGATCCCAGTGCAGTAACCTCCTATTTGGCTGAGCTGACTAACTTACACCCTGAAGACACGCTTATCAGATCGGCATATGTTGAGCAGTTGATGTCCACCGGGGATTTGAGCAAGGCAAAAGAAGAGCTGGAGACACTGGCCGCCGGCAATCCGAATAACAGCAAGTACGTGCTCGATTTGGTGCGCTTCTTGTATGCGACCGAAGGCTATGACGTCGCTAGGGTGGAGCTATCGCGGCAGATCGACGGTTCCGCGGTGGATCTTGAGCTACAAGTGGCCTTGGCAACTCTGGATTATCAGAATGGCTCGTCGGGCGAAGGCAAAGAGCGCCTCAAGAGCCTGGCGGACGATCAAGCCGACCAGTCCAACATCGCCGACGAGCAATTGGCCCGGATCCTCATCGATGAAGGTGACCATGCTGCCGCTTGGGCCATCATAGCATCGATGCTGGCCGACGACCCGTCGCATGCTGAGGGCTTGGCGTTGAGGGCGGTCATACGGTTGGGCCGTGACGAGGTCGATCTGGCGCTGATCGATGTGCGCTCGGCCCTGGATGAAGATCCCGGCAATCCGGAGTTTCTGGCTTTGGCCGCTGCAGTCTTGGAGCGTCGCGGCGACACCGCTTTGGCGAACGACAATTTCCTACAAGCGGTTCGTGCGTCCCGACTTGAGCCGGGCATTGTCCTTCAGTACGCCCGCTTCCTTAATCGCCATCAGAACCTTGAGGATGCCGAGGCCTTGCTGACCGAAGCGGCCGCCAGGCATCCCCGGGACGCGCGGCTCGTCGCCGAACTGATTGAAACCAACCTTCGCCAGGACAAGTGGGCGGACGTGCAGTCCCTAACGCAGCTTTGGCATGACCTTGGCGGCGAACCCGAGCGCGCCCAGCGCTGGGAGGCAGGTGTGCTTGTCGGCGAGGGGCGCTTTGAGGAGGCGATCGCGTTCCTGAGCGACCTAGACGCAAGCCCGAGGACCGAGGATCTCGTCGTTTCCGGAATTGTAGAGGCACACGTACAGTCCGGTAACCCGGCCAAGGCAGAGGCCTATCTAGAAGATAGATTGGAAGCCGATCCGGGGAACATTGAGGCCACGCTGCTTGCCGGTGTCCTCGCTGCCCAGCGCGGTGACCTGGCCGTCGCCGAAGAGCGGCTCAAGACAGTGATCGCTCAGCGGCCTGACCATCACTCCGGCTATCAGCTGCTGGGTCAGATCTACATCCGGCAAGACCAACATGACCGCGCGATCGCGGTGCTGTCGGAGGGCATCGACCAGGCCCTTGATCCGGATAGCCTTCGATTGATGCGGGCCATGACCTACGAGCTCTCCCAGGATGTCGAAGCAGCCTATGGGGAGTACGCCTTTATTGTTGAGCAGGATCCATCGTCACTGATCGCGGTCAACAATATGGTGGATTTGGTGGCACATAACTTCCGGGAAGATGCAGAAAAATTTGCTTTTGCTTTGAATGCAGCGGGGCAGCTGAAGCACTCAGCAGTTCCGGAGTTCCAAGATACCTATGGCTGGATGCTGTACCTGCAGGGTGATTATGAACAAGCGCTGCGAAATCTGAAGAGTGCCGCGGAAGCTCGGCCCAACAACCCGTGGATACAGTTCCATTTGGGAATGACCTTGGCGAAGTTGGGGAATGCGGAAGAGTCCAAGAAACACCTCAACAACGCTCTGCGGTTGGGTGGAGAGGATTTTGAACCGGTCGAAACCATAACGGCAATGATTGATAAGGTGGCGGAGGTGGGTAATGAAACTTACCTCTCTCAGTGACAATATTGACTGTGTAATGTCGAGTGCATGAGGAAATACTGTGATGCACGGTGCGCATCGAAAGCAAAGGAGGAGGGGGCGGTGAAAGTACTAATGTTCGGCCAGACGGGGCAGGTTGCACGAGAGATCTGTAATCTTGCGGGCGAGGAATTGGCCGTCACGGCATTGGGCCGAAAGGATGCCGACCTCCGTGATCCGGATCGATGCGCTGACCTCATTCTAAGAACGGATGCGGACGTCGTGCTGAATGCGGCTGCCTTCACTGCCGTCGACAAGGCAGAGAGTGACGTCGACACGGCGATGTGCGTGAATGCTGTCGCGCCGGAAGCCATGGCACGAGCCTGTCGCACCAGGGGCTTGCCATTCCTCCACATCTCGTCTGACTATGTATTCGGCCACAGTCATATGAAGCGAATTCGGGAAACTGACGAAGGCAGCCCGCTTAACATCTATGGACAGTCGAAGTTGATCGGCGACAAGGCGATCGAGGTCGCCGGCGGAAAATTTGTGGTTCTACGGACGTCTTGGCTCTATTCGACTTACGGGTCCAACTTCGTGAAGACCATGTTGAAACTGGGGCGCGAGAGATCCAGGTTGACTGTCGTCAACGATCAGTTTGGCGGTCCGACCTCAGCGAAGGATGTCGCAGAAACGCTGGTGACGATCGCGAGACGCTTCCTTGGAAACACGGCAGTGAGCGGAACCTATCACTTCTGTGGATCGCCGGCGGTCAGTTGGTACCGCTTTGCCCAAGAGATCTTCTCCCAAGCTGGGCTCGTCAATGCGCCGAAGGTCGTTCCAATCACCTCCGCCGAATGGCCGGCACCAGCCGAACGACCAATGCATGCAATCTTGCAGTGTCAGAAGATTGCAGACGTCTATGGCATCGAGCAACCGAGTTGGCGCGACGCACTGCGGCCTGTCGTGAGCCAGCTCGTTCAGTCCGAAGCCCCGGCACCGCGCAGACTGCTTGAAAAGAAAGCGGTGGTGTCCAGCGCTGCACCTCTTTGATGATGATGGTCGAGATTCAGCCTCGATTTTTGTGATCTCAAGAGCGGGTTGCTAAGCGCGCGTCACAGTGATTTTGTACCGACTGTTGTGGTTTGCCTTAGAGTTTCTGTGACGATGAGGCGATACCGCGAACCTTACCTCCAGACAGGTCTGTACCTCCGTCGTCGCCAGATCGGCGGTCAGCACCAGGATCGGCGTCGAGGCTGCCTAACCCCACTTCGCCTTGATAGCCGATTTCGGCATGATCGAAGAAGCGCTCGATGATGAGACGGTCCCGATCTATCTCCTGCCCGGCACAGCTTGTGTTCTGAATCAAGGTCTACATAGGCTTGTCTGAAATATTTGGTCAAACTCAAGATCATGCTGAGTTGAATGCCGCGCTGACGGTCCGTTCGTGCCGTTTCAACAGAAAAAGGTGCTGTAGATTCAAGCAGATAGCCTGTCGTGGCAGGCAGGTCCATAGACCAGTGCCTTTCTGCTAGCGTGCGTTGCAACGGCTCGGAGAAGCTGCAGATCGATGCGCGCCATGGCTCTTTCAAGATGGAGTCGAACTCTGTGTAGCCATGGCGCTTCGCATAGCTCAAGACCCGCTGAACCAACCAGTCTTCGTTCGCTGCGATGAGATCCTTCAAGGCGTCTACGTTAGGCCCATTTGGTCCTTGTGCCAGGATTAGGCGCAGTCTAGTTTGCCGGTTTCCGCGGCAGTCGCAAGCGCGGCGCAATAGTTCAGCGCGGAGACGAGTGAATTCGCCTGCGCCCATCGGTGAACTTTGCCGAAGACGCTTCTCTCTACTCCTGAAAGTGTAGACTGTGCTAGAGCGGAGATCTGCGCGGATCCCTCCGCACAAGATGGTTATTGACGATCTAACCTTCGCTGCGAATCGCTGTCGGATTGCTGTGGGCGAGAGCACTGCGGTCAGCGCGTGAGGCCTTAGCACTCTGAGCGCGGCCAAGCACCAAGACTGACCTGCCTTCCGCGCATTGCGAGCCAATTGCACACCGCGGTTTTGCACAACTTCAAAAAATCGACCGTCATTATGCAGATGTCGTTTTTTGTTCTTTACCTATCGTAACGCGGACACTACCCTCACCGCAACTGCTCGGAAAAAGCCGCTGATGCGGCATGTCCGGCGACTGAGAAGCTCAGGGGGTCTAGATGCGTGCGTTAGAGACTGCAGCCACAGGTGTGAACATCACCGACATCACCTTGTCCGGCGATTTTACGATAGAAGCTTGGGTAAAGCTCGACCCGGGTCAGCCGATAACGAACGCCGACGGCATTGTGGCAGGCAGCGGTCAGGACATTAACTTCTTCGCCGGCAGGATCCGCGTCTTCGATGGGTCCGACATCGTCGTCGCCAATACGGCGACGTCAGCAGATGTCTGGACCCACTACGCAATCACCCGCGAGGCAGGGGTGACGAAGATCTACGTTGACGGGCTGCTTGATGCGACCTCGGGCGTCAACTGGACGAACAGCTTCACTGTCGAGACGATCGCCGCTGCAAACGCCGGCGCACTCGAGGGCCAACTGGACGAACTGCGGATCTGGGATGTTGCGCTGAGCGAGGGTGAGATTGCCGACAGCTACGACAAGACCATCGATCCTCAATCTGCCGGGTTGCAGCGCTATTACGATTTTGAAGGCGACAGTCAGTTCATTGTCGATCGCACGGGCAATGCAGAGACCGAGGAAGAGCTGCCGGCCCCGCCGGGCACCTCCCTCGTCGATTCAAGCGCACCTGTGACGGTCCCTATTTCCGACATCGCCATCGTCAATCCAAGTTTCGAAGCCAATGTCCTCGGCGATTTTCAAGCGGTAACGCAGATCGATGGCTGGACCCTCAGCGGCGGCGGCATGGGTACCTGGAACCCGCGAGCCGACTTTTTCTCGGATGAGGCACCGGACGGTGAGAACGTCGCCTTCATCGACAATGGCGGAACGATTTCACAGACGCTGGCCGAGACCTTCGAGGCCGGCCGCAGCTACCAACTGACAGTCGCCGTCGGTGACGAGAGCGCAGCCGGCGAGAACCTTGGTTGGGAAATTCGGCTCTTTGCCGGTACCCAGCTCTTGGGCAGTGTCAACAACAGCGACTTCAATCCAGCCGACGACAGTTTCCTGGATGCCGTCCTGACGCTGAATGCCAGCGATCTGGCGAGCCAATCGGCCAGCTTTGGCGAGCCGCTTCGCGTCGAGATCTTCGATGCCGTGATTGCCGGAGAGAACAACGCACAGTTCGACGATGTCCGCCTGCAGTCGGCCATCGCCGATCGCTTCCCCGGTTCTGTCGATCCCTCGCCGCCAGCGGGCGAGCGTGCTTTGGCGTCCGATGCGACGCCGCTCGACATAGAGGACATCACGCTGTCGGGCGACTTCACCATTGAGGCTTGGATCTACCTCGATCCCGCAGCGCCGCTTTCCAACAATCAGGGCTTGGTTGCCGGCCCGAACAACGACATGAACTTCTTCGCCGGCAACTTTCGCGTCTTTGACAGCACCGGCCCGCAGAACGACATCGTCATCGCCAGCACCGGCGCCACCGCCGGCGTCTGGACGCACTATGCCGTGACCCGCGAGGCCGGGGTCGCGAAGATCTACGTCGATGGCGTTCTCGATGCCACCTCGCCGGTCAACTGGACCAATGACTTCACCATCGAGCAGCTGGCCAAGTCTTTCACCAGTGCGTTGGACGGTGCACTCGATGAAGTCCGGATCTGGGATGTGGCGCGTAGCGAGGCGGAGGTTGCCGATAGCTACGACAAGACCGTCGATCCGGCGTCTGGAGACCTGCTGCGCTATTACGGTTTCGACGGAGCCGGGGTCGACCTTGTCGATCTGACCGGGAACACGCCAGACCTGGCTCTGCCTGCGGGCGTAACCTTTATCGATTCGACCGCCCCTGTGAGTGATGGCACCGCGCCACCAATTCTATCCGTTGCGATCGCCAACGCCGGCTTCGAGGCGCAGGTTCTCGGCGACTTTCAGGCCGCGACGACCATCGACGACTGGACCTTGAGCGGTCCAAACATGGGCGTTTGGAACCCGCGCGCCGACTTCTATTCGGATGAAGCGCCGGAAGGCCAGAACATCGCTTTCATCGACAATGGCGGTACGATTTCGCAATCGCTGTCGGAGACCTTTGAGGCGGGCCGCAGCTATCGGCTGTCGGTTAAAGTCGGTGACGAAGCGACGGCAGGCGAGAACCTGGGGTGGGAGGTGCGGCTCTTTGCCGGGACGCAGCTTCTCGGCAGCGTTGACAACAGCGACTTCAACCCGGCCGACGACAGTTTCATAGACGCGGTCCTAACCCTCGATGGGAGCGACCTTGCTGCCTTCTCGGCCAGCTACGGCCAGTCCCTGCGTGTCGAGCTGTTCGACAGCGTGCAGCCGGGCGAAAACAATGCCCAGTTCGATGATGTCAGGCTGGACTATGTCGAGGCCGACAGCTTCCCGACCGACGGCGGGGGCGATCCCGACCCATCGAGCGAGCGAGCCCTGCTTGCCAACGGTGTATCCGTCGATGTCCCCGACCTGATCTTGAGCGGAGACTTCACGATCGAGGCATGGGTCTACAACACGCCGGGTCAAACTGTCTCCAATGCCGATGGCATCGTCTCCGGACCGAACAACGACCTAAACTTCTTCCAGGGCCAGTTCCGCATCTTCGACGGCTCGACGGCAGAGCGAGACATCGCCATCTCAAGCAAGACGGAGACATCCGGCGACTGGACGCACTATGCCGTCACCCGGGAGGGTGGTGTCGCCAAGATCTATGTCGACGGCGTCCTCGATGTGACCTCGACGACGAACTGGACCAATGACTTCACGATCGACAAGATCGCCGGCACGGTCTTCGGCGAGACAAACGATACCGGTTTGACGGGCCAACTGGACGAACTGCAGATCTGGGATGTCGCCCGCAGCCAGGCAGAGATTTCGGCCGATATGGCCGGCGGCATTGATGCGGCCGCTCCCGATCTGCTGCGTTACTACGACTTCAATGGGGATGGGCCGGTTCTCGTCGACGTTACCGGCAACTCTGCAGACGCGCCCTTGCCGGCCGGCGCCAACTTCGTCACCTCGACGGCGCCGCTTGACGGGGCGCCGCCCAGCGGCGGGGACTTCATCGACACGCAGGTCGTGGACGGCCTCTTCCTGCCAACCGACATGGCCTTCCTGCCGGACGGTCGGATGCTGGTCATCGAGAAGGGCGGCCTGGTCAAGATCGTCGACGATCCCACGCAACCCGGGAGTGGAGTCGAAACCTATCTTGATCTGACCGCACAGACCCAGAATGCCGAAGAGAAGGGCTTGCTGGCGGTCGAGGTGGATCCGAACTTCGACACCAATGGCTATGTCTATTTCTATTACACCCAGCTTGAGAACGGACAGGGCAAGACCACCGTCTCGCGCTTCGAGCACCAAGAGAATGCCGGTAGCTCCAGCAGCCGTGGCGAGCTGTCGACGGAAACCGTCCTTTGGCAAGAGAACGACGTCACCAGTTCCTGCTGCCACCAAGGCGGCGGCCTGTCGATCGCCTTTGAGCCAATCGACGCGAGCGATCCAAGCCCCTACAAACTCTACATCGTCACCAGCGACGAGTTTACGCCGGCGAACTCTCAAGACCTTACCCATCCGGACGGGAAGGTTCATCGCATCAATCTTACCGACGGCTCAATCCCGACGGACAACCCCTATTACGACCCCGTTGCTGCAGCCGCCTATACACCAGAGATCGACGCCTCTTCGGCAATCTCGACCTCGGCTGAAAATCTAGCCATCGATCCACAAGGCATCATCACGACGATCCATTCTCACGGTCTGCGCAACGGCTGGCGCAGCAGCTACGATCAGGAGTCTGGCAACCTCTTCATTGGCGAGGTCGGCGGCAACAACAACAACACCTCGGATGAAGACATTCATATTGCGGTCGCTGGTGCCGACTACGCTTGGGGACCGAACGACTATCCCGGTTTTGACGGAGAAGGCTTCCTGCCGGATCCCAACGACCCGGGCAATCCCATCCACTCCTATCCCCATCTCGGCGGTCCGGGCCAAGGCGACAGCACCCAGAACGGCGGTGCTTCGATTACCGGCGGCGTGGTCTATCGCGGCGATCAGTTCCCAGACGAATACACCGGCGCATACTTCTACGGAGACTGGGTGCGGAACTGGATCCGCTATCTGGAGATCGATTACTCTGGCGAACGTCCGACGCTGGTTTCTGACAACTTCTTCAAGAACGCAACCGGTCAAGTCCTCGCCTTCGAGGAAGGACCGGATGGCGCGCTCTACTACATAACCACCTTCCAGACTGGCAACGTCTTCACCTTCGAGGGCACGGTCAATCGGATCAGCTTCGAGGGTGGCAACAGTGCGCCCGAAGGCACGGGCATAGCGCTCGATCCTGGGGAGGATGCCAATCCGACCGCCCCCTATACGGTCACCTTCGAAGCCGACGTCATCGATCCGGACGGCGATGCGCTCTCTTATCTCTGGTCGTTCGGAGATGGCGTTGATCTTGATGGTGACGGCATCGGCGATACGGCCACCTCGACTGAAGAAAACCCCTCCTACACCTACACCGACCTCGGTCAGTATGTCGTCGAACTGGTGGTAACCGACGCTCAAGGCGCCACCACGGTCTTCGATTCCAAGATCATCACGGTCGGCAACACGCCGGATCCGGTGATTCAGTTGCCGTTGGATGGAGGCACCTACCGTGCCGGCCAGACGATCACGCTTGACGGCTTTGCCGATGACATCGAAGACGGCCTGATCGATGGCGACGATCGCCTGATCTGGTCCACAACCTTCCAACTGGGTGACATCCAAAGACCGGGCCCAATCGACGGAACGGCCGATCAGGCCGGCGGCGTCACCTTCACGACGCCCGACTCGGGCAATCTGGAGAGTGCTCTCGACGGCATCTCGGTGTTTCTGACAGCGACCGACAGCGATGGCTTGGCGGAGACGACCAGCATCAACCTGACGGCCGAAAAGGCGCCACTGGTGTTCGATGCGCCAGTGCAGAACTACACCTTCATCTTCGACGACCGTGCCGAGGGTGGCGACTTCTCCTTCAATTCGATCATCGGCTTCAACCATAGTGTCGAAGCGCAGGAGACCTATGCCGCGGACGGTTTCGAGTACAGCTTCATCGGTTGGGAGGACGGAGAGACCAGCCGTACGCGCGACATCGTCACCCCCGAGACCGGGCAAAGCTTCCGGCCGCTCTATGAGGTAACGGGAGAGGTTGGACAGGCTCTGGCGCTGGATGGAACGGACCATGTCGACGTGCCGCAACTGGTGCTGGGGGAAGGCGGCGGCGACTTCACCGTCGAAGCCTGGGTGAAGTTCGACAACGCGACAATCGACAACATCGACGGATTGGCGGGATCGGGGGCCTTCGGTGAGGCGGGCGCCAACGACATCAATTTCTTCAATGGCCAGATCCGCGTCTATGCCAATGATTTCGCAGGAGGAAATGACCCGGTCGTTGCTGCACATGTGAGCCAGGTAGAGGTCTGGACGCACTATGCGATCGTTCGTGAGGGCGGCGTGATGAAGGTCTACGTCGACGGTGTCTTGGATCAGACGACCCCGACCAGCTGGACGGGTCCTTTCACCGTCGATCACATCGGCGGTACGGTGCAGGCTGGCGGACTGTCGGGGGAGATCGACGAGTGGCGGGCCTGGAGCCTTGCCCGTAGCGAGGCCGAGATACTGGCCGACAAGGACAGCGTGCTGACGGTGCCCCAAGCCGGCCTCGAGCGCTACTACAGTTTCGATGGTGACCTCAGCGATTCGACCGGCAACTCGGCGGCGGCCAGTTTGCCGGCGGCAGGCAGCTTGGTGACCTCCACGGCGCCGGTTTCAGGCGGCTCCTCTGGCGGCACCACGATCTCAATTGCCGACACCGACGTGCTGGAAGGCGACGCCGGCAGCGTAGAGCTGGTCTTCACCGTGCTTCGAACCGGCGACTTGAGTGGCGAGAGTTCCGCCAGCTTTGCGACCGCGAACGGAGACGCCTTGGCTGGGTCCGACTATGTCGCACAGTCGGGCGTCGTGTCCTTCGCGGCCGGTGAGAGCAGCCAGGAGATCAGGATCGTCGTTGCCTCCGAGGAGGTGGTCGAGATAGACGAGACGCTGACTGTCACACTGTCGAATCCCATCGGTGCGGAACTCGGACGTGACATTGCCACCGGTACCATCCTGAACGACGATATCGCCACACCGGCGCCCACCGTGGTCTTCCTTCTGGAAGATGGCGTGGCCGGCTTCGATGGCACCTTTGATGGATCCTCGGCGACCTCCCAGATCATCGGTACAACGCCGCTCGGGTCGCTGTCAGAAGGTGGTGTCGAGCTCGTGGTGACCTTCGATGACCTCAATGGCAACCAGGGTCTTGCCTCGGCTGATGCCTCGCTCTTCGGTACGGGCGGGCACTACAACCTTCGTGCAGTTGGCAACGATCTTGAGCTGCGGTTGCAGGATGGCGCCGGCGATGTCGGCAACAGCTTCGAGATCCGGGCCGCCGACGTCTTGAGCATTGGCGAACCGATCCATGTGTTCTCGGCCTTCGGCCCCGATGGCTTGGTCCTCTACGTCAATGGCCTGGAGGTCGGGCGAGACGGCTACACCGGCGGTCCGTTGGGCAATAGTGAACAGCTGGTTCTTGGCGGCAACAACTTCGCCAGCACGAGTGGGACTACGGACAGTCTGCGCGAGCCCCTGAACGGCGAGATTGAGCGGTTTGCGCTCTACCAGGGTCAGCCGGATGCGTCCGAAGTGTTGGCGCTGGCGGATGACGCTCTGAACATCACACCGACGGTCGTCAATGATGATACGGCGACGACCGACGAGGATACGCCGATCTCGATCGACGTTCTGGCTAACGAGGAGGGCGACAATCCGAACCCGCTAACCCTTGTATCGGCTAGCGATGGGGCGAACGGAACGACGGAAGTCGTCGCCGGCGAGGTAGTCTATACGCCGAATGCACACTTCAATGGGACGGACAGCTTTACCTATGTTGCCTCAACCGTCGAAGGCGGTGAGCAGACCGCCACCGTCACGGTGACGGTCGATCCGATAAACGACGATCCGACAGCGGTCGATGATGGCGCCTCGACGCTGCTGGATACTGCCGTCTTGATCGACGTTACCGGCAATGACCAGGACATCGACGGCGACCTGCTGGTGGTTACCTCGGTCACCGACGGAGCCAATGGGACCGTCGTCAACAATAACGATGGGACCGTGAGCTACACGCCTGCGGCTGGCTTCCTCGGCACGGACAGTTTCGAGTACACAATCGACGATCAGAATGGTGGCGCTCCAGCAACTGCCACGGTCACGGTCAATGTCTTGGCGGCGCCGAATACGCCTCCTGTCGCCAACGATGATGCAATCATCGTTGATGAGGATGACGCCGTTACTTTCCAGCCGGGCGCGAACGACACGGACGACGACGGCGACAGTGTCGTTGCGACCTCAGTCGAGGCGCAGGCAGCCAGTGGTACGGCGGTGGTCAATCCGGACGGCACGGTCACCTACACGCCGAATGCCAACTTCAACGGCGATGACAGCTTCACCGTCATGGTCGGCGACGGTAACGGCGGCTTCGACACCAGCGAGGTCAGCGTCACCGTCACTCCGCTGAACGATCGCCCCGAGGCCAACGACGATGTCGCTTCGACAGAACAGGATGCGGCGGTGATCATCAATGTCTTGGCCAACGACCAAGATATTGACGGGGACGTCTTCTTCATCGACGGCGTCAACGACGGGACCAACGGCACGGTTGTGGACAACGGCAATGGGACCGTGACCTACACCCCAGATGCGGGCTTTGCGGGCAGCGATTCCTTTGTCTACCAGATCAGCGACGGCACCCTCACCGACACCGCGACGGTCACCGTTAACGTGTCGTCCTTCCCCGAGCCCGTGGTCGATATGCCTGGTGACATGGTCTTCAATGGCTTGGGTGGCTCGGTGTTGGAAATTGCGCATGACCCGATCTACGAGGTTCCGGAAGGCACAGTTAACTTCACCTTCAATGCAGCCGATACCAGCGGCGGCCAAGGTCTCTTTACGAAGGACGCATCGGGTTTCGTGGGTGGCGGCAATCACTTTGCCATCTGGCTAGCCGGATCGACCCTAAGCGCACGTTTCCAGGATGGGGTGGACCAGACCGTCATCAGTCTTCCGGGCGTAATCGCTGGCCAGGACTATGACGTTGCCGCCACATTCGACGCCAACGGTGTTGCCCTCTACGTCGATGGGCAGCTGATCGGCGCCGACAGCCTGGTCATGGATTGGACGACGAACAGGGAGTTCATCCAGTGGGGCGGGCGCGGCTGGGCCAGCGACAGCGAACAACCCGGTTTCGATGCGCCCTTCAACGGGATCATCTCGGACAAGCAGTTCTACGATCTTGCACTCAGCGACACGCAAGTCGCTGAGCTGCATACCGGCGCCCCGTCCAACAGCGACCCCGTTGCCGTGGACGATTCAATCGAGGTCAGCGAAGACGGTAGCACGACTTTCGATCCGGCACTCAACGATAGCGACGTCGATGGCGATAGCGTCATCACGACGGGCGTTGCCTCTGATCCGGGGAACGGTACGGCCGTTCTAAACGCCGATAACAGTGTCACCTATACCCCGGATGCCGACTTCTTCGGCAACGACAGCTTCGAGGTTCAGGTCGGGGACGGGAACGGTGGCTTCGACATCTCTCAGGTGAACGTGACCGTGTCGCCGCTGGACGACGATCCCTTTGCCGTCGACGATGCCGCCGAGACCCAGGAAGGAGAGGCCGTAGACATCGACCTCTTAGCCAACGACATTGATGTCGACGGCGATGTCCTGTCGATCGTCGGACTTACCGCCGCCACGAATGGCCAGGTGGTCGACAATGGTGATGGCACCGTGACCTACAGCCCCGATGCCGGCTTCATCGGTGAGGACAGCTTTGTCTACACGCTCTCTGACGGTGCAGGGCCGACCAGCGACGCCACGGTGACCGTTACTGTAAGAGAAGAGCCGACATTACCTTCTGCGATCTTCGAGATGCCGGGCATCACGAGCTTCAGTGGCTCGAAAAAAGACGTCAACAACGTGCCGCCCGATCCGTCGTTGGAGATTGAAGAAGGGACCGTCGCCTTCTCGTTCATCGATGACGATCCCTCCGCGAGACAAGGGCTGGTCACAAAGGATGCCTTTGGTTTCGAGGGCGGTGGCAATCACTTGGCCGCCTACATCGACGATGGCGATCTGAACGTACGCTTCCAGGACGGCACGAACAGCACGCTGCTCTCCTTCCAGGGTGTTGAAGCGGGGCGGGAGTATGAAGTCGCCGCTGTGTTCGGCAGCGAGGGTGCGAAGCTCTTCGTTGATGGAGATCTGGTCGATGAAAACAGCAACCTGGTCATGTCCTGGGAGAACAATCAGGAATTCCTGCAAATCGGCGGTCTTGGTTGGGGCAGCGACACCGGCGATGGCAAGTTTGGGTCTCCCTTCTCCGGAGAGATGGCCGATGTGCAGATCTTCGATCAGGCGCTCGACGCAGCCCAGATCCAGGAGCTTGCCGCTCTGTCGTCGTTCGACGATCCCTTGGCTTGATCTTTCAGACCAAGGGTCTTTCTATTGGGCCTCGAATGACTCGACGGAATGGAGACGTGATGGGCGTGCAGAAGCAAGAGTTGGACCGGCTCGTGGCCGAGATTTGTGCGCTTCCAACATTCTATGATGTCAGATCGACGCTCGCAAAGCGCCTTGGAGTGGACGATCTGGTGACGCCAGAGGTTGCCGCTCGCTTCTTGGCCGACAGAACTTTCGCGCGCACCCTGCTCGCAACGCGACATGTCGTCGAGTGGCGGGATAGAATGCTGAAAGATCCACTAAACGCAGAGTTCACCGTTCCCCTGTTCAAGGAAGCCGAAAGAGACGAGCGCAGCCCAGAATCTGTTGGCGCCCTCGCCCTTAAGGCGGCAAACGCCTACATAAAGTGGAGCGAGAGCGGCTTTCAGACAGTGGGCGACGCGGTGCTTGAACGCCGTCGTGCCGCCTGCCTTGCGTGCGATCGACTTCGCGCTGCGCCTCAGACCCTTGCCTACCGGCTCGCCGACAAGCTCGCCGGTGGCGATGGCCGTGTCTGTGTCGAGTGCGGCTGTCTCTTTGCAAAGAAGATTTCCATACCGAAAGAGACCTGCCCCTTGGCTTCGGCCGAGAATCCAAGAGAATCCCGATGGGGAGACCCCTTGAGTTAGAGCGCGGTGATCTCAGGTCGAAACGACCTGCGGCCTCAATCCTTGATTTTCTGCTAGCGCGCATCTCTCACCAGCGATAGATCGAGGTGGTTTTTTGGGGCGAGGTAGTGGGTGGTAGACTTAAGGAGCGTTGGTGCCAAGCAGGATGGCCGCCGGTGGCGTTTTGGAGGTCAGGTCTGGTCCGTCGTTGTTGGCGGGAGGGCGGTGGCGCAGAGACCGTCGTTCAGCTGCACAGTCTGGCGTGAGCGAGTTGGAACTCGTGCGCGTATGGGCAGGCCGAGGCCATGGCGACACGGATGCGCCTAACGGAGATGCGGATCTGGGCTCCGATCTTGAGGAGCTTGCATCGGATCGTGCCGCAGGTGGCTTTGGCCAATAGAGTATGGGCAAGCGCCTTGCGGCGCAGAGCGGCGAGCAGGACATAGGCCAGTGAGGCGAACCAGAGTCGGAGCTGATTGGCTTTCATGGTGGCCGCCGAGGTGCGGTCGGCGAAGAGATCGAGCTGGCATTCTTTGATCCTGTTCTCCATGTCGCCACGCGCGCAGTAGAGGCGTTCATAGAGCTCGCGGGCCTTGACGGTCTTGGCCTTGAGTGAGGTGACGACGAAGCGTGGGTTGGCGCCCTTGTCGCCGCGCCCTGCCATCCACTCGGCCTTGGCGACGACGCGGCGCCGGCGGGTCCAGCTCTTTTTGGTGGTCCAGCGGAAGTCGACGAAGCGCCGGGCTGACGTGCCGCTGCTGAGCGCGTCTGCCTCGGCCCAGGCCAGATCGACATGGATGTGATCGACCAGGCGGGCATTGCGAGCCAGGCCAAAGAGGTAGTCGACCTTGTTGTCCTCTGCCCAAGCCATCAGCTCTTCTCGGGCAAAGCCAGAGTCGGCGCGCAGCAGGATCTTGACCTGGGGCCAGCGTTGGCGGATCTGGGCCACGATGCGGGCGACCTCCTCCTTGGCACCGCAAGAGCCATCGATGTTGGCGCGCCGGAGCTTGGCCGCCAGCAGATGATCGCCGCAGAAGACGTAGAGCGGTAGGTAGCAGTAGCAGTCATAGTATCCATGGAAGAAGCGGCCTTCTTGCCGCCCATGGATCGGATCGTCGGTGGCGTCGAGATCCAGCGTGATGCGCGCCGGCGCTTTGTCATGGGCGTCGAGGAAGAGCTCGACGAAGAGGCTTTCGATGGCCGCCGGATCATGGCCGATGCGGTGGTAGCGATCCGCGCCCTCAGGCGCATGCTCGAGCCGGTTCAAGGTGCTCTTGCCAGCCAAAGGCGCACAGCCAGACCGGCGCGCCTCAAGACGACCCAGCACTGTGCCCAAAACCAGATCGTGGCGCAGCTCGTCGTGGTCGTTCACATCCTCATAGCCCAGAGCGATGGCGAAGACGCGTTGGCCGACCAGAGTAGCAACATCGTGCACCACCCGATCGGCGCGGCGGCCGTCCTGGAAGCAGGCAGCGAAGCGATCCACCAAGCCGATGGCTTGATCAGTCGCCCCCAAGAGCAGCGCGCCGGCGTCCGAACTGATCGCTCCGCCGCCAAAATCCGCGACCACACGGCGCCCCTCAAGGCGTGCAAAGACCATCGGCTCCGGGCTACACTCTGTCGGCATCGTGGGCTCCTCTAGATTCGGCGTAAGCGTCTGTTAGCACTCACACTTTCTCTGATTCGGACCCACGATGCACCTCTACTCGTGAGAGATGCGGGCTAAGCTCGTAGAGTTTCGATCAAACAACGCCGCTGTCGAAGCCGTTGGTTAGGTTCTCATAGATATAGATGTTGTCGTGCGTCCAGCCGATTGAATAGATATCCAGGTCTCCGTCCTGATCGAAATCCGCTAGCTGTGCGGCGTCGTGATGTTCGTCACCGAGATGGACCGTGTACTTGGTCCAGGCATCTCCCACTCCATCGCTGTTCTCGAACACGAAGAGGCCAAGGTTTCCAGGATCTTGAGGCAGATGCTCGCCGACAACGACATCGAAGTCGCCATCTGCATCCATATCGGCAAAGTCCACGCTCTGCGGATTTCCGACGAGGTCACTGGCGATCAGATGCTCGGTCCAAATCGCGGTCTCGTCATCCGGCTGCTCGTACCAGGCAAGCGTCGTGATGCTCGATTCATGGCCATAACCGACCAAGGCATCCAAATCGTTGTCCCCGTCCATATCGACCAAGTGGACCCGGTCAGGTTCCGCTTTGGGGGGCTCCAGATGCAAGGTAAAGTCGGTCCAGACTCCGTCGTCGTTGCGCAGCCATTTGAAGCCCAGCAAGATGTCGTCGTCTCCATCGCCATCGATGTCGCCGTGATCCAGCCCTTCGCCTTGGGATAGCGGTGAAATCTGCGACCAGGTCCAGGTGCCGCTGGTCGGATCGTCTGGCACTGTCAGCGTTTGCGTACCGCCGGTACCGCCCTGCCAAGAAAGGGCGACGGTCAGGGGACCGCCAGGCGAGAAGCTGCCAACCGTGGTGCCTTGTAGAAAGGCGCCCACGCCGCTCTCGACGTTGTCGAAAATCGTGAAGTTGCCAAAGCCGTCGTTCTGCGCCCAGGCGAAATCGCTGTTGCTGCTGCTTCCGATCCCTTGCGTGCCGAGGATATCCAGGTCGCCGTCGCCGTCGAAGTCGTACACCGCCGCCATGTTGTTGAGAGGGTCACCGATGGTGTTGCGCTCCCAAGCGCCGTCGATGCTTCCCGGATTTCGATACCACCATCCGCCGGTAATGATGTCGAGCAAGCCGTCTCCGTCGATGTCGCCTTCGGCCTCGAAGATTGCGCGCCAGGGCCGCGACTCTTCGATCACGTTGCGCTCCCATCCGCCCAGCGTGATCTCGTTCAAGGTATTGTACCAGATGTTGATCTCGTTGTCCTGAAAGCCCTTGCCTAGGATGTCGAGATCGCCGTCGCCATCCAGGTCGGCAAGGGTCGACTCGTGATTGTCGATGCCGACCGCGACTTCGGTGGCGCGGAACTGGCCGGTTCCGTCGCCGAACAGGACCCAGGTCTTGGCATCGGGATTGGCGTCGAACAGGTTCATTTCGGCGGCGAAGATGTCCAGGTGACCGTCTTGATCGATGTCGGCGACGTCCAGGCTGTGCAGCTGGTCGGTTATCACGCCCAGAAGGTCCGTTGGAAACCAGTTGGAGGCGACCGTCGGATCGCCTGATACTTGGTACATCAGTAGGGGACCGGTGAGGTCGCCGCTGCTGAAGAGTATCTCAAGCTGTCCGTCTTCGTTGAAGTCACCTACCGCACTCTGTCCCTGCCGAAAGCCTCTATCGATTTCGATTTCCGTGAAATCCGTCCCACTGTTCCACTTGTACCAGTATCCACCGGTGACGATATCTTCGATCCCGTCGCCATCGATGTCGCCCTTCGCCAGGCCTTCGCGAACGGTATCTGTAATCAGGTCTCGCGACCACTCGCCAGCTGTCGGATCGGCAGGAATTTCGCTGATGTAGAGGCCCGAGGGGCTGCCCTTCTGGTTCCAGAACACGAATTCGTCGTCTCCGTCGCCGTCGAAATCGCCGAAGATCATGTCGTGCTGCTGTTTGCCGCCGCTGGACTTTACGATGTGGCGGGTCCAGTCGACGTTGGGATCGAAGACCGGATAGGGATTTTCCCACCACCAGACTTCGTTGCTCCTCGAATCGCCCCCCATGAAGATGTCCAGGTCCCCGTCACCGTCTACGTCGTAGACGGTTCCGCCGGCTTCGATGTCGAGCTCTGCGCTTTCTAGGGTGAATGCCTCCCAACCGCCGTCGCCATCCTGACGGTACCAGGTCATGGCGGGGTCGCCCCTGCGGCCGGCGATGACGAAGTCCATAAGACCGTCTCGATCGACGTCGAGGACTTGGGCTGCGGTGTTCTCGGGCGTTTCCGCTATCGGAATGTCGCCGTTGGTGCTGCTGATCAGTTGCCAGTCCGGGGATTGCCCCCCGGGTGGGGCCGGCTCCGGCCCCGGTTCGGCGACGGAGATGACGACCGTCGCCTCGCTAGAACTGCTGCCATCCGACACTTGGTAGGTAAAGGAATCATTGCCAAGGAAGCCCGCGTCGGGGACATAGGTAAGCGTGCCGTCGCCATTGTTCGTGAGCGTACCGTTGCGCGTCGAGCCGATCGCCGAGACGATCAGCGGGTCGGAATCGGGATCCGAATCGTTGGCGAGGAGTTCGGTTGAGATATCGATGTCTAGGGTCGTATCGACGATCACGCTCAAGACTTCACCGACCGGCAGTGGCGCTCCGCTATCGAGGTCGATTTGCGATACCTGCCCGGACAAGGTAGCGATTTGGTCCTGGTCCAGCAGCACATCGTAGAGTTCGGCTTTCTGGATGTAGCCCTGAAAGGGATCGACCAGATCGTCTGCAACAAGATTGCCGCTGGTCCACTGGTTTGCGCCCAGCACGATCGGCTCTCTATTGCCGAGCAGTCCGCCAACATAGGCGTCTGAGGCCTGCTGCACACCGTCGACGTAGATTGCCAGTCCGTCGGGCCCTCCGAAAGTGACGGCCACATGATGGGTCTGGCCGGGAGTGATAACGGCGCCAGTTTCGACGGTATAGGTGGTGGCGGTGTCTTGTATGCGAACCGCAACCACACCGTCCTCGACGTAGATCCCGACATGACCACCGGTATCGAAGCCGCTGGAGTCTTTGGAGAGGAGGTACTTGCGGCCATCAACCGCTGTAGCGACGAAGGAAAGCGCCAAAGTTCCGCTGGCGAGAAGATAGGGCGCATCATGCGGCACGATCGTGGCTTGCTCGATATCGCCCTCGACCCGCACGGGCCCAACATTGAGGATCGCAGTAGGAAAAGAGTCGTCATTGACGTCGATGGTGACGAAGGCGGTGCTTGCGAGGCTGCCGTCTGAGGCT
Source organism: Rhodospirillales bacterium (assembly GCA_963669445.1). Taxonomy (GTDB): domain Bacteria; phylum Pseudomonadota; class Alphaproteobacteria; order Kiloniellales; family JACOMY01; genus JACOMY01. The sequence continues at coordinate 7,171,785 of OY770029.1, forward strand.
TCTACGGTGAGGTCGTAGGAGGGTGTGGTTGTGGCATCCAGGCCGCTTGCGTCGGCCAGGAAGATCTGTCCGTTGGCGTCGATGTCGAAGACGCCGTCCTCGTTGCCGGCGATGATGGCGTAGGTCAAAGCATCGCCGTCCAGGTCGCTGGCCGACACCTGGCCCACCACCTCGTCGTCGGCAGCGCTGTCGGAGACCTGGAAGCTCGCGTCGCCGACGCTCGGCGCATCGTTCACTGCGTTCACGGTGATCGAGACCGTCGCGGTGGCACTGCCGCCGCGGCCGTCGCTGACGGCATAGGTGAAGCTGTCGCTGCCGTTGAAGTTGGCGTCGGGCGTGTAGGTGAAGCTGCCGTCGGCCGCCAGGGCCAGGCTGCCGTTGGTGGGCCCGGTCTCGCTTGCTGCCGTCAAGGCGTCGCCGTCTGTGTCCTGATCGTTCGCCAGTATCCCCGGGGCTGCAATCGCCAGCACGCCGTCCTCGTCCACGGCATAGGCATCGTCTGCCGCGCTTGGCGCCGTGTTGGACTGGTCGGCGACCGTGACCGTCACTGTCGCGGTGGCCTCGCCGCCCTGGCCGTCGCCGATGCGATAGGTGAAGCTGTCGTCGCCGAAGAAGCCGTCGGCGGGTGTGTAGGTCAGCGATCCGTCGCCGTTGTCGGTCACCTGGCCCGAGGTCGGCTGGCTGAAGTCCAGCAGGCTCAAGGGATCGCCGTCGGCGTCGCTGTCGTTTGCGAGAAGGTCCGCGACCAGGATGACGAGCGGCGTCGCGCTCTCGGCCGAGAGCGCATCGTCGCCGGCCAGCGGCGGGTCGTTCGAGGCGGCCTGGCTCAGATCGGCGATGGCGACCCCGTCGAGTGCGCTATCGTAGAGCGACACGTTGGTCAGGTTGCCGTCGAAGCCGTCGACCAGCTTGTCGGCGATGCCGTTCCCGCTGGCCCATTGGTTGGCGCCCAGCACGATCGGTTCTTCGTTGCCCAGCAGCCCGCCGCCGTAGGCGATCGCGGCCTGTTCGACGCCATCGACGAAGATGGTCAGGCCGCCGGCGCCGAATGTCACCGCCACATGATGCTGGGTTCCCGCCGAGATCAGTGCCCCGGTCTCGACGACATAGGTGTCGCCCAGATCCTGGAAGCGGGCCTTGATCACGCCGTTTTCGATGTAGACGCCGGCGTGGCCACCGTCATCGAAACCGCTGGAGTCCTTCGAGAAGAGGAAGCGCCGGCCATCGACGCTGTCGGCAGTGAAGGTGAAGGCCAGCGTTCCCTCGGCCAGCAGGTAGGAGGGATCGTGCGCCAGTATCGGCGCCTCGCTGACCGCTCCACTCAATGCGAAAGGACCGACGTCTAGAAGAGCAGGAGGGATCGTGCTGTCATTGATATCGATGGTGATGAGGGCGGTGCTTGCGAGGCTGCCGTCTGAGGCTTCTACGGTGAGGTCGTAGGAGGGTGTGGTTGTGGCATCCAGGCCGCTGGCGTCGGCCAGGAAGATCTGTCCGTTGGCGTCGATGTCGAAGACGCCGTCCTCGTTGCCGGCTATGATGGCGTAGGTCAAAGCATCGCCGTCCAGGTCGCTGGCCGACACCTGGCCCACGACCTCGTCGTCGGCAGCGTTGTCGGAGACCTGGAAGACTGCATCGCCGACGCTGGGCGCATCGTTCACCGCGTTCACGGTGATCGAGACCGTCGCGGTGGCGCTGCCGCCGCGGCCGTCGCTGACGGCATAGGTGAAGCTGTCGCTGCCGTTGAAGTTGGCGTCGGGCGTGTAGGTGAAGCTGCCGTCGGCCGCCAGGGCCAGGCTGCCGTTGGTGGGCCCGGTCTCGCTTGCTGCCGTCAAGGCGTCGCCGTCTGTGTCCTGATCGTTCGCCAGTACCCCCGGGGCTGCAATCGCCAGCACGCCGTCCTCGTCCACGGCATAGGCATCGTCTGCCGCGCTTGGCGCCGTGTTGGACTGGTCGGCGACCGTGACCGTCACTGTCGCGGTGGCCTCGCCGCCCTGGCCGTCGCCGATGCGATAGGTGAAGCTGTCGTCGCCGAAGAAGCCGTCGGCGGGTGTGTAGGTCAGCGATCCGTCGCCGTTGTCGGTCACCTGGCCCGAGGTCGGCTGGCTGAAGTCCAGCAGGCTCAAGGGATCGCCGTCGGCGTCGCTGTCGTTTGCGAGAAGGTCCGCGACGAGGATGACGAGCGGCGTCGCGCTCTCGGCCGAGAGCGCATCGTCGCCGGCCAGCGGCGGGTCGTTCGAGGCGGCCTGGCTCAGATCGGCGATGGCGACCCCGTCGAGTGCGCTATCGTAGAGCGACACGTTGGTCAGGTTGCCGTCGAAGCCGTCGACCAGCTTGTCGGCGATGCCGTTCCCGCTGGCCCATTGGTTGGCGCCCAGCACGATCGGTTCTTCGTTGCCCAGCAGCCCGCCGCCGTAGGCGATCGCGGCCTGTTCGACGCCATCGACGAAGATGGTCAGGCCGCCGGCGCCGAATGTCACCGCCACATGATGCTGGGTTCCCGCCGAGATCAGTGCCCCGGTCTCGACGACATAGGTGTCGCCCAGATCCTGGAAGCGGGCCTTGATCACGCCGTTTTCGATGTAGACGCCGGCGTGGCCACCGTCATCGAAACCGCTGGAGTCCTTCGAGAAGAGGAAGCGCCGGCCATCGACGCTGTCGGCAGTGAAGGTGAAGGCCAGCGTTCCCTCGGCCAGCAGGTAGGAGGGATCGTGCGCCAGTATCGGCGCCTCGCTGACCGCTCCACTCAATGCGAAAGGACCGACGTCTAGAAGAGCAGGAGGGATCGTGCTGTCATTGATATCGATGGTGATGAGGGCGGTGCTTGCGAGGCTGCCGTCTGAGGCTTCTACGGTGAGGTCGTAGGAGGGTGTGGTTGTGGCATCCAGGCCGCTGGCGTCGGCCAGGAAGATCTGTCCGTTGGCGTCGATGTCGAAGACGCCGTCCTCGTTGCCGGCTATGATGGCGTAGGTCAAAGCATCGCCGTCCAGGTCGCTGGCCGACACCTGGCCCACGACCTCGTCGTCGGCAGCGTTGTCGGAGACCTGGAAGACTGCATCGCCGACGCTGGGCGCATCGTTCACCGCGTTCACGGTGATCGAGACCGTCGCGGTGGCGCTGCCGCCGCGGCCGTCGCTGACGGCATAGGTGAAGCTGTCGCTGCCGTTGAAGTTGGCGTCGGGCGTGTAGGTGAAGCTGCCGTCGGCCGCCAGGGCCAGGCTGCCGTTGGTGGGCCCGGTCTCGCTTGCTGCCGTCAAGGCGTCGCCGTCTGTGTCCTGATCGTTCGCCAGTACCCCCGGGGCTGCAATCGCCAGCACGCCGTCCTCGTCCACGGCATAGGCATCGTCTGCCGCGCTTGGCGCCGTGTTGGACTGGTCGGCGACCGTGACCGTCACTGTCGCGGTGGCCTCGCCGCCCTGGCCGTCGCCGATGCGATAGGTGAAGCTGTCGTCGCCGAAGAAGCCGTCGGCGGGTGTGTAGGTCAGCGATCCGTCGCCGTTGTCGGTCACCTGGCCCGAGGTCGGCTGGCTGAAGTCCAGCAGGCTCAAGGGATCGCCGTCGGCGTCGCTGTCGTTTGCGAGAAGGTCCGCGACGAGGATGACGAGCGGCGTCGCGCTCTCGGCCGAGAGCGCATCGTCGCCGGCCAGCGGCGGGTCGTTCGAGGCGGCCTGGCTCAGATCGGCGATGGCGGCCCCGTCGAGTGCGCTATCGTAGAGCGACACGTTGGTCAGGCTGCCGTCGAAGCCGTCGACCAGCTTGTCGGCGATGCCGTTCCCGCTGGCCCACTGATTGGCGCCCAGCACGATCGGTTCTTCGTTGCCCAGCAGCCCGCCGCCGTAGGCGATCGCGGCCTGTTCGACGCCATCGACGAAGATGGTCAGGCCGCCGGCACCGAAGGTCACCGCCACATGATGCTGGGTTCCCGCCGAGATCAGTGCCCCGGTCTCGACGACATAGGTGTCGCCCAGATCTTGGAAGCGGGCCTTGATCACGCCGTTCTCGATGTAGACGCCGGCGTGGCCACCGTCATCGAAACCGCTGGAGTCCTTCGAGAAGAGGAAGCGCCGGCCATCGACGCTGTCGGCAGTGAAGGTGAAGGCCAGCGTTCCCTCGGCCAGCAGGTAGGAGGGATCGTGCGCCAGTATCGGCGCCTCGCTGACCGCTCCACTCAACGCGAAGGGACCAACCTCTAGAATCGGCGTAGGCATGGCGTCTCTCTAACTAACAAAAAACAAAGATATCATTCTTCCCCAAGCCGACTACCTACCTAGGGCCGGATTGACGCGTCAAGAAGAATTACACATATCACATACTGTTTACGAATTTGCGGTTTTGTCTTGGCCGGCGCGTACCACCCTCAGGCGCCACCTCGTCACACCGTCTCGTCCTTAGGGAACGCCCCGCAGTGCGAAGGTTCGATGCGGCATTCTGTAAAACAGTTTCACGATTGACAATTGCAAGAATCCTTGTACTGTCTGTTGAGATTTTGACCTAGGGGAAGAGTCAATTGAGACCAGTTGCTGCGAAAACCTGCTCTTGCGTCAAAGGCTTAGCGACGAAGGCGGTGCTTGGGATGGGATTGGCCGTCGGGCTTATGTCCGTGTCAGCGGCCGCTCAGGCGGCGACGCTCAGTATCGACGGGACCTTTGCGATCTCCGGAACCGCATTTCAGGAACCGGGCTTGGTTGTTCAGACCTATCCGTCGTCTGGCCAGATTCAAACGACTTTGCAAGAGGGCGTCGCGCAGACATTCGCACTCTTCGACATCTGGACGGACGAAACGTGGGTCAATCCTGATGATCGCATTCCGCAATCCTTAGATGTCGATTTTGTTTTCACCTCGCCGACGACGGCGGGCTTGAGTTCCGGGGCCACAGTGGGTCGTGGCTTTGTCTTCCAGCATGGTCACCTCACTTGGAGCAATCCGCTCGACATCTCTTATGGCGGTGCCGAACCTGGCGTTCTGTCCATTTCTCTGAGCGATGTCGCGTTCAGTTGGGGCTTCTTCGGCCTCACTCCCGGTGAGAAGTACGGCGGAACTGCCTACGCGACGATTTCCTATCTGGCGTCTCCCCTTGCAGCAGTGCCTCTGCCAGGATCGTTCGTCCTTGCTGCAACCGGAATTCTGGTCTTCTGCGCCCTAGGCTTTGTCGGAACGCGATCTCGACGACAGGAAGATCGGGAGAGCCTTGGCGCGGCTGCCTGATTGATGCTGCCGTAAGGTTAAGGGTTCCGAGAGAGACAGTGGTATCGCTCGGTATGGGGTCTCTCAGGGACCCAACTATGGCAACAGCTCAACTGTAGTCCAGCAGCGAAACCTGCCAACTCATGATGGCCTGCCATCCCGTCGTGATAGCTCAAGGCCTACAACGGTACGAGAAGAGTGGGTTGTTCAGCACAGGACGGCTGATCTGCCGCCAGTAAACATCCGCATCCTTGGTACCTACTGGACAGTGGCGTTGGATTTCCGACCAGCGGCCCCGTTTCACTGCAGGACCCCACTCAGGTCGCCAGACTTCCACAACCGCATCACATTCAATCGAGCGCAAGAGCGTACTTTGGTGACCAGCTCTTTGAGCGTAGTGTTGCCAGCCTTTGCGGAGTTCCGGCGGTACCCATGTCCTCTTTGTGCCGGTGAGCGGTACGCTGCCAATCCTCATTCTGCTCCTCCCTCGCGGACCTGTTCATCCGTCGCTAGAGTGTGCCAAGTTTGGCTCTGGGATCTTCGTCTGCTGCGCAACCTCAAGCGTGCTGCCATTCCCAGACCGGAATGGTCGCTGTTACCGGCTAAACTCGCGAAGCGACCAGAGCGTCTCCTTCCATCTTCAACTCTGCCAACTGCTCCAATGTCTGGGCTAGGCTGGTCTTGCGATCGCCACCCGAGTGCGTAACGCTGACTGCCGCCGCCTTCGCCATGCCCGGCGATGCCCCATAAAGGCGCACCAAGACCCTCTCCACGGTGCTCCTATAAGCGTCCTGCCCAAGTTCGTGAATGAGAGAAGCCTGTTCGTCGATATCTGTCATCCTATACTCCTATTACGTATCGCCACTATAGCCAATTGGCGCCTGCAGTGCACGCTGGAATCGGGCGCAGAGGCAAGGAAATCCTAAGACAGGCGACAGGCTTGCCTCTCAAGGGCGGTCTGTGAATGTGGCGTGCCCCCCTTTTTTGCGAGCGGAGCGCCGCCGGACAGAGATGGAGACGTGCTTGAGGTTATTGGGAGCGCGCAGACGTGGCAGGTTCCAAGCCAAGAGGTCGTGATTTCATTTTCCCAATACTGTCATTTCACAAAAATGACCAAACTATGGCGAAATTTGCTAAAATCACTTGCACCTCAGTTATCCAGAATGTACTCTCGTTTTGGAGGTAGACAGCAATGTAAGTCTGGTTCGGTTGCGTGTGGGTTTGTCATTGGGGACTTGGGATCCCTAGTTTGCAGCATTGCTTCGCTTAGCGACAAGGCAAACTGCGTACAAGACCGAACAAAAAAGATATATTGCCCGCTCTTGCTTGCAAGTGAAGGCGATTGACTCTTTTGGGATGGCCAAACATCTGGACAAACTGCTACATTGCCCTCTTGAAAAAGTTATCTGGTCCTGTTGATATGCAAATGGAGGAAGGTATGCAAAAGAGCTTAAGCGTTAGAGAAGGAACAGGAATTTCCATCTCAGTCGATGATCTTTGCGAGTATGCTGGTGAATGGACCGACGCAGAACACACAAAACGTTGGGCCGAAGAGCAAATCAAAGCCATAGTACCGCCTTGGTCCGAGCTGCACGTCGGCTGCTACCTCATTTCAAGGGACGATGACTCGGTTCACATACGTCGATGTTTTTAACTTGAGCGTGACGTGACTTCCCGATCTAGCGAACATTTTAATTTCTGCGAAGCAGGTGACCAATACAGGGTTTCGCTCCTTGTCGAGAGACAAACGTTGGAGCCGACTTCGTGTCTTGGTTTCCTGCCTCCTGGTCCCCTTTTCCTTGCAAAAAAGGCTCTCGTAGGCGGACCACCTTAACCCTCTCAGGCCCGGCCTCGTAGAAGCGCGTGGTCTCGATAAATTCCGACTGGGAAGAGGCCGCTGGACTGAAACTCATCGCCATCCAGGGATGTGACGCTTCAAAATCGACTTCGATAGAGCAAACTCCAAATCCTCTATCTCTTTGAAAATATGCACCTAAACTTAGTGTTCAGGCCGTGCGCCCAGGCAACGTAGTGAGGGACAAATCCCGGTTGCAAGAGCGCACAGCCTCAAACAAGACAATTCATCTTAGCCGACTGATTCTGTCCTTAGGCGCCTTTCAGAACTTCGATCGTATCAAAATCGCGGCGGATTACAAAACTTCCTACCTGCAATTGGGACCCTGGCGGAACCAGAGCTTTCAACTGTTCTTCTGCCCAGAGCTTAGTTTGCTCTGCGTCGGTCCATTCACCAGCATACTCATAAAGATCATCTGCTGAGATGGCGACATCGATCTGCGCGTTGTCGGTAGATTCCCCAAACATGTCTTCCTCCATACTACTCTAAAGTCAGGACCATCGTGTTTCTTACGCATGGAAGCAGTGAAATGGTGGATTGCTCTCCAGCGACATCCAAGATGCACGATTGCCCGGTTCTTAAGAACCCGGCGTCGCTCAACGATCTTTCCACTTAAGATTGGCGGGGCAGTTTGTGACCAACGCGCGAACTTCTTTCTATGCGCGTCCAGCTCAAGGTGGAAGCTCGAGACTGTCTAGCGGTCGCCCTTCCAGTGGTTCACGTCAAAGCATCATTCAATTCACAACTTCCATCTTGAGAGTTAGCCGCTGGCCAACAAGGACGCAAGCAAAATATGCCTATTTCTCGTCACAATTTGATGAATAGAAAGAGATACGAAGATCCATTGATGTAAAACAGAAATTGAAAAATGTATTTTCTAACTTCTCGAGCCTGTCTGCATGGAACGGATAGGTGTGGCTCGCCGGTTCAGGTCGAGCAGTTCAACTTGTATTGGACAGGGTTAGCCGACGACAGTTTCTGTCCCGAGACCGGAACCCGTTGCTGGCCATCCTTCGCTCCTGAGCGTTGTCGTCCCCTGGAGAGGCGAGCGGTCCTAGACAGAAATTCGCTAGGTGTGATTGAAGTCTTGTAGACCGCAGGCGTGACCATCCTTCCTGGCCAGGAAACCATTGAGGTCTCAAGCACCCACTCGGACTAGGCAATGATCCCTATCTTCTCCACCCGCTCCCTGCAGCTGACAGGCACAGGTGAATGCGCCCCATTTTTTCCTTTTGCGCCTTTGCCAAACGACAAACCCCGTCGGACAAGCCAAGCGTCGTGGGAGGCGCATGGCTTGGCAGGGGCAAACTGACACTAACCGCGGAGAGTTCAGACCGATCTAGGGTCAGAGAGCGGGCTCCAAGGCCGCGCGGAGCGTTCGCGCTAACTGGGAACGACGGAAGGGCTTCTTAAGGTACTGACACCCTGGTGGTGCGTCCTCTGCTTTACCCGGATATCCGGACATGAGAACCAAGGCGATGTTTGGATTGCGCACCCTGATCTTGCGAGCCAGGTCCAGCCCCGTCAGAGCCTCGCCTAGGATCACATCACTGAGCAGGAGATCGAAGGGGCCATCATTGCGCAAAGCCCGGAGTGCGGCATCGGTGTCGCTGACGACCGTTGGCTCGTACTCCAAGCTGGTCAGGATCTGCTCGGTCATCACCCGAATGGCGGATTCATCCTCGACCACCAACACTCTTTCGCCCTTGCCTGTCTCGGAGGGCAGTTCCGGCTCACCGGCGGAGACGTTTGCCGGACTGGCCGACCTGGGCAGGAACATGCGCACCTTTGTCCCTTTGCCTTCCTGGCTCTCGATCGTGGCTTGTCCGCCGGACTGTTTGGCGAAGCCATAGACCATTGAGAGGCCGAGGCCGCTCCCCTTGCCTTCTTCCTTGGTGGTGAAGAAGGGGTCGAAAGCGCGTTCCAGCACCTCTGCGCTCATACCGCTGCCGCTATCTGCAACCTCTAGGCACACATAGTCCCCAATCTCCAGCCCTTGCTTGTTTGCGGCTTGGCTGTCTCCAAGCCTGACGTTGGTACAGGAGATGGAAAGGCGGCCTCCATCGGGCATGGCATCGCGGGCGTTGAGGGCCAAGTTGAGGATCACATTCTCGATCTGCCCAGGGTCGACAGTCGTGAACCAGGTGTCCGGCGGTAGGTCCAGTCTGATATGAACAGAGGGCCCTAACGTGTACTTCAGAAGCGTCGTTGCCTCGATAACGATGCGATCGATGACAATGCGCTGTGGGCGAAGAGGCTGTTGTCGCGCGAAGGCCAAGAGACGCTGGGTCAGATCCGCGCCACGCTCGGTCGCTTGGACGATAACTGCCAAATGATCTTCTATGTCATCTTTGTTGAGGAGGATCAGCTCCGCACTTCCTTGAATGACAGCAAGAAGATTGTTGACATCGTGGGCGATGCCCCCGGTCAGCTTGCCGATCGCTTCCATCTTTTGCGACTGGTTCAAGCGCTGCTCGGCTTCTTTCAGCTGGGTCATGTCGGACGTCAAACTGCAGATGCCGATGATCGTTCCGTTCTCGTCGCGCAGCGGAAATTTCTGATTGAGCAGGTGCCGTGTTCGACCCTCCCAGTCCTCGGTTACGGCCTGCTGAATGGGGCGGCCATCAGCGATGATCTCTTGATCTGCAAGCATGTAGGACGCCGCCACTTCGGGCGGAATGAAGTTTTCGGTCGTCTTGCCGACGTAGGCGTCCGTCGACAGTCCGTGATCTCTGGCGACGTTCTGAGAGATCGCCATGATCCGACCTCTGCGGTCTTTCAAAGCGATTTCGATCGGCGCGTTGTCCAAGATTGCGCGGAGCCAGAGATCGCGGGTACGTACCGCTTCCTCAGCCGCACGACGGGCATCAATCTCAGCCCTTAGGAGGCGATTGGTTTCCCGGAGTTCGCGATTCTTCTTCATCAACTCCTGATCGCGGCTTTGGCGAGGCATCTTGGCAACTTCCCGGTCTTGTTGGTATCGGCATCCACACGACGCGCCAATTCTAGAGCGCGTAGATGTCCCAGAACTCAGCTCTCCAACGGCTATCCATTCGGGCCTCCCGCAGAGACTGGAACAGCCGCACCTCGGATAGCCCTTAACCCGAACCCGAATGACGGATAGCAGTATGCCCTTCTGGTGCGTCTCAGTCGAGAGTGCATGATAATGCCTAGGGTGATCGGCAAGATTGCACCGCTAGCAGGGCGTAGGCTGCCGAAAGATCAGACCTTTCGGATCATCGGAGGGAATCGCGTGTCGGGCGAGAACCCGTCCTCGACTGCGCGCCGCTTCGAACAGGCCATCTGTCTGGGTTTGATCCGATACAAGAATGCCGAACCAGCGGGGCCGCGTTCTTGCCCGCCTATCCTAACGGTCTCAAATCTAGGCAGAATGTCTGGCACCGGACCAGTCCGAGAGCACAGAGGCATCTGACAGTCGAGTTGGACGGTACCCCAATTCAAGGTGCCTAGCTTGCTAACCCCTTGATCTCTTTGGTGGGCGCACAAGGCCTCGAACCTTGGACCAGCTGATTAAGAGCCTCTTCAGAAGCACTTGATTTCAAAGGATTGTCCAAGTTCGCCGCCGCTTTGATGGCGCATTTTTGGGCCAAACTTGGACAGTTAGTGGACCAACTCAGAAGCGAACTACTGGCTAATGCGGACGGTCGCCGTTCCGCTGGTGTAGGAGGTGCAGTTACTCCGGTACAGCGCTCCTGATTCGGCCTCTTGTAACACCATCGCGACCGGCTGATTGATGGCGATGGGCGTCGTGCTCAAGAAGCCCAGAGGAATCCAGGTCGTACCACTGTCGAGGCTCCGCTCTAGGGCGACCGAGGCGACGAAGGTGCCGTTGCAGCTAACGTTGTAGCGATCGGCCGCCAACGATAGCGACTCGCCTGGCCCGGTTGCGGTGTGATCGGTAGTCACACTTTTGTTTCGTGACATGCTCTTCTCCTCTCTAAGCGACTGCCAGAGCTGCTCGGCCCTTCAGCCAAGCCCATTGCTGCGGGCTGAGCTTGCGGTATCCAAAGAGGGCGCGGCGTCCCTCGCTTCGGTCCGCGAGCGCATACTTCTCACAGTGATAGGGATCAATCGCGTGCAGGATCCTGACGGCCGGCAAGACGAAGATCCAGAAGAGGGCGCCCTTCTTGACGGTCATGCCGTAGCAGTAAGCTCGGCCGAGCCGTGCACTGACCGTGTCGTCCGGGTCGCCGCCCCAGAGCACGTTCAGCGCCTGATCGCTGATCGTGGCCAGGTTGATCAGGTACAGCCGCAAGAGTCCGCCGAGTGGCCTGCTTAGCAGTAGGAAGCCCACGAAGAGCCCGAGCAGGGCGAAACTCAGGACAAGGTAGCCCCCTGGCAGCAGTGCGATCCACCAATAGGCATTCATTGCAACTTCTCCCATTTCTCTATCAAGCGCCGAAGCTCGGCCTGCAGGTCGGCGATCTCGCGCAAGAGCCGGAGCTCGAGGGCCGCTGCATCGGTCGCCGTGAAGCGATCGCGTGTGCGGTCGTTCATCTCCGCCTGAATCAGCTCGATGTCGCGCTCGTTCGATGCGATCCGCGGCACGACGCCGACGGTCATCTCTGCCCGCAGCGCTGTAAACTGCTTGTCCAGGGCGGTGACCGTGGTGCCGAGCCAGAGGATGGCGACGAGAGACAGAGAGGCCGCCCCGTGACCGATGATGGTAAAGAAGGCGCTGCGGGCAGCCCGCTCGGGCAGAGTCGGCTTCTCGTCGCTCATGTCACAGCCAACCGACCAAGAGGGCGAGGCCGCCGGCGATCGCCAGCACGACCAGGATGACGCCTAGGCCTGCCCAGACGACTTGCCAATCTTCGCTTAGCAGTCTCATCAGAACCACTCTGGAAAGGCCTGTTGTGCCAGCTTGAAGAGCCCCAGCAGAAACGGCACCAGGGCGGCGGCAAGGCCCTCCGGGGTGCCGCTGGAAAGCCCTGAGCCATGTTCTACCCAAAGGCCGGAAAAGCCCTGTAAGGCCGCCACAACCCCGCCGACGGTAAGCCCGCCGAAGCCAATCGCGAGGTCGCGCGCCTTGGAGGTCTTCGCGGCTCCGCGCTTCAGGCTCTTCACAGCTGCCTTGGTCTTGGTCCCCTTCTTGCCGTCAACCTTCAACGGCTTGGCGGCGGCGATGAAGCCGTTGAAGGCCTCTTGCGCGCGCTCAACGCTTTTCACACTGTCGAATAGGATGCTCATGTCTTGGCTCCTTTCAGCCTCTGTTGCGGTCTTGCCCGCTGGATGCGTAGGTTCGCTGCGGCCGCGTCAGCATCGGTCAACCGGCCCATGAGCCGCGTGCGCTTCGGCCGCCTCGCTGCGATCACGTCGGCTGCGGCAAACTCGCTGTCGGCAACCTCCCGCACCTCGAGGCGTTCGAGGTGCGGGCAGGCATCGACGATCTCCTCGATCTTCAGCAGATGCAGCGGCAGCACGCCGTCGCCGTTGGTGAGCAATCGTGGATCCAGGGCCGCCAGGTCGCTGTAGGTCCCGCTGAAACGATCAAGCGACGCCGCGGGTACGATCAAGAATTCAGCCATCAGAGCGCTCCTACGCGGATCATGTGGTCTTCGACGATGCTGGCGAGGGTCTTGTGGCCTACCTCGCCCAGGGAGGCGCCCACGCCCGCCCAGGCAATGTTGCAGAGCCCAAAGCTGCCCGCGCCGGCACCGACGGTGACAGAGGTGGTAGAGAGTCCGGTCGAGGTCCGCGTCAGATCGGTCCTGCGGAGAATGCCGCCGGCGCCGGTCGCATAGGCTGAGAAGCTGCCCGCCGCTGCGCGATCAATGGCGTGATAACCTCTGCTTCCCGGCACCAGGATCGGCGTCGAGGCATTGGTGGCATCGTTAAGGCGGTAGTTTGCCTCGCTTGCCCCATCATCTGGCCGAATGCGCGTGACGTTGCCGCCGCCAGATGCGCCCATGATCGTGCCGTTCCCGACGCTTGTATCCAGAGAGAATATCCAAGTAAAGAGCGAGGCGTTGTCTTGCGCCATGTTAATAGCATCTGTCGACGGCGTGTAATTCGTATCAAGCAAGCTGGTCGAGCCGTCCGCGGTCACACCGCGCCAAGCCTCGAAGGTCGGCGCATTGGTCTTGGTGATCGTGAAGGCGGCCGGGTTCTTCCAGTTGATAAAGGCCGTCTGCTCGTCATGAGCGATCAGGCAGTAGAGCACATCGAGCTTATCCCAGATGCCCGCCCGTATCAGCGCAATGATCGTGTCGTTGATCTCCCACTTGAGGTAGCGGCGCCCGGACGCGTTGGCATCCGGCAGCGTCGTGATCGCGTTCCAGACGGCGTCGGTCTCGGGCTCGGTGTTGATCACCGGAGCCTTGTAGCGAGCGTCGAAACGCAGAGCGGCGTCGCTCCTGTTCTCACCGAGCACCACCTTGATCCGCGCGTCCTCACTGCCCGGCCACACCGTGTCCGTCCAAAGGTCGGCCAGACTCTCGCGCTTGTTCAGCCCGATGTTGTATTCCTTGCCGGTTCCGAAGGTGAGGCCCCCGGCCGTGTTGGGCACGATTGTGCCGACGCCATCGACCGGCGTGCTGGGCCAGCCCCACTTATCCCCCGCCGTCAGGAACTCCTCCCCGGAGGCGTCGCTGAAGCCAAAGAGGCTGACCGCGCTCAGCGAGTTCGGCAGAGACACGTCAGGCGTCCATGCGGTCTCCCCATTGCCGTACAGGCGGTCTTCCAGGAGCCCCCCGCTGGGGCGGAGCCTTACCCGCTCATTGAGCGTCAGCGAGGTTGCGCTGCCACCGCTGTCGACGTGAACGACGGAGTCAATCGCGATGTCATCCCAGACCTCCCGGCCAAAGGGCACATCCATCCTGTGCAGCGTTTTGGCCCCGTCCGGCTCGATCTCGATGGTCGGAGCTGAAATGCCGACTAGGCCGACCGGCTCATTCGCGGTCAGAGCGGCGCCCGTCTTGCGCATGGTCACGACCGCGTGCTCTTGGTCGGCGGGACCAAGGCTGGGCGTCCCGGTATAGAGCGAGCCGTTGTGCTCGAAGGCAAAGTTCCCGGTGTGCGACAGGATCGGCGTGTCGTTCATGCCTGGTAGGTCGAAGACGAACTCCGCGTTCGACCCGTCGATGAGCGTCCCGAAAGCCATCGGCCGGTTCTTCTCGACCGCCTTGACCTGGTAGAGCTTCCGCCGTGTCGCGTCCTCCTGGTTCGGGCCAGGAAAGACCGACTCCATCGGATAGTCGCCGGGGAAGAAGGCCGGGTTGCGAATGTTGAGCTCGCAGTTGTAGCCCTCGGCAACGCGGAACTCCAAGCCAGCGCTGCTGCCAGGCCAGATCATGATCTTGCGCGACCGAAGCTCGACGCGCGGCACCTGTACGCGCCACCAGATCAGCCCCTCGGCACGCTCGACCCGCTTGATGTCGATGGCAAAATACTTGACCGCCCGTTGCTGCCGTGGCCCGAGATCCTGATACCAGTAGAGCCGCAGCGGCAGACCGGCGAGAGCAGCCGCGTTGGGCGAGCCTAGCGCCAGGCCGTCTTCCATGAAGGCCTGAAAGATGTAGCCACCGGGTGTGATGGCATCCACCTTGCCGAGGGGAAGGGCGAAGCGGACCTCGTCTGTGGCAAGCGAGCGAGGTCGCCGGACTGCGCCGGAGACCGTCAGCTTCAGGAAGTCGGCCGAACCGCCATAGCCTTCGTTCGCCGCCTCGTTGCTGTTCGTATTGCGGCGCAGGCTGCCGTCGCAGCCGCCCAGGTCAACGATAACCCACTCACTCAGCAGCGCGCGCGGCTGCTGAACGGGCGGGCGGTTCCCCGAGAACTCCCGATCGTGCGCAAACCTGGGGTCGGCCAGGAGGTTGATCGGCGGCGCTTCCGTGATCGGAGGGCCAGGCGTCCGCCGGGTTTCAGACAGCCATTCGAACGTGATGGCGTCGAGGTCCACGCGGAAGTTCGTCGTCTTCGGGACTTCGGAGATCTGGTAGTAGTCGCCAAAGGTGAGCGTCAGGGGGCCGTGCAAGGGGATCTTGAAGCCACCGATCATCACCTCTTCTGCGTCGGTGTCATACTCGATCATCACCCCGAACACAGCGTTCACCGGATCGATGCTGAACGCTCCGTTGTTCTCGATCGTGCCGATGGCCTCGGTCTTCACCAGGGGCCGCCCTTGCGCGCTGTCCTTCACGCCGGCACCCGCCCGGAGCTTGAAGACCTGGAAGGTCAGGAATCCGTTGCGCCAAACCAGTTCGATCGAGACGTGCTCATCGAAGCTGCCGATCTGCACACAGCGCTGTGAATCGAGAATGTCATTGCCCGGCACTGTGTCCAGGAGCATGCGGGGGATCGCCACCCGCGCCTTACCGGGCGGCAGAGATGTGCCGCACGATGCCCGCCCCGGCATGGTGACGATGCCGCTCGCGTAAGAGGCAATCTCGTCGGTGTTCCCGGAGGCGACCACTATATTCTTGCGCGGCGAGAAGTTGAGCAGGTGGCGGCGTTGCATGTCGGCCGCACGGATGATCGCCCGTTCAGCGCCCTTACCGCCGACAGCCGTGACTGTGACAGGATCGGTCGCGCAGACCGCCACATAGTCGCCCGTGACGGGATGCTTGGCGCCGTAGGGAACGTGGCGCTGCCAGCCTGTCCGCATGCGCCCGGTAAAGAGATCGTTCCCCGACATTTCGTGCAGGAAGTGCATGCCGCCGTTTGCGGTGTCGAGGCGCACATGCTGCTCGTGAAGCCACAGCGTTTCGCCGTTCTCGATCTGGTAAAGCTCCAGGTCGTCCTCGGCCAGCGTCACCCCAGCGGCGCTGAAGTTCAGAACGTCCTGCCCGGTGCTCAAGGTGAAGGTGGCCTTGTCGCCGGTCTGGTGGATTACCACAGAGTCAACGGGGTTGGCAGTGTCCGAAACGGACTTTTGAACGGTCAGAACGTCGAGCGCCGTGTCGATCGCAAACCCGGACGCTGTGCCCCCGCCGATTACCAGGTCTTGAGCAGATCCGCTGAGATAAGCGGTCACCCCCGGCGAACCATGCGTTGCATCGAAGCCCAGGGTGAAGGTCTGGTTCACACCACCGACGTCGAGCGTCTCCTCTCGGCCGCGGACCTCGCCGACGATGACATCCCCCGCCGTCAGGAACTCTGCGCTGGTGATACCAACCGTGTTGCCGGGCCAATCCGCCTCATAGCCCGTTGCCACAAGGTCGATCCGCTCTCCGTTGGAACGGATCCAGTCCATATTCTGACGGGCGCCAGTGAATGGGATCAGTGTCTCGGCGCGCGTGTCCAGCGGCTGAATGAAGGTGTCGGCCCTGCTCTTCGGATCGAAACGCGCGCGAATGTTCGAAAAGAGGCTATCGCCCGAAACCGATGGTCCGCTGACGAACCCACCGCCGCGCCGCTTCCAGACAACGGCTGGATTGCCACGACCTCCAGGCGTGTCATGCAGCATGTTGATAAGCATGTCCGGCCCGTAGCGAACCATGGCTTCGCGGTCGCGGCTGAGGTTGATGCCAGCCCGGCGGAAGCCGACGAAACTAATACCATCGCCCTCCGTCCAGAAGTGATAGTCACCGCGCTGCGGCGTCTGGAAAAACTCGCGCTCATTGCCGCGCATGACGATCACGTACTGCCCAGGAAGCTCCTCTGTCATGGAGTACTCCCAGAAGTTCACCAGGTCCGCCTCACCGCGCGGGATCTGCGGCCCGAACTTGAAGACCATGTCTTCGATGTCCGCCGCCGGGTTGTCGCAGTAGATGATGACTGGGTACTTCGGACTGCGATTCTGGCTGCCGATGTAGGGCGTCATCAAAGCGCAGAGATGCAGGCGCCCATTGGTCCCGAAGTAGTGATCGTGGATCACCGGCCCGAGATCGCTGTGCCCCTCGAAGGTCATCCGACCGAAGGTCGCACCGGCCGGCGGCGTGTCGCCATAGCGCACGAAACGCAAGGTGCCGTCTGTCAACTGGTAGAGCACGTAGAGGGTGGACTTGGTGTCCTCTGGGACATACTGCGCAACGCCTGCGCGGAGCAGGGTGGACTGGCGGCCGTGGCCGAACCTGATCCAGAACTTCCGTCCAAAGCCCTCGTACTCGAAGTTGATACCGCCAGTCCGCCACTGGGTGAACTTCTGGCCGTCCGGCTCCCCCGCCATGTTCAGGGGGTTGTTGCAGTAAAGGGAGCTGGTCGTGAAGTGGATCGGCCCAGACCAGACGTCGCCTACCCCGCCATCCGTGCTGATGTAGTAGGCGCCGAACTGCTGATCGGCGCCTTCAGCCGCGAAGATGTCGTTGCGCTGATGCGTGAGCAGGATCTCGGCGCCGCTGGAGACGATCCCGCTGTCGAAGGAGACATGATACTGGTGGTTGAGGAATTCATCCGGCGCCTCCAGCGTCAGCACGTCGACCGGCGGATCCCACCAGCCAGCGCCCCGGATGTAGTTCTGTTCCAGCATCAAGTCGGTCGGGCCGTCCACCGAGGCTCCAGGGTCTACAACCCAGGTGATGTCCTTCTGCTTGCTGCCGAAGTTGCCGGCCACATAGTACCACTCACCGCCGGGAGGGTAGGGGACATGAACCTTCTTGGTCTTGTTCGCTATGGAGTCATCGATGGCTTTGTCGAAGGCATCGAAATCGTTCGTCGCGCCGTCGCCGACGCCAATCACCGAGACCGCGTCACCCGGCTCATAGGATATGACAGGGACCGTCGGCTCCCGAACCGCCGGACGCCCCAAGTCATCGTAGGACGCGAGCTTGTTGGCCCTTTCCTTCACCGGCGGCAGGATCAACTCTTGCCCCTCTCCGATCGGCGCACGCGTCGCTCGCTCGACCTCCATCGCCAGCCATTGCTCGATCCGCGCGCGCAGATCCAGATCGGTCTCGACCCGCTCCGCCGGCAGCGCGTCATAGGGACGATAATCACTGCCTTGGATCAGCGCCGGCGCTGGCGCCAGGACGAGGCGCTGACCACCGACCAAGGTCGTTGTGGTCTGCACCAGGGCGGTCGGCCCCTCGCTGTTCACCGTGAAGTCGACGCCATACCCCAGCGAGGCCACCTCACCGCCGGCCTCTGCCTGCAGAAAGACCGCCACCTCGGACGCCGAATCGAAGAGGAAGGGGATCTCGAAGTCCTTAGTCTTGCCGTCGGTCTGATAGACCACCGGCAGGGTCTGTGGCCCGACGGTCATGATCGGCCTCCAAATGCTGCGGAGAGGTTGGGTGCTCTGCTGGGTGCGCTGCGGCCTGGCCGCCACCAGAAGCGCTGCCCATACTCGCGGCGCGCCCGCTTCTCGAGGCGCCGGAATGAGCGCTTGGCTTTGGGATCGAGCGCCAGCTGCAGCTGGTTGAAGAGCAACCGGTCGGCAGCCAGCCTTCCGTACCAAAGCGAGGCGCCGGGTGTGTTGTTGCGCACAAAGCGTGCCAAGCGCGCACCGAAGGCGACGTCGCGATCCTCATCCAAGCCGGCGCCGATGTTGGGACCAATCAAGCGCACCACGTCGTCGATGAAGCCCGTCGTCGGCCCACCGGTGATCGTGGCGTAGAAGGAAAGATCAGCGCGGTTGACGGCCGCATAGAGATAGTCGCCAAAGATGCCGGCACCGCCGCCCTGCAGGAAGGCAGCCCCCCAGAACTCCCAGGTGGTCATGTCGCGCGGGTCTTTGCCGTTTGCGTACTGCTTGGCCTGCAGAGCAAAGGCGCCCAAGGCAGTCATGCCGACGGCACCGGCCGCCAGATAGAGCCCCTTGTCGCCGGCGCGCAGCGACTGCACCCCGCGCAGGCCATGCAGGGCCAGCATTGCCACAGGGAAGGCTTTGAACTGCCCCATGGCGCGCAGCATCTCGCCGCCCACCGTGCCCGGCCGGCTGCGGCCGAGCATCAACGACCGCGCGCGGGCATCGGCGATCGGCACGGCGAAGTCGGTCTCTGTCTGCAGCAGCCCACCCAGCTTGTCGGCCGCCCGCTTGCCGGCCGATCCGCTGCGCGCCAGTTGTTCGATCCAGACGAACTCGGCTCCGTCGAAGTCGACCAGGCCTTCCTTGGCGATGACCGCCCAGTCGTCCGCGTCGACGCCGTAACGCTCCAGCGCTTGGCGCATCCGCTTCGGCAATTCAGCGAACGGCGTGCGCGCCTGGTCGGCGAGCTGACCCAGCATCTCCATGCCGAAGGCCCAGCGCGCCAGCTCAGTGTGCGGCGCCAGTCCCGAGGCGCGCAGCACCACGTCGGCCGCGGACTGAAAGATGCCACGTCCTGCTTGAGCCACATTTTCGCGCAGTGCGACATTGGCCCGATCCAGGCCGACTTCGGTGATCAGGCCAAGCCGCCGCGCATTCTTCCGCATATTGGGATCCGCCCAAAGCCGGACATAGTTAGCGACCACCTTGCTCGCCGGCAGCCCGTTCCACATTGAGGTCATCGCCAAGGTGTTGAAGTCTGTAACGGCCGAGAGCATGGCAGAACCCAGCTTGGCCGCCGTCTGCATGGCCCTGAGGCCGGAGAAGATTGCCGAGAGGTTCTGGCTCACCGGCGTCGAGGCCGCCCCCGACACCTGGTCGTAGAGCGCTTCCAACTGATAGGCCGGCAGCCCGGTCTTGCCGGCCTTCTTTGCCCGATCGACCAGCACCCGCGCGGTATGCGCTGGGTTTGGCCCCAAGATCTCCATCAGACCGATATCGTCGGCCATGCCGTCCAGGTGACTGATCAGGTTATCGAAGATCGCCGCATCGCCGTCGCCCAGAGTGCGGTTGGCGTCCAGCCACGCATCGGCCGAGGTCCACTCGAAGACGCGCGGATCGGCACGCCGATTGCCCAAGGACTTGCCGCCCGGCGCACCTGGCGTGAGGTCGGAGAGGCCATCGGTCACGATGCGCTCGTAGGCCTGATCGATGATCTCGGCGGCCTTCAGCGGATCCACATCCAGGCCCGTGCGCCAATCGGCGATCTTCAGCCGCCCTTCCTCGAGCGCGCGGTGCATGTAATCGGCAAAGGCAGCCTTGCCCATGGCCTTCAGCCGATGGCGCGACATGCGCTGCGGCAGCCGCCAATCCTTGCGCTTCGGCGTCCGCCCGCCTGCAGCATTTCGGCGCTGGCGGGCATACTCGGCCGCCTCGCCGAAGGCCCGCCCGACGGCATCGGCGACCTGGTCGCCGCTGGTTTCGCCGAAGAGCGCCCGCACGACGGCGATCGGCCCGGCCTTGTCACGACGAAGCCCGAAAAGCTTGGAGCGATAGCGCTGGATCCCCTCGCTCAACATGCCGCGCAGCACATTCCTGACCGCGCTCTGGCGCGCCTCGACGTTATCGACATGCCCCGCCTTGCCGGTCCAGTCGCGGCCCAGCTGCGATGCCGCGCCATGCCAGACACCTTCCGGATGCGCGTCCTGGCGTTCCGCCACCCGGTTCACCGCCAGCGCCTGCAGGGCTGCCTGGCGTTTCTTCTCCTTTGCTTCGGCCAGCTTCCGGCGTAGGCCTTCGATCTCATCCAGCGGATCGCGCAGTGGATTCTTTCCGCCTGGCCCCAGGTCTTTGGCCCGCTCGGCCTGCATCGCCTTGACGGCCTTCAAGGCCGCTTCGGCCTGCTCGCGCGACAGCTCGCCGGCCTCGACCTTGGCGTTCAGGCATTTCTCGATCCGGCTCATGGCTTCGCTGTCCTGATCGCGCAATCCAACGCGGTCTCGGCCGCCTTGATCTCCGCGTCGGCTTCATCCAGGACCTCGCGCACCAATCGCTCATTGCCCTCGCCATCGACCGGCATGGTGGCCTCCGGCTTCTCCTCGAGCAGCGTGCGCGCCTCGTCTTCCAAGGCGTCGGTCAACTCGCCCTCTTCGGCACGCGCCACCTCGTCGCGCAGCGCCTGGTGTCGCCTGGTCTCTTCGGCGAAAAGCCCGGCCGCCTGCTGGCGCTCGCGATCGACGACGCCCTCTAGGACCTCACGGCCGGTGGGTGCCGCTTCCCCAAAGAGGTTCGGCGCCGGATCGATCTTGAAGGCCTCATCCAGGAAGGCCCGCAGGCGCCCCTCGACGCGGACCTTGCTGGCCTGCCTGGTCAGATCCTCGTTGAAGAAGAGCGGAATCAGCAGCCGCGTCGCCGGCGTCAGCTCCGAGAAGGCATCCAGCTGACCTAGATGATCGGTAATCGTCTCCTTGGCCTGGCGCGCCCGATCGATCGTCTCGATTGCGCGGCGCAGGTCAGCCGTAATCTCCAGGCCTCCCGGTACCAGGCCCTGCTCGACCTGCCAACGCAGCCTTGCCCAGTCCAAGGCGATCCGGCGCAGCACATCGCCGATGCCCTTCATGCCGTCATCGCCACTCTCGATCAGCCGCGCGACGAAAGCCGGATCCTCATAGGCCGCGGCGATCGCGGCATCAAGCACGCGCCGCATGCCATCCGGGCCGATGGTTCCTTCCTTTGTCAGCAGGCCCGCGCGCTCTTCCTTTGGCAGGCGCCCCAGGAAGGCCTTGACGAAGTCTCTGTTCGCTGCCGCTTCCAGGTCGCCCCCGGCCGCCAGCGACAGGGTCTCGCGCAGTGCGGAACGATCGGCTTGCGCTTGCTCGCTCCGGCTCATCGTCGCCGTCACCGATTCGTTGGCCTCTCGCGCAAAGGCCGCCCGCTCCACTGGAGTCAGGGGAGTCGCTCGCCGTGCGATCAGGATCGGCCGCTCGATGCCGGTCAGGTCATAACCCAGAGACTCCAGCCAGGCGCGATACTGCGCGGCACCAGGCAGGTCCTCATCGTAGGCGCGCCGCAGCGCCAAGACGCGCCCGTTGCCGCTCTCGACCGCACCGTCTTGGCCGACGATCGGCGCGCCGCTGCCGGCCTCGCTGTTGCGCCCCAGGCGCTCCGGCTGCAGCTGGCCAGCAATCTCGGCAATCTGCGCCTGGCTCGCCGCACGCTCGCGCTGGCGCGGCTGCAGCTCCTTTGGATAGATTGGATTGGGTTGCAGGTCGCTGGTGTGCGACACGGTCAGGGCCGCATCGTCGACCAGCTGATAGCCAACCTCGACGCGACGACCGGCAGGCGTGTAGACAGTCCCCGCATTGCGCTTAGCCGCTTGCGGCCCCACATGAAGAGGAGAGGAGGTGTCTTCGATGACACTCAAATTCTTTGAGCTGGATGGCGATCCTGCCGTGCTCGTCGACGAAGCCGAGCTCTGGGTACTGCGCTCGCCTGACTGGGTCTCGATCGACCCGGCCGAGCTCTCCTTCGACGGCCGCAAGATCTCCGAGGAAGTCGCGGTTGCAGCCGCCGGCGATGCCTGGCCGCCGCCGCCCCTGGCCAAGGCCTTGAAGTCGTCCGAGAGTTCCTCGATCGCGGCCGAGTAGACCGCCTCACTCTCAGCCTTCAGTTCCAGCCGCTTGGGATCGTCCGGCGCCAGACTACGGATCGCATTGTAAAGCTGCGTGCCGCGCCCCTTCTTCGCATTTAAGATCGGCTCGGCCCACATTTGCACTTCGCCGACCAGGCCGCTCTGAAAGCGCACCATCAGCTTGCGATCGAAATAGCCGAGCTCGGTGACCTCCCAGCCTTCGTCGATGACCTCATAGCGTCGGGCCAATTGCTCGACCACTTGATCGGCCTGCTCGACGCTATCGACCAGAAACCCGCCGCGAACCACGTCGGTCAGCCGCCCGGCACCTTGATAGCCCTTGCGCACCAGCTTCTCCTCGCTGGTCGTGCGTTCCTTGACTCCGGGATTCTTGAAGCGCGCGCCGGTCTCCGCGGCGATCTGTTGGCCGGCCTCTGCCAGATTGTCTTGGGCCGATGGCGCCAGCTCATAAAGCTGGTCCATCGTGATATCCGCCTGGCCGCTGCGCAGCCCTTCCTTGCGCTTGTCCAAGGTCTGGGCATCGGCGCCGCGCGAATCGGCGGGGTCGCTGCGCTGTGCTGCCGGACGGTCAGGCGCAGGCTGCTCTGTTGTGGACTGCTCTGGCGCCGCTTCATCGGCTGCTGGTCGACCGCGCGCCGGCGGGCCAAGAGGGATGACGTCGGGGGGTGGCGCCCGATCGCTTGCCGGTTGCTCAGATGCCACCGGCTCAGGGGCAATCTGCTCGGGTGCCGGTAGCGCCCTGAACGCCGGCGGGCCAAGATGAATCACATCTGGCGGCGGCTCGCCCGCGGAGGCCGCATTAAAGGCGGCATCGGCCGCTTCGTCGTAGGCCGCTTCCGCTTCAGGTCCTTCTAGCCAAGGCCGCGTCTGCTGGTCCAGAATCGCCTGCTCGAAGATGTTCAACGCATCGCGCTCTTCCCGGCTGGCTCGCCGCGATCCCCGCACGAGGCGGAAAGTATCGACCAGCGCTCGAAAGCTGCCGCCAAAAACTGCCCCGCCGACACCCGCGGCAATGACGGATTCGGCCCGCGCCTCGAAGCCTGGGTCGGTGCCAAGGCGACCTTGGATCTCGCTATCGAGGTTTTGAACAAGCGCTTCAGTAAAGGCTGAGATCCCGGCTTCCACTCCAGCAGTCCGCCCAGCCGCGCCAAGGAGCGGCTTGAGCCCGCCGGCTAGAATGCCGCGACCCAGAGAGAAAGCTGCCCCGGATCCGCCCAGAGGCAAGGTCGCGACCGTCACCCCTAAAACGACGGGGTTTGACATCTCGCCGGCGACCGCACCGGTGAATGCACCGACACTGCCACCCAGGCCTTCGGCCTCTGCCGCGCGACGGCGAAGCAGGTTAGCCTCGAGCGCGATCTGCGCATCGAAGCTGTTCGGATCGGCGATCTCAGGATGAAGCCGCCGGACGTTCGACAACCCCTCGACCAGCTCTTTGTGCTTCTTCGCCCGATTGGTTGCAGGCGAATCCCACTCGACGCCCCAATAGTCCCGCGCAATGCGCTGGCGCGCTTCGACCTCCTCTGGCGTCGCCTCCGGAAAGTCCATGGGATTGTCGAAGCGCTGGCCCGTCACCTGTTCCGCCCGATCGATGACCTGTCCGTAGAGCTCGCTCAGACGAGACTGGTAATAGCCGAAGCGATCCGGCGCCCGTGACGCCGCCCACTCCAGCTCGAAGCGCTCGACCGAATCCTTCGGCGCCGTCGGCAGGGGGTTGGTGACCCGCCTCGTCGGCTGTGCATAGAGATCCAACAGCCCGCTCATGGCTGTGGCCTCATCGCGGCCAAATCCAACACCAGTGGCCGACCTGGTGCCCGCGGGTCCACAACCTGATAACCACCGACCAGGACCTCGAACCGACCCTGGCCGACGCTGACCAAGGTCGCCTCTTCGGCCAACTCCCCGAGCGGCATAATGGAACCATCGCGGGTCCTGATCGGCCCACCGACGGCCGCCGGTGTCAGACGCCCTAGCGCCGCTTCGACGTCGCCGTCATCCGCCCCACGCCAGGGCGCTACGATGCGACGTCCATTAAATGCGATGACGCCCCCGGTCACCTCGCCCAGTGCGGCGTAGAGCCGATCCTCGTCGATCTCGCCGGAGCGATCGCCGACCGCCGCTGCTTTGGCGGCATAGACCGCCAATGCCGCGTCGAGCAGTGCCGGCTGTGCCGCTGGCATCGCGACCAGTGCACCGCCGAAGTAGTCGTTCGCCGCCAGCTGCAGGTCCTCGCCGCGCGGAGTGATCTTAGGGTCGTCCGTCCGGATTTTGGCACCCTTCAGGATCTGGAGCGCTACGACACGATCGGCCGGATCCCCACTGGAGAGTGCCGTCGCGGCCGCCAGGATCGGACCGCCGGCCGAATCGGTGGCGATACGCTCGCTGACGGCCTGCTGCTGCGCCGGCGAGAGCGCGCTCAGCTGGCGCAGGACAGCGACCTGCTGCTCGGGCGAAGCATCGGCCATACCGCGCGTCAGCTCCGTCAGCTCCTGGGTGTAGAATGGCAGGATCCGCCCCTCCGCCAGCCCTTCCTGCTGCGCCAGCGCAGAGGCCAGCGCGCGGCGGTCCTGGATGCGTTGCGCCAGGCCGGCGCCGCGCCAGTCGATCGGCGGCGGCGCTGGCAGCGTGCCGCCGCGTAGACCTTCGCGCTGTACCGACCAGGCCAGTGGGTCCTCGGCCAAGCCCTTCTCATTGGCTTGGACTGCGCGCTCCAGCTCTTCAGCAAGCACGAAGGAGAGGGGATTGAAGGTGCTGGCTGACGCCCGTCGCACCTCGACGGCCAGCGCTTCGGCCTCGGCCGCCGGCAAGCCGCTTGCCTGGATCTGTGCCAAGGTGCGGTCAGCAACCCGCTGCACCTGGTCGGCCAGCCGCGCATCGCCGGCCTGTTGGGCCTTTGCGAATGCCTGCCCTAATGGCGTCACCACCACGCCGGGAGGGGCGCCGGCATCCAGTGCTGTCGTGACATCAGCCAGCAGCCGCTCGGCTTCCAGCTCGGCTGCTTCCTGCGCCGCCTTGGCCTGGGCTTTCGCCGCATCGGCGGCAGCCTTTGCCGCCTTGGCCTGGGCTTTGGCCTGGGCGGCGGCCTGTGCTTTGGCCGCATCGCTCTTCGCTTTTGCCGCAGCGCGCTTTGCCTCCTCTCGCGCCTCGCGTTCGGCCACGGCCGAGCGCACGACGGCCGCCGCGTCGCCACCGACCAGACTGGCTAGGATCAGCTTCTGCTCAGCCACCGGCATTGCCGCGACGGCCTCTAGCTCTTTTTGATGCTCAGCTAGATGCCGATAGCGAGCGGCCAGATCCGGACGCTCTAGCCGCGTTGCCTCCTCAGCGAACTCGGAGAAGCTGCCTTCCTCAGGCGCACCCTTCGTCACCAGGTTCAGCGCGAAGGTATCGGCTTGCTGTGTCAAGACCGCCAAGTCCTGGTTGCGCTGCATCCTCGCGTCACTCGCCGCCTGCCGGGCCAGGGACCTGGCCTTGGCAGCACGCCGTTCGACTTCTCCGCGAGCCTGGCTCTCCAGCCGCGCGCGCGCCGGCGGCGGCAGGACTTCATCCCACTTGCCCGCCGTCAGCTCGGCCTTCACAGCCGCCGGATCCCGTTCGATGCGGGCAGTGAGGGCGGAGGCCGCCAGCTTCTCTCGCGCTTCCTTGACCAGAGCCTCGCGCGTCGCCGCCGGCAGCCCGCTTTGTGCCTGGATTGCCGCGGTCACCTGCGCCGTCGTCTCGGCCAAGCTGCCGGGATCTGTCGCCACCGTGTTCTGCGACAGCTCGATCGACTCGGTCAGATCGGTGACGCGCTTTCTCAGGCTCTGCTCGGCCTCAAACTGCAGCGCCTGCTGCTGCGTCCGCCCGCTCAACTGCGCCAGCCCGCGGTCGACGTAGCCGCGCGCCCGCGGCGGCGCCAGCTCTAGCCGCTCGGCCTTGAAGGCCTCGAAGTCCGCCGCCAGCTGGGCGGCGTGCCCCGCCCCATCGGCCGGCGCCCGACCGCGGCGGTCCAGAACGGTGGCTTGCCAATCCGCATTGGCTTGCGCCAGCTGCTTGGCCGCCTCGCTGGTCTGGGCTTCCAGGTCCCGCCGATCGGCCAGCTCGAAGGCCACGCTTGCGGCCTGCGCGATCGGCGCGCCAAAGGCCGGCTGACCCAGGACCGGCCTGGCAAGACTCGGCAGGCTGCCCCGCGCTGGCCTTGCGCCGCGGGCTGTCGGGAAGCGCGCCATCAGACGCTACCCCCCAGTTTGCCCGTGGGTCCGGTCAACTGGGCTGGCCGTGGAGGTGCGATCGCCGGACCCCGATTGCCCGAGAAAAACAGGCCGCGATCGACAGCCACAAAGCCACCCTGTGCAATGGCCGCCCCGGCGCCGACCAGGCCGCGGCCGAAGGCCTGGTTGCCGGCATGGCGCGCACTCGCCGCCTGGTGACCGAGGCCCATGGCGTCGAGCTCGCTTTGGTACCTGATCGTCAGAGCATCCATCTCACCGGCGATCGACTCCTCGTCGATCAAATCCAGAGGAGAGCCGGACAGCTCCAGGCCGCTCTCGCCGATCGCGGCTACCTGTTGCGCGCGCAGCTTGCGGGACTCGGACCGCCTTTGCTGTTCGTCGGCCGCACCCTGCTGTTTGGCGATGCCAGCCTGGGTCTCGGCCGCCAAAGCAGAGGCTTCGCCAGCCTGCTTGGCCTGGATCCCCTGCATGATGGAAGACGCTGCTGTGAGTGTCGTCGATGCAAGCAATGCGATCTCGACGCCGCTCATGACCAAACCCGGCTATAGAGCAGATAGTCCTCGCCGTTCGGCCCATATCCCCGCATCAGGCACTCGCGCTCGAACCCCAGCAGCTCTGCCCAGCGATGGCCGCGCGGATCCTCTGCCTGGCAGGTGGCTTCCAGCCGCCGATGTGGCTGCAGCTCAAGCCAAGCCTTGACCGCGCGGGTTAAGGGGATCATCAGCGGCCCCAGGTCCTCGGCCAGTAGCGCCCAGCAGGTCGCGCGTCCGGGCCAATGCGGGATCGCACCCAGGGCGCCGATCGGGCGCTCGGCGTGGTAAACCATCACCGCCGGATCGCTGGCATCGATCCCAGCCAGACCGTGCAGCAAGGCTGCGATCCAAGCCTGGCTCTTCTGCAGGCGCAGGGTTTGCAGGAGAACAGGGTCGAGCGGCTGGACGTCGATCATAGATCCAGCTGCTCCATCGCGGGCCAGAAGCCCAAGACCGTCGCCGGCAGCGGCAGGTCGCGCTCCCAGCAGATCCATCCGTCGCGATCGGTGGCACCGGGCCAGCCGATCGGGTGGTCTCCATAGGCAAGTGGAGTAGGGCTGTCGGTCGCATCGGCCGCCCGCCGGATATCCAGTCGCTCCATGGTCTCGAAGTCGCCGCCAATCTTGAGGCCGGCCGTCTCATGAAAGCGTGCGACCAGGTCGACGACCTTGCGCTTGCGCCCCTGAGTGATGCCGCTGCGATCGGCGAGCTCCGGCCGCGTGGTGCGCCCGCGACTCACGTAAGCCAGGCCGATGACAGCCTTACTGGCCGCCCGATCTAGCGTTACCGTACCATCCGCCTCGACCAGCTTCTCCGGCTGCACCGAACCATCTGCCAGGATCTGTACGGTCTCGCCGACCAGATGCTCCAGGCCACCGATCGTCGTCGCTGCCGCCCCCTCGTACTTCAGCGCGCAATCGACAAACCAGGCATCGGCCAGGTCCGTCACCGTGCCGTCGAAACGCGGTTGCAGCACTTCGATGTAACGGCGCTGCTCGCCGTTGATGTAGCGCCGCACGATCAGCCAGAGCTCGTCGAGGCCCTCGTCGTTCGGCAGCACCATGGCACTCTCGACGTCCGGCGGCTCGACGCCCCCGGCATTCCGAGAGCCGCCGAGCTCGTGCAGGCTCCAGCCCAAGACCTGCTGCTCGCGCTCGTAGACGAAGCAAGCCAAACGCCCGTCGGTTCTGACCGCCCAAAGCAGTGAGTCGGGATCCTGCTGCCAGGCCAACTCGACCAAGCCAGGACCGCTGATGTGATCTGCCAGGCGCGTCAAGTCGGGCGCCTCATACCCGTCGCTTTCGAATCGATAGCGCATCTCACGCAGTCGCCGCTTGCCCTTGGCAACGAAGAGGGTCGCATCCCCGGCGTCGATCGGGCGGGCGCCGGTGGATCCAAAGCTGGTCTGGCGAGCGACCCGCAGGTTGCCAGGCCCCAGCGGCTCCGAGCTGTTGATCCGCCGCTCCGCCAGCTCGGCCCCGGTCGTGCCGATCAACAGCTCTCGCCCGGCAACGATCCAGCGGATCGCGTTCACCTCAGAGGTGTTGGTCGTCAAGGTGATCGCCTGGTCTGCCACCACCTCGCCGGAGCGATTGCGTGGCGCAAAGTTACGATAGTCGTTGATCACCGACCGCCAGTAGGTATCCGGTTGCGTGGATGTTCCGCCGAAGATCAGCCGGCTGTCTTGAATGGCAACCGCCGTCGGCCAGCCGTACTTTTCGGACCAGGCGCCGAAGGCCCATCGATCGCTGGTGCCGGAGACGACGCTGGCCGGCAGCAGATCGAGGACCTCGAGAGTCGCCGAGGTGCCGCTGGCAACCGCCGTGATCCGCCCGTAGCCCCGGCCGGCGTGTTGATACTCCCAGAGCACCCCGCCTGAGCTCTTATCCCAGGCCTGGCCACGCTCGTGGTTGGGAAGAATGTTCCCGGTCGTGTCAGTCGTGATTGCCTTGTAGGTCTTGCCATCGCTGCGGCGAAGGTCGCCGGCGGTCACCGCGTCGCTGCTCTCCCAAGGCCTGACCGCGCTGCGATCCTGCTCTTCGATTTCGAAGAGGCCGCCGACATGGCCTGCTTCGAAGATCTCAGCAGAAGCCGTGAGGGTCACCGATCCCGCAGCCGCCGATGCCGTGACCGTTGTCGCGGTCTTGTTCTGCGCCCGGAAGGGACCGCCCGTGAAAGCGATCGGCTCGAGGACCCATCCGCTGGCCTCGCGGCGCAGTTCCTGCGGCGCACGAACGCCGTTCGCCAGAAACAGCACGTCAGCTGACTGTGCCCACTGCACCTTGCGAATCTCGCTCTCGGCATAAGGAGTCGCCAGCTCGAGCGGATCATTGCCATCCATGACGGCCTGGCCGCCGACGAAAAACCGCAAGGTGGTATCGCCCCAGATCAGGGCCGCCGTGTCGTCGGTATCGAAGACGAAGGGCGTCGCCCTATGCCGCACGCTCTCGTCGCCGACTGCCGCGATAAAGCGCGAGCCGGAGCGCGCCGTCCATTCGCCGAGGACCAGCCCCCAGCCGTTGAGGCAGAGATCCAGCCCCGCCTGGTACTGCGCCAGGTCATAGCGCCCGGCAAAGCGGGGAGAGAGCTCCCCCATGTTGAAGGCCGAGCGGCCGATGACTTGGCGCGAGGTCATCGATAGCGCACCTCCGCCCAGGATGTCTCGGAGAGCTCGCGCGGCAGCTCTTGCCGTCCGGCCGCCCGGCGGGCCTGGGCTAGAGTCTGGACTTCAGCGGCCAGCAGGCTGCGCGTGTCATAGCCGCTACCCTTGATCGCCGGCGCCACGCGAATCGCCGAACGGACCTCGACCAGCTCGGCGAAGAGCGGCGACCAGAGCTCGGCGGCTTCGACGCGGCGGACATAGGTGATGGTGAGTGGTGGCGCGGCGTCAGAGAAGAGCTCCGCTCCCTGCCGCTCATAGCCGGCCTGGCTGTGGTGGATAATCAGCGAAATGAAGTCGGCCGGCAGCTGATAGCGGTAGACGTAATCCAGCGGCGGCGCACCGGCCAGTGCCGGCAGCGTGACTTGATGGCGGGCGAAAGACCAAAGTCCCATGGCCAGCGCCCGATCACGCACGATCGGCAGGGAGCGATCCAGCGCCCGCGCACGCTCCGTCGGGTCGTCGAGCGACCCGATGGGAGGCTCGCCCAGGCGCTGCAGCGCGCCATTGGCGATGTCGACAGCCGCGACCATCGGCGGTTAGGCCGGCGGCCAGTCGCCCTCGGCGATCCGGCGTTCGATCTTTCGAAGGCCCTGCAGGACCTGGTTCCGCGTCAGGCCAGCAGCCAGATCGATCGTCACCTCGATCGGTTTAGCCGCCACCGCCGCGCCAACCTCTTCCGTCACCCCATGCGGCGGCTCGTCGGGCTCATAGCCCCAGCGTCGCGTCGCCATTCGCCTAGTCCTCGATGTAGTTGAGGATCATGGCGAAGTCGCCGCCTGCCGCCCCGATCGTGTTCAAGTGCACGGTCAGGTCGTAATGCGTACGCGGATCCGCGGTCAGCCCAGCGTCTTGCCAGACCTGCTGCTTCACCGTCTCGATGCCACGCGTGTGAAAGGCGAGATTGGTGAAGGGGTAGGCAGCGCCGCCAGAGAGGTCGAGGCCGTCGACATAGCAATCCTTGTCCACGACCACTCCGCCATTGTCGCCTATGTCGTAGAGGCCGATATCGACGTCAGTCGAGACGATCGCCGCGTCGGCCGCCAGCCAGAGCCCTTCGATCCGCCAAGAGCTCTTGACCCGGAAGAAGCGCAGGGTCGAGCCGTTCGAATCGCTGGCCGCGATCGCCATGGTCTCGGCTGCCGAGCGCACCCGGCCATGCGCGGTGAAAGACTGATTCCGGGTGACCCCGGTGATGTCCTCAATGTTGAGGATGGTGGTAGAACGATTGTGAACAACGGCCATAAAGCCCTCCTATTGCAAAGGGCGGTCCCGAGTGCTGACCGAGACCGCCCAGTTGAATCCACCGTGTGAATCCACCGTCAGCGGCGCTGAGCGGCTATTCAGAGCACTTGATTTCGATGACCTTCTTGTTTTCCTCGCGCGAACAACCAGCCATCGCGAACAACTGAACCTGCCAGTTGTGTCGCTTTCCCCCGCGCTTCACGACATCGCTGTCGATGTCCTCCCACCAGCCCCAGTGCATGCCGCTCTTGCACCAGGCCGGAAGCCGACGATAGGAGTTGGAGTCCGTCAGCAGCTTCTCCTTGTAGCGGAAGTTGAAGCAGAGGTAGGAGGAGATCCGCCCCTTTGAATCGAGGATCGGCTTGGCGGCCTTGTTGCCATAGTCCTGATTGATGATCTCGATGTCGTTCAGCAGGTCGGTACCCTGCTTGGCAGTGATGCAGAGGTAGACCTCGTCTTCATCGAGATCGACTTCATTCGCGATAAACAGCTCCTGCGCTGCCTTCAGTTTCGCGACGTTCAGGCCAGTTGCCGAAGCAGATCCGACTGCGACATCGATGACCTGGCTTGAGGGGAAGGCAACCGTCTTACTCCCATTCTCTCCGACCTTAATGTCGGCAAAGGTGGCGTTCAGGAAGATGCGGTCCTTTGCGCGGCGCATCGACTTCTGACCCGCCATAGTAATGGGCGACTCCAGGTCGTTCATAGCCTTCAGCTGGTCGGCCCTCTCCATCAGAAAGTATTTCTCTAGCGTCTGAGGAAAGATCCAAACCTGGCTCTGAGGCACCGAGTCGATTGGGGTGTCGCTGAACCGCGGCAGGTTGATGTGCGGCTCGTCAGTCTCACCGAACTGCTGGACGAACTGGGCGCCCTTGGCTCCACGATAGTTTCCCTGCGCACAAAGCAGATCGAGGTCCTTACCCCCGTCCTGCAGCAGCAGCTTGACGTTAGAGCTGTACTTCTGAGTGTAGGACTCTTCGAATTGGAAAGTCTCTCCGGCCATCTCCCGTCCTTTCCAAAAGTTGAAATCGAGTCGCCGGTAGCGGCGACGGCTTCACTTTCGGAAAGGCTTCTCCGGGGGACCTTCCTAGCCGATGACGGTGGCTTAACCGGGCGCCCTCTTCACGCCTGTCAGTCCGACCAGTAGGGCATTGACCCGCCGCTGGCTTCTGAACGCTGCGACTCAGATCATATGTGACTCGACGCGGTCAAGGGTCTTCAGAACCAATTTACGAGACGTAATGATCGCTTCTAAAGGCCGCCCCTCCGCCTGATGAAGAAACTAATTCACTTCTTCCGAACCATCTCTTTGACGAAACCTTGTTGAGCTTCTCGAAGGTCCTTTAGAAGTTCCGCCGCCATTCGATGTCGCTCGATCTCCACTGTGGACTGCCCTTTCTTAAGAACATGATTGCGTTCAACAGAAAGATAGGCACTCACCGCCTCTTTCAGCGCATCGTCACTGTTGTTGTAAACGGCGAACATTAATCCATAATACATGGATTCAATATTTGTTATTTCATTCTGATAGTATTTCTTTTCTGTCAAACTTGCTCTGTACAAAGATAAGAAAAAATACGCAAAAATCTGTATAACTATAGATAATGCAAGTTTTGGCGCAAACTCATACATGTATGTAGTTGTATCATTTGTCAATAAAAATTGATCGAAGGCCGCAATTCCAAGTATCGCTACTCCTATCAATGTTAGAGTAAGGCCTATAGATAAGTTAAAATTTCCCCTTGTTGTTAGTGATTCTATCTCTGAGGATATACGGTACAAAGTTTCTTGTTTCTGCGTATCTGCATCGCTTAATATCTTGAACCTAACTGATTCATCAGAAAGGCGTTTTGGTATCTCCTCTATTGCTCGAGTTGCGACTTCACTGGCAATTACATTTATATCAGATTCTAATTTGCTTATAGTTTCTTTTTTGATTTTGCGCCTGAGCTCGTAAATAATACTTTCGTGCTCCCTTAGACGACGGTCGATGTCCTCTCCCACTAGATTGGTGTCGGCTGATGATTCATCGCTGGCGCCGGACTTCCTTTTAGTTTCTGTGCGATAACTCAAACTGGCAGTATCTTGTAGAAACTTGAACGTGAACCATCCTCCTATCGCTGAACTAATAATAAAAATCATTGTAATCGATAATTCACCTCCTAAGGACAAAGTGTCACTAAAGAAGTTGAAAACTTCTGGCACGATCCAAAAAATTAATGCAAATACACCACCAAACCAAGCAAGAAAACCGATTAACAAAATTAGTAAAGCCTTTGTGTCTTCTAGATTTATGCGCATTCCAAAAATTTTCTTGTGATCATGTTTTCGAACCTGATCGATGTGGTCCTTTGGGTAGGCCGGGTCATTCGTTGAATCGGGTTGCCCCCCAGAATCATCTTTACTTGCACGCGAATCATTTGCGGACACGATCATCGGTCTCCTCGACTTAACTGTACTAAGTGCTTTTACCTTCACTGCTCTGACACTTAGAAGCTAACATTCGTAATCGAATGACACGTTAGCGGTATCCTCCGATGGTGTAAACCTACCAAGCCGATTCTCTCCTCTCCAAGTGTGACGGGCACCCTGATTTGTTCGTGCTTCGACTAAAGGCAATAGCTGTAGGACTCCGTTACCCAATCGGCCCCGCCGCCGCGATCACAATCAATTATGCGCATTCCCACTTAGCTGCCCGATCACCATCCGTTATCCGCCCCTGATATCCACCGTCCTTCGTCAGCCTCTTTGTCTACTGCTGCCATTTCTCCTCATAAATTTTGAAGACTTGTTGTAAATCCCGTCCTTGTGCGCGCATCTGAGTAAAAATTCCTCTAACCTTATCGTCAAGCTCCTGCGACGTTCTAGTATCCAAGCCTAACGGTGTTGCCTTGAAATCCTTTTCTGTTACAAATTTAACAAAATCTCCAAACTGTTTTTCTAGTATTTTATTTTGCCTATAAGCTCTTGCAGCTATATTCTTTGATTTTCTTGCTTGAGCTTTGTACTTCGATATCATCGATCCGGCTTTCAGATTTTCTTCCATTAACTCCGAGATTTTTACTCGTGTGCCAAGTGCTTCAATTTCTACGCTTTGCCAAATAGATGCTCCTATCAATATCGTTCCAAGGAAAACAAATGCCAATCCAGATGCTGGAATTAAGTGTTTTCGCAGATAGACGAATCCTGTACAATAGTAAGCGAAAACACCTACACCTATCCCAGCTGAAAATGCTACCAACTTGACCCATTCTGTCCAGATATCTGGAAACATTGACGATCACCCCCAAACGCGGCAAGGACATCCTTCGCCTAGCAAGTGATGCGCAGCTTATCCAGATCCGTCCACTATTCCTAGTGATTTGAGTCCAAGAAGTTCTAACGCTGGTGACTAACCGCCCGTTCTCCGCCCCGCCGCCGCGACCTCGTTCAACTGGTCCCACTCCCGCGTTGCCGCCTGATCGCCAGCTCTCAGCCGCTTGCGGAAGCCCTCGTCCTTCGTGAGCTCATCGATCCGCGCTTGCGCCTGCGCCGGCTCCATGCGTCGGAAGCCCTGGCCGCCATCGTGCGTGTCGCCGGCGCTATCCTGGCGCAAGGGAGTCCCGATCTTACTCAAGACCCGCAAGACCTTGTCATGCCCGATGACATGGCCCACCCCGTCGACCTCTTCGGCCGAGAGGCCGAGCTCTTTGGCGCCCAGCTGCGCATCGGCGACGAAGGCGCCCCAGGCCGGCCCCACCTCCTTCTGCAGCGCAGCGGTCTGCTCGCTCGCCTTCTCATCCCGCGCCGCCTCGGCCGCTTGGTGCGCCGCAAATTCCTCCTGGACGTAGCTCTCGAACAGGCCTTCCATCTGCGCCTTCGATAGCCCCCTCTCGTGGGCCACTTGCGCCATTTTGTCGACCAGAGGCTGATGCGGCGTGTAGCCCTCCGGCAGCTCCATTTTACCTAGCTCATAGCCCTCCGGCGATTTGGGCCGGCCGAGCCGATCATAGACCTGGTCCCAGCCTTCTTTGTCGCCATCCTTCGGCAATGGCAGCTTGTCGGGTGCCATGGCCAAGCGCTCGACCTCACGTGCCGACTTGACGACGTCCTCAACCGATTTCCAGCCCTTGGTCTGGACATAGTCGGCTAGCGCGGGATCCCCGAGCTTGCCGTACCAAGGCGCCCTGCCGTCCTTTGGCTCTGCCTCGCCGCTCTTGTCGGTTGCAGTACCTGCCGGGTCGCCGGCGCCTTCAGCCAGCTTGGCCCCCTCGCTCGTGAGAGTCCCAGCCGAGCCCCCAAGGCTCCCCAGTACCGCACCGGCGCCACCGCCGCTCTCTTCACCTCCCGCTGCGCCGGTAGTCTCTGTTTCGTCAGCCATTGAAATCGTCCTCCGTTACTGTCGTGAGTGTCTCGATGTCCTTGTCCAAACCCAGCATCGCGATGACGCGCATCGCGACTTCACGCCGGCCGTCTTTGTAAGCCGTCGAGTAGGGGTCCCCCGGCGTGTGCACCGGCCGAAAGAGGAAGCCGCGCTTCCGAAGGTCAGCGATTACCGCCCGGCCGGCCGGGTGCAGCTTGCCGTCATCTCCGAAGAAGCAGGCCTTGTAGGCTCGTGACAGGCTATTCTCGATCACGACGACCCACCTTCCGCCGTCTGGCTCGCCCCGGCCAGGTCGCGGATCAAGCCACCAGCCGCCGGTGCAGCCTCGACAGCTGCAGCCGCAGCCTGCTGCTGCGCCCGCTGCTCTCGGCGAGCCTCGACCTCTTCCTCTGGCCGCAAGAGATCCGCCGCCATGCCGTTGATCTCCGACAGGCGGAGTGCCGCCGAATCGAGGTCGAAGCGGTCGTAAACACCTTGGTCGACCTGGCCCAGCAGGGTCAAACTCTCCATAGTCTGCAGGATCGCCAGCCCCTCTTCGGCCAGCGCTGCCTTTGCCAAGGGGCTCTCGTAGATGACTTCGAGCTCGAAGCCCTCTTCCAGCCCCGCCGGGGGCTCCGGCAGCGCCGCATCCTGTGCCGCCAGGTCGAGCTCCCGCTCAATGAGTGGCCCCAAGGTCTCGCTCTCCTGCCGCCCCACGGTCGGCGCCAGCAGCGCCGCCTTATCGTTGGCGCGCTGCAGCACTTCCGTCGCCGTCATCCGCGGCCGCTCCAACAGCACCTCGAAGAGGTTGACCAGGAACGCTTCCCGAATGTTCTTTCGTCGCAACTCCATGCCGTCGTCAGCCACGCGCAGATCTGCCCCTGTGTTGAGTGCTTTGACGAGTTCCTGGCCGCGATCGTCCAACCAGCCCGGATTGATCGCATTGGGTGTCAGATTGATTTTCTGGTCGGCGTTCGACAGCGCCAACCAGTCGGCCGACTGCGTCAGCAGTGGCGGAAAGGCCTTTCGATGCCGCGCCGAGATCTCGGTGCGGGCCATCTCGTTAACCATCTGGATATCCGACAACGCCAAGAGCGCCGGCGACCAGCCATAGACCTGGCCAGGCTCTGTGATGTAACGGCTAACGATGTAGGGCATCGTGGAGAAGCCCGAGGCCTCGATCAGCTCTTGACCGTCGACCAGGACCCAGAAGGAAGACCACGGTAGCCGCCTATGATCCAGCGCGCGGCTCTTCATATCGGCATTGGGCTGCACGGCATGGAGAAGTTCGAACTCTCGATTCGGTTCCTTCTCGGCTGCCTCATGCACTCTGTCGGGTGCCTTTTCGCCAAACTGCTGCAAGATCTGCCGAGGCTTCCGTTTCGGCTTCCGGAAGAGCGTATCGACGATTCCGTGGTAGTTTTCGGCGATCCAGTACTCGGAGAGATGCAGTGCTTTGTACCAGTTGCCCCCGTTCCGGTGCCGATCGGCATAAAGGCAGCCGGTGCCGAAAGCTCCGAGGGAGCGATAGGTCTCCAGGATTTGCTGCGCGAAGCTGGCTCGCGGCATGTATCGTCGCTTGAACAGCACGGATGTCGATTCTTGCAGCACCTGCTTCACCGCCAGCCGGCTCCGCAGCGCCGGATCCCGCGCCGCCAAACTATGCCAACGCGACGTGCGTGGCGTCAGCATCGATTCCATCGCACTCACAAAGACGTTCAGGGACAGGGGAGCCGTGGCGTCGTAGAGCCGCTGCGCCCGCTGCAGCCCTGGCGTCGTCTGTCCCGTGAAACGCGCCTGGCTCGGCACCACAAGCTCCGCGATTTCCTGCCACTTGTTCTCGTAAGGTCGCCGCTCGCCGGCCAGCGACTGCTGCCGATCGATCAAGTCCTTCGCCGTCTGGCTGGTCATGCTGCAACCCCCGTCAAGACCTTGCCGGCTGAGAGGCCAGAGGTCGCCGCACCGCGATTCAAGCCGGCCAAGACCGTCGAGGCCCGCCCACGCCGACGGCGCAGCTCATCGGTGCGATCGACCGCCTCACGCGCCTCGTCCCTAGTCGGCGGCTTTGGCGCCTCCTGCGGCGTTGGCGGCTTGGGCGGAGAGCGAAAAAGAGCCATGGCATCCTCCTCAGAAAGCACCGGTCAGCGCGTCATAGTCGCTGACCACTTGAATCGAGCCGCCGCCGCTTGGCCGCTGGCGCCCCATCACCTCAACCAGCTCGCCACCGCCGAGTGCTGCGTACTGATCGGCTTCGGCGACGTGCGAGTAGTGATTCTTCTCCGGCTTGTAATCGCGCTCGCCGTTCGCCTTCTTCCGAAAGCGAAAGCCGCCGTTGTAGGCTTTGCGGATCAGCTTGCACCTCTGCGGACAGATCAGGATCTTGGGCAAGTGACCGTCGATTGTGCCGCGGAAGCTCTCGCGCACCGCCGACTGCCGCAGGGTCGGGTCATTGTTGCCGGGTGCCGGCCGAAAGCGGATCCCGGTCTCTTGGCTGAGAATCCGCATCCAGCTTGCCTCACCTGCCTTCTCGTCGGCACCCCACGCAGCCGAAGGATCGCACCAGCCCTCGATTTCCTGCTCAGGGTTGAAGGTAGGGAACTGCTCTTTGACCAGCTGATTCATCATCTCGCCGAAACGACGAGGCCCGGTAATTTCATCCGGCAGCGACACCAGCTCGTTCACCAACCGCCACTGCCCATTGGCCTCGCGCTGCCGAAAGGTCGCCGCCGGCGTCCCCCCGGCGTCGGCGCCGACGATCAGCTTGCGCCGTAGGTTCGGTTGCAGCGGCTGGGCAGACACATGGAAAGCATCATTGAACTCCGGATAGACCGGCAGCCCCTCACGCGAATAGCCGAACTCGTTTCGAATAAAGCGCCGGATGTACCACTCCGGCTGCCCCTTCATCTGATT
This sequence comes from Rhodospirillales bacterium, assembly GCA_963669445.1. Lineage (GTDB taxonomy): Bacteria > Pseudomonadota > Alphaproteobacteria > Kiloniellales > JACOMY01 > JACOMY01. The sequence continues at coordinate 7,210,018 of OY770029.1, forward strand.
TTCGTAATAGCCGGCCGGAAGGTTGTGCAGGTTCTCCGCCTTGTCCGAAAGCCCGCTCGGCTGCCGATAGAAAGCCCAGCTCTCCGGCAGATTCTCGACGAAGGTCTCATAGCAGTGATTCTCAAAATCCGGAGCGTTGAAGTCGGCCCAAATACCATACCAGCTCGCCTGCCCATGCTGCCCGCCCGGATAGCGACCGAGCCGCCCCAGGCCATAGGTCAGCACTTCCGCTGCCAGGAGGTCCTTTTCGTTCAAGAACAGCGCCGAGCCCTCCCAGCCGCGCAGCACGTCCTCAACAGAATTCTCCCCCATCGCCATGAACTCGACGACATAGTCGATCATGCCGATGCCTGGTACGCGCACCCGGATGCGGTGCGTTGCCGGCTCTTCTCCGCTCCAGAATCCCAGCGTCTTGGGAACCCAGCGATGCCAGGAGGCGATTGTCGTCTTCCGCAGCTGCCGATAGGTGTCGCGGATCACGCCAAGCTTGAAGTAACGGACGCCATCCACCGGGCTCGGCTGTTGCCGACAGGCTGCATAGACTCCTTTCCAAAGGCAGGTGCTGGTCTTCGCCGAACCGACCGGCCCCATGATCGCCGAGACTCCACCCGGAGGCGTCCAGTGATTCAGAAAGGCATTGGCGACCGGCCCCGGCGCCTTGAAATCGAGCTGCATCAGCCCCCCTCGGCCTCCGGCAGCATGGCCTCGACCGGCACCAGCGTCGCACGCGCCGTGAAGGCGCCAAACCGCACCGCGCCCTTTGAGCGCTCAGCCCCCGGCAGGCGCCGAAAGGCCTGCATCCAAACACCAGAGGTACCGCTACGCCCGGCCCAATGCGACCGCTCGAAGAGCGCTGCCAGGCCGGAATGCTGATTGGCGATCGCAACGAATGCCTTGCCGTGGTTCCACTGCACCTTAATGCCGTAGATTGCCAAAATGCGCTGCGCCTGCTCGCGGTCTTCGCTGCCCTGCAAGGCCTTGATCGGGCGCTCGGCCCGGTGGATCCACTCGGCCAGCGTTCGGCGTTCACCCGACTTCCACGGGTCGATCACCTGGCTCAGCAGATGATCTCGCGCCCGGAACTCGTCGCGGATGTCGTCGTCAATCTCGCTCAGGCTAGAGGCCTTAAGGGCATCGACGATCTCGGCGATTGAGTCGCTGTCTGGAAGTTCGTCATAGAGCGCCAGGTCAGCCGCCGTCAGCAGCGTTCCGAACTGGTCGGCGCCCCGCGCGCTGTGCCCTGCGGCCGTCAGTTCGGCTCGCCAGCGCTCGAGGGTCTGGTCGAAGCGATGCCACCCATCCAGCATCCGCCGCAGCAGCTGCCGGCCCAGCTCGCGCAAGGTCCCGCCATCCAGCTTGGGCGGTAGCGCATCTCCGAGCTCGCCGAGCTCCAAGATCGCCAGGCGAGAGCGGTCTTGCCCCTGCAGCGGAGGGATGAGGATTGAGGAGAAAAGAAAGGCAGAGCGCGCAACGAAGCTGGTCGCCTGATGGTCCGACCCGCCGCGCAGGATCATGGCTCCGCTGGCTGCGGCGCGAGCCAAGCGCACCAAGGCCTGCGCCTTGCGCCCGTCCTCCTCTGCCTCAAGCTCGTCGAGCGCCACCGGCAGCGAGTCGTGCTTCAGCTTCTGCCAGATGCCCGCTGGCGAGCCGTCGGCGACGGCGACCAGGCCGTCGCCCAAAAGGTAGCCCAGCACATCATGCAGCGTAGACTTGCCTGTGCCGCGTCCACCGGTCAGCCAAACCGCCGGCCGCCATTTCAGCGCGCCGGCGATCATCGCCGCTGTGATCCAACCGAGAAGCAGGCGCGCATCCAAGCCGCCGCGCTCCCAGTTCCAGCTGCGCAATAGCCTGTAGAGCGTTGCACCTGGCCCTTCGTCGCCGGCCGGCGCCGAAGCCTCGGCCGGCCGATAGAGCGGTGGTCCCGCCGGATAGACCTGGCTCTGGACCAATCCGGGCTTGTGCCACTTCCCGACACCTGTCTCGGCCGCCGGCGGCCGGCCCATCAGAATGCGATCGCCGCAATGCAGGATCAGCTCGCCGTCCTGCCCCCGCCAGGCGCCGCGTCCACGCACCTTCTCCGTGGGATCCCACACGCCGGCGGTCGCCGATTCCGCCTGCAGCAGCTCTCCGATCAGCTCGGGTCGCCAGCCGATCACCAGGACCTCGCCGTCAACCATTTTTGTACGCGGCCAATGCTCATAGAGAAGATCTTTGTACCGACCGAACAGCTGCACGATCCCCGTGCGTGAGTGGTCTTTCGGCTTCAAAGCAATCATCTGCCGATTGGCATCCAGATAAAAACTCACGTCCCCCTTCACGCCTAAGGGGACCACAGGACAGCCGTCCGGCATTCCGCCTCCGCGCGCCTTCGGCGCCGGCGGATCCGCTTCACCGCCACCGCCCTCGACGACACTCAAATGTCGCGCCTCCACCGGCTCTGCCGCATCAAGAATCGAGGTCACCGTCTCAATGGCCGGATCTTTGGGGGCGTCAGTCACTGCTTGACATCCGCTTCAAAGCGACCAAGCCGAATCTTCGCTAAGCGCTCAGATACCCCTTTCGTCAGTGTTTCGAGCACGATCTCATCACGACCTAACTTGGCGAAGGTAAGCAGCACACCGCTAACAACGCTCTCCAGTAGGACGAGGACATCGGTCACGTCACCACCTGCATCGAGCGGTCCCTTTACGATTTGTCGTACAATGTCTCCGGCAAGACGATTGTGGACGCCGCTACTGCACACGTGCCTATCAGCTGATTTCGCTTGGTTTTTGGGGGACTCGTCAGTCATCTAGGTTCTCCCACAAATCCAGTCGGTCGAAACGTCCAGAGCGTCAGCCAGCTTCACCAAGCTTGGAATCGAGGGCGCGTATTGGTTACGCTCCCACGCTGAGACCGAGGCCGCTTCGGCATCGATCTCAACCGCCAGATCGAGCTGTGTCATCGCCAAGCGCGAGCGGGCGCGGCGGATCCGGTCGCCCAACGTAGTGCGATAGTCGGCCGTCATCGGTCAGCCGCGCCTTTCGATCTCTCGGAGCTCTTTCGCGGCTACCGCTAAGGAGTTGTTCTTGAGGGTGATTCGGTCTTGCACCGCCCGTTGCAAGTCAATGACACCATTGGGACAGGTATTGGCCATCCGCAACGCGCAAAGAACCAAGTCGGCAACATATGGCGCGATGACCTCATGTTCGAATTCATGGCCACCATGTTCTGCCTGATTAACCACGGCTGCCAACTTGCCGAGCGCCTTCTGAACATGCAGTAGCCCGTGAGCAAAATCTTTGTGAGCTTGTGGATTTGCTCGAAAGTCCCGATGGTAGTGCCCAGTCCAAGGTAAGCCGGACTGCAACTCTCGTATCGTTCGATCGCTACTCATTGACTACACCTTCCGTTGCTTGAGCTGCTTGAAGTAGATCGTTCACGTCTTTCACCTCTCGCCCTCGCCACCAGCTGGGCGAGCGTGCCAGCAAGACCTTGCGGCCCTCTGATAGCCATTGCCGAAGAACCACCTGCAGCCGCCGATCGGCGGGCGAGCCGGGCTTGTCGTTCTGGGCAGCGACGATGATTTCTCGAATGGTCTCCGGCCAGCGCACGGCGTTCGCGTGTCCTATGGAAACGATCGCCGCGACCCGACAATCCGGCTTGGCTAGAGCTGCCGTCAGGCCATCTTCGATCCCTTCAGTGACGATCAGCCGATCGCCCTCGGGCGCCTTGGCGAGCGACTTGCCGCTGGCTCCCCGCCAGAGAGGAATGATGCCGCCGCGATAGCGGCCCAGCACCTTCTTGGGCGCGGCAATGTCGGCTTTCCCGATCGAACCGTCCTTGTGTCGGCCCAGATAGGTTCGATGCGTGGCCAAGTAGGTCCCAGATCCCGGATCGTGGATCGCCGCCAACAAAGCCGGCGCCTTACTGCGTCGCTCTTGGCACCAGATTGCCGGATGAAACCGCAGTGCGCGCGGCTGCCTGCCAAGCTGGTCGAGGCGGATCCCTCGGCCGGCTAGGTAGGCTTCCGCTAGAGTGCCCGCAAGCCGTGGCTCCGCGCCCAACCACAAGGCCTGCGCCCGCTTTCGCTGCGCCTCCTCGCCCTCGGCCCCGGATTCGTCCTCGGTTTTGCGCGTTTCGACCGCACGGCGGGTCGCCTTGAGACGTCCAGGGTCACAACCATCAAGGCCGAGCCAAGACTTGGACCATGACAGCGCTTGCGCCTTGTCGCCGCCAAACAAGGCTTGCGCCACCAGGTCGAGCGCATCGCCGCACTCGCCTGTCGCGAAATCCGACCAGACACCCGCCTTCGATCCCTGCAGGTGGACAGCCAACGAGCTTCCGCGCGCACCGTCCAGCCCGCCGCAAACCCACTCTCGCCCTTCCTTCCGCCCGCCGGGCAGCAGTTCTGCGGCCAAAGCCGCCGCGCGCGCCGCCAGCATGTCGACCACCTCGCTGATCGCGACTAGAGTGCTAGCCATCTGCCCAGCCCTCCCCCTGCCCCCCGGCTTTGGCAGTGGAGTTTTCCGCAATTTTATTGCTCATCGGATTTCAAGCCTCCTGTGTCGCGCGCAGGACTCGGGGTGGCGGAAAGAGGCGCGGCCTGGGGCTCCCCCCCCTCCGCCGCGGCGCCGGGGCCAAACGAAGAGGCCGCCCCCCCTGCCGCTTCCTCGTCGCCGCTCGGCGCCGCCACAGCTGATTTCCTATCAGCCGAGGTGACAGCATTTTCTTCAACCAGATCAACGGCTTGGCTTCGATTGTCCAAGTCATCTTTGTCCAAGTCTGGAATTGATGCGCCGCTAAGCTGTTGATTTTCCTCGATTTCGAGAACCATGCCCTCGGCATCCTGCTGAACCTGCTGCTGTGCCCCGCCCAGCACCAGGTTCAGCACGACGTCGCCGTCGGCGGAGAGCTCGACAGCCTGCGGCAGCCGCTGGTGGATGTAGGGAGCCAAGGCCTTGGCGGCCTCGACCTGCCGGTCGTGCGCCTCGACCAGCTTGCAGCCCAGCTCTTCGGCCGCCTGCTGCAGCGGCATAGCGACAATGATCGCCAGCTTCTCCAGCGGCGAGCCGTAGCGGCCGAGCAGGTACTTCTGCCATTCCTTGGTCGAGGCGTTCTGCGATCCTGCCGGCCGGCCCGGCTTCCGCCCCTCGACAGCCTCGCCCGGCAGCAGGCTCAGCTGCTCACCGTCGGCCGTCGGCGGCGCGCCAATCTCGCCAGCCAGCCCCTCGAGCGCCGCGACGGCGCCACCCTTGCGGCCCTCAGGCATAAACACCCCCGAATCTATTGCTCTGAGGCGCCGATCGAGGGGCTTCGATCAGGGTGTTAACGAGGAGATCTCGATTTATCCTTTGTTTACAAGGCTGTGACGCTTGCCAGGCGGCGTCACAGCAATCGTCACAAAGGTCAATGCCTATAAGTCTTTGTTCTATATATCTTTTTAATAATTTTATATGAGAGATGTGACGTTGAGACGTTGTGACGACAGACTCCCCCCTTACACGCGCGCGCCCATGAAGGGTGCTCTTAAGCGTCACAGCGTCACAAGCGTTACAGCATTGATTTAAAAGGGAAAATCTGTCACGTTCGAAACTACTTGCGTCACAGCTGTCACAGCCTTGAAAAGATTGGACTTTTCCCCGTCGCCCCAGCTCTTTACCAGCAATTCGGGCGCTGAAACCCTTGTTTGAAGTAAAAGGGTGCGGGTGAGGGCGGCCGCGACGGGTCCAAGGGTAGGGACTTGTCGCGACCGCCGCAACGCTGCCTGCAGGAGGAAAGCTTGGCAGGCAGCCATGACGGCCTAAAGGTGGGGAGCCGACGGCCGTCATGAGGTCAAGGCTCGAAACCTGCGTCGACCGCCGCAGCGTTCGAGATGTGCTCTACAGTAGGAGTAGCCATCCACCGAGGTTCGCCCGCACTTGCAGGCGTCGTCTTGACTCGGAGTGCCGGCGATGAACTGGCAGGTCTTGGCCGGCAGAATTGGGGCCTGGGTTAGCGGATAGAGCGTCGGCGACCTGGAAGCGGCAGCGACCATCGAGACCTTCTTCTCCTGCAACCCGAGGCTGCCCATCTTTCGCCGCACGCCACAGGGCGGCCGCTGAAGCTTCATGGCAATCCGCTCGACGCTGACGCCCTTCAGAAGGAGGCGGCGGAGCTGATCGACTTCTTCTCCTGTCCAAGCAAGGCCTCGAGCCGGATTCCTTTCTCGGCGCGCCAGACCACTGCGCGTCGCCAAGCCTGTGATAGCGTTCTTCGTGCGTCCGAAGATGTTAGCGATGGCCTGATAGGAGACATCTCCCTTCCGAATCATGGCGATCGCCGCTGCCTTGTCCTTGTCATTCCAAGGCCGATCACGCACCACCCCAGCTCCCGAGCCGCTGCAGCCAGCAGGTTGGTCAGCTTTCGGGAGAGCCTGATCAAGGAAATCCAGCCCAGGCACAACCTCCAGCTCGAGGCGCGACGCGACCAGTGCGGCCGCTGCCAGTGGTGGGTCTGGATGACCAAGGAAGGACGGCTGAGAATCATCGACCGCCCTCGTCTTCGAGCAGGCAGGCGAGCAGCTTGGCGAGCTCGCACTTCTTCTCGGCCGAGAGTGTCACCGGCCGTCGGCCAGTCAAAAGGCAGATTAAATCCCAGACCTCATCGTAGTGGGCCGCAAGCTCGAGCAGCTGCACCGTCCCCGGCGCTGTCGCATCGTAGAGCCACGACTCAGCAGCGCGCGGCGAGACCCCAGCCACCTTGGCCAGCGCCTTGGCCCCGCCAGGTTCCTTGCCGGCAAGCCGCTGCAAGGTCTCCTTCAAGGCCTCTTTGACCGAAGTTCGCTTCGGTTTTTTCCGCATGAAACTTCGTGCCTCCTCATGCTGTGATCTCCGTGATGACGGGGAATCACTGGCTGAAGAGGAATGCAGCGCGGCGAGGCTTTGCGGCACGAGGGTCTGGGGCATCAGACCCTCGCCGTGTCGCCAGTCTGAAGCTGGCCGTTGGCCACCGCCTCATGTAGGTCGAGATACTCTTCGGCGCGCTCGATACTCTCGAGCGTCACCTTGCCTCGTCGAAGGTTGTGCAGGAAGTTTGGGTTTCCGCTGGCGCGAGCACTGAACTGCGTTTCGCTGAGGTTGTTCCTCTCGCGATACCGCTCAATCCGCGCGATGAGTCGGTCTCGTATTTTCATGGGTTGCGATGATTGTCAGTTTTCTGACGATTTGCAAGCAGATTTTAGCAGATGATTTTCTGCGCGTTGCGACGCAGAAGGAAACCTATGGAAGAAACCAAGGTTCAAAGGGTTCTGAAAGCCCACTTCAAAGAGACTGGCGAATCGCAATCCGCCTTCGCCCGCCGAGCGAAGATCGGTGGTTCAGCACTGCGAGAAATCGTGGCCGGCCGCACGCGATCGCCGCAGGGCTCGACCTTGCTGGCGATTGCCAAGGCACTTCAGCGGCCTGTCAACGATCTGGTCGACGACAGCTATCCGGAGGCAGCAGAGCCAGATGCGGTTCCAGGCTTTTCCGATGAGCCGGCCCCCTTTCAGAAAGCGATCACATTTATAGAAGACGTGCCGATCTTCAACGATTTCGCCAGCTCGTTTGACCTTGCGATCAGTAAAGAGTTCTCCTACGACTTGGAGATCGGGAGCAAACCGTTAGGCTACCTGCCGAGGCACAGTCGCTTTGCTCAGCTTCGCGACCTTTTTGCCTGCTACACGAACACGAACGTCATGGCGCCGTGGCGCAATATTGGAGAGTTCGTCTTTGCGACCCGAGAGCTGCCAGCGCACGTGCACGCTCATGTCATCCTGCAGTTGGATCCGGATGGACCGGTCAAGAAGCCCTGCCTGTTGCGTCAACTAATCACTCGCGATAGCCAAAACTTCACCCTGCGCAGCTATCATCCGGAGCGTCGAGACGAGACCATACCGACAGAGAGAATCCGCGCGCTCTATCGCGTGATCGAATGGCAGCAGGTTCTTCTAGGGCAGTTCTAAGCCCGACAGCCGTTGCCTCGGTATGAATAGTCATAGACCTTGCCAGCGCGCATCTGAAAGGTCAGCGCGCAGTGCTCCGAGACGGTGTAAGCGGGGCTGCCGGGAATAGAGTCGACATAGATCGAGTCTCCAATCACTGTCGCCGTGTAGGCGGGCGGCAGGCCGGGCATCTCGACCGAGCTACCATAGTGATACTCGAGATAGGTTGAAGCGCCGTACTTGTGTGATCTGTCTGGCACGCCCAAGGATTGGATCAGTTCGCCTTCGGATCGGCCGATCCAAGACTCTGCCGCTTGTTGAAACTGGCGCTCCGATCGACAGCCGAGCAGGAGCAACAAGCTGATCAGAGCGATTGAGACGCTTCGCATAGCGCTTCCCTTTCAGGTGAAATCTCCCACTCCAACACTACCGTCTATGGAGGCCGATGTCATCACAAAATGCCGGCCTACTCTTGACGATCAGATTTCTGAAGAGCTAAATGGACAGAATTCTGTCTATTCAGGAGTGCGAGATGACATCCAGCGATTGCCACAGACTGCGCAGCGAGATTGACGCCAAAGGCTGGTCGTTGCGCGAGACGGAGCGCCAAGCGGACTTGCCGGTTGCGACGCTCTCTCCCTTCTTCTCCGGCAAGACCAAGGATCTGAAGCTCGAGACATGGCGTAAGCTGTCAGCCGCGCTCGAGGTGCCACTCGCCCAGCTGCTGGGCGAGGCCGAGCTCGAGACGCACGGCGTTCGCCTTTGTAGCCTCGAGCAACTCGAGCCTGATTTGAACAATCCGCGCCAAGTTTTTGCGGAAACTGAGTTGACCGGTCTGGCTCATTCGATCAAGCGTCACGGGATCCTGCAGAATCTGGTTGCCCGACCGGTACCGACCAGAACCGATCGCTTTCAGCTGATCTCCGGCGAACGCCGTTACCTTGCAATCGGTCAGTTGGTCGAGAGGGACGAGTGGGATCCGCATGAAGCCAACATCCCGGTCTTGGTCCTGCAGCAGGACGAGGCCGAGACCCGCGTGTTGGCAATCCTGGAAAATGTCCAACGCGTGCAGCTGACCCCGATCGAAGAGGGCGAGGCCTATGCCGAGCTGATGGCCTTGGATCCTGAGCGCTGGACCACAGCGGCGCTGGCCGAGACCATCGGCAAGAGCCAACGCTACGTGCAGCAGCGCGTGTCAATCGGCACCGGCCTGATCGAAGAGGCCAAAGAGGCGCTCGCCGCCGGCGAGATCACCATTGAGCAGGCAAGGTCGATGGCGACGGCCCCTCCGGACGAACAGCAGCAGATCCTTGCCGCACCGTCACCCTTCCCGCCGCGGCCGATTGAGGAGCCGAGCCGGCGAGACATGTCTTTCAGCATTGGAAGAAAGACCGAGGCCGATCCAGCTGACCAATCGCTCGGTGAACCGCAAGCAGATCCGCCGCGCGATGACGAGGCACCCTTACCGATGCCAGGTGGCGATCATGCGGTGGCGAGGACGGATATCTTGAAGCGTCGCCTGCAGCGCCACCTCTCTGAACGTCCCTGGCTTGGCGTCAGGTTGTTCCTCTGGGATCTGCTGAAAGGACATGCACTGCACCTCCCGCTACGAGAGGAGACGGAGTGCTGGCCGATCTCGGCTGAATACGCGCACGATTATCTTCAGACGCGCGGAGTCGCCTGCAACATGAGTGCCAGCGGCGCCCTTGACGTTGGCCCTTTCTCTGGCGACGAAGCCAAACGGACATTGCCGGTGATGCTCGCTATGGAGACGCCGATGGCGCAGCTTTGGCTGGCGGGGGCATTGGCCGCCAAGCTCTCCTCCTGGTCGGATGATTGGACTCTGATGATATGCGAAGCCGTTGGGGTTCCGACCCGTGCGCCGGTGGTGCCGCCGACTGAAGCGGGTGAGGGGAGGGAGGCATGAGCGATCTGGTCATGACCACGGCCGAGGTTGCGGCCGGCCTCAAGCTCTCCGTCGCCTACTTCCGAAAGCGACGGCGCAAGCTGGCGGGCTTCCCGGCACCGCTTCCGGGGGGACGCACCTGGTCCCGCGCTCAGGTCGCGGCCTGGATTGCAGGACAAAGCGACCGAAGCGATGACGCGCCGGCCCAGACAGCCCAACCGACCCAACCGGTTCAGCCGGACCAGGTCGCGGAGCGCCGGCGAGAGCGGCGCGAGCGCGCCAAACAGCTCGCCATAGGGGCAGGGGCATGAGCCGAGAGTACACCGCCGAAGAGCTCTACCAGGTCATTGGCGTCGCCTTCCGCCTGCTGCACGCCTACCCCTTTGCCGAGATCGCCGCCAGCCTGCGCCAGCAGGAAGAGGCCGCCTTCTATCTCGACCCGACCTTGGCGCAGAAGCTGATTAGTAAGGAGGGGCGCGCCAACATGGAACGCCAATACCGCCTCCTTGATGCCGCAGCGACCTTTGTCGCCGAGGTTCGCAACGTCGCCGAAGACCTAGGAGGCGAGCAATGACACCCGAACAAAGACAACAGATCGAGAACTTCCTGAGAGCAACCAAGCTCTCGTCTGGCGACAGGCTCCTGATGGTGCGCCTCGGTGCAGATGCGGACGACGATCACATCTTGGCTTGGCAGTTCTCTCAGTACGATCTCTTGCAGGCTGTCGGCATCATCAACAATCACCTTATCGATCGAATCGACGAGGATGGGCGCGCGCATCCGGGCGACGACCTGGCCATGCAGTTCCGCGGTCGCGTTGCAGCCCTGCAGAGTCTCTGCTTCGCCCTCATCGACGAGATCGACACGCACTTTCCGGAGTCCCCGGACACCAAGGGCGGAGGGTTTCACTGATGCCGCTCCGCTACCTCCGCATCTGGGTCGAGGAGCACAACCCTAACCAGTCCGTGCTGCCGCTTGCCTATCTCATCCGCGGCCAGACAAAGAAGGGCGTCACGCATACACTGGCTAAGGTCGAGCGCGAACCGATCGACCCCCGCGGCGGCAATGATCTGAAGTTGCATGCCGATCTCTGCGCCGCCACCTACCGCAAGGCACTGGTGCGACAGGTTCCACCAGATCTGCGCCCCCGAGAGCTAAGACAGAGGACTATCCCATGAGCATCGACCCCAACGACCAAGCCAAAGTCTTCCAGGAGATCGCCAACAGCAGCGGCGGCGACTATCTAAAGTGGTGCCTGATCGTGAACAGCGGCGCCATCATCGCCGTTCTAACCGCAGCAGCGCGGCTGCCGGCGCTGGGCATCGAGGCCACCAGCATCCTCACGGCAGTTTCCTGGTGGATCGCCGGCGCCGCCACCAGCATCGCCGGCTATGGCTTCCGCTACGTCAGTAACACCTCGGCCGCGATGCTGGCGACCGAGGTCGGCCCTCCGACTTGGATCTACCGCGTGCACCTCTTCTCCTTTGTGGCCTCGATCGTGACCGGCCTTGCTACCGGGTTTCTCTTCCTGATCGGCGCGATCGTCATCATCAACTAACTTGCTGTTATCCTCTTGATATATGTATGCGTCACGCATACATACTGCATCTAGGCAAGAGGAGACCGACATGGAACGCGACTTCATACCGTCTGCAGCCGAGGGTGACTCTCAGATCTCGCGCGTGGTCGACAAAGCCACTGGCGCCGTCGCTTGGCTCTACCAGTCCAAGAAGGGTCAGATCTGCGCTGTCGGCTACACCGCCAGGGCACGCAAGCCCGGCATTCACTACATCTTCTCGTCTGAGGAGAAGCGGGGCAACAGGGTCGCAGAGTACTTCGACATCCTACGCACCCGCAAAGCGCAGCAGGAACAGCGGCGCAAGGAACAGCATCAGCCGCACAACCTCCAGCTCGGCCACGTCCTGCGGACCTGCTGGGGCTACGAGCAGACCAACGTCGAGTTCTTCGAAGTCACTAAGCTGGTCAGCAAAACCATGGTGGAGTTGCGCGAGCTGAGTCGGATCAGCAAGGATACCGCCTGGGAACAGGGCAAGAGCGTGCCGAAGCTGGCCGCCTACTGCGGCGAGAGCCTGCGGCGCAAGGTGAACATGGCGGGCGGCAGCCCCTCGGTGCGGATCGACGACGTCAGAACCGCCCGGCTGTGGAACGGCACCGCCGCCAGCTGGAGCGCTTACCACTGACCCTGTGAGAGCCGGCCTCGCAGTCCTGTGCGGCCGGCTCGAGTGAGTGCCAGCATCGCCGGCGATGAAGGGGAGAGAGATGACACCAGATCAGTTCCGCGCCTGGCTCGACCGCATGGGCTTGAGCCAGCGTCAAGCCGCCGCCGAGCTCGACGTCAACCTCTCGACGATCGTCCGCTACCTGAAGGGCGAGTTCCCGATCAGCCGAGAACGTGCACTCGCCTGCGCCGCGCTCGAGAACCTGCGGCGGCTGCCTGACTATGTCCCGCCGAAGCGGGGGGAGACCGACAATGGCTAGAATCAAGATCCCCTACCTGGTCACCAAGCGCGGCCGCAAGCTGCCCGACGGTAGTCACGCCACGCGTTACTTCTGGCAGCCCTGGGCCGAGCTGCGTCGCGACGGCTGGCAGCCTGTCCGCCTCTCCGACGATCCCTTGGTCGCACAGCGCGAGGCGCAGGAATGGAACGAGAAGCTCTATCGCTGGCGCACAGAGGGGAAGGAGGCCATTGCAGCCGAGCTGACGCCCAAGACGTCGGACAAGACCCTAAAGGTTCTCATCGAGCGCTACAGGGCCTCAAGGCGCTATGCGAGCCTGAAGCCCTACACCCGGCTAAAGCAGTATGACCCGGCGCTGAAGCTCCTCGAGGACTGGGCCGGTCAGGATCCTGTCGCCGAACTCTCGCCGGAGGACGCGGAAGACCTCTTCGACCCGCTCTACCAGGCCACACCGGCCAAGGCGCGCAGCGTTGCCTCGGTGCTTTCCATCCTCCTGAACTATGGCCAGCGACTCTCCTGGCTCGATCGCAACATCGCCAAGGGCTTCGCCAGTGAGTACAAGGCGCCCAAGGGCCTGATCTGGCCACGCGCTGCCGTCGAGGCCTTCGCCGCAACCGCCGATCAGCTGGGTCTGCCGGCCGTCGGCGACGCGGTCTTGCTGAATGAGTGGTGCGGCCAACGCAAGGCGGACGTCCTGGCCCTTGGCCGCAACCTGCTGTCCGCCCAGGGCCTGGTCGTGAACCAGGCCAAGGGCGCCAAGTATGACGCGCACGGCCTCCTCGAGGTGCACTTGATTCCGCACCTGGTCACCCGCTTCGAGTCAGCCTTCGTGCGCCAGGCGGCCTCTGGGATCCACGCCACCACCGCGATCGTCAAGGAGTCGACCGGCCTGCCTTACACCACCTGGCAGTTCCGCGACGACTTTGACCAGGTCCGCAAGGCCTTGGCCGACGCGCACCCCAGCTTCCCGGCCGACGAAGGCCTGATCGACCGCAGCGCCATCGCCACGGCCGAGCTCACCTTCATGCATTTGCGTCACACCGCCGTCACCCGCCTGGCCGAAGCCGGCGTCGAGGCCATCGCCATCGCCGCCATCACCGGCCACAGCCCGCAGCACTGCGTCAACATAATCGACCGCTACCTGGTGCGCACAAGAAAGCTTGCCGCCGGGGCCTTTCGCCGGCGCCTGGAAGCTGAGCAGAAGGGGTAACAGCCATAAAACTAAATTCGGGAGAGTCAGCCTTTATCCCGCCTATCACGCTCGCCCAAATCTTCCGTACCTGAAGAGGAGGAAGCATTTTTATTCTCACTATCGCCCCTATCTTTCTGTAAAATAGTACTTTGTTCTTTAGTTATCTCTAATATTTTCTTTTCTACGAACTTTCCAATTAGCGTTTCCTGCAAAAACCAGATATTTGGTGCTTGATACCCAAGAAGAATACATAACCCCATTACCCTTGCTACTGACGTAATATCCTGTGTAATGGCTCCAACAAAGTATAGAGCAACAACAAAACCCAGTGCGAATCCAGTAAACGCCAATCTCGGGATGCGCCAAAGATTCCACCTCTTCTCCTTCTTTTGATGAAGTTGAAGAAGTTCTTTGTTTAACTGTTGATAAAACGCTGATGACTGTTCAATATTCGCGGTAGCTTCAAACGCAGCTCTATGGTCTCGCACGCTATCGATAAATGTCTTGTAGTTCTTGCTGAGAGTTGGAGGATCCGCCAACTGCTGCACGATTCCGGAGACGATCGTCCCGAGAGCACATGCAATTGGGCACCCAATAAGGAGCACGACGTCCAACTCGGAAAGCCCTGTTTCTCTCCCAAAAAGGATTATGTACGATGCCACGATCGGTCCCCAGGAAGGTAAGACAACATCACCGCCATTTAATCTTGGCAATCAACAGATGTCGACGCCAACAAGCACGTTGGATTTGCCCCGAGGAATACACCGAATAGTGGTAGAGCAGAACAACCGCAGAACAGGGCCGCAGAGAAACTTGGACAATCGCCTTGGACAGACTTGGACAGTTCCCCGTCTGTTCACGGTCGCCTATGATCTAAGTCATTGATCTCTTTGGTGGGCGCACAAGGACTCGAACCTTGGACCCGCTGATTAAGAGTCAGCTGCTCTACCAACTGAGCTATGCGCCCGCCCAAGAGAGCGGGGGATATAGCAAGCCCGTTAGGCGCCTGCAAGCATGATTTATGATGCCGTGTCATGCCCGCATTCCAAACCCCGACGACAGCGGTTCACGCGAGGCTCCCTAGTCTTCGCTCAAGCCGCGTCGTGCGATTTTGGTTTCGCGGTGGACATAGGCCGAAATGGCCAGGCCGTAGGAGACCATGATGGCCAGCATGGCGGTGCCGCCATAGGAGATCAATGGTAAGGGTACGCCGACGACGGGGACGATGCCGGTCACCATGGCGATGTTGATGAAGACGTAGAGGAAGAGGTTCACGGTGATGCCCAGAACCAGCAAGCGGGCGAAATGGCTGCGCGCGCTGAAGGCGATGGCAAAGCCGTAAGCCAGCACCAGTGCATAGAGCACCAGCAGACCAACCGCGCCAACCAGGCCTAATTCCTCGGCCAACATGGTGAAGATGAAGTCTGTCTGCTTCTCCGGAAGGAAGCTCAAATGGCTTTGTGTGCCCTGCAGGAAGCCCTGGCCCCACAGGCCGCCGGAGCCCAAGGCGATCTTTGACTGCAGAATGTGATAGCCGCTGTTCAGCGGATCGCTCTCGGGGTCGAGGAACGTCAGAATACGGGCCTGTTGATAGTCGTGCAGCATATCCCAGGCGACCGGTACCGCAGCCGCTGCCAGTGCCAGTACGACGGCGAACATCCAATAGCGCACACCGGCGCAGAAGAAGACGGCACCGCCGGCCGCCATCAGCATGCCGGCCGTGCCCAGGTCCGGCTGCTTCAGCACCAGCGCCACTGGCGCCAGCACCAGCAGCAGCGGCGCGATCAACTTTACCGGACGGCCAGTATCCTCCGGCGCCAGGGTGTGGAAGTAGCGCGCCAGAGCCAACACCAGCGCGATCTTCATGACCTCGCTGGGCTGCAACTGAAAGACCTTAAGGTCGATCCAGCGCTGTGCGCCCATACCTGTGTGGCCGGCGACCTCGACCGCGACCAGCAACAGCATAGCCGTGCCGTAGATCGGATAGGCCATGCGGTACCAAAAGCGGATATCGACCAGCGCGATCATCAGCAGGATCGCGAGCGACACGCCAAAGCGTATCGCCTGGCGCGTGGCCCAGGGGTCAGCTTGGCCGCCGCCGGCGGAATAGAGCATCAAGAGCCCAACACCGGTCAGCAGGCAGAGCAACAAGACCAGCACCCAGTTGACCTGTAGAAGCTTCTGCCCGAGAGAGTAGCTGGGTTCGCCGCGATAGCCGCTCAGCAGTGACATCGCCGCCCTCAGCTCTCTTGCCGGTCGCGTTGGTAGGAGGCAAGCGGCAGGGCAGGGGTGGCCAGAGGGGCCAGACGCTGTGTCTCGATCAGCAGGTCGCGGGCGATCGGGGCGGCTGCCTTGGAGCCGCCGCCACCGTGATCCACCACCACTGCGCAGGCATAGCGCGGCGCTTGTACGGGGGCGTAGGCAACGAAGAGTGCATGGTCGCGGCGCCGCCAGGGCAGGTCCTCGTTCCGAGTCACACCGCGCGCACGCTCGGCCATGGTGATGCGGCGTACCTGGCTGGTGCCGGTCTTGCCGGCCATCTCCCAGCCCTCCTCCTTGATGCGCGCTTTTCGGGCGGTTCCGCGACGGTGGTTAACCACCTGATCCATACCCTCCTTGACGATCGCCAGGTGTTGGCTGGGGATGCCTAGGTCCGCCAGGGGATGGGTGATGCGGACCGCGGTGTTCTCGTCACGCTGTCCGCGTAGCAAGCGTGGAACCACGGCCTTGCCGCCATTGGCGATGCGCGCGGTCATAAGCGCCAATTGCACTGGCGTCGACAGCACGAAGCCCTGCCCGATGGCGGACACCAGAGTCTCGCCGATCTGCCAGGGCTGGCCCAGGTTCTCCTGCTTCCAGGCTTTGGTCGGGATGACGCCGCCGCGCTCGCCGGGGAGGTCCAGACCGGTCGGCACGCCCAGGCCCAGCTTCTTGGCCATGGCGGCGATGCGCGCGATGCCAATGCGCCGGGAGACGTCGTAGAAGTAGACGTCGCAGGACTGACGGATCGAATCCAGCATATCCATGTGGCCGTGGCCCCAGCGCCGCCAGCAGTGGAAGCGCGACTTGCCGAGCTTGTAGTGACCCGGGCAATAGACGGTCTGGTTGGGCCCGATCCCAGCCTCCAGGGCGGCCAACGCCACCAGCATCTTGAAGGTGGAGCCGGGTGCATAGAGGCCGTAGACGGAGCGGTTGGAGAGCGGCTTCAACGGATCCTGGGTCAGGCGGTTCCAGTCGGCACCGGTGAGCCCCAGGACGAAATTCATGGGATCGAAGGTCGGCACCGAGGCCAGTGCCAGAAGATCGCCGTTGTGGATATCCATCACCACGGCGGACGCGGCGGTCTCGGCGGCCAGGCGCTCATGGGCGTAGCGCTGCAAACGCGAATCGATAGAGAGCACCAGATCCTTGCCCGGCTCGCCGTCCTGACGCTTCAGATCGCGGATGGTCCGTCCATAGGCGTTGACCTCGTACTCCAAGGTGCCGGCACGGCCGCGCAGACGCTTGTCGTACTCCTTCTCCACACCGCTCTTGCCGATGCGCAGATCGGGGAGTTGCAGCAGCGGATCGGTCGAGCCCTTCAGCTCGCGCTCTGACACCGGGCCGACATAGCCGACGATGTGCGCCATGGACTCGCGCAAGGGGTAGATACGGGTCTCACCGACATCGATCGAGATACCGGGCAGTTCCGGCGCGCTAACCTCGATCTGACTGACCTGATCCCAGGTCAGGTTCTCTGCCACCATGACCGGGATGAAGGCGCGGGTGCGGCGCAGGTCACGGCCCAGGCGCTCCAGATCGGCTTCCTCCAGGGGGACAATCTGCTGCAGCAGGGTCAGAGTCTCTTCCAAGTCTTGGCTCTGCTCGCGCACCAGCATGACTTTGTAATTGCGCCGATTGATCGCCAGATCTTCGCCGAAGCGATCAACGAGCCGGCCGCGCGGCGGCGCCAGCAGGCGCATGTTGATGCGGTTCTCTTCGGCCAGCAGGCTGTAACGATCCTTCTGCACCACCTGCAGCTGGTAGAGTCGTGCGCCCAAGAGGCCGAACAGCCCTAGCTGCAGCCCGCCCAGCACCAGGGCTCGCCGGGTTAGGCTCCGGGTGCGGCGCAGTTCCTCATTGTGCTGGCGCAATGCCATGGGCGTTCCCCTGCCTTAGGCTTGTTTCAGGAAGCTGTTCTGGGTCAGCACGAACACCCAGGCCAGACAAGGATAAATGGCGATCGTCATCAAGACCTGAAAGGCCGCGGGCTCGACTGCGAGGATGGCGCGCAGCGCGATCATCTGACTCAAGAACAGCAGAGATTCCGCCAGAATCGCGACCAGAGCGAAGACGATCCACTGCACCACAAAGGAATGCGGGATGATGTAGCGCCGCTGGGCTTTGACGGCGCCGTAGATCAGCAGCAGCGTAAAGGTTCCGGGTCCGATCGGGCCGCCGCCCAAAAGATCGCTCAAGAGCCCCAGGCCGAAAACCGCCCAGACCGGCAGGAGATCTGGTCGATGCACGGTCCAGAAGAAGACAAGGATGAGCAGCAGCCAGGGCGAGATCGGCGTGATTCCGGCCAAGCGCACTGGCACCATGCCGATCAGGATCAAGGCCAGGGCCAGCAGCCCCGGTAGCAGCATGCGAGTCCAGCGATCGATTTTCTGCAGAGCCGTTACGAACATATCGTCGTCAAACACCTATCCAATAAACGCTGCTGTCATAGCAGGAACAGTTCGCCCTTCAGCCTATTGTCTTTGCTCGCAAAACGCCCTCGCGTTCTCTGCTGATCGAGAAGATCTTCCGCAAGACTGGCCGGTTCACTGCGACTCGCTGAGCGTCGGTTCGGAATCCCGAACGACACCATAATCGATGAGGCGAAGAATCTCCAGCCGATCCCAGTTGACGAAGGGGCGCACGGCGCTCTTGCCTTCGGCGATGGCCGAGAGCCGCCCGATCGGCAGTCCATTTGGAAAGATGCCGCCGTCGCCGGAGGTCACCACGTAGTCGCCTCGGCCGAGCTGAACGTCGGGGTCGACGTAGAGCAGGTGTGGTTCCGGGGTGTTGTCACCGGCGAGCACTGCACGGTGCCGCTGCTCGCCGACCAGAACGGGGATGCGGCTATTGATGTCGGTTAAGAGGAGGACGCGAGAGCTGCGCTCGCCGGTGCCGACGACGCGGCCGACCAGGCCATTGCCGGTCATTGCCGCCTGGCCGCGACCAACCCCCTGCAGGCTGCCGGCATTCAGCAACAGCGAGCGAGCGAAAGCGCCGCCCTGATCGCCGATGATACGCGCACTGACGCTGCGTGCCTCCGGGTCCGGCGCGAAGTTAAGAAGAGCAGCTAAGCGTTTGTTTTCAGACTGTAACTCCAGCGCTCGTGCTTGCCAAGTCAAGAGCCGTTCGTTCTCAGCCTTCAAAGCCTCGTTCTGGGCGCGCAGCGCTGCCATCTCTTCGGCATAGTCGATGATGCCATTAACCGTCGTGACCGGGCGTGACAGCGCCTCCAGCAGCGGTGCGACGGCATCGTCGACGGCCGAGCGGGCGCGTTCGACAACGGCGACATCGGCTTTGGACAGCAGCATCAGGGTAAAGGCAGCGGCGACCAGGAAGGCGAAGGTCAGGCGTCCTGCCCAGGCCTTCAGCGGGGTTGCAAGTCTTGCTACGGTCAATGGCCGTTGCATTGGCGGGCTCGACCCTCAATCGCCTTACGCTGATGCATCTTGCTGGCTTTGGATTGTCCGGCGCGGCAAGACGCTCTCTCGAAACGCCTTGGACACTATCGCAGGCGACTCGCGTCGTCCAAGCTTTCAAGCAGTCTTTTGTGATGTCTTGCGTAAAAAATGCGCTCAATACATCGAAATGAGGACGGTGCGCAGGACTTTCATCTCTTCCAAACAGCGGCCGGTGCCCAGCGCCACGCAGGACAGCGGGTCGTCGGCAATAGAGACTGGCAGACCGGTCGCAGCGCGCAGCACGAAATCCAGGTTGCCCAGGAGGGCACCGCCGCCGGTCAGCACGATACCCTTGTCGACAATGTCGGCGGCCAGCTCCGGCGCGGTGTGCTCCAGGGCGACCTTGACCGCCTCGACAATGGCGCCGACCGGCTCGGCCAAAGACTCCGAGACCTGGTGCTCGGTAATGATCAATTCCTTGGGGACGCCGTTCATCAGGTCGCGACCCTTGACCTCCATGATCCGACCGTCGCCGTCTTCGGGCGGGCAGGCCGATCCGGTTTCTTTCTTGATGCGCTCTGCTGTGCTCTCGCCGACCAGCAGATTGTGGTTGCGGCGGATGTAGCCGATGATGGCTTCGTCCATCTTGTCGCCGCCGACGCGCACTGAACGCGAGTAGACGATACCGCCCAGCGATAGGACGGCGACCTCCGTGGTGCCGCCACCGATGTCGACCACCATGGACCCGGTGGGCTCCGTCACCGGCAGGCCAGCGCCGATAGCGGCCGCCATCGGCTCTTCGATCAGGAAGACCCGCCGAGCGCCGGCGCTCTCGGCAGATTCCTGAATGGCGCGCCGTTCGACGGCGGTCGAACCGGAGGGCACGCAGACAATGACCTGTGGCGAGGCGAAGGAACGCCGGTTGTGTACCTTGCGGATGAAGTGCTTGATCATCTCCTCGGCGACTTCGAAGTCGGCGATGACGCCGTCGCGCAAGGGGCGGATTGCCTGGATGTTGCCGGGCGTGCGACCCAGCATCATCTTCGCCTCGTCGCCGACCGCCAGGACCTGCTTCTTGCCGCGGCCTTCCGCGATGGCGACGACCGAGGGCTCGTTCAGAACGATGCCCCGGCCCTTCACGTAGACCAGGGTGTTGGCGGTCCCCAGATCGATGGCCATATCGGCCGAGAGCATGCCCATGACACGCGATAACATCGTCTATTCTCGAGTCCTGCGTTGGAGAAAGGTCTGTTGCGGCCGCTCCTAGGCGGCAGAGGCCAAACGTCAGTCCGCATCGCATAACGCCAGCCTTTGGGCAATGCAAGGTGCAGATGCCTGTGGATGCTTCGCCAAGCGTCGCGCCCCGGCTTCAATCCTCGGCCGGCTGCGCTCTGACTGGAGGCTCCGACCGACCTTGCGATCGGTAGTGGTCTGGCTGAACGATCAGCTTGAAGATCAGACCTTTCAAGCCTTTACGTTCCTAAGTCTAATCCGGACCCTCGACCGGTCTGGCCTTGCAGGGAGAGCTTGCCATGAATCTGCGAACGTGATCGGACCGGTCTCACTTTCCTTCCGATTGGGAAGGCCTTGCATAGAGGAAGGCGGCGACTCGTGGGTCCGGGAATCGGCGGCAACAGGGGAGGTATTGTCGGAACTTAGACTGTCTTGGTTGTTTTCAGGCTTGGGTTAGCGCCGAGAGGTAGCGCCGGACCCAGCCGCTGTCGGGGCGCAGTGCGGAGCGTTCGGCGACCAGGGCCAACAGGAGGGATTGCTTGCCGGCACGCTTTGTTGCCTCCAACAAAGTGAGGTCGATGATGTCGCGCTGTGCATGGCTACCGCCGAAGAGCTGAGCTGTCGAACGCAAGCCCGCCAGATGATCGATGCAGTCCTCGTAGTCGCCGCGGTCGAAGGCGATCAGGCCTCGGGACAATGGTAGGCCGACCATGCGTTCCATTCGACCATTTTCGCTGTCGCCCTTCGCCGCTGCTTCCATTTTCCCTAGCAGCGTTTGCAGATCCTCAAGCCGCTGGTCAGCAAGGAAGGCCATCACGCCGTGCACGGTGTTGAAGGCGTGGACATCCTCCTCCAGGAAGGGCAACCAGGCCTCGGCGATCGGCTGCCAGCGCGCACCCACATCGATGTTGCGAAGGCGTAGGCGCCAAAGCAAAGAGGCCGCATCGGTCAACTCGAGGATTACGCCGTTGCGGGCCGCCATGATCGGGCCATCGTAGATCGCCAAGGCGGCTTCTTCTTCGTCGCGTTCCAGATGGCAGAGTGCCAAATGCCACCAGTTGTGCATCTGGAAGAAGTTCTCACGGGTCCAGCCCTCTTGGGTGCCGCGCAGCCAAGCGATGCCCGCCTCCGAACGTGCTTCCATTTCATAGACGTGGGCCACGGCATGGACGGCCCAGCCATTCTCGGGATTGAGGCCGACAGCGGCTTGACCCTCGGATTCGGCCTGGCGGTAGAGCCCACACTCCTCCAGCCCAAAAGCATGCAAGCCTAAGACGCCGTGATAGCTCGGGTCGTTCCGCGACCAGGCATGCATGCGCCGCGCCACGCGGTCACGCATGCTGCGTACATCGCCGCAATAGAAGTCGAGGATCTGGCCGACCTGGAGGGCCAGGATATCGCGTGGCCATTCCAGCAGCAGCGCTTCCAGGCAGGCAAGTGCCTTGGTGAAGTCGCCGGCGCCGAAGGCGCGCGCGGCGGCCAGATGCTGGCGCTCGCGCGGGTTCATCTCCAGTGCTTCGGCCTGGTCCAGCTTCTTCGCCGCCCGCCGCCAACTCTGCGGCTCCATGCCGGTCAGATTGAGCATGGCGATGAAGAGGTAGCCCATGACGAAGTCGGGGCGCTGTTCTAGGGCCTTCTTGATGCCGCCGATTGGATCGCCGTTGTAGCAGAGGAAGCCTTGCGTGCCTTGGTCGTAGAGGGCCGCACAGTCGGCATCGGCTCCCGTCATGGTCAGTCCCTGACGGTCGGCAGCATTCGGCATGGGGTGATCCTTGCGTTTAGGTCAAGAGGCCTGCCGCGCGGCAGAGCCAAGTCCAGACATAGTCCCTGCTGGCACGTTCCACCAACAGCAGCGCCTTGTCGCGGCCGGTGATCAGCAGCGTGGCCGGTAACTCGGCAAAGCGCAGGACAGCACTGCCGCCGATTGGCAGGGCCTCAGCACAACAGTCGGTGCTTGTGCCCATTGCCAGCAAATCGCGCAGCTTGGCGCCTTCGATCTCGACGACGAAGAAGCCGTCGGTCACATCGCTAACCGGACCCTCGTTCCCAAGGGCCTTCTGCAACGCTGCCAAAGCGGCCTCGCCGCTGCTGTGGCAGTAGACCAGCCAACGTCCATAGCCCTGCCAGATCAATAGACGCTGTTTGCCGGCCTGCTGACCAGGCGCCGGAAGGTCGATCCTGAGGGCCGACTTCGCCGCCTTGGCAAAGCCTGCCTCCTTGGCGTGACCACCGAGCAACAGAACCGCATCGGGGTTGGCAACATTCAGCGACAAGCCTTTGATTTTCGGGGCAGGGATTAGGTTGACATCGGCTGCCTCTGCCAAGAGCTCAGTCATGCAAGCGCCCTCCCTTGGGATCGAAGAAGCAGGGGGCGACGACCCGTGCCGGTCTGCGGTTGCCCAGATGAAAAACCTCAATCTTCGCGCCCGATTCTTGCAGTTTGCGACCATGCCGCAGCAGGGCGAGCGCAATGGGGCGTCGCAGGATCGGGCTGTGATAGCTGGAGGTGACATAGCCGGTGCTGATCATGCGACCGCCCTGGTCCTCTATTGTGTGGGCGCCGTTCTCGATCGGCGCGCCTTCGTCCAGGACCTGCAGACCGACCAGCTGATGGCGGTCGTTGCGCACGGCCTCGGGCAGTCGGAGCGAGCGGCGGCCGATGTAGTCGATATCCTTGTTTGTCAGCGGCCCAAGCATTCCCAGGTCCTGCGGCATGGTGGTGCCGTCGGTATCGCGGCCGATCAGGATGTAGCCCTTCTCGGCCCGCATAACCGAAAGGGATTCAATGCCATAGGGCGTGATCCCGAAGGGCCGACCCAGGTCCATGAGGTGACGCCAGAGTGCAGCACCATAGCGGGAGGGGACCGAGATCTCATAGCCGCGCTCGCCGGTGAAACTCACGCGGGCAATGCGCGCCGGCGCGCCGGCAACCCGGCCCGTAGCAAGAGCCATGTGCGGCAGGGCGGCGTCGCTCCAGTCGATGTCGGTCGAGAGGCCGGCCATGACATCGCGCGCCCGCAAGCCGGACACCGACAGCGTGGCCCAGGCTTGAGTCTCGTCCAGAATGTGCACCTGCAGTTCCGGCCACTCGCCTTGATGCCATTCCGCCAGGCTGTGCAGCACGTGATCGCTGTGGCTGGAGGAGGGGGAGAGCAGATAGCGCTCTTCTGACTGACGTGCGACCACGCCGTCGTCAAGCACCACGCCGGTCTCGTTCAGCATCAGGCAGTAGCGCAGGCGGCCCGGCTTCAAGTTGTCCAGCCGGTTGTAGTAAAGGCGATTGACGAAGGTCGCCGCATCGGGACCGACGATCGCAACCTTGCCCAGGCTGGAGCCATCCAGGAGACCCACCTGCTGGCGCGCCTGCAGCGCCTCGCGCTGGATCGCGGCGGCCTCGCTCTCGCCCGCGCGGGGATAGCAGGCAGGTCTCGACCAGATGCCGTAATCGCGCAAGACCGCACCGCTCTCCCTATGCGCGGTCAGGGCTGGCAGCTGTCGGCTGAGTGAAACCAGCCGATCGCGCTTCAGTCCGGCGATGGCGGCCAGCGACAGCGGCGTATAGGGGGGTCGGAAGGTCGTCGTGCCGACCTCACCGGGTTGCCGCTTGGTCTCTTCGCCCAGGATCGCCAGACCGTTGATGTTGGAGGTCTTGCCCTGGTCGGTCGCCATGCCGAGCGTGGTGTAGCGTTTCAAGTGCTCGACCGAGACATAGCCTTCGCGTGCGGCCAGGGCCACATCCTTGGCGGTAACGTCGTTCTGGAAATCGACCCACTGGCGGGCGCCGTGGACGCGCGAGCGCCAAAAAGGCTGAATGGCGCTGCTGCCGAAGGGCGCCTCTTCGCTGCCGACCGGCGGCTCCAACGCTGTCTTGCTCCCCAGAGCATAGAGTGCCGTTCGCGCGGCACGATGGCCCTCGTTGAGGCAGTCCTGCAGGCCGAAGCTGCCGTTGGCAGCGCCCGCACTCTCTGCCTCCTGCACGGAGAGGCGGGGGCGGAAAGCGGTGATCTCCGGGTCGTACGTCAACTTGCCACCGGACTGGGACAACAGATGGACGGCCGGCGACCAGCCGCCGGAGAGGCAAAGTAGATCGGCCTGGCGCGCCAGGGCGGCACCGGGGCTTCCCTTGGCTGCGACCGACGTGCTGGTGCGCCCCAGACTGATACCCTCCAGTGCCAGCTTGCCGTGGATCTTCAGAGGCTGATGCCCGACCGAAACCTCGATACCGGCCGCCTCCATCGCGCTCAGCAAGCTTTGCGCCGGTGTGGTGCGTAGGTCGGAGAGCGCGACCTCGGCGCCGGCGCGTTTCAGCACCATGGCGCTCTCGTAGCCGTCGTCGTTGTTGGTCGCGACCAGGATCTTGCGGCCGGCGAGTGCCGCATAGCGCCGAGCGTAGACTGCAGCGGCAGAGGCGCTCATGATTCCCGGACGATCATTGTCTGGGAAGACCAGCGGGCGTTCGTGGGCTCCAGTGGCGAGGATTACCCGCTTGGCCTGCAGCACCCACAGCCGCTCCCCCGGCCAACCCTGACCTTCTTGGGCGCGTTCGTGATGCTCCAGCAGCAGAATGCGGTTCTGGTCATAGTAGGCTGCCGCCATGGTCCGGGGCATCACTCGCACCCCGGCTGCTTCCAGAGCGGATCTGGTTGTGTCGGCCCAATCTGCGCCTTTCTGTCCCTCGATCTCGGTTTCCCGCCAAAGCAGCTGTCCGCCGAGGCGTCGCTCAAGGTCGACCAGCCACACCGATAGCCCGGAGCCGGCGGCAGCCCGCGCCGCTGCCAAACCAGCCGGGCCGGCGCCCACAATCAGCAGATCGGCACGAGCGTGGCGCAGATCCTGCGGTGGGGCGACTGCGCTGGGGTCTAGGCGACCGAGGCCGGCCATCTGCCGGATCTTGGGCTCGTAGTCCGCCCATTTCGGCCGCATGAAGGTCTTGTAGTAGAAGCCGGCCGGGATGAAGCGGGCAAACCGGTCGATGCGGGCATGGCGATCGCTCTCGAGATCCGGATCTGCGTTGACCCCGCGCGCGATCATGCCGTCTGCCAGATCGACCAGCGTGGCCCGTGCATTGGGCTCGTGGCGATCGCCCAAGGTGACGTCCAGTAAGCCATTGGGATCCTCCGCGCCGGCGGCATAGAGGCCGCGCGGGCGGTGGTATTTGAAGCTGCGGCCGACCAGCCGAACGCCGTTGGCGATCAGCGCAGAAGCCAGGCTGTCGCCCTGATAGCCTTCGTAGGGCCGCCCCTCGAAAAGAAAGGAGAGGCGGCGGCGGCGGTTGATCTCGCCACCATTCTTTAGTCGATGGCTCTGGCTCATGCTCGATCCTCCGTCGCACCGCGACTGGCGATCACCCGATGACTGCGGGTATCGCGCTCGATCACCACCAAGGTGCCGCAGAGGTGCCTATAGAGCTCTCGATGCGCTCCCTTCTCGTTGTTCTCGAAGTAGAGGTACTGTCCCCACTCGGCATCGCTGACCTTGGCGTCCGGCCTCGGCTTGGGTTCGGAGATGTAGTGAAACTCCTGCTCGTCGCGCAGGCCGCAAGAAGGACAGGTAAAACGTTGCATCGACCGCAGATCCTATGGCGTGAGGCGGAGGCGGGGCGCCGAGATAAGATAAGCATGTTCAGACTGGCTGTTTACAGGGCAGATGAAGGAAATCAAAGCCTAAGCTCTACCTCGGACCGCTCTTTCTGCCAAACGCACAAGGTTGTTGGTCTGACTGCAATCGGAACCGGCAGAGCGGCTCACAATGCGCATTCTTGATGTCGTTTCGGTCGCTGCCATCGCCTTTCAACTGAAGATTTATTGACAGCAATCGTCATTCTAGGCAGATTTTACAGCTGGTCGCAGTATTATCCTGGTGCAAGTTCTTGGCCAACAGGCGCTTGTTCGTGCTGCCAAACCATTGAACGGCAAGGAATTAGAATGGCTCTTTATATCGGCACCACTGGAAACGATTCCCTGCTCGGAACTAATTATGCGGATACTATGTTCGGTGCGCTGGGCGATGACATCTTGCGGGCCTTTAATGGGGACGACCTCTTGCGCGGTGGGTCCGGTAACGATCGCTCTTTGTTCGGCAGCGACGGCAACGATACGATCGAAGGGGGCAGCGGTCAGGACTTCGCCATCGACGGGGGCAGCGGCAACGATCTGCTGTTCACCAACGACGATCTTGAGCGCGACAGCTTTGTATTCGGGGCATCTGGCGACGACATCATTCTTGCAAACTTCGATACGCAGCTCTTCGGTGGTGACGGCAGCGATACGATCATCGCCTCAACGAACTACGGTGCGCAGATTTACGGTGGATCGGGCAGCGATGTCCTGAGCGGCGATCGCGATCTCTACGGCGGAGCAGGCGGCGACACCCTGCTTGGCGTCAGGACCCTGCATGGCGACACCGGCGACGACACGATCTATGGCGTCGATAACGATGCGAACGACGACGCAGTCATCGCGCCGAATTCCTTGTTCGGCGGGCTGGGCGATGACCTCTTGTTTGGCGATCACTACGCTAACGTTGGGTTCTATGGTGGCAGCGGCGCCGACGAGATCGTCAGTGCGAGCGGGCAGGCCTTTAGCTTCTTCGGTGGCAGTGGCAACGACACGATCCGCATCGGAGAGAGGGCGGGTAGATCCATCGTAGGCGGCGATGGTGCCGATCGTCTCTACGCCGGCAGTGGTGATGAGACGAACTTTGTTGGAGGTAGTGGACCGGACCGCATCTTCGGCGGCAGCGGTATCGATCGTGAGATTCTTGGAGGCGACGCGGGCGATCGGCTCTTTGGCGACGCCGGAGCAGACGTCAGCGTCTTCGGCGGTAGTGGCCTAGACAGCCTCTTCGGCGGCGAGGGCGACGATACCTCGCTGATGGGGGGGACCGGAAACGACCGGATTTATGGCGGTGCCGGTGGTGACCGAGAAATCCAGGGAGAAGAGGGCGAGGATCGCGTCTTTGGTGGTAGTGGTGAGGATGAGCTTTACGGTGGCGTCGCCGACGATACCCTCAAGGGTGATAGCGGAGACGATTCACTCGTCGGTGAAGCGGGCGACGACACGCTGCTTGGCGGCCTTGGCAGGGATTTGGGGCTTGGTCGATCCGGTAGAGACCGCTTGGGCGGTGGCAGCGGCAGCGATTTGCTGTTCGGTGATAGTGCTAGCGATCGCCTGAACGGCGGCAGCGGTTCCGATACGGCTTCAGGTGGGCGTGGAGACGATACCTTCATCGTCGATACCGCAGGCGACCAACTCTACGATCCAATAGATGGCGGTAGCGAGGATGTCGTGCGCTCCAACGCCCTGACCTTCTCGCTTGCCGGTGGGGCGCTGGGCCATATCGAGAGGGTCAACGTCAACAAGGGTATCGGCGACGCAGAAATCAGAGGTAACGAATTCGACAATACCCTGCTGGGGGCCTCGGGCGATGATCGCCTTTTCGGTCACAGTGGGCCTGACATCCTGAACGGGGGCGGTGGCGTCGATGTCATGGTCGGCGGCTCCGGTGACGACACCTTCGTGGTGGCGACGGCCGCTGACCGGGTACGCGAGATCTCCGGCGGAGGCAGCGATCTGGTGCGCGCAGAGGTTAGCTACACACTGCCAACCGGCAGTGCGGCGGCCTTCATCGAGGATCTTCGTCTACAGGGTGGTTTCGGAAACATCGACGCTACCGGGAACAGCCTGGACAACACGGTGGAGGGCAACAGTGGCGACAATCGCCTGGCCGGCAATCAAGGTGCAGATCGGATCATTGCCGGTGAGGGCGACGACGTCCTCTTCGGAGGCGCCGAGTCGGACCGGCTGGAAGGAGAGAGCGGCGCCGATACACTCTTAATCGGCAAGGATGATCGTGCATTCGGCGGGTCAGGTGCTGACCGCTTCCTTTTCGGCGGAGCCTTGGGGACGGCCGCACAGGTGATCCGCGACTTCGACGGAGTGAGCCTGAACGGTTCTATCGGCGAGGACAAGCTGGCCTTCAAGACGGGCCTGGAGATCGGCAGCTTCACCTACATAGATGCCGCAGCCTTTAGCGCTTCAGGCAACAGCGAAGCCCGATTTGCCGGAGCCCGGGAGCTTGAGATCGACCAGAATGGCGATGGTTCAACAGATATTTTTGTTCTGGTGGACGGGCTATCCAACGCTGCGCAGCTGACCGGCGCGGACTTTGTCTGGCTACAATAAATGCCTTATGCCAGGTAGCGTTAAGGCCCGCGCGCGGCATTCCAATTCGATCTCCCGCGCTCTTCACGGGGCCGGCATCACCCGTGATCGGTTTGTGAATTGATCGATCGGCTCTCTTGCGCCGCGGTCAACCCGTGACTATCTGCCGACTCCCTTCGAAGAAAAATTCGGAAAGTGGGGACTGAATCATGGCTCTCTACGTAGGTACCAGCGGCAACGACTCCCTGGATGGTAGCGCGCTTCCCGACTCGATCTATGGTCTTTCGGGCGATGACACACTCCTGGCCTTGGGTGGCAACGACACCTCACTCTACGGCGGCGACGGCGCTGACACCATCGATGGCGGCTCTGGCAGCGACGAATACATATTCGGCGGCAGTGGTGCCGACACGCTGATCACCGACGGCGACTTTTCCCAAGACACTCTGGTCTTCGGTGGTTCGGGCAACGACACCTTGCTGGCAAACTTCGACCGCCAGCTGTTTGGCGGTGACGGGAATGACAGCGTCATCGGCGATCCCGCATTTGCCCAGTTCCTCTATGGTGGCTCCGGCGCGGACAGTCTGGTCGGCTTCGGTCGGATCTTCGGTGGCAATGGCCCCGACGAGATCCGCGGCACCGCCAGGCTCTATGGTAATACGGGCGTCGATCACATCTACGCCGAAGGCGCCGATGTCAGCGATGGCACGGTTGCGCCCAGCCTGGTGTTCGGCGGCGAGGACAATGACTTCCTATTCGGCGAGTACGCGACCAATCAGCAGTTCTTCGGCGGTGGCGCCGACGACAAGATCTATGGCAACAGCGGTGCCGACAGCATCTTCATCGGCAACAGCGGTGCCGATAGCCTGCTTGCCGGCAGCGGCGAAGATGTTGGCTTCTTCGGCAGCTACGGCGAGGACCGCCTCTACGGTGGCAGCGGCGACGACACCAGCTTCTTCGGCGGCAACGAGGGCGGCGATCAAGTCGACCCCACCGGGCCGCAGCTCGACAGCCTCTTCGGCGGCGATGGCGACGACCTCTCCTTCTACGGCGGTCGCGGCGCCGATCGGGTCTTCGGCGGCAGTGGCGATGATACTTCCTTTTTCGGTGGCACCGGCAACGATCGCCTCTTCGGCGACAGCGGTATCGACGATCGCTTCTTCGGCGGCAGCGGTAAGGACAGCATCTTCGGCGGCGACGGCGACGATTCCCTGCTGCGCGGTGGCACCGGTAACGACAGGATCGATGGCGATGCGGGCGACGACTTCTCGCTGCGCGGTGAACTCGGCGATGATGAAATGCGCGGCGACGAGGGCGACGACGGCCTCTATGGTGGCAGTGGCAAGGACACCATGTTCGGCGGTGGCGACAACGATGTCATCTTCGGCGATTCGGCTAACGACCAAGTGGTCGGCGGCTCGGGCAGCGACGAGATCTTCGGTAGTCAGGGACGCGATCGCCTGAATGGTGGTTCGGGCACCGACACGGCCTACGGCGGCAACAACAACGACACCTTCATCATCGATACCGAAACCGACCTGATCTTCGATGGGCTCGGTCAAGGCGACGACGTGCTGCGATCCAACGCCAACACCTATACGCTTGGCACGGCGGCCGAGGTGATGATCGAACGGGTCAATGTCAATGCGGACGCCGGAAACGCCAGGATGGTGGGCAACGCCAACGACGACATCATCATCGGCAACTCCTTCGACAATGTGCTGCTAGGGCGCAGCGGCGATGATCGACTGAACAGCCGTGGCGGTACCAACAACATGACGGGTGGCAGTGGAAACGATACCTTCATCGTCACCACGACAACTGACAATGTGCGGGAGTTTGCCGGTCAAGGCACCGACTTGGTGCGCGCAGAGACGGACTTCACCCTGCCGAACGGCGGTGCCGATGCCTTCATTGAGAACCTGCGCCTGCAGGCGGGCGCCGGCAACATCGACGGCGCCGGCAACGGGCTGGACAATACGGTGGAAGGCAACTCTGGCAACAACACGCTTCGAGGCTTGACCGGCAGCGACACCGTGATCGGTGGCGAGGGCAACGATCTGCTCTTCGGCGGTCCCGGTGCGGATCGCTTCGAGGGCGGCAGCGGGGCGGATACCCTGCGACTGGCCTCCGGCGATGTTGTCTTCGGCGGCTCTGGTGAGGACGCCTTCTTCTTCAACGGCGCCCCCCTGGGCAATGCCGGCTCCGGCGGTCCTGTGCTCCGCGACTTCGATGGCGTGTTGGCAAACGCCGCCAATGGAGAGGACAAGTTCGTCTTCGCAACCGGCCTGGAGACCGGTGCCTTCGCCTACATCGGTGCGCAAGCCTTCAATGGCGCCGGCAACTCGGAGGCCCGCTACGACGGCATTCGCCAGATCCAGGTCGATGAGGACGGTGACGGCAATGTCGATCAGGCATTCCTGGTCGACGGTGTCACCGCCGCCAACCTCTTGACCTCGACGGACTTCGTCTGGTTGTAGACCAACCCTAGCCCGGCCAAGAAGGCGTCAGATCCTCTCGATCTGGCGCCTTTCTTGTGCCTGGGCATCAGCCGTAGATGATTTTCTCGATGCTGGTGAGGGTGACGCAGGCCGGCAGGCCGACGCCTTCGCGCAGCAGCAGCGTATCCCCGCCGGCACCGCCATCGAAGAGGTCGCCGGCCTGAAGATCGCTTTGTCGGTCGGCATTTAGGGTGTCGTTGCCCACGCCTCCCAACAGCAGAGTGTCGTTGCCGTTGCCGCCAAACAGAATGTTATTGATCCCAGCGGTCCCCTAAACGACAGCCCTGTGCCGATCCCCCCGATGCTCATCCCCTAGCCCGGATTGGAGCCTATGAAGTGCTGCGTGTCCGTTTGAGAATGGGCCGGTGCCGTGCAATCTCAAGCAGGCTCTAAGCGTCAAGGAAGCCGCGTTTCTCAGGCTTTGAGAAGTGCCTCCAGCACCCGCTGTGCCAATTGATGCGCCGGCCCCTCCCAGGCCGGAGACATGAGCGCGCCCTCGAAGGCGATGGAGCGACGGCCCTGCTGCAGACGCTCCAGCAGCGCGACGTCCTCAAGATTGAGGTCGTGCCACATTCGGATCAGGGCGTCGCGGGCCTCGGCATAGCGCGCTTCACTGGCCGCCGCCTCGCAGGCGACGAAGAAGTGCAACTCCTCCAGGGTTTCGTCAGGAGCGATGGGCGTGTTGGCCAGCACGACGAACTGGTCGGCATAGACCTCGGCTGCGAAGGTCGGCCAACAGGCAAACCACATGCCGCGTCGCCGATCCGCATCCGACAAGCCGGGGTAGTGGGGTAGCGCATCGCCGCGGCCCTCGGTGACCTCCGGCGCGATGTAGTCGTTGTAGAAGACGTGGCTCAGCCATTCGCCCGACCAGCGGACCGACATCGGCGCGTGCTTGATCAACTGCGGATGGGCGGCGAAGACGTGATAGCCCTCCATGTAGTTCTCCAGCACCAGCTTCCAGTTGCTCTTGATGCGATAGCTGCGCTTGCCGATCCAGCGGTTCTGCGAGAACTCGAATGCCTGGGTGCGCCTCGACATGGGCGCCAGCCAGTCCTCGAACCCAAGCCCGCCCGGCTCCAGCTTCACGAAGAGGCAACCGTTCCAGACCTCCAGTCGGATCGGATAGAGACCCAAGGCATGCGCCTCCGCGCCCTCAAACCGCTCGAGGTGGTTGGGGCCATGGAAGTGCGGTCGGCTGCGCAGCGAACCATCCAACCGATAGTTCCAGGCATGATAGGGACAGGTGATGCTGTGCTGACTGCAGGCTGCGTCGACCAGCTTGGTGCCGCGATGCCGGCAGACGTTGTGAAAGGCGCGGACTTGGCCAGTCTCGTCACGCAAGAGGAAGATCGGCGTGCCGGCGACCTCCAACGGCAGGATCGCCCCCGGCTCGTGCAGTTCGGCCTCGGCGCCAACGAAGATCCATGAGCGCCGGAAGATCCGCTGCTGTTCGAGCTGCAGCCAGTCCTCCGACCAGTAGGCGGCGTTGGGTAGCCCAGAGAGTTCGTCCAGTGGGCGTCTGGCCTGCGCCAGACCCTCCTCCCCAATAATCGCGACGACGGCGCGAAGCGCTTCGGACTCCGGCTTCATTCATTCACGCTCCAGATCGACGGCGGTTTAGGAAAAAAGTGTGATCAAAATTGTCCTAATGTTCAATGGCAAAATGCGAGGCATGCTTCGCTGTCTCCTCGCTCTTGAACTCTTTCGTATCTCGGTCTTGTGAGTTTGAGAAAATTATGGGCATAGAATTGTCATGATAGGAAATCAAGATCTCAATGAAGTTCCGTCTGCAGACGCGGTGCAGCGCTTGGGTGCGCAGGTCCGCGAACTGCGCAAGGCACGTGGCTTGACTCTGGCCCGGCTGGCTGAGGCATCCGGCAAGTCGATCAGCTACCTCAGCAAGGTTGAGCGCGGCTTGGCAAAGCCTTCGATCACCGCGTTGCAGGACATCGCCGAGGCGCTGGAGGTGGCGATCGGCTGGTTCTTTCAGACCGACGGACCCGCGCCCGCGGATGAGCGCCCTTACATCGTGCGGGCGGCGCGACGGCGTCGCTTGACCTACAGCAGTATGGCCTCGACCGACTACCTTGGCTTTGAGGATCATCTGCTGTCGGCCAGCCTGGAGGGGCAGTTGGCACTGGGCGTCTCGCGCTATCAGCCAGGCGGCAGCACCGGCGACGATCTCTATAGCCATCAGGGCGAGGAGGCAGGTCTGGTGCTGCAGGGGGAGATCGAGGTTTGCCTAGGCGACAAGCGCTTCCGCCTGCGTGCCGGCGACAGCTTCTCCTTCCCCAGCAGTCTTCCTCATCGTTTTCGCAATCCGGGTCGGGAGGAAGCCGTGCTGGTTTGGGCGAACACGCCGATCTCGCTCAGACCCTAGCTGAGGCATCGTCGACATGAGAGAGCGGGCAAGGGTCGTGGTGATCGGCGGCGGAAACATGGGTGCCTCCGTCCTTTATCATCTGGCCAAGATGGGTTGGAACGACTGTGTCTTGATCGAGAAGGCGGAGTTGACCTCTGGCGCCACCTGGCATGCCGCCGGTCTTGTCAGCAGCATGGTCGGCGGCCATGCGCTGGGAATCCTGCATGACTATGCCGTCGACCTCTACAAGACCATCGAGGCGGAGACCGGCCAGGCCGTCAGCTGGCATGGCTGCGGCTCGCTTCGTGTGGCCACCTCGGAGGCGCACATGGACTGGATCCAGCATCTGCGCGATGCCGTGTTGGCGCGCCGGCAGCAGGCCGAGATCCTGGCACCGGTGGAGGTTGCGGCTCTCAACCCCCTCTATGATGTCGAGAGGGCTGGCGTTCTGGGCGCGCTCTATACCCCGGATGACGGCCACGTCGACCCGGCCGGCGCCTGCTTTGCCCTAGCCAAGGGCGCGCGCTTGCTGGGTGCAGAGGTGATTCGTCATTGCCGGGTGACTGACGTTCAATCTTTGCCGGACGGCACTTGGCGCGTCGCGACCGAGCAGGGAGAGGTCCTTTGCGAGCATGTGGTGAATGCCGGCGGCTACCACGCTCGTCAGATTGGTGCCTTCAGTGGCTTGGATCTGCCGATCACCACGATGATGCATCACTACGTCCTGACCGACGCCGTGCCGCGCTTTGCCGAAATGGAGCACGAGATCCCGGTGACCCGAGATGACTACTTCTGCGGCTACATCCGGCGCGAGCAGGGCTCGGCGCTGATCGGCCTTTATGACAAGCAGGATCCGCAGGCGGTTTGGCTGGATGGCTGCCCCTGGGGTTCGGAGAACGAGCTCTTTGAGGCCAATTGGGACGGTATCGCGCCCTGGTTGGAACGCTGTTTCGAGCGCTGCCCGGAGTTGGCCGACCTGGGGCTGAAGCGCGTGGTCAACGGCGGCATTACCTATACGCCCGACGGCGCCATGCTGCTGGGGCCGGCGCCGGGCTTGCAAAACTATTGGCTGGCCTGCGGTGCGACGGTCGGCATTGCCTGGGGACCGGGAGCGGGGCGCAGCCTGGCCGAGTGGATGGTCGAGGGCTCTGCCGCCGTCTCTACCCGCGCCTTCGATCCGCGCCGCTTCGGGATATGGGCAGATGCCGACTACGCCCGCGCGCGCGCCGTCGAGGACTATACCCTGCGCCAGGCCATGCCCTATCCGCAGTATCAGCGCCAAGCCAAGCGCGGCATCCGCCGTTCCGGCGCCGAGAGCCGCACGGCTGCTCTGGGCGCATTGTTCGAAGAGGCCGCTGGCTGGGAGCGGCCGCGCCTCTACGGCGAAGAGCCCTTGGCCTGGCGCCGCTCCTCGGCCTTTCAGCAGGTTGCTGCGGAGTGCCGGGCGGTGCGCGAGCGAGTCGGCCTCGGCGATTTCTCCGCCTTTGCCAAGTTCGAGATCGCCGGGCCCGACGCAGCGGTTTTCTTGGATCGCCTCTGCGCCAACCGCCCGCCCAAGCAGATCGGCGGCACCTCTCTAACCTTATTCCTCAATCGCTGCGGTACCATCGAGGGCGAGGCCACCTTGCTGCGCAGCGGCGCTGAGCGCTTCTACCTGGTGACCGGTGCGCCCTCCGAGCGTCGCCTTTGGGATTGGTTGCAGAGCCAGCGCGCCGATCTCCAGCTCGAACTCACCAACCGCAGCGACGAGATCGGTATTTTGGTCCTGGCCGGTCCAAGGGCGGCCAGCGTCTTGCGTGCAGCCTCAGATCGTCCGGCTGATCTTGACGACTTCCCTTGGCTCACGGCCAAGCCGCTCTCGCTCGGCGGGATCGAGCTTCAGGCCCTGCGCCTCTCCTTCACCGGCGAGCTCGCTTTCGAACTGCATGCACCGAACCAGCAGCTTGGATCACTCTGGGACAGCCTCTGGCAGGCCGGAGAAGCGGCAGGCATTGCGCCTTTCGGCTCCAAGGCGCTGGACTCGCTAAGGCTGGAGAAGGGCTATCGGGGCGGGCATGAACTCTCGAACGACGTCTCGCCTAAGGAGGTCGGTCAAATGCGTTTCGTGAAGCTGGACCGCGCCT
Organism: Rhodospirillales bacterium; assembly: GCA_963669445.1. Classification (GTDB taxonomy): domain Bacteria; phylum Pseudomonadota; class Alphaproteobacteria; order Kiloniellales; family JACOMY01; genus JACOMY01. The sequence continues at coordinate 7,245,580 of OY770029.1, forward strand.
TCCTCGGCCGCGATGCCTTGCTGGCGCGTCAGCCGAGCAGCCGCATTGCCTTGGTCGCTCTCGAGGGCGAGCGCTCGGACTGTCTGGGAGGTGAGGCTGTGTTTCAGGGCGACCAGGTCGTCGGCTCGATCAGCTCTGCCGCCTACGGTCATTGTGTCGGGCGCAGTCTGGCCTTTGCCTTCCTGCAGCCTGACCTGCCCAAGGATGCAGCACTGAGGGTTTCTCTCTTCGGCGAGCGCGTGGCCCTGGAGGTCCTGCCGCAAGTACCGCATGATCCGCAAAACTTACGGCTCAGAGGAAGCGCGCTTTAGCCAGTGAAGCTGCAGCTTCCACAGACCCGGCGCTTAGGGTAAATGACGGAAAACCGCTTGATTGCAGGATTATCTCCATGTGCGCAGCCAAACTGACGACGACGACGCTCGGCTCCTATCCAAAGCCCGACTACGTTCCGGTGCGCGACTGGTTCGATGCCAGTCGTGATTCCACCGGCATGAACGATCCCACCATCACGCTGAGCTATTCCGAAGATGCGAGCTTCGAGCCGCTGTTCGTCAGGGCCGCCAAAGAGGTGATCGAGGCCCAGATCGAGGCCGGTATCGATTTGCCTACGGACGGCGAAGTTCGGCGCGAGAACTACATCCACTATCACTGCCGCCATCTGGAAGGCTTCGATTTTGACCGGCTGGAGACCCGGGTCTTGCGCGACGGTGCCTACAAGACCGACCTGCCGGCGATCCGCGGCCCGGTTGCACATAGGGGCGAAAGCTATGGGGTGCATGACTGGAAGACGGCCCAAGCGCTCTCAGCCAAGCCGGTGAAGTTCACCCTGCCAGGACCGCTGACGATCATGGATACGGTGGCCGATTGCCACTACGATGATCGCCCGCGCCTGAACCAAGCCCTCGCCGAGACGGTGAACAGAGAGGTGCTGGCGCTGGCCGAAGCGGGCTGCCGCCATATCCAGGTCGACGAGCCGCTCTTCGCCCGCCAAGTCTCCGATGCTCTGAGCTTCGGCATGGAAGGCCTGGAACGCTGCTTCCACGGCCTGCCCAAGGGCGTGGAGCGGGCCGTCCACATGTGCTGCGGCTATCCCGAGCACCTGGACGACGAGGCCTATAAGAAGGCCGATCCCGACAGCTACTTTCAACTGGCTCAGGCGATCGACTCGGCCGCTTTCGACCAGGTCTCGATCGAGGACGCGCACTGCTGCAACGATCTCTCGCTGCTGGAAAGACTGGCGAGCAAGACGGTGATCTTCGGCGCCGTGGCGGTCGCACGCAGCCGGGTTGAGACAGTCGAGGAGATCGCCCAACGCCTGAAGGCCGCTCTAGATCACATCGACCGTGACCGCCTCGTGGTGGCCCCCGATTGCGGCCTGGGCTTGCTGACACCCCAGTTGGCCAAGGCCAAGCTTAAGAACCTGTGTCAGGCGGCAGCTCAGGTCTGAGGCACGCCGGGCTAAGCGTTCGAGCCTTCCCACTCCGGCGCCGCTTGAACGTCAAAGAGGAATCGCTGTGCCTCGTTGAGGCGGCGGTAAAGCCCTTCTGTCAGGTGTGCCTGCTGCGGCAACTGTTGCTTCAGATCGCGGCGCGTGTAGGTCAGGTGCAGCATGCGGCGGCGAGCGTCGTTCTTCTTGAGCGTGCCTCCATGCCAGCAGCTGGCATTGAAGACGGCAACCGATCCGGCCGGAATTGTCACGATCACCTCGCCTGGATAGGGTGCAAAGGAGTCGTCTGGATAAGCGTCGAACGCCAGCAGGTCGGGGTCGGTAACCTCCGAGGGAATGATGTTTTCGCCGGGAACGTTGAGCTCTGGCCAGTGCTGCGAGGTCGGTACAATGCGGGTGGGCCCGTTCTCCAACGTCATGTCGTCGAACATGATCAGCGAATTCGTGAGCCACCAGTCGCCCTTGAAGCGCTTCTGAACGTCGGAATGCAGCGGTTGATGCCCATAGCCCTGATGTGGTTCGCGTAGATTGGCGCCGTGCAGCTTGAAGGCGCCCAGGAGACGCGCGGACGCGGCCAGTAGTGGCCCGATGGTCAGGCAGCAGTCAAAGGCGCTCGACTTATTGAAAATATTGGAAATACGGGTAGATCCGGTTGACAAACCCAGGCGTCTGCCCTCTGCGGGATTGTAGAGACGGCCGTCGACGCCCTCCAGGCTAACCTCCATACCGGCATCCGATCCGTCTTTTTCAAGCAGTTCGTCGAAAGCGTTGGCCATCTGCTTGCATTGCGATGGGTTGAAGACCTCGTGCAGGATGAAGAAGCCGTCCCTGTCAAATTTCTCCCGCTGTTCGTCGGTCAGGTCCTGTACGTGCAGACTCTCTAGAGCAGACCGGGTGTCCATGGTCATTCTCCTTGTGCGTTTCCTTGTTCCGGCCGATTTCCTTGACGGCAGCCGATGTCATCGGTTGCCGATGCCTCGCCTCTTCACGTCGGTTCGTCGAACCACTGGCTGTAGCTGGCAGACAGCTCGACGCCCGCTGGGCAACGGTCGTGAGTTATCTCACGATATCCTATCCAAATCGTTTGCGCAAACGATTTGGATAGGGATTCGATTGGAGAGCGGACTAAGAGGACAGGTCTGTGTTCAGTTTGTTAGTGCGCGATGCCCGCTGCCGCCGCCTCATCGATGAGCGCGCCAGTGGTGAAGCGCTGTAGGTCGAAGGGCTTGGAAACCGGGTGGTGGCTGCCGGTGGCCAGGATGTGGGCCAGAAGGTAGCCGCCGGCCGGGATCGCCTTAAAGCCGCCGGTGCCCCATCCGCAGTTCAGAAAAAGGCCTTCGACAGGGCTTGGCCCTAGAATCGGGCTGGAGTCGGGCGAGACGTCGACGATGCCGCCCCACTGGCGCAGCAGCTTTAGCTGCGAGAAGCTGGGGAACATGGCCAGCAGGCCGGCGATGATGGTCTGCGTGCTGGGGAAGTTGCCGCGCTGGGCATAGGAAGGCTGGCGGTCGATGCCGCCGCCGAAGACCAGTTCGCCCTTGTCTGATTGGCTGACATAGGTGCCAACGGCCGGCGCCAGGACCACGCTGTCCAGCACCGGCTTGATCGGCTCGCTGACCAGGCCCTGCAGGCAGTAGGAGACGAGTGGCAGGCGAAAGCCTGCGAGACTTGCCAACACGCCGGAATGGCCGGAGGCCGCCATGGCGACCCGCCCTGCGGCGATCCGCCCTTGACTGGTCTCGACGCCGACGACGCGACGGCCCTGCCTGACGAAGTCGGTGACCTCGCAATTCTGGATGATGTCGATGCCCAGCGCGTCGGCGGCGCGCGCATAGCCCCAGGCCACGGCATCGTGACGGGCGACGCCGCCGCGCGGCTGGTTGATGGCACCCCAGACCTCCCAGCGTTGCATGTCCAGGAGCGGTAGTTTCTCTTGTACCTGGGCCGGCGTCAGGATCTCGGCATCGACGCCGTTCAGCAGCATGGCGTTGGCCGAGCGCTTCATCATGTCGAGCTCGGCCTCGGAGTGGGCCAGGATCATCATGCCGCGTTGGCTCAGCATGATGTTGTAGTTGAGATCTTCCGACAGCTCTTCATAGAGACAGAGCGCCATGTCGTAGAGTGCCGCACTCTCCGGATAGAAGTAGTTAGAGCGGATGATTGTGGTGTTGCGGCCGGTGTTGCCGCCGCCAAGCCAGCCCTTGTCGAGCACTGCGACATTGGAGAGCCCGTGCTTCTTGGCCAGATAATAGGCTGTCGCCAGGCCGTGGCCGCCGGCCCCGATGATGACGATGTCATAGCTCTTCTTCGGCTTGGCTTGGCGCCAGGCCGGGTCCCACCCCTTGTGGTCGCGCAAGCCTTCGCGGATGAGGCTGAGGGCTGAATAGCGTGTCTTTCGGGCCATGACGTATCCTCTTGGCGGCTTGTGATCCTGGATAGCCTGTCGTCGCGACGAGGCCAAGAGACTTGACGGGGACCGCCGCCGGGCCGCAGAGGAGGGTTCCGCCCTTTGATCTTGCGAGACGCATGTCGACAGCCACCGATAGCGCCACGGCCCTTCGGCCATCCCTCGGCCTCGCCCAGAGCAGTGCTTGCGCCGGCACTGTATCGAAGCGAACCTTGGCGATGCCGCAGCTCGCCACCTTCTTGCCGGAGGTGCGCGAGATCTGTCTGGCGAGACCCGGCCTGATTAGGAAGGCACCGGAGGTGGACCTCATGTTGGGCTGGGGGCATCGACCCTCGGCTTTGGTTGCCAAGCGGCTGGCCCGACAGCGCGGCGTGCCGCTTTGGACACTGGAGGACGGCTTCCTACGCTCGGTCTGGCTCGGCCGGGATGGTGCGCCGACCCTTTCGATGGTGGTCGATGACGAGGGGATCTTCTTCGACGCACGGCAGCCCTCGCGCTTGGAGCGCATGTTGATAGAGGCGCCCGCCTGGCGCACCGATGCCTTGCGCGAGGAGGCCACCCAGGTTCTGGCGGCGCTTCGCCGTCACCGGCTGTCCAAGTACAACACAGCGCCACCCAGCGACCTCGCGCACTTGACTGCCGACGGGCGGCCTCTGGTGTTGCTGCTGGACCAGGCCGGCAACGATCAAGCGATTCCCGGCGCCTGTGCAGGCCCTGAGACCTTTCAAGGGATGCTGAAGGCAGCGCGGGACGAGAATCCCGGTGCCAGGCTGCTGGTGAAGACCCATCCCGATGCACTGGCGGGGCATCGCCCAGCGCACTTTCGGCCGGAGGACTTGCCGTCCGACACCCAGCTGCTGGCCGAGGCGATCAATCCCTGGTCGCTCTTGGAGCTGGTCGACAAGGTCTATGTCGTCTCCAGCCTGATGGGCTTCGAGGCCTTGATGGCCGGCCTGGATGTGCAGTGCTTCGGCGTACCCTTCTATGCCGGCTGGGGCCTCACGAATGATCGCGCCAGCGGTGCCGAGGCCGAGGCGGCCTTGGCCCGGCGCGGCGGCGCCGCCGCGAACCAGCTGGACCTACTGGACCTGATCGCCGCGGCCTACCTGCGCTACAGTCGCTATGCCGATCCGATCACGCGGAGGCCCTTGAGCTGCCTGCAAGCGATCGAACGGCTGGCCAATTGGCGCGACACCCTGGAGCAGCGGCGCGGTCGCGTGCTCTGCGTCGGCTTCACCCGCTGGAAGTGGCCGATCATGCGACGCGCATTGGCCGCCTCACCGCGCGATGTCAGCTTCGTCGCCTTCGAAGGATTGGCCAAGGCCGATGTCTCCAAGATCGACCGCCTGGCTGTCTGGGGCATGCCGACCAAACCGCAAATGGCGGACTTGGCGGCCAAGCAGAGGCCGCTGATCCATGTCGAGGACGGCTTTCTGCGGTCCATCGGTCTGGGCTCCGATCTGACGCGCCCGGCCTCGCTGTCGGTCGACGAGCTTAGCCTCTACTACGATGCGACCAAGCCGACCCGCATGGAGCGGATCATTCTGGAGACCGATTTCGATGCTGCGCTGGTGGCGCGCGCCGAACGGCTGCGTCAGACCATCCTTGCCGCTCGGCTGACCAAGTACAACATCGCCGACCCCGACCTGCCGGACATCAAGGCGCTGGCGGCAGGGCGGCGGATCATTCTGGTACCGGGCCAGGTGCCCAACGATGCCTCCATTACCTATGGCCTGGTGTCGGTGCCCGACAATCGGGCTCTGCTGGCCGGTGTTCGCGGCGAGAACCCTGATGCTCTCATCGTCTATAAAGAGCATCCCGATCTCATATCGGGCAACCGCAAGGGCCGTTTGGATCCGGCCGAAGCGCAGCAGTACTGCGACCTCTATCTGGAGAAGGGCCCGATCCTGGACCTGATGGATTTGGCCGACGAGGTTCAGGTCATCTCCTCTCTGTCTGGCTTCGAGGCCCTGATGCGTAAGAAGCCGGTCACCTGCTGGGGCGTGCCCTTCTATGCAGGTTGGGGCCTGACAAGCGACAAGGTGACGGTCGAACGCCGCAATCGGGTGCTGACCTTGGAGGAGCTGATCGCTGCGGCCTTGCTCCTCTATCCGACCTATATGGACACGGTGACCCTGCTGCCGGCTGAGCCGGAGGAAGCGATCCAGCGCCTCATCGAACGGCGCCAGCAAGGCGAAACCAGCTGGGGCACCTCGGCACCTCGCTGGATCCGCCAGGCCCGCCGTCTGCACCGCTATCTGAAAGCGGCACGAGAGTTCTAGCGATACTCTTCGGCCTGCTTGCGCGCCTCTTCTCGTGACGCCTCAGCCGCCGCTTTCTCGGCCTTCTCGGCCTCCACCCTAGCGATTACATCATCCATGCTGGGAGTCAGGGGATCGCAGTCGTTCTGTCCAGCCAGGGCAGCAAGACTGAGATTCCGGCGTAGCAAGGCTTCCGTCTCGGTATCCTGAGCGTCACCGGTGTCCATCGCCACCAGGGCGCCGACGCCGACCAGCAGGACAAGTCCAGCGACAGCGGCATTCTGGCCCTGGCGCTCGAGATCTTCCTGACGGAGCTCGTCGATGGTTCGCCGGTTGACGGTGTATTCGGACTGGAGCTGCTGGCAACTGTGTGCTGTGTCATTACTCCGGGTGACAGGCACCGGGTTCGCGCTACGCCCACCGCAGGCAGAAACCAGCAACAGCAGCGCCATGCACGGCACGACGATTGCACGCATTATCGTTCCCCTCTCTCAAAAGTAATCGAGAGCAAAGTCGCCTCATACGTGCAAAGCGCTCAATGTGACAAAACCGCTCATTTGTCCGCTTCATAACGCGCGCGGGTTTCATCGCTCATGGGATAGAGGCCGGTGAGGGGAACACCGCGTGCCACCTCCTTCACGATCCAGGCCTCTTGCCGCTCTTGCGCGAGGGCAGCCTCGAGCACAACGCCGATCAGGTCGCTTGGGATGACAACGGCGCCGTCGCCGTCGGCCAGGATCCAGTCGCCGGGCAGGATGGCGACGCCGCCACAAGCGATCGGTTGGTTCCAGCCGACGAAGCTGTGACCTGCGATTGAGGGCGGCGCAACTGCTCCGCTACACCAAACCGGAAACCCCGTCTCCATCACGCCGTCACTGTCGCGCACGCCCCCGTCGGTCACCAGGCCGGCAACCCCGCGAATCTTCATTCGTGCTGCGAGGATGTCACCGATGATGGCGCCATCGCAGCTCCCTCGGGCCTCGGCGACAGCGATACAGCCCGAAGGCATCTCTTCGATGGCGGCGCGGGTGGAATTGGGTCCCGTCATACTGTCCAGCGTGGCCAGATCCTCTCGCGCAGGGACATAGCGCAGTGTGAAGGCAGGCCCGGCGATGCGCGCTTGTCCGGGTTTCAGCGGCGTGACACCGCGCAGCCAGACCGCCTTTATACCGCGCTTCAAGAGCACCATCGTTACCGTCGCGACGGAGACTTCCGAGAGCAGGGGTGCGATTTGCGATTTGTCCATCATCTTGGGGATATCCTCTTGAGAGCACGCAAGTCTTCTAGTTGTCCGGTAGGAGTGACGTCAGATCCTGACCTAGCCGAGCCTTCAAAATCCAGGTCTTGAAGTGCGCGACCTCGGCTCGTGTCTCGGCCGCTTTGGTCATCACCAGGTCATAGCCGATGTCGGTCACCGCGGTCTCTTGCAAGGGGCTGACCAAGAGGCCGGCTTCCACAAGGCGTCCAAGTATGGGTTTGCTTCCCAGGATCACACCCTGGCCGGCAATAGCGGCTTGTAGCGCCAGGTTGTAGTCGGTGAACCGCAGGCCGGGGCCGGGCCGAACCCCAGCTGCGCCAACCTGCATCAGCCAGTGTCGCCAGGAGTTCCAGCGCGCCGTCGTCGCTGCCCAAGGACAAGCACTCAAGTCCCAACGCAAGAGCGGAAGGCGTTCAAGGTCTTCGACCCTTCTCAAGCCTCCGTCTTGGGTGGCAAGCGCCGGGCTGCAGTAGGCGCCTAGCTCTTCGTCGAACAGTCGGTAGGTTAGAAGTTTGGGATCGCGCGAGGTCGCAAAGCGGATTGCCAGGTCGGCCGCGCCGCGCTCGAGGTCGGCGAGGCGCGCCGAGGCGTCCAGCAGTACTTCCAGCGACGGATCGAGCCGCTTGAGAGCATCCAGCCGCGGGACCAACCAGAGCGCGGCAAAGGAGGGATCGCTGGTCACCACCAGAGGGCGCGGTGCCGGCTTGCGCATGACCGCCACCGCACTGCCGATTTGGAGAAAGGCGGTGGAGAGGTCGCGGGTTGCTGCAGATCCCACAGAGGTTAGCACCAGGCCGCGGCCTCGGCGCTGGACCAAAGGCTGCCCGATCGTCAGCTCCAATTTCTTGACCAGTTGCTTGACCGCGGCCGGGCTTACGCTCAGCTCCTCGGCAGCCTTGCGATAACTCAGATGCCGAGAGAGGCTTTCGAAAGCCCGCAGAGCGTTCAAGGACGGCAACCAGTCAGCCATAAAGTTAGATTATCTAAAGACTGCGGTGAACTCAAATGACTCTCACCCTTAATCCTCATGGCATATGTTTTGGGTAGTTCGTGGCTCTCTACCCTAAGGCAGGGCCAGGAGGAGCAGTAAGATTCTTGGCATATGTGACACTGAGGAGCGACTGCCTTGTCCAGTTCCATTCATGCCGACCGTGAAGACCTGTTGCGGATCAGTAGCCGTCGTTTCGAGCCATCGCCCTACCGCGATTGCTATGCCAAAGCGGAGATGATCTCAGGGGTCTATGCCGGCCGCTTCTATCCCACCTTCAACGGCGACGATCCGCTGGAGAAGTACTGGGTCCTCAGGCGCAAGGCAGCGCTCTACGACGTTCCGGAAAGACCGGTCGAGATCTCCGGGCCGGACGCCTTGCCCTTCCTGGAGCGGATCTTCGCGCGCCGAATCTCGGGCTTGAAGGAGGGCCGAGGTCGCTATGCGATCGCCTGCACCCCGCAGGGTGGGGTGTTCATGGATGGTCTGCTCTTCAAGCTGGCCGAGCAGCGCTATTGGTATGTCCAGCCCGATGGCGCCTTGGAGACCTGGCTGCTGGCCCATAGTGAGGGCTATGACATCACCTTCTCTGATCCCAAGTCGCGCGTCTTGCAGGTTCAAGGACCAGCCTCGTTGGAGGTGATGCGCGCGGCATCGAAGGGGGCGATCGACGAGCGCATGGGATACTTCCATGCCGGCTTCTTCGATCTGGGCGGTCAGCGTCTCTATGTCTCTCGCACCGGATGGACCGGCGAGTTGGGCTTCGAAGTCTATAGCCAAGGAGAGGCGACGGACCATGTCCGGCTGTGGAACCATCTCATGGCAGCAGGTGACGACTTCGGCCTGGAGTTCTCCAGCTTGAGCTCTATGGAGATCAGGCGGATCGAGGCCGGAATCCTAGACAACATCACGGATATGGACTGGAGCATGACGCCCTATCAGGCTGGTCTTGGCCGCTTTATCGAGTTGGACAAGGGTGCCTTCATCGGTCGTGAGGCCCTTGTCGAGGCCGATCGGCACTGCTTGCTCTATGGACTGCGCTGTGCAACCGCCCGCCCGGCCATGGGAGATCAGGTCTACAACGAAAAGGGCGCCGTCGGCCGCGTCACCGCCGGCAGCTACTCACCCTATCTCGAGACTGGTATCGGCTATGTCCGCTTCGAGGAGGCGGGCGATTGGAAGGGGCAAAGCCTCTACCTTGGAGCGCCGGAGACAGAAAATCATCGTTGCGAGGTTCTGGAACTGCCTTTCTATGACCCGGAGAAGAAAATCGCTCGAGGGTTGGTCAAGGATTTACCTTGATAGTGGCCCGGGCTCGTCCCAGGCTGCCGGTACCTTGATTGCTTGCTGAGGGCAGCGAGCTTGGAAGGGAGAGCGTCGATGTCATTTCGTCCTGCCGGCAACGCCGATGTCGCGACCGTGCGCACAATCGCTGAGGCTGCCTACCAGCCCTACGTGGCCGAGATCGGCCGCGCCCCGGCACCCATGGTGGCAGACTTTGCTGCAGCCGCAGCGGCCGGCGACCTCTTCGTCTTGGAAGAGGAGGGGCAGGTACTGGCCTACATCCACCTCTACGCCAAGGATGAGGTTCTGCACATCGAGAACCTGGCAGTGGCGCCGGAGGCGCGCCGGCGCGGCTATGCTCGCCGCCTGCTGGCCTTTGCGGAAGACGAGGCGCGCACACGCGGTATCGACTGCCTGGACCTCTATACTAACGAGGTGATGGCGGCCGCCTACGGGCTCTATATCGCCACCGGGTTCGACGAGGTCGATCGCCGTGTGGAAGCTGGGTTTCGGCGCATCTATCTGCGAAAGGCATTGAATTAGCGCGATTACCTCTCGTTCAGATAATTGCAAGGCTCCTGAACGAGCTGGTAGCCTCGCATCTCGCAAGAGCGAAGGGGTAAGGGGCGCTGATCATGGCGGAGGTCGAGGAGAAGAAAAAAGGTAAAGGGCGCTACGTTACCTGGGCGGTAGCAATCGCCTTGGTGGTCTACGTAGGCTTCATGCTGGGGCCCTATCTGCGCTCCACGCTCGTACGCGACGCAGCCGTGACGACCTGGATCCACGTCGCAACCTCGCCGATCTATGGAGAGGTCGGCAGCATTCTGCCGAAACCCGGAGATCAGATCGCCGATCACGGCCGGATCGTTCATGTTCAGAACACCAAGGCAGACCGCAGCCAACTCGATGCAGCCCTGGCAGAGGTCGAGACGGGCGAGGATCTCCTCGCGGCGGCCGGCCACTATCTTGAGCAACTGCGGGTCTTCAAACGCGATCGTAAAGAGCAGTTCGATGCCTACCGCAGTGTCTATCTGGCGGAGCTGGACGTCGAGTTGGAAGGAACCCGCCAGCAGTTGCGCCGTGGCCGCGAAGAGCTGGACACACTGGTTCGGATGGCAGAACGCAAGGAGCGCCTTGCAAAGACCGGTTCGGCCGCGCTCTCGGATCTAGACGAGGCGCGCACGCGGATGCTGGCGCTGCAGCGCCATATGGCCAGTCTGACCGGACTTGAGAGTAAGCAACTGGCCCGCCACAAGGCCGCGCTCTCCGGTATCATCGTCTTGGACGACGGCAGCGACCCCGATTGGGGGGCGCGCACTCTGCACGAGTTGGATACTGCCATTGCGGAAGCGGAATTCCGCCTCGCCGAGGCGGAAACCGAGCTGGACAATGCCGTGGCGCGAGCAGCTGCCGAAGCGGAGAACTTCAGGAACCTGACCGAAGGCCATGTGAAGGCGCCGGCCGGTGCGGTGCTGTGGAGCACCATCGTTGGCGAGGGGGCGGCGGTCGATATCGGCACGCCGGTGGCCTCTTGGATCGACTGCGACCTCTTACTGGTCGACGTACCCGTAGCCGACGCCGAGGTTCCTCTCCTGCGTCCCGGAACCGAAGCGACAGTCATCTTCGAGGGCGATGCGCGTGCGCATAAGGCCATCGTCTATCTAACCCGCGGCAGTGCCTCGACCATCAAGGGGGATGATCTGGCAGCCTTGGCCAAGGGTCGCGACCAGGGGGTTGCCCAGGCGCTCTTGCTGTTGGAGATGGATGAGTTGGACAGGGAGCGCTGCCCGGTCGGCCATGCGGCCTATGTCGACTTTCCCGACGTCGGCCTGATCGATGTGATCCGCGCGCGACTGCGTATCTAGAGGGTCCAGCCATGGCAAGCGGCAGAAGGCTGACCCCGGCAGAGCTGCAGCGTGAGAAAGCGCTGTTCTACACCCTGATCGCGGACGTCACCATTGTCTCGGTCATCGCAGTCGTCGCCACGGCCTCCGGCTCGCTGACCATGGGAGCGGAGCTGATACGGACCGTGCTGATGGTCGGTCTGGAGGTGTTTTCCTTCTTGGCCATGTGGCGCATTCACCGCGGGCGTTTTGCCGATTTCGAGTTTGGCCACGGCAAGATCGAGCAGCTTGCCAATCTCGGCATTGCCGTGGGGCTGCTGGTCGGCGGCGGTCTGGTGCTTACAGGCTCAATCGAGGCCTTGACCGGCGATCCGCAAGTGCTCTCTCCCTTGGGTTTGGCTATGGCGGCCTCTGTCGCTGCCATCAACACAAGTGAGAATTTCCTCGCCTGGTGGGCTATGCGCAGGGCGGCCAAGGTCGAGCGCAGTACAATCCTGGTCTCGCAGATGCGGGCGCGTTGGGTGAAGCTGGTCTCTTCGGCCGTGGTGCAAGTTGCGCTCACGATTGCAGCTCTTACTTATGACACCTTGGTGGCACATTGGCTGGACGGTCTGGGTGCAATCTTCGTCGCCTGCTTCATGATCGTGACCGCTGTCGACATGTTCCGCGAGGGCCTACCCGACATCCTGGACAAGGGCTTGGACGAGGCGGCACACTTGGCGATCCTGCGCGCGCTCTCAACCCATTACGACAGCTATGCCACCTTCCATGGGGTGCGGACCCGTCGCTCCGGCGGGCACATGTTCGTCGAGGTCGATCTGGGCTACCCGAAGGAGCTGAGCCTGGAGGAGGTCGACCAGCGACGCATGGCTTTAGAAGAGAGCTTCCACGAGGAGCTTGGCCCCTGCGACATCACGGTGAAAGTGCGCGGCGAGGCCGTCGTTCCGGCCGTCTAACCGTCGATCAAGCGTCTGACGGCACGACCGGCAATGCGGGCCGGGTGCGTGCCGGGTTCGGCCTTTTGCACCGCCGACTTGACGGCCTGGGCCTTGCGTTCGACCACGGGTTTGGCCTGGTTGACGGCAAAATCGCGTGCCTTCTCGCGGACCCTTGGGTCGGCGGCGAGGCGACGGGCGGCCATGGTAGCAAGGCTTCTGAAAAGCACGGCAGATCCCTTTCGCGTTTCCGAGGGTCCAGGACTAGCTAATGGTAGGGCTTTCCGACCTCGTCTTCAATGTTTGTGGCTTTGGCGTTATGCCCCAACCGGCTCTATGCCCCATACCCTTTGCGCGAACTCCGGATAGAATTCGGCCACTTTGGGCGCAATCTCGGCTCTCAGACGCTCCCGCCGTGCCGCACCTGGCTGCGGTGTTTGGCTGAGCCTGCCGACGTCGAAGGAAAAGCCGGTCGACGCCTTGATCTCCTCAAGCGTTTCCCCTGGGTGCAACTGCTCCAACCGAAAGCGGCGCCGCTCCTTGTCGAAAGCGAAGACGGCACGGCCGGTCACCAAGGCTTGCGGGCCGCCCGGGCGATAGACGCCTTCCGCGCTGCTGCCCGGTGCAGAGACAAAGTCCACTTTCTCGACCAGGCTGCGCGGCGAGTGTTCCTCGCGGAAGAGGATAACCTTGGGCACCACGTAGTAGAGCAGCCCGGAGCCGAATGAGCCGGGAAAGCGCTTCTTCATGGCCGGATAGTCGCCGATCCCGACCAGGTTGATGTTGGCCTGACCGTCGATCTGCACCCCGCCCAGGAAGAAGCTGTCGATGCGTCCCTGCGCTGCGCTGTCGAAGAGCTCTCGCGAGCCGTCGGAGAAGGGGTTGAAGCGGCGCGAGTGCAGGATGGTGACATGCATGCGCTGCTTGCTCTCAGCCTGGGCCAGCAGGGCTGCAGCGCCGGGGATCGGAGACGCGGCACCTACGGCCACGTGGTGATCGCCGGCCAGGCGATCGGCGAGCAGGCCGATCAGCAGCTCTTCGCGACCGACACTCATGCGGGCGTCAAGGCTTTCAAGCCGAGGCTCTCCAGGTATTCGGCAAAGCCCGCCTCGCTTCTGGCCAGCTTGGCATAGCGCGCCAGTTCCTTGCCGTCGGGCGGGTAGATGTCGGCTATGCCGCAGGGCCAGGCGCCCTGCGGTACCTCGGCGATGCCATCGACATAGAAGGCCGGCAGTGCGCCGGCCGCACTGGCCTCGTCCTCCAGCAGACTGTGTTCGACGATACGCTCGACTGTCACGAAGAGCCGGCGCGAGGCATGGGCCAGGGTCGCCAGCTCGCGCCGTCGCCCGATGAAGATGTTGCCGTCGCGATCTGCCATGGCAGCGTGGAAAACCGTCACGTCCAGCGGGCGCGCCGGCAACAGTACGACTGGGTCGCCTTGTTCGGCGAAGGGATTGTCGATCACCTGCCAGTCCGGTCGGTAGCGCAGCAGATCGGAACCGATGAGGCCGCGCAGCGGCATGAAAGGCACGCCCTTCTCGACCGCCTGCAGCTGTGCGTGCAGGGCCGGGCAGGTGGAATCCTGAATTCTCAAGTGTCCCGATTCGACGGCGGCGGAAAAGCGCGGGGCCAGGCCATACTCGCCTAAGGTAGCGGCTGCCGTCTCGATCGCTGTCACGCAGCCGGCACCGATCAGCATATCGCCTTGGATGGTGGTGAGTGGCAGGCAGTAGAGGCTGAGGTCTTTGGCGCCGCGTTCGATCAGCGCCTTGGTAACGGCCATCGGTACGCCGGAGTAGTCGGCGGGTACGCCAAGCAAAGTGCCGTCCGGCACAGCCTCTGCGATCTCCCGCAAGGTCATGGTGAAGTCGGCCATGGCGCCGAATCCTCTCTTGGTCTTTCCGTGATCGGAAGGTGCCTAACCTAGCAGTGAGCGGCGGCCTGGAGAAGTGATCCAATGGTCCGATCACCTGTGCTCGCACGCCAGAGCTTTGCAGTTGCGTGGCCAGGGAGGTGATCTGTTGTCCTCTATACGCGCATGACAAGCGTAGCATCTGTCGCTGATTCGAAGTTTCGCGATGCCAAAGGTCGTGCCCACACTTCCTTTGGCAATCGACATGATTGGAGAATTGTAACTTCCGAAAGCAGAGTCTAGTGTTGTCTCTAAACAAGCACGCAGAGGGTCTGACAATGGCAACGATTTACGGAACCACGGGGCCGGACAACTTGGCCGGCACTGCCAGTGCAGATACGATCTTCGGCTTGAGTTCGACAGACACGCTGTTCGGTGCCACGGGAAACGATGTTCTCTATGGAGGCTCCGGCGACGATAACTTTTTGAACGGCGGCGACGGCGACGACACGATCTTCGGTGGTTTGGGGAACGACACGCGATTCAACGGCAGTTCCGGTGACGACACCATCTTCGGAGGCTCCGGTAACGACGGCTATTGGGTTGGCTTTGTCGGCGATGATCGCATGTACGGTGACTCGGGAGACGACTTTCGGCTCTCCGGACAGGTCGGCAACGATCGGCTCTACGGGGGTCTTGGCGAGGATTCCACCTTTTATGGCTCCGCTGGCAGCGATGTCATGAAGGGCGGGTCTGGTGACGATCGCTCCTTCACCGGTGGGCGCGGGGACGATGGTATCCACGGTGGCTCCGGCGACGATGCCTTCTTCTACGGCGACGGAACCGGCAGCTACGGCAACTACGAGACCGACAGCCTCTACGGCGGCGACGGTGACGACACACAGTTGCACGGCAACTCCATGAACGATTCCATCTACGGGGGCTCCGGCAAAGACACGGCGCTCTTCGGTGGCTCCGGCGACGACATCGTCAACGCCGGTTCCGGGGACGACCTCTCCCTCTACGGCGGTATAGGCATCGACCGGATCGCAGGCGGCGACGGCGTCGACAGCTTTGTCTTCGGGGATGCTGGCGACGACACCCTATTCGGGGGTGACGGTAACGACCGCGAGTTCAACGGCGGAGCCGACAATGATCTCATTCGCGGACGTGCCGGCGACGATGCCATACTGGTTGGTCTCGGTGGCGACGACGCCATTTACGGCGACGAGGGAAATGACGGCTTCGTCTATGGCTTCGACGACAATGATCGCCTCTTCGGTGCGACAGGGGACGACTCTTATTTCTATGGAGGCTACGAGGACGACCTGCTTGAAGGGGGATCCGGCGCCGACAAGAGCTTCTTCGGGGGTGGCGATCAGGATAGCCTCTACGGCGGCAGTGGGAAGGATTCTGTCTTCTATGGTCGCTATGGTTCGGATGGAGTCTTTGGCGGTGATGGCGACGATGTCTCTCTCTTCGGTGGCGCAGGCAACGATTCCCTCTACGGCGACAGCGGTAATGACAGCATCCTAAGAGGTGAGGCCGGCGACGATACCATCCGTGGCGGTGCCGATGACGACGGCGGTCTCTATGGCGGCTCGGGCGACGATGAGATCTTTGGCGATGCAGGCAACGACGGCGACCTCTTCGGTGGATCCGGCTCCGACCAGATTAGAGGTGGTGGCGGCGACGACACCCTATTCGGGGGCTCGGGCAACGACAGTAGCCTCTTTGGCAGTGAAGGAGAAGACACGCTGCGGAGCGACGACGGTGCGGATCTCGACGTGTTCGGGGGTCGCGCCAATGACCTGGTCTACGGCGGATCGGGAGACGATATCGGGCTTTTTGGTGGCTCCGGGACGGATATTGTCTTTGGTGACACAGGCAATGACACCAGCCTTGTGGCCGGCGGTTCCGGTGCCAATGGTTTTGGCGGCGTCTTGTCCGGGGGCCAGGGCAACGATGTCTCCCTGATCGGCGCTAGCGGCCGTGACGAGTTATCCGGCAATACAGGCGACGATAGCTTCTTCTTCGGAGCCGGCGATGCAGACGGCCTCAAAGGAGGGGGCGGCAGCGACGCCAACTTCTACGGTGATGCAGGGTCAGACCTTGTGGAGGGCGGAGATGGCAACGACTCCATGCTCTTCGGCGGGCTGGGCGACGACTATCTGCGCGGCGATGTCTTTGCACTGGACAATGCCGACGATGGCCTCGATCGGGATCTTTACGGTGGGTCGGGAAATGACAAGGTGAATGGTCGTGGTGGCAACGACTATTACCTTTTCGGGGGCAGCGGCGACGATAGCCTCTATGGCGCGTCAGGAAACGATGTCGTTTTCTACGGCGATCTGGGTGACGATAGTCTCTATGGCGGTATTGGAATCGACAGCAGCTTCAATGGCAGCAGCGGTGACGATTTGATACAGGGGGACAGTGGCACAGACGGCCTGCTCTTCGGCGGCAGCGGCTCGGATAACGTTCGCGGCGGTAGCGGCAATGATAGCTACCTGGAGGGCGATGCAGGAGACGACCTTCTCGAAGGCAATGACGGCGCCGATGCGCGACTCTTCGGCGGGCAGGGGAAGGATTCGTTAACAGGTGGCAGCGGTGGAGACGCCTATCTCTTCGGCGGTGCTGGCTCAGACGTCTTGACCAGCGGCAGCGGTGCGGATTTCAACCTCTTCGGCGGCAGCGCAACGGACACTCTGGCCGGCGGGGACGGTGACGACTACTCGCTCTTTGGCGGTCAAGGCAATGACACGATGTTTGGCGGTCGTGGAGACGAAGCCGAACTCTTCGGAGGAATCGGCGACGATATCCTCTATGGTCGCCTCGGCGAAGACAGATACTTCTATGGAGAGAGTGGTAACGACAAGCTCTACGGCGGCGATGATGACGATAGTCGTTTGCGCGGCGATACAGGTAATGATCGGCTCTATGGCGACAGTGGTGCCGACTCCTCTCTGCGCGGTGGCGAAGGCAGCGACCGGCTCTACGGCGGCGCCGGAGATGATTCAGTCCTTTCTGGCGAGGTGGGAACGGATTTCATCTTTGGTGGCGCGGGCGAAGATTCCGTTCTGGACGGCGGTTCTGGCAATGACCTGATCTATGGTGGTCTAGGCGACGACGCCTTCCTGCGGGATTCCTTTGGTGCCAACAGCATCTTCGGTGGCAGCGGCAAGGACTTCAACCTCACCGGCGGCACCGGCAGCGATCGTATCGAGGGGGGCAGCGGCGACGATGATTTCCTGAGCGGCGCTGCTGGGAACGACAGCATATTTGGTGGCGATGGGGGCGACGATAACCTCCTGGGCGGCGATGGCGCGGATACCATCTATGGCGATTCTGGAAGTGACAGCGGCATCTTGGGGCAAAGCGGTGACGACCGAATCAATGGTGGCTCGGGGAACGATAATGGTGGAGGAGGGTCCGGCGACGACGACATGCGCGGAGAGGATGGGAATGATCGCTTCTCTGGCGAGCTTGGCGACGACCAGATCCGCGGTGGCTCGGGTGACGACAGCGCTTACGGCAACTCCGGGCGTGACACGCTCTTTGGCGGGATCGGTGAAGATACCCTCAACGGCAATACGGCGAACGACCAGATCGTCGGCGGTAGCGGTGATGATATCATCTTCGGCGAGCAGGGGCGCGATCGCCTGAACGGCGCATCCGGTACGGACACCGCCTATGGCGGCAACAACAACGATACCTTCATCATCGATACCTCGACCGACCGGATTTTCGACGGCAGCGGTCAGGGCGACGACGTTCTTCGCTCCAACGCCGACGACTACACGCTTGGCACTGCCGCTGAGGTTGTCATCGAACGCGTCAACATCAATACCGCCGCTGGTGATGCGAAGATGGTCGGCAATGACAACAGCGACATCCTGCTGGGCAATTCCTCGAACAATGTCATCCTAGGTAAGAGCGGAGACGATCGCCTCAACGCTCGCGGCGGCACCAACACGCTGACCGGGGGCAGTGGCGATGACACTTTCATTGTGACGACGGCGGCTGACCAGGTGCGCGACGGATCAGGTCAGGGTACAGATCTGGTGCGGGCCGAGACCAGTTTCACCCTGCCGGATGGCACCGCCACGGCCTTCATTGAGAATCTGCGCCTACAGGGCGGTTTCGGCAATATAGATGGAGTTGGGAACGCCCTAGACAACACGCTCCAAGGCAACAGTGGCGACAACCGCCTGGCTGGCGCTGGCGGAGTCGACCGCATCGAGGGACGGGACGGAGACGATTCCCTGGTTGGCGGGGGCTCTGCCGACAGGCTCGAGGGCGGCAGTGGATCGGACACCTTGAACCTTGGCTCTCAGGATACCGCCTTCGGTGGTTCCAGCTCCGATAGTTTTCTCTTCAGCGGAACTTTGAGTGGACTCTTTATCGAAGACTTTGATGGGGTCAGCCTGAACGGCGCCAACGGTGAGGACAAACTGGTGTTCGCCACTGGCCTGGAGGTTGGTAGCTTTACCTACATCGACGGCGCTGCCTTCTCCGGTGGCGGCAACAGCGAGGCCCGATTTGCCGGTGGCCAGACCTTGGAGGTCGATATCGACGGCAACGGCTCGAGCGATGTCCGCGCGACGGTGAACGGTCTGACAGCGGCGAACCTGCTGACGTCGACGGACTTCCTTTGGCTTTAGGTCGTGTTGACACGCGTCTGACGTATCCTGACCTGGTGCTGTTCTTGGACTTTGTGTTTCTTTAGATCGAATGAAGAGAGCGACCCTTTAGCGATGAATTTGGCCTCTTTTGCTGAGCCATTGGATGATGGTCTTGCAGTCCGAACCGGAGGACGACTGCAAAGAGAAAGAGGAACAGAACCCGCCACAAGGTCTTGATCGCGCTCTTGAGCCCATGCAGGTTAGCCTCCACGCGTTCCATAGAGGAATGTCGCTTACCGGAGCCCGCCCGCGATGCGCCGCCACCTGACGACGATCCTTGCTGCCGATGTTGCGGGCTTTTCCCGCCTCGTCGGGCTCGACGAGGAAGGCACGCTGATTGCGCTCCGGGCGCATCGGGCGGAATTGATAGACCCGCTGCTGGTCAAGCACGGCGGGAGAATCGCCAATACCGCCGGCGACAGCCTGCTGATCGAATTCCCGAGCGCGGTGGAAGCCGTGCGCTTTGCAGTGGCGATGCAAGAGGGGCTTGTGGCTCGAAACGCCGAGGTGGTGGCAGATCGGCGGATCATTTTTCGGGTCGGGATCAACGTCGGCGATGTCGTGGCCGAGGGCGCGGATCTTCTTGGCGACGGTGTGAACGTGGCAGCCCGGCTGGAGGCGCTGGCCCCTCCCGGTGGCATCATCTTGAGCCGTACCGCCCGCGATCAAGTGCGCGATCGGCTCGACCTGACCCTCGTCGACTTGGGCGAGGTCAAGGTGCGCAACATTGCCCGAGCCGTTCGGGCCTTTCAGCTGCTGCGCGAGGGAGAGTCTCCCATCAAGCTCTCCAAGTCGAAGAGGCTGCGCAATGGCTTGGTTGCGGCGCTCGTCGGCCTGCTTCTGATCGGCGGCGGACTGGTCTGGTATCTGCAGCGCCCCGACTTTGCCCCCGTCGATCCGGCAAACATGGCGCTGGCCTTGCCGGAACGCCCTTCGATCGCCGTCATGCCCTTTACCTTGCACGGGGCCGATGCCGCAGACGCTTGGATCGGCGATGCCTTGACCGAGAGCCTGATCTCTACCCTGTCGCTCTCACCGGACATGTTGGTGATCGCACGCAACACGGTCTTCTCGTACAAGGGCAAGAATGTTCCGGTTCGTGATGTCGCCAGGGACCTTGGCGTTCGATATGTATTGAGCGGAAGCGTGCTCAAGAGCGGCGACACCTTACGGGTGACCGCGGAGCTCGCCGATGCCCTTGCCGGCAAGCAGATCTGGTCCTTGCAGGAGGATCGACCTCAGGAGGATATGATCCGCGTCCAGGACGAGATTTCGCAGAAGATCTTCGAGGAACTGGCGGTTTCTCTAACGGTCGGCGAAGGGGGGCGGGGTTGGCTGCGCGCGGCCGGCAGCTTCGACAACTTCGGAAAGGTCCTCAAAGGGCGTGGCGAGTTTCAGAAGTTCAGCCCGGAAGGCCATTACGCAGCCGAGCGAATCTGGAGCAGCATCTATGAAGAAGACGCCAATCTGGCCTTTGCCAACTACTTGATGGGCTTCCTGCATTGGCAGAAGGTCATCCTTGGACTCAGCAAGGATCCCGGTCATGACTGGGCCGAAGCCCGGCGTTTTGGCGAGCGCGCGCTCGAGATTGAGGAGTTCGGCGAAGGCTACACCTTGCTGGCGTTTCTGGCGCGGTCATCGGGTGACTTTGATCAGGCCATAGCCTACGCGGACCGTGCGGTTGAGCTGGCGCCGGGTATGGCGGATGCGAACACCTTGGCCGGGACCGTCAAGGTCTTCAGCGGGCAAGCGCGCGAAGGTCTGGCGTTGTTGTTGCGCGGCATGCGCTTGGAGCCGGACTATCCGGATTGGGTACCAGGCAGCGTCAACTGGGCCCGACTGCAACTGGGACAGTTGGAGGAAGTGAAGGCGCTCGCGGACTCGGTTCTGGCCTCCGACGTCAAGGATGTCAGGGCCAAGCCCTCTGCCCAGGCCGACCTTGTGGTAGCCGCCGTCTTCGAAGGTGACTTGACCGAAGCACGCGAGCTTGCGCGCGACCTGATCGAGAGCGCCCCGTCGGTCACTTTAGAGAGCATCCGCCAGCTCAGGAGGCGTACGAAGAACCAGGACTTCCTTGAACGCTACCTGGACGCCCTGAGGCAGGCCGGCATTCCTGAGGCTGCTAACTAGCGCGCCGCCGCCGCTGCGGGCGCAGGCAGTTCGGCCGGTTTGCGCGTCTACTGCGAGAGATCGTTGGCCCCTTTGTAGACGATGTGGCGCAGGTCGTTCTGCCGTACGGGCAGCTTCTCAGCCCTGCTCGATGTCCGCTGCGGTGATGGAGGATGCGGCTTCCCTCAATGTTTCCATGGCAGCGCGCCGCATCTGCGCTTCTTGCGAAGGTTCAAGAGCCCAGCCTTCCATGTTCTCTTGCGCGACCGCTGCGACGTGAATCAACCAAAGTGCTAGTCGGGCGGCATCGAGGTGTTCATGTTTTTTGTAGGCCTTTCTGAACGCCTGCATTCCCTCTTTGCCGTAGATGTAACGAAGTTCGAGGCAGGTACAGGCTACATCCGAAAGAGGATCGCCGAGAGCGGAATCTTCCCAATCCAGAATTGCTGAGATCTGTCCATCCGAGAACAACAGGTTGCCAGGCCAGAAATCCCCGTGGAGGAGTCTTGGCTTGCCCCTGAACTCGGTACTCTCGAGTCTTGAGAGAGAAGTCCGGAGTTCGCACCATTCAGCCCCTTTCGGCAGAATGTCGAAAAGATCCTGTCGCGGGTCGGTGCGGAGCGGAAGCGTCGGCAGACTTGCGACATCTGTGCGGTGCACCTGCACAAGCGTATCGGCCGTCAGCTCGATGTAGGAAGCGACCCCGGTGTCCGGGGCGTCCGTTGAGCCTTCGACGAACGCGATAACCACATAGGGGCATCCCAGCAAGGCGCATCCTTCATCCATGCAATGGGGCTTGGGCACGGGTAGGCCTTTATCGAACAAACCCTTGAGAAGATTGAACTCAAGTGCGGCGCCATGCCCGGAATGGGACTCGCCATGGCATCGCAAGATCAGGCGGCTTTTGCTTCCATCGGGGTGGCGCAAGTCGAGTCGACAGACGTCCGCTGAAACGCCACCAGTCAAGGGTTCTACTGCCTCTAGGCAAGAACCTGGAAAGTGATGCTCGACCAAGCGCTCGATTCTGTTTCGTTTATTCAAGTCAACGCAGCTCCGGCGTTTCGGCAGGCTTGGTCCCCGTCAGCGGACCATAAAGCGGCGATCGGTATTCAACCAGCGCGCTCCGTTTGTCTGTTCGACAATCTTCAAGGCGTCTTCCCGCGCCGGCCTCGTGGTTGCCGCAGTTCTCGAAGGCAAATTGCCCGAAGCACATGCCCCTCCGCGCGACCTGATCGAGGGCGCCCCTTTGGCCAGTTTGGGGAGCATCCGCCTGGCTCAGGGTCCATATGAAGAACCAGAACTTCGTCGAACGCTACCTCGACGCGCTGAGGCAAGCCGGCAATCCGGAGGTCTCTAACCAGTGCGCCGCCGTCGTTGCGGACGTTGACCGGCGCTCTCTTCCTCATCGAAGAGAGAGGCCAACTGCTCCATCATAGTGCCGCCCAGCTGCTCGGCATCGACAATGGTCACGGCGCGACGGTAATAGCGGGTGACGTCGTGGCCGATCCCGATGGCGACCAGCTCGACCGGGCTGCGGGTCTCGATCATCTCGATCACCTCGCGCAGGTGACGTTCCAGGTAGTTGCCGGCGTTGACTGAGAGGGTGGAATCGTCGACCGGCGCGCCGTCGGAGATCACCATCAGGATCCGGCGCTGCTCCGGTCGGGCGATCAGACGGTTGTGCGCCCAAAGCAGCGCTTCGCCGTCGATGTTCTCCTTCAAGATGCCTTCGCGCAGCATCAGGCCCAGGTTCTTGCGCGCGCGCCGCCAGGGCGCATCGGCCTCCTTGTAGACAATGTGGCGCAGGTCGTTCAGACGCCCGGGCATCGGCGGCTTGCCGGCAGCAATCCACTTTTCGCGGGCCTGGCCGCCCTTCCACATGCGTGTGGTGAAACCCAGGATCTCAACCTTGACCGCACAACGCTCCAGCGTGCGGGCCAGGATGTCGGCGCTCATGGCTGCGACGCTGATCGGCCGACCGCGCATCGAGCCTGAATTGTCGATCAGAAGTGAGACGACCGTGTCGCGGAAATCGATGTCGCTCTCGCGCTTGAAGGAGAGCGAATGGGTCGGGTTGGCGACGATCCGTGCCAGGCGCGCCGTGTCGAGGATGCCCTCTTCCAGATTGAACTCCCACGCGCGGGTCTGCTTGGCCATCAGGCGGCGCTGCATGCGGTTGGCCAGGCGCGCGATGACACCCTGCAGATGGGCCAATTGCTGATCCAGCATCATCCGCAAACGGGTCAACTCGTCGGGATCGCAGAGCTCCTGGGCGCCGACGATCTCGTCGAAGTCGGTGGTGAAAGCGGTATAGATATCGCCTGGGCGGATGTTGGAAAGGTCGTGCTCCGGCGGCCGACCCGGCCGACCAGGATCTTCTTCGCCGGCGCCTGCGGTCATCTCGCCTTCGGCCTCGGCGGTCGCGTCCTCGCTGCCTTCGGATTCGGCGACCTCGACCTCCTGGCCCTCCATGCTGGCCTGGGCCTCGCCGCTGTCCTGCTCGCCGCCCTGGCTTTCCGAGGGGGCGTCCTGATTGTCCTGCTCCTGATCCTCAGACTCGGACTCTTCGGAGTCCGCATCTTCGATCATGTCTTCCAGTTCCAGGTGCTGGATCAGACGCCGGGCGATCTGGGCGAAGCCCTTCTGGTCCCGAAGGTGCTCGCCCAGGTCCGAAACGTCCTGCAGAATCTTGGGATCGAGCAGCGGGCGCCAGAGGTCAGCGACATGCTGGGCGGCCGGCGGCAAGTCACGGTCCGTGAGCGCTTGGCGCACGACAGCGCGCAGCGCTTCGGCGATCGGCGCGTCGGAGGCATCGGCGATCCGGTTCAGGCCGCGCGAGCGATAGTGCGCCTCCATCGCCGAATCCAGGTTCATCGCCATGCCGGCCATGGTCTTGCTTCCCAAAGCCTCGCATCGGGCCTGCTCGACGACGTCGAAGACTTCGCGCGCGACCGGGTCTTGCGGGCGGCTGCCGGCGTGGACGGATTGGCTATGGTGGCGCAGGCGGAGCGCACTGGCGTCGGCCTGCCCGCGCGAGCGCAGCACCTCTTCATGCGGCAGGTCGCGCGGCGGCGGGGTCAGCTTGACCTCTTCGCCCACCACGCCCTGACCTGAAGGATGGAAGGCGACCGTCGCCTCAGGCTTGCGGGCCACGGCGCGGATGGTGGCCGCGGTGGTCCGCTTGAAGCGCTCCAGAGGATTTTCGCGGTCGTGCATGACCTAGCGATCCGCTGCCGATCAGGAAACGACGGTCTGGACGCCGGTCTCGGCCAGCTCGGTTCCGAAGCAGCGCTGATAGTACTCGGCCACGATCGGTCGCTCGGTCTCGTCGCACTTGTTCAGGAAGGTCACACGGAAGGCGAAGGAGAGATCCTGAAAGATCTCCGCGTTCTCTGCCCAGGTGATGCAGGTCCTGGGGCTCATCACCGTTGAGAGATCGCCGTTGATAAAGCCGGAGCGCGTGAGGTCGGCCAGCGCCACCATGGCCGAGATCTTCTCCCGGCCCTCCTTGGTGTCGTAGGAGGGACACTTGGCCAGCACGATGTTGGTCTCGTCGTCGTGCGGCAGATAGTTCAAGGTGGCAACGATGCTCCAGCGGTCCATCTGGCCTTGGTTGATCTGCTGGGTGCCGTGATAGAGGCCCGTGGTGTCGCCCAGACCGACGGTGTTGGCCGTGGAGAAGAGGCGGAAGGCGGGATGCGGGCGGATCACGCGGTTCTGATCCAACAGGGTCAAGCGGCCGGAAGCCTCGAGCACGCGCTGGATCACGAACATGACGTCCGGCCGGCCGGCATCGTACTCGTCGAAAACCACGCCGACCGGGCGCTGCAAGGCCCAAGGCAGCAGGCCTTCGCGGAACTCGGTCACCTGCTGGCCCTCACGGAGCACGATGGCATCCTTGCCGACCAGGTCGATGCGGCTGACGTGGCTGTCCAGGTTGACGCGCACCAGCGGCCAGTTCAGGCGGGCGGCCACCTGCTCAATGTGGGTCGATTTGCCGGTGCCGTGATAGCCTTGGATCATGACGCGGCGATTGTGTGCGAAGCCGGCCAGAATGGTCATGGTGGTGTCGTGGTCGAAGCGGTAGGCCTCATCCAGATCAGGCACATAGTCGTTGCGCTCCGCAAACGCGGGCACTTCCATGTCGCTGTCCAGACCAAAGGTCTGCCGCACCGACAGCTTGATATCGGGCTGCTGGCTGGGCGGCAGGTTGTCTTGCACCATGGCATCGCTGGACATTGCTCGGCTCTTCCTTCTCTTCGCGGTCGTGCGGCGCCTACTCCTCGGCGGGAGCGGGCCGTCGGCGCCTTCGAAACCCGGTTCGATTCCAGGGGGCGCCTCAGTGTCGGTCTTTAGGCTGTATGGCTGTAAGCGGTCTTGAGAGTGCTATAGGCCCGGTTCACTTCCTTCAAGCGTTCTTCCGCCTGTCGATCGCCTCCGTTGGCGTCGGGGTGGAGCTGCTTGACCAGAGACTTATAGCGCGCCTTGATCTCTGAAAAGGGGCTTTCCGGCGGCAGCTCCAGAAGTGCCAGTGCCGCTTCCTCCGCGCTGAGCGGCTTTTGCGGCGGCTCATAGCGCTGCTCCTTGCCCAAAAGGCCGAGGGGATCATGGATTGCCATGCCAGCGCCCAGCGGCCAGGACGGGCGCTGCCAGGTCTGGTCTGCGCGCATATGAGCCTCGATTTGCGCTGAGGACATACCTTTGAAGTAGTCCCACTGAGCGTTATAGGCCCGAACGTGCTCCAGACAGAACCAGACATAGCTGTCCAGATGATCGCGGGAAACCGGCGCGCGATAGTCCCCCGACTCGATGCATCCAGGATGCATGCAGCCGCGCGGCCCGGGTTGGCCACTATCGAAGGGTGCCCGCAAGGCGTTGGGCTGTGTGCCTCTGCGCATAGGGGGAGTATGGGTGGCCAGATCTGACGTGACAAGCGGCGGCTTCAGGTTGTGCACTTAAGCCTCTGGCCGTGTGCGCCCGGAAACTCCATCTTCCTGTCAGAGGACAGCAGACGGAGGAGAGTGACGTGAGTGTTGCCGGAACCATGGAAGAGAAATTGCGGGCGGCCTTCCAGCCAACAAAGCTAGATATCGAGGATCAGTCGCACCTGCATGCCGGCCACGCCGGTCACAATCCCGATGGCGAGAGCCACTTCCATGTCGTGCTGGTGAGCGAGGTCTTCACCGGCATGAACCGCGTGCAGCGCCAGCGTGCCGTCTATGATGTCTTGGCCGAAGAGCTTAGCGGTCGCGTCCATGCGCTCAGCCTGGAGACGCGCACGCCTCCGGAAGCGGGTTAGAGTCGGACCGGCCTGTCTGAAGCGAGTGTCAGCCTCACGCTTCGGTGCAGCGCTGCTGCACCAGGCGCAGCAGAGGGCGGAGCTGGCCCGGGTCGATTGAGAGCGCCTCTAGCTTTTGCACCGTGTTGCAAAGGTACTCGGCGCAGGGCCCGCGGTCGCCGGCGGCCTCCGCGATCAAGGAGGCGGTGGCATCGAGGTCGAGGCGACCGGTGTATTGGACGTGATGGCGGTCGACGACGAAGGCCAAGCCCAGAACCGGACCCTGGGCGGTGAAGAGCCGGACCAGGCGGGGATGGTAGACCCGGGTCGACATCTCGCGCTCGTGCAGATAGTCCAGAACCTCCTCACTGATGCTGGAGCCGACCTTGAGAGCCATCCCGTGACACGAGCCACCGCGGTCCAGGCCCAAGACCAGGCCGGGCCGTTCCGGCGTTCCGCGGTAGCTGTGCGACCAGACGCAAAAGCGACGGTGATAGCCGCGCAGCAGTGCCGGGCGGGCCTCGGCGTGGGGAAAGCCGGGATTCCACATCAGCGAGCCATAGCCGAAGACCCAGAAATCGCGGCCCAGCCGGCAGGGCAGAAGCTGCTTCAGGCAAGGCAGGTCGCGACACTCGGCAATCAGCTTCTCGTGGTCGAAGCGTCTTTGGTCGTGATCTC
Organism: Rhodospirillales bacterium; assembly: GCA_963669445.1. Taxonomy (GTDB): domain Bacteria; phylum Pseudomonadota; class Alphaproteobacteria; order Kiloniellales; family JACOMY01; genus JACOMY01. Next base: position 7,272,606 of record OY770029.1, read on the forward strand.
TGTCCTGGCTTTCCGGCACAAGCTTGCGGCGCATTCCAGCTAGCGGCTCCCGTTCCTATCCTCGCCAATCTTGGCTAAGATAGGCGGTCTGTGCGTGACGCAAAAGAGGGCTCCCGGTCACACGAGCCCCTTGTCCTGGTCAAAAGCGACCTTGCCTCGCCAGATGGATGACGAAATGGTGATCAGGCAGGCTTGCTTGCGAAAACCGACATGACCGAGCTTGGCTCGAGAGAAGGAGCGGGTCAGATCTAGGCAGTTGGTGCCGGATGGACCGAAAGTAAGGTTTTTGTCCGGCGGCCTGACTTCCTATCTAATGCAAGGGGCCGAAGTGCCCAACGAGAGGGTGGCGGGCCTGTGACTCACAAGATGCTTCCGCCCAGGAAAAGCAGCACAGCAACTCTCCCTGTTCGAGGAGTGGAAAGGACGAGCAATGAGCTTACGCATCAACGACACGGCGCCTGACTTCACCGCCGAAACCACAGAGGGAACCATCAGCTTCCACGACTGGCTGGGGGATTCCTGGGGCGTGCTCTTTTCGCACCCGAAGGACTACACGCCGGTCTGCACCACAGAGCTTGGGTATATGGCGCGGATCAAGCCGGAGTTTGAAAAACGCAACGTGAAGATCATCGGGCTTTCCGTCGATGGGGTGGAAAACCACAAGGGCTGGTCGGCCGACATTGAAGAGACGCAAGGCCACGCACCGAACTATCCAATGATCGGCGACACCGACCTCAATGTCTCCAAGCTCTACAACATGCTGCCGGCCGGCGAGGGCGAGAGCGCCGAGGGGCGCACGGCAATGGACAATGCCACGGTGCGCAATGTCTTCGTCGTCGGGCCCGACAAGAAGATCAAGCTGATCATCGTCTATCCCATGAGCACCGGTCGCAACTTCGACGAGGTGCTGCGGGTGATCGACTCGCTGCAGCTCACGGCAAAGCACAAGGTAGCGACGCCGGTGAACTGGCAGAACGGCGATGATGTGATCATCGTGCCCGCGGTGAACAACGAGGACGCAGCCAAGGCTTTCCCGGACGGTTGGGAAGCACCCAAGCCCTATCTCAGGATCGTCAAGCAGCCGGGATAAATCGGCTTAACCCGGAGCCAGTCTCGGCAAAGGTTAGAGGGGCGGATCGGCGATCAACGATCCGCCCCTTTCTTATTGTGCGCCCTGTGTTCGAAGGACGGTCTGCACCGACCCTCAGGTCGAATGAACGGGTATCCGGAGGGACTATGGTAACATGCCTGACGGCAGGCAAATCACAGTGCAGATAGGTTTCTCGGATGGCCCTGATCTATGGAACAACCGGCAACAACGACACCCTGTTCGGGACCTCCTTCGACGACACCGTTAGGGGGCTTAGCGGCAACGACCGGATCTATGGCCTCGATGGAGATGACATTCTATCTGGCCAGAGCGGTAATGATGTGTCTTTGGTTGGTGGTGATGGTGCAGACTTCCTTAGCGGTGGGCCAGGCGACGACAGCTTTGTCTTTGGTGGCGCCGAAAACGACATTCTGCTGGGCGGCGAAGGGAACGATGTCCTTTTCTATGGAGCCAGCGGAAACGATCGAATGTATGGCTCCGAAGGCAGCGACGCGGCCGTTTACGGGGGCAGCGGCCTCGACCAGCTCTACGGCGACAGCGGAAGCGATGTTGCCTTCTATGGCGGTGCGAACCGCGATCTGATCATCGGCGGCAGCGGCGGCGACAGCTTTTTCAATGGTGGTCAGGGCGCAGATGAGTTGTTTGGGGGCTTGGGGGACGAGTCGTCCTTCTACGGTGGCGCCGATCTCGATAAGGTGTTCGGCGGCGAGGGCGACGATGTCGGGCTTGAGGGCGGTGCGGGGAATGACACCGTCAGCGGTGATAGCGGGAACGACAGTCTTCTCAATGGTGGATCTGGCATAGACTCCCTTTTGGGCGGTGACGATAGCGACTTTCGCCTGGATGGTGGGTCTGGAAATGATCGGGTCTTCGGCGGTAGCGCCCAGGATCGCAGCCTAAGTGGTGGGGAAGGGGACGACGCAATCTACGGCGGAGATGCCGTGGACACCTATCTCTTCGGCGATGCCGGCGACGACCAGATATTCGGTGGTGACGGTGGCGATAGGGTGGTTCTGGGCCGCAGTGGTGACGATACGGTTTTTGGCGGCGACGGCGATGATTTTCGTCTGTTTGGCGGATCTGGGGATGACTCGCTCAACGGCGGAACCGGAGCAGAGAATTCTCTCTACGGCGGGTTGGGCGCAGATCGCCTGGAGGGAGGGCAGGGCGACGATTCCCGCATTCTCGGCGGTGACGGCGAGGATTGGCTGTTCGGCAGCAGCGGCGAAGAGCGATCCCTGAGCGGTGCTGATGGTGACGACCTAGTCTATGGCGGCAGCGGTTCGGACTTTTTTCTCAACGGCGGTTCAGGCGACGACCGTGTCGAGGGAGGAGATGGCGTCGACATCGCCCTCTACGGGGGCGACGGCAAGGATTTGATTTATGGCGGGGCGGGAGATGACGTCGAGCTTTTTGGTGGCAACAACGACGATACCATCTTGGGTGGTGATGGAGCTGATAGCTCTGTCTTCGGCGGTAGTGGTGACGACATCGTTTACGGCGGACTAGGCAACGATACGCTAAGCGGCGGCAGTGGTGCGGATCGGGTCTTCGGTGGACTGAACAACGATCGCTTCGAAGTCGGCCCGACTCAGTCCGATTCCGGTGCGACCTATGACGGTGGTCTTGGAACCGACACCCTCGTTTTGGCGACCGGCGCTATGCTGGCCGAAGACGCGACGACGACCTCGATCGAGAGCCTTTCAGTGGTGGGCAGCAACGGCCCTGATGCCTTCACCGGTTTCAGCGGCACGGATAGCATCTCCGGGGCTGGCGGCAACGACGACTTGCGCGGGATGAGCGGCCAGGACCTGCTCTATGGAGACAATGGCAACGATCAGATTCGTGGCCAGGACGGCGATGATTCGATTGATGGCAGAAGTGGACAGGATCGGATCTTTGGAGGAACAGGCAATGATCTGATCTACGGCGGTTCTGCCAATGATCAACTCGTTGGTGGCACAGGTGCCGATCTCCTCTATGGCGGGAAGAACCGCGATCGCCTGAACGGTGCGTCTGGCGCGGACATCGCTTTCGGGGGCCAAAACAACGATACCTTCATCATCGATACCAAGACCGATCAGATCTTCGATGGGCTCGGTGAGGGCGACGACGTACTACGCTCCAATGCCGACGACTACACCTTGGGCGCTGCGGACCAGGTTATGATCGAGCGGGTGAACATCAACACCGCTGCCGGCTCTGCCAAGATGGTGGGCAACGACAACAGTGACATCCTGATCGGCAATTCTTTCGACAATGTGCTGTTGGGTAAGAGCGGCGACGATCGTCTGAACAGCCGTGGCGGCACCAACACCATGACCGGCGGCAGTGGCGACGATACCTTCGTTGTCACCAGTTCGGCCGATGTGGTGCGCGAGTTCTCGGGCCATGGCGTCGACCTGGTGCGCGCCGAGGTGGACTACACGCTTCCAAATGGCTCTACGAGTGCCTTTGTCGAGAACCTGCGTCTGCAGGGCGGGGCGGGCAACATCGACGGTGCTGGCAATGCACGCGACAACACAGTCGAGGGCAACAGCGGTGACAATACCCTACGCGGGCTCACTGGGTCCGACGTGGTGATCGGCGGCGAGGGCGACGATTTGCTCTTCGGCGGTCCAGGCGCCGACCGCTTTGAAGGAGGCAGCGGCGCGGATAGTCTGCGTCTGGCGTCCGGCGATGTGGCCTTCGGCGGCTCGGGCAGCGATCGGTTCGTCTTCAATGGCGCGCCTTTAGGCGTCGGCGGCTCGGGCGGTCCGGTCATCCGCGACTTCGACGGAATGCTGGCCAACGGCGCCAATGGCGAAGACAGGCTGGTCTTCACCACCGGCCTGGAGACCGGGAGCTTCGCCTACATCGGTGCTGGCGCCTTCTCCGGCGGCGGCAATTCGGAGGCGCGCTATGCCGGACCAAGACAGATCCAGGTCGACGAGGATGGTGACGGCACGGTCGACCAAGCCTTCCTGGTCGATGGTGTCACCGCCGCCAACCTGCTGACTGCAAGCGACTTTGTCTGGCTTGCCTAGCCAAGGTTCAGATCGCCAATGATTTTCTCTGTTGACTTGCCGAAGCACGCCCAGGTGTTGCGCTTAAGTCTTCAGAGGCAGTAAGAATTTGGTCGACACTGAGAGTTGGACCTAGCCATGGCATTGATCTTCGGCAGTACCGGTAAGAACGACACCCTCGTTGGGACATCCGAAATCGACTTCATCTACGGCCTTAGCGGCGACGATCGCATCTATGGTCTTGACTTTCCCGACGTGCTTTTTGGGGGCAGCGGTCAGGACCGGACCTTAATGGGCGGCAGTGGTGTTGATAGCGTTTTTGGCGGTGACGGCAACGATGCTTACATCGATGGCGGTGACGGCGACGACGATCTCTTGGGCGAGGATGGAAATGACAGTTTCGTCTTCGGCGGTGCGGGAGACGACACGCAGTTGGCCGGATCGGGTGCCGATGCGGCCTTCTATGGAGGCAGTGGTGCGGACCGGATCTTCGGTGAGAGTGGGCATGACGTGGCCTTCTATGGAGAGCAGGGCGCCGACAGGATCTATGGCGGTGTTGGTAATGACAGCTTCTTTTTCGGCGGTGATGAGATTGACCTGATCTCCGGCGGGTCGGGCGATGATTCTTCCTTTCTCGGTGGATCCGGAGCCGACAGGCTTTTTGGTGATGCAGGCGACGATGTCGGGCTCAAAGGGGGGCTTGGCGACGACACGATTAGGGGAGGGCTCGGCAAGGACAGTCTCTTTCTCGGTGGTTCTGGTGCCGATACACTCTGGGGCGGGTCGGGAGCCGATACCGGATTCGACGGCGGGTCGGGAGATGACCTTGTACAGTTAGACAGCGCATCTGATTTCAGCATCTTCGGAGCCGCGGGCGACGACAGGATCTATGGAGGCGGCGGACAGGAGGTCAGTGTTTACGGAGGTGCTGGCAGGGACATCATACTGGGCGGATCTGGAGCAGAGATCAGTCTTAATGGCGGAAGCGGAGATGACTGGATCCTCGGCGAAGAGGGTGCCGACCTGTTTTTGGTGGGTGAAACAGGCGATGACCTGCTGAGCGGTGGCAGCGATGTCGACTATTTCGTCATAGGCGGTGAAGGCGACGATACCCTTTCTGGCGACGAGGGCGATGATCGGCAGTTGTTTGGTGGTATAGGCCTGGACACGATCTTTGGCGGAAGTGGCAATGATACATCCCTGGTAGGATCCCAGGAAGCAGACACTGTTGACGGAGGCAGCGCGTCTGACACCTCTTTGTTTGGTGGACAAGGCGACGACCTGCTACAAGGCGGAGATGGTGATGATCACCAGCTCCTTGGCGGCAGTGACGCAGATCGTCTCTATGGTGATGCCGGCGACGACACCGGTTTCTTTGGTGGTTTTGGCGACGACACCTTGGCCGGCGGCGAGGGGGCGGACCGATCGCTCATGGGAGTCACTGGCAACGATAGAGTCTATGGCGGCGACGGCGATGATCAGATGGCTGGGGGCAGCGGTTTCGATCTGCTGTTTGGCGGTCTGAACGACGATCGCTTTGACGTTGGCATCGGCGAGGCTGTTGCCGGCGAGACGTACAACGGTGGCCTTGGCAGCGATACGCTTGTGCTTGCGACCGGTGCTTCCCTTGCCGTTGGCTTGGTGACGACCTCGATAGAGAGCCTTTCTGCTGTCGGCAGCAGTGGAGACGACGCAATCACCGGGTTCAGCGGCTCCGACAGTATCTCAGGCGCCGGCGGAGATGACGATCTGCGTGGGGTCAGCGGTGACGATTCCCTGTTCGGAGATGACGGCGCCGACCAGATCCGCGGCCAAGACGGCGCCGACACGGTTGTGGGCGACAGCGGTAAAGACACGCTGTTTGGCGGAACTGGAGATGATATCATCATTGGTGGTTCCGCCAACGATCAAATGGTCGGCGGCACAGGTGGTGACCTCCTGATCGGGGGCCAGGGCCGCGATCGCTTGAACGGGGCTTCGGGCACCGATACGGCTTACGGCGGTGCGAACAACGATACCTTCATCATCGATACCGAGACAGATCGGATCTTCGACGCTATAGGCCAGGGCGACGACGTGCTGCGCTCGAACGCCGACGACTACACGCTGGGCACGGCGGCCGAGGTGGTGATCGAGCGGGTGAACATCAACACGGCCGCCGGCGATGCCAAGATGGTGGGCAACGACAATAGCGACATCCTGATCGGCAACTCCTTCGACAACATATTGCTGGGCAAGAGCGGGGACGACCGGCTGAACAGCCGAGGCGGCACCAACACCATGACCGGCGGTAGCGGCGACGATACCTTCGTTGTCACCAGTTTGGCCGACGTGGTCCGCGAGTTCTCTGGTCACGGCGTCGATCTGGTGCGCGCCGAGGTCGACTACACGCTTCCGAACGGCAGTGCCACGGCCTTCGTCGAGAACCTGCGCCTGCAGGGCGGGGCGGGGAACATCGACGGTGCCGGAAATGCCTTGGACAACACCATTGAGGGCAACAGTGCCGACAACACGTTACGGGGGCTGACCGGGTCCGACGTGGTGATCGGTGGCGAAGGCGACGATCTTCTCTTCGGCGGGCCGGGTGCCGACCGCTTCGAGGGCGAGAGCGGTTCCGACACTCTGCGCCTAGCTTCCGGAGACGTAGCCTTCGGCGGTTCGGGCAGCGATCAGTTTTTCTTCAATGGCGCGCCGCTGGGCACGGCGGGATCGGGTGGTCCGGTCATCCGCGACTTCGACGGAGTGCTGGCCAACGGCGCCAACGGCGAAGACACGCTGGTCTTCGCCAGCGGACTGGAGACAGGGAGCTTCGCCTACATCGGGGCTGCGGCCTTCTCCGGCGGCGGCAATTCGGAGGCGCGCTATGCCGGACCAAGACAGATCCAGGTCGACGAGGATGGTGACGGTACGGTCGACCAAGCCTTCCTGGTCGATGGTGTCACCGCCGCCAATCTGCTGACTGCAAGCGACTTTGTCTGGCTCTAGATCTAGGCTCGCTCTCGCTTCAGTTCGCTCAAGAGCGCGTCCGTCGTCACCTGGCGGCAATAGCCTTTGATGGTCTTCAATGAGTTGTCGTGCCGTTCTTGGGTTATGGTGGCACAGGCGTCGGTCACCAGGGTCACCAGATAGCCTAGGTCGCAGGCGTCGCGGACGGCTGATTCTACACACTGATCGGTCAGCAAGCCGGCAAGGATAAGCTGCCGGACTCCCAGATTGCGCAGAATGTAGTCGATGTGGGTTGAGATGAAGACCGACGAGGAGGTCTTCGGCAGCACGATCTCGTCGTCATGCGGGGCGATCTCGTCGATCACCTTGCCGTCCCAGCTGCCCTTGGGGACGTTGAAGCCCGTGATCTTGTAGTCCAGGCTACGGTCGCGGCCGTCCTTGGTGAGGCTCTCGATGGTGGTGTAGAGGACTTCGATGTCGGCCTCTCGGCAACCGCGTTGCAGGGTCTGCATCTTTGGGATCGTCCGCTCCTGAAGTTCGCGGAAATGCCAGCCGTACTTGGCCTCGATCGCCTCTGCGCTCAGGCCCTTGTACTCGCCGCCGGCGCTGGTGACGTTGTAGTTCTGAACATCGATGAACAGCAGCGCAGATTGGTGTGGGGTCAGCGGAACTTCGCGGGTCAGGTCGTTCGTCATTCGTCAGTCCTTGAGCATAGCTTGGAAACAGTCGGCCAGAAGATTGGACCAGATCTCCACACCTTCGGGCGTGTCGATCAAATCGTTGCGGATCTCGATCAGGACGTGCCTGAGGCCGCGCTTCTCGCCGTGGGTCGGGATCGTATAGTCGCTGAGGTCGCTCACCCGGTAGGGTTCGTTGAAGGCGGCAACCAGGCCGGGTCGTCGGTTTAAGAGTTCACGCATTAGCGCGTGGGCACCGCTGTCGTCGCGATTGAACAGCAGGCCGATCTCCCAAGGTCGCTTGAAACCCTGCATGACTGGCGTGAAGCTGTGGATATCGGCCAGAAGACTGGGAGGCCGGATCTCGATTTGCTTTGCGATCGCAGCTTCGAAAGGACGAAAGATCTCGGCGACGCGGGCGACGCGATCCGGCTCGGATATCTGCTGGTTGAAGGGAATCTCGGTCCCATCGGAGACTTTGGGCATCGAGGAGGGCACGCCAGGCGGGCGATTGCAGTCGATGACCAAGCGGCTGTATCGCTGCAGCACCGCCGGCGCATCGAGCTTGTCGGAGAGGTTTCGGGTCACCGCTGCTGCACCGATGTCCCAGGCGATATGCCGCTGCATCTGCTCCAGCGGCGGCGCCAGAGTGCGCAATCGCTTCGGCACGGCCTGGCCGGCGTGCTCGCACACCATCAGCAGATCGGACTCGGCATTGCCGGACAGCCGCTCGACCGGGTCTGGGTCTTCCGATCCCAGGAGGCAAAAGAGTGTCTCGTTTGTCATGACGGCGAGAGACTAGCGACCTCGCGCCGACAAGAGAAGCCGGCTTGCGCGGGCGCGGCGAAGCGGCGATCTTGTCGCGAGATTAACGAATGGAGTGTAGGCAGCGTGATTCGCGAGGAACTCGTCTTTGTCGGGACGCCCGATATCGCCGGCCGGCTGCGCGGGAAGGCTTTTCCGCGGGCCGATTTGGATTCTCGTTTGCGGCGGGGAGTGGGGTGGACCCCCACCAACGTGCAGATCACCTGTTTCGACCTAATCGCCGAATCGCCCTTCGGGCCGCTGGGCGATCTGGTGATGGTGCCTGATCCCCAGACCGAATCGCGCGTGGATTTTGAAGACGGCGGGCCGGCCGACCACATCTTCCTCGGAGACCTGCGCGAACTGGATGGCAGCCCCTGGTTCTGCTGTCCCCGTAATCTGCTGCGCGATGCATTGGAGAGGCTGCGGCGCGTGTCTGGACTGAATGCGCTGATGTCCTTCGAGCACGAGTTTCACCTGAAGGGTGCCGAGCGGCCGCACGGCGACGCCTATTCCCTGGGCGGCTTTCGCGCTCAAGCGGATTTCTGCGAGACCCTGATCGCAGCGCTTAGGACCGGCGGCTTGGCGCCCGACACCATCATGAAGGAGTATGGCGTCGACCAGTACGAGGTTACGGTCGACCCCAAGCTTGGAGTGCGGGCGGCAGACGAAGCCTCGATCCTGCGTGAGATCGTTCGCGGGACCGCCGAGCGCTACGGCGATGCGGCCAGCTTCACGCCGCTGCGCAATCCGGCCGGTGTGGGCAACGGCGTGCACATCCACATCAGCTTTCGCGACGAGGATGGGCAGCCCGCGACCTACGATCCCGACGCCGAGCACGGCATGGCAACCTTTACCGGCGCCTTTATCGCCGGTGTCCTGAAGTATCTGGACGCGATCGTCGCAATCACGGCGCCTGCCGTCGTCTCCTACACCCGGCTGACGCCGCATCGCTGGAGTGCCGCCTACAACAATCTGGGCGTGCAGGACCGCGAGGCTTCGGTCAGGCTCTGCCCGATCTCAGCAAAAGACCCCGATGCTATCGCCGCCCAGTACAACTTCGAGTATCGGGCAGCCGATGCGGCTGCTTCGCCGCATCTGGCCCTGGCCGCGATCGTCCATGCCGGCGCGCAGGGAATCGAGGAGGGCTTGGCATCGCCCAAGGCGACGCACTATGACCTCTCGGCGCTGACGCCCGAGCAGCTCTCCGCGCAAGGCTACCTCCGCCTGCCGCAAAGCCTGCCCGAGGCCCTGGATCGCTTCGCCGGCAATGCTACGGTGACAGGCTGGTTCCCGGAGGGCTTTCCGGCACTCTATTGCCAGCACAAGCGGGGAGAACTGGCCTATCTGCGAGGCAAATCGATGGAGATGGTTTGCGCCGACTATGAAGCCTCATATTGACCCAGCCTCGTCTCGAGATCTGGACCTAGAGGCCTAAACTGGGCAAGAGTCAAAGCGGGATGATGGCAGATTTCAACGACCTCTTGGCGGCCAGTGTCGCCTTCGTGCTGGGGCATTTCCTGCTCTCCAGCATGGCGATCCGCCGTGCCCTGCTGCAGCGGCTGGGGGAGAACGGATTCCGGATTGCCTACTCTCTGGTGGTGTCCGTCTCTTTCGTCTGGATGCTGCTTTCCTATCGTAGTGCACCCTATATTGCCGTGTGGGAACCACCGATCTGGACCGCCTACGTCGCGCTCGCGATCATGCTTCCTGCGACCCTGCTGTTCGTCATCGGTTTGGCGACCCCCTCGCCGACGGCCGTCGGGGGCGAGGCTCGCTTGGACGTGCAAGATGCGCGACCGCCAGCCAGCGGAATCCTCTCGATCACCCGCCATCCCTTCCTCTGTGGTGTGGCACTCTATGCGGTTGCCCATCTCGTCGCGAACGGCGACTTGGCGACGGTGATCCTTATGCTCGGCCTCTTGATTCTTTCGATTGGCGGTATGCTGCACATAGATGCGCGACGATCCAGCGTGCTGGGGCCGCTCTGGGGGCCGATCGTGATAAGCACCAGCCGCCTGCCCTTTGCGGCAATTCTGGAAAAGCGTGCCAAACTGGATCTGGCGGGTATCGGTTGGTGGCGCATACTCTTGGCGCTCGCGGTCTATGTCGCCTTCATACTCTTGCATCCGCTCGTCATCGGCGTGCCAATCGTGGTTCATCCTTAGCGCGAGGAGATCGTTGCCCGCTTGGACGCGCGTGAGCCTAATCTTGTCAGGTGCGCCTCTTCTATTCTAGCCTCACTAGCAAGACATCCGACCTGGAGAAGGAATGCACCGAATGAAGCGCGTCACCATCACAATCCTAGCCTTCTCCATGGCGATACTGCCTGCTTTCGCCGACGAGCCGGTCTCTGACGAGGAGGTTAATGCTATTCAGAACGCGCTCAATGCCTGGGGGTGCGCCGGTGGCGAAATGGAGAAGGAAAGCGGCGACGTGCTGCATTACGAGGTTGAAGACGCTGAGTGCGATGCCGGTGAGTACGACTTTCGCCTCGACAAGGACTTCAACGTCATTCTGATCAGCCGCTACTAGCGGGCGCCGCTCATTCGGAAGAAGCGTGCGCTCAATCGATCGGCGTTTCCTGATAGAGGCGCTCCAGCCATTTACCGTCCACCTTTTGCCAGATCAAAGTGATGGCTGCCTTGCTGGGTAGGACCTTGCCCTTAAAGCTGCCGTGCATCTCTGCGCTGAACCTAAGAATGGCAACATCCTCCCCGACGGACTCAACCACCAGGGGCGGGATGGGCTTTTGCGTGAAGATCAGATCGCCCGCGGTCGCAAGCTGGAAATCCAAACCTTTGGCACCGTCGTAGTAGGAGGTGATTGCGATGTGGTCGGGCGTCGTCATGGCTTCGATCGCAGAGCGATCCTGCAGCTCGAAGGCTTCATTGATGGCCTGATAGGCCTCGAGAATCTGATCCTCGAGTGAAGGCTCCTCGGCCTTAGCAGGCACGGCCAAGACCAATGCTAGTAGGAGAGACGTGAGAAGCAAGCTGCGCATCGATGTTCTTTCCTTTGGTGGTCGGGGAATCCTCCAGAGCATTCGGCCTCTATCGCGTCCGGCACCTGGTTCTGCCTGCATCGAAACCCGCAGGCAGGGTCGGGCAAAGGTGGATGCAGATCTGTTGACCGACACTCCAGCCTTGCACAATGGGGTGGTGCGCCCCCACCTGGCAAGACGTTCGACAAAAAGGGATTTGAGCTCTTGCAGGCATCGACCCGACCAGTGTCTCTTAGAGTTCCTCCAATAGAGTGTGGGAAGGCGAGGCCGATGATGCGGCTGCAGAGTCTTTGGGAGCGGATAGCCTGCCTTGCCGGAGCGTCATTGAGACGGCTAAGCCTCGGCAGTCCCCCCGCCCTGCTCTTCATTCTGTTCTTCGCGAGTTCCACGGCTCAGGGCCAGAGCGGTGCACTGGAGGTCTGCGAGCAGGACAGCAAGAGCGAGTGCCGTTTGGCGCTGCTCGCCGCTGCGCAGGCTGTGGCGCTGGAGATGCAAGAACCTGATCGTCGGGACTTGGCCTTACAGGAGGTCGCGGACGGCCAAGCCAGGGCGACCGCCTTCAAAGCAGCTACCAAGACCACTGAGGAGATCGTGACGCAGGAGCTTCGCGACCTCGCCTGGATGAGTTTGGCCGTTGATCTGGCCGGTGCCGGCGCGGAGCAGGAGGCTCTGAGCGTGCTGTCCCGCGTCTCGGACAAGCGCGCGGCCGAGCGTCTGCTCTCCACCTTGGTGGCCGAGTTCGCCCGGACTGGCCGCTTGGCCGAGGCCAGGCGCACCGTGATGCGCATTGCCGACCCCTACGAGCAGAACAATGCGCGCCTCTTGGTGGCCCTGCAGCAGGCAGCCAGCGGCGATCGCGAGGGCGCGCGCGTGACGGCTGAAACGATCGATAGTCCTACCGACCGTGCGGCCGCCTATGCGGCGATCGCGAAGGCCGAGGCGGAGGCCGGCGCCTTCGGTTCGGCTCTGGCCCTTGCTTTGAGTGAAGTGGCCGAAGACCGTCGGATCGACGTTCTGCACTTCATTGTCTTGGCCGAGGCCCTGGCAGGTAAGTATGAGGACGCGCAGGACACAGCCGCCCACATCCCTGACCGCCACTGGCGCGAGCGGGCCTTGACTTCGCTGGCGGAGAGCCAAGCCAAGGCCGGCCAGGCGCAGGCGGCACAGGTAACTCTTGCGCAGTTCGAATCCGGCCGGCAGCGCGATCGCGCATTGGAGTTCGTTGCCTTGAGCCTGGCCCAGGGGGAAGACGCCGAGACCGCGGTTGCTCTGGTGCGCTCCATAGAGGCTCCTGACCGGCGCGTCGATGCGATGCGCGACCTGGCGGTTCTTGAGGCGAAACGCGGCAACAGAGAGGCCGCTCGTGAGCTTCTACAAGAAGCGCTTGCAATCGCCGAGGGCATGGAGAATCGGCATCTGGGCAACTTCCTGCTGGTAGCATTGGCCTCCTCCATGGCCGAGGCGGGCCTGCCAGAGATGGCCGGGAAAATTGCTCAAGGGCTTGACGTGGGCGTCACCAAGGACGGGGTCCTGGTACAGACCGTTACCGGCTTCATTGACCTCAGCCGCTTTGATGAGGCGCTGTCTACGGCGCGCAGCATCGACTTCGATCAGGAGCGCGCGCTTGCCCTCTTGGCGATTGCCAAGGTCCAGGCAGGTGCCGAAGAGCACGACGCCGCCGATGCTCTGTTCGACGAGGTCGGCGAGATGGGGGAGGAGGCGGCAGACGACTATGCCGCCTCGCGCATCATGAGCAACCTGGCCGAGGCGCTCGGCGAATCCGGCCAGCAAGAAGAGGCCATGACGATCGCTCGTACGATCAAGGATGCCCCTCTGCGTGGCCGCACCCGCGCTTTTCTGGCTCTCCTGGTGGCCGAGAGCGGCGACCTTCCCGGCGCCGTCTTCAAGGCCCGCAGCATCGTCGATCCGGCCGGCCGCGCCCAAGCCTTGCTCACGATCGCTCTCAATCAGGCTAGCGCTGGGAATTGGGCCGGTTTCTTCCAAGTCGTCGACGCCATGCAAGATCTGGCCACCCGGGTCCGCAGCCTGGTCGTCGCCGCCAGAAATCTGAGCTATCGGGACTAGGTCGCACTCTACCTCTTTGAAGTTAGATCGAGGGGGCGCCGTCCACGAGCGTCGCGCGCTTCGTCGTTCTGCCGGCCTTCTCCGACAGCTTGGATCTGCTCGACAGCTCCGGTTGTCGCGATAGATTGCTCCGATTTGGCAGGAATTGTGGGAAGGTTGTCATTGCTGCCAGAACCGCCTTCGCGCAGACTGTGAGCGGTGAAGGGAGCCCGTGCCATGACATCGACGCCTCAGAATTGGCCGATCAAACGGATCGCCATGCTGGCTTTTCCGAACGCCAACAGTTTGGATATCGTCGGGCCATTGCAAGTCTTTGCCGGCGCAACGCGCTACATGCAGGAAAGTGCCGCCGAATTGGTTCCTGGGCAGCACGTCAATTATGTGGTCGAGGTCGTGGGCCTGCGTGCCGGACCGGTCACGACCTCGGCAGGCTTCGACATCCTGGCCGCGCGCGGTATCGACGATGTCTCCGATGGCATCGACACCCTCCTGGTCGCCGGCGGCTTCGGGTATGCCTCAATGATGCGTAGCCCCAAGGTCGTGCGCTGGCTGAACCAGATGGTGCCCAGAGTGCGGCGGCTGGGCTCAATCTGCACCGGAGCCTTCATTCTGGCGGCAGCAGGCCAATTGGACGGGCGTCGCGCCACCACGCATTGGCGATACTGCGAGGAGTTGGCGCGGACCTTTCCCGAGATCACGGTAGAGCCTGACCTGCTGCACGTCCGCGATGGTCAGGTCTATACCTCGGCCGGGGTGACGGCCGGCATGGATCTGGCGCTCGCCCTCTTGGAAGAGGATTGCGGGCGCCAGGTTGCCTTGACGACGGCGCGCGAGATGGTCGTCTTCCTAAAGCGGCCCGGCGGTCAATCGCAGTTCAGCCAGCATCTGGAGGCCCAAGCCGCCGACCCCGTTCCACTGAGAGACCTGCAGGCTTGGATCATCGAGAATCTGGACAAGGATCTTTCTGTGGAGGCTTTGGCCGAGCGTGCGGCGATGAGCCCGCGCAACTTCGCCAGGGTCTTCGTGAAGGAGACCGGCTCGACACCGGCCAAGTTCGTTGAGCGGGCCAGGGTCGAAGCGGCGCGTCGCGCCTTGGAGGACAGCGCCGAACCACTTCAACGAATCGCCACGCGCTGTGGCTTCGGTCATGGCGAAACCATGCGTCGCGTGTTCCGGCGTCACCTCAAGGTGGCGCCCTTCGACTATCGACGCCGCTTTAGACCGGCAGCAAGCGACGCCGCCCAATAGCAGTCCTTCTCCAAGCTGAGGATCACGCCCGTGACCCTGATTTCTCGGGAACGCAACGTTCTCTTACTGGCGGCCTGCCAGGCACTGTTCTGGGGCGCCCTGATGGTCGGCATCACCATGTCTGGCCTTGTCGGTCAGATACTGGCCGCAGACAAGTCTTTGGCGACCCTGCCGGCCGGGATCATGGCACTGGCGGCGATCCTGGTTACCCGCCCGGCCTCTGTCCTCATGCAGCGTTTGGGCCGGCGCGCCGGTTTTCTGCTGGGCTCACTCGCAGGGGTGGCCGGCGGTTTGGTTTCGGCCGAGGCCATCTTCGCCGGCGATTTCTTTCTGTTCTGCCTCGGCAGCGGCATTCTCGGCGGCTATCAGGCGGTCGGACAGTACTATCGGCTGGCCGCCACGGATTTCGTGACGCCGGAGCGGCGCGGACGAGCGGTCTCGACTGTGATGATCGGTGGCATCGTCGCGGCCTTGGCTGCGCCATCTCTGGCCATCTGGTCGAAGGACCTCTTTGCGCCGGTCTTCTTTGCCGGCTCCTTCCTCTTCGTGGCCGCGCTCAGCATCCTGGCCACTGGCTTTATTGCCTTCCTCTCCGAAGAGCGCCCGACGGCCCAACGAGCCGTCAAGGCAGGTCGGCCGATGCGCGAGATCCTGCGCCAGCCCAGCCTTATCGTCGCCATCGCCAATGCCGGCATTGCCCAGGGTGTGATGGTCCTGGTGATGCTGGCTACACCTCTGGCCATGGTGGCATGCAACTATCCGGTCTCCGATGCTGCGACCGTGATCCAGTGGCACGTCTTGGGCATGTTCCTGCCTTCCTTCTTCTCCGGTCGCCTGATTGACCGCTTCGGGACCTCTGCGATCGCGCTGGCCGGTGCTGCCATGCTTCTAGTCAGTATGGTGATCGCCGCGTCTGGGATCGACTTCCTGAACTTCAGTCTAGCCTTGATCCTGTTGGGAACTGGCTGGAACTTCATGTATGTCGCCGGAACCACGATGATTGCCGCTTCGCATCGGCCTGAAGAGCGCGGCCGCGTGCAAGGCACTGCCGAACTTGCAATCGCGATTATCGCTGCTGTGGCCTCGTTCGCCTCCGGCGGTCTCTTGCATGGATTGGGATGGACAGCGGTCAATCTGGCCGCCGCGCCCTTGGTTATCCTCGCGGCGGCCCTGACCCTCTGGTTTGCGCGCAAGCAGGTGCGAATTTCGGCTCAGGCTTAGGCGCGTTTACGCCAAACCTACCAGCCGCCTCCGCCACGTCCTCCGCTGCCCGAAGACCCGCTGCTCGAAAACCCACTGTTGAACGAACCATCGGGCATCGAAAGAGGCTCGCTTGTCTCGACCACGGCCTCGCCGAGCTTTTGGTCGAGGTCGCTTGGCACGAACGAGGGGGCTCCGGCGTACCAGGTTGGGCCGGCGGCAGCCGTCGGGATGCTGGCGAACTTGGCACACCACTGGTCAGAGAGGTCGAAGGCGACGGCGTAGGGCAGATAGCGTTCGAAGAGATCCGGCGTGTGTTTTGGAGGATTGGGAATGCCGAGACGACCATCGCTTGTGGTGCGCAGATAGAGAGCAAAGCCTTCGATTTCGTCCATCACGCCGCGGCCGGCCTTGGTCGGTGCAGCCATGAGGAAGGAGAATAGAATGGCAACCACGCCATAGGCCGCGCCGGCAATGATCGCGACCTCACCCGTCGTGAAGTACAGGTTGGCCACACGAACGTGCCCGTCCAGCAGGAACGCAAAAGCGACGATCATGAAGAGTGCGATTGGCAACGCAAAATAGCTGCGCCGTCCGGGAGGGAAAGGAAGTCTTGTTCGGAACCCAGATAGGGTGAAGGCCCTATCCTTGAGGACTCGCCAAGAGGTGGATACGACCAGAGTGACAGCGCCACCCAAAACCGCAGAGGAACCCCAGGCAATAGCGGAACCGATGAACGCGGGCCCGGATAGCCAGAACAGAACAAGCGCGACCACCAGACCGACGGCGAGACCGACCGAGGTATAGGCGCCGTTTCGCTTGAAGCTCGCGCCAAGGTGCTCTCGCTTGAGTTCGGAGCGCAGCGCCTCTCTGGCTCGATCCATGCGACCGCCATTGCCCCTGTCGCTTCTGAGCACCAGCGCATAGTCGCCGGGGAACATTTCCCTGTATGCCGCTTCCTCGGCCGGAGTGAGAGCCTTGCCTGGGCTGCCGAGCGGCAGGAGTGAGAGCTTCCCCCAGTTGGCGGAGGTGCTGTCCCGATCCTCCTCAATTCTAATGGCGCCCTTGACCGCCATGCTGAGGATGGCGGCGCTGGCGCAGCGGTCGTCGTAGGCCTGGCGTTGCACGTAGCGTGCGGCTGCCGGCCCCAGGTTTGCCGGTGGCTTGTCGCTTGGATAGATGGCCTTTGCTCTTGGATCCAGGCCGACCGCCAGCCAGAGCAGAAGAAGAATTCCGCTGCCGAGCAGGGTTGAACCGATGGCTGCCAGGTCTTCCAACGGATGACCCATGAAGAGGCGGGGTTTCGGGACTTCGACCAGCCCTGAGGGCCAGGCAATGGTCACGGTTAGGCCTTCGCCGCGAGGCACAGAAGCGGTCGTTCTTGCTCGGAACAGGCCGGGAGCGGTCTCGATCTCGGTCAGACCTGCGCTGGGAGATCTCTGCGGTCCTATGTCGGCGGCAGATTGCAAAATTTCGGCCTGATCGGGCAGGCGGATTTCGACGCTGGCCGAGCGGATCGGGAAGGCCCAGTCTCGACCGGTGACGTTCCAGATGAGCTCATCGTAGCCGTCGAGAGCTTGCACTGACCCCAGGGTGCGATAGCGAATCTCATAGCGTTGCTGCGAGGGTGCACGCAGGAGGACTGAGTTCTCGCCAATTCTGACGCGCAGCGCCTCGCCGCGTTCGGTCACGCGATAGGGTTCGCTACGGCCGTTGCGGGTTACCGAAAGCACCTCGAAGGATGCGGGTATGCGGCCTTCGGTGCCGGAAGGGCCAGACAGGGGGAGGTCTCGATAGATCCCTCGGGTGATCTGCTCGCCCTCGACGCGGACCAGGATCGTCTCGCTTATGTCCAACATGCCATCTGGTCGAACCTCGATCACGGCATCAAACGCCGTGATCTCTTCTGCGGCCTGTCCGGTCCCAAGTGGGAACAGCAGCAACACGACCAGCGCGCAGAGGATTTGGCATAGTCTCGGTAAAGAGATAATCTCGCTGCCCCCCGGGTGATTGCCATCTCTGGACTCTGCTATCACACCTAGATAGCGCCCATCAATCAGTTATTAATAGTTGCCAATCAAGAGCCGACGATTGCGGAGTATCAACCGCTGGCGTCGGCATCGCGTCGATGAATGATCAGGTCTAGTCTTCTCCTCGGGTCATCTGCGCACTACATAACAAGACGAGAAAACTGAAGTTTGTGGTAGCTGACTACTGACCAAAACTGGGAGCCAGTGTATGAAACAGTCAATTGCTGCGGCGACCCTTGGCGTCTTTCTCTTTGCCGGAGGGGTGTCGGCCGAGGATACGAAAGACAAGACTCAAGCGGCTGAGAACGAGCTTGCGCCGACTTTCCTCTTTACCCAGACGGCAGAGGGCGTCGAGTTGGACGGCGAGACTTTGACCATGAGCGGGATTGGGCCCAAGACGCTCTATTTCGCGGACGCGCCCGGGCGCGTGGTTGGCTTCATGCCGCATCAGAGTTTCGTCGACTATTGGCACAGCGATGTCAGCGGGTTCCTCACCAATCCGCCCAACGCGGCCTTGGTCCTGCACGGCGAAGCCGACACGCCGACACCGGTGGTCGAACTGACCGACGTCGCCCTGGTCGACGGAAACCTAGTGTACAAAGCGAAAGTCTTGGAGGGCGAAGCGGCGGCCATCTCGGGCCCTGCCAGCATCGTCATCGATCGTGGCGGTGGGCACCACGGTGGCGGGGGTCACGGTGGCGGGGGTCACGGTGGCGGCCATCAAGAGCGCGGCGGCGGTGCGCCGACCTTCCAAGACTACGACTGGCCCGACGAGTACCCCTCGAAACCCTGTAATCCCCACCAGGGCTTCTTCCACGATTTCTTCCTCTGCCTGAAGTGATCCGCCGCTCCGTGCTCCGCCGATCAAGCAAGTGAATGAAGAAAGGGCGCCACGAGGGCGCCCTTTCCATTCAGTCCCTGGTCCCAGGGTTAGAACTTCCGATAAGCCTTGTTCAGCTCCACCATGGGATGGCGCTTGGACATCTGGAATTTGATCAGGAGTTCGCGGGCCAGCATGTCGCGATCCTGCTGGGTCTCCGGCAAAGTGGTGCCGTCGGGGATCGTGACCCATCCATTGATGTTACGGTCGAAAACGGCCGGACGGCCCTCTTCGTAGCCCATGTGGACGTCTTCCAACCAATTCAGGTCGTCCCAACCCATGACCTCCAGATACTGCTTCAGGAAGGGGGTGAGGCGATCGTAATCGGGCAGTAGGTTGACATCGTAGCGATAGCCGATGTGCTGGCCGATTTCCTTTTCACGGTCGCTGGCCAGGCCCGAGGTATCGGTCAGAAACTGATCGATGTCTTTGATCTCGGAGCCCTTGTATGAAGTGCCTGCCATGATCTTGTCTCCTTAACCTCGTCTGCGCGTTCTAGAGATGATGATAATCATCGACGCCGACAGTGTAGTTGGTTCCAGCCATGGGCACACCGGCGAGCGCCGAGGCTTCCATGGTGAGAGCGGCTAGATCCTCCGGTTCCAGGGAATGGATGTTGGTCTTGCCGCAGGCCCGGGCCAGCATTTGGCATTCCATCGTAAGCGTGTGGAGGAAGTTGTAGACTCGCTCGGCTGCCTCGTCGGGGTCCAGGCGCTTGCGCAGCTCGGTGTCTTGAGTTGCCACGCCAACCGGACAGCGACCGGTATGGCAGTGGTAACAGTTACCGGGCTCGACACCCATCTCGGCCTCGTAGTCGGCCTCGGGAATGTCCTTGTTGCAGTTCAGCGCCATCAGGGCCGAGTGGCCGATGGCGACCGCGTCGGCGCCGAGGGCGACCGCCTTGGCGATATCGGCGCCATTGCGGATGCCGCCGGCATAGACCAGCGAGATCTTGCCGGAGGCACCGACGTCGTCCAGTGCCTTCCGAGCCTGCCGGACGGCAGCGATGCCGGGAACACCGGTCTCTTCCGTGGCGATGTGCGGGCCGGCACCGGTGCCGCCTTCCATGCCGTCGATGTAGATGATGTCGGGGCCGGTCTTGGCCGCCATGCGCACGTCGTCATAGACGCGCGCCGCACCCAGCTTCAGCTGGATCGGGATTTGGTGATCGGTGGCCTCGCGGACCTCCTCGATCTTGAGCGCCAGATCGTCGGGGCCCATCCAATCGGGATGGCGAGCCGGCGAGCGCTGATCGATGCCGGCCGGCAGTGAGCGCATCTCGGCGACCTGGTCGGTCACCTTCTGGCCCATCAGATGGCCGCCCAGGCCGACCTTACAGCCCTGGCCGATGAAAAACTCGACGGCGTCGGCCAAGCGCAGGTGGTGCGGATTGAAGCCATAGCGGCTCTGGATGCACTGATAGTACCACTTGATCGAATAGCGCCGCTCGTCCGGGATCATGCCACCTTCGCCCGAGCAGGTAGCGGATCCGGCCATGGTGGCGCCACGGGCCAGCGCGATCTTGGCCTCGTAGGAGAGCGCGCCGAAGGACATGCCGGTGATGTAGACTGGGATGTCGAGGACCATGGGGTTCTTGCACAAGGGACCCAGCACAGTCTTGGTCTCGCACTTCTCGCGGTAGCCCTCGATCACGAAGCGGGTGAGGGTGCCCGGCAGGAAGGTGAGTTCATCCCAGTGCGGGATATTCTTGAAGAGAGAGAAGCCGCGCATGCGATAGCGGCCGAGTTCGGCCTTGATGTGGATGTCGTCGACGACATGCGGGGGAAAGATGAAGGAGTTGCCGAGGCGGTAGCGATCGCGGCCCAGAGGCTTTTTCTCGCGATGCTCCTTCGGCAGAGGCTGATTGGCCATGGTTCAAGTGCTCCTGTTCAGGGCTGGAGTGAGAGAAAGTGGTTCTACTGAGAAGCTAATCGTCGTCGCAGTCGGTTCCGACTGCTCGCGATCTCTTCTAAAGAACCAGCTTCTTCTCGGTCGGCTCCAGGTTGTCGTAGTTCCAGAGTTGCTTGCCGGCGACGTGCTTCTTGAAGTGGTCGACGCCCTGAGCGGGTTTGAGATCGTACATGGAGAGCTTGCGATCCAACCAGTGACGATCCAGATCGGTCATCTCCGCCGGCACGCAGTCGACGCCTAGGGACTTGACCTCGCCGCCGACGAAGATGGTGCCGTCGTACATCGAATCGCCCAGGTTATGGCCGGCATTGCCGCAGACGATCATGCGTCCGCGTTGCATCATGAAGCCGGAGAAGGCGCCGGTGTCGCCACCGACCATGATGGTGCCGCCCTTCATGTCGATGCCGGTGCGCGCGCCGACATGTCCTTTGCAGACCAAGTCGCCGCCGCGGATCGCCGCCCCGAAGAGCGAGCCGGCATTCTTCTCGATGACCACGGTGCCGGCCATCATGTTCTCCGCACAGGACCAGCCGACACGACCGGAGATGCGTACGTTCGGACCGTCGATGACGCCGACGCCGAAGTAGCCGAGCGAGCCCTCGAAGTAGAGGTTCAGCCGGTTCAGGATGCCGACGCCAAGTGCGTGCCGGGCCATCGGGTTCTTGATCACGATGGTGCCATGACCCGACTTCATCAGCTCGCGGATCTGTAGGTTAACCTCCTTGTTGGTCAAATCCTTCGCATCGAACTCCGCGCGCTTGTTGTAGTCGACGTCGAATCCGTCGGGATAGACGAAGTTCTCATCGGCGTCCGGCTCGAAGAACATCTGCTGGGAGCGGCCGCGAAGCTGCTCGGTGTGCATGCCCATGGCATGCGAGCGATCCTCTTGCATCTCTAGGCTTTCCATACCCGAACCTCCCCTTCATAGGGGTCGAAGGTGTCGATCTCCTCAGGGAAGATCGTGCGAATGGCGATTTCCTCCGACGCGATGGCTACGACCTCGTCGCTTTCGAAGAGCACCAGGGGCTTGGCCGCCATGGTGTCCTTGGCCATGCCCAACTCGTCCTTGGTGGCGACGAAGTAGGTGAAAACACCGTCGATCTCTTCGACCGACTGCTTCAGCGAGTCCTCGAGCGTGTGACCCTGCTCCAGCTTGTCGGCGGTATAGACCGCCAGCAGCTCGGAATCGCAGTTGGAGACGAAGCGATGCCCGCGACGCTCCAGGTCGCGGCGCTTGTTCCAATAGTTTGTGATCTGGCCGTTATGCACGACCGAGATGTCGGAGTAGGGATAGGCCCAATAGGGGTGGGCAGAGCGGATGTCGACGTCCGACTCGGTGGCCATGCGGGTGTGGCCGATGCCATGCGTGCCGGAAAAGCTGCCCAGGCCATACTGCTCCGACACATGATCGGCGTCGCCCAGGTCTTTGATCAGCTCCAGACCGCGGCCGATCGAGAGGATCTCGACGCCCTCAATGTCCTCCATCTGTTCGGCCAGCTTGGTCAGCTTGCCGTCGAAGGTAAAGCGATAGCGGAAGGCGTACTCGGTCGCCGCCTCGCTTGCGGTCACCGTGGCGCCGATCGCGGCCATGCGCTCGTCGACGGCTTGGCGCCGATCCTTCACCTGCTGATGGATGGCAATGCCCTTGTTCAGGTCTTCCTGCTCGGCGACCTTGAAGCGCATTACATAGTCGGCCTGGCTGGGCTCGCCATAGACCGCGAAACCGGTAGAATCCGGCCCGCGGTGTTTCAGCGCGCGCAGCATCGCCGTCATTTCGGCGCCGATGTTCGACGACTTGCCTCGATGGATGAGGCCGGCAATTCCGCACATGGCTGGGACACCTCTCCTTGTTTTAACGGGTCAAAAAAGGATGGCTCGGGCAGGGCAGAGCCCTAGCCCGAGCCAACAGGGGATTACGGCAGGCAGTCGAGATAGGTCTCGACGTCCCAATCGGTGACGGTGGCGTTGAAGCGCTCCCACTCGTCGTTCTTGTACTCGGTGAAGACCTTCAGCATCTCACCCGGCATGGCCGACTGGATCACCTCGTCGTTCTTCAGTCGCTCCAAGGCTTCTCCCAGGCTCATCGGCAACTTTTTGACTTGCTTACCTTCTTCCATGGCCTGGTAGATGTTGCGCTCCTCCGGCTCGCCGGGGTCGAGATCGCGGTCGAGGCCGTCGTCAAAGGCTCTCAAGATCGCTCCGGCCATCAGGTAGGGGTTCACCATGGAATCGACGGAGCGATACTCGAAACGCCCGGGGGCTGAGACGCGTAAGCCGCAGGTGCGGTTCTGGTAGCCCCAATCGGCGAAGACCGGTGCCCAGAAACCAGTGTCCCAAAGCCGCCGGTAGGAGTTCACCGTCGGGCAGCCGATGGCAGTGAGCGCGCCCAGATGCTCGATCACCCCGCCGATGGATTTGAGGCCGATCGGACCGGGTTTGCGCGCATCCACCGTTGGGTCCGGCATAAAGGTGTTTTCGCCGCCCTTCCGATAGGAGAAGGTGTCCGGCATGCCCGGCAGGTCGTCGTGGCCCAGCATATTCACCTTGTCTTCGCCGCCATACCAAAGCGAGACATTGTGATGACAACCCGATGCCGAGACATTCATGAACGGCTTGGTCATGAAGCAAGCAATCAGGCCGAACTCGCGGGCGACCTGCGCGCAGATCTGACGATAGGTGGTGAGCCTGTCGGCGGTGCGTAGCGCATCGTCGTACATGAAGTTCAGCTCTAGCTGACCGGGGGCGTCCTCGTGATCGCCCTGGATCATGTCGAGACCCATGGCGCGGCCATACTCGATGCAGCGCAGGAAGACCGGGCGCAGCATCTCGAACTGATCGATGTGATAGCAGTTGGGCTTGGTGTAGCCGGTGAGCTTGCCGTCCTCGTCGCGCTTCAGCCACATCATCTCCGGCTCGGTGCCGTGACGCATGGACAGGCCATTGTGCTTCTTCTGGAAAGCGTCGTGGATGCGGCGCAGGTTGCCGCGGCAGTCAGCTGTCAGGAAGGCGCCGGCGTCCTCGCGCTCCTCGCGATTACGGAACAGCGTGCAGAACACGCGCGCCACGCGCTTGTCCCAGGGTAGCTGGCAGAAGGTCTCGGGATCGGGGATGCCGACCAGTTCGGAGGCTTCCGGGCCGTAGCCCAGGTATTCGCCATGGCGATTGAGGAAAAGGTTGGCCGTCGAGCCGTAGACCAGCTGGAACCCGCGCTCGGCCGTTGTCTCCCAGTGGTCGGCAGGGATGCCCTTGCCGACGATGCGCCCCGTCACCGAGACGAACTGGTAATAGACATACTCGATACCCAGCGCGTCGATCTTCTCGCGCACTGCCTTTACCATGTCGGCCCGACCGGGCGCGTCCACGTAGGCTTCCAGATCCGTGTTATGAGCCATTCCGCTCGCTCTCCCTTTCTTAAGTTACGGTCCGGCGCAAGGGTTCGTCGGGGCTGCCGACTAGGACCTCGTACCAGACCACGGCGACCGCCTCCGCCTCTCTCTGTGGAGCGACGAGGGCGAGCGATCCCCTAGAAAGGAATGACAGCACAATTCGAGCCCAATTGAAACCAAAATTTTTTATTGGACCGGCAGTGGTCTAAATTGGTATGGTCTGTTTATGAGCGATGATGGTAAGGACGGGCCACTGATCGGTGGTCGCGAGACGGAGCGCCAGCGGGAGCATCTTCCCAGTGCGATCGGCGGAGCGGCCTCGATTTCGGCCCAGCTTCGGCGCGCCATTCTGGACGGCAGCTACGGTTATCGAGAGCGGCTACCAGCCGAGCGAGAGTTGGCACAACATTACGGTGCATCACGCTCGACCGTGCGCGAGGCCTTGCGCCAATTAGAGGAAAGTGGACTGGTGGTCCGCCGGGTCGGCAGCGGTACCTTCGTCAATCATCGCAGCAACAGCGAAGAGGACGACGTCGCCGAGCGCACCAGCCCGATCGAGTTGATCGAGGTGCGTCTGGCGATCGAGCCGCAGATGGCGCGTCTGGCAAGCCTGCATGCCACCCAACGCGATCTCGACCGGATGGCCCAAGCCTTGGCCGAACTGGAGGCCTGCAACAGTCGCGATCGCGAGGCCTATACCCGCAGCGACGCAGCCTTCCATCAGGCATTGGCCGATTGCACCCGCAATCCCTTGATGATTGGGCTCTATCGCCAGATCAATACGGTCCGCAGCCACGCCCAATGGGCGCGTATGCGCGACAAGGTGCTCTCGCCCGATCGCCAGAACGCCTATAATGATCAGCACCGGGCACTCTATGAGGCAATTCGTGCCCGCGACACCGAGAACGCCGTCCGCATCGTGCGCGAGCACCTGGAAATCGCGCATCGTGATCTCGTTGGCGCAGCGCAAGGCTAGGCCGCACTTCTACCGGACGAGACAGCGGTTCCCTCCAACAAATCTGCGAGAAGGCGCGCCCGATCGTAACGATCCATTGACAGCGCATGTCTCCTCCTTGCATCGAGATATGAATTTTTTTATACTTGTTTGAACAATCGTTCTTTCTTTGGATTTCTGAGTGGGCAGCTCCGGATAAGAGGAAACCGATGATTGGAGGCAACAGGGGGGACGCAGGTCATGGCGGATGTCGTTGGTACAAGCGGCAATGACACGCTCGTCGGCACGAGTCTGCCGGACGATATCTTCGGGAACACCGGAAACGATCGGCAGAATGGACTGGGCAGCAATGATCGCCTCTTTGGCGGCGATGGCGACGACAACGGCCTCTTCGGGGGCCAGGGCAACGATACCATCACGGGCGGAACCGGGGACGACCTACGGCTGATCGGGTCCAGCGGGTCGGACGTCATCTATGGCGGACTGGGACGAGATCGTTCGCTTTTCGGGGGCAGTGGCAAGGATACGCTCTATGGCGGGGAGGAGCGCGATCGCAGCCTCTTCGGCGGCACCGGTGCAGACTACATCTTCGGCGGTGACAACCGAGATTTCGCCTTTCGCGGCAACAGCGGCAACGATGTCCTGGTCGGCGGAACCGGAGCCGACCGTTCCTTCTATGGCGGCGATGGGGCCGATCGTATCGTCGCTCAATTCGGAGAAGATCGCCTCATCTTTGGAGACAGCGGCAAGGATACGCTCTTCGGCGGCGAAGACTATGACAATCGCTTCTTCGGTGGCTCGGCAGGCGACACGCTCTATGGCGGCGAAGGCGACGACTCGCGCTTCTATGGTGACGATCTTGCCGATCGCATTTACGGGGGCGAGGGTAACGATTCCCTGCTGTTCGGCGGTAGCGGGGTCGATCGGATCTACGGTGGCGAAGGACTCGATCTAGGTCTTCGCGGCGGCACCGGCGGCGACTCGATCTTCGGCGGAGAAAACAGCGACGATCTCGGCGGGCAAGGCGGTGACGACAGGCTCTTCGGCGGCGTCACCCAGGACAAGCTGTCCGGCGGTGCCGGTAACGATCGTCTGTTCGGCGGTTCGGGGGCCGACGTCATGTACGGCGGCAAGAACGACGATCGCTTCTATGTCGAAACCACCGCCGACCTGGTAATCGAGGCCGCCGCCGAAGGCAGGGACCGGATTATCGTCTCGGTCGACGACTACACCTTGGCAGACTACGTTGAGGTCATGTCGAACGCCAAGGACGGGGTCGAGCGAACTCTCTTTTCCAATGGCAGCGGTGGCAGTCTTGTCGGCAACTCCGCCGACGACACCTTGATCGGACAAGGCGGTGGCGACGTTCTCTATGGTGGCCTGGGTGACGATGCCCTGATCGGCGATATGGGCGACGATACCCTGCGCGGACGCTCCGGGGCGGACGGCCTGATTGGGGGCGATGGCGATGATCTGTTGGATGGACAGGGCGATGACGGTGCCAAGGATCAGATGGTAGCCGGCAGCGGCGCCGACACGATGCTCTTGAACAACAACGACACGGCCTTCGGCGGCAGCGGTGCCGACAGCTTCTCCTTCAATGGAGACGAGACCGGTACGACCCTGGGCAATGGTACCGTCGTTGCCGACATCCTGCTTTTCGACTTTCATGGCGCCAACATGCAGAACGCGGCGACGGCACTCGATCTGCTGGTCTTTGCGACGGGTCTTGAGACCGGCAGTTTCGCCTACCTCGGCGCCGGTGCTTTCAGCGGCGGCGGCAACAGCGAAGCGCGCTACGACAGCGGGCTGGATCAGGTCGAGGTCGATCTTGACGGCGACGGCGCAGTGGACATCGTGGCCGAGTTGCAGACCGTGTCCATCGCGTCCAACCTGACGGCCAGCGACTTCCTCTTCTTGTCTTAGAGGCGGATCGATCTCTGGGCCTTCAGCCACATGGATCTATCCTGGTGTGATATCCGGGCTAGGCGCCGAACGCCTTGGCCACCATCAAAACCAGGACGACGGCAAGGACGCTGAGGAAGATTGCGCGCAAACCGGCTTCGCTCATCCCCTTGGCCAGCCGTACGCCGCGCGGGACCCCCAGTTGTCCGCCGACGATTAAGCCGGCCAATGCTGGAAGGTAGAGAAAGCCAAGGCTGAACGGCGGCATGGCTG
Organism: Rhodospirillales bacterium; assembly: GCA_963669445.1. Classification (GTDB taxonomy): domain Bacteria; phylum Pseudomonadota; class Alphaproteobacteria; order Kiloniellales; family JACOMY01; genus JACOMY01. The sequence continues at coordinate 7,300,026 of OY770029.1, forward strand.
CCTGGCCGCTGCCGGTCACGATGTAGGCGCCGGCACCGATCAGACCGATCGAGGCACTCAAAGCAGCCGCCTGGGCTGCTGCCTCCTGCATGGAGTAGCGGTTGGCTGCCATGAAGGGCAGGGTGAGGGTGGCGGCACCGCCGCCGGCCATGGCGCCGACAACGCCGGTCAGGAAGAAGTAGGGTGCCCAGATGCCGCCTCTTGGTAGGCGGCCGCTGCCGCGCGGCGGACTGGGCGGCCTGGGTTTCGGCCAGATCAAGCGTTTCACGCTGCGCAGGAGAACAAGGCAGATGAAGATAATGAAGCCCAGCCGCAGGATCCAATCGGGTGTTGCGCCGGCGACCAAGGCGCCGCCCAAGGCGCCCAGCATCACCGGTCCGGCCAGAAGACCGAAGAGCGGCGGATAGAGGTCGCCGTTGCGCCAGCGGTACCAGGCCGCGCTGGCCGTGTTCACGATCATCAAAGCCAAGGAGGTCGCTAGCGCCACATGCATGACTTGGCGGTCGGGAACCTGGGCCAAGGGCAGCAAGTAGTTCAGCACCGGCACCACGGTGAAGCCGCCGCCGATGCCGATCATACCGGCGAAGAGGCCGGCGATTGCGCCAGTCGCGATGCAACCCGCCACGATCAGCAGAAGAGTAAGCAGGTCCACAGCGACGGGCATGCTGGCTTAGGAACTGCCCAAGATTTTCAACAGCATTGCTGCCAGAATCACGATGAGGGTTCCAAGGAAGATCCAACGCAACAGGCCCTCGTCGGAGCGCTGCGAGAGCCTGACGCCAAAAGGCGAAGAGGCCAGTCCGCCGATCGCCAGCCCCAGCAAGGCGGGGAGGTAGAGGTATCCCAGGCTGGCCGGCGGCATGCCGATGGCATTCAACCCGGCAATGATGTAACCGATCGATCCGACCAGTCCGATGGCGACCGAGAGGCCGGCCGCTAGAGCGCCCGCCTGCTTCATTGTCAGACCGCGGCGGCTGAGGAAAGGCACCATGATGGTGCCGGCGCCGGTTCCGCCCAGGGCGCCGGCCAGGCCCGTCAAGCCGGACATCAAGCTGGCTGCGAGCGGGTTCAAGGGCGATGCCGCGCCGCCCGAGGCCTCGACCTTGGAGCTACGGGATTGGAGAATGCCTTGAATGCACCCGCGCAGCGAGTTCAGGACGATCAAGAGGAAGAAGATCCTGAGCACCATTGTAGAGACGAAGTCGGCCAGGACCGCACCGACGACGGCGCCGAGCGCGATTGGCAGAATCAGGCGCCGTAAGAGAGCCATATCCAGCTCCCCCGCGTGCCAACGCTTTAGTGCCGCTGCGGAGGTGTTGACGACGATCAAGACCAGGGAACTGGCCAGAGCACAGTGCATCAAGTTGGCATGCGGGACGCCGGCGATTGGCAGCAGGTAGTTCAGGATCGGCACTGTCGTCAGGCCGCCACCCAACCCGAAGAGGCCGGCACCGATACCGGCGATCACGCCGCCCAGAAGGCAGAAGACGAAGATCTCTGCCGTGGTCGCCCAATCCATACGCCAAAACCCCGCAACAGTAAGGCCGCGCCGAGGAAGCTCTAAGGGGAACTCCACCGGCGCGGCCGATCATAGGACCAAAGCTGGACGGAAACCTAGCCTTCGCCCGTGCTCTCGCGCTGATCTTCAATCCGCAATGTCTCTCGCTCAGTCAAGGCGGCCAGATCACATTGCCAAACTTTATGACACGGTCTGACTGGATCGTCGCAGTCAACCGCCCTAAAGTTTTTACCTAGAGTTACGGAAGTTTCAGCGGGAGAGAAACCATCGCTAGAGGCAAGGATCAGGGTCCGGGCAGCGGAGAAATCCAACAGGATCCGCACGCGCTAAGTGGTGCGCAGGAGAACAGCCTGGAAGTCGCGATTGGCCGCGAGGCCAAGGCCTTTCGCCAGTCGCTGGACATGACGGTGGCAGAGGCAGCCCGCGCCGCCGGCCTTTCGACCGGGATGCTATCGAAGATCGAGAATGGGGCGACCTCGCCTTCGCTTGCCACACTGCAGGCCCTCTCGCGCGCCTTGCAGGTTCCTGTGACCGCCTTCTTCCGCCGATTCGAAGAGGCGCGCGAGGCGACCTTCGTCAAGGCCGGCGACGGCCTGACCATCGAACGCCGGGGTACGCGCGCTGGCCACCAGTATCAACTGCTCGGGCATGGCACCGGACAGGGGATCTCGGTCGAGCCCTATCTGATTACCCTGACGGAGGAGTCCGACATTTTTCCTCTGTTCCAGCACGCCGGGGTCGAGTTCCTGCACATGCTGGAAGGCCGGGTCAGCTATCGCCATTCCGATCGCACCTACGTGTTGGAGCCTGGCGACTCGCTTTTCTTCGATGCCGATGCGCCGCACGGACCGGAGGAGCTATTGGAACTGCCGGCACGCTACCTCTCGATCATCTCCTATGATCGCGACGCTGGCTGACGTTCGATGCAGCGTGCAGGTCCTTGGGCGATAGCACGGGCACTGCGATTTGCAGTCCCGGCCGTCTTTTGCAGCGCGCCGCGGAGTGCTAGATAGAGGGCAGATGCGAGCCACTCCTTTGTGACTCCACCGCTTATGGCTGCCTTTGGAGCGCCCTGAATGATCTCATCACTTGCTTGGTCGACTGCCGGATCCCGTCGTTCGCCCTCGTGGCTTCTCTTTGTCCTGGTGTTGTGCCTTGGGCTCAGCGCCTGCTCCGGCGACGACAACCTTATACCGACCGATCCGAACGATGCCTCCGTCGAGGAACTCTATGACCGTGCGCTGGCGACAATGCAGGCTGGCGAGTACCGCCAGGCCGCAGCACTCTTCGATGATGTGGAACGGCTCTATCCCTATTCGGTCTGGGCACCGCGCGCGCAGTTGATGGCCGCCTATGCCTTCTATCTCAACAACAGCTACGACGATGCCATCAATTCGCTGGATCGCTTCATCACCCTGCACCCCGGCAGCCGGGATGCGCCCTATGCCCACTATCTGAAGGCGCTCTGCTACTACGAGCAAATCTCCGACGTGCGCCGCGACCAGCAGATGACCCGCGACGCCCGTTCGGCCCTGAATGAGGTGATCCGCCGCTACCCCGAAAGCCGCTATGCCCAGGATGCCCGCCTAAAGCGCGACCTGGCGGTCGACCATCTGGCTGGCCAGGAGATGGAAATCGGGCGCTTCTACCAGCGCAAGGGCGATTACCTGGCGTCGATCAATCGCTATCGCACCGTCATTACTCAGTTTCAGACCACTACGCATGTGCCGGAGGCGCTGCACCGCCTGGTCGAGTCCTACTTGGCGCTTGGTGTTACGCGAGAAGCGCAGGCCACGGCAGCCGTGCTGGGCTACAATTATCCAGGGAGTCAATGGTACAGCGACAGCTATTTCTTGCTGACCGGCGTCGATCTGCGCCCCGAAGAGCAGCCGGACTCCTGGATCGCCGGAGTCTGGCCCTTCTGACGAGCAGGCTGAGATCTGGGAATGCTGACCCGCCTCTCCATTCGCGATCTGGTGCTGATCGATCGGCTGGATCTGGATCTGGGGAAGAGCCTCACCGTCCTGACCGGAGAGACCGGCGCCGGCAAGTCCATTCTGCTGGATGCTTTGGGCCTGGCGCTGGGTGCCAGGGCTGAAGGTCGCCTGGTGCGAAGCGGCGCCGGGCAGGCCCAGGTGGTTGCGGCCTTCGAGGTCCCGGACGGCCATCCAGCACAGCTGCTGGCAGAGAGCCAGGGTCTGACCGAAGAGGGCGGTCTGCTGCTGTTGAAACGTAGCGTCACGGCAGAAGGGCGCAGTCGTGCTTTCGTCAACGACCAGCCGGTTAGCGTCGCCTCGCTGCGCAGTCTCGGCGACTTGCTGGTCGAGGTGCAGGGCCAGTTCGAGCAACGCGGCCTATTGGACTGGAAGGGGCACGCTGCACTGCTGGACGCCTTTGGTCGCGCCGCTGCCAGGTATCGGGCTGTACGCCTTAGGCATAAGGCTTGGCGCGAGGCGCAAGCTGCGGTCGATGCGGCGGAACGGCAACTTCAGGAGACACACGCAGAGGAAGAGGCTTTGCGCCATGCGCTGAAGGAACTGGAGGCCGTAGAGCCGGAGCCGGGGGAGTTGGAGCGCTTGGCCGAAGAGCGGCAATTGCTGTTGCATCGCGGTGCCATTTTGGAAGCCCTGCGCGAGGCCGAACAGCTGCTGTTCGGAAACGGCAAGGCGGAGAGCCAGGTTGTACAGGCGCTGCGCAGTTTGGAACGCGTCGCAGAGAAGGCGGGAGAGCGCTTGCAAGGCCTGATAGAGAGCCTCGAGCGCAGCCTTGGCGAGCTGGAGGAGGCTGGGCGCGAGATCGCCAATCTTGGCAGCGATGCCGACCTCGACCCCGAGCGGCAGGCCTGGGTCGAGGACCGCTTCTTCGCCATGAAAGATCTGGCGCGTAAGCATGGTGTGGAAGCCGAGGCACTGCCGGACCTGTTTCAGGAAATGGCGACACGCCTGACCAATCTGGAAAGTGGCGAAACGCAGTTGGCCGAACTGCGGCAGCAGGCCGATGCGGCCGATGTTGCCTTTCGCGATGCCTGTCGAAGCCTGTCTGAGGCGCGGAAGAAGGCTGCGCGGAGCCTTGATCGCGCCGTCAATGCCGAGCTGGCGCCGCTCAAGCTGGAGCGCGCACGCTTCGAAACCGCGCTGCAGGCTCTCCCCGAGAACGAGTGGGCTGCCGAGGGGGCAGAGCGGGTGCAGTTTCTGGTCGCCACCAATGCAGCGGCCGATGCCGGGCCAATCGGCAAGATCGCCTCGGGCGGGGAGCTTGCGCGTTTCCTACTGGCTTTGCGCGTGGTCTTGGCGCAAATCGGTGCGGCGGGCACTTTGGTCTTCGATGAGGTCGATGCCGGGATCGGCGGTGCAACCGCGGCCGCAGTTGGTGCCCGCTTGTCGCGCTTGGCGGGGGACTGCCAGGTGCTGGTGGTGACGCACAGCCCGCAGGTCGCTGCCCGCGGCCAACGCCATCTGCGGGTCGAGAAGACCGCCAAGGGAGAAATGGCGGTAACCGCCGTCAAACCGCTGGAAGCCGGCGAACGCCGGGAAGAGATCGCGCGCATGCTGGCCGGTGCCGAGATTACGCCTGAAGCCCGTCAGGCGGCGGCTAAGCTCTTGGAGACACAGTGATGACCGACCACAGTCAGACACCGGTCGAAACCTTGGATGGTGAGGGTGCAGCACAGGAGCTGGCGCGCCTAGCAGAAGTCATCCGCTATCACGACGAACGATACCACGGTGAAGACGCGCCGGAGATCGACGATGCCAGCTATGATGCCCTGGTGCGTCGCAATCGTGCGATCGAAGACCGCTTTCCTGATCTCGTCCGGGCCGATTCGCCCTCCAAGCGTGTGGGCGCTCCGGTGGCGACCGGCTTTGCCAAGGTGCGCCATGCCGTACCGATGCTCTCGCTCGGCAATGCATTCGGCGAGGAGGATCTGCGCGAGTTCTTTGCCCGTCTGAACCGCTTCCTGGGCAAAGATGGCCCGGCCGCCGAGACCGTGATGGCGGAGCCTAAGATCGACGGCCTCTCGGTCTCGCTGCGCTATGAAGCAGGGCACTTCGTTCGCGGCGCGACGCGCGGCGACGGCAATGAAGGCGAGGACATAACGGAGAACCTGCGCAGTCTGAAGGAGCTGCCCCAGCGGCTGGCGGGTCAGGCGCCGGAAGTGGTCGAGGTCCGGGGCGAGGTCTACATGCGCAAGGGCGACTTTCGCGATATGAATGCCCGCCAGGAGGCGGCGGGCCTGAAGGTCTTCGCCAATCCGCGCAATGCCGCCGCGGGTTCCTTGCGCCAGCTCGATACGACGATCACCGCCAGCCGCCCCTTGCGTCTCTTCGCTTACGCTTGGGGAGAGCTTAGCGGCTCGCCGGACTCGGTCTTGGGTGGCACGCATCACCAGGCGCTTGAGGTGCTTGCGGCCTGGGGATTTCCGGTGAACCCCTTGTCCCGGCTCTGCCGGGGCGTCGAGGAGGCGCTGCAAGCCTATCGTGACGTCGGCGCGCAGCGCGCGGATCTGGACTACGATATTGACGGCGTCGTCTACAAGGTCGACCGCCTGGATCTGCAGGCACGCCTGGGTTTCGTCAGCCGTGCGCCGCGTTGGGCGATTGCGCACAAGTTTCCCGCAGAGCAAGCAATCACCCATTTGGAGGCGATCCACATCCAGGTCGGGCGTACTGGGGCGCTGACCCCGGTTGCGCACTTGACGCCGGTGACGGTGGGCGGCGTTGTCGTATCGCGTGCGACCCTGCACAATGAGGACGAGATCAAACGCAAGGACATCCGGGTCGGCGACAGCGTGGTGGTGCAGCGCGCCGGCGATGTCATTCCACAGGTCGTCTCCGTCCTGCTGGACAAACGCACGGCCGACAGCGCGCCTTACCCCTTTCCAACTCACTGCCCCTGCGCTCTCGAAACCCCGGTGGTGCGCGAAGACGGCGAGGTGGTGGCGCGCTGCAGCGGCGAACTGGCCTGCCCGCATCAACAGGTGGAGAAGCTGCGCCACTTCGCCAGCCGTGGTGCCTTCGACATCGAAGGGTTGGGCGAGAAGCACATAAAGGTCTTCTTCGAGAAGGGGCTGGTGCGCACGCCCGATGATCTCTTCACCCTGCAGGCGCGAGATGGTCAAGAGGAGGCGCCGCTGGCTGAGTGGGAAGGCTGGGGCGCGCGCTCGGCCGAGAACCTCTTTGCCGCCATTGAACAGCGGCGGCACATCCCCTTAGAGCGCTTTATCTATGCCTTGGGCATCCGCCAGATCGGCGAGGCGACGGCCAAGCTCTTGGCGCGCCGTTATCAGAGCCTCGCGGCCTGGCACGCTGCAATGCGTCAGGCAGCGCAAGAGCGCGCTGCGGCGCCGGAGGCGCGCAAGCCCGAAGAGGTCGGCGAGGCCTTTGCCGCCCTCTGCGAGATAGACCAGATCGGCATCTCCGTTGCCGACGACCTCTGCCGCTTCTTTCAGGAGGAGCACAACCTGGCCGTCCTGCTACGGCTGGAGGAGGCCCTAGAGGTGGAGGAGGCCGCCCCGCTTGGTGAGAGCGATTCTCCGATCGCCGGCAAGACACTGGTCTTCACCGGCAGTCTTGAGGAGATGACTCGCAGCGAAGCCAAGGCCCGGGCCGAGTCCCTGGGTGCCAAGGTCGCCGGCTCGGTTTCCAAACGCACCGACTTTCTGGTGGTCGGCGCCGATGCCGGTTCCAAGGCGACCAAGGCACAAGCACTCGGTGTCGCAGTGCTGAGCGAGGCGGAGTGGCTGGCGCTGATCGCTCCCGCTGGGTGAGATCAGCGCCAGGATATTATCAATAAGAATCAGAGGTTTACTGTGAGTGCGGTGGGGTGGGTTATTGCCCCCTCACGCCGCTCCGCACTGCATCCCGCTCGATCGAAGCTCATCATAAACAATTATTAGTAGTGTCATGAGATGCGATTCGCTTGACAAGATACGCCTTTTTCGCGAAAATCTTTTGAAGGTAGCACTTGCATGAATGGCGCTACTTGCACATAAGGGACTCGAAGAAATAGAGGGAACAGGGAGTTATTCCATGCGAGGGAAGGGACGAAGAGCATCCAAAAGTAGTATTATGGTGAACAGCCATCTGGGGCAGCGGCTGAGAGGGCGACGGGTTCTTCTGGGACTCTCGCAAGCACAGCTTGCGAAGAATCTGGGGGTCACCTTTCAGCAGATCCAGAAGTACGAGAACGGCGGAAGCCAGCTGACGCCGGAGCGGCTGCATCGCCTTGCGATCTCGCTGGGGGTCGATATCGATTTCTTCTTTGAAGGGCTACCGGATCTGCGCGGGGCGAGCACAGCATCCAAGACAGCGCTCCTGCCTGACGGGCAGGCACAGGATGCACAAATTCTGGCCCTGGTACGCAGCTATGGACGCATTGCCGACGATGCGAAGCGACGGAGCTTTCTGCATCTGGTGCAAAGCGTCTCAAACAGCGAACCACACGGCTCGGCCACGTGACGTTCTGTTAGCAGCCAAGGAGACCTGCTGCTAACATATTGAAGAATTGAGCTTTTTTGCTTGAAACCTGTTGGCGATTCGCTCCAGGCTTTCTGATCAGGGAACGGTCGCTCCTGCGCCTCAAGGGAGCGCCGCTGATCAGGGGGATGAGAGAAGGGAGCGTTGCAGTCATATGCAAAACCGATGCGATCGGGCTTTGACCCAGCAGTTGGACGGCTACCGTTTGGCAACGGCGGAGATCATTTACCACATGCCGGATCATCCGGGGCTGCTGCAGAGCTTTATCTGGCAGCACTATGACAAGGCGCCTGATTATCCTCGCCTCAACAGGTTCCTGGTCTATTGGCACCGAGAGATAGAGGCGGTGCTGCACTCAGTGACAGTCGGTCGAAAGCAACTGATTGAACCGCCAAAAGTGACGGCGGCCGCAGCACACTTCTCTCTGCATTAGTTTGCTGGGGTTGAGGTGGTCCCGACCGCCTCTTGGACCAGGCGACCCAGCGTTTCGACAGCGGTTTCTATCGTCGAGTCCCAAGTGTGGCCACAGCTGAGACGCAGGCAGTGACGATAGCGATCGCTCGCCGAGAAGACATCGCCGGGGGCAAAGCAGATACCCTGTTCCAAGGCGCGGGCGTAGACGAGGCGGCTGTCGAACTGCGGTGGCAGTTCGAGCCAGAGCACGAAACCTCCCGCTGGGCGGGTCACCTTGGTGCTGGCAGGGAAAGAGCGGGCGACGGCGCGGGTCATGCGGTCGATGTTCTGAGCGAAAGCCCGCCGCATGCGCCGCAGGTGATTGTCATAGCCGCCGGAGGAGAGGAAGTCGCTCAAGGCTACCTGCGGCAGCACGGCACCGCAGAGCGTGTGCGCGAACTTGGCCTCAAGCGCGCGCTTCAGATGCTGCTTGGTCGCCAGCCAACCGACCCGGTAGCCAGGCGCCAGGACTTTCGAGAACGAGCTGCAGTAGAGAATGTCGGCCTCCGGAGCCAGAGCCAGAAAAGGCTTCGGCCGGGTTTCGCCGAAGAAGATATCGCCGTAGATATCATCCTCTATCAGGGGCACCTGGTATTCAGCCAAGATGCGGATCAGTGCACGCTTCTTGGCCTCCGGCATCAAGCAGCCCAGTGGATTGTTGAAGCTGGAGGAGAAGAGGCAGGCGCGAACAGGATGCCGTTCAAGCGCTAGCGATAGGGCGCCAAGGTCAATCCCGTCGGTCGCATGGGTCGGCAGTTCCAAGGCTTTTAGGCCAAGAGCCTCCAGGATCTGCAACAGCCCGAAGTAAGTTGGCGACTCGATCGCCACGGTGTCGCCCGCTTTGGCGACCGCACTCAAGGCCAGAGAGAGCGCTTCGGTACAGCCGCAGGTGATTGCGATGTCCTCGGGCGCCAAGGCCTGTCCCCAACGCAGGGCGCGACGGGCGATCTCTAGCCGCAACTCGATCACGCCGCGCGGCTCGGTGTAGCTGTTGTAGAGCGTTCCCTTGGTGCGCGCGGCCCTGGCAAGAAATCGATCAAGACGGCCGGCAGCCAGCAGCTCGGCACTGGGAATGGCACAGCCCAATGGAGCCAAATCGGAGGCCGCACTCTGTTCAAGCAGCTCCAGAACGCCGCCGATGGCGACCAGACGGGCGTCGTTCGGCGGCTGCGACAGCGCCGGCCGCTCCAGGCCGATCGTACTGCCTCGGCGGATGTAGAAGCCGGATTTGGGACGGGCTTCCAGCACGCCGCGGTCCTCGAGCAGGCGATAGGCTTGCTGTGCCGTCGAGATGCTGGTGCGCTGTTGCTGGGCCAGGCTGCGCAGCGAGGGGGCTCGCATCCCGGCCTGCAGGGTGCCGTTTTCGACCAGGCTGCTGACGAAGTCCGCCAGCTTCTCATAGCGCGGTTGACGCTCACTTCGCTCTGCCATGCTGGTTCCCTAGTGTTTCTGTATCGTCTCCTTGACCAGTACAGATAGTCAAAAACTAAACTGTACCGGTCACAAAAGCAGATGGCTGTATCTGTTTCAAGACAGGATTTCGAATAGGGTGGGGTTCAGCACGTTGGGAACTGCGGCCCAGCGGGTTCAACCGGCAAACTGAAATTGAAAGGCGCAGAGTTATGTCTCGACCTCAAAAAAGATCGCTTCAGCGGTTCCCACACAACGACATCATCTCGCTCACCCAAGAGACGCCGATCTATGATTTGGCGGAGAGCGTCGGTCCGGACCTTTCCTTAAGCGAACTGCTGGAGGGAGAGGAGCTCGCTGCCTTGGCGACCCTGCCGCTTGGCTATCGCACGGCGGCGGGTGACCCAGATCTGCGTCGAGCTTTGGCTGAGATCCATGGGGTCGCGGCCGACCAGGTGGTGGTCACCACCGGCGGGATGCAGACACTCTTCTTGGCAGCTTTCATCCTTTGCGAACCCGGGGAGGAGGCGATCACCACCCGCCCGCTTTTCCCCAACTCCTTGAGCAGCCTGACCGCAGTCGGTGCTCGAGTGACCGAAATCGCGCTCGACTTCGACCAGGGATACTGCCTCGATCTGGAGGCCTTGTGTGCTGCGCTTACGCCAAAGACTCGGCTGGTCGGCCTGGCTTCTCCGCAGAATCCTTCCGGTGTCGCCATTCCCCAGACAACCTTGCAGGCGGTCTTGGATGCCATGGCGGCTATCTGCCCGGAGGCCGTGCTGCTGGTCGACGAGACCTATCGCGATGCCGTCTATGGTGACGATGCTGCAGCGCCTTCGGCCGTCACCTTGGACGAGCGGGTGTTGACCTGCGGATCGCTCTCCAAGTGTCACGGCGCACCTGGCTTGCGCATCGGCTGGGCGGCCACGCGCAACGCAGCGCTGCGAGAGCAGTTGGTGCTCGGCAAGTTCAACACGGTGATCTCTAGCCCGGCTTTGGAGGAAGCGCTCGCCCTGAAACTGCTGCAGTGCAGCGAGCGCGTCATTGGCGAGCGTCGTCGACACCTGGCCCAGGGTCTGGCGCGGACAGAAACCTGGGTTCAGGCCGAAGGAGATCTGGTCGAGTGGGTCAGGCCAAATGCCGGCGCGCTCTGTTGCATCCGGCTGCGCCAAGACCGCTTCGACGCGGCAGCAGTAGAGCGCTTCATTGCCGCCTGTAAAGCTCACGGCGTTCGTCTTGGTGACGGCCGTTGGTTCGGCGAAGAAGCTGGCGTTTTTCGCCTGGGATTCGGTCTGTTGGCGATGCCCGAACTGGAGGCCGGTCTTGCCGCAGTTTCGGCTGCATTGAAAGACAGCTTGGCAAAGGCTGCCTGATCTGCCCCCTTATGGATTTGCCCCTTGGATCTGCCGGAACACCACCCTGTCTTTGAGGCTTGCTTGTGCCGCTCCACTTGAGCGGTCAGGTTAGCCCTTGAGGCCGAAACGACGGCGTTTCGGCAGAGTCCAAATCGGGAGAAAGAACAGCATGAGAGTCATCTGCGTCGCCAAGCGCGATCCCAACGCCGCACCGGAATCCTTTGCCGAGTTGGCGGACGCCGAGTCGCAGACCGCGATGCGCTTTGCCGTCGATGATTTCGTACGCGAGATCTATTCCATCGCCGACGGTAGCGGTGCCGTCATCATCGTCGAGGCCGAATCCGCCGATGCCGCCAAGGCCAAGCTTTCCGAGTTACCCTTCGTGAAGGCCGGTCTTCTCAGCATCGACTATATCCCCATTAAAGCCTACCGCGCACTCGCCAAGCTGGCGGGCTAGAACAAGGCGACTGCAGGTCGAAACGACCTGCAACCAACTCGGTCTGATTTCAAAGCGATAGAGGTCGATCGGGCGACGAGTGTGCGCCCGATCAGTCCTTTGGCATGTGGAAGCCCGGCGTCGAGAGCGAGAGGGCCACTTCCTCTTCGCTCATGCCTTCCGGCACGCCCTCGAAGAGGGGGGAGGAGAGGTAGCGTTCGCCGGTGTCGGGCAGCATGCAGAGGATGACGCTGCCAGGCTCGGCCTTCTCGGCAATCTGCACGGCAACCGCAAAGGTCGAACCGCCGGAGACTCCGGTGAAGACGCCTTCCTGCTGGGCCAGCTTGCGCGACCACTCGATCCCGACGGGGCCGGGGATGGGAATGAGATCGTCGTAGTATTCCTTGTCGATGGCCTCCTGCAGCACCAGCGGAATGAAATCCGGGGTCCAACCCTGGATCGGGTGCGGTTCGAAGGCCGGGTGGCTGACCGCCGGTTCGCCGTTTTCCGTGCGCTCTTGGCCCTGGCCGCTGCCGATCAGCTGGGCATTTGCCGGCTCGCTTAGGATGATCTTGGTCTCCGGACGTTCCTTGCGTAGGACGCGGCCGATGCCGGTCATGGTGCCGCCGGTGCCGTAGCCGGTGACCACGTAGTCCAAACGATCGCCGGCGAAGTCGGCCAGAATTTCTTGCGCCGTTGTGTTCTCGTGGATCTTGGCGTTGGCGTCGGTCTCGAACTGTTTGGCCAGGAACCAGCCGTTCGCCTCGGCCAACTCTTTGGCCTTTTGATACATGCCGAAGCCTTTGGCCGCGCGCGGTGTCAACACCACTTTCGCGCCCAGAAAACGCATCAGCTTGCGGCGTTCGATGGAGAAGCTATCGGCCATGGTGACCACCAGCGGATAGCCCTTGGCCGCGCAGACCATGGCGAGCCCGATGCCAGTGTTGCCGCTGGTTGCCTCGACGACGGTCTGTCCGGGCTTCAAGGCGCCGCTACGTTCGGCCTCTTCAATGATGGAGATTGCCAGGCGATCCTTGACCGAGGCTGCAGGATTAAAGAATTCCGCCTTGACGTAGACCCGCACCCCGTCCGGAGCCAAGCGGTTGACCCGAATTGCGGGTGTGTTGCCGATTGTGTCCACGATGGAATCGAAAAGCTGTCCCTGGCCCTCGGTCCGCCTGCCCCCTGATTGGTTCATTTAGCTCTCCTTCGTCAATGCCGCGGTGTCTGGATCGCCCGCCCGTCCGCCGAACATACCTTTCGACCTCAGGCCAAGCCAGTGGCCGTACTGGATCGGCCAGTCCGCATAGGCGTCCAGCTCCCCCAGGGTGTTGGCGGCATGGTGGGGCCAGTAGGGGTCGTGTAGCAGTTCCCGAGCAAGGGCGATCAGATCGGCCGATCCTGAGTTCAGGATGGTCTCGGCCTGGGCTGGCTGGGTGATCAGGCCGACGGCCATAGTCGGCATCTCGGCTTGGGCTCTAATTTTGGCTGCGTGTGCGACCTGGTAACCGGGGGTCGAGGGCCCGGTGATGTTCTCGCCATAGCCGGCGATACCGCCCGAGGAGCAGTCGATGGCATCGACTCCCAGCTGCTTCAGCTCTTTGGACAGCGCGACAGCGTCCTCGATCGCCCATCCGTCCTTCTTGCCGTCGATGCAGGACTGTCGCAGGAACAGGGGTTTCTCCTCCGGCCAGACCGCACGAACCGCTTCAGCCAGTTCCAGGGTGAAGCGCATGCGGTTCTCGCGGCTGCCGCCGTAGCGGTCAGTCCTGTGGTTCGAAAGCGGCGAAAGGAAGGAATGGCTGAGATAACCGTGCGCGCTGTGGATTTCCACCATATCGAAGCCCAGAGCCTCAGCTCGCTTGGTGGCATCGCACCAAGCCTGGATGATGTCTGCGATTCCCGAGACGCTTAGCTCCTCCGGTACGATCCAGCCTTCGTCAAAGGGGATGGGGCTGGGGCCCACCGTCTCCCAGGGCACCTCGCCCTTGGCGATCTCGCGCGGACTCAAGGGGCAGTCGCCTTCCCATGGGCGGGACACGCTGGCCTTGCGACCGGCGTGGGCCAGCTGGATGCCGACGGCGGCGCCGCGGGCCTTCACCTGTTCGACAACGGGCCGCATCGGCTCCATATGTGCATCCGACCACAGCCCGGTGCAGCCGTAGGTGATGCGCCCGTTCTGCTTGATTCCCGTGGCCTCGACGATCACCAGACCCGAGCCTCCCATGGCGAACTGGTTCAGATGCGTCAGATGCCAGTCGTTCATCATGCCGTCGACAGCGCTGTACTGGCACATCGGCGATACGACGATGCGGTTCTTGAGCGTGAGGCCGCGTAAGGTCAACGGCGTAAAGAGAGCATTGCGTGCCATGTTAGCCGCCCCTCACCTGCTCATGCCCGGCCCAACTCTCCAGCGAGGGCACGTTGAAGTTCACCAGAAAGTCGATCTTCTGGAAGCGCCAGACACCGTCCTGGCGGACATAACGCTCGTCATAGTCGCCTAAGATCCAGCGGCTGACCTTCTGGCCCTCCTCCATCATGGTGCAGGGCATCAGAATGCGCCACTGACCGCTGGCTTCGTCGCCGTCGACCTCGATCACAAAGTTCATCGCCAGGTGGGCGGCGAAGACGATCTGGGCGGAGATGCCGCCGAAGAAGTCCTCGATTGCTTTGCGCCCGGCGTGATGACCGAAGACGGCGCTGGTCCAGACTGCATCATCGGAGAAAAGCGGACCCAGGTCTGTCGGCTTGTAGCCCAGATCGCAGTGGTTCATGTAGACGTGCTTCAGCTTCTTGATAGCCTCGATCGATTCCAGACGGTCGATGCGGGTCTCCAGGCTTTCGGCCATTTTGGTTCTCCCTCGTTAGATGCGGGTTATGACCAGGCTGCCGCTTGCGGTGCGCCGGACTTCAGAGCCAGGCGGCACCACCACAGTGGTAAAGGAATTCTCGATGATGGCCGGGCCGGTAAGGCGACTGTCGACGGCCAATTCCTCGAAGGGGCGCACTTTCGCAGCCTGCCAACCGGCATCATCGAAAAACGCCTGGCGCTCGGTGGCGGCCGTGCTGTCGCTGCCGGCTTGGGTTAGGCTCGGAAGTTCGCCGTCACTCAGGCGGCAGCTCACTCGGGCCGACCAGCCCACGACCTCGATTTCCGAATCCGGATCCTTGATGGCAAAGACCTCTTCGTGGGTCTTGTGGAAGGCTTGGACCAACGCGCGGACGTCGCTCTCGCCCGAGAAGTGCTCGGTCCCAAGTGGCACCTCGATTTCCCAGACCTGATGCGGGTAGCGTGCCTCGGCCACGTACTCGAGGCTCTGTGCGATCGAACCGGAACCGGGACCGGCGATGAAGTCGCGCGCGCTGTCGGTCAGCCTGTCCAAGACGGCGTTCACGCCTTCCAGGTCGAAGGCCTCGCTGGTGGTGAAATGGGTGGCGCGATACTGCTGCGTTAGCTCCGACATCAGCGCGCCGGCGGCACTCAGCGCGGCCCCAACCTCGGGGATCACCACCTCGGCGCAGTTCAGCCGCTCGGCAATCATGGCCGAGTTCAGGCCGGCCGCACCGCCGCCGCCGATCAAGACGCCCTCCTGCGGGTCGATGCCTTGGTTGACGGTGATGTCCATAATGGCTTGGACCATGTTTTCGGTCGCGATCTTGACCACTGCCAAGGCTGCCTCTTCGACCTTGAGGTTCAAGGGATCGGCCACATGGCGCTTGAGAGCAGCCTCCGCGGCCGCGTGATCCAGCTGCATGCTGCCGCCCAGGAAGAAGACGGGATCGATGTAGCCTAAGACCAGACAGGCGTCGGTCAGGGTCGGCACCTCGCCGCCGCGGCCGTAGGCAACGGGCCCGGGTACTGCGCCGGCCGACTGTGGGCCGACATGCAAAAGGCCGCCGTCGTCGATCCAGGCCATGGAGCCGCCGCCGGCGCCGATGGAGCGCACGCCGACCGAAGGAAAGCCGGTCATGTGCCCGCGATACTCCTCCCCGACCCAGGTCTCTCGGGTCCAGGGGATGCGGCCGCGACGGACCAGGCTCAGGTCATAGGTGGTGCCGCCTGTGTCGGCCACGATGGCGCTGGGCGCCTCGGCATCGCGCTCGGCGAAATAGCGCCCGGCGACCGGCGCCATTGAAGGGCCGGAGTTGATCAGATGGATCGGTTCGGCCGCCGCATCGACTGCGTCGATCACCCCGGCCGAAGAGGTGACGATCAGCACCCGCCCATCGAAGCCGGCCTCCTTCAGACGCGAAGCCAGCGTGCGCATGTAACGCCCCATCAAGGGTTTCAGTGAAGCGTCGATGGCCGTGGAGGAGGCGCGCCGATACTCGCGGAGCGAGGGATTGATCTTATGCGACAGGGTGAAGGGCACGCCCGGCAAGTGCTCTTCCAACAGCTCGCCGATGCGTTCTTCATGCGCGGCGTTGACGATGGACCAAAGCAGACAGACGGCAACCGCCTCTATCTCTTGGGTCTTGAGTTCTTCGATGATCGCAAGCACCGCATTCTCGTCCAAGGCCCGCATCACGGCGCCGTCCGGGCCGACGCGTTCGGGCACTTCGAAAGTCAGCGCGCGCGGGACATAGGGCTCGGGGAAGGGGACAGTGAAGTTGAAGACCTCTTTGCGGCCACCCTCGCGCAGCACCAGCACGTCCGGGTGGCCGGCTGTCGCTAGGAAGGCGGTCTTGGCGGTGGTGCCGGTGATGATGGCGTTGATCGCCCGCGTGGTGCCGTGGATGAAGGTGCTTCCGCCCTGCAACAGCTGGCCGCGTTCCATCCCGAACGCATCGGCGGCCACCTGCAAGCTGTTCAAGACCCCGGTGATAGGATCTTCCGGCGTGGTTGCAGCTTTGAACATGGCGATGGTGCCGTCGTCGCGCTCGACCACCAGATCGGTGAAGGTGCCGCCGGTATCGACTGCAAAACGCATGGTGTCTTCCCTTCTTGTCGCGCCTAGGACCGCAGGCGGGCGGTCTCTGCCTGGTCGATACTGCCGTCACTTGCGATGGCGACGCCGTAGGTGTCGCGGGCGCGCTCTGGGGTGACCCAGCCCTCCGTCACGTCGTGGCGCACGCGTTCGGGATCGCGCCTCTTGGGCTGGCCGTAGCCACCACCACCACAACAGTGCGAGACGATGGTTTCTCCCGCCTTCAGTGGAACGACGGCGCAGTTCGCGGTGGGCTCGACCGCGCCGCCCGAGCGGCGTACGGCCTGAAAGGCCTTGCCGCCCAGACCGCCGCCGCGTACCCCGCGTGCCGGATTGGTGGTGCCGTCGCTGACGAAGGCGACTTCCATTGTACCGCGGGTCGGGCCAAATTCGACCAGCATGCCCGAAGCACCCTTGTGCTCGCCGGCGCCCTCGCTGTCGGGCAGGAAACGGCGTTGATGGACGTGCAGCGGATGGCGCATCTCGTCCAACTCGACGCTGTCCTGATAGCAAAGCCCGGCATTGCCGACATGGCCCAGGGTCAGCCAGGCATCGGTTCCTGGCGCACCGGCCCCGCCGGTCATCGCCAGGAAGAGCTGGTTGACATAGGGCTCGTCCAGCAGCGGGTCATAGCCCGAGACCACGCCGATCGAGGCCGGCAGGATGGCGCCCGACTCCGCCATACCAATGCCTTCCGCCAGCTCTGCCAGAGCCGCTTGTACGCCGTTGGCCACGCGGTCGGCTATGTTCGTCGTTGCGACCGAGCAGCTGGTCGGATGCTTGGGAATGCCGCAGACCGCATTCTCTCGCAAATGCAGGTCGATGCGCCGAAAGGCGCCGGCGTTCTTGGGCACGGTGGGATCGATCGAGTTGAAGACGCCGATCATGGCCGCCGTGCGCGCGCAGGCCTCGGAGAGGTTTAGGCCGCAGGGCAGCGCGTCGATGTTGTCGGTCAAGTCGACCGAAACCCTGGCGCGTTCGCTGTCCACCTTGACCTTCACGTTGATCGGCACGCCGTCGTCGGGCGTACCCGGAACGGCATCATGGCGGCTGGTCCAGCTGGTCTCGCCGCTTGGGATCTTGGATAGCGCGTTCACCATGCGGCTTTCCGAGTAATCGAACCACTGTTCGGTAAAGCGGTCGAGCGCGTCCCAGCCTATCTCATCAGCGAGCGCCTCAAGCTCGCGTTCGCCGATGCGCGCCGCACCGACCATGGCCAGATAGTCGCCCCACCACTGCTGCGGCACACGGATGCGCAGCATGCACATGCGGATAAAGTCGCCGATGTTCTCGAAGTTCTGCTGCACCTTGACGGCCGGGAAGATCAGCGCGCCCTCTTCATAGACGTCGCGTGCATTGCCCATGTAGGTGGTCGGCTGGGAGTTGCCGCAATCGGCTTGGTGTGCCTTGGCCAACACGGTGAAGCGGTGCCGTCCCTCCTTGTCGATTACCGGCACCAGCAGGGTGTGATCGGCGGGGTGCGAGCAGCCGTGATAAGGCGAGTTGTGCAGATAGGCATCGCCGCGCGTCAGTTCCGGATGGAACTCTTGCATCGATGCCGCCATCAGATCCGGGCCGCTTAGCACATGGATCGGCAGGCTATCTGCCGTGGCCAGCAGTCGATTGTCGGCGGTGATGATGCAGCAAGAGAAGTCTCGCGCAATGTTGAGCACGCCGGAGCGGCCGGTGCGCAGCAGGGTGTTCGCCATCTTGCGCGCAATACCCTCCAGTCGATTGTTCAAGATCGCCAGTTGAACGGCGTCGCTGCCGCTGGCCTTGCTCGCTGCCACACTCATGACCTCTTGGCTCCTCTAGTGCTGTTCACCAGGCGCGCCAGCCCGCATCGACGGGCAGAACGACGCCGTGCACGGCGCGGGCTGCGTCCGAGGCCAGGAAGACCACAGCGCCTGCCATATCCTGCGGCGGCAGGAAATCCTGGCCGGTGGGGGTGCGTGCCCGCATCTTCGCAGCCCAATCAGGGTCGGCGCGCAAATCGGCATTCATCGGCGTTTCGATGTTGCCGGGCGCGATCGCATTCACGTTGATTCCAAACGGCGCCAGCTCCAGGCAGAGCGCCTTGGTCAAGTTGTTCACGCCCCCCTTCGAGGCGCAGTAGGCGGCCGAGTTGGGGAAACCGCCCTGTCCGGCAATGGAACTGACATTGATGATCTTGCCCGCGCCCTTGGCCTTCATGTTGCCGACGACGGCACGTGCCAAGAAGAAGCAGGCCTTCAGATTGAGGTCGATCTGGCGGTCCCAGAGCGCCTCATCGGTCTCTTCGATCGGCGTAGGGGAGAAGATGCCGGCGTTGTTCACCAGGATGTCGACGGGACCCAGAGCGGCGGTCGCCTCTGCAACGACGCGCTCGATCTCCGCAACTCTTGTGAGGTCGGCCTGGAGAGCCACTGCTTTGCCGCCAGCCTTTTCGATTTCGCTTACCAAGTTAGCGGCAGTCTCGCGATTGCTGCGGTTTACGATAGCCACGGCAGCGCCGGCCGTTGCCAGTGCCTTCGACAGCTCCGCACCGATCCCTTGGGACCCGCCGGTGACCAGGGCCACTTTGCCGGAGAGCTGCATTGTGCTGCCTCTAAGTTACTAGAAAATCGCAAAAAAGAGGGCAGGTCCGCTGGGGTTCAACCGGCCGACCTGCCCCTTGTGACACGAACGTTACGTCCCTATGCCATTACGGCTAGCGTGCGATGTAGTCGTAGCGCTTGCCGAAGAGGACATCCATCGGGACCGGCTCGGAGATGGTGTGCTCCGCCGCCACGGCCGGCTGGCCGTTGGTGGTCTCGACGATCAGGTAGGGCGCATAGTTCTGATGGTGCAGTTGCGGAGTGAAGGTCCGCGTGCCGATCAGAAAGGGCTCGTCCTTGAAGGTCTCCATGGCTTCGATCACCGCGTCGGTATCGAAAGTGCCGGCCTTCTCGACGGCGCGTGCCCACATCTCGACCACCAGATAGCCCGGATAGGTGTACTGGCTGTTCGGACGCTCGCCGAAGCGGGCCTCGTACTTGTCGTTGAAGGCCTCGACCTCGGGGCGCGGATCGTCGCCGTAGATCGACGCCTGCTCGGGCACATAGTGGCCGCTGAGGTTCGGTACGGAATCGAGCCAGTAGGTGCCGCTCATGGAGCTACCACCGGCCAGCGCGCTCTCGATACCGGCAGCCCGGATCTGGCGTAGCGCAGACGCCCCGCCTGGGACGTATGAGCAGCTGATGATCAGGTCCGGCTCTTCCGGCAGGTTCTTGATGCGCGTGATCTGTGCGGCGATGGAGGCATCGGAGTTCTGGTAGACGTCATGCCCCAGGATCTCCAGGCCCAGCTTCTCTTTCCACATCCAGTCGAAGCCGTAACAGATGCCCTTGTTGTACTCGATCGAGGTGTCCAGCAGGATATAGGCCGTCTTCCAGCCCTTCACCTCAGCCCCCCACTCGGCGATCGTCGCACCCTGCACTGCTGCCAGAACCGAGGAGGAGAAGGCATTCTTGCCGACACCCTGGATACCGGCCAAGACGCTCTCCGCACAGAGGAAGATGGCGACCTTGTTTGCGTTCTTGGCCGCTAGAGCAGCCGGCGCGCCAAAGTCATAGTCGCAATCGACTGCGACCATCTGGGCGCCCTCGTTCAGAACCTGCTGACCGGCCTTGGCGCCTTCGGCGCGGTCGGTCTTGGCGTCAGCCTTCACCGCCACCAGCTTCTTACCCAAGAGGCCGCCATTGGCGTTGATGTCGTCGATGGCGATTAGCGCCGCGTTGGTCGAGGGCTCGCTATAGGCCTGCATCCAGCCTGAATAGGAGGCAGCAAAGCCCACCACCACTTCGTCGTCGTCTGCCGCGGTTGCTTGAAACGGCAGCGATACCATTCCAACAGCGCCGGCAATGGCCGCTAGTTTTGAGATCTTCATCAGTTTCTTCGTCCTCACTGTTCGTCGATGATGTGCCTTGTTTATCCAAGGCCGCTTTCCTTTGGTCGTTCGCGTCGTCCCAAGTCACGTTTTGGGCGTCGCACGTGACCGAACCTGAGCAAGCGATCAGGAGGACATGGTAACGAGAATTGATTCTCGTGCAAGCATGCCTCGACCTTCTCAGAGCTGATTTGCTCCACTTAACCGTCTAGAGGTTGCGAATCTTCTTGTATCCTAGCGGCTTAGCTGACATTGGGATGTGATCACACATCACATTGCCAGTTGGAAGCCGGTCGCCTCAAGAGGGAAATGCAGCTCTTGCACTTGGAAGTGCAAATTGGGCGGACGGCCGAAGGGTGTCTGCCTTAGGAGGAAGAGGATCAGACGACGCCGCGTCGAGAGCCAGTTTCAGAAGGGCGCATTTGGACAGAGCGTCGCAGTCGTCGGGCCTCTCATGGGTATCGCGTCTCGGCGAACCTGCCCGTGCCGGCGCGTGTCCCAAGCGATCCTTGAGGATACCGGGCTTGGCACTGGGCGCGAGTTAGGAGTGCTTTGATCGGGTTGTCAGCAACAAGACTGGGTCGGGCGTCTGGTTTCTGACTTGCCATGTTGCAGCTTGATTTATCGCTCGCTTGCTCGATTATGCGGAGAACAGGATGGGTTCGGGGAGGATCCGCAGCAACGAGGCGGCGAACCGGTGGCGAAGTTGTCACTATTGGTGGACTGTCGCGGCAACGAAAGAAGGCGGATGCAGTCTGAGGAGAGGGGAGAGGCCTAAGCGGTGAGTGAGACGCTGGAAGCACGTGGCGTAACCGTCCGCTTCGAAGGCCTGACGGCAATCGACACTGTGGACGAGGATGTCCAACCAGGCGAGATCGTCGGGCTCATCGGCCCGAATGGGGCCGGTAAGACCACTCTGGTCAACGTCATGACCGGTTTTCAGGCGCCTAGCGAGGGCGATGTTCTGCTGGACGGGCGCTCGGTGGCCGGAATGAAACCGCACTGGCTGCGTCGCCACGGGGTCGCGCGCACTTTCCAGGCCGGCCGGCTGTTTCGCGACATGTCTGTGGTCGAGAACGTGGAGGTGACCGGCGTCGGTCTCGGCCAGTCGCGCGGCCGTGCCCATCGCGACGCCATGGAGCTCTTGGAGTGGATCGGTCTGGCCGATCGCGCCAACACTGTGGCGGGAGCTTTACCCTACACCGATGAGCGTCGCGTCGGCATCGCCAGGGCCTTGATGAGAAAACCGAAGTTCATGCTTCTGGACGAACCGGCGGCGGGCATGTCGGATCTGGAGTGCGACGACCTGATGGCGCTGGTGAAGAACATTCCGGTCCGCTACGGCTGCGGCGTCATCTTGATCGAGCACAATATGCGCGTGGTCATGGGGGTCTGCGCACGCATCCATGTGCTGGACAGTGGCCGCACCATCGCCAATGGAACACCTGACGAGGTTCAAAACGACCCTGCGGTTATCGAAGCCTATTTGGGCAAGGGCTGAGCCATGCTGCTGGATGTCAAGGATCTCCACGTACACTACGGCCGTCTGGCCGCGCTTCGCGGCGTCTCGATCGCCGTGGAGGAGGGCGAGATCGCCTGCATCGTCGGTCCCAATGGTGCCGGCAAGTCAACGACCTTGTTGGGCATCTCTGCTGTCCTGAAGCCGACCCAGGGTTCGATCTCCTTCAAGGGTGAATCCCTGGCCGGCAAGTCGCCGGAAGAGGTGGCGGAGATGGGAATCTCGCAGGTACCGGAGGGACGACACATCTTCACCGCCCTTTCGGTCGAAGAGAACCTTCAGGTCGGTGCGGCCGTGCGCAAGGACAAGGACAAGATCCGCCAAGATTTCGAGCGCGTGCTGGAAACCTTTCCGATTCTGGCAGAGCGGCGCAAGCAGTCGGCCGGCAAGCTGTCGGGTGGGGAGCAGCAGATGCTTGCCATCGGGCGTTCGCTGATGACCAACCCACGCCTTATGACCATCGACGAGCCCTCCTTAGGGTTGGCGCCCAAGATCGTCGACCGGGTCTACGAGGTTCTGGTCGACCTGCAGCGCACCCGAGGCCTGACCCTGCTGATCGTCGAACAGAGCGCGGAACGCGCACTGAAGGCGGCGGACACGATCTATGTTCTGCGCAGCGGCGAGATCCAGTTGCGGGGCGATGCCGCTGATCTGCAAGACGGCCATGCCGTGCACAAGGCCTATTTCGGTTTCACCCAGTCGGGCAAGGTGGAGTTCTAGATGGCCTACGCACTACAAGTCATCATCGACGCCCTCAGCCTGGGCAGCTTCTATGCCTTGGCAGCGCTGGGCATCGGCTTGCTTTTCGGTGTCCTCAAGCTGATCAACTTCGCCCACGGCGACTTCATCACCATCGGCGCCTATGCGTTGATCATCCCCTCCGCTGCGACCGAGGCGACGCTCTTTATCGGCGACTTTCCAGCCCTGATCCTGATCCCTTGCGTGGTTGCGATCGTGGTCGTCGTGGCTCTGATATCGGAGTTCACAGTCTTTCGGCCACTGCGCAGCGCCTCGCCGGCCACCTTGATGATCGGCTCCTTCGCGCTGGGCTTCATCCTGCAGAACCTGATCATCATGATCTACAGCGGGCGTCCCAAGGCAGTCGGCATCTGGTCCGAGCTCTCGGCCAGGGTGACCCTGACCGAAGGAGTGGAGGTGCCGCAGCTGCAGCTCATCATTATCTTTGCCACCCTGCTCATGCTGGCGGCCCTGGTGCTCTTCCTGAAGCGCAGCAAGTATGGCGTGCACATGCGCGCAGCCGCGGAAGACTTCCGCATGGCCCGCATGCTGGGCGTTCGGGCCAACCGCGTAATCATGCTGGCCGTTGCGATCAGCGGCATGTTGGCAGCCGCAGTCTCCATGCTTTTCGTCGTGCAGACCGGCATCCTCGATTTCCGCATGGGCCTGCCGCTGATGCTGTTTGCCTTCATCGCCACGGTGATCGGCGGTATGGGCAGTCTGGTCGGTGCTGTCGTCGGCGGCTTTGCGGTCGGTGCGGTCAGCATCCTGCTGCAAACCTTCCTGCCGTCCGAGTACCGCGTCTTTCGCGATGTTTTCGTCTTCGCGATCGTGATCGTCATCCTGCTCTTGCGACCGCAGGGATTGGTGGTGTCGCGCTCTGCAAAGGAGCGTGTCTAGATGGAGCCGAAATCTCCCGGCGGCGAACTGCTGCGCGAATTCTGGCCGCTGATCGTCCTTAGCATCGGCCTCACCCTGGTCGTGGTCGTGATCCAGGCGGTCGGCGACAACCTGATCAGCCGCACCCTGACCGAGGCCTTGATCCGGATGGTGGTGGTGGTCTCGCTCTACATCTTCATCGGCAATTCCGGGATCATCTCCTTCGGCCATATCGGCTTTATGATGATCGGCGCCTATGCCACGGCCTGGCAGACCATGGACCCGATGACGAAGGACATCTTCATCCCCGGCCTGCCTGGCTATCTGCTGGCGAACTCGCACCACTGGATCCTTGCGACCATCCTGGGCGGAGGCGTGGCAGCGCTCATTGCCTTCATCAGCGGGATAGCCTTGATGCGGCTGTCCGGCATCGTGGCCTCTATCGGCACCTTCGCCCTCTTCATGACCTTCTACTCCTTCTATCTACAGTGGAGCACCTGGACGGCCGGGCAGTCCTCGCTGGTCGGAATCCCGGTCACCACCACGCCTTGGGTCGGGCTGGTCTTCTCGCTGATCACCATGCTGGTGGCCTTCCTCTATGCCAGATCGCGCTTCGGGTTGGCCTTGCGGGCCTCGCGTGAGGACGAGGTGGCGGCCAAGGCGGCCGGCGTGAACGTGACCTTCCAACGGCTGATCGCCTTTACCCTTTCGGCCTTCTTCTGCGGCATGGCCGGCGGTCTTTACGGCCACTTCCTGGGGCTGCTGACGGTCGATACCTTCTATCTGCCTGTCACCTTCATCACGCTCTCGATGCTGGTGGTCGGCGGCATGCAGTCTCTGTCGGGTGCGGTCGTCGGCACGCTGGTAATCTCTTTCCTGATCGAGTTCCTGCGCAAGTTCGAAGCCGGCTTCGACGTCGGCGGCGTGATCTTGGACTTGCCGTCCAGTTCGGCCGAGGTGGGCCTTGGCCTGGTGCTGCTGCTGATCCTGATCTTCCGCCCGGCCGGCTTGACGAGGAATGCCGAGTTCTACTGGCCCTGGAAGCCCAAGGTGGCACTGGCGATCTTCTCCAAGCGGCAGTCTTAGCGTGCCACGCAATCTAGAGCTGCCTCTCAGACGGCCTTACCGCCGAGAGGATGATCGGATAGACTGCCTTCGACTTTGAGCAAGGAGGCTTGACCCATGTCCGAGACGATGGAGCGCGCAAGCACTGCGGAAACCAATCCCTACGCCGCCGGCTGCGGCTTCTCCGACGGCGCCTTCAAGCCCATCGGCGAGGTCACGGTCTCGGTGCTGGACTGGGGCTTCAACAAGTCCGATGTCACCTATGACGTGGTGCATGTCTGGGATGGTGGCTTCTTCCGACTGCAGGACCATCTGGACCGCTTTTGGCGTTCGATGGCGGGCCTACGCATGTCGATCCCCTATAGCCAGACAGAAGTGGCGGAGATCCTGAGTGAATGCGTTCGCCGAAGCGGCTTGCGTCAATCCTACGTCTGCATGGTGACCACGCGCGGCCTGCCGCAGCCTGGAAAGCCGCGCAAGCCCAGCCTGCTGACCAACCGCTTCCTGGCCTATGCCATTCCTTGGGTTGATGTGTTCTCGCCCGAGGTCCAGGACCGCGGCGCCCATCTCATCATCGCCAAGACGCCGCGCATTCCCAGCGCCTGCGTCGATCCCACCATCAAGAACTACCACTGGGGCGACCTGATCCGCGGCCAGTTCGAGGCCGAGGACGCCGCGGCCGACGCCTGCGTGCTGTTGGACCAGGAAGGCTATGTCACCGAGGGCCCGGGCTTCAACGTCTTCGCTGTGATCGACGGAACGGTGATCAGCCCCGACCGCGGGGCGCTGGAAGGCATCACGCGCCAGAGTGTCTTCGACCTTTGCGACCGCCTGGAGATCCCGCGCGAAGTCCGGCCGCTCGCGGCTGAGGAACTGCGCGAGGCCGACGAGATCCTCACCTCGACCACCGCCGGCGGTGTCATGCCGGTATCGCGCATCGACGGCCGCATCCTGGGCAACGACCGCCCCGGCCCAATCTCCGCTCGCCTGCGCGAGGCCTACTGGGCGCGCCACGCCGAAGGCTGGTGCATGACGCCGATCATTTATACTGAAGATTGATGGTCTGAGCACCCTTCCGTTGGACCGCGCTTTGCCTTCTCACACTATGAAACCGCAGCTTTGCCTCTGAGCAGGTATCAGTCGAGGCTTGGTCAAGGACGTTAGGCTGGCGCGTAGCCGATCACCGTGTCCATCGCCCTAGCAACGTACTCTTCTTTCTGGCCCACAGGTGCAACATAGTGCAGAGCGGCCTCCGCATCTTTACGCGAACCTGCGCGCAGGAGGAGCCAGGCTGCCAGGTACTGCGAAGCAAGGCATCCTCCTGCCGTCGCAATGTTGCCCTCGGCATAGAAGGCTTGATCCAGTACCCGGACACCGGCTTCGATGACCCAGGGTTTGCTCGTCAGATCCGTGCAGGCCGGCCGGTCGCCGAGCAATCCCAGCTTGGCAAGCAGCAGCGTGCCGGAGCATTGGGCGCCGATCATCTGCCGTGTGGGGGTGAGCCGAATCTCTGAGAGCAACTCCTGGTCTCGCGCAATCAGGCGGGTCTTGCTGCCGCTCCCGATCAAGACGGCATCGGCCTCTGCTGCGAAGGCCAAGCGTCTCTCGGCCTGGATCGTGACCCCGTTCATCGAGGTGACGCTGTCCGTTGGACAGGTGATGTAGGCCTTCCAGCCTTTCGGACGCATTCGGTTCAGAGTTCCCGCGGCAATGAAGGAGTCCAGTTCGTTGAATCCCTCGAAGGTGAGAATGGCGATCTGCATTGTCCGGGCTTCCTCTTCGGCATCGTATCCTTGCCGGCGAAGCTGGAGGCATCCTATGCTCAATGCAATATGAACATTGCTCTCGGAGCAATATAGAGTGAACACCTATCGGAGACTTGCCGCACAGGTCGCTGCAGAGGTTGCTTCCGGCCGCTTGCGGCCGGGCGATCGCCTGCCGCCGCAACGGGCCTTCGCCTACGAGCGCGGGATCGCGCCCTCGACGGCAGCGCGCGTCTATGCCGAATTGGTCCGTCGAGGCATCGCAGCGGGCGAGGTTGGTCGGGGAACCTACATTCGTGCGCCAGGAACCCAGCCAGGCCCCGCTCTGGCAGAACCGGTATCCGCGCGTATCGATATGGAAACCAACTATCCGCTGTTGCCGGATCAGCAAGACGTGCTCGCGCCCGCACTGAGCGTTCTGTCGTCAAGAAGAGACGCCCTGAAGGCTGCGATGAGCGCTGCCAGCGTCCAAGGTAACGCCGCAGCGCGGGCGCTTGCTGCGCGGGATCTGGCTGAAGGTGAATGGATCCCTTCTGCGGACTCGATCCTCTTCGCCGGCAACGGCCGTCAAGCCTTGGCTGCTGCCTTCTCGGCACTCGTGCCGCAGGGCGAGCGGATCGGCTTCGAGGCTCTGACCTACCCGGTTGCCTGCGCGATTGCGGCCAGACTTGGGGTGGAAGCCGTGCCTTTGGCGATGGATGACGACGGCCTGCGTCCCGACGCCGTGGAGAAGGCCCACAAGATAGCGCCTCTGCGCGCGATCTATCTGCAGCCCACGCTGCACAATCCGCTGGGAACAACGATGTCAGCCGGCCGCAGGGCCGATCTCGCCGCGCTGCTGCAGCGCCTTCAGGGGCCAATTGCGGTCGAGGATCGGGTCTATGCTTTTCTGGACGAGCAGGCACCGCCGCCGCTTGCCGCTTTTGCACCCGACCGGGTCGTGGTGATGGACAGCCTCTCCAAACGTGTCGCACCGGGGCTGACCCTGGGGTTCTTGTCGGCGCCGGCCGCTTTGGTCCCATCGCTTGCGAGAGCCTTGGTCTCCGGGGCTTGGGCAGCGTCCGGCTTCAGCCTAGATCTCGGCACGCGTTGGCTCTCTGACGGCACAGTGGACGCTTTGGCGGCGCGGAAGCGTGCCGATGCCTTGCGGCGGCAAACCCTCGCCCGTGCGGCCTTAACCGGATACGACATCAAGGCGCATCCTGCAGCCTATCACTTTTGGTTCGCGCTGCCGCAGCCTTGGCGGGCCGATGCCTACGTCTTGGCAGCGGAGCGTCAAGGCATTGCCATCACGCCGGCATCGGCGTTTGCCGTCTCGGCTGGCTACGCGCCCAATGCCGTCAGGATTGCTTTGGCGCCGCCTGGGTTGGACGAACTGCGCTCGGCTCTGGGCAAGCTGGCCGCGCTTGCTGGCACAGATACCGATCCCACGCGCTCCGCCTGGACGGGCTGAGCTTGGCAGCTACTCGATCTCAAACGGCACCACCCGCCGACTGCGCGGATCGATGTAAATCTTGCGGTCGATGGGCGGGACGGAGCGTTGCTGGCAGTCTTTGCGCTCGCAGATGCGACAGGAGATGCCGATCTGGTCGAAGGCCTCCGGCTGCTCGATCGCCAGGTCGTCGGCATAGACCAGGTCCTTGGCATAGGCGACCGGACAGCCCAGTGCGATGGCATAGCGGCGAATCGGGGCGCGGAATCCGGGGCCGCGCTTGATGATGGTGCGGGCCAAACAGACATAGCGCTCGCCGTCTGGGGTTTCGGCCAATTGGCGCACGATCTCTTCTGGATGCTCGAAGGCCTGGTGCACGATCCAAAGCGGACAGGCGCCGCCGAAGCGCGCGAATTGCAGGCGCGTCGCGCTATGGCGCTTGGTGATGGTGCCGGCCCGATCGACCCGCACGAAGAAGAAGGGCACACCGCGGGCGCCTGGGCGTTGAAGGGTGCTAAGGCGATGCGCCACCTGCTCCAGGCTGGCGCCGAAGGCTTCCGCCAGCAGCTCGATATCGTGACGCAGCCGACGCGCTTCCGCCAAGAAGGGGCCGTAAGGCAAGATCGCAGCACCGGCGAAGAAGTTTGCCAAGCCCATCTTTGCGATCGCGCGCGCCTCCTTGGTCCTGAACTTGCCGTCGTTCAGGATGGCCTCAATGCTCTCTTCCTCCTCCAGAAGGGCGATCTGCTGCCAGATCTGGAAGCTCTGGCTGGGCAGCGGCGTGTCGGCATTGATGCGCAGCCGCTGCTCCTCGGGGTCGAAGGCGCGGAAGAGATCGCTGGCCATGGTGCCGCGTTCCAGCGCGATCGAGATGCCATGCTTGTCGCGCAGCCGTTCCCGCCCCTTGGCGTGATGATTGTCCCCGGCGATGCCCAACTCCTTGGCCAGGGTTTCAGCGCCGCGGTCCAGCCATTCCACGTAGTTATCGGCGTAGTGAAAGAAGTCACGCACCTCCTCGTAGGGCAGTGGGGCGGAGGCCACGGTCTCCTGTTGCAGCACGTCGTCCAGAGAGGCCAGGCGTTCCTTGGAGTTCTGATAGGCACGGTGCAGCAACAGAAATGCCTGGGCAAAATCAGGCGTGTTGGAGATCGCCATCTTAAGCTCTTGCCTGGAGGGTCGCCGGTCGTCGAAGAGCGGATCGACCAGGGCCTCGTGTAGATCCGCACCCAGGCGGTCGCCTTCGTCGGCGGCAAAACGCGCGACATCGATGTTGAAGGCCTCGACCAAGGCCAGGATGACGGCCGCAGAGACCGGTCGCTGGTTGTTCTCGAGCTGATTGAGATAGCTTGTCGAAAGGCCAAGTCGCTCGGCAAAGGCGCGTTGGGTCAAACCCTCGCTCTGGCGGAGGTTGCGGAGCTTGGCCCCGGCGAAGAGTTTGCGGCCCTGCATCTTTGTTCGCTCTTTCGCAATTTGCTATTTGCTTTTCGCAATATGTTGCCTCTTCGCCTTTCTAGCCCTTCTTGTGGCTCTTCATCAATGGCAAAAGGGTCTGCGACAGGCTGTGGGAGGTCCTGCTTCGTGTTTGCGGTGCGGTGCTCCCAGCGCGAGACCAGAACAGGAGAAAAGCAAAGGTGTTCGCAAAACAAATCTCGACGACTGACTCTTCGCGGAGCGGCACTCGGCGCCGCTGGATCGGCAGTGTTCTGGGCTTTGCCGCCTTGGTCGCCGCTTCGCAGATCGAGGTCCCCTTCTATCCCGTGCCGATGACCTTGCAGACCCTGGCGGTGATCGGCGTCGGCCTGACTCTCGGGCTGCGCGGCGCCTTGCTCGCCGTTTCTGCCTTTCTGCTAGCCGGATTTGCGGGGCTGCCGCTTTTTGCCGGCGGTGCCGGTGGACCGGCGGTCCTGATCGGTCCGACCGGTGGTTATCTGATCGGCTTCCTGGTTTCCGCCGGCTTCTGCGGTTGGGCCAAGGATCGCGGCTGGACCCGTTCTCTGCTGGGCAGCCTGGCCGTCGCGCTCCTCGGCGCTTGTCTGGTCTATCCAACCGGTCTGCTGCAACTGGGGGCGCTCATGGGTTTCGACAAGCCGATCCTAGCCTGGGGTCTCTATCCCTTCATCTTGGGTGATCTGGTGAAGGCGGCGATCGCCGGATTGGCACTGGTCGCCGCGCGACGCAGCTTCGGAGCCTGAGGCGATCATGCAAGAGATCCTGGAGAAGCTGCGGCAACGTCGGGAGGAGGCCTACCTGGGCGGTGGGCAACGTCGCATCGATGCTCAGCACGCCAAGGGCAAGCTGACAGCAAGAGAGCGGGTCGAGCTACTGCTGGACGAGGGTTCCTTCGAGGAATACGACACCTACGTGACCCACCGCTGCCAGGAGTTCGGCATGGGTGGCCAGACCGTGTCCGGCGACGGCGTGGTTACCGGTTGGGGCACGATCAACGGCCGCCTCGTCTATGTTTTCAGCCAGGACTTCACGGTCTTCGGCGGCTCTCTCTCGGCAGCGCACGCCGACAAGATTTGCAAGATCATGGATAAGGCGGTGCAGAACGGGGCGCCGATCATCGGCATCAACGATTCCGGTGGTGCGCGTATCCAAGAGGGCGTGGATTCGCTCGCCGGCTATGCCGCGGTCTTCAAGCGCAACGTTCGAGCCTCCGGCGTCGTGCCGCAGATTTCCTTGATCATGGGGCCTTGCGCCGGTGGGGCGGTCTACTCGCCGGCCATGACCGATTTCATCGTCATGGTGCGCGACAGCTCCTACATGTTCGTGACCGGCCCGGACGTGGTGAAGACGGTCACCAACGAGATCGTCTCGGCTGAGGAACTGGGTGGTGCAAAGACCCACACCTCCAAGTCCTCGGTTGCCGATCTGGCCTTCGAGAACGATGTCGAAGCGCTGACCCAAGTGCGTCGTCTGGTCGACTTTCTACCGCTCTCGGCCCGCCAAGAACCTCCTGAGCTGCCGCTGTTGGATGATCCCGACCGGGTCGAGCCCAGCCTCGACAGTTTGGTGCCGGCCAATGCCAATCAGCCCTACGATATGCACGAGCTGATCCGCAAAGTGGCCGATACCGGTGACTTCTACGAGCTGCAGCCGAGTTTCGCCAAGAACATCATCACCGGCTTCATCCGGCTTGAGGGCTCGACCGTCGGCGTGGTGGCGAACCAGCCAATGGTGCTGGCCGGCTGTCTGGATATCGATTCCAGCCGCAAGGCAGCGCGCTTCGTGCGCTTCTGCGATTCCTACAACATTCCCATCCTGACCTTTGTGGACGTACCGGGCTTCCTGCCCGGCACGGCGCAGGAGTATGGCGGCGTCATCAAACACGGCTCCAAGCTCCTCTTCGCCTATAGCCAGGCAACGGTACCGATGGTGACGGTGATCACGCGCAAGGCTTACGGCGGGGCCTATGTCGTCATGGCCTCTCAACATATCGGCGCGGACGTGAACTACGCCTGGCCAACGGCCGAGATTGCGGTGATGGGCGCCAAGGGCGCAGCCGAGATCCTCTATCGCTCAGAGTTGGGTGATGCGGAGAAGATCGCGTCGCGCACCAAGGACTATGAGGATCGTTTCGCCAATCCCTTCGTCGCCGCCGAGCGCGGCTTCATCGACGAGGTGATCATGCCGCACTCCACGCGCCGCCGCGTTGCCCGCGCCTTTGCCGCCCTGAAGGACAAGAAGATTGAACAGCCCTTCAGGAAACACGACAACATCCCGCTCTAAGGCAGATCGACCCATGTTCAAGAAGATCCTGATCGCCAACCGTGGCGAGATCGCCTGCCGGGTGATGAAGACGGCAAAGCGGATGGGTATTGCCACCGTCGCCGTCTACTCCGAGGCCGACCGCGATGCAGTGCATGTGGCAATGGCCGATGAAGCTGTCGCCATCGGCCCCGCGGCCTCCTCCGAGAGCTATCTGGTGATCGAGAAGATCCTGGAGGCGGTGAAGGCTACGGGTGCTGAGGCCGTGCATCCGGGTTATGGATTCCTTTCGGAACGGGCGGCCTTTGCCCAGGCTCTGGACGCCGCCGGTGTTGCCTTTATCGGCCCGCCGGTCGGCGCCATAGAGGCCATGGGCGACAAGATCACCTCGAAGAAGCTGGCTGCCGAGGCCGGCGTCTCTACGGTACCCGGCTACATGGGCTTAATCGAAAGCCCGGAAGAGGCGGCTAGAATTGCCGGAGAGATCGGCTATCCGGTCATGATCAAGGCTTCTGCCGGCGGCGGCGGCAAGGGCATGCGGATCGCCTGGAGCGCCGAAGAGGCACGCGAGGGCTTTCTCTCCTCCAAGTCCGAGGCCGCCTCCAGCTTCGGCGACGACCGCATCTTCATCGAGAAGTTCGTCGAGCAACCGCGCCACATCGAGATCCAGGTGCTGGGCGACAAGCACGGCAAACTGATCTATCTGGGCGAGCGCGAATGCTCGATCCAGCGGCGCAATCAGAAGGTCGTGGAAGAGGCGCCCTCGCCCTTCCTGGACGAAACGACCCGCAGGGCCATGGGCGAGGAGGCCGTCGCCCTGGCGCGCGCGGTCGACTACTGCTCGGCCGGCACAGTGGAGTTCATCGTCGACAAGGAGAAGAAATTCTACTTCCTGGAGATGAACACGCGGCTACAGGTGGAGCATCCGGTGACAGAGCTGATCACCGGCATCGACCTGGTCGAACAGATGATCCGGGTTGCCGCCGGCGCGCCGCTGAGCCTGACCCAGGACCAGGTCACTTTGAATGGCTGGGCCATCGAGAACCGGCTTTATGCCGAGGATCCCTACCGCAACTTCCTGCCCTCCATCGGTCGCCTCACCCGCTATCGGCCGCCGGAGGAAGGGGAGCGCTTGGACGGCACCAAGGTGCGAAACGACACCGGCGTCACCGAAGGCGGCGAGATCTCCATGTTCTACGACCCTATGATCGCCAAGCTCTGTACCTGGGGTCCGGATCGTGGGCAGGCGATCGAGAGCATGCGCCAGGCACTCGACCGCTTCGAATTGGAGGGCATCGGCCACAACCTGCCCTTCCTGGCGGCGGTGATGGACCACCCGCGCTTCGTCGAAGGCAACATCACCACCGCCTTCATCGCCGAGGAATTTCCGGAAGGTTTCTCTGGAGCGCACCTGCCGGACGGGGCTGCGGCGCGCTTGGCCTTGATCGGCCTCGGCCTGACATTGCGCGACACTGCCCATCGCCAGTCGATCTCCGGTCAGATGCGCCGCTATCGGCCGGCGCGTGCGGCACAATGGGAGGTCCGCGTCGACGGCAAGCCCTATGAGGTCGAGCTGCTCGAGAACAGCGAGGAGAGCTTCCGCTTTGGCGGCATCGATGAGCCGGAAATGATACTCGGCTGGAAGGTCGGACAGCGACTGGCAGCGGCCAGCTTCGGTGACGAGACCATGGTGGTTAAGGTCTCGCCGGCCTTAGAAGGCTTTCGTCTGCGCTGGCGCGGTGTGGACCTGATCGTGATCGCCCGCACGGTCCGAGCCGCTGCGCTGGCCGCATTGATGCCGGTGAAGGTGCCGCCCGACACCTCCAACCTGTTGCTCTGCCCCATGCCCGGTGCTCTCGTGCGTCTCACCGTCGAGGTCGGTCAAGAGGTCGAGGAAGGCCAGGCCCTGGCCGTCGTCGAGGCGATGAAGATGGAAAACACCCTGCGCGCCGAGCGGGCAGGCGTGGTGAAGGAGATCAAGGCGGAGGTCGGCACCAGCCTGGCCGTGGACGAGGTCATTATGGAGTTCGAGAAATGAGCCAAGAGAAAAAGACACTGAGCGACTGGGCGGCCCAGGTCGAGAAGGAGACGAAGGGCTCAAAGGTCGAGGATCTAACCTGGCGGACAGCCGAGGGGATCGACGTCAAACCGCTCTACACCGCTCAGGACCTGGAGGGCCTAAGCAACCTGGACGGCCTGCCCGGACAAGCGCCTTTCACGCGCGGCGTACGGGCCTCCATGTATAGCGGCCGGCCTTGGACCATCCGCCAGTATGCCGGCTTCTCTACCGCCGAAGAGAGCAATGCCTTCTATCGCAAGGCCTTGGCAGCGGGCCAGCAGGGCGCTTCCGTCGCCTTCGACCTGGCGACCCACCGTGGCTACGATAGCGATCATCCGCGCGTCATCGGCGATGTCGGCAAGGCCGGCGTTGCTATCGATTCGGTCGAGGACATGAAGATCCTCTTCGATCAAATCCCGTTGGACAAGGTCTCGGTCTCGATGACCATGAACGGTGCGGTGATCCCGGTGCTCGCCAACTTCATCGTCGCCGGCGAAGAGCAGGGCGTGGACCGCAAGGCGCTCTCGGGCACCATTCAGAACGACATCCTGAAGGAGTTCATGGTCCGCAACACCTATATCTATCCGCCCGAGCCTTCGATGCGGATCGTTGCCGACATTATCGAATACACCGCCCAAGAGATGCCGCGCTTCAACTCGATCTCGATCAGCGGCTACCACATGCAGGAAGCCGGCGCCAATCTGGTGCAGGAGCTGGCCTTCACCCTGGCCGACGGCAAGGAGTATGTTAAGGCCGCCCTCTCACGCGGCATGGACGTGGACCGCTTCGCCGGTCGCCTCTCCTTCTTCTTCGCCATCGGCATGAATTTCTTCATGGAGGTCGCCAAGCTGCGCGCCGCGCGCACGCTCTGGGCCGAGATCATGGAAGACTTCGGCGCCAAGGACCCGCGCTCCAAGATGCTGCGCACGCATTGCCAGACCAGCGGCTGGTCGCTGACGGAGCAGGACCCTTACAACAACATCGTGCGTACGGCCTATGAGGCGCTCTCTGCCGTCTTGGGCGGTACGCAATCGCTGCACACCAACTCTTTCGACGAGGCCATCGGTCTGCCGACCGATTTCTCTTCTCAGATTGCGCGCAACACGCAGCTCGTCCTGCAGAACGAGACCGGGGTGACCAAGGTGGTCGATCCGCTGGCCGGTTCCTACTACCTGGAAAGCCTGACCGAGGCGCTCTGCCGTGAAGCCCGTGGCCTGATGGCGGAGGTCGACGAGCTGGGCGGCATGACCAAGGCGGTGGCTTCAGGCATGCCCAAGCTTCGTATCGAGCAGGCCGCGGCCGAGCGTCAGGCGCGGATCGACCGTGGCGAGGAGGTGATCGTCGGCGTGAACCGCTATCGCTCGGCCAAGGACACGGCCGTCGAGGTCTTGGACATCGACAATGCCAAGGTTCGCGCCAATCAGATCGCCCGGCTGAAGACCGTGCGACAGGGGCGCGATCAAGCCGCCTGCGATGCCGCTCTTAAGGCCTTGGAGGAGGGCGCGCGGCAATCCGGGAACCTGCTGGCGCTCGCCGTAGAGGCAGCGCGGGCCAGGGCCACGGTGGGTGAGATCTCGGACGCGATGGAGCAGGTCTTTGGCCGTCATCGCGCCGAGGTCAAGACCCTGTCCGGTGTCTATGGCGCGGCCTACGAGGGCGATGTCGCCTTCCAGACCATCCAGCGCGCTGTGCAGTCTTTCACCGAGGTCGAGGGGCGACGACCGCGGCTGCTGGTGGTGAAGATGGGTCAGGACGGACACGACCGCGGCGCCAAGGTGATCGCGACTGCCTTTGCCGATATCGGCTTCGACGTCGATGTCGGCCCGCTATTCCAAACGCCTGAGGAGGCGGCGCGTGACGCCATCGACAACGACGTGCATGTGATCGGCATCTCCAGCCAGGCTGCCGGCCACAAGACCTTGGCGCCTGCCCTGGTCGAGGCGCTAAAGGCCGAAGGAGCGGGTGAGATCCTGGTGATCTGCGGCGGCGTCATCCCGCAGCCCGACCACGCTTTCCTGCTGGAGGCCGGTGTAAAGGCGATCTTCGGCCCCGGCACCAACATCCCCGAGGCGGCCGCCAAGGTCTTGGATCTGATCCTGGAGGCCAGACATCCGGTCGGCAGCGCGGCCTAAGCGAATTCCAAGAGCAGGGGCCCTGTCGCCCCTTCTCAACAAGAAGAGCAACAGAGGAGACGCACGATGCCCAGTTATCGTGAGGTTTACGCTGCCTGGCAGCAGGACCCTGAAGCCTTTTGGATGGAGGCCGCCAAGGCCGTCGATTGGATCGAGCCACCCAGCCGCGCGCTGGACGCGAGCAAGGCGCCCTTCTATCGCTGGTTCGCCGATGGGGTCTGCAACACCTGCTGGAACGCTGTCGATCGCCATGTCGAGGCCGGGCACGGCAATCGCACCGCCATCGTCTACGACAGTCCGGTCACCGGGCAGAAGGCCGAGATCAGCTACGCCGAGCTGCAGGACCTAGTCAGCCGGCTTGGCGGTGCACTCGCCGCGCGCGGTGTGGAGAAGGGCGACCGTGTGATCATCTATATGCCCATGGTGCCCGAGGCTCTGGTCGCCATGCTGGCTTGCGCGCGCATCGGTGCCGTGCACTCCGTCGTCTTCGGTGGTTTTGCTGCGCATGAACTGGCGGTGCGGATTGACGATGCCAAGCCGAAGGCGATCCTGGCGGCCTCCTGCGGGATCGAGCCGGGCCGCGTCGTGGCCTACAAGCCCTTGCTGGATAAGGCCATCGCCTCGGCAAACCACAAACCCGACTTCACCATCATCCTACAGCGTGAACAGCAGCCGGCCGAGATGGTCGAGGGCCGCGACCTCGACTGGGAGGCAGCCGTTGCAGCAGCGGAGCCCGCCGACTGCGTGCCGCTGGGCGGTGCCGATCCGCTCTATATCCTCTACACCTCCGGCACCACGGGGCAGCCGAAAGGCGTGATCCGACACAACGGCGGGCACATGGTGGCGCTGCTGTGGACCATGCGGAACCTCTATGACGTGGGACCGGGAGAGGTCTATTGGGCGGCCTCCGACGTTGGCTGGGTCGTGGGGCACAGCTATATTTGCTATGCGCCATTGCTGCAGGGCTGCACCACCGTAATCTTCGAGGGCAAGCCGGTCGGCACGCCCGATGCCGGCACCTTCTGGCGAGTGGTCGAGGAGCACAAGGTGAAGGTCCTCTTCACTGCGCCGACGGCCTTGCGGGCGATCAAACGCGAAGACCCGGAGGCGAAGCTGGTCGCGAACTACGATCTCTCCGGCATGACCGCGCTCTTCCTGGCCGGCGAGCGCGCCGATCCCGATACCGTGCGCTGGGCGGAGACTTGCCTAAAGAAGCCGGTGATCGATCACTGGTGGCAGACCGAGACCGGCTTTGCCATTGCCGCCAATCCGCTGGGCATCGAGCTTCTGCCGGTGAAGTTGGGATCGCCGGCCGTGCCGATGCCGGGCTATGCCGTGGAGATTCTGGACGAGGGCGGCCATCCGGTCCCAGCCGGCACCCTGGGCGCCATTGCCATCAAGCTGCCGCTGCCGCCGGGCACTCTGCCGACCCTATGGAACGCCGACGCGCGCTTCCAGAGTTCTTACCTGGAGCACTTTCCCGGCTACTACGAGACCGGTGATGCCGGCGTGATCGACGAGGACGGCTATGTCTCGATCATGGCGCGCACCGACGATGTCATCAACGTCGCCGGCCACCGCCTCTCGACCGGCGGCATGGAAGAGGTGCTGGCCGCCCACCCCGACGTTGCCGAGTGCGCTGTCATCGGCATCTCCGACAAGCTGAAGGGGCAAGCCCCACTTGGCCTGGTCTGTCTCAACGCCGGCTGTGTGCGCAGCGAGGCGGAAATCGCGAAAGAATGCGTGCAGCTGATCCGCCAAGAGATCGGACCGGTGGCCGCCTTCAAACTCTGCCACGTCGTCGAGCGCCTGCCCAAGACCCGCTCTGGCAAGATCCTGCGCGGTACCATGGTCGCGATAGCCGACGGCCGCGACTGGAAGCTGCCGGCAACCATCGACGACCCGGCCATCCTGGACGAGATCGGCGTCAAGATCGCCGGTCTGGGACAGCCCTCGGACTGATTTCTCGCCGACACTGAGAACGAAGCGACCACCCTGAAGGTATTGGCAGGCCGGTTCTCTACCCTTGGACCGTGATGATCGCAGGTGGAGACACCAGCGGTTTCAGTCACGGTCCTGTTTGAGATCTTTAGAGCGAGGTGACGACAAACCGCTTATATTTGACGTCATTATGCTGTAGTATATTGGCAGGTATAGCGTTAGGCGTGCCGGATCTGGTCGCTTGTGATCCCCGGCGGGCGACTTTCAGGGGGGGAGAGCGATGGCGGTTTTTACTGGAACGGACGGACCCGACTCCTTGGTCGGAACCAGTCTCGACGACACGATCCTGGGTCTTTCGGCCAGTGATTCACTCTATGGTTTGAGCGGGTCCGACTCCCTTCTCGGCGGCAGTGGCAGCGACCGCCTTTATGGTGGCGAAGGCGACGACTATGCCTAAGGTGGCTTAGGCGGCGACGTACTCATTGGTGGCAGTGCAGCGGACCGCCTCTACGGTGGCGAAAGCTATGACCGTGTGGATGGCGATCAGGGAAACGACCGGCTCTTTGGTGGTGCGGGTCCAGATGCACTGTATGGTAACGACAACAAGGATGCGCTCTATGGCGGTGCTCCCGATGACACGCTTGGCGGCGGCAGTGGTGACGACCTGGCCAACGGGGGTGAAGGCGAAGACAGTTTTTTCGGTGATACCGGGAACGACACCTTCAACGAGTTTGACCTAGGCGGGGACGGTGACGATCTAGCCTACGGCGACGATGGAGACGATACCGCCTTTGGCGGGTCCGGTGCAGACCGTCTCTATGGTGGCAGTGACAGGGATCGCATTGACGGTGATGCCGGGAACGACAGGCTCTTCGGTGGCGGCGGCGGCGATATTCTACTGGGGTTATCCGGCGCTGATCAGCTGTTCGGCGGCGACGGTCCTGACGTACTCGACTCCGGATCGGGGCACGACACGACCCTCGATGGGGGCAATGGTGCCGACTACGTCTTCATTGGTCAAGGCAGAGACGCTTGGCTGCTCGGCCGCTCGGGTGACGACAGGCTCTATGGCGGCACGGGGAATGATCTCTTTTTCTACGGCGGTTCCGGCAAGGACTCACTGCTTGGAGGGTCAGGTGCCGATTCCGGCTTTTATGGCTCAAGCGGTGTCGACTTGGTGGCTGGTGGTGCGGGCTCGGACTCCCTTCTTTTCGGAGATCTGGGTGACGACAGCCTCTTCGGCGACGCGGGCGACGACGCTAATGTTTACGGCAAGAGCGGCAGCGATCGGATCTACGGCGGTGATGGAATGGATACCCGTATTGCTAGTGGGAGTGGAGAATAATACCTCTTTGGCGGTAGTGGTGATGACCTGCTCGCTGGCGGCATTGACTATTTTTATTTCTATGCCGGATACGCCAATGACCGACTCTTTGGCGACACAGGAAATGATAAACTAATTGGTGCCGCAGGAGACGATAGCCTCTATGGCGGGAAGGGAGGGGATGGGTTTGACGGAGGGAAACTTGGCGGAAATGACACGCTCCGCGGTGGCGACGGTGCAGATCGGCTCCTTTCCTCCAGCGGCGATGATCGTCTCTACGCCGGCTGTGGCAGCGATGGTTTCCTGAAAGCGGGCAGCGATCAGGACCGGATCTTTGGTGGTTCCGGAGATGACGTGAGCTTTGACGGCGGTGATGGAAGCGATCTGCTGTTCGGTGATCAGGGCGACGACAGCTCCCTCTTTGGCGGCTCCACCTCTGAAAGCGACGGACTCTATGGCGGGAGTGGGGAAGATGCCTACTTCTTCGGTGGCCAGGGCAACGACAGCCTTTTCGGTGGAAGCAGCAACGGCTTTGCCCTCTTTGGCGGTGGAGGCGACGATGAGATTCACGGCGAGGACGGCGGCGACGAAGCCTATGGTGGAGAGGGCAACGACCGGGTTCGCGGCGGCAGTGGCCTCGATTTTCTCGTTGGGGACAGCGGTCGCGAGACGCTCTTCGGCGGCACTGGGGACGATAGGCTGACCGGGGGCAGCCAGAACGATCAGATGGTGGGGGGCGGCGGTGTCGACATTCTCTACGGTGGTCAAGGGCGCGATCGCCTGAACGGTGCCTCTGGCACGGATACGGCCTACGGTGGCAACAACAACGATACCTTTATCATCGACACCAAGACCGATCTGATCTTCGACGGCGCAGGGCAGGGCGACGACGTGCTGCGCTCCAACGCCGACGACTACACACTTGGCACGGCGGCCGAGGTTGTGATTGAGCGTGTGAACATCAACACCGCTGCTGATGCGGCCAAGATGGTCGGCAACGCGAACGACGACATCCTGATCGGCAATTCCTTCGACAATATCCTGCTGGGTAAGAGCGGAGACGATCGTCTCAACTCTCGCGGCGGCACCAACACCATGACCGGCGGCAGTGGCGACGATACCTTCGTGGTCACGACTTCGGCCGACCTCGTGCGCGAGTTTTCGGGCCATGGCGTGGATCTGGCGCGCGCCCAGGTGAGCTACACTCTGCCGAACGGCTCCGCCTTCGCCTTCGTCGAGAACCTGCGCCTCGAAGGTGGCTTCGGCAACATCGATGGGACCGGGAATTCCCTGGACAATGATATCGACGGTAATCAGTCCGCCAATCGCCTGGCCGGCAACCAAGGCGCCGACACGCTGGTCGGCAAGGATGGCGCCGACACGCTCTTCGGCGGTGCCGGGGCCGACCGCATGGAGGGTGGCAGCGGCCGCGACAGCCTCTTCGTCGGCGAGGGCGATGTCCTCTTCGGTGGCTCGAACCAGGACAGCTTTATCTTTAGCGGTGGCAGCCTCGGCTCCGGTGGCTCCGGCGGGCCGGTGATCCGCGACTTCAGCGGCAGCCTGGCGAACGGCGGCAGTGCCGAGGATTTGCTGGTCTTTGCCACCGGACTGGAGGTCGGATCTTTCGCCTACATCGGTGCTGCTGCCTTCTCGGCCAGCGGCAACTCGGAGGCCCGCTATGCCGGCCCGCGCCAGGTCCAGGTCGACCAGGACGGCGACGGCGCGGTCGACCAGGCCTTCCTGGTCGACGGCGTGACCTCGACCGGCCAGCTAACGGCCTTGGACTTTCTCTGGCTTTAGAGCGCCTTGCCGTCAGCAAACACCTGGTGCCAGGCCAGGATGCGCCAGGAGCGGCGGAGGCCGGTGGGATAGAAGGGATCGGCCCGAACCAGAGCCTCGACGGCTTCGGGCTCGGATGCTTCGACCAGCCAGAGACCACCGGCGCCCTCGCCGCTGGCTGTGTCTTTCAGTGGGCCGGCGGCCTGCACCGAGGCTGCGTTCTCAGCCAGGAAAGCCAGGTGCGCAGGCATATGTTTGCTGCGCGCCCCAGCCTTGTCGGGATTGTCTTCGAAGAAAACGACGTAGTGCATGGGCGCGCTCCTTGGCAGTGGGTCCGCACAGAGTTAGCCTTGCGTACATGCAAGAAAAGTCCAGAAGTTTGCCGAATGAATCGGCAAAAACGCAGGATTCTAACTGGGATGACGTGCGAATCTTCCTGGCTCTGGCCCGCGCCGGCACCTTTGCTGAGGCCGCGCGCCAGCTTGGCGTGAACGAATCGACCGTGCTGCGCCGCATGCAACGACTGGCCGCGCGCTTGGATGTGCGCCTCTTCGAGCGCAGTTCTGGCCGCCTTGTTCCAACGGAAGGCGGCAAACGGCTGCTGCGCGAGGCGGAACTGGCGGAGGCAAGCATTTTCAGGGCCGAAGCGACTGTCAGCGGCCAGAACCGCGCAATCGCCGGCCTGGTGCGCATCACCGCCGTCCCGATCCTCGCCAATCGGCTCCTGGTACCGGCCCTGCCGCCGCTGCTGGCCGCCCACCCCGCGCTGGAGGTCGAGGTTATCGCCGAGCCCGGCCAGCTCAGCGTCATGCGCCGCGAGGTGGAGATTGCCCTGCGTCTGGCTCGGCCGCGCGACGACCCCTCGGCACTCACGCGCAAGGTCGCTACCCTGGCTTACTGCCCCTGTGCTTCGCGCGACAGCAATCCGGCAGACCTGCCCTGGATCACTTATGGCAACGCCATGGCGGGCCTACCGCAGTCCGAATGGGTGCGGCGGCAGGGCGAGCCGCTTGCGGCTTTGCGGGTGAACGATGCCGAAGCCTTGCTGCAGGCCGTACGAGCCGGCCTGGGTAAGGCACTCCTGCCCCTCGACCTCTTGGCCGACCTGCCCGTCCTCGTCGCCTGCGGCGCGGTCTGCCTCAAGCGAGAGGTCTGGACCATGGTCCATCCGGAGCTGAAGGATCTGGCGAGAGTCCGCTGCGTTTTGGAATGGATCTCCCAAACGCTGGTGGGATTGGGAGGCGAGGAAGAAGAGAGGAGGGGCCGAAGCCCCTCCGATGCTTAGGCGGCTGCCTGGATGCGGGCCACGGCCTCGTCGGTATCCCAGAGCGCATTGGCGACGTAGCGGAAGTTGATGAGGGCGGCGAGGTAGCCATCGCCTTCCGGCAGCTTGGCGCCGGCAGTGGCATCGCGCACCACTGCGACCTGATAGCCGCGCTCCAGCAGGTCGTAGAGATGGGCCTGGACGCAGAGGTTGGCCGACATCCCGCCCAGGATCACCTTGTCGATGCCCTGCTTGCGCAGTTGCAGATCAAGATCGTTCACCTGCGGTCCATAGACCTTGTGCGGGCTGGCGATGATGGTCTCGCCATCCATAATGATGTCGGCGTATTCCGGCATGAAGTCGGCGCCCGAGCCCTCGAAGCCGTCGAGGTTCAGCGGGTGCTGGCGGTCGAACATGCCGATGGCGTGCATCAGCTTCTCCAGCGGCCCCTCGAACTTCCAGCCCTTGTCGGTTGGATAATAGTAGTGCGGCGAGATCGCCAAGGTCATGCCGCTGGCTTTGGCCGCCTGCATGAGGCGCAGAATGTTCGGGACTGTGTTGTGCTCGGTCACGCTCTCGCCGACGACGCCCCAGGTGACACCCTCGGGGCTCAGGAAGTCGATCTGCGGATCGATGATCACGACCGCCGTGTCGCCGCGCCCAACCGCAACATCGGTCTTCGGCAGAGCCGGCTCGGCCGGATCGGCGTAGGCGGCAAGATCGCCGGCCTGGGCAGTACTTGCCGCCAGGCCGGCGGCAGAGGCCGCCGCCAGCGCTGCAGCGCCGGTCAAGAGGCTGCGTCGGCCCAGATGGCTGCGATGCTGCTCGTCGTGGTCATGTTCGTGGTCATTGCACATAGCTTTGCTCCTCCGTGAGATGCGGCTGCACTTGCGCCTTCAGAGAAGATAGACAGGTCAGTCTGTTTTTCTGAGTCACCTTCACGCGATCAATCGTGAGTGGGGCCTTTCGCCTCGCAAGAAACTGAGCTGAGGAGCAAAGCTAGACGGATCAGTCCGTCTTGGGCGCGGAGACCTCGCGCAGATGCCCGGACTTGATCCAGAGCTTGGCGCCCTGGGGGCCGGCCTTGGCCTGGCTTTGGCTGTCCGGTGGTAGGCGCAGCCAGGACTGCGGCTGCAGGCTGTCGCCGCCCTCCTCTAGGGCACCTTCCATAACAAACAACTCCAATCCGCCTGAGGAATCCAAGGTGACCGTCGCTCCGGCCGCCCAGGTCTCGAGGCGCACATCCTCGACGGGATCCTTGAAGAGCGGGGTGACCGAGACGCCGGGTCGCTCGCGGTCGGCCACGGTCCCGATCTTGTTGGTGTCGATGCGGATGTGGCTACGGTCGGCCGGGTCGAACTGCCAGAGCTTGACCAGGATGGTGCAGCCGGGCTCTGAGCCCGGGGTGTGGCGCGACTGTGGCGGGTTGCGGATATAGGCGCCGGCCGGGAAGTCGCCATGCTCGTCCTGAAAGACTCCTTCCAATACCAGGAACTCCTCGCCGCCAGTGTGCACATGCGGCGAGAAGTGGCTGCCGGGATCGTAGCGCACGATGGAGGTGGCGCGCGCAACCTCGTCGCCGATGCGATCCAGCATCCGCCGCGAGACGCCCGCCATAGGCGAGGCCTTCCACGGCAGCTCAGCGGCATGCACCAGGACGCGCTTGGAGAAATCGGCATTGAGTTCCATCGGATGTAGGCTCCTGTAACAAGCTGGGCGACAGGGATTTGGCTAACCCTGTCGCCCGCAATAGTGTGCGCCTCTTGGGGTTAGGCTGCCAAGGCGGCACTCGGCCGGGCGGAAACGCGTGCCCGCCAGGCGGCCAGTCGCGGGCAGCTTTCCGGTAGGGCTAGCCCGATGATGTCGGCGAAGGAGAAGCCGGCCATTGCAGTGATGTCGGCCACGGTGAAGCTGTCGCCGGCCAGATAGTCCTGGCCTTCCAACTGTCCCTCCATCCACAGCAAGCTCTTCTCGGCGACGGCCTTTTGGCGCTCGCCCCAGGCTTTGTTCTGCGGACCCTCGATTTCGGGGCCGAGCCCGTCCGTCGCCTGGTGAAAGTAGGTGGCCAATGCGTCGGTGAAGCCGGCCTCGATCTTGCGCTGAGCCATATGGACCTGCGCGCGCTCCTTGGCGTCGCGGCCGGTCAGACTTGGCGCACCGTTGAGATGGTCGAGATACTCAGTGATCGCCGTGCACTCCGAGATCCGCGTGCCATCGGCCAGCTCCAGCACCGGTACTGCACCGGAAGGATTGATCGCCAGGAACGCCGGTTCCTTATGCGCGCCGCCCGGCACGTCGACCTGAACAAACTCAACCTGTTCGAAAAGGTCCTTCTCGGCCAAGGCGATGCGCACGCGCGCCGGATTGGGGAAGCCCTTGAACTCGTATACCTTCATCGATGTCTCCTCTATCTATCGATAGATAGAAGATGTGCAGGCAGCTATGCCTTGTCAACACCTATCTTCCGGTAGATATACGTGAGCATGGTCAAGA
Organism: Rhodospirillales bacterium; assembly: GCA_963669445.1. GTDB lineage: Bacteria > Pseudomonadota > Alphaproteobacteria > Kiloniellales > JACOMY01 > JACOMY01. The sequence continues at coordinate 7,344,606 of OY770029.1, forward strand.
TCAGCGAGAGGCGCGAGGAGATCCTGTCAGTCGCCGAGACCCACATGCGCGCCGGCGGCTATGACGCCATCTCCTTCCGCGAGATCGCCACGGCGATCGGCATCAAGAGCGCCAGCGTGCACTATCACTTTCCGCAGAAGAGCGACCTGGGCGAGGCGGTGGTCACCCGCTACGCCGAACGCGTCTTCGCATTCCTTGGGCGCCCGGACGATCCGGCGGAGACGCCGCAGATCAGGCTAAAGCGCCTCTGCGACGTCTATGCGATGGCGCTCTTGGAAGAAGACTTGAACTGCCTGTGCTGCGTGTTGGGGGCGGAAAGCAAAGACCTGCCCAGCCCGGTGGCTGGGGCGGTTTCCAATTTCTTTTGGACCATGTTGGATTGGGCCGAGCGGGCATTTGATGGGAGTGACACTTTAAGACCGGCTCAGGTGATTTCCACTCTTCAGGGCGCAATGGTGTTGGCGACAGCCATCAAGCAGCCAGAGATCCTCCGTGAGGTAATCGAACTGTTGGAAGCCACTCAGGTGAATTGACTATCACAAAATGTAAGTTGAGCACTGACGCTGAACCGACTGTTCGAACTGTGAGTGGGTCAGTCTGAGCGTCACGAGTCGCAGAAAGATTGGATGCCAAGATCTGAGCCTAAGAGGTCTTGCAGAGCGCTACTCTTGACAATCGCACCGGGTTCCTTCTATGATTGAACTCGATATCTATTTAGTGTCGTATCGATAGTGCCGTGCGACTAAGAGCGTTCCGCCGGAGGAGTAAATGAAAGAAAAAAGTACTGCGATTTCGTCGATTAATGAGGCTAGTCGACTGTTTCTAGTCTTAGCGATTTTGATTCTGGGGAATTATTTTAGCACGGATGCTGAAGCTAGGTTCTGGAAAGATAAAAAGAAAGTAACTTACTCGAGTGAAAAAACCAAAGAATGTGTAAAGCCAGAGCAATATTTAATCCTTGGAGACTCTGAAGGAAAAATTTCCGTTGCAGATATGGTAGAGTTTAGCGGTGGACATAAGCAGAAATTCGTTGAGTTAGCAAAGCAAACAGAATATTTGTTTGCTTTGAAAGAAGCGGAGTATGGCTTGTGTGTGTTGTTTGTAGAAGGTGCATTGAAGCAGGACGAGTACCAGAAAGGAATGAAGAATCTTCAGAATTTGCGAATCTGTTATGTACAAAAAAGTGTGAAAGGAGATTGTAACAACGTATTGGATGAAAGCAAGGCTTCAATTAAAATTGTACTAGTGGATGGAAGGCAGGTATACAATGAGGATACGGGAAAACTAGGTGGAACGAATACAACAGACTTAAAATCAGTTGTTGAATCTGCCTTTTATGGGAAGGATTTTGATCCAATTCTCTCTTTCTATACGTTTCAAAACTGGGATGGTGGAGAGACAATCAAAAGAATTAATCCGGATCTAGTGATAATGCATTGGTCCGCATTTGACGATAACACGCGTAGTGCGGACGAATCGCATCAAATGATGGGTGAGTTTCTAAGGAGAATGGCAGCCTCTGATACAAATTTCCTGCTTTACAGTCGATCTCAGAGCTTTTTGGATAGCGCAGATGGCACTCATGTAAGAAGACTGAAGGGGATTCTTACCTGGCTTGGCGGGGAGAGTGCAAAATCTAGAGTATCTTTGCTTCAAGTGCCCTGGCCTCATGAAGGTGTCTTTCCGAATGGCGCTACAACGCTGGATTTTCAGAACAAGGCCCGTGCGTTGGTGAAGTAACCTAGCATATTGAATTGCGGCGCAACGCTCAAGAAATCAGACACTCCCCACTCACCCCCACGGGCAGGCGTTCGCTGTTGCCTTCGATGTCGCGCACCGTGGTCGCCGTGGGTTCGGTCGCCAGCGGATTGCCGCTCCACCAGAATTCCAGGCCTTCCTCGCCCTTTTCGATGAAGAAGCAGTGCGGGCCTTGCAGGTCGTTGTCGGGGTAGAAGAAGCAGATCTCTTCCGGGGTCGCCCACCACTCGCCGCGAATGACGCAGCCTTCCCAGACATAGGCGCTGATGCCGTCGGTGCTGTGGTACTCGACCTCGAAGGAGCCGTCGGAGCGGGTACGGTAGTGAGTGCGGCCGCGAACCAGGGCCTCCAGCGCCTCGATTCCCGTCACTCGACTGTCGATAGGCTCCTGCGGCATTTCGGGTTCCTGTTCCGCTTCCGCAGCTTCCGATTCTGCCGCCTGCGGCTCATCCGAAGACGGCACAGCCTCGGTTTGGCTCTGTTGAGCGGTCAGCGGTCCCGCCAAGATCAGCAGCAGGAGAAAAAGCGTGAGAAACCGCATGGATGGGCCCTAGATTTCCCGACAACGACCGCTCGAGTTCATCGCCAGGTCCTTGGCGTTGCCCTCCAATTTGGATTTGACCCAGGCCAGAGGTTGATTGGCGTTCTGCTCGTCGACGGACCAGTATTCCAGGCCGGCCGGACCCTCGCGCAGGTAGAAGCAGTGTGCGGCATCGCCGGAGAGGCTGGGGTAGGCATAGCAGAGCTTGGCATCATCGACCCACCAGGTGCCGGACCAGAGGCAGCCGTCCCATAGGTAGGCAACCTCACCCTCAGCGCTGTGATACTCGATCTCGTCGCTGCCGTCGACGCGCCCGCGCACATGGGTTGCATCGCTGACGGCCTCCTCGATCTCGCTCTCGCTGGAGAGCCAGCCTTCGCCGCGGCCAGGACCGGCAAGGGCAATGCCGGCAGCCAAAACGAGGGCTGCGGTGAGGGAGAAGGCACTGGTGACAGGCAAGGACATGGTAGGCAGGCTCCACATTTCCGGTCCGACGTCTAGGGAAGGGCTTACGTCAAGCGACGCTAGCCAAGCCGCATTCAATTCCCTATTTGTAGCGAGAATGTGGTCTCACAGGCCGCCGACGTCGAGAGCCAGAGACCTAAGATATCTAACGACAGCGTGAAAGAAGGAGGGACCCGATGTCCGCACAGCTGCAGGATAAAGCCGTAAACACGCCAGAACTCAAGGACATGAGCCTGTTCCGCCAGCAGTGCTACATCGATGGCCAATGGCAGGACGCAGACAGCGGCGAGGCCATCCAGGTAACCAATCCGGCCAATGGTGACATTCTGGGCACGGTGCCGAAGATGGGTGCGGCTGAGACCCGCCGCGCCATTGAGGCTGCCGAGCGCGCCTGGCCGGCCTGGGCCGCCAAAACCTCGAAAGAGCGCGCCGCGGTGCTGCGCAAGTGGTTCAACCTGATGATGGAGAACCAGGAAGACTTGGGCAAGCTGATGACCCTGGAGCAGGGCAAGCCGCTGGCCGAAGCGAAGGGTGAGATCGCCTACGGCGCCTCCTTCATCGAATGGTTCGCCGAAGAGGGCAAGCGCATCTACGGTGACGTCATTCCGCAGCACCAGGCCGACAAGCGCATCGTCGTGATCAAGCAGCCGATCGGCGTCACCGCGGCGATCACGCCCTGGAACTTTCCCAATGCCATGATCACCCGCAAGGCAGGCCCGGCATTGGCCGCGGGCTGTCCGATGGTGGTGAAGCCGGCAACCGCCACCCCCTATTCGGCCCTTGCGCTTTGCGAGCTGGCCGAGCGGGCCGGTATCCCGGCCGGTATCCTCTCCATCGTCACCGGTGCTTCCGGTGCGATTGGCGGCGAAATGACCTCTAACCCGATTGTGCGCAAGCTCACCTTCACCGGCTCCACCGAGGTCGGCAAGGTGCTGATGGAGCAGTGTGCAGGGACGGTCAAGAAGACCTCTATGGAGCTGGGCGGCAATGCGCCTTTCCTGGTTTTCGACGATGCCGATTTGGATGCCGCGGTCGAGGGCGCGATGATGTCCAAGTTCCGCAACACCGGACAGACTTGCGTCTGCGCGAACCGCATCCTGGTTCAGGAAGGCGTCTATGATGCCTTCTCCGAGAAGCTGGCCGCAAAGGTGCACGCCATGAAAGTCGGGAATGGGATGGAGGAGGGCGTCAGCGTCGGCCCGCTGATCGACATGCAGGCCCTGGAGAAGGTCGAAGAGCATGTCTCCGACGCGGTTTCAAAGGGGGCTGCCGTGGTGGCCGGCGGTGCGCGCAGCGATCTGGGCGGCTCCTTCTATCAGCCGACCGTGCTGACCGGTGTCACGACGGACATGAAGGTGACCTACGAGGAGACCTTCGGCCCGGTCGCCCCGCTCTTCAAGTTTTCCAGCGAAGAAGAGGGCATCGCCATGGCCAACGACACGGTCTTCGGCCTGGCCGCCTACTTCTACGCGCGTGACCTGGGCCGGGTTTGGCGGGTATCCGAGGGGCTGGAGACCGGCATCGTCGGCATCAACACCGGCATCATCTCCACCGAGGTCGCCCCCTTCGGCGGCGTCAAGGAGAGCGGCATCGGCCGTGAGGGCTCCAAGTACGGCATCGACGACTATCTGGAGATGAAGTACCTCTGCATGGGTGGCGTCTAACCACAGCCAAGGGGATCAGGGGGCGTGGCAAAAGCGGGCTCCGCCCTCGAGGTTCTCTCTGTATTCTTGAAGCTCGGGCTCACCTCGTTTGGTGGGCCCGTTGCACATCTGGGCTACTTTCGTACGGCCATCGTCGGCAAGCACCGCTGGATGGACGAGCGCGCCTATGCCGAGCTGGTGGCGCTTTGCCAATTCTTGCCGGGACCGGCCTCCAGCCAGGTCGGCATCGGCATCGGCCTGACCCGCGCCGGGCCCTTGGGGGCGCTGGCGGCTTGGACGGGTTTCACCCTGCCGTCTGCCTTGCTGATGTTGGCCTTCGCTTTCAGTCTCTCGACTTTGGAAAGCGCCTTTGGCACCGGCTGGATGCATGGGCTGAAACTGGCCGCCGTGGCCGTGGTGGCGCAGGCGGTCTGGGCGATGGCCCGCAGTCTGACACCCGACAAGCAACGGCTCAGCCTGGCCCTGGCGGTGACCGCCTTCCTGCTGTTCTGGGACAGTCCCTGGGATCAGATCGTCGCCATGTTGATCGGTGCCGGCTTGGGGTTGGTCTTCTATGGCAGGCGCAAGGTCGAGGCCGACGGGGGTGCATTGCCGGTGCCGATCGGCCGCCGCTTCGCGCTGATCTGCTTTCTGATTTTTCTGACTTTGCTGGGGGTGCTGCCGCTGCTCGCCTGGGTCTTTCCCGATCAGTCCTTGGCACTGGTTGCGGCCTTCTATCGTTCCGGCTCGCTGATCTTCGGCGGCGGCCATGTCGTGCTGCCGCTCTTGGAAAGCTCCGTGGTCGGTCCGGGCTGGATCTCCCAGACCGACTTTCTCGCCGGCTATGGTGCCGCACAAGCGGTCCCGGGACCTTTGCTCACCTTCTCTGCCTTCCTGGGCGCTGCCATGGAGCCGGCGCCGAACGGAGTCTTGGGCGCGGTCCTGGCCTTGCTGGCGATCTTCCTGCCCTCTTTCCTGCTGGTCTTCGCCGCCGTGCCTTTCTGGCAGCTGCTGCGCAAGCGGCCGGCTATGCAGGCAGCGATGATGGGGGTGAACGCGGCGGTGGTCGGTTTGCTGCTGGCCGCGCTCTACGACCCGGTCTTCCTGGCCGGTGTCCGCGAGCCGCGAGACTTCGCCATTGCCGCGGTGGCGCTGCTCTTGCTAGAGGGCTGGCGCGTGCCGCCCTGGCTGGTGGTCCTGTTATCTGCCGTCGCAGGCGCTTTGCTGACAGGGACCTAGTTGCACCGGCCAGCTCTGCCCATCTCACTGTACAGATCGGTCTAGGCGGCAGCGGTCGCCGACGGCCACACAAGGAGTTTTTGTGACGATGAGCGCCTACGACTACGACCTCTATGTGATCGGCGCCGGCTCTGCCGGAGTGCGCATGGCCCGCATGTCGGCCAACTACGGTGCCAGGGTTGCGATCGCCGAGGAGCGCTTTCTGGGCGGAACTTGCGTCAACATCGGCTGCGTGCCGAAAAAGCTGATGGTCATGGCAGCGCACTTCCGCGAGGATTTTCACGACGCGGCCGGCTATGGCTGGAGCGTCGGCGAGAGCAGCTTCGACTGGTCGCGCTTGATCGAGAACAAGAACGCGGAAATCGAACGACTGAACGGCATCTATGGCAAGCTCTTGGCCAATGCCGGCGTGACCCTGCACGAGGGCCGGGCGGTCCTCTTGGACCCGCACAGCGTCTCGGTCAACGGCAAGACCTACACGGCCGAGCGTATCGTGGTTGCAACCGGCGGCTATCCGACCCGCCCGGAGGAGCCGGGGAATGAGTTTGGCTATGTCTCCGACGACCTCTTTTACCTACCGGAGATGCCGAAGAAGGTGCTGATGGCCGGGGGCGGCTATATCTCGGTCGAGTTCGCCGGGATCTTCAACGGCCTGGGCGCCGACACCACCCTGGTCTATCGCGGACCCAAGCTGCTGCGCGGCTTCGACGAGGACGTGCGCGGCTTTCTGGGTGAGGAGTTGGCCAAGAAGGGCATCCGGCTCATCTTCAATCAAATCATCGAGCAGACTGAGAAGAGCGACCAGGGCCTGCAGGTGACCTTCACCGACGGCAGCCGGGAGCAGTTCGACGCCGTGGTCTATGCCACCGGGCGCGCACCCAACACCAAGGGCTTGGGCCTGGAAGAGGCCGGTGTGGCGCTCAGCGACAAGGGCGCAATCAAGGTCGATCGCTTCTCGCGCACCAACGTGGCCTCAATCTTCGCGCTAGGCGACCTGACCGACCGGGTCCAGCTGACGCCGGTCGCAATCGGTGAGGCCATGGCGCTCTCGCGCACCCTCTTCCTGGGCGAGCCGACGCCGATGGACCACAGCAACATCCCTTCGGCCGTGTTCAGTCAGCCGCCGGTGGCGTCGGTCGGCCTGACCGAGGCGCAAGCGCGCGAGCAACTGGGGGCGCTCGACATCTATCGCTCGACCTTCAAGCCGATGCGGCACACGCTTTCGGGCAACGACGAGAAGACCATGATGAAGCTGGTGGTCGAGCGCGCCAGTCAAAAGGTTGTGGGCGTGCATATGGTCGGCCTCGATACGCCTGAGATGCTGCAGGGGATCGGTGTCGCCATCAAGGCCGGTGCCACCAAGCGCGACTTCGATGCGACTGTCGGCATTCATCCAACCTCGGCCGAAGAGTTCGTCACCATGCGCGAGCCGGTGCCGGATAACGAGAAGCAGAAAGCGGCGTAACCGGCGTAGCGCGGAATTTGGCTAGAGCAGTAGGCCGGCCTCGACCGTGCCCCAAATCGCGGCCGCGGACACCGCGATCGAAATCAGTGCAAGAAACAGCGCGATGGCAAGGCAGATGCCATCCTCCTCAAGGAAGGCAAAGGCCAGCAGCATGACTGCAAAGAGCGGCAGCACATGGCTGAATGGAATGGGTGTCAGCAAGGTGATGCAGAGCAGGAGGATCACGAAACCGACCAGCCGCTTGGTCATCTCGAAGGGGGTGGGCCAGCGCGGCCGGACGAAGCGCTCCATCCAGCGCAGCACCGGGATCAGCCGGACGACCAGCCGTTCGAATCTCTGCCTGGAGACTGCACGGTTTGCGATGAAACGCGGCAGAACCGGCCCGTGTCGGGCCAGGATCATCTGGATGGCCGGGACCGCCAGCAGCAGACCGGCAATTGTGGCAATGCCAGGCACCAGGGCAATCAGGGCAGTCACCAGCAGGATGATGCCAAAAGAGCGATCACGGAGATGCTCGACGATCCACTCCAAGGTAATGGTCTCGCCTTTGGCTTCGGCCAGCAGGCCCTCTAGGATGACTGATGTCGGCAGCCGCTGCAGGGCCCTCTCCTCTTCGCTCAGCGGCTGGTGCATCATGGGATCCTCTGGTGATCCTAGAGAGCTTAGGCATCCATCGGCGCGCTGGCTAGCGCGACGGGGATCAGGCGCTTAACCTGCAATCACGGGAGGAAACGGAGATGACGAGCGGTAACGCGAATAGCAAAGAGCCTTTGGCACTGCGTGTGGATATCGTCTCGGATGTGGTTTGCCCGTGGTGCATCATCGGTTATCGCCAGCTTGAGCGCGCGCTTGATGAGGAAGGACTGACGGCGGAGGTGCATTGGCATCCCTTCGAACTCAACCCCGAGATGGGGCCGGACGGCCAGGAGTTGCGCGAACATGTTGCACAGAAGTACGGCTCTACGCCGGAGCAGAGCCAAGCCGCCCGCACGCGCCTTTCGGAACTGAGTGCTTCCCTCGATTTTCCCATGGACTATTTCGAGGGCATGCGCATCTGGAACACCTTCGAAGCCCACCAGCTGTTGCATTGGGCTGGCGAACTCGGGAAGGGCACGGCGCTGAAGCTGGCCCTCTTCGAGAGCTATTTCCAACGACGCGAGCGGGTCGATGATCGCGCCGTCCTGATTGCGGCAGTCGAACGTGCCGGATTGGATGGCGACGAGGCCGCCGAGGTGCTGGACGAGGGACGCTTTGCCCAGGCCGTGCGCGATGTTGAACGCTTTTGGATCGAGCGTGGCATCCAGGGCGTGCCGGCGATGGTCTTCCAGGGCCGCTATCTGTTGAGCGGCGCGCAGGGCGAAGAGCGCTACACTGCGTTTCTGCAGCAGCTCAGCGACGGTGTGTCTGCTTAGCAGCCTGTTTTAGGTCTAGCGGGTATGTGGCGGTGGATTTTTGCCGTTGGGGGTTTTATGGTGCGGCGCCTTTTGCATGCGAGGGACGCCTGCATCAGGTCAGATTTATCCGAACGAAGAGACGAGAGATGGCAGAGAACTGGACCCCGCAGTCTTGGCGGGGCAAGGACATCAAGCAGGTCCCGACCTACCGGGATCAGGACGCCCTAAAAGAGGTTGAGGTGCAGCTGGCAGCTCAGCCGCCGCTGGTTTTTGCAGGCGAGGCACGCCGGCTGAAAGCGGATCTGGCTCGAGTGGCCGCAGGCGAGGGCTTTCTCCTGCAGGGCGGGGACTGCGCTGAGTCTTTTGCCGAGTTCCATGCCAACACCATCCGCGACACCTTCCGCGTGCTGCTGCAGATGGCGGTCGCGCTGACTTTTGGTGCTTCCTGCCCGGTGGTGAAGGTCGGCCGAATGGCCGGCCAGTTCGCCAAGCCGCGCTCGGCCGACACCGAGATCGTGGACGGGGTGGAGTTGCCGAGTTATCGCGGCGACATCGTCAACGACATCGCCTTCGAAGCCGCCGGACGCGAGCCCGATCCGGCCCGCATGCTGCGCGCCTACAACCAGGCGGCCTCCAGCCTGAACCTGTTGCGTGCCTTTGCCAGCGGCGGATATGCCGACCTGCACAAGGTGCACCAGTGGAACATGAGCTTCGTCGCCGACTCGCCACAAGGCGCGCGCTATGACGACATGGCTCAGCGTATCGACGAAGCGATGGCCTTCATGGCTGCCTGCGGCCTGACAGCCGAGAGCGTGCCGCAGCTGCGCGAGACCAGCTTCTACACAAGCCACGAGGCACTGCTGCTCTCTTACGAGGAGGCCTTGACCCGTACCGACAGCTTGACCGGTCAGTGGTACGACTGTTCGGCACATCTGATCTGGATCGGCGAGCGGACGCGCGATCTGGACGGTGCCCATGTCGAGTTCATGCGCGGTATCAAGAACCCGATCGGCATGAAGTGCGGCCCGACATTGCAGCCCGCCGACCTTCTACGCCTGATCGACCGCCTGGATCCGGAAAACGAACCCGGACGCCTGACCTTGATCAGCCGAATGGGGGCGGAGAAGGTGGAGGCCAATCTGCCGGCCCTGGTACGGGCGGTGAAGCAGGCTGGCCGCAATGTGATCTGGTCTTGCGATCCGATGCACGGCAACACCATCAAGTCCACCAGTGGCTTTAAGACCCGTCCCTTCGACCGCATACTGGCCGAGGTCGAGGGCTTCTTCAACGTGATGCGGGCCGAGGGCGCGCATCCCGGTGGCGTGCATGTCGAGATGACCGGTCAGGACGTGACAGAGTGCACCGGCGGTGCCCAGGCGATCAGCGACGAGACCCTAGCCGACCGCTACCACACGCATTGTGATCCCAGGCTCAATGCCAGTCAGGCGCTGGAGCTGGCATTCCTGATCGCCGAGAACCTGAACACCGCACGAAATGGCAAGAGCCGCGACGCTGCGGTTGCCTGATCGCTAGCCTGCAGCGCCAGATCATCTCAATCCCCCATCGGCCAGACCGATGGGGGGCGGTGACCCTATAGCGGGCATACCCAGAAGGTTGCGGGACAAGTGGCTCGCGTTGCCAAGCCTGCCGATGCCATCGCCGCTTGCCAAAGCGCTCGCCGCTTGCTTCTTCTGCCTTGATGGAAAGAAACGACAGTTCTTCACCCTCCGCCGCCGAGGCCGCCCTGCAGCAAGCTCTGGCGGCCCTGGCAGCTGGTGATATGGCCGGCTCCAGCGAGGCCTACCGTCAAGCCTGGCGTGCGGCACCCGGGGACGGCAGCCTGCCGCATCGCATGGCTGTCGCGCTCGAGCGGGCCGGCCGTGCGCGCGACGCCATTCCCCTTCATTTTCAGGCGCTGCAAGCGCAGTCCACGCGCGCCCATCGCCTCGCGCTTGTACAAGCCTTGCAGGGGTCCGACCTCTCGGCCGCAAACGCGGCCGTGCGCGCCTGCGTTCTGGATCTGTTGCGCGCGCATGACGTGAGCCCGCTTGATGTCGCCCCGCCGGCTCTAAGCGCGCTCAGGCAACATCCTGGCCTCACATCTTTGATGGCGGCGGCTCAGAATCCGGCTGCCGGGCGACTGGCGGCAGCTCTTCGCGAGCCAAACAGTCAAGCGCTTCTGGTCGAGCCGCTTTGGCTTTGGCTACTGGCACGCGCCTTGCAGACTGCACTGCCGCTCGAGGGACTCTTCACTGCTCTTCGACGCCTGGCCTTTGCGACCTTAGGAAAAGCTGATGGCCTTGCCGGCCTGATTGCGCCCTCGTTGGAGCCGCTAGCGGCCCTAGCCGCGCAAGCCGACCTCTCCAGCCACGCCTGGCTGGAGACTGAGGCGGAATCGGCGGCGGTGGAAGTTTTGGCGCGAGACTGGCAAGCTTCGCCCTCTGGAGAACTCGACGCACGCACGCTGCTGCTTGGCTCCTATCGCCGCCTGCCGCCGGTCGAGCGGCTTCCAACACTGCCAAGCGGGGCTTCGGATCTTCTGGTAGAGCTTCACGAGCGTCTGTTGCTGGCACCGCGACGACGTCAGGCGATCGCTGAGAGCTTGCCAGCGCTAACGCCTGTCGAAGAGGGTGTATCGGTAGCGGTGCGGGCGCACTACGAGACCAATCCCTATCCGCGCTGGCTGGTCACCAATCTGGCGGAGCCAAGGCCCTTCCCCGATGTTCTGCGGGGCCTCTTTCCCCGGCTTGCCGCAGATGAGCTTCCGGCCCCCGGGCCCTTGCCGCTCTTGATCGCCGGTTGTGGCACCGGGGAGCAGGCGCTGCGCAGTGCTAGCCGCTTTGCCGAGGCCGATGTGCTGGCGGTCGACCTCTCCCGAGCGGCGCTGGCCTATGGTCGGGAGCGGGCGACTGCCCTTGGCGTCTCCAACCTCCGTTTCGCCCAGGCCGATATCCTCGACCTCGGCGCACGCCCGGAGCGCTTCTCGCTCATCGAGAGTTTTGGCGTGCTGCATCATCTGGCCGATCCGCTCGCCGGCTGGCAACAACTGCGGCGCCTTCTGGTGCCCGGCGGCTTCATGCGCATAGCTCTCTACAGCCGGCGAGCACGTGCGCCACTTGCCAGAGCGCGCAGTCTTCTTGCAGCCGATCCGGCCGAGGCTGACGCCGCGAGGCTACGGCAAGCACGGGCCGAGGTGCTGCGGCTGGCGCCGACGCAGGACGCTCTCGCCTTCGTCTTGCGGTTCAGCGATGCCTACGACCTCGACGGATTGCGCGATCTGCTGTTCCACGGCCAAGAGACGGATTTCACCTTGCCCGAGATCGCCCGAATGCTCGACGCACTCGACCTCTCCTTCATCGGGTTCGAGCTGCAGGACCCATCGGCTCGACAGCGCTTCCGGGCGCGCTATCCCGATCCGGCGGCGGAAGGCGACCTTACGCTCTGGGACCGCTTTGAAGAGGAGGCGCCGGAGACCTTCATGTCGATGTATCGCTTTTGGTGCCGCGCGAAGTCTTAGGGGCCGTCTGGGAGCTGCACGGCACTGGTCCGCACACAAATCCTTCTGTCGGCAACATGACTAGCCGAGCGAGACCTTCGCCTCGGAGGTTATCGGCTCAAGGGCTTGTCGATCTTCTATGGTGAAGACCCTTTGTCTTTGCGCAAAGCCCTTCAGGCGGTGAGGCCCCAGGTCTCTCATTGGCAGGTTCATGCCCTTGGCAAAGCGCTCTGACAGTAAGATCGGTTGCTCCAGCTCGCCGCAGAGGCTTGCCAGGCGCGCGACCAGGTTGACGTCCGGGCCGATCGCGGTGAAGTCCAGGCGTTCGACCGCGCCGACGTTGCCGTAGGCAACCCGACCGAGGTGAAGCGCGACGCCCGCCTCCAGGATCGCCGGGTCTTCGGTCAGGGTTTCGTTGAGCGCGCGCAGATTGCACAGACCCTGGCGGGCGGCATTGAGCGCGCGTTCGCGCGGGCTGCTGATCTGCGCCATCCCGTCGGACTGCGGGAAGATCGCCAGCACCGCGTCGCCAATGAACTTCAAGACCTCACCACCCTCATCGACGATCGGCGGCACCATACAGTCGAAGAAGGCGTTCAGCACCTTGACCAGCTTGCGTTCGGGCAGGCGGTTCGAGAGATCGGTGAAGTGGCGCAGATCAGCCAAGAGCATGGCCGCCGAAATCCGCGAGACCTGGCCGCGCTTGGTGTTGCCGCTCAAGATCTGAGCGCCGGGCTCGCGGCCGACATAGATCTTCAAGATCTCTTCGATGGTGCGGCGCAGGTTCTTGATCTCCAGAACCCGGGTGTAGAGCGGCAGCAGAGCTTCCAGAAGAGCCCGATCGCGCGGGTCGAAGCCGCCCTCGGCCTTGGTTGCAAAGCTGGCCGAGTTGACCGTCCCGTCGGAAAGCACGATCGGATAGATGATGTACTGAGTGATCTGTTCTGCTTTCAGATCGGGCACGATGTTGAAATCGGGCTGTCCGTCTAGCTGCGGCCAGATCTCGATCATGGCTTCGGTTTCTTCGGCCGCCCTAACCGGACTGTTTAGAAACAGCGGGTCGGTGCGCGTGCCGAAGCCGAAGTGGGTTTCCTCCACATCCTGCTGCGGCCGCCAGAGACGGCCTGTGCCAATGCGTTCGGAATGGAGGGTGGAGAGATGCAGCGTGGTGCGGTCCAGCGGCAAACCCAGGGCCACCAGCTTGTTGTTGAAGCCCTCGACAAGCGCCGACACGTCGGCCGCGCTCTGACCGAGGTCGGTCAGCTCGGTCACGAGCGGCAGGAAGCGTGGATCGCTGTTGGTCAGGGCATAGTTCATCGGGACGATCATAGCAGTTAAGCGGGAGCGCCGCTCTATCGAATGAAGAGGGTGCTTCCTCGGCTTGCCTAGAGAGTTACGCTTTTGTGGTCCGCTTACAAGGCGGCGAAAGTGCATCCGTCTCTTGCCGCCTGTTGCGCTGCAGCGTAAATAGAAGTCATGGAGCAGCCTGACCGCCTTACCCTTGCCTTGGCGCAACTGAACCCGACCGTGGGTGATGTCGCCGGTAACCTGAAATTGATACGCCAAGCCCGCGCCGAGGCGGCGGCCGGCGGTGCCGATGTCATGATGACCAGCGAACTGGCACTCTCCGGCTATCCGCCCGAGGATCTGGTGTTGAAACCGGACCTGTTAGCGGCCTTGCGCAAAGCAGCCGAAGAGCTGGCCGCGGAGACGGCAGACGGCGGTCCTGCGGTTCTACTCGGCACGCCCTGGTACGAGGGCCCGCAGTCCTGGAGCGATACCGCGCCGCAGAGCCTGCGCGGGGCCGTGACCAACGCCGTCCTCTATCTGGACGAGGGCCGCATCGTCACCAGGCGTGACAAGGTCGAGCTGCCGAACTACGGCGTGTTTGACGAGGTTCGGGTCTTTCGGGCGGGCGAGATGCCGGGACCGATCATGGTGCGCGGCCTGCGCCTGGGTGTTCCGGTCTGCGAAGATGTTTGGCTGCCCGATGTGGCCGAGACCCTGGTCGAGACTGGCGCCGAAGCCCTGTTGGTGCCGAACGGCAGTCCTTTCGAGCATGCCAAAATTGACGAGCGCCTGCAGATCGTCTCAGCGCGCATCGGCGAGACCGGCTTGCCGGTCGCCTACTTGAACCAGGTCGGCGGCCAGGACGAGCTGCTGTTCGACGGCGCTTCCTTTGCGATTAACCCTGACTACGGCCTGGCCCTGCAGATGCCTGCCTTCGCCGCCAAGGTCGGTTTCGTCACCCTGGTCCGCCAGACAGAGGGTTGGCGCTTCGAGACCGGGGAGGATTTGGCACTGCCGGGCGAGAGCGAGGCGCTCTACAGCGCGCTTACCCTGGGCCTGCGCGACTATGTGAACAAGAACGGTTTCCCCGGTGTGGTCTTGGGCCTCTCCGGCGGAATCGATTCAGCCATCTCGGCTGCGATCGCAGTCGATGCCCTGGGTGCTGATCGGGTCTGGGCGGTGATGATGCCCTCGCCTTACACCAGCAACGACAGCTTGGAGGATGCCGCCGAATGCGCACGCCTGTTGGGCATCCGCTTGGACGACGTTCGTATCGAGCCGGCGATGGAGGCCTTTCAGGGCATGCTGCAGCCGCTCTTCAACGGCCACGAACCAGGCATTGCCGAAGAGAACATGCAGAGCCGTGCACGTGGGCTGACCTTGATGGCGATCTCCAACAAGCTGGGGCCCATGGTGCTCTCGACCGGCAACAAGTCGGAGATGAGCGTCGGCTATGCCACGCTCTATGGCGACATGTGCGGCGGCTTCAATGCCTTGAAGGATGTCTATAAGACCGAGGTCTACCAGATCTCGCGTTGGCGCAATCAAGCCAAGCCGGCGATGGCGCTGGGTCCCGAAGGACGGGTCGTGCCCGAGCGGATCCTGACCAAGGCGCCCAGCGCGGAACTGCGCCCGGACCAGACCGATCAAGACAGCCTGCCCGACTACGATACCTTGGATGCCATTCTGACCGGCCTGATCGAGCGCGAGGCCTCGCTGGATAGCTTGATCGATGAGGGGCATGCGCGCGAGACGGTCTTGCGGATCTGGGGTCTGCTGGACCGGGCCGAGTACAAGCGCCGTCAATCCTGTCCAGGCACCAAGATTACCAGGCGGTCCTTGTCTCGGGACCGCCGCTATCCCATTACCAACGGGTTCCGCGCGCCGAGCGCCTGACGGAGCCCCAAGCTCCGTTCCTCCAGATTCGAGTAGATCCCATGACCTTGGTTCGTTTCGCACCCAGCCCGACGGGTCGTCTGCATGTCGGCAACGCCCGTGTGGCGCTCATCAACTGGCTCTTCGCCCGGCAAGCGGGTGGCCGCTACCTGCTCCGCCTCGACGACACCGACCAGGAGCGCTCCGAAGAGGCGCATGTCGCGGCCATCGAGGCCGATCTTACCTGGCTCGGCCTCACCTGGGACCAGCGTGCCCGCCAGAGTGACCGTCAGGACAGCTATGACGCTGCGGTCGAAAGGTTGAAAGCCGAAGGCAAACTCTATCCCTGCTATGAGACCAGTGCCGAACTGGCTGCTAAGCGGGCTGCCCAGCGCGCCGCCGGCAAGCCGCCGCGCTATGACCGAGCGGCGCTCTATCTTGGACCGCAGGAGCGCGGCGCGCTGGAGGCTGAAGGGCGCCGGCCGCACTGGCGCCTGAAACTGCCGGACCGGGTGATCGAATGGGATGATCTGGTGCGCGGTCCGCAGCGCTTTCCCTCGGATTCGCTCTCCGATCCGGTGTTGCTGCGTGAGGATGGGCGCATCCTCTATACGCTGGCCTCGGTCGTCGACGATGTGGAGATGGTGGTAACCCATGTGCTGCGTGGCGAAGATCATGTCGCCAACACAGCAGCCCAGATTGCGCTGATTGAAGCGCTGGGTGGTGCGGTCCCCACCTTCGGACACTTTCCCCTGCTGGTCGATGCTGCCGGCAAGGGTCTCTCGAAGCGCCTCGGCAGCCTTAGCCTCGAGGGTCTGCGCGACAGCGGGATTGAGGCCATGGCGCTCAATGCCTTCCTGGCCAAGCTCGGGACCGGCAAACCGATGGAACCGGATGTCGAACTCTCTGCGCTGGTCGGTGACTTCGAGATCGGCGCCTATGGCCGCGCACCGGCGCGCTTCGAAGAGGCCGAGCTCCAGCGGCTGAATGCCAAGCTGCTGCATCGGCTGCCTTTCGCTGACGTCGCCCAGCGCTATCCGCAATTGGGCGAGGCCCTGTGGCTGGCTATCCAGGGCAACCTAGAGAACCTTGATGAGCTACCGCACTGGCTTGCCGTGCGCGATGGCCCGCTTGCCGGCATCTGCGAGGAGTCGGATTTCTTGGCCGAGGCGGCGCGCTTGCTGCCGCAGGAACCCTGGGACGAAACGAGCTGGAAACGCTGGACCAGGGCCTTGGGAGAGGCCAGCGGGCGCAAGGGCAAACAGCTCTTCCTGCCGCTGCGCCAAGCCTTGACCGCGCGCCGCTCTGGACCGGAGATGGCGGCATTGCTACCCCTCCTGCCCCGTGCGCGGGTTCTGGCCCGTCTCGCTGGAGAAGAAGCATGACAATCAGGCTCTACAACACTTTGGCTCGCAAGACCGAGGATTTCCAACCCTTGGATCCGAAACGGGTCCGCCTCTATGTCTGCGGACCGACCGTCTACGACTTCGCCCACATAGGCAATGCCCGTCCGGTCGTCGTCTTCGACGTCCTCTTCCGCCTGTTGCGTCATCACTACGGCAATGCGCAAGTGACATACGCGCGCAACATCACCGATGTCGACGACAAGATCATGGCTGCGGCCGAGGCCTCTGGCGAGAGCATCACCCAAGTCACGGAACGCACGACCAAGGCTTTCCATGACGATATGGCGGCCCTGCGTGCGCTACCGCCGACAGTGGAGCCGCGCGCGACCGGCACAATCCCGGAGATGGTGGCGCTGATCGGAGATCTGATCGAGAAGGGCCACGCTTATGCAGCCGAAGGCCATGTGCTCTTTGCCGTCGGTAGTTTCGGTGACTACGGCGCGCTCTCCCGGCGCGATACTGAAGAGCTGCTGGCCGGCGCCCGTATCGACGTTGCACCCTATAAGCGAGACCCGATGGATTTCGTACTCTGGAAGCCCTCCAGCGACGAACAGCCGGGTTGGGACAGCCCCTGGGGTCGTGGCCGTCCAGGATGGCACATCGAGTGCTCGGCCATGTCCTGGAAGCACTTGGGAAAGGTCTTCGACATCCACGGCGGTGGTCTGGATCTGATCTTTCCCCACCACGAGAATGAGATCGCGCAGAGCCGTTGCGCACACGGCACCGCTGCCATGGCGCAAATCTGGATGCACAACGGCTATGTCGTAGTAAACGGCGAAAAGATGTCGAAGTCGCTGGGCAACTTCCTGACCGTGCGCCAGCTCCTGGAAGAGGGGCATGCCGGCGAGGCCATTCGCTTGGCCTTGCTGTCCGGCCACTATCGCCAGCCTCTGGACGTCACCCGCGGTAAACTGGGCGAAGCCAGGGCACAGCTGCAGCGCCTCTACGGCGCGCTGCGCGGTCGGGATCTCGTCGAGACGGCACCTCCGGCAGCGCTGCTCGAGGCTTTGCACGAGGACCTCAACACGCCGAAGGCCTTGGCAGTACTGCATGCGCTGGCCAACCGGGCGCACCATGGAGAGGCAGAGGCGGCGTCCGAACTCAGGGCCGGTGCTGCGTTGCTGGGCCTCCTTGAGGCCGATCCCGAGTCCTGGTTCCACGGTGGACGTCAGGATGAGGGAGCGGAGATAGAGGCGTTGATCGCCGAACGGCAGGCGGCACGCAAGGCCAAGGACTTTGCCCGAGCCGACCAGATCCGCGACGACTTGAAAGCACAGGGCATCGAACTGGAGGATGGACCGCAGGGCACCACCTGGCGGCGGGCTTAGGACATGTCAGAGAAAACGCGAGTCTATCTCTTCGATTCCACCTTGCGCGACGGGGCGCAGACCCAGGGTGTCGACTTCTCGGCCGCCGACAAGCGCGCCATCACGGTGGCCCTAGACGGGCTGGGCGTCGACTATATCGAAGGCGGCTGGCCGGGGGCCAATCCGACCGACGATGCCTTCTTTCAGGACCTGCCCCAGACCAAGCGCGGCCGGCTCGTCGCTTTCGGCATGACCCGTCGCCCCGGCCGCAGTCCGGAGAACGATCCGGGTTTGAGCATGGTGTTGCGCGCGCCGACTCCGGTGACCTGTCTGGTCGGCAAGACCTGGGACTTTCACGTCGGATTGGCTCTGCAAACCACCCTGGACGAGAACCTAGCCATGATCGGCGACTCTCTGGCACTGACCCGGCAGCGAAAGGAGGAGGCGCAGTTCGACGCCGAACACTTCTTCGACGGCTTCAAGGCGAACAGGGACTATGCCTTGGCTTGCCTCAAGTCGGCTGCCGAGGCCGGTGCCAGCTGGCTCACGCTCTGTGACACCAATGGCGGCACCCTACCTGGCGAGATCGCGGCCATCGTCTGCGAGGTGCGTGCGGCCTTGCCCGACGCTCAGCTCGGCATCCACTGCCACAACGACACTGAGAATGCCGTCGGCAATTCCCTGGCCGCACTGGAGAGCGGCGCACGTATGATCCAGGGTACGATCAACGGCCTGGGCGAGCGCTGCGGCAATGCCAACCTGATCTCCCTCATTCCCTCGTTGGCGCTGAAGACCGATTACGAGATCGGCGTCGACGAGGCGGGCCTCAGGCACCTCACCTCCGTCTCCCACCTGCTGGACGAGCGGCTGAACCGCAACCACTCTCCCAGCCAGCCCTATGTTGGGGCCAATGCCTTCGCTCATAAGGGGGGGCTGCATGTCTCTGCCGTTGCCAAGGACCCGAAGAGCTATGAGCACATCGAGCCGGAACTGGTCGGCAATCAGCGCCATATCGTGGTCTCCGATCAAGCCGGTCGCTCCAACATCGTCGCTCGGTTGAAGGAGCTGGGCATCGACCAGGATGCGCTCGGCGAGGCCAAACTTGTGGGACGCTTGGTCGAAGAGGTGAAGGCCAAGGAGTATGAAGGCTATGCCTTCGACGGCGCGCCTGCCTCCTTCGAGTTGCTGGCACGTCGGCTGATGGGCGAGGTGCCGAGCTACTTCTCACTGGAGCGTTTCCGGGTAATGGACGACCGGCGCTTGAATGCCAAGGGCGAGTTGATCACCGAGTCCGAAGCCACGGTGACCCTTGAGGTCGAAGGCCAGGCGCTGATGACGGTCGCCACCGGAAACGGCCCGGTGAACGCACTTGATCTGGCTTTGCGCAAGGCCCTGCTGCCGCACTATCTGCAGCTCGAAGACATGCGGCTCACCGATTACAAGGTGCGCATCCTGACGTCGGAAGCGGGCACCGAGGCGGTGACCCGGGTGATGATCGAGAGTGCCGACGGCAAGGGCCGGCATTGGGTGACGGTCGGGGTCTCGCCGAACATCATTGATGCCTCCTTCATTGCGCTTTCCGATGCCATTGCCTGGAAGCTGTTTCACGATGCCGGCTAGGGCTGCCGCACCTCCGGTCATTCTGGTGCGCCCGCAACTGGGCGAGAACATCGGGGCGGTGGCGCGGGCCATGATGAACTGCGGGCTGGAGCGTTTGCGGTTGGTGGCGCCGCGCGACGGCTGGCCCAACCCGGCCGCTTGGCCGATGGCGTCGGGCGCCGAGGCCATTCTGGAAGGCGCAGAGATCTACAACGACCTGGCCGCTGCAGTCGGCGACTTGAGGCGCCTCTATGCAACGACAGCGCGCAATCGGGAGATGGCGAAGTGGATCGCAACGCCCAGAGAGGCCGCCAAGGACCTACGTGCGCTGGCTGATGCCGGCGAGCCAACCGGTTTGCTGTTCGGACCGGAGCGCACTGGCCTTACCAGTGACGAGCTGGCCATTGCTGACGTGCTTGTGCGGGTTCCGCTGAACCCGGAACATGCTTCGCTGAACCTGGCCCAAGCAGTTCTGATCTTGGGCTACGAGTGGTGGCAGGCCGGCGACTATAGTACACCCAAGCGTCTGCATCGCGGCGACTCCCTGCCGGCCACCCGCGAAGAGCTCAGCGGCTTTCTAGACCGCCTCGAGCAAGCCCTGGATGAAGATGGCTTCTTCCGGACCCCCGAACAGAAGCCGCACATGCTGCGCAACCTCAAGACGCTGTTCGTTCGTGCCGAGCCCAGCGAGCAGGAAGTCAGAACCTTGCATGGCCTGATCGCCGCCTTGCGTGGCCAACGCGGTCGAAAGTCCTCTGTCTAGGTTGCTACCGACTTGCGAAACGCCGGCCCGATAGCCAGACTTTAAGGCAGTTCTTTTGATCGAGAGATTTGGGGAGATTTGGCGCCAAACCGTTCGGCCCGGCGCCTTGGAGGGGAGAGAGTGAGTTCACAGGCCTCAGAGACCGTGTTTCCCAGCTACACCATGGGAGAGCGGCGCTTGGACAATCTGGTCCACATGGTCGGTCTTGCCTGGGCGCTGGTGGCGATCCCCTTGTTGTTCTTGACCGTCAGCCCCTGGGGCGATGCGGCGATGTTGATTGCTTGCCTGCTCTACAGCCTGGGCCTCTTCTGGATGTTGGGTTTCTCTGCCGCCTACAACGGCGTGCAGGCTCCCGGTCCGAAACGCATTCTCAGGCGTTTGGACCATGCCGGCATCTTTGTCATGATCGCCGGCAGCTATGCACCCTTCGCCCTGGTCAAATTCAGCAGCACCCTGGGCTATGGCATCCTGATCTTCATTTGGTGCTTGGCATTGGTGGGGATCTACATCTCGCTCCGCCTTCCCGGTCGGGCCGACAAGACAGCGATCGTGCTCTGCCTGGCCATGGGGTGGAGCGTGGTCTTCGTCATGCCCTCCCTGGTCGAGGCAGTCAGCACCAGCGTCCTGGTTCTGTTGGTCGTTGGTGGCGTGCTCTACACCGGTGGCGTCACCTTCCATCTGGCCAAGGATCTGCGTTATCACAATGCGATCTGGCACCTCTTCGTACTGGCTGCCGTAATCTGCCACTATATTGCGATCTTTTTGGCCTTGAAGACAGCTTAGCGAAACCAAACCTGCCGACCCTTCGAGCAACAGATTCGATCCTGCGCCCAATGATTGGGAAGCGTCACAAGGTCACGAGTGCGACTTCAAGGCTTAGGTCGGCCGCGGATGCGCCGCTAGTCTCGGCAACAACACGATCCGATGAGGGAGAGGCTCCATGCGTCTGACGCCCCGAGAGCGCGACAAACTACTGGTGGCCATGGCGGCGCAGGTGGCGCGCCGTCGCCTGGAGCGCGGTGTGAAACTAAACCACCCTGAGGCCGTCGCCCTCATCACCGATCACGTCGTCGAAGGCGCGCGAGACGGTGTCAGTGTTGCCCATCTGATGACCAGTGGGGCCTCTGTGCTGACCCGCGATCAGGTCATGGCGGGCGTGCCCGAGATGATCGACGAGGTGCAGGTCGAGGCGACCTTTCCCGACGGTACCAAACTGGTGACCGTGCATGACCCCATTCGATAAAGCAGGACGCCGATCATGATTCCTGGAGAGATCGTCACCGGATCAGGTGAGATTGAAATCAACCAAGGCCGTCCGACTCTGACCTTGATCGTCACCAATCGCGGCGATCGACCCGTACAGGTTGGCAGCCACTATCATTTCTTCGAAACCAATGCGGCGCTGGACTTCGAACGTGATGCCACCCGTGGTCTGCGCCTCGATATTCCGGCCGGCACCGCCGTGCGTTTTGAGCCTGGCAAGAGCCGCGAGGTGACCTTGGTGCCCTACGCCGGAGCCCGGCGCGTTGTCGGCTTCAATCAGGCGGTCATGGGACCGCTGGATCGGGGCTGATGGCAAACAAGCTCTCCAAGCGCGCCTATGCCGGCCTCTATGGTCCGACCACCGGCGATAAAGTCCGCCTAGCTGATACCGAACTCTTCATCGAGGTCGAGGAGGATCGCACCCACTATGGCGAGGAAGTCACCTTCGGTGGCGGCAAGGTCATCCGCGACGGCATGGGCCAATCCCAGGCCACGCGAGCGGAGGGTGCGGTCGACACGGTTATCACCAATGCCCTGATCCTCGATCACTGGGGCATCGTAAAGGCCGACATCGCGGTCAAGGATGGCCGCATTGCAGCCCTCGGCAAGGCAGGGAACCCCGATACCCAGGCCGGCGTCGATATCGTGATTGGCCCGGGAACCGAGGCGATTGCCGGCGAGGGCAAGATTGTCACTGCCGGCGGGCTCGACGTGCATGTGCATTTCATCTGTCCCCAGCAGATCGACGAGGCGCTCTATTCCGGCATCACGACGATGATGGGCGGTGGAACCGGCCCTGCGACCGGCACCAATGCCACCACCTGCACGCCCGGGTCCTGGCACATTGCGGAGATGCTGAAGGCGAGCGAGGCCTTCGCCATGAACTTCGGCTTCTTTGGCAAGGGCAACGCCAGCCGGCCAGCGGCCTTGGAGGAGCAGGTTCGTGCCGGTGCTTGCGGGCTCAAGTTGCACGAAGATTGGGGGACGACGCCGGCTGCGATCGACTGCTGCCTGCAGGTCGCAGACAGCATGGATGTGCAAGTCATGATCCACACCGACACCTTGAACGAATCGGGCTTCGTCGAGACCTCGCGTGCTGCCTTGAAGGGGCGGACGATCCATGCCTTCCACACTGAAGGGGCCGGTGGCGGTCATGCGCCCGATATCATCAAGCTCTGCGGCGAAGCTTCTGTGTTGCCGTCTTCAACCAATCCGACACGACCCTTCACGGTGAACACCCTGGATGAGCATCTGGACATGCTCATGCACTGTCATCACCTAAATCCCAAGATCCCCGAAGATGTCGCCTTTGCCGAGAGCCGCATACGCCGTGAGACTATCGCCGCCGAGGACATCCTGCACGACCTTGGCGCTTTCTCGATCATGGCATCCGACAGTCAGGCGATGGGGCGTGTCGGCGAAGTTATCCTTCGGACCTGGCAGACAGCCGACAAGATGAAGCGTCAGCGCGGCCGACTCGCCTCTGAGCAGGGTGACAACGACAACCTGCGCTGCCGGCGCTATGTCGCCAAATACACCATCAATCCGGCAATCGCGCAGGGTGTGGCGGATCATGTCGGCTCGCTCGAGCCCGGCAAGCTGGCTGACCTTTGCCTCTGGTCCCCGGCCTTCTTCGGAGTGAAGCCCGATCTGGTCCTCAAGGGCGGCGCTATCGCAGCTGCGGTGATGGGCGATCCCAACGCTTCCATACCCTCGCCGCAACCGGAACACTATCGGCCGATGTTTGGATCCTTCGGGCGCTCGCGCGTGGATCGAGCGGTGAGTTTCGTCAGCTCTGCTTCACTTGCCAGCGAGCTTGGCAAGGAGATCGGTCTTTCCCGACCGTTAGCGGCGGTTGCCAGGACCCGTGGGATCGGCAAGGCGAACATGATCCTGAATGATGCTCTGCCGCATATGGAGGTCGACCCGCAGACCTACGAAGTTCGCGCCGACGGTGAACTGCTGACCTGCGAGCCGGCAGAGGTCTTGCCGATGGCTCAGCGCTACTTTCTTTTCTAGTACGCTGTCGTCGGCCGCATTCGCGCCTTTCTTCTTGCACTGGTCGAAAAAGAACGGTGAGACTGCGCGGTCGGCCGAGGAAGCGAAGGGAGCGGCCCCATGGATGCATCCGACCTGAAGGTGTTCGAGGCGGTGGCGCGCCTGGGCGGTATGAGCCGGGCCGCCGGTGAACTGGCCATGGTGCAGTCGAATGTGACCGCACGTATCCGCCAGCTGGAGTTTGACCTGGGAGCCAGCCTCTTCAGCCGCCATGCGCGCGGCGTTACGCTGACGCCGGCCGGTCAACGCCTGCTGCCCTATG
This sequence comes from Rhodospirillales bacterium, assembly GCA_963669445.1. Classification (GTDB taxonomy): domain Bacteria; phylum Pseudomonadota; class Alphaproteobacteria; order Kiloniellales; family JACOMY01; genus JACOMY01. The sequence continues at coordinate 7,368,430 of OY770029.1, forward strand.
CGATCCGTGTGCGCCAACTGCTGGTCGAGGCACGGCAGGCGACAGTGGATGACGGTACGCCGAAGGGACCCTTTGCGCTCGGCTGCCTCGAGAGCACGGCGGCCATCCATCTTGCCCCCTTGCTGGTCGATTTCGCCGCTGCCTGTCCGCTGGTCGATCTCACTTTGATGACCGGTACGACGCAAGAGCTGATCGCCGCCGTTCTGGCCCGCGAGATCGAGACCGCTCTGGTTTGTGGCCCTGTGCAAGAGCCGCTGCTGTTGCAAGAAGCGGCCTATCGAGAAGAACTGGTGCTGATCTCAGCCCCGCAGTCAGAAGATCGCCTCGAACGCCTGCTGCAGACGGCGCCCAAGATCGCCGTGTTGCGTCGCGGTTGTTCCTATCGTCATCGGCTGGAAGATGTATTGGCTCGTCAAGGCCGCACGCAGATTCCCTGTCTGGAGTTCGGTAGCTTGGAGGCGATCTATGCCGCCGTCGCCGCCGGGTTGGCACTGTCTCTGCTGCCGCGTGCCCTGGTGGCGCCACAGGTCTCGGCCGGCCGCCTCAAGCTCACGGCTCTGCCGGAGGGAGAAGGCTGGGTCGAGACCCTGATCCTGCGCCACCACGAACAAGCGATGTCAAGCGCACACCGCGCCTTCCTCTGCCTGCTGCAAGCTCGCGAGGGGGCGAGCCAAGCCGCTTGAGGAGCGCCGTGCCAGTCTTACTGGAGGGCTTTGGCAGCGGTGACTTTTCCATTCTGGTCGAACCAGACCCGGAAAATTCTCTCGCTCTCTTTCCCGGCCACGTTGTCGGAAGCCTCTGAAGTGATGCCCAGATCGGAGAGCAGACCCCCTTCGTTTTTGACCTGAACCTCTTTGATGTCGTAGGTCCAGATCTCGTTACCTTCCTCGGACAGAGAGACGTCGGTCGGCGAGCCGTAGTGCTTCTCCATGTCTTGCTTGGTTGCCCCGATCGGAATGGAGGCGGCGATGGTCTCAGCCGATGCCTCCTCTGCGGCTGCCGGATTGCCGAGAAGAAGGCTGCTGGAGGCCAAGACCGCGAAGATCACCTGTCTCATTCACTGTTCCCCAATTGGTTTGTCTACGGGGAGGTTAGAGTAGAACGGATGGGAAGGAAATCGTTCAGCGCCCAGAATTCGTTCCAGATTCAAAGCTGTAGGCCACGTCTAGACCGGTCCGCGTGTGGGCTTTGCCGCAGACGGGATCGTGAACGGAACGTCATGCTCGGCCAGAAAGGATCGCAAGATCTGGTGATGGCTTGTTGGTAGGCTGGTTGTGACGTGGTGTTTCGGATCTCTATTCGATTGCTGCTCGATGGGATCGCTCAGAACAGCGTGGATCTGATCACCCAGAACCATGACACGTTCCACTCGCCCTTCGCGTACGAGGGTTTGGAAATCGCTGTAGGTCGTCTCAAAGGGTTGCGGTCGCCAGGGTGCCGACCCGAGCCATAGAAACATGCCGAGAGTGGAGACCATCAGAAGGTGGCCCCAATGCACCCTAAAGTGACCAAGCTTGGGCTCAAAGATCGGACGGAACGCGTCTGTTAGCATCTGACTGCCTCATCTTTAGGGGTGTTGCGCTGTGGGCCGCTCGCCGCCACCAGCGCCTTTGTTGCAGCGGCGCGCCCGGCTCGGTGCCCAGCGGTTCTCGCGAGGTGCAGTGAGGTATCCGACGCTTTATGCCCGCCAAAACGGTTTGGCGGCCTCGTACTCGGCCTGGGCACGAGTAAGTCCGATGTCTCGCAGCTTCTGATCGCTTAGCCGTGCTAACTGAGGCCGCTGGGTGGCGCGGAGGTGCCACAGGCGCAGCGTCACACGGATGGTCGAGGCGATGCTCGTGCCGGTCCGCTTGAACTCCCAACGCCCCTCCGAGTCCTTGGCGTTGTACTTCGTCTCAAAGTTGTATTCACTTGTTGACATTGGTCGTCTCCTCTAAACAAACAACAGCTGTGGATCGAGTTGCGACTCTCACATCGAGAGTGTCGCGCTCGATGATCTCTGCGGGGCGGACTTCACGCGCTATCGCGGTCGATCCCCAGGTCGCGGCGGAGGCGTCGATCCAGCCCGGATAAGCCCCTGTGCAACGCGATCTCTTCCCGTGTCGCCCGATAACACGCCGCAAGTTCGTGCAAGATCCTGCGCAGTGATTTGACGAACCTTTTGAGGGTCTCGCGACTGCCTATGTCCAAGGTGACTGGGTAGGGAACCTCGATCTGTGGCTTGCTCATAACCAGTTTCCTTGCCTCGTTCGATTGCGAACTCTTTTAGCTCACCTAACATCTTGTGTCGGTTGGTGAACCTGGTGTAAGAGTCCGTTTCCATAACCATGTGTTTTAAAGTAAGGCAGCTAGAGCACACGCCCTAACGAGTTCTCTTGCATAGGACTCTTAGAAAATCTAAAAGAAGGCCTTATGGATCAGCGTCTACCTTCGCTCAATGCTCTGCGCGCCTTCGAGGCAGCGGCGCGCCACCTCAGTCTGACGAGAGCCGCCCAAGAGCTGCACGTCACGCCGGCGGCGGTGAGCCACCAGATCAAGGCTTTGGAAGCCGATCTCGGGGTCTGCCTGATGCGCCGGATCAAAGGAGAGTTCACCTTGACAGAGCCGGCGCGTGCGGCGCTGCCTCTGTTGAGCGGCAGCTTCGACCAGATTGCCGAGGCTATGCGACGCCTGCGGATGGAAGAGACCGATCGTTTCCTCACGATCAGCGTCAGTCCGACTTTTGCGGCAACCTGGCTGGTTCGCCGCTTGGGTGCCTTCAATACAGCTTTTCCGGACATCGACGTGCGGCTTCAGACCACTGATAAGATGGCTGACTTCACCCGCGATGGTGTCGATGTCGGTATACGCTTCGGAGGCGGCCGCTATCCGGGAAAGCAGGCGATCCGCCTGTTCGCCGAAGAGATCTTTCCGGTCTGCAGTCCTGCTTTATTGGAGTGTGGCCCCCTGCTGAGAAGCCCGGCCGATCTTGCCGGACATGTGCTGTTGCACGTGGAGGGAACCTGGTCGATGACCAAGGAGGAACCTCTGGACTGGCAGATGTGGTTGCGCGCGGCCGGTGCAGAAGAGGTGAATGCGAAACGCGGGCCGCGTTTCAGCCATTCCAGCTCAGCACTGCAGGCAGCGATCGAAGGTCAGGGATTGGCACTTGGCAGTGAGGCGCTGGCCGGCGACGAACTGGCGGCGGGGCGCTTGGTGCGTCCCTTCGACGTCGCACTGCCGGTGAGCTTCGCCTACTACCTGGTTTATCCGGAGGAGTCGGCGGCGTTGCCGAAAGTGGCCAGCTTTAGAGAATGGATGTTGGCGGAGATCGCAGCCGGAGCTTCCGGCTGACCCGCCTCAGCCGCAATCTAGACCGTCTTGTGAGTATCTCGACGCTCGCTTAGGCCCGCTGCTGCTCGTAGGGTCCCATCAGGTAGGGGGCCAGGTACTGGCCGGTGTGGCTGCGCGTTTCTGCGGCGACGGCCTCCGGCGGGCCGGTGACGACGATCTCGCCGCCGCCGTCGCCGCCTTCCGGACCCAAGTCGATGACCCAGTCGGCAGTCTTGATGACCTCTAGATTGTGTTCGATCACCAGCACCGTGTTGCCGGTCTCGACCAGGGTGTGCAGCACTTCCAGCAGTTTGCGCACATCCTCGAAATGCAGGCCGGTTGTGGGCTCGTCCAGGATGTAGATCGTACGGCCCGTGGCACGCTTGGAAAGCTCCTTAGCCAGCTTGACGCGCTGTGCCTCGCCACCGGAGAGGGTCGTCGCCGGCTGACCGACCTTGATGTAGCCCAGACCGACGCGCTCCAGGGTCTCCAGTTTGGTGCGGATCGAAGGCACGGCGTGGAACAGCTTCACGCCTTCCTCGACCGTCATGTCCAGAACCTCGGCGATAGAGCGACCACGGAAGGTCACCTCCAAGGTCTCGCGGTTGTAACGTTGGCCTTTGCAGACGTCGCATTCGACATAGACGTCGGGCAGGAAGTGCATCTCTATCTTGATCACCCCGTCGCCCTGGCACGCCTCACAGCGGCCGCCTTTCACGTTGAAAGAAAAACGCCCCGGTTTGTAGCCGCGCTCCTTGGCTTCGGGCAGGCCGGCAAACCAGTCGCGGATCGGCGTAAAAGCCCCGGTATAGGTCGCTGGGTTGGAGCGCGGCGTGCGCCCGATCGGCGACTGATCGATGTCGATCACCTTATCGAGGAACTCCACGCCCTCGACCTTGTCGTGTTCTGCCGCCTGACTGCGCGCACCGTTCAGCTGCTTGGCCAGCGCCCGGTAGAGGGTCTCGATGATCAGGGTGGACTTGCCGGAGCCGGAGACGCCGGTAACGCAGGTGAAGGTTCCCAAGGGAATTGTCGCGTTCACGCCTTGCAAATTGTGCGCCCTGGCGCCGCTGACTCTCAGCTGCTGTTTGGGATGCCCTTCACGGCGAATGCGCGGTATCGGGATCTGTTTGGCTCCGGTCAGATACTGGCCGGTCAGGCTGGCCGGGTTGGCCATCACGACTTCCGGCTTGCCGATGGCCACGACCTCGCCGCCATGCACGCCGGCGCCGGGCCCCATGTCGACCAGGAAGTCGGCGGAGCGGATCGCATCCTCGTCGTGCTCGACCACGATCACCGTGTTGTCGAGATCGCGCAGCCGCTTCAGGGTCTCCAGCAGTCGGGCATTGTCGCGCTGGTGCAGGCCGATGGAGGGCTCGTCCAGGACATAGAGCACGCCGGTCAGGCCCGAGCCGATCTGAGAGGCCAGACGGATGCGTTGACTCTCGCCGCCGGATAAGGTCGCCGAGGCGCGCGAGAGGGTCAGGTAGTCCAGACCGACGTCGTCCAGGAACTTTAGCCGGTCGTTGATCTCTTTCAGGATCCGGTGCGCGATCTCGCGCTGCTTGTCGGTCAACTTGTCTTCGAGCCCGCCGAACCATTGCAGCGCGTTCCTGACAGAGAGGCGGCTGGACTGGCTGATCGAACGCTCGGCGATCTTAACAGCCAGCGATTCGGGTCGAAGCCGGTCGCCGGAGCAAGCCTCGCAAGCCCGGTCGGCCTGATACTTGCCCAGCTCCTCGCGTACCCAGTCGCTGTCGGTCTCGCGCATGCGCCTCTGCATGTTGGGGATCACGCCCTCGAAGGCCTTCTTGGTCTCGTAGCTGCGCAAGCCATCCTCATACCGCATCGGGATCACCTTCCCGCGCGAGCCGTAGAGCACCAGGTCGCGGGCGGCTTGTGGCAGATCCTTCCAGGCCTTGGTTAGCGAGAACTTCTGATGTTTCGCCAGGTTTTGCAGGGTCTGCTGATAGAAGGGCGAGGTCGACTTGGACCACGGCGCGATGGCGCCAGCCTTCAAACTCAGGCTCTCGTCGGGCACCACCAGCCCTTCTTCGAAATAGCTGGTGAGGCCCAAGCCGTCGCAGGTCGGGCAGGCGCCGTGCGGCGAGTTGAAGGAGAAAAGCCTGGGCTCGATCTCCTCGATGGTGAAACCGGAGACCGGGCAGGCGAACTTGGCGGAGAAGGTGAGACGCTCGCCGTCGTCGGCGTTCTCCGTGAAGGCAAGGCCATCGGCAAGTTCCAAGGCGGTCTCGAAGGAGTCCGCCAGCCGCTGCTCCAGGCCCGGGCGCAAGACAAGGCGGTCCACAACCACCTCGATGTCGTGCTTGCGCTTCTTGTCGAGAGCCGGCGCCTCGGCAATCTCGTGGATCTCGCCGTCGATTTTCACCCGTTGAAAGCCGCGCTTCATCAGCTCAGCTAGCTCTTTGCGATACTCGCCCTTGCGGCCGCGCACGATGGGGGCAAGCAGGTAGAGCCGCGTGCCTTCGGGCAGGGTCACCACGCGATCCACCATCTGGCTGACCGTCTGGCTTTCGATCGGCAGGCCGGTGGCGGGCGAATAGGGCACGCCGACCCTGGCCCAGAGCAGGCGCATATAGTCATAGATCTCCGTCACCGTTGCGACGGTCGAGCGCGGGTTCTTGGAGGTGGTCTTCTGCTCTATGGAGATTGCCGGAGACAGTCCCTCGATCGAATCGACGTCCGGCTTCTGCATCATCTCCAGAAACTGCCGTGCATAGGCCGAAAGGCTCTCGACATAGCGGCGTTGCCCCTCGGCATAGACCGTGTCGAAGGCGAGCGAGGACTTGCCCGAGCCTGACATGCCGGTGATCACCACCAGCTCGTGACGAGGCAGTTCCAACGAGACATTCTTGAGGTTGTGTTCGCGGGCGCCGCGAATGGTGATGCTGCCGCTCATGACGCGGGGGCTGCTCCAAAGGACTGAGATGGGAAATGACTGCGCGTTCTTGATATAGTCTCATCGCTCGAGCGAGCAATCCAGTGCTGAGTGCGCAAAGCTGTCAGGAGCGTTTGGTCTTGTCGTTGTGTCGATTGGGCTGTGGACAAAAGGCTGGTGTGGCGGCCTCGGCTTCGGCAAACTGTGTGCGATGAAGCGGGGGTCGATCTCGCATCGGCCCTCACTGGGGGAGGGCCTGGGGGCTCTTGCGTCCTTGGACTGCGATTGAGGAGTGAAGAATGAAGAAACTAGCCTGTCTACTCGCTGGTGCAGCCCTTTGGGCCATGCCCGCGGGTGCGGCCGATCTGACGGCTGATGATTTCGAAGCCGGCAGCGTGGGCTCGGTCGTGAAGCTCTGTTCGGCGCCCGAAAGCAGCGCGATGAACCAGTATGCGCAGGGCTTCTGCTATGGCTGGATCGCCGGTATCGAGCAGTTCTACGACGCGCTCGTCGCCGACCCGCGCTTCAATGTGCAGCCGTCGATCTGTACGGACGGCGAGATCTCTCGCGAAGAGGCACGCGTGATGCTGTTGAGCTGGGCGGCGAAGAACCCGGATTCTATGTCAATGCCTGCCTTGAGCGGCCTCATTCAGGCGATTCGCGAACAGAACCCCTGCTAAGCTGCGGCCAAGCAGAGGTAGACCATGAGGAGAAGTGACGATGGTTAGGAAAGGTGCAATCGTGATGGTCGCGGCGGGCGGATTGCTGCTCGTCGGCTGTCAGAACCTGGATTCCAGCACGGCAGCGCGCACTGGCGTGGGCGCCGGTGTCGGTGCCGCAACTGGTGCCGTGATCGGTGCATTTGCCGGCAGCCCCGGTGCGGGCGCGGGCATCGGGGCGGCAGTCGGCGGCGCCGGCGGCTTCCTCTACGACCAGATCAAGAAGGACAACGAATAGAACAGACGTGCGTTCGCTTTAGGGAAAGCGGCGAGCGCAAAACCGATCTATTGTTTGGGTCGACACGAGTCGAAAAGGGGGTGCTGGACATAGATGTCCAGCACCCCCTTTTCTTTTTTGAGAGTGTCGATTGTAAATTATTAGTATCAATTACTTAGCATCGCATGCTGGCGGATAGAGCGAGGTTCCGCTGCCGCGATTCTGACATCACGATCCTGTGAAAAGCGAGGCAAAGAGCCCGAGAGAAGGGGCTTAGGCCGTTTTGTTCTGGAGCCAGATGTGCGACCTTATGGCTCGGCAAGACAGAATTTTGGAACAGCTATTCGCATTTGGAGGCACAGACCATGGCGGCGATCACTGGAACCGACCTCAACGACACTCTGACCGGCACCAACGGTGTCGACACGATTTTCGGGCTGAGCGGCTCGGACAGCCTCTTTGGTGTCGGCGGAACCGATACGCTCTTCGGGGGCAGTGGATATGATCGTCTCTACGGCGGTAGTGCCGTGGACAGTGTGTTCGGTGGTGATTTCAACGACAGAATTGGCGGTGGGCAAGGCAACGACTCGCTCTATGGGGACTCTGGAAACGATCGTCTTTTCGGGGACCAGGGGAACGATTTTTTCCAAGATGGCTCTGGCAGAGGATATTTTTACGGCAGCAGTGGTGCCGATACGATGGACTGGACCGGTACCAGCACCTTCGGTATCGGCCGCGGTGGCAGCGGAAACGATGTTATGTTTGCGCCGGCGGCAGGCTTTCACGATTTGCGCGGAGACCAAGGCGACGACAGGATCTATGGCGGTGATTTTCAAGGTGGTTACGATGGAGACGACACGCTCTCGGGATTGACTGGAACTGACGATCTTCGCGGCAACTCCGGGGACGATACTGCTTATGGAGGCAGCGGCAACGACCGACTTCGCGGTGGCGCCGACGATGACAGTCTTTATGGTGGCAGTGGGAGTGACAGTATTTACTCCGCAGTCAGTGGCATCGACATCATCTCTGGTGGCAGCGGTTACGACTACGCCAGGGTCTATCGTCAGGATCGCGGAAACAACCTGGTCTTCGACCTCGGCAACGGCAATGCCTTCATCAACGACGGGGCTGGCGGCACGACCGGTAGCGAGCTTGCTGGAATCGAGCGGTTGCGCTTCTTAGCTGGTTCCGGTGCTGATCGACTGACTGGTGGCAGTGCAAACGATCGGCTCTACGGTGCAAGCAAGTTGGACCGCTTGTACGGCTCGTCCGGAAATGACTATGCTTATGGCGGTTCTGGCAATGATCGGATTTACGCCGGCAGTGGATTCAATCGCCAAATCGGGGGTGATGGCAACGATACCTTATTGGACGTCACCGCCGGCGGCGAGCAGGTGGTGCAGTTCGGTGGTAGCGGCAGTGACAGCCTCTTCATGTACGGGGTGTCGGATAACGACAGTGGGCGCGGTGGTGAGGGTAGCGACACGGTCGCGGCCACCGGTTCAGGCAATGCTCGGCTCTATGGGGACAGCGGCGTCGACACCCTTGACGGGGGTGCCTTCGGTTTCGGTGGCGAGGGTGACGACATCGTCCTTGGTCGCAGCGGGTCCGACCAGTTACGCGGTGGCTCCGGTGTCGACACCTTACGTGGCGAAGACGGGGTCGATATCCTGCGCGGTGATGACGGTGACGACTCGGTCTTCGGTGGGTCGGGGAATGATCGAATCTATGGTTCTTCCGGGCTGAACCGCTTGGTCGGTGGGTCTGGTATAGACACCGTGTATCTCAATTTTGTCGGCCTGGACATTGGGATCTCGTTGGATATCTCGGCTTCCGGCGTGCAACAGATCAATGACGGTCCTGGCGGATCGACCGGGAGCTCCGTCCTCGGCTTCGAGCAGTTGAGCTTTATCGGTAGCTCCGGTGCCGATAGCATCACGGGCGGTTACCGCAATGATCGCATGTTTGGTCGTGATAACGATGACGTCTTGAACGGTGGATCAGGCACGGATTACCTGTTTGGCAATAGCGGAGATGACACCCTCCTCGGTGGTTCTGGAAGGGCGATAGGTAATGGTGGAGATGGAAACGACTTTATTGATTTTTCCGATGCACGTGTTGGAATCAATCAACTTATCGGTGGCACCAACAACGACCTTTTGTATGGCGTTAGTTCCGGCACCGACAATCCCCCCCCCCCCCCCCCCCCCCCCCCCCCCCCCCCCCCCCCCCCCCCCCCCCCCCCCCCCCCCCCCCCCCCCCCCCCCCCCCCCCCCCCCCCCCCCCCCCCCCCCCCCCCCCCCCCCCCCCCCCCCCCCCCCTCTACGGAGGACACGGCGTTGATTCCCTGTTCGGCGGTGACTTCCAACTCGGCGGCAGCGGCAGTGATTTCCTCTATGGAGAGACGGGAAACGACAATCTCCAAGGCAATCAAGGAGCCGATTTGGTCTTTGGCGATGATGGAAACGACAGGCTGAGTGGGCAATCCGAAGCCGATAGCTTGTACGGCGGGTCGGGAAATGATTACCTCTACGGTGGCCTTGGAGACGATACGCTCGCCGGCGGTTCAGGCGAGAATGTCCGCCAGCTTGGCGGCGATGGCGACGATGTCTTCCTGGTCGGTGCCGGCGAGCATTCGGCTGGCGACTCGATCAACGGCGGCACGGGCGTCGATACCATCGCCCTGATCACGAGCGCCGAGTTGGCGGCTGGGATGATCATCACCTCGGTCGAGCACACGATCCGGATCGGGTCTAGCGGCAACGACGTGCTGAACGGGACAGCCGGTGACGACACCATGTATGGGCTCAGCGGTCAGGACGACCTTCTGGGTGTCGGGGGCAACGACACGCTCTTCGGCGACGCCGGCGACGATAGCCTCTTTGGTGCTGCCAACAACGATAGCCTCTTCGGTGGGTCAGGCGCCGACCGCGCGGTCGGCGGTGGCGGTACCGATTCGGCCTTCGGCGGCAGCGGTAACGACAGCCTGGTCGGCAACGACGGCGACGACCGACTGGAAGGTCAAGCTGGCAACGACACCCTGCGCGGCGGAAGCGGCGGCGACAAGGCTTTCGGGGCGGCCGGAAACGACGTCTTCGAGGTTGGCGTCGGCGAGGCGACCTCGACGGACACGATGAACGGTGGCGGCGGGACCGACACCCTGGTGTTGCTGGCTGGGGCTGTCTTGGCCGGCGGGGAGGTGATTTCTTCCATTGAGAGTACCCTGATCCAGGGGACCAGCGGCAATGACAGCCTGGAGAGCGAGTCTTCCGCCGTGACGCTCTCGGGCCAGACCGGGAACGACAGCCTGATCGGTGTTTCCGGCGCCAACCGGCTCTATGGCGACGCGGGCGTCGATCGCGTCTTCGGCGGCAGTCAGAACGACCGCCTCTTCGGTGGCCAGGGCGGCGACACCCTGGTCGGCGGTAGCGGGGTCGATACCTTGTTCGGCGGCTCGAACAACGATCGCTTCAACGTAGGCACGGGCGAGTCGGAGACCGGCGAGACCTATGACGGTGGCCAAGGCACCGACACTCTGGTGTTGCGCACCGGCGTCTCTTTGGCGACGGGTGTCACCACGACCTCGATCGAGGTCCTCTCTGCAGTCGGCAGCAATGCGGCCGACGACATCACCGGCTTCAGCGGCTCGGACTCGATCTCCGGTGCCGGCGGAAACGACGACCTGCGCGGGGCCAGCGGCGGCGATTCGCTCTATGGCGACAATGGCAACGATCAGATCCGCGGCCAGGACGGCGACGACACGGCCGAGGGCGGGTCGGGTCTGGACACCCTCTTCGGGGGGACCGGCGACGATCTGCTGGTGGGCGACACGGCGAATGATCAGCTGGTCGGCGGCACCGGCAGCGACACCCTCTTCGGCGGTCAGAACCGCGACCGCCTGAACGGGGCCTCCGGCACGGATACGGCCTATGGCGGCAACAACAACGATACCTTCATCATCGATACCGAGACGGACCTCATCTTCGATGGCGCGGGTCAGGGCGACGACGTGCTGCGCTCCAACGCCGACGACTATACCTTGGGCACGGCGGCCGAGGTGGTGATCGAGCGGGTGAACATCAACACGGCGGCAGGCGATGCCAAGATGGTGGGCAACGACAACAGCGACATCCTGATCGGCAACTCCTTCGACAACGTCTTATTGGGTCGGAGTGGAGACGACCGTCTCAACAGCCGGGGCGGCACCAATACGATGACCGGGGGCAGCGGCGACGACACCTTCATCGTGACGACGTCTGCCGATGTCGTGCGCGAGTTCTCGGGCCATGGCGTGGATCTGGTCCGGGCCGAGGCGGACTACACCCTGCCCAGCGGCTCTGCGACGGCCTTTGTCGAGAACCTGCGCATGCAGGGCGGTGCGGGCAACCTGGACGGTGCCGGCAACGAGCTGGACAACACAGTCGAAGGCAACACGGGCTCCAATACCCTACGCGGTCGTACCGGCGACGACGAGGTGATCGGTGGCGGCGGCAATGACGATCTCTTCGGCGGTGCCGGTGAAGACCGTCTGGAAGGCGAGGCCGGAGCCGACACCCTGCGCATGGGCTCGGGCGACATCGCCTTCGGCGGTGCGGGGATGGACGACTTCCGCTTTGGCGCCGCGCCGCTGGGCAACGCCGGCTCCGGCGGTCCGATCATCCGCGATTTCGACGGGGTCTCGGCCAACGGCGCCAACGGCGAGGACAAGATCGTCTTCAATACTGGGCTGGAGACCGGCAGCTTCGCCTATATCGGGGCTGCGGCCTTCTCCGGCGGCGGCAACTCGGAGGCACGCTTCGCCGGTCCCAGACAGGTGCAGGTCGATCAAGACGGCGACGGCAGCGTCGACCAGGCCTTCTTGATCGACGGCGTCACCGCCGCCAACCTGCTCACTGCCTCAGACTTCGTCTGGCTCTAAGGCGGTGGCGGTGAGGATCATGTCTCCACCTATCATGCGTGTTTTTGAGATGAAGAGCTTAGGGTCAAGGCGTAGCTAGACGAATGTAGTAAATCGTCAAATAGCCTTAATTTAGAAGGAGGCCTTGAGACCTACTCGCCACAAGAGGAGCGGACGCTATGGCTGTCATTACTGGGACCGACCTAAACGATACCCTGACCGGCACCAATGGGGTCGATACGATCTTCGGATTGAACGGAAGCGACACACTTCTGGGTGTAGGCGGCAGCGATTCGCTCTTCGGGGGTAGCGGCTATGATCGGCTCTATGGTGGCAGTGCGGCCGACCGTATCTATGGTGACTCGGGGAACGATCGGCTGACCGGCGGGCAGGGGAACGATACGCTCTTTGGCGGTACGCTCTTCGACCGCCTGATTGGCAGTAGCGGCAGCGACTCCCTGGTCGATGCCTCCGGTAGTGGCAACCTCTATGGTCAGAGTGGTAGCGATTCGCTCTTCTTCACCGGTGGAAACACCTTCGGTCTCGGCTTTGGCGGCGACGGTGCAGACTTTATCGAGGCGCCCAGCAGCGGGGCTCACCAGATACGCGGCAATTCCGGTAACGATCGTCTCTATGGTGGTGGCGACATCAGAGGCTATGACGGCGACGATTCCCTCTATGGCCTGTCTGGAAACGATTTCATTATTGGTGCCAGCGGTGATGACCTCTTGTTCGGGGGCATAGGCTATGACCGCCTCTACAGCGGCGCTGACGAAGACAGGCTCTATGGAGGGTCCGGTCCCGATCGCCTGAACTCCTCGACGAGTGGGATCGACTACGTGAACGGTGGCAGCGGCAGCGACTATGCGCTGATCTTTCGCCAGGATCGCGGTAACAACCTGGTCTTTGATCTTGGCAGTGGCAACGCTTTCGTCAACGACGGTGCCGGCGGCAGCACCGGCAGTGAGCTCGTTTCGGTCGAACGTGTTCGCTTTGACGGTGGTTCCGGTGCAGACAGGTTGACTGGCGGCGTCCTCAACGACCGCCTCTACGCTGGCAGCAAGTTGGATCGTCTCTATGGGTCCTCAGGAGACGATCGCCTAAGAGCAGGCTCTGGGAATGATCGCCTCTATGGGCGCAGCGGCCTTGACCGCCTCTTTGGAGAACAAGGCAACGACACGATTTTGGACCTGACTGCCGGTGGCGCGCGAGTTCTTGCCTACGGCGGCGATGCCACCGATATCATCTACCTCTATGGCGCAGCGGACATAGATCTTGGCCGCGGCGGTGACGGCAATGACACCATTACTGCAGACTCCTCCGGGAATGCCAGGCTCTATGGCAATAGCGGCGCCGATACGCTGACCGGCGGCAGCCTGGGCTATGGCGGTGCCGGCGAGGATACGATCTTCGGTGGAACCGGCAACGACTTTCTGAATGGTGGATCAAACAACGATACTTTGAATGCTGGAGACGGCAACGACTTCCTCCGCGGCGCTCAAGGCAATGACTCGATCTTCGGCGGCTCTGGCAGCGATCGCGTGAGCGGCACGAGCGGTCTTAACCGGCTGGCAGGTGGATCGGGTCTGGACACTGTCTACCTGAGCTTTTCCGGGCTGGACTTCGGGATCACGGTCGACGCCTCTGCGGCCGGGCCGCAGAAGATCAACGACGGCCCCGGCGGCACCACCGGCAGTACGATCGTCGGCTTTGAGTTGGTCAGTATCACCGGCAGTTCGGCGAGCGATGAGTTTTCCGGTGCCTATCTGGGCGACCGCTTGCTGGGACGGGACGGCGATGACAGCTTGAACGGTCGCTCGGGAAACGATCGCCTCTATGGAGATAGCGGCGATGATACGATTTTGGATCGTTCTGGAGTTAATGATGGCCGCGGCGGTGATGGCAACGATACTATTGATTTCTCCAATGCTATTGGCGGAATCAATCGGCTGATCGGCCAAAGCGGCGCCGACAGCCTTTTCGGCGTCAGCTCCGGTGTGGACAATCTCTATGGCAATCAGGGTACGGACCGTGTCTATGGCGGTGATTTTCAGTCGGGAGGCAGTGGCAACGATTTCCTCTTTGGCCTCTCCGGAAATGACAATCTTGACGGTAACAACGGAGACGATCGGGTCTTTGGTGGTGTAGGGGACGACGGTCTACAAGGTTTCTCGGGCGACGACAGCCTCTATGGCGGTACTGGAAGCGACTACCTTTATGGCGCTTCTGGTGATGACACGCTTGCTGGTGGTTCCGGTGAGAATGTCCGCCAGCGCGGCTATGACGGCAATGATGTGTTTCTCGTCGGCGCCGGGGAGAATTCTGCGGGCGACTCAATCGACGGCGGCACAGGTGTCGACACGATTGCTTTGATCACGAGCGCCGAGTTGGCGGCTGGGATGATCATCACTTCCGTCGAGCACACGATCCGGATCGGGTCCAGCGGGAACGACGTGCTGACGGGCTCCGGCGTTGCCGACACTATGTACGGGCTCTCCGGAAACGACGACCTCTATGGCGTTGGTGGCGACGACAGCCTCTTTGGCGACGACGGCAGCGACAGCCTCTTCGGTGGCGGCAACAACGATAGCCTCTTCGGTGGGTCAGGCGGCGATCGCGGCGTCGGCGGCGGCGGCGACGACAGCATTGAAGGCGGTAGCGGGGCGGACTCCCTGGTCGGGGGACCCGGCGACGACCGTTTGGATGGTCAAGCTGGTAACGACACCCTGCGCGGCGGGTCTGGTGGAGACTCTGCCTTCGGTGGGGCCGGCAACGATGTCTTCGAGGTGGCGGTTGGCGAAGCGACCTCGACGGACACGATGAACGGTGGCGGCGGGACCGACACCCTAGTGTTGCTGGCTGGGGCTGTCTTGGCCGGCGGGGAGGTGATTTCTTCCATTGAGAGCACCCTGATCCAGGGGACCAGCGGCAATGACAGCCTGGAGAGCGAGTCGTCCGCCGTGACGCTCTCGGGCCAGACCGGGAACGACAGCCTGATCGGTGTTTCCGGCGCCAACCGGCTCTATGGCGACGCGGGCGTCGATCGCGTCTTCGGCGGCAGTCAGAACGACCGCCTCTTCGGTGGCCAGGGCGGCGACACCCTGGTCGGCGGTAGCGGGGTCGATACCTTGTTCGGCGGCTCGAACAACGATCGCTTCAACGTAGGCACCGGCGAGTCGGAGACCGGCGAGACCTATGACGGTGGCCAAGGCACCGACACCCTGGTGCTGCGCACCGGCGTTTCTTTGGCGACGGGTGTCACCACGACCTCGATCGAGGTCCTCTCTGCAGTCGGCAGCAATGCGGCCGACGACATCACCGGCTTCAGCGGCTCGGACTCGATCTCCGGAGCCGGCGGTAACGACGACCTGCGCGGGGCCAGCGGCGGCGATTCGCTCTATGGCGACAATGGCAACGATCAGATCCGCGGCCAGGACGGCGACGACACGGCCGAGGGCGGGTCGGGTCTGGACACCCTCTTCGGGGGGACCGGCGACGATCTGCTGGTGGGCGACACGGCGAATGACCAGCTGGTCGGCGGCACCGGCAGCGACATCCTCTTCGGCGGTCAGAACCGCGACCGCCTGAACGGGGCCTCTGGCACGGACACGGCCTATGGCGGTAACAACAACGACACCTTCATCATCGATACCGAGACGGACCTGATCTTCGATGGTGCGGGTCAAGGCGACGATGTGCTGCGCTCCAACGCCGACGACTATACCTTGGGCACGGCGGCCGAGGTGGTGATCGAGCGGGTGAACATCAACACGGCCGCCGGTGCCGCCAAGATGGTGGGCAACGATAACAGCGACATCCTGATCGGCAACTCCTTCGACAACGTCTTACTGGGTAGAAGTGGAGACGACCGTCTCAACAGCCGGGGCGGCACCAATACGATGACCGGGGGCAGCGGCGACGACACCTTCATCGTGACGACGTCTGCCGATGTCGTGCGCGAGTTCTCGGGCCATGGCGTGGATCTGGTCCGGGCCGAAGCCGACTACACCCTGCCCAGCGGCTCTGCGACGGCCTTTGTCGAGAACCTGCGCATGCAGGGCGGTGCGGGCAACCTGGACGGTGCCGGCAACGAGCTGGACAACACAGTCGAGGGCAACACCGGCTCCAATACCCTACGCGGTCGTACCGGCGACGACGAGGTGATCGGTGGCGGCGGCAATGACGATCTCTTCGGCGGTGCCGGTGAAGACCGTCTGGAAGGCGAGGCCGGTGCCGATACCCTGCGCATGGGTTCGGGCGACATCGCCTTCGGCGGTGCGGGGATGGACGACTTCCGCTTTGGCGCAGCGCCGTTGGGTAATGCCGGCTCCGGCGGTCCGATCATCCGCGACTTCGACGGGGTCTCGGCCAACGGCGCCAACGGCGAAGACAAGATCGTCTTCAACACCGGGCTGGAGACCGGCAGCTTCGCCTATATCGGGGCTGCGGCCTTCTCCGGCGGCGGCAACTCGGAGGCGCGTTTCGCCGGTCCCAGACAGGTGCAGGTCGATCAGGATGGAGACGGCAGCGTCGACCAGGCCTTCTTGGTCGACGGCGTCACCGCCGCAAACCTGCTCACCGCCTCAGACTTCGTCTGGCTCTAAGGCGGTAAGGGGGGGCGGCCCCCCGCCCTTAAGGCCAGTTGTGTTCAGGTCGAAAGGATGGCAAGGCCGTATTCTTGTGCTGCATCCTGCAGCCAGGCGAAGATGTACTGCGCGAAAGAGGGGCGGCAGAGCATCATGTAGCTCTCAGACCAGTCTTCGACACCGCGGTAGAGGATGATCTCTGCCTTTGACATCAGGGTTTGGGCGCAGCGGCCGGGCGGGAAGGCCGAGGGGTCCAAGTCGATCGGCACGCCCTTGGCCAAAAGATCCAAGGCTCTTGGGCCGCGAACGAAGAGCGTGATGAAGTTGTCCGAAAGCTCGGTGACCGCGACGAACTGGTTGCCCAGACTGGCGTCCAGGTTCTCCGCTGTTTGCGCTGCCTTGGAGCAGAGCAACAGCCACTCGTCGGGGCCAAGACCCAGCAGGACCTGCCCGTCTCGACGCGTCGTCTCACAGGGTGCTGGCAGCGCCATGCCGAGCGACAGCGCCAAAGCATCCCTGGCTTCGGGATCCTCGCGGCGGGCGCGCAGGTTGACCGCGCCCTCATAGCGGATCTCGCCGATGCCGACACCTGCCGCGCCCAGTTCCTGGACTGCACGCTGCTGCAGGGAGAAGCCGTCGAGCGGCCCTTGACGCTGAAACTCAGCCACGAAGCCTGCTCCCTTCCCTGTCGTAGAAGATCGGCTCAACCACCTGGCAGGCGACGATCTTGCCGTCTTTCAGCGGGGCATGCAGGTTCTGGCCCATACGCGCCCGCCCGCCCTTGATCAATGCCATGGCGATAGAGCGATCCATCGCCGGGCTCCAATAGCTGGAGGTGACGTGTCCCAGCATCGGCAATGGGCGTTGCTCGCCTGGGGTCTCGACCAGCTGTGCGCCTTCCGGCAGCACCTCGTCGGGCTGCGCGGTCAGGATGCCGACCAGCTGTTTGCGGTCGGGCTTAGCCATGTCGGCACGGCTGAGCGAGCGCTTGCCGATGAAATCTTTGGTCTTGGAAACGATCCAGTCCATCCCGAGGTCCAGCGGATTAACCGAACCATCGGTCTCCTGGCCGACGATGATGAACCCCTTCTCGGCGCGCAGCACATGCATGGCTTCGGTGCCGAAGGGTGTGATGCCGTATTTTGCACCGGCGCGCATGAGGGCTTCCCAGAGTCCTAAGCCGTAGGAACTGGGCACACTGACCTCGAAGGAGGATTCGCCGGTGAAGGAGACGCGGAAGATGCGGGCCTTGCGGCCGGCTACCCGGCCGGAGATGACGCTCATGTGCGGGAAGGCCTCGGCGGAGAGGTCGAGGTCCGGCGCAATCTCCGCCAGCAGGTCACGCGCGTAGGGGCCGGCGATCTGCGCCGTCGCCCACTGCTCTGTCACCGAGGTCAGGAAGACCTTCAACTCCGGCCATTCGGTCTGCAGATACTCTTCCAGATGTGCCAGGACCGGGGCGGCATTGCCGCTGGTGGTGTGCATCAGGAAGTGGTTCTCGTCCAACCTGGCGGTGACGCCATCGTCCATCACCATGCCGTCCTCGCCGAGCATGAGACCATAGCGGCAACGGCCCACGGCGAGCTTCTTCCAGGCGTTGGTGTAGACGCGGTTCAGGAACTCCGCCGCGTCGGGTCCCTGGATATCGATCTTGCCTAGGGTCGAGGCATCCAGCATGCCCACCGCCTCACGCACCGCCTTGCACTCGCGTGTCACGGCCTGCTGCATGGTCTCGTCGGGCTCGGGATAATACCAGGCGCGCCGCCACTGACCCACGTCCTCGAAGGTTGCGCCGTTGGCCTCCTGCCAAGGATCCATCGGCGTCTTGCGCAAGGGATCCAAGAGATCGCCGACATCGCGGCCCATCCAGGCGCCGAAGGAAATCGGGGTGAAGGGCGGGCGAAAGGTCGTGGTGCCGACCTCGGGGATCGGCTTGGCCAGCGTCTCGGCGACCAGGGTGAGCGCGTTGACGTTCGAGGTCTTGCCCTGATCGGTGGCCATGCCGGTGGTGGTGTAGCGCTTCAGATGCTCGATGGAGCGATAGCCCTCGCGCATGGCCAATTGCAGGTCGGCGACGGTGACGTCGTTCTGTTGATCGACGAAGTGCTTGCCCTTGTGCCCGACCGGTTTGTCGGCGGGGATCAGCCAGAGTCGGCGCAGCGGCAGGAAGTCCGCCGACTGGGCCTTGGACTGGGCCTTGGGGGCCTCGCCGAGTGCTCCCTTGCGTCCCAAGGCTGCGGCGGCCGCCTGACCGCTGGCGTGCCCTTCGGCCAGGATCGCGCCCAGGCCGAATGTGCCGTTGCCGGCGCCGGCCGAGCGCTGGCCCTGCTGGCCGGCCGGGCCGGGGCGGAAGTATTGACCGGCTTCCTCCCAGATCAACTTGCCCTTGGACTGGCTGTGCAGATGCACGCTCGGAGTCCAACCGCCGGCGTTCAGCACCAGATCGCAGGCGATCTCTTCGCGCTTGCCGCCCAGGCTCTTGCCATCGGTGCCGATTTCTCCCAGGGAGACCCCTTGTATCCGCTTGGCACCCTTGGCGGCATAGACGCCTTGTCCGGCCAGTATGCGCAGCCCCTGCTTTTGCGCTTCCGCCGTCCAATGGCCCGCCGGCGTCTCGCGCAGATCGGCGATCGCGGCGATCTCGACGCCGCCGGCGTTGAGCGCCAAGGCCGTGCGATAGGCGCTGTCGTTGTTGGTAACCAGTACGGCGCGCTTGCCGGCGCGGACCGCAAAGCGGGTGAGATAGGTTTCCGCCGCACCGGCGAGCAGAGAGCCCGGGCGATCGTTGTCGCGGAAGATCAAGGGGCGCTCGATGGCACCGGCGGCGAAGATCGCCTGCTTGGTTCGTAGCTTCCACAGGCGGTGGCGCGGCTGGTGCTCCGGGCATTCGGCCGGGCTCAAGTGGTCGCTGACGTTCTCCCAGAGCGCGAAGAAGTTATGATCGTAGGCCGCAAAGCAGACCGTTCGGCTCATGACCGTCACGTTGGACAGGCTGGCAAGCTCTGCCTCCGCCTTGGCGAGCCAGGCGCTAGCAGGCTCGCCGCCGATCTCCTCTCCCTTGGTGCCGAGCAGGTGACCACCTAAAGCGGAGTCCATCTCGACCAGCAAGACCCGCGCACCGCTGCGCCCGGCGCTCAGTGCTGCAGCGATGCCGGCGGGGCCGCCGCCGACGACCAGGATATCCGAATGCGCGAAGCTCTTGTCGTAGCTGTCGGGGTCGGGTCTGGTCGGCGCATGACCCAGGCCGGCCGCCCGGCGAATGAAACGCTCGTACAGCATCCAGGCCTTGGTGCCTTTGCCCGGTCCCATGAAGGTCTTGTAGTAGAATCCGGCCGGTATGAATTTCGACAGACGCGCATTGATGCCGCCCAAATCGAAGCTGGTGGAGGGCCAGGCGTTCTGCGATTGCAGGACCATGCCGTCGACCAGTTCTGCGATCGTGCCCTTGATGTTGGGCTCGGTTCTGGGGTCTTGGCCAACCTGGAAGAGGGCGTTGGGCTCCTCGACGCCGGCGGAGACGATGCCGCGTGGGCGGTGATACTTGAAGCTGCGGCCGACTAGGTGCACGCCGTTGGCCAAAAGGGCCGAAGCGATGGAGTCTCCCGCATAGCCGCCGTAACGATGGCCGTCGAATTGGAAATGAAGCGGGCGGCTGCGGTCGATCAGCCCGCCCTCGGTTAGGCGAAAAGGTTGCATGCTGTCTTGTCTCCGGCCGCGCTAGACGTAGGTCTTGATCTCGACGGCAGGCGGCTCGCCCCCCTGCTCGTAGACCGCCAGAATTTCATAAGTGACCGTGTCGCGGATGGCGTTGAACCAGCGCCGGCAGCCATGTGTGTGCACCCAGCGCTCGTGAAACACCCCCTTGGTGTTCTTGCGCCAGTAGACGTAACCCGCCCAATCCTGGTCGCTCATGGTCTCGGAGGCCTCGGGTCGGGCCAGATGCGCTTCGCTGCCGTAGCCGAACTCGATCTCGGGACGGGGACCGCAATAGGGACAGGTGATCAACAGCATGGCTCAGACTTCCATAGATTTGGCGATCCGGTGGGGATCGCACGGCACCGGGCCATTATCCCGCCCTTCCACCAGGTCCAGAGTTCTCTCGTAGTGGGGCGGGCGAGGGTGCGGGCCGGTGCCGAGGTTCGAAACAGGCATCGGTCAGTGCGCCACCGCGGCGGCGCCGTGCTCGTCGATAGTGAAGCCGGTGACGAAGCGGTCGAGGCGGAAGGGTTCGGCGATCGGATGGGGTTCGTTCTTGGCGATGGTATGGGCGAAGACATGGCCCGATCCCGGTGTCGCCTTGAAGCCGCCCGTGCCCCAGCCGCAATTGATGAAGAGGCCCTCGATCGGCGTCTTGGAGATGATCGGACTGGCGTCTGGGCAGACATCGACGATACCGCCCCACATGCGCAGCATGCGCATGCGCCGGAACAGCGGAAAGAGCTCGCAGATCGCCGCCAAAGTCTCTTCGGTCACGTGAATCGAGCCGCGCTGGCCATAGCCGATATAGTGATCGACGCCGGCACCGATCACCAGCTCGCCCTTGTCGGACTGGCTGATGTAGGCGTGGACGGCATTCGACATCACGACGCAGTTGATCGCCGGCTTCACCGGTTCGCTGACCAAGGCTTGCAGCGGCAACGACTGAACGGGCAGCTGGACACCGGCCATCTGTGCCAACACGCTGGAGTGTCCAGCGGCGACGATGCCGACCTTCTTTGCGGCAATGCGACCGCGGCCGGTTCGTAGCGCAGCGACGCGCCCGTCTTCGATCTCGAAGCCTTCGACCGGGCAGTTCTGGATGATGTCCACGCCAAGCTCGGCGGCGGCTCGGGCATAGCCCCAGGCAACAGCGTCATGACGCGCAGTGCCGCCGCGGCGTTGCAGGCTGGCGCCCAAGACTGGGTAGCGGCCGCTGCCGCGCAGATCGATAACCGGGCAGAAGTCTTTGACACCCTTGGCATCCAGGAACTCGGAATCGATCCCGTTCAGGCGATTGGCGTTAACGCGTCGCGACAGCTCGCGCAGGTCGTGTTGATTGTGTGCCAGGTTCATCACGCCGCGTTGTGAGAACATGACGTTGTAATTCAGCTCGTGGCTGAGGTTCTCCCAGAGCTTGAGCGCGTGTTCGTAGAGTGCGGCCGACTGATCCCAGAGGTAGTTTGAGCGAACGATAGTGGTGTTGCGGCCAGTGTTGCCGCCGCCGATCCAACCGCGCTCGACAACCGCCACCTTGGTGATACTCAGCTCTTTGGCAAGGTAGTAGGCCGTGGCCAGCCCATGCCCGCCGCCGCCTACGATCACCACGTCGTACTCGCCCTTGGGTTCGGCCGACGGCAAGGCTTGAGCCCAGCCTTCGTGGTGGCCGAAGGCGTTCTTGATCAGGCTTGCCAAGGAATAGCGCTGTTTCATCGGTTACCGGTCCCGCGTTACGGCTCATCCGCCCGACCTTGCTGGAGGTTGGGACGCCTGCTGTGCGGCACGCCCGCACCCTGCTGTCTCGATCGCTAGACTCTGTCGTTCTGGAGGGATCGGCGCAAGTCCATCCCGTCCCTTTGCCCCTGGAACTTGAATTTTGTGCCAGCCAGCCGGAAAAGGGGCCTAGTTTACGTCTAAACACTTGCGGATTGGCGCCAAGAATTTATGATTCTGCGACAGAGGAGGCCAACCGGAGGCAGGAACCGCCTGAGGCGGGAGAAGCGAGCGGTGTTGGGACCGCTTGGTAAGGACCCCTCCTACAACCACGTTCGGCTAAGGGAACGCGCCCTTGTTCGGAGAAGCGCCTCGGACACTTCCGTATCACTTGGCATTCATTGTGGTGCCGCAGGTGACGCAGATCGCCCTCGTTGCGGCGGTCGAGGCACTGCGACTGGCAAATCGTGCCAGCGGCAAGACACTCTACAGTTGGTCGCTGCTCAGCCTCGAAGGGGAGCGAGTCCAGGCATCGAATGCCATGCCGATGGCGACTGCCGGCGATCTCTCTCTTGGGGAGGGTGCCGATGTCATTGTGGTCTGCGGTGGGTCCGATCCATCGATTGCGAGCGATCGTCGATTGCTGGCCTGGCTGCGGACGCAGAGCCGTCGCGGCAAGGATATCGGTAGTCTTTGCACCGGATCCTTGGTGCTGGCAAAGGCGGGCCTGCTCGATGGCTATCGCTGTACCATCCATTGGGAGAATCTGGCCGGTTTCGTCGAGGCCTATCCGGAAATCGACGTCACCACAGAGCTCTTCGAGATCGATCGAAAGCGCTTTACCTGTGCCGGCGGCACAGCGGTGATCGACCTGATGCTGAATCTGATCGGCCGCCAGCACGGACATGAACTGGCTGCCAAGGTTGCCGACCAGTTCATGCATGAGCGCATACGCGACAGCCATGATCATCAGCGCATCAGCCTGCCGCAGCGCCTAGGCGTGCGCCATCCCAAGCTGCTGTCGATTATCGCCTTGATGGAAGAAAACCTGGAGGAGCCGATGAGCCGTGCCAGCCTGGCCGCACACGCCAAGCTCTCGGCCCGTCAGCTCGAACGCCTGTTCCGCAAGTACCTGAACCGCTCGCCGGCGCGCTATTATCTGGAACTGCGCTTGAACCGGGCGCGGCTGCTGCTGCTGCAGACCGACATGAGCATCATCGACGTGGCCTTGGCCTGCGGTTTCGTCTCTGCTTCGCATTTCTCCAAATGCTATCGCGATTTCTTTGGCCACACCCCGCGCCGCGAACGTGGCGTGCCCGCGCGGGGCTGCGCGGAGGCCAGCTAGGCTACGAAAGGCTCTTTCGTCGACGTGCGGCAGCGACTATAGCTAACTTGTCTATACAAGTTGGAGCCTGGTCATGTCGTTTGTGTTCGAGCCCGGTGCACTGACCCCCGGTGCGTTAACAATGGGACAGATCTATCGCTTTTGGCGCGGCGCGCGCGAGGTCAGCCTGGATCCCGGCTGTTGGGAGGCGGTCGAGGCCTCGGCTGCGACCGTTGCCTCGATTTTGGCCAGCGGCGAGCGGGTCTATGGCGTCAACACCGGTTTCGGCCTGCTCGCCCGGAAACGAATTGCCGACGATCAGGTGCGCGAGTTGCAACGCCGCCTGTTGATTTCGCACTGTACCGGCGTGGGCGAGCCGCTTTCTGCGGATTCCACGCGCCTGATTCTGCTCCTGAAAATCGCTAGCCTGGCGCGTGGCTACTCCGGCATACGCCGCCAGGTGATCGAGCGGCTGCTGGCGCTCTTGCAGGCCGACGCCTTGCCTTTGGTACCGGCCCAGGGCTCGGTCGGTGCCTCCGGCGATCTCGCACCCCTGGCCCACCTGGCTGCCGCAGCATGCTTGGGTGAGGGCGATATTCTCTTGGAAGGAAGCATCCTTCCGGCCGCCAAAGCCTTAGAGCGGCTTGGTTTGGCGCCGATGGAGCTGGCGGCCAAGGAAGGACTGGCGCTGATCAATGGCACCCAGGTCTCCACGGCCTTGGCGCTGGAAGGCCTATTCCGTGCTCAGGAGGCCTTTGCGGCCGGGCTGGCCGCCGGCGCCCTCTCGGTCGACGCTGCTGCTGGCAGCGACACACCCTTCGATGCACGCATTCAGTTACTGCGCGGCCACCCCGGCCAGATTGCCGTGGCCGAACGTCTGCGAAAGCTGTTGGCCGGCAGTGCCATCCGCGAGTCGCATCGCGATGGCGACGACCGGGTGCAGGATCCCTATTGCTTGCGCTGCCAACCTCAGGTGATGGGGGCGGTACTGGATACGCTCTCGGCAGCGGCTGCCATGCTGCTGCGCGAGGCCAATGCGGTCTCCGACAACCCGCTCGTCTTCACCGAGACCGGCGAGATGCTGTCGGGCGGCAACTTTCACGCCGAACCAGTCGCGATCGCCGCCGACATGATCGCCCTAGCCCTGGCCGAGATCGGCGCCCTATCCGAACGCCGAATTGCGCTTCTGACCGATGCCACGCTCTCGACCCTACCGGCCTTCCTGGTCGTGGATCCCGGTCTGAATTCTGGCTTCATGATTGCCCATGTGACTGCCGCCGCTCTTGCCAGCGAGAACAAGCAGCTCGCCAGCCCGGCCTCGGTCGACAGTCTGCCAACTTCCGCCAACCAAGAAGACCATGTTTCGATGGCGACCAACGGTGCGCGGAGATTGCGGCCGATGGCGGCGAACAGCGGTCGCATTCTGGCGATCGAGCTCTTGGCGGCCGCCCAGGGTGTCGAGCTGCGCCGTCCACTGGAGACCAGTCCGGTCTTGCACCAAGTCTGGGTGGCCGTTCGTGAGCGTGCGGCCTTCCTGGATCAGGACCGTATGCTCTCAAAGGAGATCGAGCAGGTCCATGGTCTGATCGCCGGCGGCTGGTTTCTGGATTTGGTTTGGCCGGAGGGCGCGCCGGAAATCGCCAGCTAGCCCCCCGCTACGATCGTGCTTGCCATCAGGTCTGGGCAGACTGCATAAGGCCTATGCAGTGAGAGGAGCCATCTCTGTCGCATTCCAGCTAGGTGAAGTC
The DNA here is from genome assembly GCA_963669445.1 of Rhodospirillales bacterium. Taxonomy (GTDB): domain Bacteria; phylum Pseudomonadota; class Alphaproteobacteria; order Kiloniellales; family JACOMY01; genus JACOMY01. The sequence goes on from OY770029.1 coordinate 7,393,544, forward strand.
GGAGAAAAGCCGATCCCTAGAGCGGGATGCGGCGAGACTGCGGCCCGATAATAAGAGGCGATGGCTTTTGCCGGGGCGCTCAAGAGGAACCTGTTTCAGTTTGGCTTGCGTGGGGACTTACCCCACCGGTTTAGGGAGCGAGTAAGGCCATGGCCGAGGAAGAAGACGATCTGGATCTCAGCGCGCTCGACGACGACGAGTTGGTGAAGCAGATGCATGACGACCTCTACGACGGTCTCAAGGAAGAGATCGAAGAGGGCGTCAACATCCTTCTAGGCCGCGGCTGGACGCCCTACGATGTCCTGACCAAAGCACTGGTTGAGGGAATGCGGATCGTCGGCATCGACTTCCGCGACGGAATCCTCTTCGTGCCCGAGGTTTTGCTGGCTGCTAACGCCATGAAGGGCGGCATGTTCATCCTGCGCCCACTCTTGGCGGAGACCGGTGCGCCCAAGCAGGGCAAGATGGTCATCGGTACCGTCAAGGGCGACATCCACGATATCGGCAAGAACCTAGTCTCCATGATGATGGAGGGCGCCGGTTTCGACGTGATCGATCTGGGCATCAACAATCCGGTTGAGAACTATTTGAACGCGCTCGAAGAGCACGAGCCGGACATCCTTGGCATGTCGGCGCTGCTGACCACCACCATGCCCTACATGAAGGTCGTGATCGACGCCATGAAGGAGAACGGCATCCGCGAGGAGTATGTCGTGCTGGTGGGCGGCGCCCCGCTGAACGAGGCCTTCGCCGAAGCGATCGGCGCCGATGCCTACTGCCGCGACGCTGCGGTCGCCGTGGAGACAGCCAAGGAATACGTCTCGCGCCGCCACAATCAGCGCGCCGGTACGGCCTAGGCCTACGGGTCGAGAAGGCGTGAGACCGGGCGCGCGGGGAGCTGACCGTCATGTCGGAAGGCAAGACCCTGATCGTCGGATGCGGTGCATTGGCCAGAGAGATCGTGGCCGTGGTGAAGACCAACGGCTGGCAGCAGGTTACTGTTACCTGCCTGCCGGCCATTTGGCACAATCGGCCGGAAAAGATCCCCGAGGGCGTACGTGAGAAGATCCGAAAGGGTCGCGAAGCGGGTTTCGAGCGGATCTTCGTGGCCTACGGCGACTGCGGGACCGGTGGCCTCTTGGATCGCGTGTTAGAGGAAGAGGGGGCGATCCGCATCGGCGGCGACCACTGCTATGCCTTCTATCGTGGTGTCGAGACTTTCAACGACGCGCACTTCGACGATCCGACCTGTTTCTACCTGACCGATTATCTGGTCCGACACTTCGAGCGCTTGATCATTCAAGGTCTCTGGCTGGATCGTCATCCGGAACTGATGGAGCAGATCTTCGGCCACTATACGCGCGTGGTCTACTTGGCGCAGATCGACGACCCCGAATTGGATCGCCAAGCGCAAGCGGCAGCCGAGACCCTCGGTCTAGCCTACGAACGGGTCTTTACCGGCATGGGCGAGCTGGAGAGCTTCCTCCGCGACGCCGCAGCCTAACACTTTGGAGTTTGGGAAAGGGCAGCCCAGGTGGCGCAGCTTATCACCGTCTATTGGCGCGATATTCCAGCCCAGGTCATTGCAAAGGCCGGGCGCAAGACCGCCAAGATCCAACTAACTGAACGCTTCGAGCAGGCGATCGATCGTGCGGCCATGCGTGCCGATCTGCGCGATACCGATTCCTATTTGGAGCACTGGCGTCGGGGTGCCCCGGAAGCCTGCGACGATGACTTGGAAGCCGCGGCAAAGGCGGCTGCCGAGCGCTTGGAGGCCGATTATCCCAAAGAGCGTTTGATCGAACTGATCAAGCAAGGCGGTCTCGAAGCCCCAAACGAGTAGCGGCCAAAGAGTGACGCCAACCAAGTGACCGGGGGCAGCGAGAGAAACGCTCGGTTTGAAGATTTGGTTTCCTGCACCGCTCAATTGTGGGCGGTGCTTCGCTTAAGGACTGCCAGAGGCAATGAACGCGGCAAGCAACGAAAAACAGCAGATCATCGACTTCATGCGCGACTTCACCATCGAGACCACGCCCGGCTCGGCGGCGAAGACCGCGGACTACCGCGAGCACCTGCGGCCCGGCACCATGGTGGCCGTCACTTTCCTGCCTGGCTCCGACTTCGCCGACACGATCAAAGTGGCCAAGCGGCTGCGCGACGAGGGCTTTGAACCGGCGCCGCACTTTGCGGCTCGCTCCGTCCCCAGCCACCTGGCCTTCGAAGGTTACATCGAGCGCATCGTCGGTGAGGCAGGCGTGGCCAAGGTGGTGGCGCTGGCCGGCGGTGTCGATAAACCCCTGGGTCCTTTCGAAAGCTCAATGGAGCTTCTGGAGACGGGCCTCTTCGACAAGCATGGCATCAAGTCGATCGGTGTTGCCGGCCATCCTGAAGGCAGTCCGGATATCTCCGACGCAGATATCGCCGCAGCCCTCAAGTGGAAGAACGGCTTTGCAGAGCGCACCGACGCGTCGGTCTATGTCTGCACGCAGTTTTGCTTCGAGTCGCAGCCGATCATCGCCTGGGACCGCAAGATCCAGGCGGAAGGAAACCGGCTTCCGATCCACCTGGGCGTACCCGGACTGGCCACGTTGAAGACCTTGATCCAGTTCGCAAAGTCCAGCGGTGTGGGCAATTCGATCCGCTTCTTGACCAAGCAGGCCCGCCAGGTCACCCGCCTGCTAACCGTCAACGCGCCAGATCAGTTGGTGCGCGAGCTAGCGGCCTATAAGGCCCAGGATCCCAAGTGCGGTATCACTCAGGCCCATATGTATCCTCTGGGCGGAATGCGCCGCTCGGCAGCCTGGAGCTATGCCGTCCTGGACGGTGCCTTCGAGCTGGACGGAAAGGGTTTCAAGCTCACTCGGGATATTGGCTAGGGCGGGTTCGTGCAGCCTATGCCTTCCTCCGGTCGCGATCCCTTCTGAAGTTAGAAAGCAAAGCCAAGATCCCCGCCTCCGCAAGGCAGCATGCGGAGGCGGTCTGTTTCAGCGCTGAACCTCGATCTTCACGCCCTCGACCTCGATTGGAATGGGTGCAATCTGTATGTGCGGACCGAAGGGGTCGTCCTTGATCCCCACGAAGCGCAGGCCGCCGGTCAGGCGCAGCGTCTCGTCTTTCGTGTTGAAGCTGCCCCGATAGGTGATCACGCCGATCTTGGCGTCTTCGTCTGCACCGCTCGGGTAGCTGAAGTTCAGCATGGTTGCTCTGATCGCGATTTCTTCGCCTTTGACACCTTCGCAAACCCAAGCACCGTGGCTGTCACCGAAGGCATGCTCGCCGAGCCCGGCGTATTGGTCGGAGTCGCTGCGCAGCGCATGACCGCCATTGGTCAGTGAGATCAGGCTGCGCGAGTGGATCGTCCCACCCTGACCGTCCGGCAGGCTGTTGGTCGTGATGAAGGATCCGACCGCAGGTTGGCAGGTCTCGGCTATGGCATCCGCGGCGGAGGGCGAGGCAGCGCCAAGGCCCACTCCGGCTAGCAGCAGGGCGATCAATGAACGATTTGGACTTTGCATGACGAAACTCCTCACAGGCTGGCGTCTTGGCGTAAAGCCGTGACTTCAATCTCGACCAGCATCCTGGGGTCGGCAAGCTGGGCGATGACCGTCGTATTGGCCGGCCTGATTTGGCCCAGCTTGGCACCGAGTGCCGGGGCGACGGTGTCGAATAGATCCCGGTCGGCCAGATAGACCACGATCCGCACGACATCGCTGAGGGCAGCGCCGGCCTCCGCGAGGGCGGTGTTGATGTTCATGAAACACTGCGCGACCTGTTCGGCTGGGTCATCAGAGATGGTGCCTGCCTTGTAGTCGAAACCGGTAGTGCCGGACACAAAGACGAAGGGTCCTTGCACGACGGCCCGGCTGTAGCCGGCAAGGGCCTCGAAACTGGACCCTGAGGAGATAAGGCGTCTGGTCATGCGGCTATGTACTCGCTGCAGAGGAGAGGAAGCCACTCTGCTAGCGCAGGCCCTGCCACTTGCCAAGCGCACCCTGCGATACCGCCACCCTGCGAAAGGAAAGCGCAGCGCTGCGCGTCTCGAACAATGGGCGTCGCTTTTCGGTCAGCCGAGAAACTGGAGGACGCGCAAGTCTGCAGGGTGACAAGACTTGTGGATTGAGGGCCGCCAAGCGCGTGGCGCGGTTTGGCGGCCTTTATGATTGCCCACGCCAAATGGCCTTGGGCTAGCAGTGGAAGAGGACCAGACGAGATGGCGCGCACTGTGGTGTCGTCGAGGAACAAGACAGTCGTGATCGGCTATGATCAGCCCTTCTGTGTGATTGGAGAGCGTATCAACCCGACCGGTCGCAAGAAGCTGGCAGCAGAGATGGCGGCCGGCGACTATTCGACGGTCGAGCGAGATGCAGTGGCCCAGGTGGCTGGCGGCGCCGCCATGCTGGATGTGAACGCCGGCATACCGCTGGCCGACGAGCCTGCCATTCTTGCCGAGTCGATCAAGCTGGTGCAGTCGCTGGTCGATGTCCCGCTGTCCATCGATAGCTCCATCGTCGAGGCGCTGGAGCGCGGCCTGGAGGTCTACCAGGGCAAAGCCCTGGTGAACTCCGTCACCGGCGAGGAAGAGCGTCTCGAAGTCGTTCTGCCGCTGATCAAGAAGTACGGCGCCGCCGTTGTCGCGATCTCCAATGACGAGACCGGCATTTCGGAAGATCCCGACGTGCGCTTCGACGTGGCAAAGAAGATCGTCGAGCGGGCGCAAGACTATGGCATCCCCAAAGAGGATGTCGTGGTCGATCCGCTGGTGATGCCGATCGGCGCCATGGGCACGGCCGGCAAGCAAGTCTTCAGCCTGCTCGACCGCCTGCATCGTGAGCTGGATGTCAACACCACATGCGGGGCCTCCAACATCTCTTTCGGCCTGCCGAACCGACGCGTCATGAACGGTGTGTTCCTGGCCATGGCGTCGGGCTTCGGCATGACCTCGGCGATCATGAATCCGCTGCATGACGAAGACATGGGCTGCATTCGTGCATCCGACGTCCTCATGCATCGCGACCGTGATTGCCGTTCTTGGATTAGGAAGTATCGTGAGCCTGCACCGGAAGGGCAGGCAGGAGCCCGGGGCGAGCGCGGCGAACGTCGTCGCCGTCGGGCAAGCGCCAGCTAAGCCAGCAGTTTCTGGACCGGCGCGCGGACGCAAGGCAGACTAAGTCGTTCGTGCAACGGTCCTGGGGCCAGCAAGGGGGGTGAGATGAACGAGGCGGTTGATCCGAAAGCCGCCAGCGAGGCCGAAGCGAGTCAGGCCAAGGCGCTTGTCGTCTTTACGCCCTCCGGTCGCCGCGGGCACTTCCCAATTGGAACGCCGGTCCTGAAGGCCGCGCGCAGCCTCGGTGTCGACATCGACACGGTCTGCGGCGGTCGCGGGATCTGCGGGCGTTGTCAGTGCCTGGTGAGCGAGGGTGACTTCGCAAAGCACGGCATCGTCAGCCGCGCCGATCATCTCTCTCCGCAAAACGAAGTCGAGGTTCGCTACGACCGTAAGAGGGGAATGAAGGCCGGACGCCGCCTTTCTTGCCAAATGCAGCTGCTGGGCGACGCCGTTATCGACGTCCCGGCCGACAGCCAAGTCTATCGCCAGGTTGTCCGCAAGCGGGCCGAAGTTCGCGACATCAAGCTCGATCCCGCCATCCGCCTCTACTACGTCGAGGTGGAGGAGCCAGACATGCATCACCCCTCCGGCGATGTGGAGCGCCTGCACGCGGCCCTGGATCGCGAATGGGGGGTCGAGACCACACTGGAGTACGACCTCTCCATGCTGCAGCACCTGCAAAAGGCACTGCGGCAGGGTGACTGGAAGGTGACCGTCGCGGTGCATCGTGGACAGGTCGTGACGGCCGTCTGGCCGGGTTTCGTGGAGCGCGCCTTCGGTATTGCCGTCGATGTCGGTTCGACCACGATTGCCGCCCACCTCTGCGATCTGCGCACTGGTGAGGTGATCGCCTCGGCTGGCCTGATGAACCCGCAGATCCGTTTCGGCGAAGACCTGATGAGCCGCGTCTCCTATGTGATGATGAACCCCGGCGGCGATCAGGAGATGACCAAGGTCGTCCGCGAGGCGCTCAATGCCTTGGCGGAAGAAGTGGCGAACGAGGCCGGTATCGATCGCCATCTGATCTTAAACATGACCTTCGTCGGCAATCCGATTATGCACCACCTGATGCTGGGCATCGATCCGACGGAGCTGGGTGGCGCGCCCTTCGCGTTGGCGCTGAATTCCGGCCTCACACTTTGGGCCTCTCAACTCGACATCGAAGTCGGCGAGAACGCGCGCGTCTATGTCCTGCCGTGCATTGCCGGGCATGTCGGCGCCGATACCGCCGGCTGCATCCTCTCCGAAACGCCGCATCTGCGTGACGAGATCACCTTGCTGGTGGACGTCGGCACCAATGCGGAGATCGTGCTGGGCAACAAGGATCGCCTGCTGGCCTGTTCCTCGCCGACCGGTCCGGCTTTCGAGGGTGCGCAGATATCCGGTGGCCAACGCGCGGCACCCGGCGCGATCGAGCGTATTCGCATCGACCCGGAAACCCTGGAGCCGCGCTTCAAGGTGATCGGCTGCGATCTCTGGTCGGATGACCCCGACTTCGCCAAGGAGACTGGGCGTACCGGTGTCACTGGTATCTGCGGGTCCGGCATCATCGAAGCCGTCGCCGAGATGTTCCTGACCGGCATCTTGGCCACCGACGGCACGGTGGATGGAGCCATGGCGGCCAAGAGTCCACGTGTACAGGCCGACGGTCGTACCTTCGCCTACCTGCTGCACGAGGGCGAGCCTGAAATCCGCATCACCCAGAATGATATCCGGGCCATCCAGTTGGCCAAGGCGGCGCTCTATGCCGGAATTCGTCTGTTGATGGATCGCTTGGGCGTCGAGCGGGTGGAGCGCATTATGCTGGCCGGTGCCTTCGGCAGCCACATCGATGTGAAGTATGCCATGGTCTTGGGCATGATCCCGGATTGCCGTCTGGACCGGGTGCATGCGGCCGGCAATTCTGCTTCGACCGGCGCCAGAATTGCACTGCTGAATCAGTCGGCGCGCGATGAGATTGAAGCAGTCGTTCGCCGCGTCGAGAAGATCGAAACCGCAGTGGAGCCGCTGTTCCAGGACCACTTCGTTGCTGCCATGTCGATGCCGCACGCCAGCGACTCCTTTCCTGAGCTGTCGAAAGAGGTGACCTTGCCGGCGCCGAAGCGTGTGCAGATCGGCGGCGAGGAGGGTCAGGAAGGGCGCCGCCGACGGCGATCCAGGCGCTAGCGACAGACCTGGTCACCGCTGCCTAGTGGGGACTGCGCTCCTTGCGTGCGCCAACTCTCGCGACCTTTCTCCTGATCCGGGCAACCTGCGGACTTGACCGGCTGGGCCTAGGGTGGGCAAGTCTCTTGGGAGGTTTGGCGGGAGAACGCTATGAGTGAAGCTGAGGGATCTCTTGAGGCGGCGCGCGAGGCGCTTGCCAGCGGTGATGTCGAACAGGCGCGCAAGCTCTGTGAGCAAAAGCTGCGTAAGAACAAGGAGGATGCGGCTTGTAAGCATCTTCTTGGCGAAATCCAGTTGCTCTTGGGCAAGTACCCGCCAGGCTTTGCCAATTTCGAGGCCCGTTTGGAGGCCGATGGGGCGACTGAGGCCGGCATGCCGCCGCTTTGGGATGGCAGCCCGCTTACCAGCCAGACGCTCTTTCTGCGCCATGAGGGGGGCTTGGAAGAGTCGCTCCAGTTCTGCCGCTACGCGCCAGTTATTCTACGCCGCTATCCCCAGGCGCGGATGATCCTGGAGGTGCCGGCCGAAGCTCAGGAACTGATCGGGCGCAGCTTTTCGCGCGTCGACCGTGTTCAGGTGGTGGCCGCCGGCAAGGGCGAAGTGGCGCCGGTGCAGGCCGATTATTGCCTGCCGATTCTGTCTGCCCCCAGCCGCACCCAGACTAATCTAAACAATGTGCCTTCGGCCAATGCCTATCTCTATGCCAAACAGCCGCGTCGTCTGGCGGACGAGAAGGAGTTGGCAATCGGAATCTCTTGGCGCAGCAGCCATCCGGACAAGGGCAAGGAGCGCTCCCTGCCGCTTCCGAAGTTGGCGCGCTCGCTGCAACATCCCGGAACGCGTCTGATCAATCTGCAGCCAGGAGATACCGAGGCCGAATGCCGGCATCTGACCCGGACCGAAGGAATCGCTGTGCAAAACCCGAAGGGCGTGCCGGACGGAACCGCGCTCGGGCCTTGGAGCGACGTGGTGGCAGGCTGCGATCTCATCGTCTCGGTCGATTCGGCGGTAGCGCATCTGGCGGGCGCGCTCGGCAAGGAGACCTGGGTGCTGCTCTCTCATCCGCCGCACTGGCGTTGGCTCTTGGACAGGGGCGATAGTCCCTGGTATCCAACCATCAAGCTGCTGCGCCAGACGCATGCCAATGATTGGGAACTGATGCTACCGGACCTACTGGATGCCATCCGCGAACGCATGGCGACCAGGGATGCCGCCTAGGCCGGGTCCGAAGACAGCAACAAGGCAAAGGGAGCGATGCCGT